>NZ_JAQGPL010000001.1:832500-3232500 GCF_028826105.1 Paenibacillus humicola
TGCGGCAGGAGATTGCACCTTGAAAACTGGATACGAACAAATGAAACATCCTTTAGCTGAGTTTATTGCTTACGAAGCCCGTTTTCTACGGAAAACGACTAGGTTAAGCTACTAAGAGCGCACGGAGGATGCCTAGGCACTAGGAGCCGACGAAGGACGTGGCGAACAACGAAATGCCTCGGGGAGCCGTAAGCAGGCGTCGATCCGGGGATGTCCGAATGGGGAAACCCGGCTGGGGCAATGCCCAGTCACCCGTTGCTGAATCCATAGGCAGCGTGGAGGCATACCAGGGGAACTGAAACATCTCAGTACCCTGAGGAAGAGAAAACAACAGTGATTCCGTCAGTAGCGGCGAGCGAACGCGGATTAGCCCAAACCAAGGGGCTTGCCCCTTGGGGTTGTAGGACGTCTCACATGGAGTTACAAAAGCGTTGGTTAGGCGAAGCGGTCTGGAAAGGCCGGCCAAAGAAGGTAAAAGCCCTGTAACCCAAAGTCAGCGCTCTCCGAGACGGATCCTGAGTACGGCGGGACACGAGAAACCCCGTCGGAATCCGGCAGGACCATCTGCCAAGGCTAAATACTCCCTAGTGACCGATAGCGAAGCAGTACCGTGAGGGAAAGGTGAAAAGCACCGCGGAAGCGGAGTGAAAGAGAACCTGAAACCGTGCGCTTACAAGAAGTCAGAGCCCAATTTAGGGGTGATGGCGTGCCTTTTGTAGAATGAACCGGCGAGTTACGTTCCCGTGCAAGGTTAAGGTGAAGAGCCGAAGCCGCAGCGAAAGCGAGTCTGAATAGGGCGACTTGAGTACGTGGACGTAGACCCGAAACCGGGTGATCTACCCCTGTCCAGGGTGAAGGTGCGGTAACACGCACTGGAGGCCCGAACCCACGAACGTTGAAAAGTTCGGGGATGAGGTGGGGGTAGGGGAGAAATTCCAATCGAACCCGGAGATAGCTGGTTCTCCCCGAAATAGCTTTAGGGCTAGCCTCGGCGTAAGAGTCATGGAGGTAGAGCACGGATGGGGTGCGGGGCCCGCCAAGGGTTACCAAGTCCCGTCAAACTCCGAATGCCATGGACTTATCGCCGGGAGTCAGACGGTGAGTGCTAAGATCCATCGTCAAGAGGGAAACAGCCCAGATCATCAGCTAAGGTCCCCAAGTGTGTGTTAAGTGGGAAAGGATGTGGAGTTGCCCAGACAACCAGGATGTTGGCTTAGAAGCAGCCACCATTGAAAGAGTGCGTAATAGCTCACTGGTCGAGTGACTCTGCGCCGAAAATGTAACGGGGCTAAACACACCACCGAAGCTATGAATTGCCTTTTAGGCAGTGGTAGGGGAGCGTTGAATACGGGTTGAAGGTATACCGTAAGGAGTGCTGGACTGTATTCAAGTGAGAATGCCGGTATGAGTAACGAAAAGACAAGTGAGAATCTTGTCCGCCGAAAGCCTAAGGGTTCCTGAGGAAGGCTCGTCCGCTCAGGGTAAGTCGGGACCTAAGGCGAGGCCGAAAGGCGTAGTCGAAGGACAACAGGTTGAGATTCCTGTACCACCGTAAACCGTTATGAGCGATTGGGGTGACGCAGAAGGGCAGTGACGCGGGGCGATGGAATGCCCCGTCCAAGCAGTGAGGCTGGTTGATCGGCAAATCCGTCAACCGATAAGGCTGGGCTGTGATGGGGAGGGAAAATTACAGTACCGAAGGTCATGGGCTCCGGCTGCCGAGAAAAGCCTCTAGCCAGGTGAAGGTGCCCGTACCGCAAACCGACACAGGTAGGCGAGCAGAGTATGCTAAGGCGCGCGGAAGAACTCTCGTTAAGGAACTCGGCAACATGACCCCGTAACTTCGGGAGAAGGGGTGCCTCGGTAGGGTGAATAGCCCGAGGGGGCCGCAGTGAAAAGGCCCAAGCGACTGTTTAGCAAAAACACAGGTCTGTGCGAAGCCGTAAGGCGAAGTATACGGGCTGACGCCTGCCCGGTGCTGGAAGGTTAAGGGGAGCGGTAAGCCGCAAGGCGAAGCTGTGAACCGAAGCCCCAGTAAACGGCGGCCGTAACTATAACGGTCCTAAGGTAGCGAAATTCCTTGTCAGGTAAATTCTGACCCGCACGAATGGCGTAACGACTTGGGCGCTGTCTCAACGAGAGATCCGGTGAAATTTTAATACCTGTGAAGATGCAGGTTACCCGCGACAAGACGGAAAGACCCCATGGAGCTTTACTGCAGCTTGATATTGGACTTTGGTACGATCTGTACAGGATAGGTGGGAGCCTAAGAAGCCGGAGCGCCAGCTTCGGTGGAGGCGCCGTTGGGATACCACCCTGATCGTATCGGAGTTCTAACCTGCTACCCTGAAACGGGTAGAGGGACCGTGTCAGGCGGGCAGTTTGACTGGGGCGGTCGCCTCCTAAAGCGTAACGGAGGCGCCCAAAGGTTCCCTCAGAATGGTTGGAAATCATTCGAAGCGTGTAAAGGCAGAAGGGAGCTTGACTGCGAGACCGACAAGTCGAGCAGGGACGAAAGTCGGGCTTAGTGATCCGGTGGTACCGCATGGAAGGGCCATCGCTCAACGGATAAAAGCTACCCTGGGGATAACAGGCTTATCTCCCCCAAGAGTCCACATCGACGGGGAGGTTTGGCACCTCGATGTCGGCTCATCGCATCCTGGGGCTGAAGTAGGTCCCAAGGGTTGGGCTGTTCGCCCATTAAAGCGGTACGCGAGCTGGGTTCAGAACGTCGTGAGACAGTTCGGTCCCTATCTGTCGCGGGCGCAGGAAATTTGAGAGGAGCTGTCCTTAGTACGAGAGGACCGGGATGGACGTACCGCTGGTGTACCAGTTGTTCCGCCAGGAGCACCGCTGGGTAGCCAAGTACGGACGGGATAAGCGCTGAAAGCATCTAAGCGTGAAGCCCCCCTCAAGATGAGATTTCCCAGTATGTAAGACCCCTGGAAGACGACCAGGTTGATAGGTTCGAGGTGGAAGCGCGGCAACGTGTGCAGCTGACGAATACTAATCGGTCGAGGGCTTATCCTATCGGTGTTCACGGACACGTGAAGGCCGCTTCGGAAGACCAGCTAAAGAATTAATCGGATGTTCGTATCCAGTTTTCAGGGTGTAACGCCCGTAGGTGAAACCCACGATTGTGGGGTTTTCACCGTTTATTCGGCCCGTTGGTCAAGGGGTTAAGACACCTCCCTTTCACGGAGGTAACAGGGGTTCGAATCCCCTACGGGTCACCATATGGAGGCTTAGCTCAGCTGGGAGAGCATCTGCCTTACAAGCAGAGGGTCGGGGGTTCGATCCCCTCAGCCTCCACCATAATGGCATAACTTATTTAACGACGCGGGGTGGAGCAGCCCGGTAGCTCGTCGGGCTCATAACCCGAAGGCCGCAGGTTCAAATCCTGCCCCCGCAACCAAATTTACTTCGGAGCAATCCGAGACCTTATAATGTGGAGCCGTGGTGTAGAGGCCTAACATGCCTGCCTGTCACGCAGGAGACCGCGGGTTCGAATCCCGTCGGCTCCGCCATTTATACCGAACGGCTCCTTTAATTGTGAGCCATTAGCTCAGTTGGTAGAGCACCTGACTTTTAATCAGGGTGTCGTAGGTTCGAGTCCTACATGGCTCATGTGAATATGCGGTTGTGGTGGAATTGGCAGACACGCTATCTTGAGGGGGTAGTGCCCACCGGGTGTATGGGTTCGAGTCCCATCAACCGCACCATAAGCTTTGCGGTCGTGGCGGAATTGGCAGACGCGCTAGATTCAGGTTCTAGTGGTGTAACAGCCGTGGAGGTTCAAGTCCTCTCGACCGCACCATCTTGCGGAAGTGGCTCAGCGGTAGAGCATCGCCTTGCCAAGGCGAGGGTCGCGGGTTCGATTCCCGTCTTCCGCTCCATTTTTGTGCCCATAGCTCAGCCGGATAGAGCGTTTGACTACGAATCAAAAGGTCGGGAGTTCGAATCTCTCTGGGCACGCCATTTCCGGAGCTTTTGGCTTGGCACCAGTTGATGACAACGATTAGCGGGCAAGTAAACAACTTGACTTTCAATCGCTTGATGATTAGACGAGCGCGTATCTATTCTTTGGAATAGATGCGCGCTTTTTTGCTGCCGTCCGGGTGGAAAACGGAATAATGAAGACGAACGGTGCACACCTTATGATGGACAACATCTAGTCGGGAGGTCATCCGCAATGGATATTGCACGCGCGAAAGCGATCGCCGAATCGCCTGTAATGGAAAAGGTGACGTACGAAGGAACGCCGATTTATATTCAGCATGTCGACGAGGAGAACGAAACGGCAAGGATTTACCCGCTGGACCGGCCCGAAAACGAACAGACGGTTCCGCTGCGCAGCTTGATGGAGCAGTAATTAGACCCGCTCGAATTAGTCCGTACTTCGGTGACAGCTTGGTCCCGGCAGCATGAGATGAAGCAGACGCGCCCAACTGTTGTCGGGACATTCATAACGGTTTAAATGGCAAAGCCTTCGTTTTCAGTAGGGAAACGGAGGTTTTTCGGTTCTGACATACATAAATGCCGGCGTAGACGTGTACGTTTGTACAGGTGGTGATAATGATGGCACGACAAAAGGACGATACTCAGCAGGACAGCGGTTTTCAAAATATAAGCGAAAGCCGGCTCGCCCTGGAGGAAGTGGTCGACCGCATGCTCGCGTTTATGAAGCAGGAGCCAGCCGCCCATTACCAATTTGCGATCGGCACCGACAGCCAGGTTTATCGAGGCTGCACCAAATTCGTTACCGGCGTGATCATACGGCGAATCGGCAAGGGCGCATGGGCCTGCTACCGTCAGACGGTCGTGCCGCGGGAACTGAAGTCGGTGAGAGAGAAGCTGGCGCTGGAAACGACCTTCTCTCAGGAGGTCGCCTGCCTGTTCGAGGAGGAGGATACCATCCGGAGAATGGAGGAGGTGCTGCTGCCCTATGCCTACCAGGGGGCGGCGGTGGAATCGTTTATCGATATTGACGCGGGTGCCGTGCCAATCATCAACAAAACGGCATTATATGTACAAGAGATGGTGAAAAGGGTGGAAGCGACGGGCATGTACGCCGCACGCTTCAAGCCCGATTCGTATGCCGCTTCCACCTATGCGGACCGTTATACAAAGCGGCCTCTGCGGCTCGTTTGACGGACGGCCGGTCGCAGCCTGCGGGACGGGCCGTCTTCCGTAAACGTGAACCCTTCATCGATAGTTTGTCCAACGGAATGATATTCCGGGTTTCCAAGGAACCTCCGATAGGCAAGGGAGGAAAAAACGATGGATATTTTGGACGTGATGGAACGTTTGTCGTTCGAGCAGCTTGTATTTTGCCGGGACCCGGCGGCCGGCCTGAAGGCGGTCATCGCCATTCACAGCACCAAACGCGGTCCGGCACTGGGCGGCTGCCGGATGTGGCGCTATGCGGACGGAGAGGAAGCGGCTCTTGATGCGATACGTCTGGCGCGCAGCATGACCTACAAAGCGGCTGTCTTCGGGCTGAACTACGGAGGCGGCAAAGCGGTGATCGTCGGCGATCCGGCCACGGATAAAAGCGAGGCGCTGTTCCGCGCGCTCGGGAGGCGCATCGGTCAGCTGCAGGGTACCTATATGACCGGCGTCGATTTGGGGACAACCGTACAGGATATGGATCTCATCCGCCTGGAGACGCCGTATGTGACGGATACGACCGGCACCATGATGGCAGAAGGCGATTTCACGGCGGAGATGACGGCATGCGGCGTGTATTTGGGCATGAAAGCGGCAGCCGGCGCAGTCTTGGGCTCCGCCGATTTGCAAGGAGTAACCGCGGCCGTTCAGGGGCTGGGAAAGGTCGGGAGCTTCCTCTGCGCGTATCTCCACGCCGCGGGCGCGCGGCTGATCGTCAGCGACATCGATGCCGCCCGTGCGGCAAAAGCAGTGCAAGCCTACGGAGCAGCCGTTGTGCCGCCGGAGGATATCGTCTCGGCCTCGTGCGATATTTTCGCGCCGTGCGCCCTTGGCGGGGTTTTGAACGAGCGTACGGTGCCGCTGCTGAATTGTAAAATCGTGGCCGGCTCCGCCAACAATCAGCTTGCAGAGGAGCGCTGCGGAGATCTTTTGAGCGCGCGGGGAATTGTATACGTGCCGGATTTTGTCGTGAATGCCGGCGGCCTGATCGTCACGGCCTGCGAGCTGGACGGCTTGTCTGCGGCTGACATGAAGCGGAGCGTAGAGCGGGTGTACGATGCCGTAACCGAGGTGCTCGCCGATGCGCAAAGGAACGGCGTTTCGACATGGTCGGCGGCTGAAAAGCTGGCGGAGCGAAATTTATAAATGTTCCGTTGATCCCCGTTCCGAACGGCTTTGTCCTGGATAAATTTAGAATGTTAGACATTTGTAATGGTTTGTTTATTTTTTTGTTCGTGGGCGTTAATAACGCTCTTGTATCCTTTTAACCGAAGAGGCGGAAACCCGGAGTACATGGAAGCGTACACAAGAGGTTCCGCAATAACGTTAGGAGGATATGACATGAATAAAATGATGAAATTGACGACAGGAGCTTTATTGGCGGCGGCTATTATGATCCCGGGAGCGGCATCGGCTGCGGATATGGGCAAAGGCATGATGCCTGACTACAGTAAAGTGAAGGTCGTGCAGAAAGACGGCCAAAGTCTCGTGCCGCTTCGTCAGATCGCGGAGTCGCTTGGCTACAGTGTAAACTGGAGCAAAACGAATATTACACTGACAAAACGGCCCATGATGGGAGCCGGCATGAAGGACATGAGCGGCATGAAGGATATGTCGGGCATGAAGGATATGACCGACATGAAGGACATGAGCGGCATGAAGGATATGTCGGGCATGAAGGATATGACCGACATGAAGGATATGTCGGGCATGAAGGATATGACCGACATGAAGGACATGTCGGGCATGAAGGATATGACCGACATGAAAGACAAGTCGGACATGAAGGATATGACCGACATGAAAGATAAGTCAGGCATGAAGGATATGACTGACATGAAAGATAAGTCGGACATGAAGGATATGACCGACATGAAAGATAAGTCGGGCATGAAGGATATGACCGATATGAAAGATATGTCGGGCATGAAGAACATGGCTTATACGATTATGCTGAAAGCGGGCAGCAAAGACATTATGATTGGCATGGACAAAAAGACGCTGACTTTTGCGCCGGTCATGATGATGGGAAAAACCTATGTAACCGAAGCGTTTGTGGATACGTATCTGGCCATGCACAGTTAATTGACCCGTTCGAAATAAGCATGTAAACAGAATCGTCCTCTCCGGCCATGACGGCCGCGATGAGGACGATTCGCATTTTACACAGGCTTTAACGCCATGCGGGGAATGGATTCATCGGTTAATAGAGTCAACAGCGTTTTTTGGATTCGGCAGGCGGCATTCGAAATGCATGCGGAAGAGGTGCGGTACAGTATGCCCGAAGTCAGCTGCGAACCGCCCGGTCCGCGTTAATGTGTCCGAATGCCCAATATACGCCGGTGCCGGGTATCGGGTCGCAGTTTGCTTCGATGCTTGTCCGGACGTCGGCGTTGCTCCGGCCCTGCGCTGCAAGCAGAGCGGCTAAGCCGGACACATGCGGGGATGCCATCGAAGTGCCGCTCATATAAGCGTAGCGGCTTCCCGGATACGTGGACAATATGTTGGAGCCTGGCGCCGCTACGTCCACCCACGTTCCAAAGTTGGAAAACGGCGATTTTTGATCGTTCGAATCGGTGGATGCGACGGCGATGACTGAATCGTAATAGGCCGGGTAGGTGGGGGCGCTCGTACCGTCGTTGCCCGCCGAGGCAACGATAACCGCTCCTTTGTGCCAAGCATATTCGACGGCATTCTGAAGCGTAAAAGCGGGGTTGGCCGAGCCCAGGCTCAGGTTGATGACCTTCGCGCCGTTATCGGCGGCGAACACGATCCCGCTCGCTACGCTGCCGAGACTCCCGTTTCCGCTGCCGTCGAGGACGCGGACCGGCATGATGCCGGCCAGCGGCGCTATGCCGGCAATGCCGCGCGCATTGTTGGTGGCCGCTCCGGCGATGCCCGCGACGTGCGTGCCGTGGCCGTTGCCGTCGTCCGGCTGATGGTCGCCGCCGACGAAATCGTAGCCGGGGACGAGCTTGCCGGCGAGATCGGGATGGTTCGGCTGCACGCCGGAGTCGACGATCGCGACGACGACGTTCGGGGCGCCCTGCGTCACGTTCCACGCGTCCGGCGCGTGCACGATTTGCGGACCGTACTGGAAATCGGCGTAATAGGTGTCGTTCGGTTCCGCCAGCGCTTTAAACCGGTAGTTGGGCTCGCAATATTCGATTTCGCTTCGCTCGTTATAAGCCTTCATGAGCTTGCGGGTGCTTTTGACGCCGCGAACCACATGATGACCGAGCGGCGAACAGCTGACCAGCTCGCAGCCCAGCTTGGCATGGATGCCCAGCTTTTGGCTTTCGGAAAGGTTCGGCTTGAATTGCACGATCAGCTCGCCGGGGGCATAATGATCCTCCTCATCATCGGGCCGTCCAAATACGAAAAACCAGCCGATGGTCAGAACGACCAGCGCGCCGACTGCGATCAGGATACTGACCACGTTAACGCCTCCCTGTCTCTAGTTGACATAGAAGAAAGCGTATAAGATCGGGCTTATACGTTTCCTCTTGAGACAGGCTATGCTTGTACGATCGAAAAGGATTGGACAGGTGTCCGGCGGCAGGGAAAGAGGATCAAAATGGACGATTGGAAGCAAAGAGGCAGGCCGAAAGGGGAAAACGCACCCCGGCAGGAAGCGGATTAAATTTACCGCAACGCTGCTGCTGTAAGTCCTCGGCTGCAAGCCGCTGCTGTAAGGCCACTGCTGTAAGGCCGCTGCAATGAGCGGCCTTGCAGGACGCCGAGCTGCAGGCTTCGCAGTTCTCCGGAATGCGATTGTTAGTGAACATGCAAAAAAGGCACGGCTCCTGCATAGGGGATGGATGCAGGAGCCGTACGCGTTTTGGCGCCGCCTTGTACTCGTGTCAGTACAAGTGGCAGGCGACTCTATGACCCGGCAGCATTTCCCGAAGCTCCGGACGTTCCTCGCGGCAGCGATCCGTCGCTTGCGGGCAGCGGGTATGAAAAGCGCACCCCGAGGGTGGCTTGGAGGGGCTTGGGACTTCGCCCGTCAGCACGATCCTTTCGCGCCGCGCTTTGCGGGTCGCTTCCGGAGCGGCGGACAGAAGGGACTGCGTATAAGGATGGAGCGGAGAGCCGTAAAGCTGGGCTCTTGGCGCAATTTCGACCATTCTGCCCAGGTACATTACGCCGACGTTATGGCTGACATGCTTGACGACGGACAAATTATGCGAAATGAACAAATACGACAACCCGAACTGGGCCCGCAAATCGTCCAGCAAATTAATGATCTGCGCCTGGATCGATACGTCCAGCGCGGAGACGGCCTCATCCAGCACGATCAGTTTCGGATTCAGTGTCAGCGCGCGGGCGATGGCGATCCGCTGGCGCTGACCGCCCGAAAATTCGTGCGGATGCTTCAAGCCGGCCTCCTGCGGCAGTCCGACGACCTTCAGCAGACCCGCGACGCGTTCCCGGACTTCGCGCTGGCTTAACCGGGTATTGACCAGCAGCGGCTCCGCAATGATGGAACCGACGCTCAGCCTCGGGTTCAGCGACGAATACGGGTCCTGGAACACCATCTGGAAATTTTGGCGCATTTGCCGCAGGCGGTCGCCTTTCATCGTCGTAATATCGTGGCCGTCGAACACGATGGTGCCCTCCGTCGGATCGTACAGGCGCATGATGACCCGCCCCGTCGTCGACTTGCCGCAGCCGGATTCGCCGACCAAGCCGAGCGTTTCTCCTTTCCGAATGCTGAACGACAGGTTGTCGACGGCCTTGACCTCGCCGATTTTTCGTTTCAGAATGCCGCCTGTAATCGGAAAATACATCTTTAAGTCGCGCACCTCGAGCAGCTGCTCGGCTGCGCCGCCGTTTCGAAGCTCCTCGGTCATCCGCTCGGCCTCCCCGTTTATGGATTCGATATCAGCGCACACCTGACAAAATGTCCCGGACCGATTTCGCGCAGCTCGGGCATCGTTTGGAAGCAGCTGGCGCGGGCGACCTGGCAGCGCTCCGCGAACCGGCAGCCCGGCGGGAAGCTGGCTGCGCTCGGCACCGTACCGGGAATCGCCGTCAGCCGCT
This sequence comes from Paenibacillus humicola, assembly GCF_028826105.1. Classification (NCBI taxonomy): domain Bacteria; kingdom Bacillati; phylum Bacillota; class Bacilli; order Caryophanales; family Paenibacillaceae; genus Paenibacillus; species Paenibacillus humicola. The sequence continues at coordinate 842,716 of NZ_JAQGPL010000001.1, forward strand.
CGTTCGTCTCGTTCAGGGAAGGGATTGAGCCCATGAGCGCCAGGGTGTACGGATGAAGCGGGTTGTCGAACACGATGTCCGCAGGTCCCGACTCTACGATCTGGCCGGCATACATGACCGCCATATCGTCGGCCATTTCCGCAACGACGCCGAGATCATGGGTGATGAAAATAATGGAGGTGCCTTTTTCCTCCTTCAAGCCGCGCATCAAATCGAGCACCTGCGCCTGGATCGTCACGTCGAGCGCGGTGGTCGGCTCGTCGGCGATCAACAGCTTCGGCTCGCAGGCCATCATCATGGCGATCATGACCCGCTGCCGCATCCCGCCCGACAATTGATGGGGGTACGAGCGGGCGATGATCTCGGGCTTCGGGAAGCCGACGCTGTGCAGCTGCCGGACGGCGATGGCGCGCGCCTCGTTTCTCGGAATGTCCCGGTGCCGGGTCAGCACCTCGACGATCTGCTCCCCGATTTTGAACAACGGATTAAGTCCGGTCATCGGCTCCTGAAAAATCATGGCGATCTTGTTGCCCCGCAAATCGGACATCCGATCTTCGTTCATCCGCACCAAATCGTCGCCGTCGAACAGCACCTCTCCGTCCACAATCCGCCCTTGAGCACCCGGAACGAGCCCCATGATCGACAAGGACGTCATGCTTTTGCCGCTGCCGGATTCGCCGACGATGCACAGCACTTTGCCGGGCTGCACCTCGAAATCGACGCCGTCGACGGCTTTAATGACCGATTTGCCGCTGTAAAAATACGTTTTCAGGTTGCGCACCTTAAGCACCGCTTCCATCACCATGCACCGCCTTGTCGAAAGGATGTGGAGTACCCGGCATTAACGCCGGTTCATGCGGACGCGACGGGGACGGCCGCTTGAAGGCTGGCCGAGGTCGCCTGGAACGCCATGAATCTCATATTGTAGAGCGCGCCCTCCAATACGTGCTGGGGCGAGGTCGTCGCCGTGCAGTCGCGGAGCAAAATGCTGTCGTACCCGAGAAAAGAAGCATCCTGTACGGTGCTCATGACGCATTGGTCCGTGTTGACGCCTGCGAAGAACAGCGTATTGATGCCGTTCGCGCGCAGAATTTGGTCAAGCACCGTTCCCGGAAACCCGCTGATCCGGTATTTGTCGACCCAATAATCGTGTTCCTCGTACGAGGCGGCCAGCTCATCGGCAAGCGCCGCCGACCAGGAATCCTTCACGAGTACGGGGCCGAGATCGTCCGGCAGCGGCTCGCCGATTCCCGGCCTGCCGTTCCTTTTCCAGGCATAGAGCAGGCTCGGCGGAAGGTTGGCCGTATCGGGCCGGTTCCCCCAGTTGACCCAAACGATTTTCGTGCCGAGCTGACGGCAGGCGCTCACGGCCGAAGCGATGGCGGGCACAAGCTTCAGGGCGCCGTCCGGGCGTTCGAGCTTGGGGGAGCAGAAATAGTTTTGCATATCGATAACGATCAGCGCCGACCGTTCCGGGTCGAACCTCAGCGTGCGGTTCTCTTCCATCGGGATCGTGACGGCATTGGCCGAGCCGCGGCTCACGTCGAAATGATCGCCCTCCACAATCCAATAATTCGATCCGTTACCGTACTTCATGGGCTGCCTCCATCTCCGCATTCGGTTGTTTTCGGGTCACGACGGCTGCCAGCAGGCTTTCGGAGCTTGCGGTAAACGTCCGGTTCCGCATGTTATACAAAGCCCCTTCGGCGGCGTAAGGAGGGGACGTCGTTGCGGTGCAGTCCTTCAGATGGACGTTGTCGTAGCCCAGGAAAGCCGCATCCAGCAGCGTAAACATGACGCATTGATCCAGATTGACGCCGGCGTAGAAAAGGGTGTTGATTCCGCTCGCGCGCAGCGTCTGGTCGAGGATCGTCCCGGGAAACCCGCTCGTGCGGTATTTCTCGATCACATAATCGGACTCGTCGCACGAATCCTTCAGCTCGTCGACGATGGCCGCTGACCAGGAATCCTTCACGAGCGCGAGGCCCATATCGCCCGGCAGCGGCCGCCCGATGTGGGTGGGCCCGTTCGCCCGCAAGGAATACAGCATATTGGGCGGAAGGTTGGCCGTATCGGGCCGGTTCCCCCAATTAACCCAGACGATCTTCATGCCGAGCCGCCGGCCGCTCTTCACCGCCGAGGCGATCGCGGGTACGAGCTTCAGCGTCCCGTCCGGGCGGTCCAGCAGCGGGGAGCAGAAAAAGTTCTGCATGTCGATAATGATCAGCGCCGACCGGGCGGGATCAAACTCCAGCGTGCCGCGCTGCTCGTCGAGCTCGATCGTAGCGGTCGACATGGCGCCGCGGCTGATATCGGCATGCGAGCCTTCGACAAGCCAATAATTGGCTCCGTTTCCGTATTTCACGGCTATCCCTCCCTATGGTATGGCGAACCTAACGCTTCAGCTGCCTTTGATCTTCGAATGCGGATCGAATTCGTCCCGGATGCCTTCGCCGAGCAGCGTAAACGCCAGCACCAGCAGGAAAATCGCAAGGCCCGGCGCAAACGAGATCCACGGCGCCTGCGTCAGAAACATCGAGCCGCTCTGCAGCATCTCGCCCCAGCTCGGGAACGGCGGCGGCGTCCCGAGACCGAGGTAGGACAGGCTGGCGACGACCATAATCGCATGGCCGATGTTCAGGTTGCAGGACACGATGAGCGGGGTCGCCGCATTGGGCAAAATGTGCACGAGCAGAATGCGCCAGTCGGGCACCCCGTGGCTTCGGGCCGCAAGCACGAATTCGCGGTCGCGGAGCGCCAGCACCTGGCCTCTTGTAATCCGGATAAACTGAGGCGCCATGATGATGGCCACGGCGAAGCAGGCGTTAATAAACGACGGGCCCCAAATAAAGGAGAGGGCCATCGTCAGCACCAGACCGGGGAACGCCAGCCCGGCATCGACGATGCGCATCAGCACCTCGTCGATCCAGCCCCCGTAGTAGCCGGCGATCAGGCCGAGCGGCACGCCGATCAGGATGGCGATCGCCACGATAATCATGCCGGAACCAAGCGATTCCTTGGCGCCCCAGACGACCCGGCTGAACACGTCGCGCCCGAGGTTATCGGTGCCGAACCAATGCGCCGCGCCCGGCGCCTTGAGCGCCGCGCTGAAATCGGTCGCGAAGGGCGAGTAAGGCGCGAACAGCGGCATGACGAGCGCGATGACGATGAAAACCAGCACCATCAGCAGGCCGGACACGATCAGCCGGTTGCGGACGATTTTGTTCAGCAGCACACGCTGCTTTCGCTTCACCTTCACACGGCCCATTTCAACTTCCGGTCTCGTTAAATCGATGGACATCGGCAATCAATCCCCCTTACGAATAGCGGATTCTGGGGTCCAACAACGCGAACAGCACGTCGACGATCAGGTTCGTCATCAGGATCGTCCCGCCCATAAACAGGACGCAGCCGTTCAGCACCGAATAATCGCGCTGCACGATCGAGTTGAACACGAGCTGGCCCATGCCGGGCAGCGAAAAAATCGATTCGACGATGACGGCTCCGCCGAGCAGCGAGCCCATCTGCAGCCCTATGATGGTAATGACGGGCAGCACCGCGTTGCGCAGCGCATGCCGCATCAGCACGGCTCTCCGGCGGATGCCTTTCGCCCTGGCGACCTGGATGTACACCTGGCTCAGCACCTCCAGCATTTCGCCCCGCAGCATCCGGGATTCCATGGCGGAGAGCGGGAGCGCCAGCGCGAACACCGGGATGATCATCCGGATCAGATTGCCGCCGACGCTTTCCGTCAGCGGCACCCAGCCGAGGGCCGGGAGCAGCCGAACGGTTACGGAGAGCAGGAAGACCAGAATAAGCGACAGCCAGAACGTCGGGACCGCGGCCCCGGCGAGCGCCAGCAGCCGGCCGGCATGGTCGATCCACGAGCCGGGTTTGTTGGCGGACAGGATGCCGAGCGGAAGCGAGATGCAGAGCGAGAGCAGAATCGCCAGCACGGCAAGCTCCAGCGTGACCGGAATCCGGGTGACGATCAGCTCCAGCACCGGCTGGCCGCCGAACAGCGAATTGCCGAAATCGCCGTGCATCGTATTTGATACGTAATGGAGAAACTGCACCGACAGCGGCTGATCGAGCCCCAGCTTCGCTTCCATCAGCTTCACGTTCTCCGGGCTCGCTTCGTCGCCCAGAATCGTGTAGGCCGGGTTGCCCGGCGTCAGGTGGATCAGGCTGAACGTAAAGACGATCAGGATCAGCGCGACCGGCACAAACGACAGCAGGCGGCGGACGATATAACTGGCCATGGCATGCTCCCTCCGTTAATGGCTGATTGACGTTTTGTAGAAGCGCAGCAGCTGGTCGGGATAAACCTCAAAGCCTTTCACTTTATTGCTCCATACGTCCAAAACCGGCTGAAAGCCCGTGAAAACGAACGGCGCGTCGTCGTTGATGATTTTGGACGCCTCGGTATAAATCTTTTTGCGCTCGTCGTTCGAGGACATTTCGCGCGCCTGCTGCAGCAGCTTATCGACTTGCGGGTTGCTGTATTTGCCGCGGTTGAAAGGCGCCCCCGTCACGGCGAAGGCGTAGCTGTTCTGGTCGGGATCGACCATGCCGCTCCAGCCGCCGCCGGCGACCTCGAAATCGCCGTCGATCGTCCTTTTCGTGATCGCGGAAGAATCGAGCGCTTCGATGTTCATCTTGATGCCCGCTTTGGCAAACTGGCTCTGGAACAGCTGACTCAGCTGCATGCTCTGCGGATCGTTGGCGCTCAGGAATGTAAAGGAGAAGCCGTTCGGCATGCCGGCGAGCTTGAGCTCTTCCTTGGCTTTGTCGATCGAATACTCGTATTTGACGCTCGGGTCGTTCGCCCAGCTTGCCGGAGAGAAGAACGAGTATCCGGGAACGAATTTGCCGAAATAAATAATCTGATTGATTTCATCGCGGTTGACGGCGTAGTTCATCGCGCGGCGAAGATGCACGTTCTGGAACAGCGGCTTGGCAAGATTCATGTAAATCCTCGAAAAACCGTACGAGGTGCCGCTGGTCATCGTAAACTGGTCCTTCATGCTTTCGACCTTCGGAATGTCCTGGAACGGAATCGAATCGACGATATCGACCTGCCCGGAGATGAGCGCGTTCAATTTCTGCGATTGGTTGACGATCGGGCGGAATTCGATTTCGTCCAGCAGCGGGTAGCCTTTGCGCCAATAGTTCGGGTTTTTCTTAATCGTCAAATGATCGTTCTTGTTCCACTCGACGAACTCGAACGGACCCGTGCCGACGGGGTGCATGTCGTACTGGTCGCCGTATTTCTTCCTTGCGGCGGGAGAGACGATCAGCCCGGTCCGGTCGCTGAGCGTGGCCAGAAACGGCGTGAACGGGGTTTTCAGCTTGACGACAAGCGTGTACGGATCGGGAGTCGAAAGGCTCGCGACCATATTAAGGTCCGTGCTCCGCGGCGAAGCGTTCTTCGGATCCATGATCCAGTTCCAGTTGTCGATGACGGCCTGGGCATTGAAATCGGTGCCGTCATGGAACTTGACCCCCTGCTCCAGCCGGAACGTATACGTCAAGCCGTCGTCGCTGACCGTCCAGCTTTTGGCCAGGCCGGGGACCAGCTTGCCGTCGGGCGTGGTCATAATGAGATCGTCGTAGATGTTGTTGTATAATTCTTCATCGATCAGAAGCGTGGATTTGGCCGGGTCCATCGTGCCGAAATCGGTGATGATTCCGACGCGCAGCTTGCCGCCTGCGGAGCCCTCGGAGGCCGAAGCTCCGTTAGTGGACGTACCGGAAGCCGCCGGAGCCGGGTCCGACGATTTGCCGCAGCCGGACAGCAGAGCAATAACAATCGAAGCCGTAAGCAGGGAGGCAGCAGCCCTCTTTATGATCGTTTCTCTCATACCCACCGAATCCTCCTTGGAAATTGACTCGTTTTCACTCGTGTTGGCCTTTTTACCGCTTCAAGGTTATTGCCGTCCCCACCTCGCTTAATAACTGTTATAATAGGTAACATTAAAAACAAAAGTCTCGTCTATATGTTCATTCTATGTAAATAAACATTACGTGTAAATAACGTCATTTGGGTGACAGCATTCAAAAAATGGATGTAAGTGTACTATTTAAAAGCAATATGTGTTAGTATGATGTTAACTGAGGAGGGATCGGTATGACGATGGATCAGATTTTGACATTTTTGGCGGTCTATCAAACGGGGAGCTTCCAAAAAGCGGCCGAGCAGCTGTTTTTGCCGCAGTCGACCGTCTCCAACCGCATCAAGCAGCTCGAGCGCGAGCTGAACAAGCCGCTGTTCGTCCGCAGCAAGTCCGGCATTTTGCTGACCGATGAAGGAACCGTTTTTCTTCCGTTTGCGCAAAATGCCGCCAAATCGATCGAGGAAGGCCGGCTCGCCGTCGTCCGGCTGAAGCGCGGGCTGTCCGGCATGCTGACGGTTGGCTGCAACAATTCGTTCGCTGATTCGTTTCTGCCCCGTATGCTGAAGGATTTCAGCGTCCGCTTCCCCGACGTGTCGGTTCGCGTACACGGCATGACGACCCGCGAGCAGATCCGCAAGCTGAACAACAACGAGCTGCGGCTCTGTATCAGCAAATATTCGCTGAACGTGCCGGCGCTTATCTTTGAACAAATTTTTCAGGAGGACGTGCGTCTGATCGTTTCCCGCCGTCATCCGCTGGCGGAGCGGCGTTTCGTTACCGTGGAGCAAATCGTTGCCGAGCCCTTCATCTCCAACGAGCCCGATACGCTTTACCGGAAAACGCTGGAGCTTACGCTCAGCCAACTGAACCTGAGCCACGAAATCAAGATGGAGAGTAACAACCTGTCGCTGATCAAGCATTGGATCAAGGAGGGCAGCGGCGTGTTCCTGTCGGGGGCGCTGCTGTTCCGAGAAGACCTGATGCGCGGAGATTTGGCGGCGGTGCCGATCGAACGGAATCCGTTTCCGCCGGACAAAGTGTTTCTGATTTATAAGGAAGGCAATTTGGATCGCCTGGAGCAGCTCTTCGTCCGGCATCTCGCACGGATGATGCCCATTGAAGCGGAAGGGATGCTGCCGCCGGTCATCGGGGAGAGCGAGACGCGGCGGGCATGATCGGCTGACTGTGCCGGGGCTTGCAGCGACTTCGCCGTCCGCTCCGCCGATTCCCGCGGGGTCGCGCTCAGCACGACGCGGCGCAGGGTGCGGCGGGCCTCGTTCAAAGGGCGGCATTGTTTTATCGTCCGGGCGGATATGCTATAACTAAACGGGAAGGCATATCTGCGGCGGGCGGACCGGATGCGGTCCGTCCCCGGCTTCGGGGAGTGGAAAGCGGTGAACGACGAGCATCTGGCATTACATACCGATAAATATCAGCTCAATATGATGTACGCCCACTGGGTGCAGGGGACGCTCAACCGGAAGGCGGTGTTCGAGGCGTTCTTCCGCAAGCTGCCGTTCGGCAACGGGTATGCGGTGTTCGCCGGCCTGGAACGGGTCGTCCGCTACATCCGCGGGTTATCTTTTACCGATGATGAGATCGAATTTTTGAAGCATCAGGAAGAGCATTACGACGAGGGTTTCTTGCGGGAGCTGCGGTCGTTCAAGTTTACGGGCGATCTGTACGCCGTTCCCGAAGGTACGGCCGTTTTTCCCGGGGAGCCCCTGATCCGGGTCGAGGCGCGCATTTTCGAGGCGCAGCTCATCGAGACAGCGCTGCTCAACTTTATCAATTATCAGACGCTGGTCGCCACGAAGGCGTCCCGGATTAAACGCGCCGCACCCGGGGATATTTTGCTGGAATTCGGGACGCGAAGGGCGCAGGAAGCCGACGCGGCCGTATGGGGAGCGCGGGCGGCGTATATTGCCGGGTTCGACGGGACATCCAACGTTAGAGCGGGTATGATGTTCGGCATTCCGACACGAGGAACCCACGCTCATTCCTGGATCCAGGCCCACGAATCGGAGGAAGAGGCCTTCGACAAGTTCGCCGGGGCGCTGCCGGATCACGTCTCCCTGCTGGTTGATACCTACGATACGCTGAGAAGCGGCGTCCCGGCTGCCATCCGGACGGCGAAACGGCTCGCATCCGCCGGGAAGCGGGTACAGTCGATTCGCATCGACAGCGGCGACCTTGCGTATACGTCGATCCGGGCAAGGGAAATGCTCGATGAGGCGGGACTGCACGAAGTCAAAATTATGGCCTCCAACGATCTGGACGAGCATGTCATTGCCGAATTGAAGGCGCAGCACGCCAAAATCGATATGTGGGGCGTAGGCACGCAGCTCATCACCGCGGCCGACCAGCCTTCGCTCGGCGGCGTGTACAAGCTCGCGGCGATCGAAAAAAACGGCCGGCTCGAGCCGGTGATTAAAATTTCCGGCAATCCGGAGAAGGTCACCAGTCCCGGCGCGAAGGACGTTTATCGTATCGTCAACGCCGGAACCGGCAAGGCGGAAGCCGATTATCTCGCTCTGAAAGAAGAGGGAGGCGTCGATCCGAGCCGTCCGCTCCGCCTCTTCGACCCGCTGCATCCGTATCGCAGCAAAACGGTGGAGGACTATGACGCGATTCCGCTGCTGCAGCCCGTATTCCTGCAAGGGGAGCTAGTTTACGCCCTGCCCGGATTGGATGATATCCGCAAGTACCACGCCGGTCAGCTGGAGCTGTTCTGGCCGGAATATTTGCGCAAGCTGAACCCCGAGCAGTACCGGGTAAACGTCAGCCCGGCGGCCTGGGATTTGAAGCTCGTTATGATCCGCAGCGTGCAGGAGAAGCTGTAGCTACCCGTTTGCGTGCCGGGCCAAATATTCCTCCAGCGTCAGTCCCGATTTTGCCACCTGCTGCGCGACATAGACGCCGACATAACGAACGTGCCATGGCTCGTAGGAATAGCCCGTAATCTTCTCTTTTTCTTGCGGATAACGGATGATAAAGCCGTAGTCGGCGGCATGGGCCTGCAGCCATTTGCCTTCTTTGGTTTTGCCGAAGCTCTGCTCCAGCGCGTATTTCACGCTTGCGCTCGAGACATCCATCGCCAGCCCCGTCTGATGCTCGCTCTCGCCGGGGCGGGCGCTTGTGCGGTTGGCGACCTCGGCGCCTTTCAGCTGCGCGTTGCGCTTAAAGATGGCCCGCTGCGTGGCATAGGACCGGTAGCCGGACACAGCCTTCAGCGATACGCCGGTCTTCTTCGCGCCCGCAAACAGGTTCTCGAGCGCATTCGCCGCGATCCGGCGCATCTGCTTCTTCGGATTGGAGCCCGAGAACGAAAACGGCACATTCGGTACTACCAGGTCGCCGGGTACGTAGGAAGAAGATAAATGCCGGTTTTTGTTGACGAGCACGACGGTGCTTCCCGTATTGATGACGACCTTAATACCCGTATTGGTTCTTTTCACCGTCCGCTGCGGAGCGTTGTCATACAAAAATTGCTGGAACGCGGTCAAGCCGCTCGTTCCGGCTGCAGCCGCCGCGCTGCCGGATGCGGGCCAGGCGGAGGAAACGACGAGCGCCGCTCCCGCCAGGCAGAGCAGGATCGAAGCGTAAATCTTTTTTCGGGAATTCCCCATTTTTGCCCCTCCATATAACGGTTGATAGAGTCAGTATACAGACCGATTGTTACAAAAGGGTTTCAAACTTGTAATTTCCAATAGATTACTTGCGAAGCGCAGGCGATCCTTCCAAATGGTACAATAGAGTTCAAGACGCGGCCGTGCGCGAAACGAAAGGACAAGGCGGTGAACGAAAAATGCCGGATGATCGCAAGCCTGCAGACGAGCGTCTGGAGCGGGCGCTGCAGGAAATCGAAACGCTGCGGGCGGAGAAGGAGCGGCTGGAGCGCGAGAATGCGAGGCTGCGCGGACTGCTTCGGACCAGGCGGCCGGAGACGATGTCCACGAAGCTGTACGATGCGCTCCGGGAGTAGCGGCAGCCGGATGCCGCATCCGGGAGACCGGCGGCAATTCGGCTCTGGCAAGACGTCCGAAAAAACGCTACAATACGAGTAGTACACATTGCGGGGTGATCTTATGTCAGACGAACAAAAGGCTCCGGCTTCGGAGGAGAAGCAGGAAACGAAGAAAATTTCTCTGGCGGAAGCGGTCAAGCAGAAGCTTGCCCAGAAGAAGCAGGCGCAGGCGGAGGGCAAACAGCAAAAGTTCAGCCCGGGCGGCAACCAGCAGACGCTGAAAAGCCAGAATACGAAGAAGGTCAACAACCAGCGTAAAAAGATGGGCGTTTAACGAACGAAACCGGGGATGCGGCGCTAGCCGCCCCCGGTTCTTTTATGTGCAGGGCTGGGAAGATTGAACGCAGTGCCGGAAAATGCCGGGAACGAGCTCCCGCTGTGGAGCGTTGGCTCGACCGTGCGCGGGTATAGGGACGGGTACGCGGGCGTACGCATTTCCAGGAGCGGCCGCCGCTTCGAAATGCGGGATGCCGGGGTCTGGAATTTACAGAATGAGGAAGGCCGGCTGTGCGGGCAGGCTGCGGCGTTTACACGTTACAGGTACGTGCAGGCGAGGCGGCTTGCCTCTTTTTATTTGCAAAATCATATGGTTCGCGCCGGGAATATCGTTTATACTAAACATAAATCCCATAATCAGGAAGGGGGAAGCTCGTGAACGACCGGTGCTGCGGAAACATTCAGCACGAGAGGTAGGGACCTAAAAAGGCGGTTCGCATGGACCGACAAGCCGTCCATGCCAATTGGAACGTCCGGAATCGGAAGCGGTTTCCGCTGCAGGCGCGGCAATGCCGCCGGGGAGCGGAGGGAGGCAGGGCGCCCTTCAAGGCCGGCTCGTCCGTCAATCGTTTTTGCTGCCGGAGATCCATTTGCGATACATCGTGAGGCTTTCTTTTAAATAATTGGACTCGTTCTCCGTGAGCTCTTCCTTGAAGAGACCGGCTCCTGAACGGTCTTTGGAGGCAGGGTAGACCGGCTCGCGCCCGACGAGCCCGTCGATCGTCACCTCGAACAAATCCGCAATGCGGATCAGCGTTCGGAGATCGGGTTCGTTGATATTGTTCTCGTATTGGGAAATCGTCGATTTCGCCGTTTTTAAATAAGAAGCGAGCTGTTCCTGCGTCATGCCGCGCAGCTTGCGCAGCTCGCGAAGTCGTTTGCCGATCATGTGAACCTCAACTCTTCCGAAAGTGGATGTCGCTGCTATTAAATTGTACACGGATGGCGCGTAAACGCGGCTATTTGCCGGATGAAGTTCATGATACATGTAATTATGGGTTGAATTTTCCAAATTTAGACGGTAAAATATGAGAAAAGTTCATTATTCGTGAATGGTAATATGAGGAGGAGATTGTAATGGAAGGGAGAGCGCCCGGGTGTATGTGACCCAGGATATGAATCCGCTGCTCATGGCGGCCATCGGATTGTTCTGTCTGCTGATCTTGACCTTCATGCAGATCAGGTACCGAAAATCGATCCAGGCGATTCAGCATTGGGTCGGGGAGTCGAAGGAGCCGAAGGTTTGGGAGAAGGACGATGACGCCGATGCGGAAAGGGGGAGACGGCGGATGATGGAAATGCTGGCCGAATACTGCTTGTCCAAGCCGGGTGCCAAAGAGGACCATCCGTTCGGATCCGAGCCGCTCGTCGCCAAGGTCGGCGGCAAAATATTCGCGCTGATCACGGGCTCCAGCCTCTCGCTGAAATGCGATCCGGTGATCGCGGAAAATTTGCGGGAGCAGTACGCGGCGGTTACGCCCGGCTATCACTTGAACAAAAAGCATTGGAACACGGTCCGGGTCGACGGCTCGATCCCGGAGCATGAGCTGACGGATATGATCGACCATTCCTACGAGCTGGTGCTGAAACGAATTCCGAAGTCGGAGCGCGTCAGCATCACGTCACATTCCTCCTGACTTTGACGGGCGCCTGCCGCAATCCGCGGCATGCGCCCGTTTGCCTTTCAGCCCGCGCCGACCGGGCACAAACCCGGCGGATCTTGGCAAATGAAGGCGGCGAAGCCGGGATCCTCTTTGGCCAAATCGGCGAAATAGCTGCTGAGCACGTGATTGCCGCCGATCGAGCCCATGCGGAAGCTTCGCTTTACCTCTCCTTTGACGTGCAGATAATAGTAGGTTTTATCGGTTTTCGGCGAGCGGTAGACGAGGGGCGGAAGGTACGGGACGACATCGAATTCGTTCTGTACCCGGTATGTCGCTTTGACGGCCTTGTTGTAGGTGCGGACGAATGCCGGATCGCCGACGCGAGGAGCGCCGAACGTATACACGTAGGGCGTCTGCCGGCGGTTCGAGGCAATGTCGAGCGCGGCCAGGACCGCCAGCGCCCCTCCAAGACTGTGCCCGGTGACAAAAAGAGGCTTGCGTTCCGGGAGCCGGTCGAGCAGCCCGAAGATTTGGCTGCGGGCCGACAGGTACAGCTCGGTGAAGCCCTGATGCGTCCTGCCTCCGTTCCGGACGATGCTCAGCGGAATTTGGCGAGCGATAAAATCGGTGACCCAGTCCACGGCCGAGCGGGTCCCTCGAAAGGCCAAAATCGCCGCATCGTCGGATTCGAGAACGAAACCGAACGGCTGCAGCGCGATTTCGAAAGCGCCCGCTTCGAACGAGCCGATCGGGCGGTAACCGGCAGGCACCAAATAGAGGCCGTCCGGATTGTCGGATTGTACATAGGCTTGCCCGCATACCGCGGCCAAATAGATTGCCGTTCGCATATCCACTGCCCATCGCCCGCTTTCCTTCGCGCATTCGTACTTCTTATCAGCAGTGTATGCGGGCTGCCGCGGAATGGGTGCGGGCGTATGCCCAAACCGGCGCATCTTCCCCGAACGCATGGCCGCCGGCGATTCAACCGTTCAGGCGCAGGGTAACAAATTACATGCGAAGGTCGGTTGAACGCACGACTCCGGCGCCGTGAGGCAGCCGGAACCAATATTGCGACGGGAAGGTGGAAGCCATGCTTGACATTGCGATGCTGCTGATCGGGATTTCGGTTGCGGTTCTGACCGTGTTCGCCATATTGATGCTGCGGAAGGCGCAGGCCTCGTTCAATGCCGCGAGCCTTGCGCTGCGGGAGGTCCGGGATGCCGTCCATATTTGGAAGGACGATATTGAAGGGCTTGTCCGCAGCGCCCGGAAGCTGACCGACCAGGTGCAGGGACAGCTCGCCGCCGCCGAGCCGGCAATCGAAACGGTGCGGGAAACCGGCGAGGCGCTGCACGAGCTGGCCGCCGCAGCCCGGGGGATCTCGTCCGTCTGGTCGGCGAAGCTGCAGCGCAAAGCGAGGACTGCGGCGGAGAAGGAAGCCGCGGCCCGGCGTACGGCGGAGATGACGTCCGCAGCGGCGGCACCGGGAACGGCAGCGGCGAGATTGGAAGCCGCGGCTGCCGCCGAGCGGCCGGCGTATCCCGGTCCGGGGACGGAATCGGAAGCGTCCCCGGAGCAAGCCGCCCTTCCCGCCTGGCTGGTCTGGGCGGAGACCGGTCTGCATGCCGCCAAATGGCTGGCTCGGCGAAGGTAGCGGCGAACCGCGGGAGCGGGTACAATGAAGGGAATCCGGCGTTTGGATTGCCGCAGCCGGGAAACGAAGGATTTGGGAGATGGACGATGAGCATTGTAATCGTGGACGACAATCCGATGAATATAACGGTCGTGCAGGAAATATTGAAACGGGCGGGGTACAAGAAGATGAGCCCGGCGTCATCGGGATCGGAGCTGTTCAGACTGCTCGGTCTGACCCCGTTCGGCGATGAGCCGGAGAAACCGGATTTAAGCCGGCCGGACGTCGATTTGATTCTGATGGACATGATGATGCCGGGAATCGACGGCATTTCGGCGTGCCGCGCGATCCAGCGGTCGGAACGGCTGCGCGACATTCCGATTATTATGGTGACGGCCATCGGCGACTCGAATAAGCTGGCCGAATCGCTCGACGCCGGAGCGATCGATTACGTCACGAAGCCGATCAACCGGATTGAGCTGCTTGCCCGAATCCGGGTTGCGCTGCGGCTGAAGGAGCAGATGGACCTGCACAAAGACCGGGACCGCAGGGTAAAAGAAGAGCTGCAGCTCGCGCGGGAGGTGCAGCTCGCGGCGCTTCCGCAGCCCGTCGAGGAAGAAGGCATTTCGATCCAGGCGATCTTCCGGCCTTCGGAGGAGCTGTCGGGCGATTTATACGCCTGGAACCGGATTGACGATCACCGGTACGGCGTCGCCGTCATCGATGCGATGGGACACGGCATCTCCTCGTCGCTCGTCTGCATGTTCATCGCTTCGGTGCTGAAGGACGCGATGGTCAAAATCGTCGAGCCGCGGCGGCTTATCCGCGAACTGAACCGCCGCGCGCTGCAGCTGCATTTTGCCGATCAGCTGATCCAGTATTATTTTACCGCGCTGTACATGGTTGTCGATCTGAAAAACGGCACCGTCGAATATGTAAACGCCGGCCACCCGCCGGGGATGCTGCTGCGCGGAGACGGCAGCGTCGAGTCCTTTGCCGGAGGCGGCGTCGCGATCGGCATGTTCGAGGAAGTGACGGTGGAGAAGCATGCGCTGCAGCTCGCTTCCGGCGACCGGCTTATCCTTTTCACCGACGGCATGCTGGAGCTGGCTGCGCCGGCCGGAGAGGACCAGGTCGCGAAGCTTCAGGAAGCGCTGCGGACCCTAAGCGGGATGTCCTGTGAGCAGGTCGAGGAGAGGCTGTTCAAAGACGACAGCGAGTCGAGGCCCGACGACCGATGCATCGTCCTGGTAGATATCCGCTAGCCGGCTGCCGTTCCTCGGGGCAATAAAGAAGCCACAACCGGACTTTTGGTTGTGGCTTTTGCTATGTGGTGCGAGAGTCTGCCTCGCATGCGATTCAGGCTTTGCGGCTGCTGCGGCTTGGCAGCGGGTCGTCCGGGGCCGGGGCCCGCTGCGGCGGCGGGGTCCGCTGGATCGCGGTGCTGCGGCTCGGCAGCGGCATATCTTCGCCAGGCGGGATCGATTCGGCAACTTCGCGCTGCGGTACGGGCGTAATGATTTCCTTCGGATGGCGGCCGTGAAGAATGTCGCCCGTCCAGCCTTTGCGCCACAGCCACCAATAGATCGCCGCCATCGACAGGACGATGATGAACGCGATGACCGCAAACCCCCAAGGCTCGTCCGACCAGGGAATGCGGTTGAAATTCATGCCCCAGATGCTTCCGATTACCGCGGCCGGCGTGAACAGGGCGGTGAAGATCGTGAGCGTCTTCATAATATCGTTGCCGCGGAAATCGGCGATTGCCTCGTCCATCGATAGCAGCGTATCGATTTCATGCGCGTAATGATCGAGCAGCTCCGAGATGCGCAGCAGCTTGAACTCCATGCGTTTGAATTCCTCGCGCTCCGTCAGGGCGCTCATGAACGCTTCCTTGGCGGCACCGTGCAGCTCCCGGACCGGGATAAAGAGATGGTTCCAGTGCAGCAAATCGTACCGCCGCTCGAAAATGACGTTCATGAGGCCGGTCCGGTTGCCGCGGCGCATCTGCTCTTCCAGCCCGCCCAGGCTGATCTCGAACGCGTCCAGCCCTTGATGGAACGTCTCGAGGATGAGGCTGACGATGACAAAAAAACCTTCGGGCGCCGTGTCGCACCGGACCAGCTTGTCGTCCCAAGGCTCCTGCTGCAGCCGGACCGACAAGCGCAAATCGCTATGAATCGTAAACAGCTTGCGGTCGGAGATCCAAAAATGCAAAGGCGAAATATCGCTGCGGTCCTCCGACACCTGGAACAGCAGCGTGCCCTGCAGGACGGGTTCGCCGCCCGGGAGCTCGGTCACCAAAATATGGTTATAGGAGCGGCCGGATGTTTCCTGCGGCCATCCGGCCAGCTCGGGGTGCTCCCGGACCAGCTCCCGCACCGCTTCTTTGGAAACGCCGGCTGTCAGCAGCGTGTCTTTTGCCGGACTGCCTTCGCTGCGGTTGCGTTCGCGTTCCGCCCCTTTCGTCTCGGAAAGGCGGCCGGAGGCGTTTCTTCGGCGGCTGAGTCCGGAAGTTTCAGGACGTTGTTCGTAAAGCGCATGCCACTCCCATTCGGCGGGGAAGCGCAGCATCCGATGCATCATGGGTTTACGAGTCCTCCTGCTTGTCCGTTCGTAGATTCCTTATTCATATTATCATAACGCGAACGCTCCCCGATCACAACCGTCGGCAGACCCTATTCGGACGCGATCCGGGAAACGGCATCCGTACCCGAAGCGGCCGCCTGGCGGGAATACGAATAAAAAAGCACGCCGTTCGGCCGGTATAGCCCGATCTTCGGCGTGCTGTCGCTCTCACGGACACGGCATTCGGCGTCAACCGCCGCCGTCATGCTCGTCCGGTTCTTTTTTCACCAGGAGCTGCTTCAGCTTCTCGATCGCCCGGCGCTGAATGCGCGAGATGCTCATTTGAGAAACGCCGAGACGGCTCGCGATCGTCCGCTGCGGCAAGCCTTGCTGATAAACCATAACGAGCACCTGCCGCTCCTGAGGCTTCAGCTGGGCCATAGCGGCCTCGAGGTCCAGCTTTTTGTCCACCGCATCGTAGTCGTCGGCCGGCGAGCCGATCAAATCGCCGAGCGTCGTCGTGTTTTCCTCTTCGGAGATCGGCGTATCGAGCGACACATAATGGTACAGCTCGCGCCCGGCCAATATTTCCAGCGTTTCCTCCACGGAGAGCTCCATGTGGGCGGCAATTTCCTCCACCTTGGGCGACCGTTCAAGACGCACGGTTAAATCGTCGACCGCTTGCTGGACCGCGATCCCTTTCTCTTTGATCCGCCGCGGCACCTGGATGTACCAGGATTTATCCCGCAAATAGTTTTTCATATGGCCGATGATGCTCTTCATCGCAAACGGTTCGAATTGGACGCCGAGCGATACGTCAAACTGCCGGAAAAGACGAAGAAGCGCGATCTGGCCGACCTGTGCGAGATCTTCGTAAAGATCGGGACGATTGCGCGATATTTTACCGGCCGCCATTCGTACCATCGGTACATAATGCTCGATCAGCATGGTCGCTTTTTCCTCGGTCGGGTCCTTCTGATAGTCCAGAATCCACTCGGCCGCGGTAAAAGGCTGCTTGGCCGGCTGCATACTCATGCTAACTCTCCGCTTTTTGCCAGCCGTTTGGTCAATACGACCTCCGTACCGTCTTCGCTCTTCACTTCAACCTGATCCATCAGCGCCTGCATCAGGTAGAGACCGAGCCCGCCGGCTTCGAGCTCATCGACGGTTTTGCCGTGGAGCGACTGCGCCTTGCGGGCGGCTTCGGCGGCGTCGAAGCTTCGTCCATCGTCCTTTACGATGATGGAAAGAGCGTCGGTCCGTTTCACGAAGCGGATTTCGATAAAGGGGGCGCTTTGCGGAGCCTGCACCGCTTCGCCTTGAAGCGGGTCGCCGTAGGCGTACAGGACCGCGTTGTTGCACGCTTCGGAAACGGCGACTTTCATATCTTCGATTTCTTCGTAGGAAAATCCGATTTTCACCGCCAGCCCGTACAGCGTCAGCCGGACGAGATCGATATATTCGGCCGATGCCGGAACCTGCAACGTAACCAGTTCTTCATTCACTTTCATTCGCTTTCCGTCCCTTTCTGATGGCGATCAGGCATGCCCGAGCAAAAAAGGCGTGATGCCCGTCATATCGAACAGCTTGCGGATATTTGGGGGAATGGCTTCAACATTAAAGGGCGCGTTCATCGCATGGCGCGCTTTGAGAATCGATACGAGAATACCGATTCCGGTGCTGTCGACATAACGGAGCTCGCGCAAATTCAGCGTCAGCTCGCAGTTTTCAAGCTCGACAAGCGGGGTCATCGCGGCTCTCATCTGCGCAGCGGATTCCAGATCGAGTTCTCCGCCGATATAAACGATGCATTGTCCGTCCTTGTTCTCGGTTCGCAAATATAATTTATCCGTCTGCTTCATAGAACCCTCTCCTACGGCGTTATAAAGTCCCGGCGGCCGCCGTGTCCGGCTTGCCGAGGCTCATATTAACTACTGTATACCCGCCCTCCGGCGCTTCGAAACACGGCCGGGAGTGATTTCATTTTAACCGATTGAAGCGGGGCGTGATAGGGTATACCAAACGTAAACAAGCTTTATCCATAACAAAGATAAAGCAAGTTTGCGCGAGGTCGTCGGAATGAGCCGGAAAGCGAAGCCGGCCATGCCGAAGACTGCGTAAACCCAATCTGCAAGGAGGAGATGGCGATGGCGTTACAAGCCGGCGTTTTCCGTAAGGAGCAGCAGGCGATCGAGGCCGTACAGGCATTGGAGGCGGAGGGCTTCGCCCGAACCGGTATTCATGTCTTTGCCAAAAATATTGAGCATACGCGGCGGATCGAGAGCGAAACCGATGTGCACGCCGACGAAGTGCAGGAGCTGACGGAGACGCGCGACGAGTCCGGCGAAGGCGGCCGTTACGGGCTGCCCGGCTTCGTTTCTGCGCCGCTCAGCACGGCTGCCGGATTCGCCTTTCTCGGCAACTCTCCCGGAGTGAGCAGCTCCACGCCGTATAACGGAGCCGGGGTATTCGCCGCCGCCGGCATGCTGGACGGCGAGTCGAACATGGAACAGTCGCTGCGCGCCCTTGGACTGGACGAGGAGACGGCAGGCGTATGCGGGAAGGCGATTGCCGAAGGAAGCATCGTCGTAGCCGCCGATGTCGATGGCGGTTCTTCGGACGGCGGCCCCGACTTGTCGAGCGGCGGCCGGGCCGAAGCCGTTTTCCGCCGCTGCGGGGCGGAGCGGATCCTCTAATCCGAGAGGCCAACGTGCGAAGAATGAAGACAAGCCCGGATGAATGAAAGAGACTGCGGACGTCCGCAGTCTCTTCGGCGCGTTTGCTTTCATCGCCGGCCGCCGCGGATGAACGCCAGAATCGGCTTCAGCGACTGCGGCCTGACGGTGTCCAGCAGATCGCCTTCGCGGCGCAGCCGGTCGGCGATGTTGAGCAGATTGAAGTCCTCGATCCGGGCGCCGGCGCGCACCTCGCGCCAGTGGAGCGGGGTGGAGACGGCGGCGCCGTCCCTGGCGCGGGGCGAATAGGGCGCGATGATCGTTTTGCCCCGGTAGTGCTGCAAATAATCGACGTAGATCAGATCGCCGCGGTTCTTTTTCAGCCGCTCGATCGTGAACAGCTTCGGATATTTGTCCGCCAGATAAGCCCCGACGAACTCCCCGATCTGCCGCAGCTCGTCGAACGTCAGCTCGGGAATGACGGGGGTGACGATCTGCGCGCCGGTAGCCCCTGACGTCTTCGGGACCGATGCGATGCCGAGCGATTCGAGCAAATCCCCGACGAGCGACGCCGCCTCCATAATGCGCGGCTCCACCTCCCGCGACGGGTCGAGATCAAGAACCCATTCGGTCGGACGGACCGGATCGCTGATGCGGTCGAACGAGGCATGAAACTCGAGACAAGCCAGGTTTCCGAGCCACAGCAGTACGGGAAGCGAATCGAGCATGACGTAGCGGATGCCGCCGGCTTCGGACGTCCGGACGAAATCGGGTACAGGCTCGGGACAGTTTTTCTGGTAAAACGATTTGCCCCGCACGCCGTCGGGAAACCGGATCGTCGTCAAATATCGGTCGGCGCAGTGCTTCAGCAGCCAAGGCGAGAGACCGGCAAGCCGTTCCAGGAACACCGCCTTCGTGATCCCCATGTCGGGCCATAACACTTTGTCCGGATTGCTGATCGTCACTTCCCGGCCGTCCACCATGACGGTGCCCTTCACGGTACGGCTCATGGCTGCGTCTCCTTCGGCAGGAAGGTGACCAGCTTCGGATGCCGAAGCTGTCCCGCCGCCGTAATTTCAAGCCCGGTAACCCGGCAAAGGAAAGGAACGGGCAGCCACTGCACCTGCTCGCGCTTCAGATCGTCGGGAAGCCGTTCGAACGGGCAGACGCCCGCCGCCGGGGGCTTCGTGCGGTCGGGCCGGAAAGCCGCGGCGAGCGCGCCGCGCAGCTCGTCGTTCAGCCCGAGCGACACCGAGCCCAAATAGCCGCCGCCGTACGCCATCACCAGGCTGGCGACAATCCCGTTTCGCCACTTGAGGCCGACGATTTCGACGTCAAGCAGCAGCGCCGTTTTTTTCTTGAACCAGTCGCGGTGCTTCTTGGCTTCGCGGTAGGGGCTGGACAGCCGTTTGGCGACAACGCCTTCCCATCGGCCGGCTTCGACCCAGCTCCACAAGCTTCCGCCGTCGAGATACAGGTCTGTCGCAAAGAGTCGCGGGTGACGGCGCGGACATTTGCGCGCGAGCCGGCGGTTCCGCTCCGAATAGGGAAGCTCCCGGAGATCGCCGCTCTCGTCGGCAAGCAGGTCGAACAGGACGTAATGCAGTCCGGTTTCGAGAGACGGTCCGGACACCGCCGGCCTGCTTCCGGCAGCCGCTTCCGGACCGTTCGCCGGATCGAAAGCCGGCGTCTGCTCATGCGCCGCATGCGACTCTGGCACTGTCAAAGCGGCGTCGGCCCCCGGCGATGCGCCTGCTATCGTCCCCGCCGACCGGCTGCGCGATCGTTCCCGCTTCAGCACCTGCTGGAAGCTGGGCCGGCGGCCGTCCCACCAAATCACCTCGCCGTCCAGCAGGCAGGGGCCGAGCTCGTCCGACAATCCTTTCAGGATGGCGGCGATTTCCGGATAAACGTGATTTTTCGCCAGCATCGTACGCGAAAACAGCCTGACCGATCCCTGCCCGTCCAGCTCGGCCAAAATCCGGACGCCGTCCCACTTCAGCTGGTAGCCCCAGTCCCTGCCTTCGGGAAGCGTGTCCGCGGAGATAGGCGCCATCGGAACGAGAGGCAGCAGGGAAAGGGGAGAAGCATCAGCAGACCGTTCCATACGCTACAAAATCTCCTTCGAATTGAGGCCTTTCTTGGCGCGGGGCGAAGGTGCTTTCGCTTTTGCCGTTTCGTCTGCGCCGTCCGCCGGCGCTTCCTTCTTAGCGCCCTTCTTGTCCGCCGCGCGCTTGCTCGCGGTTCCGGTATCCAGCGTCCCGGCGGCTTCCGGCGCGAGCCGTACCGACTCCAGGCTCGCCTGCAGGGCGGCCATCAGATCGAGCACGTTCGTGCGCGGCTGCTCGGGAGCGACGCGAACCTCTTCGCCCGCGATTTTGCTTTGGATGAGATCCATCAGGCGGCCGCGGTAATCGTCGGTATATTTCTCCGGCTCGAACGGCGTCGACAGCTGCTCGATCAGCATCCGCGCCATCGTGAGCTCCTTCTCGTTGACCTGAACGGTTTCCGGAAGCCCCGGCACCTGCTGCACCGGCCGGATTTCGTCGGGGTAAAAGATCGTTTCCATCGCCAGGCAGTCGCCGATGACGCGGATTGCCGCGAGCGAGCTTTTCGAACGGATGGAAATTTTCGCGATCCCGATCCGCCCCGACAGCCGCATTGCTTCAAGAAGCAGATTATACGCGTTGCCGCCGGCCTGATCGGGAGACAAATAGTACGTTTTTTGAAAATAAATCGGATCGATCTCCTCGAGAGCCACGAAATCCAATATTTTAATCGTCTTCGTCGCGTCGTCCGACAGCTGCTCGAGCTCCTCTTTTTCGAACAGCACGAACCGGCCTTTGTCGTATTCGTAGCCCTTCACGATCGCATCCCAATCGACGGTCACCTCGCAGGCCGGGCACTGCCGGACGTACGAGATCGGACTGCCGCATTCGCGGTGGATAAGCCGCATCGAGATGTCTTTATCCTCCGTGGCCGAAAACATTTTGACCGGGACGTGTACGAGGCCGAAGCTGATCGCCCCTTTCCAGACGGTATGCATTTGTTCCCCTCCCTTTATTCCTATTTCGCTTCCGGGCTCTTGCGAAACCGGGCGAAAACCGCATTTTCGTTCGCACTAGCAGGTTATGTTATCAGCGTTCCCCGAATGCATGAAACTCAACCGATTCGGGCATATTTTCGTTAAACCGCACAACCTGACAGGAGGGGATCGCATGTCCGAAGCGGGCAACTCGCCGGCCGGTTCGAAAACCGACGCGCGGCACGAAGGACGCGAGGATTATTTCATGGATATCGACCGGATGGTCAACGAAGGGCTGGGCGGCGGCCAGGTGACCGAGCAAAACGGCCTGATCGAAGAATCGACGACCGACACGATGGAGCCGGAAACGAAGGAATAACGATACCCGGAAGGAGGGAGATTGGGAATGGATACGAAGCGGGCGCTGGAAATTTACAATGCGGAGGAAACGATTCCGGTCCATCTGGACGGCAGGCCGGTCTGGATCGAAAAGGTCGACGAGACGAGCGGAACCGCCGCCGTGAAAATCGAATCGAACCCCGAACGGACGCAAAATGTGCCGGTCGACCAGCTGCAAGAGGGATTCGGATCAACCGTATAAATTACGAAAATCCTACTGCTCCTCCGATCGGGCCGGAAACGGCGGCGGGGGAGCTTTCGTTTTGCAGGCCGGACGGAAGGCGTCGCCGAATCGCGTTTGATTGGCTTGGGCGAATGCAGCCTCATGCTGAGGACGACGGCTTTTATCCGGTGAAGGAGTGAAAGGTTATAGCGGAATCTCGTGATAGTTGAATGAAATATCATGAAAACAAAAGATAACCATGGTTTTTAGTTGGAAGATGAAGAAAAAAACATGTATAATGGAATTATAAGCTTAAATTCGGAGTTCCGTCCCGAACGCGGCGGAACCGTTCCGGATTTACAGACAGAGGAGGGGGAACCATGGGGAAACAGCATTTTCGGCTGACGAAGCTGGAACTGCTCATCAGGACCGTGTTTTTGACGATCGGCGCGGCGCTGGTCGCCGTCGCCCTTGAAATTTTTCTGGTGCCGAACAGCATCGTAGACGGAGGCATCACCGGCATTTCCATTATGATCGCCCACGTGACGCACCTGCCGCTCGGCTTATTCTTGTTCCTGCTCAACATTCCGTTCCTTATTATCGGGTATAAGCAAATCGGCAAGACGTTCGCGCTGTCGACGCTTTATGCGGTTACGATCATGTCGATCGGCACGGTGCTGCTGCATCCGGTCAAGCCGCTGACGTACAGCACGTTCCTCGCTCCGGTTATCGGCGGGGTAATTCTCGGCATCGGCGTGGGATTGGTGATCCGTAACGGCGGCTCGCTGGACGGCACGGAGATTATCGCCATCCTGTTCAACAAGAAGCTGCCGTTCTCGGTCGGCGAGGTCGTCATGTTCATGAACCTGTTCATTCTGGGAAGCGCGGGATTCGTCTTTACGTGGGACAGCGCGATGTATTCGCTCATTGCGTATTATATCGCCTTCAAAATGATCGACGTCACAATTGAAGGCTTCGACGAGTCGAAGTCGGTATGGATCATCAGCGAGGAAGCGAAAGAACTCGGCGACGCGATCATGGACCGGCTCGGCCGGGGCGTGACGTATTTGCAGGGCGAAGGCGGTTTTACGGGCGGGGCGAAAAAAGTGATCTTCTGCGTCATTACCCGTCTCGAGGAAGCGAAGCTGAAATCGATCGTGCAGGAGCTCGATCCCGCCGCCTTTCTCGCCGTCGGCAATATCCACGACGTCAAGGGCGGCCGGTTCAAGAAGCGGGACATCCATTAGCTCGGGACCGGCGGGGCCGGGATACCCGGCGGCTTGGGGCAGCCCGGCAGAAAAGCCGATCTCGGACCGTCGCCGATCGGCGAACGACCGCCGGCTCGAGCTGCGCATGGTGCGCGGGATAGACGCGGGGAATCCCGCCGTTACATGGAGGGACTTCATGCGCTTAAACGGCGCAGGGAGTCCCTTTCCGTTTTTCGTTTCCGGTTCGCGTCAAGCTTCCTCAGCCCGGATGTTCCCCGCGAGCCGCAAAGTAGGACAATCCGGGACGTTTTGTTGCGACCGTGCGGGCGGACCGATATAATAAGGGGAAAATCAACGCGGTTCTGGGAATGGAGGCGGGCCCCTCTGGACGAATTCGCGCGCATCCGCCACTGGACGCACGGCCGCCAAAACGCGGAGCTGCTTAGGCAGCAGGGCGTCGTCATCGGCATCGGCGACGATGCCGCCGTCGTGGAGGCGCCGCCGGGCGAGGGCGGCGCGCTGCAGTGGCTGCTGGCGGTCGACACGATGGTGGAGACCGTCCATTTCAATGAGGCGACGATGGGCGAAGCCGACGTCGGCTGGAAGGCGCTCGCCGCGAACGTAAGCGATATCGCGGCGATGGGGGGCGTGCCCCGGCATGCGCTCGTTTCCGTGAGCGCGCCGCGGGCTTGGGAGCCGGCGCGCATCCGCCGGCTCTACGACGGGCTGTACGCGTGCGCCGGGCATTACGGCGTCGCGATCGTGGGCGGCGACACGACCTCGTCGCCGGCGCAGCTTGTGGTGGCCGTGACGGCCGTCGGCACCGTCGAGGCCGGCCGTGCGGTCAGCCGGGCCGGAGCGCGGCCCGGCGACGCCGTGTTTGTAACCGGGCCGGTCGGCATGGCCGCGGCCGGTCTGCATTTTTTGCTCGCGGCGGCGTCGGCGGGCGCCGGCTCGCCGTGCGTGCCGCTGGCCGCGGCCGAGGCGGCCGGCGCGGCGGCGCTTGTGCAGGCGCACCGCCGCCCGGCGCCGTCCTTGCGCGCCGCGCGTATGCTTGCCGCGCGCGGCACGGTAACGTCGCTGAACGACGTCAGCGACGGACTCGCCAGCGAGGCGTGGGAAATCGCCGAAGCGTCGGGCGTGAAGCTCGCGCTGCGGGAGCCGGACCTGCCGCTCGCCGGCAGTCTCGCCGCTTACGCGCGCTGGGCCGGCGCCGACCCGCTCGAATGGATGCTGTACGGCGGCGAGGATTATACGCTGCTCGGCACGATGGCCGCCGGCGACGCGCCGGCGGCCAAAGCGGCGCTTGCCGCCGCAGGGCTGCCGTTCTATGTGATCGGCGAAGTCGAGGCCGGTCCCGCCGGCGTCGAGCTGATCCGTGCCCCCGCGGCCGGACGCGGCGCGCAGAGCCTCGCGCAGCGACGGGAGCCGCTGGCGAAGCGGGGCTACAATCATTTTGCATAGCCGCGGCGTCCGGCTTGTACGGCGAATGCCGACGGACGCCGCAG
Source organism: Paenibacillus humicola (assembly GCF_028826105.1). Classification (NCBI taxonomy): domain Bacteria; kingdom Bacillati; phylum Bacillota; class Bacilli; order Caryophanales; family Paenibacillaceae; genus Paenibacillus; species Paenibacillus humicola. Next base: position 867,699 of record NZ_JAQGPL010000001.1, read on the forward strand.
GAAGACGGAGATTGACGGGTGGTTAATGCGATGGTCGATACAGGACAGGCCGTCTGGACGGCGGAAAGCGAATCGGATACGGTCCGGCTTGCGGAACTGCTCGCCGGCATGGCCGGCCCCGGCGCGGTGCTTGCGCTGGACGGCGATCTCGGCGCGGGCAAGACGCGGTTTTCGCAAGCGTTTGCGAAGGCCGTCGGCGTAACCGCAACCGTGAACAGTCCGACGTTTACCCTGATTAAAGAATACGAAGGCGCGCGGATGCCGCTGTATCATATGGACGTGTACCGGCTGTCGGTGGCCGAAGCGGACGAGCTTGGGCTGGACGATTATTTTTACGGCACCGGCATTACGCTCGTCGAATGGGCCAGCCTGATCGAGGAGCTGCTCCCCGAGGAGCGGCTGCAGCTGTTTATCGAGCACCTGGGCGGAGAACGAAGACGCATCAACTTGACGGGCATCGGCAGCCCGTATGCGGATTGGTGCCGGCAACTTCTAACGATGGGAGCGGAAGGAAATGACGGGTCAGCAAGCTGAAGGCCGGGAGGCTGCGGACGGGCCGCTTATGCTCGCCGTCGATACGTCGACGGCGGCGCTGGCTGCGGCGGTCGTTCGCGGCGGAACGACGCTCGCCTCCCTGCAGACGATGGCGGAGCGGAACCATTCCGTCCAAACGGTACCGCAAATCAAGGCGCTGCTGGAGCGGAGCGGCGTCGCTCCGGAGTCGCTGGACGGCCTGGCGGTCGGGCGGGGGCCCGGTTCCTATACGGGCATGCGCATCGCGGTGGCGGTGGGCAAAACGCTCGCTTGGGTTTGGAACAAGCCGCTTGTCGGCGTTTCCAGCCTGGAAGCGCTCGCCTATGGCGCGATGTGCGAAGCGGCGGATGGAGCGGACGAAGCGGCCGCCGGCGACATTGGCGGCGAGTTCGGACGGCCTGCGGATTTAGGCGAGGTTTCTGTAGGGCGCACCCATCCGGCGCAGGCGGACGGGATCGTTTCGCCGGAAGAATGGTATATTCCGATTATGGACGCCCGCCGCGGTCAGGTGTATACCGCGGCTTTCGCTTCGCAAGGCGGAAGGGAAAGCTGGAGCCGGCTGGAGGACGACGGCATCCGGCTGATGAAGGATTGGGTCGACCGGGTGAACGGTTTGCGGCTGGCGCGGCGAAACGGCGAAGCGCCTTTCCGCATCTGGATCGTCGGCGACTTCTCGCTGCATGAGGCGGAAGGCGAGCGGCTTCGCAGCCTGTGCGAGGCGGAAATTTCCTATGCCGGCAGCAGGCACACGGAAGTCCGGCTGCTGCCGGCCGTCCTGAACGGCAGCGCGGTTGCCGCGCTTGGCATGCGGCGGATCGCCCGCGGCGAACGCGACGAAGCGCATACGTTCGTCCCGAACTACACGCAGCTGGCCGAAGCAGAGGTCAAGCTGCTGGCGCGGCAGGCGGGGCAGGCGGGAGAGGCGGGCGGCCGATGAAGGAGTCGTTGGAAAGCCGCGTCGTTTTCCGGTCCATGACGCTTGCGGACATTCCCCGCGTGCTCGACATCGAACGGGAAGCGTTCACGAGCCCGTGGTCCGGCGAAGCGTTCGTGAACGAGCTGACGAATAATCATTTCGCCCGTTATATGGTTATGGATCTGGACGGCGATATTATCGGCTACGGCGGCATGTGGACGATAATGGACGAAGCGCACGTGACGAATATTGCCGTGCGCTCCGATTACCGCGGCCGCGGGCTCGGCGAGAAGCTGCTGACGGAGCTGCAGCGCACGGCCGTCTTTTTCGGATCGGCGCGCATGACGCTGGAGGTTCGGGTCAGCAACGAAATCGCCCAGCGGCTTTACCGGAAGCTCGGCTTCGAACCTTCCGGCATCCGGCCGGGCTATTATTCGGACAATCAGGAGGACGCCCTCATCATGTGGGCGGAGCTCGAACAGGCAGGAGCGGAAAACAAGCGTGACCACAAACGAAATTATTTTGGCCGTTGAAACGAGCTGCGATGAAACGTCGGTCGCAATCGTGCGGGGCGGCCGCGACATTTTGACGAATCTCGTATCCAGCCAGATCGAGACGCACGAGATGTTCGGCGGCGTCGTCCCGGAAATCGCCTCGCGCAAGCATGTCGAGACGATTACCGTCATCATGGAGCAGGCGGTGCAGGCGGCCGGCATTCCGCTTGCGGATTTGTCGGCGATTGCCGTGACGCAGGGCCCCGGACTCGTCGGCTCGCTGCTCGTCGGCATCGTCGCCGCCAAAACGCTGGCCATGGCGCTCGATCTGCCGCTGATCGGCACGCATCATATCGCCGGGCATATTTACGCCAACGCACTCGTCCACGAAATCACGTACCCGGCGGTAGCGCTCGTCGTTTCCGGCGGGCATACCGAGCTTGTAACGCTCGAACGCGAAGGGGCGTTCCGGATTATCGGCCGAACGCGCGACGACGCCGTCGGCGAAGCGTACGACAAAGTGGCGCGGGCGCTGCACTTTCCGTACCCCGGGGGCCCGCATATCGATCGACTGGCTCTGGACGCCGACGATGAAATCGAGCTGCCGCGCGCCTGGCTGGAGCCGGACTCGTTCGATTTCAGCTTCAGCGGCTTGAAATCGGCTGTGCTGGCGGCGATCAACCAGTCGAAAATGCGCGGCGAGCCGCCGATGCGCGCTGCCCTGGCGCGCGGCTTCCAGGCATCGGTCATCAACGTCTTGACGGAGAAGGCGCTGCGCGCCGTTCGCGAATGCGGAGCGAAGCAGCTGCTGCTGTGCGGCGGAGTAGCCGCCAACCGCGGCCTGCGCGCCGCGCTGGCCGCTCGCTGCGAAGCCGAAGGCGTACCGCTGCTCGTGCCGCCGCTTTCCCTGTGTACGGACAATGCGGCGATGATTGCCGCAGCGGCGCATTTGAAATGGAAGCGCGGCGAATTCACCCCGCTCGACATGAAGGCGGAGCCGATGCTGTCGCTCGAGGACTGGTCGGTGAAGGACTGAGGTTTCCTTCGCGGAGAAGCCGTTTTGCGGCTATTCCGGCCGGGAGGGCGGCGAAAATGCAGAGGCGCTGCCCGCGTATCGCATTTGCACTTGACGTATACAGCCCGGCCTGTCGTTTCGGTAAGCGGAGACGGCGGGCTTTTTGCATAGACGTTCTTCATTATCATTCATCCGATTCGGGGAGGAGATATCCGATGTCCGGCCGCTATGAACATGCAAAGACTGACCCGTCCGATTACCGTACCGCTCTTCGGGCCGACTGCGAAAGCTGCTTCGGTCTTTGCTGCGTTGCGCTGCCCTTTGCCGCTTCGGCCGATTTTGCCCTGGACAAGGCGGCAGGGCGCCCCTGTCCCAATTTGCAGCCGGACTTTCGCTGCGGCATTCACGACAGCCTCAGACGGCAGGGGTTTAAGGGCTGCACGGTTTATGAATGCTTTGGCGCGGGGCAGAAGGTTTCGCAGGTCACGTTCGGCGGCCGCGACTGGCGGCAGGCTCCGGCTTCCGCAGAAGCGATGTTCGAGTCGTTTGCGGTCATGCGTCATCTTCACGAGCTGCTGTGGTATTTGAACGAGGCGCTTGCGCATCTCGCCACCCGGCCATTCCGGGACGAGCTGAGCCGGGTCTTGGAGGAGACGGAGCAGCTTACCGGGCTGGATGCGGCTTCCCTCCTGCAGGTCGATATCGCGTCCTGCCGGGAGCGGGCGAATGCGCTGCTGCTGCGGACGAGCGAGCTTGTAAGGTCCGAAGCTATCCGTTCCCTGAAGGTCCCTTCCAAGCGGCGAAAAGCTTTCGGCCGGGGCGCCGATCTGATCGGCACCAATCTGCGAGGAGCGGACCTGCGAGCCGCCAATCTGCGGGGGGCTTATTTGATCGCGGCCGATCTGCGCGGAGCAGATTTGCGAGCGGCCGACCTGATCGGGGCAGATTTGCGCGATGCCGATCTTGGCGGAGCGAACCTCACCGGCGCGATCTTCCTTACCCAGCCCCAGATTAACGCCGCTAAAGGCGACGCCGGGACCAAGCTGCCGCCGTCCCTGATCCGCCCCGAGCACTGGAACGCACCCGGAACCCTTGCATAAGAGCGGTGCTTCGCTGCACCGCGCACTGGTACAGAGGTGCGGGACATGCAGCACCGCCGCCGCCGTCATAAGAAAGCAGCCTGCCTTCGTTTGAACTGCACTCCAATTGTAGAAACCATCCAGCCATTGGAGGTGGGAGGTGCAGTTCGTTTCCGGCGGGCTGCTTTTTTGGTCTTTACCGCTTCTGGAGCCGGTTCCTCGGCCCGTCAATCATTCGGAGCGTTAACCGTTCACACGGTAAACAATCGCTCCTTTTGCGAAGACGGGTTGGTGCGGGCAGGATGGCCGCCAAGCAGCCTAAAGCAGCTTTTCAGGAGCGGCGACATCGCCGACAAGCGGCTTTAAGCATCACTTCAGGAGCGGCGATATCGCCGACAAGCGCGAAGCTTTCGCTGCGAACGCACATCTACGGCTCGCAAGAGCCGCCCGTTTAGAGGCGAGACTGCGACGGCGGCGATGCCGATTCATTTTTTCACCGCTTGCAGCTGACGCCAAGTTTCCCAACATACCGCCATATTTTATGCGGTTCCTCTGCTGGTTCATTTTGTAATCCACAGCAATATCCACAGGCCGGTGTGCTGATTGTGGATAACACAATAAAACGCAGTGTCCGCTTGTCTTTACAATGTGTATAAAAACGGGATAAGTTTTTCACAGGCGGCTGTGGACAATGTGGATAATGGGAGTATAATCGCCTGCTTCCGTCCACAGGAGAGCTGACTATGAACAATTCGTAAAGAAAATCAGCATTTGAAGCATCGGTTTAGTGCCAGAATTGCCGAACAATTCACCGTTTATTGTGGATAAAGCTGTGGAAAAGGTGGATATCGCACCGAATCCGAATTGTTGTGGATGGAAAAGAAGGCTCGGCACGGATAGGTGCCAGGCGTTGAACGGCCGGCCTGAGTCTGCTGCTTAACGGCGATTAAATCACGGAACAATGCGAAAAAGCCTTCCCCGGTCACTCGGGTGAAGGCTTTCCGTTTGAAACGTTATCGCACACGATTCCGCCGATTGCGCGCCGTTACGACAGCAGCTCCTCCCAGGCGTCGTAGGCGGTCTGAAGCTGCGCTTTTTTCGTGTCGATGTCGGTTTGAATCGATTGTACTCTTACATAATCGTTGTAAATGTCAGGATCGGCCAGTTCAATCTCCAATTCGGCGATTTCCTCTTCCAAACGGGCGATTTCCTGCTCAAGCAGCTCCTGCTTCCGCTGTCGATTGCGCTCGTCTCGTTTGGCCTGCTTGTCGGCTTCGTACGATTTTGGCGCGGCCGTTTCCGGAATTGGTACGGCAGCGACCTGCTTGTCCTGTGCGTTTTCCAGCCGGATTTGCTCGATTTCCTGTTTTTTCTCGACCATTTCGTCATAATTTCCCAGGAAATGATGCATTCCCTGCGGAGTCAGTTCGACAATGCGCTCCGTCATTTTATTTAGAAAGTAACGGTCATGGGAAATAAACAGCAGCGTGCCTTCGTAATCGATCAGCGCCGATTCGAGCACTTCCTTGCTGTACAGATCGAGATGGTTTGTCGGCTCGTCCAAAATGAGCACATTGGCGCGGGCCAGCATCAGCTTCGACAGCGAGACGCGAGCACGCTCGCCGCCGCTGAGCGTGCTGACGCGCTTCTGCACGTCGTCGCCGCTGAACAAAAAATTGCCGAGCACGGTGCGGATGCGGGCCTCCTCCATATGCGGATAGGCGCTCCAAAGCTCCTCCAGCACCGTATTGCCCGGGTGAAGTCCGCGATGCTCCTGGTCGTAATAGCCGATTTTGACGCCCGTTCCCCAGCGAATCGTCCCGGCGGCGACCGGCTGCTCGCCCAGCAGCGCTTTAAGCAGCGTCGATTTGCCGATGCCGTTCGGACCGAGCAGCGCCACATTCTCGCCCCTTTCGAGACGGAACGAAACGTTCGCGAACAGGGGTTCGCCCTTTCCGTCGAAGCGGATCGACAAATCGCGCACGTCCAGCACGTCGTTTCCGGTCTGGCGGTCGATTTCAAAGGCGAAATACGCTTTTTTCAGCTCGCCGGCCGGCTTGTCGACCTTCTCCAGCTTGTCGAGCATTTTGCGGCGGCTTTGCGCACGTTTCGTTGTCGAGGCACGGACGATATTTTTGCGGATAAAATCTTCAAGCCTCGCGATTTCATCCTGCTGCTTCTCGTACTGCTTCATCTGCGATTCGTAATCGGCGGCCTTCAGCTCGATGTACCGGCTGTAATTGCCCGTATACCGCTTGGCGCTATTGCGCTCGATTTCCACAATCGACTGAACGACGGCATCGAGAAAATAGCGGTCGTGGGAAACGACCAGAATCGCGCCCGGATATCCGCGCAAATAATCTTCGAGCCACGTCAGCGTCTCGATATCCAAATAATTCGTCGGCTCGTCGAGCATCAGCAGGTCGGGCGCCTGCAGCAGGATCCGGGCCAGCGCAAGCCGCGTTTTCTGGCCGCCGCTCAGCGTCGAAATGCTCGTATCCGGAGAGAAATGCCCAAAGCCCATGCCGTGCAGCACGCTGCGGATGCGCGTCTCCGTCTCGAAGCCGCCATGTTGGCGGAACCATTCGGAAAGTCGTGAATACTTGTCCAAAATGGCTTGATACGCTTTTTCGTCCCGCTGCAGGGAAGGATCGGCGATCTGCTGCTCAAGCGCGCGGAGCTCCCGTTCAGCCTCAGTCAAATGGGCGAATACCGCACGCATTTCATCTATGATGGTCCGCTCCGACTGCAGGCCGCTCGACTGGGCCAAATACCCGATCGTCGTCTCCTTCGCTTTATAAATGGAACCGGAATCGGCCGACAGCTCGCCGGCGATGATGCGCAGCAAGGTCGATTTGCCGGCGCCGTTGACGCCTACGAGTCCGACCCGCTCGCGCGCCTGAACCTGAAAAGTAATGGACGACAAGATGACGGTCGTCCCATAGCTTTTGGAAATGTCCGATACTTGAAGAAGCATATGATGAAGAAACCTCCATGCCGTAAAAGCTGGCGCATACAGGGCGCACTTCCATCAGTTTACCACAGGAAGCGGCCGATTCGCGACGATTCGCCGGCAAATTTGCCGGCGAATCCGCCCCCGACGAGCCGGAATTCGAAGACGCGGCCGGACCCGCATTCCGCATCCGAGACGCCGCCAAGCCATTGGCGAATTGCTGGCAACAGTGGTAAACTAGATAAACAAAAGCGGGAAAGAGGCGCGAAAATCGAAAGATGAAGCGACAGGATGTTCCGAGCGGCGGCGAGACGGCCGGCTTGAAGAAGACGCTTCGCGCGGCAGCGGCGGCCAGGCGGGATGCGCTGCCGTCCGAAAGCCGTGCCGGCTGGTCGGCCTCGGCCTGCGCGGCGGCCGCGGGGTGGCTGGCGGACGAGGGAATCGCCCGTCCCGGCGCGGCCATCATGGCTTATGCCGCATTTCGATCCGAGCTCGATCCGGCTCGCCTGGTCGAATGGGCATGGCAAACGGGAATGGACGTCATCCTGCCGAGAATCGACCCTTCAAGCCGAAGCATGGAGCTGTACGCCGTCCGGAGCTGGAACGAGCTCTCGGCTGGCGCTTACGGCATTCGCGAGCCCGAACCGGCGAAGGCGCGGCTCCTTGCGGAACGCGAGCTCCCGGCTGTCGTCTTCGTGCCGGGGCTGGCCTTCGATTCGGCAGGCGGCCGGCTGGGGTACGGCGGCGGGTATTATGACCGGTTTCAAAGCCGGGCTCTCGGCATTGCCGCCGCAGCGGGCGGCGTTCCTCCGTTGTGGGCCGGGCTCGCTTTCGAGGCGCAGCGATTGGATTCGGTGCCGATGGAAGCGCACGACGCAAGGATGAACTTGGTGATTACGGAGCAAGGCGTCTGCCGAATCCGGAGCGCGGCGAACTAATGCTGTCGGCGCGAAAGGCGGATGGATGGCCGCATCCCGAAAGGAGCAGCGTATGGAACTGACGCATTTTAACGAGCAGGGCCGGGCAAAGATGGTCGACGTGACGGAGAAGGCGGTTACGTCGCGGTCCGCGACGGCGCGGACGACGGTGACGATGGCGCCGGATACGCTGTCCCGCATCAAGGCGGGCACGATCGGCAAAGGCGACGTGCTGGCGGTTGCCCAAATCGCCGGCATCATGGCGGCCAAGAAGACGTCGGACTGGATTCCGATGTGCCATCCGCTTCCGCTCACGGGCGTGAATTTATCGTTCGGCGACAACGGAGCAGATCAGCTTTATATAGAAGGAACCGTGAAGACGACGGGCAAAACGGGCGTCGAAATGGAGGCGCTGACGGCGGTTTCGGCGGCGGCGCTTACCGTGTACGACATGTGCAAGGCGCTTCAGAAGGATATGGTCATCGGCCCGACCATGCTGCTGGCCAAAAGCGGCGGCAAAAGCGGCGATTATATTCGCGAGGAATAATCGGCGAAAGCGGGGGAAGAAGCTCATGCGGTGGAAAGTGGCATTACTGACGGCCAGCGACAAAGGCTCGCGCGGCGAAAGGGAAGACACGAGCGCACAGGTCATCCGGGAACTGGTGGAGGAAGAACTGGGCGGCGACATTGTCGACTACCGCATCGTGCCGGACGAGCAGGATGAAATTATGGCCGCCCTCATTGAAATGACCGATTATTACCAGGCGGATCTCGTCATCACGACGGGCGGAACGGGTCTCGCGCCGCGCGATTTGACGCCGGAGGCGACGCTCCGAATTATCGACCGCAACGTTCCGGGCCTGGCTGAAGCGATGCGGCTCGGCGCGATGCAGCGCACGCGGCGGGCAATGCTTTCACGGGGCGTCTGCGGGATCCGCGGACGTTCGCTTATTATCAATTTGCCGGGAAGTCCGAAGGGCGTACACGAGAATTTAATGGCCATTATGGACCAGCTGCCGCATGCCCTCAGCATCTTGTCCGGCCGGACGGGAGAGCACAGCGAATGAAAACGACCAAGACGGTGCTGAAGGAAATTCCGGTTCAGGAAGCGGTCGGCCTGCGGCTCGCACACGATTTGACGCAAATCATTCCCGGACAATTCAAGGGACGGCTGTTCAAAAAAGGCCATATTGTGACGGAAAGCGATATTCCGAAGCTGCTCGACATCGGCAAGGAGCATATTTATATTCTGGAGCTCGGCGAACGCGAGCTTCATGAAGACGATGCGGCGGCCCGGCTTGCCGCGGCGCTCGGCGGCGACGGTCTCACGGCGACGGAGCCGCATGAGGGCAAGGTCGCCATTAAATCGGCGCTGCAGTCTCCGGCGCTTGCGCAAATCGATGCCGAGCTCGTGCATGAAATCAATGCGCTCGGCGAAATCGCTCTGGCCACGGTGCGGACGAACACCGTCGTCCAGGCAGGCGGCCAACTGGCGGCGACACGCGTCATTCCGCTGGTTGTGCCGGAAGCGAAGGTGGAGCAGGCGGAGGCGGCTGCGGCGAGGTACCGCGAGCTTCACGACGGCCGGGGGCCGCTGCGGTTGAAGCCGCTTCGCCGCCATCGGATCGGGCTGTTGACGACCGGCGGCGAGGTATTCTCCGGCCGCATCCAGGATAAATTCGGCCCGGCCGTGCGGCGCATCGTTGAGTCGCTCGGCTCGGAGGTGGCGGAGCAGCGTTTCGCCCCGGACGACCGACAAACAATTGTCAAGGAAATACACTACTTGCTGGCGCAGCGGTATGATATGATACTGGTAACGGGCGGAATGTCCGTCGATCCCGACGATCGCACGCCCGGCGCGATTCAAGCGGCCGGCGCGGATATCGTCAGCTACGGAACGCCGATGCTGCCCGGCTCGATGCTGCTGGTCGGATATATTTCCGGCGTCCCCGTCATGGGGCTTCCGGGCTGCGTCATGCACGACCCGTACACCTCCTTCGACGTGCTGCTTCCCCGGATTTTGGCGGGGGATACGATAACGAAGGCGGACATCGTGCATATGGGCTATGGCGGTCTTCACGTCCGCTGAAACGAATAACAGTATGGCCGCTTTTCAGGCGGTTTTTTGGTCATTAAACGCTTTTGCGTATTGAATTTACGTTTACGAACGATTTACGAATCATGACAGGAGGGAACGATATGTTTAGCGGAATCGGCGTTACAGGCTTCATCCTTCTTGTGCTTGTCGCGCTCCTGCTGTTCGGGCCGAACAAGCTGCCGGAGCTCGGGCGCGCTTTCGGCCGGACGCTCAAGGAATTTAAAGCGGGCGCGAAAGACCTCATGGACGACGACGGCCAGGAACGCAAAGAGGTTTCACGGATCGAGACGAACCGCAAGCCTGGAGAACAGGCGGACGATAAGCGGCTTCCGGAATAACGGAACCCGCTTTTTTTTTAAGGCTTGGAAAATTCCACTCGGATTACCGAAAGTGAGGTGCGCGGAAACGGTGACTCCGTCCGAATCCAACACGCCTTCTCCCGGCGATGGGCTGATGACGCTGTTCGAACATCTCGGCGAACTCCGGCGCAGAATCGTATATATTTTGATTGTGCTGGTGCTTGCCATGATCGTCGGGCTGCTGCTGACGTTCCCGCTGTACAATTATTTGATGGATCAGGAGCCGGTTAAAGGCATGTCCCTGCACGCATTTTCGCTCTGGGACGGCATCGGCATTTATATGAAGTTTGCGCTGGTGATCGCGATGGTCGTCGTGCTGCCGTTCACGGCCTTCCAGCTGTGGGCGTTCATCAAGCCGGCGCTGAAGGAGAACGAGCAGCGCGCGGCGCTGATGTTTGTGCCGTTCGTGTTCCTTATGTTTCTCATCGGGCTCGCGTTTTCGTATTTCGTCGTCTTTCCGATGGCATTCCGTTTCACGACGGAAGTGGCGCGGCATTTGAATTTGGAGGAAACGTACGGCATCACCCAATATTTCTCGTTTATGTTCAACATTCTGATCCCGATTTCGCTGCTCTTCGAGCTTCCGGTCGCGATCATGTTTTTGACGAAGCTGCGGATTTTGACGCCGATGCGGCTGCGCAAGATGCGCAGGCTCGCTTATTTTATTCTCATCTTCATCGGGGTCGTCGTCACCCCGCCCGATTTTATTTCGGACTCGCTGGTGGCGGTTCCGCTTATTTTGCTCTACGAGCTCAGCGTGTTTTTGTCCGGCGTCGTATACCGGAAGCAGCTTGCTGCCGACGAGGCTTGGGAGGAGCAGTACAGCACGTAAAACGTTCGGATGCCGGCCTTCTGGGCCGGTTTTTTGCTTAGCAGTGACTGCCGAAGCCGAATTTTTTGCCGGAGCGGCTGCTGCAGTGGTATCCTTTTGACAGGAAAGCGTTCGGGGAGGAATGCGTCATGAAGCTTGACCGGCTGCTCGCGATTACGATGCTGCTGCTGAACCGCCGCCGCGTCGGCGCCAAGGAGCTGGCCGACCGCTTCGAGGTATCGCTGCGGACCATCTACCGCGACCTAGAAACGATCAATCAGGCCGGTATTCCGATCGTCTCCTACGCGGGAGCGAACGGCGGGTATGAAATTATGGACCAGTACCGCATCGAACGCCAGTATTTGTCGCTGGATGAGCTGCAGTCGATTATTATTGCCCTGCAGGGCATGCGGTCGTCCTACGATGAGCAGGATATCGGCGCGCTGCTCGACAAGGTGGGCGCATTGACAGCCAAAGCCGAACCGGGCGCCGTGACCGATCCGCACGGGCAGCTTATCGTCGATATCAATCCGTGGCATGCCGGCAGCCGGGAGGACAAAGAAATGCTGGCCGATTTGAAAACGGCGATTCGCAGCACGAGGCTGATCCGTTTCTCGTATACGACGACGCAAGGCGAAGATTCGGAGCGGATGTGCGAGCCGATGGGCATCGTGCTGAAAGGGTATAGATGGTATTTGTACGGCTACTGCCTGCTTCGCCGGGATTACCGGATTTTCCGCTTATCGCGCATCGACCGCTTAACGGTGCTGGAGGAGACGTTCACAAGGCGGGAGAAGACGCTGGAGCAGCTCGATTACCGGTGGAACCGCACCGATGATCCTCCGGAGCTTGTGCGGCTCGTGCTTCGTTTTCACCCGCGGGCAAAAGCGAGGGTCCGGGATTACTTCGATCCTAGCCGGATCGAAACGGAGGCGGACGGTTCGCTGCTCGTGACGGCGGAGCAGCCGGATGAAGACTGGCTTTACGGCATGCTGCTCGGCTATGGCCCCGACGTGAAGGTGCTGGAGCCCGAATCCGTTGCGCGCAAAGTCACGGCGCTCGCCGGAGAGATCGTCCGGTTATATGAGAAATCGGCTTTTTTTTCACTGACATAAGGCTGTCAGGGGGAGGCCGCTATACTGAACATGTGCTAGTGATCCGTAAGAAAATCGAGGAGGACGCCGAACATGTTCAAAACGGTACAGGAGTTTGCAGCCGAATGGAAAATGGAGACGAAATCGACCGCAAGAGTGCTGGAGGCGATGACCGATGCGTCTCTCGGCCAGCGAATTGCTCCGAACCACCGCACGCTCGGCCAGCTGGGCTGGCACTTGGCGACAACGATGCACGAAATGCTGTCCCGTACAGGTCTTGAATTTCCTCCGCTCGAAGGCGGGGAGCAGGCGCCTGAATCGGCCGCCGCAGTCACGGATGCGTATAAACGTGCCTCGGCCGATATGCTTCGTGCGGTCGAAACGCAGTGGACCGATGCGTCGCTTGGTCAAGTAACCAACATGTACGGCGAGGATTGGCCGAACGGACTGACGCTGCGCATCCTGATCCAGCACGAAATCCACCATCGCGGTCAGATGACCGTGCTGCTCCGACAAGCCGGGCTGCGCGCGCCCGACATTTACGGTCCGACCCGCGAGGATTGGCTCGAGCGCGGCATGCAGCCGCTCGTTTAACCGCCTGCAGCACATCGAATGAAGACGCCCTTCCGCCGCCGTGCGGAGGGCGTCTTTAGTTTATTCTGCGGACCTGTCCGAAGCGCTGCGCAGGCTGATGTAAAATTCACGCAAATTGCTTTCGCCTACTTGAAATCCAATAGCAAAATCGGTATTATTAAAAATGGTTATTAGCACTAACCAGTTGCGAGTGCTAATAAAAACTTTTTCGGCAACTACAATCAAAAGGAGGCTATTTTCATGATCAAACCTTTGGGTGAACGCGTATTGGTCGAACCGATCGCGAAAGAAGAAACTACCGCTAGCGGCATCGTGCTGCCGGATACGGCGAAAGAAAAGCCGCAAGAAGGCAAAATCGTTGCAGTCGGAAGCGGCGCGCTCAACAAGGACGGCTCTCGCATTGCCCTGGAAGTGAAAGAAGGCGACCGCGTACTGTTCTCGAAGTATGCCGGCACCGAAGTGAAATACGAAGGCAAAGAGTACTTGATTATGAAAGAAAGCGACATCCACGCCATTTTGGGCTAAGCCCGTATTGGATACGAATATACATGTGCGTTCTTGATTTGAGCGAATGCTTCTACGGCGGTTTCCGTTAGACGGACGTTTGGAAGGTTCGCAGAAAACATAGCGGATGCTTACGAAGCGAGTTTTGTTGCGAAGTTATTCAGGAAGCATAGCTACACAAAACTTTTAGGAGGTCAAAACGATGGCAAAAGATATCAAATTCGGCGAAGACGCCCGCCGCGCGATGCTGCGCGGGGTTGACGCGCTTGCAAATGCAGTAAAAGTAACGCTCGGCCCGAAAGGCCGCAACGTGGTGCTGGAGAAAAAATTCGGCAGCCCGCTGATTACGAACGACGGCGTTTCCATCGCGAAAGAAATCGAGCTGGAAGACGCATTCGAAAACATGGGCGCGCAGCTCGTTAAAGAAGTTGCGACCAAAACGAACGACGTTGCCGGCGACGGTACGACGACGGCTACGGTTCTCGCGCAGGCAATGATCCGCGAAGGGCTGAAAAACGTAACGGCTGGCGCAAACCCGATGGTTATCCGCAAAGGCATCGAGAAAGCCGTTCGCGCCGCTGTTGAAGAGCTGAAAAACATCGCCAAGCCGATCGAAGGCAAACAATCGATCGCACAGGTGGCCGCGATTTCTTCCGCAGACGACGAAGTGGGCCAACTGATCGCGGAAGCGATGGAGAAAGTCGGCAACGACGGCGTCATTACCGTCGAAGAATCGAAAGGCTTCGTAACGGAGCTTGAAGTTGTCGAAGGGATGCAGTTCGACCGCGGGTATACGTCGCCTTACATGATTACCGATACGGACAAAATGGAAGCTGTGCTGGAAAATCCGTACGTCCTCATCACCGACAAAAAGATTTCCAACATTCAGGAAATCCTGCCGGTGCTGGAGAAAGTGGTTCAATCCGGCAAGCAGCTGCTGATCATCGCAGAAGACGTCGAAGGCGAAGCGCAAGCGACGCTCGTCGTCAACAAGCTGCGCGGCACGTTCACCTGCGTAGCGGTTAAAGCTCCGGGCTTCGGCGACCGCCGCAAAGCGATGCTGCAGGATATCGCCGCTCTGACCGGCGGTCAAGTCATCACCGAAGAGCTCGGCCTCGAACTGAAATCGGCTTCGATCGATCAGCTCGGTTCCGCGCGTCAAATCCGCGTGACGAAAGAAAACACGATCATCGTCGACGGCGCAGGCAACAAGTCCGACATCGACGCTCGTGTCAACCAAATTCGCGCGCAGCTGGAAGAAACGACCTCCGAATTCGACAAAGAGAAGCTGCAAGAGCGTTTGGCGAAGCTGGCCGGCGGCGTAGCCGTCATCAAAGTCGGCGCGGCGACCGAAACCGAGCTGAAAGAGCGCAAGCTGCGCATCGAAGACGCATTGAACTCGACGCGCGCTGCCGTTGAAGAAGGCATCGTTTCCGGCGGCGGCACGGCGCTCGTGAACGTGTTCAACGCGGTGAAAGCCGTTCAAGCCGACGGCGACGAGCAAACGGGCGTCAACATCGTGCTGCGCGCGCTGGAAGAGCCGGTTCGCACGATCGCGGCGAATGCCGGCCAAGAAGGCTCCGTCATCGTCGAGCGCCTGAAAGGCGAAGAGCTCGGCATCGGCTACAATGCCGCTACGGGCGAATGGGTTGACATGTTCTCCGCCGGTATCGTCGACCCGGCGAAAGTCACGCGTTCCGCACTGCAAAACGCGGCTTCCGTTGCGGCCATGTTCCTGACGACCGAAGCGGTTGTTGCCGATAAACCGGAAAAAGAAAAACCGGCTATGCCTGACATGGGCGGCATGGGCGGTATGGGCGGCATGATGTAATCCATCAGCCCAATACCAAGCATTACCAAGGAAAATGGGACCTTACGGGGTCCCGTTTTTTTGTGCCTGCAGCCCATAAAAGCCCCTTCATACTGGCTGCAGACGGGGAAGCCTGTCCGCTTTGCTTTTCCCGTCTCGCTTAACGCGGTATAATCGGGTAATCCGAAGCTTTTCCGGCAGGCTTTATGGCTCATTTGGGAGGTAAACGGCTGATGACGGACAAAGAAATGCGGCAACAAGAACCGGGCACGGTCCCGGTGCACCTGCTGAGCGGATTTCTCGGCAGCGGCAAAACGACGCTTCTGAATCGGATTGTCGATCATTATAAGGCGGCGGGCGTGAGAGCGGCCGTTGTCATGAATGAGCTGGGCGAGGTCAATCTGGACGGCCAGCTGATCGCCGGGGACGTGCCGATGGCGGAGATGCTCGGCGGCTGCATTTGCTGTACGATTCGCGGCGATCTCGGCTCGGAGCTGAAGCGGCTCGTGGACGAGCATCGGCCGGAGGTCGTGCTGATTGAAGCGACCGGAGCGGCCAATCCGATCGAAATGATGGACGCGGTCACTGAAGCTTCGATGCTGGCGCGCGTCGAGCTGCGTACGGTGGCGACGGTCGTCGACGGCCCGGAGCTGCTTGCGCGCAGCCGAAAAGGCGGACGAACGTTCAAGCTGATGCAGGATCAAATCCGCTGCGCGACCGATTTAATCGTCAATAAAGCGGACCGGCTCGGTTCCGAGGAGCTGATCGAAGTGCAGCAGCTGGTCCGGGAGTTGAACGAATACGCACCGATGACCGTTACGGTCCGCTGCATGACGGAGCTCGGCATTTTCGCTCCGGACGCGGCGGAAGGCCGCATTCCCGCCCGCGGCGGGCGGGACGTCCACGAAGCGCATCTGTGCGGCGCAAATTGCAGCCACGGACTTCATCGCGACGGTCAGGAGCAGAGCGGCGAACACTACGTCTCGCACGAGCATGTGATGACCCTGACGCATTATTTTAACGGACCTGTCGACAGTGAAGCGTTCGAGGCGCTGCTTAAACGGCTGCCGAATGACGTGTACCGTGCCAAAGGGATTGTTACGTTGACGGACACGCGCAGCCGGTTTCTGTTTCAATACGCTTACCGCGAGTCCGATTTTATCCGGATTACGCCGCAGGGCGAGGTGAACGACGTAGCGGTGTTTATCGGCGAGCATTTTGCGAAGGACCGGCTGCTGGAGGAACTGAAGCGGCTGGAAGAGGCCGGCGCAAGCGCGGGAAACGGGAACGGCGCGTGAAACGAAGGATAAACCGGCCGGCCGCCGGGCTCGGATTACATTGGACCCCAATTGGGTAAACTATCCAACTGTTGATCGATTTCACACTACCGAAGGAGATGACAGTTGGAATGAAATGGGTGAACATCAAGCGGAATGCCGCCCTCGCCGCCCTCCTGACAGGTGCGCTGCTCCTTGCGGCCGTTCCGGTGCCGGCGTTCGGTGCGCCAGAGGCGGCGCCCGGCGGCCAGTCCGGTCAGAACGAACAAGCCGGGCACGATTGGAAGGACGACCGCGGCCATTGGCGCGAGCATCATGAAGCGCGCAAGCTGAAGCATTTGAAGGAAGCGGCCGAGTATTTCGGCATTGCGACCGAAGGCAAAACGGCGGATCAGCTTCGTACCGAGCTGAAAGCCGCGAAAGAAAAGGATGCCGCGAAGTGGGAACGGTTCAAAGCCGAGCATAAAGCGAAACGGCTGGAGAGGCTTCAGACAATCGCGAGAAAGCTCGGCATCTCGACCGAGGGCAAATCGGCCAAGCAGCTGCGCGAGGAAATCCGCGCCGTCTGCCGCGAGAAGCGGAACGCGGCCAAGCGGGACGGCAAGTCCGGCGAGGAAACAAAGCAGGATCAACGCTCGGGAAAGAAGGCCGAACAGTCGGCCGGCGGGAGCGGTTCGCATATGTAATCGCATAAGAGGTGCTCGAGCCGCAAGGCAATGCGGACTTCGGGCAGCCTCTTTTTGCGCTATATAGGCCGTTATACGACTCGGCCCATTCAATGAGGCTCGCTCCCTGGCAGCACCTGTTTTCCTTCACTGCGGCTGGAAAACATCGATTCCAAACAAGCCGGGGCTAGTCTGCATAAATGTCCAAGTCCCCTCATAGACATGTACAAGTCAAGCGTAAACGG
This sequence comes from Paenibacillus humicola, assembly GCF_028826105.1. Classification (NCBI taxonomy): domain Bacteria; kingdom Bacillati; phylum Bacillota; class Bacilli; order Caryophanales; family Paenibacillaceae; genus Paenibacillus; species Paenibacillus humicola. Next base: position 885,064 of record NZ_JAQGPL010000001.1, read on the forward strand.
CCACGTCCCGTACGGGGCCGCGCCGCAGGCGGAGCCGGTCTCCAGGCCGATGCCGCCGCGCGGCGGTCCGTACGAAACCGGATACGTTTAAATCATGTGATGAGGGGTTGATCTCATGCGTCGTCGAGTCGGTTTCATCGCGGCCTTCCTGCTGCTCGCAGCGGCGGTGCTCGCCGGGTGCGGGACCAAAGACGCGAATTCGGTCGTCAAAGATTTGGACAAAACGGTAAACACGATGGAAAGCTACCACGGCAGCGGCAAAATGATTTTGCACACCGGCCAGCAGCCGCTCCAGTACGATGTCGATGTCTCCTACCAAAAGCCGAACTATTACCGGATCGAGCTTACGAACGCCAAGAAGGACATTACGCAAATCGTGCTTCGCAACGATGAGGGCGTGTTCGTCCTGACGCCGCGCCTCAACAAGGTGTTCCGCTTCCAGAGCGACTGGCCGGCCAACCAGGGGCAGGTTTATTTGTACCAGACGCTCGTGCAGAGCATCCTGCTAGATAATTCCCGCCAGTTCACGACCGACAAGGACGCATACGTCTTCGACGTCATGGCCAACTACCAGAACGGCTCGCTCGCGCGGCAAAAGATTTGGCTGAACAAAGCCGACTACGCGCCGAAGCAGGTGGAAGTCAGCGACGCCAACGCCGCCGTCATGGTGGAGGTGAAATTCGACAAGTTCGAATTCGATTCCAAGCTGGATAAAAGCGTCTTCGACACGCAGCGCAACATGGGCGGAGCGAGCGACAAACCGACGATCGCCGAGCCGGATAACAGCATGAACGACTCGTCCGACAACGGGACGGCGAACGCGCCGGACAACGCCAACGCCAACGCCAACGCCAACGCGGCGGACAATTCGAATGACGGTTCGACGAATAACATGAATGCCGATAACTCAAACGCGAACGCGCAGGACGACTCGAATATGAGCGCGCCCGACAACAATGCCGACGGCAACGCGCCGCAGTCCGACGACAATACGGGAGCGGATCCGGACCAGTCGGCGAACGGCAACGCGAATAATTCGGCAGACGACAACAGCAGCCAGACAAGCGGCGACAATAACGCGCAGTCCGATGACAATGCCCAGGATACCCTTGCGCCGGCCGGCGGCGGACAGCCCGACGGCACGTTCACCGCGATGGAGCCGTCTTATCTGCCGGACGGCGTGTCGATGAAGGATTACGACGACATCACCTTTGGCGGCAATCCCGGCATCATGTTCCGTTATACAGGCGCTTACGATTACACGCTGATTGAAACGCAGCCCGGCGATACCGCCGCATCGCTTATACCGGGCACCATGGTCGATCTCGGCTTTACGATGGGCTCCATCAGCGGAGACGATCAGAAGACGCTCATTTGGACCTACAACGGGATGGAATACCGGCTGACGAGCGGTACGCTGCCGGAGCCCGAGATGGTGAAAGTCGCGCAGTCCGTACTCGACGAAATGGGCAAATAGACGAGATAAGGGTATATTTTCCACCGCCAACCCGGCGGATTCCGCCTTCCGTTTCATTGACAGCCTCAAGCCCGAGCAGGTAACATAAAGGTTACGGGTTTAAGACGACAAACGCCCGTCCCTGTGCGCCCTCATGGCGCCGGGGGCGGCGTTTACGTTTGGGATGAGAAGAAGGTGGAAGGTTTGAACGATTACTACCGTCCGACGCGGGCGGAAATTTCGCTCGACGCGCTGCGGCACAACTTGCTTTCGTTTCGCAAGGCGATTCCGCAGGACATGAAGCTGATGGCTTCCGTCAAGGCTAACGCCTATGGCCACGGAGCGGTGGAGATTGCCCGGGAGGCGGCCGCGTGCGGCGTCGATTATTTGGGTGTCGCCTTCCTGGACGAAGCGCTGCAGCTGCGGAGAGCAGGCATTTCGGCGCCGATCCTGGTGCTCGGCTATGTGCCTCCCGAAGGGCTCGGCATCGCCCGCGATCGGAATATATCGATATCGCTTTTCCGCGAGGACATTTTACAGGCGGCCGCATCGCTCCCGTCAACCGGCAAGCGGCTGAAGGTACATGTCAAAATCGATACCGGCATGGGCAGGCTCGGTTTGCTTCCCGGCGAGGAAGCGGTTCGTTTTATCGGCCGGGCGGCCATGGAGCCGAACCTCGAGGTCGAGGGGCTGTTTACGCACTACGCCCGGGCCGACGAAGGCGACAAAAGCTATACGCGGCTGCAGCACGAGCGCTTCGCCTCCGTCGTCGAGGAAGTGAAACGCGCCGGCATGGCCGTTCCCATCATTCACGCGGCCAACAGCGCCGCCGGCATCGACACGCCGGAATGGGGCGGGGGCATGCTGCGGCTCGGCATCAGCATGTACGGCTTGTATCCGTCCGAAGAGGTAAACAAGCGCCGCATCCGGCTCGAGCCCGTGCTTTCGCTGATCTCGGAAGTCGTGATGACGAAACGGGCGCCGGCGGACTGGGGCATCAGCTACGGGACGCGCTATGTGACGCAGTGCGAGGAGCGGATCGGTACCGTTCCCGTCGGCTATGCGGACGGCTTCAGCCGGATGCTGACGGGCAAAGCCGAGGCGCTCGTGCGCGGTCGCCGGGTGCCGGTGCTCGGCACGATCTGCATGGATCAGTGCATGATCGCGCTCGACCCGGCCGCGGATGCGGAATTCGGCGAAGTCGAAGACGGCGAGCAGGTCGTCCTGATCGGCTCGCAGGGCGGAGAGACGATCACCGCCGATGAAGTGGCGGCGAAGCTCGGCACGATTAACTACGAAGTGGCCTGCATGATTGCGGCGCGCGTTCCGCGCGTCTACGTGCGCGGCGGAGAAATCGTCTCGATCGTCAACGGGCTTGGCGGGTAAACGCATGGTTTTTCCGTCTCCAGCATTCGCCGCGCGCGGGGCAATTTACCAGATCTTTTTACGATCGGATTAGAGGATTTTTGCGATTTTTCGCGAATTAGTCAAGATGCGGACAGTACGGCTTGAAAGCGGAGTAACGATGCAGCATACTTGCTATACGCTCTGCATAGATATGATGGAGTATAATTCGCTGAAAACTTTGACATACTGTTACTGCGTTTTTGCTGGAAATGTTTTGGGGGTGCGAGTTCGGTGGCCAATATGCAAAACACCAAGAGGATTATGATCAGTTTGCCGGATCATTTACTGGAGGAAGTCGACGGGATCGTCGCCAAAGAAAACTCGAACCGAAGCGAATTTATTCGACAAGCGATGAAATTGTACTTGGTCGAGCGCAAAAAACGTCAAATCCGCGAATCGATGCAGCGCGGATATTTGGAAATGGCAAAAATCAATTTGGGAATGGCATCGGAAGCTTTTCAAGCGGAGGAAGATGCCGACAGCACGCTCGGCCGACTCGTAAGCGGGGTGTAGAGCTTGATCGTAAAACGCGGCGATGTGTTTTTCGCGGATTTGTCTCCTGTCGTCGGTTCGGAGCAGGGAGGAGTCCGTCCCGTTCTCGTCATTCAGAACGACATCGGCAACCGGTTCAGTCCGACGGTGATTGTGGCCGCCATTACGGCGCAAATTCAGAAGGCCAAATTGCCGACGCATGTGGAAATCGATGCGGCTTCGCACGGCTTCGACCGAGATTCCGTGCTGCTGCTGGAGCAGATTCGGACAATCGACAAACAGCGGCTGACCGATAAAATCACGCACCTTGACGACGAAATGATGCGCAAGGTGGACGAAGCGCTGCAAATCAGCGTCGGTTTGATCGATTTTTAAATCGTCCGGCGGCGCCGGAAGCGGAACAGGGCGGATGCCCTGTTTTTTGTCGTATGGGAATGAAGGTTAACATTTCGCCTTTTCTCGGTCGTTCGAAGAGAAGAACCCGGGAAAGGTTAAGGAACTTTAAAAATTTTGCGCGGCATATAGACAGCTTGTCGTTGGTCTGCTATTATGAGGTCATTATATGGAATTGTTTGATCCTTAAGGCGATGCGAAGAACGCATGCTTGGGCATAATGCCCCGGTATGCGTTTTTTTTTATTGCCATGAAATTGGGGGGCGGGACCGGTTGAACAGAAAGAAAAATATGCTGATCAGCGCAGCGGCAGCAGTGATGTCCGGCATGCTCGTGTACGGCGTGTATACGGTGCAGCTGCGACAAATCCGGTTTCAGGAGACGCTGCCGGTCGTTGTGCCGAAGCGGTTTGTCGACGCGGGTGAACGGCTGACGGCCGATGTGCTGACCGTGAAACAAATTTCGAAAGCGTCGTACGAGCCGGATATGGTGCTCGATCCGGAGGAAGCGGCCGGGCAGGAGGCGGTCGTGCCGCTCGGTTCCGGAGAACCGCTGCTCGACTGGAAAATAGACAAGTACCGGCTGCTGCCTGACCGTTCGCAATCGACGTTCCAGATTCCGCGGGAATACGTCAAATCGATTTCGAACGGCATTCGCGCCGGAGACAAAGTCTTATTGTACGTGACCGGACAGTCTACGGCATCTGCTCGCTTGTTCGACGAACCGGTCACGGTCGCTTCGGTCAAATCGTCCGCAAATATCGAAATCGACGATCCGGCGAATCCGAATTTATTGTCGCTTGCGGAAGGCGACAAGGAGAAGATGTACGCGTCGCGGCGGGATGCCAACGGCATGATCGATTTCGTCAATTTGAACCTGACGGAAGCGCAGTGGCTGAAGCTGGACAATTTATGCCGGGATGGAAAAATTCAGCTGGTCGTCGCCTTTTCTCCCGAGTCGATGGATGTCGGGGACACCGCCTCCGGGGAAGGTGCCGGGCCTTGACCGCTTCATCGCCGCTCGTCACGTTTATCGGCACGACGCCGAATATCGGCACGACGATCGCCGCGCTTGCGGCGGCGTACCGGATTTCCGAAGAGAGCGAAGCGTCCGTCGGCTTCCTGTGCCTGAATTTGAAAAGCTCGAAAACGCACCGCTACCTGGGCATCGACCGGCCGGAGACGACGGTGGACTCGCTTCGGCCCGAGCTGCGGACCGGCACGCTGCTGCCGGACAAGCTTTTTCGCTCGATGCACCCGGCGGCGGGGCGAGCCGGAGTGCGGATTTTGTTCGGCAATACACTGCGCGACCAAGCCGAGTATTTTACGCCGGAGGAAGTCGACCATTTGCTGGATAAGGCGGTGCTGACGTTCGACGTCGTTATCGCGGATGTCGGCGCATACTGGGATAATGCCGCAACGCTGTGCGCCTTGAGGCGCGCGGATGTCCGCGTTGCCGCCACGACCGCGGCCCTGTCCCATTTTCAGGAGGACGGCACGCGCTGGATCAAGCAGCTTTCGCCGGTCTACGGCATCGCGGAAGACGGATTCGAAGCGATAGTCGTTCACCCACCATGGAGAAACGGAGGCTTTCACGTGAAGGAAATCGGCAAAGAGCTTGGCATGCCGCTGATCGGCGAACTGAAATTGTCGGAGTCGATGTTATCTCAGCTGGACGGCGGGACGCTCGGCGAGTATTTCGTCCGCAGTGAACAGGGCAGACGGGTGATGGCGGAGCCGGCGGAACGCATCGTCCGTCGTCTCGGTCTGCCGCGGCGATCCGCGATTGCCGCCCAGCCTTGGTACCGGAAGCTGCTTGCGCATCGCGGCGGGGTGAACGGCTGATGGCGGGGGGAGGACGTTTTTCCCCGGCAGCCTATTCGGCCCGGCTGAGAGCGGGAGACGCGGACGGAGCGGTGCCGCTTGAGCGGGAGAACGATGCGGTTCGCGACTTTCAGCGGCTGGCGGAAGATATCCGGACGTACCTCGCGATGCCGCGCGGGGTGACGGAGGAAGAGCGCAGGCAGTATAACGAACGGCTGAACCGCGCGGTGCTCGGCTTCCCGGAGGAACGGGAGCATATAATGGCCGTAATCGCGGACCGGCTGATGCGGCAGCGGATTCACGAGCTTCCCGGACTGAACCATCCGTATGCTTCGCTGGCCGAAGCGCTGTTCGCCGAGGTCATCGGACTGAACGTGCTCGAGTTGGTGCTGCGCGGCCGCGAGGGGCTGGAGGAAATCCAGGTCGTCGGGACGCGGATTTTCGAAGTGCGGGACGGGCTCAGCCGGCCCTCCGCCTTCCGGTTCGAATCGGAGCGGGACGTCGAGCGCATTCAGCAAAACCTGGTGCTGTACAACAACGACCGTATCAACCCGCGAAAGCGGTGGGCGGAGGTCATGCTGCGTGACGGAACGCGCGTGACGATGACCGGCTACGGCTTTACGGCGCAGCCGACGCTGACGCTGCGGTTTTATACGGTGCGGCAGTTCCGGCTGGACACGTTATGCCGCGCGGAATACGGCACGATGAACGAGCGGATCCGGGATATGCTGCTGGCTGTGCTGCAGGCTCGTTTGAATCTGGTCGTGATCGGCCCGACCAACTCCGGCAAGACGCACCTGATCAAGGCGCTAATCGCCGAGCTGCCGGACGAGGAGCGGATCGTTACGATCGAAGGGCGGCACGAGATGATGCTGCGGCGGGATTTCCCGGCCAAAAACGTCATCGAATACGAGACGGACGAGGAGGACCCCATGCATCGGCCGGCGCAGGCGTTTAAGCTGGCGCTGCGGCAGTCGCCCCAGCGAATTATTCACGCGGAGATTCGGGACGAGGATGCGAATATTTACGTCCGCGCCTGCACGCGCGGGCATTCCGGCAGCATGACGACGGTGCATGCGAGCGCGCTGGAGGATGTGCCCGAAGCGATCGCCGATATGTGCATGCTTGACGGCCGCGGGATGGACCCGGTCCGGCTGACGAAACGCGTCGCCGAATATGTGACGCAGATGGGCATCGAGATGCGCAATATCGGAGGACGAAGAAGGCTTGTCCGCTTAGCGGAGCTCGATTGGTCGGACGGCGCAGTCAAGGTCCGGGATTGGGCGCGGTTCGACGCCGGCGCGGGTGAATGGAGCTATCCGGCGGCTCCATCCAGCCGGGTACTTGCAAGGCTGAAGGAAGGAGCCGATCCTTCGCTCCTAAGCGGCTGCAAGGTTCGGGACCTAGCGAAGCAGGAAGAGAGAGGGGCATGATGGATAACGCAGCTTATTTGCTGGCCGGTGCGCTCTTCCTGACGCTTTTTACAGCGATCTATTTCCTGCTTCAGCTCGGGGTCGCCCGAATGCAGTTGACAAGCCGGCTGGGCTACCGGCAGGAGCGGCGGCTGAGCCGCAGGTTCGAGCGTTTTCTTATGAAGCGCGAAGCCCTGTACCGTCATTTATCGGAGCTCATGGAGTCGCTGCAGCTTGCCGGCGGTCCCGCTCCCGTCGTCCTGACGACGGCGCTGCTGCTACTCGGCGGCCTATTGGCGGGCGCGTATCTGTTCCAAAGCGTAAAGGGCACGGTTCTCCTTGGCGGCGTGATGGGAGCTTTCCCGTATACGCTGCTGCGCATGATGCTCGTCCACCGGCAGATGAAGACGAGAATCGACTTCTTGCCTGCGGTGGAGCTGTTTTACCAATGCTGCCTAGTCAGCGGCGGGAGACAGATTCGCACCGCGTTGCAGCGGACGGTCGAGGAGAAGCGGCTGCTTGGCCCGATGCAGTCGGTATTCGAGCAGCTGTATCGCAATTTGTCGGTGAGGGGCGACGACGAGGCGAGCCTGCGCATTTTTTCGGCCTCGCTCGGGCATGTCTGGGCTGATTATTTCGTGAACATCGTCCGGGCGGGACTGGCTGAAGGCCATCCGGTCGAAAGCAACCTGAAAGACCTGATCTCCGATATGCGCAAAGCGCGAAGAGCCAATCAACAGGAGCGCAACAAGCTGCTGGAGATCCGGCTGGCCAATTTTTCGCCTCTCCTGTTTCTCGGCTTGTTTGTCGGCATCAATGTCAAGTTCAACCGGCATAACGCCTATTTGTACTACGTCGTCGATCCGAAGGGCCGGGACCTGCTGCTGAACGCGTTTGTTCTGATTTTCATCTCGTTCTTGATGGGACTGTGGTTGTCGCGTAAAAAAATGTAACGCCTATGCCGGGCTGACCGGAGCGAAGCGATTTTCAATAGGGAGAATGAAGGGAGGGTTCGCGATGGACGACACACTGTCGCGAGCGGTCGTTTGGGCGGCGCTTGCCGGCCAGTATGCGCTTGGCATGGTGTTTGGCATCGCGCTGCTTCGCGCGATTTTCGCCCGCAGGCCAAGATGGGCGCACCTTGCTTCCCTGCGATGGGGCGGGAAGGAGGTTCCGGAGCGGGTGCTCCGCCTTGCGCGGCTTCGCCGCACCGACCCGGTCTTTAAAGAGCGGGAGCGCCTGCTGGCCGGATGCGGCTACTCCGGCGACGCGGCGGTTTATGTGCTGGTGCGAAGGGCGTTCCTTGCCGGATTTCCGCTTTGGGCCGCGGCTGCTTACGGACTTGCCGGGCTGCCGAAAGCTCCGTTTCCCTCTTATGCCCCGCTCCTTGCATTAGGCATCGCCATGCTGTTCATGATGGGGGACAAGGTATGGCTGGAGGCGCTGCGCAAGCACCGTTCGGAACGCATGACAAAGGAAATTTACGTCGTCAGCAGTCAGCTGCTGTACCTTTCCGGATCCTCGCTGCACATCCATACGAAGCTGATGCGCTGCCTGCCGTATACCCGAACGATGCGGGCCGATATGCAGACGATGCTCGGGGAATGGTACCACGACGCCGAAGGTGCGCTGAGGCGTTTCAAGCTTCGTCTGGGAACCGAGGACGGAATGAGCTTCGTCGAAACGATCGACTCGCTGCGCCTCCACGAAAGCGAGGAATATTACGTACTGCTGCGCGAGCGGATTCAGGACTATAAGGAGAAGCTTGATCTGGCGAAGGAGAGCCGGAAGGAATCGACGTCTTACGTGCTGTTCGTACTGGCCGGCATCCCGATCCTGTATACGTTCCAGATTTTTATTTATCCCTGGGTGCGGGAAGGACAGAAGCTTTTTGAATCGCTTCATTGAAGCGGGCCGGTGCCGTTTCGCCGGTTGACCATGTCATGAATGGTCCGAGAACGTGTAGGAGGTGAGATAATGCGGAATATTTTGATGACGGTGATGATGATCGTCGTGGTCGTGCTGTTGTTTAATGCGATCGTAACGAAGGATACGACCGGCACGAAGGCCCAAATTCAGGCGCAAGGCGACGCGGCCAATACGAAAATCGGCGAATTGAATCCGTAAGCGGCGGCAGGCCTGCGCAGGCGGCGTTTGCTTGGCCGGTTACGCGCCGGCCGGTTACAAATGAGCCCTGTCTTAATCTTCTCGGGAGGTGATCGAATGCGCGCACTGCTGATGACGATGCTGCTGGTTGTCGTCGTGATTACCCTGTATACGAATATAACCGGGGGCGATGAAGGGACAAAAGCGCTGCTTGAGCGATCGGGAAGCCATATGGCCAATTCCATCCGGAGGATGAACCCTTGAGAAGCCTGCTCGTGTTTGTGCTTTTTGCCGCGACGATCTGCTGGTTTTTGTTTTCGCCGATATACAAGCATGTGCTTGTCGTTCGGCAGGCCGTTCTTCAGGCGGAGGTCGACTATTTGCTCGAAATCGGCTCCAACGCGGATCACGGTTATATCGACGAAACGATGATGGAGCAGTCCAGACTGCGGCTCGCCGGCTTCGGGCTGCATCCGGACGAAATCCGTTACGAGGTGACGGGTTCGAACAGCGCGCTTGCGACCAGTGCCGCCGCACCGCTGCCGCGAGGAACGGGACTTAGCCTGACGATTTCCTATCCGGTGGAGGGACTGCTCGACATCGACCGGCTGATCGGTATCGAGCCGCTCCCGGCGGACTCCCGGCTGCGTGCGGCAGGTATGAAAATGAGCGAGTATGTACCTTAGTTGACGCACGGTGGGTGAAGTATGTATAAGCTCGTTTTGATCCTTCTCATGATGGTCGTCTGGATGTCGATGCATGCGCTGCAGACGGACGAGGAAATGGCGGCGGCCGCCTTGTTTCAAGGCAAGCATGCGGTCAACCGGGCCGCCCATGCGGCTGCGCAGCAGCTCGACCCCGCGGCGCTTGCCGACGGCAGGCTTCATATTGACGAGGACGCGGCCGCCAGGGAAGCCGCGCATTATTTGCAGGCCAATTTGCAGCTGGACAAAGACGGCATGCCGCTGCCCGGCGCTTACTTGCGTGACCGGGTGGAGGTGCTCGTATGCGATGTCGTCAATGACGATCAATCGTTTCCCTACGTGTATCGAAATGCGGCATACGATTACGAAGTCACGCTCCGAAAGCCCGGCGTCGTCATGATCGTGAAGCTGGTATACCCCCGGGTCTTTTCCGTTATGGAACCGATTGAATGGGACATTAAAGGAACGGCCGAGCTCGTCGACTACTGACGAGCCGGCTGTTTTGCTGTTTGCTTCTTCCGCAGGAGACCGGCAGCCGTCCTAATTTGGTATAATGAAGCCATGGATTGGAAAATAGGAAAGCGGTGAACCCTTGTATGCTTCATGAACCATTGCTGCGCAGCGAGCTCGAATCGCGCATCGCGCGCCTGCAGCAGTCGCTGCGGCGGGAAGGGCTGTCCGGTTTTCTCGTGACGCAGCATCTCGGCCTCTATTACCTTATCGGCTCGATGCAGGCCGGCTACGCGTTTGTGCCGGCCGACGGAAACCCGGTTTTCTACGTGCGCCGGAGCGTCTCGCGCGCGCAGTCGGAATCGGCGGTGCGTGTCGAGCCGCTGCCATCGCTCCGGTCGCTGCGGCTGATGCTGGAGCGGGACTTCCCCGGGTTGTTTTCCGGCGCAGACGCAGGCGATCTTCGCATTGCGGCCGATATGGATGTGCTTCCGGCACAATTGTGCAGGAAGCTGGAAGATCAGCTGGCCGGCGCAGCTAAGCTCGTCGACGGCTCTGCGCTGCTGCGCGCCATGCGGATGATCAAATCGCCGTGGGAAATCGGCCGGATCGAAGCGGCGGCGCAGGCGGCGCACGAAGCGCTTTTTGCCGCGCTGAACGATTTGCGGGCAGGCATGACCGAGCAGAAGCTGATGGGCCGCATCGAATTCGAGCTTCGGCTGCGGGGCCATATCGGCATCATGCGCACCCGCGGGTACAACATGGAAATTTTGACCGGTATGATCGGAGCCGGAGAAGCGGCGGCCGAGCCCAGCGCGTTCGACGGCCCGGCCGGCGGGCGCGGGCTCGGCTCGGCTGCTGCGCAAAGCGTCAGCATGAGGCCGATCGGACGGAACGAGCCGATTCTGCTCGACGTCGGCTGCTGCATCGACGGCTACGTTATCGACCAGACGCGTACAGCTGTCATCGGCGAGCTGCCGGACGATTTGGCCGCGGCATACGCCATAACGGAAGCGATCGTCCATAGGTCCGAGCAGCTCATGAAACCGGGCGTTTCGCCCGAAGCGCTCTATGCGGCGGCGCTGGAGCAGGCGGCGGAAGCCGGGCTGTCCGAGCATTTTATGGGGTATGGCGACGACCGGGTAAAATTTCTTGGCCACGGCATCGGGCTTGAAGTGGATGAATGGCCGGTGCTGGCCAGGGGCTTCCGCGAACCGCTTGCAGCCGGCATGGTTCTGGCGGTCGAACCGAAATTCACCTTTCCCGGCCGGGGCGTCGTCGGCATCGAGAACAGCTATCTGGTGGCGCCGGAAGGACCGCGGGCGCTGACCCGGTCGCCCGAAGGACTGATTACGCTTCCGTAACGCGCCGCCGGATACGGCCGTTCGAGACGCATTTTTCCGGCGCATAACTTCGGGCTGCGGGACGTATGTTTCATGGAACCGGCGAGCGGCTGGCGCTATCCGGCTTTCGCCGTTTGTCCGGCCGCGATGCGGGGGAGCTTGACGGAGAGCGATTCATTTTGTACAGAAGCCCAACGTTTCTTTCGATTTCGGTAATCGGCGGCAGATGCACGAATATCGTCAAGGGAAGGAGGCAGCGCCGTATGGCGACCAAAATGTTTATCAGCTCGGTATCCGGCGGCCTTGAGGAAATTCGGCAGCAGGTGGCTTCGTTTATTGCCAAAGCGGGACACGAGCCGATCCTGTTCGAAGCCGACGCCTTCGCCAAAAATCAGGCCGGTACCATGATCGCCACCTGTCTGCGCGCGGTCGAGCAGGCTCATATCTACATTCTCATCATCGGCTACGAGGTCGGTTATTTCGTCCACGATGCCGGCAAAAGCGTGACGCACCTCGAGCTGAGAAAGGCGATTGCGGCCGGCAAGACGATCTATGTTTTTGCCGAAGAATATATCAAAAATTTTTACTTCAAGGAGTATTTGCGCATTTACCGCCAGCTGCGTGACAGCGAAGACGCCGACTCGGATAAGCCGCCGTCGTTCGAAGCGGTGATCCGGCAGATCGGGAGCATGTCGGTCAAGCGGGAGGTGCTGAACATCTTGAACGACGCATACCAGGTCGTGCCGTGGGTGTTCGGCTTTCAAAGCTCCGATGATATCGTACGCATCTTGAAGCAGGAGCTCAGCGCCTCGCTCGAGGCGCATATCGCGCTGCGCAACAGCAAGCAGCTGCAATCGCTCGACAAAGTCATGCTGGCTGCGGAGCGGTTCGAGCAATACAATCGGTTTATGGAGGATTTTTTTCCGCTGGTCGACGAAATCCGGCTGACCCGTTTTGAAGAATTGCTGCGCAAGACGCAAAGTCACCTGAAGGGCGGCACCATTTGCTACGACGAAGGGGCGGGCATCATCTCCGAGCTGGTGACGGTCGGCAACTGCGATGCCACCTCGCTGTATTATTTCGACGGCGAAGGCCGCTTTGAGCTCGTCGCGCTGTCCGGCCTGGCGCATCCGCGGCAAACGTCCATCCCGCTTCACGATCCGGGCTCCTATGTGGCTTCCGCTTACCGCGAGGCGATCGCGTTTAATCCGGACGACGGAAACAGGCCGCCGTCCACGGAAATTTTTTATACCGATCAAACGATTTATTTGTGCCACGTTTTTGGACGTTTCGTGTTTACGATTCATTTCCCGATCGAGGATCAGGCGGTGGACGCGGCGTTTTTGGACGGGCGGACGGATGACCTGTACGCCGGTTTATTGAACATTAAAGCAAACAGTGATATTCTGGAATTAATCCGATTTATATTATGCGCCGGGGGGAATGAACGATGGAAGCCAATGCGAGACGGGCTCGCGTCACGCTGACGATCGCCGATATCGTGCGGGAGCGCAACGACCAGCTGGCCGAAGCGGCGGAAGGCATTTCCCTGCTCCGGGACTCGGGGATGCTGAGACTGGCCGCCGGCAGACGGCAGGCACCGGATGGTTTGCCCGGCGGAGCGCAGCTTGCGGCTGCCGAATCCGCTGTGGATTATAAGGGAGCGCGGCGGATCGTCTGACGGCCGCCGTACATACGTGACGGAGACAGGACAAGAAACGGTTGAACCGGACCTTGTCCTTTTGTTTTTTAACTCTGGCACATCAGTTTCCTCAATTATTTGATTGTCATTAAGCGAAATCAGAATCAAGCTCCGGCTTAATTTTGACTGTGCTACAATGGGGCATAGGTTTACAGGTCAAGCGGTAAGCGGTGAAGCTCCGCCGCTGTCCAGGCGACCCGGCGCTTCAAAACGGCACACCGCTTCTTCGGGCGCATCCTGGCCGGAAAGACAAGCCGACAAGCCGTAAATCGAGGCGTACCCGGCATTCGCAAAGCGGCGGCGGACTCCAAAGAAATAATCGGCACGGCAACGAAGGAGGCGACAAACGAGCGTAACCCGGACGTACCGGACGGCGATGCGGCAAGATATAATTCCGGTAAACCGGTATATCGGAAATTAAGGGAATCGGCTGCTCCCAGGAGCCGCACACTTAAACTACAGTCAAGTTTTCGGAGCCGCGAATTGATCGCAGAGTAAGCGATCCGCTTTTTTTTCGGACACCTTGCCGGTGCAGCAGGTATCAACGCGGGTCGAAATCGGATTCGCAACGCCGATCGCATATGCGAGCTGAATCTCATTCCTGTCGAACCGGGGTCCGGCAGAACTTTCTAAAAATACTTGATGCGTTCAATAACGAGTTGCGCTGCGAAAGGTTCATGTAAGCGATTTCTCGCGGCTGCCTGTTCGAATTCCTTCTGTCGTAATACGTTTCCCTTATACGAATGCAAAGGATGTGGACGAAGTCGATGAGCGTGAAATTATCCGTTTTTACGGTGGCGACGCCGGATTTAACGCCGGAGGAGCTGTGCCGGGCGGCCGCTTCGGCGGGCATTGAAGGCTTGGAATGGCGCTGCAAGGAAACGCCGGAAGAGCTGCGCAAGGAGAAGCCCTCCTTCTGGGGGCATAACATATGCACGATTTCGCCGGATGCGGGCGAAGACGAAATCGCCCGGTTCGAGCGGGCGGCGTCAGGCAGCGGCAGAAAAGTACTGGCGCTGACGCCGTACTTGGCCTGCGGCGATCTCGAAAGCACCGACCGGGTCTTCCGCCTGGCGAAGCGGCTCGGCGCATCGATGGTGCGCGTCGGCGTCCCCGGCTATAACCGGACGCGCCCGTACGGCGAGCTGTTTGAAGAAGCGATCGCTTATTTGAACGAGGTCGAGCCGCTCGCGCGGGACTACGGGATCAAGGCACTGATCGAGACGCATCATGTGACGATCGCGCCCAGCGCCGGCCTGGCGCACCGGCTCGTCAGCCGGTATAATCCCGAGCATGTCGGCGTCTTGTACGATCCGGGAAACATGGTGCACGAAGGCTTCGAAAATTACCGGATGGGTCTGGAACTGCTCGGCCCGCATCTGGCGCACGTGCATGTGAAGAACGCCGGCTGGTCGCCGTCCGAGTCGCAGCCGAATACGCCGCAGGCGATGGGCGCAGGCGGCGCGGAAGCCGATCCGCTTCAGCCCGCCGACTGGAAATCCGGCTGGCGGCCGATCGCAAGCGGCATCGTGCCGTGGAAGCAGGTGCTGGCCGATCTGAAATCGGTCAACTACGACGGCTGGTTCGGGCTGGAGGATTTCAGCGGCGCATACGGATCCGCGGAGATGCTGCACACTTACGCCAAACAAATGAAAACTTGGATGGAGGAGTTGTAAACATGAGTGAGAACAAGCTGAGGTTCGGCATTATCGGTGTAGGGAACATGGGCTCCGGACACGTGAAAACGCTGCTTGCGGGGCAGGTCGAGGGAGCGGAGCTCACCGCGGTGTGCGATGGCTTCGAGCCGAAGCGCGAGTGGGCGAAAAAGGAATGGCCGGGGCTGCCCGTGTTCGAGGATTCGGCCTCGATGATCGATTCGGGCCTGGTCGACGCGGTCGTCGTGGCGACGCCGCATTACGATCATCCGACCGAGGCGATTCAGGCGTTCGCCAAAGGCATGCACGTGCTGATCGAGAAGCCGGCCGGCGTGTACGTCAAGCAGGTGCGGAAGATGAACGAAGCGGCTGCGGCCAGCGGCAAAACGTTCGGCATCATGTATAACCAGCGCATGAACCCTTTGTATCAGAAGCTTCGCGAGCTGGTCGTTTCCGGCGAGCTCGGCGAAATTCGCCGCACGAACTGGATCATTACGAACTGGTACCGTTCGCAGGCTTATTACGATTCCGGCTCGTGGCGGGCGACGTGGGCCGGTGAAGGCGGCGGCGTGCTGATCAACCAGTGCCCGCACAATCTCGATTTGTGGCAGTGGGCCGTCGGCGGCCTTATGCCGGTCCGCGTCCGCGCGTTTTGCCAGTTCGGCAAACACCGCAGCATCGAGGTGGAGAACGACGTGACGGCTTATGTCGAATACGATAACGGCGCAACCGGGGTATTTATCACTTCGACGGCCGACGCTCCGGGAACGAACCGGTTCGAGGTCACCGGCGATCGCGGCAAAATCGTCATCGAGGACGGCAAAATGACGTTCTGGCGCCTGCGCGAATCCGAGCAGGAATTCAATGCCCGCAACAAAGCCTCGTTCGCTTCGCCGGAATGCTGGAAGATCGACATCCCGAGCAGCGGAAAGAGCCCGGAGCACCGGGGCATTTTGCAAAATTTCACCAACGCGGTGCTGAAGGGCGAGAAGCTTGTGGCGCCTGGCGAGGAAGGCATCTACGGACTGACGATTTCCAATGCGATGCATCTGTCCACCTGGCTCGACGATTGGGTCGATCTGCCGTTTAACGAAGATCTGCACGAAGCCGAGCTTAACAAGCGGATCGCCGCTTCGAGCTTCAAGAAGCCGGAAACCGAACAGACGGCTGCACCTGCCGATTTGACGGGCACGCACTGACGAGATACGACCACGATAAGGAGAGTGTGAACGAACATGGCAGCAGCAGATTTCAACCGCGCCGACGGCATGAATTACGCGCCGGTGTCCGTCGTCAAGCCGAAGCCGGTATGCGGACCGGGCGAATTCATATTTGCGGTGATGGCGCTCGATCACGGCCATATTTACGGCCAGACCAACGGCCTCCTCGAAGCGGGCGGCACGCTGAAATGGGTATACGATCCCGATCCGGCGAAGGTCGAGGCGTTTGTAAAAGCGTACCCTTCCGTCCAGGTCGCTTCCAGCCCGGAAGTCGTTCTGGAGGACAAAGAAGTGCGGCTTGTCGCTGCCGCCGCCATTCCCAACGAACGAGCCGCGCTCGGTATGCGGGTTATGGACCACGGCAAAGACTATTTTACCGATAAAACGCCGTTTACGACGCTGGAGCAGCTGGATGCCGCAAGGCGGAAAGCGGACGAAACGGGCAAAAAATATATGGTTTACTACAGTGAGCGCCTCCATGTGGAGAGCGCGGTTTACGCAGGGCAGCTGATCGCCGAGGGCGCGATCGGCCGCGTGCTGCAGGTGCTCGGCACCGGACCGCACCGGCTGAACAAGCCTTCGCGCCCGGACTGGTTTTTCCGCAAGGAGCAGTACGGCGGCATCCTGTGCGATATCGGCAGCCACCAGATCGAGCAGTTTCTGTTCTTTGCCGGCTGCAAGGACGCGACGGTGGCGCACAGCAAGGTAGCGAACTATAACAATCCGGACGTGCCGGAGCTCGAGGATTTCGGGGATGCGACGCTGATCGGCGACAACGGGGCGACGAACTATTTTCGCGTCGACTGGTTCACGCCGGACGGGCTCGGGACCTGGGGCGACGGCCGGACGATCATTCTCGGTACCGACGGCTTTATCGAGCTGCGGAAATATATCGATATCGGACGGGATAAGCAGGGCGGGCACGTTTACTTGGCGAACGGCGAAGGCGAGTATCATTTTGCCGTAAACGGACAGATCGGCTATCCGTTCTTCGGCGAGCTGATTCTCGACTGCCTGAACCGGACGGAGAACGCCATGACCCAGGCGCATGCGTTCAAAGCGGCCGAGCTGTGCTTGAAGGCGCAGAACGCGGCCGTTCGCATCGTGTAATGACCGCGGAGGATGCGGCGCCGCCGGGGGGCATGATACAATCGTCTCAAACGGGGATGCCGGCGCCCGCATGGCGGATGCAGCCGGTATCCTGGCCGGGAGAGACGAGCATGCCGCTCACGATGCAGTGGAAGTATCCGATCGAAATGACGTACCGGAACGACAGCCCGATGGAAGGCGCGCATTTTCATTCGCACGCGTTTTACGAAATCTATTATTTCGATTCGGGCGTATGCAACTACCTGATCGGCGACAAGCTGATGACGCTGCAGCCGGGCGACCTTATCCTGATGCACGGCATGACGCTGCATTGTCCGAATCCGTCGCCGCAAATGCCGTATGTGCGGACGATTCTGCATTTTGATCCGGCGTACGTGCATAAAGTGCTGCAGCCGGAGCCGGCGTCGCTCCTCCTGAAGCCGTTCGAGGAGCTGCGCAATATTCGGATCAGCCTTGCGGGCGAAGACCGCGCGGAGATAGAGACGCTGCTGTCGGAGCTCGGCCGGCTGTACGCCAGGCGCAGCGCGTCCGATCCGGGAGCGGCCTACGACCGATTCGTTCTGCGTTTTCTCGAGCTGCTGCATCTGATCCGGGAGTGGTGCCGGGAGCCCGTGCTCGAGCGCGGCCACCGGTCGGGCAAAGAGGCTCACGTTCAAAGCGTCATTACCTACCTGGAAGAGCATTATACGGAGGATCTTTCGCTGGATACGATCGCCGGGGCGCTTCATCTGACCAAGCCGTATTTATCCAGCCTGTTCAAGGAAGTGACGGGAACGACCGTCTTTAAATATTTGTATAACCGGCGCATCAATCAGGCGAAAATTTTGTTCCGGCTCGAGCCGCACCGCCAGGTGTCCGACGTCTGTCAGGCGGTCGGTTTCGGCCATCCGGCGCATTTCAGCCGCCTGTTTAAGGCGACGGTCGGCGTCAGTCCGGAAATGTACCGCAAACGGATGCTGGCTGCGGCCGAATAAGCTGCCGTTCGTGCGCCGGTTTCGGACTGGCCGGGCAACCCATGAAAAGCTGTTCACCGCAGTGAGATACTGCGGCGGACGGCTTTTTTATTTTCCGCCGGAAGGAATCGCTGCTCTCGCTTGTCAAACCGGGGATAGCCTGCGCCGTGCGTAAGGATGCCGGAGGCCGTTTCCGCTGGGCCGGGAAAACAATTTTTTCGATGGACGTGAACTTTTTGCCTTCCTGTGGCGTCCTATTGCCGAATTCGATTACGGGATATCCTAAGTGAAACCACATCTACCAGGGGGAAAGGAGCCGGCTGGGCATGAGTACAAGCGAGCTGCTGGCGGAAGAAGAGCGGCGCACGATCCGGCTCGCCGTCCGGGGAGACGAACAGGCGCTTGCCCGGCTGCTGCAGAAGCATTATCCGATGCTGTACCGTTACCTGCTGAAAGTGACGATGCATAAGGCGATGGCGGAGGATCTGGCGCAGGAGACGATGCTGAAGGCGATTGAGCGGATCGGGACGTACAAAGGTTCGGCGAAATTTTCCACCTGGCTCATTTCGATCGGCACGCGGCTTTATATCGACGAAATGTGCAAGAAAGGGCGCGAGCGCAAATGGCAGTCCGGCGAGCAGGCGCTGCAGGCAATTCGTTTCGAGGCGGCGATGCAGCGGGAGGATTGGCCGCGGGCGCTCGATGCGCTCGGCGAGCTGCCTTATGACGTGCGCGTGCCGATTTTGCTGAAGTATTACTACGGCTATGCGTATGAGGAAATCGCCCGGTGGCTCGATATTCCGGTTGGAACGGTAAAATCGAGGCTGCACAACGGGCTTAAGCAGTTGCGAAAGGAGCTGAGCGAGGATGAAGCGACGGGGCGGGAAACGCCATGATCGATTAAGAGAAGGGTACGGCGCGGCTGACGGAAAAGGCTCGCACAACGGCGATAACAGCCGTCCGGACGCCGGGGAAATGGATGCTTCGATGGAAGCGGAATTCCAGGCGCTGCTCGGCGGGCATCTTCGCCGCTGGGACGAGCGGATGCAGCCGCCGCAGCCTTCCTTGGATGCGCTGGAGCAGCTCGTCGCCGGGAAGAAAAAAGCGATACACGCCAGTCTTCTGCGGGAGCTGCTGCTCCTGTGGACGATCGGCGCAGTCGTCATCAGCGGGCTTTGGATGCTGCTGAGCAGCGGGGTCGCGTGGTTTGCCGGACTGCAGGCCGCCGTGCTCGCCGGAGCGGCGCTGTTTCTGGCTGCAACCGCCAAAAAGGAAAAGGAGGTGAATCCGGAATGAACGAGCTTACGATGTGGGGATTTTTGCTTATTGCCGCCATTTTGCTCAGCCAATCCACCTGGCTGTTCGCCGATGCGCGGAGAAGGAGCCGCTATCCATGGTTTTGGGGCGTATGGGGACTGATTCAATTCCCGCTCCCGCTGCTCTTTTATTGGCTGATCGTCAGGGCGGACTGGAAAAACAGGAGGAAATAATTTATGGCTTTGCCCCCGGAATCTGTCTCTATGATTGGACTTCCCTACTTTTTTTTAGTAGGATAGAAATAATAACGATGTCTGGTAGAGACAGGGGTGGAGCACATGCTCAAATTAGGGCAGAAAGTAATTATCGTTTCCGACCAGTTCGAACAGAACCTCCCTATCGGAGATTACGGATATATTATCGCGTACGACCGCAATGCTGATAACGCATTCGATTATGTGATCCGCGTGCCGAAGGCGAACCGCAACTTTTATGTTCCGGCGGCCGATATCGAGCTTGAAGAAGTGCTGCTGAAGCTGGAGGCCGAGAAAATCGAACGCGAAGCGCTGATCGATTTTGCGCTTGCGACGTATAACGAATCCTTGTTCCGCCGGATCATGAACGGCGACGTTGACGACCAGGAAGAGAGCGGCGGCAACGAGGTGCAGAGCCGGGAGGATTTCATTCGACAGGTCAATTTGAAGGCGTGGATTTAACCCTAGCCGCGGGGAATTGAAGAGCCTTCACGGAGACCCGTTACCGCAGCCTAACCAGCGCGGGGACGGGTTTTTGCGCTTGCGCCCGCCCGGCCGGGCCGAAAATGGGCAAAGCCTCCCGGCTGAAAGGAGGCTCTGCTAACTTTAGACTTTCAGGCGATTTTCCGTCTTGGCGTGTGGGAGGCAGGACGGTTTAAAATGGACTTACGACGCTGCGTTTTGCGGAGCGCTTGAGTCTTGCTGGCTGCTTGCGCCTTGCTGACCGCCTGCAGACTTCCAGTGGCCGGGCCATTTGCTTGTGCCTGCCCCGTTCACGATTTTTTCGGCGATCGCTTCGGCATTTGCGATTTGCTTGTCGGCCTGAGCCTGCGTCAGCTTGCCGTCCGTGACGGCCTGATTGATCTGATCCACGATCGCCGTCTTCTCGGCGTCGATCAGCTGCTGGACGTCGATGCTTTTATCGGCTGCCAGATCGGCGATCGTTTTGCCGGATTTCAGGTCGTCCTTCAGCTCCTGTTGCGTGAGGCCCAGCTGGCTGGAGATGGCGCTCAGGTCGAATTGGACGCCCATCATGCGTTTGCCCATGCCGCCCTTGCCCGGCTTCATCTTCATCTGCCCGTCGACAAGCTTGTCCAGATTATCGGTAAACTGCTGCTTTTGCTGCGCCTGCTGTTTGTCGAACGCGTCGGTCAGCGCCTGCTTCAGCTGGTCGCGGGTGACGCCCTGATCCTGGGCGATTTGCGCAAGCGATTCGCCTGAAGCCAGCTTTTGATTCAGCGTTTGCTTGTCGAGCTTCAGCAGATCGAGCACATCCTGGGAGACGATGCCGGGGCCGCCGAAGCCGCGATGACCGAAAGCGCTGCCGGCCGGGCGCGTGTGCGCGGCTGTGCTCGTTTGTCCGGAAGTGCCGGGCGAAGCCGCAAAGGCGCTCAGCGGAATCATGACGGCGAGCGCCGCTGTGAGCCCAACCGCTTTCATGACCTTTTTCATCCACATTCCTCCTTGTGCAGTGATGGGTTATGTGCTGCATCTTCAAGTATGTCCGCCGTTCCTTAAATGGAAATGAAATCCCCTTTAAACGAACCTTAGCGCAAAATGAATTTTTTCTTCATATAAATGCAGATTTGGGGCGAACCGGTATGACCTGCGGTCTGCTGCCGGTTACCCGTCCCCGACGGCAAAAAAAAACGCCACTTTATTGTGGCGATTTGCGCTGGCTCTGCTCTCTATGCCGTTTCCACTCCAAAACGCCTTCTTCGATCCGGGAGGCGCGGAATCCATGATCCTTCAAGATTTCAACCGCTTGCACGGACAACGAGCAGTATGGACCCCGACAGTAAACGACGATCTCCTTATCCGCCGGTAAAGTCTGGAGGCTGGCTTCCAAATCACCGATGGGGACGGAAACGGCTCCTGGAATGTGATCCGATCGGTATTCATCCTCCGGTCTGACGTCTACCAGCAAAACGTCCCCGATCTCCATTTTGTTCAACTCATCTAACGTCATCGCCGAATCGGCATGCTCTTGGAAAATTTCAGACTTGAGCTGTTGAAGGGTCGTCAGCTGCTTTTCGCTTAATCGGTGAAAAGACACCATGAAATCGGCGACGGAATAGTCCGCGACCTGATAAATGACATAGTTTCCCTTCTTATGAAAACGAACCAGCTTGGAATCATGCAGCGTCTGTAAATGCTGCGATACATTTGCGACGCTCATCCCGGTGCTTTTTGAAAGCTGCTCGACCGATTTAGGTCCTTGCGCAAGCAAATCAATCAGCTCTAAACGTTTGGGGCTGGACAAACATTTGCCGATTCGAGCGAATTCAAGGTATAAATGATCTTTCCATTGACGATCTTCGTTCACGACTACCACATCCAAACTATTCAATTGCATCGTTGAATGGGTCTATGTTACATCGACAGCAAAATCGTGTCAAGCTCCCATTATTCATGACGGATTCCGGTTTTAGAGATGATCAAATCATAATTTGCAGCCTATACCCATGAGGGCTGGAGGCCGCTTTATACGAGCTGCATACCTCATTTTGCTATCCCGTCTTCTGTCCATTCACCGTGACTTGTAATCAGCTCGATTTCATGGGGTAATGCAGTTCGAACGCGGAACGATTTTCATGGATAAACGCTTCGACCGTCGTCAGCGGACGGCCGAGGATCGCCGCGCCGATTGGATCCAGCCCGGCGAGCAAGCCTTCTTGCTGGTCGATCGTCACGGCTTCAATGTGTTTCCGCAAAGCCGTTTGGTCCTGCAGGCCGATTGCTTCCAAAAATACCGAAACCGTAACACGCTCATAAGGCAGATCCTTGCCGAGCACGCGGCTTACTTCCGCCGCCAATTGTTCGTGGCTGTACTCCACCGGACCATGAAGCGCAATCGCCTGACCTGCATATTTCTCGGGGTGTTCCATCATGCCGGCAATGATCGCACCGGTGTCTTTAGCGGCCAGCGGCGCAAAACGATTCTCACGGTTAAAAGGCATCATATAACGGCCGTACTTGATTTTCGAAGAAATATAGAGCAGCCACTCCATAAAGAACGTGACGCGAAGGTGGACCGTCGGCACGCCGGACCAATTGAAAACTTGTTCGCTCAGCCAGTGATTTTGAGTTGTTTTACTGTGTGCATACGGACGGGATTGTTTTTGCGACATATTGACGATGAGCTCCAAATTTTGTTCCTTGGCGGCCTGCGCGAAAATAACGGCATTTTCAACCAGTCCCTCTTGCACCGGGTAGCAGAAGTACGCCAGCTGCATGCCCGCCATCGCTGCACGGATGTCGCGGAGACTGGTCATGTCGCCGATCATAACCTCTGCGCCGAGATCGCGCAGTTTTTGTGCACGCGCGTCGTCTCTGCGGACCAGCGCGCGAACTTGAAATCCTTTTTCCAGCAGGGCTGCAACCGCCGGACGTCCGGTGTCGCCGGCAGCAGCTGTAATCAATACTTTTTTCATTCGAATCTGCCTCTCCTTAAGTTTACACGATGTTCAATCAACCATTCAATAGATTAATTGAACATAACAACCATAAGTTTTTCCCTCAGTGTTGTCAAGAGGCCTTGCTTTTATGCTGCTGCTTACAACAGCTTTCGGACACAAAAATAAAACTCCGCATTCGATGCGGTAGCCTATGGGGAATGTTCAATCACCCGGCATCGCCGGTATCCGTTGAGTTTGATCGATCTCTTACGCTATAATATGAAGAATGAGCAAAAGTCAGCGAGGGGAGGGGCATGCGCCCATGAGCATAACGATCAAGGACGTCGAGCATGTCGCCAATTTGGCGCGGCTTGCGCTTTCGGATGCGGAGAAAGAGCAGTTTACCGTCCAGCTGAACGATATTTTAAAATATGTGGACAAGCTCGGTGAATTGAATACGGACGATGTGGAGCCGACCAGCCATGTGCTGCAGGTAACCAATGTCATGCGCGAGGACGAGGTCCGCGCGTCGCTGCCGGTCGAGACGGCGCTCCGAAACGCGCCTGACGAAGAGGACGGCCAGTTCAAGGTGCCGGCTGTACTGGATTAACGGATTTGGACCGCCTGCCCGGGTGGGGCGGCGGATGTTGAAAGGAGGATAAGACGGTTGGCACTTTTTGATTTGCGCCTTCAGGATGTACATAACCGGCTTGCGGGCGGGGAGCTGTCGGTTTCCGAGCTGGTCGACGCGTCTTTCGGCCGGATCGCCGAGACGGACGAAAGGGTCAAGGCGTTTCTGACGCTGGATGAGGAAGGAGCCCGCACGGCAGCCGCCGATCTGGACAAGCAGCTGCGGGACGGCGGCGAGCGCGGGCTGCTGTTCGGCCTTCCGGCCGGCATTAAAGACAATATCGTAACCGAGGGGCTGCTGACGACGTGCGGCAGCCAGTTCCTGCGCAACTATGACCCGATCTACGATGCGACGGCTGTGAAAAAGCTGAAAGCGGCGCAGTCCGTCACGATCGGCAAGCTCAATATGGACGAGTTCGCTATGGGCGGCTCCAACGAAAATTCAAGCTTTTACCCGACGCGCAATCCGTGGAATACGGAGTACGTGCCGGGCGGCTCCAGCGGCGGGTCGGCCGCATCGGTCGCCGCAGGCCAGGTTTATTTCGCGCTCGGCTCCGACACCGGCGGCTCGATCCGCCAGCCGGCCGCTTACTGCGGCATCGTCGGGCTGAAGCCGACCTACGGCCTCATCTCCCGCTTCGGGCTGGTCGCCTTCGCTTCGTCGCTCGACCAGATCGGTCCGCTGACGAAGAACGTCGAGGACGCCGCCTACGTGCTGCAGGCGATCGCCGGTCACGACCCAATGGATTCGACATCGGCGAACGTGGACATTCCCGATTACATCGGTTCGCTGACGGGCGACATCAAAGGCCTTAAAATCGGCGTGCCGAAGGAATATATCGATCAAGGCATCGATCCGAAGGTGAAGGAAGCAGTGCTCGAAGCGCTGAAGAAGCTCGAGGAGCTCGGCGCGTCGTGGGAGGAAATCTCGCTTCCGCATACCGAATACGCGGTTGCAACCTATTACCTGCTGGCTTCCTCGGAAGCCTCGTCGAACCTGGCCCGTTTCGACGGCGTTCGCTACGGCGTCCGCACGGACGATCCCGACAATTTGCTCGACCTGTACCGCAAGTCGCGCAGCGAAGGCCTCGGGCCGGAAGTGAAGCGCCGCATCATGCTCGGCACGTATGCGCTCAGCTCGGGCTATTACGACGCCTATTATTTGAAGGCGCAAAAGGCGCGCACGCTCATCAAGCAGGATTTCGACAAGGCGTTCCAAAGCTGCGACCTGATCGTCGGACCGACGGCGCCGACGACGGCTTTCCGCATCGGCGAGCAGGTCGGCGATCCGCTGACGATGTATTTGAACGATATTTGCACGATTCCGGTGAGCCTGGCGGGCGTGCCGGCGATCAGCGTGCCCTGCGGCATGGCGAACGGGCTGCCTGTCGGCCTGCAAATCATCGGCAAAGCGTTCGACGAGCGGACCGTGCTGCGCGCGGCGCATGCGTTCGAGCAGCATACCGACCATCACAAGCGGCGGCCGCAGCTGTAGCCGGCAGCGATAGAAGCAGGAGGGCGAAGCGATGTTTGAACCGAATAAATACGAAACGGTGATCGGGCTGGAAGTGCACGTCGAGCTGCATACGAAGAGCAAAATCTTCTGCGGCTGCTCCACGTCCTTCGGCGCCCCGCCGAATACCCATACGTGTCCGATCTGCCTCGGACACCCCGGCGTGCTGCCGGTGCTGAACCGGCAGGCCGTCGAATACGCGATGAAGGCGGCGATGGCGCTCAACTGCACCATCGCGGACGAAAGCAAGTTCGACCGCAAAAACTATTTTTATCCCGATTCGCCGAAGGCGTACCAAATCTCCCAATATGACAAGCCGATCGGCGAGAACGGCTGGATCGATATCGAAGTGAACGGCGAGACGAAGCGGATCGGCATCACGCGGCTGCATCTCGAAGAGGATGCGGGCAAGCTGACGCATGTCGACGGCGGATACGCTTCGCTGGTCGATTTCAACCGTGTAGGCACGCCGCTCGTGGAGATCGTCTCCGAGCCGGACCTGCGCTCGCCCGAGGAAGCAAAGGCTTATCTTGAGAAGCTGCGCGCGATTATGCTGTACTGCGATGTGTCCGACGTGAAAATGGAAGAAGGGTCGATGCGCTGCGACGCGAACGTCAGTCTGCGGCCCTACGGGCAGGAGAAGTTCGGCATCCGCGCCGAGCTCAAGAACATGAATTCCTTCCGCGGCGTGCAGCGCGGGCTGGAATACGAGCAGATGCGGCAGGCGGACATTCTGGACGGCGGCGGAGAGGTCGTGCAGGAGACGCGCCGCTGGGACGAGTCCCAGGGCAAAACGTTCTCGATGCGCGGCAAAGAAGAAGCGCACGACTACCGCTATTTCCCGGACCCGGACCTGGTCCGGCTCCACATCGACGAGGAGTGGAAGGGGAGGGTCCGCGCCTCCATTCCGGAGCTGCCGGAAGCCCGCAAAGCGCGCTATACGAGCGAGCTCGGGCTTCCTTCGTATGACGCCGGCGTCCTGACGGCTTCCAAGAAGCTGGCCGACTTTTTCGAGGAAAGCCTGCAGTATACAAAGGATGCGAAGGCGGTCTCGAACTGGATTATGGGCGACCTGCTCGGTTACTTGAACGCGAACGGGCTGGAGCTGGAGGACGTGAAGATTACGGGCCGGGGGCTTGGCGAAATGATCGGTCTGCTGGAGAAAGGCACGATCAGCAGCAAAATCGCCAAGACGGTATTCAAGGCGATGCTCGAAACGGGCAAGCTGCCGCAGCAGATCGTCGAGGAACAAGGGCTCGTGCAGATCAGCGACGAAGGCGCGATCGCCGAGGTCGTCGGCCGCATCTTCGACGCCAACCCGCAGTCCGTCGAGGATTTCAAGGCGGGCAAGGAGAAGGCGATCGGCTTCCTGGTCGGCCAGGTGATGAAAGATACGAAAGGCAAAGCGAATCCCGCGCTTGTCAATAAACTGCTTGTGGAGCGGCTGAAGTCGTAACCGATCAGCCATTCAATTAAGAAGCATGCCTATCGGCGGTGACGAAGGCATGCTTTTTTTGTTTTCAGCAGCCCCCGACGATGCGGCCGGCGTTTCGGTCCGCGCTGCGGCGCGAACGCGTTTTTCCCGTGTTATCCGGAAAAAATCCGCATAGAATGTGTTACAATATAATTCTAAGCCGAGGAAAGGACGGGAGTACGCTTGGAAACCGCTGTCGACGCCGTAAATCCGTGGATTATCGATGAAACGCATATTTTTCTCCGGCTGCTGCTGTCGATCTGCCTCGGCGGCTTGATCGGCTTCGAGCGCGAACAATCCAATCATGCGGCGGGTCTTCGGACGAATATCCTCGTTTGTCTCGGTTCCTGCCTGCTCATGCTGTTATCGATGTACGGCTTCTCCGATTTTATCAACGAGGTGAACGTCCGGGTCGACCCGGCCCGCCTGGCGGCGGCGGTCATTACCGGCATCGGCTTTCTGGGAGCGGGGACGATCTTGTATACCGGCAAATCGATCACCGGCCTCACGACCGCCGCATCGCTATGGGTCGTAGCCGCCATCGGGCTTGCGATCGGAGCCGGCTTTTATTTCGCTTCGGTTTCTTCGACCTTGCTGGTGCTGCTTATTTTATGGGCATTCAACAAAATAGAAAAGCGGTTCGTCAACAACAAAAAACAACAGCTGCTCAAAATCGACGCCGACGACCAATCCGTACTCGTGCTCGCAATCAGCTCGCTGCTCTCCGAGCGGGACGTGCAGATGCGTAAAATATCGATTCATGAAGCGAGAGACCGGGAGCGCGGCTCACAGCTGACGCTCCAGCTTTACGTCACGCTGCCCAAAACGGAGACGCTCGTTTCACTGCTGGAGGATATTCGCGGGATCGAGGGCGTTCATGGGGTCAGCGCCGAATAAGAGCAGCCATCAGCCGCAACAGGGAGGCGGTGACCGTGAACCTGCAGCAGTCCAAAAGCCGCTTGCTTGCGCCTGTACTGGCCTTTTTCGTTCCGGGGGCCGGCCATTTGGCGCTCGGGCTGCACCTGAAAGGTTTATTGCTTCTGATCGGAACCTTAACGGATATTGTCGCGATGGTCCGGTTTGCCGACGACGCCGGCGGCAAGTACGCGCTGCTGCTCGTCCTGCTTGGGCTGGCGCTGCCGGCGTTCTGGTTTTACAGCGTTTTCGATACGCTGCAGCAGCGGGCACATTTGAACGCTTCCCCATACGGCGGCCGGCAGGATCGAACGCCGGCTGCGGGGACGTGGCTTCAAGGTGCGACGGTTATTGCCGCCGGTTTGC
Organism: Paenibacillus humicola; assembly: GCF_028826105.1. Taxonomy (NCBI): domain Bacteria; kingdom Bacillati; phylum Bacillota; class Bacilli; order Caryophanales; family Paenibacillaceae; genus Paenibacillus; species Paenibacillus humicola. The sequence continues at coordinate 913,097 of NZ_JAQGPL010000001.1, forward strand.
TGCTTTTGGCGCTTGTCCGCGCAAAATCCATCTTCACGCCCTGGCTGGATCTGGCCGGAACGTACGCGCCGGGAGCCGGGCTTCTGGCGTTCGCCGTGCTGCTGGCCGTTTGGAGGGGGAAAACGATGTACAGAATGGGACGGATTACGGCGGCCATCGTCCTGATCGCAGTCGGCGGCCTGCTTCTGTCAGACCAAATTCGGGACAGCAACGATATCCGGCTGCTCGGTCAATGGTGGCCCGCCGCTTTTGTGCTGCTTGGCTTGGAAGTGATCGGCTGCAGTCTCGCCAACCGGCGCGGAACCAAACGGCTGACGTTCGACATTGGCGGCGTTTTTATCGCCGTCGTCGTGACAGCGGCGGCCTACACCGTGACGCAATATTCGGCGATGCCGTTTAAATGGCTGGACGAGTTCAAGGTTAATTTTGCCGGCAATTTAAGCGTATACGGCGAAGAGAAAGGGTTTAAATATACGAAAGAGACGGTCTCCGTTCCGTTCGGCGCGGAGACGGCCTCGATCGACATCGACAATCCGAACGGGACGGTGACGATCCGCAAGGGCGAGGTCAGCGGCGTGCAGATCGCATCCGTCGTATGGGTCGACGTGCCCGTCAAGCAGACGGCCGATCAGGTCGCCGCGGAATCTGGAGTAGAAGCTTCCGGCGGCGACAAGCTGAAAATTGAAGCGAAGGGAAAAACGTACGGCGAAGATCACAACCGGAAGCCCCGCATCAACCTTGTCGTCACCGTTCCGGAAAATTCCAGCCTCGGCCGGCCGACGCCGCCCGAAAATAATGAAACTTCCGGGACGCCGGACTCGTCTATACCTTTGGAGAGCTCCGATAACGGGACCTTGAATTCGGGCTCGGGCTCGAATAGCGCAGGTGGGGAGAATGCGAATCCGAATAGGGCCGCGAACGAAGGCTCGGGAACGGACAACGCCGGTAACGCAAGTGTAAATTCGGGCGCGAACGAAGCTTCGAACTCTTCCGTCGGCAGCGATACGGCCGTGAATGAAGCTTCGAACTCCTCCGTCGGCAGCGACGAGAAAACTGGCGGCGATCAGCCGGTTGAAACGAAGCTGAACGTCCAAATCAGCAACGGAGCGGTCGACATTTCCGGTCTTTCGCTGCCGGGCGGCGTGCATGTTCAATTGATGAACGGCGAAGCCAAGCTGGACGATATTGCCGGCGACATCAACGTGGAAACGAAAAATGGCGGTATTTCCGTATCCGGCATTCGGGGCGCAGTCAAGCTGGAAACCTATAACGGTGCGATTAAAGCCGGTCACATCGAAGGGGATGTGGATGGCTCGACCTTAAGCGGCGACATGACGCTGAACGGGATTACAGGCAATGCGGAGCTGGAAACGAAAAACGGAAAAATTTCCGTTTCCGAAGCAAGCGGTTCGATTTCGGCCGACACGCTTAATGGCGACATTACCATTCGCAGCGCCGTCGTCGGCGGGGACTGGGATACCGACAGCTCGATCGGCGAGATCCATCTGTTCGTGCCGGAGAACGGAGATTTTTCGGTCAACGGCTCCGTCACGTTCGGCACGATCACAACGGACCTTCCGCTTGAAGTGAGCAAAAAGAAAATCGGCGGCACATTGGGAACCGGCACTTACCGGATCGACGTCGACGCCAACAGCAGCATTTCAATCAACCGTTACCGGCCGAATTGAACGACCCGCCTTCATTGACAAAATGAAAAGCCAGCACGTACAATGGTTCTAACGAAGCAGAAAGGACGTGAAGGGCATGGGCGCGACCGTAGAGCAAGCACTGGAGCAGCTGAAAAGCACCGGCGTACGTATGACCCCTCAGCGTCATGCGATCTTGAGTTTTCTTATGGGTTCCATGACCCATCCGACCGCCGATGAGATTTATAAAGCGCTCTCTCCCGCTTTTCCGAGCATGAGTGTGGCGACGATCTATAATAACCTGCGGCTGTTCGTCGATGCCGGGCTCGTACGCGAGCTGACATACGGCGACGACTCAAGCCGGTTTGACGCTGATTTATCCGAGCATTACCATGCGATATGCCGTTCCTGCGGCAAAATCGTCGATTTCGATTATCCGCCGCTTACCGAAGTGGAGTCCGCCGCTTCGCGCGAGACCGGTTTTCGCGTGGAAGGGCATCGGATGGAGATTTACGGACAATGTGCCGATTGCGCCGGGAAGCATTCCTGACTTGACCGAATCGAATAAGTAGAGATAACAGGCGCATGCCAAGCGTGCAGGAGGTGGGGGAATCCCGCTTTCCCGCACGTTTTTTTATTTCATGATCGTTCCTAGGCATGCAATCCGTGACAGGAGGAAGGCGGACGTGCACACTGCATATATAAGACCGCGCCGTCGCCGAAGCGGCGGGTGGCTGAAATGGCTGGTACTGGCCAGCGGACTCATCGCGATGGCCGCCGGAATGTGGGCCGGCTGGCTGCGATTTGTTCCGAACGGCAGCGTGATCAAACCCAATTACGGAATGGACCATCCGATCGTATACCGAGGCGAGGTGATGAAAGCAGGGGCCATCGTGGAGGGAGATACCGTTAAGCTTCCCTTCCCGGTCATACAGGATACTTTGGGACTGAAAAATAAAGTCGTTTATGAACAAGCCACCGGCTCGATCGTGCTGACGAACGACAATCAAGTACTTCGTTTCCGTACGAACGCGCTTACGGCCAAGCTGAACGGCAGCCCCTACGCCCTGCGCGTTGCAGCCGAGGTAAAGGACGGGACCGCCTATATCCCGTCTACACCGCTGGAACAATTGTACGGCATCCGGATCGACGTGAACCAGGCTACCGGTCTGGTTACGGTGATGCAGGCGGGCGATGCGGTACAGCAAGCTGCGGCTCCCGCCGATACGGTGATCCGCAGCGAGCCGACGATCAGGGCGCCTATCGTGGAACGTATAACGGCGGACGCCAAGGTCCGGATATGGGGAGAGCGGGAAGGCTGGTACCGGGTCCAAAGCGCGGACGGGCAGATCGGTTATGCCGCGAAAAACGATTTGACCCTGACGACCGTCGAACAGACCGCGCTCCCGCAGGAGCCGCCCGCTTTTACGGCGTGGAAGCTGATCGGATCGAAAATCAATATGACCTGGGAAGCGGTCTACCAGAAGACGCCGACCCCGGCACAGATCGGCAGCCTGCCCGGCGTGAACGTGGTCAGTCCAACGTGGTTCGAATTAATCGACAACGCCGGCCATCTGCAGAGCAAGGCGGATATGACGTATGTCAATTGGGCGCACAGCCAGGGGAAACAGGTATGGGCCGTCGTCAGCAACGGCTTCGAGCCGGACCGGACAACCGCCGCGCTCGCCTCGGAGACGACCCGGTTCCAGATGATTCAGCAAATTCTCGCCTTTGCCGAAATGTATCATTTGCAGGGCATCAATCTCGATTTCGAAAATGTAAAGACGTCCGACAAAGACCATTTTGTTCAATTTGTGAGGGAGCTTACCCCGCTGCTGCATGAACAGGGACTGGTCGTTTCCATTGACGTCACCCCGAAATCGGGCAGCGAGCTGTGGTCGAAATTTTTAGACCGAGCTGCGCTGGGTCAAGTGGTTGATTATATGATGCTGATGGCTTATGACGAGCACTGGGCCTCCAGTCCTACGGCAGGCTCGGTCGCTTCTCTGCCTTGGGTCGAGCAGTCGCTGAACCGCATCCTGCAGGAGGATTTGGTTCCTCCGGCCAAGCTTGTATTAGGAATGCCGCTGTATACGCGGGTTTGGACCGAGAAGAAGGACGCATCGGGCGCCGTCAAGGTGTCATCCAAGGCGCTCGGGATGGACGCGGTCGCTCAGATCATCAAGGACCGCAATTTGAAGCCGGCGTATGACGCGAAGTCCGGCCAGCATTACGTGGAATATACGGTGAACGGCGCTTTGCAGCGCATATGGATCGAAGACGGCTTTTCCATCCAGGCTCGAATCGCCATCGCCAAGAAATACGGTCTTGCCGGAGTAGCCACCTGGCAGCGGGCATTTCAAACCGATTCGATCTGGAATGTCATCCAGCAATCGTTAACCAAATTCCCCTAATAAAAAGCTGAGCGCCCGGACATTATGATGCCGGGCGCTTTCCTATTCGGCTGCCGAAAAAAATCATACATGCGACTCGCCGCCGTCTACGGGAGAATTCGTCGCTTTATCCGGATCGAGCGTCAGCATCGTTTTGCAAAACATGCAGCGGTCCGTCCGGCCGAGCATTTTAGTCTGGCGGCCGCATTCCGGGCAGACCAGCATCACGGCGCTCGTCGACAGCATGCCGGCCCAGAAATAAACGCCTACGCTGAGCAGCATGGCGATCATCCCGATGACCATGAAAATGGCAGCGAATATTTTACCGGCCTGGCCCCAAAAGACGATTCCTGCGGTACCCAAAATCATCAGCCCCATGCCGATGAGTGTAAACATTAGTCCCCATAAGCGGAATTCATTGATTTTACTGGATTTGAAAAACATTTTCTCGATCCTTTCTGACATATCGTTCCGGGATTTAAGACGGTTAAGCAGGAAACCGGGCGGACATTGTCGAACAAAGAGAATGTAACTTGCCAAATCATTATAGCTCAAAGTGATGGATGAAGCTATATGGGGGATCGTTGTGAAACATATAAAAGAGCATTTCATCAAACAGTTCGAGCAAGACAATCGGCTCGTCAGCGTCGCCGCCATCGAAAATCCGTACCGGTACAACCCGCTGATCGACGGGCTTGATCTGCTGCTGCTCGTAGTATCGAGGAGCGTTGAAGAGGCGGTCGAAACGGAACACCTGATGATCGAAGGCGAACGGGTGCTCATTAAAATCGCAAGTCCAAGCACGCTGGAACAGTGGATGACCGGCGGCAGAAACCGCAGCATTATATTATGGCTCGTTCGGGGGGAAATCCTGTTGGACCGGGATAACTACTTGTTTCAAATCCGCGATCGCCTGCTGAAGTTTCCGGGAGCGATGCGTGAGCAGAAACAGCTTGTGGAATTCGCGGCCTTTATTCGAACCTACTTGCAGGCAAAACAGGATTTGAAGGATCACAATTTGCTCGATGCCTACAGCAGCATTTTGACGGCGCTTCATCACTGGGCTCACATTGCGTTGATCGAAGAGGGCGTTCATCCGGAATTGACCGTTTGGCGGCAGATGCGCAGATTCCATCCGGGAATTTACAAACTCTACGAAGAGCTGACGATCAGCCCGGAGACGTTGGAGCAGCGCGTTCAGCTCGTGTTGCTGGCCTGTGAATTTTCCGTGATGAGCAAAATGAAAAGCAGCTGCGAGCTGCTGTTTGCGATCATGGGAAGCAGGGAGGAGCCTTGGAGCGTCATGGACCTGCAGCGGCATCCGCTGTTGTCCGGGCTGCTTCTCGATTTGTCGCTTCTGCTTCAAAAGCTCGTCAACCGGGGATATATCGCCGAGGTGGCGGTTCTGCCCCCGTCGGGCGACACAGAAGCGCTGGAGCTTAAATACAGGTGTGAATTCGTTTAGCGTCTTGCATAGCTCTTGTATACGCGATCCTATTGTCGATTCTATTGTATAGAAGAAACGAAGAAACTCCTTTCGAATTTTTGGCTTGACGATCTTTTCACCGTTGTGCTACATTACATCTTGCCGTCTTTCGGGCGCAGGCATTCGGACACTCGAGATAAATAAAAAAGTTCTTGCATTGATCTAGGCATTTGTGTTATATTATTTAAGTCGCCGCTGAGAGGCGGCCGACGAGAAAACGAAGTATTTGTTCCTTGAAAACTGAACAATGAGCGACCTGTCAAAAGGTTTAAATTATGAGCAAGACAAGCTAATTCATGAAGAGCTTCACCTCGGTGAGCGCTTCTTTTATGGAGAGTTTGATCCTGGCTCAGGACGAACGCTGGCGGCGTGCCTAATACATGCAAGTCGAGCGGAGCTTTTCCTTCGGGAAAAGCTTAGCGGCGGACGGGTGAGTAACACGTAGGCAACCTGCCTGCAAGACCGGGATAACATCCGGAAACGGATGCTAATACCGGATACGCGGCTTTCCCGCATGGGGGAGCCGGGAAAGGCGGCGCAAGCTGTCACTTGCAGATGGGCCTGCGGCGCATTAGCTAGTTGGTGGGGTAACGGCCTACCAAGGCGACGATGCGTAGCCGACCTGAGAGGGTGATCGGCCACACTGGGACTGAGACACGGCCCAGACTCCTACGGGAGGCAGCAGTAGGGAATCTTCCGCAATGGACGCAAGTCTGACGGAGCAACGCCGCGTGAGTGAAGAAGGTTTTCGGATCGTAAAGCTCTGTTGCCAGGGAAGAATGGGTCGAAGAGTCACTGCTTCGATCATGACGGTACCTGAGAAGAAAGCCCCGGCTAACTACGTGCCAGCAGCCGCGGTAATACGTAGGGGGCAAGCGTTGTCCGGAATTATTGGGCGTAAAGCGCGCGCAGGCGGCATCGTAAGCCCAGTGTTTAAGCTCGGAGCTCAACTCCGATACGCACTGGGAACTGCGAGGCTTGAGTGCAGAAGAGGAAAGTGGAATTCCACGTGTAGCGGTGAAATGCGTAGAGATGTGGAGGAACACCAGTGGCGAAGGCGACTTTCTGGGCTGTAACTGACGCTGAGGCGCGAAAGCGTGGGGAGCAAACAGGATTAGATACCCTGGTAGTCCACGCCGTAAACGATGAATGCTAGGTGTTAGGGGTTTCGATACCCTTGGTGCCGAAGTTAACACATTAAGCATTCCGCCTGGGGAGTACGCTCGCAAGAGTGAAACTCAAAGGAATTGACGGGGACCCGCACAAGCAGTGGAGTATGTGGTTTAATTCGAAGCAACGCGAAGAACCTTACCAGGTCTTGACATCCCTCTGACCGGTCTAGAGATAGGCCTTTCCTTCGGGACAGAGGAGACAGGTGGTGCATGGTTGTCGTCAGCTCGTGTCGTGAGATGTTGGGTTAAGTCCCGCAACGAGCGCAACCCTTGATTTTAGTTGCCAGCACGTCGTGGTGGGCCCTCTAAAATGACTGCCGGTGACAAACCGGAGGAAGGCGGGGATGACGTCAAATCATCATGCCCCTTATGACCTGGGCTACACACGTACTACAATGGCCGGTACAACGGGAAGCGAAGGAGCGATCCGGAGCGAATCCTAGAAAAGCCGGTCTCAGTTCGGATTGCAGGCTGCAACTCGCCTGCATGAAGTCGGAATTGCTAGTAATCGCGGATCAGCATGCCGCGGTGAATACGTTCCCGGGTCTTGTACACACCGCCCGTCACACCACGAGAGTTTACAACACCCGAAGTCGGTGGGGTAACCGCAAGGAGCCAGCCGCCGAAGGTGGGGTAGATGATTGGGGTGAAGTCGTAACAAGGTAGCCGTATCGGAAGGTGCGGCTGGATCACCTCCTTTCTAAGGAATACCGTTTCCCGCAGCGGAAACGAAAGCGAGCCGAAAGGCTTGCACCGACAGGAATCGCTCATGTTCAGTTTTGAGGGAACAAACCCTCAAGAGACAATCCGTTTGGTGGCGATGGCGGAGGGGAACCACGCGTACCCATCCCGAACACGACCGTTAAGCCCTCCAGCGGTATTGCAATTGACCCGGATGGAAACGATGGGCAAATTGCAATGCTGGTACTTGGACCGTTGGAGAGAGTTGGGCGTCGCCAAGCAGGCGGTTTTTTGCCGCGATATGGTGCCGGGGCCTTTAGCTCAGCTGGTTAGAGCGCACCCCTGATAAGGGTGAGGTCGGTGGTTCGAGTCCACTAAGGCCCACCATTTGACCAAACTTTATTATGGGGCCATAGCTCAGCTGGGAGAGCGCCTGCCTTGCAAGCAGGAGGTCAGGAGTTCGATCCTCCTTGGCTCCACCAAAAGCATTGCCATCCACAAGCCGCAGATGATACAATATCATGTGCGAATTGCACCTTGAAAACTGGATACGAACAAATGAAACATCCTTTAGCTGAGTTTAAGCTTACGAAGCCCGTTTTCTTTGGAAAACGACTAGGTTAAGCTACTAAGAGCGCACGGAGGATGCCTAGGCACTAGGAGCCGACGAAGGACGTGGCGAACAACGAAATGCCTCGGGGAGCCGTAAGCAGGCGTCGATCCGGGGATGTCCGAATGGGGAAACCCGGCTGGGGCAATGCCCAGTCACCCGTTGCTGAATCCATAGGCAGCGTGGAGGCATACCAGGGGAACTGAAACATCTCAGTACCCTGAGGAAGAGAAAACAATAGTGATTCCGTCAGTAGCGGCGAGCGAACGCGGATTAGCCCAAACCAAGGGGCTTGCCCCTTGGGGTTGTAGGACGTCTCACATGGAGTTACAAAAGCGTTGGTTAGGCGAAGCGGTCTGGAAAGGCCGGCCAAAGAAGGTAAAAGCCCTGTAACCCAAAGTCAGCGCTCTCCGAGACGGATCCTGAGTACGGCGGGACACGAGAAACCCCGTCGGAATCCGGCAGGACCATCTGCCAAGGCTAAATACTCCCTAGTGACCGATAGCGAAGCAGTACCGTGAGGGAAAGGTGAAAAGCACCGCGGAAGCGGAGTGAAACAGAACCTGAAACCGTGCGCTTACAAGAAGTCAGAGCCCAATTTAGGGGTGATGGCGTGCCTTTTGTAGAATGAACCGGCGAGTTACGTTCCCGTGCAAGGTTAAGGTGAAGAGCCGCAGCCGCAGCGAAAGCGAGTCTGAATAGGGCGAGTTAGTACGTGGACGTAGACCCGAAACCGGGTGATCTACCCCTGTCCAGGGTGAAGGTGCGGTAACACGCACTGGAGGCCCGAACCCACGAACGTTGAAAAGTTCGGGGATGAGGTGGGGGTAGGGGAGAAATTCCAATCGAACCCGGAGATAGCTGGTTCTCCCCGAAATAGCTTTAGGGCTAGCCTCGGCGTAAGAGTCATGGAGGTAGAGCACGGATGGGGTGCGGGGCCCGCCAAGGGTTACCAAGTCCCGTCAAACTCCGAATGCCATAGACTTATCGCCGGGAGTCAGACGGTGAGTGCTAAGATCCATCGTCAAGAGGGAAACAGCCCAGATCATCAGCTAAGGTCCCCAAGTGTGTGTTAAGTGGGAAAGGATGTGGAGTTGCCCAGACAACCAGGATGTTGGCTTAGAAGCAGCCACCATTGAAAGAGTGCGTAATAGCTCACTGGTCGAGTGACTCTGCGCCGAAAATGTAACGGGGCTAAACACACCACCGAAGCTATGGCTAGGCAATCGCAAGATTGTCCTGGGGTAGGGGAGCGTTGAATACGGGTTGAAGGTATACCGTAAGGAGTGCTGGACTGTATTCAAGTGAGAATGCCGGTATGAGTAACGAAAAGACAAGTGAGAATCTTGTCCGCCGAAAGCCTAAGGGTTCCTGAGGAAGGCTCGTCCGCTCAGGGTAAGTCGGGACCTAAGGCGAGGCCGAAAGGCGTAGTCGAAGGACAACAGGTTGAGATTCCTGTACCACCGTAAACCGTTATGAGCGATTGGGGTGACGCAGAAGGGCAGTGACGCGGGGCGATGGAATGCCCCGTCCAAGCAGTGAGGCTGGTTGATCGGCAAATCCGTCAACCGTAAGGCTGGGCTGTGATGGGGAGGGAAAATTACAGTACCGAAGGTCATGGGCTCCGGCTGCCGAGAAAAGCCTCTAGCCAGGTGAAGGTGCCCGTACCGCAAACCGACACAGGTAGGCGAGCAGAGTATGCTAAGGCGCGCGGAAGAACTCTCGTTAAGGAACTCGGCAACATGACCCCGTAACTTCGGGAGAAGGGGTGCCTCGGTAGGGTGAATAGCCCGAGGGGGCCGCAGTGAAAAGGCCCAAGCGACTGTTTAGCAAAAACACAGGTCTGTGCGAAGCCGTAAGGCGAAGTATACGGGCTGACGCCTGCCCGGTGCTGGAAGGTTAAGGGGAGCGGTAAGCCGCAAGGCGAAGCTGTGAACCGAAGCCCCAGTAAACGGCGGCCGTAACTATAACGGTCCTAAGGTAGCGAAATTCCTTGTCAGGTAAATTCTGACCCGCACGAATGGCGTAACGACTTGGGCGCTGTCTCAACGAGAGATCCGGTGAAATTTTAATACCTGTGAAGATGCAGGTTACCCGCGACAAGACGGAAAGACCCCATGGAGCTTTACTGCAGCTTGATATTGGACTTTGGTACGATCTGTACAGGATAGGTGGGAGCCTAAGAAGCCGGAGCGCCAGCTTCGGTGGAGGCGCCGTTGGGATACCACCCTGATCGTATCGGAGTTCTAACCTGCTACCCTGAAACGGGTAGAGGGACCGTGTCAGGCGGGCAGTTTGACTGGGGCGGTCGCCTCCTAAAGCGTAACGGAGGCGCCCAAAGGTTCCCTCAGAATGGTTGGAAATCATTCGAAGCGTGTAAAGGCAGAAGGGAGCTTGACTGCGAGACCGACAAGTCGAGCAGGGACGAAAGTCGGGCTTAGTGATCCGGTGGTACCGCATGGAAGGGCCATCGCTCAACGGATAAAAGCTACCCTGGGGATAACAGGCTTATCTCCCCCAAGAGTCCACATCGACGGGGAGGTTTGGCACCTCGATGTCGGCTCATCGCATCCTGGGGCTGAAGTAGGTCCCAAGGGTTGGGCTGTTCGCCCATTAAAGCGGTACGCGAGCTGGGTTCAGAACGTCGTGAGACAGTTCGGTCCCTATCTGTCGCGGGCGCAGGAAATTTGAGAGGAGCTGTCCTTAGTACGAGAGGACCGGGATGGACGTACCGCTGGTGTACCAGTTGTTCCGCCAGGAGCACCGCTGGGTAGCCAAGTACGGACGGGATAAGCGCTGAAAGCATCTAAGCGTGAAGCCCCCCTCAAGATGAGATTTCCCAGTATGTAAGACCCCTGGAAGACGACCAGGTTGATAGGTTCGAGGTGGAAGCGCGGCAACGTGTGCAGCTGACGAATACTAATCGGTCGAGGGCTTATCCTATCGGTGTTCACGGACACGTGAACGCTGCTTCGGAAGACCAGCTAAAGAATTGATCGGATGTTCGTATCCAGTTTTCAGGGTGTAACACACCTGAATATACTGTTCCCTGATAGCTCAGTTGGTAGAGCACTCGACTGTTAATCGAGTTGTCACAGGTTCGAGTCCTGTTCGGGGAGCCATATGGAGAGCTGTCCGAGTGGTCGAAGGAGCACGATTGGAAATCGTGTATACGTTAACCGCGTATCGAGGGTTCGAATCCCTCGCTCTCCGCCAGTTTTATATGGCCCGTTGGTCAAGGGGTTAAGACACCTCCCTTTCACGGAGGTAACAGGGGTTCGAATCCCCTACGGGTCACCAAAAATAACTTGCATTGAGGACAAGTCGTGTGTTACAATATCGATTGTCGCTCATGCGGACTGGGTAGATGAAGTTCGGCGGTGAACCCGTCAACGTTTTGCCAGTCGGCAACACAGCAGCATTATTAACGACGCGGGGTGGAGCAGCCCGGTAGCTCGTCGGGCTCATAACCCGAAGGCCGCAGGTTCAAATCCTGCCCCCGCAACCAAATTTACTTCGGAGCAATCCGAGACCTTATAATGTGGAGCCGTGGTGTAGAGGCCTAACATGCCTGCCTGTCACGCAGGAGACCGCGGGTTCGAATCCCGTCGGCTCCGCCATTATAACCTAAAACGGCTCGGTAGCTCAGTTGGTAGAGCAGAGGACTGAAAATCCTCGTGTCGGCGGTTCGATTCCGTCCCGAGCCACCATTTAACTGCATAAGAGCCGGTGTAGCTCAACTGGTAGAGCAACTGACTTGTAATCAGTAGGTTGGGGGTTCAAGTCCTCTCGCCGGCACCACTATGGAGGATTAGCGAAGTGGCCAAACGCAGCAGACTGTAAATCTGTTCTCTGACGAGTTCGGTGGTTCGAATCCATCATCCTCCACCAGTTACCTTAGGGGCATAGTTTAAAGGTAGAACAGCGGTCTCCAAAACCGTTAGTGTGGGTTCAATTCCTGCTGCCCCTGCCAGTTGAATATATGGCGGTCGTGGCGAAGTGGTTAACGCATCGGATTGTGATTCCGACATTCGGGGGTTCAATTCCCCTCGATCGCCCCATCTTTTCCATTGGGGATTAGCCAAGCGGTAAGGCAACGGACTTTGACTCCGTCATGCCTAGGTTCGAATCCTAGATCCCCAGCCATTTATGCGGAAGTGGCTCAGCGGTAGAGCATCGCCTTGCCAAGGCGAGGGTCGCGGGTTCGATTCCCGTCTTCCGCTCCATTCTTTCGGCGCCATAGCCAAGTGGTAAGGCAGAGCTCTGCAAAAGCTTTACCCCCAGTTCGAATCTGGGTGGCGCCTCCATCTTTTTTTATTTTGTGCCCTTAGCTCAGCTGGATAGAGCGTTTGACTACGAATCAAAAGGTCAGGAGTTCGAATCTCTTAGGGCACGCCATGATTGCCGGTGTGGCGGAATTGGCAGACGCGCGCGACTCAAAATCGTGAGGGAAACCGTGGAGGTTCGAGTCCTCTCACCGGCACCATCTTTTTTACGCCTAGCATATGAAAGCTCAAGAGTTCGACACTCTTGGGTTTTTTTGTTGTATTCACGCGACTTCATTATAGTGTAAGCTTTCGTTTGTTGACATCATCCAGGAAAAAATTGTTTTCGTTATTGCGGAAGGCGCTTTCAGCTGTTAGAGTGGTACTTATCCTACTCACTGGAGGAGATTTGCGCTGAAGCGATCAATCAAAACGCAGCTGATTATCAGCTTTTTTTTGGTGATGCTGCCTGTTGTGCTGTTTCTGGTGATGAACACACTGTATGCCAAAAACGTCGTGCGGGACAAGGTGTCCGAAACGTACCGGAACACACTCGATATTTTTGGGGAAAAGACGGACCGGACGCTCAGCGAAATCAGCAATTATTTAAATAAAATGGCGGTGCTTGATAACGACGTAGGACTGCTGCCGTCCTTCCCGTACGGAAGCGACAACTATATCCTGACCAAGATCCGGATTCAAAATAAGCTTCAGCGCGACATTGTGTTCTACAATCCGGTCGATACGGTGTTCGTTTACAATGCGGGAGACATTTTTTTCAGTACGGCCGGCCCTGGCTATGATGCGATGAAAAACGTGCTGTCCGATAATTTGGGAGCTATCGTGAAATTAGCCCGCACCTCGGTCGATGGAAAATGGCTGCTGTGGCACGACAAAAGGGTTCCCGGCGGCGACTTTCTGGTGCGGCTTACGGCGGTTTCGAACAGCGAGCTGTATGTGGGTGCGATCATTCGAATTTCCGAGCTGCAGGCCCAGCTGTCCCTTCAGTGGAAGGACGGCGACATCGGCGAAAGCGCGATTTATTCCACGAATGGTATCCGGCTTGGTAATCCTGCGTCCGGCAATCCTGCCGTGTTCGACGAACAGATAACGAAGCTTGCGGGCGATCCATACCAGTTCGTGAAGGACGAGCATACCGGCCGCCGCTATTTGATGATGAGCCGTCCGAGCCAGCAGGCGGATTTTACGATGATTATTCTCGTGTCCGAAAGCTACATGCTGCAGGCTTTGCCTTATTTTCAGAAAGCAACGTATTTCATGACCTTCGGGCTTATTTTTATATTCGCCTTGTATTTGTTTTTTATCCGCCACATGCTGTTCAAGCCGCTGCAGCAGCTGATCGCCGGGATGAAAAAGATTTCGCTCGGGATGCTGGACGTCCGGCTGCAGACGAACGAGACGCATGAATTCGTTTTTCTGGCCAATACGTTCAACAACATGGTGGAGCAAATCAAAGATTTGCGGATCGGGATGTACGAAGAACAGCTGCGCGTGCAAAAAATCGAGCTGAAGCAGCTGCAGGCGCAAATCAATCCGCATTTCTATATGAACAGCCTGAACATCATTTATAATTTCGCCGCGCTGAAGGATACGGATTCGGTGAAAAAAATGGCGCTTCATCTCGCGGATTATTTCCGCTTCATTATGCGGGTCAACCGCGATCTGATTACGCTGGACGAAGAGCTGAAACATATCGGCAATTATATTCAAATTCAGAAATTCCGTTTTCCGAATAAGCTGGACTGCACGTACGACATGCCGGACGATCTGAAACACGTGACGCTGCCTGCGCTGACGGTTCAACCGTTCGTGGAGAACGCGATCATCCACGGGTTTAAGGACCATCGGAAGCTGTTCGCTATTACCGTTAGGGGCGAGCTGGTGGAGGATGAAGGCGAAACCTTCATTGTCCTTGCCGTCGAGGATAACGGAACCGGTTTTCCGGACGGTCTGCTGGAGCAGCTGAAGGAAGGCGAAGCTCAGCTTCACACCGACGCGGGCGGCGTCGGCATCCTCAATGTCATGCAGCGGCTGAAGCTGCGGTACGAGGGCAGGGCAAGCGTCAGCTTTTATAATCGAAGCGGCGAGGGGACGGGCGCCGGCGTCAAAATTACGCTGCCGGTTGTGAAAGAAGCGGAACGGGAGGAGAGCGGTCGCAGTGTACAACTTGCTGGTCGTTGATGATGAGGAGATTGCCATTCGCGGCATCGTGCAAGGAATTGACTGGTCGGCGCTGCCGATATCCGATATTTACACGGCGTACGATGCGGAAGAGGCGCGGCGGATTTTCAGCGAGCATCCGGTTCATGTGCTTATATCCGATATCGACATGCCGAGGGAAAACGGCATTCAGCTGCTGACATGGGTTAAAGAAGCTTCTCCGGCGACGAAGACGATTTTTTTGACCGGACACGCCGATTTCAATTTTGCCCAGCAGGCTATCCAGCTCGACAGCTTCGATTACCTGCTAAAGCCGATCGACCACGACGAGCTGAAGCTTTGCGTGGAAAAGGCTCTGGAATCGGTACGCGAGCGGGAACGGGAGGAATCGTTCCGAAAGACGTATGCCTTTTATTTCGAGCAATGGAACCGGCAGCTGCCGCTGCTGGTGGAGCGGCTTTGGCAGGATGTGCTGAATTTGCGGATTCCGGCAACGGCTCGCCAGCTGGAACCGATGTTCAAGCTGTACGGCATGAACCTCGATATGGAGAAGCCGGTGATGCCGCTGCTCATCAGCGTTGAAGAATGGAAGCAGGAATGGAACGCACGGGATGAAGAAATTATGACGTATGCGCTCAGAAATGCCGCCTCGGACCTTTTGCTTGACGGCCGGGAGGGGCATGTCATCCAGGAATCGAACGGGATGCTGTTCGTCATCTTCTATAATCCTGCGGCCGAAGAGGGTGCGGCACTCGAATCCCGGTGTGCGGAATATATCCGCAAATGCTCCGCGTATTTGTACGCCGTCGTGTCGTGCTATATCGGCGAGGCGGCGTCGGTCGGCTCGCTCCGGGCCGGCGTGCAAAGCTTGGCCGAGATGGAGCGCTCCAATATCGGGCAGACCGGCACGGTGTTTCGCCTTTGCGCGCAAACCCGGGAACGAAAGAAGGCCGCGGCTGCGCCGAACCTTCAGGAATGGTCCGTGCTTGTGGAGCAGGGCAGGAAAGCCGAGCTGAAGCAGCGCATCGACGAGCTGTTTGAGCGTTTGCAGCTTGATCAAGTGGACCACACGTACATGGTCCATTATTATTTCGGTCTGGTCCATACGATTTTTCAGCTGCTGCAGCGCCGGGGGATACCGTCGGAGAGCATTTACTCCGAAGGGGAATGGCGGGGCGGGGAACAGGCGATGAAATCGCTTGGGGCGATGAAGGCCTGGACGGTTCAGTTTACCGGAAGGGCTGCGGATTATTTAGGTACGCAGGTCAAGGAAGTGTCGAACGCGATCGCCAAAGTGCAGCAGTTTGTCGAGGCAAATCTGCATCAGGATTTGAACCGGGAGGCGATTGCGGAGCACGTGTATCTGAATCCGGCGTATTTGTCCCGGCTGTTCCGCAAGGAAACCGGAAAGTCGCTGACCGACTATTTGGTCGAGCTGCGGATGCAGCGTTCGATGCGCGAGCTGAAGGAGACCAACATCAAAATCAGTGATATTTCCATTTCGGTCGGCTACGGCAATTTTTCTCACTTTTCCAAGCAGTTCAAGCGAACGACCGGGTTGACGCCGCAGGAATACCGCAAGAAATACCAGGATGTTCTGTAAACAGGTCACCATAACATTAAACGAGTAACGACGCCGATAGAGAGGGGCGTCGTTTTTTTATACCATAAAGATACAGATGACGTAGAAGGAGGAACGTAGACATGGCCGAGGTGGAAGCGGTTACAGTCTATACGGAGAAAACAACGAAGGCCAGGACGCTCAAATGGACGCTGGCCTACCTGATCCGCAATTACTGGATGTTCTACCTGATGCTGCTTCCGGGCGTTATACTGCTGATTTTCAACAATTATATCCCCATGCTCGGGATCGTCATCGCCTTCAAGACCGTCCGATTCGATATCGGCATTCTGCACAGTCCGTGGTCGGGCTTCACGAACTTCAAGTTTTTGTTTCAATCCGGTGATTCTTATATCATTATCCGCAACACGCTGCTGTACAACTCCGCTTTTATCGTGCTGAACCTGATTTTCCCGCTTGCGTTCGCCATTATGCTGAACGAAATGAAAAACCGCTTTCTCTCGAAGCTGCACCAGACGATTATGTTTCTGCCTTATTTTTTGTCGATGACCGTTATCGCCTACCTCGTATTCGGCTTTATGAGCGACGAGCACGGTTATTTGAACGGCACGCTGCTGCCGGCGCTGGGGCTCGAACCGATCCGCTGGTATTTTACGAAGGAAGTGTGGCCCTTCATTCTGCCGATCATCAATACATGGAAAGGGATGGGCTATTACACCGTCGTTTATATGGCGGCCATCATCGGCATCGACGACGAATATTACGAGGCGGCGACAATCGACGGCGCCAGCAAGTGGCAGCAAATGACGCGCATCACCGTTCCGCTTATTATGCCGGTCATTACGATTATGACGCTGCTGCAGATCGGGCGTATTTTCAACGCCGATTTCGGACTGTTCTTTCAGGTGCCGCGCGAATCGGGCACGCTGTTCCCGGTGACGAACGTCATCGATACGTACGTGTATCGGACGTTTCTGACCGTCGGCGATATCGGTCTGTCATCCGCGGCGGGTCTGTTCCAGTCGGTCGTCGGCTTCGCGCTCGTCTTTTTGTCCAACTGGGTCGTGCGGCGATTCAACAGCGAAAACGCGCTTTTTTAGGAGGGAAATCAGATGGCGGCCATTGCCGAAAACGTACACGCGGGATCCAATCCCAAAAACCAGCTGCCTTTTCTCGCATCGCTTGGCATCAACGTGTTTTTCGTCATCTATTCGATTATGTGCATCGTTCCGCTGCTGCTGATCATTTCCGTTTCGTTCTCCGACGAGAAAGGAGTCCTTACGAACGGCTACCGGTTCCTGCCTGAGAAATTCAGCCTGGCGGCCTATCAGTTTCTCTATAAGGACGTCGGCCAAATCGCGTATTCGTACGGAATCTCGATTACGGTCACGGTCGTCGGCACAGTGCTCAGCATGCTGATCATTGCCCTCTATGCGTATCCGATTTCCCGGAGCCATTTTCCGCATGCCAAATTTTTTACCTTTTTCGTTTTCTTCACGCTGCTGTTCTCCGGCGGGCTGGTTCCGTGGTACCTCGTTTACGTGCAGCTGCTGGAATTAAAGGACACGCTCTGGGCGCTTATCATGCCGCTCCTGATGTCCTCCTTCTGGGTACTGATCGTGCGGACGTTCTTCAAGGAAACGATTCCCGGGGCGGTAATCGAATCCGCAAAAATCGACGGAGCCGGCGAGCTGCGCATTTTTCTCCGGATCGTGCTGCCGCTGTCGATGCCGGTTATGGCGACCGTCGCGCTGTTTCAAACGCTGACCTATTGGAACGACTGGTTCCTGAGCCTGGTATTCATCACGAACGATCACAATATTTCGGTGCAGTATCTGCTCTATAAAATGCTCGCCAATATCCAGTACTTATCCAGCAACCCGACGGCCGCGGCCGAGATTGCCAAAGCGGGCGGGATGTTCAACTTCCCGAGCGAAACGGTGCGGATGGCGCTGGTCATTGTCGGCGTCGGCCCGATCGTATTCGCGTACCCGTTCTTCCAAAAATATTTCATCCGCGGACTTACGGTCGGCGCCGTAAAAGGATAATCCGCCGCACCGGTCCATCACCCGGCTTCAACCGGATTATCCGGTTTGGCATATTCATGCTCATTTCAGGGAGGTCCAATATTCGATGACGAAGTGGAACAAGAAAGCTTCTTTGGTCATGGCGCTCCTGTTCGGGATCGCGCTTATCGTATCCGCCTGCGGAGGCGGAGGAGGCAGCGAGCCCGCGGCCGGCAGCGGAAGCGGCGCATCGAACGCCAAGGCGGACGAGCCGGCTGCCGGCGGCGACGGGGCGTCGGACGCCGCGGCCAAGCTGAAGCCGTACAAGCTGAAGCTTGTTTATGAAGGTCCTCCGCAGCCCGATGAAGCGCTGGTCGAGGATGCCATCAACAAAATTTTGGTCAAAAAAATCAATGCGACCATCGACATCGCTCCGATCGACTGGGGGGCGTGGGACGATAAAGTCAACCTGATGATCGCTTCCCGCGAGCCGGTGGACGTCCTGTTTACCGCGCAGTGGAACGGCTTTGCGAAAAACGTCGCCAAGGGGGCGTACCTGCCTCTTGACGATCTGCTGCAGCAGTACGGGCAAGGCATACTCGAATCGCTGGATCCGAAGTTTCTGGAAGGAACGAAAATTAACGGGAAAAACTACGGCATTCCGACCAACAAAGAGCTGGCTTCGGCCGGGGGCATTGTCTACCGCAAGGATATTGCGGACCAGCTCGGCATCGATATGAGTCAAGTGAAGAAGCCCGAGGACCTGGATGCCGTCTATAAAATCGTGAAGGAGAAGCGTCCGGACATTATCCCGCTGTATTCGAGCGGCGGCATGTTTAATGCCCACTATTTCGCGGAATACGATTTTCTCGGCGATGCCACGATTCCGGGCGTCATTATGAAGAACGGCGACGATACGACCGTGCGGATGGCCGAGGATCTGGACATTTACAAGCGGTATATCAAGATCGCCCGCGATTTCTTCCTGAAGGGTTATATCAATAAGGACGCCGCGACGACGCAGCTGTCGAGCCAGGACGCCTATAAAGCCGGCAACGTCTTCTCCACCATCGAGCCGATGAAGCCCGGCAAAGCGGACGAAATCGCGAACGCCGCCGGTATGCCCGGAAAGCTGGCGCAAATTACGCTGACCGGCAAAACGGTGGCGACGTCCGAGCCGGCGGGAGCGATGCTGGCTATCTCGTCGACGTCGAAGGATCCGGCCCGCGCGATGATGCTGATCAACCTGCTGCATACGGATAAAGACATTAACAACCTGCTCAATTTCGGCATCGAAGGGGTGCACTATACGCTAAACGGGGACATTATGACGCCGACCGACAAAACGAGCCGCTATTCCCCCGGCGTCGCCTGGGAGCTCGGCAACCAGTTCCTGAATCATGTGTGGAATACGGAAGCGCCGGACAAATGGGAGCAGTTCAAAAAATTTAATGAAGGAGCCAAACCGTCGCCCGGCCTCGGCTTCGTCTTTAACAGCGATCCTGTCAAAGCGGAGGTCGGCGCGCTGGCGAACGTCATCAAGCAGTATCAGAAGGCCATCGAAACCGGCTCCGTCGATCCGGACAAGGTGATGCCGGAATATATGAGCGCGATGAAAGCCGCCGGCGTCGATAAGGTCATCGCCGAGAAGCAGAAGCAGTTCGACGCGTTTCTGGCAAACAAGAAGAACGGGAACGGTTGATGAAAGCGAGCGTGTGAATACGGGAAAATCATCAGGCTGCAGCCGCGCAAGCGGACTGCGGCTTTTTTTCGTCCAGGAGTATGCCGCCGGCTGACCCGAACGCATTCGTTCCGGCTGCCCGGGCTAAAGGGTGAAACGGTATCAGCCCCGCGTTCCAAGCCGCCCCGACCGAGGTCTAGGTTCAAAAACCGCCGTTGGTCGGTTTTGAACAAATGCGAAAACCCCTACAATAAAGACATAAGCAAGCGATGAAACAATTTCATGCGCGGCGACGTATTGGAAAAGAAACGGAAATTTCGAGAGGCGGTGTAGGTTCACAATGAACGGAAAAACGGCTTTAGGCGCAGTGCTTGTTGTGATCGGCGGATTGATGGTGATGAAGTATGTCGGCATCCATATGGCAGGGATTTTCAGTTTTCTGATGCCGTTCATCCTGATCGGTCTCGGGGCGGTCGGATTAAAAAACAACAGCAAGGTAATCGGCAGCATTCTGATTGCGGTCGGGGCGCTCATGCTGTTCGGCAAGCTGCTCGGCCTGCTTCCTCTGATTCTGGCCATCGGCCTGGTCGTATGGGGCGTATCGATGTTCAAACGCGAAAAGCGCGTCTGACGCGCACGGATTATTCAGGATAATATAAGGAGGTTCCCCCATGAGTATCATGCGACGTGTTCGCGACATCACGGTCGCGACGCTGAACGAACGGCTGGAGAAAGCCGAAGATCCCGTAAAGCTGATCGACCAGTTTCTTTGGTCGACAAGGGAAGAAATCATTCAAGCCGAGCGGCTGTACCAGCAGTATATGTCGCACGGCAGCCACTTGAAGGCGCAGTGGCTGCAGGCGGAGCAGCTGAAGGAGAAGCGCGAGCAGCAGGCGATGACGGCGCTGAGAGCCGGCGAGGAAAACGTGGCTCGCATCGCGCTCCATGAAAAAGCGGCCAGCGAAGAGCGCGCCGTCCAGTACCGCGAGCTGTACGAGCAGACGCTGCAAAATGTCAGCGAGCTTGAGGATCAGCTGCGCGAGCTGCGAAGCGAATATCAGACCGTATACGATAAACGGGAATATTACGCGGCGCGGATGGAATCGCTCCGTCTGCAGCAGCGGATGAACGCGCGATACGTCGGCAGCGGCGTGCACGGCGTCCAGGCGGGGCAGCAGCCGGAAGGCATGTTCCGCAGGCTCGAGGACCGCATCAGCAATCTTGAGCACGAGGCCAAAAGCCTGCGCGAGATTCGCCGGGCAGGCCAAGAGTTTATTACCCAGGCCGGCTCCACCGTGCAATCGGTCATCGAACGCGAGATGGAGCAGTTGAAGCGCAAATTGCAGCAGGAAGGATGGAAATCGTCATGAGGAAGCTGTATCGTTCGCGTCACGATAAGAAGCTGTTCGGCTTATGCGGCGGCATCGCCGAGATGTTAAACGTCGATGCGACGCTGCTGCGGATTCTTCTGATCGTGCTGACGATCTTTACGAGCGGTTTTGTTATCGTAATTTACATTCTTGCCGGTCTTGTCGTCCCGAAGGAGCCGAACATTTATGATGGGTTTGGTTCCGGAGGCTTCGGACACGGCGGCGGGTATCCCGGCGGCTATGGCGGCGGCTGGAACGGAGGCTACGGCGGCCAAGGCGGCCAAGGCGGCTTCGGGCAAGGTCAGAGCTACAATCCCGGAGGTCCGTACACGAATACGCCGCCGCCCGCGGCGGGCGGATCGGCAGGGCGTCAAACGGCGTCGAACCTGGACGCCATGATGGAGGATTTGGAGAAAAAGGCGCTCCGCCGCGAAATTGAAGAACTGAAAGCAAAACTGGCTAAACACGAGAAGGGAGATTTTTAACATGAGCATTTTCAAACGGATGAAAGATATGACCAAGGCGTCGATCCACGAGGTACTCGATAAAATGGAAGATCCGGTCGTCATGCTGAACCAATATTTGCGCGATATGGAAGCGGAGATTCATCAGGCGGAGCTGACTGTGGCCAAACAGATGGCCAGCGAGCGGTCGATGAAGCAGCGTTTGGACGAAGCGGTGCGCGCTGGAGCGGACCGCGAAGCGAAAGCCGAAACGGCGATCCGCACCGGCCAGGAGGATCTGGCGCGCAAGCTGCTTGAAGAGAAAATTTTCTTCGACCAGAAAACGGCGGAATACACCGATCTGCATGTGCAGGCCAAAACGCAGGCGGATGAGCTGATGCAGCAGCTGCACGGCATGAAGGAAGAGTTCTATCAGCTGCGCAACAAACGCAACGAGCTGGCCGCCCGCGCCCAAATGGCCAAGGCGAAAAAGCAGATGGCGCAGGTAACGACGGTGCATTCGATCGAAAGCGGCAATGCGTCTCGCGGCTTCTCGCGGATGGAAGAAAAAATTATGCAGCTCGAAGCGGAAGCCGACGTCATGCGCGTGCCGTATAACGCCTTTAACGGTTCGGCGGCTCCAAAAACGGTTGACCCGGCGAAAGAGCTGAAAGTCGAAGAACAGCTTCAGGCGCTCAAAAACCGGCTGAATCCTCCGGCAGCCGAATAACCTGCGAGATTTCGGCGGCTTTTCGAATGAATCGGAAGCAGCGGCGAGAATAATAAAATCAACGGGCGTGCGGCGCTTTTTTGACAGGAGCGCCGCATGCCTACGGCTTTTTATGCGGCGGGGAAGGAGCCGTTGGGATGGCATCGCGTCCAAGAGACGGCGTTAGGCCGGTTCCTCTTGTACGGGTACATAGAAAGGGGGACGGAAAGCGATGGACCATCGGGAGCCTTCGGAAAATACGGCCCCGGAACAGGCGGCCGACGCCGGCAGGAAAGAGGAGCGGCTCCCGCCCGTACCGGCTTACCGCGGCGGACAGAAGGGGACGCCGGGTAAACCGGGCAAACGTGGCGGCAATGCGGCGGAAATGGTGCTGTGGCTGCTCGTCATTTCGGGTCTGATCGCGATCGTCATGCAGGGCGCCTGGCTCCGGCTGTTTTCGCTGCAAAGCCAGGCCGCCGTCATCGGTCTCATCATAATCGCCGCGGCGCTTGCCGCCGCGACGTCATATAGTTATTTGCAGGGCGTGAAGCTGCGGGCGGCGATCAAACGCCTGACCGAGCAGCAGAAGCGGAAGAAGCGGGTGACGCTTCCCGCGGAAGCGGGCCGGGATGAAGAAGAGAAGGAGCGAACCGAGGAAGAGGACGCCTGGACGGAGCAGGTCCGGTTCTCCGCGGTGATCGAGGAGCGCCAGCGGCTGGCGCGCGAGCTGCACGATGCGGTCAGCCAGCAGCTGTTTGCGATTTCGATGACCGCCACGGCGGTCAGCCGTACGCTGGAGAAGGATTGGGAGAGGGCCAAGAGACAGGTGCAGCTGATCGAGGAAATGGCCGCGGTCGCGCAGTCGGAGATGCGCGCGCTGCTCCTTCATCTTCGTCCCGTTCACCTGGACGGCAAAAATTTGGCGCAGGCGCTGCAAAGCCTGGTGGACGAATTGAAACAGAAGGTGCCGATGGACATTTCGCTCGATGTGGATCCGTCCATTCGCCTCGAACCGGAAGCGGAGGATCATTTATTCCGGATCGTCCAGGAGGCGCTGTCCAATTCGCTTCGCCATTCGAAGGCCGACCAGATGGGCATCCGGCTGCAGCGGCAAGGCGGCGACGTGCGGCTGCTGTTTCAGGATAACGGCGTCGGCTTCGATTTGGAGGCGAAAAAGCAGACGTCGTACGGCCTGCTCACCATCGAGGAGCGGGCCAATGTGCTCGGCGGCGGGATGCAAATTATAACGGCGCCTGGCGAGGGCACCGTAATCGATATTTGGGTCCCGGCGGCGGGACCCCTTGGGGAGGGAAAATCCGGCGGATGGAGGCGGTAAAACGGATGGAAATCGGGCAGCCGATCAAGGTACTGCTGGTCGACGATCACGAGATGGTGCGGATCGGTCTGGCGGCGGTGCTGGATACCGAAGACGGCATCGAGGTCGTGGGCGAAGCGAGCAACGGGATCGAAGGCATTCGGCTGGCACAGGCGTATCAGCCCGACGTCGTGCTGATGGATTTGGTGATGGACGGAATGGACGGCGTCGAGACGACGCGGAGGCTGCTCGAGCTGTACCCGGACTGCAAAGTGATCGTGCTGACCAGCTTTATCGACGACAGCAAGCTGTATCCGGTCATCGAAGCGGGCGCGTTCAGTTATTTGCTGAAAACGTCGCGGGCGACGGAAATCGCCGAGGCGATCCGGGCGGCGATGCGGGGACAGTCGGTGCTCGAATCGCAAGTCGCGGCCAAAATGATGAACCGTTTCCGTCAGCCGAAAGCGGAAACGGTACGGCCGCCGCACGAGCAGCTGACGGAGCGGGAAATGGACGTGCTGAAGTGCGTCGCGAGCGGGCTTTCCAACCAGGAAATCGCGGACCGGCTGTTTATCGGCATCAAGACGGTCAAGTTCCATGTAACGAATATTTTCGCCAAGCTCGGCGTCGAGGACCGGACCCAGGCCGCAATTTATGCCCATAAACACGGATTGGCGGAGTAAGGCGGGCGAATGGCGAGCGGATCGGGCGGCAATTGTAAAGCATAGAGGCGGATAGGTGGCGGTTATAGAAGGACAGGGACTGAAGGACAGAAGGACAGAAGACAAAAGGACATAAGGACTTGGACAGAAGGCGGACGCGGGGTGCAGCCTTTGCGGGCTGGCAGTCCGAAGGCAACACCAAGTACATTTGTTTCCGCGCTTTGGCAGAAACGTATGGAAAAGGCCGGATTGATGTTCATAAATGGAGTGAGGCCGGAGTGCTTCTGAGTGACGCGGACGGCCGGCGGGCGGGAGATCTCGATTGTGAGGGATCTCCTGCTTTTTTTTGTGCGCCTTGCTCTACACGCCTTGAACCGAAGGGGCTGTAGGCAGGGGAAAACCTGCGCAAGAATTCTGGCTGGTCCGCGGCGTCAGCGGAAAACGCGATGCATCACGAACGCTCCGATCGCTTCGGTATCGCCGATCGCAAAAACCGGGAAGGAGGATTCGTCCGGCAGCGTCCGGCTTAGGGCGGCTGCGGCTTCCGGCCACACGGCAGCGGCGATAACGGCTTTCAGCTCGTTAGCTAGCGCGGCGTCTTCCGGGCGGCGAATCAGCACCAGCTTCGGGTAAGGCTCCAGCTTGAAGCCTTCCACGAGTACGACATCGACGCCGCGCATGTGGGCAAGCAGGCCGTCAAGCGATTCCGGGGCGCCGCGCATAATGGCGCTGCTGCGGGACGAGCTGATTGCGGTTATGTCCGCGCCGGCTTCCCGGTGACGCCACGTGTCGGTGCCGGGCGTATCGATTGCAAAATCGTGGGCGTCGTGCTTCACGGTGCCGACGGTGAGGCCCGACTGCTTCAGCAGCCGGACGAGCGCGGCAATCAGCGTCGTTTTTCCGCTGTTTTTATACCCGGCGATTTGCAGGACGACGGGCCGGCGGGGAGTGGGGGGAATCATCGAAGACTCCTTTCTGAACCTGACGGATTCCATATTTTAGTTGTGCCGATTGAAAGGGTTAGTATACCCACTTTATCATAATGCAGCGCACTCTTGAAAGGACGGGTCCGGCAGCTTGTCCGGCGGACGGCGCCGTGGCAGACATCGAGACTGGGCAAGACCGCGATAAGTTGTCCGCTGCCAATGCGGACGGAGCCGCGGCAGACAACGAGACCGGACAAGGTAGCGGAAGCTTGTCCGCGGCCATTGTGGACCGCGATCGCGGCAGACTACGAGACCGGACAAGACCGCGGCAGGTTTTATTCGACGGGAACCTTCATTTTTCGTGGCAGATTAGCTGACAAACAGGCATCCCGAGCGGTAGAGCAAATGGTTTTCGTTTGGTATAATGAAGGATAAACTTGATGAACTCGGACACCGGGGCGGGAGGAAAACGAACGTGCGGCAGCTTCAGGGAGCGACGCGATTTCATAGACGGGCGATTAAGGTGGACGAAGCGATCCGCCTCGTCATCGAGGCTTCGGAGCCCGGGCGGCGGGAGACGGTGCCGCTGTGGCAGGCCGGCGGCCGCCGGCTGGCGGAGCCGCTTGCCGCGACGACGGACTGGCCGCCGTTCGCTCGCGCCTGCATGGACGGGTACGCCGTCCGCAGCGCGGATACGGCGCTGGCGTCGCCGGAATCGCCGGCGGAGCTGCGCGTTGCGGGAACGGTCGCCGCGGGAGAGCTGCCCGCGGCGGACGTCGAAGCCGGCACCGCCGTGCGCATTATGACCGGCGCGGCGGTGCCGGCGGGGGCGGACGCGGTCGTCATGCTGGAGCAGACCGCGGACGCCCTGCGGGACGGGCGGCCTGCGGTGCGGGTGAATCGCGCCGCCGAGCCCGGCCAGAACATTGCGCAGCGCGGCGAGGAATTCCGCCGCGGCAGCCTGGTTGCCGGGCCCGGCACGCCGATTCGGCCGGGCCATGCGGCGCTGCTCGGCACGTTCGGCTATGCCGACGTGCCGGTGTTCGCGCGCCCGCGCGTCGCGGTGCTCGCGACGGGCGCCGAGCTGCAGCCCGTCGCGGCTGCGCTTGCGCCGGGCGGCATCCGCGACAGCAACAGCGCGATGCTTGCCGCGATGGTGGAGCAAAGCGGCGGAACGCCGCTGCTGCTCGGCAGCGCCGCTGACGATCCGGCCGCCGTCAGCGGCATCATCCTGCAGGCGCTGCAGCAGGCGGATCTGGTCGTCACGACCGGGGGCGTATCGGTCGGCGATTATGACGTGATGGCCGCGCTTCTCCGCGGCATCCGCGAAACCGGCGCGTTCCGTCCGGATTGGCGGCCGGAAGAATCGGACGGGCGGCCTCGCGGCGATGATCCGGCTGATTTCGGCGCCTCACCGGAGGCTGCGCTCCGGGGCGGCGACAATAGCCGGCTGCTTTTTGACAAAATCGCCATACGGCCGGGCAGTCCGACTTCGGCGGCGGTCGTGGACGGCAGGCTGCTGATTGCCTTGTCCGGCAGTCCCGGCGCCTGCTTTGTGGGCTTCGAGCTGTTCGTCCGTCCGGCTCTGCGCCGCCTGCAGGGGGCAAGCCGCGAGGAGGCTTACCCGGAGTCGACGACCGCCCGGCTTCTGTCCGATTATGCCAAAAGCAGCCCGCACGATCGATTCGTCAAGACGAAGCTGATCGATCGGGAGGGCGTTCTGTACGCCGATCCGCTCGCCTTCGGGAAATCAAGCATGATGGCCTCATTGCCGGATGCGGACGGGCTCATCCGCATTCCTGCCGGGCCGGGCGGTGCAGCCAGGGGATCGATTGTCGACGTGCTGCTCTTACCGCGCTCCTTCGTCTAACTACGCAAGAGAAGCAGCGGCCGAAAATTTTCATCGTTCCGGCCTGCAGGAAATCAGACTCCGGCGTCGAGGAACAACCCGTTCAAAGCGAGCTGCGACCGAAGCCGTTGATTCGAACCGTAAACCGCACAGCCGCCCGGTTCCTTGACGAGACGAGCGAATGCCTCGCCGGCTTCGCCGGTCCCGCCGTCGTTCTTAAGCGCCTTCTCCGCAATTCGGGCCGCCGCTTGAAGCGCAGCCTTGGCGGAAAGAGGGAGGCCGCAGCCGGCGGCAGCGGCCTGAAACGGGCGGCTGCTGGAAGGATCACCCGGCCGCTTGTTCCGTTTGTATAAGTCCCGAATTTCTTCATCGGAACGAGCCGACGGCCATGTGCGGCTCAGGCCCGTTACCGGCATGACGGGAGAGATCGGCATCGTTCGTCCACCTCCGCATGGGGTGCGATTGGGTTTATTTTACCGAACCGGTTGCGGTGTTCTCGACATCCAATAGCAGCTGCGCAGGTTGACGTCAACAATTCTCGCGTTCGGGCATGCACGGCATCGCCGCTTGGCCGGCACCGCAGGCGGACAAGTCCAAGACGGCCGAAAGCCCGCAGGAACCTGTTCGCAGTCCTCCTGCGGGCCGTCGCCGAAGCGGCACTTTAGAGCAGCAGAAACAAAAACGCGATCGCCGCCAATTCGATGGCGAACGCTTCGGCAAATGGATAGTATGGACCGTAGCCGTACGGGTACGGGCCCAATGCCTGGGTCTGCACCTGCTTGGCCGCCGCTTTCGACGCCGACGGTTTTCGGGATTTGCGCCCTTTTTCCTTCGCGCCCTGCAAATAGGTCAGGTCGACCTGGTTTTCCGCATGGGCGCCTGCGCCGGCATGCTCGTTCAAATGGACGCGGCCGCCGCGGCAGCCGCTCAAAATGCCGACGTGACGCTCGCCTTCCTTCGTGACGATACATACCAGATTGCCGCAAAACTTTTGAATATGCTCCTCATGGAGCGGATAAATCGGTTCCACTCGTGGTTGACACCTCCCTGGCCTTCTGGGAACAGTCTATTCGGGCGGGGGCGCTTGCGTATGGATGTTTACCCAAATAATGCGAAATGTTCGTATTTCGAGGAGGGGTTGCGTTGAGAAGCGGCGCAGGATCGCATGTTTCCGGACGTTCCGCCCGTCCTTCAGGCCGATTTGGCGTATTGGCAGCCATTACCGTCTTGCTTGCGGCGGGCTGCTGGACGGTCTGGCGGGAGCAGGCGGCGAAAAGGGAGGAAGCGGCGGCGAAGCCGGCGCATGTCTCCGTCATCGGCGATTTCGATGCCGTCTGGTCCTGGAGCGGGCCGTCGTTTGCGGGCGGTGCGGACGGCGCCAAGTGGACGATCCGGTGGGATGAAGCCGCGGCCTGGAGCCTGGAGGACGCCCGCAAGCTTGCCGGTCTGCTGGGCATCGTTCTGGCCGAGCAGAGCGGCGGTCCGCTGACCGGCGGTGGCGGCGGCGCCGTTTACACCGGCCGCAAAACGGCGGGCGGCATGGAGCTGACGATTTGGCTGCAGGCGGCGGCCGGGGAATCCGCTTCCGCAGCGGACGCCGTCGTGCTGCTGCAGCCGCCGGCGGGGACGAAGGCCGCTTTGATCCACAATTATGCCGGCAGGGTCGAGGAAGCGGCCGCGGAGGCGGGACTGTCGCTGAACGGAAGCTTTGCCGTCCGCGGCAAACCGGCCGGCCGGGACGCCGCTGCCCGAATCGCGGACGCCGCGGGTGCGGAGCGGCGGGAATCCTACGACGACGGTCACACGCGCAGCGTGACGTATTACAGCCCGAAGCTGAAGACCGGCGTAACCAGCGCCGGCAAGCCGGTCAATCTGCAGATTGCCGAGTCCGGGGCGGCCGGCGGCGGGGAAGCGGAGCTCATTGTCGGCGTACCTTTGATTACAGGCGATTACACTGTGCAGGATTCGTAAGGAAACGAAGGGGCGCTCTTATTTTTTGACGCGCCGATTGAATAGCATCTCCGGGATTGATATGCTAAACTACATAACATGATCCAGGTAAATAAGACGGAAAAAATATATGAGGAAAGAATGAGGGGACTATGGCCGACGAAATCAAGCAGAACGCAATCGCCGCTGCGGGAGCGGTCTATTACTTATTCGGTGCCACTGGCGATCTGGCGCGGCGGAAGCTTTTTCCTGCGCTGTTCAGCTTATACCGCGAAGGCAAACTGGCCGAAGATTTTGCCGTCGTGGGGCTTGCCCGCAGACCCCGCACGGACGAGCAGTTCCGTGCCGACGTATACGAATCGATCGGCGAATTTTGCCGCTACAAGGCCGACGACGAAGCGCTTTGGAACAAATTTGCCGAGCATTTCGTCTACATGTCGCTCGACATCAACAACGTCGACGGCTTCCGGGAGCTCAGCGCCCTGACGAAGAAGCTCGACGCAAAATTCAGCATTCCGGGCAATCGCTTGTTCTACCTGGCGCTCGCGCCCGAGCTGTTCGGCTCGGTGTCGTTTCATCTGCGGGACGGCGGGCTGCTGGAATCGCAAGGCTGGAAACGGCTCGTGATCGAGAAGCCGTTCGGCTACGATCTGGAATCGGCACGCAAGCTGAACGAGCAGCTCAGCCAGGTATTTAAAGAAGAAGAAATTTTCCGCATCGACCATTATCTCGGAAAAGAGATGGTGCAGAACATCCAGGTGATCCGGTTCGCCAACGCCTTTTTCGAGCCGCTCTGGAACAACCGGCATATCGCCAATGTTCAGATCACGCTGTCCGAAACGGTCGGCGTTGAAGAACGCGGCGGCTACTACGACAAATCCGGCGCGCTGCGGGATATGACCCAGAACCATATGCTGCAAATGCTGGCGATGATCGCCATGGAGCCGCCGAGCCGGCTCCATCCGGAGGATTTGCGCGACGAGAAAGTGAAGGTGCTGCGCTCGCTGCGCCCGTTCGAAAGCAGCAAGGAAGTGAACGAGCATGTCGTCCGCGGCCAATATTCGGAGGGCTCGCTCAAAGGCAAGCCGCTGCCGGGCTACCGTCAGGAGGATTCGGTGAACCCGAATTCGACCACGGAGACGTATCTTGCGGCGCGCGTTTTTGTCGACAATTTCCGCTGGGCGGGCGTCCCGTTTTATCTCCGGACGGGCAAGCGCCTGCCGGTGAAAACGACGGAGGTCGTCGTGGAGTTCAAGAACGTCCCGAACAACGTCATGTTCGCAGGACATCACGATCTGGCGCCGAATCTGCTCGTTATCCGGGTCAACCCGATGGAAGGAATTTACATTAAAATTAACGCGAAAAAACCGGGCGTCGACAATGTCATTCAGCCCGTTGCGATGGAATTTTGCCAAAGCTGCCAGGTCGGGCTGAACACGCCCGAAGCGTACGAGCGATTGATCTACGACGCGGCGCGCGGCGACTCGACGTATTTTACCCGGTGGGACGAGGTGGCGCAGGCATGGGCGTTCGTCGACCGGATCGCCGCCGCCTGGCGCGAGAACAGCTCCAGCCTGCAATTTTATCCGGCAGGCTCCTGGGGACCGGAGCGGACGGAGCAGCTGCTCGCACAGGACGGCTTCCACTGGTGGCCGGTCAACGGACAGGATGAAGACAACGTCATCTGGATTTCCGGCAGCCCGAACGCGAAATAGGAGCCCGATCTATGTTTAAAATTTACGATATTTCAATGACCGTCAAGCCGGGGATGCAGGTGTGGGAAAATATCGCGTCGAAGCAGCCAAGCATCGTCAATGTGTCCAATCACGGGAGCGGTCAAGCCGTTTATGAATCGCGCATCGACATGGAGGTGCACTGCGGCACGCATGTGGACGCCCCGCTGCATATGCTGAAGGGCGGCGAAACGATCGAATCGATCGGGCTGGAGGAGCTCGTCGGTTACGCTCGTGTCGTCGACCTGACGCACTGCCGGGACTGCATCACGCGGGCCGACCTGGAGCCGCTTGGCCTCGTACGAGGCGATTGGGTGCTGTTCAAGACGAGCAGCTCGTTCCGCGACACGTTTGACGAGCATTTCGTTTATTTGAAAGAGGACGGCGCCCGGTATTTGATCGAGCTCGGCATCCGCGGCGTCGGCACCGACGCGCTCGGTATCGAGAGGGCCCAGCTCGAGCTGCCGACGCACCGGTCGCTGTTCCGCAACCAGGTGATTATCGTCGAAGGACTGCGCCTGAAGGATGTTGCTCCGGGCACCTATTTTATGGTCGTTGCGCCCTTGAAGCTTACCGGCATCGAAGCGGCGCCGGCCCGCGCGTTTCTGATCGGCGGCATGTAATTGACGAGGAGAATCAGCCAAACTTATGAGTAAAATGTTAACCGACGAATTGAAACAAGAGGTCGAGAAGCGGCGCACGTTCGCTATCATTTCCCACCCGGACGCCGGGAAAACGACGCTGACCGAGAAGCTGCTGCTGTTCGGCGGCGCGATCCGCGAAGCGGGCACGGTCAAGGCGCGCAAGGCGAGCCGCCATGCGACGTCCGACTGGATGGAGATCGAGAAGCAGCGCGGCATTTCCGTCACGTCCTCGGTGATGCAGTTCGACTACAGCGGACACCGCATCAACATTCTCGATACGCCCGGCCACCAGGACTTCAGCGAAGACACGTACCGGACGCTGACGGCCGCGGACAGCGCGGTCATGCTGATCGACGTCGCCAAAGGCGTCGAGGCGCAGACGATCAAGCTTTTCCAGGTTTGCAGCAAACGCGGCATTCCGATCTTCACGTTCATCAACAAGCTGGACCGGGAGGGCCAAAGCCCGTTCGACCTCATGGAGGAGATCGAGCGCGTGCTCGGCATCCGCTCGGTGCCGATGAACTGGCCGATCGGCATGGGGCGCGAGCTGTGCGGCGTATACGACCGGATGAAAAACCAGGTCGAGCTGTTCAAGGGGAATGACCATTCCAAAATCGAAGTGCGCAAGGTCGCCGATTACCGCGACCCGGTCATCCGCGAGATGGCCGGCGATTATTTGGCCGACCAGCTGATCCAGGACCTGGAGCTGCTCGACGTCGCCGGCGATCCGTTCGATTTCGAAAAGGTGCGCGCAGGAGAGCTGACCCCGGTCTTCTTCGGGAGCGCGGTCAACAACTTCGGCGTGCAGACGTTTCTGGAAAATTTCCTGCAGCTGGCGCCGGCCCCGACGCCGCGTATGAGCACCGGCGGTCCGGTGGAGCCGATCAACGAGAAATTCACCGGCTACGTTTTCAAAATTCAGGCGAATATGAACCCGGCGCACCGCGACCGGATCGCCTTCCTGCGCATCTGCTCCGGCCGCTTCGACCGCGGCATGAGCGTGAAGCACGTGCGGGCGGGAAAGGAGATCAAGCTGTCCCAGCCGCAGCAGTTTCTGGCGCAGGACCGCGATATCGTCGAATCGGCGTACCCGGGGGATATTATCGGGCTGTTCGATCCGGGCATTTTCCGCATCGGGGATTCGCTTTCGCAGGGCTCGGAGGTTGTATTCGACGAGCTGCCGACGTTTTCGCCGGAGCTGTTCGCCAAGGTCACGGTGAAGAACGCCCTGAAGCATAAGCAGTACCAGAAGGGAATCGCGCAGCTGACGGAAGAAGGAACGATTCAGGTGTTCCGCACGACGAGCTTCGACGAGACGATTCTCGGCGTCGTCGGGCAGCTGCAGTTCGAAGTGTTCGAGTACCGGATGCGAGCGGAATACGGGGTGGATATCCAGCTTCACCGGACGCCGTTCCAGTTCGCGCGGTGGATCGTGGACGATCAAATCGACCCGTCCCGGTTTCGAATCAATTCCACGTTGGTAAAAGACAAGAATGAAAACTATGTCGCGCTGTTCGAGAACGAATACGCGATGCGTACCGCGATGGAGAAAAACCCGACCTCCAAGTTCTTGGAGACGGCGCCCTAAGCGGCGTGAAAGGCAAGCCCCCGGCAGCGCGGAACGATACCGTGCAGACCGGGGGCTTTTTCATGAATAGGGAAAGCACCGCGAATCGTCTGGAAAGGAATTTCGATTTCCCGGCTATTTCGGCGTTCTTTCGCATTGACAGCATTACCCGTTCGTGAGAAAATGTACGCGTGTACATGATGGGAATCACCGCTTGGAATTGGAGGAAACGTCTATTCTCAGAAAAGAAGTCGCGAAGCTGGCCGGCGTATCGGAAGCGACGGTCTCGCGCGTGCTGAACGGCGTCGGGCCGGTGCGGGAGGAAACGCGGCGGCGGGTGCTGGAAGCGGCGCAGCGGCTGGACTATGTACCGAGCGCACTGGCTCAGCGGTTTGCACGGCGCAAAAGCGGTAATTTGGGCGTCATCCTTCCGCTGCTGCCGAAGGTCAACGTTTTCTCGACGCATTACTTCTCCGAAATCCTGAGCGGCATCGGCGTCGCGGCCAAACGGCGCGGCTACGACCTGCTCCTGCTGCTTCGGGAACCGGAGGAGCAGAAGGACTACGTCGGCCTGTTCCGGGCGCAGAAGATCGACGCCTGCATCGTGCTGGGCGCCCACGATACGCCCGGCGAGCGGGAAGCGCTTGAAGAGCTGCGGCTGGGCCGGCATCCGTTCTGCCTCGTGAACCAGCGGTTCGACCATGCGCCTTACAGCACGATCGACGCCGATCAGCGGATGGGAGTCGAGGCAGCCGTAGGACACCTGCTTCAGCAGGGCTGCAGACGCATCATGCTGCTTGGGGGACCGGAGGCCTACTCCAACAGTCTGGACCGGCTGGAAGGATACCGCAGCGCGCTTGCGGACGCGGGGATTCCATTCGACCCGGAGCTGGTTTTGAACGGCAACTACAGCCGGACAAGCGGCTACGCGCTTGCGGAAGCGGTTGCAAATCACGTATGCGCCGGCCGGGTCGACGCCGTGATTGCCGCCAACGACCGGATGGCGATCGGTCTGCTGCAGGGACTGAAGGAACGGGGCGTCAGCGTCCCGGGGCAGGTGGCGCTGATCGGCTGCGACGACTCCGAGGGGGCGCGGCTGACCGATCCGCCGTTGTCGTCAATCGCGGTGCCGTTCGTCGACATCGGCCGTGAGGCCGCTTCGCGACTGCTGGACCAGCTGGAGCAAACAGACCGGGAAGAAGAGGGGCTTCCCTGCTTCCAGGATAAGCTGCCCGTCCGGCTGGTTCCGCGAGGATCGTCTTCCATGCAGCATTGATTGACCCGCGCGCCAATCCGGCGCGCAAACCAGGAATCCTCATTTCATCGGGTGAAAGGTGGACGAAGGACCATGAGCAACATACGAGTCGGGATGGTCGGGTACAAATTTATGGGAAAAGCGCACAGCAACGCGTACCGCGCGCTGCCGATGTTTTTCCCGGACGTGCTGAAGCCGGAAATGAAAGCGATTTGCGGCCGCGATGCGCAGGGGCTGGAACAGGCCCGGACGCAGTTCGGCTGGGAGAGCGCCGAGACGGACTGGCGCAAGCTGATCGCACGCGACGATATCGATCTGATCGACATCAACGCGCCGAGCGACGCGCATAAGGAGATTGCGCTGGCCGCGGCAGCCGCGGGCAAGCATATTTTTTGCGAGAAGCCCCTTGCGCTGAGTCTGGCCGATTCCGTCGAGATGCTGAATGCGGTGGAGAAGGCCGGCGTGAAGCATATGGTCGGCTTCAACTACCGGTTCGCTCCGGCCGTACAGCTGGCGAAAAAACTGATTGCAGAAGGCCGTATCGGCAAAATCTATCATTTCCGCGGCTGGTTTTTGCAGGACTGGATCGTCGATCCCGATTTTCCGCTTGTCTGGCGCCTGCAGAAGGAAATTGCCGGCTCCGGCTCCCATGGGGATCTCGGCGCCCATGTGATCGACATGGCGCGTTTCCTTGTCGGCGAATTTGACGAAGTGATCGGCATGAGCGAGACGTTCGTCAAGGAGCGCCCGCTGCCGACGACGATGACCGGCCTCAGCGCCAAAGGCGACAAAGACGCGCCGCGCGGACCGGTTACGGTCGATGATGCGACGCTGTTTCTCAGCCGGTTCGACAACGGCGCGCTCGGCAGCATCGAGGCGACGCGCTTCGCGCCGGGCCATCGCTGCACGAACGCGTTCGAGATTAACGGCAGCAAAGGCAGCATCAAGTTCGACTTCGAGCGCGTGAACGAGCTGGAGGTTTATTTCTCGGACGATGCGGCCGACGTACAGGGCTTCCGCCGCGTGGTGGCGACCGATCCGGCTCACGCTTACAGCGAAGCCTGGTGGCCGCCGGGACATACGATCGGCTATGAGCATACGTTTACGCACGAGGTGCGCGAGCTGATGTTGGCCGTCAGCGAGAACCGTCAGCCGGTTCCGAACTTTCACGACGGCGTGGCCTGCCAGGCGGTATTGGAAGCGGTCGACCGGTCGATTGATGAACGACGCTGGGTGAAAATTTCCGAGCTTCGATAATCGGGAACGATTTAAATACGGATTGCGGAAAGGTGAGAATCAAATGAGAAAAGCACTTATCGTTTGGGGAGGCTGGGACGGACACCAGCCGAAAGAAGTGGCGGCCATATTCGCCGACTTGCTCCGCAAGGAAAACTTCGACGTGACGGTCTCCGATACGCTGGACAGCTATAAAGACGCCGAGCTGATGGCGTCGCTGGACCTGATCGTACCGGTTTGGACGATGGGCACGATCGAGAAGGAGCAGCTTCGTCCCCTGCTCGATACGGTGCATGCGGGCTGCGGTATTGCCGGCTGCCACGGCGGCATGTCGGACTCGTTCCGCAACGAGGTGGAATATCAATATATGGTCGGCGGCCAGTGGGTCGCTCATCCGGGCAACGACGGCGTGCTGTACGAGGTCAACATGACGGACGCCGAGGATCCGCTGACGAAAGGCATCGGCGATTTCGAGGTGAGCTCGGAGAAATATTACATGCATGTCGATCCGGTCATCAAGGTTCATGCCACGACTTTCTTTGGCGACGTGAAAATGCCGGTCGTCTGGACGAAAACATGGGGACAAGGCCGCGTATACCACAATACGCTCGGCCATCAGGCGAACATCGTGGAAATGCCGCAAACGCTCGAGCTGATGCGGCGCGGCTTTCTGTGGGCCGCACGCGGCTGAACCGAAACAAACGGCAAAGGCAAACGGCCGTTTACCATTTATGCGGGGCTTCCGGAAGCCGGGCGCCCTTCGAGGAGGATTTTGTCATTTATGGACCGTGTTAAAGTCGGAATCGTCGGCTGCGGCAATATTAGCCGCATTTATTTTACGAACCTGAAAAATTATCCGGAGGTCGAGCTTGTGGCGGCCGCCGACATCGATTTGGAGCGGGCGAAGCAGCGCGCGGAAGAGTTCGGTCTCCCCAAAGCGTATACGGTGGAAGAGTTGATGGCCGATCCGGAGATCGAAATCGTCGTCAACTTGACGATTCCGAAAGCGCACGCCTCGGTATGCCTGCAGGCGCTGGAAGCCGGCAAGCACGTCTACGTCGAGAAGCCGCTTGCCGTCACCCGGGAGGAAGGGCGGCAGGTGCTGGAGCTGGCGAAGGAGAAGGGACTGCGCGTCGCCGGCGCGCCGGAAACGTTCCTCGGCGGCGGCATCCAGACGTGCCGCAAGCTGATCGACGATGGCGCGATCGGCCAGCCGGTATCGATTACCGGCTTTATGCTTGGCGGCGGCCACGAGAGCTGGCATCCCGATCCGGAGTTTTATTACGAAGTCGGCGGCGGTCCGATGTTTGATATGGGACCGTATTACTTGACGGCGTTTATTACGCTGCTCGGTCCGATTCGCCGCGTGACGGGCTCGGCCGTCATTTCGTACCCGGAACGCACGATTACGAGCGAGAAAAAGCGCGGCAAGGTCATCAAGGTCGAGACGCCGACGCTGATCTCCGGCGTCATCGATTTCGAGAGCGGCGCGGTCGGCACGCTCATTACCAGCTTCGACGCAAAAGGCGGAACGTCGCTGCCGAACATCGAGGTTCACGGCAGCGCGGGCTCGATGCTCGTCCCCGACCCGAACCGCTTCGGCGGTACGATCAAGCTGCGCCGGGCCGGCAGCACCGAGTGGGAGGAAATTCCGATGACCCACGGCTTTACGGACAACAACCGGGGCATCGGCGTCGCCGACATGGCGCGCGCGATCCGCGAAGGCGGCAAGCATCGCGCAAACGGCGCAATGGCCTACCATGTGCTCGAGGCGATGCACGGCTTCCACGACGCCTCCCGCGACGGCAAGCACTATGTCATGCAGAGCACGTGCGAGCGTCCCGAACCGATGCCCGCGCTGGAAGCTCAGTCGAACGGATAAACCGCTTATCGTTGGTGAGAACAGAAGCAGCCTGCCGCAAGACGGCAGGCTGTTTTTCCCTTTTATCCTATCGTGAGCGGGGCGAAGCGGTTCGTCCTTCGTCAGCCTTTCGGCCCGGCGTCCGGCTTGGCGGCCGCTCCTTGTTGACTCCCGTCGTTCAGACAGTGGTGCAGCGTCTCGACCATCCGGCTCTGTTCGGGCGCGGCGCTTTGCTGCCAAATGAGCTCGAACAAGACGCCGAGGCCCGGTAGCGCGCGCTCGTCGCTGCCGATCGAGCCTTCGATGATATCGGTCAATTCGGCGTTGCTTTTATCATGGACCCGCTGAATGATGGCTTGCCGCAAATCGAGATTGTTCACGTAACGTTCCCTCCATCGCTGTGTTTGTCGCGTTTAATATATCCTCCGGAGGTTGATTTCATCCAGACGGGCTCCGGTTCGGATGCAGGCGGCAGCTGTGGTATAATAAGCGGAGCGTTTTACCGATGGACACGGAGGGATACAGGGCAGATGGCGAAAAAACAGTTTGCGGTTATCGGGATGGGGCGTTTCGGTTCGAGCGTAGCGAACGCATTGTCCAAGCTCGGCTTCGAAGTGCTGGCGATCGATGCGAATGAGCAGAAAATACAGGACGTGGCCGGGAAGGTGACGCATGCCGTTTCGGCCGATACGACCGACGAAGAAGCGCTGCGGGCGCTCGGCATCCGCAATTTCGACGTTGTCGTCGTGGCGATCGGGGCCGACATTCAGGCGAGCATCCTGACGACGCTCATTTTGAAGGATCTCGGCGTTCCGAAGCTGATCGTCAAAGCCCAAAGCGAGCTGCACGGCAAGGTGCTGAGCAAAATCGGCGCGGATAAGGTCATTTTCCCGGAAAGGGATATGGGGCTGCGCGTTGCGCACCATCTGATTTCGCCGAACATATTGGATTATATCGAGCTTTCGGACGATTACAGCATCGTCGAAATGAAGGCGCCGTCGCGGACGGTAGGCAAAAACTTGAAGCAGCTCGACATCCGGGCAAAGTTCAAGTGCAACGTGCTGGCGATCAAAACGGACGGGCATATGAACATATCCCCGTACGCGGAGGATTTGATCCGGGAGAACGACGTGCTGGTGCTCGTGGGCAAAAACGAGGATTTGTCGGCGTTGGAATTTTTCTATGCGGAGGGCTGAGTTAAAATCGTGCGCAAACCGGTAACGGTCATTACCTCGCTGCAAAACGAGAAAGTGAAAGCGATGGCCGCGCTGCTCGACAAGAAGCACCGGGACCGAAGCGGCGCTTTTCTGGTCGAAGGCGTCCATCTCGTGCAGGAAGCGCTTCATGCGGGAGCTGATGTCCAAACCGTCGTTTACGACGCCGGTCGCGGGGTGCCAAGCGAGCTGAAAGAGCCGCTTGAGGATGCGGGATGCGAGCTTGTCGAAGCGCCGCGCGCGGTGCTGGCCAAATGCACCGGCACCGATTCGCCGCCGCCGGTCTTCGGCGTTGTCGCCAAGCCGGCATACGACGAAGCCGCTCTGTTCCGGCCGGATTCGCTTGTCGTCGTACTGGACGGTGTCCGCGACCCGGGCAACGCCGGGACCATTATCCGCAGCGCCGATGCCGTCGGCGCCGATGCGGTCGTGCTCGGCCGCGGCTGCGTCGACCTGTACAACCCGAAGACGGTGCGGTCGACGATGGGCTCGCTGTTTCATCTGCCGGTGGTCGAAGGTGATCTGGCAAAGCTGCTCCCGGCGGCGAAGGAGCGGGGAATCCGGCTTGTCGGGACAAGCCTGCAGGCCTCGGCCAATTGCTATGCCTACGATTGGCGGGCGCCGACCTGGCTGCTGCTCGGCAGCGAGTCGGACGGACTTTCGGCGCCGACGCTCGCCATGGCGACCGACAGCGTCGTCATTCCGATGCGCGGACGCAGCGAATCGCTCAATGTGGCCATGGCTGCCGCCGTGCTGCTCCATGAGGCGATGCGCCAGCGGCATTTTTCGACTACGATTCATTCCGGTCCAAGCCCCAAATAAGGGCCTCGGATTCCCCCTGTTAGGGTGGGGATTGCAATCCATATCGAGGATGCAACACCCGGGGGGCAGGCAAGACGAAGTCGGAAAATGAAAAAGTACTTCATATCCTATTCAATGGACGACCGCTGCATATACGGCCGCTTCCGCGTCATGCGGAAGCGGTCTTCTTTTTTGGACGTCCCGTGCATAAGCTTGGGAATAGGGAGGCGGACGAAGGGTGGAAAGGGGGCCGCAACGTGCCGCGATGGGGAAGAAGGAAATGGCACAGCCGCCGCCGGACGGGCAGGGCCGCCCGGCCCGGCCGACCCGGAGGGTACAGCAGGCGCAGATCATGGCTGATCGTGCTGCTGGCGGTCATGTCCTTGAGCATGTTTTTGTTCGTTTTCATCGAGCGCAACCTGAAAGGGCCGCTCATGGCTGTCGCGACGGTCCGCGTGAAGCAGGTGGCGACGCAGGCGATCAACAAGGCGATAATGGATCAGGTCAGCCATCAGTCCGACAGCGATGTGAAAAATTTGATCGACTGGAAGATGAACGGAGGAGGCAAAATTTCCGGCTTTATGCTGAATTCCTCCGCATATATGAAAATCACGTCCGATACGACCGAAACGGTGCAGTCCACCTTGGATCATATGGGTGAAATTCCCGATCATATCCCTGTCGGGCAGGCGCTCGGCAGTGCGATTATCGCCTCGTTCGGGCCAACCGTTCCGGTCAAATTCCAGCCGATCGGCGCCGTGAAGGTGGATCTGAACACCAGGCAGCAGAATGCCGGCATCAACATGATTCTCGTTGAAGTCTATATGCATGTTATCGCCGAAGTATCCATTATTATCCCATTCGATACGCAGCCGGAGACCGTCGATACGGAAATTCCGATTTCGTATTTGCTGGTCGTCGGCGATGTGCCGATGTATTATTACGACAACCAAGGCAATCCGGTCGGCGACTCGGCGCCGCAGGCGCCCAGCATCACGCTCCCGACGCCGGACCGGAACGGCACGCAAAATGGAGACGGGAACGGAGCGGGCACGACGTTCGGGATTACGGGCGAGCCCGGCATTTCCGCGCAGCCGTATCAAAACGGTTCATCGCCGGCGCCCGGTTCGTCCGGCGGGAATGCAGCGGCCGGAAACGCGGGCGGCAAAACTTAACCAAAAACATCAGGCAAAGGGATACCCCCCGAAATGCACCGCCTGTAAGCGGTGCCTCCTCACCGTCCCGGACCTGCACCCGCCGGCGCTGCCGCGGTGTTTTGAGGAATCCCGCCGAATACAAAACGGCAGCGTGGACATGAACCGTGGGTGCATGTCCGAACGCTGCCGCTTTTTCTGTTATCCGCTTTTTTTCTTCCGGTTCCTTTTCTCGGCTGCTTCCCACTGGCGCAGCAGCGGGTACGGGTCGAATGACCACTCGATCAGTCCCTGGTCCCGGTAGACGCCGTAATGCAGATGAGGCGGGAATTTGCCCGATGTGCCCGGTTTGCCGTAACCCGAGCTGCCGACCCATCCGATCACTTCGCCGGGCTTCACAGGCGAGCCGACGGTCAGCTTTTTCTCGAAGCCCGACAGGTGCGCGTAATAATGATACAGATTGTTCAAATCGCGGATGCCGATCCGCCAGCCTCCGTACGGATTCCAGCCTTTGACCTCGATGACGCCGTAGCACGTGCTGCGGACGGGAACGCCGTAGCCGGCGAACAGATCCGTTCCCTCGTGAATCCGGCGGCCGCCCCAGCCGCGGCGGTCTCCCCACGTATCGCGGTACGAATAGTCGCTCCTGATCGGCAGCGGGAACGCATGCTCGAACAGATCGAGCGTGCCGAACGTCTCGTACAGCTTGGCGAACTGCCGGATGCGCTGCACCGCTCTGGAATTATGATAATATTGCCAGACGCCGATGGCGAAATCGTCCTCTGCCCCGCCGAACTTCATCAGATGGCCCGCGACCGCATACAGCAGATCGGAATCGCTCGTCCGCTTGGCCAAGCCGTCGCCGTCGCCGTCTTTGCCGATGCCGCTGAACCAGCGGATCGAGGACGGAATCTCATCGCGGCTGTCCGGATTGAGTGGACCGGCCCATTCCTCTTCCGTGACGAATACGCCGATGTATTCGCCGAGCTGCTTTCTCGTTTTCGGTCTGGCTTTGGTCATTGTACGCTCGTATTGGTCGACGGCCGCCAGCCGGAACCAGGGAATGCCGGTGATTTCGCTTATTCGGTCGTACAGCTCGCGCCGTTTGACAAGCGGGTCTTCCGTTAGCGGTTTGGTCGGGTTCGCCGGAGCCCCGTTTAGGCGGCCGGCGGTTCCCTGTTCGCCGATTGCCTTCGGCGCCGGCTCCTTTGCCAGCGCCGGGTCCGCCGCCGTCGATTGCAGCAGGCAAACGGCGCACACCGCGAGAGCGGCGCAGCGTATCCGCTTGAAATTCAAGCCTCAGCACCTCCGTTACGCCGCGGCAGCCCGTCCGTTTGCCATTTGCGGGCGGGGCTTCGCAGCTTTATTTTGACGGTTAATATCGGTATTTCCGGATATGGCTTAGCATCCGTAGGCGGATTGGTTTTTATCCGAAACGTGTTATAATAAGACCCATGGAGTAGACAGAAAGCGGGTATGCGCGGATGACGACGAATCGAAGGCCGGAACGCAAGCCGGACTGGCTGCGGATTAAATTGACAACGGGCGGCCATTACGCCGAGCTGAAGGACATGATGCGTTCCAAAACGCTTCATACCGTATGCGAGGAAGCTCGCTGCCCGAATATATACGAATGCTGGGCGAATCGGACGGCGACGTTCATGATCCTCGGCGATATTTGCACGCGGGCGTGCAGGTTCTGCGCCGTCAAGACGGGCCAGCCGACGGAGCTTGATCTGGAGGAGCCGCAGCGCGTGGCGGAAGCGGCCGAGCAAATGGGCCTTCGCCACTGCGTCGTCACGTCGGTGGCGCGAGACGACCTGGCGGACGGCGGGGCGATGATTTTCGCCGAGACGATCAAAGCGGTCCGCAAGCGGCTGCCGCTGTGCAGCGTCGAGGTGCTGATTCCGGATTTTCAGGGGAATCAGGAGGCGCTTCAGGTTGTGATGGACGCGAAACCCGATATTTTGAACCATAATATCGAGACGGTGGAACGTCTGTCGGACCGGGTGCGCGCCAAAGCGAAATACAGCCGTTCGCTCGAGCTGCTGCGGCGGGCGAAAATCATGAAGCCGGACATTCCGACCAAGTCGAGCATTATGCTTGGGGTCGGAGAGGAATGGGATGAAATTTTGCAGGCGATGGACGATTTGCGCGCGGTCGATTGCAATATTTTAACGCTCGGGCAATATTTGCAGCCGACGCCGGGCCATCTGCCGATCGAACGCTACGTCCATCCGGACGAGTTCGCGAAGCTGAAGGAAGAAGGACTCGCCCGCGGCTTCAGCCACGTGGAATCCGGTCCGATGGTCCGCAGCTCGTACCATGCGCATGAGCAGGTACAGTCGGCGGCCGGGGCGAAGACGTCGGCGATTTTGTAAGAAGAGAGGGATGCGGCTTTGTACCATATCGGCGGCAGAACCTATGCGCTAGTATACGAAAACAAAAACGGATGGAATCCCGAGGCGTTCCGCGACCGGTACAGCGAGGTGCTGGAGCGGTACGATTACGTGATCGGCGATTGGGGATACAATCAGCTTCGGTTAAAGGGGTTCTTCCGCGACAATCATCCCAAGGCGTCACGCGATTCCGCCATCTCGGGCGCGGCCGATTACATTAACGAATACTGCAATTTCGGATGCGCCTATTTCGTGCTGGAAAAACAGCCGAACGGCCGAAAGAACGAGCATGACGAAATGATCGACCTGGATGCGCTCGTGCCGGCTGCGCAGCCGGAAGACGGCAGCGGGCAGGCGGAGAGCGCCGCAGCGGCGGAACGGCCGTCCGGCGAGCCCGCGGCGGCGCCGCAGGTGGGCCGTCCTGCCGCGGAACGCAGCGAGCAGCCGCGGCAGCATCAGCAGCGGGACGGCCGCCGCGATTTTGCCCGCGGGCCGCGCAGGGAGGGCCGCGACCAGCCGCAAGCCGGCCGCAAGCCATATGCCCAGCGCGAGCAGGGAGAACGGGAAAGCGGCGGCGGCGCCCGCTCGAATCCGGCAGGAGGACCGCAGGCTGCCGCGCAGCACGAGCGCGACCGTTCCGGGCAACCGCAGGGCCAGCAGCGTTCGCAGCGCCCGCGGAAATTCCCGTTTTCCGCGCCGAAGGCTCCGGTGGCCGCGGCCTCGGAAAATCCGGTTCAGCCGGGTTCGCCATCTCGGCAGAACGGCGGCGGACCGAACGGCACACAGAACGGCGGACACGGAAACAACCGTTAGAACGACGTTCTAGTAAAGAAAAACATACGCAAGGCCGGCCATGAGCGATTCATGGCCGGCCTGTTGTTTTTTATGTGCATCCCGACGCTTGGCGGTTTATTTGACCTCATACCCGAGAAACGCTTCCCGCACCCGGTTCCAGAACGGGAACGGGCGATAACGGGCGAAGCTGACCTTGATTGTGGCGACGCTGCACCGGATCGAGCGGATGTCGCTGCGCGTCACGTTCAAATGGTCGAAGGTCAGCTGCAGGCGCTGGCCTTTCCGCGGCCGGATATCGCAGTGGTGATGCTGCGGCAGCACGACGGAAGAACCGAGCGTACGGTATACCCTGTTGTTGATCGAGGCGATTTCGGCGATTTGCAGCGCTTCGAGCGACGGGTGGATAATCGCACCGCCGACGCTCTTGTTATAAGCCGTGCTTCCGGACGGAGTCGACAACACAACGCCGTCGCCGCGGAACATTTCGAACAGCTCGTCGTTGATATCGATTTGCGCGACGAGCATATTGTCCGCGCCTTTTACGGTAAATTCGTTAAGCGCGAGCCTGATGGAAGGCCCCTCCGCCGTCTCGAGCTCGATTTGCGCCAGCGGGTAGCGTACGATTCTGGGCTCGTTTTCCGCCATCATGCGCACCAGCTCCGGCAGCTCGTCCGCTTTCCAATCCGCGAAAAAACCGAGGTGGCCGGTATGGACGCCGACAAAAGCGACGTCCGCCACCCGGTCGACATAGGAATGAAAAGCCTGAAGCAGCGTGCCGTCGCCTCCGATCGAAATGACGGTTTCCGGATGCCGTTCGTTTCGGATAAAGCCCTGCGCCGCTGCAAGCGTATGAAATTGATGCGCCAGCTCCTTGGAATGCTGATCGCCTCGATCGATTACGGCATAATTCACAGCCGAACATTTCCCCTTCCTAACGCCGTTTCCTTATACCGATCATATCGGAAAATGTCGATGAAAACAACGTCGGGTCAGGAAGCCGGTCCGAGCGACGGCCACAGCGCATAGACGAGCAGAACGGCGAGAAGCCCGTGGGCCAGCCGGGCGAGCAGGAAGGGACGGTAGCGGAGGTCCGTTCTGCTGAGCAGACTGACGACCTGCGC
The DNA here is from genome assembly GCF_028826105.1 of Paenibacillus humicola. NCBI lineage: Bacteria > Bacillati > Bacillota > Bacilli > Caryophanales > Paenibacillaceae > Paenibacillus > Paenibacillus humicola. Next base: position 957,804 of record NZ_JAQGPL010000001.1, read on the forward strand.
ATGGACCGAAAGCCCGGCCCAGGACAGCACGAACGCGGCGATCGCGGCTTGATGGAGAAGACCGCTGCCGGCGGCCGCTCCCGCCGATTTGGCGCCGAGCGTCACCTCGAACAGCCCGTTTACGACGGCTTCCGCCAGCGCGGGCGGAATGCCGAGCACCGAGAGAATCGTTTCGACCCCGCCGGCCATCGCGCCGATCGCGCCTGTCTTGGTCAGCAGCGCCATGATGCACGAGAAGAAAACGACCAGGCCGCCGACCACGATCATCAGCCGCAGCGCCGCTTGAATCGAGTCCTGGAGCAGCGTGCCGACAGGCCGGCCGTCGAGCAGTCGCGCGTTATGCATCGCATAGACCGCCCTCGCGAAGCGCGAGCTCCGGCGCATGCCCGGCGGACCGCCGGAGGTGCCGGCCGGAATCGCCGCCGTCGCCGGCGCGTTCCGGTCGTGGAACCGCATCAGCAGGCCGATTACGAGCGCGCCGCCGTAATGAGCGGCGGCAAGCAGCGGAGCAAGCGCCGCGTTGTGGAAAAATCCGACCGAGACCGCCCCGATCAGAAAAATCGGATCGGAGGTGGTCGTAATGGCGACGAGCCGCTCGCCTTCGGCGCGGTTTATAAGCCCCTGCTCCCACAGCTGCGCGGTCAGCCGGGCGCCGACCGGATAGCCGGACGCATAGCCCATCGTCACGACGAAGCCGCCGATGCCCGGCAGCCGGAACAGCGGACGCATGAACGGGTCGAGCAGCGTGCCGAAGAAATGGACGATGCCGAAACCGAGGAGCAGCTCGGAAATGACGAAGAAAGGGAATAAAGCCGGGAAGAGCACCTGCCACCAGATCGACAGCCCTTTGACGGACGCCTCGAGCGCTTCCGCCGGGAACAGCGCAAGCAGCAGGACGATGAGCGCCGCCGACCATGCCGGGATGACGGCGGGCCTGAACAGAAATCGGACAATTTGCACCTGAAGGACCCTCCCATGCGTTCAACCTCTTCTTATACATATATGACGGGGGTCGGACAAACATCACTTGGGAAATTTTTTAAAGAAAACGCTTGCAAAATGGGGTTGATTTTCGACATGACTATGCTAAACTATAGAAACATCGAACGTTTGGAGTGATGACACATGAGCTTTATCGCCGGCCTCCTCGTTTGCGCTTTCGTGTATGTGATCCGCGAGTCGCTCTTGGCTCCGGGCGAAGAAGATTGCGAAAGTTGACGCGAAGCTCGTTTCCGTAACCTTTTCCATGACCGAATGCCCTTGGCGGGGCATTTTTTTGTTTTTTGCGGCTGCGGCAAAGTTTTCGGCTGGCTGTGATAAAATAACGTTGAGGGCGGGTCAAACCGTCCGGGACATCTTATCATAGACGCGTAAAATGGAGTTGTTGAAGCTGATGAACGCCTATCGAACGATTTACGAGGCTGTTGGGGAGGATCGGGGGATCCGAAGCATTGTCGAGGCCTTTTATCCAAAAGTGCAGCGTCATCCGCTGCTTGGTCCGCTGTTCCCGAAGGACATCCGGCCCGTTATGGAGAAGCAGCGCATGTTTCTGACCCAATTTTTTGGAGGGCCGGCTCTCTATTCCGACCAATACGGGCACCCGATGATGCGGGCGCGCCATCTGCCGTTTCCGGTCACGCCCGAGCGGGCGGAAGCGTGGCTCGGCTGCATGCGGGAGGCGCTGGCCGAGACGGATTTGCCGAAGCCGCTGCAGGAGCTCGTATTGGAGAGACTATCCGGACCTGCGCACCATTTTGTAAACACGCAGGAATAGGGGCGAAAAGCACGATCGACGCGCCGTCAATTCAAGCGTGCCGCGAGCCGTCCGCAGCTCCGCGCGTTCGCCGCAGGCGGGCGGGTAAGCCGTTTGCAAAAATCCTGCGGACATGGGATTGCGCATGAAAACGGGAGGAACCGCCGGCAGCCCCGAAGCTGCTCTTGACAGCAAGCGGGCAAGCGGTGAAACGGAACGACGGAACGAACGTAGTAAGAAGGAAGCACCCGGAACCTGCCTCATGCCGCAGGTCTCGGGTGCTTCTTTGCTCTGCCCGTAGGGTGCGCCGCGATGCGCCGATTCACTAGGCCCGTCTCAGCTTCGTATCGGTCAGCAGGTAATCCTGGTCCGCGTCGAGCACCGTCACTTTGTTATGGCAGCACGGGAAAACGAGCAGCCGCTTCTTGCCGCCGCGAATGTCGCCGAGCTCTTTCGGCCTGATCGGAAGCAGCACGTTCTCCGCTCCGCAGAACGGACAGAAGGAGACGTAAACGTCTTTCATGACGATGTCGTAAGGCCATGCCCGCTCGAACGGAATCATGGCGCCTGGTCTCCGGGCTTCTCTCCGCCGCCGTCTCCGGCATCGGATTTGGCGGGCTTGTCCTCTTTGGCGGCGAGCTCGGCAAGCTTTTGCAGCAGAATATGCTTGGGCATATGCATCAGGTGCTCGAGCGGCACATGGAGTTCCTTGGAAAGTTTTAAAGCCGTTTCCGGCGAAATTTGCAGCGGGCCCGTCACGGTCGATCAGCTCCTTTTTTTTCCGGATGCATGGCATTCCGGGGACCGGTTTCGATATAATTCAGTTATACACCGCTTGGCCGCTTTACGCAACGCGGGGCGGATTTTCAGGCCATGCACAGTTAACGAAAGAAGCGCAGAAGCCGCATTTTTTAGTGAGGATCCGGCTGCGATGCGTTATTCCAACATGCCGAGGAGGAATCGAATGTCAACTTATCCGATGAAGTGGGACTTGGAAGGCATCTATGAAGGCGGGTCGCAATCGGCCGCTTTTACTGAAGAGCTTGGCGGGATCGAGCGGGATATCGAGGCGCTGGCTGCGGATTTGAAGGAAGCGGCGCGCGCCGGGACGGAACCGGACGGCGGGAAGCTGTCGCGTTGGACATCGGCGGTGCAGTCGATCCTGCTGCGCCTGCGCGAGTCCGAGTCGTTCGTGGCGTGCCTGCTCGCACAGCAAGTGAAAGATTCGGCGGCGATCGGGCTGAACGACAAGGTGAAGACGCTGGCCGCGAAATTTAACGCCGCGCTGACCGACTTTGACGAGCAGCTGCGGCGCACGGACGAACAAGCCTGGCGGAGCTGGCTTGCCGGGGGTGATACGGCGCAGGTTGCTTTCGCGCTGAACGAGCGGCGCGAGGCGGCAAGGGAGAAGCTGCCGCCCGAGCAGGAGGCGCTCGCCGGCGAGCTCGCGGTGGACGGCTACCACGGATGGGGAGATTTTTATAACACGATCGTAGGACGGGCCCGTTTCGAGGCGGTGGAGCCGGACGGGACCCGCAGGACGCTGTCGGCGGGTCAAATGCACAACCGGCTTTCGAACGCCGACCGGAGCGTCCGGGAAGCTTCGTTTGCCGAATGGGAGCGCGAATGGGGCGAACAGGCCGAGCTGTGCGCCGAGACGTTGAACCGGCTGGCCGGGTTCCGTCTGAAGCTGTACGGCAGGCGTGGCTGGCAGTCGGCGCTCAAGGAGCCGCTGCTGATGAACCGGATGAGCGAGGCGACGCTCGAAGCGATGTGGTCGGCGGTCGGAGAAGGCAAGCCCGAGCTGGTCCGCTATTTGGAACGGAAGGCCGGCATGCTCGGCATCGAGCGGCTGGATTGGCACGATGTGGAAGCGCCGATCGGCTCGGCAGGGAGAACGGTGCCATACGACGAAGCGGCGCGCTTTATCCTGGACCGTTTTCGCGCATTCAGTCCGGATATGGCGAGCTTCTCCGAAACAGCGTTCCGAGACGCCTGGATCGAAGCGGAGGACCGGGCCGGCAAACGTCCCGGGGGCTTCTGCACCTCTTTCCCGAAGAGCGGCCAGACGCGCATCTTCATGACTTACTCCGGCACGGCTTCGAATATCTCGACGCTTGCGCACGAGCTGGGGCATGCTTATCATCAGCACGTTATGGACGATCTTCCCCCGCTGGCCCAGGAATACGCGATGAACGTCGCGGAGACGGCCTCGACTTTCGCGGAAATGATCGTGGCCGATTCGGCGCTGCAGGCCGCGGCCGATCCGGAGGAGAAGCTTACTCTGCTCGAAGATAAGCTGCAGAGCTCGACCGCTTTCTTTATGAACATCCATGCCCGTTTCCTGTTCGAAACGAGGTTCTACGAGCGTCGGCGGGAAGGAATGCTGAGCGCGGACGAGCTGAACCGGCTGATGGAAGAGGCGCAGCGCGAAGCCTTTTGCGGCGTACTGGGCAAAGCGCACCCGACGTTCTGGGCGTCGAAGCTGCATTTTTATTTGACCGACGTGCCCTTCTATAACTTCCCATATACGTTCGGGTACCTGTTCAGCTGCGGCATTTATGCGATCGCCAAGCAGGAAGGACCGTCGTTTGCGAAGCGTTATGTCGCGCTTCTTCGCGATACGGGCTCGATGAACGTCGAGGATTTGGCGCAGAAGCATCTCGGCGTGCGTCTGGACGGCCCGGATTTCTGGCGCGGGGCCGTGTCGCTGACGACGCAGGATGTACGGAATTTCCTGGCATTGACGGACAAATAAGGCGTCTTGCGCGCGTTTGCCGGCGAATGAGAATTGGGTAAATTTGGGCATGCTGTAGAGGAAAGGAGCGCTGCAGCATGGAACGTACATTTGTGATGGTAAAGCCCGATGGTGTAGCCCGCAATTTGATCGGCCCGATTATCGCCCGATTTGAGCAAAAGGGACTGAAGCTGAGAGCGGTCAAGCTGATGCGGATCGATCGTCCGCTGGCGGAGCGGCATTACGGGGAGCACCGGGAAAAGCCGTTTTTCGGTGAATTGGTCGACTTCCTGACCTCGGGTGAAGTATGCGCGATGGTCTGGGAGGGACAAAACGCGGTTGCCTGCGCCCGCATGCTCATCGGCAAAACAAACCCGGTCGAAGCGGCGCCGGGCACCATTCGCGGCGATTTCGCGCTCGACGTTTCGAGCAATATTGTGCACGGATCGGATTCGCCGGAAAGCGCGGTGCGTGAAATCGGCCTGTTTTTCGGCGAAGCCCGGCCGGACGCTTTTCCGTTCGGCGAAGCTGCGCAGGCGGAGGCCGGTCAGGTCAATCCGACGCATTGACGAGCGGATACCGGCTGAGAACGGCCCAGTTTGGGCGGCGACAGACGGGTAGGAGAGCGTCCGGCAGCAGGCCGCGGGAGCGAAAATAAAAAGCGCTGTGGAGGATTCCACGGCGCTTTTTGCTGGTGCGGGAAGGACGGCTTGCTGCGAAGCCCGGCTGACGGCTGATGCGGTTTTAAGGCAGGCAGCCACCGCCCGGTGTGAGTGACGGTGTGCGGCACGGCATGGGAAAGGTCCGTATGGTCCGTGCGAGGCGCTGCCTTCAGCAAAGGACGCTTGCCGGTTACGGTGCGGAACGGGACAGCGCGCGGTCCAAGCGGTTCGCTGCCGGTCAGCGCGGCATTGACGATCTCGCGATATAGGGCGGCCGGGCCGATTTTCGGCGAGCCGCCGTTCAGGCGGGGCAGCAGCATCGGGTTGGCCGTGCGCGCCGCGAGCCCGGCTTTTGTCGTAAAGGCATACGCGATGCCGGCTTTTCTGAGCGTCTGCACGGCGTCCGGCGAATGGAGCCCGTACGGGTATGCGAACGTATCGATGGGCCGGCTGTTCAGCGGCATCAGCTTGGAAATGCACGACTTGATGTCGTTTGAAATGCGCCGGATATAGGCCGCCCGCGATTCCCTGACGCCCATTTTCACTAAGTAGCCGGTCAGCGCATCGTGCTTCGAATCGATTTTGTAATGAAGCGAATCGGTATGCGCCTGGACCTCGATGTCCGGATCGTCCTCCGTCATCGTTCGGATTTGAGCGGCCGTCATATGCGGCGTGAAGACCCGCGCATTTTTGCTCAAATCGCCTGTAATGACGAAGCAGACGCCGCCGATGCCCCTTTTTTTGAGGGCCGGATACGCGTATTTGTAAAAGCTTTCGTATCCGTCGTCGAACGTAACGAGCGCGGCGTTGGGCGGCACGGCGCCGCCCCGCATGAACTGGCGAAATTGCCGGAGCGAGATAAAATGGATGTTGCGGCTCCGGAGCTGGTCCAGATCGCCTTCGAATTGCGCAGGAGTAATGATATCGTTGTTGCGCGATACGGGTTCGATGTCGTGAAACATCAGCACGGCGATTTTCCCGTTGTACAGCACCGCGCCGTCCGAGCCGGACAAAGGCGGCGACTGTTCGCCCGCGAGGAACCGCCTCGTCTGGCTGCCCGGCCGCTGCCGCGGCGGCTGGACCGCATGGCTTGCCGCTTTATGGGGTCCGAATAGACCGAACACGATCATCGACGCGGCGATCAGAGCTCCGAGCAGCATCAGCCATTTTTGGCGAACATAAACGTTCATGCACCATCCGCCTCTTTCTACTCACCTTGGTTATGCCTTCCAACTTCAAGATAGCACCGGATGCTTAAAAACAGCTTAAACGCACCTCTTTTTTTTGCGGCGGAGAAGGAAGTAACGGACGAAGCGGTCTTTCGGCGGAACAAGATGTTTCCCTTCGATTCAGTGAAATCCGGGCGAAAAGTGAGCCTATCCTGGAAATCGAAAAAGCCGCGCTTCTGGAGAAGCGCGGCGGCAGGCCGACCTTTAAGCAAATTAGAACGTTTCGTTTACGACGAGCGTGCTCAGCGGGAGACGTTCGGTTTGGCGGGCCGGAGCGGCCGCAAGCCCGATCGGAATCATCATGACCGGGAAATAGCGCGGCGGAATGTTCAGCTCCCGTACAAGCGCGGCGGGATCGAATCCGCCCATCGGTACCGTGTCGTATCCTTTCGCTTTGGCAGCCAGCATCAGCTGCATGGCTGCGAGTCCGGCGTTTTTATTCGCTTCGTCGCGGGCAAACTGCGCATTCTGATAGGCGGCTTCGATCTGGCCGACCAGGGTATCGAGAACCTTCTGCGGGAGCGTTCCGGCCGCAACCTGGGCCTCGTACAGATCGGCGGCGGTTTTGTTCGCTTCGAGGTCGCCCAGAATAACAACGATTACGGAAGCGTCGGATACCTGCTGCTGGCCGTAAGCGATCGCTTTGATCCGGTCCTTCCGCGCCTGATCTTTAATCACGAGAAACCGCCAATGCTGCAAATTCCACGAGGAAGGGGCCGCCGCGGCCAGCTCCAGTATCTCGTTTAACGTTTCGTCCGGAATGGCGACATTCGGCTGGTACTGCCGAACGGACCGGCGCGCGTGAATGATATCCTCCAAAGCACTGCCTGCTGCGGCAGTCATCTGCGATTCGTTCATCGTTAACATCTTCCTTCCGGAATAATTTCCAATCCTTCATGATTATAACTAACGGAAGTATAGTACAATGTCTGACCGGGAGCAACTTCTTTTGTAAAAAAATCCGGTTGACGGATCCGGACTCATGTGGTAAATTGTGGACATCCTTTTATAACATGAATTTACGGAAGCACCGTAAAGGACGCGGATTCACACGCGTCGTTTACGGTGCTTTTTTGCGTTTTATTTCTCTTGCATCATTGCCGGGAAGGAGTGTTGGAACCGATGTCCAAGCAGCAGTTCGTCATCGCTGTTAAAGAAGCGGATTACATTGAACGGCTGGGCGAATATATTCGTCATTCCCCTTTCGGGGAGCAGTGGCAAATGACCGCCTTTACGAACCGTACCGCCTTCCGCCATTTTATCCGGGCCGGGTATCCCATCCATTTCATTGCGGCCCAGTCACACATGCTGGAGGAACTGGAGGACCGGGACCTCGGCGTTCCGACGGCGGCGCTTGTTATGCGGACGGGCGAATGTCCCGGCCGGCCGGAAATTTTACAGTATCAGCCGCTGCCCCGGCTGCTTCAGGCGGTATCTGCCGTCTGCGCGGCAGCAGGCGTCCGGCCGGAGGGAGGCGTTTCGGGCGGGAAAGCGGCCGTTGCGGCCGTGTATTCCGCGTCCGGAGGCATCGGCAAGACAACGCTGGCGCTGCATCTGTCCCAGCTGGCCGGCGTGCGGGGCATGCGGGTATTTTATTTGAACCTGGAGCCGTGGAATGCGACCTCGCTGTGGTTTGGGGATGAAGCCAGTGACGATTTGCCGTACATGCTTTACACGCTGCAGACCCAGCCGGACAAGTCCGCCTTGCGGTTGACGGAGCTTCGGCGAAGGCATCCGGCAATGGGACTTGACTACTTCGCGCCTTGCGGCAACCCGGACGAGCTGCTCGAGCTGTCACCGGACAACGCACGCCTTCTGATCGATACGATTGCCGGATCGGGGCAGTACGATCTCGTTGTGGCGGATACGGGCTGGGGCTTGAACCGTCTGCATGTTGAGGTGCTTCTGGCGGCGGATTACCCGCTGTGGCTGGTCGGCCGAGACGAGGTTTCCAGACGCAAGACGGAAGCGGCGCTGCGCTATGCCGAACGGAAATGGGGCCGCAGCTTTGAAGAAGCGAAGCGGCGGTTCCGGTTCCTGCTGGCGGGAGAAGGCTCGCGCGCATCCGGCTTTGACGAACGGCTGAAGATCCGCTTTGACGGCGAAATCCCCTTTGTCGAAGAATGGCGGCGGGCCGGCGAACCGTTCGGTGCACAAGGCTCGGCGGCATATCGTACCGCGGCGGAAGCGCTGCTCGGCAGAGCGGCCGCCTCCCGAAAGGAGGGATAAGCGAAGTGGAGGAAGCGGTGCAGACGCTTAAGGCGGCCATCCGTCAAGATTTGGATTTGGACCATGCGGCTCCGGACGGGGAGTTTATGGAACGGATCGAGAGGGCCGTTTTTACCTGGAGCCGGGATCACCCGCTGACGGCTTCCGAGAAGGCGCGGCTTGTCCGGCGGCTGTTTCATTCGTTTCGCGGCCTGGATGTGCTTCAGCCCCTGATGGATGACCCGTCGGTGACGGAAATTATGATTAACAGCCACGAGGAGCTGTTCGTCGAGCGCGGCGGCAGACTGAGCCGGCTGCCGGCCGCGTTCGAAAGCCGGGAGCGGCTGGAGGATATTATCCAGTCCGTCGTCGCCGGCGTTAACCGGGTCGTCAACGAGTCGACGCCGATCGTGGACGCCAGGCTGAAGGACGGCTCGCGCGTCCATATCGTGCTTCCGCCCGTCGCTTTGAAAGGGCCGACGATGACGATTCGCAAGTTTCCCGCGAAGCCGCTTCATATGGACGAGCTTGTCGGGCTTGGCGCACTGACGAAAGAGGCGGCCGATACGTTGAGTCAGCTCGTCCGGGCGAAATACAACCTGTTTATCAGCGGCGGAACGGGATCGGGAAAAACGACGTTTCTGAACGCGTTGTCCCAGTTCATTCCGGAGGATGAACGGATCGTCACCATCGAGGACTCCGCAGAGCTGCAAATTCGCACCGTGCCGAATCTGGTTTCGCTTGAGACGCGCAATGCGAATACGGAAGGGCGGGGCGAGATCGCCATCCGCGACCTGATCCGCGCATCGCTTCGGATGAGGCCGGACCGGATCATCGTCGGCGAGGTCAGAGGCGCGGAAGCGGTCGATATGCTTCAGGCGATGAACACGGGGCATGACGGGTCCTTAAGCACCGGGCATGCCAACAGCGCGCGCGACATGATGTCCCGGCTGGAAACGATGGCGCTGTCCGGCGCCGACCTCCCCCTTGCCGTTATCCGGCAGCAGATCGGTTCGGCGATCGATATCGTCGTTCATTTGTCGAGGCTGCGGGACCGCTCCCGGCGGGTGCTGGAGATCAGCGAGGTCATCGGCGCCGGCGAAGAAGGCGCCCGGCTTCAGCCGCTCTACCGGTTTGAAGAAGAGGGCGAGCGGGACGGAAGGGTAATCGGAAGCTTGAAACGGACGCCGAACGTGATGCAGCGGATATGGAAGCTGCGAATGGCCGGCATTTCCCGGCTCGAAGAGGTGGAGGCATGAAGAAGTCCGCCGGGATAAGCCGCCTGTTGGAATGGATGGGCTGGCCCGGGACGGCCGGGGCCGCTTCCGGCAGAACGTACCGCCTGCCCGACTATACGGATTACCGCCTGAGCAGGCGGCAGTTTTTCACCGCTGCAGGCTGCGGGTGCGGAATCGTGTTCGCGGCGGCTTACTTGTTTTACCACTCTGCGGCGGCGGCGTTCGTCTTGTCTCTGCTGGGAGCCGCAGCGCCGCGTATTCATCGCCGCGCGCTGCTGGAGCGGAGAAGAGCCAATCTGACGCTGCAGTTTAAAGAGGCGTTGTATTCGCTCAGCTCATCGCTGGCAGCCGGCCGGTCGGTCGAAAATGCATTCGCGGCGGCTCTCGAGGATTTGAAGCTGATGTACCCCGATCCGGATACGGCGGTGCTGAAGGAATTCGAGATTATTCGGACCCGCCTGACTTACGGCGAGCCGCTCGAGCAGGCGCTGTCCGATTTCAGCAGACGCGCCGCAATCGACGACGTCGATCAGTTTTGCGACGTGTTTGTCACATGCAAGCGCTCCGGAGGAGATTTGGTGGAGGTCATCCGGCGCACATCGCAGACGATCGGCGAGAAGCTTGAGGTACAGCAGGAAATCGCCGTTATGATTGCCCAGAAACGGTACGAATCGCGCATTATGATGGCCGTTCCGTTCGTTTTTCTCGCTTTTCTAGGCTTCGCCGCGCCCGATTATATGAAGCCGCTGTACGCGGGAATCGGCTATGCGGTCTTGACGATTTCGCTCCTGCTGCTCTCCGTTTGCTTTTGGCTGATGGCGAAGGTTATGAATATTCGCATTTAGAGGGGGGAGCGGCGTGGCCGTACTTATCGCCGCCGTCTTGATGACGGCGGTATGGCTCGGAGCTTTGGCGGTCGCCGAGCGGACAAAGCGTCAGGGCAACGGGGCTGCGCAGCCGACCGGGATTGCCGCAATGAATCATCTGTACGGCAGGCGGTTCCTCATGATGCCGTTCCGGCTGTTATTAGACCGCGTCGGCATTTGGGACCGGCTTCAGCCGTTTATGTCCGGTCTTCATAGCAAGCTCCTCATTCTGCAGGGCGGACGATGGACGGTCGAGTCGACCAGGCAGTATGCGGCGTTTACAATTGGCTCCGGCTACGGATTTGCGCTTGCCGGCGCATGGCTGGCCGCGCTTAGCGGGGAGCGGCTCGTATTTGCCGTCGGCGCGCTGGTCGGCGTCGTTTTCCCCGCTGCCAAATGGCGGGACGTCAGCAAAAAAGTGGAGACGCGGAGGCAGGATATTCAGCTGGTGCTGCCGGAGCTGCTCGATAAGCTGATGCTGCTCATCGGGGCGGGTGAAACGGTACAGCGGGCGCTCTTCAAATGCGCCGAGCGCCGAAAAGGGCAGTCCCACCCTCTATACGAGGAGCTGCGCCGCGCGACTGAAGCCGTCCGCAACGGGGAGTCGTTCGCGGCTGCGATCGAGGCGTTCAGCCGCCGCTGCGCCGTCCAGGAGGTGTCGGTATTTACGACGACGCTGCTCCTCAATTCCCGCCGGGGCGGCGACCGGCTGGCGCTTGCGCTGAAGGAGCTGTCGTATGCGCTGTGGGAGAAACGGAAGTCGGTCGCCCGGGCAAGAGGCGAGGAAGCATCCTCGAAGCTTGTTTTTCCGCTGGTTGGCGTGTTTCTTGTTTTGATGGTGCTGGTTGCATCGCCGGCTATTTTGCTGCTGGGGAAATAGTGTACCGCCGTATCGTGCGGCGAAAAAAATTGCAGAGGAGACAACTCGAATGAGCAAGCTTTGGAATGGAGCAGTACGTCTGTGGAAATCGGAGGAAGGCATCGGAACGTTGGAAATCGTTTTGATCATTGCCGTCATCATCCTCCTCGCGCTGTTATTCAAAAATTGGATTATCGGGCTGATGAACAATTTGACGGGCAAAGCCAGCAAGCAGGCGGATGAAATTTTCAGCTAGATTTCACAAGCTGCTCAAGCGGCTGCCGCTTCGGAGCGAAGAAGGGGGCTTCGCAGTCGAAGCTTCACTCGTCCTGCCCGTCGTGTTCGGCACGCTGCTGGCGATGATTTTGTTCAGCATGTACGTTTACCAGCAGGTAATCGTATACAGCGCGGCGTCCATTACAGCGGAACGAGCCGCTTTTCGCTGGGACAACAGCTACCGGGAGAAGATGAACGGCATGGGCATTACGGGCAAATACGACGGTTTATATTGGCGGATGTCCGGGAACGGCGCGCTTCAATCGCTGTTTCAAACCGGAGGCGGAGAGAACTCCGGCGAGACGGCAATCGATTTCGGAGGCGCAGCGCCTGCAGGAGAAGATGGTGCTTCCGGACTCCCGGTTTTAAAAATGGAGAAAGCCGTCTCCCGTGTTCCCGATTCTTACGAAGGGCGAATACGCTACAGCTTTGGATTGCTCCAGAAAAAAATTTCGGTAACTCTACGCGAGCCGATGTCGGTCCCCGCCTTGAACAAGCTGCTTGGCCGATCCGAACCGGAAGCCGAGGCCGGAGCCGTCATTGTCGACCCGGTCGAATTTATTCGCGACATCGATTTGGTCCGCTACTATACGGCCAAGTTTAAGGAGGGGCCGGATGCCGGGAAGCAGCGGGAGCAGGCGTCCGAAGTGCTGGAGAGCCGGAAGGCGCTTGAATCGAAGCCTTCCTCTTAACGAGTGCGACATCCGTTTGAAAGGAGGCAGCGAGGCGATGCTGCGGCAAAACCGGCACAAGCCGTCCGGAATAGGTGCCGGAAAGAAATGGCGCAGGTTTATATACGGCGATGACGGGGCGGTATCAATCTATCTCGTTATCGCGGCAACCGGTATTTTATTGCTCATGTCCGTGCTTGTCGATTTTGCCAGAGTGGCGGCTTTCCGCAAACAGCTGGAGCTGTCGGCGGAATCGGGAATCCGATCGTCGCTGTCCGCTTACGACGAGTCGCTTTACGAGCGTTACGGCTTGTTCGGCGCCGGCGGAACGGACCGAAATGCGATTTTTTCACGCGTCGCGCAGCATAATTGGGAAGCTTCGAACGGCAGGTTCCGCCTGCTGGACATCCAATACGGGTCGTCGCATGTTAACAGCTACGAGGTGCTCGGAACGCATGCCGTGTTTAAACGTCAAGTGCTGGAAGAAATGAAATACAAGGCTCCGATCGATTTTACGCTGGAGGTCGCTTCCCGTTTTGCGCCGGCGGCGTCGGCGATGAAGGAAGCTTCGGCGACCGTTCGGCTTCTGGGGCAAATTCGCGGCTTGTACGATAAGAGAGAGGCTCATCTGGCGAAGGTGCTGAGCCTTCAGCGCGAAGCGGCGAAAGCGGGCGAAGACGGGATCGCCGAGCTTGTGCCGGTCAAGCTGCATCACGCCATTGCCGGCAATACGGCACTCAGCGTGGCGGCCGGCTACGGTGCTTATCTCGATTGGATTCGGCACGACGCCTCGCTTAAAGAGGGCGAAATGCCGTTATTTTCCGAAGCGATTGCTTCTTTTGCAAGCAATGCCCGCTCCGTATCGGGCGAACTGCGGTCGAACAGCCGCAAGGCGCTTAGCCGGCATCAGGAGCTGGAGAAGCAGGCCTACCAAGAGCTTGAAGAAGCACGAAAATTCAACGACGAGATGCAGCAGGCGGTACGAAACATGATTGCGGAAGAGGGAAAGACGAATACGGGGTATGACCGTGTGGGAAACAACGGCCAGTTGAAAGGAGCCTCTCCATCCGGGGCTTCAACCGGAGACCTCGCGCAAATGCAGCAGTCCAGGCAGGCGGTTCAGCAGCTCATACTGCCTTTGGAATGGTTCGACAGCTATCGGAACGAACTTTCCTCGCAAACGGCCGCTTTCGCTTCCTTCGATTCGGAAGCGGCCGGTTTTCAGTCGAGCGTTTCGGCTTCACTGGGCGGAGGCGGATCTGCCGCTCTGCTGACAGAAGGGGCGGCTCAGCTGCGTCTCGCCTATGAGCAGTATGCGGCAAAATATATTGAACCCGGCACTGTAATTAATGCCAGGGAGCAGCAGATGAAAGAAAGACAATCCACGGACGCCGAACACAAGAAAAAAGAAGCGGAAGCGAAGTCGAAGCTGGGCGAGGTTCGCAGTATGCTGCACGGCATCACCGCCGTCCCGCAGCTCGAGGAGCATCAGCAGTTGTTTGACGAGGTCCGCAAACGGTTTGAGGCGAATTTGGCGTTCAATCAACTGGCGGATGCGGACGGCAGTGAAACGGCTGACGTTGTGGACGACCCGGAAGACGCTTCGGAGGCTTCGATGTCGCAAATGGGTGCCGTCTTCGGCGGAATCGCCGATATGCTGGACGGCATTCGCGATCCGCTTTACTTGAATGAGTATGTCGTTCACCGGTTTCATACGTTCGATCCGCAGAAGCTGCAGGCAATATTCGAAAACGGGGATAAAAATGAGTTTGCCCATGCGCTCAGCTTTAACAATCAGGAAGCGGAGTACGTCTTATACGGGTTCTATCACCCGTCTGCGAATATCGCCGCCGCTTACGGCGAAATCTTTTCCGTCCGGCTTGCCGTCCGCACGATGGAAGGGCTGATCGAATATGCCAAAACGGGCAATCCGCTGCTCGTGCTTGTCAGCGCCGTCCTGTACGGGATCGAAAAATCGCTGGAAGACATGATGACCCTGGCCCGTACCGGTTCGACGCCGTTTTCGAAGTATGTATCCGTTCAAGTGAGTTATCTGGATTATTTGCGCCTCTTTCTGATGCTGCACGGCGGAGGCGAAAGCAGGACGGCCCGGATGATCGCTGTTATCGAGCAAAATACAGGCTTCGACCTTTCGCGGACCTCCACCGGGTTATCGGGTGAACTGAAAGCAAGCGTCAATTTGTGGTTTTTGCCCGGCGTTATAAAAAGCTTCGTCAAATTCGGCGTTCTGAGCGGCTATGTAAAGGGCGGTCGTTATGAAGAAACTACCACGATCGGGTGGTCCTACGGTTAATTGGCCCCGGAGGAGTCGGGCCGCCGCCGTAAAGGACCGGGGAGATGCGGGCAGCATTACGCTGGAGGCGTCGCTTACGATGCCGATTATGATGATGGTGATCCTGTTTTTTATCTTTTTGATCCGTATGTCCGCAGCAGAGATGGCGCTTCATGGCGCCGTATCTCAAACGGTTCGGCAGGCGGCCGCCGATATCCGTCCGGCAGCGCTTGCGGTGAAGCAGGTTTCCGACCGCATGCCCGATTCCTCTGAAAGGCTTGTGCCGCTTCCCGACATCGGCGAGGCGGCCGGCAAGCTTGCTGGATGGCTGCCGGACCCGGCAGGACCGCTGTTTTCCGCAATAAGCCGCGGCGAATGGAAGCAGACGCTACAGGATTATGCCGCTACGGAAATCGGACGCTCGGTCGTGGAGCCGATGCTGGGGCGCGAGGCGGACAAGACGGTGCTGAATCCGGACCGGGTTCGGCTGAGCAAGCTTTCGCTTCCCGATTTGAAGGATGGTGCGGAGCCTTACATCGGGCTGGAAGCGGAGTACGAGTTTATGCTGGGCCTTCCGTTCACGAAGCGCTCCATTGTCTTAAGAGAACAAGCCGAAGAAAGGGCGTGGATCGCAGATAGCGCTCCCGCTCCAAGCTACGAAGCGGAATCGGACGGCTCAAAGGCGCGGATCCAAATCGTTTCGATCGCCCCGAACCCGTTAAGACCGGGAAGGAATGCGCATGTAACGGTCAAGACCGACCCCGGCCGGACCGTCTCGATCGAGGTACGCTATAAAAGCGGTCTCAGCACGGCGAAACATTTGGGCGACACGGCGGCGGACAGCGAAGGCGCAGCCGAATGGAGCTGGCTTGTTTCGGGCAATACGACGCCCGGAGTATGGGAGCTGACCGTTTCCGCGAACGACGGTACGAAGGTATCGCGTCATTTTATTGTAGAAAAGTCCGATTCCGGGCAACAAACGCCATAGGGGGCTGTCATTTACATGATCGATTCAATTCCACTCGGCGCTGCGGCGGCGCTGCTATTATTCGCTCTCATAACGGATGTCAAAGCCATGCGAATTCCGAATCTGTTGACCGGCAGCTTTTTTACGGCAGGTCTCGGGTTTCATCTGCTGACGAACGGCTGGAACGGCGGTCTGAACGCGCTGGCCGGAGCGCTGGCGGGCTTTGTTCCGCTCTTGGTTCTTTATCTGTTCAAAGGCATCGGCGCAGGCGATGTGAAGCTGTTCGCGGCTCTTGGCGCCTGGATCGGGACAGCCCCCGTCCTGCAGGTGCTGGTGTATACGATTTTTTATGCGGGCGGCGCGGGCGCTGCAATGGTGATTTTGAAAAGGTCGTTCGGCAGACGGATGGTGATGGGGACGCTATTGCTGCTTTTACCCCAGCAAGGCAGACTCAAAGCCGCGTGGGGAGCCTGGACCACGGGCGGGATACGCTTCCCGTTCATGATCGCCGTCACGCCCGGTGCATTAACGGCCTGGCTGCTGATGAATTAGAAGGAGGATACGCCAGTGAATGCGGATTCGATGCGCATCGATTTTGCGTTAAACCGGGAGCATGAAATGGTCGTTGACCGGGAAACCGGCATTCGCCGGGAGGAGCTTGACGAAGTGGAGATTCAGATGCTCCAAAGCGGGCCGATCCCGAAGCTGCTCGACATCGGATGGATCGAGATCGACGGCCGTGTGACGTTCCGTTATCCCTTGAAAGGAAAACGGATGCTGACGCACAGGCTGCAGGCTCAGCCCATCGCGATGGCCGATTTCTATACGCTGCTGCTGTCCGTCGTGGAGGCGCTCGATGACAGCCGGCACTATATGCTGCAAACGGACGGGTTTCTGCTTGACGAGCATACGATTTTTGTCGGCGAGCGATGGGACGATATCGGTCTGGTTTATGTTCCGCTTCGCGCCAAAGGAACGCCTGCGGCTTCAGCCCGCGAAGCCGTGCAGCAAATGGCCGTCCGCTGGATCGGCTGTGTAGAGCAGCCGGACGGCAAAGGGCTGCAGCTTGTGCTCCAGCATTTGAGAGACAATTCGGGTTCGTGGAACGGGCTGCGGCAATCGCTGCTCTCGCTGATCGGAGGTATGTCCCCGGCAAGAAGTGCCGGGATTACCCCCGTCGCTAAACCGGCTCCGCTTACTCCCGGCTCGTTTGCCGGCCGGGATAGGGGCTTAGAATTTCAGGCTCCCTTGGCCGAACCCAATTTCGTCATCGCGGCGAGGCAGTCTGAGGACCGTCTCCGTTCACCGGAAGAATCGTTGCTCGAACGGAATCGCCAGCATCCCGCATGGAATACCGGACACCAGCCGGATACTCCATTCAATGGAGAAGAATCCGGCATGAAATCCGATCGGCTTTATGAATTTGGCGCTGAAAACGAAGCGTCCGCGTCCGCCGTTCAAAACGGATTGTCCGGTGAGGAAGAGGAAGAGCCTGCAGGACGCTCCAAGCTGATTGTACCCGCGGGTCTCATCGCAGCGCTGGCCGTAATTTGGCGCTTTTTGTATTTGGCTTCCCCGACAAAAACAAGTCTGATGCTCAGCTCGAGTCTTTCCCTAATGGCCGTGGCAGGCGCGATCTATTTTGGCCGAAGGGCCAGAAATACAAGCGGAAGCGCCGTGAAGGCCGCCCGAACGGACGCGGATTGGAGCGGTTCGGACAGTTTCGTCCCGGATTCGGCAAACCTGGAAAGAAAGCATGCGTCTCCAAAGCGCGGGCTGTCGATGCCGTATGGTGATCCCGATGCGATGGACATATTGGCGTCTGGCTATGCGGACCCGGATGCTCCTTCGGCAGGCGGTCATTCCGTAGAAGTTTATCAAACTCCAACTGCGGCTCCCGCATTTGCCTCACCATATCCCAATCGCCCGGAGGAAGAGGGGGGGCGGCTTGCAGCGGGCAGATTCGCCGGCTTTCAGCCGCAGCCTCGGGATTCCGCCGGTCGCGACCCCGATTCACCGGCTTCAACTTGGATGCCCGAAAGGCTAAATTCGGATTCGACGGTTTTACTCGGTGACGGGGGGGCTTCGATTAAATCCGCAGGCGAAGGAGGTTTTTGTCTTGAACGGGAGTGGAACGGACAAGTGACGCGCCTGCCGCTGGAATCGAACCGTTTTATTATCGGGAGATCGGATAACGGAGCGGATTTTGTCGACGATGTTCACGGTATTTCACGCACCCATGTCGAACTGGCGGCGGAAGCGGATCAAACAAGCTGGAGCATTAAAGATACCGGCTCCCGGAACGGGAGCACGATAAACGGGACCGCGATGATTCCCTATAAATCGTATCCCTTGCAGGACGGTGACGTGTTTCAGTTGGCCGGTGACAGCGGTCCTCAATACCGGTTTCGGTCCGGGAATTATATCGGTTCCGGCCTGAAAGTTTAGAGGAACGAGTTCAGGCTATACACATCGCAGACAACTTCGTATGTCAGCTCGGATTTAGGTGTGGGAGGAACTATGGCCCGGGAAATAACCAGGCTGTCCAAATATTCTGGCATCAAAATGAATGGGCTGCCTGAATGCCACGTATTAAAATAAACAAGCTGTCCAAATGTTCCGGCAACAAAATGAATGAGCTATCAGGAGCAGCCCGTATGATGCTTCCGCTACATGGGGCTGCTTTTCCCGGTGAGCTGGTGAATGGCGCTTTCGATAGTCGGGTAGCGGAATTCGAAGCCGGCTTCGAGCGCTTTACCCGGGACGACGCGTTGACCCTCCAGGAGCAGAACGGACAGTTCGCCGAAAATCGCCTTCATGACGAAAGCGGGTACGGGAAACAAATAGGGTCTTCGCATCGCGGCTGCGAGCGCCCGTCCGAACTGGTCGTTCGTGACCGGAACCGGCGCCGCTGCGTTAACGGGGCCTTCCATCCGCGGGTTGTCGATGCAGAACAGCAGAAGTCGCGTCATATCGCGGATATGGATCCACGACAGCCATTGCTTGCCGCTGCCGACCCTGCCTCCGGCAAACAGCCGGAACGGCAGAGCCATTTTCGGAAAAGCGCCGCCTTCCGTTCCAAGCACCACACCGACCCGGACCTTGACGAGACGCGGAACGTCGATTATGTCCGCGGCCGCTTCCCAATGCTTGACCACTTCCGACAGGAAATCGGTTATATTCGGTGCGCTTCGTTCGTCAAACGTCTCGCTTTCCGAAGTGCCGTAAATGGAAATACCCGAGGCGTTTACAACGACGGAGGGCTTGTTAGCAAGTGCCGCGACCGCATTCCCGATCCGTTCGGCGGCATCGAGTCTGGACTGAAGAATGAGCGCCTTCGCCGCATCGTTCCATCGCTGATTGATCGATTCACCTGCCAGATTGACGACCGCATCGACCCCTTCCATGCCGGAAGGAGCGGCTTCGAGCATGGACCATGTGATGCGATGCAGATTTTGGGGATCCGCTAACGAGGCGCCCGTCTGCCTGGATATGACAAGCACCTCGTCGCCGCGTTCCAGCAGCGCTTTTACCAGCGCCCTGCCGATAAACCCCGTCCCGCCGGTTACCGCAACCTTCATGATTTGACCTCCTAAGCGTTTTTTGAAGAAAACGCCGCATCGAAAGGAACGGATAAGCGATTTCGAAGAAAACGCCGCATCGTAAGGGTCGTCGATTAAGCGTTCTTCACCGCTTCAATTTTTGTCAGCCACAGCTGCGTCACTTTTTTGCCGCCGGCGTTGACGACTTTCTCGGTATATTCAAAAGCGACGGTCGTATGGTCGTCGAGCGCGTTAAGCTGATCCGCGATCTTGTCGTCGATTTGATAGACGGTAGCGTCTTGATCGGTATCGATTTCGACCGAATGGGTATCCACTTGACCGATATAAACGCCCTGCCCTTTCTTCGCCGCTTCGCCGGCTGAATCGCCCGATCCGCCGTTTTGGCCCGTTTGGCCGCCGTTGTCCGGCTTGGAGGAATCGTTTGCTCCGCTGCCTGAATTTGCCGTCCCGCCGCTGCTGCCGCTTCCGGATGCCGAATTGTCTGCGGTTCCGCCATTGACGGACCCGGCATCGTTCGCCGAGCTGCCGCCGGCTTGGCCGTCACTTTGATGCTGAGCACTGCTGCTGTTATTTCCTTCGCTGTTGCTTCCTTGGTTTCCGCTTCCGGCGCAGCCGGCTGCCGCAACGGTCAACACAATGATTCCGGCAGCGAGCCAGAGCGCGCGTTTGCTGCTTTTCGTTCCGGTTGTTTTGGTCATGGTGCAGCACCTCCAGCTATCTTTACGAATGTATACCCGGTAAAGTTTCCGCCAAACCGCAAGGCGGCCAAGCAGCATGAAAGCCGCCGTATCGGCGGCTTACGCAGGCAGCGCCTTTTGCGCATTTGCTGAACCGATTATTTGTTCAGCAAATGCCGGTAAGGCGTGTAGTCGATTCCCTGTTTCTCCAGAAAGGCGATCAGGCTTCGGTAATCGCGCTTCGGCGTTGCACGGATGTAGCCTTCGATGCAGTGGCTTCGCGTCACTTCCGTCGCGCCGCTTTCCATGGCGACCTGTGCGATTTTTGCAGCGATGGAATGCTTCGCAATGTCGCGGAACGCGCCCGGCACCGGGGAAACGAGCTCGTCGAGAAACGCTTTGGATTCCTCCGGCCACATGCCGCGGCTTCGTTCGACCCAGTAATTTTGCCAATCGAGCTTCGATTTTCCATCGCGCATCGGCAGCACCTTCAGAAATTTGCGAAACATGAAATAGCCGCCGATCGACATAAACCCGAGCAGCACGAACGCCCAAAATACGATAAAGTACATAAACCAATTCGGCGTATGGCCCATGGTCTTTCGGATCACCTCGCTAAACAATCGCTTTCATTATAAAATACGCCCGGCCCGGCCGCAACTTCGGCGGGCGGACTGCCGGACTTTACAAGCCGCGGATGCGCCCGCGTACCTAGATTTATTTCGGTATAGCCTGTAAAATAGGAGGGACAGCCATTATGAGAGACTTCGCCCCCGGAAGAGGGGACAAGTCGAAGGGAGCGGACAACATTGTTGAAAATTGGATCCCACGTTTCTTTTTCCGACAAGGGCTTGCTGAACGCGGTAAACGAAGCGGTCTCCTACGGCTCCAGCTCGTTCATGATTTATACCGGAGCTCCGCAAAACACCCGGCGAAAGCCGATTGAAAATTTATACATCGAGGAAGGCAAAGCGGTCATGAAGGAAGCGGACATTAACGAGATCGTCGTTCACGCTCCTTATATCATCAATTTAGGCTCCTACAAAGAAGACACGTTCGAGCTGGCCGTCCGTTTTCTGCAGGAGGAAATCCGCCGCACCGATTATATCGGCGTTCGGAACATCGTGCTGCATCCGGGCGCTTATACGGACAAAGACGCCGAATTCGGCATCAACCGGATCGCCGAAGGGTTGAACGAGGTGCTGAGCGGCACGAAAGAAACGAATGTCAACATCGCCCTGGAAACGATGGCCGGCAAAGGGACGGAAATCGGCCGCAGCTTCGAGGAAATTGCAGCTATTATCGATAAAGTTCAGGACAACGGCCGGCTGACGGTCTGTATGGATACGTGCCACATGCACGACGCCGGGTACGATCTGATCGGCGATCTGGACGGTGTGCTCGAGGAGTTCGACCGGATTGTCGGCCTCGACCGCGTTGCAGTCGTGCATATCAACGACAGCAAAAACCCGCGCGGCGCAGGCAAGGACCGGCACGCGCCGGTCGGCGCGGGCTGGATCGGCTATGAGGCGATCAATCGCGTCGTGCACCATGAGGCGCTGCAAAACCGCCCGTTCATTCTCGAAACGCCGTGGATCGGGCAGGACGACAAAACGCAGCGCCCGATGTACGAGGCGGAAATCGCGCTGCTCCGCGGCGATGCTTCGGATCGTTTCGGCGGCGATTTTTTCGAGCATGTGGAGAAGCTGCACCATTTCTTTGGCAAGCAGGAAATCGACCATCGCGAATACGTGCTGTCGACCTGGGACGTGCTGAAAAACGATGCGAAAGCGAAAAAAGCCGATCCGCGCGAGCCGATGGACCGGCTGTACGAACTCGTTGTGGAGCATCGCGTGCTTCCCGAGCTGTCGGAAGAGGATGTCAATAAGCGGATAACCGCTTGGTTCGCGGGTAAATCGCTGCTGGCGCGCGTCTAATGCGGACAAGCCCCGGGGCAAACGGCGGTCAAAGCGGCTGCCGCACATGACTACAAGCGGATGGAAGGAAGTCGGATCAAGTAATGATTACAACTTATACCCCCCAGCAATCCGAGCATCGGCCGGATAAGCTAAACCGGGCGCGCATGCTCATTTCCTGCCCGGACCGGCCGGGCATCGTTGCGGCCGTTTCGCAGTTTTTGTATGAGCACGGCGCAAATATCGTTCAATCGGACCAGTATTCGATGGACCCGGGCGGCGGCATGTTTTTTATCCGGTTCGAATTCGATTTGAACGATTTGGAACGAGAGCTTCCGGTGCTGCAGGAGGATTTTTTGCGGGTGGCCGACCGGTTTGACATGAAATGGCACACGTTCCGCGCAAGCCGCAAAAAACGGCTGGCCATTTTCGTTTCGAAGGAAGACCACTGCTTGCTGGAGCTGCTGTGGCAGTGGCAGGCGGGCGATTTGGACGCTGAAATTGCAATGGTGATCAGCAATCATCCCGATATGCAGGGCCTTGTCGAATCCTTCGGCATCGCCTACCATCATATTCCGGTCACTCCGGATACGAAGGCCGAAGCGGAGCGCAAGCAGCTTGAGGCTGTGACCGGCAAAGCGGACCTGATCGTGCTGGCCCGCTACATGCAGATCATTACGCCGAGATTCATCGAGCAGTTCCCAAACCGGGTTATTAATATTCACCATTCGTTCCTACCGGCATTTGTAGGCGGAAAGCCATACGCGCAGGCTTATCAGCGCGGCGTGAAAATCATCGGGGCCACCGCCCATTACGTCACGGAGGAGCTCGACGGCGGCCCGATCATCGAACAGGACGTGCAGCGCGTCAGCCACCGCGACAACGTCGACGATTTGAAGCGAATCGGCCGGACGATCGAGCGGGTCGTTTTGGCCCGTGCCGTCAAATGGCACATCGAGGACCGGATTCTGGTGCATCAGAACAAAACGGTCGTCTTTTAACCGGCTGTGGACGCTTCCAGCAGGTGTATGACCCGCTTACCCGTTATTTTCGGCATTTATACATTACGGTTTCAGACGTGCGAGCAGCCCAAACCGGCTGCCCGCACTTTTTTTATCGGCCGCAAAGACCCGGATTCCGCTGTAAAAAACCGGTGCCAGCTATTGATCCGTGTCCGCCGCGTAACCCGGCCGTGCCGCCCGGCAAGCTTGAAAGGCCAGTCCCGCCGCGGTACCTTGCCGTGCCATGGCGATTTTTGTCCGGACATGCATTAAGGATGGAAATGGAGGCATGGTAATGGTACAATATTTCACAGCCAGTGCGGGTAAACCGCTCTATAGACGATAGAGAAAAACTTACGGAAAACAGGATTAGGAGGATTTTCACATTATGACTGTCTCCCAAAAATCCGTCGAGCAGCTGTCGATCGACACGATTCGCACGCTCGCTATCGACGCGATTGAGAAAGCGAAATCGGGCCATCCGGGGATGCCGATGGGCTCTGCACCGATGGGATATCAATTGTTCGCGAAAACGATGAACCATAATCCGTCCAACCCCGGCTGGATCAACCGGGACCGGTTCGTGCTGTCCGCCGGCCACGGCTCGATGCTGCTGTACAGCCTGCTGCATTTGTCCGGCTACGACCTGCCGCTCGACGAGCTGAAGCAGTTCCGCCAATGGGGCTCCAAGACGCCGGGCCATCCGGAGTTCGGCCATACGGCAGGCGTTGACGCGACGACCGGTCCGCTCGGACAAGGCATCGCAATGGCGGTCGGCATGGCGATGGCGGAAACCCATCTCGGCGCGGTCTATAACCGGGACGGCTTTAACGTTGTCGACCATTTTACGTACGCCATTTGCGGCGACGGCGATCTGATGGAAGGCGTTGCGAGCGAAGCGGCTTCGCTGGCGGCTCACCTGAAGCTCGGCAAGCTCGTCGTGCTGTACGATTCGAACGATATTTCGCTTGACGGGGAGCTGAACCTGTCGTTCTCCGAAAATGTGCAGAAGCGTTTCGATGCCTATGGCTGGCAGGTGCTGCGCGTCGAGGACGGCAACGATCTGGAGGCTCTTGGCAAAGCGGTCGCGGCGGCTCAGTCGGAACCGGGCAAGCCGACGCTGATCGAAGTCAAGACGATTATCGGCTACGGCTCGCCGAACAAAGGCGGCAAGGGCGGCCATGCGGGTCCGCACGGTTCGCCTCTCGGTGCGGAGGAAACGAAGCTGACGAAGGAATTTTACGGCTGGGAGAACGAACCGTTTACGGTGCCGGACGAGGTCCGCGCGCATTTTGCCGATGTAAAAGCGAAAGGCGAGAAGGCGAACGCGGAGTGGGACGGCATGTTTGCCGCCTATAAATCCGCACACCCGGAGCTGGCGGCTCAATTCGAAACCGCAATCAGCGGCAAGCTGCCTGAAGGATGGGATAAGGATCTGCCGGTGTATAAGACCGAGGACAAGCCGGTTTCGACCCGCGTCGCTTCCGGCAACGCTTTGAACGGGCTCGCCAAAAACGTGCCGAGTCTGGCCGGCGGCTCCGCCGACCTGGAAAGCTCGACGATGACGCATCTGAAAGGTCTGCCAGTGTTCAAGCCGGGCAGCTACGAAGGCCGCAACATTTATTTCGGCGTTCGCGAGTTTGCGATGGCGGCGGCGATGAACGGCATCAGCCTTCATACCGGTATTAAAATTTACGGCGCGACGTTCTTCGTTTTCACCGACTACCTGCGCCCGGCCGTTCGATTGTCCGCGCTGATGAAGCTGCCGGTCACATACGTGCTGACGCACGACAGCATCGCGGTCGGCGAAGACGGCCCGACGCACGAGCCGATCGAGCAGCTCGCTTCCCTGCGCATCATTCCGCACCTGACGGTGATCCGTCCGGCTGACGGCAATGAAACGTCGGCGGCATGGGCATTCGCGCTCCAAAATACGAGCCGCCCGGTCGCGCTCGTGCTGACGCGCCAAAACCTGCCGATCCTCGAAGGCACGGATACGAAAGCGCGCGAAGGCATCGCCAAAGGCGCTTATGTCGTTTCCGATGCGGACGGCGGCAAACCGCAGGCGCAGCTCATCGCGACCGGCTCCGAGGTGCAGCTTGCGGTAGCGGCGCAAAAGGCGCTCGCGGCCGAAGGCATCCAGGTCCGCGTCATCAGCATGCCGAGCTGGGACCTGTTCGAAGCGCAGCCGCAATCGTACAAAGATGCGGTCATCCTTCCGGACGTAAAAGCGCGCCTGGCGATCGAGATGGCGTCCCCGTTCGGCTGGGAGCGTTACGTCGGCGACAAAGGCGCGGTGCTCGGTATCTCGACGTTCGGAGCTTCCGCACCCGGCGACCGCGTTATCAGCGAATACGGCTTTACGGTCGAGAACGTGGTCGGCAAAGTCAAGGAACTGCTGTAACCCGAAATAATGAACGTTGACAAGCGGGGCCGGCTCCCTTTCAACAAGGGCTGCCGGCCCTTTATTCTTTTACGCAAAGGAGAAAAACGAACATGATTCAATTCGATAACGTTTCCGTCGTGAAGAAAGCGAACATTTATTTTGACGGCAAAGTGACTAGCCGCGCGGTGCTTTTTCCGGACGGCACCAAAAAAACGCTCGGCATCATGCTGCCGGGCGAATACGAATTCGGTACCGATACGATTGAAGTGATGGAGATCGTTGCGGGCGACCTGCAGGTCCAGCTGCCGGGCGAATCCGAATGGATTCATATCGCCGGAGAAGGCGAGTTTACGGTACCGGCTAACGCGAAATTCAAGCTGAAGGTCGCCGCCGTAACGGACTACATTTGCTCTTACCTTCACGAATAGCCAAATCGGCTGCGGATCATCGGTCTTCTGAACCGCGCGCTGCGGCGGATTTTCCCGACAACTGCTCGTAGCACTTTGCCAAAGCGGACAAATCGAGCTCGCCGAAACCATGCGCTTCCGCGATCTGAAAAACGCTTTTGACCGCTTCCAGCACCGGAGTCGGCGTTTTTAGCCCGTCCGACAGGACGGAGGCAAGACGCAAATCCTTCAGCATGAGCGACAGCGCAAATTGGACGCTGAAATCGCGGCCGAGCAGCTTGCCTCCTTTCAGCTCGGCGATGCGGCTGGCGGCGCCTCCGGATTGGACGAGCTCGAGGAAGGAAGCGACGTCGATGCCGCCGTTTGTCGCGATGGCCAGCCCTTCGATCAAGGCGGCGGTATTAATGCCAAGCACCGTATTGACCGCCAGCTTCGCCGTCGCGCCCGAGCCGCTGGGGCCGAGATGGACGATTTTGCTGCCCATGGCAAGCAGTATCGGCTCGCAGCGCTTCAGCGCATTCGCGTCGCCGCCGGCCATAAACACGAGCTGGCCGCTCTCGGCCGCCGGCTTGCTCCCGGAGACGGGCGCATCGAGGTAATCGGCGGATTTCGCCGCGCAGTCCACTGCGAGCTGCCGGGCAAGCGCCGGTGATATCGTGCTGCTGTCGACGACGACGGTGCCGGCCGCGAGCCCCCCGAGAAGCCCGTTGTCCCCGTAGTAGACTTCGTTTACAGCGTCGTCGTTGCTGATCATCGTGACCACAGCATCCGCGCCGTCCGCCGCCTCCGCCGGCGTGCCGGCGAGCACGGCGCCGAGCTCGAGCAGCCTGTCCGCTTTGCCGGGGGTCCGGTTATATACGGCAACGCGGTACCCTTTGCCGATCAAATTGGCCGCCATCGGCGAGCCCATGACGCCCAAACCGACAAATCCGATTTTGTTCATCGTAACCTCTCTCCTTTCGCATCAGATGCCATTCGTTTATTTTAACACAGGCGGCGTGAAGCTTCGCTCTAGAAATTATTGATGGGCGCGCATAAAACTGTTGATGGCGTGAAAGCGTTTTCCGAATGCCGATTCCCTTGTTTTTGACTCGAAAATCCATTATTCTAATGCTGTATCGCAGGGGGACAACCCCCGGCCCGGGAAAAAAAGAGGAGCTGCTTCCGCTCGCGAAGAAGGCTCCGCTGCAGTGTCGCAAAACATGGAGCGAATGCTTCCAAAGCGAGTTTTGCTCGCGAAGAAGGCTATTCACAGAAGGATTGCAAAACATGGAGCAAATGCTTCCGAAGCGAGTTTTGCTCGCGGAGAAGAATACTCACAGAAGGTTCGCAAAACTTTGAGGAGGTTTTCATATGAGTAAAGCCGTCAAGTTCGACTACAGCAAAGCGCTGGGGTTTATCGGCCAGCATGAAATCGATAATTTGGCCGCGCAGGTGCGCACCGCCCACGAGCAGCTGCATAACGGTACAGGCGCAGGCTCGGACTACCTTGGCTGGATCGATCTGCCGAACAGCTACGATAAGGAAGAGTTCTCCCGCATCCGGAAAGCGGCCGCCAAAATTCAATCCGATTCCGACGTGCTCGTCGTGATCGGCATCGGGGGTTCTTACCTCGGCGCCCGAGCGGCGATTGAAATGCTGTCGCACTCGTTCTATAACCTGCTGCCGAAGGAGCAGCGGAAGACGCCGCAGGTGCTGTTCGCCGGAAACAGCATCAGCTCGACCTACGTAACGCATCTGCAGCAGCTGCTTGAAGGACGCGACTGGTCGATCAACGTAATCTCCAAGTCGGGCACGACGACCGAACCGGCGATCGCGTTCCGCATTTTCCGCGAGGCGCTTGAAGCGAAATACGGTAAAGAGGAAGCGCGCAAACGCATTTATGCGACGACCGACCGTGCGAGAGGCGCGCTCAAGAAGCTCGCGACCGAGGAAGGCTACGAGTCGTTCATCATTCCGGACGACGTCGGCGGACGTTACTCCGTCCTTACGGCTGTCGGCCTGCTGCCGATCGCCGCGGCCGGCATCGACATCGAAGCGATGATGAAAGGCGCCGCCGATGCATCGAAGGAATACGGCAACCCGAACCTCGCCGAGAACGAGGCGTACCAATATGCGGCAGCCCGCAACGCGCTGTACCGCAAAGGCAAAACGACGGAAATTCTCGTCAACTACGAGCCGAGCCTGCATTTTGTATCCGAGTGGTGGAAGCAGCTCTACGGCGAAAGCGAAGGCAAGGACTATAAAGGCATTTATCCGGCATCGGTGGACTTCTCGACCGACCTGCACTCGATGGGCCAGTTTATCCAGGAGGGCAACCGGAACATTTTCGAAACGGTCATCCAGGTGAACAACGTCGCCGAGCACATTACGATCGGCAGCGACCCGGACGATCTGGACGGGCTCAACTTCCTGACGGGCAAAACGATGGATTTCGTCAATAAAAAAGCGTTCGAAGGCACGCTGCTGGCGCATACGGACGGTCAAGTGCCGAACTTTATCGTCAATATCGCCGATATGACGCCGTATACGTTCGGCTACCTCGTCTATTTCTTCGAGAAGGCGTGCGGCATCAGCGGCTACCTGCTGGGCGTCAACCCGTTCGATCAGCCGGGCGTTGAGGCGTACAAGAAAAACATGTTCGCACTCCTCGGCAAACCGGGCTTCGAGAAGGAAAAAGCGGCGCTCGAAGCGCGGCTGTAAGAAAGTCGGCGAACGATTGGCTTCGCAGGCGAAACGGCTCGAAGCGATTAATCGCGAGGTACACGTTCCATGCTGAACCGATACAAAACGCTGCGGCGGGAGGACTGCAAGGAGATCGTCATCAAGAAATCCCGGTTTATCGGGTACGGGAAACCGGTTGAGAGCGAAGCGGAAGCGTCCGCCTTCATCGAGGAGATCAAAAAGCTCCACTGGAACGCGAGCCACAACTGCTCCGCTTACATCATCGGCGAACGGGACGAGATTCAGAAGCAGTCCGACGACGGGGAGCCGAGCGGCACGGCAGGCAAACCGATTCTCGACGTGATTAAAAATCAGGGATTGAAAAATGTCGTCATCGTCGTCACCCGCTACTTCGGCGGCATCATGCTGGGAGCCGGCGGTCTGATCCGCGCGTATGCGGACGGCGCCGCGGCCGCCATCGAGGCGGCGGAGCCGGTCGTCAACGTTCTGCACCGCGAGGTGCTCGTGGACGTCGACTACACCTGGTACGGCAAGCTCGAGAACGAGCTGCACGCCAAGGGCATTCTTGTCGGCGGGACTTCGTTCACCGACCGCGTCGTGATTTCCTGTCTGCCGGAAGCGGCGGACGCCGAGCGGTTTGCGGCCTGGATGACCGACGTCACGCAAGGTCAGGCGGCGATCACGGTCGGCGGGACGCGATATATAGCGGAAGGCGGATGAAAATCCGCCGAATCGCCGGAAGCGGCGCCAGTACTCGTACACCGCTCAACGCCCGGCCTGCAGATCTTTTGCCAGCCCGGTGCCTGAATTTGAAGCGCCCCCGGGCACATCAAAAATATACGAAAAGCTCCTTCGACCCGCTTGTGGTCAAGGAGCTTTTTCGTTTTTTGTTCGATTCGAGGTGTCGTCCGATTCCGTGAAGCCTGTTGTTTATCCGTGTCCGATTGTTTCGCGCTTACCGGGATAGCGGCGCTTAGCGCTTCCGGCAGCATACTTTTATTCAGCCAAACAAACTTTCTGTTTGCCTGAACCGTTTTTTGTGATAGGATCAAAATATAAGCGCGCAAGGGGGGATTTTCGGACAGGTGGAGCATATTCGCGACGAAAACGAGTTTTTAAACGACTTGGTCAAAGGACTGGCGGTTCAGTTCGGGGGCAGCTGCGAGGTGGTGCTGCACGATTTAACGGGGTCCTACGACAGCACGATCGCGGCCATCGCGAACGGGCACGTTACCGGGCGGAAGGTCGGCGATCCGGGCACGAACCTCGGGCTCGAACTTTTGCGCGGCAGCGAGGTGAACGGCAACAAGTTCGGCTATGTGACTCAGACGAAGGAAGGCCGGATATTGCGCTCCAGCTCGTGGTATATGCGCAACGCCGAGGGCAAAGTGATCGGCTCGCTTTGCGTCAATTTCGATATCACCGAGCTGATGGTGGCGGGGAAGACGCT
Source organism: Paenibacillus humicola (assembly GCF_028826105.1). Classification (NCBI taxonomy): domain Bacteria; kingdom Bacillati; phylum Bacillota; class Bacilli; order Caryophanales; family Paenibacillaceae; genus Paenibacillus; species Paenibacillus humicola. The sequence continues at coordinate 987,648 of NZ_JAQGPL010000001.1, forward strand.
GCAGGGGCTGACCGCTCCGGACGCGCAGCCGGCAGTTCGGGAGACCTTCGTTTCGAATGTCAGCGATCTGCTCGACGCCCTGATTCAGGAAGCCCAGGAACGGGTGGGCAAGCCGGTCGCCGTCATGACGAGGGACGATAAACTTCGCATGATCCGGATGCTCGACGACAAAGGGGCTTTCCTCATCAAGAAAGGCGGGGAGCGGATCTGCAGCTACCTGAACATTTCCAAATATACGCTGTACAGCTATCTCGAAGAGTCGAAAAAAAACGCCGAACGGAGTGAACCAAGCGATGCCGGAAACGACGAATGACACGGTGCCCGCAGCAGAGCCGGAAACCCCCAGTCTGATCATCGATATGGACAAAATGAAGCGTAATATCGCGGGCATGGCGCAGGTCGCACAGCGCTGCAAAGTGAACCTCCGCCCCCACGCCAAAACGCACAAGCTGCCGCAAATCGCCCGGCTGCAAATCGAGGCGGGCGCGGCCGGCATTACCGTCGCGAAGGTATCGGAGGCGGAGGTAATGGCCGAGCACGGGATCGGCGATATTTTCATCGCCTATCCGCTCGTCTCGCCGTCCAAAATCGAACGGGCTGTCCGCTTAAGCGAGCGGATCCGGCTCATCGCCGCTGCCGACAGCCTCGAAGGGGCGAGGCGGCTTCAGGAAACCGCCGCGCGGCTCGGGCACGTCCTGGAGGTGCGGCTCGAGGTCGATACGGGGCTGCGCCGCACCGGCGTGCCCTACGAAGACGCGGCGCAGCTGGCCGTCCAAATCGCCGGCTTCGCGAACCTGCGCCTGACGGGCATTTACACGTTTCGCGGGGCGCTGCTGTCCGGGAAGCCGACGCTCGATCTGCGCGCCGCCGGCGCCGAGGAAGGGCGGCTGATGGCGGAGCTCGCGGCCCGGATCCGCGCGGCGGGCGTTCCGATCGCTGACGTCAGCGTCGGCTCGACGCCAACGGCCGCCGAAGCAGGGGCCGTCGAGGGCGTGACGGAAATCCGGCCGGGCACCTATGTGTTCCAGGACCGGATGCAGGCCCGCTACGGCATTTGCAGCCTGGACGACTGCGCGGGAGCCGTGGCGGTGACGGTCGTCAGCCGGCCTTCCCCCGATCTCGCGATCATCGACGGCGGCAGTAAAACGTTCGCGACCGACGTGCAGCCGGGGACGGAGCCTCTTCGGCTGACAGGCTTCGGTTATGTGAAGGAGCTGGGCGAGGACGCGCTGTTCGAGCGGCTGACCGAGGAGCACGGCATGCTCCGGCTCGGGCCGTCCGCGCAGGCGGCCGGCGTTCAGATCGGCGACCGGCTGCATATTATCCCGAACCATATTTGCAGCACCGTCAACCTGCACAATCGGGTTGTGCTGCGAAGCGGGGAGCGGCTGGAAGCCGTTCCGGTTCCCGCGAGGGGCATGCTCGAATAGCTGACTGCGTATCGCGCAGTACATGACATTTTGATAGGAGGAGCAGAGGCAGCATGCTGGACATTATTCTTGCAAACGGGCGGATCGTCGACGGCTCGGGGAACCCTTGGCAGGCGGGCGACGTCGGCATTAAGGACGGCCAGATCGCCGCCGTCGGCCAATTGGCCGGAGAAGAGGCCGGACGGGTCATTGACGTGAACCGGCAGGTGATCGCGCCGGGTTTCATCGACGGTCACTGCCATTCGGACCTGATGATCCTCGATTACCCGCTCAGCGAAATCAAGGTCAGACAGGGCGTGACGGCGGAGGTCGTCGGCAACTGCGGCCTTGCCCCCGCCCCGATCGGCCCGGGCAGGCTGGAGCAGCTGCAGAGCTACGTGCAGCCGGTGCTGGGCATGTCTTCGCGGGAGTGGAGCTGGAAATCGGTTCGGGACTATATGGAGATCATCGCCGCGTCCCGGCCGTCCGAGCATATCGCCACTTACGTCGCGCACGGCGCCCTGCGCATCGCCGTCATGGGCTTTGAGAACCGGCCCGCGACGCCCGCCGAGCTGCAGCAGATGAAGCAGCTGCTTGAGGAAGGCATGGAAGCAGGTGCTATCGGGCTGTCCATCGGACTGCTTTACGCGCCCGGCAGCTACACGGCCAAGGAGGAAATCGCCGAGCTCTGCTCGGTGCTGCCGAAATACGGCGGCCTCTTCTCCACGCATATTCGCGGCGAAGGCAACAACCTGCTGCCGTCCGTCCGCGAGGTAATCTGGATCGCCGAGAAGGCCGGCGTTTCCCTGCATATCAGCCATTTGAAGGCGGCGGGCCGTCGTAATTGGGGGACGGTGCTGGACGCGCTGGAGCTGATTGAGGATGCCAGAGCCCGCGGCATGGATGTGACGTGCGACGTCTACCCGTACAATGCCGGCTCCACAAGCCTGACGACGGTGCTGCCGCCGTGGACGCTGGAAGGCGGTATCGACCGTCTCCTCGCAATCGTCCGGGACCCAAGCCTCCGCGCGCGGATTCGCGAGGAGCTCGGCCGGGAACAGACGGACTGGGATAATCTCGTCTGCTCCACCGGCTGGCAAAGCGTCTTTATTTCGTCCGTCCATTCCGAAACGAACCGCGGGCTGGAAGGCAAGCATATCGCCGAAATCAGCGAAACGCGTTCGCAGCATCCCGTGGACTGCGTCCTCGATCTGCTGCTTGAGGAGCAGGGCCGCATTTCCATCGTTTATTTTCATATGTCGGACGAGGACGTGCGTCAGGTGGTCGGTTACGACAAATCGCTGATTGCCTCCGACAGCCTGACCTGCGAAACAGGAAAGCCGCACCCGAGACTGTACGGCACGTTTCCGCGCGTTTTTGCCAAATATGTCCGGGAGGAAAAGACGCTTACGCTGGAGCAGGCCGTCCGCAAGGTCGCTTCGTTTCCGGTTCAGAGGTTCAAGCTCGGCAAACGCGGCTTGATCGTGCCCGGCTATTTGGCCGATCTCGTCGTGTTCGATCCGGACACGATCCAGGACGCGGCGACTTACGAGGATCCGAGGCGTCATCCCGAAGGCATTTCGCACGTGTTCGTGAACGGCTCGCCGACGCTGCTAAACGGCGGCCACACCCATGCCCGGGAAGGCGATCTCATCCGGGCGCAGCACCGCTGCAGCCATTAATTCATTTATCATTCAGGAGGTGCCCGTAATGGGACAAATCGAACAACGTTTACAGGAGCTCGGCATCGTACTGCCGCCATCTCCGGAGCCGCGCTTTACTTACATTCCGTGCAGCCGCACGGGGAATCTGATTTATTTGTCCGGACAAGACTGCCGCATCGACGGCAAGCTGATGTATGAAGGCAAGCTCGGCGCCGGGCTGACGATCGAACAAGGCCAGGAAGCCGCGCGCCAGACGATCATCAACTGCCTGGCCGTCATGAAAGGCTATCTCGGCGATCTGGACCGGGTGGTAAGGATCGTGAAAATACTCGGCTTCGTCAACAGCGCCCCGGGCTTCGCCGATCAGCCTTATGTCATGAACGGCGCATCCAACCTGCTCGTCGACGTTTTCGGCGAGAACGGCAAGCATGCGCGCTCGGCGATCGGTACGAGCGACCTGCCGTTCCATACGCCCGTCGAAATCGAGCTGATCGCCGAAATTCGCGACTGACCGCGGAAACGGCGTTATGCCTATGCCCCCCGGCGCCAATACGGCGCGGCAGCCCTGATGCAAAAACAAGCCTCCTGCGCCGCAGGGGGCTTGTTCGATATTTAAGGCCGTACCGCCGCCGCTTCCCGGGCGCTCAGGGCAGGCGGCCCTTGGCCAGCCAGTCCCCGCTTCGCAGCAGCCCGATAAACGCTTCGGCCGCTTTCGTGCGAAACGGGGTTTCCCGCGTTACAATGGAAAATCGGCGCGCGAACGGAGCCTCCCGTCCGGCGGCTTTCACGATCCGCAGCGTGCCGAGCGCCAGTTCCTTGCGCACCGCCCACTGCGACAGGAACGAGACGCCGAGCCCGGCTTCGACGGATTCTTTGATGATCTGCGTGCTGCCGAATTCCATCAGCCGCTCGGGAACAATCCCGAGCTCCCGGAGCATGGCGTCGGCTGCCTCGCGCGTGCCCGAGCCGCTTTCCCGGACGATCCAGGTTTGCGCGGACAGCCGCCCGGCCGCTGCAGCTTCGTCCCCGGCAAGCGGATGGTCCGCCGCGGCTACGATTTCCAGCCGATCCTCGGCAAACGGTTCGGTGATCAGGCCGCCCTCCGGCGCGCGGCCTTCGATCACGCCGACATCGAGCCGCTGCTCGCGCACCCCCGCGGCGATTTCGGTCGAATTGCCGATTGTGATCGCCGGTTGGATGGCGGGATAACGCTCGTGCAGCCCGGCGATGACGTGCGGCAGCACGTATTCGCCGAATGTGTAGCTGGCGCCGATCGTCAGCGCCCCGCCCGGCACGTGCATCAAATCCGCCACAAGCGCGAGCATCCGCTCGTGCAGCCCCGCGATTTCCTTCGCATGATGGTACACGATTTCCCCCGCTTTCGTCAGCCGGACGTATTTGTTCGTCCGTTCCAGCAGGGCGGCTCCGGCGGTCCGCTCAAGCGCCTGGATATATTGGCTGACGGCCGGCTGCGTCATATGCAGCGCTTCGGCCGCACGGGTGAAATTGCGCTTCTCCGCAACAGCGATAAAAACGGCCAGTGATTGATCCAGCACCGGATGTTCATCTCCTTTTGATCATAAGTTATTGCTTATTATAAATATAATGATAATTTATTTTCCTTATCCGGTCGAGCGCCGTATCATGAGATCAACCCATCACAAACCGAATCGAGGTCATGATCATGGACGCCGTTCCAACCAAAACCGGGCTGCCTTTCGAACGCAAACGGCTTCATCCGCCAGCGGCCGCAATGGCCGGAGGGATCGCCTTTACACTGCTCGTCGCACTGGCCGGCTACGGGCTCTCCCGGATTCCCGGGCTCGACCGGGTCGGTCAGCTCGCATGCGCCATCCTGCTGGCCGTGCTGTTTCGGCAGCTGTTCGGATACCCCGAGCAGCTGCGCCCCGGCATCCAGTTCGCCGGGAAAAGACTGCTGCGGGCCGCGATTGTCCTGTACGGCCTGAAGCTGAACGTCAGTGTCATCGTGCATCAGGGGCTGGGGCTGCTTCTGCGCGATATCGGAACGGTCGCTTTCGCGATTGCCGTAACGCTGCTGATCGCCAAAAAGCTGCGGGCCGATATGCCCTTGTCGCTGCTGCTGGGCATCGGCACCGGCATCTGCGGGGCGGCAGCGATCGCAGCCGTATCGCCGATCCTGCGGTCGAAGGAGGAGGATACCGCCGTCGGCGCCTGGCTGATCGCCCTTGTCGGCACCGTGTTTGCGGTCGGCTACACGGTCGTCCGCCCCCTGCTGCCGCTGACGGACGGGGAGTACGGCATATGGTCGGGGGTCAGCCTGCATGAAATCGCCCACGTTGCGCTTGCCGCCGCGCCGGCCGGACCGGATGCGCTGGCGGTGGCGATGCTCGCCAAGCTGGGACGCGTGCTCCTGCTCGTGCCGCTCAGCTTCGGACTGATGGCCTGGATGCGAAGGAAAGGGAGGAATGCCGAACCGGCGGCGAAAATCGAGTTTCCGTGGTTTTTGATCGGCTTTATACTGATGAGCCTGTTCGGCACATACGGCTTTGGCGGAGGTGGAATAGCCGCAGCGCTTCCGGGCTCGTTCATGAACGGACTGGCGGTGCTGACGACGTTCTTGCTGACGATGGCGATGGCGGGCCTCGGTCTGAACGTCAACCTTCGCGGCCTGCGCGCTGGCAAGCTGAAGGCGCTCGCCGCTTTGTCCGCCGCCTCGGTGCTGCTGTCGGCGCTGACGTTTTTCTCGATCTGACCGAAATGCTCCCGGCGAAACCTTATGCAGGGATGCAGCGACCGTTAAACGAAAATGACCGGGCGGAAGCCGCGCTTATCGCACGGACATCGGCCGGTTTTTCATTTTACGAAAAAGGAGGGCGCTGTAGACGGTATAATAGGCAAACATAATGAGCATCAGTCCGGATGACCAGGGAGCGGAAGGATCGTACCCGACGGCGGAAAGCCCGCCCGCCGCCGCCGCGCCGTGAGCCGCCGCATCGGGGCTGCCGAGCGCGGTCATTTCATAAATCCGGAACAGGATCCGCCCGAGGAACAGCACGGAAACGAGGCCGCCTATCCACGTATTCGGCCGGTAATGCCAGAGGACGCCGCGCCGCTCGAAGCGGGTGGCGGCCGCGCCGAGACAGGCGAGAGCGATGCCGAGCGCTATACCTGCCAGATCCGACACGAGACTGACGGGGTGACCCGCCCCCGCGGCCAGGAACAAACATCCGACGACCGTTGAAAGCGTCATGACGAATTTCATTCGGCCGCTGTTCAGCGGCTGCCAGCCGAGATTCCGGCGGATGCGCAAATAAAGCCGGTAGACGATAAAAGCGCCGATAAGCGCAATGATCAGGTTTTGCGAGTTCATCAAGGGACCTGCCTTCCGATTCATTTTTCCTGCTGCGATAAACCTAAAGTCCGATTCGGACAACGATGACGTCGACAATAATCAAGGTCGCAGCGAGGGATGGATATGCCTGCGCATATGAGCCTCATTTTCGCTGCCGGATCCGACGGTTTAAGCTTATGGCTTTTCTCCGGCTTCGGCGACTAACCCCGGATACAATTTCCCCCGCCGTTCCTCTATCTCCGGATAGAAAACGAACGTACCATTCAGCCGCGATTGAATTTCCCGGCGCACAACTCTAAAATAAACGATAGGGAGACGCCCGGCGCAGTCAATCGATTGCTCGCAGCGGCCGATGGGGGTAATGGGACGGTGAAAGATGTCTTGGCATTTGGAAGACGGCTTGCCAGCGGCGTGATCATTTTGCTGATTATGCAGCTGGGCGGCCTGTTCAGCGGACCGCTGCCGAGAGCCGGCTTGAATCTGCTCGTTGGAGCAACCTTCTCGCTTATTTTGCTTTCCCCGACATCGTGGTGGACCCGGGCGCGGCTGCTGACGGCAATCGGCATCGTCGCGGCCGAGTGCGCGGCGGGCTTGATCTGGTTTCACGAGACGAAGCTGGTGTATTTTCTGGGAGTCCTTGTTTTTGCCGCTATCATCCGCCTGTCCATGTCCAAATCGCCGCTGCCGGCGCTTGCGGTGCTGGCCGTGACGGCGGGAGTTTACAGCCGGCTCGGCCGCGCGGACCTGATCAGCATCCTCTCGTTCATTCTCGTGGCGGCTGTCATGTACCTCAACATCCGCAGCCGGATGCAGCGAAACGAAATGTACGAGCTCAATAAGCGGCACCTGGCCGAGCTCCAGGAAGCCTACGAGCAGCTGCAGGAGGCGTCCGCGGCGGCGATGCAGGTGGCGATGCTGGAGGAGCGGACGCGTATCGCCAGGGCGATTCACGACGACGTCGGCCACAGCCTGACGTCGCTGATCGTCCAAATGCAGGCGCTGCGGTATATGATCGGCAACGATCCGCAGCGGGCGCAGCAGGCGCTGGAAGGAATGCTGACCGTTGCCCGCGAGGGCCTGCACGATATCCGCGCGTCCGTTCATTCGCTGGCGGACGACCGCCAGGTATCGGGCACCGCGCCGATGAAGGCGCTGCTCTCGCAAATGGAAGCGTCGGCTTCGATTCCGTATACGTTTCAAGACGAAGCGGCGGAGGACAACGCAGATCCGGCCGTGTTCGGCGTGCTGTTCCGCGTGCTGCAGGAAGCGATCACGAATATTATCCGCCATTCGCGGGCGTCCTCTGTGGAGGTTCGTCTGACGAAGGAGCGGGGATACCTGGTGCTGCGCATTCGCGACGACGGCGCCGCCGAGCCCGGCCGGCCGATCCGCGAAGGCTTCGGCCTGAAGACGATGAAGGCGCGCCTGGAGGAGAAGGGCGGCCGGCTGCGTTATGCGAGCCTGCCCCCGCACGGCTTTGAAATTACGGCCGAAATTCCGGCCGGCGGGGAGAAGCCGTCAGCCGACACGGAATAGGATGGATGACGATGACTTCGGACGACACGATCAAGGTGCTGCTCGCGGACGATCAGACGATGATCCGGCAGGGTTTTGCCTATGTCATTGGCCTGCAGCCGGATATGACGCTCGTCGGCGAAGCGGCCGACGGGAAAGAAGCGGTTCATCTTGCCGAGCGGCGCCGTCCCGACGTGATCCTGATGGATATCCGGATGCCCGGCATGTCCGGAATCGAAGCGGCGCGCGAAATCGCGAAGAAGGCTTCGGGCGCCAAGATCGTCATTTTAACGACCTTTGACGATGAAGAGTATATTTACCTCGGAATCCGAGCGGGGGCGATCGGCTACCTGCTGAAGGATGCGGATGTGGAGGAAATGCTCGCGGCCGTCCGCTCGGCGCACCGCGGCGAAGCTGTTTACAAGACGGGGCTGGCCGCCGAAGCGTTGTCGCGCGTCGTTTCCACCGGCCTGGTTTTCCCCGGTTCGGAGCCGCAGGAACCGCTTCTCGAGCCGCTGACGGAGCGCGAACGGGAAATTTTGCAGGAGATGGCTTATGGCCTTCGAAACGACCAGATCGCCCGAAAGCTGATGATCGCCGAAGGAACGGTCAAATCGCATGTCCACCGGATTTTGCAGAAATTCGGCTGCGAGGACCGGACGCAGGTGGTCGTCGCCGCGCTTCGGGGCGGAATGGTCCGTTAATCCGGCGCCGCAGGTGCCGAATCGAGGCTGGAACAAGATGTGATCGACAGGAAACGAGGGTGAGCGTATGGAGAACGAACAAACCATTTTGACGCCGGAAGGGTTCAAAAAAATCGAGGATGAGCTGCGGGTGCTTAAAAGCACCGGGCGGAGGGAGCTGGCTGAGCGGCTCAAGGTGGCGATCAGCTATGGCGACCTGAAGGAAAACAGCGAATACCATTCGGCCAAGGAAGACCAGGCGTTTATGGAATCGCGGATTCAGATGCTGGAGCGGATGCTGAAAAACGCCCGTGTCGTCGATACGGCCGGCATGAATCTCAGCGAAGTGAACATCGGGTGCGTCGTCACGCTGAACGACATCGAATTCGCCGAGAAGGTCGAGTACCGGATCGTCAGCCCGGCAGAGGCGGACGTGGCCGACAATAAAATTTCCTACGAAAGCCCGCTCGGCAAGGAGCTCCTGGGCAAGAAGGTCGGCGATACGATCAGCGTCGAGGCGCCTGTGGGCACTCTGCAGTACGAGCTGCTGGAGATCAAACTGGACTAAATATTTGCGAGGTTAAGCTCCGCCCCGTCCAAGGACGGGGCTTTTGTTTGCCGATTTGTTGAAAACGGCAAACAAGCGGCCTTTCCGGGCCGCTTACATTTTATATTTCTACAATTATAGAAACAAGAGTGAAAAAAACGCATTGATAAAATTCACTGGAGCAAATACGGCGCGTATTTCCGGGCGACGTCGAGGTTCATGCTGTAATAAATGTAGGTGCCGTCCTTGCGCAGGTCGAGCAGGCCGCACTCCGTCAGCTGCTTCAAATGATGGGACAGCGTCGACCCGGCGACCGATTCCAGCTTGCTGCCGATATCCGAGCAGCAGAGCGTCCGCTCTCCCGTGAGCAGCAAGGCGATTTTGAGGCGGGTCGGCTCCCCGAGCGCCTTGTAGATTTTGACCGCTTGCCTGATCTCCGCCGTTTCTTCCATCATTGCCGCTCACCCTTGTCGTTTCGTTATTTCTAGATGCATTGAATTATACGATATCATACGCTTTTAGGGAAGTAAACAGGAATCGGCCCGGCCGGGCGCGAACTTGTTATCCTATATTTATGTCGATCAGGAAGGAACCGGATACCACGATGGAAAACGAACGCGAACGAATCATGGAAGCCGCCAGGCAATTTGCCCGCTCGGAGCTGGAGCATGATGCGACCGGCCACGACTGGTGGCACATTCACCGTGTCGTCACGATGGCGGAGCGGCTCGCCCGGGCGGAAGGGGCGGACGTCTTCGTCTGCATCGCCGCCGCCGCGCTGCACGATGTGGCGGATGAGAAGCTGAACGAATCGAAGGAAGCGGGGCTCCGCAAAGTGAGCGGCTGGCTGGAGCGGCAGGCGATGACGGACGCGGACAGGGCTCATGTGACGGATATTATTGCGACGATGTCTTATCGCGGCGGCGCCAACCCGCCAATGCGCACGCTGGAAGGCAAGGTCGTCCAGGATGCGGACCGGCTCGACGCGATCGGAGCGATCGCCATTGCCCGGACGTTTCTGTATGCCGGCTGGAAGGGCGATCCGATCCACGATCCGCAGCTTCCGCCGCGCGAAACGATGACGGCGGAGGAGTACCGGCGCGGCCGGAGCACGGCGATCAACCATTTTCACGAAAAGCTGCTCAAGCTGAGCGCCTTGATCAACACGCCGTCGGCCCGGGCGATCGCCGAAGAGCGGCATGCGTTTATGGAGCAGTATGTCGAGCGTTTTTACCGCGAGTGGTCGGGGGAAATGTAGCGAATTGCAGCGGGATGCGAAAGGGGCTGACGTTCAAATGGCGTGGTCGGAGCTGAGACAAATTCCGAACGAATATAACGAAGCGGCCGAACGAATCGATACCGAGCTGTTGCGCCTGGTGCAGGAGCGAAGACGGCTGGCGAAGGGCAAGCGGTTTTTTCCGCCGGCGGAGACGGTGGAAGCATGGTCGGCGTCGCTGGGAATCGAGGCCGCGGAAATTCGTTATATTTTGGATAGTATGAACGAGAAAATACGCGCAGCGGTTTGGCACGAACCCGGCGAGCTGCGGCAGGTGGTGCCGCTCATGAAACGGACGGTTGTAGAAAATTGCGAATATATGCTGACGCACGCGATGAACCACGAGCGCGCGAGCATCGTTTTCGCGGAATTCAACTATTTGGACGAGGATTGCGATGAGATTCGGCTAAAGCCCAATTTGATGCTCGCAATTATCGGCGGCGATTATACCGTTAGACGGCGCGGCATGCACGGAGGCGGCCCGCAAACGAAGATGGAGTTCATCGTTTCGCCGCCGCTGCCGGAATCGCTGGATGGACTGGCGTTTTCGTTCGTACCGGGCGCCCCTTATCTCGAACGAAAAGTGCGGGAGATCCGATTGGAGCGGCAGGTCGATTTTTGATTCCGGCTTGCCGGCCCCGGGAGCATTCAACCGCCGGTTGCACGCGATTCATGAAAGCGATTCAACCAACCGCCGATTGGCTGGGCGCCTGCGCCTATGATACGTTGAATACAGCAAATCGGCCGATCTGCAATTGAAGAAGCAGGAGGAACGGTTCATGGATATACGTAAAATCGGTGCCTTTATTTCGGAGTTAAGAAAAAACAACAATTATACGCAGGCGGAGCTCGCCCAATCGCTGAACGTCACCCACCAGGCGGTGTCGAAATGGGAGCGCGGCGAGTCGCTGCCGGACATCGGCCTGCTGCCGCCGGCGGCCCGGCTGCTCGGCGTAACGGTCGACGAGCTGTTAAACGGGGAACGCGCCATGGTTCAAAAGGCGGCTGCAGCGGGAGCGGCGGACCGGGCGGAAACGGCAGCGCCGCAGCAAATGGAAGCTGCGGAGCGAATGGAAACGGCAGTGCCGCAACCAATCATTGCGGTTGAGCCGATGGAAACGGCAGCGCCGCATCCAGTAGCAGCGGCAGAGTCGACGGTATCGGCAGCACCGCAGCAAATAGTAGCAGCGGAGCCGATGGAAACGGCAGCCGCTCTGGAAAAACCCATTTCGGCCGGGCAGCGGCTGACTTTAGATCAAGTGAGCAGCCTGGCGCCTTTTCTCGAGCGGGCCACCCTGGAGAAGGTCGTGGATAAGGTGGTCGAAGGCATCGTCGAGCCGGGCAAGCTGCTCGCTCTTGCTCCGTTTCTGGGTCACGAGTCGCTGGACCGTCTGGTCAATCTGGTCGAAGACGGAGTGCTGCACGGGGACGTCATTTCCGGGCTCGCGCCGTTTCTTTCCAGGGAGACGCTGTCCAGGCTCGTAAGGAGAGCGGCCGACGGGACGATCGACCTGGAGCAAATTTTGGGCCTGGCTCCTTTTCTCGAGCAGTCCGATCTGGTCCTGCTGATCGAAAGCTCGCCGGACGGCCTGCATCCCGGGCATTTGGCCCAGCTCGCGCCATTTCTTCCGCAAAGCCTGCTGGAAAAGCTCATTCTCAATTTTTAACGAGACCGCGAAACACCCACGCTTTTCACCTTATCGAAGAGGCTGACCGACGGGCCTCTTCGATTTTTCATTTTATCGGGCTCGAACCCGTCTATGGGGCTCAGGGCGACATGCCGGAGAAGGAGATCCGGTATTGCTCGGGGCAGGTGGCGTTTCCGCCGCTCGCTGCACTTATACTTCCGGATAAGCCGTCCCCGCCGCCGTTTTGTTTTTTACCGCACGGGGAATAATAATACAATCCTGACATCTTATGACGAAGCAGAAATGAGTGGGAGCTGTGTTTGGCTTTGGATATCGCAAGCAGCCGTCCGGAGGCGGTTCTTCGGGAACTGCGGGTGCCCTGCCGGCTAAGATTACGATCGACGCGCAAATCAAGGATAACCTGGATTACGTCCGGGCGATCGTCGGCGAGAGCCCCGACATTACGATCCGCGAATTCGAATACGGACGGTCCGGCAAGAAGATCGCCGTTGTGTATGCCGACGGCATTTCCGATAAAAAAATCGTTAACGAATTCATCTTGAAACCGCTGGCGATCACCAACAAGCAGGATGATCTGGACAAGATGAAGCCGGGAGAGGATCTCTTCGATTACATCAAAACGAACGGCACGGCCGTCGGCGAAATCGAGGTTCAGGCGAAATGGAACAAAACGATTCTGTCCATTCTGTCGGGGGATACCGTCATTTTTGTGGACGGCTGCGAGAAGGCCATGATTTGCGGCTCCAGGGGCGGCAAAGTGAGAGCGATTTCCGAAGCGAACTCCCAGGTGGTCATTCGCGGATCGAAGGAAGGCTTTACGGAAACGCTCGGCACGAACATCGCGCAGGTCCGCCGCAGAATCCGCAGCTCGAACCTTTGGCTCGAGACGATGCAGATCGGCAAAGTTACGCACACAGACGTCGCCATTATGTATATCAATGGGCTGGCGAAGGATGAAGTGGTCCAGGAAGTCATCAGCCGGCTGAAAAAAATCGAGACCGACTCAATTCTCGAATCCGGTTATATCGAGCAGCTCATCCAGGACAGCACGTACACGCCTTTTCCGATCATGTACAACTCCGAACGGCCGGACACGGTCGCGGGCAACCTGCTGGAGGGACGGATCGCGATTTTTGTGGACGGCACGCCGTTCGTGCTGGTCGCTCCGGCTTCGTTTGTCATGTTTTTTCAAGCGGCGGAGGATTATTATCAAAATTACCAGGCCGCCTCGCTCATACGCCTGCTCCGCTACGGCGCGTACCTCATTTCGCTGTTTGCGCCTTCGATCTATATCGCCGCCATTACCTTTCACCAGGAAATGATTCCGACGCAGCTCGTGATCAGCCTGGCGGCCCAGCGGACGAACGTCCCGTTTCCGGCCTTTATCGAAGCGGCCATAATGGAAATTTCCTTTGAAATTTTACGGGAAGCCGGCCTCCGGATGCCGCGCGCGATCGGCCAGGCGGTTTCGATCGTCGGCGCGCTTGTGCTCGGCCAGGCTGCCGTCGAAGCGGGGCTGATCTCCTCCGCTATGGTCATCGTGGTCGCCATTACGGGCATTTCGAGCTTTGCGACGGCGTCGTACGATTTGGCCTTGTCGGCCCGGATCATCCGTTTCGCCCTCATGGTCGCTTCGGCCTTTCTTGGCTTCTACGGCGTTGCGATTCTGAGCATTATCATCCTTGCCCATCTGTGCGCGCTGCGTTCCTTCGGAGTGCCGTATCTCGCGCCTATAACGCCGTTCAAGCTGAACGACCAGAAGGACGTGCTCGTCCGGCTCCCGTGGCGAAAGCTGCTGTCACGGCCCGATATTGCAAACAGCGAAAATCAGGTCCGGCAGGAGCCTTCCGGAAAGGAACCGCAATGAAGCGGCTGGTGAAGGTGATCGGCATCATCGCCCTGCTCAGTTTGACGCTTCCGGTTTCGGGCTGCTGGAACGGCAGGGAGCTGAACGATTTGGCGATCGTAACCGGTATGGGCATCGACTGGCTGCCTCAATCGAAGCAGTACCGGCTCTCCTTTCAAGTCGTGAATCCGAGAAGCGTCTCGACAGGGGTCAACGGCGGCGGCGGAACCGGAGACAAGCCGATCGTCGTCTACTCGGAAAACGGCGATACGTTGTTCGGCTCGCTTCGCAAAACGTCCCGGAAGGTGTCCCGGCAGCTGTTTTTTTCTCACACCCAGCTGCTCGTGGTCGGGGAAGATATGGCCAGGCAGGGGATCGAAAAGCTGTTCGATTTTTTCGACCGGGCGCACGAATTCCGGCTGAACACGCCGGTCATCGTTGCCGAGGGCACAACCGCGGAAAACGTACTGGAGCGAGTAACTCCGCTGGAGAAGGTTACCGCGGATGGATTGGCGAAGCGCCTCCGGGTCACGAAGTCGGTATGGGCGCATAACGTCACGATGCAGGTCCGGGAGGTCGTCTCGGCGCTGAGCGGATTGGGGGATTTCGCTCTGAGCGGCATCCGGATCGAACAAAAGGGCACCTTGAAATTCGACCGGATCGCCATTTTTGAAAAGGGTAAAATGATCGGCTGGTTAAAAGGGGACGCCGCGGTCGGCATCCTGCAGATCCGAAATCAGATCAGAAGCACGATTGTCGAACTGGACTGCCCGGTTCAATCGAACAACGATAAAATCGCCGTCGAGCTGGTCAATTCCAAGGCGGGCATCAAACTGGAGATGAGAAACGGCAGCCCGTTTTTCCATCTTTTGGTTGAGGAGGCGGGGAATATCACCGAGGTCCATTGTGCGATGGATTTGAACAATAAAGAGGCGATGACGAAGCTTCAGGGGCAGTGGGCGAAAATAACGAAAGCGACCATCGTGAGAACCGTGAAAGCCACCCAGCAGAAAAAAAGCGATGTGCTCGGCTTCGGGGATGCGGTCAAACGCTCCTATCCGAAGCAGTGGAAGAAGATGAAAACGAACTGGGACGAGCGGTATGCCGGCGTTCAGTTCGATGTCCGGGTAGAGGCCTATCTCCGGCTGACCGGGATGACAGGCAAGACGTATATCGCGGACAGGGAGAAATAAACGCTCCTCATTTCCTCCCTTTTTTGGCCGATCGGCGGCCAAGGCCCGGGAGAAACCGGACGAACGGCACGGCAATCAGCGCGATCAGGAACAGGGCTTCCCCCTTCCTCAGCACATGAAACGTATTGATCAGCGTGAGCACCGCCTGGTGAAGCGACCTGCCGGACACGACGTCCACGGCCGCGAGAAACGACAGCTCGAGCGCAAAGATCAGCAGATAGATCAGCACGATTTTAATCGGAAATCACCCGGCTCTTTGAATGGATGTTCTATCAGGATTTCCGCATTCACAGGCAGCTAAACGTACGGGAGACGAAGGAGGCGAAAGCATGTCGGCGGACAAACAAACCATCAACGGAGTTCAGCTTTTTTCCATGATGATGCTGTTTATATTCGGCACCGCGCTGGTCATCCCCGTCGGTTTCCAGTCGGGTCAGGAGGTGTGGCTGTCGATCCTGCTCGCCCTTCCCGCCGGGCTGCTGCTGTTTCTGGTTTTCGTTTACCTGTACCGTGCCTACCCCCGGCTTATCCTGAGCGGCTACCTCCGCAAAATACTCGGGGCGCCGATCGGGCTTCCGCTTGCCGTCCTATACGCGATCTATTTCATGTATGTGTCGGCCCGCAATTTGCGGGAAGCCGGCGATTTGCTCATTACATCAGCCTATGATGTCACGCCGAACTTCGTCATCCAGACCGTCATGATTCTCGCCGTCATCTACGTGCTGCGGAAAGGGCTGGAGGTCTTTTACCGGCTGGGCCAAGTCTATTTCTTCATCATCGTCTCGATCGGAGTGATCGGCAATATGCTGTTTATTTTCTCCGGTCTGATCGATCTGAAAAATTTGCTTCCGCTTACCGGAGAGGGGGGCTGGAAGCAGACGCTGTCGTCGGCGTACCCGTCGATATTCATGTTTCCGTTCGGCGAGACGGTCTGCTTTATGACCGTTTTTACGCATTTGAAAGCGAAAAATGAAGCCCGCAATTACGGCCTTACGGCGATGCTCCTCAGCGGCATTGCCCTCAGCCTGACGCATGCGATGGAAATATCGGTGCTCGGTCCCGATATTTATTCGCGGTCGATTTTTCCGCTGCTCTCGGCTCTGCGCCTCGTCAATATCATGAATTTCATTCAGCGGATGGACGCGCTCGTCATTCTTGCGCTCATTATCGGCGTATTCTTTAAAATGACCATGTACGCTTACGCATCGATGGCGCTGGCGGCGGACGTGTTTAACGTGAAGGAGGTGAACAAGCTCGCATATCCCGTATCCATCGTCATTCTGTTCGCGTCCATGATGTCGGCCTGGAGCTTTCCCGAGCATAATGAGGAAGGGCTGACCGACGTTAAACTGTTAAAGCCGATCTTCTGCCTGATGATTCCTTGTGTCCTGATGATTGTTCACGTGCTGCGTAAACGGCTGTCCAAGGCGCGGGCCCGGGCTTGAGCGGGGCCAGGCGATATTTTGCTTGACATAAGTAACCATTGGTTATATTATAACCACAGGTTAGTAACCATTGGTTACAAAGATGGAGACGGAAGGATGATTTGGGTGAGCTTTGTGGTGTTTATGCTGTTGTTTACAATCGGCTGCGGCGTGCTCGATGCGAAAATCGGGGGCCGCGAGCGGAGCAAAAGGAGAGAGGTGAGCTGAATGTTTGCGGGACATTTCGGGTTGGCCGCGGCCGTGAAGGCGAAGGAGAAGGACGTGCCGGTATGGGCGCTGATGCTGGGAACGCAGCTGCTTGACGTCATTTTCGTGCCCCTCTACCTGTCGGGCGTCGAAACGATCGTGCCGGTCGGAGGAATGGGTTACGGAAGCGGGCTGATCCATGCCGATTACTCCCATTCGCTAGTTGGGGCCGCAATCATCTCACTTATTTACGGATATATCGGACGGCGCGCATGGGGCAAGAGGGCGGGAACGGTGCTCGGTCTCGTTACCTTCAGCCACTGGCTGCTCGACCTGATCGTGCATCGGCCGGACCTGCCGATCCTGCCGGGCAATCTCGGTTCCCTTCCGCTGCTCGGCTTCGGCTTATGGCGCCATCCGGCCGTAAGTGCCTGGCTGGAAGGAATCATGATCGCGGCCGGCTTTCTGCTCTATTTCCGTTCCGCTCTTGCACGTTCAAGGAACGCGCGCTCCGGAGCGGGCGGGAAGAGCAAAAAGTGGGCCTATATCTCCTCCGCCGCGATGGGCGTCCTGCTGCTGTCGTCGCTCCTGACCGATACGATGGGCTAAAATCGAAGCCGTTCCCCGAGCGTTTGCGCATGCGGACGTTATGGGAGCGGCTTTTTGCTGGCGTACGCGGCATATGCCGGACGTTGCGGGAGCGGCTTTTTGCCGGCGTACGCGGCATATGCCGGACGTTGACGGAGAGCGGCTTTTCAGCTCACGGCCAAGAGGGGCGCCGCCAAGCCCGGACCGGTTCACGGCCGCCGCTGCTGCTTGACGGCATACTCCCGGACCATGTCTTCCGTGACGAAGACGCGGGTCGGCGATATGCCCTGTTTGGCATGCTCGTTGATGGCCGCCGTCGCGGCATTGATTTCGTCGACGCCAAACGGTTCTCCGGCGGCGCAGCGGGCAAGCGCCCGTTCGATCGCCTGCTCCCTCAGCTCGTCCAGCTCCATAAACCGGACCAGATGCCGGTGCTGGGCGGTGACGTGCTTCGTAATCGCTTCATGCGCGGACATGCTGTGCACTCCCTCCGTAAGGTTTACCGCTCATTATAGCATAGGGCGGCACGGCACGCTCGCCGGAAACGATTTTGCCCGCGTGCCCCCATAAAATACCAGCCCTTCGCGAAAGGTATCGTTGAGAACGTTACCAAATTTTGCGAACAGGGAGAGGTTGAAAATGTGGAAACGGGTAGCGGTGCTGGCCTTCGCGGCCATGATGCTGGCCGGCGGCACGGCGATGGCGCACGGCGGCGGAAACGGGCACGGCAAAAGCGGCGAGCATCACGGGCACGGCAAAAAGAAAGAAATGACCGCCTGCGTACCTCCGGGACTTAAAAATGCGCTTGCGCATGTAAAAAACGAGAAGGCGCGGGCGGCGATCAAGCAGGCGCTCGCGAAGCGGATGTCTGCATGCGGGGAGAAGGGGACGAAGCCCTCTCCGCGGCTGACGGATACGCAGCGCGTGACAGCCGACGCCGCGGCGCTGCAAATCCGGTACAGCGGCAGCGATACGGCCTCCTCCGTAACCGGACCGGTCGCGCTGCCGGTCCGCGGGAAGAACGGCTCGGCGATCGCGTGGAGCTCGAACCGGCCGGACCTGATTTCCGCTTCCGGCGCGGTCCATCGGCCGCAAGGTTCAGACGCGGCGGTCGTGCTGACCGCGAAGCTGCACTACAACCGGGCGACGTCGTCGAGAACCTTCACCCTTACGGTGAAAGCGGCGCCGGCGGCGATGACGGACCAGCAGCGGGTAAACGCCGACGCTGCGGCACTTCAGCTGTGGTTTAACGGCTCGGATACTTCCGCAAGTGTGACGCAGCCGCTGAAGGCGCTGCCGCTGAAGGGGAAGAACGGCTCGACGATTTACTGGTATTCCTCCGCGCCGGCGGTCGTGTCGAACGACGGGCGGACGGTAAACCGGCCGGCTTACGGCAGCGGCGACCAGAACGTCGTGCTGACGGCGGTCGTCAGCTATCAGACCGCTTCGCAGTCGAAGACGTTCACGATCACCGTCAAGGCGCAAATGAGCGATGCGCAGCGGGTGGCCGCGGATAAAGCCGCGCTCGCCATCGATTTCGGCGGCTCGGATACGAGCTCCCGCGTGACGCGGCCCTTCGATGCACTGCCTTCAGCCGGCCCGAACGGCTCGGCAATCGTGTGGACGTCCAGCGCGCCGTCCGTGATTTCGAATGACGGCAAGACGGTCAATCGCCCCGCGGCGGGCGCCGGCGATATCAACGTCGTGGTGACCGCCTACTTGACCAACGGCACGGCGGCGGATGTGAAGGTATTCGTGCTGACCGTCAAGCAGCAGTTCACCGCCGCCGAGAAGCTGGCCGCCGACAAAGCGGACCTGGCCGTCCGGTACGCCTCGGGCGATTCCGCGGCGAGCGTAACGAAGTCGGTTGCGCTGCCGACGACGGGCTACTACGGCAGTACCATCGTCTGGTATTCCAGCGCGCCTTCGATTATCGCCGACGACGGACGGCTGCTCAGCCGGCCGGCCCGCGGGCAGCAGGCTTCCGTTGTGACTCTGCTTGCTTATATCAAGAACGGCGGCCTAGAGGACGTGAAGACGTTCACGCTGACCGTGAAGCCGCTCCCGTAAGGCTTCCTCATGACAAACGAAAGGCCCTCGCCGACTGTCATTGGTCGATGAGGGCCTTTTTTAACTTCCCGAAGAAACAAACCTGTTCCACCGTCAAAGGGCGGTGCCGGCCGTTTCTTCCTCTCATTTATCCAGCACGATTTCCTTGTTCAGCACGAATTTCTCGATGACCCGGCGCACGCCTTCCTCGTTGTTCGACACCGTCACGTAATCGGCAATCTCCTTGAGCCGCGGCAGCGCATTGCCCATCGCCACGCCGAGTCCGGCTACCTCGATCATCTCATGATCGTTCCAGGAATCGCCGATTGCGATTACCTCGTCCAGGCTGCAGCCGATATGCTGCGCCATGAACGCGATCGCATGCCCCTTCGTGCCTTCCTTATGCATGAATTCCAAATAATGCGGCTTCGATTTCGTAATATGCACCCGGTCGCCAAACAATCCGCCCAGCTCAGTCTTCAGTTCGTCCAAGACGGCTGGCTCGTCGATGATGAGCATTTTCGTCGACGGACGGCCGATCAGCTTGCCGAGGTCCGGCTCGACGACGAACGGGATTTTGGACAGGCCCGCGTAGTCCCGCGATTTCTCGTTATCTTCGGCGACGTACAGCACATCGTCGATATAGAGCTGCAGGTGCAGCCCCCGCTCCCGGCAAAACGCCAGCAGCTCCTCCGCGACGTCCTGCGGCACCTTCCGCTCGTAAAGCACCTGCTCATCCATGAGCGTCTTCACAAGCGAGCCTTGGTACGTAATAATCGGCACGTTCAGCTCGGTCTGCATCGCGATTTTTTTCGCGGAGGGGAACATGCGGCCGGTGGCCAGCGTGACGAACACGCCGCTTGCCACCGCTTCGGCGAGCGCCGCCTTCGTGCCGGGCGTCACGACGAGGTCGTCCGTCAGCAGCGTATCGTCGATGTCGATCGCAATCATTTTGTACATATCGGTTTCTCCTGCTCCTTTAAGTTCGTGCATTTTCATTGATTGTATCGGAATTTGCGGGGACCGACAACCCTCTCGCTTGCGGGACGGGCCGTAAATGCGATAAAGTGAGGAGACGAGCTGATGCGAAAAGAGGTGGACCGGCCTTGAGCCTTTTCGGGGAAAGAGCGGAGAAGCAGCGAAGGAGAGCGGCTGCGACAGCTGCGGTAGTGATCGCATGCGGGATCGGATTTGCCGGCGGACGATTGTCCATGACGGCGCAGTATCCGATTATAAAGGATGCGAGCTTCCGCAATTTATCGTTTGCATATAACGAAATTATGGCGAACTATTTGACCGGGGCCAAATCGAAGTCGCTGGTCGACGGCGCGGCCCAAGGGATGGTCGCGTCGCTGGACGACCCGTATTCGGTCTATTTGTCCGGCGAACAGGGCGAGCAGTATATGGAGTCGTACCAGGACCATTTTGTCGGCATCGGGATTGAAATCCGGCAGCAGGACGGCGACTTCATCATCCAGGATACGATCGAGGGCTCTCCGGCGGCCAAATCGGACCTCAAGGCGGATGACGTCATCCAGGCGGTTGACGGCAAGCCGGTGAAAGGCATCACGCTGACCGAGCTGAAAAACCGGATACAGGGCAAAGCCGGCACGGTCGTCAAGCTGACGGTCCTCAGGGAAGGGACGGCCGAGCCGCAGCAAATTCCGGTCACGCGGGGCGAAGTGCCGGTAATTACCGTGACGTCGGAAATGATGGCGAATCGGATCGGGGAAATTACGATTACCCGGTTTGCGGAGAAAACGGCGGACGAGTTTAATCGCGCGATCGAGTCGCTGCAGAAACAGGGCATGAAGGCGCTGCTGATCGATTTGCGGGGAAATCCGGGCGGGCTGCTCGACCCGACGATTCAGCTCGCAAACCGGTTCGTGCCGAAGGGCCAGGTTATCGTGCAGGTGGTATACAAGGACGAGAAAAGCGTCATCACGCATAAATCGGAGCAGCAGACGCCCTGGAAGCTGCCGATCGCCGTTCTGGTCGACGACAATACGGCAAGCTCCGCGGAGGTGCTGACGGCGGCGCTGAAGGAGCGGGCGCACGCGACGGTCGTAGGACAGAAAACGTTCGGCAAGGGGATCGTGCAGAATTTCCGGCAGCTGAAGGACGGCTCCGTGCTCAAGCTGACCGAAGCCCAGTGGCGCGCGCCGGACGGGGAGTGGATCCACAAGAAGGGGATCGAGCCGAACGTGCCGGTGCAGGCGCCGGCTTACGCCCTGCTGCCGAGCCTGCCGGTCGGGCTGCAGCTGAAGGAAAACGACTACGGCGACAAGGTGAAAACGGTACAGACGATGCTGCAGACGCTTGGCTACAGCGCTCCTTCGACCGGCATCTTCGACGCCGCGACGGATGCGGCAGTCCGGGCGTTCCAGCGGGACGAGTCGCTGCCGGCAACCGGCATCGTCAACGACAGGACGGCTTACCAGTTTTCGGTACGGCTGCTCGACAAGTTCAAAAAAGAGGACCCGCAGCGCAACAAGGCGCTCGAGCTGCTGGAGGCGGCCGAGACCGCAGGCGCTGCGGGGTCATGAAGCGCGGGCTGCTGCCCGCGGTTTTTTTTCGTTCAAGCGCCTTGTGCGGTCAGCCGTTCCCGGCGGCTATGGGGCGGCATATCCGGCGCGTTCGGCAGGCGCTCCGGATCGCCTCATGTTTTCCATTGCGCACGGACGCCCGCTGTGATATGATTGTAAAAATTTACGCGAAAACGGAAAGCGCCGCTTCCAAAAAACAAGAGGAGGAATACGTTTCAAATGGCTCATTATTACACCGAACCGTCCCGGACCTTCAGCGAGTATTTGCTTGTTCCGAATCTGACGACGAAGGATTGCACCCCCGGCAATGTCAGCCTGAAAACGCCGATCGTCAAGTACGGGCAGGGCGAGCAGCCGGCCTTTACGCTTAACATTCCGTTCGCATCGGCGGTCATGCAGGCCGTATCGGATGACCGGATGG
The DNA here is from genome assembly GCF_028826105.1 of Paenibacillus humicola. Taxonomy (NCBI): domain Bacteria; kingdom Bacillati; phylum Bacillota; class Bacilli; order Caryophanales; family Paenibacillaceae; genus Paenibacillus; species Paenibacillus humicola. The sequence goes on from NZ_JAQGPL010000001.1 coordinate 1,009,999, forward strand.
CGGTTGCGCTCGCGCGCTGCGGAGGCATTTCGTTTATTTACGGATCGCAGGCGGTGGAGGATCAGGCGGCTATGGTACGGAAGGTCAAGGCGTATAAAGCGGGCTTCGTTGTCAGCCGCTCCAATTTGACGCCGCAGCATACGCTGCAGGACGTGCTGGAGCTGAAGCGGCAGACCGGCCACTCCACCGTGGCGATTACGGACGACGGCACCCCCAACGGCAAGCTGCTCGGCATCGTGACGAGCCGCGATTATCGGGTGAGCCGCGATTCGCCGGACAAGCGGGTGCAGGACTTTATGACGCCGTTCGCTTCGCTTATTTACGGGCGTTCCGGCTGTACGCTGTCGGAGGCGAACGACCTGATCTGGGAACACAAGCTGAACTGCCTGCCGATCGTGGACGAGGCGCAAAATCTCGAATATCTCGTCTTCCGCAAAGACTACGACGCGCATAAGGAAAATCCGTACGAGCTGCTCGACGTCAACAAAAGCTATATTGTCGGCGCGGGCATCAATACGAGGGATTATAAAGACCGCGTACCTGCGCTCGTCGAAGCCGGCGTCGACGTGCTTGTCATCGATTCCTCCGACGGCTATTCCGAATGGCAGCGGGAAACGGTGCAGTACGTCAAAGCGAATTTCGACGTGAAAATCGGCGCAGGGAACGTCGTCGACCGCGAAGGGTTTCTTTATCTGGTCGAATCGGGCGCCGATTTCGTCAAGATCGGCATCGGCGGCGGCTCGATCTGCATCACGCGCGAACAGAAAGGCATCGGCCGCGGCCAGGCATCGGCGCTGATCGAGGTAGCTGCGGCGCGCGACGAATATTTCCGGAATACCGGCATTTACGTGCCGATCTGTTCCGACGGCGGCATCGTGCACGATTATCACATTACGCTCGCGCTCGCGATGGGAGCGGATTTCGTCATGATGGGCCGTTATTTCGCCCGCTTCGACGAAAGCCCGACCCGGAAGCTGAAGGTCGGCAACAATTTCGTGAAGGAGTTTTGGGGCGAGGGCTCCAACCGGGCGCGCAACTGGCAGCGGTACGATACGGGCGGCAAGGAAAGTCTCGTGTTCGAGGAAGGGGTCGATTCGTACGTTTCGTATGCGGGCGGCCTGCAGGAGAATCTTGACAAAACGATTCACAAAATGAAATCCACGATGTGCAACTGCGGCGCGAAATCGATCGAGGAGCTGCAGCGCAATGCCCGTATCACGCTCGTCTCCGCGACGAGCATCGTCGAAGGCGGCGCGCACGACGTCATCCTGAAGGAAAGCAGCCTGTCGGCGGAGTAGTCATAGTCTCCGCTGACATAGCACCCCTGTCGGCAAGCCGGCAGGGGTTTTTCGGCATGGCCGGCGAACGGGATTCGCCGGCCGGTTCATCAGCCCCGGATTCGCCGGAAATCCTCCATGAAGGCAAGCTGCAGCCGGGCCATAACGGCATCGTATACGATGAGCCAGACGAGGAACAGAAACGGCAGCCAAAGCGCATTCACGACGAGTCCGGCGATGACGTTGACGAGCACGGCCGCCCCGACGAGCGGCAGGGTGGACGGCGTCCGGCTGCGGAAATAGGCGCGCGAACGGGAGAACGCCTCGGAGAGGGAGCAGTCCTCCGCTACCATCGTGAACTCCAGGTACAGGAACAGGACGCGAAGCACGAGGAACAGGACGAAAAACAGGATCATGCCGGGCACCATCAGGATCAAGGTGAAGATCGCCCCAACAATAAACAGGAAGGCAAATACAACAATATTGAGCAGCAGAAAACGGAAGAAGAATCGCCGTCCGTATGCGGCGAATTGCGCCATCGACAGCTTGCGGCCGTTCGAGGCGTCGCAGAGCAGGCCGACGTAGCCGCCTTGAAGGAAGGATTGTACGGCGAGGTACAGGGCGAGATACAGCAGGACGCCGAGCAGGCTCGCGGCATGAATGCCGCCGCCTCCGGGCAGCTGCACGCTTCCCGGCATGAAGCCCTGCTCCGTTACGGCGCCGATGGACGGCAGGCCCATCTGCAGCGCAAGCTTGAACGTGAGATGCGGACTCCCCTGATAGCCGTGGATGGTCGTGCCGAGAAGCACGGAAAGCGCATCGATCACAATCGGGACGACGACAAGAAGCGGAAACGGGGACAGTTTACCGAAAGGTCCGAATGACAAGCAGACTCCTCCTCCCGCGTAGGGAATAACTTTCTTACATACGTGGAAGAAGCTGGGATGGTTGCGCGGAAGACGAATCATTTTAGGAAAGCTTTTCCCAATCCTCCCACATTTCCCTCGGGTTAAGCTCGTAAATGTCCTGCTCCCGGTACATGAAGGCGTGCATAATCAATTCCCGCCGGATGGTGGCGAAATCGGGGTGGAATTGAAGAATGAATTCGTTGATTTCCTTCTCCGTATACGATTTGCCCGGCTCAAGCTTCCCGGCGAGATGCTCCAGCACAATCAGCTTCTTCTTCAGCTGCACCGGGATATGCTTCAGCCTTCCTTCGGCGGTGAAGAAATTGCGGATCACCGACTGCTGCAGCTTGGCGCCCAAAGGTTCCATGGCGTCCTCCTTTCCTTCGCTTGCTGCGGACTGCGTAATCAACGTCTCCAGTGCCCGCGAATACTGGGTTAAAAAATAACGGTTCAGCGTAAAAAAAATGGCGTTTTTGTCCCGTCTTTCGTTAATCAACCCGACGGTGCGCAGCTTGGCCGCATGATGGGTAATTGTGGCGGGGGACAGGCACAGCCGGTTAGCCAGCTCCAGCCCGGTAAGCTCCCCTTTGGCCAGCAAAATGAGCATCCGCACCCGGGTCGGATCGGCCAACGCCTTATGGTAATGAACGATTTTGTCGAGCTGCATGGCTGAACGCCCTCCGTTATTTGATGTTCATTTAATTAGATATTAATCTAATCCAAAGCGCGTGTCAAACGAAAAATAGGGACCCGGCCGTCGCAACCAGCCGGAATCCCTATCCCTTCACAAACGCATTCAATTGTTACCTGCACACTCCATTCTTACAACTCGCGTTGCTCATTTCAAACCGAAGACGTCGTCCGACTGCGGGTTCCCGCATGTCCCGAAAGCCAACTTCCTACTGGCTTACTCCTTTCCATTCCGAATTATAGGAACACGCTTCGCTTACCTGCTTCATTGGACTATCCCCTTCCGGTGAGGTCATATCATTCGGCAAAGGAATGATATGGTTATAGTGTACAAGCCCACCTGCAGTTTTGTAAATATTCAGAAAAATCAATTAAATGTAGTTGAAAGCGCTTTTACGCCTTAAATCTCCTTTATTCTCGTTTTTATTTACAATTTCGCAAAAATTGAAGACCAGATATCCCGGATCGTCATGCATAAGCGGCAGTGAAAAAAGATTGACACATTGAGTAAAGTGAACTATATTATAACCGACGGTTACTAACCAATGGTTATAATAGATGAAGGCGGTGTAGGCAGCATGAAAGCGGAGCGTGTATCGGAACATATTTGGAGCCTGAGAACGTGGATAATCATCCCCATCCGCGTATGGATCGTCGTGGAAGAGGACGGCGTGGTGCTGGTCGATGCAGGGATCGGCGCCATGGCCCGGGGAATTCTCGCGTTTATCGATAAGCTGGACGCCGGCCCGCTTAAAGCGATCGTATTGACGCACGGGCACTCCGATCATACCGGATCGGTGAAGGCGATTTTGCGGAACAGGCAGGTCCCGGTTTACGCGGACGGCATCGAGCTGCCGTACATGGAAGGCGAGCAGCCCTATCCCCGCCGCAAGAAAGCGGTCCCGTTCCTGCCGAAGGGCATCGCCCGTCCGCTTCCGGAAGCGGGAGGCGAGCCGGCGCCGTTCGGTTCGCTGACGCCTTTCCGGACGCCGGGGCATTCGCCCGGCCATGTCGCTTACTACCACGAACGGGACGGAGTGCTGCTGGCCGGCGACCTGTTCACCTCGAAGCGGGGCCGGCTGCAGCGGCCGATGCCGATGTTCACGGCCGATATGGCGGATGCGGTTCGCAGCGGCGCGATCGTGAAGAAGCTCCGCCCGGCCAGCGTCGAAATTTGCCACGGCGGACCGGTCCTTCACCCCGCGGAGCAGTACGACGCGTACGCGCGGAAGGCAGGGACTGTAAATAACGGATTGAGCCTATGACTCGTGTTCGTATATAATGTCTATATACAAGGGAGGCGGTAGGAATGGCAAAGCATTTTGCCGGAATAAGAAGCTCCTCATGCAAAGCCTGATATAGGGGCGATAACTTTGCATGGGGCCGACGATTCGTCGCCCGATACAAGCGAATATCGTTTCTGATAACGGGCTTTGCGCGTTGTTTTCTCCATCAAGCCAAAGGAGCTGACAAGCGATGTGCAAACCGTTTATTAGAAACCATCACTATAACCTGATCAAGAAGCAGGCCGGACTGCTGCAGCATGCCTGCAGCACGGTGTCCGATCCGAAAGTCGTGGAATCGGTACGATACGGCGTGCTGGCTAAAATCGCCGAGGCGTTCCCGGATGCGTCGGACGCGCAGATGAGGAAGCTGGAGAAGCTGGCGGAGCTGAATTCGGCTGCGGAATTCCAGGCGTATTTGAAGGCGCTCGAGCCGGATGTGCTGGAGTTTGCCGAAACGACCGAGCGGCAGCTGAAAAAGCTGTTCCCGAAAATCAAAAAGCTGAAGACGCCCGCTTTGACCGGCATCGACCGCAGCTTTCTGACCTATCTCGGCTGGACCGATATTGCGGCGAATAAAATGTACCTCGTCTACGAGCTGCACGGCCGGCTCGTCGGCATCGAGGGGAGATTTACGCCGGTGGGCAGGAAAGGCGTCTGCTTTCTGTGCAGCAAGCACGAAGAGATCGCGCTGTTCTCGGCAACGACGAAATGGAAGCCGGCAGGCGCCTCGCCCGATTATTATAAGGCCATCGGGAATTATCTCTGCGCGAACAGCCGCGCATGCAACCGCAACATTACCGATGTCGCCGCATTGGAGAAGTTTATGCAGGACGTTTTAGGGCAGCGCCAATAGACGAAATGGCAGGGAGCATCTGCAGCCGCTTGACAAGAAGCGGAGCGGATGCTCCTTTTTGCTGTGGCCCGGGATATTGAAGCGGAGGGGTACGGCTGCGGTCGCCGGCGGAAAGCAGGCTCATGCCCGCGTTTATGGCTGCCCTCGTTTGGCAAATCCTCCGCTCTGCGCACGTTAGAGAAGCCGGGTTTGAAAGGGAATTTTGGCAGTTTGGCGAATACTTCCATATTAAGGGCAGGTGATATCATACAAGTCATACTTGAGAACACCAATACGCAAAGAAAGGCGGAGTTTTAATGGGGTAACGAAATTTTTGGAAATCGGGCTTATCGACGACGAGTTCCCGATACGGGTCGTCCATACGGGGTCCCGCTTTCATTTCGGCGCGCATTGGCACGAGGAAGTCGAGCTTGTCTACGTTTCGGAGGACCGGGGAAGGGTCGGCGTCAACAGCCGGACCTACGAATTAAGCAAAGGCGACCTGCTCCTGATCAAGCCGGGAGACATTCACTCCTTCCTCCCGGGGACGGGCGAGCTGATCATCGTGGTGTTCCGGCTGCGCTATCTGGCCTGCGGCTTCACCGCCGAACGGGACCTTCAGGATCTGCACCGGCTGTTCGCCAAAACGGCCGTCGTTCCGGCCGAACAGGCTGGACAGGCGAAGCTGTCGGATATTATGAAAGCGATATTATTGGAAAACGAAACGCGCGAAGCCGGCTACCGCTGGGCCTTGAAATCGCGGTTGTTCGACCTTGTCGTTCAGCTCCTTCGCTCTCAGGCTGTCGAGCGCGAGTCCGAACCGGAAGCCGTTTGCGCGCCGCACGGCAAGTTCGCCTGCATCGAGCGGGTCTGCGCTTATTTGGAGGACCATTACGACGAGAACGTGAACATTTCGCAGATTGCCGACCACGTCAAGTTCAACAAGTTTTATTTGTGCAAGCTGTTCAAGGAGATGCGCGGCGTAACGCTGCTCGATTATTTGAACCGTCTCCGGATTACGAAGGCCGAATGGGCGCTGCTGAGCAGCGGGGATTCCATACTGGACATCGCGGTGCAGCACGGCTTCAACAACCTCGGTTCCTTCAACCGCCTGTTTAAGAAATATAACGGCTGCACCCCTTCCCAGTTCCGCAAGCGCAACGGCATGGACAGCGCAATATTTGAACGATGAAAGCCAATATCCGGTGAGCGCGATCCCGCACCGATTGGATAGCATGAGTATATGTAAGCGGTTACGAAATGCCGGCTGCACGGAATCGAAATCTTTGGAAGAAGGACGGGTGCGAATGAGAAGCATGAAAATCGCCGTTTCCCTGATGCTGAGTCTTCTGGCCGTCATCATCGTTTTGGCCGGCTGCACGCAGGTGGGAGCCAAAGCGGATACCCGCCGGGAAATTACGGTCTGGAGCTTTACCGACGAGGCGAAGTACGCCATCCAGAAATTCGAGCAGAAATATCCGGACATCAAGGTGAATTTCGTCAATATCCCGGGCACGTTCTACATTACGAAGCTGAAATCGGCGCTTCAGACCGCATCCAAGGCACCGGACGTGTTCATGATCGAGAACGGCAATATCCGCGAAATGATCGACGTGCCGTATCTTGAAAATTTGTCCGCGCCGCCCTACAACGCGAATGCGCTGCTTCCGCAGCAGTATCCGTTCGTGCAGGCGAACGAGAAGGACTCCGAAGGCAACGTCAGGGCGCTCGGCTACCAGGCGACGCCGGGGGGCATTTATTACCGCCGGGATTTGGCCAAGCAGTATTTGGGCACCGACGATCCCGATCAAGTGAGCAAGATGATCGATACGTGGGATAAAATTTTCGACATCGGCGAACGGGTCCAGAAGGAAAGCGGGGGTAAAATTCACGCGCTGGCCAACTGGAACGCGATCACGATCTCCTACGACAATTTGCCGTGGGTGAAAGGGAACAAGCTCGTGTTCGACGATTCCTACCTGCACATGCTCGATCTGGTGCGCGAAGCAAGGCAGCGGCACGTTTTCGCCGAGCTCGATAACGGCAGCGCGGGCTATGCGGCTTCGATGCAGAAGGGCGAGGTCATGTTCTATCCGGGCGCGAGCTGGGCGCTGCAGTATACGTTCAAGGCGAACGCCCCGGACACGTCCGGCAAATGGGGGCTTGCCCACGGGCCGACCTCATTCAGCTCGGGCGGGACGTACATTGCGATGTACAGCAAAAGCGACAAGAAGGACCTGGCCTGGAAGTTTATCTCCTTTTATAATTTCGACCATCAATTTCTGACCGAGCTTTCGCACGATCAGGACTATTTTACGAGCAATATGGTGGTGGACGATCAGCTGGCGCAGACGGTGACGTCGGATTTTCTCGGCGGACAAAAGCACTTCGAATTTTTCTCCGAGGAAGCGAAGAAGGTGCCGAGCTACAACCGGACCAAATACGACAACGTCATCATCAACGATATTTACAAAAACGTGCTGCAGCTGTACCTGAACAACAAGATCGCGACGAAGGACCAAGCCGTGAAGAGAATTAAACGGGACGTCAAGCTGCGGTTCCCCGAGCTCGACGTCGATTAACAGGGGGTGCGGAGGATGTTTGCCAAAACGATACGCAAAAATCATTACGGGTATCTGTTTATCACGCCGTATTTTATCATTTTCCTTCTCTTCGGGCTGTATCCGATCCTGTACTCGCTCTATCTCAGCTTTACGAACTGGGACGGCATCGGCACGCCGGTGCTTGTGGGGCTCGGCAATTACATTGCCGTCGTGCAGGACCCGCTGTTTTACAAAACGCTGCTGAACACCTTGTTCATCTGGGGCGTCTCCGTCATTCCCCAGCTGACCGTGTCGCTCGTGCTCGCCTTTATCCTGAACGACAAATTGCTGAAAGGAAGGGACATCTTCCGGGCCGTCTATTTCTTTCCGAATATCGTGACGGCGGCATCGCTCGGCCTGCTCGTCAGCCTTATCTTCGACTGGCAGTCGGGAGGACTGAACCATTTCCTGGTGGAGAGCGGCATCGTGAGCCAGCCGATTAACTGGAAGGTCAATCCGTGGTTCATGCGGCTGATCGTGTCGGCCATCCTGTTTTTCCAGTATTTCGGCTATTCGATGGTTATTTATCTCGCAGGGCTGCAGGGGATCGATCCCGCGCTGCACGAGGCCGCCCAGATTGACGGGGCGACGAAGAAGGATATTTTTTTCCGGATTATCGTGCCGATGCTGCGCCCGATCATTCTGTTCCAGATGATCACCTCGACGATCGGCGGGATTCAAATTTTCGACCAGCCGTTTACGCTGACGAACGGCACCGGCGATCCGGACCGCGCCGCGATGACGAGCATCATGTACCTGTACAACGTCGCGTTCCAGAGCACCCGGTACGGGTACGGCGCCGCCATCGCATTTTGCCTGTTCATCATCATCATTCTGCTGTCCGTAACATCGTTTGTGCTGACAAACCGAAAAACGGCCTAAGGGCGAGGAGGCGAATTCCATGGAAGCGGTTAAGCAGGCAAGCCAGGAGCAGGTGTACGCTGCGGCGCGGGAGGGACGCCGCCGGCTGACGGCCGGCAAAGTGCTGCTGTATGTTATCCTCATCGCGATCGCCGTCGTTTGTATCATTCCGTTCTACCTGATGCTCATTTATTCGACCCACAGCAACGCGGAAATCGCGTCGTCGTTCATTTTTTTGCCCGGCTCCTCCCTGATCGCCAACTACGTCAACATGGCATCGAAAATCAACATATGGCGAGGGTTTCTGAACAGCTTCTTCATCGCCGGCTCCTCGACGGTGCTGACCCTGTACATCGGGGCGCTGACGGCCTACGGCTTTGCCAAGTACCGGTTCCGTTTTCGCAACCAGCTGTTCCTGTTCATCCTGGGCACGATGATGGTGCCGGGGCAGCTGGCGCTGATCGGGCTGTACCGGCTGTTCAGCACCTACGGGATGCTCGACAGCTACTCGGCGCTTATTTTGCCGGCGGCGGCGAGCGCGTTTAACGTTTTTTTCATCAAGCAGTTTATGGACAACAGCGTGCCCGACGAAATCATCGAATCCTCCCGCGTGGACGGGGCCGGGGAGTTCCGGACGTTCAACCAGATCATCCTGCCGATTCTCGCGCCCGCCGTGTCGGCGCTCGGCATTTTTCACTTCATCGGCTCGTGGAACAATTTTCTCACCCCGCTCGTGCTGTTTTTCTCGCTGAACAAGTATCCGCTGCCGGTGCTCGTGGCGCTCGTTCAGGGATACTACGGCATGGACTACGGACTCTTGTACCTTGGCGTCGCCATCTCGATCCTGCCGATCATCATCGTGTTCGCGATTTTCTCGCGGCAAATTATCGGCAGCGTGGCCGTCGGGGCGGTAAAAGGGTAGCGGGCCGAAAAATCGCGCCGGGCCTGCTGTAACAGGGCTCGGCGTTTTTTTCAATTCGCGGCGTTGCCCGGCTTGACACCGGCAGACTTCGTTTCGATGTCGTAATACGCAATGAAGGCGTGCAGCGGCATGTAAGGAGGTACGATTGACATGAGGCAGATCATTGCGATGGGCGGCGGAGGTTTCTCGATGGAGCTGGACAATCCGCTGCTGGGCCGTCAGCTCGCGCCCGCAGGCTATGGCCTACGACGTCAGCGCCGTCAACGGGCGCATTATAGAAAACAAAATCGTCCCGGATTATTTGGGAAGCGAATGAAACTCAGTTTGTTCGGCTTCGCTTCAAACGGGTTCGTCACCATACGCTTTCAGCTCAATCCCGTTCGCCGCCTTTGCAATCATGCGCATCATCATCCGGAACATGGCGCTCATCACGAACGGAAGGCGCAGCATCGCGTTGCGCAGCCTGATTTTGAAGCGGGAACGTTCGATCATGCCGCCGGCCGCCATCCGCCCGATTTTTTGGTTTTGTTCCACAAACGCTCTCATATGCCGCTCGTAAGCCGCAAAAGCAGCCGCGTAATCCCCGTTTGCCAGCTTCAGCTCGCCGGCCAGGACAAAAGCGCCGACAATCGCGAGGCTGGTGCCTTGGCCGGAAAGGGGCGAAGGGCAATACGCCGCATCGCCGACCAGCGCGACCCGGCCTTTCGACCAGCTTGGCATGCGGATCTGGCAGATCTCGTCGAAATAAAAATCGTCCGCTTCGTGCATCGCCTGCAGCAAGCGCTGGGTCTCCCAGCCCGTTTCATGGCGGAACGCATCAGCGACCAGCTCCTTCTGCATGCCGGTATCGCGGCGGCTGAAGACCATCGACTCCGGCGTGAACAGAAACATCCCCTTGGCCTCGGCGCTGCTTCGGGCGCTTTTCATCCCGACCGTTTTTCCCGGCACCGAATGGAGCAGCTCGCGATGATCGAGGTTTAAATAATTGTCGAGCGTAAAAATCGATATGAAGCAGCCGAGCGTCTGTTTAAACTGCTCTTCGGCGCCGAACGTCAGCGTGCGCACATTGGAATGAAGTCCGTCCGCACCGATCACCAGGTCGAAGGTCTGCGGCTCGCTGCGGTCGAATCGGACCTCCGCTCCCTCCTCTGTGTCCCGGATCCCGGTAATCGAATCGTTCCAGATATAGCGGACGGCATCTTGGGTCAAATCATATAAAATGCCGGTGAGATCGTCGCGCATGATTTCGATGTCCACGTCCTGCCGGTTCCCCATCCCCGCTTCGCTGAGCCGTCCCTCCACTTTGCCATTGCCGTTCACGAAATAGACGCCGGTCATATGGGTATCCGCTGCGCGAACTTGTTCGAGCACGCCCATCTGCCGGAGCACCTCCACGGCCGCCCCGCGCACATCGACGCCGAATCCGCCCTTGCGCAGCGCGGGGGCGAGCTCGACGATCGTCACGTCGAAGCCGTAACGGTGCAGCCAATAGGCCAAAGCTGGACCGGCGATGCTGGAACCGGAAATAAGGATACGCATCGGACTTTTCATTGAGAACCTCTCCCTTTTTAAAACTGTTTATTAAGTAAACAGTGTATATTATAAACAGTAATAAAGAAAGCCTAATTTTGCAAAAAGGACGATGGCGGCTCGAACATTGACATTCGCGCGGAAATTCATTACGTTATTTTGATAACCGATGCGAAACGGATGCCAAGGAAGGAGACTTCATATGGATCACGAGTCCGGGAAAGACCTGCCGCGCGGCGTGGCGCTCAGCTGGGGAATTGAAAAAACGGCGCAGCGCGGCCCCAAACGGGAAATGAGCCTGAAGCAAATCGTCGATGCCGCGATCGCCATTGCCGACCGGGACGGGCTTCCGGGCGTCTCCATGAGCCGGGTGGCAGCGGCGCTCGGATATACGAGCATGTCGCTTTACCGGTACGTGCCGAGCAAGGACGATTTGATGCTTCTGATGCAGGATGCCGTCTGCGATATCCCCGTTCCGCCGGAGGAGCAGGGGAAAGATTGGCGGGAGGGGATGCACGAATTTGTCCGGGCGATCGTCCGCTGTTTTCGGGAGCATCCCTGGTTTTGCGACATTCCGATTTCCGGCGTTCCGGTTACGCCGAATCATTTGAAAATTGCGGACTGGGCGCTCCGTACCATGAAAGGGCTCCCTTTGACCGATCACGAAAAAATGTCCACCGTGCTGCTGCTCACCAATTATGCGCGGGTTCACGCGATGTTTCAGCGGGACATCGATCGTGCGGTTCAAAGCGGCGTCACCCAAGGCGAGCTCAGCGGGGCCGATTACGGCGCGGCGCTCAGGCAGCTCGTTACCCCGGATCGGTTCCCTCATCTTCACCCTATTATGGCGGCAGGCGTTTATACCGGGGAGGATGCCGATGCCGATCCGTTCGGGGACGAATTCGAGTTCGGCTTCGAGCGGATATTGGATGGGATCGGCAATTTCGTTGCCGCGAAAGAGGCGCAGCCGGAACGATAAGCTGAAGGAAGGCGGGAGAGGCATGATGAACGTGCCGAATGCGGTTCGCAAGGAAACGATTTACCGCGGTATGAACGGCCGGACGGTGGAACGCGTCTACATGGAAGGGGGAGGCAGCCGCATCGTCAAACCGTGGGATGCGGATTCCCGGGAGGTCTGGGTGTACGAGCACGTTCTTCCCGCACTGCCGCCCGTTTATCCGGGTCTGATCGAAAGATGGCAGGACGATAACGGCGAACGGCCTTCCAGCTGGATCGCGTTCGAGGATTTGGGCGAGCTTCGCCATGAGTATAAGGAAGAATTGGCGCTCGAGGTCGTCCGGCTGGCGGCGCGATGGCATGCGCTCCCGGCAAGCATGCTGGCCGGTGCCGATCTGAAAGGCATCAAGCCGGCATTTCCGCAGCTCGTCGCCGATCTACGGGCACCCGCGCTCGACATGCCGCGTCTGGCGGCACGAACCGGCATCGACCCGGAAGCCGTGCGGCAGGTCTATGAACGGCTGGAGACGGAAACGATTTCGCCGGAGACCGTGTTCAGCCACGGGGATTTGCATGTCGGCAACTACGCGCACGCAGCGGGCCGGCTGTATATCATCGACTGGGAGCACGCCCACCTGAACAGCCGGTATTGGGATTTGTACCATGTGATCGACCTGTCTCATCCGCTTTACCCGCGGACGGCCGCGCCGGCATGGAGAGAGCGGCTGCTGCAGGCTTATCTTGACGAAGCGGCACAATTCGGCGCCGCGCTGGACCGTCTGCGGTTCCGGCGGGAATATAACCTGTTCGCGATGGCGTTCTCGCTGTGGATGGTTCGCCTCATCGAGTCCGACCGGGCGAGCGGGGGAGGCCCTTGGACGCTGCCGCAGCTGGAGCGTCAGGCGGCGGAAACGGCGGCGGTTTTCCGGGAAGCGTACGCGGCTTATATGGAAGCGGAAAGACAGGCGGAACAGGGTTAGAACCGGAACGGCCGATTGGATGATCCGAAGCAGCGCTAAGAATGTGACCCCAATCGGCCGTCCGCACGGGCTTCCTTATGGTCGAATCAAGCTGCCGTTTGTAATGAACGCGTAGCAGTCCTTCAGCCCTTCGGCGATTCCGCCTCCGCTTTCCTCATCAGCGGATATCCATCCGCTGTATCCGATTTCACGGATCGACCGGAAGACCGGATCGAAAGGAATGCCGCCTCTGCCCAGCACCATCCAATCGCCATTGGCATAATCCTTCAAATGAAAATTATCGATCACATGGCGAAAGCTGCGGATGATTTCCGCAATGTCGGAAATACCGGATTTGACCAAGTGGGCGGTATCCACGGTCAATCCGACGGACTCCTCTTCCACATGGCCGAAAAAGATGTCAAAATCTTCCCGGTGCATGACCGGCTGGTCATAATGATGATGGAGAGAAAGCCGCAGACCCTGCTCACGGGCCTCTTTGCCCAGACGGGAAAGGATGCGCGCATATCCGGCAATATCTTCACCGGTTAAGCCTTCGCGAGCAACGAGGTGGCAGAATACAATCCGCTCTGTCCCGATGCCTTTGGCAAAAGCAAACAACCGCCGCAGCACCGCCCGGCCTTCTTCATCCAGCTTTCCGCCCAGGATCAGCCCCGATCCGGCTCCTTCCAGATGCCCCCACTGCTCCATGAACCGTTCCGGTTCCTCGAGATACGGCATGAACTGGTTGTATTTAAGCTGCAATCCCTCATAGCCGAATGAGCGGTAGCTGCCGAATAATTCGGTTTGTTCTTCCGGCGATTTCGTTGGCTTGGAAAAAGCCAGCTTTATCTTTCCCGACCTATTTGCCATCGTTTCGCTCATATCCGCGACCTCCAATATCGAATGTCAACCCTTAATGCCGGTCGTACTGATTCCTTCCACGAAGTATCGCTGACCGAAGAAAAAGATGATGATCGCAGGCAGTGTCATGAGAGCCGCTCCGGCCATCAACAAATTATACTGCGTGTTGAACTCCCCCCGCAGCGTAATCAGACCAAGCGCCAAAGTAAATTTCGTATCTTGGTTCAAGTACAGCAGCGGCTGTAGGAAATCGTTCCATTCGTTGATAAACGTAAAAAAGGTGATGACGACTAGCACAGGATAAATCAAAGGAAGCATAATCCGGACAAAGATTTGAAAATAGCCCGCGCCGTCCATCATCGCCGACTCATCCAGCTCTTTGGAGATCCCCAAGAAAAACTGCCGGATCAAAAAAATGTTAAACGCACCGCCTCCGAACCATGCCGGCACCGTGAGCGGGTAAAACGTGTTGATGGCTCCCAGTTTACTCCATAGGATATATCTGGGAATCAGCGTCACGGCGGGCGGAAGCATAAGGGACGACATGACCAGAACGAACCACATCTTCTTAAGCGGGAACCGGAGGCGCGCGAAGCCGTATCCGCCTAAGCTGCTGGTGATTAATGTACCGGCCAGGACAGGGATGACAATCATCATCGTGTTTTTAAAGTAGAGCGGAAAGTGTACGGCCTTAAAAACGTCGATATAATTTTGCCATAGAAACTGGTTAGGAAATAGCTTCGGAGGAAACCGGAACAGCTCATAATTATCCATCAAAGAGCTTTTGACCATCCAATAAAAAGGAAACAGGCTTAAAACGCCTATTACATACAGCAGGACATGCTTTGTTGCGTTTCCCAAGGGATGCCGATGCCGGATGAACGACCGGTTACTTGCCGCCATAGAAAACCCAACCTTTCGAGGACTTGAATATAAAAGCCGTCAAAACGGCTATGATCCAAAACAAGATCCATGCCAGCGCGCACGCATACCCGAAATTGTTGTTGACAAACGCTTCCCGGTAAATAAAGTAAGCGTAAAACAGGGTGGCGTTGTTCGGTCCTCCGCTGGTCATGACATAGGCCTGTGTGAAGGCTTGCAGCGATCCGATAAATCCCATGATGAGATTAAAGAAAATGACCGGCGTGATCATGGGCAGGGAAACGAAGAAAAACTTGTGCAGCCAATTCCCGCCGTCGATCTCTACCGCTTCATACAAATGTTTGGGCACATCTTTCAGTCCGGCCAAAATGATCAGAGCGCCGGAACCGCTTGACCACAAATGCATAAAGATCAAAGACGGCACAGCCGACGATTCGTCGAAAATCCACTGCTGCTTCGGAATACCGAATACGGACAAAACGGTGTTCAAAAGACCGAAATCGGGATTGAACAGCCATATCCACAAAAAGCTGCTTGCGACCGCCGGAACGATGGTCGGCATATAAAGGATGGTGCGGAGGATGGCGATCCTCTTCAAGCCCAGATTCATCAGCGTTCCGAGCAGGATGGATGCGATGGACGTCGTCACCACACTGCCGAAAGCATAATAAAGAGTAACCAGAATCGACTTGTAGAAAAATAAATCGCTTGTAAAGATTTTGTCGTAGTTACGAATGCCGACCCATCGCAATACGTCAAAAACCTGCCAATTGGTAAAGCTGATCACCAATGAAGCCATCATGGGCCCGATCGTCCAGAGCAGCAATCCCAATATAACGGGAAGCGTAAATAAATAGCCTGCGACGGCTTCGCTTCTTACCCTTTTCGATCTTGCGGCCGATTTCCGGGTGATCGCATATTCCCTGACGGTTTCCATTACATACCCAGCTCCTGCTTCAATTTCGGCATAATGTCATTTTTCACGACGTCCTCCGCCGTTTTCTTGCCCAGCCAGAGCTGATCCAAAGCAGGCAGGATAATCGTCTGCGCCTTCACATCGTCTTCCCAATAAAATCCGGCTTGCTGCTGGACATTCTTCAATCCGTAATCGACGACGGATTCTTTATATTCTTTCGGATGGTACGGATTGTCTACCCATTTCTTGATCAGATCCGGGTCGGTAAACCATTTTTCTTCGTTCGGCATCGCAAGCCCGGTTTCGATAAGCGGAAAAATATTTTGAGGATCCATGACGAAAGCATAGAACTCCTGGGCTTCCTTCAAATGCTTTTTCGAATTTTCCGTGGCCATGATTTCAATCGCCGATCCGGTATTGATGGTGACCGCTTGCTGCATTTTCGGGAGGACGGCGGTACCGAGCTTCAGTCCTTGTTCGGCCATCGCCTTTCCCAGTACCTGAAGGCTCCACTGTCCGTCAATCACCATCGCGACCTTTTTGGTGAGCAGAGCGGCGTCGGCAGAGGGAAGCGTTGAGCTTTGTGCCGGCTTCGGCATGACCATGTCCACATTGGACAGATCGGCAATACGCTGCAGAGCCTCGATGCTTTCGGGCGTATCAAGCAGCAGCTTTTTATCACTGCTGGTGACGAGCCCGCCTCCGTTGCTGAGCAGGAACGGTTGAATGGTCGTATAGTTGCGCGTCATGTTCACGCCGTACGTTGTAATATTGGCAGGATCGAATCCCGGTTCGCCCGGATGCTTCCCGTTCTTGTCCTTGGTAAGCTTTTTGGCGGTATCGACAAATTGTTCCCAGGTCCAGGCGTTGGCGGCATTGGCGGGAGGGTAGGGAATGTTGGCTTCGTCGAAAATGTCTTTGTTGTAGTACATGATGATGATTTCGTTGTTCGAGCTGTAACCGATCGTTTTACCGGCCGAATCTTTAAACGCAACGTAATCGAGCTTTTTGCCGACTTGATTGCTTTCGTGTACAGGCGTAATGTCCAGAAAACGGTTCGATTTCGCCCAAGGGAAGATTTGGCCGGCATTCATTTTGGCGATATCGGGAAGCGTGTTCGATGCGGCTAAAGCATTCAACTTCGTATTGTAATCGTCGGGGATATACATAGGCTTGATGGTCACGTTCGGATGGGCCTTGTTGTAGGATTCGATAAGCTTGGTATACGATTCTTTTTCGATGTTGTCTCCCCAAAAGGAGAAGGTGAGCTCTACTTTATCGCCGGAGCTGCTCCCGGCAGGCGAAGAGCTGGGGGAATCGGCGCCGTTCGAGCTGCAGCCCATGACTGCAGCCAGCAGGATGACAACCGCAATGCTGAACATTTTTTTCATTTGGGACGACCTCCTCATTGATATTTCTTTCCCTCAGAAACGTTCAAGCGTAAGTGATCACCATTCGCCGAGCTTTACGACACGGTCCTTTTCCAGAGAACGGTACGCGGATTCGAATATTTTCATCGTCTTTAAATTGTCTTCGACGCCGGCTTCCGGTTGTCGCTTCTCTTCGATGGACTTCAATAAATCATAGAACAGGTAGAAGGTGGCTTCCGGTTTATCGTACGGGTTTTGGAAAATCGTTTTTTCGCCGGACGGAGAAACCATTTCGAGCCGCTTGTAATCCATGATGAACCCGCCGTTTGTACAGTCCAAGGTGGAGCCGCGAAGTCCGGTATAGCTGTTGAAGCTTTCGCTCAGGGAAACGATGCAGCCGTTTTCGAATTCCAGCATGACGGAAACGGCGATATCCCGGCTGACGCCGCCAGGGGCTGGAACGGCTTTACAATACACGCTTTTCGGTTCCGACTGCATCATATACCGGTATCCGTCGAACCAGTGATTGGACATAACGGCCATGACGTAACGTTCCCTGGTGAGCCGCCAGCCGATATCCCTGCGCAGGCCGTTCACGGCTTGGGTCAGATGAAGCGGCTTGCCGGGTGCGCCACCCTGCAGCAAGCGGCGTCCGATATGGAAGCTGAAGAAGCGCCTGAAGTTCTGATCGATCTGAAGCGGGACATTGTGCTTCACCGA
The DNA here is from genome assembly GCF_028826105.1 of Paenibacillus humicola. Lineage (NCBI taxonomy): Bacteria > Bacillati > Bacillota > Bacilli > Caryophanales > Paenibacillaceae > Paenibacillus > Paenibacillus humicola. Next base: position 1,027,576 of record NZ_JAQGPL010000001.1, read on the forward strand.
CAATTCGGCAATTTCATGAGCCTGCTCGTAAGTTTCGGCTAAAGGCTTCTCGCAAAATACCGGAATGCGGGCTTGAAAAAACAGGGAAATGATTTCTTTGCGCAAGTGGGACGGCGTACAGAGAATAACCGCATCCATGGAAGATTCGGCGATCATTTTCTCCACGGATGTATACCGGTTCGGGATCAGGTACTGTTCGCTCCTTTCGATCAGCTTTTGTTCATCCGCATCGCATAAAGCATGAATTTCGACAAGCTCCGGGTGTCTCTTTAGTCCTTCCAGATGCATGGGCGAAACGACCCCGGCGCCGACGATACCGACTTTGTAGCGCCGCTTGAGTGAATAAGCATCCATGGTAAACTCCTCCCCCTGTTCGCAATGAAGTTCACTTGAGTTTAATTAATTTCACCAAAGTTGAACGATGGGCAGACCCGAATTCAATCCGTGAGCGGAAGATGAATTCTTTCTCCCCGGATTGCAACGGATTGACGGTTGAAAATGGGTTTCCTTTTGCCCCCCTTCCGAAAATAGAGGTTACTTCGCACGTCCGTCGTACATCAATCGAATTTGTACTTCGTCCCGGTTTCCCGAGCGTGCTTGATAATACCGTTGCAATTTATGTACCAACATCATGGGATCCTTCGATTTCCAATCCTTTGTTCACCATTTGGCCGTTTGAACCTGACAAAACCGAACCGCTATTTAGAAGATAAATTCCGAATTGCATGGTTAATATCGGTCTTGTTGAGCGGCGATCGATTTTTTAAAATGAAGCTGCGGCAGGTTCAAAGAGGTTTTGCAGTTGTCCAGTTTTTTAGACAGTTTATAAACCCATGGACACAATTTCGGTCACCGGCGTTTACATTCCTGGACAGCTGCCGCTCCCTTGCTGCCGCCGGTGTTTATCCTGGACAGCTGCCGCCCCCGGAGTGAAGGCTGCCGGCATGCTGCCGTTGGCATAAATATTGCATGTCTTTTAGCGGATAAAGAATCAGGAGGAGGGGGAGGGACAACTCATCTGTTTGTGCGGGGGTTCCTTGAGAGCTTCAGCGTTTTGCCGACAAAAATGCAGGTTCAAATGACGAGCAGGCAAGGAGGGTAACTATGCAGCTCGGTTATCGTTTGGTTCAGGAGCAGCGGCCCGGTATCCATATGACGCTGGAGATGCAGCAAGCCATCCGTTTGCTCCAATTCTCCGTCCAGGAGCTGACCTCGTTTCTTCACGAACGGTCCGAGGAAAACCCGTTCCTTGAAATCGAATGGCCGGATAAACCGTATCGGGGAGAAAGCCGCATGAATCGTGCTGACGTCAAGGAGAGCGATTTTAACCGGATTGCCTCGCCCGGCGAGACGCTCGAGGATAAACTCACGAGACAACTGCGTATGGAGAAATGCCCGGCAGGCGTACTGCATGCAGCGTGTTATTTGGCGGGGAATGTAGACCATTCGGGATATCTGACGGTCTCCCTGGAAGAAGCGGGATCGCATCTCGGTTATCCGGCTGAAATGATGGAAGCGGGACTTCATCGGCTGCAGTCGCTCGACCCCCCCGGCGTTGGCGCAAGAACGCTGGCGGAATGCTTGCTGCTGCAAATCCGGTGCGATGAACGCCGCCTTCCGTTTGCGGTTGAAATCGTCAGCCGTTTCCTGCCGGATTTGGCAAAAGGGAAATATGACAAGATTGCCCGGGAGACGGGGACGGATCAGGCGCATGTGCTTCGGGTGCTCGAGTACATACGCAGCTTGAATCCCAGACCGTGCCTTGCCGAGTCGGATCATGAAGAACCGCGTATTATCGTCGATGCCCAAATCGTTGTATCGCACGGCAGCCATCAGATCGAGCTGAATCACGGAGCGGCCCCGAAGCTGTCCGTACTTGAAGGTTATGCGGAGCAAATCGAATCTTCTTCCGAAGGAGAGGTGAAGCATTACGTTAGAAACTGCGTAAAAACCGCAAAATGGCTGATCCGGGGCCTGGAATACCGGAATAAGACGCTCCGGAATGTGATTGGAGCAGTGGTAGATGAACAGCTCCCTTTCTTTGAGAAAGGAGCGGCCTACATGCGGCCTTTGAATTTGGAAACGATTGCACAAAAGCTGGACGTTCATCCGTCAACCGTGAGCAGAACGGCCAGAAACAAGTATGTGGAGACGGCCTGCGGCGTGTTCCCGCTGACTCACTTTTTTTCCGTCGGAATTCCGACCGCCGGCGGCGATCCGATGTCTTCCAAAGCGGTAAAACAGAAAATCGTCACGATGATCAAGGACGAAGACAGGAGGAAACCGCTGTCGGACCAGCAAATATCGGAATCGCTGCGAAAAGACGGCATTTGCTTGTCCCGCAGGACGGTTGCGAAATACCGCGAGGAAGAGCGGATTTTATGCTCCGCTCTCCGGAAAATGCGGCACGTATAAAACAATGAGGCGCATATCGGGGCGCCTCTTTGTTTTACTTAAGCGATTTTCTCCACTCGGCTGCCACATGCTCCCGTCCTTTCAGAATGAAAGGGTGGAATTGGATAAGCGCGTTCTCTCGCTCCGCCTGCACATGAAGAATGGCTTGCCGAAGCTCCTGTTCGATCGGGCTGCCGGAACCGGCGCGATCCCTTACGATCGAGAGACCGGCCACGTTCCCTTGGGCGATCGCAATTTTCGCGCTTTCGATTCCCGTAATGTTCCCGGCGACGTACATGCCTTTGAGCGGCGTCTGCATCCGTTCGTTATGCAGAGGGACGCTGCCGCCCAGTTCGGCGGCATAAACGAACGGGCAGCCCGCGACGGCCGCCAGCTCCGCCAGAGGATACAATCCGCCCGCGATGCATACGAAATCGGCAGGGACGTCGCGCACCGTACCGGGTTTGATGCTCCCGTCAGCCGCGTTATCGGTAATTTTTACCCCCTGCACCCGTCCGTCGCCGTAAATTTCTACGGCGGATTTTCGTACATGGATCGGCATCCCCCACAGGTTCACGCCGTGTTTCGGATACAAGCGTAGCGCCCATGCCTGCATCGTTTCGGAACGAAGAAGCCTGCCGCCCAGCCGGACCGCAGCCGAAGGGGCAAGATGGGTAAGCCGGGCGAGCGATCCCATGACCTTCCCGGGACTTCCCGCTTCACCCGTCGCTTCATTCAAGGCGGGAAGCACAATCGAAACAATCTCGACTCCGGCCAATTGGAGTTCCCGTGCGATAGCCAAGGAAAGGACGTTGATTCCGATAATAACCCCCCGATGTCCCGGTCTCACGCGGTGAACGTTAACCATCACCTGGGCGGCGCCAATCGACATCACCCCCGGAAGCGTCCATCCGGCAACGGGTACATTCGCTTCCGCGGCGCCGGTTGCGAGGACGATCGAAGGAGCGGCGCCGGTTTCCCTGCTCGTATGAACTTCCCAGCCGCTCACGGTTTGCCGCAGGTCATATACGGAAGCGCCAAGCTCAAGTTCTACGCCAAGGCGGACCGCTTGATCGACAAGCTTCCCGGCTTCGGCGATCCCGTTCCACCAGCCGCCGCCCAGCTCCTCATGCAATTGTCCCAGCAGTCGCCCTCCCGGCTTCGGGAATTCGTCATAGATTTTTACCTGGAGCCCGTTCCGTGCGCCGGCAATGGCCGCTGCCAAGCCGGCCGGTCCGGATCCGATCACCAGCATATCCGTCATAAAGGCTCGCCCCCCTTCTTCAGCGGCGAGGGAAGCGGCAGCCCGCGCTCCACGTTCATTTCCGCTTGAACGGGGGTAAGGCACGCCCTGACTCCGCCGACACCGTTTACGGTTACCCGGCACTCGAAGCAGTGCCCGATATTGCAATAAATGCCGCGGGGCGTCCCTGTTTCCTCATGATAACGGAGGGTCCGGATTCCGCATGCAAGCAGCGCGGCCGCGATTGGCTCCCCTTCATAGCCGGAAACGTCTTGACCGTCAAACGTAAAGGCAATGCTTCTCCGCTCGCGAAGCGGTCCCAAAACGGGATGATCTTCAATCCTTCCGGGACTCATTCGTCTCCTCCTAACATATGGAATGAAACCGGGCGCACCGGCGGCTGAACTTTTAGCGATATCCCATCCGTTTCCGTTAATCCCGAGACGCTTCTCGCGATCCGCTCAATGACCGGACGGCATGTACGCCCGCCGCAGTACCCCATGCCCGCTCGGGTCCGCAGCTTCAGCTCGCGTGCCGAGCACCGGTATAACTTGGCGGTTTCGATCAAACGCTGCATCGTGACTTCTTCACAACGGCAGATGATTGTCGGTTCGTCCATTTCAAGTCCTCCCTTCAGGCAATTCCATCGCATAAGGTTCATTTGCAATATTTATGCCAATCCGGTACGGAAGGGCAGAGCGCTGAACAGGCACGAAGATTGTCCATTTTTTAAGACATGTCCGGACGGATGTACACCTATTATCGCCTGCCATTCTTTGGACGAAATTGGATCATGCCAAGCAGGCCGCGTGTCGAAGGTTGGCATGAAACTTGCATGGGGAATATGCGGGCACATGCTTAAAACCGTCCGATGAGAAGTTAGCGCAAGGGAGGTGAAACTATTTTGAGTTCGGTTACTCATACGGAGATAGCCGTCATCGGCGGAGGAATCATGGGTTGTTCCATCGCGTATTTTCTCGGTAAATCGGGACTCCATGTGACGGTAATCGAAAAGGGAGAGCTGTCCTCCGGAACCTCGTCCCGGTGCGACGGGAACATCCTGGTCATCGATAAAGATCCCGGTTTCGACAGTTTGATGAGTTTGAAAAGCCAGCAAATCATTGCCGAATTGAGCAGGGAGCTGCAAGAGCCCTTCGAATACCGGGCTCCCGGAAGCATTCTGGTTTGTGAGACGGAAGAGGAGATGGAGGCGGCCCGCGAGTGGGTCGATCAACAGAGCCGGCTGGGTCTCCCGTTTCGGATGCTCGACCGTTCCGATCTCAGGCAGGAATCCAAATATTTTGCCGACGATTTGCTTGGAGGACTGGAATCCGCCTCGGATTCAACGGTCAACCCTTATCGGCTTACCTATGCGTTAGCGAGCGGCGCATCCGGCTTCGGGGTAACATTTCGGACAAAAACGACGGTTACGGGGATCGGCCGCACCGGCAAGGGGGGGCCGTTTCGCATCCGGACGGATCGCGGGGATTACACGGCCGGGAAGGTCATTAACGCCGCCGGCGTTTGGGCGCTCGAAGTGGGCCGCATGGTAGGGCTTAACATCCCGATCGAGCCCCGAAAAGGTCATTTGATCGTCGCATCAAGGCAGCGGCCCGTCGGTATGCGCAAAGTGATGGAGTTCGGCTACCTGATGACCAAATTCGGGAAAACGCGTTCCGTCGACCGGCTCATGGAACAATACGGCGTCGCTCTCGTGTTTGAGCCGACGGAAAGTCAAAATTTTTTGATCGGGAGCAGCAGGGAATTCAACGGATTCGACCATAAGGTCAATATGGAGGTGGTCCGGTGCATCGCCCGCCGGGCGCTGCGGTTTTACCCGCATATTGCCGATTTCCATATGATCCGCGCGTATGCGGGGCTGAGGCCATGGACGAGCGACCACCTTCCGATCGTTTCGGCTGTAAAAAGCGTTCCCGGATTTTACATCGCCGCCGGTCACGAGGGCGACGGGATCAGTCTGGCCGCCATTACGGGCAAATTGATCAGCGAAATGGTGACGGACCGGCCGACGACAATTTCCGTGGAGCCGCTTCGATTCGAAAGATTCCATGAGGAGGAGCATCCATAAAAACGCGCCAAGTATTCCATACAGTGGATACCCATACGGGCGGCAATCCCACCCGTTCGGTGATCAGCGGGCTTCCGCGGCTGAAGGGAGCCACGATGTCGGAAAAGATGCTGCATATGAAAGCGGAGTACGACTGGATTCGCACACTGTTGATGTTCGAACCGAGGGGGCACGATGTCATGTCCGGTGCCTTGATCGTGGAGCCTTGCCGCAAGGATGCGGACATCGGCGTCATATTTATCGAGACCGGCGGGTATTTGCCGATGTGCGGTCACGATACGATCGGATTGTGCACCGCTTTGGTGGAAACGGGGAACATCCCGGTTTCGGAACCGCTTACCCGGATTCGGCTGGATACGCCGGCCGGATTGGTGGTCGCGGAGGCGGAAGTGGAGGGCGGAAAAGCCAAGCAGGTCTCCTTTCAAAATATACCTGCCTTTTTCGACCGGAGCGTGGAAGTGAAGGTCGATGGCATCGGCAGCGTCCACAGCGACATTGCTTACGGCGGCAATTTTTACGCCATTACGGATGCGAGAAGGATCGGACTGGAGCTGAAGCCGCCCAACGCATCGATGATCGTGGATGCGGCGATTCGCATCCGTACCGCCATCAATCGGGAATACGCGATCGTGCATCCCGAAGCTTCATTTATTCGCGGCGTGACGCATGTGGAGTTTTTTAGCGACCCGGTGCACCCGAACGCCCATATTCGAAATACCGTTGTCGTGCCTCCGGGCGGGATCGATCGCTCCCCCTGCGGAACCGGTACGTCCGCGAAACTGGCTGCTCTCTTCGCGAAGGGGGAAATCGGGCTCGGGGAATTGTTCGTTCATGAAAGCATCGTCGGATCGATGTTCAAAGCCCAAGTGGTGGAAAGCGTCAAGGCCGGCGGAATCGACGCCGTCGTGACGAAGATAACCGGATCGGCTTGGCTCACGGGCATGCATACTTTTTATTCCCATGAAGAGGATGAGCTGAACGACGGTTTTCTTCTGATTCCTCCTGCGCTTGACCACGAATTCGGGACGGATCGTTGATCCGCCATGAGGAGGCTAGGAATGGAAACCGATCTTCTGATCAACACGATCGACGCCCACGTGTGGGGTCAATCCTTGCGAATCCTTACAAGCGGTCTGCCGCCGCTGCAGGGCCGGTCGCTCAGGGAGAAAGCCGTCCGATTTCAGGAAAATCACAACTCCATCCGCAGATTGCTCATGCTTGAACCCCGGGGACATGCCGATATGACCGGGTGCCTGATCACTGAATCCGATGACGACGGAGCGGATCTCGGCTTATTGTTCATGCACAACGAGGGTCTGCTGCCTTTCAGCGGCCACGGCATTATTGCCGCGGTCACGATTGCTGCGGAAGCCGGTTTATTGAAGGTTCCCGGCAGGGCCGGAACCGTTACCGTCGATACGCTGTGCGGCCGGGTCACCGCCCGCATATGCCGCGAAGGATCGAGCGTCACTTCCGTCATTTTCCGGAATGTGCCTTCCTTTGCGGTGAAGCTGGACCAGACCGCGAACGTTCTCGGTCGGGACCTTTCGTTCGACATCGCTTACGGAGGGGGCTTCTTCGCCGTTGCCGACGCCGAATCGCTTGACCTGCGAATCGATATCGGCCATCGCGCCGAGCTTGCGAGGTGGGGGAAAGCGATCAAGGAACGGATAGGCCCTCTTGAATGCCCTGCGCACCCTTTCATGAGCGAAATTGCGGGGATCGAGGGAGTTGTCCTGTTCGGTCCGCCGGGAGCTGCTCGGGCCCATTCCCGCAGTACGGTCGTATTTGCGGATGGCCAGTTGGACCGTTCGGCCGGCGCAGCGGGAACATGCGCGCGAATGGCGGCTATGTTCGCGAGAGGGCAGCTGGCGGTGGGCGAATCGTTCGTTCAAGAAGGCATTGCGGGAAGTCCGCTTGTCGGCACCATCGCCGGGACGGTTCCTGTCGGACCTTATCTGGCCATCGTTCCCGAAGTTACAGGCAGGGCGTTTATTACCGGAACGCACCAGTTTATCGTCGATCCGTCCGACCCGCTGCGAAACGGATTTTTACTGAACTAGGAGTCTGTCCGCCGCCGGACAGACATTCGGAAGCGAAAACAAGAAACGGAGGGTTTAACATGATACGTTTTCCAGGTGTATTCGTTGCGATTGTCACCCCTTTCACGCCGGAGCTGGAAGTCGACTACAAGCGGCTTTCGGAACATGCGGATTGGCTCATTGATCAGGGAGTCGACGGACTTGTGGCAGCGGGGTCGGTGGGCGAATACGCTTCCCTGCTGACGGAAGAGCGGAAAAAAGTCGTGGAAACCGTGATCGGCACGGCGAAAGGGCGCGTTCCGGTCGTGGTCGGAACGGCGGCCCCTTCGACCGGTCAGGCCGTCGGCTGGGCGCGGCACGCCAAACAAGCGGGCGCCGCCGGCATTATGGCACTCCCTCCGATCAATTACAAACCGACGGAAAACGAAGTGATCAAGTACTATGAAGCGCTCTCCGATGCCGGAATGCCCATTATTGCTTACAACAACCCGCATGACTACAAGACGGATCTTACGCCTCCGCTGCTGAAAAAGCTGTCATCCATCCCGAATTTCGTCGCTGTCAAAGAGTTTTCCGGCGACCTTCGCCGGATGCATGACATTATGAGGGAAACCGATCTGGAGGTGCTGGTCGGAGTGGACGACCTGGCGATGGAAGGGGCTCTTATCGGCGCGACGGGCTGGATTGCCGGTCTCACGAATGCGCTGCCGAAAGAAAGCGCGGACATGTTCCGGCTCGCCCGGGCGGGCAGGCTGGCCGAGGCGAAGAGCATCTATACGTATTTGCTTCCGCTGTTTCACTACGATGCGGGCCCCCGGCTTGTTCATGCCATCAAATATTCGCTGGAATTGGCCGGTCATCCGGTAGGACCCACCCGTCCGCCGAGACTTCCTCTGGAGGAAGAGGAGCTCAAGGCGATCCGGGAGGCTTACGATTATGCCGTTCACCGTCCGGTAAAAGCGTAAGGTCGAAACGCAGCCGGCGCTGCCGCGAAGCTGTTATCGAAGACGGGCCCTGCCAATATGCCCGTCCATCGGTAACAGCTCGGGCGCGCCGGTGACAACAGGTTGAAAGCGTATCGTACGAAAGAGCAGGAGGGTAACGGCCGAACGATCGGCCGTTATTTCTCCCATTTGGACAGTTTGTTATATAATGACGCCCTGGAAATGCCCAATTTCTTGGCCGTCGATTTTTTATTCCCCTTCTCCTGCCTCAGCACATTCAAAATCAGTTCTTTCTCGCGGTGTCCGAGCTCCTCTTTGATATTCATCGTTTCAACGGGGGGGATCGGAGGGGGAGGCAGCGTCTTGCTTTCGAAGGTCATCTTCCCCTTCAACAGGCTGGGAGGCAGGTATTCGCGTTTGACGATGCCTTCCGTGCTCAGCACGACCAAGCGCTCGATCGTATTGCGCAGCTCGCGAACGTTGCCCGGCCAATCGTACAGCAGTAACTCCTGCATGACATCGTAAGGAACCTCCTGAATAATCCGACCGTAACGCAAGCTGAATTCGTCCAGGAACGTATGAATCAGCTCCAGAAGGTCCCCCTTCCTCTCCCGCAGCGGAGGGACGTCAACCGTTACGACATAAAGACGATAAAAGAGATCCTCCCGAAATGATCCTTCCTTAACCATGTTTTCCAGATTCCTGTTGGTTGCGGCAACGATCGCGCAGTTCATTTCCACGAGCCGCGTACCTCCGACGGGAAAATAGCTTTTCTCCTCGAGCACTCGTAATAATTTGACCTGCATTTCGAGCGGCATTTCGGCGATTTCATCCAAAAACAATGTCCCGCCTTGAGCCATTTCGATTTTTCCCTTGCGGCCCCTCTGGTCGGCTCCGGAGAACGCGCCTTTCTCATAGCCGAACAGCTCGCTTTCAAACAAGGTGGATGGAATCGCACCGCAATTGATGGCGACGAACGGAGCGTTCTCTTTGGCGCGGACGGCGTGAATCGCCTTTGCAAACAGTTCCTTCCCGACGCCGCTTTCTCCCTGGATCAATGCGGTGGCATTGGTCGATCCCAATTTTTTAATCGTTTCGATTGTTTTCTGAATGGCGGGACTTGATCCGATGATCGCGGTGAAAGGATCTTCTTTGGCGCTTATTTTCGTCATTTTTTGCTGAAGGTGGTGGACCAGCGACGTGGCTTGGAATAATTCGCGGTTTAAGCGGATTTGACTGGTGATATCGGTTTCGGCGGCAATGGCTCCGATAATCCTGCCGTCTAACAGGACCGGGTTGGTATTAATCAGGACAATGAATTCGGGGCATGGCTGATGCTGCTGATGATAAACGGGTTCGCCCGTTTTCAGCGTTTTTAGCGTCTGAATCATATCCACGGGAAAAAAACCGGTGATTGGTTTCCCGATGATTTCCGCCTGGGATACGGAAAACAGCTTCTCCGCACCGGACGTCCAAATCACGGTCGTTCCCTCTTCATCAATACCGGATATGGAGGCATCCATTGTTTCCAGTATCGTATGAAAGAAAGCATCGAGGCGCCGGTATGACCGGGCGATGTTCTGCAAGGCGTCTTCGGAAGTGATGTAACCGGCAGGACAGCCGGCGTCATCCTCTACGACAACGAGACGGCAGTTTTCGAACAAGTCGGAGATCATCGGCAGGTTCAAGTCGCAGCGGGCGGCGCAGGCGGGCTGCCAAACCGTTTGTTGGTCCGGTATTCCTCTCGATTCGCGGTTATATAAAAAATACTGCCACTGACGGTCCCTTTTGCGGATCACCGGGAATTCCCGCGCTCCTAGAGACATCTCCAGGCAGCTTTGCCTCAAATCCGCTTCGCTTGCTTGGTTAGCGTCTATAAATTCGGTTTTCATGATCTCGGAAAGCTTCGGAAGAAAATGTTCCAAATCGATCACCCGTTCATGAGGGGTACAGTAATGTAGTCTTCATTATATCTTAATTGTTTATTTATGCCTAGTTGGGATGATATTACCGGCTGCAAGTCATTCATGCTAACGGTCACCTGCAATGTCCAATTTTCAGACACGGTGTTCGAGTAAGTAGACACCTTTCGCCGGCATTGCGATCTTTTACCTGTCGTATGCCGCCCGGAATTGACGGGTCCTTCAGGATGTGGATTGGCACAAAATTTGCAATATTTACGAGTGAAGAGAGAGATGGATTTGAAATTTTGGATATAGGAGGCGATTTGAACCCTTTTAAATGCAATCCGACCAATTTGGGGATGAAAGGAGAGTTAATCTATGAAATCGCGCCTGGCAATTGCGCTGCTGCTTCTGGCGATACTGCTGAATGCATGTTCCAATGGTCCTTCAGCGGAACAATCGTCAAGCAATGCCGCCGCCAAACCGAACGAAACCGTCAATCTGAAGTTTATGTATTGGGGAAGCAATGAGGAGAAAAAAGCGGTGGATGGCATGATTAAATCGTTCAACGACTCGCATCCCGGCATTAAGGTGACGGGCGAGCAGGTCCCAGGCGACTACAACACGAAGATGAATACGCTTATGGCCTCGAACGAACTGCCGGATGTCGCTTATTTGCCGGATTCTCTTGCTTCCCTTTGGGGGGAGGAAGGAAAGCTGCTCGATTTCACGCCCTATTTGAAAGACAACGCAAGCTTGCAAAATCGTCTGCCTTTATCCTTCTACTACAGCGCGCCGGGCAAACCGGTCGGCAACGCGACGGCAGCGGAGGTCATGGTCATCTACTACAACAAAGACCTGTTTAAAGAAGCGAACTTGGAGCTGCCGCCTGCAGAAGCGTCCAAAGCCTGGACATGGGATCAATTCCTCGAAGCTGCGAAAAAGCTGACGAAGGACAAGAACGGCAAAAATGCGACGGATCCGGGCTTTGACCCTCAAAACGTGGTACAGTACGGTTTCTCGTTCAGCACCGACCGATCCAGCTGGGGGCCGCTTCTGGCGAGCAACGGGGCCGACATTACCGATGCCTCCGGCACCAAGTACACCATGGACTCCCCGGAGGCCGTGCAGGTGTTTCAAAGCCTGCAGGATTTGATCTTCAAATACCACGTATCGCCGAATCTCACCCAGCAGCAGAACCTGCCGAACAACAACATCCTGCTGCAAACGAAAAAGGTCGCGATGGTGATCGACGGCACATGGTCGCTGCTGGATATGTCGCAAACCAAGATGAACTACGGCATGGGCGTGCTGCCGAAATTCAAAGAACCGAAAACGATGTACATCTCCGGCGCCAGCATCATCTTCTCGACAACGAAGCATCCGAAGGAAGCGATGGAATTTTATCAATTCCACAATAATCCGGAGCAGGTCGATCTGTACAAAATCGGTTTGTGGATGCCGGTTGAAACCCAGTACTATACGGAGCAGGACAAAATCGATTCTTGGACGAAAAACGATGCCCACCCGCCGGAATTCAAAACGGCCGCGATCGACTATACCTTGAACAATACGGTCGTTTCTCCGTCCGCAAGCCTGAAAAATTATCCTGCGATCAATGCAAAGCTGGCCCCCGCCCTCGATTTGATTTTCACGAACAAGAAGCCGGCCAAAGAAGTGCTAAGCGATCTAAAGCAGGAAATCGAGCCGCTTCTGAGCGGCAAATATCCGGACAAATAGAAACGGGCAAGGGGGAACCCTTCGCGTTCCCCCTCTCTTCCGCGTAGAAAGGAGCGCTGTCCATGAAGAGCGGACCGACAGGACTTTCCCGTTTGGAACGGAATTGGGGGATTTTGTTCGCCCTGCCCCCTATACTCGGGTTATGCATTTTCACGGTCGGACCGGTTATCGCGTCGTTCTTCATCAGCATGACGGACTGGACGATCGGGAGCTCGTGGACGTTTACCGGCATGGATAATTATAAAACGATTTTCACCGAAGATCCGCTGTTTGCCAAATCGCTTTTTGCTACGGTGTATTACTCCATCGGCAGCATTCCGCTTGGCCTGCTCCTGGCGTTTTTGGTGGCGTTTCTTTTGAATCAGAAGGTAAGAGGACTATCGGTTTTTCGGACCATCTATTATTTGCCCGCCATCGTCCCGAGCCTGGCCAATACGATGCTGTGGATTTGGATTTTCAATCCGGACTTCGGGCTGCTCAATGCGGTGCTTAAGGCTGCCGGTCTGCCGACCTCCCAATGGATCTACGGGGAAAGTACGGCCATTCCTTCCTTGATCCTGATGAGCACCTGGGGCATCGGCAATTCGGTCATTATTTTTCTGGCGGGTTTGCAGGGCGTGCCCTCCCATTTATACGAAGCGGTCGAGGTGGACGGAGGGGGCGCGTGGCGCAAGTTTATCCACATCACCGTTCCGAGCATGACGCCGACCATCTTCTTCAACCTCGTCTTGTCGCTGATCGGCACGTTCCAAATCTTTAACGAAGCTTACATCATGACGCAGGGCGGCCCGAACAACGCGACGCTATTCTATGTGTTTTATTTGTACCGCAAGGCGTTCACGGAGTCGAAGATCGGGTACGCATCTGCCTTGGCCTGGATCTTGTTCCTGATTATTATGGTGCTGACGCTCGTTGTTTTTAAAACCTCATCCAAGTGGGTCTACTATGAGGAAGGAGGAAAGTCATGAACAGCGTATTGGAGCGGACGGCCGTTCGCGTCCGACCCCGGCACGGCGCCCATCGTTCCGTGAGGCTCTCCATATGGAAAGGGCTCGTTTACGTGATCTTGATCGCGGGCAGCATTCTGATGCTGTTCCCGTTCTTCTGGCTTCTCCGCAGCTCGCTAATGGATAACGGACAAATCTTCGTGTTCCCGCCGGAGTGGATTCCCCGCCCGTTCATGTGGAGCAATTATCCGAATGCGTTAACGAGCGTTCCTTTTCTAACCTTCTTTACCAACACCATGATGATTGAACTCTTTACGATGTCCGGGACGATGCTGACCAGCGTCATGGCGGCGTACAGCTTTGCCAGGCTGAAATGGAACGGACGGAGCCTGATTTTTGCCGCGCTGCTTTCTACGATGATGCTTCCTTACGCCGTTACGCTCATTCCGACCTTTATGCTCTGGAAATCGCTCGGAGCTTTGGATTCATTCGTGCCGCTGACGGTCCCTTCCTGGTTCGGGGGAGGAGCTTTCAACATCTTTCTGCTCCGCCAGTTTTTCATGACGATTCCGAAGGATTTGGACGAAGCGGCTTACATGGACGGCGCCAGGCCGCCCACCGTCCTGCTCCATATTATCGTTCCGCTGTCCAAACCGGCCTTGATCGTCGTCGGTATCTTCACCTTCATCGGCGTGTGGAACGAATTTTTGGGGCCGGTCATCTATCTGAACAGCGAGAAGCATTTTACGCTGTCGCTCGGCTTGGCCGCTTTCCAAGGCTTGTACAATGCGCAGTGGGGATACCTGATGGCGGCTTCCGCAACCATCGTCTCCCCGATCATCGGGTTGTTCTTTTTGGCGCAGCGCTATTTCATTGAAGGCATTACGTTGACCGGCATTAAAGGTTAACCCATCAATTTCCGCGAGGAGGAAACGGAATGATCGACATGAAGGTACCGGCGAAAGCCAAAGCGTTCGATTTAAAAGACGTCAGCGTTACGGGAGGCCCTTTCAAGCATGCCATGGATTTGAACCGGGCGTATTTGCTGGAGCTTGAACCGGATCGCCTGCTCGCCAGATTCAGGGAATATGCCGGACTCGAACCCAAAATGCCGCAATATGAGGGATGGGAGGCGATGACGTTATCGGGTCATTCGCTTGGCCATTACCTTTCCGCCTGTTCCATGGTTTATGCATCGACAGGGGAGGCCGGGTTTAAAGCACGGATCGATTATATCGTCGGCGAGCTGGAAATCTGTCAGCGTGCGCACGGAGACGGCTATGTTGCGGGTATTCCTCGGGGAAAAGAAATTTTTCAGGAGGTTGCGTCGGGCGATATCCGTTCGAAAGGCTTTGATTTGAACGGCGTATGGGCGCCTCTTTATACGATGCATAAGCTGTTTGCCGGTTTGCGCGACGCGCTGCACTTAACGGGAAATAAAGAAGCACTGCATGTGGCCGTGCGGCTGGCGGATTGGATGGACGCGGCGTTCTCCGGGATGTCGGAGGAGCAAATGCAGGAAATGATGAAATGCGAGTACGGCGGCATGAATGAAGTATTGGCCGATTTGTATGCGGATACCGGCGAAGAGAAATATCTCAGGCTGGCGGAACGATTTTGGCATCAAGCGGTCCTGGACCCGCTCGCCGAACAAAAGGATACCTTATCCGGAAAGCATGCCAACACGCAAATTCCCAAATTAATCGGTCTGGCCAGGGAGTACGAGCTGACTAACGACACCAAACGCAGATCGGCGGCGGAATTTTTCTGGGAGCGCGTCGTTCACCATCATTCCTACGTAACGGGCGGCAACAGCTTCGGCGAGTATTTCGGCGAGCCGGATTTGCTGAGCGACCGCCTCGGCGCGCAGACGACGGAGACCTGCAATACGTACAATATGCTGAAGCTGACGAAGCATCTGTTTCAATGGAACGGCTCGGCCTTGGAGGCGGATTATTGGGAGAGAGCCCTTTACAATCATATTTTGGCCTCCCAAGATCCGTCGACGGGCAGCGTTTGTTATTTTGTATCGCTGGGCATGGGGGGCTACAAAAAATATAACGGCAAATTCGACCACTTTACCTGCTGCGTCGGAACGGGGATGGAGAACCACGCCAGTTATGGGAACGGCATTTATTTCCATAACGGACAGAAGCTATTCGTGAATCAGTTCATCTCGTCTACTTTGAATTGGACCGACAAGGGAATGAAGCTGCTGCAGCTGACGGACTATCCGGAGGGCGATCAAATTAAGCTTCAAGTGAGCTGCGACACTCCTGCTGCCTTTACGATGTGCATTCGATATCCCGGTTGGGCGGAAAAAGGAATGGAAGTGCGCGTAAACGGAGAACCGTTGTCATTCGATGCCAAACCCGGCAGCTTTGTTGAAATCGCCCGCACATGGGTCGATGGGGATGAGGTTGCGTTGACCGTTCCGATGACGCTGCGTCTCGAAAGTATGCCGGACAATCCGGGCCGCGCTGCCGTCATGTACGGTCCTCTGGTCCTGGCGGGCGATCTGGGGCCGCTGGACGATTCGGAAGCCCAGAAAACGACGGTCATGATTTCGCGGAACAAACCGCTTTCGGAATGGATTCGGCCGGTCCCCGACAAACCGAATACGTTTCGCACCGTCAATGCGGGTTATCCCCGGGACGTTGAGCTGTATCCGTTTTACCGGATGCATGACAGACTGTATTCGGTCTACTGGGATTTGTTTACCGAAGAAGAGTGGGAGAAGGCCGAGCAGGAGTATCAGGCTCTCCGCGAAAAAATACGCATTCTGGAACAATGCACAATCGATTACGTGCAGCCGGGGGAAATGCAGCCGGAACGCGATCATCATTTTCAAGGCCATTATACGAGCGTTGGCACGCTGGGCAATCGGCCGTTCCGGCAGGCCGGGATCGACGGCTGGTTCTCCTTCGATCTGCAGGCGCGTCGGCAAACCGGGCTGATGCTCGTGGTGACGTACACCGCAGCCCAAGAAATGCCGGATTGCGGGTTTGAAGTGCTTGTGGACGGAAAACCGGTCAAAGACGGGATGGAAGGCTTTAAAGAAGCGGATAAGTGCTACAACGTTAACTATGTCCTGCCGGAAGAAAGTACGGAGGGGAAGGATACCGTAACCGTTACGTTCAAACCTTTTCCCGGACATCGAGTGAGAAGGGTCTTCGGATTGCGGCTGGTGAAACAAGAGCTTTACGAACAGCTCGGATTAAATGCATAGAGGAAATCGCCGGTTAAAAGGAGGGCTTCGATTGGACAGGTACACTGCACCGCAGGTTGAACGGGGGACGTATGCGAGAGCCGAGCGTTTTCTGCCCGAAAACGCAAAAAAATTGGCGTTTCGCCTCGATATCAGCCCTAATTGGATTAGTGGCGGCGAGCGATTTTGGTATCGGGTTCAGACCAGTCAGGGCAAACGCTTCATGCTGGTTGACACGGTAAAGGCGGTACGTCGTCCCGTGTTTGATCATACCCGTTTGGCCGCAGCGCTTTCGGAAGCATCTGGCCGGATTTACGATGGGAATCAGCTCCCGTTCGACGAGATTGAAATGGCTGCCGACGGGGGGACGGTTATCGTTGCCACCCCGGATTCCAAATGGAAATGCAATCTCTCTGCCTATGAATGCTCCCTGATCGAGGAAGACGGAAAAGCCGGAGCCGAAGAGGCCGTATCGGCGGACGGCCGCTGGGCGGCGTTCGTAAGAGACAGCAACCTGTTTGTCCGTTCGCTGGCCGGCGGAGAGGAAATTCAGCTCACGAAGGACGGCGAGGCGGACCGCCAGTACGGGCTTCCGCTGCCTTCTCCGCTCGCGGCGGCCGGGCTTGCCCAACCAAGCGGACCGGCCGTTGTATGGTCGCCGGACTCCACCCGCCTTCTCACTTACCGAATCGATGCCCGCGAGTCCGGGCGCCTCCACTTGATTCAAGCGAGCCCGTCGGACGGCAGCCTGAGGCCGAAGGTGTATTCGTATGTCTACCCGCTCCCCGGAGACGAAAACCCGCCAGTCGCCGAGCCTCTGATCTGCCGGATTCCCGGGGGCGAAGCCGCAATCGTGGATATCGAGCCTCTGCCGATCCTCTATTACGGGGCACCGCGCCATCCGGTTTGGTGGGAATCGGATGGTGGGGAACAGCTTTATCTCTTATATCGCCGGCGAGGATTCCGTACCATTGCGTTATACCGCATCGATCCCGAAACCGGGAGCTGCCGCAGCGTTCTGGAGGAGACGGCGGAGACCGGCTGGGATCCGCGCGTCAGCTACTGGCCCGATACCCACAATGTACGCGTGCTGAGCGGCGGGGAAGAGATTGTTTGGTACTCCCACCGGGATGGCTGGGGGCATCTGTACCTGTATGAAGGTTCGGAGGGCCGGCTGAAAAATCGCATCACTTCGGGGCCTTGGGTGGTTTATGATGTGCTCTGCGTCGATCATTCGCAGCGGCTCGTCTATTTTACGGCGGCCGGCCGCGAGAGCGGCCGGGACCCGTACTTCCGGCACCTCTACCGGGTCAAGCTTGACGGAACCGGTCTGCAGCTGCTTACGCCCGAGGATGCCGACCATGAGATTTCCTTTTCCCCGAGCGGGTCCTGTTTCGTCGATACGTACTCGCGGGTGGATCTTCCCCCCGTAACCGTCCTGCGGCAGGCTGACGGCAGCCCGGTCATGACGCTTGAAGAGGCCGAGATCGAACCTTTGTTGGCCGCGGGCTGGAAGTATCCGGAAAGGTTTTGCGCCAAAGCCCGGGACGGGGTCACGGACATCTACGGCGTCGTATTCCGGCCGACAAACTTTGATCCGTCGAAACGTTATCCCGTGATCGAGGGGAATTATTCGGGACCGCAGGCCGTTCGCGCGCCTCGGGCGTTTGCCGGCGGCCGCGACGGCACGGCGCAGTTCTGGCACGATCAGGCTCTGGCCGAATTGGGCTTTATCGTCGTAGCGGTTGACGGGCTGGGCATGTCGTACCGTTCAAAGGCGTTCCTCGACTTCTCTTACCGAAATCTTGGGGATGCCGGACTGCCGGACCATATCGCGGCTCTCCGCCAGCTGGCCGACCGTTACCCGTACTTCGATTTGGAACGTACCGGAATTTACGGCTATTCGGCCGGAGGTTATGCGGCGGCGCGCGCCATACTGGCGCATCCCGACTTCTATAAGGTTTCGGTAGCCTGGGCGGGAAACCACGATCATATGCTCGATAAGGCCGGCTGGATCGAGCGCTATATGGGCTTGCCGGTCGGCGATCATTACCGGGAATCTGCGAACGCCGCCCTGGCCGCCAATCTCAAAGGCAAGCTGTTTCTCATGCACGGCGAGATGGACGAGAACGTGCCGGCCGCGTCAACGATCCGGCTTGCTTCGGCCTTGATCAAGGCGAACAAGGATTTTGACCTGTTGATCCTTCCGGACGCGGCTCACGGCTCCGGGAACCACCCCTACGTGACGCGCCGGCGCTGGGATTACTTCGTGCGGCATCTACAGCTTGCGGAGCCGCCTGACGATTACCGGATTCAGGGATAGTCCATTCTAATCGGAAAGGATTGGTGAGGAGATTGAATCGCTTGCAGAAGCTGGACCAGCGAGTGACGGACCTGTTTGTGCGCTACGACGGCCATCTTGACTTTGAGAACAAGCCGTTCATTCCGGAGCTGGACCATTTTGGAGAATTGGCTGAAGAAATCGCGGCCGCGCAGCATGAGCTGCGTCTCGAGGAGAAGACGGGCCTGCCGCCGGAGACGGCAGTTGTGCTTGATCACCTGGCCGAGTCGGCCGGCGTCCTGAAGGCGAGGCTGCAGACGGATCAATCTTTCCCAAACCGGTTTATCTCCAATATCGCCCGCCGGATCAACAATCTGATCAGCCTGAAGGGCCGCGGCCCCGCAGAGCGCCTGTCGGCGCTTCGCGAATTCCTTGGCCGGACCCCTGCAGTATTTGAAGGTGTAAGGAAGCTGGGCGATCGGATTCCCGGCGGGCGGCGTGAGATTCTGCTGAGGACGCTGGGCGATCTTCCGGGATTTTCGGATAAGATGCTGCCCGGCCTGGTCAAGGCATTTCCCTCCGCTTCGGAGGAAGAACTCGGCGCCGTCCGGCTTGCATTCAAGGAGTTATCCGGGCGGGCAATGGACCTTGCCGCGGAGATCAGACAGGCCCCTTTGCCCGAGCCGGCAGCATGCATCAACGGACTTGATTACGAGAATACCCTCGGCCAAGTCTACGGGATTAGTTTGACCGAACTGCTTACGTGGTATCGAGAAGAGGTGGAGCAGTGCCGGCAGCGGTTTTACGAGGTTGCCGGGGAGCTTGATTCCGGGCGCGACGCTTTCCGGATCCTTGACGAGGATCTGGGGCCGTACGACAGCCCCGAGAAGGTGCTTCCCGCCATGGAAGGCTTCGTAGCCGCCGCACGGGCCAAAGCAAGGGAATATATGAGCCTGCCGGAAGGCGAGGATTGCGCCGTCTGGCCGGTACCCGAATACCTGCGCGACTCCTACCCGTGGGGCGGCTATTTTTCGGGCGGGAATCTGCTGACGGGCAGCCTGCGGGGGGCGGTTTTCCTGAATGTCCACAATTACCGCACCCTCAGCCTGGGATGGATCCTGCTGAACGCGGTGCACGAATGCTATCCCGGCCATCATGCGCACTTCGTGAAGACGGCAGCCGGGGATATGCCCCGCAGCTTTAAGGTCGCCTCCCTCACCTCGCAGGCGGCTGCGCTTAATGAAGGTTTGTGCATTCGTTCCGAAACCTTGATGCAGGACATTTTTGGCAGGCCCGCTTTCCGCCTGTTTGTGGCATTCCGCCGGCTTCACGCCGCGGTCCGGATCTGGGCCGACCTTCTGGTTCACCACTTTGGCGAAGGGCCCGATGCGGCTGTCGATTTATATGTCAAGTACATGCAGTTCACCCCCCAGGTGGCGAGAGGTCAGGTTTATTCCCAGGAGCTTACGCCAGGGTACTTTACGACGTATTATTATGGTTTCAAGCGGCTGGAGCGGCTGCAGCGGGAGCTGGGATGGGACGATGCGGCGTTTACCGGGCAGGCTTTTTCCTGCGGCAAAGTTTCCTTGAACATACTTGAACGGCTGCTCAGAATGACGTCTGCGCAGCGGTTCAAGATTGTGAACGGGTTTTACGCGGGACCGGAACAGAAGATTTGAAACCATCATGCCGGGAGAGTGCCCCTACGAGGGGATTGTGGTCCGGGCCGCTCCGGCTCGACATGAGCGGCGAGGCCGCCGCCTCTCCGCGCTGCCGGCCGACCGGCGAACGGGGAGGAGGAGCGGGGCTCAGAACAGAAACCGCCAAATTAACCAGCTGACCAGCGCGCACATCCACGATATGAAGCCGAATATCATCACGATTTTATTTTCGCTCCATCCGTATTTCAAGCTGAAATGGTAATGGATCGGCGCCATGCGGAAGAGACGGAGCTTCGTTTTTTTGTAATACCATACCTGCAGGATGACGGACAGCTGCTCGGCCAAATAGACGAAAAAGAGGATCGGGATCAGCAGCTCGACTTTCTCGAGAACTGCCAGAAAAGACAGCGAGCCGCCGATTGCCAGCGACCCCGTGTCCCCCATGAACGCCCGGGCGGGGTAAATATTGTAGAGGAACAATCCGAGCAGGCAGGCGATCATCACCAGGGAAAACAGCTTGACCTCCGGGTGGCTGGAGATGGCAAAGAAAAAGAAGTAGGTCGGGATCGCCACGTTGATCAGCAGCCCGTCGAGCCCGTCCGTAAAGTTAATCGCATTCGCCGAGCCGACGATAAACAGCAGCATGACGGCGACGTAGACGATGACCGGAAGCGTAACGGTGAGATTCCGGTAAACCTCGATGGTCGGCTCGAGCGAAAAGGTATGGATCAGCACGTACAGAAGCGCTGCCGTGAAGCCGAACTGAAAGACAAGCTTCGTTTTGCCGGATATGCCGTTCGGGTCCTGGTAGGCCGCTTTCTTGAAGTCGTCCGCGAAGCCGACGAGGCTGAAGAGCACGAATGCCGCGCAAAGAAAAAGGACAAGCGGATCGGGATGGAACGCGGCGGATAGGATCACGCCGACCAGCAAAATCAGTCCGGCCATTAACGGCGTGCCCCGTTTGGCCTGGTGGTCCGGCGGGAGCTCCGCCCGGATCGGCTGGGTCAGGCGCAGCGTGCGCAGGCCCCAAATCAAGAAAGGCATCATGACGGCGACCAGCATAAAGGCGATGCCGGAAACGCCTGCAATCGAATGAGTCATCGCTTCAATCTCCATTTGGACAGGATTTAGTTCCAGTATATTTCTGCCCTCCGGGTTACTATTCCTGCGCATTTCGAAAAAAGTGCCGCCGGTATCCGCGAGCGGACGGCCGCCCTTAACATTCCGGCCCTTCGAACGATTGACATATGCCGGTACGGCAAGGGATGATGAGCAGGAGATGAAAGATACATGGCGGAGGAGGAGAGCGGATACATGGTAACCGTGGAGAAGGTGAAAGGAACGGAGGGCCGGAACGATGCGTTCCGCGTGCGAAGCGCCGTATTTGTCGGGGAGCAGGGCGTGCCTCCCGAGCTGGAGCTGGACGAGCTTGAAGACGAAGCGGAGCATATCGTCGTCTATTCCGGCAGCCGGCCGATCGGCGCCGGGCGTGTGCGGCTGGTCGACGGAGCGGGCAAGCTGGAGCGGATCTGCGTGCTGGCCGAATACCGCTCGCAGGGGATCGGCCAAATGATCGTGCGGGAGCTCGAATCGATCGCCAGATCGAAAGGGGCGGCCAAGGCGAAGCTGAACAGCCAGACGCATGCCGAGCCGTTTTACGCGAAGCTGGGCTACGTGACGGTATCCGCCATTTTTATGGATGCCGGCATGCCGCATGTCACGATGGTGAAGGAACTGTAAGCTAGCTTTAACGCGTGAAAACGAAAAAGCGCCTGGCCGCTTCATGGCCAGGCGCTTTATGCGAAATAGCGGAAATTTGAGTTTCTATTTCCAGGAGAAGAAGCTTGCTTCGCCATCAAAGGACCGCGCCGGCCGTTCCTTCTTGAACGACCGGCTGCATGTCGCCTTGATTTAATAGGCGAGCGAGAACAGCCCGTTGATATGCGACAGGTAGCGGATGTTGCTCGCTTCCTTCATGAGCGAAGCGGGCGTTCCCTTCAGCTTCGTTTGGTTGGCCCCGATCGTGCCGAAGCCGTCTTTGCGGCCGAGGCTGCCGAGCGTGCCGGAGAAGACCGGCGAGAACTCTTCGAACGGGATGCCTTTGAAATAAGCCGCCAGGTTATTGCCGATCGTTTCGCCCATCTGCCAGGCCAGCTGCGCGGTCGGCGGATACGGGCGCCCTTCCGGCCCCATGACGACGGCGCTGTCGCCGGCGACGAATACGTCCGGGTGGCTCGTCGATTGCAAACCGGGCGTTACGGTCGCGCGGCCCCTGTTCACTTCGATGCCGCAGTTTGCGACAACCGCGTTGCCCTGCACGCCGCCGGTCCAGACGAACGTCCCTGTCTCGATCGTGCTGCCGTCCTTGAGCGTGATTCCCGCCGGCGTCGCTTCGGTGACCGCCAGGCCGATCAGGAACTTCACGCCGCGCTTCTCCAGGCTGGTGCGCGCCCGTTCGACCAGATCAGGCGCGAAGCCGAGCAGAATAGTGGGCGCCGCTTCGACGCAGTACAGCGAAATGTCGGCGTAATCGATGCCTTTCCGCTTGCAGAGCTCCGGCAGCATATCGGCGAATTCGCCGACCAGCTCGACGCCGGTCAAGCCGCCGCCGCCGACGATAAACGTCGCGTCCGCTTTGTTGTTCGTCCGCTTATAAGAATCCAGCTTGCTTTCGACGTGGGCGCAAATACGGTTGGCGTCGGCCACGGACTTCAGCACGAAGCTGTTCTCCTGCAGGCCCGGAATGCCGAAGAAAGCCGTTTCGCTGCCCAGCGCGATCACGAGCGCGTCGTAGCTGAGCGAAGCGCCGCTAGTGAGCGTTACTTTTTTCTGGTCCGGCTCGATCTGCTGGACGGTATCCACCCGCAGCTCGACCTGTTTGTTGCGCAGCAGCTTATCCAGGGGAAGAGCCACCGCCTGCTCCGAAAGTCCGCCGACGGCCAGACGATGGAGCTCGGTTACGATTTGGTGATACGGCGTTTTGTTGACGAGCGTAATCGCCGCCTCCGACGCGTCTAAATATTTGCGTGCCGTGAGGGCGGTCAGCAGGCCGCCATAACCGCCGCCGAGTATCAATACCTGTTTCATGATGATGCTTCCTCCTCCGTTATGATGTGCCGGTCCGGTCTAGCCGCGCTTCTTCTGTTCCGCCGTGACGTCGAGAAAAGCCTGGGAGAATCGGAGCGCATACTGGACCTGCGGATCCTTCAGCATGTTGAGCAACCCGAAGATGCCGATCGTCGCTCTGCTCGACTGGGCCCGCTCATTGGCTTCCATCGCCGCTTGCGCAAGGCTCTTCGCTTTCTCCTGGATCGGCTGGGCAAATTCGGTGAATCCGCCTTTCAGATCGTCGATCAGCACGCGGTCGGTCATGATCGCCTGAGCGAAATCGTACGCTTTCGTAAGCTGCGTCATCATTTCGGCCATTTTCGGGAGATTCTCGATCAGCACCGTGAGCGAATCCTGAATTTCGGGGCGCGTCAGCTGCTCCAGCAGATCCAGCTTGCCCTTTGCATCCGGAGCCGCCTCGGCCTGGGACACGGAGCTTTCCTGACTGTTTACGATGGTCATGCGGTAACGTCCTCCTTTGTCCGGCAGTATTTGTGCATTCTTTCACAAATAAGCCGAGTCTCTGGGTATGAATGATATCCTAATGGTTAATTGTAAACCTTTTCGTAAAAACTGTGAAATTGTTTTTTGTGACGATATTGTGACAAACAATCCGCAGTCCGGATAGGTGTAGTTTGCGCTTCCTTACAAGGAATTATTTCTGGCCCGGGCATTCCGGCGTCCGTCCGCAGCCGGGCCCGCAGCCCGCCGGCTTGTCTACAAATTCCGCTGGGCATGGTACAATAACGGACAGATGACGAAAAAAGGCAAAGGCTGGTGCGCACCCATGAAAAAATTGAAGCTGGTTCAACAAATGGCGGAGGAAGGCGTCGTCGCCGTTCTGCGCGGCGAATCGCCGGAGGACGTGGTCGAGATGGCGGAGCAGTGCATCGCCGGCGGCATTAAAACGATCGAAGTGACGATGACGGTTCCGTTCGCGCTGAAGGCGATCGAGAAGCTGGCCGCCACGTATTCGAGCGACACGGCGGACCCGGCGAAATTTGCGATTATCGGCGTCGGCACGGTGCTCGACCCGGAGACGGCCCGCGCCGCCATTCTGAGCGGAGCGGAGTTTGTCGTGGGGCCGTCGCTCAATCCGGCGACCGTTACGCTTTGCAACCGTTACCGGATCCCGGTCATGCCGGGCGTCATGACGGTGAAGGAAATCCAGGAGGCGCTCGAGCTCGGCGTCGATATCGTCAAGCTGTTTCCGGGCAACCTGTATTCGCCTTCCATCATTAAGGCGCTGAAAGGCCCGGTGCCGCAGGCGAACATCATGCCGACCGGCGGCGTTTCGCTCGAAAATTTGGGCGAGTGGATCAAAGCCGGCGCGGTAGCTGTCGGCATCGGCTCGGATTTGACGAGCGAAGCGGTGAAAAAAGGCGATTACAGCCTGATCGCGGCCCGCGCCGCAAAATATATCGAAGCGTATAAAGCGGCAAAAGGCTGATCCGCCGCCCGACTCGCTTCCTATCCGCCGCAGGCGGATACCGCCCGATCGTTTCGGCCCCTTTCGGAGGCCGCTGCGATCGGGTTTTTTCATGCTCGCAGCAGGTAAATCGGATAGTGTGGTATTTGTTATTCAATTCTTCTACATATTAATTGAACGACGGAATTTAGGTTAAACTTACATCTATACAAATAAATAGAGATCAAAAACGGAGAGAAAATTGTCGATTGACAGGTTGAAAACGGTTGTGCTAGTATGTGATTAATAAAAATAGTAATTAGTTAATATATAATGACTCTCTCTGATTGCCCGTGTTTACCGGCGGTTTGCGGTTTCACCGGATTGGCTGCTTTGCGTTTCCGGACAAGGGGACGGCTCTTCATGCCGATTCGATTCCAAATAATAAGCGGAGGTAAAAGCGAAATGAAAAAGGCGGTCCCGATTTTGCTGACCCTTGGACTGGGAGCGGCGCTTCTCGCCGGGTGCAGCGGCAGCGCAAATAACGAGAGCGGCAGTGCTGCAGCCGGAAATGAAAGCGGTAACAACGCAGCGGGCGGCAAAGTGAAGCTAACGGCAATCATCACGAAACATCCGTTGACGGAAGAGCTTGCGAAAATGAAATGGCTGCAGGACGCCGAAGACCGCGCGGGCGTCGATATCCAGTGGCAGGAGGTGACGGCCGACTGGGATCAGAAGAAAGGCGCGCTGCTTGCCGGGGGCGACGTTCCGGACCTGATCGTCGGGCCTAATGCGATCTCGGACGCCGACATCGCCCAGTTTCCAGGCTTGTTCCAGGACCTGACCGACCTGGTCGCCAAGGACGCGCCGAACGTGCAGGCGATGTTTAACGACAAGCCGGAGACGAAGGTGATTGCCACGCAGACGGACGGCAAAATCTACGGGCTGCCGAAATATCAGAGGTTCTGGCCCGCGACGGCGACGAGGCAGTTCATCAACCAGAAGTGGCTCGATCATCTCGGATTGAAAATGCCGACGACCTGGGACGAGCTGTTTAACGTCTTGAAAGCGTTTAAGGACCAGGATGCGAACGGCAACGGCGATCCGAACGACGAGATTCCGATGGACTTCGCTCCGACGGGTACGGGAGGCTTCGGCTACTTCCAGCCGACGGTGCTGCTCGGCAGCGAAGGCATCACGCTGACGGACGGCAGCGGGACTGGCTATTTCGTGGAGGACGGCAAGGTAAAAAACTTCCTCACGGACGACCGGTACAAGCAAATGGTGGAGTTTCTTCACAAATGCTACGCGGCCGGGCTCATCAATCCCGAGGTGTTCACGCAGGACTACACCAAATTCCAGTCGGTCGCCCGCGGCACCGGCGATACGGCAAAGGTCGGCTTTACGTGGGGCTGGGAAGTGACCGACCGGTTCGGCAACCAGCTGGCGCCCCAGTATACGTCGGTGGCGCCGCTTAAAGTATCGGCCGATTCGACGGCCAAACTGTCTTGGGACTACGATTACAACTCCCTCAACTACGGCTCGAACATGGTGGTCATGTCGGCGAAGACCAAAAATAAAGACGCGGCGATGAAGTTCATCAACGAGCTGTACGATCCGAAGGTGAGCATGCAGGTGCTGTTCGGCTCGCTCGGCACCAACATCAAGGATAACGGCGACGGCAGCTACACGGTACTGCCGCCGGCGGACAAGAATATGGACCCCGGCACCTGGAAATGGACGTCGACATGGGCGGATAACGGACCGATGTACATCGCCGATTCGCTGAAATTGACGCTGGGGACGGACATGCAGTCTGTGGGCAAGCAAACCGAGCCGCTCATGGGCGCACTCGGCGCCGTCAACCCAAGAACCGACGTGCTGCCGAGCATGTTCATCAAATACAGCACCGATGACAACAACGCGATGAGCCTTGTGAACACGAACATGATGACGCTTGCCATCGCCAAATATTCGCAGTGGATTACGAAGGGCGGCATCGAGAACGAGTGGGACGGCTACGTGAAAAATCTCGAGAAAATCGGTCTGCCGAACAATCTGAAAATCATGCAGAAGTATTACGACGATTATAAAAGCAAGGCGTAATCTTAAACCGCTCTTACTTACCGTTACGGGTCATGCCGCCCGGCTTTCATAAGGCGCCGGCGGCATGATTCCTTGAAAGGGAGATGCGTTTCTCATGACCTCTCAAACGAATGAGCTGCCGCAGCAGGCCGGCGCGAAACGCGCTCATGCGCGCAGCAAGCCGACCGTTATCGGCACCTTCCGGCGCGACTACCAATTGTGGATCATGGTTTTTCCGGCCATCGTCGTCGTTTTGCTGTTCAATTACGTTCCGATGTACGGCATTCAGCTCGCTTTTCGCGATTACGATTTTACGAAGGGGCTGACCGGGGGCGCCTGGCGCGGACTTCACTATTTCGAGCAGTTCGTGACCAATTACATGTTCGCCGATTTGATGAAAAATACGGTGACGATCAGTCTCGCTACGATTATCCTCGGCTTCCCGGCGCCGATCGTGCTGGCCCTCATCCTGAACCAGGTGAAGTGGAGGCGGGCGAAAAAAACGCTGCAGACGACTGTCTATTTGCCGCATTTTATTTCGATCGTCGTCATGGTCGGGCTGCTGAACGTGCTGCTGTCGCCCAACACGGGCATTGTGGGGCACATTTTGGACTGGCTGGGCTGGGGCGATTTCAACATGCTCGCCTCGACGAGGGCGTTCGTGCCGGTCTACGTTCTCTCGGACATCTGGCAGCACTGCGGCTGGAACAGCATCATTTATTTGGCCGCGCTGTCGACCGTCGATCCGCAGCTGTACGATTCCGCGAAAATCGACGGCGCCGGCAGATGGCAGACGATTCTGCACGTCGATTTGCCGGCCATCAAACCGACAATCATCATTTTGTTCATTCTCAGCATGGGTAACGTGCTCGGCACGGGCTTCGAAAAAGTGTTCCTGATGCAGAACGCGCTCAACCTGCCCGTTTCCGAGGTGATCGTGACCTACGTGTATAAGATCGGCATCATTTCGAACCAATTCAGCTACTCGGCGGCCATCGGCCTGTTCAATACGCTGATCAATTTTATTTTCCTAGTTGCGATGAACGCGATCTCCCGAAGAGCTTCGAACATCAGCCTGTGGTAGGAGGAAGGTCATGGAGCTTGCAGCCAAAAAAAACAAAAGCGCCGGAGACGCGGTATTCGATGCCGTCATCGTCGTCCTGTGCGCATTCATCTTTCTGATCGTAGCCTACCCGCTTTATTTTGTCGTGATCGCCTCGGTCAGCGATTCGACGCTCGTGTCCACCGGCCATGTCATTTTGTTCCCGAAGGGCTTCAGCCTGTTCGGCTATCATGAAATTTTTAAGGACGCCCGCATTTGGACCGGGTATAAAAATACGATCGTCTATACGCTGCTGGGCACGTTCGTGAACCTGCTGTTCACGCTCCCGGCCGCTTATGCGCTCTCGAGGCCGGAATTCCGGGCGAGACGTTTCCTGATGCTGCTTTTCGTCGTGACGATGTTTTTCAACGGGGGCCTCATTCCGACGTATATCCTGATGAAGGGGCTGCATCTGACGAACAATTTATGGGTGTTTATCATTCCCTTTTCCGTCAATATCTATAACCTGATCATCGCCAGGACGTTTCTCGAGAATGCGATTCCGAAGGAGCTTTACGAGGCGGCTTCGATGGACGGCTGCACGCATTTCACCTTTTTCATGAAGGTGGCGATGCCGCTTTCCAAGTCCGTCGTCTCCGTAATCGGGCTGTATTATCTGGTGGCGCATTGGAACGATTTCTTCACGGCGCTCATTTATATCCGCAGCAACAGCCTGCAGCCGCTGCAGATCGTGCTCCGGGACATTTTGCTGTCCAACCAGGTATTTGCGGGGGGCGCGGGAACCGGCGGCGATGCGGGAGGTTATGCGCAGCGGTACGCCGACCAGATCAAATACGGGGTCATCATCGTCTCGACGCTGCCGATTCTGCTCGTGTACCCGTTTATTCAGAAATATTTCGAAAAAGGGGTCATGATCGGTTCGATCAAAGGTTAAGCGGAAGGCAAACGCTCGGTCTATTGGGGAGGACACCGCCGTTCTTCCCGGCCGCATGAGAAAACCCGGACGGCCATCCGGAACGCCAGCGTTCCGGGCCGTCCGGGTTATCTCATTCCGATTCGTCTTCGCGCTCCTGCCGGGACGAAGGCGCGCTTCCTTTCTCCGCCCCTTTCTCGTAGTAAAGCTTGAACAATAGATCCTGATTGTAGTTGCCGAAGCCCGAGCCGAAAAGGGTAAGGCCTCCGATGTTGACGGCATCCTCCAGCACGGCGACGCGGAACGTCCACTGCTTTAGCTTGACATCGAGCATGTCGAGCGTCACGCCGGACAGATGCTGGCCGTCGATATACGTCCCGCTTTTGTTGATTTTCAACACCTTCAGGAGGCCGTACTGATTGATCTCGTTCCACCACCAGTCGGGCGTATATTTGCCGCGGTTGCCGCCGCCGAAGTCGCCGGGGCTTGTCCATGTGCCCAGATTGACGCCGTTCAGAAAAAAGGTGATGTCCGAAGGCCAGTTATCGTTCGTAAACGGCGCCTCGGAGGAAATCTCCATTGAAATTTCAAGCTCGACCGGCTCTTCGCCTTTCATTATAAAGTTCGGCACTTTGTATTCGACGAAGCCGTCGCTGCCGAACCATAAAATTTTCGCGTTGACGCGCTCGGGGTCGAGAAAATAACGCGGCTCGTCGAAGATGCCGATCACCTTCTCGGTCGTGGCGAGCCCGCACGTCGGCTCGATATCGAAGTCCGTGTAATGGCCGACGGATACTTCGGTCAAATGATATTCCCGCGCGGACGGATCGTCCTTGGCCGGGAACTCGATTTCGATAAAATCGGTCGAGAGCGTGCACACCTTCTTCGCCCCCCCTCTGCCGGACACCATCGTCGTGCGGATAAGCCCCGCCTTTTCCAGCTTCTTGACGTGCATGGTCATGATCGGACTGCTGAGATTGACCGCCTGCGCCAGCTCCTTGATGTTCATGTCCCGTTTCGCCAGCAGCTGGATGATGTTGATTCGGACATCGCTGGCGAGCGCCTCGTAGACCGGCAGCCATTTCTCGGTTACATCGATTTTCATGAGGTTCCTCCCGTCATGCGGCTCGTATTCCTCCACTATTCATTAACAAATAGGTATATTAATAATACAAACATTAATTTATTTTTTCAATCTATAGTCGGCCAATAACGAAACGTTAGCAAATCTATAACAAATCTATAGGAAAGCGTCATAGACAAATCGCTGGACGCGGTGATACGATAGCGACGTGGGAGATTAGGAGATTATTGGAGGAAACCGCGTGAAGAGCAGGAATAAGAAGGGGATGCTGGCTGCCGTGCTGGCTGCCGGCCTCGTGCTTGCGCCTCTGCCCGGGCTGACGGGAGGAAGCGCCGCCGCGGCGGCAAAGCCCGCAGCAGCGGCAATCGGCAAGACGGCCTATCAAGTGTATGTGGACGGCCGCAAGCTCGCGCTGTCGCCTCCGCCGGTCACGCTGAGCGGCACGACGCTTGTGCCGATGAGGGCGATTTTCAAAGCGCTGCAGGCCGACGTAACCTGGGAGCCGTCGACGAAGACGATCATCGGCATCAAGGACGGCATGAGCGTTACGCTGCAGCTCGGCTCGAAGAAAGCGGTCAAGAACGGCAAGGCGGTGCTGCTGGCCGTTCCGGCGCAGCAGCTGAACGGGACGACGATGGTGCCGCTTCGTTTTGTTTCGGAGACGCTGGGAGCCGAGGTGGCGGTCGATGCCGCGTCGCATGCGATCCGGATCACGTCCGAGGAAGCGCTTGAGCAGCAGGAAATCGACAAGCTGGCTGAAGAGCAGCGCCGGCAGCAGCAGGACGACGACAAAGAGAAGCTGAGCGTCCGGCAAATCGTCGACGAGAATGACGCGAAGGTCGTCATGATTACAACGGACACCGCCCAAGGCAGCGGCGTCATTATCGGCAGCGACCGGATCCTGACGAATTTTCACGTCGTCCAGGACGCCGCATCGGCGACCGTGACGCTGGAAGACGGCACGACCGCAGACGTGAAGGGCATCGTCGGCTACGATAAGGACAGCGACTTGGCGGTGCTTCAAACGAAGAAGCCGCTCGGGGTCGATCCGGTCAAAATCGGTGAATCCGAGCTGGTCGGCAAAGGCGATCACGTCGTTGCCATCGGCAGTCCGCTCGGTATTCAGAATACGGTATCCGAAGGGATCGTCAGCAACATTCAATCGGACGGCGGCGCGCAAACGTTCCAGATCAGCGTCCCGATCGATCACGGCAGCTCCGGCGGCGGCCTGTTCAACGACGACGGCGAGCTGATCGGCCTTACGTCCTCGGGCGTCGACGATACGCACGCGGATCTGAACTTTGCGGTTTCAGCTGAAAGCATCCAATTGCTGCTGCAGGACATCGCATCGAATCCGCCCTCAAGCGTCGCCTTCCTGCCGAGCGACAAGCCGTCGACGCTGGCCGGCGCAACGAACGACGAGATCAAGGCATTCATGGACAAGGAATACTCGACGATCGAGACGTCCGAAGGGACGGCCAAGCTGAGCGATTTTCAGGTGACCCGCGACGATCAGGGATGGGTCGTCATTACGGCGGTTATCGATCCGGCCTTTTATATGGTATACGGTCATAAGGCGAGCGACGATCTGCGCTATTGGGCGATCGATGCGGGCGTCGAGCTGCACAAGCTGCTTCCGGACAACGTCATCCAGCTGAATGTGTATTACGACCAGACGTTCAGCTTCCAGCCGCGCGGGTTCGGTCCGGGCGAGGTGACGGCGAACGGGGACGGCACGTGGCGAATCCGTTATCCGGTCATCCAGGTGCAGGGGAAAGAGAAGTTTAACGTGCAGGTGCGCGATTAACACATACGCTCACCGCATTAAGGGAGCCCTCGAGGAGGCAAGAAGCGTCCGAGAGCGGCCTCCCTTCTTTTTTTGCCCGAAATTCGGTACAATGATAGACAATCCGAAGCAAACAAATGAGGG
Source organism: Paenibacillus humicola (assembly GCF_028826105.1). NCBI lineage: Bacteria > Bacillati > Bacillota > Bacilli > Caryophanales > Paenibacillaceae > Paenibacillus > Paenibacillus humicola. The sequence goes on from NZ_JAQGPL010000001.1 coordinate 1,059,620, forward strand.
AACCTTCGAAATGAAAATCGTGCTAACGACCCTGAACGCCAAATATATCCATACCTCGCTGGCGCTGCGCTGCCTGAAAGCGTACAGCGGGCATGAGTTTGATATCGACATCGCGGAATATACGATTAAAGACCCGGCGATGAATATCGTCTCCGATCTGTTCGCGAAGGAGCCCGATGTCGTCGGGTTCTCGTGTTATATTTGGAACATCGAGGAGACGATCGCCGTCATCGACATGCTGCGCAAAATCAAGCCTTCGCTGCGCATCGTCCTCGGCGGCCCCGAGGTCAGCTACGATACGGCATTCTGGATGGAACGGCTGCCGCAGGTCGATTTCATCGTTTTCGGCGAAGGCGAGGAGACGTTTCACCATCTGCTCACGGAGCTTCGCGGCGAACGGAAATTTCACCTGGTGTTCGGTCTCGTTTACCGGAAGCGGAAGGCGGACGGAACGGAGGAAATCGTCGTCAATCCGGGACGGCCGAAGCTCGATTTGGCGACGCTGCCGTCGCCTCACCGGTTTGCCGAAGATCTGCCTAAGCTGGGCAGCCGGGTCGTCTATTTCGAAACGAGCCGCGGCTGTCCGTTCAGCTGCCAGTTTTGCCTGTCGAGCATCGAGGTGGGCGTGCGTTATTACGATCTGGAGCGGACGAAGGCCGATCTGCTATTTCTCATCGAGTCCGGGGCGAAGCTGATCAAATTCGTCGACCGCACGTTTAATATTAAACGCGATTACGCGCTGGAAATATTCCGGTTTTTGATCGAAAACCATCGCGGCTGCGTGTTCCAGTTCGAAATAACGGCCGATATCATGCGCCCCGAGGTGCTCGATTATTTGGCCGAGCATGCGCCGCCCGGCATTTTCCGCTTCGAGATCGGGGTGCAGTCGACGAACGATCCGACGAACGAAGCGGTGCAGCGCCGGCAAAATTTCGCGAAGCTGACGCGCACGGTGACCAAGGTGAAGGAAAGCGGCAAAATCGACCAGCATCTCGATTTGATCGCCGGGCTGCCGCATGAGGATTACGACACGTTCCGCAAAACGTTCAACGACGTCTTTGCGCTCCGGCCGGAAGAGCTGCAGCTCGGCTTTCTGAAAATGCTGCGCGGCACCGGACTGCGCCATGACGCGGACAAATACGGCTATATTTACATGGACCGCGCACCGTACGAAATACTCGGCAACGATCTGCTGCCGTTCTCGGATATTGTGCGGATCAAGCGGGTCGAGGATGTGCTGGAGAAATATTGGAACGCGCACCGGATGGATCATGCGCTGCTTTATTTGGTGGAGCGGGCATTCCCGTCACCGTTCGATTTCTTCCAGCAGTTCGGCGATTATTGGGAAAGCCGCGGCTGGCAGAAGATCGGCCACCAGCTGGAGGACCTGTTCGCAAGGCTGTGGGCGTTCCTAACGGAATATACGAGGCATGAAGAAACGAACGGAAGAAGCATAGGCTGGAGTCCGGACGCCGCACTCGGCCTGATGAAACTCGACTATTTCCTGAATCACAACTACAAGCCGCGCAAGGTGTGGTGGGATTTCACGATGGACCGGCCGGAGTGGAACGGCTGGATGAAGCGGCTGGCCGAGCGGCCGCAGGACGTGTCCGCCGCGTTCGCCGCGCTCGGTCTGGGCGAGAAAGAGCTGCACAAGCATGCGGTCATCGAACGGCTGCCGTTCGATCTGGACCGGTATATGCAAAGCGGCGCCGTCAGCGCCGAATCGGAGACGCTGCTCATCGTGGTCTACGGAGGCGGCTTCGGCGGAGGCGGTGCGGGAGCCGCCGCGAAGACGTTTGCCATGAAGCTGGGCCGGGAGGCGAGAACCGGCTAATCCGGTGCCGGCGCTATTTCGGTTCGGCGAGCCGTTCCGCCGCCTGTTGAACCGCCGGCCCGCCCGCCCCTGCGAACTTCGCCGCGGCTTTTCGTTTATTGCGGTACACCAAGATGATGGCAAGACATGGAACGAGACAGGACAGTCCGCACAGCATATAGGCGCTGTCCGCGCCGAAACGGTCGGCCGCGTAACCGGTGAGCAGATTGCCGAGCGGCGTCGAACCGGCAAAAACGAGCGAATAGACGCTCATGACCCGGGCGCGGTATTCGTCCCGGGCATTCATTTGGAGGAGCGAGTTGCTGTTCGTCGAGAAGGCGATTGTGCATATGCCCGTAGCGAGCAGCAGCAGGCCGGTGACCATGACGGAGCCGCTCAGTCCGATCAGAAACAGGCCGATCGAGATGACGATGCTGCAGACGACGCTCACCTTGAGCTTCGGGCCTATCTTGCTGCGCAGCCCGACCGTCACGGCGCCGATCAGCGACCCCGCGCCGAGACAGGACATCAGCCCGCCGTACGTTTTTTCGTCCAAATGAAGCACCGTTCTGGTAAAGACGGGAATGAGCACGTTGAAGTTAAAGGCGATCGTCCCGATTACGGTTACGAGCAGAATCGTTTGCGACAGCAAAGGATCGCCCGCCATATAACGGATGCCGTCCTTGATTTCGGCGATCAGGCCGATGCCCGTTTTCTTCGCCCGGACATAAGGCTTCGCCTCGATTCGAAGCAGGCCGAGCAGGACGGCGACGAAGCTGAGTCCGTTCAGCAAAAAGCACCAGCCGGTCCCCAAATACGCCATCATCAGCGCGCCGATCGAAGGTCCGAGGATGCGCGCCAAATTGAAGGTGGTCGAGTTGAGCGCGATGGCATTCATTAAATCTTCCTTGCCGACGATCTCGATATTGAACGATTGGCGGGTCGGCAAATCGAACGTGTTCGTCAGGCCGAGCAGAAACGCCACCGTAAGCACATAGCCGTAACGGACCGTGTCCGTAAAGACGAGCACGGCGAGAGTGAGTGCGAGACACATCGAAACGGACTGGGTGATCAGCAGGATGCGCCGCTTCGGATACCGGTCGATAATGACTCCGGCGAACAAGGATAGGAAGGTGATCGGGAGAAACTGAACCGCTCCGACCAAACCGAGCAGGAACGGCGAACCGGTCAAAGTCAGCACAAGCCAGGACTGCCCGATATTTTGCATCCAGGTGCCGATCAGGGAAATGCACTGCCCGTACCAGAAATAGCGGTAATTGCGGTGGGTCAGCGCATGAAAGTGGCGATCGACGAGCCGCCCGCCGGCGGCGCGGATATTCATTCGGATAACGCCTCCCGGCCTCGCCCGTCCCGCTGGTAAAGCGTATTCAAAGATTCCCCGCCGTTGCACCGGGCCTTCCGCCGGTCTCCGGCGTACCGGTGCGAACAGCGGCACGGCCGCGGCGTCCGGCGGGAAAGCGAATGGCTGTCGTCGTTCATCCGTTCTTCCTCCTCAACCTTCTATGCCCTCAGTTTACTCCCGCTGCCGGTGCGTTGCAATTGCAACTTCTGACGCCTTGTAAAGCTGAGACGGCAAAATCGAACCGTCCGGGAGGCAGGACGCGGTAGTCCGGAACGGAACGGGCGTGTTATGATAGACATGCACATCATCGTTTTTTGCGTCAAAACGATTGCGGTCAGCCGGCTTCGGAATTCGGAGATGCCGGGTGCAACCCGACAAAAAGGAGCGATCAACGTGGTCTACCAGGCAAGTGAAGAGCGGTATGCTTCCATGAAGTACAACCGCTGCGGACGATCCGGCTTGAAGCTGCCGGCGATTTCGCTGGGGTTGTGGCACAATTTCGGCGGGACGGATACATACGAGAACGGCGCGGCTATGCTGCGCAGGGCGTTCGATTTGGGCGTCACGCACTTCGATCTCGCGAATAACTACGGGCCGCCGGCCGGTTCGGCGGAGGAAATGTTCGGGCGGGTGATGGCGGGCGATTTCAAGCCTTACCGCGACGAAATGATTATTTCGACGAAGGCGGGCTATTATATGTGGGCGGGGCCTTACGGCGAGTGGGGCTCGCGCAAATATCTGGTTTCTTCGCTGGACCAGAGCCTGAAGCGGATGGGGCTCGATTACGTCGATATTTTCTATCATCATCGTCCGGACCCGGATACGCCGCTCGAGGAAACGATGGGCGCACTCGACCATATCGTCCGTTCGGGCAAAGCGCTTTACGCCGGCATTTCCAACTATAACGCCGAGCAGGCGGCAGCGGCGATCGAGATCGCAAACCGGCTTGGCACGCCGATTCTGATCCACCAGCCGTCCTATAGCATGCTGAACCGCTGGATCGAAGGCGGACTGCAGGACGTTCTCGAGCAGAACGGCGTCGGCAGCATCGTGTTCAGCCCGCTGGCGCAGGGCATGCTGTCGAACAAATATTTGAACGGCATTCCGGAGGATTCGCGCGCAGGCGGCTCGAGCCGGTTCCTCAGCGAGAAGAACATCACCGCCGAGCTGCTGGACAAGCTGCGCAGGCTGAACGATCTGGCGTCGGCGCGCGGCCAGTCGCTCGCGCAGATGGCGCTCGCCTGGGTGCTGCGCGGCGGCCGAGTTACGTCCGCGCTGATCGGCGCCAGCAAGGTGAGCCAGGTCGAGGACAGCGTGGCGGCGCTGAACAATCTCGATTTTTCGAGCGAAGAGCTGGAGCAAATCGAGACGATTCTGAAGTAAATCGAAGCGGCGGAACGGCGAGAAGCATCTCGAAGTCCGGCGTATGCGGCGGCTGCCGCGTGCGTCCGGACTTTTTTTTGTCGTCCTGCAAGGCAGCGCGAAGCGCGAAAGCGTCCCGGAACGTTCACCCCGGCCGGGCAACCGGCATACCCTAGTTATCAGCCCAGACGACAGGAGTTGCGTTGCTGATGCCGATTTCTCCGGGAACCCATCTGATGGTGACCGTCCTCCCCGGCGATACGCTGTATGCGATCGCCAACCGATACGGCACGAACGTGCCTGCCATTACACAGGCCAATGCGCTGTATCCGCCCGTTACCGACCCGGGCCTCATTTATCCCGGGCAATTGCTTCTGCTCCGGCTGCCGGGCATGTCGCAGACGAGCGCCGTGCTGTACCAGGTCGCGCAGGGCGACAACCTGTTCCGCATCGGCGAGCGGTTTTCCGCCGGCGCCGACATGCTGGCGTCGCTCAACCAGCTGCAGGATCCGAACCTCATTCGCGTCGGCCAGCAGCTGTTCGTCCCCGCTTTCGTGTACGAGGTTGCGCCGGGCGATACGTTCTACGGCATTTCGCGCCGGTTCGGCGCATCCATGAGCGAGCTCGCGCGGGCGAACCGCGGCCGGCCGGGCTGGTCGCCGGACGTGCTGTATCCGGGCTTCCAACTGGCGGTTCCGTACCCGTCCTCCACGAATATCGCCGTTTTCGAGCCGATGCCCGGCGCGACGATCGCCTCCGGCCAGCAGCTGTCGGGCGTGGCCCGCGCCTTCGAAGCAAACGTGCTGTACCAGCTTCGCGATGCATCGGGCCGCTCTGTTATTCCGGAGCGGTTCGTGACAGCCGCCGAAGGCGCGCCGGCGTTCGGGCGGTTTAACGCGGAGCTCCGTTTCGCCCAGACGCCCGCCGCACGCACGGGCACGCTGCTGGTATACACGCGCAGCGCCCGCGACGGCAGCATTCAGGACATGGTCGAGGTGCCGGTCCGTTTCTGACGCAAGCGTTCCGTATAAAAATGCCGTCCTGCTGCCGACATTCGGCCGGGACGGCATTTTTCCATCCGCTTCATGTTTTTACGAAACGGTCAGACGTGCGGACAGGCCGATACAGGCGACGCCGGCCAGAATCAGCAGGCAGCCCGCGATTTTCATGGCCGACAGCGGTTCGCCGAACAAATAATAGGCGCCGACGATGGAGAGGATGTAAGCCAGGCTTTGAACCGGATAAGCGTAGCCAAGATCCACCTTGGACACGATATAGAGCCAAAGAACGGTGGCGCAGCCGTAAATGAACAGCCCGCCGGCGATGTAAGGGGAGAACAGCAGCTCCAGCACGGTCCGAACGCTCTCGAACGGCCTCGTCTGCCGCATCAGCCCGTATTTCCACAAAAACTGGCCGGACACCAGCATCAGCGTATTCGCCGCTATAAGCGCAAACTGAACAAGCGTCACAGGCGGCGTTCACCGCCCTTCTCCGGCTGAAGCTCAAGCAGCTTTTTCTCCAGCACGGCAAACTCCTGCGTCAGCGTTTTGATTTTATCTGCCTGGTTCGATAAGCCGATCGTCTGCCGGACAAGCAGCCCCAGGATGAAGACGATCGTAATCAGGAAGACGAACGCCGGCATATACGCGATGCCGATCCGCCCGGCGATCCGGTTCAGCAGCGGGATGCAAAGCGCGGCCGCAACGCCGGCGAGCGCGACGACCAGCCACAGGAACGCATAGCGGTCCCGCAGCTTGTGGGTCGCCGTGAAATACACGATCAGCCCGAAAAAACACAGCGTGATCAAAATGGCGACAAACTGATTCATGGAACGGCGGTCCTTTCGTTATGAGAAGCTTTTGCGGATCAATGAGAACAGGGTCACCTTCATCATATAATACATCGATTTGGTCCAGTTGATCGACGACTCGCCGCCTTGGCGGCTCCGCATGTCGACGGGGATTTCCTTCACCCGAAAACCGCGCTTGACCAGGCTGACGATCACTTCGACCTCCGGATAATCGGTCGGATAGGCGCGCGAAAACAGCTCGATCGTCCGGCGGTTTACAATGCGAAACCCCGAGGTCGGATCGGTGATTCGGACGCCGGTAAGCAGCCGGACGAGCAGGTGAAAATAATAAATGCCGATCCGTCTTGCCGCGCTGCCGCGATAGCCGCTCGGCTTAAGGAAGCGCGAACCGATCACCATGTCCAAATCGCCGGTCCGGACCGCTTCCACGAGCTTGGCGATGTCCTGCGGCCGGTGCTGCCCGTCGGCGTCGAGCTGGATCGCATACGAGTAACCCAGCCGGTCGGCGTATTTGTAGCCGCTCTGCATCGAGCCGCCGATGCCGAGATTGACCGCGTGGCGCAGGGAGGGCATCCCCTCGCTCCGGATAATATCGGGCGTGCGGTCCTTTGAGCCGTCGTCGATGACGACAAAATCGTAAGGCGTATGCAGCTTCAGCTCCCGGACCGTGCGAGAGAGCGCCGCCTCTTCGTTGTAAGCGGGAATGATGACGAGAATGCTGCGGTTCTGTTCGGTTGGGATAAACGGCATGGATCTACCCGCCTCGCATGTCATGTGTTAGCCAGTATGGTCATATACCGGCCAAAATAGACGGCGCCCGGGCAGTACGAGGTTTAAATCGGGCAATTTTAATCAAGGCTATATAAAGCTTGGTCTTTACGAATCCGTACCACCGGAAAATGGGGATATCAAAATCAGAACATCAGAAAATCGGAACATCAGGAGGGAGCCCGTCCGATTGTTTTCCATTCGATCCGAAACGCCGGCGGTGCGCAGGCTCGTCATGGCCGTCATGGCGGCCGTGCTGCTCGCGAACGCCGCGGTCGTGCTGTGGCGCGGCGATCATTTTCTGCTCGGCTCCTACGAGAAACGAAACAACGACGACGTGAAATATATTTACGCGGCGCAAATGCTCGTCGAACGGCATACGCTCGTCTATAACAGCGGCGGCGCGCCGACGGACTTCATCATGCCGGCCATCCCGCTTATGCTGAGCGGGTTTATGGCCTTCCTGGACCGCGACGGCGCGGTGACGGCTTTTCGCCTGCTGCAATGCCTGATGCAGACCGCGTCCGTTTATTTGGTGTTCGTCGCCGCGCGTGCGCTGCTCGGCACGAGGACGGCGCTGCTCGCCGCCCTTTTATCGGCGTGCTACGTGCCGGACCTGTTCGCTTCGGGCGCGATTTTGACCGAATCGACGTTCAAGCTTCTCTTTTTGCTGCTTGTCTGCGGCACGCTCTATGCGCTGAAATCGGGAACGGGCGCCGCCTGGGCGCTGGTCGGCATTCTGCTCGGACTCGCCTGCTACGTCAAGCCGCAAAGCTGCCTCTATCCGCTGTGCCTCTTTCTTATTTGGCTGGCGCACAAGTACGGCTGGCGGCAGTTCGTCAAATGCACCGCCATTGTCGGGGTCAGCAGTCTCCTGCTCCTGACCCCGTGGTGGGTACGCAACTATGCCGATTTCCGCGCCTTCATTCCGTTTACGAATTCGTCGGGAAATCCGATGCTGCTCGGGGCGCTCATCAAGAGGCAGGCGCCGCCGCAGGGCTTCTTCGAGCAGTATCCCGAATACGCGGGCAACCGGCTGTTCGCCGGCAGCAACAGCTGGGAGAAAAAAGCGGCGAAGCGGCTGATCGCCTACGGGTTTACGCACGATCCGCTGCGGTACGCTTACTGGTTTACGGTCGGCAAAACGATCGGGCTGTTCGAAGGCCCGTTCTACTCGAAGCCGGTGCCGGGACTGCCGCGGCCGGCGGTCGTTACGCTCCATGTGATGTACGTGATCGCGGGCTTCGCGGGCATCGCCGCATCGCTGGCGCAGCGGCGGTTCAAGCAGCTCATGCCGCTGCTGCTCCCGTTTCTCTATTTCTGGTTCATCCACCTTCCCTTTGTGACGTTCGGCCGATACGGCTATCCGCTCATGTGGATTTTGACGATTTTTGCGGCCTCCGCGCTCGGCTCGCTCGCCGACTGGATCCGCCGCAGACGTTCCGCCCGTCAGGCCGAACCCGCCAATCTTTAACGCCGGCCGTCATGCGCCGCCACGCGCACCAGGGAACATGATCGTAAAAAAGACCTCCCATTCGAGCGCTGTATCGGACGCCGAATCGGAGGTCTTTATGGGCTTCAAGGACTGCGGAGGCTTAAGGCGTTACGCTTCTCAGCACGGTCATGGCGCCGCTCAGCTCATAGCGGCCGAGATTCGCCGGCAGCAGGAAGCATTCGCCCGCTTTCGCATCGAGGCTTCCGCCATCCCAGCCGATTGCGCCTTCGCCTTCGGCGACGACGAGGATGACGAAGCTCTCCGGCGTTGTGGACAGCTTCCACGGTGCGCGGACGACGCCTTTCTCTACTATAAAATAAGGCGACTCGGCGATCTTCAGCCATTCGCCGGCGTGAGCGCCGTCCGTTTTCATCCGCGCCGCACCCGCGCCTTCATAAGCGATGACGTTCAGCGAATCCTCGATGTGCAGCTCGCGGAGCTTGCCGTCGAGGCCCGGCCGGTTGTAATCGTAGAGGCGGTACGTCGTATCCGAGTTTTGCTGGATTTCCGCGACGACGACGCCCGCGCACAGCGCATGCACCGTTCCGGCCGGAATGTAGAAGGCGTCGCCGGCTTGAACCGGCACTTCCTGCAGGCAGTCCATTACGCGGCCGGCTTCGATAGCGGCGGCAAGCGCGGCGCGATCCACGCCGTCCTTCAAGCCGTAGATGATTTTGGCGCCCGGCTTGGCATCGAGGACATACCACATCTCCGTCTTCCCGAGCTCGCCCTCCGGCAGCCCGGCGTAGTCGTCGGTCGGATGCACCTGCACCGACAAATCGTCGTTGCAGTCGAGCAGCTTGATCAGCAGCGGAAAGCGGCCGTTCCGCTCGGAAAAGCCCTTCGTGCCGAAAAAGTCGCGGCCGAACCGTTCGCGGATTTCGTCCAGCCCGAGGCCGGCAAGCTCGCCGTTGACGACCTTTGTCGTGCCGTTCGGATGGTCGCCGATCATCCAGCCTTCGCCGATCGGACCGTCCGGCAGCTCAAGGCCGAAACGCTCGAGCGCCCGGCCGCCCCAGATCCGTTCTTTCATCTCCGGTTTAAATTGAAGCGGGTACGCTTGCGTCATGGTGATTCTCTCCCTTGCTCGATCTCTGTATGGTGTGGCCTTCCCTTTAACTCGCGGGAGGCTGGAACATTTCCAAAAACTCGCCGTCCGGCCCGTAGAAGAAGAAATAGCGCGCGCCGTTCGGCAGCGTCGTAATTTCGGTGTCGCGCAGCGGCACGTTCAGCCCTTTGATGCGCTCGAATTCCGCCTCGACGTCATCGACCGTAAACGCGACGTGATGGGTGCGGCCTTCGGCCGGCAGGTCGCCGCCTGCGCGCTCGATCAGCTCGATTTGGGTTTCCTGCCCGTCTGCGCCGGTCAGAAAACCGAGCTTGACAACGCCGTTGGAATGGAGCATCGTGTGCAAATGCCGCAGTCCGACAATTTCCGTGTAAAATTTGATCGATTTCTCCATATCCGTAACCATAATGCCGACATGCTCGAGCTTGTGTACAGTCATGAACGATTCCTCCCATATAAAATGATAATCAGATTTTGTACCGCGTTCAGCTCCGGAAGCCGCCCCACCCGAGCCGCTGCAAACGGCAGCTCCAGTGTGCGGTGTTTCACTGCATAACGGCGGACGGGCAGCCGCATGCGGCCGGCGAGGCAGGAACGGCAGAGCGGTTTCCCGCAAAGCGCGGGAAGATAGGCGGGGGCCGGCTGCCGTGCCCGCGCCGTTCTATTCCGCCGGAACGGGCGCCGCCTTCTTCTCGGCAGCGACCAAATACGGCGCGTCGGGCTTTTGCGCCATCCGGTACAGCATGGCTTGTCCGAGCGACTGCGGCAGGGCGCCGGCCCAGGCTTCGACTGCCTCCGCCTCCTGCCGCCCGCCCGGGTGGCCGGGGTACAGCACGGCCGTAAGCACCCCGCCGGGGCGCAGCAGCGCCAGCGAAGCGTCAAGCGCCGGAAGCGTCGTCTCCGGCCGGGAAATGACCGTTTTGTCGGTTTCCCCGCCCGGCAGGAAACCGAGGTTGAACATGACGGCGGAAATGCGGCCGTGCAGTGCGCGGTCGACGTGCTCCGCCATGAGGGAATGGCTGCCGAGCACGAGCCGCAGCCCGGGCAGCCGGCCTTCCGCCGCGAGCGGGGACAGCCGGCCGCGCGTGCGCGCAAGCGCCTCCGGCTGGACGTCGAAGCCGTAGACGATGCCGTGCGGGCCGACAAGCCCGGCGAGAAAGCGCGTATCGACGCCTCCTCCGCAGGTCGCGTCGACGACGGCGTCGCCGGGCGACACCCGCTCGGCGACAAGCCGCTGCGCCATGCCGAGCACGGACAGGAAGCCCACCTTTTACCTCGCCTCCCGCAGCCGGCCCTGCCACGTTTGGCGCCGCTTGAGCTCGTCGTCGATGGCGTTCAGCACTTCCCACTTCTTCAGGCTCCACATCGGCCCGATCAGAAGGTCGCGCGGCGCGTCGCCGGTCAGCCGGTGCACGATCATGTCCGGCGGCAGCAGCTCGAGCGTATCGACGATCAGCTTCACGTACTCGTCCCGTTCCAGGAAGCGCAGCAGGCCGGCCTCGTACTGCTTCACCATGGGCGTTTTGCGCATGAGATGAAGCAGGTGGATTTTGATGCCCTGCACGTCCATATCCGCAACGGCCCGGCCGGTCGCCATCATCATTTCGTGCGTCTCCTGCGGAAGGCCGTAAATGATATGCGCGCACACGCGGATGCCCCGCTCCCGCAGCCGCCGGACGGCGTCGAGGTAGCATGCCGTATCGTGGGCCCGGTTGATGAGCGCCGACGTCGATTCGTGCACCGTCTGCAGCCCCATTTCCACCCACAGGTAGGTCCGCTCGTTCAGCTCGGCCAAATAATCGACGACATCGTCCGGCAGGCAGTCCGGCCGCGTGGCGATCGACAGCCCGACGACGCCCGGCTGGGCGAGAATCGCTTCATAATATTCGCGCAGCTCCGCTACCGGCGCATACGTGTTCGTATAAGCCTGAAAATAGCCGATATAGCGCGCCTCGGGCCATTTCTGGTGCTGCAGGTCGCGCACCTTGCCGAACTGCGTGACCAGGTCGTCCCTGCGGCTGCCGGCGAAGTCGCCCGATCCCCGCGCGCTGCAGAAGGTGCAGCCGCCCGCTGCGATCGTCCCGTCCCGGTTCGGGCAGGTGAACCCGGCGTCCAGCATGACCTTGAACACTTTGCAGCCAAACCGTCCGCGCATCTCGTAATTCCACGTGTGAAACCGTTTCTCGCCCCACAGCCGCGGCGCGGCGGCCGCCTGCGATTCCGTATCCGTCTGCATACCGGTCAGCTCCTTCCGGGTCCGGTTCCAAAGATGTCCGTTCATTCCCTCCAATTGTAACGAAAAAAAACGCTGAGCGCCATGCCTCCGGAGTGCCCCGGACAAAAACGTCCGAACGGGCCGGCAGATGGATTCGCTGCCGCTTTCGAGCTGGAAATCCGGGCAAACTTTTTTTGGCTGCGGGCTTGAAAAACCTTACACGATGTGTTATATTAAAAATGCGACAATTCAAGGAATAGCCGCATTTTCACCATCATCCAATCTCTTGTTATAGTCCGTCGTTTTTCTGGAAAAAGTAACAATAAGAGGTGATGAGGAATGAACACGCAGGTCAAAATTCCGCAAGGTGATGAGAAGGTGACTGTCGAACTGACGGTCAAGGAGCTGATGGCGCTGGCCGGCATCCGTTTCCACGGCAACCATAACGTGGAGGTTTCCGCCCGCAAGAAGCTGAACGAGGTGCTGGAAGAGAAGTACGATATCGAGCACGGGCCGGGCATCCCGCCGCAGCTGCTCAACTGAATACGCACGAAGCCGTACGGCCGGGGAAGCGCTTCACACGCGCGACTTCGGCCTTTGTTTTGCCCGCAAGCGGCAGGGGCGCTTTACAAGCGCCGCGATGTCCGGCACAATAAAGGACGAGCTTCAACCGTCCCCCAAAATATACTCCGTTAACAAGCTGTTTTCGGAACGCTTGTCCGGGGACCCGAAAATATCATTTTATCCGTTGTAAGGAGTCAATCGACGATGCGTCTTAGAGGAAGAAAAGGAATACGCGAAGAGCTGGAGGCGCAGCCCGAGCTCGTCGTGCTTGACGCGGCGCCGCACAAGGGGCGCTGGCGCGAGTTTTTCGGCAACGATCGTCCGATCGTGGTCGAGCTCGGCATGGGCAAGGGACGCTTCATCAGCGAAATGAGCGTCCGGAATCCGGAATTGAATTTCATCGGCGTCGATATGTACGACGAGCTGATTAGGCGCGCCGGCGAGAAGGCGCGGGCCGCCTGGGAAGCGAGAGGCGCGGACGATCCGCCGAACCTGGCGCTGCTGCGCGCGAATATCGAGCGGATCGATGAGATGTTCGCGCCGGGAGAGATTGAGCGCATTCATTTGAATTTCAGCGATCCGTGGCCCAAAACCAAGCATGCGCGCAGGCGTCTGACCCATCCGCGCTTTGTGTCCAAATATGTGGAAATTTTGAACGAGCGCGGGGAAATTCATTTTAAAACCGACTCGCTGCCGCTCTTCGAATTTTCGCTGAACAGCTTCGCCGACATGGAGCTGCACATGCGGCACATCTCGCTCGATTTGCACCGCGGAGGCGTGCGCGAAGACCTCGTGCTGACTGAATACGAATCGAAATTCATCGAGCGCGGCAATCCCATTTACCGCGTCGAGGTCGTAATTGGCGCTGAAGCCATCGCCGCGCACCGGGCGGCAAAACGGCTGAACGATCAGGAAAACGGCCAGAAGGCGGAGACGAGCGAAGAGGCAAGCGCGCCGAGCGCCGCGCCCGCGGCGACGTCCGAAGGGTAGTGCAGCCCGAGATACATGCGCGACCAGGCGACGGAGAGCCCAAGTATGAGCGCGGAGGGTACAAGCGCCGGCAGCAAGGCCGGGCCGGCGGCCAGCAGCCACGGCGTCGGCCAGGCGAATGCGCGGCACGTTGGCCGCCGGGCGGGCCGGTCTCCGGTTCGCCCACTCCAACAGCTTGCGCTCGCCCGTTTGCAGCCGCTCGACGATCCGTTCCATAACATCCTCCTCCATCCCGGTGTTCGTTTGGCTTTATCGTACCGCGCCATTGTTCGCCCCGTATCATCGGGATGCTAGGGGAGTATTCATGATCCGTTCATCCCGGTTTGATGCCGGGCTAACAGAAGTCGTTTACACTGTCCCCAAACCCGATCCCGCCATGCGAGGTCCGGGAGGCGAGGCGCCGTCCGTTCGGCGTTTGGCCAGTCTGCCTTTTTTCCGCTATCCCGAATGCCGGCTGGCGCTGCCCAATCCGCCCATATCCGCAAATGCGCTTCACGATTTTCGCCCCACGCTTGTCCACGCCGCCGCTCGTTCAACCTCGGCATGGCCGGCATCCGTTACGGCCGAAAGTACGAGTCTTCCGCTCGTAGTCTCGTATCATACGCATTTTGACCGCTATCTCCCGTTTTACAATGTGCAATGGATGGTTAAGATGTTATGGAGATATATAAATTGGTTTCATCGTTCCCGTTCCGCGCTGGTCGACCTGAAGGACAAAGGATGGGATGGATGAAGACAGTTCGTTGGGAAGCGGGAGGATCGATACGGCGGCTTATCAACCCGCCGTCGACTGCAGCGGCTGGCTTGGCCGGCGCGGCATTTCGCAAAGGCCGGTTCGTTATGCTGAATGCCGGCCGGCTCGCCCCCGGAGAAAAATGTCGACGCTGCGCTGTCGGCGTTCGCCAAATTCCGGCGGGACTTTTGTCCCGAAGCGGTCTGGTGCTTGCGGGTGACGGGCCGTCGGCGGAAGCGCTGAATCGGCGTGCCGCGCAGGAAGACATTCCGGCGCAATTCCTGGGCTTTGCCGGCCTGCCCGGCTTGCAGCGCCGGGCTTGCTTTCGGAGCGTTTCGCTGCGGCGAGACTGGCCGCCGGAGGGCTTGCGTACAGCCGCCGCCAGTCGTGGGACGGCATCTTCGGGGCGCTGCCGGAGGCGTTCGAATACGCCGAAAAAGCGTCGTTTCGTTCACCGTTTCGTCACATCGGAAAGCAGGCGAGAATGAAACTTTTCTCATTTTCCAGTCGTTAATTGAGGTAAGGACATGTTTTTTACGTAAATGGATGAAAATAAGGTTGAAACCACAGAAAAAGCATGCTTCCTATCTATCCATCCGCCGTGCAAGCGTTTTTCTCCGTTTAACAGGCAGATAAGGCCGCATAACGGCTTTTGACAAACGAGGGCAATGTGTGGAAAATCAGTTAAAGCCGCGGCATAAACAAGACTACTAAAAAATGGGCCGCGCACAGTAAAAAGGGCAAACCGCATCCATGAACTTTGAAAACGAAATCGTAATGAAAAAGAGAGAATATGAAAAATGGGGTCTTAAGGGGGCAGTAATTGTACATGGTCAATACGATTGTTATTTTGTTGCAGATTTTTCTGGCGTTCGTCGGCGTTTATCAGTTCGTGATCTCCCTCTTCGGCATCGTGCGAAAGAAGAAGCACCTGCGTCATAACCCGAAAAAATCGTTCGCCGTTCTTGTCGCTGCCCACAACGAAGAGCAAGTGGTCGGGGCCTTGATCGAAAACCTCAAAAATCTCGACTATCCGAAAGAACTTTACGATATTTTCGTTATTTGCGACAACTGCACGGACGGTACCGCGGATATCGCCCGCCGGTACGGCGTGCACGCTTGCGAACGCAAAAACCTGCATCTTCGCGGCAAAGGCTATGCGATCGAGTGGATGCTGAAGGAATTGTGGGCGATGCCGAAGCAGTACGACGCGGTCGTCATGTTCGATGCGGACAATCTGGTCAACACGGACTTCCTGCAGCACATGAACAACGACCTGTGCGAAGGCCACAAAGTCATCCAAGGCTATCTGGATACGAAAAATCCGGAGGATTCCTGGGTGACGGCGTCTTATGCCATCACGTACTGGTACTGCAACCGGCTGTGGCAGCTTTCCCGCCGCAACCTGAACATGGCCAACTATTTGGGCGGAACCGGCATGTGCTTCGAGTCGAACCTGCTGAAGGAAATGGGCTGGGGCGCAACGAGCCTCGTCGAGGACCTCGAGTTTTCGATGCGCTGCGTGCAGCGCGGCATCAAGCCGGTGCTCAACTACGAAGCGAAGGTGTACGACGAGAAGCCGCTTAAATTCAAAGCTTCGGCCCGCCAGCGTCTTCGCTGGATGCAGGGGCATTTCACCGTCGCAAGACATTACTTTTTCCCGCTTTTGTGGGCAAGCTTCAAGGAGCGCAGCTTCGTCAAATTCGACGCGGCGCTGTATTCGATCTCGGCCTACAACACGTTTATCGGCTTTGTCGTGACCGTCATGCTGTATGTCGACAACCTGATCCCGGCGGACAACGTGTTCACCTCGATCTATTATTACTTGCCGTGGTGGGTAGCCGGCACCGCCATCGCGCTGACCGTCTTTATGTTCCCGTTCGTGATGGTGCTCGAAGGGGTCCGTTCGTGGAGGATGTATTTGCATCTGTTCTCGATGGCCGTGTTCCAGCTGTCTTGGCTGCCGATCACGTTCTACGCCTTTTTTACGCAAAACAACAAAACGTGGAGCCATACGCAGCATACGCGCGTCATCCGGCTGGAAGAAGTGCAGAGCAAGCAGGTTTGAGCCGGGGCTCCGGGCGATTTCTTCCGTCAATGAATCGTTGACAGCCTGGGAATGCCTGTGGTATAGTAATTCGGTGATAGGGTTTGGTTGATTTTTCACGCACAAGCAGAAGCACCCGCTTCTCACCTGACGGCGGCAGCCGGCTGGTTTGCGAATCGATGATTGAACGGGCTGCGGCGCGAATTTATTTTCGGGCTGCGGGTTTGATAAGCCGACAATCTTGGTTAATGGAATGCGGGTCCGTGCGGGCCCGCATTTTTTTTCATTGGTTAGCGTCAGCCGGCGCATGCGAACGAATACTTTTGGAGGTGGCAGGTTATTAGCAGGGAACATCAAATCAACGATGAGATCCGGGCAAGAGAAGTGCGCGTCGTAGGCGCGGAAGGCGAGCAGATCGGCATCAAGCCGCTGCGCGAAGCGCTGCAGATGGCGATCGATTTGAACATGGATCTGGTCAACGTCGCTCCGACGGCGAAGCCGCCCGTTTGCCGCATCATGGATTACGGCAAGTTCCGCTACGAGCAGCAGAAGAAGGAGAAGGAAGCGCGCAAAAATCAGAAAATCGTGGACGTCAAAGAGGTGTGGTTCCGCGCCAACATTGAGGAAAACGATTATCAGGTGAAGTACCGCAACGTCGTGAAGTTTCTGAACGAAGGCGATAAGGTGAAAGCTTCCGTCCGCTTCCGCGGCCGCGAAATTACGCACGCCTCCATCGGCCAGCGCATTCTCGACCGGCTTGCCAAAGAGGTCGCCGAGCTGTGCGTCGTCGAGCGCGTGCCGAAGCTCGAGGGCCGCAGCATGATCATGATTTTGGCCCCCAAAAACAACTAACGACCATTCCCAGAGGAGGATTCACCACATGCCTAAAATGAAAACGCACAGCAGTCTCAAAGACCGCTTCAAAATTACCGGTACCGGCAAAGTGAAACGCTACAAAGCGTTCCGCAACCACCTTCTTTCCGGCAAATCCGGCCGTCAGAAGCGCGTGCTGGCCACGCAGCCGCTCATGGCTCCGGGCGACGTGCGCCGCATCAAGCAAGGCCTTTCCAACCTGAAATAGCTCGCACTGACATTCCAGCTTAACCAACATACGGGAGGTTTCACTCATGGCTAGAGTTAAAGGCGGATTCGTCCGCGCACGTCGTCGCAAAAGAATTTTGAAGCTCGCGAAAGGTTACTTCGGTTCGAAGCACCGCCTGTTTAAAACCGCAAAAGAGCAAGTGATGAAATCGCTGCTCTACGCATACCGCGACCGCCGTCAGCGGAAGCGCGATTTCCGCAAGCTGTGGATCGTCCGCATCAACGCCGCTGCGCGCCAGAACGGCCTGTCCTACAGCAAATTTATGTACGGCCTGAAGCAGGCCGGCGTCGAGGTCAACCGCAAGATGCTTGCCGACCTTGCCGTGAACGACATCAGTGCGTTCAATTCGCTCGCTTCGATCGCGAAAGAGAAAGTCAACGCGTAAAGCCGCGTATCGTATCAAAAACCGCGTTCCCCGTTCGGGGCGCGGTTTTTGCGTTTCGATATACCGCGCCTGACCATCCGCCCCAAAGTCTTTTGCCGCACCGCGCATGGACCTCGGAGACATCCGTACCGACCTATCTTTTGACCGGCATGGACAGCCGTACAGTCGAAGCGTCCGCCTCCCGAATACGTTATAGGACAACGGGAAGGAGGGAATACGCATGAAGCGCATCTCCAGAGAGCGGGTTCGGAAGCTGGTCGGGAAAACGGTCTATGCGGTCCGCAAGGACGGCTCGATCGCAACGGGCAAGCTCGTCAAAGTGCATCAAAACAAGCTTTTTCTGCGTCCGACGGGCAGCGACAAAGGTAAAGCCGTCCACACGAAAGCGGTGCTGCCGCTCGTACTGTTCGATTTGCTCGCGATCGGCACGCTCCCATACGCATATGGCGGTTTTCCGGGTGTTGGCCCCGGCTTCGGCCCCGGCTTCGGTCCCGGTTTCGGCCCCGGCTTCGGCCCCGGTT
The DNA here is from genome assembly GCF_028826105.1 of Paenibacillus humicola. NCBI lineage: Bacteria > Bacillati > Bacillota > Bacilli > Caryophanales > Paenibacillaceae > Paenibacillus > Paenibacillus humicola. Next base: position 1,077,860 of record NZ_JAQGPL010000001.1, read on the forward strand.
TTGGTCCGGTCGGTCCTTACGGCGGCTTCAGCCCTTGCTGTCAGCCCAATAACAAGTTCTTTTATTGACCGCCGGTCCAGGCTGCACCGCCGGGGAGGAGCATTTTCGCCATTTCGTAGCAGCGCACTTCCGGGTAATAACGGACCGTATCGTAGCCCAGCCGGGCGTACAGCTTGTGCGCCCGGCCGTTGCCTTCGTCGACGAACAGCCGCGCCGTCCGGCACTTTTGGGAGAGACCGTAAGCTTCGCCACAGAGCATAAGCTTCGTGCCGAGCTGTTTGCCCCTGTGATCCGGGTGGACGGCAAGCATATCGTAGACAAGCATGTCGCCGATTGTATACAGGTGAAGAAATCCGAACGGTACGCTCGTCTTCGTGCGGGAGGCGACGAAGGTAACGCCGCGCCGCAGACGCTTCGGGATTTCGCGGATCACTTGTGCGTCGCGAGGGTTCGACGTGTATGACAGCGGGATAAGCTCCTTTTTGATAAGGCGGATAATTTCCGCGTCGTCCGTGCGGGGACGCCTGAGTCGAATCATAATCAGCCCTGCTTTCGGCTTGTTTCTCGCTTGCATATGCGGCTTTATGCCGGGTATGGCCGGGCCGTATCCCCTGTATTTGCCGTCTGCGCCGCATTCGGGGCGGGCTTCGTCCCGCAGCCTGAAGCGAGCGGACGAACGCCGCCATCGGCCGGCAGCCGCCCGTCGGCCGCATACGTTATCGTATGCCCGCGCGGCGGCGGTTGCCAATACCGGCGGTTCGTACATAACGTTTTGACCGGCGCGAGGGTTGGTTCTTGACGGGGGCGGAAGCAAAGCATATAATAAACGTTAAGCCAATATTGCTATCTGCTGTGATGAGGACGAAGTGTTAAGGGCTCTTTTGCTCAGAGAGCGGACGGATCAGCTGCAACCGTCGCCAAAATCCCTTTTCAACGAGCTCACCTCGGAGCTGTTTCCCTGAAAAGGACGGCTAAACAAGCGAATCGATTCCGGAGTCTTGGGGCTTCCGTTACGGTTCAAAGCCGGCGCCGTTCGTATTAGGGGAAATCGTAGGGCACACGTTAAGGTGCCAAGGTATGAACGTTTGCGTGCACGCCGTTCGTACCTGTGGAGGCCGCATGCTGCGAGGCATACGGCAAAGCCGGGTGGTACCACGGAAGATCAGCCTTTCGTCCCTGGACGTATCAGACGTCCAAGGGCGAAGGGCTTTTTTTGTTTTTGAAGAGAAGGGAGGACGACTTGATGGTCGCGCAAAGTGCAACGCTGAGGTCAAAAGAAGAATTGATGGAAAAACTGAGCAAACCCGAGGTCATCACCGGTTCGGAAATGCTGCTTCGCAGCTTGGTGCTTGAGGGTGTGGAATGCGTGTTCGGTTATCCCGGCGGCGCCGTGCTGTACATTTACGACGCCATGCACGGATTCTCGGATTTCCACCATCTGCTGACCCGCCACGAGCAGGGGGCCATTCATGCGGCCGACGGCTATGCGCGGGCAAGCGGCAAGGTGGGCGTCTGCATCGCCACATCGGGACCGGGCGCGACGAATCTCGTTACCGGAATCGCCACTGCGTATATGGACTCGGTTCCGCTTGTCGTCATCACCGGCAATGTCGCGACATCCCTGATCGGGACGGACGCTTTCCAGGAAGCCGATATTACCGGCATTACGATGCCGATTACAAAGCATAGCTATCTGGTGCGCACGGCCGAGGATTTGCCCCGCATCATTCACGAGGCGTTCCATATCGCGAATACGGGCCGCAAAGGTCCTGTCCTGATCGATATTCCGAAGGACGTATCGGCGCATTCCGCATTGTTCCGTCCCGTGACCGAAGTGAATATCCGCGGCTACAACCCGACGGTCATGCCGAACAAGCTGCAGATCGACAAAATGCTGAAGGCGATCGAAGATTCCGAACGTCCGTTCGTCATTGCGGGCGGCGGCGTCGTGTATTCCGGCGCGCATGAAGAGCTGTTCGAATTTATTACGAAGGCGGAAATCCCGCTGACGACGACGCTTCTCGGACTCGGCGCATTCCCGAGCGGCAACGACCTGTGGGTCGGCATGCCCGGCATGCACGGAACCTACACGGCGAACATGGCGATTCAGAACGCCGACCTGCTGATTAACATCGGCGCGCGTTTTGACGACCGCGTGACGGGCAAGCTGGCCGGCTTTGCTCCGCATGCGAAAATCGTTCACATCGACATCGACCCGGCCGAAATCGGCAAAAACGTGCCGACCGACATCCCGATCGTCGGAGATGTGAAGACGGCGCTCCAAATGGCGAACAAGGATGTGAAGCGCGCGGCCAAGGCGGATGCCTGGCGCGCCAAGCTGGCGGCTTGGAAGGCGGAGAAGCCGCTGAAATATAACGACTCCGAGACGGTGCTTAAGCCGCAGTGGGTCATTGAAATGATTCACGAAGAAACGAACGGCGATGCGATCGTGACGACCGACGTCGGCCAGCACCAGATGTGGGCGGCGCAGTATTACAAGTTCAACAAGCCGCGCTCGTGGGTAACGTCCGGCGGTCTCGGCACGATGGGCTTCGGCTTCCCGTCGGCGATCGGCGCACAGATGGCGCATCCGGACCGGCTCGTCGTGTCGATCAACGGCGACGGCGGCATGCAAATGTGCGCGCAGGAGCTGGCGATTTGCGCCATTAACAACATCCCGGTCAAGGTGGTCATCCTGAACAACCAGGTGCTCGGCATGGTCCGGCAGTGGCAGGAGCTCATTTACGAGAACCGCTACAGCCATATCGACCTCTCCGGCAGCCCCGATTTCGTCAAGCTGGCCGAAGCTTACGGCGTCAAAGGGTTCCGCGCGACGAACAAGGCGGAAGCGCGCGACGCCTGGGCCGAGGCGATGAATCATCCGGGACCCGCCGTCGTCGAATTCGTCGTCCGCAAGGAAGAGAATGTGTATCCGATGGTTACGCAGGGATCGACGATCGACGAAATGTTAATGGGGGATGACGAATGAAGAAGCACACGATTTCCGTTCTCGTAAACAACCAGCCCGGCGTTCTGCAGCGTGTATCCGGCCTGTTCGGACGCCGCGGCTTCAACATCGAAAGTATTACCGTCGGGACAAGCGAGGAGCCCGGACTGTCACGCATGGTCATCGTCACGAGCGGCGACGATCATACGCTCGAGCAGGTTTCCAAGCAATTGTACAAGCTCATCGACGTCATCAAAGTCGTGGATCTGAGCTCGCATCCGATGGTCGGCCGCGAGCTCGCGCTGATCAAAGTGAACGCCGAGCCGGCGGCACGGCCGGAAATTCTCGGCGTCGTCGAGACGTTCCGCGCATCGGTCGTCGACATCGGCTCGAACTCGCTGATGGTGCAGGCCGTCGGCGATACGGAGAAAATCGACGCGATGATCGAGCTGCTGAAGCCGTACGGCATCCGCGAACTGTCGCGGACCGGCGTGACGGCGATGACCCGGGGCAACGCTGCGGCGAAGTGACAAGCCGCCCGCCGCGCGGAGCCGCGGGCGCGATGCGGCTTCACGCTGCCGCGGCAGCCAGCAAAATCAACCGGTTGCAATGATCGGTGCATGGGTGTAATTTAAGAGAGGCTGTTTATTTTTTGGTCAGCATCGCAGGGCTGCCGCTTCGGCGGCGGCTTTGCGTCATGCATGCCCGCTTTGAGCGGGTGAGCAAGCGGGGGAAGGCCATCCTCGGGGGGCGCTCGCGCTGCCGGCTTCGGACAAGCCGTCATGCGGCGGGTGCCAGCAAAGCGGACGGCCAGCGCCGGCCGCATGGGCTTCCCCTCCTGCTCACCCGCTTAAAGGGTCCATTAAAAGGAGGCATCATTTACTTATGGCAGTTACGTTGTACTATGAAAAAGATGCAGACCAGAGCGTTCTGCAGGGCAAAACGATTGCGGTCATCGGATACGGCAGCCAGGGTCACGCACAGGCGCAAAACCTTCGCGACAGCGGCCTGAAGGTTGTCATCGGCCTTCGTCAGGGCAAATCCGCCGACAAGGCGAGAAACGACGGCTTTGAAGTCCTGTCCGTCGGCGAAGCGGTTAAACTGGCCGATGTCGTGCAAATTCTGATGCCTGACGAAACGCAGGCGAAAGTATACAAGGAAGAAATCGAGCCGAACCTGAAGCAGGGCGCGGCGCTTATGTTCTCCCACGGCTTCAATGTGCATTTCGGCCAAATCGTGGCGCGCAAGGACACGGACGTGCTGCTCGTCGCTCCGAAATCGCCGGGCCACATGGTTCGCCGCACGTACGTGGAAGGCTTCGGCGTGCCGGGCCTCATCGCCATCGAGCAGGATGCGACCGGCAATGCCAAAGCGATCGGACTTGCCTATGCGAAAGGAATCGGCTGCACGCGCGCAGGTGTCATCGAAACCTCGTTCCGCGAAGAGACCGAGACCGACCTGTTCGGCGAGCAGGCCGTGCTGTGCGGCGGCGCAACCGCGCTTGTCAAAGCCGGCTTCGAAACGCTGGTGGAAGCGGGCTACGCGCCGGAAATGGCCTATTTTGAGTGCCTGCACGAGCTGAAGCTGATCGTCGACCTGATGTATGAAGGCGGCCTGGCGACGATGCGCGATTCCATCTCCAACACGGCCGAGTACGGCGATTATGTCACCGGTCCGCGCATCGTAACGGATGAAACGAAGAAAGCGATGAAAGCCGTTCTGGAAGACATCCAGTCCGGCCGTTTCGCCCGCGATTTCATTCTCGAGAACCAGTCGAACCGCGCGATGCTGTCGGCTACCCGCCGCCGCGAAGCGGAGCATCCGATCGAAGTGGTCGGCTCGCAGCTGCGCGAGCTGATGCACTGGATCAAGAAGTAAGTTAGGCGGCCGGACGATCCGGCCATCGAATAGATTTGCTTGCCGTCCCGGACGAACGGGATGCGCAGCCGACTTTTTCGCAAACGGGGAAGGCAGCGCGTCCGATCGCCCGGGATGATTCTGTTTTGACAGGATAAAAGGAACGAGCTCCGATGAGCAGAACCCGAAGGAGCGGGCTTCCCGCGGCAGTACCCGAAGCAGCTAGGCATACGGGGCTTTCCGCGAGGCGGCCCAATCGACGTTAAAGGAGTGTAACAGGGAATGGCAGACGTAAAAAAAATCGCGGTCATCGCGGGCGACGGAATCGGTCCCGAAGTGGTCGGCGAGGCGCTGAAAGTGCTGAAAAAAACCGAGGAGCTGTTCGGTTATCAATTCGAGACCGAGCACGGCCTGTTCGGCGGCATCGCCATCGACGAGAAAGGGACGCCGCTGCCGCAGGAAACGCTCGATATTTGCAAAAAGGCCGATGCGGTGCTGCTTGGCGCCGTAGGTGGCCCGAAATGGGACAACAATCCGAAGGAGCTGCGTCCGGAAACCGGCCTGCTCGGCATCCGCAAAGCGCTCGGTTTGTTCTCCAACATCCGCCCGGCTACAGTATTCGACTGCCTGAAGGAAGCGTCGACTCTGAAGCCGGAGGTGCTTGAAGGGACCGATCTGATCGTTGTGCGCGAGCTGACGGGCGGCATTTACTTCGGCGAGAAATTCCGCCGCGAGGGGGCCGGCGGCCAGGAAGCGGTCGATACGTGCGTTTACAATACGGCCGAAGTGGAGCGCATTGTGCGCCAGGCGTTCGAAATCGCCCGGACGCGCCGCAAGAAGCTGGCGTCGGTCGATAAGGCGAACGTGCTCGAGACGTCGCGTCTGTGGCGCGAGGTTGTCAACCGGATCGCACCGGAATATCCGGATGTGGAGCTGGAGCATGTGCTGGTGGACAACTGCGCCATGCAGCTGCTGCGCCGCCCTTCGAGCTTCGATGTTATCGTAACGGAGAATATGTTCGGCGATATTTTGAGCGACGAAGCGGCGATGCTGACGGGCTCGATCGGTATGCTGTCGTCCGCATCGCTCGGCGAAGGCAGCTTCGGCCTGTACGAGCCGGTGCACGGCTCGGCGCCGGACATTGCCGGTCAAGGCGTCTCCAATCCGATCGCGACGATTCTGTCCGTCGCGCTCATGTTCCGCCTGACGTTCGGCTACCACGAGGCGGCCGCTTCGATCGAAGAGGCGGTCAAATCGGTGCTGGACGCCGGCCATCGCACAGGGGATATCGCGGTCGACAAGAGCAAGGCGATCGGCACTTCGGCGATGGGCGATTTGATCGTCGCAGGTATGAAAAAATAAATTAAAATAATTATTAATAAATACTGATTTCAATCTTGACTGGATTATAAAGTAGTGGTACGATTTTAAACGAAGTCACCTCGTGACAAGCGGTACGGAACCGGAGCAGCTTGATTTACAGGGCTGAAACGTCCGGTACCCGCAGCGGAGATTCGCGGAAAACCCGGCGGCTCGCGAGCGCCCTGCTTTTGCGCGAACTTCGATTATACTTATCGATAACGGGAGGTAATTGGATCATGGCAGAACGTTTGGTTGGCCGTCCGGCTCCGGATTTCACCATGGAAACGGCGCTCGGCAACGGACAGGAATTCGGGAAGGTGTCCCTTTCGGACTACAAAGGCAAATGGCTCGTATTCTTCTTCTATCCGCTCGATTTCACGTTCGTTTGCCCGACGGAAATTACCGCTCTGAGCGAAGCGGCAGGCGAGTTCAGCAAGCTCAATACGGAAATTCTCGGCGTAAGCGTCGACAGCATCCACAGCCACCGCGCCTGGATCAATACGCCGGTCAACGATAACGGCCTCGGCAAGCTGAACTTCCCGCTTGCTTCGGATATTACGAAGAAAGTGGCGAGCGACTACGGCGTCTTGATCGAAGAAGAAGGCGTCGCGCTGCGCGGCCTGTTCATTATCAATCCGGAAGGCGAGCTTCAGTATCAAGTCGTTAACCACAACAACATCGGCCGCAGCGTCGAAGAAACGCTGCGCGTCTTGCAGGCGCTGCAATCCGGCGGTCTGTGCCCGATCAACTGGAAACCGGGCGACAAGCATCTGGTTGCGAAATAATCGAAGGCTCGAACATGGCCCGGAAGCCGCCTAACAGCGGTTTCCGGGTTTTTCTATTGCCGCTTGGCCTCGCGCTAGCAGGAATTTCGCGCATGGACCCCGAATATGTGTAAGTATGGTTCTAAGGGGTTCGGATCGGGTAATACGGAAGGAGGTACGGGAGCATGAGCTTTTGCTGCGGAGCAAGCATGATCGGCACAAGCGGGACGCTGAAGCATTTTCGCACGCATATCCATAACGTTCCGATCTTGTTTTGTCCGGTTTGCCATCGTGTCGAGATTCATCATCAAATTGAGAACGAATATGAAATATTGGCCGAATACGCGCATGGGGACGACGCTTCGGAGGTCGATTTCAAGGAGTATGTCGACCAAGCGGGGAAGAACCTGTTCGAAAACTGCGTCAATAACGAGAACGAGGATCCGATGGATGTGGTTCACAATCAGATCGACATGGCCCTCGACTTGCTCAGCTTTGCCAAACAAATCGGGGACGCCGAGTGGGAAGCCGTTTTGAAGAAACGGCTCGGTGTGCTGAATCAGCGCCGCAACAAGCTTCAGAAACGGCGTACGTCCGAAGGGTTTTGTTGATGCCAACGCCTCCCGCCGAGGGAGGCTTTTTCTTTGCCGAGCGGCTGTTTGCACCCCCTCAAGTCCGTCAGGCAGCACGAAAACTATCATTGTGAGGTGGAGCGGTTGCTACTCGTCCTGATCAAACGCTTTTTCGGTAAGCAAGGTCCGGTTCAGCAGCCTCCAGATGAAGATGGGCCGGACGCTCCGGAAGCTATTGTAGAGCGGATACGGGCCGGCGAAGCATCCCGCGACGAATTCATTCAGGCTTACAAGCCGTATATCGTCAAGGTTACGAGCCGGTTTTGCAAACGATATATCGATCCTGCGCGCGACGACGAATTCAGCATTGCGCTCAGCGCGTTCGACGAGGCGATCAGCCAATATGCCAGCCATGCAGGAAAATCGTTTCTCGGCTTTGCCGAAACGGTCATTCGGCGTAGGCTTATTGACCATGTCCGAAAAGAGCAGCGCCATTCTCATACGATCCCGTACAGCTCCTTCGACATGATCGACGAAGAGGAACAGACGGTCAATCCGATCGAAATTCAGGAAGCGATGCAGCGTTACGAGGCGGATCGCGAAGCCGGCGAACGACGGCTCGAAATCGCCGATTATCATAAACGTCTCGGCCGCTTCGGCATATCGTTCGCCGAGCTGCCGGAGCTGTCGCCGAAGCATACCGATTCGCGCAGGCTGCTTGTCTCGATCGGCCTGCTGCTTGCCGGACGGAATGCGCTGTTCGAGACGCTGCAGGCGTCGCAGAAGCTGCCGGTCAAGGAGCTGTGCGAGCTCGCCGGCGTTTCGCGCAAAACAATTGAACGAAACCGAAAATATATTATCGCCATCGCGCTGTTACATCATGGGGATTTTCCGTATCTGCAGCAGTATTTGCAGCCAATGCCGGACCCGAAGGCGGATGAGGAAAGGGGAGCAAGGGCATGAATCGCGGTATCGTGATGGAGATCGGCAAACGTCACCTTGTCGTATTGACGCCGGACGGTCAGTTTCGCAAAGTGCCCGCCAGCAAAACGGCCGTTGTCGGCGAAGAAATCCGGTACGCCGAACCGGCAGCCTACCGCAGGCCAAGGACGCTGCACAGTGCGCTGATCGGCGCGGCTGCGGTCATCCTCCTGCTCTGCGTCCCCGTTTTCGTCAAGCAGTACGCCTCGGGCTCCCCCGTCGTCGCCTATCTAACGATGGATATCAATCCGAGCGTCGAGCTCGGCGTCGGCGAAGACGACCGCGTCATGGAGCTGAGGGCGGTGAACGGCGACGGCGCCGTCATTACGAAAGGGCTTCCGTATAAGGGCCAGCCGGTCGAAACGGTGGCGTCGGCAATAATGGGCCGCGTCAAAGACAGCTCCTATTTTCATGACGGAGAGGGCGATGTCGTAATCACGACGGTCGTTGTCGACAAGAATCACTCGTCCGATTTCGAAGCGAAGCTTTCGGAGAAAGTCGACGACGCCGTACGCAAGTCGCTTCAGAAAAGTCCGAAGGAGGGCGAGCCGCTTCACGTTGACGTGACGACGCTTTCGGCCCCTAAAGAACTGCGCGACGAGGCGAACAAGCAGGGCGTCTCCGCCGGCAAAATGGCGGTGTACCTGCTGGCGAAAAGCAACGGCTACAATATACCGCTCAAGGAGCTGGAAACCCGTTCGATCGATGATGCGACGGAGCCGCTCGGCGGGCTGGAGGCGGTTTTGGACGAACCGAAAAAGGATGCGGCTCCGAAGCAGCCGGATACCGTGCACGCAAAAACGAGCGGCAGCGACGAAAAGTTTGAGCAGCAGAAACAGCGGTTGTCGGAGCTGCTGAAGCAGGAGAAGCAGGACAAACCGCCGAAGCCGGGGCATCCGTCCGGTAAGGGAGAAGGCAGGGACGGATCCGGACCGCACAAGTCTGCGACGGGCCAGAAGGATGACGGCAGGGGACGCGGCGGCAAGCCGTCGCCCGAAGACGGGCACGGCCCTTCGAATGGGAAATCGAAGGGCGATCAACCAAATGCGGGGGACGGGCGAAAGACTGGTTGGGAGACCGGTCTTCCGGGCGTTAAACCGCCGGCGAGTCTATGGGCTGACTGGCGCCCGAAAAACCCGGAGCCTGACGGGCTGCCGGGCATGAAACCGCCCGCCGGAATATGGGGCGGCATACGACCGGAAAAACCGGAGATTGACGGTTCGCCGGGCTGGACGAACCGGAACGGCGGCGGGCAGCTGGGCGGCGGCGGAGAAAAGACGGGCCGGGACAGGCCGGATAAAAACGGAAACGACAGCGGCGGCTCGGGCAAATCGAATACGAACTCAAAGGGGAGCGACCTTCGCTCCTCACCGGAGAAGACCGGGGCGGACGCCCGCGTCGGGGACCGGTCAGGCGGGCATGGGGACGTTAAAAACGTCTCGGATGGCCGCCATACTGACGTTAAACGGGTAAACCCGGAAAAAAGAGAAACACCGAAAAAAACGGACCGCCCTGGGCGGCCGGATTCTCAGGGCAAGCAAAGCAATCCGGACCGCCCTGGGCTGCCGGATTCTCAGGGCAAGCATTCGGATCGTCCTGGCGGGCTGGATTCTCCGGGCAAGCAGCACGGAAATTCGGATCGTTCTGGGCAGCCGGATTCTCCTGGAAAGCACAGCAATCCGGACCGCCCTGGGCAGCCGGATTCTCCGGGTAGGCAGCATGGCAATCCGGGAAAACAGCCGGATTTGGCGGATAAGCAAGCGGCAAACCTTTGAAGCCGTCACACCCGGATTGGAATTGCGGGAAGTAGCCGCAGAACCGCTGCCTCAGCGGCGACAAACGGAAACGACCGCTGCGGCCATTCGGCGCAGCGGGACAAAGAGACTTTTTTCGACAGGATCTCCTGTTGACAGTCGCGAGCAAGCCTTACTATGATGGTGATGAGTCTATCCCTATGGTACGGATAATCCGACGGCGTGCCGGTTCGCAGATGGCGGCAGCCGTTTTTTCTTTCACGAAAGTCTTCGGGGATCGATTCGTATGAACCCGCTGCGGGCCAAAAATTGGTCTACGGGGAACGACGGTAACGTTCCGCAATTGGCTCGTACCGCGCGCCGGATCGATTTACCGCCGTTTGCCGCAGGAGAGGAGTAAGAGATGCAGGCGATTCGAAAGCGCTATTTTCCGGCGCTTGCCGAATATATTCGAAGCGGCAGCGAAGCTTCGCTGTTTGAAGCAACGGAAATCGGTAAATCGCTCCATGGCATTCACCCGGAAGATATTATTGCTATACATGAGGAATCGATGCAGACGCTTGTCGCCAACGTCGAATCGGAAGAGGCGCTGCAGCTGTACAGCCGATCGTTCATCTTTTTGATCGAGCTGATGGTCGCCTTCCGTTTCCGTGTGCAGCCTGAACAAACGCCCGAGCAGCGGTTCAGCGAAATGCGGGACATGCTGCTGAATTCGCATCGTTCGGTCCGGATGGTCAAAAACAAGTATGAAAACGTGCTTCAGCATATGGACAGCGGCATCGCGATTTTCGACAGCGACGGCATCCTGTCCTTTATTAATCTTCAAATGGCCAAGCTGCTCGACATTCCCCGCAAAACGCTTATCGGCTGCAGGCTTCGCGACCTGTTCATGCACCCCGGCCTGAAGCTGGGCACCCGGCGCACCATGCTGCGGTTGTACAGGGATATGCTGCTGAAGCGAAGCCGGTATTTTGAATTTCAGGATGCCAGCGGGAAGCATCTGCTCGTCACGGTGACATACGGCGATCAGCTGGACGGCGATTATTTGTTCAGCGTCAAGGACGTCACGGAATATAAGCAGATCGAGCAGACGGCGTACCAGAACGACAAGCTGGCCATGCTCGGCAAAATCGCCGCGGCGATCGCCCACGAAATCCGTAATCCGCTGACGTCGATCCGCGGATTTATCCAGCTGCTCCGGCCGCATCTGCTGCAGCTCGGCAAGGAGGAGTACGCCCGCATCATTTTGGCCGAGATCGACCGTGCGAACGATATCATTTACGAGTTTCTGAACTCCTCGAAGCCTTCTGCGCCGATGAAGGAGACAGTCGCCATTTCGTCGCTGCTGAAGGAGGTAATCCTGCTGTCGGAAAGCGAAGCGCACATGAAAGGCTGCCAAATCCTGTTCGAGTCCTACGACGAGGATTTGACGATTTCCATCGATGTCAAGCAGATGAAGCAGGTGATCCTGAATATCGTGCGCAATGCGATGGATGCGATCAGCGAGCTGGAGGACGAGCGCGGCGGGCGCATCGACATTGTGACCAGGCGGGACGGCTGTTTCGCGGAAATTACGGTCCGCGACAACGGCAAAGGAATGGACGTCTCGACGAAATCGAAGCTGTTCGATCCGTTCTTCACGACGAAGGCGGCCGGTACGGGACTCGGTCTTTCCGTCAGCTACCGCATCTTGCGCAATCACGGCGGAACGATCCGCGTGACGAGCAGCGCGGGGGAAGGAACCGAGTTCAAGATCTATTTGCCATTGGTTGGGTAAACCGTTAGAATCGGGGGTAGAACCCCGATTTTTTTTTATTGGGAAAGGAGACAATTACAAGTGAGCGTTCGGTTTACATATGGCGGTGCCGCGGAGGCCGGCGCCTTCGATACGGTCGTGCAGTTCGTGACGAAGGAGGAGCTGCAGCGGGCGGACGCGGAATGGATCCATCCGCAGCTCGATCTCGCGCTGCGCGATCACTATGCCAAGGAGCTGTTCAGGGCGGAGCCGATGGAGACGCTCTGTCTGCCGACGCTGGGGCTGCTCCCGGCAGCCTACGTCATTTATACGGGCATCGCTCATGCCGGTTTGTCGGCGGACGGCCTTCGCGATGCGGCTGCGGCGTCGGCCAAAGCGGCAAGGCGTCTGAAGGCGGCCGCCGTGCAGCAGCTCGTGCCCCATGCCGTCATGACCGGCTCGCAGGAATATACGCTCCGTCAGGCGGCGCAGGCGCTGACTGAAGGGTATGCGCTCGGACTGTTTACGCGCAGGACGGAGAAGAAGGATCACGAAAAACGAGCGTCGAGCGTTCGGGCCGTAGCGTTCACGCCGGCCGCAGGCGCGGCGGAGCCTGATGACGCGGCCGCGGAATGGGAAGCCGGCATCCGCCGGGGCTCCGTATTTTCGGAGGCGGTGACGCTGGCCCGCGATTTGACGAATTTGCCGGGCAATCGGCTGACGCCGGAGCTGCTCGCCGAGCAGGCGGAGTCGCTCGCCATGGAATACGGCTTCGATTGCGAGGTCATCGATGAATGGACCGCCGCCGAGCAGGGGATGGGCGGCCTCCTGGGCGTCGGCCAGGGCAGCGCCAATCCGCCGCGCATGATCGTGCTGCATTATGAAGGCGCGCCGGATAACAAGGCGGAGACGTACGGGCTGATCGGCAAAGGCATCACCTTCGATACCGGCGGCATTTCGCTGAAGCGGGCGGAAGGGATGGAGGCGATGATCTCCGACATGGGCGGCGCAGCCGCCGTGCTTGGCGCGATGCGGATCGTCGGCGAGCTGAAGCCGAAGGTCAATGTCGTCGCCGTCGTACCTTCTGCCGAGAATATGCCATCGGACCGCGCGCTGAAGCCGGGCGATGTGCTGACCACAATGAGCGGGATTACCGTGGAGGTGGTCAACACGGACGCGGAAGGCCGCCTTGTGCTGGCCGACGGCCTGACCACGGCGATTCGCCGCGGCGCGACGAAGCTGGTCGATGTCGCCACGCTGACCGGCGCCGTTACCGTCGCGCTCGGCAACGTCGCCACCGGCGCGGTGACGAACGACGAGCAGCTGATGCATCAGGTCGTGCTCGCAGGCAAGCGGGCCGGGGAGCGCATATGGCCGCTTCCGGCCTACCCCGAATACCGCCGCCAGCTCGACAGCGACGCCGCGGATATGAAGAACAGCGGCGGCCGGCTCGCCGGCACGATTACGGGCGGCCTGTTTATCGGGGCGTTCGCCGAGGAACGGCCTTGGGTCCACCTCGACGTCGCCGGTACGGCCTGGCTGGACCGGGAACGCGTCTGGGAGCCGAAGGGCGCAACCGGCGTGATGGTCCGGACGCTTGGCGAGCTGCTGACGGACTGAGGCCGACCGGCGCCGTTATGACGGGGCCGTCGCGTCCGTCAGGCCGCCTCAGCATTCACCCGGGGCGTCGTCCAGGATGCCATGCCGGGTAGCTTTTTCTGCCGGTATCGACCGCTGCCATGCAGTACTGCGCCGCTTGCCGTAAGCTGCAAGCTTGGATTGCCATTCAATGGACAGCCGCCCTGCGGACTGTCGCCAGAAGGAGTGATTTGTTCGTGTCCACGATTCAAGAGCGCGTACCGCCAGGCCAACGCGTAACCGAAGGCTTCCCCGTTCTGCACCACGGCAGCGTGCCGTATTACAATGACATGGGCAAATGGGATCTGCGCATTTTCGGTCTGGTCGAGGAAGAGGTCCAGATTAGCTATAAGGAGTTTATGGCCCTGCCGAAGCGGGAGTTCCGCAACGATATTCACTGCGTCACGACGTGGTCGAAGCTGGATAACGTATGGGAGGGAGTGGCCGTATCGGAGCTGATGAAGCGGGTGAAGCTGAAGGACGGCGCCAACTATGTCATGCTGCATGCCGAGCACGGCTGGACGACGAATTTGCCGCTGGCGGATTTTATGCTCGACACGTCGTTTCTGGCCATGCGGCATAACGGGCAGCTGCTGACGCCGGAGCACGGCTATCCCGTGCGCATGGTCGTCCCGCATCTGTATTTCTGGAAAAGCGCCAAGTGGCTGCGCGGCATCGAGTTTATGGCTGCGGACAAGCCGGGCTTCTGGGAGCAAAATGGCTACAGCATGTACGGAGATCCTTGGCTCGAACAAAGATACGATTTTGATTAATCGGCGCTAAAAGCGTGGCGTCTTATCGTGCGATCCTGCAGGTCCCGGCGCATTCGGGCCCGCTTACCGCGTCAAAAACAAGGGCTGTTCCCCGAAGCCAAATGGCTTTAGGGAAGCAGCCCTCTTTTTTCGGCATGCGGCCGGCGGGATGAGGTCATGCCTCGGCAGCACCCTGCCCGCGCGCGCTGGAGTCCGCTTTTGCCCGCGCCATTTTACGAAGAGCCGCCGGATAAACGGATATCAACTAACACGTGTCGGAGAGACGGATACCCTGATGATTTTATGCTCATACACAAATCTTTTATATCTCAAAACATTTTCCGGATGATAAGATGGGAGAAGCAGCAGAATTGAATCGAAAGAGGGAGAGTCATGAAATTTTCCGTTTCTATTCCTGCAGTGATGCGGGGAGACAAGCTGACGACGGCGGATAAAATCAGAAGGGCGGGGGCGATCGGGTACCGGGCTTACGAGATGTGGGGCTGGTGGGACGAGGATTTGGATGCCGTCAGGCAGGCCGCGGACGAGTACGGCATGGAAGCCGGCTCGATCTGCACAAGGTTCGTTCCGCTCGTAGATCCGTCGAGGCGCACCGAATATATTGCCGGACTGAAGGAAAGCGTGGAAGCGGCAAAACGGCTCGGCTGCCGCTACCTCATCAGTCAGGCGGGCAACGCGCTGGAAGGGGCGAGCCATGAAAGTCAGGCGGCCTCGCTCGTCGAAGGTCTTCGCCTGTCGGCGCCGATTCTGGAGCAATCGGACATTACGCTTGTTTTGGAACCGCTTAATACGCGCGTCGACCATCCGGGCTATTTCCTCGAGAAGGCGGAGGAGGGGGCCTGGCTCGTGCGGGCGGTCGGCAGCCGCAGCGTGAAGCTGCTGTACGACGTCTACCACCAGCAAATTACCGAAGGCAATCTGATCCCGACGATCAAAAGCAACATGGACGTCATCGATTATTTCCATATCGCCGATCACCCGGGGCGGCACGAGATCGGTACCGGCGAGATCCATTACGCGAATGTGCTGCGGGCCGTCAAAAGCACCGGCTACGACGGTTTTGTCGGACTTGAATATTTTCCTTCGGCGGATGCCGAGGAGACGCTCCGGCGGTTTTTGGAGGAGTTCGGTCATTTGGCCTAACGAGCGAGTTTTCATTCCCCCGCGGCAAACGGATGGCCGGACGGGGGTTTTTTATATCGCCGCAGCCCCACGCAATGGATAGGCCAACATTATTTTGCATGGTAACCGTTTTCGGGCGAAAAAAACTCTTTTCATTTTCCGGCAATCAATTTATAATTATTCCGAGAAGCAAGGTTGGGATTAGGCAAGGGCCGTGCAGCCGTTTCTTCTTTCTTAAAAATCGGCGGCCGCCCAAACCATGCCGGAATGTTCGTCATACGATGGCTAATGGGCTTAGGCTTAGGCTTACATACCCTATCCTCAAATCGATGGAGAGTGCTTGCAATGCTTGAAATAAGTTGGCAAATCGTCACGATGGGGCTGCTGGTCGGATTTCTAGTCGGTTTAACCGGCGTAGGCGGAGCGTCGCTGCTCACGCCGATTTTACTGCTGATCGGCATTAATCCGAGTATAGCGGTCGGGACAGACCTGCTTTATAATTCAATTACGAAATTTTTCGGTACGATCCAGCATTGGCGCCAGAAGACGATCGACTTCAAGATCGTCAAATATTTGGCCTTCGGCAGCCTGCCCGGCGCGGTCTTCGGCGTCGGCGCGTCTTACCTGCTCAGTCATGTCTTCGACGACGGCGAGACGGTGCTGAAGCACGTGCTCGGCTTCATTCTGATCATCGTATCCGTCATTACGCTGCTGCGGCAGCTGCTCGACAAAAAGCTCGGCGACAACCGGTGGCAGCTGAAGCCGATTGAAGATAAACGCATGCTGTTAATTTTAATCGGCGCCGTACTCGGTTTTATCGTCGGCCTGACGTCGGTGGGCTCGGGTTCGCTGTTCGCCGTCGCCATGATTTATTTATTCCGGCTGAGCGGTTCTCAGCTTGTCGGCACGGATATCGCGCACGCGTTTTTGCTGGTGACGCTGTCCGCCATCCTACACTCGGGCCTCGGCAATATCGATTACGGGCTGACCGCGAATCTGCTGATCGGCTCCGTCCCCGGCGTCATTATCGGCAGCAGCCTGTCGGCGAAGGTGCCGTCGAAACCGCTGCGGACGGTGCTGGCGGCGCTGCTCCTGATCAGCGGCGTTAAATTGATTTGAAGCGGCTGGATGTAAACGGCGGTGAAGCAAGCATTCTCCGGCGGGGGGAACTTCGTATAAGCGGGTCAACCGGTGTTTCGGCTGGCCCGTTTTTTTTGTGTGAAGGGAGATGCGGCTGCCATGAGAACGGGCGTCTTGGTCCGGCAGGACAGCACGCCATTACGGGCGGAAGGAAGCGGCGGACCGGGTTGACGAAATACGCTATAATGAAACAGCATGTACTTGATCATCAGGAAGGAGCTGGAGCGATGAACGGCATCGGCAAGCGATCCGGCGTGTTTCCGTCCGTATGCCCGCTTGATTGCCCGGACCAATGCGGTCTGCTCATTCATAAGGAAAACGGCAAAATTACCCGTATCGAAGGCGATCCGGAGCATCCCGCGACACAGGGCGCGATCTGCGGCAAGGTGCGGCGGATGGCGGAGCGGATCTACGACCCGGCGCGGCTGGAATATCCGCTCAGGCGCGTCGGCGTCAAAGGCGAGGGGCGGTTCGAGCGGATTACATGGGAGGAAGCGCTGCGAACGATAGCCGGCCACTGGAAGGAACTGATCGCGGAGCATGGCGCGGAGAGCATTCTCCCGTACAGCTTCTACGGGAATATGGGGCGGATCGGCACGGAGGGCATGGACCGGCGCTTCTTCAACCGGCTCGGGGCAAGCGAGCTGCTGTACACGATTTGCGAAGCCGCCGGCACCGCCGGCTACAAATATACGATGGGCGGCAGCTTCGGCACGGACCCCGAAGATACCGTGCATGCCAAACTGATTGTCATGTGGGGCATTAATGCGGTCAGCACCAACATGCACCAGGTCGTGCTGGCGGAGAAGGCGCGCCGGGCGGGCGCGACCGTCGTCTGCATCGACGTGCACCGGAACCGGACGGCCCGCTGGGCGGACTGGTTTATCCCGATCCAGCCGGGCACCGATGCGGCTCTCGCGCTTGGGTTGATGCACGTCCTGTTCGCCGAAAATTGGATCAATGAACCGTTTTTGCGGGAATATACGACCGGTCACGAGGAGCTGAGGAGGCATGTCCGGCAGTACGATCCGGAGGCGGTATCGGCGATTACCGGCGTGCCCGCGCCGGATATCGTCAAGCTGGCCCGCATGTACGGACAGGCCGTTCCCTCGTTCATCCGGATCGGCAACGGGCTGCAGCATCACGATAACGGCGGCATGAACGTGCGGGCGATCGCCTGCCTGCCGGCGCTGACCGGCGCCTGGCTGCACAAGGGAGGTGGCGCGATCAAAGGCAACGGCGGCTACGTCGCGCCGAACACGAATGCGCTGAGACGTCCGGACCTGAGGGAGAAGCCGGCCCGGGCGGTTAACATGAACGAGCTGGGCAGAGCTCTGCTCGAGCTCGATCCGCCGATTCGGTCGCTGTACGTGTACAATTCGAATCCCGCCATCGTCGCGCCGAACGCGAACAAGGTGCGGGAAGGGCTCGCGCGCGAGGATCTGTTTACGGTCGTTCACGATCTTTTCATGACCGAGACGGCCCGTTATGCGGATCTTGTGCTGCCGGCGACGTCATCTTTTGAAAACACGGATTTGTATCACTCGTATTGGCATCATTACGTGCAGCTTCAGGAGCCGGTGATCGAGCCGCACGGCGAGAGCCGGCCGAACGTCGAAGTTTTCCGCCTGCTGGCGGCGGAGATGGGCTTTACGGACGAGGCGCTGCGCGATTCGGAAGCGGAGATGATCCGGCAGGCGCTGGATGCCCCGGACAACCCGTATTTGACGGGCATTACGTTCGAGGCTTTAAAACGGCGGCATTATATAAAAGCGGACGTCAAGCCGTTATTTCCGGGGCAATTACGCACCCCCAGCGGCAAAATCGAGCTGTATTCCGCCGCGATGGAGAGGGACGGCTATCCGCCGCTGCCGACCTATACGCCGCTGGCCGAACATGGCGAAGGGCCGTTTCTGTTCATCCCGACGGCGAATCATCATTTTCTGAATTCGACGTTTTCGAACAACGGGAAGCATGCGGCAATGGAGAAAGAGCCGAAGCTTGTGATGAATGCCGGCGACGCCCTCGCGCTCGGAATTGCGGACGGCGACCTTGTCCGCGTCTGGAACGCGCGCGGCGAATGCCGGCTGCGCGCCGCGGCGGGAGTCGACGTCCTGCCGGGGGTCGTCGTCAGCCAAGGGCTTTGGGCCGATGCCGAGGGGAAAAGCCGGGCGGTCAATGCGCTTACGCCGGACCGGATCGCCGATATGGGCGGCGGAGCTGTCTTTTTCTCCGGCAGGGTGCACGTGGAAAAGGCGCTTCCGTAGCGTTTGGAGCCGGTCCGGCTATATCTTCGGGCGGCATTAGACGTTGGGGGACGTAAGCTCGCCGTATTCCTGGACCACCGGCTTGGCGGACCGGGCGGTGCGGGACCGGACGAATTGGTAAATCGCGCCGAGCAGCAGCCACGCCCCGCCCATCCAGAGCGCGGAAGCGTTCAGAAGGGACAACAGCCAGCCGATAAAGCAGGCGCCAGTCAGCGGGAAGACGAGATACATCAGCGTCTGCTTGAACGACCGTTCCCGGTCTTTGATGTACCGTTTGGCGATGACGGACAGATTTACGAAGACGAAGCCGGTCAGCGCGCCGAAATTGACGAATTTGACGGCCGTATCGAGACTGATGACGAGGGCGAACATAGACACCCCGGCGACCAGTACGATGTTGATGACGGGCGTCCGGTATTTGGGATGCAGATACGCGAAAATCCGGTTGGGCAGGATGGAATCGCGGCCAAAGACATACAGCAGGCGAGATACGCTCGTGACCGATGAAAGCCCCTGCGTAAAGATGGCAAAAAAGAGCACCGTAATGAAAATCGACGAAAGCAAGGTGCCCCCGACCAGCTTCACGACCTCGAACCCGGCCGAATCCGGATTGACGAATGTCAGATGCGGAAAGACGAGCTGCGTCAAATAAGACGGAACGACGTACATGACGATGGCGCTGCAAATGATGATCATGATCGCGCGCGGGATCGTTTTGCGGGCGTTGATCGTCTCTTCGCACATCGTGGTGATGGAATCGAAGCCGAGGAACGAGAAGCAAATGACGGAAGCGCCGGTCATAATGGTGGCCAGCGAAACATCTCCGTGCGTGAACGGCAGCATTGGATCAAAGCTGCCGGAAAGCCTGCCGATCAGGACAGCGCAGAAAACCGCGATAAACACAAGCTGGATCAGGACGAACAGCCGGCTTAAGTTGGCGGAGAAGTTGATGCCGATAATGTTGACGGCGGATGCCGCCACGTTCAGCAAAATGATAAACACATACGACGGAACGGCCGGAAACTGCGCGTGTAAATAAATGCCGAAGGTCAAGCAGGCGATGAGCGGGGAAAACAAATAATCGAGCAGGAGCGCCCAGCCGACCAGGAAGCCGAGGTAGGGGTGGATGCTCCTCCGGACGTACGTGTAGGCGGAGCCGGAGGTCGGAAACGTTTTGGACATGATGCCGTAGCTGTACGCCGTAAAAAAGATCGCCGCAAATGCAAGCATATACGCCGGTGTCAGCATTCCTCCCGAGGAATCGTAAGCGATGCCGTAGATTGAAAAGTAAATCATGGGCGTCATCCAGGCAAGTCCGAGATAAACAACCTTGAACAAGGTTAACGACTGGTTCAGCTTTACTTCCGTTTTCATCACGTCGACTCTCCTTCATTTTTCCTGCTCCGCCGCGTCCGGCGGATGAACGGAAAAAATAAAAGCCCTGGAGATATCAACGAAATTGATATCCTCCCGGGCTTTTGTCCCTCCGTGTACACGGCCGCGGCCGTGCGTTTTCTCTCGGACCAGACCGGCCGGTGCAGCCGCGGAACCCTAGAAAACAATTTTATGTTAGGGAATATAACACGTATTTTTGGATTTGTAAATACGTGTTCGAAAATATAACGCCAAATGTTTTGAGATTGAAAATGGGCAGCTGACGAACTTTTATGTTGACAGTTCCGGTCATCGGTGTTAATTTAATTCACATAACCGCATACGTATTAAATTGTTTACTAGGGTTCCGCCGGCGCGAAGCCGGGACTGGTCCGAGAGTAAACCGTCCAGCACTTTCGGGCGGCTTCCGCCGGAAGCCCGAAGGACGACACGGAAGGATAAAAGCCTGGGAGATATCATCGGGACGCTTGGCGTCCTGGCTTGATATCTCCTTTTTGTTTACCACCATCTCGAAGGAGGCGCTTGATATGAACCGCATTTGGGACAAAACGATCGAGGCCGGAGGCAAATGGTCTGGAACGGTCGGAAGGGGCAAGCTGCTTACGTTTACGGCGCTGCGGGCGGGCGCGAACGTCTCGCTCCTGCTTTATAACGCCGCCGATTTTACGGAGCGCTACAACATGCCGGATACGCTGAAGGCGCAGCATACGGCGCATTTGACGAAGGGCAATGTGCTGATGAGCGATAACGGGCGCGTGCTCGCCGCCATTACGGAAGACAGTCTGGGCTGGCATGATCCGCTCGGCGGCTACACGACGCGCGAGGAGACGGATGCCAAATACGGAGAGTCGACGTATCAGCGGGAGCGAAACGGCTGGCTGCGCAGCGGCCGGGAGAATTTGACCGTCGAGCTGACGCGAAGCGGCCTCGGCGTCCGCGATCTTGTGCCCGTGGTGAATCTGTTCTCCAAGATCGTCGTCGACGAAGCGGGCGGCATGCATTTTATGAGCGGTCATTGTCCGGAAGGGGCGAGCGTCACGCTGCGCATCGAGATGGATGCGCTCGTCGTGCTGTCCAACACGCCGCACCCGCTCGATCCGTCGACCGCATACCCGTCCGGACCGGTCCGGATCGAGGCGTTCAACGCGCCGCCGATCGGAGAAGACGACCTTTGCGTACATTACCGGCCGGAGAACCGGCGCGCTTACGAGAATACGTGGGACTATTACGCTCTGATGCGCTGATCGGCTGAACAGGGCGAAGCTTAAGCAGGCTGCTTCATATACGAAACCATTTTTGAAGGAGGAACCGGCGATGGCGGTTTTTAATCGCGTGGAAAGCGAGCGGAATGTCGCGGAGGCGATTTACGACAAAACGATTATGGCGGGGGACGGCTGGATGCATGAGCTGCTTCCGGGCCAGGTGCTGCGGATTGTGGACCTGGAAGGGAATCAGGCGGCGGATACGCTGTTTTACGATGCCGACAATCCGGACGACCGGTACAGCGCAGCGAAGACAATCGCAGGACAGCGCAATATTTATTTGACGGCGGGCTCGGTGCTGCTGGCGGAATCCGGCGCGGAGCTGCTGCGCATCGTAGCCGATACGTGCGGCCGGCACGACACGATCGGCGGAGCCTGCTCGGCGCAGAGCAATACGGTCCGGTACGCGCACGAGAAGCTGCATATGCACAACTGCCGCGATACGTTCATGCTACAGCTGGCCGGCTATGAAGGCGGGCGCTTCATGAAGCGCGATCTGGCGCCGAACATAAACTTTTTTATGAATGTGCCGGTCACGCCCGAAGGCGGACTGGAATTCGCGGACGGCGTGTCCGCCCCCGGCTGTTATGTGGAGCTGCAGTCGATCCGGCGCACGCTCGCGCTTATCAGCAACTGCCCGCAGCTAAACAATCCGTGCAACGCGTACAATCCGACGCCCGTGCGTGTGCTCATCTGGGATTGTTAGGCGGCTCTCGAGCATAAGCGATCAGGCGGTTCGGCAGTGGACGGCATAGATGCATGGACGGCCGGCGGCCGGATACCGCCGGGTGGCAAGGATGATACGAGCGTCTGCGGGATACCGCCGGGCGGGAGCTATGCTGACATCGCGACGGGATATAAAAGAGACTGAAATAGATACGCAAGGTTCATAGGGGAGTGGTGACCATGTTTACGAAAGTGCTTATCGCCAATCGCGGAGCGATTGCCGTCCGTATCGAAAGGACGCTGCGCCGTCTTGGCGTCGCCTCCGTCGCCGTGTATACGAAGGCCGATCAGGACAGTCTGCACGTCGATATGGCCGACGAGGCGGTGCCGATCGGCGAAGGACCGGCCAAAGACAGCTACCTGAACGCCGAGCTGATCCTGCGCGTTGCCGAGGAAACCGGGGCGCAGGCGATTCATCCGGGGTACGGTTTTTTAAGCGAGAATGCAGACTTCGCCCGCGCCTGCCGAGAGCGCGGCATCGTCTTTATCGGGCCGTCGCCGGAGCAGATGGAGCTGTTCGGCCTCAAGCATTCGGCTCGGGAAATCGCCGGCAGGGCGGGCGTGCCGATGCTTCCGGGCACGCCGCTGATCGAGCGGCTGGAGGAGGCGCTCGCCGCAGCGGAGGGCATCGGCTACCCCGTCATGTTAAAAAGCACGGCGGGCGGCGGCGGCATCGGCATGCGCATTTGCGGCAATGAAGGCGAGCTGCGCGCCGCCTATGAGGGCGTCCGCCATTTGGCCGAGGCGAATTTCAACAACGGCGGCGTTTTCCTGGAAAAGTATATAGAGCGGGCCCGCCACGTCGAAGTGCAAATATTCGGCAACGCGTTCGGCGAAGCCGTCGCGCTGGGCGAGCGCGACTGCTCCATCCAGCGCCGCAACCAGAAGGTAATCGAGGAGAGCCCGGCGCCGATCCTGCCCGAAGACGTCCGTGCAGCCATGTTCGAAGCGGCGAGGCGGCTCGCCGCCGAGGTCGGCTATCGGAGCGCCGGAACGGTCGAGTTTCTGTACGATCCGAAGGAGAAGGCTTTTTATTTTCTGGAAGTTAACACGCGGCTGCAGGTCGAGCATGGCGTTACGGAAGAGGTGCTCGGCATCGACCTCGTCGAGTGGATGGTGCGCGAGGCGGCCGGCGAACTGACCGGCATCGCCTCGCTTGTCCGGAAGCCGCGCGGGCACAGCATCCAGGCGCGCATTTACGCCGAGGACTGCCTGCGCGATTTCCGGCCGAGTGCCGGACAGCTCGACCGGGCCGTATTTTCCGCTCATGCGAGGAACGAAACGTGGGTCCGCGACGGCATGACCGTCACAACCCTGTACGATCCGATGCTGGCGAAAATCATCGTACACGGCGAAAGCCGCGAGGATGCGATTCGCAAACTGGCCGCGGCGCTGAGCGAGACGCGGATGTACGGCCTGACGACGAATCTGCACTACCTGCAGGCGCTGCTCGGCGAGCCGGACGTGCTGAGCGGAAACGTCTATACCCGTCTGCTCGGCGGCTTCGCGCCCGCCGAGCCGGCGATCGAAGTGCTGGACGGCGGCGTGCAGACGACGGTACAGGATTACCCGGGGCGGACCGGGCACTGGGATGTCGGCGTGCCGCCATGCGGGCCGATGGATCCGCTGTCGTTCCGGATCGGCAACCGGCTGCTCGGCAACGACGAAGGCGCGCCGGGGCTCGAGCTTACGCTGCGCGGCGGGTCGTACGTCTTTCGCGGCGACGCGCGGTTCTGCGTGACCGGCGCCGACATGCAGCCGGAGCTGGACGGTCGGCCCGTTTCGATGTATGCGGCCGTCCGCGCCGGCCGGGGGCAGACGCTCTCCTTCGGCGAAGCGGCGGAGGGAATGCGCGCGTATTTGCTGGTGGAAGGCGGCTTCGACATGCCGGATATTCTCGGCAGCGCATCGACGTTCACGCTCGGCGGCTTCGGCGGACACGGCGGCCGGGCGCTGCGCACGGGCGACGTGCTCACCGTGCGCCGGGCTGCGGCAGCCGCAGCGGCAGGGCAAGCTCAGGCGCCTAGCGGCGCGGCCTTTGCGCACCCGGCGGGAGAAGCGGAAGCGCCGGGCCATGACACCGGAAGCGGCCGCGAAGGCGCGAGGCAGGCTGAGGCCGGAGCGGCAGGCGAAACGGCCGCAGGTGCGGGAGATGACCGCGCGGCGGCCGAACCGTCCGCCAGCGCGCCCGGCACCTTGGCGGAGCGCCCTCTGCCGGCCGGCTGCCGGCCGGCGATCGCCCGCACCTGGACGATCGGCGTTATCCCCGGGCCGCACTGCACGACGGAGTTTTTGCAGCCCGGTTATTTGGAGCAGCTGTCGGAGACCGAATGGGAAGTGCACTTCAACAGCTCGCGCACCGGCGTCCGGCTGATCGGGCCGGCACCGCGCTGGGCCCGCGAGGACGGCGGCGAAGCGGGGCTGCACCCGTCGAATATTCACGACAATGCGTATGCCGTCGGCACGCTCGACCTGACCGGCGACATGCCGATCCTGCTCGGCCCCGACGGCCCTAGCCTCGGCGGGTTCGTCTGCCCGGCGACGACGGCATCGGCGGAATTTTGGAAGCTCGGCCAGCTGCATCCCGGCGACAAAGTGCGGTTCGAGCTGCTGACGCTGGAACGTGCAGAGACGCTGCGGCAGGAGCAGGAGCGCCTGCTTGCGCTGATCGGCGAAAACCGCGCGGACGAATGGACGGCGCCGGCGGTTCCGGCGGACCGGCCGGCGATTTCGCCGGAATACCCGGTGCTTGCCCGCGAAGGCGAAGAGACGGGCCGGCGGTTCCCGGTTACGATCCGCTGCGCAGGCGACGAGAACCTGCTCGTCGAATACGGCCCGATGGAGCTCGATTTGACGCTGCGGTTTCAGGTGCATGCGCTTATGCAGGCGATTGAACGGGATGGCACGATCCCGGTTCGCGATTTGACGCCCGGCATTCGTTCCCTGCAGGTGCACCTCAATTCTTCTCTGATGACGGTGAAGGAAGCGGCCCGCCGGATGATGGAAATCGACCGGGCGCTGCCGCCGCTCGAATCGATCCGCGTGCCGTCGCGGATCGTGAAGCTGCCGCTGTCATGGGACGACCCGTCCACCCGGCTGGCCATTGACCGCTATCAGCAGAACGTCCGCCCGGACGCGCCGTGGTGCCCGAGCAATATCGAATTTATCCGGCGGATCAACGGGCTTTCAAGCACGGACGAGGTGAAGGAAATCGTGTTTGGCGCGAGCTATCTCGTGCTCGGGCTCGGCGACGTTTATCTCGGCGCGCCGGTTGCGACGCCGATCGATCCGCGCCACCGGCTCGTCACGACCAAATATAATCCCGCCCGCACCTGGACGCCGGAAAACGCCGTCGGCATCGGCGGCGCCTACATGTGCGTCTACGGCATGGAAGGGCCGGGGGGCTATCAATTCGTCGGGCGCACGATCCAGATGTGGAACAAGCTTCGCGCTACCGAAAGCTTCAAACCGGGCAAACCGTGGCTGCTCCGCTTTTTTGACCAGATTCGTTTTTATCCCGTCGAGGCGGAGGAGCTGACGCAGCTGCGCGACGATTTCGTGCGCGGCCGGTTCGAAGCGGAAATCGAAGAGACGACGTTCGATCTCGGCGACTATTTGCGCTTTTTGGACTCGATCGAAGAGAACGCCCGGGAATTCCGGGATAAGCAGCGCCATGCTTTCCGCGAAGAACGGGAGCGCTGGAAGGCGCTCGGCCTCGCCGAATACGTATCCGAGCAGGAACCGCCGAAGCCCCAGCAGGAGGAGACGCTGCCGGAAGGCGCGGTCGCCATGCGCTGCTCCATGCCGGGCAGCGTGTGGAAGGTGCTGGCCAAGCCGGGGCAGCAGGTGAAGAAAGGCGATCCGATCATGATTCAGGAGAGCATGAAGATGGAGTTTATGCAGCAGGCCCCGTGCGACGGCGAAGTGATCGCCGTATTCGTAAACCCCGGCGACGGCGTTCAGCCGGGCCAGCCGGTGGCGTACATCCGAAAGCTTGAAGTATTGGAGGAGACGGAGCATGGAGAAGCTGACGATTCCCTGCAAGCTGTCCATTGATTGGCTGCGGGAAAACTATTTGAACAAACGGCTGACGCCCGAGGACGTGGCGGAGGAGATCGTTCGCCGCAGCGAGCGGGACGCCGCGATGAACATCTGGATTACGCCGCCCTCCGCAGCGGGCATGCGTCCGTACCTGGAACGGCTGAAAGCGATCGACCCGGCGGACGCCCCGCTGTGGGGCATTCCGTTTGCGGTGAAGGACAACACCGACGTTGTCGGGATGGCGACAACCGCCGCCTGTCCGGCGTTTACCCGGATGCCCGCCGAGGATGCGGCCGTCGTGAAGCGGCTGCTGGACGCCGGGGCGATTCCGGTCGGTAAGGCTAATCTGGACCAGTTCGCGACCGGGCTCGTCGGCACGAGAAGCCCGTACGGCGAGACGCACAATGCGCTCCGGCCGGAGCTGATCAGCGGCGGATCGAGCTCCGGCTCGGCCGTGGCGGTGGCGCGCGGCCAGGCCGCCTTCGCGCTCGGCACCGATACGGCCGGCTCCGGGCGCGTGCCGGCAGCCTTGAACGGACTCGTCGGCTTCAAGCCGAGCCTCGGCGCGTGGCCGCTGCGGGGCGTTGTCCCCGCCTGCGAAAGCCTGGACTGCGTCACCGTTTTCGCGCACAGCATGAAGGAGGCTTACGCTGTGGACGCCGCCGCGCGCGGCACGGACGAACGCGACCCGTGGTCGCGGAAAGTGCCGTCCCCGCAAGCCGGCCTGCCGCTTAAGATCTGCCTGCCGAAAGAGACGCCGTCTTTCTTCGGCCCATTTGCGCAGGAATACGCGTCGGCCTGGGCGGCCGTCGTCCGCCGGATCGAGGGGCTGAACCTGCCGGTCGAATATGTCGACACCGAGCCGTTGTCCGAAGCGGCGGCCGTCCTGTACGAAGGGCCTTGGGTGGCGGAACGCTGGGCGGGGCTCGGCGAATTTATCGAGACGCACCCCGGCGAGGCGCTGCCGGTGACGGAAGGCATCCTGCGCTCGGGTGCGGAGCGCAGCGCTTCGGAGCTGTTCCGGGCGATGCACAAGCTGCAGGCGACCCGTCTTCGGACGGCGGCCCTGCTGAAGGATGCCGTCCTCGTGCTGCCGACGGCGGGCGGCACCTGGACGCGCGAGGAGGTGCGCCGCGATCCGGTCGCGACGAACCGTGACATGGGGCGCTACACGAATCACTGCAATCTGCTGGGCATGTGCGCGGCGGCGATTCCGGCCGGCGAAGCGGCCCCCGCACTGCCGTTCGGCGTGACGCTTTTTGCGCTCGCCGACCGCGAGGGGCTGCTGGCCGGCACGGCTTCGCTGCTGGGCGAACCAAACGCCGAATACCTTGCAGCGCCGGCAGCATCCGGCAGCAGCAAAATCAAAACGACGCCGGTTGCCGTGTGCGGCCTCCATATGCGCGGCTTTCCGCTGGAGAAGCAAATGCTCGGCTGCGGCGCCCGTTTTGTCCGCGAGGATGTAACGACCGCGAAATACAAGCTGCTGAAGCTGCCGACCGAGCCGGCCAAGCCCGGACTGATCAAGTCGGAGGCAGGCGGCGGGGCGATCCGGCTGGAAATCTGGGAGATGCCGCTCGACCGGTTCGGCGAGTTTGCGGCTTCTATCCCGGGACCGCTCGGCATCGGCAAAGTCGAGCTTGCCGACGGCTCGGAAGTGCCGGGCTTTATTTGCGAAGGCTATGCGGAAGACCTGTCAGAGAATATTACCGCCTTCGGAGGCTGGAGGGACGCCGTCCGGGCGTAATGCGCGTCCCGTACGGCTCCCGGTGCCGGCGTTTCCATTCACCGGACTCGCCTTTCCGGCCGTTTTCTCATGCGCGGGATTCCGGTCGTATGGGCGATCCTGCACTGCCGGGCTGTCTCTTTGCCCCCTGAAATGGTATGATGAAGGGCAGGAGGGATTCGTTCATGACGTCAAACAACGATCAAACTACGGAAGACCGGCAGGAAGAAACGCGTAATGCGGAATTGCAGGAGCTGGCCGAGGCGTTATTCCACCATGGCGTCCAGGCGCTCAAATCCCAGTTCGAGGAATGCGAGGTTTCGGGTCACGTCGCGGGTCACGCCTTGTACGGACCGATTTTTACGTTCGAGCTGAAAACCCCGGAGGGGAACGATTATGCCGTGGGTTTTTTCATGAACGAGCTGATTTCGACTTTCCGCAATAATGCCGATCCCGCCCTGTGGCTGTCTTCCTTCTTCGTCGATATTATGAACAGCGGGGAGAGCCGCCTGCTCCCGGTGCCGCCGCAAAACGAGGACGAAGCGAAGGCGCTGTTCGACGGCCATATCGTGCCTCACTGCGCCAAAGCGATCCGGGAGGAATTTGAGCCCGAGCAGGTATATGTCGATCTCGATTTTCACCAGGAGCACGGCCCGGTCCTCGAAGCCGGCTTCCCGTCGATCGTCGAAGGAAACAACGTCTGCGCGATGCCGCTTCATTTTCTGCTGGCGCAGCATTTGCTGAACCGCGATCCGGCCGAGCCGGTCATTCAAGGCTTGTACCGCATCCGCAAAGAGCACGGGCTGGAGTAACTCCAAGTCCAACAAACAAGCGCCGCAGGTTTCCGCCTGCGGCGCGTGTTTGCGAATACGCTGCCGGCAACGCGGAGGCGAGAAGCAGCAAACCCGGATTCCCTCAAGGCAGGCGGGAGTCCGGGTTTGTTTCACATGCGGTCAAAGCACTTGTTGAACGATGAAGGAACGACGGTCAGCGGGCAGGCGAGAAGCCGGCGACCTGCTTCAGGATGCGTTCGATTTCGTCCTGCGTCTCCTGCGACAGCTCAACGTCGACAGCTTTCACATTCTCTTCGATCTGCTGCGGGCTGCTGGCTCCGATCAGGGCGGTGCTGACGTTCGGAAGGCGCAGTACCCAGGCGATCGCCAGCTGCGACAGCGTGATGCCTTGCTGCAGCGCCAGCTCGTTCAAGTCCTGCACGCAGCGCAGCACCTTATCGTTCAAATAGCTGCTGATGATGTGGTTGACCGCTTTGTTGGCGGCGCGGCTGTTCGCGGGCAGCGGCTGGCCCGGCAAATATTTTCCGGTTAAAATGCCCTGCGCGAGCGGCGAGAATACGACCTGGCCGATGCCTTTCTGTTCCGAAACCGGAATAACTTCGCGCTCGATGTACCGCTCGAACATGTTGTAAATCGGCTGGTTGGAAATAATCGGCCGCAAATTCAGCCGTCCGGCAATGGCAGCGGCATCCGCGAGCTGGGCGGCCGACCACTCGCTGACGGCGGCGTACAAAATTTTGCCTTGAGCCGCCAGATCGTCGAGCGCGCGCAGCGTTTCTTCAAGCGGCACGCCGCGGTCGTAGCGATGGCAGAAATAAATGTCGATATAATCCGTTCCGAGACGTCGCAGGCTGGCTTCGCACTGCTCCATAATGTGCTTCCGGGACAATCCCCTGTCGTTCGGCCCGTCTCCCATCGGAAAATAAACCTTCGTCGACAGCACGTAATCCGATCGTTTATACGGCTTCAGCGCCGCCCCCATGGCTTTCTCGCCTTCGCCGCGGTTGTAGGCGTTCGCCGTGTCGAAAAAGTTGATTCCGCTTTCAAATGCCTGTCTGATGCAGGCGTCTGCCGCTTCCTGCTCGGAAGCCGTCCCATAGGTGAGCCAGCTGCCGAGGCTGATCTCGCTGACCTTCAGGCCGCTCGCTCCAACGTTTCTGTATTTCATCGCTGCCGTGGTTCCCCTTTCGTTTCGGTATTGGACAAGTATAAGTATACGTGAAGGCTGCGGCGCGATGAAGAACGGAAGTTTTCTATATTAAGTTACATGCAGTTTAGCGCATGGCGGGGAGGGGAGCGGGCGAAGAAGCGTCGTCCAGGCAGGTGCAGGGTCACCCCGGCGCTCCATGGATCTGATGTAAGCCGGAGCCGGGAGCGATCCCGCCGTTCACTGCTGCGACGCCTTCGGCATACGGACGCCGGCGAGGCGCTGGCGCAGGACAAGCATCGGCGAGAAAGCGGCCGTTCCGGGAACTGTCGAAAACGGCCGCCGCTGCCCAGCCTGTGGATGCCTAACCTGCGGGCATCGGCTGCAGGGCAAGCAACGCAGGATCTGCCGCAGTCTGCGCATAGCTATTCTGCGGGCATCGGCCCGACATAAACGGATTGCGGCCGGTATATACGGTTATTCGCCGCCTGCTCCAGCACATGCGCGGTCCAGCCGACGGCGCGCGCGGCGGAGAACACCGGCGTAAACAGCTCCGGCGGCAGACCCGCGGCACGCATGACGGCCGCGGCATAAAACTCGACGTTGGCATACAGTTCCCGGCCGGGCTTGAACTGCCGCAGCAGCCGGACGCCGGTCCGCTCGACGTGAACGGCGAGGTCAAGCCACGGGTCGCCGCAGGCGAGCGATCCGGCAACCTCCCGAAGCGCTTCGGCGCGGGGGTCGGTCGTTTTGTAAACGCGATGACCGAAGCCCGGCAGTTTCCGCCCGCGCTCCAGCAGCTCGCTCAGGAACGGCTCGGCGCGCTCCTTCGTGCCGATATCGTCCAGAAGCGCGAGAACGCCGGCCGGCGCTCCGCCGTGGAGCGGGCCTTTCATGGCGCCGATCGCCGCGCCGACGGCCGAATAAAGGTCGGATTCGGTGGAAGCGACGACCCTCGCGGCAAACGTCGAAGCGTTCAGCCCGTGCTCCATCGTCAGCACCATATAAGCGGTCATGGCACGGACGTGGGCTTCGGAGGGAGCGCGGCCGAGCAGCAGCCGCAGCAGGTGATCGACGTGGCCGGCCGCCTCCGGCCGGTCGTTCCAGGCGATTCCGCGGACCGACCGGTACCGGTACGCCAGAATAACCGGCAGCAGCGCCGTTATGCGGAGCGCCTGCTCCTCCGAGGGCGGCCGATCCAAGCCGGCTTCCGCCATGGCCGCGCAGGCTGCCATCATCACGCTGATCGCCGGCGCTTCGGCTGGCATGGCGTCGAGCAGTTTTCGAAGCGCGGGAGGGAGAACGCGGAAAAGGGCCAACCGCTCCGAGAATGCCCGGAGCTCCGCATCTCCGGGCATATGGCCGCGCCACAGCAGGAAGGCCGCTTCCTCGAACGAGCAGCGCAGCGCCAGCTCTTTTGCGCGATATCCTCTGTAAATCAGATCGCCGTGAATGCCGTCGACGTGGCAAATTTCCGTTTCGGCGGCGACAACGTCCTCTAACCCGGTTTTCTTGTTCAGCATAAGCTCCATCTCTCCTTATCATGAACGGCGGATTAAAATCAGCATAACAGCTCTTTTCGATAGATAGAATTTTTGATTTTATATCGAGATTATAAAAATAAATTATCATCAAAATACAACTAACAGATTTATATTATTGTTCCTTCGAAATCGTTCTGATATAGTAAGGGAAACACGGAGAGAAGGACGGATGGTCATGAATAACGATCAGCCTTTAAGCAGGGAACACATTATGGATGCCGCCGAGCAGGTGTTAAGGCGCTTCGGACCGGATAAAACGTCCGTGGTGGATGTCGCGCGCGCGCTGCAGGTGAGCCACGGCACGCTGTACCGGCATTTTGGCAGCAAGGCCGAGCTGCGCGAGGCAGTAACGGAGCGCTGGCTGACGCGAAGCATCGCGGAGCCGCTGGCGGAAATCGCGGGCGGTACGGACGGGAGCTTCGCCTCGCGGCTGCGTTTATGGCTGGAAACGCTGATCGGCAGCAAGCGGACCTTCGCCGGCGAAGACCCTGAGATGTTTGCGATGTATGCAGCCGTAACGGCGGACGCGTCCGGGATGATTGAATCCCATGTGAACCGGCTGATCGGGCAGATCGCCGGAATTCTCGAGGGCGGAATCCGCTCGGGAGAATTCAAAGCCGTCGATTCTCCGGACACGGCCAGGGCGATTTTTTTCGCAACCTCGCGCTTTCATCATCCCGCCCACTTCCGCGAATGGACGGCGGAACGGACGGATGCGGATTTCGATGCCGTTTGGAAGCTGCTGCTTGGCGGAATCGAGGCTTTTCCGCCCAAATAACCGCCGGCCCCTGCAGGCCCTTCCGTTTTCGCGATCGGGAGGGCTTTTTGCCGCCTAAAAGACGTCTAACAAGAAATCCAATCCATCCGGTACGTGATTTTTAAAATTGGAATGACAAAATCATAAAATTGATACTTGAAATCTGATTGTAGTTTATATATAATCAAAACACCAAACAGAGCCGGTGCCGGACGTCGCCAAGCACGATGCCGATATGCGGATCGCGGTATCGGGGGAATGGATTAACGGCTTCGGTTTCAAAATAACCGGAGACTGATGAAGTCCAATGCTGCCCGGCACGGGGGCTCGAACCGGCCAATCACAAGGAGGAGATCGCAATGACGGCAAATTTGAACGGTAAAGTCGCTCTGGTAACGGGCGCATCGCGGGGAATGGGACGGGATATTGCGGGAACGCTGGCGCTCGCCGGCGCGAAGGTGGTCGTGAACTATGCGAGCAGTCCGGAGAAGGCGCAGGAAGTCGTAAACGGCATCAAAGCGAAAGGCGGGGAAGCGACCGCGATCCGGGCGGACATCGGCAGGATTGCGGAGGTGGAGGAGCTGTTCCGGCAGACGCTGGAGGCTTACGGGCAGGTGGATATCCTCGTCAACAACGCCGGGATCATGATTACGAAGCCGCTCGCCGACATCACGGAGGAGGATCTCGACAGGCAGTACGCGGTGAACGTCAAAGGCACTTATTTCGCCATCCAGCAGGCGGCCAGGCATATGAACGCGAACGGGCGCATCATCAATTTCTCGACGTCCGTGACGGGGCAAATGTTTCCGGCCTACAGCGCGTACGCAGCAACGAAAGGAGCCGTCGAGCAGATTACGCGGCAGCTGGCGAAGGAACTGGGCCCGAAAGGCATTACGATCAATGCGGTCGCTCCCGGTCCGGTCAATACCGAGCTGTTCACGGTCGGCAAGACGCCGGAGCAAATCCGGAGCGTAGGCAGCATGAACGCCTTTGGGCGTTTGGGCGAGCCCGATGACATTTCGAATGTGGTGCTGTTTCTGGCCGGACCGGATTCCCAGTGGGTTACCGGACAGACGATCCGGGTTAACGGCGGCTTTATCTAAAGGTTGAAAGATAACGATAACTACGACAGCGGATAAACCGGCATTCGGGCGTGTTTATCCGTTTTTATTGCCGCCGGCACCCGCTTGCGTTACGCTTTAGGTAATGAAAAAGATATTGACCTTAAATAAGGAGCTTCAACAATGGAACCTGACGCGTTCACGAAATCGGCTCCGGGCGCACGGAAGACCCGACCGCCGCGGCGGCTGCAGCTCGCCATCATTCTCGGGGCGCTCGCTTCGTTCGGGCCGCTGTCGATCGACATGTATTTGCCCGCGCTGCCGAAAATTGCCGGCGATTTGCATGCCAGCACGTCGCTGACCCAGCTCAGCCTGACGGCCTGCATGCTCGGCCTGTCGCTCGGCCAGCTGCTTGCCGGGCCGCTCAGCGACCAGCGCGGACGGAGGGCGCCGCTGACCGCGGGACTGATCGTCTATGCGGCGGCGTCGGTGCTGTGCGTCTTCGCGCCGACCGCCTGTGCGTTCATCGCCCTGCGGTTCGTACAGGGCTTGGCCGGCTCGGCGGGAATCGTCATCTCGCGTGCGGTCGTGCGCGACCTGTATTCGGGCCCGGAGCTGACTAAATTTTTCGCGCTGCTCATGCTGGTGAACGGCGCCGCGCCGATTCTGGCCCCGATCATCGGCGGCCAGCTGCTGGAAGCCGCCTCCTGGCGGGGCGTGTTCGCGCTGCTCGCCGCCGTCGGCGCGGCGATGCTGGCAGCGGTGCTGATCGGCCTGCCGGAGACACTTCCTCCCGGCAGGCGGATGCGCGGCGGAGCCGGCGCCACCGCGGCGGCGTTCGGCAGGCTGCTGCGCGACCGGACGTTCATGGGCCTCGCGCTGACGCAGGGGCTCGTCATGGCGGCGATGTTCGCCTACATCTCGGGGTCGCCGTTCGTGCTGCAGGACCTTTTCGGCTTATCGCCGCAAATGTTCAGCGTCTGCTTCGCCGTCAACGGGCTCGGCATCATTGCGGCCAGCCAGACGACGGGACGGCTTGCCGGACGGATCGGCGAGCGCCGGCTGCTCGCCGCAGGTCTGACCTCCGCCGCCGCAGGAGGCGCGCTGCTGCTGGCCGCGGCGGTTTTCGGACTCGGGCTGCCGGCGATTTTGCCGGCGCTGTTCCTCGTCATCTCGAGCGTCGGCGTCGTCTCGACGTCGACCTTCTCGCTGGCGATGCAAAATCAGGGCGGTCAGGCCGGCAGCGCTTCGGCGCTGCTCGGACTGCTGTCGTTCGTGTTCGGCGGGGCGGCCGCGCCGCTCGTCGGCGTCGCGGGCAGCGGGACGGCGCTGCCGCTCGGCATCGTCGTGGCGGCGGCGGAAGCGGGCGCCGTCGCCAGCTATCTCGCCTTATCGCGGACCCGCCGCGCAAAGCCGAGCCGGCACAACGAAAAGGGCGTCCCGGTCAGCCGATAGGCTGCGGGACGCCCTCAACGGCTCAGCGGCCGAAGCTACCGCATCAGCGCTGTCAAGATCCACGGCGCGGCGCAAAACGTGATGAACGCCGTCATAATCATCGCAATGCTCGAGATTGAGCCGGCGGCGGAGCCGAACTCGAACGCCTTCGTCGTGCCGGCCGTATGCGAGCTGGTGCCGAGCAGCACGCCGCGGCCGACCTCGTGCTCGATGCGCAGCAGCCGGATCGCGAGCGGCCCGGCGGCGACGCCGAGGATACCCGTTATGAGCACGAACACGGCCGTCATGCTCGGTATGCCGCCGATGACGCCCGCCGCCGCCATGGCGATCGGCGTCGTCGCCGAACGGGGAGCCAGACTTTCCGTGAGACTCGTCGTTAGATGGAACGCCTTCGCCAGCAGAATCGACGTGAGAATGGCCAGAATCGCGCCGGACAGGACGCCTGCCGTAATCGCCGCGGCATGCTTTTTCAGCATGCCCAAATTTTTGTACAGCGGCACCGCCAGCGTGACGGTACCGGGGCCGATCATTTCCGTCAGCCATTTCGTCCCGGTGTTGTAATCGGCATAAGGCACCTCGCCCCACAGAACGATCAGGATGACGAGTGCCGGCGTCACGATCAGCGGCGACAAATAGGCGCGGGGAACGCGGACATAAAGTCGTTTGGCCCCCCAGTAGACGATCGCGGTCAAGATGAAGCTAAAAACCGGCAGCATTCAAACCCTCTCCTTTCCTCTCCGTTTGGCGATCCGGTCCGCAACGAGTCCGGCGCAGGCCATGACCGCGAACGTGCTGCAGACGATGACGGCCATGATGCGCACGCCGTTTGCGGCGATCAGCGATTTATATTGAAGCATGCCGACGGCCGAGGGGATGAAGAACAGCAGCATTTCGGCCTGCAGCCATTTTGCCCCCGCATCGATCCAGCCGACCTTGACGATTTTCGTTTGCAGCAGGAGGAAGACGACCCCGATGCCCAGCAGGCTCCCCGGCACCTTCCAGTGAAGCGCCCGCACCAAGCTGTCCATCAGAATGGAAACGCCGATAAAAAAACCGATTTGCATGACGATTTTCAAAGCACCGCGCATCGGAACCACCTCCGTTTAACTGAAGTTTACATCAATTATTTTCATTGGTAAAATGAATATATCGAATCAAAAACATTCCAAAATGGCATGGAAAGAGGCGGAATAATGGACATCCGAGATTTGCAGTGCGTGCTCGAGATCGTTCGCCGAAACAGCTTCACGAAAGCGGCCGAGGCGCTTCACATTACCCAGCCGACGATCAGCAAAACGGTCAAAAATTTGGAGGACGAGCTCGGCGTCCGGCTGTTTATCCGCGGCAAAAGAGGCATGGAGCTGACGGATGCCGGGCAAATCGTCGCCCGTCAGGCGCAGGAAATCGTGCAGTCGTTCGGCAGCCTGACCGCCGAGCTGCACGACCTCACGGAGCTGAGGAAAGGGAGCATTCGCATCGGTCTGCCGCCGATGGTCGGCTCGAAATTTTTCCCCGGCGTCATGAGCGGCTTCCGGCAGCGGTATCCGGGCATTGCGGTGCATATGATGGAGGACGGCTCGAAAAAGCTCGAGGAAGAGGTGGCGGCTGGCAGCCTCGATGCGGCGGCGGTACTGCTCCCGGTGAGCCCCGACCTGTTCGAGCTGTATCCTTTCCTGGACGAAAAGCTGATGCTCGTCGTGCATCCGCGGCATCCGCTGGCGGACCGGCGGGAGGTCGCCATGACCGATCTGGCGGAAGAAGCGTTTATTCTGTTTCGCGAAGATTTCGCGCTGCACGACCGCATCCTCGCCGAGTGCGCCCGCGCGGGCTTCCAGCCCCGGGTGCTGGTCGAAAGCTCGCAGTGGGATTTTATTGCAGAGATGGCGGCCGGCGGACTGGGCATCGGGCTGCTTCCCGAAACGATTTGCGCGGGGCTCGACCCGAAACGGGTGCATTCCGTGGCGCTGACCGGCCCCGAAATCCCCTGGCGGGTCACGCTGATTTGGCGCAAGGAGGGTTACCTGTCGTTTGCCGCGAAGGAATGGATCCGGTTTGCGAAAACGACGCTCGCCGGGCCGGCCGTTGAGAATGCCGGGTTTCAGCCTTTACCGGAAGGGCGGAAGACGGATTTTGCGGGCAATTGAGTGCGATACCGGGGCTGCAGGGGACCTTTCGTCAGCCGCGGAGTTTGCGTTTCCCCGTCCGAACGAAACGGGCCGCTTTCCGAAACGGAGAACGGTCCGTTTCGTTTTGGCAATAAAAAGCATCGTTCGGAAAAAGGGTTTTCCGGATAAAAGGCGAATATATATTCGCATCCCGATGAAAGCGTTTTAATTTCGAAGGAGGGCTGCGCGTGGCGAAGGGAATCAAGGTTCTGGTCGGCACCAATAAAGGCGTATTTATTTACTCGTCGGACGAAAGCAGATCGGAGTGGCGGCTGGACGGCCCGTATTTGTCCGGCTGGGAAGCCTACAGCGTGTTCGGCGACAGCCGCGGCGGACGCAAACGGCTGTTTGCCGGCACCTCGCACGCCGCCTACGGGGCGACGATCCGGTACAGCGACGACCTCGGAGCGACCTGGACGCAGGTGGAGCAGGGCCCCAAATACGCGGCGGAGACGGGCTTCAGCCTGAACCGCATCTGGCAAATCGCGCCCGGCGCTCCGTCGGAGCCCGATACGCTGTACGCCGGCGCCGAGGAGGCGGGGCTGTTCGTCAGCCGCGACGCGGGCCTGACCTGGAACGAGCTGGACGGCCTGACGAAGCACCCGTCCAGACCCGGCTGGTTCCCGGGCGCAGGCGGCATGTGCCTGCATACGGTGATCGTCGACCCGGGCAACCCGCGGCGCATCCGGGTCGCTATGTCGGCCGTCGGCGTGTTCCGCTCGGAAGACGGCGGCGAGACGTGGAGCCCGAGCAACGAAGGCCTGGGCCGGGTGCCCACAGGGCAGCCCTATCCGGAGGTCGGCTACTGCATTCATAAAATGGCCGCCGACCCTTTGAATCCCGAGACGATTTACATGCAGGAGCACTGCGGCGTGTTCCGCTCCGACAACGGCGGCGCAAGCTGGTACCCGATCGAGGAAGGGCTGACGATAAAGGAAGGCGACATGCCGTTCGGTTTTCCGTTTTGCGTGTCGCCGGGCGGCGACATGTTCATCATTCCGCTGGAAAGCTCGGAGCAGCGGACGATGAGGGACGGCCGGATGCTCGTGTACCGCCGCCACCGCGACGAGCGCGAGTGGCTGCCCGTCGGCGACGTCGTGCCGGACGAGCAGCGCCATGTCAGCGTGCTGCGGGACGCGATGGCGCTTGACGATCTGGACGACTACGGGCTTTATTTCGGCACCACCTCGGGCGAGCTGTTTTGCTCGCTCGACAGAGGCGTGACGTGGAAGCGGCTGCCTGGCCTGCTGTCGCGCATTTTGTCGGTCAAAACGTGGCGGGTCGACGAATGAGCATCGAAGTCAGCGTCCCGTCCCTGCTTGCGGACTGCACCGGGGGGCGCAGCCGTTTTCGGCTGGAAGCGGATACGCTGGAAGACGCCCTGGAGCGGCTGCTCGGCGATTATCCGCTGCTGCGCCATCATCTTTACCGCGAATCCGGCGAGCTGCGTCCGCATGTCCTGCTTTACTACAACGATCAAAACATCGCATGGCTGGCCGACCGGCGCATCCCGCTGCGGGAAGGGGACAGGCTGCTCGTGCTGCAGGCGGTTTCGGGCGGCTAGCCTCGCTTCCGGGCACCTGCCGGCGCGCCGAATCGGGCGGCCAGCCTGGCGTCGTCTGGCGCACTGTACGGCGGCAAGTCCCGCGTCCGGTGCACCCGTCCGGCTCGCCGTACCGGCGGCAGCCGGCTTCGCGAAGACGCAGCCGCTTCCGCAGTCTTTCAAGCCCGTTTGGCCCGCTTTTCCGCGGGCCGCCGGGCTTTTTTCCGTCTTCCTTGCGCCTGCGCCGGGTAATTTGCGCTATAATGGCTTCATGCACAAAAAAGAGAGACATCGGACAAGGGAGAGAAGGAAGACATGCTGCGGAAACTGATTTTTTTCGATATTGACGGAACGCTGCTCGACGAGGAGAAAAGGCTGCCGGCCACGACGAAGGAGGCGATCGGGAAGCTTCGGGAGGCGGGCCATGTGCTGGCGATCGCGACCGGACGTGCGCCGTTCATGTTTAAAGCGCTGCGGGACGAGCTGGGGATCGACTCCTTCGTCAGCCTGAACGGGCAGTACGCGGTGTTCCGGAACGAGCCGTTTCACCGGAACCCGATTCCGCCCGATGTGCTGCGGGCGATAACAGAAGATGCCGCCGCATCAGGCCATCCGCTCGTCTACCAGGACGAGCACGGGATGCGGGCGAACGTGCCCCGTCACGACCGGATCGACCAGGGCTTCCATTCGCTGCGGATGGGGCTG
Organism: Paenibacillus humicola; assembly: GCF_028826105.1. Classification (NCBI taxonomy): domain Bacteria; kingdom Bacillati; phylum Bacillota; class Bacilli; order Caryophanales; family Paenibacillaceae; genus Paenibacillus; species Paenibacillus humicola. Next base: position 1,117,093 of record NZ_JAQGPL010000001.1, read on the forward strand.
CCCGAATTCGATCCGGCGTACGGGCAGGGCAGGGACATTTACCAGACGCTGCTGTTCTGCACCGAAGCGGAAGAAGCGGCATACAGGCAAAAATACGGCGTTCTCCGCTTCGTCCGCTGGCATCCCGTCTCGATGGACGTCATGCCGAAGGACGGCTCGAAGGCGGCCGGCATCGCCCGCTTTATGGAGAGGCTCGGCATCGGAATTGACGACGTGTACGCGTTCGGCGATTATTACAACGACCTCGAAATGCTCCAGTTCGTCGGCCACGGCATCGCGATGGGGGGCGCCCCCGACGAGGTGAAGCGCGCCGCCAAGTACGTAACGACGGACGTTACGGAAGACGGAATATTGAACGGACTGAAGCAGGTCGGTTTGCTGTAAAGCCGGCGTTGCGGATAACGATCCCGGGCGATCCGGTTACCTCTCAAATTTCTTGTAAAGGTTTGTTTTTCAAATGCGATCCATAATGTGCAAGTCTAAACTTGCACATTTTCGGCAGGCGTGTTACACCATTTCATCGCCGATGCATTCGGATCGGAGGAGTCTCCGGCGGGCCGATAGCCCGGAATGAAGGCGCTTCGCACAATCGCTTTTCAACTCGCCGTTTTCCGCTCCGAGCTTATCCGCCCGATAAACTTTTGCCGCGAACGGTCATGATTCCCGGTTTCCCCGCTTACAGTGTTGTTAAGAACACTCGCGGGGCTTCGGGCTCCGATGGGAGGGAAACCATCATGATGGAATCGTTTCGCAACGAACCGTTTACCGATTTCGGCGACGAGCGCCATGCGCAGGCGTTTCAGGCGGCGCTGTCCAAGGTAGCCGCGGAGCTTGGCCGGGAGTACGGCCCGGTCGTCGGCGGCCGGCGGGTGGCGGAGGGACGGCTCGTCCCGTCCGTCAACCCGGCCGATTTCGCGCAGGCGGTCGGGTTCGTCCGCCAGGCCGACAAGGCGCTCGCGGAGCGGGCCGTGCAGGCGGCCGCCGCCGCGTTCGAAGGCTGGCGGCGGACGCCCGCCGCGGCGCGCGCCCGCTGCCTGTACAAAGCGGCCGCCTTGATGCGCCGGCGCAAGCACGAGTTCTCCGCCTGGATGGTGTACGAGGCGGGCAAAAGTTGGGCGGAAGCCGACGCCGAGACGGCGGAGGCGATCGATTTTCTCGAATTTTACGGGCGCGAGGCGGAGCGGCTGGCCGGGCCGCAGCCGCTGACGCGCATTGCCGGAGAGGACAACGAGCTGACGTACCTCCCGCTCGGGGCGGGCGTCGTCATCCCGCCGTGGAATTTTCCGCTGGCGATAACGACGGGCATGACGGCCGCCGCCTTCGTCTGCGGCAATACGGTCGTATTGAAGCCGGCCAGCACAACGCCGGTCATCGCCGCCAAGCTGGTCGAGCTGCTGACGGAAGCGGGCGTTCCGGACGGCGTCGTCAATTTTTTGCCCGGCCCGGGCGGCGAAGTCGGCGACTGTCTGGTCGACCACCCGCTCGTCCGCTTCATCAGCTTCACCGGCTCGCGGGACGTCGGCCTCCGCATCAACCTCAGGGCGGCCGCCCGGCACCCGGGGCAGCTGTGGATCAAGCGCGTCACGCTGGAGATGGGCGGCAAGGATGCGGTCGTCGTCGACCGCGACTGCGACCCGGACGAGGCGGCGGATATCATCGCGGCGTCGGCCTTCGGCTTCGCCGGGCAGAAATGCTCGGCCTGCTCGCGGGCGATCGTGCACGCGGACGTTTACGACGCCGTCCTGGCCAAAACGATCGAGCGCGCAGGGCGCATTTCCGTCGGCCGTCCGGCGCAGCGCGGCGTCTACATGGGGCCGGTCATCGACGACAAGGCGCACGCCAAAATTATGGAATATATCGGCATCGGGCGCGGCGAAGGACGGCTCGTTCACGGCGGCGGCAGCGGGGACCCGGGCGGCTATTTCATCGAACCGACGATTTTTGCGGACGTCGACCCGGGAGCGCGAATCGCGCAGGAGGAAATTTTCGGCCCGGTCGTCGCTTTCATGAAGGCGGAGTCGTTCGAATCCGCGATCGACATCGCCAACCATACGGAATACGGCCTGACCGGCGCGGTCGTCTCGCGCAGCCGCGAGCGGATCGAATACGCCAGGGAAAACTTTCACGTCGGCAATCTGTACGTGAACCGCAAATGCACGGGCGCGCTCGTCGGCGCCCATCCGTTCGGCGGGTTCAACATGTCGGGAACCGATTCGAAGGCGGGCGGCCGCGATTATTTGCTGCTGTTCACCCAGGCGAAGGTCGTATCCGAACGGCTTTAGTACGAAGCGCGCGGCCTCCCGGGGCAGGCGTTGCGCCTGCCCCGTGCGGTGTCTTTTGCCGCTGCCGCGTTCGGCGGACGGCGCTTCCCGCGTGCGCTTTGGCGTCCTCCTCCTGCTGCAGCCCCTCTTTCGTCAGCGACGGAAAGATTTTGATGTTACCGGGAGGTCAATCCAATGAACAACCGAATCGTGGTGCTGGCCAGCATCGTCATGGCGATGCTGGTCGCATCCATGGATGCGACGATTACGAATACGACAATGCCGGTCATCGCGAAGGAGCTCGGTCACTTCGAGCTGTATGCGTGGACGTTCGCCAGCTATATGATTTTTTCCACCGTGCTGGCGCCGATCGCCGGACGCATCTCCGATCTGTACGGCCGCAAGCGCGTGTTCGCGGTCGGCATCGTGCTGTTCCTGCTCGGCTCGATCTTGTGCGGCAGCGCGCAGTCGATGGTTCAGCTCGTCCTGTACCGGGCGCTGCAGGGCATCGGCGCGGGCGTCATGAACCCGTTCCCGGCGATTATCGCGGGGGACCTGTTCTCCATTGAGAAGCGCGGGCGCATCCAAGCGCTGTTCACGGCGATGTGGGGCATATCGGCGATTATCGCGCCGCTGCTCGGCTCCGCGTTCGTCACCTATGCGTCCTGGCGCTGGGTGTTCTACGTCAACATCCCGATCTGTCTGCTGTCGATCTTGCTGCTGCTTCCTTACCGCGAGGAATACGAACCGAAGCGGTCGAAAATCGATTACCTCGGGGCCGTCATTTTTACCGGGGCGATCAGCTTGCTGCTCCTGCTGACCGTCGTGGACGGCGGCTACCTGATCTACGCGGCGGGCGGCCTGCTGCTGCTCGCCCTGTTCGTGGCGTACGAGAAACGGCATGCGTCGCCGATCGTGCCGCTCGCCCTGTTCCGCAATCGGCCGGTCGCCTGGATGAATTTCAACACGTTTCTCGCTTATGCGTCGTTGTTCGGCGCGACCAGCTACCTGCCGCTGTTTTTGCAGGAGCACGGCCTTACGCTGTTCATGAGCGGGGTCGCGATGCTCGGGATGTCGGCGGGCTGGATGGCGGCGGCCGTCCCGGCGGGAAAATGGATTCTTCGCTTCGGCTACCGTCCGCTGATGATGGTTGCCAGCGCGGTGCTGGTGGTATCCGGCGCGTGGTTCCTTCTGCTGACGTCCGGCTCAGGCTTCTGGTTCGTTTTCGCCGGCTCGCTGCTGCTCGGACTGGCGTTCGGGCTGCTGTCGACGGTGGCCGTCATCGGCTCGCAGCAGCTGGTCGATTCGCACCAGAAAGGCGTGTCCACGTCGGTGCAAATGTTTTCGCGCAATATCGGAACGGCGGTCGGCGTCACGATTATGGGCGCGTTTTTGGCGAAAACGCAAAGCTCGATGGAAGGCTACGGTCATATGTTCCTCTACGGCTTCGTGATCAGCGTCGTCTCGCTGCTCAGCTCGTTTATGATCGGTTCCGGGAAGGCGCGGGAGCGGGCGTCGGCACCGGCCGCTGCCGAATAACGGAAACCGGCCCCCGTTCCGCCACCGCCAATTGAAGGAGATGAAGACCCGCTTGGAAGCCGCAATCGATATCGTCGTCCGTTCCACCGAAATCGACGTGAACGGACATGTGAACAACGCGAAATATTTGGAGTATCTGGAGTGGGGCCGCGAGGAATGGTACGAGAAGGCCGGGCTGCACTACGGCGTTTTCCTGGAGATGGGCATTCAGACGGTCACGGTCAATATCAATATCAATTACCGCAGGGAGTGCCGGCAGGGCGACAAGCTCACGATCCGCACCGCTCCCGCGCGGGCGGGCCGGACAAGCTATGCGCTGAAGCAGGAGATCGTGGACGAAGCCGGCGAGCTGCGCGCCGACGCGCTGGTCACCAGCGTGACGATGGACGTAGCAGCCCGCACGAGCAGGGGGATACCGCCGCAGCTGCGCAGACTGTTTCCGGCTGCGCCGGAGACCGGAGCGCAGGCGTGAAGCGTCCGGCCGGGAAACGGCCAATCCTTACAAAAGAAGCCCATCGGGGAAAGACGCCCGCTGTCCGTGAAGGATGGCGGGCGTTTTTTGCCGTTTCGGTGTGTTGTCCAAGACTGCCGGCACCAGGCCGGAAACGGGCTTCGAATTTCGAATAAAGACTTCCCCATCATCCGGATAAGGCGCAGAGCCGGCGTTTGATGCGGCCCGGCGCCGATCCTTATCCGGCCCGGGCGCTCCGGTAGAGACCGCCGCTTTCTATACATATGTGCCAGAACATGATAAAGATGTACCGGGCCGGGGCTTTTGGCGAAGCGGTATACTGGAAAACGAATCTGGACCGTCAGACGGGAGGAAACGAAGGTGGCGAATGAAATCAGAGGGGACAGCATAGGCGGGGAGAACGGCGCGGCTCATGCATTTGACGTCGTCGTCTACGGGGGAACGTCCGCCGGCGTCATCGGCGCCGTGCAGGCCGTCAAAATGGGTAAACGCGTCGCCATTATCGAGCCGTCCGCCCGGCTCGGGGGCTTAACCAGCGGCGGGCTCGGCGATACGGATTTCGGCGACAAGTCGGCGATCGGCGGGCTTTCGCGGGAATTTTACGCGCGGCTCGGGAGGAAGTACGGTCAGGAGGAGCCGGTCTGGATGTTCGAGCCGAAAGCCGCGCTGGACGTTTTCGGCGATTTCGTGAAGGAATACGAAATCCCGGTCTTTTACGGGGAACGGCTGGATTTGGCCGGAAGCGTGACGAAGACGGGCAATCGCATCGATTCGATCCGGATGGAGTCGGGGATGACGTTTAAAGCCGGCGTTTTCCTCGATACGAGCTACGAGGGAGACCTCATGGCGGGGGCCGGCGTCAGCTATTCGCTGGGCCGCGAAGCGAACGCGGTCTACGGCGAGCGTTATAACGGCATCCAGACCGCCGCAGCGGTGAAAAACCAGCTGCCGGCCGGTATCGACCCGTATGTCGTGCCCGGCCGGCCCTCAAGCGGACTGCTCCCGGGCGTCAATCCGGATGCGGGCGGCAACGACGGCGACGGCGACAGCCGCATCCAGGCCTACTGCTATCGGATGTGCCTGACCGACGCCCCGGGCAACCGAATGCCGATCGAGCGGCCGGACGGCTATGACGAACGCGATTTCGAGCTGCTGTTCCGGGCCATCGAGCGGGGGCAAAGCAAGTTTTTCAAGCTGCGCATGCTGCCGAACCGGAAGACCGACTCCAACAACGACGACGGCTTCTCGACCGACTTCCTCGGCATGAGCGATCGTTATCCCGAGGCCGGCTATAAGGAGCGCGAAGCGATCGCGCAGGCCCACGAGAGGTACCAGCGCGGCCTCGTATGGACGCTCCAGCATCATCCTCGGGTACCGGAGATGCTTCGGGCGTTTTACGAGCCTTGGGGGCTGCCGCTCGACGAATTTGCGGATAACGGCCACTGGACGCCGCAGCTGTATGTCCGGGAATCCCGGCGGATGATCGGCGAGCTCGTCATGACCGAGCATCATGTCATGAGCCGCGAGACGGCGGACGACCCGGTCGGCATGGGCTCGTATACGATGGATTCGCATAATGTGCAGCGGTACGTCGATGTGAACGGCTTCGTCCGGAACGAGGGAGACATTCAAATCCGCACCCCGTGCCCGTATCCGGTCAGCTACCGCTCGATCGTGCCGCGGGAGCGGGAATGCGCCAACCTGATCGTGCCGGTCTGTCTCGCTTCCTCGCACATCGCGTACGGTTCGATCCGAATGGAGCCCGTCTTTATGGCGCTTGCCCAATCGGCCGCGACGGCGGCAGCAATGGCGCTGGAAGCGAATATCCCCGTTCAGCGCGTCGATTACGGCAGGCTCCGCAGGCGCCTGCTGGCGGACGGGCAGGTTTTAACCGCGCCGTGCTGACGGCTGCAAACCGCCTTTCGTCCGGCAAAGGGCCAGCCCGGCATGACGCCGGCTGGCGGACAAGGAATCCCGTGGTCACGCGGGCGTTCTATTCATCGAAAAAGGAGGCGGTAAGGTGAACGAAACGAACGCGGCGGGCCGGAGCAGGATGCAGTCACGCCCGTCCCGGCATCCGCGGCTGTCCGCGATCAAGCGCAATTACGACCTTTATTTGCTGATGGTACCGGGGCTTGCGTTTCTCCTGCTGTTTAAATACGCCCCGATTTACGGCCTGGTCATCGCGTTTCAAGACTTTAACATTTTCAAAGGCATCGGCGGCAGCGAATGGATCGGCCTGCAGCAGTTTCATCGGCTGTTTACATCGCACGACTTTCTCGTTGTCATGCGCAACACGCTGCTGATCAGCCTCTACAAAATCGTGCTGCTGTTTCCGGTGCCGATCGCAATCGCCGTACTGCTGAACGAGGTTGCACGCATGTGGTTCAAACGCGCCGTGCAGACGATCATTTATTTGCCGCATTTTCTGTCCTGGGTCGTGGTAGCCGGCTTGTTCGTCAATATTTTGTCTCCGTCGACCGGGATCGTTAATCACGTCATCCAGTTTTTCGGCGGCGGACCGGTTCCGTTTCTGATGGACAATCATTTCTTCCGCAGCGTCGTCGTCGTTACGGCGGGCTGGAAGGAAGCGGGCTGGAACGCGATTATCTTCATCGCGGCGATTGCGGGGCTTGACCCCGAGCTGTACGAAGCGGCCAAGCTGGACGGAGCAGGCCGGGTGCAGCAAATCTTCATGATCACGCTTCCCGGCATCGCGTCGACAATCGTGCTGATGCTGATTTTGCGCATCGGCGGCGTGCTGGAAGCCGGGACGGAGCAGATCCTGCTGCTCTATAATCCGACCGTCTACCCGTCCGGCGACGTGCTCGGCACCTACATTTACCGGGTCGGGCTCGGCTCGATGGAATACAGCTATTCGACGGCGGTCGGCCTGTTCGAATCGGCGGTCGGCTTTGCGCTCGTCCTGGCGGGCAATTATTTCAGCCGGAAAATGACCGGCAAAAGCATCTGGTAGGAGGGACGCCGCTTGAAAACCAAACCTGCATCCGACCGGGCGCTGGACGCCGCCGTCTACGGACTGCTGCTCCTTGCGGCATCGGCCTGCCTGTTTCCGTTCCTGAACGTGCTGTCCAAATCGCTGAGCGCGAACTGGGCGGTCACATCCGGCCGGGTCGGCCTATGGCCCGTCGGCTTCAACCTGGAAAATCTGTTCTACGTCGTGACGGACCGCATTTTCCTGCACGCGCTGGGAATTTCCGTACTCGTTACCGCAGCGGGGACGCTCGGTGCCGTGCTGTTCACGGCCGTGAGCGCTTACCCGCTGTCCAAGAAGCATTTGCCCGGCGTGAAATTCGTCCTCATTATGTACGTCTTCACGATGCTGTTCAACGGCGGCATGATTCCGAGCTACCTGCTGATCAAGCAGCTGGGCATGATGAACCACCTCAGCTCGCTCGTGCTTCCCGGGCTGATCAACGTGTTCAACATGCTCCTGGTCAAAAACTACTTCGAAAGCCTGCCGGAAAGCCTGGAGGAATCGGCGAAGCTCGATGGGGCGTCGAACCTGACGATCGTGCTGCGCATCATCGTGCCGATTTCGGCGCCGGTATTCGCGACGGTCAGCCTGTTCTATGCCGTCGCGTTCTGGAGCGACTGGTTCCATCCCATGCTGTACTTAAGCGATCCGTCGCTGAAGCCGCTGCAGCTGTACCTGCGCGATATCGTGCTGGAATCGGACACGAGCGGACAAAATCTGGATCTCAATATCGACCAGCTGATGAACATTTCGCCGGAAGGGATCCGCAACGCTACGGTCATTGTGTCGACCGTGCCGATTTTGCTCGTTTATCCGTTTCTGCAGCGCTATTTTATCCGCGGGATACTCGTCGGGTCGGTCAAGGGCTGACGGCCCTCGGCCGGGCGAAAAGTACAAATATGTATACGGTTGAAGGAGGAGTTTCAATGCGTAAAACGAACAAAGCGGCATCCGCTCTCCTGGCGGCGATGCTGATCTTGACCTCGCTGCTCGCAGGCTGCGGGGGCTCCGGCTCGAACGCGGCGGACGGGGACGGCTCCGCGAACGGAGCGAAGGCGGAAGGCTCGCAGCCGGCTGCCGGAAAGCCGGTCTTAAAAATGCTGCAGGGCTACGCCAAGCATAATTACGATACGCCGGTATCCGATTTCCTCGAGCAGGCGACGGGGTATAAGGTGCAGTACGACAAGCTGCCGCAGGACAACGCCTCCGACAAGCTGAACCTGATCATGTCCTCCGGCGCGGATTACGACCTGGTGAAGGCCGGCAAGCAGGACTATTTCCGCTTCGCGCTGAACGGGGCGCTCACCGATCTGACCCCGCTCATTGACAAGTACGGGCCGAATATCAAAGCCGCAATTTCCGCGAAAAGCTTCGACGCCGTCAAGGTGGACGGCAAAATTTACGCCATTCCGGACCTGAATACGAGCTATGTCGGCGGCGGCGTCATGGTGCGGACGGACTGGCTGGAGAAGCTGAACCTGAAAATGCCGGCGACGCTGGACGAATTCACGGCTATGTTGAAAGCGTTTAAAGAGAAGGACCCTGCGGGCAACGGCAAGCAGAACATTTCGTTCACGATCGCCGGCACGCTGCCGATGGTCGACGGCATTCTCGGCGCTTTCGGACTGTACAATTCCTGGAATCCCGAGGACGGGAAGCTGGTGAGCCGCGCATTCGACCCGAAGCTGCGCGATTATTTAGCCTATATGAAATCGCTGTACGATCAAGGGCTGCTGGACCCGGAATTCGCCACGAACAAGGAGGAAACCGCGGACGAGAAGTTTACGAGCGGCCGCGCCGGCGCGGAATTCGTACCGTGGTATAAAATCCCGACGCTCGACGAGGCGCTGAAGAAGAACGTCCCGGGCGCCAAATACGCTTATATTCCGTCGCTTGCCGGACCGGACGGGCAGAAGGGCTACGGCGTAGGCCAAGGCTTCGACTGGTACATGGTCGTGCCTACGACAGCCAAGCATCCGGAAGACGCGATCAAATACATCAACGCCACGCTCGACCCGGAAACGTTCAAGGAAATGTACATCGGAAAAGAAGGGGTCGACTATAAAGTGGAGAACGGCCAATATTTGCCGATTCAGCCCGCCTTCTTCGACGACCGCGGCTATTCCAGCGATTATACGATGGGCCGGGACGAGGCGCATTTTCTCGATTACTGGCAGGCTCGTCTGCGCAAAAGCGAGCCGATGTTCGACGCGTTCAAGCAAATCAATGATATCCCGGACGAGATGAAGCAACCGGACGTGCTCGGCTTCTCCACCTTCCTTCCGAACCTGGCCCAGGACTCGCAGAAGCTCGACAACCTCGTGCGGGATTACAGCGTCAATGCGATTGTCGGCGGCGTGACGGACGGCGGGCTGAAGAATTTTCAGAACGAGTGGCTGCAGGCGGGCGGCGAAGCGACGGACAAAGAAGTGAACGACTGGCACGCGAAATCGAACGAGCAGCAATAGGAAGGAGCGAGGGAACGTGTCCGGATTGACATTCGAAACGCTGCGATATTATCGTCCCCGGCAGGCGGAAAGCAACCCCGAAACCGTCCGCGCGGACGTGTGCATTTACGGCGGCAGCTCGGCGGGAGTCGCCGCCGCCCTGCAGGTGCGGCGCATGGGGCTGCGCGCGGTCATCGCCGGATTCGGCGAGCATCTCGGCGGTTTGTCCGCGGGCGGTCTCGGCCATACCGACATCGGCAATAAAGCCGCCATCGGGGGCATCGCCCGCGAATTTTACACGGAGCTCGGCAGGCGGTACGCCGGTGACCGGAGGATTGACGGCGACGGCGCGATCTGGCAGTTCGAGCCTGGCGCCGCGGAACGGGTGTTCCGGGACTGGATTGCCGAAGCGGAAATTCCGGTCTATTACGGGCAGCACCTGGATGCCGCGATAACCGAAGGCGGCCGGATCAAGGCGATCCGCATGGAAAATGGAAACGTCTTCGAAGCGCAGATGTTCATCGACGCTACGTACGAAGGCGATCTGATGGCCCGCGCGGGCGTAAGCTTCCATGTCGGAAGGGAATCCAACGCCGTCTATAAGGAAACGTTGAACGGCATTCATTTCGGTCACCCGAACCACAATTTCAAAGCGTGGGTCGATCCTTACCGGGTGGAGGGAAAGCCGGACAGCGGCCTTGCCTTCGGCGTGACGGCGGATCGCCCGGGCGTACAGGGAGAAGGCGACGCTTCCATCCAGGCTTACAACTTCCGCATCTGCCTGACGAACCGGCCGGACAACCGGCTGCCGGTTCCGATGCCGGCCGGTTACAACCCGGACCGCTATGTCCTGCTCGAGCGTTATATCCGTGCCGGCGTCTGGGACGCCCTGAAGCTGCTCGGGCATATGCCCGGAGGCAAGACGGATCTCAACAATTACGGTGCCGTCAGCACGGACTATATCGGGATGAATTACCGATGGCCGGAAGGGAGCTACGAGGAGCGGGAGCGGATTTTCCAGGATCATGTGAACTATACGGCCGGCCTCCTGTATTTTCTCGCGAACGACGAACGTATTCCCGCGCCGATCCGGACGGAAGCCGCGCAGTGGGGGCTGCCCGCGGACGAATACCCGCAGACCGGCCACTGGTCGCGCCAGCTGTATGTCCGGGAAGCCCGCCGGATGGTTTCCGGGCTGGTGATGACCGAACGCCACTGCCGGTTTTTCGAGACGGCGGACGATTCGGTCGGGCTGGCGGCGTATACGATGGATTCCCACAACTGCCGCCGGATCGCGCTTGACGGCCGCTGCATCAACGAAGGCAATGTGGAGGTCCCGCCGTCCTCGCCGTATCCGATTTCGTACCGGGCGATCGTGCCGAAAGGCGAGGAATGCACAAACCTTCTCGTACCCGTTTGTCTGTCGGCATCCCATATCGCCTTCGGCTCGATTCGCATGGAGCCGGTATTCATGATTTTGGGCCAGTCCGCCGCGACGGTCGCCGTCTTGGCCGCCGAGTCCGGCTGCGCCGTTCAAGACGTGCCGTACCCGGAGCTGCGCAAACGGCTGCTCCAAGACCGTCAGGTATTGAATCCCGAAGCGGCGAAACACGCGAAAGGACCGGTGAACCCGCAATAAACGGCGGGTTCGGTTCGTCCAGGCCATGTCGTTTCGACATGGCCTGGACGCTCTTTGTTTTTCGGTACAAGGACGCAAAAAACGGTGAGGTGAACGGCAGATGTACAGCATGATTATCGTGGACGACGAGCCTTCGACTCGTCTTGGGCTTTCGGAATGCGTCGACTGGAGCCGCTACGGCATCCGGGTGGCCGGCGAGGCCGATGACGGCGGCAGGGGCTGGGAGCTGTTCGAGGCGCTGCAGCCGGACATCGTGGTTACCGACGTGAAAATGCCGGGCATGGACGGGATCGAGCTGGCCCGCCGGATCGCGTCAAGCGGCAGGAAAACCCACCTGATCTTCGTCAGCGGATACGACGACGTCGATTACTTGAAATCCGCGCTGAAAACGGATGCGGCCGATTATATTCTGAAACCGATCGACCTGGCGGAGCTTGAAGACGTCATCGGGAAGGTCGTCGACCGGGCGGAGAAGGACCGGACCGTGCAGCGGCAGATGCAGGAGATGGAAAACAAGCTGCTGATGAGCATTCCGCTTTTGCGGGAAAAGTTCTGGACCCGTCTGATCCGGGGGACGGAGCGCAGCGCGAACGAGCTGTCGAAGCAGATGTCGTTTCTCGGCCTCGACTTTCCGATCGGCGGGGACTGCTGCGCGGTCATCATCCGCATCGACGACCAGGCCGTCGTGCTCAAGGATATGCCCGAACGGGACATCGAACTCTGCTCCTTCGCCGTTCAAAACATCTGCCTGGAGCTGCTTGGGCCCGGACTTGCGGGCTGCGTCCTGGAATACAACCGGGGCGAGTTCGTGGCCGTTGTGTCCCTGCGGTCCGAGGAGGACCGGGACACGTTGTACGCGCTGCTCAAAACAGTCAAGAAACAGCTGTGCGCTTTTCTGGGCCGATTCGCCGAAATCAGCCTCACCATCGGCTTGGGCGAAGTCGTGAGCCCGCTGACGGAGCTTCACGAATCGTACCGCATGGCGAGCGAGGCCGCTTCTCTGAAGCTGTTTCTCGGCAAAAACCATATTATCACGGTGGACCAGCTGGGAAACGGCGGCAGCCCGGGCCACCGCCGGCTGTCCGAGCTGGCGGCGCAGACGGGGCCGGTGCTGAAGGCGGGGGACGCGGACAAGGTTTCGCAGTACGCCGGCGAACTGTTTGCCGAGCTGTCGCGCTGCCGTTCCGTTCGCCTGAAATCGTGCCAAACGATTTGCCTGGAAACTTTGTTAAGCGCCTCCAAGCTGCTCATCGACCTTAATTTGCAGGACGAAGCATTGGAGCGGGAAGAGAGGGAACTGCGCGCAACGCTCTTCGAGCTCGAGACGCTGCAGGATATGCAGGCGCGAATCGAGGCTTATTTGCTCCGCGCATGCCGCCTTGTCGCCCGGATGAAGCTGCAAAAGTCTAGCCGCCTGATCGAAACGGTGAAGCGCCTGATTCACGAACGTTATTCGACAAACCTGACCATTAAGGAAATTGCGGCGGAGGTCTATCTGACGTCCACGTATATCTGCCTGCTGTTCAAACAGGAAACCGGCGAAACGATTAACGAATACCTGACGCGAGTCCGCATGGAGAAAGCCAAAGAGCTGCTGGAGATCGCCGGCACGAAGCTGTACGATATCTGCTTCGCCATCGGCTATGCGGAGCCGGGCTACTTCAGCAAGCAGTTTAAGAAATACTGCGGGCTCAGTCCGAGCGAATACCGCGAGCGGGCTCTCGCTTCGCTGCGATCGGGGCTGGACGGAAGGTGACGCGCGGATGAACGGACTGCAAGCCTTGAAGCGCACGGGCGCCATCGTCCGCATCAGCCGCAAAATCGCGGCGGCTTATGTGCTGCTTGTTTTTTTGCCGACCTGCCTGCTGACGTATTTGTATTACGAACGGACGTCCGGTCTGCTCGAGAAAGAGGTGACGAACTCCATGCTCCAGGCGATCCGGCAGGTGGAGATCAACATTTCGTACCGGCTTTCCAAAATCGGGGAGCTGTCCGACATTTTGATCATGAACCAGGATTTTTTGCAAAATCTGGCCGGATCCCCGCACGAAACCGTGCTTCGCCAGCTGCAGGAGCAGAAGAAGCTGTCGCAGCTGATCAATTCGATCCAGAGCAACGACGAAATTTATCGGGTGCGCCTCTTTGTGAACGATACGAAAATGTATGCCTCGGAGCATGTCAATTTTTTCAGTCTCGAGGAGATCGAAGGGGAGAGCTGGTACCGGGAGGTTGCGGCGAAGCAGGGCGGTATCGTCTGGCTGCCGACCCGCAGGCAGCATTATTTGGGTGACGACGAAGGGAAATACGTGCTCTCGTGCGCCCGGATCGTCAAAGACCCGGACAATTTTCACCACATTCTCGGCGTGCTCGTGCTGGACGTGCCGGAAAATCTGCTGCATGGCATCCTGAACCAGGTCGATTTTTTCCATTCGTCGCGAAGCGCCTTCATCCTGGATGACGGGGGACGGGCGGTATCCTACGACGATAAAGGCATGATCGGGAAGCCGCTGCTTCCGGCAGGAGAGCTTGGACGCATTCGCACTTCCAAAGAGGGCGTCGAACGGACCGGCGACGGACGCGGCGGCGTGTACGACATTTACGAAAGCATACCGGCTGCCAATTGGAAAATCGTTGCGGAAATTCCGCGAAAAGCGATTACGAAGGGCAATTTGACCTCCACCTCCACGACCGCGCTCATCCTGGTGACGGGCGGCTTGCTGCTGTTTCTGTTCGCGGCTTTTGCCATCTTCGCCACCGTAACGGAAAGCATGGTACGCCGCGTCAGGCAGATTGCCTCGATGGTGAAGGAGGAAGGGATCGAGCTGCTGGAGGGTCAGGTCCCGCTGCAGGGAGGCGCTTTTCTCCGGCTGGAAAAAAGCGTACAGGGCATGATCGACACGATGAAGCACTACATGGAGGAATACTATAGCTCGAAGGCAAAAGAAAGGGAAGCCGAGCTGCGGGCGCTGCAGGCGCAAATCAATCCGCATTTTCTCTATAACACGCTCGAGACGATCAATTGGATGGCGATCCGCAGGGGCGCCGGCGAAATCAGCTCGATGCTGAATGCGCTTGCCCAATATTTCCGGTTGAGCTTAAGCCGCGGCAGGGACGTCCTGACGTTGCGGGACGAGCTGACGCTGGCCCAGGCCTATATGAACATCCAGATGAACCGTTTTCCGGGCTGCTTCCGGTTCGAGGTCGACGTCTCCGACGAACTGCTGCCGCTGAAGATTCCGAAAATAACGCTGCAGCCGCTGATCGAGAACTCGATTTTGCACGGCATCCGCGAGAAGGACGGCAAGAAAGGCGTCATCCGCATTACGGGAGAGCTGCTGGCGGACCGGAAATACATGCTCTGCGTCGAGGACGACGGGATCGGAATGACCGCCGGGCAGCTTGACCGGCTGACGGGAGCGGACGGGGCAACCGGCGGCTACGGGCTGTACAACGTGAACGAACGGATCCGGCTGTTCTGCGGGCCGGACTGCGGCATTACGCTGCATTCCGTTCCGGGGAAGGGTACCCGGGCCGTGATCGTGCTCTGCGGCGATCCGCCGCCGCAGCGGACGGCGGGCGGGAGAACGCCTGCGTAAGAGCCGAAACGCGGGGGACGCCGCAGGCGTAAGTCAAGACGAGACGGTGCTGATATTTTCGCAAAAGCCGTTCGACCGGAAAAACGTCTGTCAGCGTTCCTTTTTTCGCACCTGCTTATGTCGGTTTTCCGCCCATTCTTTGGCCTGCGAGGTGGCGATGGCGATCGCCCGCCCTTCCTCGCAGCCGTCCTCCAGCAGCGCGTTGGCGATTTCGACCGCTTTGGCGCGAACGGGAGCGGTGAAATTTTTGAGCGAATCGGGATAATCGTCCTTCGTCCATGGCATAAAGCGCGCCTCCTTCGCAAATAGTGGTGATATAGTCATTATTAGACGTTTTGCCTCCGGGCCAAACAGGGCCTGGCCCCTTAGGAAGCTGCCGGAGGCGGCCGGATGCGCCTGTACGCACCCGAGGAATCGTTTCAAGGCTTGGATCATACACCGGAAAAAGGAGCGGCTGACATGACGAATACCCGTACGGAAAAAGATTCGATGGGCACGATCGAGGTGCCGGCCGAGCGGATGTGGGGCGCGCAGACGCAGCGCAGCCTGCAGAACTTCAAAATCGGCACGGAAAAAATGCCCCCGGCGCTCATTCGCGCATTCGCTTACTTGAAGAAAGGCGCGGCGCTGGCCAACAAGCAGCTCGGGAAGCTGGAAGCGGACAAGGCGGACGCCATCGCCGCCGCGGCCGACGAGGTGCTCGGCGGCCGCTGGCCGGACGAGTTTCCGCTGGCGGTCTGGCAGACGGGGAGCGGCACGCAGACGAACATGAACGTCAACGAGGTGCTCGCCCGGCGCGCGCAGCAGCTGCTGGCGGAGAAAGGCGCCGCCGGCGCGCGCGTGCACCCCAACGACGACGTGAACCGGTCGCAGAGCTCCAACGACACGTTTCCGACCGCCATGCATATCGCCGCGCTGCTTGCCGTTCACGACGAGCTCCTGCCGGCGATCGGGCGGCTGAAGGCGACGCTGCAGGCCAAAAGTGAAGCGTTCGCGGACGTGGTCAAAATCGGCCGCACCCATCTGCAGGATGCGACCCCGCTGACGCTGGGCCAGGAAATCAGCGGCTGGGTGCGCATGCTGGACAAGGGCGAGCGGAACATCCGCGCCAGCAGCGAGGAGCTGCGCGAGCTGGCGATCGGCGGGACGGCCGTCGGCACGGGGCTGAACGCGCATCCCGAATTCGGGGACCGGGCGGCGGCGGCGATCGGCCGGTTGACGGGGCAAACGTTCGTCAGCGCATCGAACAAATTTCAGGCGCTGACAAGCCACGACGAGCTCGTGTTCGTCCATGGCGCATTCAAGGCGCTTGCCGCGGATCTGATGAAGATCGCCAACGACGTCCGCTGGCTGGCGAGCGGACCGCGCAGCGGCATCGGCGAAATCCGCATCCCGGAAAACGAGCCGGGCAGCTCGATCATGCCGGGCAAGGTGAATCCGACGCAGAGCGAGGCGCTCACGATGGTCGTCTGCCAGGTGATGGGCAACGACGCGGCGATCGGCTTCGCCGCCAGCCAGGGCAATTTCGAGCTGAACGTGTTCAAGCCAGTCATCATCCACAATTTCCTGCAGTCGGCCCGGCTGCTCGCGGATGCGATCGTTTCCTTCGACGAGCACTGCGCCGCCGGCATCGAGCCGAACCGGGAGACGATCGCCCGGCATGTGGAGCGTTCGCTCATGCTCGTAACGGCGCTGAACCCGCATATCGGCTACGAGAACGCGGCGGCGATCGCCAAGGCCGCCCATAAGGAAGGGCTCACGCTGCGCGAGGCGGCGATCCGATCCGGGCTGATCTCGGCGGACAAGTTCGACGAGGTCGTCCGCCCCGAGGAGATGATCCGGCCGAAGGCGTAAAGAAGCGGGGCGGCGAGGACGGGCTCCCGCTTCGCATGCGCTCCGGCGGTGATTGTCTCCGGCCGCCGGCGCGGCATTCGCCCCAGCCGCACGGGATGGCGGAAAAAGGCGGCAATGCTCGCGGTCCGGCGCAAAATGGCTTTGCGTAAACCGCTCTTTTCAAGTATGATGAATAGAAAAGAAAAGTCAGGTACTGGCTGTCAAAGGAGCATTTTCGCACATGAATTCGAAAACCGGTCATTGCAAGATCGTCGACTGCACGATTCGCGACGGCGGACTCGTCAACAATTGGGATTTCAGCGTCGAGTTCGTGCAGCATCTGTATGCCTGCCTGAACGATGCGGGCGTCGACTACATGGAGGTCGGCTACAAAAATTCGCCGAAGCTGCTGAAGGGCGCCGAATCCGCGGGCCCGTGGCGGTTCCTCGACGACGAGTTTCTGCGCAAGGTCATTCCGCAGAAGCTGAACACGAAGCTGTCCGCGCTCGTCGATGTGGGCCGCGTGGACGAGAACGACATTTTGCCGCGCGAACAGAGCCTGCTCGACCTGATCCGCGTCGCCTGTTATATCCAGGATGTGGACAAGGCGCTTGAGCTGGTCCAGCTGTTCCACGACCGCGGCTACGAGACGACGCTGAATATTATGGCGCTGTCGAACGTCATGGAAAATCAGCTGGAGGAAGCGTTCGAGCACATCGCGGCAAGCGTCGTCGACGTCGTCTACGTCGTCGATTCGTACGGCAGCCTCGACCCGAACGACTACACCTATCTTGTCGATAAGTTCCGGAAGCATCTGCCGAACAAACGGCTCGGCGTGCATACGCACAACAACATGCAGCTGGCTTTCGCCAACACGCTCATCTCCGCCGAGAAAGGCGTCGAGCTGCTGGACGCATCGGTATACGGCATGGGCCGCGCGGCGGGCAACTGCCCGACGGAGCTGCTTGTGGCACACTTGAAGAATACGAAGTACAACGTCCGTCCGGTGCTGGACATGATCGAGAAGTATATGATTCCGCTCCGCGAGAAGGAAGAGTGGGGCTATATCATTCCGTACATGATTACCGGCATGCTGGACGAGCATCCGCGGTCGGCGATGACGCTGCGCGATTCGGCCGACAAGGACAAATGCGTCGATTTTTACGACAAGCTGACGACGCCTGAAGTGCTGCACAGCAAATAGACCGGCACCGGCCGTTAAGGGCCGTTCCGACAAGCGACCAACAGCCGGAAGACGGCTTCGCGGCCGCGCGGAACGGCTCTTTTCGCGCCTGAGGACGCCGGAGGGAGGGGAGCGGCTTGACGTTCGAGAAAATTTCGTCCCGGAAAATATACGAGCAAATCGCCGACCGGCTGAAGCAGCATATTCTCGAAGGAGGCTGGAAGCGGGGAGACAAGCTGCCTTCGACGAAGGAACTGTCCGAGCAGTTCCAGGTCGGCCGCTCCACGATGCGGGAAGCGCTCAGTGCGCTGAAAGCGATGGGATTGATCGAGATCCGCCAGGGCGAAGGCTGCTTCGTCCGCTCGGCCGACCCGTCCGAGCTGGAGATGCCGAGCTTCGCTCCGCTGCTGCTTGGCAAAGACGCGATCTTCGAGCTGATGGAGGCGAGGATGGCGCTCGAGGCGGCCAACGCTTCGATTGCCGCGACGCGCCGGACGGAAGAGGACCTCGCCGCTTTTCGCGCGCTTCTCCATTCGATGCAGGAGCGGCTCGGCGACGAGGCGTACGGCGAAGCGGCCGATATCGAATTTCACCGGCTGATGTCCAAAGCGACGCACAATTCCATCATGGTGCGCCTGCTCGAAACGATCTCGTCGCAGATGGAAGCCGCGATCCGCGACGCCCGCCGCATCCAGCTATACGGCAGCAAGAAGGTATCCGTCCGGCTGTGGGAAGAGCATGAAGCGATCTTCCAAGCGGTCGAAGCGGAAAATCCCGCCCGCGCCGAATCGGAGATGCGCTCGCATTTGGCGCATGTCGAGCGGGTGCTTCGCGAGTACGTGCAGTAATGCCCGGCATAACCTGCACGCAGCCTCTCGCGGATTGCCGGGCTTGATCGAGTCCCGAGGCAATGAACCGATGAAGCGGTTCGTTTATTCCGCGTGCACGCGCAGCTGCTGAAGGCCGCGGAACACAAGATTCGGCCGCCAGGACGGCGCTTCGTCCGCTGCCTTCATACCCGGCAGACTCCGGAATAACGCGGTCAGCGCAATTTCGCCCTCCATCCGGGCGAGCGGCGCTCCGAGGCAGTAATGGGCGCCCGTCGCAAACGCCAGATGGCGGTTCGGCGTGCGGGCGATGTCGAACCGGTCCGAATCGCCGCCGAATTCGGCGGGGTCCCGGTTGGCGGCGCCGAGCATCACGTTGACGAACTGCCCGCGGCGGATCGTCCGTCCGCCGATTTGAACGTCTTCGGCGGCGATCCGCCCCGTCATCTGCACCGGACTCTCGAAGCGCAGCATTTCCTCGACCGCGGAGCCGATAAGCTCCGGCTGAAGCCGCAGCCTTTCCTGCTGTTCCGGATGCCGAAGCAGCGCAAGCGCGCCGTTGCCGATCAGGTTGACGGTCGTTTCATGCCCCGCGACGAGCAGCAGAATGCAGTTCGAGATCAGCTCGTCCTCGGTCAGCCGGTCTTCATTTTGCTGGATGGCCAGCAGATCGGAAAGCATGTCCTCCCGAGGCTGCTTGCGCCGTTCGGCGGCAAGCTGGCGAAAATAGGCCGTCATGTCGCCGATCACCTGCCCGGCGTGCGTCATAAATCCGGGCGGCTGATCCGTAACATCAAGCAGCTTCGCGACCGTGTTCGACCAGCCCTTGAACAGCTCGCGGTCCTCCGGCGGTACGCCGAGCATTTCCGCAATCACGATGACGGGCAGCGGAAAGGCGAAGGCTTCGATGAGATCGGGCGTGCCCGATTCCGCCGTCAGCCCGGCGGCGAGATCGTCCGCAATGGAGCGGATGCGGGGGCGCAGTCGTTCCATTGTCCGCGGCGTGAAAGCGTGCGAGACGAGCCCGCGAAGCCGGGTATGGGTCGGCGGATCGCGGAACAGCATCCAGTTGGCCGTCAGATCGACGAACGGCTTCCAATCGGGCAGCGGCGTCTGCACCTGCATGTCCGGAACCGCATTGGCCGCCTCGCGGACGAACGACGGGCTTTTCAAAATCGTTTGCACATCCTCATGTCTGGCGGCGACCCAAATATACCGGTCCTCCATATAGAACAGCGGCTCGTTTTGCACCAAATACGCATAGAACGGATACGGATCGGCATGCAGCTCGCCGTTGTATTCCCGGAACCATTCGGCTTTGGCACGATCGTCCCAAATCTTTGTGTCAGCGTCCAACATCCACACACTCCTTCAGTTGCATAATCAGCCGAAGCTGCACGTTATGGATTCGCCACCCTTCCTGAATTTCCCTTTATTTACATCTTGTCTTATTGTCGCCGCCGTACCGCTTTCAAACCGCCTTTTTCCTGCTTCCATCCTGCTGCTCTCCCGCCATCACCGGGTATCAACCAGCTAATTCCCGCCTCCATCTATATCCCCTCGTTCCGATACCGCTGAGTCCCGCTTTCAACTGGACCCTCCGTTCCTAAGCTGCTGACTCCCGCTTTCCATTCCGTAAACCGTCTGCTCTTATTCTGCTGGCTTTTGCCGCCGCTTCCGCTTCCGCTAGGCTAAACCGAACGTGCCGAGATCGCAAAATTCACTTTTCAATGCACTACTTGTCTGATAAGCTGATAATATAAACGAAGGAAGGGAAGAAGATTTCATGAAAGTTTCGCTATTTATCACCTGCCTTGCGGACCAGCTTTATCCGGAGGTCGGTGAAAGCGTTGTCCGGCTGCTGCACGATTACGGCTGCGAGGTCGATTTTCCCGAGCTGCAGACGTGCTGCGGACAGCCCGCCTTCAACAGCGGATACCAGGACGAGGCGCGGGAAGTGGCGCGAAATCTGATCCGCGCGTTCGAGCACAGCGATTACGTCGTGTCGCCCTCGGGCTCCTGCACCGGAATGGTGCACCATTATTATCCTTATCTTTTCGAGAACGAGCCGGAATGGAAGTCGAAAGCGGAAGCGCTTATCGATAAAATGTACGAGTTTTCGCAGTTTATCGTTCGGGTGCTCGGCGTGACGGACGTCGGCGCGGCGTTTCCCCATAAAGTGACCTATCATCCTTCGTGCCACGCGTCGCGCCTGCTCGGCGTCACCGAGGAGCCGGCGGAGCTGCTGGGCGCCGTTAAGGGAATGGAATTCGTCGAGCTGCCGCGCAAGCAGGACTGCTGCGGCTTCGGCGGCACGTTTGCGGTCAAAATGGCCGACATGTCGGAGGCGATGGTGTGCGAGAAAGCGGCGTGCGTCTGCGAGACGGGCGCGGAGGTGCTTGTCGGCACCGATATGGGCTGCCTGATGAACATCGGCGGACGGCTGAACAAGGAAGGCCGGCCCGTCAAAGTCATGCATTTGGCGCAGCTGCTCGAGGAAGGGAGAAGAGCATAGATGGATAGGAGGCAATCGGCTAACCAGCCGAAGCTGATGGCGGAAGGGGCGGTCGCGGGCGCAGCGCACGATCCGGCGGCCGCCGCAATCGGCTCGGGGCTGAAGAAGCGGACGAAGGAAGCGCTCGCCAACGATTTTCTGCGCAAGGCGGTCGCCTTTACGACCGACAAGCTGCGCAGCGGCAAGCTGAACGCGACGGACGAATTCGGCGATTGGGAGGCGTGGCGCGAGCGCGGCCGGGCGATCCGGCAGCATACGGTCTCCCATCTCGATTATTATCTCGGCCAGTTCGCCGATAACGTGGCGGCAAACGGCGGCAGCGTCTACTTCTGCGAAGGCGCGGACGACGCGGTGCGCGTCTTTATGGAGATCGCAAGGCGCAAGCAGGCGAAGCTGGTGGCGAAGGGCAAGTCGATGGTATCGGAGGAAATCCATCTAAACCATCATCTGGAGGAGGACGGGATCGAGGCGATCGAGACCGATCTCGGCGAATATATTTTGCAGCTGGCGAAGGAGACGCCTTCCCATCTCATCATTCCCGCGATCCATAAAAACAAGCGGCAGATCGCCGACCTGTTCGAGGAGGACGCGGGACGGCCGTTCGAGCCGGATACGAAGACGCTGGCCGCATATGCGAAGCAGAAGCTGCGGAACTATTTTCTCGAGGCGGATATCGGGCTGACCGGCTGCAATTTCGGCGTGGCGGAGTCCGGCTCGATTACGCTCGTCTCCAACGAGGGCAACGGGCGGATGGTGTCGACGCTGCCGAAGACGCACGTCGTGGTCATGGGCATGGAGCGCCTCGTGCCGACGTTCGAGGATCTCGAGGTGGTGCTTAACCTGCTGGCGCGCAGCGCAACGGGACAAAAGCTGACGACGTACACGTCGATCGTCACGGGACCGCGGCGCGAAGGCGACCTTGACGGGCCGGAGGAGCTGCATGTTATTATTTTGGATAACGGCCGTTCGGCGCAGCTCGGCGATCCGATTTTCCAGGACGTATTGAACTGCATCCGCTGCGCGGCCTGCCTGAACGTCTGCCCGGTGTACCGTCAGGTCGGCGGCCATACGTACGGCTCCGTCTACAGCGGGCCGATCGGAGCGGTGCTGACGCCGCTGCTGCAGCAGGACATGAAGGAGGCGGGGACGCTCGCTTACGCGTCGAGCCTGTGCGGCGCCTGCTACGAGGCGTGTCCGGTGAAAATTCCGCTGCACGACATGCTCGTTCAGCTGCGGCACCGCAAGGTGAAAATGAAGCTGACGGCGCTCCCGGAGCGGGTGGCGTTCAAAATGTACCAAACGATGTTCGGCAATGTGACGCTCTATAAGCTGGCGACGAAATCGGCGTATTATTTGCAGAAGCCGCTTGTCCGAAACGGGTTCATCAAGGCGGGACCGCCGCCGCTCTCCGGCTGGACGCAGTCGCGGTTCATGCCGATGCTGCCGAAGCAGTCGTTCCGCGACAAGTGGGCGAAGCTGCAGGCGGAGCTGGCGGCCAAGAAGCCGGCTGCGTCCGGCGGCGCCGACGAAGCGAAAGGGGGCGGCGCGAAATGACTGCGCAGGACAAAGGCTTGATGGACGGCAAGGAAGCGTTCATGCAGCGCATCGCGTCCCGGCTCGGCCGCCCGGCTCCGCTTCAGGCGGCGCCGGAGCGGGCGTTTCGCGGCGTGCCGGACTTTTACAAGGAGAAGCGGCTCTCCGGCGGCGAGCTGGTCGAGACGTTCATCCGCAGCTGGACGGCGCTTACGGGCCAGGTGCTGATCGTGAACGAAGACAACGCGCCCGAAACGATCGGCGCGTACCTGCTGCAGGTTTGCGCCGAACTCGGCGTCACGCGTACGGCCAGATGGGACCATGCCGAGCTCGAAGCGCTCGGACTTGACGAGACGCTGCGCGGCGCGGGCATCGAATCGCTCGTCTGGCGCGAGGGCGGCGAGCGCGGGCTGCGGAAACGGGAGCTGCCGACGGGACAGGACGGCAATTGGGCGCGCCGGGAAGGGCTGCTGCAGGCGGCGGAGCAGTCGAAGCTCGGCATCGTCTGGCCGGACAGCGTCATCGCGAACACCGGTACGCTCGCGCTGTTCAGTGAAGGCAGCAAAGGCCGTTCGGTCAGCCTGCTGCCCGAGGTGCTGTTTGCCGTGTTCCGCGCCGATCAGCTCGTGACGCGGATGGGCGAAGCGTTCGCGAAGTTCAAGTCGCTTTATCCGCACGCTTCGGTCATGCCGTCGTCGCTCAACCTGATTACGGGTCCGAGCCGAAGCGCCGACATCGAGAACGACCTGACGATCGGCGTGCACGGTCCGGGCAAAGTGTACGCGGTCATCATTCAATAACATTTCATGAAGGCGGTGTTTGAAAATGGCGTTAACAGCTTCCGCGCAGGAACGGCTGAAGAAGATTGCGGAGCGGCTCGATTCGCGCAGCCCGCTGCAGCCGCTTGCGCCGCAGCGCGTGTGGGACGCCGGGCTGGAGAGCGAAATCGGCGCGCTGGAGAAGGAGCTCGGTGCGGCCGGCGGCACCAAAGCGGGCATCGCGCTGATTGCGGGGCTTTATTTGCGGAACGACAGCTTAAGCCGCTCCCATTCGTACGCGCAGGAGATCGAGGACGACGTCACCGGTGCCTACTGGCACGGGCTGATGCACCGGATGGAAGGCGACTACTGGAACTCGAAGTACTGGTTTCGCCGCGTCGGCAGTCATGCGGCGATGAAGAACGTCTGCGAACGGACGGCCGGTTACCTGCGCGGCGAAGCGAATCTGGATGCGCTCCCGGCAGGGGCTGTCCGGGATAAGCTCGGCAGCCTTGCGCAGGCGCGCTCCTGGGACGCGGCCCTGTTCGTCGACCTTGTCGAGCAGCAGGTGCAGGGCCGCGCGCCCGAAGCGGCCCGTTCCGTGCTTGAGGAGATTCAGCGCATCGAACTGTCCGAGCTGTATGCTTACACGCTGGGCAAAGCGTCCGAGTAGCACCGGCGGCGGCTGCCGGTGGACAAGCAAAGGCTGCCCGACAAGCCCCTTTGCGGCTCCGGGGCATAAGCAAAGCTAGGAAAGCCGCATAAAAAGAACCTTCATTTCCACTTTTTTACCGGTGGATGTGAAGGTTCTTTGCTTTACGACGGGAATGCTCTCCTTCATGCGAACGATTGGGTTCGCCACTTTTGTTCACTGAGAGGGCGACGGGATGCAGCCCGCTCCTCCGCCAAGGCCGGCGTGAGACTCTGCTTGCTGCTCGGCGGCAAGGAGCCGTCAGAACCGTCCGGATTTAAAAATCGAATAGAGCAGCCAAACAAACATGGCGGTCGCGACAAAAAATCCGATCTCGATCGCGGGAATATTCCAAACGAAGCTCGGCTGCCGTTCCAGAGATGAGCCGATGATAAGCCCCGTCATAATGATGCTGAACGACAGCAGCACGATGCTGAACGACAGCCGGTTGCCGATGCGGTCCATGTTGCGGAGAAACCGCTCCAGCTCGGGAACGCCGATCTCGAGCCGCAGCCGCCCTTTTTTGACCATCGCAAGCAGCTCTTTCATCTGCCGGGGAAACGTGACGAGCAAATCCCCGTATTCGAGCACATCCTTCCACAGGCTGTCCTTCACCTGCTTCGGGTGGAAGCGCTCGATCAGCAGCCGCCGGCCGAAGGGCTCCGCCATCTGCACGATGCTTAATTCCGGGTCCAGCCGTTCGACGACCCCTTCGGCGATGAGCAGCGTTTTGCCCAGCAAAATAAAATCGGCCGGAATCCGCACCCGGTGGCGATATGCGGCGTCGAACAAATCGGTGACGGCTTCGCCCAGGCTGATGTCGTGCAGCGGGACGTCGTAATATTTTTCGCGCAGAAACTCGATGTCGCGCCGAAGCTCGGCGACGTTCGCGTCGTCGTCGACCAGTCCCAGCTGGAGCACCGCCTGCATGATCCCTTCCGTCCGCTGCCGCATCAGCGCGATGACGAGAGCGGACAGGTCGGTTTTCATCTCCGGCGTCAGGCGGCCGACCATGCCGAAGTCCAGAAAAGCGACGGTTTCGCCCGGCAGCGCCAGCAAGTTGCCCGGATGCGGGTCCGCGTGAAAGAAGCCTTCGACGAAGATTTGATGAAAAACCGAGTTGATGAACCGCTCGGCGAGCAGCTTCCGGTCGTAGCCGCCGCTCTCGAGATCGTCCAGCCGGCTCAGCTTGATGCCGGTTATAAATTCCATGACCAGCACTTTGCGCGAGGAATGGCGCCAGTATACCTTCGGAATGAACAGATGAGGATCGCCTTCGAACTGCCGGGCGATGCGTTCCGCATTTTTGCCCTCGATCGTATAATCCAGCTCGGCCAGCAGCGCCTTGGCGAATTCCGCGATCATGCTCTGCGCCTGGTACCGGCTTGCCCAATCGAAGCGCCGTTCGGCGATCGACGCCAAATTTTCTAGAATTTCCAAATCGGTCCGAATCGTCTCGGCAATGGACGGACGCTGGATTTTAACGGCGACCCGCTCGCCGGAGTCCAGGATGGCGAAATGGACCTGCCCGATCGACGCGGCGGCGAGCGGCGTTTCTTCGAACGCGGCGAACAGGGTATCCATCGGAGCTTTTAATTCGGATTCGATAATTTGCCGCACCTCGTCGAAAGGGAACGGGTCGACCTGGTCCTGAAGCTTCTCCAGCTCCTTGATGATGTCCTCCGGGATGAGATCGGGACGCGTGCTGGCGATTTGCCCCAGCTTGACGAATGCGGGGCCTAAATCCTGAGTGACGCTGCGGATCCGTTCCCCGACCGTTTTCCGCTCGAATCTCCCGGATTCCGGGAACAGCCGCCTCGGCACGGACAGCATGTGGAACACGTCCATTTCTTCCACGATGTAGCCGAATCCGTGCCGGATGAGCGATAAGGCGATCTCGCGGTAACGATTCATGTGGCGAATCCGTTTCCCGAACATGGCGATCATCCCTTCACTCGGTTTCTTCAGGTTTGGATTGCTGCTGCTCCAGCTCGGCGATTCGCGATTCCAGCCGCGCGACCTCGTCCTTTGACGCCACGTTCAGCTCGGCCAGCAGCTTTTGCAGCTGCTCGCGCACCATTTTTTTCAGTTCGTTCTGCCCTTCCTGGCCTTTGGCGATCAGATCGGCGACCAGCTCCTTCGACTCCGCCGGCGCCACCTCGCCCTTCTGCACAAGCTCCTCGACCAGCTTCTCCACTTTCTCCTTGCTGGCGATCGTCAGGCCGACGCCGAGCGATACCGCCTTTTTGAACAAATCGTTCATCTTATTCGCCCTCCGATTCCATATTCTTTCCTCAATATAACACTAAACGACGGAAATTATTAGTACGGGAGCAAAAAGCCGGCCGACGTCCGGTCGCCCCGCGTGGAGCAGGCGTACGCCGCGTTTCAGGGAAGCGGGCGTCGCAACGACCGCGGCGCGATACACGGCCTGCGTGTTAAGCCGGGCAGCCAGAAGAAACGGCGGACGCCGTTCTTTGGCGGTGGAGCAGGCCCCTTTCCTTAGATCGATCGAGAACACAAAAAAGTTATCGTTTCCTGCCGAAAGAAAAATACCGGCCCCGCCATCAAGCGGAGCCGGCATCGGCTGCGGAACGGTTCCCGGTGCCGGCGTAAAGCCGACCGGAGACTGTTTATACGAATCGTTTCGGAGCGGACACCTGCATGCCGGATTCCGCCTTAAGCCGTCGGCGTCGTCGGCTGATCGCCGCGCACGGCCGGGACGGCGCCGAGCGGGTTATCTTCCCGTTCGGGGCCGCTTTTGCGGAAAGGCCACCAGTTCGCTTCGCCGACCAGGTTCGCCAAGGCCGGCACGACCAGACCCATAAAGACGGTCGAGTACAGCGCGAGCCCGATGACGATACCGGCGCCGATCTGCAGCAGCGTGTTGACGCCGGACATCATCAGCGCCGCGAAGGTGCCGCCCATAATGACGGCCGCGGAGACGATGACGCCGCCGGTCGTCGACATCGCCCGTCTCATCGCGTAAGCGATGCCGCCCGGGCGGTATTCCTCCTTGAAGCGGGCCATCAGGAAGATGCTGTAGTCGACCCCGAGCGCGACGATGATCAGGAAGATGAAGAAGGATGCGTTCCAGGACAGCCCGGGCTTGCCGAGCAGCCGGACGAAAATGAACTCGATGATGCCCATCGTAACCAGATAGTTGAAGCCGAGCGAGAGAAGCACGTACAGCGGCGCCAGGAACGAACGCAGGAGCAGCATCAGCACGATGAAAATGCCGATCAGCACGAACGTGCCGGTGCGGGTGAAATCGCTGTAGGAGATGTCCTTCAGCTCTTCGATTTGCGGCGTCGTGCCGGTCAGCTTCACGGCCGGGTGATTGATCGCCGTTCCGGCGAGGCTGCGCTCCAGCGTGCTGCGGATATCGTCTACCGTGACGAGCGCATTCGCGGAATACGGATTGACCGACAAAATGACGTCGATCTTTGCCGTTTTGCCGTCCTTCGACATGTAGGCGTCCAGCGCCTGCTGCAGCTCCTTGCTGCTAAGCGCTTCCTGCGGCAAATACCAGCCCGGAATTTGGGCTTCCCCGTGCTGCGCGATGCCCTGCTGGGCGTCCTTCACCTTCGCGAGCCCTTCGGAGATGCCGCCAAGGCCTTTGACGCCGTCGTTCAATCCTTCGCTCAGTGCGCTTATGCCGCCGCCCAGCTTCGCCGTACCGTCCGCCGCCTGCCGCTGGCCGTCGGCCAGCCGGCCGAGTCCGGAAGCGATTTGCGAGACGGCCGGGCTCATTTGGCCGAAGCTCTGCGAAGCCGCTGCGGCGCTTTGGCCGAGCTTGTTCAGCGCGCCGCTCAGCCCCTGCTGCTCGCCGAGCAGCATCCGGACGCTCGGGTCGTCCTTCAGCTCGGGATGAGCCTTCAGCAGCGCCTGCAGGCTGTCGCCCATGGAAGCGGCGGCTCCCGCGCTTTGCTTCAGGCCGCCTGCGAGCTGCTCCGTACCTTTCGACGCCTGCTGCAGGCCGTCCTGGATGCGCTGCAGCCCCCGCTGCGCCTGCACCGTCTGCGACGACATCGTGCGCAGGCCGCTCTCCAGCCGGCCGATATCGCCCTGTCCTGCGGCGATTTGCCCGCCGGCCGAGCCGAGACCGCCGGCGACCTTGTCGACGCCGTCCTTCAGCTGCTGCAGCGCATCCGACGTCTTCGTCAACTGGTCCGGCACCGTCAGCTCGGTCAGCTGCTCGCCGAGCGGCCGGACGGCGCTGCGCACCTCTTTGACGCCACCGAGCTTCGCCACGGCGGAGCTGGCCGATTCAAGCGCGGCCAGCGCTTCCGGCGTGCGCATCGAGCCGCTCGAGGTGAGGGCGACCGAGACTGGGAACACTTCGCCTGAGCCGAATGTCCGCTCGACCTGGCGGAAGCCCTGCACCGAGCCGTGGGACGGATCGATTTCGGCGAGATCGTCAAAGGAGCGCTTGCCATGGAACAGCAGCGTCACCGGCGCTAGCACGATCACGACGACGAGCAGCACCGCGATCGGCCGCCGCGCGGCAAAGCCGGCCATGCCGCCCCAAAACTTCGATTCGCCGTGCCCTTGGCCCGTCTTCACCTTCGTAGGCCAGAACGTCGCCCGGCCGAAAATAAGCAGCAGCGCCGGCGTCAGCGTGAGACCGGCGAGCAGCGTCACCGCCACGCCGACCGAAACGCCGACGGCTGACTGGTACAAGCCGAATTTCGCGAAGCCGATCAGGAAGAACGCGACGAATACGGTGCTGGCCGAGAAGGCGACCGTCCGTCCGACCGTCCGCATCGTCCGTACGAGCGCGTCCACCTTGTCGCCGCCGCGGGCCAACTCTTCGCGGAAGCGCTGGATGAGCAGGATGCAGTAATCCGTTCCGGCGCCGAACAGGACGGCGATCAGGAACGACTCCGTGAACGAGGAGACGGGCATCCCGAAATGGGTCGCCAGCGCCACGAGGCCGCGCGAAATGACGAGCGAGATGCCGATCGTCACGAGCGGCACGAACGGAGCGACTGGCGAACGGAACACGATCAGCAAAATGGCGAGCACGAGCACGACCGTGAGCAGCTCCGTTTTCTTCAGCCCGTCCTCCGAGCTCGATTGAAAATCCTTGTTGATCGGCGCGCTGCCCGTCAGCTCGACATGGCTGCCCGCAGGCGAGCCCTTCACTTCGTCCGCCAGCTTGTCGACCGCCTCCTGCGTGATCGTATCCATGTCGGGATGGTCGAAGCCGACGAGGATCAGCTCGGTCGTGCCGTCCGCGCTGCGGAATTTCGACGCCAGCTCGGGCGAATCGTAGGCCGACTGGACGGACTGGAAGCCGTCGTGTCCTTTCAGCTCCGCGAGCTGTGCGGCTTTCTGCTGCAGCCACTGCCGGTCCTGGCCGGTCAGGCCGCCTTTGCGGGAATAGACGACGATGGCGCTCGATTTGGTCGTCGCTTCCGGATTGATCCGTTCCAGAAGCTGCTTGGCCACGACGGATTCGGAATCGGACGGAATGAATTTCTGTTCCGTGTTCCGGACGATACCCTGCAAATCGGGCAGCAGGGCGGCCGACAGGGCCGCAAAGACGACCCACAGAATGAGAACGATCCATTTCATGCGGGCGAGACCGCGTATAAACCGTTCCGGCATATTGAGTTCCTCCCCTGACATCGCGGACGGCGGAATTGTCACGCGCCGCTTTTTTTCTATTCTTATTTATAGCCGAAAGATCCGCCGAAATCAATAATTTTGTACTAGTGGTCATAATTATTTTGTGATAATTTATTGAACACAATGGGATATATCGGGAATTTAATGGAGAGGAGGGGGATTTAGGACAGAAAAATTGGACTTGCGGTCACCTACGTTTACGGGCGCAAACCGGCTATGTTACAATGTCGGTACGGGTGTTGACTTGCAAAAGGGAAGGATGGAAGGCGGATGAAGCGCGAGCAGAAGAAGGCAGAGACTCGGCTGCGCATCAAGGAGGCTGCGCTCTCGCTGTTCGCCGAGCTCGGCTACGAGAATGCGTCGATCGAGCAGATCGCGAAGCAGGCAGGCGTTGCGAAGGGAACTTTTTTCAACTATTTCTCTTCCAAGGAAGAGCTGATTTGCGATCTGCAGGGGCTGTTCGTCATCGATCAGATCTCGAAGCTGACGGACAATCCGGGACTGCTCATTCCGAGAATGCGGCTGCTTCTGTTTCAGCTCGTGCACGATTTTCCGCTCGGCAAGCCGCTGGCGCGCGCGTTGTTTCAGGCTATTCTCGGCAGCCCGAAGGCGCTGGACGCCCACAACCGGATGATCGGCGGGCTGATGGAGGCGATCGTGCCGGTCGTCGCGCTCGGCCAGCAAAACGGAGAGCTGCGCAGGGATATGCCGGCGGAGATGATTGCCCGGCTTGCGCTGCAGACGTATTACGGCGCGTTGTTCGTCTGGTCGATGGGGGGCCGGGAGGAGGAGCTGTCCGAACAGATTGCGATTACGTTCGATTTGTTTTTCAAAGGTATCGCGGCTTCGTCCTGACGACAGGCGGGCGGCAAAAAGCGGCTTTCGGCCCGATGCGCTTTGCGCGCACTCGGCCGGGAGCCGCTTTTTTCAACCATTAAGTGAATTCGTTCAAGCTTGCCTGTCCGTGGGGCTTTCATTTCCAAGAGAATCCACTTTCTTCGCCGTCCAAAGGCGGCGACATCCGTGTGGCAAGCATTTCTGCCAGGGGCGGCGGGAGCCGCAATCCTGCTGTCAAGCTTCGAAGCCGGCGAGCGTGCCGTCTCCCCGAATTGCCGCGGCGGCATGCGCCACGTTGGGATGGACGTAGCCGATGCCGCTGAAACGACGGCCGCCAGCGGTAATGCCGGACAGCTCGACGCGAATGTCCTCGCTTTCATTAAATCGGTGGAGCAGTGCCGACTGCGTCATGCCGTCCACGTCGATATACCAAAGCCGGTAGCCGGCTTCGGTCACGACGAACAGCTTCGCCGCGGCGAAGACCAACCGGGTCGCCGCGCCGCAATAGACGATTTCGAGCTCCGCGATGGCATAGCTGTCCAAAGCGACTCATTCCTCCTTTCGTCCCGTTGCACGGGACCTTATACGTTCCTTTAACACGTTCACTATCTATAAGGGACAGCTTCGATTGTAAAGGCGCTTTTCCGTTTTCGCAACCGAATGTAGAGGCTTCCGTTAAGAGGTACCGGCCCTCAGCGTTCGGCCGGCGGGACGCCTCCCACCAGCGGAGCGAAGAAGTCGCTCGGACAGCGGACGGCGTAAACGGAAAGGGGGAGATCATATGGTCATGACCCGAAATAACGGGCGTGCGCGGTGAGAGGGGACGAAAAAGCGAAACCGATCAACGGCCCGCTTGCGGCGGTCATTAATCGGTACTGGTGGCGGCCGTTAGGCGCTGCAGCCGGCAGCGGATAAAATAAGCGTCCTCCAGCGACGTTTCGCGTGGGACGAACTGCGGCCCCGGGCAGACGGCGCTCATCAGCCGCACGCGGAAGGTACGGTTTACCTGGGATACGATGTGCAGCACCGACAAGCGATCGAGCGCGGCATATTCGGCCGCGCCGACCGTCCCTTCCCAGATCGACAGCGGCAGCCCTTCGGACCATTCCGGGAGGGTGCCGTAAAACCGGACCCGGCCGCCGTCCAGCCACAGCACCCGGTCGGCCCACGTTTCCCACTCGTTCAGCTCGTGGGCCGACACGATCACGGTTCTGCCGGACGAACGGGCGGCGACGAACCGGATGAAGCGCAGCCGCTCCAGCGCATCGAGCGCATTCAGCGGCTCATCCAGAAACAGAAACGCCGGCGAGCCGATCCACGCCTGCGAGAGCGCGATCCGCTGCCGGACGCCCTGCGGCAGCGTTTTGATTTTCCGCCCCGCATAGCCGGACAGTCCGAATGCGTCCGCAAGCTCCTCCAGCTCGCCCGCAGCGGCGCCGCCCTTCAGCTCGGCCAAATAGCGCAGCAGCCTCGGCGGCTTCATCTCCTCGTACAGCTCCAGCCCTGTCGGCACGAAGCCGATCTGCGAGCGGATGACCGGCAAATCCCGTTCCGCGGTCAAGCCGTTATAACGGATTTCGCCTTCGCCGGGAAACTGCGCGGTCGCCAGCAGCCGCAGCAGCGACGATTTCCCCGCGCCGTTTCGGCCGACCAGAAGCGTGATGCCGGTTTTGAACGTCAGACGGGGAATATCGATCCGGAAATCGGAGCTGCTGTGCCGCCATATGACCTGATGAAGCTCCAGCATCGCTTTCGTTCACTCCTTTGCGCCGCCGCGCTCTACGGCAGCAGCTTGCGGCCGAAGCTGCGGCGGCAGGCGAGCGCGAGCAGCAGCAGTCCTGCGGCAGCCGCGGCCGTTTGGATTTCCATCCGGGCGGCGCCGGCCGCGAGATCGCGCAGCATGCCGACACGCTGCGCCAGCCCGTTCCAGCCGACCCAGAAAACAAGCGCGCAGGCGAAAGCGGCCTTGAAGCCTTTCCACAGGAGCACGTAGGCGGTGACGCCGCTGACCAGCAGCAGCAGCGACATCCACTGCAGCACGAACGGCAGCAGAGGGAACGATTCGACTTTTGCGTACATATAGACCGAGCCGGCGATGCCCAGCAGCACGTCGAGCCCGATGACGATCATCGTGCGCACGATCAGGAGCAGCGCGGGCGGGTAGGGCGTAATGCTTTCGATCATCCGCATTTCCCGGTTCCACGACCGGAAGCTGTATGCCAGCGAAGCGAGCAGCAGGGCCGGCAGGACAAGCGCGAAATTGTTGCCGATTTCGGCGAACGACGTTTCGTCCCGGCTCCCGTCCGGCTGCGTCAGGAGCAGCAGCATGCCGAAGACGATCAGGCTTGCGACCCAATACACGCGCGAATACGAGGATAACTGGGACCGGACGAGCCGAAGCACCGACGGCCGTTTGACGGCCGAGGCACGGGCGTGAAAGAAGCGCTCCCGGTCGGTCGACTCCTGCAGCTCGTCGAACGCCGGCTGCAGCGCCTGCAGCAGGCGGATGGTGTCGCCGGACGAGACGGGCTTCGCCATCAGCTGCTCGAGCGGCCGGCGGAGCTCGTTTTCCAGCCGCTTAAGTTCGTTGTCTTTTTGCACGGTCATGCCGTCCGCCTCCTTCGACGTTTTCTTGATTCTTCGGCTCCTGCAGCAGCCTCGCTTTCAGCTTGCGCAGGCCGCTGTACAGATGGGTTTTGACCGAACCGAGCGGCAGGCGAACGATATCCGCGATATCCTGCAGCTTCAAATCCTGATAAAACCGGAGCATGATGATATCCCGCTGCACATCGGGCAGCGACTCGAGCGACTGCTGCACCTCCTTGCGCGTCTCCTGGCGCTCGGCCAGCTCCACGACGGATGTCCCCGGGTCCCGCTGCTCGGGCGGCTCCGCGAAAGGAAACCGGTCGGTCCGGAACTGCGCGCTTTTCCAATAGTCCCGGCACAGGTTCAGCGCGACCCGGTACAGCCAGGCCTGCACGTTGTCCGGCTGTCTTTTCTCATTGAGCTGCCGGATCAGCTTCAGGAACGTCTCCTGAACGTAATCCTCCGCCCGCTCCGGATCCCGCAGCTGCCGCTGCAAAAAACCGGACAGCGGCGCATGATACCGGTGCACCAGCGCTTCGAAGGACGCCTGGTCGCCCCGGGCCATGCCGGTAAGCAAATCTTCGTCGGTTACGCCGTTCACCTGCCTTCTTCCTCCTTCCAGGCCGTCAGCCAGTCGTGCCATGTAATTTTCGGAAACGTAAAGCGGGTTTCTTCCGTCTCCGCCGCGCCGGACCGCGCGCTTGCCGCCGTCCGCTCGATGGTAAGCCCCCGGTCGTAAAACCGTTTCAGCACCCGCTTGATCAAGGCATCGTCGCCGCGAGCTTCGCTGACCGCGATCATCTGCCGCATGGCTTCCCGGTAAGGGAAATCTTCGACCGGCACCTGCGCGGGATCGCTCCACTTCCTCGGCAATCCGCTCAGCACGATCATCGCCCGCACCGACTGCACGATTGAATAGCCGTTCTCCGGATCGCGGAAATCCTCCCAGTGATTGACGGATTCGTCGATACCGACGGTATCCCCGAACAGAAGCTCGCTCATGACAAGCGGCATCTGGCTTTCGAGCGGCGGGGAGTAGGCGGCCGCCTGAAAAAATACCGCATTGCCCACCGCGCCGTCCAAATACCCGAGCTGCGGCGACGCCGGCAGGTAAAAGATTTGGCGGACCGGGGCGGGCGCCGCAGTCTTGCCGAGCCATGATTCCGCGGATACGCGCATGTGATGGAGCGCGGCCAGAGCTTTGCGGCTTTCCGCCGCGTTATCCGCCGTCGTCACGACCGAAATCGGTTCGCCCGGGACCGTCACCCGCACAAGGTCGCCGCCCAGTACGTACGGGGCTTCGGCCCCCCGCTGCGCGAAATGGCGCGTGTCCGGCCGGTCGTCCGGCGCGGTGTCGATCGTCGCCAGCAGCGGCCCTTCGAAGCCGCGCAGCGTGATGTCGAAGTCGGCGCGAATGCCCTCGGCCGCGTTCGTATCGACGATATAGTTGCCGTACTTCGTATACCCGAGGCCGGAGCCTCCCGGCAGCGGATACCAGCCTGCATAAGCGGGCAGAAATACGCTTTTCCCCTTCACGAATGCACGGTATTCCGGGGAGCCGTAATTCCGGATCCATTCGTCGATTCTGCCATCGTAGCGGATATTTACCGTGTGAACGGTATTTCCCGCTGCGAGCAGCGAGGCATCGAACGAAACCGCTGCGCCCGACCGCCGCCAATCGGCGGCGCGGCCGTCGACATCCAGCGAACGGACGCGCAGCAGCGGATCGAGCAGGAAGGAGACGCGTCCGTCGGTAAAGGGCTGCACCTGGGCTTGCTGTACATCGGCCGGGATGAGCCGGCCTTCTGCCGTCGGCAGCCGGATCGACGCCTTGAAGGCGACGGTATCGCCCGGGAGGCGCGTCGCGTCCAGCTTCAGAGCATCGATGCGGAACCGGTACGGCGACTGCGGGCGCGAGTCGCCCTGCGCGGTAGCGGCCAGCTGCCGAAACTGGGCGAACCTGTCCGCCCACAGCTTGCCGTACGGGTAGAACACGGCCGCCGCAAGCAGCAGCGCCAGGCTCATCGCGGCCGCCGGCAGCTTCGGACGGCGGACCGGCCGGGTCCGGCCGAGCAGCGCGGCTGCCGCCGTCAGCATAAACAGGCCGAATGCCGCGGCGAAAGCGAAGATGAGCGCATATTCGCGGATCAGCGGGTCGGGCTGCCAGATTGCGCCGATGCCGCCTTCCGGCATCATAAGCAGCTGATCGAGACTGAAAGCCTGCGCCGGGAACCAGCCGTAGCCCTTGATCATAAAAATCGGCACGAACAGCGTTCCGAACACCCACCCGCAGAACGCAATCGGAAGCGAGAAGCGCAGCGGCATCAACGCGCCGAGCACGAGCCCGAGGGCGACGGAAACGGCGAGCGAGCTTTCGTATACGAGCGAATAATAAACGAGAAACGAACGGATGGACGCCCAGGGCATCCGGTAATGCAGCGCCGCGGCCGCATACACCGCCTGAATGGACAGCGTGAACGTGCTGACGTACAGGAAGCCGGCCGCCCATTTGGCTGCGACGATCGTCCGGTTCGGAACGGGAAGCCCAAGGGTCCATTCGTACGCGGCGTTCAGCGTGTCGCGCCTAATCAAGAGCACCCCGAGCAGAATCGGGACGAGCGTGATGAAGATCATGATCTGGCCGTGGGCGGCCGCCGCGTAGCGGTTCAAATTGTCGCTCAGCGAGCCGCGGAAGACCAGACATTGAAACAGCATCCACGCGCCGGCCGCGGGCGGAAACAGCAGCGTCCAGCGAAGCTTCGCCAGCAGCCGCAGCTCGAGAACGGTTTGCAGCGCCAGCGTTCTCATTTTGCCGCCCGTTTCCGGCTCCCGTCCGCGAAGCCGCCGATCAGCGCCATGTACCCGTCCTCCATGGCGGGGACAGCCGGCTCGGCGTACGGCGCCGGCGGCCGTTCGGACAGCGCCCTGCACAGGACGCCGTCGGCCGTTTTCCGTGCGGAGAGCAGCCCTTCAAGCGCGAGGCTGCGGCCCTCCCGTTCGGACGCCTCCCACTGCCACAGCTTTCCTTCGGCGAAACGGGCCAGTCCCGCCGCTGTCCCCGAATACCGCAGCGCGCCGCCGTCCAGCACGATCACGTCCCGGCAGCTCGCCTCCACATCGGTCAGCGTGTGGGTGGACAGCAGCACGACGCTGGCGTGCGCGGTTTCCGCGAGCACGTTGCGCAGCCGGACGCGCTCCTCGGGATCGAGGCCGGTCGTCGGCTCGTCCACGATGATCGCCTCCGGCTGGCCGATCAGCGCCTGTGCGATGCCGAGCCGCTTGATCATGCCTCTGGAGTAGGTCCGGACCGGCCGGTCCGCCTGCTCCTCCAGATGAACCGCATGCAGCAGCCGGCGTACCTCGTGCTCCTGCTCGCGGCCGGTGCCGGCACGCTTCAGCCGGGCGACATGGCGGAGCCATTCTCCGGCTGTCAGCGGCTGGTACAGCTGGAACGACTGCGGCACATAGCCGATTCGCAGCCGCGCGCGGCCGGACCGCACCGGAATGCCGCTGATATAGGCGTCCCCGGCCGTCGGGGCGAGCAGGCCGGCGAGCAGCCGCATCAGCGTCGATTTGCCGGCGCCGTTCGGTCCGAGCAGCCCGTGCATGCCGCGGTCGAGCTGCAGGGTAAGGGGCTGCAGCGCCCAGACGTTTCGATAGGTTTTGCCAAGCCGTTCGGCGGTGAGCATGCGTCGAATTCTCCTCCTGTTGCTTTGACGAGACGGAGCCGATAATAGTTTTAACGGACCCTTTTGCCGGATCGCGGACCCGCTTCCCAATAGGCAGAAAGTGGCTGGACAAGTTGAACCTCATGATACAAACTAGAGCTATTCGCCGAAAAATCGGATTATTATCTTTATCATTATAGCAAATCGATTGCGATGCAGGGTTAACGGCGGAATAGCAAATCGGATGCGAAGCAGGGCTAACGGCGGACATGGCGCCGCGAAGCGGACCGGGCTTCTTGCGGCTTGCCGGCCCCCTCACAGAGGCCCTAACGCCCGGGAACGTCCGATCGGAAGCGGGAAGCGCCCCGGGATACGCGCGAGATCAGGCATTAGGCATTACAGCACATCATGGGCTTCCATTTCGAAGGGGGATAACATGTCAATCAACCGGGCGGAAAAAAAGACCGTACTTGCGGTCATGAGCGCCTTCTTAAGCTTTATGCTGGTGCGTCTGCTTCATCGGGTATTGTACCACACCGTTCCGGAACGCGCGTATTTGTTCATCCATACGGCGATCGAGCTGCTGAGCTTCGCGGTCAGCTTTGCCATTCTGGTGCTCGGCTGGCTGTTTTTCGTCAAATCGCTGTCCCGTCATCGGCTTTATACCGCCGCCTTGTTCAGCGCCGTCGGCCTGCTCGATCTCTTCCATGCTTTGACAACGAAAGGCATGCCGTTCGAGCGTACGGTCGGCGGCATGCCGCTGGCGGCGCTGCTTGCCGCCTCCGCGCAGCTGATCGCGGCCGTCGGCCTGTTCGTTATTTTCCGCATTGGCGACCATCCGGTATCTGCCGGCCGCCGGCTGCCCGCGGTCAGCATTGCGATCGGCATCGGCGCGCTCACCGTTTCGTTCTTCCTGTCGCTGATCGAATGGCCGGCATTCGCGGGAACGGAGGGCGGCTCGCTAGCGGACTACGGCGGGTTGGTCACGACGGTCATTGCCGCCGCCGCTTATTTGCTCACGATCGGCATCCTGCTGTACCGCAACCGGAAGGAGCGGCCCGAGGCGCTGCTGACGATCGTACAGTCGCTCGTCTTTTTTTTGACCGCCACGCTGCAGCTGCATTTCTCGTCACACGCCGCCGACACCGACCTGCTGCTTGCCCATTGCTACCGGCTGGCCGGCTTTTATTTCTTGATGAAAGGCATTTATTTCGTCACGATCGAAGAGCCTTTCCGGCAGCAGAAACGGTCCGAATCGAAAATCAGCTACCTGGCTTATCACGACGAATTGACCGGCCTGCCAAATAGGCGGCTGCTCCATGAGCGGCTGAAGGCAGAGCTGCAGCGGGCGCGGCACCACCGCCGGAAGGTCGCGGTCATGCTGCTCGATCTCGACCGGTTCAAGACGTTCAACGACGCGCTCGGCCATCCGTTCGGGGACGACATGCTGCGCGCGGTTTCGCAGCGGTTGAAGCACGCGGCGGAAATGCCAGGCCGTGTGTTCCGCATGGGCGGCGACGAGTTCGTCCTCCTCCTGCCGGATTTGACGGAGCGGGAAACGGCGGAGCGGAAGGCGCAGGCGCTCATGAGCCTGTTCGACGCCCCGTTCGTGTTCGGCGAGGCGGAATATCATCTGACGGTCAGCGTCGGTCTTTCCTTCTTTCCGCAGGACGGCGAAAGCGCCGACGAGCTGCTTCGCAACGCCGACATCGCCATGTACCGCGCCAAAGAGAACCGCAACGAATATTCGACCTACGCATCCGAGATGAATGCGGAAGCTCACGAACGGCTGCGGCTCGAAAGCGATCTGCACCGGGCGCTCGAGCAGGAGCAGTTCACGCTCGCCTACCAGCCGCTTGTCAATTTGGCCACGGGCCGCGTCGTCGGCGTCGAAGCGCTTGTTCGCTGGCATCACCCTCAGCGCGGCCTGCTTCCTCCGGGCGACTTCATTCCGCTCACGGAGGAGAACGGGCTCATCCTGCCGCTCGGCGAATGGGTGCTCAAGGCGGCGTGCCTGCAAAACAAAGCGTGGCGGGAAGCGGGGCTGCCGCCGATGATCATGGCGGTCAATCTGTCGATGCGCCAGTTCAGGCAGCATCGGCTTGCGGAGCGCATCCGCGCGATTCTCGAGCAGACCGGCATGCCGCCCGAATATTTGGAGCTGGAAATTACGGAGAGCATGACGAGCGACGTGGAATTCGCCGCCGAAACGCTGGCCGGCCTGAAGGCGCTCGGCGTCAAAATCAGCATCGACGACTTCGGTACCGGCTACAGCTCGCTCCTTTATCTGAAGCGGTTCCCGATCGACAAGCTGAAAATCGACCGCTCTTTCCTCCGCGAGCTGACCGAGGACAGCAGCGACGCCGCAATCGTGACGACCATTACCTCGATCGCGAAGCACCTGAAGCTGAAGGTGACGGCCGAAGGCGTCGAAAACGACGAGCAAATCCGGTTTTTGCGCGAACGCCACTGCGAGGAAGCGCAGGGATACTATTATACGAAGCCGATCCCGGCGGGCTTGTTCGAAAACTGGTACCGGCACCGCGGCCAAACGGCTTGACGCGGAGGAAAGGAGCAGCTGTTTGCACATGCTTGACAGGATAAGCGTCTTTATTTACGGCTCGCTGATACCGGGCTTCGCCAATCATCGGGTTGTCGCCCCCTATCTGCTGGGAGCTCCCCGAGACGGGAGGGTGATCGGCCGGCTTGTCGACTTCGGCCCATATCCGGCGCTGCTGCGCGATAGGGAAGCGTACCGGCGCGGCTCTCTCATACGGGGGCTGTGGATTGCCGTCAGCCCGGAAGGACTGCGAAGCATGGACAAGCTGGAGGATTTCCGCGGAATCGGGGAAAACAACGATTATGAACGCGTATGGGCGACCGATACGGATGTGCCGGAGCGCCGCGGCTGGGTCTATGTCTGGGATTCGCCCCGCGGCTGCCCGGAAATCCCGGAAGATTATTGGCCCGATTATATGATCCGGAGAATGGCATGACAGCTGCTAAAGAAGGCTTTTAAACCCCCGGCTTAACGGAGCGTTTAAAAGCCTTTCTTGTTCAAAGCCGTTTATTGGGCGCAGCGCACCTGGCAGATGAGGCCGCTTGAATCACCCGCGCCGCCGGGAAGCGGCACCTTCTCGATTCGGAG
Organism: Paenibacillus humicola; assembly: GCF_028826105.1. Lineage (NCBI taxonomy): Bacteria > Bacillati > Bacillota > Bacilli > Caryophanales > Paenibacillaceae > Paenibacillus > Paenibacillus humicola. Next base: position 1,157,258 of record NZ_JAQGPL010000001.1, read on the forward strand.
GCCGGCTTTGCCGATTTGGATGACGGCCTTTCCGCTGCTCATGCCGAGCTCCAATTCGTACCGGTTGTTCGGTTCGGTGACGGACCGGGCCGATACGACCGTATAGAACATGCCGTACAAGAGCAGGGCGCACGCCGTGGAGTACACGCCGAGACGCCGGACCCGGTGCAGTACGGACGATCCGTCGTCCCGGTGAATCCGTCTGCGCCTGACCGATTGCCGCCACAGCAGGGCGGAGGATACGGCCAGAAACAGCGCCGCGATATCGGCCAGCTGCTTCCCGCCGCTCTCCGGCAGCGGCAAAGCCTCCTTGAAGGTGAACAGGAGCGAGCCGGCCGCCAGCGTCTGGACGGGCACGACGAGCGCCGGCTGCGCCGCCATGCGGCGTTTCGTCCGGTTGGAAGGCTCGCCCGGATCGTTCTCCGGGATCCGGCTGACCCGAAGCAGCCGCGGCACCGACAGGAAAGCGATGACGGTGCAGGGCAGCACGGTCAGCAGCACGATGAGCGCCGAGCTTTCCCAGTTCGAGAACCGGCTGATGGAGTCGTTATAGAAGGTGAACGCGATTTTGAATGCCGACAGCGCGCCGAGCACCGCGATCAGAGCGAGATTGACTTTTGCTGCGGTCCGCAAGGCGCCGACCGTTTTCCGATAGGCCAGACCGCCGGTTGAATGGCCGGCCAGCAGCGACACGAGCACGAAGGCGACCGTTACCGCGGCGTTCAGGCCAAGCATCGCTTGAGACATGGCTTCCATCCCCCGTTTTCGCTTATCTGGTACTATCATACCTCTTTTTGAAGGAGGATGAAATCAGCCGGAGGCGGGGATTGCCGCCCGACTTAAGTCCGGCTGCCGCTCGGCCCGCCGTACGATGCGCAAATTGCAAAAAAATCCCGGGCGGGCCGGTTCGTTCCGGCGCCCGGGATATTTGAAACGATTCTACAGATCGCCCCAGTTCAGGTTGGACGATTTGCTGTAGTTCGTCACCTTTTGTTCGAAGAAATCGGTTTTCATGCCGTTCATGTTGCTGAAGCTTTCAACCCATCTCATCGGATGCTCGCTGATTTCCGGGTAGAGAATGTCGAGTCCGAGCTTGCTCAGCCGTTCGTTGGACAGGAATTTGATGTATTGGTCGATGATCTCGTTGGTGATGCCGGCGATCTGATTGTTCGTAATATACTGACCCCACTCGATTTCGTTCTCGACCGCCGTGCGCATCATCTGCCGCAGCTCCTCGACGAATACCGGCGTGAACAGCTCCGGGTTCTCCTTGCGGATTTCGCGGAAAATGCCCTGGAACAGCGCCAAATGCGTAAGCTCGTCGCGCTGAATGTATTTGATCTCGGAGACGGTGCCGAGCATTTTGCCCTGGCGCCCGAGCGCGTAGAAGAAGCTGAAGCCGCTGTAGAAATAGATGCCCTCGAGAATATAGTTGGCCATGATCGTCTTCACCAAATTTTGCGACGACGGATTGGCGATGAAGTTCTCATACAAGTCGGTGATGAAGCGGTTGCGCTTCAGCAGGTTTTTGTCCTCGCGCCACAGGTTGTAAATCTGGTCGCGCACCTCGGCCGAGCAGACGCTGTCGAGAATGTACGAATACGACTGGCTGTGCACCGCTTCCTGGAAGGTGTGCACCGTCAGGCACAGGTTGACCTCCGGCGCGGTGATGTATTCGTTCACGTTCGGCAGATTGGCCGTCTGCAGCGAATCGAGGAAGATGAGGAAGCTGATGATTTTATCGTAGCTGTTGCGCTCGGAAAGGGTGAGATTGCGGTAATCCTTCGCATCCTGCGCCAGCGGAATTTCCTCCGGAATCCAGAAATTGTTCATCATCGTCCGGTACATTCGGGTCGCCCAGTCGTATTTCACGTTGTTCAGCTCGATCAGGTTCGTCGTGTTGCCGCCGATCATGCGGCGCTTGCCCCAGTCGCGGTCCCCGTCCTCGTTGAACAGCTTTTTCTTTTGCAGTTCCATGCTTGTCTGGCCCTCCTAATCAATGGTTGCCGAATCGGGCAGAAAAACTGCAGCGCGTTACGCGCTGCAGCTTACGCAATCTTCGACCTCGAGGCTTTTGTTGCGGCAGTAGTACACGGTTTTGAGCCCATTCTCCCAGGCGGCGACGTACAGGTCGAGGAACGCCTTCGCCGTATACTCCGGCGTGATGTAGAGGTTGAACGACTGGGCCTGGTCAATATGGCGCTGGCGCCGGCCGGCGGCCTTGATGCTCCAGTGCTGGTCGATATGGTGGGCTTCCTTATACAGCCAGAACGTTTCCTCGCTCAAATTCGGCGCCGTCTGCGGGATAACCGCATTTTTCTTCTCTTCGACGAAAAATTTGTTGAAAATCGGGTCGATGCCGGCCGTCGAGCCGGAGATCAGCGAGGTCGAAGCCGTCGGCGCGATCGCGAACATCCAGGCGTTGCGCACGCCGTGCTCGGCCACGTCCGCCTTCAGCTGCTGCCACATCGGGCTGTCGTAGCCGCGCCGGGCAAAATATTCGCCCGTCTGCCATTCGCTGCCCTCGAACGCCTGGTACGTTCCTTTCTCGCGGGCGATATTCATCGACGCCTTGACCGCGCAGTAGTTGATCCATTCGTACAGCTCGTCCGCTTTCTCGAGATGCTCGTCCGACTCCCAGGCAATCCCGTTCAAGGCGAGCCACTGATGATAGCCGCTCGTGCCGAGGCCGACGGCGCGGTATTTGCGGTTCGTGATTTCCGCCTGCGGAATCGGATAATGGTTCAAGTCGATGACGTTGTCCATCATCCGCATCTGGCAGGAGACGACCTCCTCGATTTCCTCCTTCGTCCGGGTCCGGCCGAGGTTGAGGGAGGACAGGTTGCAGACGACGTAGTCGCCGCTTTTGATCTGCGTCGTAATAATGCCGTCCTCGTGCGTCGTCGAGACGTATTCGGTCGGGCTCATATTCTGGCAAATCTCCGTGCACAGGTTGGAGCAGTAGATGATGCCTTTATGCTTGTTCGGGTTCGCGCGGTTGACCGTGTCGCGGAAGAAGACGAACGGCGTCCCCGTCTCGAACGAGCTGGTCAGGATGCGCTTCATGATTTCGATCGCCGGAATTTCGTCGTGGGACAGGCTCGGATGGGCGACGCACTCCTCGTAGCGGCGCTCCCACTCCTCGCCCCAGGAATCCTCCAGCGACCAGCCCATGTAGGTGCGCACCTCATGCGGATCGAACAGGTACCATGATTCGCGTTCCTGCACCTTCTTCATGAACAGGTCCGGAATGCAGACGCCGGGGAAAATATCGTGCGCCTTCATCCGGTCGTCGCCGTTGTTCGTCTTCAGGTTCAGGAAGTCGAGAACGTCTTTATGCCACACATCGAGGTAGACCGCGACGGCGCCGGAACGGACGCCGAGCTGGTCGACCGCGACCGCGGTGTTGTTGTAGTTCTTGATCCACGGCACGACGCCGCCGGCGACGCCCTTGTATCCGCGGATGTTGGAGCCGCGGCTGCGCACCTTGCCGACGTAGATGCCCATGCCGCCGCCGAATTTCGAAACCTGCGCGAAGCTGGAGTCGACATTATAGATACCCCACAGGTTGTCCGGCACCGTGTCGATAAAGCAGCTCGACAGCTGGTGGAACGGCTTGCGCGCGTTTGCGAGCGTCGGCGTCGCGACCGTCATCTGCAGGCGGCTCAGCACGTCGTAAAATTTGCGCGCCCAGGCCAGCTTGTCCTTTTCCTTCATCGCCAGATGCATCGCCACGCCCATGAACAGCTCCTGCGGCAGCTCCAGCACTTCGCCGTTGAAGCCTTTGATCAGGTAGCGGTCGGCCAGCGTTTTGAGTCCGATATAATTGAATAAATAATCGCGTTCGGGCTGGATGTAGTTGCCGAGCTCGCGGATTTCGTCCCGGGAGTAATGCTCGAGTATGTATTTGCCGTAAAAGCCCTTCTCGGTCAAGTAGGTGATGAGCGAATAAAAGTCCCCGTAGCCGAAATACCCGTATTTGCGGTTAATGGCCGACTCCTTGTACAGGTCGTATACGAGCAGCTTGGCGGCGACGTACTGCCAGTTCGGTTCCTCGATGCTCGTCTTCTCGACGGCGACCTGAATGAGCGTGCGCTGAATTTCTTTCGTCGTAATGTTGTTGCGGAAATAAGGCAGCAGAGCGGTCTCGAGCTCGAGCGGGTCGCAGTCGGCATAGCCGGCGCACGAGAAATCGATAACCTTCTTCAGCTTCGAAAAGATGAGTTCCTCTTTCTGGCCGTTGCGCTTGATAATATCCACGAGAGCGTGTCACTCCTTGTCGAATAACGTCGTTCAAAACAGGCAAACACACAATATATAGATTAGCAAAATCTAAATTACACCAATATATAGTGGGAGTCAAGGCATGCCGTTCGACACCGGAGAGCCTGAAAAACGGATGAAAACTTGCGGAAACTGGGAGTTAAAAAACCGCCCTTTTTGTCAAGACGTCAAAAAAAATATTTATTCCGCTCATAAAACGTTCATATTCTCGGGTTGGAGTTCCGCTCGGCGGTTTAGTAAACTGAAATCGTCTAACGTTCGTATGCTTATATGCAGAACGAATCGAACGGAGAGGATGTGCTCTTTTCCCCCATGCCTAAGTCTATGAAACAAGCCGTCATTTCCGCCATGCGCCGCCGCGCCGCCTGGGCGCTGCTGGTGCTGGCCGCGCTGCTCGTCGTGTTTCCGTCCGCCGTGTCCGCGCATGCGGAGCTCGAGCAGGCGGTTCCGCTGCCGAACAGCCAGCTGAAAGCCGGTCCGCAGGAGGTCAGCTTGAGTTTTAGCGAAGGGATCGACCCGGAAGCGCTCGGCCTTGAGGTGCTCGACTCCAAATCCCGGTCCGTCACGTCGGCCAAGCCGGCGATCAGCAAGGACCATAAAACATTGACGCTCGCCCTGCCGAAGCTCGGCGACGGCGTGTATACCGTATCGTTCCAGATCATTTCGGCGGATTCGCACCCGGTTAGCGGCTCCTACGTTTTCGTCGTCGGGACGCCTCCTCCGGGCTTCGACGCATCGGATTTCAATCCGCACGCGCAGCTCGGCCACGAAGGCCACGAAGCGGAAACCCAGGTATCGTCCAAACAGTTTATCCTGTACGCGGTGCGCATCGCTTACTATGCCGCCCTGCTGCTTGCCGCGGGGCTTGCGATCTGGTCGCTGTTTATGCGCAAGAAAAGCGAAACGCTCGCCGAAACGTTCAAAAAATGGGAAAAGCTGTCGATGCGCGCGCTCATTGTGGCGGTGCTGCTGTTCGTTTTTATCCACGCCAACGATCTCTTGAGCGGCTACCCGTCCAGCCAGTATAAGCAGCTGTTTCTGGAAACGGCCGTCGGCCGGGAGTGGATCGCCCTGATCGCGCTCGCCGCCGCCGGCTTTGCGACGCTGCGGCTGCATGCCGCCTCGAAGGCGGTGTGGGCGGCCGCCGTGCTCGGCCTGGAGAGCTGGGTCGGCCACGCGTCCGTCTTCAACCCGAAATGGGGCACGGTGCTGATGGACTTCGTCCATTTGACGGCCGCCGCCCTGTGGACCGGGGGACTGGCGCTGCTGCTCGCCCTTTGGGCCGCCGACCGGAAGGAGGCGGGTAGGTTTGCGGCGCGCTTCTCGCGGGTGGCGCTGCTGTCGATCGCGGCGCTTGTGCTGACGGGCGCCGGCATGACGCTGCTGTTCCTACCGTCGCTGCGCTATTTGTTCTACACCGCCTGGGGTACGCTGCTGCTGATCAAGACCGGCCTTGTCGTGCTGGTCATCGCAACGGGCGCGTTCCTGCACCTGCGGGTGCGGCGGGGGGACCTGCCGGCCTTCGCGCTGCTGCGCGCCGATGCCGGGCTGATGGCGCTCATTATCGCCGTCGCCGCGATTTTCACCTATACCAGCCCGCTGCCGGCGAACGAACCGGTCTACTATCACCAGATGGGGACCGACATGCATATGACGCTGAGCATTTCTCCGAACAAGCCGGGCAACAATGAATTTATCGTCAAAATCTGGCTGCCGGACAAACTGGGAACGCCGAAGTCGGCGTCGCTCCGCCTGATTTCCAAGGACAGGGCGGAGGTAGGGCCGATCGACGTGCCGGTCAAGCCGTTCAAGGATACGGAAATCACGACCTTCGAAGGTTACGTCAGAACGGCCTACAAGGCGGAGGGCCCGTATATCCCGTTTGCCGGGAAGTGGGAAGCGGAGGTCAGCGTCATGGATAAGGACGACAACGTGCATGTGGAGCGGTACGATTTCCGCAACTATTAACCGGCGCGTTCCGCGCGGCCGGGTGAAAGGCGGCGAAGCGGAGCATGCCGTATAAAAGAATCAAGCGGCTCATTCTGTGGATCCCCCCGCTGGCGATCGCGCTGTGGGAATACATGCGGCACGCTTTTCTGCTGCCGTACATCTCGATGGGGCTCGGCAATTTGCTTACGCCGGTGCTGGCGCTGCTACTGACGCTGACCGTCATGCGGCGCCTGTTTCGAATGCTGGAGGCGACGAGCGAGTCGCTGCAGCGGGAACGGTCGGCCAAGGCGGCGCTGCTCGAGCGCGAGCGGCTGGCCCGCGAGCTTCACGACGGCATTTCGCAGTCGCTTTTTCTGCTGGCGGTCAAGCTTGACAAGCTGGAGCACGCCGAGGACGGGGAGCAGGTGCGCGAGACGGCGGAGCAAATCCGCAAAACGGCGAAGCATATGTACGACGACGTCCGGCAGTCGATCGCGAGTCTTCGCGGCGAGCCTACGGGCGAGGAAATGCAGTGGATGGACGCCGTGCGGCAGATGGCCGAACAGCTTGGCCAGGGCGGTCTGCGGACCGAGCTGGATTGGCGGCTTCCGGATACGCAGCTGACCGACAAGGAGAAGGTCGAGCTGCTGGCCATCGTCCGCGAAGCGATGATGAACGTGGAGAAGCATGCCCGCGCCTCGCGGCTCGCCGTGCACGCCGCCGCGGAGCCCGTGGACGGCGGAGGTTTCCGCGTCACGGTGGAGGACGACGGCGTCGGCGCCGACGAGCGCGAGCTGAACGCGAGAGGCCGGTACGGCGTCCGCATGATGCGGGACCGGGCGGCGGCGATGGGCTGGCGCTTTGAGATCCGGCCGGCGGGCCAGGAGGCTGCCGGGACCGTCGTCGAGGTCGCCAAGACGGACGGGCGTTAACAAGCGGGAACGGAGGTGGAGCGGTGGAGGAACGGAGCGGGCGCGTCCGCGTCATGATCGCGGACGACCATCCCCATGGCCGGGAGGGGATACGCGACATTTTGGAGAGGGACGCGTCCTTCGAGATCGTCGGCGAAGCGGAGGACGGCGAGCAGGCGGTACGGCTGGCCGCCGCGCTGGCGCCCGATTTGATCCTGATGGACATCCGAATGCCGAACGTGAACGGGATGGCGGCGACCGCCCGCATTAAAGCGGCCGATCCGCAGGTGAAAATCGTCATGGTGACGGTGTCCGACGACATCGCCGATCTGTTCGAGGCGATCAAGCACGGCGCGCAGGGCTATCTGCCGAAAAACGTGTCGCCTTCCGCCTGGCTCGAATATTTGCGCGCGGTAGCCGTCGATGAGACGCCGATGCCGAAGGAGCTCGCCTTCCGGCTGCTGCAGGAATTTACCGCCGGCCGCACCGAGACGAAGCGGCGGAGCGACGAAGCCGGGGCGCCGCTGCGGCGGGGAAGCGGCCCGGCTGCGGGAGCGCAGCGTCCGGGCGGAATCGACGCGTCCGCCAAAGCGCAGGAAATCGACGCGTCCGGCCGGACGCCGTTAACCCCGCGCGAACGTGAAATATTGGAACGGGTCGCGCAGGGCGAATCGAACCGGCAAATTGCCGAAACGCTCGGCATCTCCGAGCATACGGTGAAAAACCATCTCAAGAGCATTTTGCAAAAGCTGCATCTGGACAACCGCGTCCAGCTCACCCGTTATGCGTTCGAGCGCGGCTGGATGGACCGGTAACCGGGCGTCACCGAACCGACACAGGACGGTAGCTCTTTCGAGTCATGTTTGCGCGTTTCCGCTCTTCTATAATAAAACCGATCGAACAGATAACCGGATGGAGGGGCAAGAGAACATGATTCTTTTTAAAAAATGGACCGTGCCGGCCGCCGCGCTGCTGTCGCTGGTCCTGTTCGCGGGGATTGCCAGCGCGCACGTGTCGGTTCAGCCGGCGCAGACGACGCAGGGCGCGTACGAAGTCTTCTCGGTGCGCGTGCCGAGCGAGGAAGAGAACGTGACGACCAAAAGCGTGAAGGTAACGGTGCCGTCCGGGGTCAGCGTCACCCGCGTGGAGCCGCATGACGGCTGGAAGGTTCAGCTGGATCAAAATGAGGACGGCTCGTTCAAGACGATTACGTGGACCGCGGAAGGCGCAGGCCTGGCGCAGACGGAGTTTACCGATTTCCGGATGCAGGGCCGGGTGGCGGACAACGCGACGCAGCTCGTCTGGAAAGCGTACCAGACGTACAGCGACGGCAAGGTCGTCGAATGGACCGGCGCGCCGGATGCCGATCATCCCGCGTCGGTGACGACGGTCGAAGCGGCCGTGGGCGGCGATCCTGCGCAAGCGGCGGGAGAAGCGGCCGGCGGGAGCGACGCGAAGGAGAATGCTGCGCTCGTCCTGGCGATTGCCGGCGTCGTGCTGGGCGCCGCCGCGCTCGTCCTGGCCGCCGTCAAACGGCGCCGGGCGTGAGCGGACCGGCGGACCTCCGCGCCGATACGGGTTTGCGGCAATGACGCCTAGACGCGGCGCGGGAACGCAAAGGGCGGGAACACGCCGGTCCGCCCGGTCTGGCTGCCCCGGAATTTGGGGTCGCGGAGAGGACGGTGCATGGGCCTAAGCCGCGGCAGTTGCATAAGCGCCTGTCATTGTTTATAATAGTGAATTAGCTTATGTTTGATAGCTTGACATGCGATGACGGAGAAAAGTAGGCAGCGGTTCGCGCACAGGGAGAAGACGCCGGAGATTGAGAGCGTCTTTGCGGATACGGCCGCAGCTGAAGTTCGCTCCCGAGCAGACTCTTGAACGGCGTTCTTCGTCCGGTTCGGACGGCGCCGCAGTAGGGAAGTCCGGGTTCGGCCCGTTACAGCCGGCAGAAGGGATTTTCGCAGCCTCGCATGGGCCGTCCGGATGAGACGGAGATTCGATCGGCGCGCAAGTCCGAATTAGGGTGGTACCACGGTTCTTTCGTCCCTTTTGGGGAGAAGGAGCCTTTTTTTATTTTTTATGGCGGAAAGGATGGGAACGATGAAGGAACGATTGGAAGCATTGCGGACGGAAGCGCTGCAGGAGCTGGAGCGCGTCGACAGCCCGCAGCGCTTGAGCGACCTGCGGGTCAAGTATTTGGGCAAAAAGGGCGCGCTGACCGAGATTTTGCGCGGCATGGGAGCCTTAAGCGCCGAGGAGCGGCCGGTAATCGGCCAAGTCGCCAACGACGTCCGGGCGGCGATCGAGCAGGTGATCGAAGCGAAGCAGGCGGCGTTCCAGCAGGCCGAGACGGAAAACCGGCTGCGCGCCGAGACGATCGACGTGACGCTCCCGGGAAAGCGGCCGCCTTCGGGTGCGGTGCATCCGCTGAACAAGGTGGCGCAGGAGATCGAAGACATTTTCATCGGCCTCGGCTATACGATCGCGGAAGGCCCCGAGGTGGAGACGGACTTCTACAACTTTGAGGCGCTCAATCTGCCGAAGGATCATCCGGCGCGCGACATGCAGGATTCGTTTTATATTACGGACGAAATCCTGATGCGCACCCATACGTCGCCGGTGCAGATCCGGACGATGAGGGCGATGGACGGCAAGACGCCGGTCAAAGTTATTTGCCCGGGCAAAGTATACCGACGCGACGACGACGACGCGACGCATTCCTTCCAGTTCAACCAGATCGAAGGGCTGGTCGTCGGACCGAACATCCGCATGAGCGATCTGAAGGGAACGCTGCTCCAGTTCGTGCAGCTGATGTTCGGCAGGCAGGCGCAAATCCGGCTGCGGCCGAGCTTCTTCCCGTTCACCGAGCCGAGCGCCGAGGTTGACGTCACCTGCGTGCAGTGCGGCGGTCACGGCTGCCGGATGTGCAAGCATACCGGCTGGCTGGAAATACTCGGCTGCGGCATGGTCCATCCGCGGGTGCTGGAATACGGCGGCTACGATCCGGAGAAAGTGAGCGGCTTCGCCTTCGGCATGGGCGTGGAGCGAATCGCGCTGCTGAAGTACGGCATCGATGATATTCGCCATTTTTACACGAACGATCTGCGTTTTCTGGGCCAGTTTGTCCGAATGTCCTGACGCGCGGAAAACTTATGCTTGCGAAGCGAATTTTCGGCTTGCAGTGGCTCAAGGAGCGAACGCAGAAAATTTAAAGCGTATAGAAGCGGGCTTTCTGCTTTGCAGAAAACTTAAAGTAAAAGCTTGCGAGGCGAGTTTTCTGCTCCGCAGAAAACTTTTAGCCTATGCTTGCGATGCAAGTTTTCTGCTCCGCAGAAAACTTTAGCTTATGCTTACGAAGTTAGTTTCTTCTCTGCAGAAAACTTTAGCTTATGCTTACGAAGTTAGTTTTCTGCTCCGCAGAAAACTTTTAGCCTATGCTTGCGATGCAAGTTTTCTGCTCCGCAGAAAACTTTTAGGAGGGTGCAAACGATGAAGGTTTCCTATAAATGGCTTAACGAATATATCGATTTGGACGGCTATGACGGGCAGCGGCTTGCGGAGCTGATGACGGCCGGCGGTATCGAAATCGACGTCGTCGAGAATCGGAACAAGGGCGTATCCGGCGTCGTGACCGGCCATGTGCTGACGCGCGAGAAGCATCCGGACGCCGACAAGCTGAGCGTCTGCACGGTGGATGTCGGCGGCGGCCAGCCGCTGCAGATCGTCTGCGGGGCGAAAAACGTCGCGGCGGGCCAGCTCGTACCGGTCGCCACCGTCGGCGCTAAGCTGCCGGGCGACTTCGCGATCAAGAAGGCAAAGCTGCGCGGCGTCGAATCGCAGGGCATGATCTGCTCGGCCAAAGAACTCGGCCTGAACGACAAGCTGCTGCCGAAGGAGCAGCAGGAGGGTATCCTCGTGCTGCCGGAAGGAACGCCGGTCGGCAAGCCGATCCAGGATGTGCTGGCACTGGACGACGAGGTGCTCGAGCTCGATTTGACGCCGAACCGCTCGGATTGCCTCAGCATGCTTGGGGCCGCTTACGAGGTCGGCGCCCTGACCGGACGTCCCGTCAAGCTGCCGGAGACGCGCATTAACGGTGCCGCCGAGCATGCGGAGGGCCGCCTGTCCATCGAGATCGAGGCGCCGGAGCTGTGTTCCCACTATGCGGCGCGCTATATCAAGGGCGTGAAAATCGGCCCGTCGCCGCAATGGATACAGAACCGGCTTATCGCCGCCGGCGTGCGGCCGATCAGCAACGTCGTCGATATTACGAACTTCGTCATGCTCGAATACGGCCAGCCGCTGCATGCGTTCGACGCCGGCAAAGTAAGCGGCGGCCGCATTGTCGTCCGGCTCGCCCGCGAAGGGGAAACGATGCTGACGCTGGACGGCCAGGAGCGCAAGCTCGAGCCGAACATGCTCGTCATTACCGACGGCCAGCAGCCGATCGCGCTCGCCGGCGTGATGGGAGGGGCCAATTCGGAGGTGACGGCGGATACGGTGGATATTTTGCTCGAATCGGCCCGCTTCGAAGGCGGCACCGTCCGCAAAACGTCGCGCCGGCTCGGCCTTCGCTCGGAATCGAGCCTGCGCTTCGAGAAGGGCGTCGATCCGGCGCGCGTCATACCGGCGCTGGACCGCGCGGCCGCGCTGATGGCGCAATACGCGGACGGCCACGTGCTGGACGGCATCGTTCAAGCGGGCGCGCCGCTTCCGCATCAGACGGCCGTGCAGGTCTCGCTGCAAAAAATCAACCGCTATCTCGGGACCGATTTGTCAAAGCTGGAGACGGAAACGATTTTCGGCCGGCTCCAGTTCTCGTTCGAACTTTCGCCGGACGGGGTGTTTACGGTGCAGGTGCCGTCCCGCCGCGGCGATATTACGCGCGACGTCGATTTGATCGAGGAGGTCGCGCGGCTTCATGGCTACGATGAAATTCCGACGACGCCGATCGAAGGGGAAACGACGCCCGGCGCGCTGACGAAGCCGCAGGCCGTTCGCCGCGAGCTGCGCCGGCAGCTGACGTCGGCAGGATTGAACGAAGTGGTATCCTATTCGTTCACGCATCCGGGCCGGACCGTGCTGTTCCCGGCGCTGTCCGGCGGCTCGCAGCCGGTGCGGCTGGCGATGCCGATGAGCGAGGACCGCAGCGTGCTGCGCACGAGCCTGCTGCCGCAGCTGCTCGAAACGGCGGCGTATAACCGCAACCGCAAAAACGACGACGCGGCGATTTTCGAAATCGGCAGCGTCTTCCATACCGACGAGGAGAAGCTGACCCGGCTGCCGCACGAGAAGCACCGGCTGGCCGTCCTGCTGACGGGGAACCGGATCTCCGCGGCGTGGAACCGGAAAGCGGAGGCCGCCGATTTTTACGTTGTAAAAGGCATGTTCGAATCGCTCGCCGAGAAGCTGGGCGTCGAGCGGCTCATCTCTTATGAGGCGGCACAGCCGGCGGATATGCATCCCGGGCGGACGGCTGCGGTCGTGCTGGAAACCGAGCGAGGCCGGGAGACGATCGGGTATTTGGGTCAGCTGCATCCGGACGTGCAGCTGGCGCACGATCTCGGGGACGTGTTCGTGCTGGAGGTTGAGCTCGAGCCGCTGTACGACGCCGCCGATTTCAGCATCGCGTACCGGCCGCTGCCGCGTTATCCGGCCATCCAGCGGGATATTGCCGTCGTCGTCGACCGGCAGGCGGAAGCGGGCAAGCTGCTGGAAGCGGCAGGAAGCGCGGCAGGCGGCCTGCTGGAGTCGGTCCGGGTGTTCGACGTGTTCACGGGCGAGCGGCTGGGCACGGACAAGAAAAGCGTGGCGCTGTCGCTCGTCTACCGGCATCCGGAGCGGACGCTGACCGACGAGGAGGCGGCGGAGCTGCACGGCCGCGTGGTGCAAAAATTAGAACAATCTTTTGGAGCGGAATTGCGCAAATAGGCAGGAGATGTCCCGCGCCGCATCGAATTAGTTCCTAGCGAACCGATCGATGCGGCTGTTTTGCGTTTTTCGGGTCCGTATTTGGATTGCCGCGTACGCATGGTTACGGCATCGTGTTGATTCGAATCCTATAAATGAACGATATAGACGATGTACTGTACAGCTGCACGTTCTGCCGCAATAAACGGCATCAGCCGGCTGCAGAAGCCGCAAACAAAAAGGCGGCTTGAATCGTTTGGTTTTGTATAACGCTAAGGAGGAAGTGCTTTACATGGATGGTGCCGGTCGGACACGGGTGACGGTCGATATATATGGCAATCAGTTTACAATGACGGGGAGCTCGAATCCCGAATATATTCGGCGGATCGCCGCTTTGGTGGACGAGAACATGCATAAGCTCGCCAAAGGGTATCCCCAACTCGACGTGCCGCGAATTTCCATGCTGGCGGCCGTCCATATGGCGGAGGACGTTTTCCGGCTGACCGCCGAAAACGAGCGGATGCACGAGACGGAACGGCGCCTCCGCGAAGCGTCGGCGAAGCTGGAGCAGGCGCAGCGGCAGGTTGAGGAGCTGAACGAGACGTATTTGTCGCTGGAAGCCGCCTTGCAGGAGGAACTGAAGCAGTCGCGCGAAACGGCGCGCGCGGAGCTGGCGCAGGCGCGTGCGGAAGCTGCGGACGAGCTTCGTGCGGCGAAGACAGAGGCGCAGGAGAAGCTGGAGACGGCTCAGCTGGAGGCCGAAGCGAAGCTGGAGGCGGCGCAGGCCGAGCTTCAAGAAGCGCTGCGGCAGGCTGCGGAGGAGCTCGAGCGTACGCGGGCCGAGGCGCTCGAAGAGCTGGAGCTCGAGCGCGAAATCGCGCGCGAGGAGCTGGAGCGCGTCAGCATGGAGCTGACGGGCCGCTACGAGCAGGAGCGGGAGCGGCGCGAGGCGGAAGCGGCCGACGCGGCCGGCCGTCTTGACGAAGAACGGGAGCGGCATGCGGCGGAGGAAGCCAAAGCGCAGGCGGAGCTCGCCGAAACGCGCGATTCGCTGACGGCGGAGCTGGAGCGCGTGCGCGCCGAGGCGGAAAGCGGGCTGCGGCAGGCGCACGCGGAGGCGGAAGCGCAGCTGAAGCAGGCGGCTGCGGCCGCCGAAGCGGAGAAGGTGCAGCTGCGCGAGCGCTCGGAGGCCCGGCACGCGCAGGTCCGCGCGGAGGCGGAGGCAAAGCTCGCCGGTGCGCGGCAGGAAGCGGAGGCGGCGATGTCGCAGCTGCGCGAGAAGGCGGAGGCCGAGCTGGCGCAGGCGAAAGCTGACGCGGAGGCGGCGCTCTCCGCCCTGCGCGCCGAGGCGGACAGCCGGCTGGCGGAGGTGCAGGAAGAAGCGCAGCTGGAGCTGGAGCTGGAGCGCGACGCGGCGCGCGAGGAGCTGGAGCGGACCCGCGCCGAGCTGCAGCAGCAGCTTGCCGAGGCGCGCGAGCAGGCGCAGACGGAGCTCGAGCGCGTGCGGCAGGCGGCGCGCGAGCGGATGGAGCGCGTCCGGTCGGAAGCCGCGCAGGCTGCGGCCCAGGCGGGGGCGGAGGCCGCAAGGCAGCTCGCCGAGGTGCGCGAAGCGGCGCAGACGGAGCTGGAGCGCGTCCGCTCGGAGGCGGCCAACGCGCTGGAGCAGGCGGCGTCGGAAGCCGCCGAGGCGCTCGAACGCGAGCGCGAACGCCATGCGGCGACGCTCGGCGCGGAGCGGGAGACGGCGCAGGCGATGCTGGGCCAGGCGCTGCGCGAGGCCGAAGAGGAAGCGGCCGCGCTGAAGGCCGAATTCGCCGCCGAGCGGGCGGCGCTTGAGGCTGCGGCGCGCAGCGAAACGAAGCGGCTGAGCGAGGAACGCGAGCGGGAGCGCGATGCGTGGGAGCAGGAGCGGACGCAGCTGGCGCTCCGGCTGGAGGAGACGCGGCGGGAGCTCGCGGCCGTGCAGGAAGCCGCCGCGGCGGCGCAGGACGACGCCGAGCTGCTGGCGATGGAGGCGGCCGAGCAGGAGGAAGCGCTTCGCTCGTCGCTGGCCCGGCTCGAGGAGGAGCTGCGGGAGCGCAGCCGGCAGGCCGACGAGCTGCAGAACACGCTGCACGAGCTGAGGCAGCGGGATACTCGACGCAGCGGGCAGCTGCAGCAGCAGGAGGAGCAGCTCGGCAAGCTGCGGAACCAGCTTGCCGAGGCCCAGAAAGCGGCCGACCAGTCCGGCCGGCAGCTGCATCAAGCGCTGGAGCAGCTCAGCGGGCTGAAGGCGGAAGCGGAGCAGCGGGTGGCGCGCGAGCGCGAGCTTCGCGGCAGGCTGGAGGCGGCGGAAGCGCGGGCGGCCGAAGCGGCCGGGGAAGCGGAGCGTTTGGCCGAGGAAATGGACCGGAAAATCGCGGAGGCCGCTGCGGAAATGGCCGCCCGGGAGGCGCACGCATCGGCCGAAATCGAGCTTGCCCACCGGCAGGCCGCCGCCTATGCCGAAGCCGAAGCCGGCATGCGCGAGCAGCTGCTGCAGAGCGAAGGCGAAGCGGCTGAAGCGCAGGCGAAGGCGCAGCAGCTGCTCGACCGGCTGGGCGCCGCGGAAGCTGCGCTGAATAAGGCGCAGCTGACGACCGTCGAGCTGACCCGGGCGCACGAGGAGCTGCGGACGGAGCATGCGAAGCTGCAATCCGAGTACGCGAAGCTGCAGACCGAATATAACGAGTGGATCGAGCTGATCGACAAAATCTAAACGAAAAAATATGTTGAACAGAACTTATCCCTCTGCTTAAATGAATAAAACGAAAAAACGGCCTCGTTGCGGACAGAGGCCGTTTTATCGTGTGCTTGTTGTTTGAAATTCACCGTACATGGCGGGCTTCTTCCGGGCCGCGCCCGGAGCAAGCGCCGGTTAGTCGCGTGCGTTTCAATCCAATCCTTGCCAATACTACGAAATCGTAGTATTATGAACAAAAGGAAATTTTTTAAAATCAGTAAGGGGAGTAGACGATGTTTGATCGGATGAGAGAGCTCTTCTTGCAAAACGGTCTTCGGCCTTTGAGCTTTTTGTCGGAGACGGCCGAGCTTGACCGGAAAGTGAACCGTTCCGAGCTTACGGCGCTGCTGGTTCTGCATTTTCGAGGACAGCTGACGATGTCCGCGCTTGCCTCGCATCTCGGTGTTCCGCTAAGCACGGCGACCAGCCTGGTTAAGAGGCTTGTGCGCAAGGAGCTTGTCGACCGCAGGCAATCGGCAAAGGATCAGCGCGTGATGCTTGTCGAGCTTACCGGAGAAGGCCTGGAGCTCGCCATGCAGGTCAAGGCGGTTATGGACGGAATGCTCGCCCGTATTCAGAGCGCGCTGAGCCAAGAGGAGCTGGAGCAGCTCCTGTCCCTGGCCGTAAAGGCTCTGAGGGCGGTGCAGAGCAAGGGGAGTGATGAGACGAAGGGAACGTCAACGAATGCTTCATTACGCAGAATTGAGATTGACGATTAGCGGCAGGCGTGAAGGCTCGATTTTACCCACTTAGTACGAAATCGTAATAATTTCAGGAGGGCCACAGATGAGAATTATCATCTATACGGGCAAAGGCGGGGTCGGGAAAACAAGCATTGCGGCGGCAACCGCAGTCCGGCTCGCTGCGGAGGGGCATCGCACCTTGGTCATGAGCACGGATTCGGCGCACAGCTTGTCCGATTCCTTCCAGCTGACTCTCGGGGGCGAACCGGTCAAGATCGCCGAGCGATTATGGGGCCAGGAGGTAGACAGTCTGCGGGAGACCGAGAAGCATTGGGGGGCGGTGCAGAGCTGGCTGTCCGGCTTGATGAGCTGGGCAAAGCTGAACGATATCACGACCGAGGAGACGCTTGTTTTTCCCGGCATGGAGGAACTGTTCAACCTGATGCAGATAAAGCGCCATGCTGCAAGCGGGACCTATGACGTCATCATAGTCGACTGTGCACCCACGGGGCAAACGCTCAGGCTGCTCAGCTATCCGAATCTGCTTAAGTGGTGGATGGAGAAAATTTTTCCGCATGAACGCCGTCTGATCAAATGGGCGAGGCCGATCGCCAAGGCGGTCACCGGCGGCCTGGAGCTGCCGAACGATCAAGTCATGGACAGCATCGAGGCATTCGTGCGCGAGCTGGAGGATCTGCAGGCCATCATTGCGGATCATGCGGTTGCGACCATGCGTCTGGTCATCAATCCGGAGAAAATGGTGATCGCTGAAGCGAGGCGGGCGTTCACGTATCTGAATTTGTTCGGCTTCAACACAGATGCGGTTATCGTCAACCGGGTGCTTCCCGAAGGGGCCGGTAGCGGTTACTGGTCGACGTGGCGGGAGATTCATGCCAAGTATGAAGAGGAGATCCGCGGCTGCTTCAGCCCGCTGCCGATACTCAGCGTTCCGATGATGGAGCGGGAGGTGCACGGGCTGCCTATGCTGAAAAGAATCGGGCAGGCCGCTTTCTCCGATTGCGACGCCTCCGCGGTGCTGTACCGGGGAAGAATACAGGAGGTTCGCAAGGAGGGGGACGATTATTTTCTGGATCTCGAATTGCCCTTTGTCCGGAAGGATCAGCTCCAGCTGAGCGAAAAAGGCGACGAGCTGACGATCCAGGCGGGCCCTTATAAAAACAAGGTGCTTCTGCCGCGCTCCCTGCAGGGGCGGCCCATCGTAGGGGCGCGTTTTTCGGAACAAAAGCTAACCATCCGTTTTGGAGGGAGAAGCGTATGATGGACGAACATTTGAAAGAAATCGCAGGAATACTAATCGCGGCTGTTCTCGTTCTGGACGGCCTGCTGCATGTATACTGGGCAACGGGCTGCATTTGGCCCGCATCGGATCGGCTCGCCCTAAGTCAGGCGGTCCTCAACAGCAACAAAACGCGGCTGTTCAAACCGGCGACGCTGGTTCCTCTTGCCTGTATGCTCTTTCTCGGCGCTCTGGCCGTCCTGGTCAGGCTTCATCTTATCGAAATGCCCGGGGCGTACCTCCCTTCCTGGCTCCTCGAGCTGGCTGTCCTGGCGATTACGGCCGGATTCCTGATGCTCGGGCTGGCGGGCATCATCAGGGCTCTCGGTCTGGTAAAATCCAAGAGCAGGCTGTACTACAGGCTCAATCTTATCGTCTACATGCCCGCTTGCCTGCTGCTCTTCGCAGCCGCGATAGCCGCTTTTTATTCATAATTTACTACGATTTCGTAGAAAAAGGATGCAAACCGACACGGGAGGATGAATGGCATGTTCCAATGGGGAAAAGTCGTCAAAAACGGGATCGCGGCCACGGCCGTAATGGAGATTTTCTACCGGGTGTCCAATCTGGTTGTTCATCATGGGATTGATGTGCCTTACGCAAACGGAAAGTCGGTCGCGCTCACCTCTCCATTCCTGATTTATTTGGTCGGCTATGTGATCGATCTGATCGGGGGAATTGCATTTTCCGCGCTGTATGCGCGCTTCGTCCGCCCCAAAGGCTATAAATCGGGCATGATATTTGCCGTACTGTTCGTCTGGTTAATCATTGACGGCTTCCTATTTGAGCCGATGGGGCCTGCGGGCATCTTAATGCTCGACTCGGGTTTCAAGGCCGTCGCGGTCAATTTGTTCGCGCATGCGGTGTACGGGGCTGTGCTCGGCATAATGTTCCGGCGGGACAGCCTCAAGGCCGGCGGTTCGCTTCCTGTTCGTGGAGCCCGGATATCGAGCTTATAAAGGGAAACGCGAGCAGCGAGAGCGGCCGCCGCGGGATCCCGACAAGTCCAAGACTCACCGGGATGGATTGAGAAAACGCCGGGGAAGAAGCCGCAGCTTCCTCCCCGGCGTTTTGTTTTGATTCCGCTTTATTGCTCCGGCCGACCTAGTGCGAAACGAGCGTGCCGCTCGGCCCGCCGGGCGGCACCGCCGCCAGCTTCAGCAGATCCGGGGCAACCAGCCGCGGATCCTTGCCCGTCGCATGCATTTCCGAGCGGATCGTGCCGGGATTAAACAGATTGGCGATAATGCCGCTGCCGCTTTCTTCGTCGGCGACGGTGCGAGTGAGCGATTCGAGTCCGGCTTTGCTGGCGCTGTATGCCGCATAGCCGCCAGCGCCGTTCCCGGCAAGGCCGGACGTAATGTTGACGATGCGGCCGTAACGCGCCTTCCGCATGGCCGGGATCACTGCCTTCGTCAGCAAAAACGGGCCCGTCAGATTGACGGCCAGCTGTAACGTCCATTCCGCTTCCGTCATTTCCGCCACTCGTCCCGGCTCGAACACGGCGGCGTTATTCACCAGAATATCGATCCTTCCGGTTGCCGCCATAACCGTTTCCACCGCGAGCCCGACCTGCCTCTCGTCGGACACGTCGGCCGGAACGACGAGCGCGCTCCCCATTCCGTGCTGCGCGATCATCGCCGCCGTTTCTTCCAGCTTCGTTCTGCGCCTTCCGACCAGGGCGACAACCGCCCCTTCTCCGGCGAAAACGACCGCCGCCGCCCGTCCGAGCCCCGTTCCCGCGCCGCTGATGATCGCCGTTCTGCCGCTCAGCATACCCATCCGAACCGCCCCTTCCGATTGAGTCTGAGTCCATCGTAACAAACCGACGGCCGGCGGAGAAGGGGCTGCGCCATCACGTTTTCTTATTTAAACCATCACCCGCGGTTATGTGAAGCTGACCATCATTCCTAGGAGCACGGTTGTCAGCCGGTTATTCGACGACCAGCTTCGCTTTCATATCCGCATGACCGGTGCCGCAAATCACGTTGCAATGGATCTCGTACGTGCCGGCATCGTTTACCGTAATGACCTGTGAGCCGCCGCTTTCGAGCTTGACGTTCAACTCGTCGATCGCCACGCCGTGAACGCCGCTTTCGGACGTCAGCGTCAGCTTGGTGGCCACGCCTTTCTTGACGTGATATACCGGCTGGTCGTACGTCCAGTTTGACGCCTTGATATCGACCTCGTCGGCGGCGGCGACTCCCGTGTTCTGCACGCCGCTCGCGGGCGACGTCCCGGATTTGTCCGCTCCGCAGGCGGCCAGCGCAAAGGCGGCGACAGCCAGTGCTGCAATAATGGTCATGTTCTTTTTCATTTCTATACGACTCCCTTCAATATGGCCGGCATCGTTTGGTTATAACCATTCCTTCCATATACCAGTATACCTTTCACCCGGTAAAATGGCAGTGTCGGACCGATGAAGGGTTGTTGAACATTTGTTGAACGGCGGACCGCTTCCCTGAAGCGCGAAAACCGGGCGTCGGATGATCCGAGCCCGGTTTTCGCCTGCTCCGCATGGCTTAGCGGTGTTTTTCCCGGCCGGCTTCGTAAGGCGTGCTGACGGGGATGAACAAATCGATAATCCCGATAACGAGAGCGGCCAAAATGGCGCCGAGCCAGGTGACCTCGACATTGCCGACGATAAATTGGGCGATCCAGATCACGGCCGCGCTGGCGAGAAAGCCGACGATGCCGCGTCCGAACGGCGTCACCCGTTTGCCGAAGATGCCTTCGATGATCCAGCCGAGCGCGGCGATGACGAGAGCAAGGAACAGCGCGCTCCAAAATCCTCCGACGCTGAACTGGGGCACGATATACCCGACGATCATCAGCACGATCGCCGATATGATGAACCGTACCACATGTCCCAAAAATTGCATTTCAAAAACCTCCTCGGAGTTTTCCTGAAACGGCATCCGCGGGAGCGGAAAACGCGCTTCTGCAGCAGATGCCGGCAGCCCGGTGCGAATAGGCCGGACACCGTCCGCCGATCTCCTGCCGAAGCTGTTTTAAGGGATGCATCATTTATTGTTGCCCGGCCCGCTCAGGTCATGCATGCCAGCTTACGTCATGGCATACACTGTCAGCTTCGATTATAATAAGGAACGAGAGGGGTTGTGCTTGCGCGTGGACGCCAAGATTTTACACACATTGGAATATGCGAAAATTGCATATCTATTAATGCAGCACGCCGCCACTTCGCTTGGCAAGGAGGCTGCGGAAGCGATCCGGCCGCACGTCGGCCTGGACGAGGTGAAACGCGGCCTTCAGGCGACGGACGAGGCGTACAAAGCCGACCGGCTGAAGGGGAACGCCCCGTTCCGCGGCGTGGCGGACATCAAACCGCAGCTGCACCGCTCCCGCATCGGCGGCATGCTGAATCCCGCGGAGCTGCTGCAAATTGCCGAGACGTCGCGCGGCTCCCGCCGGGTGAAGCGGCATATTTTGCAGCTGCATGAGGACGACCCGGTGCCTTTGCTCGCTTCGATCGCCGGGCAGCTGACGGAGCCGAAGCCGCTTGAGGATGCGATTTTTGCCTGCATCGACGAGCAGGCGGCCGTGATGGACGGCGCGAGCCCCGAACTGGCGGCGGTGCGCCGCGAAATTCGCGGCGGCGAAGGGCGCATCCGCGAACGGCTCGAGCAGATGATCCGGTCTTCCTCTGTGCAAAAAATGCTGCAGGACGCCATTGTAACGATCCGGGGCGACCGTTATGTCATCCCGGTTAAACAGGAATATCGCTCCCATTTCGGCGGCATCGTCCACGACCAATCGGGCTCCGGGGCGACGCTGTTCATCGAGCCGGAAGCGATCGTAGCCATGAACAATAAGCTGCGCGAGCTGCGGGCGGCCGAAACGAGGGAAATCGAGAAAATTTTGCAGAAGCTGACGGCGCTGACAGCCGAATACGCAGACGATTTGCTGACCGATCTGGAGCTGCTCACCGAGCTGGATTTCGCTTTCGCGAAAGGGCGCCTGGCCCACCAAATGCGGGCATCGCTGCCAAGGATGAACGATCGCGGCTTCATTAAGCTGCGCCGCGGCCGCCATCCGCTTATCGCGGACGACAAGGTCGTGCCGCTCGACGTGGAGCTCGGCAACCAGAATACGGCCATTATCGTAACGGGTCCGAACACCGGCGGCAAAACCGTGACGCTCAAGACGATCGGGCTGCTCAGCCTGATGGCGATGTCCGGCCTGTTCGTGCCGGCGGACGACGGGAGCCAGCTGTGCGTTTTCGACGCGATATACGCGGATATCGGAGACGAGCAGAGCATCGAGCAAAATTTGAGCACGTTCTCGAGCCATTTGACGAATATTATCCGGATTTTGAATACAATGACAGCCAAAAGCCTTGTGCTGCTTGACGAATTGGGCGCCGGCACCGATCCGGCGGAAGGCTCGGCGCTCGCGATTGCCATTCTGGAGCATATTCACCGTCTCGGCTGCCGCATCGTGGCCACGACCCATTACAGCGAGCTGAAAGCGTACGCTTATAACCGCAAAGGCGTCGTGAACGCCAGCATGGAATTTGACGTCCAGACGCTGAGCCCGACGTACCGGCTGCTTGTGGGCGTGCCCGGGCGAAGCAACGCGTTCGCCATCGCGGAGCGGCTGGGGCTCAGCCGCACGATCATCGATCATGCCCGCGGCGAAGTGAGCGAAGAGGATATGCGCGTCGAGAATATGATCGCCTCGCTCGAGGAGGACCGGATCGGCGCCGAAGCGGAGCGTCAGACGGCCGAGGCGCTGCGCCGGGAGCTGGAAGCGCAGCGGGCCCGCTTCGAAGCGGAGCGGCGGAAGTTCGACGAGCAGAAGGAACGCATGCTGGAGAAGGCGCGGGAAGATGCGCGCGAGGCCGTCGCCAAGGCAAGGCGGGAGGCGGAGCAAGTGATCGCCGATTTGCGCCGGCTGGCGATGGAGGAGGGCGCTTCGGTCAAGGAGCATAAGCTGATCGAAGCGCGGCGGCGGCTGGACGAGGCTGCCCCGGAGCGGAAGGCGTCGGGAGCGAAAAAACCGGCGGCGAAACCGCAGCGCATCGAAGCCGGCGACGAGGTGATGGTGCACAGCCTGGGACAGCGCGGACATGTCGTGGAGCTGAGCGGCGGCGGCGCCGTCGTGCAGATGGGCATCCTGAAGATGAAGGTGGAGCTCGGCGACCTGGAGCTCGTGAAGCGTCCGGAGGCGGCGAAGCAGCAGCAGCCGAAGCAGGCGGCGAGCCTGAAGCGCACGCGGGACGAAAACGTGCGGATGGAGCTCGATTTGCGCGGAGCGAACGTCGAAGAAGCGATCGTCGAGGTGGACCGGTTTCTGGACGAATCGTTCCTGTCGGGCCTCGGGCAGGTTTACATTATCCACGGTAAAGGCACGGGCGTACTGCGGACGGGAATCAGCGAATTTCTGCGCCGCCACAAGCATGTGAAAAGCTACCGGCTCGGCAATTACGGCGAAGGCGGAACCGGGGTCACCGTTGCGGAGCTGAAGTAGCTTTTTAACCGGGGAGGGGAACGGGAATGGACACCGAAGTCGATAAAATGCTCGGCAATCCGTATTTGGCGTCGCTCTCGTACGTTTCGGTGACGGTGCTGGCGCTGCTCGTATTTCTTTTTATTTTCGAGCTGGTCACCCGGTATCAATGCTGGCAGGAAATTCGCAAAGGCAATCTGGCGGTGGCGATGGCGACCGGCGGCAAAATATTCGGCATCTGCAACCTGTTCCGCTTCTCCATTGAAGCGAACGATACGATTTATCACAGCATCGTCTGGTCGGCCTTCGGTTATGCGGTGCTGCTCGCCGCCTATTTCCTGTTCGAGTTTCTGACGCCGGTGTTCCGGATCGACGAGGAAATTCAGCGCGGCAACCGGGCGGTCGGTTTGATCGCGATGATCATCTCCGTCTCGCTGTCTTACGTCATCGGCGCGACGATTTCCTGACCGCCGGAAACCTAGTGGAACGAGAGAGGTTTTAAGCGAACATGAAATATTTGTGGGGAACGCTGTTTGCGCTTGCGGCGCTGTTTATCGTGCTCGGCGTCTTTTATCTGCTTCATTAACGGGAAAGAAGGGAACATCGATGGAAGAGCATGTCATTTGCCCTTGGTGCCAGACGGAAATCGTCTGGGACGAGGAAATCGGGCCCGAAAAAAATTGTCCGCACTGCGAAAATGAACTGTCCGGCTACCGGACCGTCCAACTCGGCATCGACGGCATCGATCTGGACGAGGACGAAGAGGAGGAAGAAGAGAGGACGGACGCGGAGGAAACGGACGAACACGGCGAAGGCGACTTTGCCGACCTGCGTTCGTTCCACCGCAGCCAGTTCGTTTTCGAGGAGGTAGCGAGCCGCATCATCGAAGAGCAGGACGAAGCGCCCGAATGCCCGGTCTGCCGCGAATTTATGCTTGAGGCGGGGCTGCAAACGGTCGAGGAAAGCCGGTTTGCGCCGCGGACGACGGCCGCGCTCGGCGAGCCGGTCGTAACGGCACCGTTCCGGGTCGTCTGGTACGTCTGCCCGGCCTGCTTTCATACGGAAAGCAAGCTCGCCTATCCGGAGCGGGAACGGCTTGTCCGGCTTCTTTCCAAGGCCACCGAAGAGCTCGATCTCGATTGACGCCGGCTTCCGTGCCGAAGTAAATATTGGTAATTTTGCCGCTCCGGCATGCCGCCGCCGCTTTGGGGGAACCTTACGTCAAGGATAAAGCCAACGCACGGCAGGCAGGAGGGAATCGCCTTGGAGCAAGGCAAGCATTCGGTACAATCGCACTGGTATCATTCGATGCAGCGGCGCAAGCTGCGGACGGAAACGCTTGGCGGCGAACGCAATTTAAGCGATACGACGCTCGGCGGACAAGCGGTGCTGCTGCTCGTCGTACAGGCGCTCATGGGCGTGGCGGGCGCGCTGTCGGGCACGTTCGTGCCGGTATATATATGGAAGGTCAGCCATTCGTTCGCTTTGATCGGCTGGTTTAATTTGAGTCAATATGCGGTCAGCGGGCTGACGTTCTGGTTTGCCGGCAAATGGGTGAAGGAGCACAACAAAATGAACAGCCTCCGGCTCGGCGTCGCGCTGTCGGGGGTTTTCTATTTCACCGTGCTGCTGCTCGGCCGGGCGGCCGCGATTTACGCCGTGCCGCTCGGCATGCTGAACGGGCTGGCGCTCGGCTTTTTCTGGCTGGCCTACAATGTCGTTTATTTCGAAATAACGGAGCCGGGCAACCGCGACCGGTTCAACGGCGTGGCCGGCTTTCTCGGATCGGGCGCCGGTATCGTCGCTCCCTGGGTATCGGGACTGCTCATTACGACGTTCAAAGGGCAGCGGGGCTATACGATCATTTTTACGATATCGGTTATCATTTTCGCCATTGCGGCCGTTCTAAGCTTCTGGCTGAAGAAAAGAAAGACCGGGGGACATTACGACTGGAGCTACGGCATCCGGCAAATCCGGAAGCCGGGAAATCCATGGCGAAGGGTCAGTCCGGCGATCGCGGCGCAGGGCGTCCGGGAAGGCGTCTTCATGTTTTTAATCGGCCTGCTCGTCTACATCGCGACAGGCAACGAGCAGAAGCTCGGCAACTTCTCGCTTATTACGTCGCTCGTCTCGCTCGTCAGCTTCTGGATTATCGGCAAGCTGCTGACGATGAAGCGGCGCAAAACGGCGATGCTGGTCGGCGCGCTGGCGATTACGGCCGTTATTATCCCGCTGTTCTGGCCGATCCGCTTTATGACGCTGCTCTTGTTCGGCCTCGGCGTCGCCCTGTTCATGCCGTTCTACATCATCCCGATGACGTCGGCCGTTTTTGATCTGATCGGCAAAGACGAGGAAAGCGCCAGCAGGCGCGAGGAGTTTGTCGTTCTTCGCGAAGCGGCGCTGACGGTCGGCAGGCTGATCGGCATCGGCGCGTTTCTGCTCGTGCTGCCGCTGGCAGATTCGTCCCCGCAGGCCATTCCCTGGCTGATGCTGGTCGTTGGCGCTTCGCCGATCGCAGCCTGGTGGCTGATCCATCCCTTTGTCGGCATTCTGGCCGGGGGGCCGGAGCGGGCGAAATGAGGCGGGCTTATTTCGCCGCGTCCGCTTTTGCCCAGCGCCGAAGCTCCCTTCGAACGATCTCCCGCCGCTCGGCGATATATTGTTTAATTTGATCCGGTTCCTCCTGAAAGGCGGAGAACGGCCACTTCCGGGTAAAGTCGTCGCGAATTGCGGGGGCCAGCGCCGCGTAAATGGTATCGATTTCCGGGGCGATTTGCTCGACCGAGAACGGACCGGCCAGCAGCTTCCGCAGCAGCCTGCGGTAGGCGACCCGGTTGCTCCGGTAGGCGAGCACCTTCCGCGTCAGCTTGTTATGCCCCTGAATCGGGACGAGATCGCTGCCGCACAATTTCCCGTAGCAGTTTCTTCCCCATGTGCCTTCATAATCCCATGGAATCATGCGAAGCCGTTTGGATGGCAAATGTTCATACAGCGCGTAATTCTGGTCGAAGCCGTCGTAATTGCCGGTCAAGACGGCGCCGGCCAGCCACTGCAAATATTGGGAAACGTCCAGCTTTTTTCGCAAATATAACCGAAGCGACCGGTTCGCCGGACGGTTGATCCGGCGGATGAAGCGTACGAGCCGGGTTTCCGCGGACGATTCGCCCATCATCAGCCGGTAGCCGGAAAACAACGATTCCTTGCGCAGCTTCGTGTCCCGGTCGATCAGGCCGAACGTTGCATTGTCGTTGACGGCATAAATCAATGAATGGGCCTGAATCCCGCGTTTTTTGAAAAAGGTCGCATCGACCGATTCCAGTTCCAAATAAACGCCGTGCTGCTGGCCGTTCCATTCCAGCCAGAAGTGCTGCGCGGTTGGGGACGGAACGCCGATCATCTCGAAAAAACGGAACGACAGGGCGTTGCGGATCATCGAGGGGTCGTCGGATTCGGCGTTCCAGTGCAGCGTCAGCTTGCCTTCCACCAGCACCTCGTACGATTTTTTCGGGTAATTGCGCGTATGGCCGCCGCGGTACCGGATCTGCGCGTCGAACGTCCGGCCGTCCATTTCGAGCTTTACCGGAACGAACTGCCGGCTCCAGACATTCGACTGCAGCTGCCGCAAATCGTCCGGGTCGATCGTGATTTTGCGGACCGGCGCACTCAGGTCGGACATGGTGACATCCCCTTACCTCCATAATAAAAAGCCTATCGCATCGCGATAGGCTTTCGTTTATTTACACTATGCCTTTCCGGAGGGAAATGTCACAGCAGGGACGGCTTTATCTCTCTATTCATCGGTCAGGAGCAGGCGGCTGGCGGAATCCGTCTTATTTGCCGCCTTTGCTGCCGCCCGACTTGCGGCCGCCGGACTTGTGATCGCCGCGGGACCCTTTCGAGCCGCCGGACTTGTGATCGCCGCGGGACCCTTTCGAGCCGCCGGACTTGTGATCGCCGCGGGACCCTTTCGAGCCGCCGGACTTGTGATCGCCGCGGGACCCTTTCGAGCCGCCGGACTTGTGATCGCCGCGGGACCCTTTCGAACCGCCGGACTTGTGGTCGCCGCGGGATCCTTTCGAGCCGCCGGACTTGTGGTCGCCGCGGGACCCTTTCGAGCCGCCGGACTTGTGGTCGCCGCGGGATCCTTTCGAGCCGTCCGACTTGTGATCGCCGCGGGACCCTTTCGAGCCGTCCGACTTGTGATCGCCGCGGGACCCTTTCGAGCCGCCGGATTTGCGGTCTTTTTTGTCGTCTTTATGGTCGCCGCCCAGCGCAAACCCTTTTTTCGTTTTCGCCATTCTCGTTATTCCTCCCTCGTGTTTTGATAATACAAGCTATGTCGTAAATCTATTAATTGCGCCGGGCGCTCGCTTAATCTCTTAAAAATAGATATCAATCTAGTACCGCGTGGCTATGGGATACATATAAATATATTACAAATTGTCCCCCATGATAGATTTCACGGGGACAATCAATGGAGGGATGATGCCGCAGCATATAAGAAGGAAACGCTATTAGCAGGCAGCGGAAGCGCAAGCGGCGCTTCGAATGGAGTCGAGTCGTCATTCTATTACGTTCTGGAGGGATTTGTTCATGACCATCGGGGAAAAACGAGTCAAAGCTGCATGGGGCGGCGGCGGACATCCGTACGGTTACTTCGGCGGAGCCGAAACCGCGCCGGAAATGACTTCGCCGGGAATGGCGTCGCCGGGGCACAAGTCGCACGACGCGAAAAAGCCGACGCGGGGCACCCGCGGAACCCAAGGCAGCCGCGGCGGAAAAAAAGACTATTTGGACGCGCTTGTCGGCACGCTGGTGAAAATAAACCGCGGCGGTCCGGATTCCGTGCAAGGGCGGCTGGTTGCCGTGCACAAAGGATATACCGTCTTGTCGACGTCGAACGGAACGGTTTACATCAATTCCTATCATGTCAAAAGCATTACGCAGGTAGAAAAGAAGAAAAGCCGCGGCCGCAAACAATCGCATCATTATATTATGGCCGACAGCTTCGAAGGCGTTCTGCACAAGCTGGTCAAACAGTTTGCTCAAATCAACTGGGGCGGGCCCGAACGTATGGACGGCTTCATCGCCGAGGTCGGCGGCGATTCGCTGCTACTGATCGTCAATAACGAATTCGTTCGCATTCCGCTTCAGCACATCAGAACGATCAAGCATTCCGGCAAATACGCCAGTAACGGCAGCCAAGGAAGCCGAGGATCGAAAGGCTCGAAGGGCGACAACTCCGGCGGCGGTTCGAAAAGCGGCGGATCGAAAAGCGACGGATCGAAAAGCGGCGGATCGCACGGCAGCTCCGGCAACAAAGGAAAGAGCAGCAAAGCGAGTGCGCGCGGCGAGACGTCCAAAAAAACGAAGCGTTCGGCATTCTCCCGCCGTCTTGGCAAAAAGTAATGACGGAGCGGCAGGAGCCGGCCCAAGGTTGCCGGCACCGCCGTCCGTCTTCCGCCGCTAAGGGGGAGTCCATCGCATGCTGATCACTTTGGCCGTCCTGCTGCTCGGCATCCCGTTATTTCTGCTGCTTGCACCGGAAAAGAAACGCAAATCCGCCCTTGCGGACGTCTGGAACGATACCGCCGAGACAAAAGCGGCCGCGCTCGCATCCGCAGCGCCGCCCGAACCCGGAACCCAGGCGTTCGAGCTGCCGATGCGGAGCGGGGCGAAACGGAATGGATGATACAATCACGCTCGCAGCCGCCGCGTTTGCCGTTGCGGCTGCGGCTGTCCTGCTCCTGCGGCGGCCGGGAGGAAGGGCTCCTTTGTGGCCCGCCTTTCCGCTCGCCGCTTTCTTTTTAGCCGCGGCTCCGCTCGGCGGAACCGGCGCAAACCTGCAGCAGCTGGCAGGGCCGGCCGTTATCGTCTTGTCGGCCTTTCTGATGGCGGCCGCGCTCGAGAGTCTCGGGATGTTCCGTTATGCCGCCGGGAATATCGTCGAGTTCAGCCGCGGGTCCGGGCTGCGCCTGTATTGGCTAATCGCCTTGTTCTGCTTTTTGACGACGCTGTTTTTCAGTACCTACGTCAGCGTGCTGGCAGCAATGCCGGTCATTCTGCAGATCGGCCGAATGCTCGAGCTGAGCGACCGTCAGCTGCAGCCGTATTTGATCAGCGGCGCGCTCATCGGCGCAGCGGCCGGCGCCCCGGCAGGCGCTGCCGGCATCACGAATCTGATCGTGCTCGAAATGACAGGCCGGCAGTTGAACGATTATTCGGAGCTGACGATGATTCCCGCCGCCGCGGCGGTATTTGCGGTCGCCGGTCTGCTTTACGTCTTGTACCGGGGGTGGCTGCCGCGCCGGATTGCGGCGCAGGCTCCGCTTACGCCGGACGATGATACCCTTGCCGTTAATTGGCGCTTGTTCCGGCTGTGCCTGTTCGTTGTCGTCACCGCGCGGGCCGGATTCTATATCAGCTCCGGCTACGGGGTGCCGGCATGGTGGTTTGCGCTGGCGGGCGCGCTTGCGCTGATCGTTCCCGCCATGACGAAAGCAAGCTCCGGCTTGCGTTTCTATACGGCCGGAATCCCCTGGCATATTCCTTTGTTTGCGTTCGGTGCTACCTTGATTGCGGATGAATTGCAGCGGACCGGCGTCCTTCGTTTGCTCGCCCGCGGGCTTGCGCAGGCGGCCGCCTTGGGCGATTTCTCCGCCGCGCTGGCCGCAGGCGGATTGCTGGCGGCGATGTCGGCCATCGCAAACGAGCTTCCGGTACTCCTGATCGGAGCGTCGGCGCCGGCGGGCGCAGGGGCGGATCCGGCCTCGCAGCTGCTGTTTGCGGCCCGCATGATGGGCGGCAACATCGGCGGTCTGATGACCCCGCTCGGCTCGCTCGCCATTCTGATTTGGTTTGCCGCGCTGCGCCGTTATAAGATCAAGCTTTCGTGGGCGGCGTATATGAAGGCGGCGGCGGTATCCGTTCCGGCAGGCTTGCTGGCCGGCCTGATCATGTTGTATGCCTGGACGCAAATTATCGGATGAAAGGAGGCAGGGGCGTATGAGAAACCGTCATCCATTGCTGGACCGCTATGTGGAACTGGATATTTCAGGAAAGTCACTCCCGATTAAAGGAAAGCTCATCGATATCGGGCAGGATATTCTCGTCCTGCACAACGGCAGCCAATTTCTGTATGTGCCGCTCATTCATTTGCAGCAGCTTCGCCTGTCGACCGGCGACATCCAGGAGTTCGACGTGCCGGAGACGCCTTTCGAAAGCCCAAACGATCAGATTTCATACCGGAAAATTTTGATGAACGCCAAAGGCATGTTTTCGGAGCTCTATATTACCGGGAACCAGTCCATCCACGGCTATTTAACGAGTGTCATGAACGATTTTTTCGTCTTTTATTCGCCCGTCTATCATTCCGTCGTCGTTTCGCTGCAGCATTTGAAATATTTGATTCCTTACAATCCGAACGTGACACCGTATACGCTGACCCCCGAGCAGTTTCCGCTGAAGCCTTCCCCGATTACGCTTGCGCGCACGTTTGACCAGCAGCTGCGGAAGCTGATCGGCGAATTCGTCATCCTCGACCTGGGCGAGAATCCGAACAAAATCGGCGTGCTCAAAAGTATCGACCAAAGCCTGATCGAGCTTTCGACGGCCGGCGGCAATTCGGTTTACCTCCATTTCGACCACGTTAAAACGGTGCATCTTCCGTAAGGCGTCAAAGGCCGCTTCCCCCGTGTTATCGGCGGAGGCGGCTTTTTTCGCTGCACCGCACGTTTGTCCGGGAAATGTCCATTCGGATTAGCCAAATCCTAACTTTATAAATAGGTGGAGTTGTGGTAACGTTTACGGTAGCTGGCTGTGAGGGAAACAATTGGCACGGATATCGGCATTTATCGACATAAAGTACGGTGAACAGGTATGCTTGACAAAGTAAGCGATCAGGAGTTATGGGTGATTTATTTCAAAAGCATCGAAGGAGGGATCGATCTTCAGTTTATCCGGATGATTGAAGCGGAATTAAAGCGGCGTAATTTGTTTGAACGGGACAAGCGGGAGTGGAAGCTATTGAAAAGTTTTGGGAATTCGGAGCTGGATTTTGCCCAATTGATCAAATACTCGTTGGATACCATTTTCGTCCTTCATCAATTTAAAGTCGTCTATGTGAACAAGGCCGCCTTTGACCTGCTCGGACTCCAATATCCCGACCAGATTATCGGCGAGAGCTTCACCCGCTTTTTGCATCCGGATTATCACGGCGTGTTTCGCGAATCGGTGGAATTGGCTTACGGCGGAGAGGTAACCGATTGCCTTGAGCAAAAGATGTTCAAGGCGGACGGCGAGCTGATCGACGTCGAAGTGATGGCCGCGCCGTATGTGCTGGATGACAACCGCCTGGCGCAAATCCGGGTACGCGACATTACGAACCGAAAAAATGCGGAAGGCCGGCTGGCGAACCTGGAGAAGCTGTCCTCCATCGGCCAAATGGCGGCAGGCATCGCCCATGAAGTCCGAAACCCGCTGACCACCGTGAAAGGGTTTTTCCAGCTGCTGCAGAAAGAACTGAATCATGCGTATTTTCCGATCATCGTCGAGGAGCTCGACAACGCGATCAAGACGCTGAACAATTTGCTGCAGGTGGCCAAGCCCGATTTCGACAACGAGAACAACGTAACGATCAATTTGTGCTCGGAGCTTGATTCGCTTATTTTTTTGTTCCAGGAGAAGCTGTACAACGTCACCGTCACGAAGCTGTTCCAGCATACGGACAAGGAAATCGTCGGCAAGAAAAATCTGATTTTAAAAGCGTTTTTTAATTTGATCAAAAATGCGGTGGAAGCCATCGAAGGAAAAGGCGAGCTCGTCGTCGAGCATTATTTCCGGAACGGCACCATCCATGTGAAAATACAGGACTCGGGCGTCGGCATTCCGAAGGATCAGATCCGCATGCTCGGCACTCCGTTCTTCTCCACGAAGACGGAGGGCACCGGCATGGGACTGACCCAGGTGTTTACGACGATTCACGAGCACGGCGGGCACGTCAACGTCGAAAGCGAGCTGGGCAAAGGAACGACCTTCTATATCGAGCTCCCCGCCAAATAAACCCGTCCCTTCAAGGGGGCTTTTGCCCGAGCAATACATGACCGTTCACAGAGCGGCGCCTGTCGCCGCAGTTGAACGGTTTTTTGTTTGGTGCTCGATGCCGGACGCCTGGCGGCGCCTGCTGCGATTCGCTTGGCAGGAAGCCTGGATTCGTTGTAATATAGTCATTATAGCTGAAGCCGGGCGTATGCCCGGCCTCTCGGCCGCCGGGAGCGTCCGGCTGAAAGACGATACCAAGGAGGGCTTTGACGATGACTGAACTGAAGACAAAAATTTTGGAACTGCTCAAAGAGGACGCGCGTTACAGCGCGGAAACGATCGCGACGATGCTGGACGCGGCGGCGGCGGACGTAAAGCAGGCGATCGCGGAAATGGAGCAGGATCACGTCATCGTCAAATACGCGACCGTCACCAACTGGAGCAAGCTGGACGAGGAGAAGGTGACGGCGCTGATCGAGGTGCAGATTACGCCGGAACGCGGCCGCGGATTCGAAGGCATCGCGGAACGGATTTATTTATACCCGGAAGTAAAATCGGTTTATCTCATGTCAGGAGCCTACGACCTGCTGGTCGAGGTGCAGGGTCCGACG
This sequence comes from Paenibacillus humicola, assembly GCF_028826105.1. Classification (NCBI taxonomy): domain Bacteria; kingdom Bacillati; phylum Bacillota; class Bacilli; order Caryophanales; family Paenibacillaceae; genus Paenibacillus; species Paenibacillus humicola. The sequence goes on from NZ_JAQGPL010000001.1 coordinate 1,190,155, forward strand.
CTGAAAGACGTCGCTTCGTTCGTCTCCAACAAGCTGTCCCCGATCGACGCGGTGCTTTCGACCAAAACGTTCTTTATTCTGAAGAAATACAAGCAGGACGGCATTATTTTCGAAGAGCACGAAGACGACCATCGTCTTCCTGTCTCGCCGTGAGGGGTGAAGGGCGATGATTAAGGACGAAGAGAAACGTATAACGGAAGCTCCGGCCCGGAAACCGCGGCGGGATTCGATGGCCGATTTCCTCTCGCCGGTGGCGCGCTCCATTGCCCCTTCGGGAATCCGGCGGTTTTTCGATTTGGCCAGCGGCCGCAAGGACATCATTACGCTCGGCGTCGGCGAGCCGGATTTCGTCACCCCGTGGCATGTCCGCGAAGCATGCGTTTATTCGCTGGAGACGGGGAAAACGCAGTATACGTCGAACGCCGGAGTACCGGAGCTGCGGGAGGAAATCGCACATTATTTAGATACACAGTTCGAAGTCAGCTATGATCCGGCCAAGGAGGTCATCGTGACGGTCGGCGGCAGCGAGGCGATCGATCTTGCGCTGCGCGCGCTTATTTCGCCCGGCGATGAAATCCTCGTGCCCGAGCCGTGTTATATTACGTATTCGCCGATTACGCAGCTGAGCGGCGGCGTTCCGGTCGGCGTGGAAACGTTCGCCAAGGACGAGTTCAAGCTGCAGGCCGATTCGCTGAAGGCGGCGCTGACGCCGCGCTCGAAGGTGCTGGTGCTTTGTTATCCGAGCAACCCGACGGGCGGCATCATGACCTACGAGGATTGGCTGCCGATCGCGAAGGTGGTCGAGGAGAACGATCTCATCGTCATTTCCGATGAAATTTACGCGGAGCTGACGTACGGCTCGCGGCATGTCAGCTTCGCCTCGATGCCGGGCATGAAGGACCGCACCATTCTCGTCAGCGGGTTCTCGAAGGCGTTCGCGATGACGGGCTGGCGGATGGGGTATGCGTGCGGACATCCGGATATTATTTCGGCCATGCTGAAAATCCATCAGTATACCGTCTTGTGCGCTCCGATTATGGGACAGGTGGCGGCGCTCGAGGCGCTTCGCAACGGGCTGGAGGAGAAGGACCGGATGATCGAGTCCTACAATCAGCGGCGCAGGCTGGTCGTGCGCGGTTTCCGCGATATCGGGCTGGAATGCCATGAGCCGCGGGGGGCGTTCTATGCCTTCCCGTCGATCAAGTCGACGGGCCTCAGCTCCGAGCAGTTCGCTACCCGGCTGCTGCAGGAGCACAGCGTTGCGGCGGTTCCCGGCGACGTGTTCGGCCTCGGAGGGGAAGGCCACCTGCGCTGTTCGTATGCAACCTCCGTCAGCCAGCTGAACGAGGCGATTGAACGGATCGGCCAATTTGTTCGGAAACTTAAAGGAGATTGAAAAAAATATATTCAGAACTGTTATTGTTTGCTATAATTTAAGAAATCTTTATATTATGTTCGTACAGCACGGGTCACTTTCGAGGCATGACGACAAGGAGGGATAGCGGTGGCTGATGCGGATGTAGAGCTTGCGCTGCAAGAGGAACCGGATGCCGTATCAGCTAAACAGCTATCTTTGTCCATGCGTGTATTGGAAGATGAAATCTACGCGCTGCGGATTAAGATGGAACAGTCATACCTCGAAGAAGCGTCCTTCAATTCGGATCTCGTCATCGATTTGAGCCGAAAACTGGATGTGAAAATTAATGAATATATGCGTTTTCTGCGTTGGCGCTCCAAGATGACGCAGTAGCCGCTTCAGACCGTGTGTTGCCCTTATTCCGGGACTTTTCGGCCGTTACCCCGGCCGGACCGGAAGAGGGCTTTTCGTTTTGTCCCCGGAAAGAACCGGCATGACATTTTTCAAGGCAAACCTTTGCTTCACCCGTTAAGGAGGATGGCGTCGTTTTTTTCGCTGGCCCAAATTAGGAAATTGTTTCCGGTTTCATGTTTAAGCGCCGGGTGTAATGGTTTAAAAGCTCTGTGTGGACTTAATTTGTTGTTGGAAGATGGTGGTACTCCATGAGTGAAGAGACCTCGGATCGCAATCTGGTTACGCCAAAGCGAGAGGTCCGGTTGATTGGACTTCCCAATCCGCATGAGTTGGAGGAGAACGGAAAAACGGCCGAGCTTTACCGGATTTTGATCAGTGAGCACTTGGCCCCGGCCATCGTGCTGAACGAACGGCTTGACATTTGCCATTTGACAGGAGGCGCGCAGGAGCTGCTGGCGCCGGCCGACGGCCAGTTCGGCCGGAACATCCGCCAGGTGCTCGAGCCGCAGCTGGCGGATGCGATTTCGGCCGTCGTTCAGGAGCTGAGATCCGGCCAGCCTCGCGTCGTGCGGACGCTTGACGGGATGGACCGTCTGCCGGACGGGCTGAGATCGATGCAGCTCGTCGTCAAGCCGTTGTCATCCGTCAACCGGCAGTATGCGGCCTGCACGCTCGTTCAGTTCGAACCGGCGGAACTCGCGAATCCCGGCGCGGGCGAGGAGCTTCAGGCGGCGGCCGAAATGCTGCAATTGACGTATGCGATGGAGCGGAGCCCCAGCATGGTCCAGATTTGCAACGCCGAAGGCGAAGTGATTTTCGCCAACCGAAAATATTACGAGACGACCGGCTGCAGCTCCGATGAAATCGCGGGGAAGAAGCTGTCCGAGCTATACGACTGGAAAGCGGCCGACTTGTCGTTCGACGACATATGGAGCCGCTTGAAGGCCGGCGAAACGTGGGAATGCGAAGTACCCGGCTTTTTGAAGAACGGCGGGGTGTATTGGGAAAAGGCGAAGCTGCAGCCGATTAGACGGAAGGGCGGCATCCGCAGCTTCATGAAGCTGTCCGAGAACATTACGGAGCGCAAGCAGACGGAGGAGATGCTCCGCAAATCGGAGATGCTCTCGGCCATCGGTCAGCTGGCGGCCGGCATCGCGCATGAGATCCGCAATCCGCTGACGTCGCTGAAAGGCTTCACGAAGCTGATGAAGGAAAATAACAAGCGCGATTATATCGCGATTATGCTGGCCGAGCTCGAACGGATCGAACAAATCGTGAGCGAGCTGCTCATTCTGGCCAAGCCGCAGCCGTCGGAATTTGCGCGAACGTGTCTGGACGATGTCCTGCGCGACGTCGTCATGCTGCTTGAAGCCCAGGCGATCATGAACGATATCCAGATCGAGCTTGATTTGGCCGGCGGCCCCTGGCATGTCAGCGGCATAAAAAACGCGCTTAAGCAGGTATTTATCAACCTGCTCCAGAACGCAATCGAAGCGATGAAGAACGGCGGCGGGATCCGCATCCGGACGGAGCTCGGGGACGACGGGCTCGTCTGGACGACCGTGCGCGACAGCGGAGACGGCATCCCGCCGGAGAAGCTGGACAATCTCGGCCAGCCGTTTTATTCGACGAAGGCGAAGGGGACGGGACTGGGGCTTACGATCAGCGGCAAAATCGTCGACCACCACCACGGCCGGCTCGAATTCGAAAGCGAGCTGGGACGAGGAACGACGGCCCGGGTCGGGCTGCCCGCTCTGGACGTTTCCCGGGAATAAAATCGAGACTCGCTCTCGGCAATCGATAGTCCCTTTCGAAAATAGCGAACAGGCTCTATTTTTGTCGGATTTGCGCGCCGGTCCGCATGACCCCGAACTCACTTTATGGTAAAATGGATACAGCATTCGAAGTTCTGTTAACGAAGGAGTCGATTCGCATGTCCTTTTTCAATAAAGTGAAGCAGGGCGCCTCGGAAGCGGCCAAGAAGGCGCAGCAGACGGTCGAAATTACGAAGCTGAAAGCGCAAATGTCCGGCAAAGAGAAGGATATGGACAAATTGTATCACCAGATCGGGGAGGCCGTGTACCGGGCGAAGCTGGCCGGCAGCATCGCCGATTCCGAGCAGGAGGTCGCGGCCTGCTGCGAGCAGCTGGATTATATCGTCGCGGATCTGCGGATGCTCGAAGAGCGGATCAAAAATATCCGCTACGAAAAAAGCTGCACCTGCGGCAAGGTGGTCCCCCTCGACGCGCGTTTCTGTCCCGATTGCGGCGCGCAGCTTGCTGAGGAACCGAAGCCGGAGACGACGGTCGGCGAAATCCGCGTCATCTGCAGCCACTGCCTGACGGAGAACGAGCTGAACGCCAAGTTCTGCCTGACCTGCGGCAATACGCTCTCCTCCGGCCACGATGCGCCCGAGGCGCCGGACATGCCGGACGACGGTTCGAATCGCGCGCTTTAATTCGGAACAAATCGATAACAAGCCAAGCCTCCGGCTTCCCGCGGAGGCTTTTGAGTTTGCCCGCGTTTCATTTTTAACAGGAACGGGAATGCTTGGAATGCGCCGGGGACAAGTTAGCGCGCGCCAAACAAGTTGCGCCGCGGCATAAAACGGAGCCCCTGCCAACACTGTTTCTCTAGACCCACTCAATGCCCGTCGGGTATGATAGGTTGACGATACATGAGCAACTCGCTAGGCGCGAAGACGGAGGTGCCCGACCTGGAAAGCCAATACCAAGATATCAAACAAGGGGAAAAAGGGGCTTGGGTCAGCATTGCCGCCTACATTGTGCTGTCCGGTGCGAAGCTTGCGGCTGGCTACGGCTTTGCCTCGCAGGCGCTGATCGCCGACGGCTTCAATAACTTGACCGACATTATCGCTTCGACCGCCGTGCTGATCGGCCTGCGCATCTCGCAGAAGCCGCCGGACGAGGACCATGCATACGGCCATTTCCGGGCGGAGACGATCGCTGCCCTGATCGCATCCTTCATTATGGCGACGGTCGGCATCCAGGTGCTCATCAGCTCCGTTAAATCGCTGTTTGCGGATCACCGCACGGCGCCGGATTGGCTCTCGGCCTGGGTGGCGCTGGCGGCGGGCGGCTGCATGCTGCTTGTTTATTTGTATAACCGCCGGCTCGCGAAACGGATTCATAACCATGCGCTTATGGCGGCGGCCAAGGACAATTTGTCCGATGCGCTCGTGAGCGCCGGCGCCGCCGTCGGCATCATCGGGTCGCAGCTCGGCCTGCCCTGGCTCGATCCCGTCGCCGCGCTGGCGGTCGGCGGCATCATCTGCAAGACGGCGTGGGATATCTTTTACAGCGCGACGCATGCGCTCACGGACGGCTTCAACGAGGAGGAGCTGCATACGCTGCGCGGCACGATCGAACGGACGAAAGGCGTGCGGTCGATCAAGGACATCAAAGCGCGCGTGCACGGCAGCAATGTGCTGGTCGACGTCGTCGTCCAGGTCGACCCGGAGCTGACGCTGCTGGAAAGCCACCGCATCTGCGACGAAATCGAGCGGCGCATGGAGCGCAAGCACAATATTATGAGCGTTCACGTTCACGTCGAACCGCTGGATCAGGGCGAAGCCGGCCTGCTGGCAGGCGACGAGCTGCGCTCGTAAAACCATTTGTTCATAATTTCCTCGCTTGGCCGTCGGCCGGCGTCCCGGAAGGGGCGCCGGCTTTCTTTTTTTTGGCGGCTTCTCCTTCCCCTGCATACTGTATTTCCATTCGAGCCATCCTAATTTTGTTCAAGCAATCGAAAAGCAACGAATCGAGGAGGCAGATCCACAGGTGCGATGGAATAACGCCGGCGAGCTGCCGGACCGCTATGAGAAAGATCTGCTGCAGCTCCTTGTACGGGACCCGCATACGCTGTTCGTTTACTGGGAAATCGGGAACCGGAAAAGATGGCTGGCCGCGCAGCACTTCGGGTGCGACTGGCATGTACTGCCCAAGGTGCTGCGGATATACGACGTGACGGGCGTTTATTTCAACGGCGGCAACAGCAACGGCTATTTCGATATCGAGACGACGCCGGAGGCGAATAGCTGGTACATACTCGGCGTTCACGCCGCTGCGACGTATACGGTCGATTTCGGCACCTACACCTGGAACCGGCAGTTCGTGCCGCTCCTCAGGTCCAACTTTGCCGCGACGCCGCGCGACACGCCGCCGGCATTCGGGGAACCGGTCATCGCCGCCTGGCCGGCTTCCAGCCCGTATGGGGAACGGATCGCGCCGCATCTGTTCGAAAATATTTCGACCCTTGCGCAAATTCGGAAAGGGGGCATCAGCCTGGATGATGAACAAAGTGAGGCCGAGGCCGGTCTGCAAAGGGTATTTTACCCTGGCGCTTCACATGCATCTGCCTTATATCCGCCATCATGATCGCGACGATTACATGGAGGAGCGGTGGTTTTACGAGGCGATGCTCGAGACGTATTTGCCGCTTCTCGGGATGATGGAGCGGCTGGCGGCCGAAGGCGTGGATTACCGGATCACGCTGTCGATGACGCCGACGCTGTTGTCGCTGCTCGAGGATCCGCTTATGCAGCGCCGTTTCCTTTCCCACCTGGACAAGCTGATCCGCCTCGCCGGAAGCGAGACCGAACGTCTGGCAGGCGATGCCGCCCTGGAGCCGCTCGCCCGCATGTACGAGAGGCGGTTCTGCGAGCTGAGGTCGATGTATCTTGCTTCGGACATGCAGCTCATTCCCCGCTTTAAAGCGCTGCAGGATGCGGGCAAAATCGAAATTATGACGTGCGCCGCCACCCATGCTTTCCTGCCGCTGATCAAAACGGAGGAGGCGGTAAAAGCGCAGATCGCGACGGGAGCCGCCGATTACGAGCGCCATTTCGGACGCCGCCCGCGCGGGATATGGCTTCCGGAGTGCGCGTATGCCATCGGCATCGACCGCGTGCTGAAGCAGTACGGCATCGAATATTTCATCTGCGATTCGGCGGCCGTGGAGCATGCGACGCCCAGAGCCAACCGCGAGCTGTACGCTCCGCTCATCACGCCTTACGGCGTCTCGGCGTTCCCGCGCGACCCGCAGTCGTCGAAGCAGGTATGGAGCTCGCAGGAGGGTTATCCCGGCGATTTCGACTACCGGGAATATTACCGCGACATCGGCTGGGATTTGGGCTGGGAATCGGAAGCGGCATGGCGCTATATCCAGCCGTACGTCCTTCCGACGAACGAGCGGGTGAACACGGGCATCAAATATTACCGGATCACGTCCAAAGGCAATCATAAGGAGCCTTATAACCCCGATTGGGCCGCGCGGAAAGCGGCCATGCAGGCCGATCATTTCATCGCCAGCCGGACGGCTCAGGCCGAGCGGGCGCATGCGTACCTCGACCGGATTCCGCTCATGCTGTCGCCGTACGATGCGGAGCTGTTCGGGCACTGGTGGTACGAAGGGCCGCTCTGGATCGAGGAGCTGTGCCGGAAGCTGTTTTACGATCAGCATCAGCTGCAGATGATAACGCCGTCCGAATATTTGGACCGGTACCCGCTGTCGGACACCGGCAGACTGCGCGATTCGAGCTGGGGCCGGAACGCGTCGGCGGAAGTGTGGCTGCAGGGCGCGAACGACTGGGTTTACCGCCATCTGCACGAGGCCGAGGAGCGGATGATCGGCCTTGCGACCGCGCATGCCGATTTGGCCGGGGAGCGGGTGCTGCGCGGCCTGACGCGCCGCGCGCTGAACCAGGCGGCGCGCGAGCTGATGCTGGCGCAAAGCAGCGACTGGGCGTTCATTATGGACGCCGGCACGGTAACGGACTATGCGGCTGCCCGCACGAAAAAGCACCTGCTGGCGTTTCACCGGCTGTGCGACGCCGTCGAGCGGGACGAGCTCGATCCGGTTTATATTCAGGAATTGGAACAACAGGACAACTGTTTCCCGCTCCTTTCGTTCGCAGATTATATCGCCATCCAGCCGCTTTCGCCCGTCCGGCTGCTGTCGGCGCACGCCTGGGAACGGGTGCTGGCCGAAACGAAGGGCAAGCGCAATGTGGTCATGCTGGCCTGGGAATATCCGCCGAAGAACGTCGGCGGCCTGTCCAAGGCGGTATGCGAGCTCGCGAGAGAGCTGGCTTCCCGGGGCGAGGCGGTCCATGTCGTGACGACTTCGCATTTCGGAGCGCCCTACTTCGAAAAGGCGGACGGCGTGTATGTGCACCGGGTGCCGATACTCGTCTCGGGCGACACCGATTTCATTCACTGGATGTTCGAAATGAACCTGGCGATGACGGATCATCTCGTGCAGTGGATCGAAGCGGGCGGGCGGGTCGACGTGCTGCATGCGCACGACTGGATGGTTTATTATGCGGCGCGCGAAATCAAACACAGCTACGGCATTCCGCTGGTGGCCACGATTCACGCGACCGAATGGGGGCGCAACGGCGGGGCGCTTCATACCGAGCTTCATCACCGCATTCACAATATCGAATGGAGCCTGACGTACGAAGCGGCGAAGGTGATCGTCTGCAGCCGCACGATGGCGGAGGAGGTCCGCAGGTGCTTCGGGCTGCCTCCCGATAAGATTGTGCTGGTGCCGAACGGCATCGCCTTGTCCCCGTATGCGGGGCATGTTCCGGCGAAGCAGGTTGACGGCCGGGTCGTGTTTTTTATCGGCCGGCTCGTTTACGAGAAGGGCGTTCATGTGCTGCTGCAGGCCGCGCCGCACATTTTCCGCCTTGTGCCGGATGCCGTGATCTATATCGCCGGCTCGGGCCCGATGGAGCATACGCTGCGGCAGCAGGCGGCCGTGTACGGGGACCGCGTCCGGTTTCTGGGCTTTGTGGACGAAGCCGAGAAAGCGGCCTGGCTGGCGAGAGCCGACGTCGTCGTGATCCCGAGCCTGTATGAGCCGTTCGGCCTTGTCGCGCTTGAGGCGATGCAGTTCCGCCGTCCGCTCGTGGTGTCCGACACCGGCGGGCTTGCCGACCTGGTGCGGCACGGCGAGGACGGCTACAAGGCGCTTCCCGGCCATGTCGATTCGCTCGCCTGGCATGTGACGGAACAGCTGCTCGCGCCGGCTAAAGGTACGGCGATGGCGGAGGAAGCTTATCGCAAAACGACCGGGGAATTCGGCTGGGAGAAGCTGGCCGCCCGGACGGCCGCGGTGTACGAGACGGAGATCGGCAAAGCGGGCGCGGGAAAGGAGGAGGCTCGCCTATGAAGGCGGTCATCATGGCCGGAGGCAAGGGCACGAGGCTTCGGCCGCTTACATGCGATCTTCCGAAGCCGATGGTTCCGCTTTTAAATAAACCTTGTATGGCATATATTATCGAATTGCTGCGTAAACACGGTATAAAGGAAATCGCCGTGACGACGCAGTACTTGCCGGAGGCGATAGCCGGATATTTCGGCGACGGCGCGGATTACGGCGTGCGGCTCGTTTACTTCGACGAGACGGAGCCGCTCGGCACGGCGGGCAGCGTCCGGAACGCCGCTTCCTTCCTCGATGAGCGGTTCATCGTAATCAGCGGCGATGCGCTGACCGATATCGATCTGACCGAGGCCCGGCGGTTTCATGAGGAGCGCGAAGCGGCAGCGACGATGGTGCTGTCGCGAGCGAGCATGCCGGTGGAATTCGGCGTCGTGTTAACGGAGCCGGACGGCAAAATCACCCGTTTCCTCGAGAAGCCCGACTGGTCGGAGGTGTTCAGCGATACGGTCAACACCGGCATTTATATTCTGGAGCCCGAGCTGCTCGAGCTGATTCCCGAAGGCGCCGCCTACGATTTCAGCAAAGAGCTGTTCCCCCGGCTGCTGACGGCCGGCGCTCCGCTGTACGGCTATGTGACGGACCGGTATTGGTCGGATATCGGCAGCATCGAGCAGTACAAAACGACCCAGTTTGACATGCTGGACGGGAAGGTGCGGCTCGAGCTGGACGGCCAGCCGATCGCCCCGGGCGTGTTCGCCGCCGCCGGCGCTTCGATCCATCCGGCAAGCCGGATCGTCGGCCCGGCTTACATCGGCCCGGAGGCGCACGTCGGCGATGGAGCGGTTATCGGACCTTACGCGATCGTCGGCGCTTCCTCGCGCATTGAAGGCGGGTCCGTCGTCGGCCGCTCCATCCTGTGGCGCGAAGCCCGCATCGGGCGCGGCGCGGAGCTGGACGGCTCGCTGCTCTGCAATCACACCAGCCTGATGGCCGGGGCCCGCTGCGAGCCCGAATCCGTCGTCGGCAGCCACTGCGTCATCGGCCGGAAGGCGGCGGTCCGCAGCCATGTCAAGCTGTGGCCGAAGAAGCGGGTGCAGGATGAAGCGCACGTAACCGGTACGCTCGTCTGGGGCGAGACGGCTCCCGCCCGTCTGTTCGGGGAATGGGGGGCGGAAGGCGCGGCCGGCGTCGAAATGACGCCCGAGTTCGTCTCCCGGTTCGGCGCCGCGTTCGGCTCCCAGCTGTCCCCCGGAAGCGGTATCCTGGTCGGCGCCTCGCAGCATGAATTCGCTTCCCTTCTGAAAGATGCGCTGATCCCCGCCCTCCGGTCCGTCGGCATCGACTGCATCGATTGCGGCGCCGTACCGGCGGAAGCGCTGCGCGCGCATGTGCCGGAGGCCGGGCTGGTCGGCGCCCTGCACGTGTTGTATACGCCGCTCGCCGATTCCGGCCTGATCCGCATCGAATGCAGCGACCGCTCCGGCCTGCCGATCGACAAGGCGGCGGAACGGAAAATCGAACAGGCGCTGCGGCACGACGATTTCCGAAGGCCGCGTCCGGACGCCGCGGGCCGTCTGATTCCGGCGGACGGCGGGGCGATACTGGAGGCGTACGCGCGCCGTTTCGGCGAGGCGGTCGGCTGGGACGGTCACGCCCGGCTCGGGCGGCTTGCCATCGCCGCCGACGAGTGGGTTTATGCCAACGCCGAAGCGCTTCTTCGTCCGGGCGCGGACGAGATCGTGCGGAGCGGGCCGGCGTACGACCTGACGGCGCTCGCCCGGACGGAGGCGGATCTGCACATCGCGCTTGATAACGGCGGCCGCGAATGGACGGCGCTCGGCGCGGACGGCGCCCCGCTCGGCGGCGAAGAGCTGCTGCTGGCCGCGCTGCTGGCAGCGTTCCACCGCCGCCCGGGCGTCGTCCTCGGCCTGCCGGTGTATGCGCCGGCCGCCGCGGACAGCATCGCCGAAGGGCTCGGCGGGCGGGTCGTCCGCGCCAAACGGACGCCACGGGAGCTGCTCGCGGCGGGCGGGGACCCGCTGTTTCACCCGCTCACGAGCGGGATTTACGCCGCTGCCGGCGTGATGCGGCATATGGCGGCGACGGGTCTTGCGCCGGAGCAGATGCTGGCTCCGATTGCGAAGCCGTACCGGCGGCATGCGGCTGTCGCCTGCCCGTGGGAGATCAAAGGATCGGCGCTGCGCCAAATGGCGGACGGTCTCGCAGCCGCCGCCGGTCCGGTGGAAATGACCGACGGACTCAAGATTTCCGAGGAACAGGGTACCATATGGATATGGCCCGATGCGGATGCGCCGACGCTGCGCATTATCGCCGAGAGCGTCAGCGCGGAGACGGCAGCCGACCTGCTGGGGCGCTATGTATCCGACGTGAAGCGGGTACTGAATTAAAGCTTCAACAACGAGGAGGCGGTTTACGATGCTGGTACCGGTAGAATCGAAGCAAATTGCGTATTGCTCGTACAACGAGCGTGAAAGGACGCTGCACCTGTATTACCATACAGGGGAAGTGGTCGCCTGTCCTTCCGTCAAAAAATCCGATTTCGAATCGGCGCTCGAATCGCCGAACCGTTACGACGCCCTGATGAAAGTGGCGCAGCAAAAAGGCCACGTGGCCCAAAGCGACGCCGAAGCCCCGGTTCAGTTAGGAGATGCCGCATGGCCAGACCACTAGTCGTCGGGAACGGAAAGCTGCTCGTCAATCTTGACGAGCACGCGTTCGTTCGCGATATTTATTATCCGTACGTCGGGGAGTACAACCATGTCAGCGGGCAGTACTGCCGCCTGGGAATTTGGGTCGATAACCGGTTTCTGTGGCTGGACGATGCGTCCTGGGAAATCGCAAACCGCTACGAGGATTCATCGATGCTCACACGAACGGAGGCTCGTCACCGGGAAACCGGGATCCGGCTTGTCATTCTGGGGTGCGTGCATCAGCGCGATCCCGTATTTCTGCGCAGCGTCGAGGTGTTCAACGAACGCGGAGAAGAGCGCGAGGTGCGGCTCTTTTTCCACCAGGATCTCAGCATATCGGAAAATGAGGTCGGCGACACCGCCGCTTTCGTACCGGAAAACAACAGTATGGTTCATTACAAACGGCAGTATTACTTCATGTTCAACGGCAGTACCGGCGATGGCGACAGCGGCGTACACGAATATTCGACCGGGGTCAAACGGTTCAATCATGCGAAAGGCACCTGGGTCGACGCCGAGGACGGCAAGCTCTCCTGCAATCCGATCGCGCAGGGCTCGGTCGACAGCGTCGTCGGATTCCGGCTGCGCGTGCCGGGCTCGGCGAGCCGCAAAATGCATTACTGGATGACGATCGGCAAAAACATGCTCGACGTGAAGACGCTCGACGCGTACGTCCGCGAAAACGATCCCGAAAAGCTGATGATGCGGGTTCATATTTATTGGAAGCACTGGGTGAACAAAGTCCAAAAAGATTTTGGCGATTTGACCGAAGAGGCGATCCGCCTGTACAAGCTGAGCCTGCTGGTCGTGCGAACGCAAACGGACGTCAGGGGGGCCATCACCGCTGCTAACGATTCGGACATCATGCAGTTCAACCGGGACCATTACAGCTACGTCTGGCCGCGGGACGGCGCCATGATCGCATCGGCCGTTTCGATGGCGGGCTATTGGGACATGGTCAAAGAATTTTTCCGGTTTTGCGCGGATGCCCTGTCGCCGGAAGGCTATCTGCACCATAAATACAACCCGGACGGCACGGTCGGCTCGAGCTGGCATCCGTTTATCGCGCACGGCAAAGCGCAGCTGCCCATTCAGGTCGACGAGACGGGGCTGGTGCTGGCGGCGTTCTGGCAGCTGTACAAAAGCAGCGGCGATCTCGAATTCGCCCAGTCGCTCTACAAACCGCTGATCCGCAAGGCGGGCCATTTTTTAAGCCGCTTCATCGATGAGGAGCTGAAGCTTCCTTCTCCAAGCTACGATTTGTGGGAGGAACGGTACGGCATCTTCACGTATTCCGTTGCGGCCGTTCAGGCCGGGCTGGCGGCGGCCTCGAATTTCTGCTATTTGTTCGGCGACGACGAGCGGGGCGACCGTTTCAAGAACGTGGCCGAAGAGGTGAAGCAGGCGATTTTGACCCATTTGTGGGACGAGCAGCAAAACCGATTTATCCGCGGGCTGTACAAGCAGGGGGATAAATGGGAAAAGGACATGACGCTGGAGAGCAGCGTATACGGCCTGATCGCTTTCGGCGTCCTGCCGGCGGACGATCCGCGGGCGGCCAGTACGATGCGCGCGATCGAGCAGGGCTTGTCGGTCAAGACCGATATCGGAGGCATCGCGCGCTATTACAACGACTATTATTTTCAGCGGTCGAAGGATGTCTCGCGTATACCGGGCAATCCGTGGCCGATTTGCACGCTGTGGGTGGCCGAATGGCAGGTGTTTGCCGCCAAAACGGTGGAAGATCTGAAGAAGCCGCGCGAGGCGATTGAATGGGTCGTGAAGCATGCGCTGCCGACCGGCATCGTTTCGGAGCAGGTCGACCCGTTCACCGGCAAAACGCTGTCCGTCGCTCCTCTTACCTGGTCGCATGCCGCCTATATTTCAACCTGCGTCAATTATATGGATAAAATGGCGCAATTGAAGGCGGGATCCACCGTTCCGGATTCAGTATCTTCCAGTAAATAACTCCATAGGAAAATTAGTTCATAAAATCGACAATTGGAAACAATTACCGATTACAATCTCTTCCATGCCCGGGGTTAGTCCATATTTCCTGTTTTTGGGACAATAAAATTGGAAATATAAAGAGCGATAAATTGCTGATAGCAATCAACATTTCATTTAGCATCCTTCCATGGATGCCTTTTTTTACTATTTTAAATGGAAGCGTTTACAAAGGTACAAATTGCCTAAAGTTCGGATTTCAATTGGGACAAGAGGTCGATAGGTACCGTGATGGGGGGCTCGTACAATAGAACATGGATATCGTTCCAATCTTTGCATGGAAGGAGCCGGATGCCAACCGCAAGGAGCGAAAATCGACTGCGCTTAACGTAAGCGTCATTTAACATTCAGCCAATGACACCCTCGGACCCCATATGACGACAACTTCAGATGGAGGTAGAACAGCATGAAAAAAATATCCACCTTGTTTCTGGCGGCGGCCATTGCAGCGCCGCTTACGCTTCCCGTCGCAGCCGCGGCCTCATCCGGCCCTTCATCCGGCGAAATTCGGGCGACGGTCAGCTTTCGGACCGGTCCTTCAACGTCGTCGGACGTGATCAAATATTTGCATAAAGGCGACGATGTAACGATTCTCGATACGGTCAATTCCTATTGGTACAAGGCTAGAGACAGCGGGGGCAGCGTCGGTTACGTTTCGTCCCTGAGCAAATATATCGCAGCAAACGCCGGAGGCTCGGCCGGTGCAGGCTCGTCGTTCGCCGCCAACGCGGATATCATCGCTTCCGTCTCGTTCCGGACCGGCCCATCGACCGATGCGTCCCGTATCCGCTATTTGCAGCGGGGTGAGCGGGTACAGGTGATCGGCCAGCCGAACGCCTGGTGGTTCCAGGTGCGGGATGCTGGCGGCACGACCGGGTATGTAAGCAGCGATACGCAATATATACATACAAACGCCGGCTCTGCGCCTTCCGGCGGGAGCTCGTCCGGCGGCCATCCGGCATCCGGATCCGCGGCGGTAGAGGCGATCATCGCCGACGGGATGAAGTACTTGGGCACGCCGTATGAATACGGGTCGAACCGCAATACGACCACCACGTTCGACTGCTCGGATCTGATCGAAACCATTTTTCGCGAAGGGGCGAACGTTATCCTTCCGCCCGATTCCCGCCAGCAGGGCGCGTATGTGAAAAGTAAAGGACCGGTCGTCACCGACTGGCACCAGCTGAAGCGCGGCGACCTGATGTTCTTCGGGGATTACAAAGGGACGAGCCCGTCGAATTACGGACCTTCCTATAAAGCGAATGCCCGAATTTCGCACGTCGCGCTTTATTTGGGCGACGGTAAAGTGCTGCAAACGTATTCCAAAAAGTCAGGCGGCGTCCGCACGGACTCGATCGCCGGCAAGCATTGGGAATACCGCTTCCTGTTCGGCGGCAGCGCATTATAACCGAAAAACGGCGGCACATGCGGAGACTGTAAACGCTTTGTCCACTGGCCCCATCGCTTAGCTCAATTTTCTATACTTGCAGATCAAAACAAAGAAGCGGCTCGTTCAGGATATCTGTTCGGCCGCTTCTTTGTTTCTCCTATATGATGAGGCCCAGAGGGCCAAGCAGGCAGCCGCACGAACGACAGCTGCGCCTCGGTCGTCCAGAAATCTGGGGATTAAGGCAGCCAGAGGGCGCAGCCCTCCATATTCCCGGAAAATCGCAGCGGAAGAACGCCAACGTAAAGCGTGTCCGCGAAAGCGGACGACAAGCGAGCCAAGCTGGCAGCCGCATCAACGACGGCCGCGTCGCAGGTACGCCCATATCCGGGTGTCCAGAGGGCCGGAGCCCTCGGGGTCCCCCCGGGGGATTTAGGGGGCGCATTTAACGTATTAAGGCAGTTAGAGGGCGCAGCCCTCAAAGTCGGGAGTCCAGAGGGCGCAGCCCTCACAGGGGGAGTCCGGAGGGCGCAGCCCTCGGATCCTCCGGGGGTCCCAGGGGGCGCAAGCCCCCTACTCCCTCGGCTGCCTTCGAGCCGCACCGCTCGCAATCGCCGCCTGCACGACCCGGCGGCGAACCTCCTCGACGATGCGCTGATTGAAGACGCTCGGGATAATATAGAGCGGGCTGAGCTCGCCCTCGCCGATGACGGAGGCGATTGCTTCGGCGGCCGCCAGCTTCATCGGCTCGTTGATTTCGCTGGCCCGGCAGTCGAGCGCGCCGCGGAAAATGCCGGGGAAGCAGAGCACGTTGTTGATCTGGTTCGGATAATCCGAGCGCCCGGTCGCAAACACGGCGACGAGGTCCTCTGCGATTTCGGGCCGGATTTCCGGCTCCGGATTGGCCATCGCGAACACGATCGGGTCCCGGTTCATCGACAGGATATGCTCGCGGGTGAGAATGCCGCCGGCGGACAGGCCGATGAACACGTCCGCTCCCGCCAGCGCTTCCGCCAAGCCGCCGCTTCGCCGCTCGTCGTTCGTATGCTCGGCATACCACTGCCACATGCCGCTCGGATAATGCGTGTCGCGGGTCAGAATCCCCTGCCGTTCGACGCCGATAATGTGCTTCGCGCCGCCGGCCAGCAGCATTTTCGTGCAGGCCGTGCCGGCCGCGCCGATGCCGCAGACGACGATTCGGGCCGAATCGATCGTACGCCCGGTCAGCCGCAGCGCATTCAGCAGCCCGGCATACAGCACGACCGCGGTGCCGTGCTGGTCGTCGTGAAAAACGGGAATATCCAGCTCCTCGCGCAGGCGCCGCTCGATCTCAAAGCACCGGGGAGCGGAAATATCCTCAAGGTTGATGCCGCCGAAACCCGGAGCGATCGCTTTCACCGCCGCGATGATCGCTTCCGTATCCTGCGTATCGAGGCAGATCGGGAACGCGTCGACATCGGCGAACTGCTTAAACAGCATCGCTTTGCCTTCCATGACCGGCATCGCGGCGTACGGGCCGATGTTGCCGAGACCGAGCACGGCGCTGCCGTCGGATACGACCGCGACCGTATTGCGTTTGACCGTTAGGGTGAACGCTTTTGACTGATCCTCATGAATGGCGGTGCAGACCCGTGCGACCTCCGGCGTGTACACGCGGGAGAGGTCGTCGCGGTTTTGGATCGGCGTTTTCGGCTGAACCGTGATTTTCCCGCCCAGGTGGAGCAGGAACGTCCGGTCGGATACGTTGACCAGCCGGAGGCCGGGCAGCGCCTCCAGCGCCTTGGAGATCCGCTCGGTCGCCATGCTCTCAGTGATTTTGACCGTCAAATCGCGCACTGTTTTGTCCCGGCCCGTCTGGATCACGTCGATGGCGATGATATCGCCGCCCGCCTGTTCGATCGCGGTGGCTGCGCCTCCGAAATGGGCCCGTTTCGTATCGAGCTCCAGCCGTATAATAACTGTCTTTCCGTCCAGCGGCGTGCTTGCCATGTTTTTCTCCTCCTCGATTACCTTACATTTACCCCGGAATGGAGCGGTCTATGCAGAAATATACGCCGAACAGGGATAAAAAAACCGTCATTGCATCAACTGCAGGACGGCGCGGGAGCATTGCATCGGGTTATACTGCTGATTGCGTTTGACAAGCAGCGTTCTTCTGTATTGGACGGAGGTGTACGGCTCCAAAATCATGGAAAACCATTTGTCGACCAATTCCGTCGAGGTCAGCATTTCGCCGAACCCGTACTCCACGAAATATTCGCAGTTCACTTCCTCCTGACCGGGAATCGGTTCATAGAAGAGCATGGGAATGCCCTTGCTTAAGCCCTCGGTACAGGTCATCCCGCCGGGCTTCGTGATGAGCAGGTCGGACACGTCCATCAGCTTGCTGACTTCCTTCGTGAAACCGAGCACTTGAATGTTCGGGTGCTGAAAAGCCGGGTCGGCCAGCATGCGCTCGCGCGCTTTGTCGTTGTTGCCGACGCAGTAAATCAGCTGAATGCGGTCGCGCCAGCGAGTCATATACTCGAGAATATCGTCGCTGTACATAATGCCCCATCCTCCGCCCATAATAAGAACTGTCGGTATCGGTTTCAAGCCGAATTTCGCCTGAATTTCCGATTTGTCGTGCGTATGCCAAAAATCCGGATGGACCGGGATGCCGGTCACCTCGATCCGGCTCGCCGGAATGCCGCGGTCGGTGAGCTTTCGTTTGACGAGCGGGGTGGAGACCAAATATTTGTTGACTTCCGAGCTGGTCCACGTGCCGTGTGCGTCGTAATCGGTGATCAGCGTGTAAAGAGGGATATCGACGAGGCCAAGCCGCTTCAGGCGCGAGACGACGGCGTTCGGACCCGGATGCGTGCAGACGATCAAATCCGGCTTCAGCTGATCGAATACTTTCAAGGTATGCGTATAAAAGATGCGGTGAAGCGCGAGCTGCGTAAAGCGGTTCATCGATTTCTTGTACTGCCGGTGATAGAGCTTTCCGACTAGCTTGGGCTGTTTGCTGACGGTTTTGCGGTATGCGTTCATAATTAAAGGCCCGATGACCGGATTCAGGAATTTGCCCAGCTCGATTACGCGCGTCTGAATGTTCGGATTAAGCTCGCGAAGCCCGAATGCCAGCGCATATGCGGCCTGGGTATGACCGGAACCGAAACCTTCAGAGAGCAGAAGCACCCTTTTCTTGCGCATCTTCTCACCTACTTTTCCTATTCTCATATTACGACGCCGGCGGGGGCAAGACAAGATCGGAATTGAGTCTTGCGCATCAGCGAAGCCTTAATTTATGATAAAGTCCGAGAATCAGCGAGGTTGGAAAAAAGGTCCCGCTTTTAGAACGAAGGCGGGCCTTCGGGTGCAGACTATCCAACTAGACGAAACGGAGGGCGAAAAAGATGCGCAGCGGCGAGAATGGCGTTCCCGCTCCGGGCGGGCTCGCGGCGTTCGGTTATAAAACGGGTGAGTACGTCGGCGAATTGATGGAATGGAGCGGCTCCCGGGGGCTGTTGAAGGTGCTGGCGGTGCTGAAGCATCCGGTGCAGGGCGATCTGCATCGTCCGTACGACCCGGACGTGCCGATGTTCCACGAGCGGCGGGCGCTCGGGCTGACGGAGAAAACCTACGTGCCGGCTGCCGATATCCGGCCGTACGAAGGCGAAGTGCCGGCATATCAGGAGTCGCTCCGGGCGGCGCTGGCCAAGCAGAAAGCGGAGCTGGACAGGCTGAAGCGCTGGGCGGAGCGCGGAATTGCGAATTTGGAGCAGCTGGAGCAAGATTACCGTTAACGGCTAAGCGATAGGCTGGAGAGGGGATGAAGGAATGAGAGACCGGATTCTGCTCGCGAAAGACCTTTGCGGCGCGGCGCGCCTGACGGCCGGGGTTACGAATCGTTCGGCACAAGCGCAGGAGGCCGATTACGATAAGTACTCGTTCGCTGCCGATCCCCGCCTGCTCGGGGCGGTAACGTGGGAGCTGTCGACGAGGGTTCCGGTCGGCACCGACGTGCTGGCCGGGCTCGAATTGAGCGGGATCCCGATCGTGACCGCCCTGGCGATGGAGACGAATCTTCCGGCTGCTTTCGTGCGCAAGCAGGCGGAAACCGTCGGCGCGTGTAAAATCGTCGAAGGGACGGATGTAAGCGGCAAACGAGCCGTCGTCGTCGTCAGCGTCGTCACGTCCGGCGCGCAGGTGGTCCGGCGGGCCGCCGCGCTGCGCGAAGCGGGCGCGATCGTCGAGGATGTCGTCTGCGTCATCGAACGCAGCCCGGAAGGCCGGCGCGCCTTGGCCGAACACGGCCTGCGCCTGCACGCCCTGTATACGATGGAGGAGCTTCTCGAAGCGGCCGCGAGTCCGTAAGCGCATCAAGACGGACCCGTCCTTAGCGGATAGGTCCGTCTCCGCCGCTGCCTGCCGCCCGCGGCGGAGGCGTTCAATTGACGAAAACGGTCTTGATCTTTTGGCGGTAGACGACCTGGAAGCCTAGCCCTCTGGACAGCGCGGCCAGCGGCAAATAAGCGGAGGAGGTCGCCTTGTCGATGTAAGCCGGTGTTTCCAGCGGTTCGTTTTGCCCGTCGATTTTCATCGTTTTGGACCCGATGACGAAGGCGGAGCTTTGCCCGTTCGCTTTGAACACGGCCGTTTTGGTCTTGTTGTCCCAGCTAAGCGACGCGCCGAGCGCTTCGGCCAGACTGCGAATGGGCAAATAGGTCGTGCCCGCTTTCAGCGCCGGCTTGGAGCCCGCGGGCGCTTGGCCGCGAACGATCAGCCGCAGCGGCGCATCGCCGGCAAGCGTCGCAGGCTGGCGGTAGCTCCCCCATATGCCGCCGGCGAACGCTTCGGCGATCTTCTCGTAGCCGTCGTCCGACGGATGAACGTCTCCCCTGCCTCTAACGATACTCGTATACATCAGTTCATGGCCGAGAAAAGGCTCGCTGATATCGACCGTCCGCACGCTGCTTCCCTGCGCCTGAAATTGTTGGCCGACCGCTTCGACAATCCCGCGCAGACGATTCATGCCGTCCAGCAGCGCTGCGTACTGGTCTGCGGTTACGACTTTGATCAGCCGGTTTGTCGACGGATCTGGCACCGGCAAATATTGGTCCGAAAAAACGATTTCCGCCTGCGGATTGATGGCGAGAATCGACCGAAGCGACGCTTCGAGCGCCGTCTTATAGCTGTCCAGCATGCTGGTTATGTCCGTCTTGAGCTCGTCTCCGGTCACCTGCTTCGTTTTGATTTCATCAAATAAGGGCAGGAAGTCGTTGCCGCCGATCGTCATGACGACGAGATCGGCCTGCTCCAGCGCTTGGCGGAGCCCGGCGCTCTGCGCGATCGTTTCCGCTGCCTGCGGATAGTCTGAGATGCCCGGCTGAGCCTCTTCCCCGGTAATCGGCGTCCCCTTCACCGCCGCTTCCAGCCAGCGCTGCAGGCCCGCCGTCGTCAGCCCGAGCACGCCGAAATTTTGCAGCTCCGCGCGTCCGCGGTACAGCGCCTGCTCGTAGAGCCGGTCGACGTAGCCGTAGATGGCCGACCGGTCCGTGACGCCGTATTCGTAGCCGACGGTGACCGAATCGCCCACTGCGACGATGCGGGTGCCGGCAAAGTCCGGCTCCGATTTGGCCGCCGCCGCATAAGGCGTCCGCACGGGCGGCAACGCTCCTTCGGCGGCGGCCGCGCCGGCGAGCAGCGTTCCCGCAGCCAGCGATCCCGCCAGCAGCGCCGCGGCGATCCGCGTCTTCCTAAAGTTACTAGTCAACTTGGAACACATCCTTTTGATATAGTGATAATACGAGTACCCCCAAGGCTTGGAACACAAACAACTCTTATCACGACCATAAAAATATTAAATTGATATCGTTATGGGGTGATGATAAAATAATATAATATAGAAATTGCGCATTCTCCGCTGTTGATGCGGTTGCTGGCCGTCTCCGAGGCGTGCGCCGACGTGCGGACGGCTCTTTTTTTCCGGGACGGGAAGCGGCATGCATTCATCATTTTAAGCCATGACAGCTGGAAAATGAAGCCGGAACCGGAACCCGAAACCCGTTTACTCAAAAATCTTCTCATGGAAAGGTTGCACGAAATGAAAGAGAATCGTTTGGGATTGCCGCCGAAGCAAGGCCTGTACGATCCGCAGTATGAGAAAGACGCCTGCGGCATGGGCTTTGTGGCAAACATCAAGGGGAGAAAATCGCATACGATCATCCGCCAGGCGCTGACGGTGCTCGAGAATATGGAACATCGCGGCGGCCAAGGCAGCGAGCCGAACTCGGGCGACGGCGCGGGCATTATGATTCAAATTCCGCACGCCTTTTTTGCCCGCGAGCTGAAGAGTCTCGGCATTTCGCTGTCGGAGAGCGGGGAGTATGCGGTCGGCATGCTGTTCTTGTCCCAGGACGAGACGGTCCGCGGCAAGCACGAGCGCGAGCTCGAAACGATCATTCGCGAGGAAGGGCAGACGCTGCTCGGCTGGCGTACGGTTCCGACGAACGACGAGAAGCTCGGCCAAACCGCCAAAGCCGCGATGCCGTTCGTGCGGCAGGTGTTTATCGGCAGGAATGCCGGGCTGACGGACGAACTGGCTTTCGAGCGGAAGCTGTATGTCATCCGCAAGCGGGCGGAGCACGGCATTCGCTACTCCGGCGCCGAGGGCGGGGACAGCTTTTATTTCTCCAGCCTTTCGAGCAAGAAGCTTGTATATAAAGGAATGCTGACGACGGAGCAGGTGCGTTCGTTCTATCTCGATCTAAGCGACGAGTCGATGGAGACGGCGATCGCGCTCGTTCACTCCCGTTTTTCGACGAACACGTTCCCGAGCTGGGAACGCGCGCATCCGTACCGATATATGATTCACAACGGCGAGATCAATACGCTGCGCGGCAACGTCAACTGGATGCATGCGCGCCAAACGCTGTTCGCAAGCGAGCTGTTCGGCGAGGATATGGAGAAAATCAAGCCGATCATCAATCCTGACGGCTCGGACACGGCGATGTTCGACAATACGATCGAGTTTCTGTATCTGGCGGGCCGCTCGCTGCCTCACGCAGCGATGATGATGGTGCCGGAACCGTGGTCCAACCACGAGAGCATGAGCGAAGAGAAAAAAGCGTTCTACGAATATCACAGCTGTCTGATGGAGCCATGGGACGGACCTGCAGCGATGGCGTTCACGGACGGCACCCAAATCGGCGCCATTCTCGACCGGAACGGGCTTCGTCCGGCACGCTACTACGTGACGAAGGACGATCTGATCATTCTCGGCTCCGAAGCCGGCACCGTGCACGTCGATCCCGAGAACATCCTGTACAAGGACCGTCTTCGCCCGGGAAGGATGCTGCTTGTCGATACGAAGGAAGGCCGGATCGTTTCCGACGAGGAAGTGAAGGCCAAGGTCGCGTCGGAGCATCCGTACCGCGAGTGGCTTGACGAGCATTTGGTCGATCTGTACGATCTGCCGGATGCGCCGGAACTGCCGGAGCCGGATCACGATACGGTCCAGCAGCGCCAGCAGGCGTTCGGCTATACGTTCGAGGATTTGCGCAAAGTAATCGAGCCGATGGCGGGCAGCGGCGTCGAGCCGATCGCTTCGATGGGCTACGATGCGCCGCTTGCGGTGCTGTCGGGCCGTCCGCAGCGGCTGTACAACTATTTTAAGCAGATGTTCGCGCAGGTGACGAACCCGCCGATCGATGCGATCCGCGAGGAAATCATCACGGCGACGGGAACGACGATCGGTCCCGAGCGCAACCTGCTGAACCCGGAGCCGGAGAGCTGCCGTCATATCCGGCTTGACTCGCCAGTGCTTTCGAACGAGGAGTTCGCGAAGCTGCGCCATGTTCGCCGCCCGGGCTTCAAGTCGATTACGCTGCCGATCCTGTTCACCGCCTCCGAAGGCGAAGCGGGACTGCGGGCGGCGCTGAAGCAATTGTGCGAAGCGGCCGATCGGGTCATCGCCCGCGGCCATAACATATTGATTCTGTCCGACCGCGGCGTCGACGGCGAGAACGCCGCCATTCCGGCGCTGCTGGCCGTATCCGCGCTGCATCATCATTTGATCCGCGAAGGCACGCGCACGAAGGTAAGCATTCTGCTCGAGTCGGGCGAGCCGCGCGAGGTGCATCATTTTGCACTGCTGCTCGGCTATGGCGTCAGCGCCGTAAACCCGTATCTCGCGTTCGAGACGCTGGACGACATGATCCGGCAGGGGCTGCTCAGAGGGCTCAAGCACGAGAAAGCGGTCAAAAATTTCATCAAAGCCGCCACCAAAGGCGTTGTGAAAATTTTGTCCAAAATGGGCATCTCGACGATTCAGTCGTACCGCGGCGCGCAAATTTTCGAAGCGGTGGGCCTGAAGAAAGAAGTCGTGGACGAATATTTCACCTGGACGGAAACCCGGATCGGCGGAATCGGCCTCGACGTTATCGCCGAAGAGACGCTGAAGCATCATAACCGCGCCTTTGCGGAGCAGGAAGGCCGCGTGAAGGAGCTCGATTCCGGCGGGGACTACCAATGGCGCAAGGACGGCGAGGAGCATCTGTTCAACCCGCAGACGATCCATACACTGCAGATGGCTTCCCGCACGAACAATTATGAGCTGTACAAGAAATTTTCCGAGCTGGTGCAGGGCGAGGACCGGAAGCATCTGACGCTTCGCTCGCTGCTCGATTTTAATTTCAGTGCCGTGCCGGTGCCGATCGAAGAGGTGGAGTCCGTCGATTCGATCGTGAAACGGTTCAAAACCGGCGCGATGTCGTACGGTTCCATTTCCAGGGAAGCGCACGAATCGCTTGCGATCGCGATGAACCGCCTCGGCGGCAAATCGAATACGGGCGAGGGCGGGGAAGATCCGGCGCGTTTCATCCCCGACTCCAATGGCGATTCCCGCCGCAGCGCGATCAAGCAGGTCGCTTCGGGACGCTTTGGCGTCACGAGCAATTACTTGGTCAATGCCGACGAAATTCAAATCAAAATGGCACAGGGCGCCAAGCCGGGCGAAGGCGGGCAGCTTCCGGGACGCAAGGTGTACCCGTGGGTTGCCGAGGTTCGCGGCTCGACGCCGGGCGTCGGACTGATCTCGCCTCCGCCGCACCACGATATTTATTCGATCGAGGATTTGGCGGAGCTGATCCACGATCTGAAGAACGCCAACCCCCGCGCACGTATTAACGTCAAGCTCGTGTCCGAGGTTGGGGTCGGCACGATTGCGGCCGGTGTGGCGAAAGGCCGTGCGGACGTCATCCTCGTCTCCGGGTACGACGGCGGAACCGGCGCATCGCCGCTCGCTTCGATCCGTCACGCGGGCATGCCGTGGGAGCTGGGTCTTGCGGAGACACACCAGACGCTGATGCTCAACAATCTGCGCGACCGCGTCGTCGTCGAGACGGACGGCAAAATTATGAACGGCCGCGACTTGGCGATTGCGGCGCTGCTCGGAGCCGAGGAATTCGGCTTCTCGACCGCGCCGCTCATCGTGCTCGGCTGCGTCATGATGCGCGTGTGCCACCTGGATACGTGTCCGGTCGGCGTCGCGACGCAAAATCCGGAGCTGCGCAAGAAATTTATGGGCGACCCGTCGCATATGGTCAACTATATGCGGTTTGTGGCTCAGGAGTTTCGCGAAATCATGGCCCAGCTCGGCTTCCGGACCATTAACGAGATGGTCGGACGCGTCGATCGCCTGAAGACAAAAACGCTGATCGATCATTACAAGCTGAAAGGCATCGACCTGACGCCGCTGCTCCACCTGCCGGAGCTGCCGCAGGATGCCGCTCGCTACTGCGTCAAGAATCAGAATCACGGCCTCGAGCAGTCGCTTGATATGCAGAAGCTGCTCCCGCTGGCACAGCCGGCGATCGAGAGCGGCGAGCAGGTCAGGGCGACGCTGCCGATTAACAATACGAACCGCGTTGTCGGCACGATCGTCGGCAGCGAGGTCACCCGCAAATATGGCGCGCAAGGGCTGCCGGAGGATACGATCTCGTTCCGCTTCATCGGCTCCGCCGGACAAAGCTTCGGGGCGTTCGTGCCGAAGGGCATTACGCTTTCGCTTGAAGGCGACTCGAACGACTATGTCGGCAAAGGCTTGTCGGGAGGCAAAATTATTATCGCTCCTTCGCCGAAGTCGACGTTTAAAGCCGAAGAAAATATTATTATCGGCAACACCGCATTCTACGGTGCGACGAGCGGCGAAGCCTATATTCGCGGGATTGCGGGCGAGCGCTTCGCCGTGCGGAACTCCGGCGTCAACGTTGTCGTTGAAGGCGTCGGTGATCACGGCTGTGAATATATGACGGGCGGACGCGTCGTCATTCTCGGCCTGACAGGCCGCAACTTTGCGGCAGGAATGTCCGGCGGCATCGCGTATGTGTATGACGAGACCGGCGACTTCTACAAGCACTGCAATTTGGAGATGGTGCTCCTCGAGCGTGTGGAGGAAGCGAAGGAGCTCGCCGAGCTGCACGGTATGGTTCAGCGGCACGTTCAGTACACGGGCAGCAGCGTCGGCGACCGCCTGCTCTCCGACTGGGACCGGTCAAACGCGAAATTCGTGAAGGTCATTCCGAAGGACTACAAGCGGATGATGGAACAAATCGAGAAAATCGAGCAAACCGGTCTTACCGGCGATGCGGCGCTCCTGGCCGCATTCGAAGCGAACATGAAAGAGCTCGCCCGCGTCGGCGGCAACTAAGAACGAAAATAGCCCGGGCTTCCTGAATGGAAGCCCGGGCTATTTTTTTATGGATAACTCTTTTCTCCCATACACCCTGCCTTTTACCACGGTCGTTGATCTTGGAATGTCGTCATCGATGTTGAGCTTCCCCCGCATTCCTTACAGCTCAAATGAGAGAATTCGGTTACACCGCTATGAACAGTGCCGCTGCCCCTTTTTCATTGATCCTAATATTTTGCTTACGTTTTCATTTCATATAAATTTTGTAAGATAAATGTTAGATAATCACATATATAATTTAACAGAAATCCATTTCTTGAGCTAAATTTTAATAAATTCGACAAAATAACAAAAAGAATATGACTTATGTCCCTCATTCTTCGACAACAATTGTAAAACAATCTGAGTATAATAAGTATTATCCGATGAGAGAGAATATCCCATAGATAAGAATGATAAAGGAGAGAGTCATACATGACGCCAAAGGATGAAAAGTCCGACCTTCAAATGACGATCGATATTCGAACGCTTGCCTTACAAACGGGAATCGATATTGCGAAATGGCAAGCCCAGTCGGACCCGATCATCGATCACTTGTTTGACTCAGAGGTGCATCAAGAGAAGTAAACGATCGGCGTC
Source organism: Paenibacillus humicola (assembly GCF_028826105.1). NCBI lineage: Bacteria > Bacillati > Bacillota > Bacilli > Caryophanales > Paenibacillaceae > Paenibacillus > Paenibacillus humicola. Next base: position 1,216,533 of record NZ_JAQGPL010000001.1, read on the forward strand.
TGTTCTATTTAAGGAGAAGCTGCTGTATAGATGAATAGAGAAGCAAGCAAGCTTGGCCAAGATCTATAAATTTGAATAGGTGTATTTTTGAATGCTCGAAAACCGTTCCCCGAAACAAGCGGTTCCGGTACATACTCCCATTCGGCTCGACGTATTCAAAGCTTTGGAGCAGCTGGGCATCGATCCGACGAGGCTTACGACAGATTTGCTCCATTTTGTTCGCGAGCTTAATGGACCGAAAACAATAAAACCATAATGCGGCAAAATGTCGCATTATGGTTTTGTTGCGAAGGATACGAAATGCATCATTTCATCATTCGCTCCGCACGTACGAAAGCAATAAAACGCTTGGCCTCCTCGGCGGTCAGTTTATGGCCATCTATGGTCAAATCAAATTTTTTCAGCAGCTCTTCATCGGAAAGCTCCAGCTGATCCACAAATTGGCGGATCGGTTCATCGAGCGTAACATGCGGAACATTCGTGCGCCCGACCAGGTAGTCAACGGAAACATGAAACAGATCCGCAAACTTGGACAGTGTCTCCGTATCCGGTTCCCTGCGGTTTTTCTCATAATGCGACAAGGCAGCGCGCGAGATGCCGAGCGATGCAGCCGTCTGTTCCTGAGTCCACCCCCGATCCTCCCTTAATTTCGAGATTCGGCCACCAATGTCCATAATACTCCTCCTATGTCACGATATCTCCATATTAATACGAATTGTGTGCAATTGCATGGAATGAAACAAAACGTCGCATTTAATGAAAATTTATGTGAATACATATTGACATGTTACAATATGTATCGTAAAGTTAGAAATATGAGAAATACATAATGTAGCAAAAATAAGGTATTCATCATTTTTTCCGAACAATAGATTTTTATTCATGCCGTTGTTGCAGGATGCGAACATATTTATTTTTTGTTGAATGTAATATTTTTGTAATTGGAGGAACGAATTGTGGAATTAAAACAGTATTTGAAAATTGTACGCAAACGGATTTGGCTGATTGCAGCAATTGTTATCGTCGTATGTGCCGCCACGGCAGTTAAAAGCTTCTTTCTGACCACTCCGCTTTACCAGGCGAATGCCAAGCTGATCGTCAATCAAGCGACGCAAGGAGACAATAATGTACCCAGCGTGCAGGTTGTGCAGGCCAGCATCATGATGATCAATTCGTATAAGGAAATCATCACCTCGGCTGCTATCCTGAATAAAGTCTCGGCGAAATTTCCCGATCTGAACGTAAGTGCATCCCGAATTTCGGTCTCAACTGCTAATAACTCACAAGTTATGGATTTATCGTATGTCGACACTTCTTACACGAGGGCGGCAAAATCTATCAATGCGATTGCCCAAATATTTAAAGAACAAATTCCTTCCATCATGAAGGTCAACAACGTCACGATTTTGAATGAGGCTGCCTTGGATGAGCAGGGAGCTCCGCTGAACGAAAGTCCGGTCTTGAACATCGTGATTGGATTTATCGCCTCCTTAATGCTGGCCATCGGGCTCGTCTTCCTGCTCGATTATTTGGACAATACGTTCAAATCCGAAATTGAGCTTGAAGAAGTGCTTGGATTGCCTACCTTGGCGGTCGTCGCCAGGATGAAGAAGCAGGATAAACGTGCACGCAGTCAATCCCCCGTTTCACCAAATCGACAAGTAGGAGATAGTACATATGCGACGCTCAATCAATAGCGATTTAATTACCCTTCATCATCCCAAGTCGCCGATCTCGGAAGCTTACCGCACCCTTCGAACAAATATCCAATTTTCCTCGTTTGAAACGACCATGCAGGTGATCATGGTTGCATCGGCGCAGAGAGGGGAAGGCAAAACGACGACCATCAGCAATTTGGCCGTGGCTTATGCGCATGAAGGCAAGAAGGTGCTGCTGGTTGACAGCGACTTGCGAACACCGGTCCTGCATGACCTCTTTTCGTTACAAAATCAATTGGGATTAACGACCATCCTGACCAATCAGTCCAAGTGGCAGGAAACGATTAAAGATACGGAAGTGGAGAATTTATCGCTGCTGACTTCCGGCCCGATTCCGCCAAACCCGTCGGAGCTTCTCAGTCATCAACGAATGGGCATGCTGATGGATACTTTAAAAGAGCACTACGATTTAATACTAATGGACACCTCTCCGGTCATGGGAGTGACAGATAGCTTGGTCGTCAGTGCTCTTTGCGACGGCGTGATCCTGGTTGTTGCTGCCGGCATGACGGATAAAGAACTGGTAACCAAAACCAAGGCGAATCTGGAACGGGTGAATTCCCGGATCCTTGGTGTGGTGTTTAACGACATCAAAGGGAAAAGCAATGCCAGAAAGACGGTTTTCAGCCGGTAACCCGTTTCCATCTATAGGATAGGTTCGCTGTTTGCCTTACTTTCGTTTTAGGTCAAACGAGGAGGCTAGTTCGGCTGCCACAAGGCGGCGCCGGCCGGTTCTTCCTGACGATTAGGTAATGTCTACTGTACCTCTATCATTGTAGGCACTCGGTCACGCTGTGGGTCAGGCGGCCTTAGACATGATTGTCGAGGGTGTGATGTGAGGACGGGTTTGATGCCCCTATCTAGAAATACGAGCTATGCTTTCTAGGGAACTGGATGGCAAAGCTCGTATTTTTAGTTCATTCGATTTGCCAAATAGAGATCGTAAAGGATAGGGTGATAGGCGTTGATGAAGGTTAGAAAAGCAATCATACCTGCTGCCGGACTCGGGACAAGATTTCTCCCCGCTACAAAAGCGATGCCGAAGGAAATGCTCCCCATCGTAGACAAACCGACCATTCAGTACATCGTTGAGGAAGCGATCGCCTCGGGAATCGAAGATATCATTATCGTGACGGGTAAAGGGAAACGGGCGATTGAAGATCATTTTGATAGTGCGTTTGAGTTGGAACATAGTTTATTGGAAAAAGGAAAACATGAACTATTAAGTGAGGTTCAAAAGACCTCCAGTGTAGACATTCACTACATAAGACAAAAAGAACCTAAAGGGCTTGGCCATGCTGTATGGTGTGCTAGAAAATTTATTGGAAACGAGCCCTTTGCCGTCCTTCTCGGAGACGATATTGTAGTTGCAGACGTTCCATGTACAAGGCAGCTTATCAAGCAATATGAACAAACAGAACGATCCGTCATTGGAGTCCAGACAGTCTCAATTGAACAAACAGACCGGTATGGTATTGTTGATCCTAAAGAAGATAAGTACAACAGCAAATTGGTTCAAGTTAATCGATTCGTTGAAAAGCCCAAGTTAGGGACTGCTCCATCAAATTTAGCTATTATGGGGAGATACATACTAACTCCCGATATCTTTAAATTTTTGGAACAACAAGAGGTAGGTGCTGGAGGAGAAGTTCAATTAACTGATGCTATTCAGAAATTAAACGAACTACAGGGGGTTTTTGCATATAACTTCGACGGTAAACGTTATGATGTTGGAGAAAAGCTAGGCTTTATTACTACCTTGCTGGATTTTGCACTTCAGAATAATGATCTTCGATCACCATTATTGTTGGCTCTAGAAGATATATTAGAACGTGAGATGATAAATAAAATTATTATCGATCGCTAGGAGTGTTTTAAATGACGGCCCAGAGGAACGATCTTGAAGCTTCTTTAGAAACAGCGGTTTTCTACTCGTTTCAAAATATTAATAAAAGTAGAAGTTTTAGATTTTACCTTATGATAAAAAGAGCGATGGATATAGTTGGCGCTTGTATTGGAATCATGCTTTTTTCTCCCATATTTTTTGTTGTCGCGATATTAATTAAACTTGAAGATCCACATGGTCCTGTATTTTTTAGCCAAATTCGAGTTGGTAAAGATGAAAAAACATTTAAAATGTATAAATTTCGTTCAATGGTCTCTAATGCGGAAGGAATGTTAGATGGATTATTGAGTCGAAATGAAATTAGCGGTGCAATGTTTAAAATTAAAAATGACCCGCGAATTACTAAAGTAGGTAAGTTCATAAGGAAGACAAGCATTGATGAATTACCACAATTGTGGAACGTAATTTTAGGCGACATGACTATTGTAGGACCCAGACCTCCACTTCCACGAGAAGTTGCTGATTACACGAGTTATCACAAACTGAGACTTAAGGTTAAACCAGGTTGCACTGGTTTATGGCAAGTTAGTGGCCGGAATGATTTGAGTTTCAATGAAATGGTTGAACTTGATTTGAAATACATTCGGCTACGAAATATTTTATTTGATCTGAAGATTATTTTTAAAACTTTTAAAGTGTTACTTGGATCTAAAAATGCTTATTAGCAGCGTAGGTTCCCTTAGTTTTAATAGAAAATGGATAGTACAACTGACCAGTCCATAAAAGGAGTTCAGAATGTTCGTAACCAAAAAGATAAAATTAAATAGATTGACAAAAAATACATTTTGGATGATTTATGGTAACTTTTCTCGAGTAATAATGCAAGGAGTTTATTTTGTAATTGTCGCTCGCTCACTTGGAGCAGAAAACTTTGGAGCATTTATGGGTGCAGTGTCTCTGGTTGCGATATTAGCTCCTTTTTCAGGTCTGGGTGCAAGTAACATTCTTATTAAAAATATTTCTAGGGATAAATCACGATTTCAGAAATACTGGTGTATAGCAATTATTAAAACAATAATTTCTTCAGTCGTTTTAATAATATTGGCTTTAATTTTAGCAGAATGCTTTCTTCCAAAGTCAGTTCCATTATCACTTGTACTTTTAGTGGGGCTAGCGGATATATTTTTTGCGAGGATATTGGATGTTTGTAGTTCAGCATTTCAGGCACTTCAAGAATTAAAATGGACTGCTCATTTATCTTTTCTAATTAGCATCTCAAGACTCGTATTTGCGGTTATCCTTTATTTCTCTAAAGATGCTATAACATTATATATGTGGGGGTGGTTATATCTTTTAACGATCATTATTTGTTCAAGCATAGCTGTTTTCCTTGTATATATAAAATGGGGGAGACCAATTTTTAACAAAAATTTGTTATTTTCAGATTTAATTGAGGGTTTTTATTTTTCAATAAGCTTTTCATCGCAAAATATTTATAATGATTTGGATAAAGCGATGCTAACAATATACTCGGGATTATCTGTATCTGGTATATATTCTGCAGCTTACCGGGTAATAGATTTTTCGTTTACACCAGTTCGATCACTGCTAAATGCAACCTACCCTAAATTTTTTCAATACGGTACTTCTGGGATAAAAGGAAGTTTCAATTTTGCCAAAAGAGTTATCCCTTTTGCAGTAAGTTATTCATTGTTTACTTGGGTTGTTCTATATGCACTGGCTCCATTTATTCCATATATTTTAGGTCAGGATTACAAGCAATCTGTAGAAGTTGTTGAGTGGTTGGCTGTATTGCCGTTATTGAAAACAATGCATTATTTTGCAGCAGATACATTGACAGGGGCAGGGTATCAAGCAATTCGAAGCGGTATTCAAGTTGCTGCGGCTATATTCAATGTATTAATAAATTTGTGGTTAATAAATGCGTTTTCATTATATGGGGCTATATATTCTAGTATTGCAACTGATTTTCTGCTTATGTGCTCATTATGGGCATCGTTAATTTATCAATTGGTCAGAACTAGAAAACAGACTGGTTACAACTATTCAGTTTGAGTAATTAATTTATTTAAAAAAGAGGTAATACCTGAATGGTAAAAGCCGAAAAAAATAATTACGCAAAGATATTTGTATTTTTATTCTCAATAATTGTACTTGTTGATTCCATAAATGGAATATATATAGAAAAGTTCAGTGGTAATATTTCTATTGGACAAATATTTCGAGTTTTTATTTTTATTATTATGTTTAGTTTTATTTTAAAATTTCATGAAAAAAAGCGAGTTTATTTTGTTCTCTTTTTTATTCTTTATCTTAACATATGTGAATTGGGTTATTTTTTTAATCACGGTTCTTTAAGTGGTCTGCTCACAGATATACAAGAAGGTTTTCGGCCACTTCTCGTAGTTGTTATTATTGAAGCTTACCGAGCATTGGAGAAAAAAGGATTAATATCTGGAAAACAACTTATGAAGGTTATGAAAATTAATTTTTTACTGTTCCCTTTAAGTATAATTATACCTAAATTACTTGATTCGGGGACAAATGTTTATGGAGATGGATCAGGTTATAAGGCATTTTATAATGCAAATAATGATCTAAATATTGTATTACTAGTTTTATTGGTATTTGCATTTGAAAAGTTATCAGCAATTCTAAATGATCAAAAAAAAAGCATGTATTATGGCATATTAATTTTATTGTTGTTGATTACCCTTTTACTTATAGGATCAAAATCAAGTATAGTGTTTTCGGTAATTATTTTATTTGTATATATATTTAGGAATTTAATAAAGAATAATTTTTCAAATAATTTAAAGATAATATCAATAAGTGTTCTTGTTATTATTTCTGTCACTTATTTATTAACAACCTATTTTCAAAACGAAGTTATGCAAACCGTCGAGAGGTTCAATTATTTCTTTAAAACAGATGTTCAAATGGATAATAATGTTGGAACATTTCTTCTAACAGGAAGGGATGTTTTTCTTAAAGCTGCGATTACAGCATTTACTGAAAAAATTACGCCATTAAAGTTACTTTTTGGGCAAGGATATTATGAGCACATGAATACTACAGGAAAAGTTTTCGGAAGGCCATATTTAATTGTTGAAATGGATTTTTTTGATTTCTTTTTTAGTTATGGAATAATCGGTTCAATTATTTTTTATGGGTATTTTATTGCGCTATTTTTTAAATCATTATCCAAGCATGGGGTTCATTATTTTTCTGCTTATTTTAGTTATATCATAGTCGCAATTTATAGTTTTTTTGGCGGACATGTTATGTTTTCTGCTTTATCCGGAAGTTTCTTGGCAATAACTTGTTGCTTTCTGATCTCGAATAGAAATGTCAACGATTCAATAAAAAATAAAGCAGCTAGTAGTTCATTAATAGCGACTGATAACGAAAAGGTGAATTATATTGAGAAAAATTCTTTTAATTTCAAATATGTATCCAAATAAAAAATATCCATCATACGGGATATTTGTTAAAAAAACGCTGGATATGTTACAGGAAAAAGGCTTCGTTATTGATAAAACAGTAATTTATAAATCATCTGGTAAATTTGCAAAATTAATTGATTATATAATTCATTATTTAAAAGTGACGATTAAACTTATTTTTTATAATTATGATTATGCCTATATTCACTATGCTTCACACAATGCATTGCCCGTACTGATTTCAAAATTAATAAAAAGAAAAATGCGTATAGTTATAAACGTTCATGGAAGCGACGTTGTTCCAGAGACGGCTATACAAGAGAAATTGCAAATATTGGTGAAAAGACTTTTGCAAATTTCAACTTTAGTAATAGTGCCATCGGATTACTTTAGAAATTTGGTTATTGAGAAGTATGATTTGAAAAATAGAATTGAAATATCACCTTCAGGCGGTATTGACAGTGAAATTTTCAAACCGCAAAGTTGTTCTTTAAGTGAATTGGGATTAAATGAAAATAATAGATACCTCGGATATGTTGGACGTATAGATTTTGAAAAGGGATGGGATGATTTGTTGAAATCATTTTGTTCTCTTAAAGGAAATGGGGGGTATAGTGATGTTAAATTAATAATTGTAGGTAATGGTAAATTTTATTTAGAACTTAAAAATCAAATTAAAAAATATAATTTACAAAATGAGGTTGTTTTATTTGATACACTACCTCATGAAAAATTGAGACTTATTTACAATATTATTTATGCGTTAGTTTTTCCTACTCGACGAAAAGGGGAAAGTTTAGGACTTGTAGGTTTAGAATCTATGGCTTGTGCAACACCGGTTATCGGAAGTGATATTGGAGGGTTGAGAAGTTATATAAAGCATAATGAGAATGGTTTGTTGTTTACACCAGGTGATGTAAATGAATTAAAGGAAATGATTTGTACATATTTAAATTTCTCGACAGAAAAGATTTTAGAAATGAAAGCAAATGCACTTAGTACTTCCTTAGAATATAACCGCGAAAGAATTAAGGAAAAGTTTATTTCATTATTTTGAACAAATGGGTGACGACAAGTGAAAAAAAATAAAGATCTAAAGATCTGTTTGATTTGCTCAACGGGTGGTCATTTAGCTCAGATGAAGGAAATAATTCCGGTCGTTAAACAATATAGATATATTTTAATTACTGAAAAAAATAAAACTGTAGAAAATTTGAGGGATAGTTGTAAAACTTATTTTCTAGTTCAACAAGAAAGAAAAAATATATTGATTGTATTAATTTTATTTTTGAATGTAATAAAATCAATATATTTTTTTGTTAAAGAACAACCAGATATTATTATTTCTACTGGGGCAGGAGCAGTAATTCCATTTTGTTTTTTGGGTAAATTATTTAGAAAAAAAATTATGTTTATTGAAAGTTTTGCTAAGATAAAATCTCCAACACTGACTGGTCAATTAATTTATAGGATTTCAGATAAGTTTTACGTACAATGGGAAGAATTATTGAAATTTTACCCTAAAGCAGAATATAGGGGGAAAATATATTGATTCTTGTCACAGTAGGTACTCAAAAATTTCAATTAAATCGATTATTTGAAGAATTGGATAAATTAATTGATCAAGGAAAAATAACGGAGGAAATTATTGCACAAGCGGGTTATTCAAATTACTTTGCAAAAAACTTTAAAACGAGGGACTTAATAGAGATCTCTGAAATGGAACAGTTAATTAAAGAAGCGAATATGATTATTACCCATGCTGGTACAAGTTCGATTATTCTAGGATTAAAAAACAAAAAAAAAGTAATTGTTGTACCAAGACGAAAAGAGTTTGAAGAACATGTAGATGATCACCAAATTGAGATTGCTCAAATGTTTTACGAACTTGGATTTATAGAAATTGTAGATGATATAACTCAATTGGCTGAAAAGATTAATTTATCAAAAACGAAAAAGTATAAAGAGTATGAATCTGAACAGTCTCTGCTATTAAGTGCGATTGAGGGGTATATTCATCAGATAAAAATGCAGGTTAACCTATCAAGGGTTGGTGAGTAAAATGGGTTTAAAAATGCTGGTGAAAAAATTTTTTTTATGGAGATTAAAAAGAAGAGGCTTGGAAGTAGGGAAAAACTTAAAAATATATAATACTAAAATTGATTACAGCCATTGTTTTCTTATAAGAATAGGTGATGATGTAACCATTTCAAACAGCACGATATTAGCTCATGATGCAACAACAAAATTAGTATTGGGTAAAACTAAAATTGGAAGAGTAATTATTGGTGACAGAGTATTTATAGGATACGGAAGCATCATATTACCAAACGTTCAAATAGGTAATGATGTAATAGTTGCAGCTGGAAGTGTTGTATCAAAAAACATTCCTGATGATTGTGTAGTTGCAGGGACTCCAGCAAAAATCATTGGAAAAACAAGTGATTATATAAATAAAAATAAAGTATTAATGGACTCATCACCTGTATATGATACTTATTGGAAAAACAAGACGAAAGATCAGATTGAAAGAATTTGCAAGGATCTTAAAGTTGGATTTGCCTTTGATGAATAAGCTGTTACCGACTTTTTATTTTAGGAGTTGAATGAATTGAATATTTCAGTCATTGGATCCGGATACGTTGGCTTAGTATCCGGTGTTTGTTACTCAGAACTAGGAAATAACGTATATTGTGTTGATAAAGATACCGGTAAGATTGAAAAGTTGTGTAATGGAGAGGTACCCATTTATGAACCAGGCTTACAACAATTAATAATTAAGAACACTAAGAATAATAAGCTGAAGTTTACGACAGATATTAAAAAAGCGGTTTCTGAATCAGAAATCATAATTATTGCTGTTGGTACACCGTCACTTTCCAACGGTGAAGCGGACTTACAGTACATCGAAACTGCGGCTATGGAAATCAGTAAGGCAATGAATGGCTATAAAGTGATTTGTGTGAAAAGTACAGTTCCAGTCGGCACGAATGAGCGGGTACAAAAAATCGTGTCCACTTATTATAAGGGGAAATTTGATGTTGCTTCACTTCCAGAATTTCTACGCGAAGGAACGGCCATAAAGGATTCATTCAACCCTGATCGTATTATCATTGGAACAGATAGTTTGGCTGCTAAGAAATTATTAATCGAACTACACAGTGCTTTATGTAATGAAATTATTATAACCGATAGGAGAAGCGCAGAAATGATAAAATATGCTTCAAATGCATTCCTCGCTACAAAAATCTCATTTATTAATGAAGTTGCGAATATTTGCGAAAAAGTTGGAGCAGATGTGATTGAAGTAGCAAAAGGCATGGGATTAGACCGACGTATTGGCACATCTTTCCTTCGTGCAGGAATTGGTTATGGTGGTTCATGTTTTCCTAAAGATACAAAAGCGCTCATACAAATTGCTGGTAACGTTGAATACGATTTTAAACTACTAAAAGCAGTAGTTGAAGTGAATCGAAATCAGCGATTAGGAGTGCTCGATAAACTGTTTCAAGCATTGGATAATGTATACGGAAAGACAATAGGAATTTGGGGGCTTTCATTTAAACCTGAAACGGACGATGTTCGTGAGGCTCCAGCATTAGAAATTATCGAAAAGCTTATAGAGTTAGGGTCGCATGTGAAGGTTTATGACCCGATTGCTATGGAATGTTTCCGACAAATATTTAATCATCCTGCGATTACTTGGTGCGAAACAGCAATGGAAGTTGCACATGAGAGCGAGGCATTATGTTTGCTGACAGAATGGAATGAATTTGTAGAAGTAGATCTTATTCAAGTCGAAAAAGCATTAGCTCGACCAATACTGATTGATGGTAGAAATGTCTTCAGTTTTGATCAAATCCGTAAAACCGGACTTGCTTATTACCCAGTTGGTAGACCTGTGTTTCAAAATATTAAATCTGAAGAAGTTTTGTAATAAAATAGAATATTTTATATAAATTCCGGTAGCAGTGACTAATTTAATATGCAATATATCTCAATAAGATTATTGAGATGAATTTCAAAGGAGCTTATTGATGAGTAGCGAAATATCGCTTGATATGGGTTCTTTCCCTAATGAATTGAAACTGCTACTTGCTCTTATTGGATTAGACAATGATTCAGAATCATTTTCACATGTGAGAAAAGACATTAATAACATTGATTGGGGAAAGTTTCTGCAATTAACTAGACATCATAGGGTCTTTCCATTGGTTGCAAAAAATATTAACAAAATTGATAAAAAAATAATTCCGATTGAAATTGCAAAATCAATTTATTCGGATTTCCGAAAAAATACATTACAAATGCTTCACTTAAGTGCAGAAATGGAGAGGATCTGTGAATCATTTAAAAATAATAATATTTGTTTAATAGTATTGAAAGGTCCAGTTTTAGCAAAAGCACTGTACGGTGATGTGTCGTTTAGAACATCAAAAGATCTGGATATCCTCGTCCCTACTGAAAAAATAGAAATGGCAGGATTATTACTTCAAGAGCTTGGCTACAAAACAGAAGTGAATAATACATCTTTTAAACAAAAAGGTAATCATATTTCTTATATTAATTCTGAGAAATGCATTGAAATAGAACTTCACTGGAAACTTAACCCAGGTGACAGAAACGAACCAGAATTTAAGGAATTATGGGAACGGAAGAGATTAAGTCCTTTATCAATATCTTCTTCAATTTATTTATTAGGAAACGAGGACTTATTTTTATTTTTAATTCTGCATGGAGCAAGACACGGATGGTTTAGATTACGTTGGTTAGTTGACATTGATTTTATGATTCGAAACGGAATAGATTGGAGTATTGGCTTGCCGTTATTGAAAAAATATAATTGTCTAACAGTTGTAGGGCAAGCCATAATATTAGCTTCACAATTATTTAAAACGGCTATTCCTAATGACCTGGAAGGTTTAACCAAGAATAAATTATCACTAAACTTAGCTAAAAAGGCATTAATTTTTATAAAAGATATGATCGTATTCACAGATCTTCCAAAAAAATTGGTCCCTTTTTTTAAATATTATTCGTTTTTATTACTTCCCTCTTCAAAAAGATGGATGTTCTTATTAAACCTATTGTATCCAAACATAAGAGATGTTCAAATCCTCACACTTCCGAAACCGTTACATTTCCTTTACTTTCCGCTTCGTCCTTTATTATGGTTCTGGCGGCTATCAAAATCGCGTTCAAGTATAAGTGCAAAAAAGGACCGACAAAAAAGAGCAAGTGTTGGTTAATAGTTTAATTTGAAACAATAAAATTAATCTAAACAAATTGATACAATATGTAACATATGATATAATATTAAACATAATGTATCGAAAATTCTTCTTAGTAGAACATTCCCCGGAGGCCAACATGAGCGTCATAGCAGGCATTCACAATTATGATTCCGATCCTGTATCCCATGAGGATTGCGGCAGGCTGATGCATGCTTTGCAGATGTATCAAACGGATGAGCTCAGCGGCTGGCGGGGGGATTCGGTCTTTTTGGGATGTGGTGTGAAGCGGGTGACGCCGGAGTCTCTCGGTGAGAAGCTGCCTTACGAGGATAAAGAGCTGGGGCTGGTCATTACGGCGGATGCGGTCATTGATAACCGGGAGGAGCTGTTTGAACGGCTGCAGGTCGAACGCCAACGCCGTAATATGCCGGACAGCGAGCTTATTTTGCTGGCTTATCGCAAGTGGTTGATAGACGCTCCGCAATATTTAATCGGTGATTACGCGTTCGTGGTCTGGGACAGGAAAAGAAGGCTGCTGTTTGGCGCGCGCGATCCTATCGGAAACCGGACGCTGTATTATCATCAGAACGGCAGCCGATTCTCGTTTGCGACCACGATTGAACCGCTCCTCACTCTGAATGATCGGCATGTTTCGATCAATGAGACTTGGCTGGCCGAATTTCTGGCGCTTCCGGCCGAATACGAGTCGGCGGATCCCTTCAGTACCGCTTATAACGGAATTGGGCAGCTGCCTCCTGCTTATTCTTTCACTTTAATGAACGGCTTCTGGAGTACGCTGCAATACGAAAAGCTCCGGCCGGCGCAGATCCCCCAGTTCAAGACGAACGAATCCTATGAGGAGGCGTTTCGGGAGGTATTTGCGCAGGCGGTCCGATCGAGGCTGCGAACGCATAAGGCAGTCGGTGCCGCGTTAAGTGGCGGGCTTCATTCGGGCTCCGTCGCCGGTCTCTCGGCAAAGGAATTACAAAAAGAGCATAAACCGCTGCACACGTTCAGCTATGTCCCGCCGGGCGATGCTGCCCATAGGACAGTTAGTGACCCGGTTAACGATGAGCGGTCTTTGATCAAGCAAATGGTCCGGCACATTGGCGGTACCTCCGATCACAATCTATATTTCCCGGAAAATAGTCCGTTGTCCGACATGGACGAGTGGCTCGATATATTGGAAATGCCCTATAAATTCGTGGATAACTCCTTTTGGACAAAAGATATTCATAAGCAGGCAGCCGAATGGGATATCGGTATACTGCTTACCGGCTTCGGAGGCAAACAGTCGGTTTCCTGGGGATCGCCGGTCGACTATTATGCGTATTTGTTGAAAAGGTTTCGATGGATGAGGCTTTATCGGGAGCTGGGTCCATACAGCCGCAGCACGAAGCTCGGGCGTACACGACTGCTCTCCATGATTGGCAGGTCTGCTTTTTCGCGGAGAACCGGAAACGCTGCATACGCCGGGGAACCGATCTTGATTCATCCGGATTTTGCCCGGAGCATGCATGTAAGGGAACTGCTTCGCCATTTTGATGCCGACATCGGCGGTGGTACAGCCTTCACGTTGGAAGGACGAGCCCGGCTGTTGGAGAGCATGACTTTTTCCAGCATGCAGGGGACGAGACGCACGAAACTTTCTCTCCGTTACGGCGTAATGGAAAGGGATCCGTTCCTGGATGTAAGGTTGATCCGGTTTTGTCTTGCTCTTCCACTGGAGCAATTTGTGCAGCATGGCATGAACGGGGCTTTGCTTCGGAGAGCGATGAAAGGTGATTTGCCGGATACGGTCCGGTTAAACCCGCGTGTTTGCGGTATTCATGGCGAGGCTTGGGTGTACGGGCTGCTGAAGGATTTGAAGCGGATCGCCGAAGATATCGATGCGCTGTGCAAAAACGATGCCGCGAATGAATATCTGAATATTCCGCAAATTAAAGCTTCATTTCATAAAGTGGATCGCCATCCCCGGCCCGGGCTTGCTCTTGTACCGGATCTCCAGTTGTTAATGCGGGGATTGGCCGTTCACCGTTTTCTACATAAACTGCGTTCGCTGCCGCCGGTTCCGGCACCGCTTCGATCCGGCTCTTACTCCTGATAGTCGAGGCCTTGTGCCTTGTCTATATAACTCGGTTATTCTGCAAGGAGGTGAAAACAGATGTCCAAAAAAGTTTGGGAAGCGCCACAAATGGAAGTACTCGACGTCAACCTGACGATGGCAGGCCCGGGAACGATGATTCCCGACGCGGTACAAAACGATGTAGACGAAGTCGTTCATCACAGCTAAAATTCGACCCACCCTTATACGCGCAAGTGTGTAAGGGGCTTTTTCCAACCTTTAGACGACCATTTGGAGTGAGAGGCTTCCAACTGGCGTTTGACATAGATAAAGATCCATTTTCAAGCGGAGAGGGTAATGACCCTTGTTCAGACTAATTAAAAAAGCGTTTGCTTTGCATCCACGAGAGCTGCGGTTATATACCGAGGCTTTTTTTTATTTGGGCTGGGCCCGAGTGCTAAAAGCGCTGCCATTTGCCAAAGTGGCGCCGGGGCTTGGCCGTCCGATGCAGGAAACTTCATTCGCTCGCAATACGCCTGCGGAAGATACGATCAAACGGATCTCCCGTGCCGTCCGAACCATGAGCCGGCATACCTGGTGGGAAAGCCAATGCCTGGTCATGGCGATTGCCGCGATGAAAATGCTGGATCGCCGCGGCATTGAGAGTACGCTTTATTTGGGGACGGCCAGGGATGCGGACGGCAAAATGATCGCCCACGCCTGGCTGCGCAGCGGGAATATTTATTTGACCGGCTTTGAGGAAATGAGGAAATTTACGGTCGTTGGGAAATTCGGCAATGCAGCGGGTTGACCAATCCGATCATTTGATTAACGAAAACAATCGGGGGAGATGAACAACCGCGCTTCTGCATGGCTGGAATTATAATGCCTGGCGGAAGCATATAAGAGACTATAAAGGACTTGTTGGAACAGCTGCACCGCCGTCGTGAATGCGTTAGGAAATGGGGTGAATCGATGAGCAGCGGGGAACAGCGCAAGCAGGAGCTGGACATTCGGGCCATTATGGCTTCGCTTGGAATCGACGCCGGGAAGCTGAAGCCGGATGAAGCGGCTGATCATGAAGCGGCGGGGGCGGAGCGGCCGGCGGACAGGAGCGGGAAGCAGGCGGAATCGTGAACGCCAGGGTGAATTCATTAATGAAAGAAGGGCGGCTATGAACCGTCGTGTCAAAAGGGTACTCGCCTGGTCCGGGATCGCTGCCGGGGTCTTGATATTGGCAGCCTGCGGCTATTTGTATTACCTTTATAACTCTGCCAAGCATACGGCAGCCAAGATATACGAGGCGCCCGCCAAACCGGTGTATGTCAGCAAGGATCCGGATGTGCAGAAACGGGTGGACACCGAAGCGAAGACGCCTGACCGGCTGAAGCCGTTTACGGTGCTTGCGCTTGGCGTCGATCAGCGCCCGCACGATACCGGCCGCTCCGATACGATCATCCTGATGGCCGTGAATCCGGCGAAAAAATCGATTCTCATGTTTAATATTCCGCGCGATACGCGGACGGACATCGTCGGACACGGCACGGTGGACAAAATCAATCATGCGTACGCGTTCGGCGGCGTCAACATGTCGATTCAGACCATCGAGCGGTTTCTTGATTATCCGGTCGATTATTACATCAAAGTGAATATGGAAGGCTTCGCCCGCCTTATCGATCTGATCGGCGGCGTCGAGGTGGATAACCCCTTTGCGTTCAATTATGAGCAGCACACGTTTGCAAAGGGGCATTTGACCTTGAACGGTGATGAGGCGCTGCTCTATTCGCGGATGCGCTACGACGATCCGCGAGGCGACTTGGGCCGGAATGCGAGGCAGCGCGACATTTTAGAAGAAGTGATGAAGCACGCGATGAACCTGACGAACGTGACCAAGATCGATTCGATGCTGAGCGAGGTCGGGGACAGTGTGAAGACAAACATCACCTTCGACGAGATGAAGCAATTCCTTACCGACTACCGTCCGGCAATCGGCAGCATCGACACAGTGGAAATTCAAGGGAAAGGGCAGACGATCGGCGGCATCTGGTATTACATCGTAAGCGACGCCGAGCGGAGCCGGATTCATAATCTGCTCAAAAATCAGATGCAGTAAGGTTTGTCAGACAGGCGGTCTAAAATAAGCCCCCCGCTCATAAAGTTGGAATAGCTTTAGGAGAAGGGGGCTTTTTCATGCCGCATAGAAGGCGGGGCAGGCGGCCGCTCCGGTTGTGGACGGCTGCGCTTGCACTGCTTATCGCCGTCTGGCTGGTTTGGCGAGGCGGCATGACGCTTGCGGCGGCGGGCGGAGGCTCCGGGGCGATGCACACCGTGGAGCAGTTTTATCGGGATGAGCAGTCCGGCGATTTCGGCAGCGCGTGGGAGCTGTTCCACCCGCTAATGCAGCAGAAATTCGAAAAGGCGTCCTACATTCAGAAACGGGCACACATCATGATGCAGGATTTTGGCGTCAAGACGTTCGATTTCAAAGCGGGCAGACCGAAGCATCTGTCCGCATGGCGGATAAGCAGCGATGAGCCCGAAATCAATGACGTGTACGAAATCGTAGTGACGCAGCATTTTCATACCCCTTATGGCGATTTCGAGCTGGTTCAGCCCTGTTATCTGGCCAAAGACGACGGCGCATGGAAGCTGCTGTGGTCGTATGAGGGGACTGGCTAAGCTGTCTAACTTGCTGCAATGGTGGTATGAGGAAATGCGTAAGCCATAACGGAGAGGAGTTGGAGGACAATGGATGTGAACGCACTTCGCGATAAAGCGATCCGTCGCAATGTCCGCATAGGTATACATGAGAGCGTTCAAGCGAAAATATCCATCGCACACGCCCCGGGCGGCGCAGCGCCTTCCAAGGAGACGCCGGTGCTGCTGCGTAGCATGGGCCCTACCTGCCTGCAATTCATGACGCATCTGCGTTTTCCGGTGAATACCGATTATACGCTTCGAGCTGTTGTCATGATCGGCGAATGGGAGCTGGGGGTTCTCGGGCATATCATTTGGCGGCGCAAGGAAGACCATCTGTATGTATACGGCTGCGAGCTGCTGCCGGATCGCGGCATGCGGCGCTCGATTGCGCAGGCGCTGTATGAGCATTTGCGGCTTGCACATCCGGGCGCTCGGCGCGTACACGAGATGTACCGCAGCATGGCTGCCGCCGGAGGGAGTTCGGAAGCGAGGATGGACCGGCGGGGATGAGGCGCAGCGGCAGCGAACCAGGCAATCCGGAAGCCGAGTGAGTAGGGCACGTAGGAATAACTTACTGCCTCCGGGGAAGTACCGAGGACGGATGCAAATTACAAGAAGGGAGTTATAGAACAGACGGCAGGCTCAAAAGCTTGCGAATACGATTTTAGGGAGGATGTGTCTGGCTGAACGGAGTTTTTTTTCGGAGAAAGTTTGAATGTCTTTTTTTATGAAGAAATGAAAGCGCATACACGACAAATTTCGCATATTTTACTTGACACCTATCAGGCAATGTCATATTGTTAGGATATAAAGATACAATATGTAACATAAAAGTCGAATATGATACATAAAGTAGAAACATGTTGGAAAAAGGAGTGGTCATTCTTGGAGGACAAGGAGTGTTTTTGCTGTATTTGCTGCGGCTATATTCTGGATCGGGAAGTGGCGGCGATTGTTTTTCGTACCGGCTTTTATAAAATCGTATACCCGCTTGGCTGCTGCAAACGGTGCGCCGCAAGCGAAGAACTCGCCGCCTCGGCGGAAACGCCGGAGCTGCCGGACAATCGGCAGGAAGGAAAAATGCCCCGGCTGCCTGTGGCTCCCGACTCGGACCTGTTCGATGATCCGCTGACGAAACCGTCCGAAGCCCCGTATCCGCTTATTGCCGCTCTATAAACCGGCCTGACGGCCGCCGAAGAACCGCCATGGCCCGCCGCCGCGAAAGCTCCCTGCAGCTGACGCGCCGGCGGGCCCTTTAAATTTTGTTTAAGAAACTTCCATCCTTTTTCGCGTTTCCGTATAATGAAAAGCATGCGAGGCCGCAAGAAGGGCTTTCGCCAGGATAAAACGGGAGGTTCTTGGGTGGATAATCTAGCTTCCGAATCAATTGTCCAATTAAGCCAGGTAACGAAACGAATCGGCGGCAGAACGATTATCGACAAGCTGTCGCTTGAGCTTTCGGAAGGCGAAGTATTCGGCTTCCTCGGGCCGAACGGCTCCGGGAAAACGACGACGATCCGCATGATGGTCGGGCTGATGTCGCTGACGGAAGGCGATGTCGTGATCCGGGGCAGCAGCATCCGGACGGATTTCGAGAACGCGATACGACATGTGGGGGCCATTGTCGAAAACCCGGAAATGTACAAATATTTGACCGGCTACCAGAACCTGCTCCACTATTCGCGCATGGTGCCGGGCGTTACCCGCGGGCGGATCGAGGAAGTGGTCGAGCTTGTCGGGCTGAAGGCGCGCATCCACGAGAAGGTGAAGACGTATTCGCTCGGCATGCGCCAGCGGCTTGGCGTGGCGCAGGCGATTTTGCACAAGCCGTCGCTGCTCATTCTGGATGAGCCGACGAACGGACTCGACCCGGCCGGCATCCGCGAGCTGCGCGATTATTTGCGGCAGCTGGCCAAAGAGGAACGCATCACCGTATTCGTCTCCAGCCATCTGCTCAGCGAGATGGAGCTCATGTGCGACCGCGTGGCGATCATTCAGACCGGACGGCTGATCGACGTGCGAAGCATTCGCAGCGAGGGAGCGGCGGCAGTCGCTGTGAGCCGGGTCGTTTTCGAGGTCGACAACGCGCAGGAGGCCGTTCGGCTGCTGGCCGAATACGGGGCGGCGCTGGCGGACGGGGCGGTATCGGTCGAAGCCGGCCGCGAGACGGTAGCCCGGATCAATGCCGAGCTGGTGCGCGCGGGGCTGAACGTTTACGGCATCCGCACGGTCAGCAAGTCGCTGGAAGACCAATTCCTCGAAATGACGGGGGGCGAGACGATTGTCTAATTTCATGCTGCTGATCCGCAACGAAAATATGAAAATTTACCGCCGTTTACGCACATGGATCATGTTCGGCATTCTGGTGGCGATCCTGCTCGCCATCGATATCGGGGCGAAGCTGATCGGCGGGGGGGACGCCAACAACTGGAACATGATGCAGATCAACTCGGCCGTCCTGTTCTCCATCGTCACGATCTTCACCGTTGTCGTCTCCGCCGACAGCGTGGCGGGCGAGTTTTCCAGCGGGACGATCAAGCTGCTGCTCATCCGGCCGTGGAGCCGCTCGAAAATTTTGCTCTCGAAATATATCAGTCTCCTGCTGTTCGCGCTGATCATGGCCGCGCTGCTGTTCGTACTGTCGCTCTTCGTCAACATCGCGCTGTTCGGCTACGACGGAAGCGCCGACGTCGTGCAGCGGGTGCTGCACGTCGACCGGGACATGACGCCGCTGGCTTTCATGCTGATTTATTATATCGATCAGTTCGTGGCGCTGATCGTCACCGTGACGCTGTCGTTTATGCTCTCCACCGTGTTCCGCAGCGGAGGGCTGGCGATCGGGCTGTCGCTGTTCCTGCTCCTCGGCGGGAGCACGATCACGGGCCTGTTGACGCTGCTGCACAAAAAATGGGTCGATTACGTGCTGTTCCTGCACATGAATCTGGCCCAGTATTTGACGAACAGCCCGGTCAAGGAAGGCATGACGATCGGCTTCTCGCTCGGCGTGCTGGCGGTTTATTATATCGTCTTCGTCGCGATTACCTGGATCATCTTTAACAAGCGCGACGTCGCGGGATAATGGTGGGAATGGCTGAAAGACGCCCCGTCTTTATGGACGCGGCGTTCTTTTTCGTCTTTTGAGCGCTTCCGGACGAGGCGCCCTCCACGTATACCGGAAGCGGCCGGGGTCAAAGCTATAGACATTTCGGACCATATGGGGGAGGGACGGGCATGATCTGGGCTCTGCTGGCGCTGGCCGTATTTGTCGTACAAATCGCGGCCGTGCTCGCCGCCGAATTCAGAAGGCCTGCCAAAGCCGTCGCCTGGCTGCTGGTCCTGTTCGCATGTCCGCCGCTCGGTTTTTTCCTTTATTATTATTTGGCCCGGGAGTACAAGGCGAAACGGAGCTTCACGGAACGCGCCGCCGGCAGCCGCGAACTGAGCCATGCCGCGCTGAGCCGGTGCAAGCCGGTCAGCAGCCTATCCGACGTGAACGGTGACCGGTTCGAGCATCAGGAGCGGCTGTTCGGACTGCTGCAGAGCTTCGCGGCTTCGCCGGCAACGTGCCGTAACGAAACGAAGGTGCTGACGAACGCGGAAGCGGCGTTTGCGGCGATTTTCGATGCGATTGCCTCGGCGCGGCACCACATTCACGTGGAATATTATACGATTCGCGCCGACGAAATCGGGCAGCGGTTCAAGGACGCGCTAATTCGCAAGGCGAAGGAGGGCGTCGAGGTTCGGGTTATTTACGACGGGCTGGGCAGCGTGGGGCTCGCTCAAAGCTATATCGACGAGCTCCGGGACGCGGGCGTGCGGACGCAGTGCTTCCTGGCGCCGAAAATCGCCTTTTTCGAGAAGCGGATGAACTACCGGAATCATCGCAAAAACGTGATCGTTGACGGGCGGATCGGCTTTGTCGGCGGCATCAATATCGGGGACGAGTATTTGGGAGCCGATCCGAAGCTCGGCTTTTGGCGCGATACCCATCTGCAGCTGGAGGGAGACGCCGTCTATTTTCTGCAAAACGTCTTTTTGAAGGACTGGCGGTTTACCGCGGGGGAAAGGCTGGAGGCTTCCAAATATATGCCCGTGCACGGGTGCGCCGGACGCGAACGGGTGCAAATCGTCGCCAGCGGGCCGGATACGGCGGACGATCGGACGCTCGAATATGTGTTTGCCGCGGTATCGGCGGCGAAAATCCGCCTTTATATCACGACGCCGTATTTCATTCCCGATCCGAGCGTGCTGATGGGGCTGCGGACGGCGGCGCTCAGCGGGGTGGATGTGCGGATCATTTTGCCCGGCGTAGCGGATACGAAGATCGTGCTCTACGCCTCGCTGTCGTACGTGGAGGAGATGCTCGCGGCAGGCGTCCGGATTTACCGATACCGAAGCGGCTTCATACATGCAAAGGTAATGATCGTCGACGATCTGCTCGCGAGCGTGGGCACGGCGAATATGGACATGCGCAGCTTCTACAGTAATTTCGAGCTGAACGCCCTGCTGCTCAGCGAACCGGCGATCCGGCGGCTCGAAGCGGATTTCCGGCAGGATCTGCTCAACAGCGACGAACTCGATCTGCACACGTTCAGGAAACGCTCCCGCCGGCAAAAGGCCTATGAGGCCGCCGCCCGGATGCTGTCGCCGCTGTTATAGTGAAGCATGGAGCACAGCAAAAAAAGAGGGGTTTCCCCCTCCCTGGTCGATGAAGCCTCATTCTTGAATCGGGTCCGGAATCCAGCCGCCTTCCTGGAGCTGGCTGTTTGTTTTCATCCCTTTCATATCGTTGCCGAGCCGCCTCATATCCTGCTCGTCCTGTACCATATGGCCGTTGCGCGCTTCCTCGATCGGCGAAGATTTGCGCCCGGCCTGGCCGGAGGACGGCTGACGCGGCTGATCAGGCCCGGGTCCGTTCGTCTGAACTTCCGTTTGCTTGCTCATGCATGGTCGCTCCTTCCTCTTCGCGATGCTTGGAATTCAGCAAATGCGCCGTTTGTTCCGCTGCCGAAGCCGCCTTGTTTACGGCCGTCCGGCTCAAATCGCCGACGCGGTCGCTCACTTCGGATACTTTGCCCATGGCCGAAGATGCGATTGCGGACGCCCTGTCGCGGGCGGCCGACGACCATTCGGTGGTTTTGCAGCGGATCGTCTCCCGCATTTCTTTTCCGGATTTTGGAGTCATCAGCATGGCAGCCGCCGCGCCGACGGCGCTGCCGATGAGTATTCCCTTCACCATACTACGCCCGCTTGCTTGACCATTATTCATTTTTTCCATGTTGATCACTCCTCTTCTGTCAAATGGGAAGCGGCGGCGCCTACAGGACAGCCGTCGCTGTATGGTTACTTATAACCGGGAGAACCGGTATTGAAACGAAACCCCGATTCAGCGAATAGGCTAAGGTACGGGATGAAGGGGGAGGAGGCAGGATCCGATGAAGGAGCGGGAACCGAAGATGGATCACAATTCGATGATGGACCAGGAACCGATGATGGAGCACAATTCGATGAACGAAGGAAACGAAGCGGACGAATCGGGGCGCGTGCTTGGCGTTCCGTTGGTGAGAACGACCAGGGGCGGCCGTACGGAAAATGTGCATGCCGGACATGCCGCCGTCGTTTCGGCGGACGGCGAGCTGCTGCGCTTCGCGGGCGATGCCGGCGTCTGGACGTTTATGCGTTCGACGGCAAAGCCGGTGCAGGCGCTGCCTGCGGTGCTCGGCGGCGTCCTCGAGGCGTATGGCCTTGATGAGGCGGCGCTGGCGATGATGTGCGCCTCGCATCAGGGCGGGCCGGAGCATTTGGCGGTGCTGGAGCGCATGCTGTGGCAAACCGGCGTCCGCGAGGAGCAGCTGGCGTTCGGCCCGGCGCTGCCGTCCGGGGAGCGGGCCAGGCATGAGCTGCTGCGAAGCGGCGGCGGGCCGCGCAAGCTGTACCACGTTTGCGCGGGCAAGCATATCGGCATGCTTGCGCTGTGCAGGCTGCGCGGATGGCCGCTCGAAACGTATACGCGGCCGGACCATCCGCTTCAGCGCGAGCTGCTGCGGCTGGTCGCGGACATCGCGGGCATGCCGCCGGAGGCGGTCGGGCTCGCCGTCGACGGCTGCGGCCTGCCCGTCTTCGCGCTGCCGCTGCGGCGGCTCGCGCTCGTCTACGCGCGGCTGTCCGCCCGGCCTGCCGAATGGGCGGACGACGCCGTCCGCGCCTCGGCGGAACGCATCGCCGCGGCGATGAACCGCCACCCAGCCCTGGTCGAAGGACCCGGGCGGCTGGCGAGCGTCATGCTCGGCGACGGGAACATCGTCGCCAAAAGCGGCGCGCAGGGCGTCTTCGTCTTCGCCCTGCGCAGGGAACGGCTCGCCGTCGCGCTCAAGCTGGCGGACGGCGGCGAAACCGCCTGGCCCGAAGCGGTCTGCGCGGCGCTCGGGCAGCTGGGCTGCGGCGGGGAGCTCGTCCGCCGCATCCGCGAGCAATTCCCGCCGTCGATCCGCAACGACGCGGGGCAAACGGTCGGGCGGACGGAGCCGGTTTTCCGGCTGGAGTCGCCCTGACCGAATGCCGGCGCTCGCCTTAAGCACCGGCAGGGAAGGCGCCATGGATTTTGGCTCTCAAAGTAACCGCTGTGAAACGAAGACCGCCCCGGAACGCGAACCTGGTTCGCGCACGGGGCGGTCTGATTTTTCAGGGCGGGCTAGAAGCCTTTGTATTGCGGCTCCTCGTTTTCCAGCTGCTGCACGCGCGATTCGACCTGCTGCACGATCTGCTCCGTTTGCTGGGCGCAGTTCGTAAACAATGTCTTTGCTTCCTGGTTTTGCGTGCCGAGCGCGAACTGCTCGAGGTTCGCCTGCGCGCTTTTCAGCGAAGCGAGGCATGTTTTTACTTGTGTGGCGATGGTCACGTTGTTGTTCCTCCCTCGTCGGTCTGGTGATGAAAAACCACAAACCATAAATTCCCCTGGCTGTCGGCCTCCTATTCTTGGGAAACTCCGATCTAAATTCCATAATTTCACTTTACTATCCATGGGCGCCGCGGCAAATAATGAAGGCGTAATGTTGCGGAAGGAACAAGCGAAGCGGAGGTGCTTTCGGTTGCCGGATTGGTCCAGAATCGCGATTCAAACCTTTGGTGCGGTCATTGCGCTATTCCTGATGACCAAAGTAATGGGCAAGCGACAGGTTTCCCATTTGTCGTTTTTCGAGTATATCACCGGGATTACGATCGGCAATTTGGCCGCCTACATCTCGCTCGAAACGGAATGGTATCTGGGGCTCGTCTCCATGGTCGTCTGGGCGCTCGTTTCGCTCGGCATCGAATTCGCGCAGCTTAAGAGCAAGAAGGCGCGGGATTTGATCGACGGCAAGCCGCGGGTGCTCATCAAGGAAGGCAAAATTTTGGAAGACAACATGAAAAAAGAACGGATCACGACGGACGAGCTGCTTCAGCAGCTGCGGAAAAAGAACATTTTCCGGGCTGCGGACGTCGAGTTCGCGGTCATGGAAGCGAACGGCGACATCAACGTACTGCTGCAAAAGAAGCACCAGCCGCTGACGGCGTATCATTTGGGCGTACAGGTCGGTCCCGAGCAGGAGCCGCAGGCGGTCATCATGGACGGCAAAATTATGGACGAGCCGCTTGCGACGAGGGGGCTCAGCCGGGATTGGCTCATGACGGAGCTGGAGAAAGCCGGCGTCAGCGCCGATAACGTCGTGCTCGGGCAGGTGGATACATACGGCCAGCTTTACGTCGATTTGTTCGACGACCAAATCAAGGTCGCCGAGCCGCAAGTGAAAGCCGTGCTGCTTGCCCAGCTGAAAAAATGCGCCGCCGACATCGAAATGTTCGGCCTTTCAACGAAGGACCAGAGCGCCAAGTCGATGTACGAAGACTGCTGGATCAAGCTGGAGCGGGTCATCGATGACGTGACACCTTATTTGCACCGATAGGAGGAAGCGCCATGGCGAACAACAAAAAGAAAAAAATGACTCCCGTTCAGCAGCAGTACGACCTGCTGTCCAAAAGCCGCGAGCCGAAGCGGCCCGTGCTGGCCAACTGCGCCCGCGCCTTCTTGGTCGGAGGGCTGATCTGCATCGTCGGTCAGGCGGTATCGGACGCCTTTATCCGCTGGGGCGGCTTTAACGACGACAACGCGTCGAAGCCGACCGTCGCGGTCATGATCATTTTGTCCGTCATCCTCACATGCCTCGGGGTGTACGACAAGCTGGCCCAATGGGCAGGCGCCGGCTCGGCCGTTCCGGTGACGGGCTTCGCCAATTCCATGGCTTCTACGGCGATCGAGTACCGCAGCGAAGGGCTTGTTCTGGGCGTGGGCGGACAAATGTTCAAGCTCGCCGGGGCGGTCATCGTTTACGGAGCCGTGGCGGCGTTTATTATCGGTATTTTGCATTGGGTGTTCAAGGTCAGCTTTTAGCAAACAGGGTGGAGGCGACAAGCGATGCTAAAGGGTCATCAAAGCTGGATATTCGAGCGCAGGCCCGTCATCAAAGCGACGGCAACCGTCGTCGGCCCTTTTGAAGGGCAGGGCCCGCTGGCCGAGGATTTCTCGATCATTCACGGCGACCTGTCGCTCGGGGAGGACAGCTGGGAGAAGGCGGAGAAAAAGCTGTTCGAGGAAGCGGCCAAGCTGGCGATCGAGAACGCCGGCCTCACGCAGGAACAGGTGCAGTTCTATATCGGCGGCGACCTGATGAACCAGATCATCAGCAGCAGCTTTGCCGCGCGGACGCTGACCATTCCGTATCTCGGCATCTTCGGGGCCTGCTCGACGTCGATGGAAGGGCTCGCGCTGGCCGCGTTTATCGTGAACGGCGGCGGCGCCAAATTCGCGCTTGCCGGCACCTGCAGCCACAACGCCAGCGTCGAGAAGCAGTTCCGCTACCCGACCGAATACGGCTCGCAGAAGCCGCCGACCGCCCAGTTTACCGTAACCGGCGCGGGAGCGGCCGTCGTAGCCGCGCACGGGAGCGGGCCGGTCGTCGCGTCGGCGACGATCGGGCGCGTCGTCGACATGGGCATCACCGACCCGTTCAATATGGGGGCCGCGATGGCGCCGGCGGCGGTCGATACGATCGAGGCGCACTTCCGCGACCTGCAGATCGGCCCGGAGCATTACGATTTGATCGTCACCGGCGACCTCTCCAAGGTCGGTTATGCGATTGCGAACGATTTGTTCGTGAAGCACGGCATTCCGATGGACAAGACACAGTATGCGGACTGCGGCATGATGATTTACGATTACGGGAAGCAGAAGGTGCAGGCCGGCGCCAGCGGCTGCGGCTGCTCGGCCGTCGTGACGTACGGCCACCTGCTGAACCGGATGCGAAGGGGAGAGCTGAAGCGGATGCTGGTGGTCGCCACCGGCGCGCTGCTCTCGCCTCTATCCTTCCAGCAGGGGGAGAGCATCCCCTGCATCGCCCATGCGGTGGCGATCGAAAGCGCCGAAGCCGCATCCCAGTAACGCAGCAGCGCCGGAAACGGGACCAACCTCCCGGACCGGCGCTTTTTTTATTTCTCTCGCCCGGCAGTGGGCGGGATTTTTTTTCGGCCGGAAAATCGGCGGGCACGTTTCAGCCCGTCCGCGATTGGTTTATTACCTGCATAAGACAGAGCAGTACACGCGGATCCGCAAAAAAACCAATCGAAAGAAAGGTGATGTTTCATGCTGGGATGGGCTCTGTTATTCTTTCTCGTTGCTGTTGTTGCCGGAATACTCGGGTTCTTTTCGCTGGCCGCCACGGCGGCGGGAATCGCCAAAATTCTGTTTGTCGTTTTCCTCATTCTGTTCGTCGTCTCGCTTATTTTCGGAAGACGAAGAGCTTGACGCTGACTGATGCTTAGCGGAAGCTTTTTCTTCGAAAAAACAAAGCGTATGCTTACGAAGCTGCATTTTTCCAAAAATGCTTAGCTGTGCTTACGAGCTGCATTTTTTTCAAAAAATGCTAAGCGTATGCTTACGAAGCTGCATTTTTCCAAAAAATCGTGTTTGCGAAGCCACATTTTTCTAGAAAAATGCTTAGTGGATGCTTACGAAGTAGCATTTTTCCAAAAATGCTTAGCTGTGCTTACGAGCTGCATTTTTTTCAAAAAATGCTTAGGAGGCGATCAATATGGGAATCAATGAAATCAAAGACGTCCGCTTGACGAACGTGCACACGGTGAACACCCTTGGAGAAGCGCGCGAGCAGCTGGAGCGTTACCGTCAGCTCGGGTACAGCGACGACCGCCTGTTTGTGCTGACGCACGAAGACGAGCGGACGAAGCGGCTTGCCGAAGAAACGGATACCGGGCGAATCGGCGTATTCGAGGAAGGGATCGGCACGGCGATCGCCAACATTTTCCGTTCCAAAGGGGACGAGCTGAGGGCGAAGATGCGATCGGTCGGCATCGCGGACGACGTCGCGGAGAAGCTGGAGCGCGAGCTGGACCGGGATAAAATCGTCGTCATCGCCTGGGGCGGAACGCCTTACGAGAACGGGGAGTACGATCCGGCGATCGTCTATTACCCGCCGTATTATCTGTAATCGCCGCACATTTTCGCCCCCGGGCTCACATATGCATCTGGTAGGCCGTTCGATCGAACGGTCTACTTTGATTTCACATCCGCATTCGGAGCAAGCCGCGAAGCCGACGTCCTTGTAAAGGGAAGAATGCCGAAGCGGACGCCGCTGAAGCGAAAAGGAGAACGACCTATGCCGCCAATGAGCCGCTTTTTTCGCATTTGCCTCGGCGCAATCGCCCTGCTGCTCATCATCTATCTGATTGCCAAGGATAGCTTTCTGTTCCGGCCGCTCGACAAAGTGCTGAACATCCTCATCGTCCCGTTTATGCTGGCCGGATTTTTCTATTATTTACTGCGGCCGATCGTTCGCTATTTGAGGCGCCAGCGTCTGCCCAAAACGGCTGCGATCCTGATCGTCTATCTGGCTTTCGCCGTTGTGGCCGCTCTATTCGTGGTCGTCGTCTGGCCGACGCTGCAGCAGCAGATCGACAATTTCGCGAACGGAACGCCGGCGCTGGTCGAAGGCTTTAACGAGCGGTTCGCCCGGCTGCAGCATACCCGGCTCGCCTCCATGCTGGGCTTCGGCGGAACGGAGATGATCGCGAAGCTGTCGGAGCTGCTGACCGATGCGGTCAATACGGCGTCGAGCTACATATCGAATGTCATTTCGGCTGTGACGAACTTTGTCATCGTCGTGGCTACCGCGCCGATCATTTGCTACTACATGCTGAAGGACGGCGGCGCGATTCCCCGGGCGATCCTTCATCTCGTCCCGAAGCGGTACCGGAAGGACGGCCGCGAGGTGCTGGAGGACATCGATTCCGCGCTCAGCGGATTTATCGTCGGGAGGATGATCATTACGTTCCTGCTCGGCGTCATGATGTACATCGGGTTTCTCATCATCGGCCTCCCGTATTCGCTTCTGATCGCGCTGATCGCGACGCTGCTCAACATCATTCCCTATATCGGCCCGATTCTCGGAGCGATTCCGTGCGTGATCGTCGCCTTCATCGATTCGCCGGCGATGGTGCTGTGGGTGCTGCTCGTCGTCGTTATCGCCCAGCAAATCGAGAGCAATCTGCTGTCGCCCCACGTATACGGCAGGCGGCTCGACATTCATCCGCTCACGACGATTCTGCTGCTGCTTGTCGCGGCGGATATTGCCGGCATTCTCGGCGTTATTTTGGCCATTCCCCTCTACATGGTCGCGAAAATCGTCATCGTACGGCTGTACCGCCTGTTTCTTGCCGAAAAGGTGGAGGAGCTCGTCGAATAGCGGGACCTGCGTATGGAACCGGACCTCGGGGTACAATAATGAAATGTTTTCCATGCCGTCACCGCCGGAAAGGGAGGGGAAACCGTGATTATATTTGCCAATCTGCTGCTTCGCCTCATCCGGATGAACAATGTGCTGACTTACGGCGCGGTCGTCCTGGTGATGCTGTGCGGAGCCGGCGCGGCGTACGCGCTCGAGCCGGATACGTTCGGCAGCTATTTTAACGGACTGTGGTGGGTGATGACCACGGTGACGACGGTCGGCTTCGGCGACTATTACCCGCATACGGTACCCGGCAAATGTCTCGGGATGGTGCTCTATATTTTCGGAATCGGCCTGCTGTCGCTGACCATCAGCAAAATCGTCGATGCGATGCTCGTGTACGAGCGGAGAATGGAGGAAGGCAAAGTGAGGTTTATGGGGGAAAAGCATTTCGTCATCATCAACTGGAGCACGCATGCCGAGATTGCCGTACGGGAAATCATGAACACGGACCAAACGGCGGAAATCGTGCTGATCGATATGATGGACAAAGCGCCGTTCCAGCATATCCGCATGCATTATATCCGCGGCAATCCGGTGCGCTCCGAAACGCTCGACATGGCGAATTTGGGGGCGGCGCGAGCCGTCTTTATTTTTGCCGACGACCTGACGCATCACAATGCGATCGTCCGCGATCCGTCGTTCATCGACGGCAAGTCGCTGCTGGTGGCGGCGGCGGTGGAACGCGAGTACAAGCAGGTGCACACCGTGGTTGAAATCAAAGACGAAGTGAACCTGCCGAGTTTCCGGCACATCAAAATCGACGATTTCATCATCGGTACGGAGGCGGTCTCCCATATGGCGGTCCGCTCGGCGTTTAATCCCGGCACGTCCCGCATTTTGTCGCAGCTGCTGTCCCGGGGCGACGGGGACGATTTGTTCGAGATTGAGCGGCAGCCGCGCTGGGCCACGTTCGGCGACGCCTTCGACGAGCTGCTGAAGCAGGGCGCGACGCTGATTTCGAACGGCAGCGACCTTGGCATCAACAAGCGGATGGACGAGCCCATTCCGCATGACGCCCGGCTGTTCGTCATCTGTACGAGGGAGACGTTCGAGAAGCTGCAGAAATTGCCGTAGTGCGCGTTACAAGCGCCGCATTTCCTCGCGGTAGGCGCTTGGCGACCGGCCGTAGAAGCGGCGGAACTGCTTGGAGAAATAGAGCGCATCCCGGAAGCCGGCCGAGGCGGCAATCTGCTCTACCGTCAGCTCCGGACGCTCCCGCAGCAGCTGGCGCGCCTTGTCGATGCGCAGCTTCAGCAGGAACGCCACCGGCGTCTGCCCGGTGCGCCGTTTGAACACGCGCGAGAGATAAGCGCGGTTGTAGCCGAGCGTATCCGCCATCATTTCCATCGAGATCGGCTCTGCGTACTGCGTGGATAAAAAGCGGATCGCCTGCCGGACGACCGCCTCGACATCGCTGCCGGCGGGAGGCGCTTCGCCGGGCTCGGGACGGGCGGAGCCGAGCTCGGCCAGCAGCAGCTGCAGGTAGCCGGTCGACCGCAGATGAGCCGCAGGCCCGCCGAGCCTCAGCACCCGCTCCACGCTGCGGAACAGCGCGCCGATGCGCGGATTGTCCCCGGTGTCGAGTACCGGGTTCTCCGAGGACAAGCCGGCGAACGCGGCGAGCGCGGCCGCCTGCCGGCCTTCGAACGCGATCCACCGGTAGCGCCACGGGTCGTCCTCGTCCGAGGCATAGCCGATCAGCTGCTCGGGTTCGATCAGAAACGTCTGCCCGGCGCGCAGCTCATAACGCGAGCCGGCGCAGGTGAACGTACCGGAGCCGGACAGCACGTGATGCATTAAATAGAAGTCGTACACCTTGGGCCCGATCCGGTGGCCGGGCTTCGTCTGGCTTTCTCCCGAAAAAAGGACATATAAATCGCCATGCTCATTCGGCACGGGATTCGAGATGACCGAGTAGCTGAAGGGCCGTTCCATCAAGCTCCGCCTCCGATTTTCATCCATGGGAAGTTGCAGGATCATTGTACCATATCCCCGCGCCGTCCTCATAAAAAGTCACTTTTCTCCATGACGTACTCACTTCGCGCCATTTCGCTGCGGCCGCCGCTGGTCTATACTGATGTTAACGGCACAATTCAATAACATTTCAGGGAAAGTGGTGTGACAATGGCTGATATTCAGCAGCTTACCGAACAATTTCTTACCCTTTACGGCGAATCGCCGGAAGCGATAAGCGCGTTTCATGCGCCGGGCAGGGTCAACCTGATCGGCGAGCATACGGATTATAACGGCGGCTACGTTTTCCCGGCCGCGCTCACGTTCGGCACGACCCTTCTGATTCGGCGCCGCAGCGATAATCTGCTCGGTCTCTCGTCTACGAATTTTCCCGGCGAGCACAAGCATCTGCCGATTTCGCCGATCGTATACGACGAGAAGGACGGCTGGATGAACTATCCGAAAGGGATCGTGAACGAACTGCAGCAGCGCGGCCGGACATTCGAAACCGGCTTCGACCTGCTTTTCCACGGGGAAATTCCGAACGCTTCGGGCCTTTCCTCCTCCGCTTCGATCGAGGTTGTAACGGCGTTTGCGCTGCTTTCGATGGGCGGGTATCCGACCGATACCGTTGAGATCGCGCTGCTGGCGCAAAAATCCGAGAACGAGTTCAACGGCGTCCAATGCGGCATCATGGACCAGTTCGCGGTGGCGAACGGCCGGAAGGACCATGCGATTCTGCTGATGTGCGATACGCTCGAATACAAGCTCGTGCCGTTCGCGTCCGGCAGCTTCAAGCTGGTCATCGGCAATACGAACAAGCGCCGCGGTCTCGTCGATTCAAAATATAACGAGCGCCGGAGCGAGTGCGAGCGGGCCGTGCGCGACTTGCAGGCCGTATTCCCTGAGCTGACGCTCCTCGGGCAGCTGACAGTTGAACAGTTCAACGAACATGCGCATCTGATCACGGACGAGACGGTCCGCAAGCGCGCCCGCCATGTGGTCGAAGAGATCGATCGCGTGCTGCAGTCGATGAAGGTGCTCGAAGCGGGCGATCTGGCGTCGTTCGGCAAGCTGATGAACGGCTCGCACGATTCGCTGCGCGACCTGTACGAGGTGACCGGCGCCGAGCTGGATGCGATGGTCGATGCCGCGCGCAAGGTGCCTGGCGTGCTCGGCTCCCGCATGACCGGCGCGGGCTTCGGCGGCTGCACCGTGTCGCTGGTGCACGAGGACAGCATCGAACGGTTCAAGGAAGAGGTCGGCCGCAGCTACGCGGAAGCGACGGGACTTGCCGCCGGCTTCTACGTGTGCGAGATCGGCAACGGCGTCGAAAAGCTGGCTTGACGAAAGCTCGATAAACAACCGGAGGGAGAGAGAATCATGGCTGTATTGGTAACGGGTGGAGCGGGCTACATCGGCTCGCATGCGGTTGCGGCGCTGCTGGAACGGGGCGAGGACGTCGTCGTCGCCGACAATCTGCAGCAAGGCCATAAAGACGCAGTGCTCGGCGGCAAGCTGTACGTCGGCGACCTGCGAGACGGGGACTTTCTGGATCAAGTATTCGGCGGGAACGCAATCGACGCCGTCATTCATTTTGCCGCGAACTCGCTTGTGGGCGAGAGCATGAAGGATCCGGGAAAATATTATCACAATAATGTTTACGGCACCCTCTGCCTGCTGGAGAAAATGAACAAGTACGGCGTGAACAAAATCGTCTTCTCTTCGACGGCGGCGACGTACGGCGAGCCCGAGAGCGTGCCGATCGACGAGCTCGACCGGACGCTGCCGACGAACGCCTACGGCGAAACGAAGCTCGCCATGGAAAAGATGATGAAATGGTTCGATGTCGCGCACGGCATCAAATTCGTGTCGCTGCGTTATTTTAATGCGGCAGGCGCGCACGAAAGCGGCAAAATCGGCGAGGATCACAGCCCGGAGACGCATCTCGTTCCGCTCGTGCTGCAGACGGCGCTCGGCCAGCGGCCGCACATTTCGGTCTTCGGCGACGATTATCCGACCGAGGACGGCACCTGCATCCGCGACTACATCCATGTGAGCGATTTGGCCGACGCGCACGTGCTCGCGGTCGAGCGGCTGCGCAAAGGCGGCGGCAGCGCCGTCTATAATCTCGGCAACGGCCAGGGCTTTTCGGTGAAGCAGGTGATCGGGATCGCGCGCGCCGTGACGGGCAAGGATATTCCGGCGGTCGTCGAAAGCCGCCGCGCCGGCGATCCGGCCGTGCTGGTCGCTTCCTCCAAGCGCGCGCGCGACGAGCTCGGCTGGAATCCGACGCGCAATAAGCTGGAGGACATCATCGGCAGCGCCTGGGCCTGGCACAAGGCAAACCCGCGCGGCTACAACGACAAGTAAGGAGTTTTTGCGATGAGCACAACTTCTCAACAACCGGGCGCCGCCGAGGCGCTCCTGCAGATCGAACGGCTGGTGCGGTTTGCCCTGCAGCGCGGCATGATCGAACCGCTCGACGTCTATGCCGCGCGCAATGCGCTGCTTGATCTGTTCAACTTCGACGAGCCGTACGAAGGCGCCGCCTTGAGCGAGGAACTGGACTCCCCGGCGGAGCTGCTTGAACCGCTGCTCGATTACGGCGCGCGGATCGGACTGATTCCGGACGATACGACGACGTTCCGCGACCTGCTCGACGCCCGCATCATGGGCCTCCTGATGCCGCGTCCTTCGGAAACGGCGGCGCGGTTCGAACGGACGGCGCAGACGGCGGGCATCGTTCAAGCGACGGACGACTTTTACCGGATGAGCGTCGATTCGAATTATATCCGGATGGACCGTATCCGCAAAAACGTTTATTGGGAGCAGTCGACCGAATACGGCAGGCTGGAGATGACGATCAATCTGTCGAAGCCGGAGAAGGACCCGAGGGAGATCGCGCTGCTGAAAACGCTGGCGCCGGGCAGCTATCCGAAATGCCTGCTCTGCGTCGACAACGTCGGATATGCCGGACATGCCGGCCATCCGGCA
The DNA here is from genome assembly GCF_028826105.1 of Paenibacillus humicola. Lineage (NCBI taxonomy): Bacteria > Bacillati > Bacillota > Bacilli > Caryophanales > Paenibacillaceae > Paenibacillus > Paenibacillus humicola. The sequence continues at coordinate 1,250,350 of NZ_JAQGPL010000001.1, forward strand.
AGACAGAATCTTCGGGTCATCCCGCTGATGCTGCAGGGCGAGCAGTGGTATTTTCAGTATTCGCCGTACGTTTATTACAACGAGCACAGCATCGTGTTTAACGGCAGGCATGTGCCGATGCGCATCACGCACGATACGTTCGCGCGACTGCTCGATTTTATCGGCCGCTTCCCGCATTATTTTATCGGCTCGAACGCCGATCTGCCGATCGTCGGCGGCTCAATTCTGAATCACGACCATTTCCAGGCCGGCCGCCATACGTTTCCGATGGAAACCGCGCAGGTCGAAGCCGAATTTGCCGATTTGTCGACGCCGGGCCTCCGCTTCGGCATCGTCTCCTGGCCGATGTCGGTCATCCGCATCAACGGCAGGAACAAGGAAACGGTTCGGCTGGCGGCTTGCCGCATGTTGGACGCCTGGCGAGTATACAGCGACCCGGACGCGGACGTGCTCGCGTTTACGGAGAAGGACGGCCTGCGGACGCCGCACAATACGATTACGCCGATCGCCCGCCTTCGCGAGAACGGCGAATACGAGCTTGATCTCGTCCTTCGCAACAACCGGACGAGCGAAGAGCACCCGGACGGCATTTTTCATCCGCACCGGAATTTGCATCATATCAAAAAGGAAAACATCGGCCTGATCGAGGTGATGGGGCTCGCCGTGCTGCCGGGCCGCCTTAAGGCGGAGCTCGAGCAAATCGCGGGGCTGCTGACCGGCGCGGAGGCCGTTGACCGCGACCGGCTGCGCAGCGGTCCGCTCGGCATTCATGCCGATTGGATCGAAGAGCTGATCGGCGTATATGGCACCGGCCTGGGCGCGGACAAAGCGGCGGCTGTGCTGAACGACGAGGTCGGCCGCAAATTTCTGGCGGTGCTGCAGGATGCCGGCGTATACAAAAGGACGCCCGAAGGCCGTGCGGCTTTCGAACGGTTCCTGCAGTCGCTCGGCCTCGTTCCCCGGCCGTAAACATGCCGATTGGCGAACAGGCAGCCGGACTTGGCCGCCCTGCCGCACAGCCGGCCGGCTCGCCGGCACAAAGGCGCTTTCCTCCCTGCGAGGCAAAGCGCCTTTTCCGTGTCCGTGCCGATGACGATTTTCACGGTTTATTCAAATAAAAAAATTTTTTAATGATAAATATGGGATATTTTTATAATTTTGAAAGGAAAATAAGCTGTTGTGTAGAAAAGTAATACGAAACCAATTTTGAATGGGGGATTTATAGTGCCTTTGCCTATTATGCCGCTTGATGACTTCCTGGGACTGCCGGCAGACGATCAAGTGGAGAAGCTGAAACAATGGAAAACGGACTATACGCTTAAGGACATTCGCGAGGCGTGGGGGTTCAAGCATTCCGCGCAATATTATATGCTGCTGAAGAAGCTTCGCATTTACGAGCGGGTCGTGAATAAATCGGATAAATTTTTCCCCGAGCAGCTGCTCGGCTCGCGCTCGGGAGACGAGGGGTACGCCCCGTCCGCGGGACCCTTGAGCGCGCGTGAGCGCACCGCCCCGGCCGACCAGTTCGGCTACGAGCTGAACGTGACGCTGAGCGGTCCGGAGCTGGCGGACAAGCTCGAGCGGCTCGCCCATTTCCTGAAGGGCGAGAATAAGTCGGTGAATGTCAGACTGTCCATCTCGGCGGCGGCGCCGCAGCCCGAGCCTGCCGGCGAGGAAGATTCGAACGCGGAGGAATAGGCGTTCATCCGTGCAAATACACCCGAATCGAAGAGTTTCGATTCGGGTGTATTATTGTTAATTATTGTCGAACCTAGTTCTTATTTGTATATTCGTATCCGCTTGATTCGATTATTTGCCGCGAAGCCGGCCCAGCTCGGAAACGAGCGCCTCGACCTCGCTGATGCTGAACTTTTCCTTGCCGGCCACTACCTCATACAGATCCCGGATATCCTCGTAACGGTCCATGCTGAAATGAGAGGCCTGCATCGCGGCGGCCGTCGCCATCCGCAGCTTTGTTTTAATCGCTTCGATCATATATTCAATGTTTTCCTGCGACGCTTCCTGCAAATCCCGCACGTTTCATCTTCCTCCCTTCCGTCCCTTTCACCAATTGCCTAGTATTGTAACACGACCGGACCGGCGGCGCCACCGGCGGCGTTTGAAGAAGGCGGTCGAATTAGGTAAAATCGTAGCAAGGAGTCAAGTCAAGGGAGAGCTGGCATCATGGGAATTCGGCCGAAGGGGCGGACACCTGCGGATCCGGGGCGGAGAAGCGGCGTCAGAACCGGCATCGAGGGGCTTCGCGTTTTTTTCGAATCGATCGCCGCCCGTCATCCTGATCCGTCCGGGGTCGCCGCGTTCTGCATCGGCACCGACCGGTCGACCGGAGACGCGTTCGGTCCGCTTACCGGCACGCTGCTGCGCGCGGCGGGATGGCCTATCGTCGTCGGGACGCTGGAGAGGCCCTGCGATTCGGAGCGGTACGAAGGGGCGCTGCGCGGACTGCCCGAAGGGGTGGCGGTCGTCGCTTTCGACGCGTGCTTGGGCAGGCCCGATCCCGCAGGACGGTACAGCGTTGCCGCCGGCCCGCTCTATCCGGCGCGGGCTACCGGCGGGACGCTCCCGCCCGTAGGCGATTACAGCGTGGCGGCGATCGTCGGCCCGCTGTCCGCCAAGCCGTATTACACGCTGCAGCGCGCCTCCCTGCACGAGGTGATGGGAATGGCCCGCGAAGCCGCCGATGCGTTTTGCGCGGCTTGGGGACATACGGCGGCTGCCGGAAACGATCTGCGGTCATTTTACCGATGAAGGGATGAATGTGACGATGAACACGATGTCGCTGTCAAATCGCAAAATCCGGCTTACAAACGGAATGGAAACGGCTTTTTACGACTCGGGAAGCAAGGGCGGGCTGCTGGCGCCGGACGAGGCGATCGTCCTGCTGCACGGCTTTTGCGGGAGCTCCGTTTATTGGGAGCGCATCGCGCCGATGGCGGAAAGCCTCGGCCGCGTGATCGCGCCCGATCTGCGCGGACACGGAGGCAGCTCAGCGCCGGATGAAGCGGTATACCGGATGGACGACTTTGCGGACGATCTGGGGCTGCTGCTGCAGGAGCTGGAAATCGGGGGGGCTTATCTATTCGGCCACTCCCTCGGCGGATACGTTTCGCTTGCCTTTGCCGAGCGGTATCCGGAGAAGCTGCGCGCGCTTGCGCTCGTCCATTCGACGGCGATGCCAGATTCGGACGAAGCGAAGCTGGGCCGGGATAAAGCGGCGGAAACGATTCGTACGGGCGGCATCCGTCCGTTCGTGGAAGGGCTCGTGCCCAAGCTGTTTGCGCCGGCGCACCGCGAATCGATGGGAGATCAGGTGCGGCGGATGATCGAGGCGGGCTATGAAACGACGCAAGCGGGCGCGGCGGCGACGGCGCTCGGCATGAAGGAGCGGCCCGACCGGAGGGCGGTGCTGGAAGGGCTCGCCGTCCCGAGGCTGCTTCTGGCGGGGGCGGAGGACGGCCTCATTCCGCCGGAGAAGGTGTTTACCGCCGATGGGCCGGGGGTTACCCGGGCGCTGCTCGAAAGCAGCGGCCATATGAGCATGATCGAAGCGCCGGCCGAGCTGTTCGAGAAGCTGGACGCATTCGTGCGTCAGGTCTGACGCATCGGGAGGAAGCGGGAGAATACGGATTTTCCGGCTTCGGGACCGGGAGGGAGGAACGGTTATGTTCCAAAGAGATTATTTCATGCGGCTGATCGGGCAGATGACCGAGGCCGTCGGGCAAGTGATGGGGCTGCGCAGGCAGCAGAAGCAGGAGGAGGCGCTGCAGCTCATCGACGAGGAGCTGAACAAGCGCTTCAGGCTGAACGGCGTGTTGATCCGGTCGCTGTCCGATGAGGATCTCGTGCGAATCATGACGACGAACGGCGTGGTCGAGACGGCGAATCTTCATGCCATATCCCTGCTGCTGAAGGAAGAGGCGGACATTCACGCCGAAATGAACCGGCCCGAGCTGGAGTTTCCGGTTCGGCTCAAAGCGTTCCAATTATTTATGAGATTGGCCATACTGGATGCCCCTCCGATGCTGCGGACCCCGTCCGAAGAAGCGGAGGAGCAGCGCCTGAAGCTTGCCGACTATGAGCTGCCGGAGCAGACCAAGCGGCTGATGCTCGAATGGCACGAGCTGGAAGGGCGGTACGATCAGGCGGAGAATGTCCTGTTTGAGCTGCTGGAGGACGGCGCGGCGGAGCCGGAGGAAGCCGCCGATTTTTACAGCCGGCTGCTGCTGCTGCCCGAAGAATCGCTTGCGGCCGGCGGACTTCCGAAGGAAGAAGTGCAGGACGGGCTGGAACGGATATCGAAACAAAAGCAGGCATAGGAGCTGAAAGCGAAACGATGGAACAATGGCAGGCGGATTTGCGGGCATGGGTGGAGCAGGGGACGTTGAGACAGGCGACCTTCAGCCAGCCGCGCAGCAAGGAGGGCGGCTTTCCCGGCAAAATGGCGGTGCGCCTGGTTGAGCTGAAGGGCGGGCTGCACTACCAGTTCGAATACCACCGGCCGGACAAGGTGACGCATGAGAACGTCCCGCAGCGCGAGGCGGCGGACCGGATGGCGGAGTGGCTGCAGGGACATTACCGGCAGGCGCTGTTTAAAACAACCGAGGCGGACGTGCAGGTGCTGCTGAGCAAAAAGGGCAAAGCAGCCGTGCTGCGAAGACCGCCTACGGCCAAGCCGGACGCTGCTTCGCTTCAGCATAACCGGCAGAAGCGGCGGATCCTTCAAGAGGGCGAAGCCGCGCCTTTTCTTGTCGAGCTCGGCATTATGACGCCGGACGGGCGCGTCGCCGCCAAAAAACAGGACAAATACAGACAAATCAACCGGTTCCTCGAAATGGTCGCGGACGTGCTGTCCGAGCTGCCGGCGGACAAGGAAATCGGCATCGTCGATTTCGGATGCGGCAAATCGTATTTGACGTTCGCCCTGTACCATTTTCTGGCCGTTCAGCATGGCCTGAACATCCGGATTGTCGGCCTCGATCTGAAGGAGGACGTCATCGCCTTCTGCTCCGGGCTGGCCTCGAAGCTCGGCTACGACAAGCTGCGCTTTCAGACGGGCGACATCGCGCAATTTAAAGGGGATTTTCGCGTCGATATGGTCGTGACGCTGCACGCCTGCGACACGGCAACGGACGCCGCGCTCGCGAAAGCGGTGGAATGGGGCGCTTCGGTCATTTTGTCCGTTCCCTGCTGCCAGCACGAGCTGTTCCGTCAGGTAAAGAGCGATACGCTGCAGCCGCTGCTCGCCCACGGGCTGCTGAAGGAGCGCTTTGCCGCCCTGGCGACCGACGCCGTGCGCGCGCAGCTGCTCGGCGTTCTTGGCTACGGCGTGCAAATGCTGGAGTTTATCGATCCGGAGCATACGCCGAAAAACATCCTCATCCGGGCGGTTAAGGGAAGCGGCGGCGATGCGCTCGGAAAATGGATGGAATATGAGCGGTTCAGAGACAGTCTGCAACTTTCGCCCTATTTGGAGAAGGCGCTCTCCGGCCGCTTGGAAAATATCGCGAGCCGGTCGAAAAATACCGTCAAATAAAGCCTTTTAAGCGCTTTCGGCGCATTGTCGAACAAATGGGTTCTATGATAGAATGAGAGAGAATAGAGATGGTCCCAGGTAAAATTTCATCCTTGGACTGAAAGGTTTTGGGACTTATGACATGGCTCGACCTAGGCTTTTTTCTCATTCTGCTTGCTTTATTCATCTATGTATTCGTCACCAACACGATTACGATTCTTCATAAAGTCTATCTGCTCTTTCATTTCTTTATGATGCTCTGGCCGCTCGGCCAGTTTGCCGTCCATACGACAACCAACCCGGTTTTTCAGCACTTATACATAAACGTTTCTTTCGCCGGACTGTCCATGCTGGGCTTCGGCTGGCTCCTGTTTACGAAGTTTTTAACCGACGAAACCTACCTGCTGACGCGCAAAACGCTGCTAAGGCTGCTGCTTCCGTCGCTCGCCGTCGTCATGCTGCTGTTGTGGAATCCGGCCGGCATCTTTATGACCGCCGAAGGCGGCTCGTACGTCGAGCGCCGGTACGGCCCCGCTTTTTGGCTGATGGTGGCGATGCTCGGAGCTTATTTTCTCGAATCGTTCCGGCTGCTGTGGCTTGCCTACCGGTCGGACCGCTCCGTGCATAACCGGCCGCATATCGGCAAGGCGATCACGGGGATGTTCGTGCTGGCGTTTTTCGCCCTGCTCGATATCGTGTTCAACGTCGTACTTGCAAGGTGGCTGCCGATCATCCCCGGATTTACGTCGTTTGGCATTTTGATATCGGACATTTTATTCGTTTTTTCGCTGCAGCGATATAGGATGTTCGATATCGTCAAAATCGCCCAGCAGGACGTATTCGATACGATGTCCGCGGGCGTCGTCGTGCTGGACAAGCGGGACCGGATCGTCGAGATGAACCGGACGGCGCTGCAGCGCCTCGGCGTCAAAGCGGGACATCGGCTGAATATAGAACGGCTGCTCGAATCCGTCCGGCCCGAAGGAGACCCCGCTTCGTTTCTGGCGGCTTATCGCATGGATCCGCCGGAACGGGCACAGCTGGAGGTGGCCGTAACGTACGGGGGCTCGCGGTTCTACTTTTCGCTTCAGGCGGCGCCGATTATGGTGCGCAAGCAGGCGGCGGGCCGCGTCATCACGCTGCAGGACATTACCGAGCTGCGCCGGCTGATCAACGAGTCGAAGCGGCACAACGAAGCGCTGCAGGAACGGAACAGAGCGCTCATGTATATGCAGGACGAGCTGTTTCAAGCCAACCGGAAGCTGGAGCACATGGCGATTACCGACAGCCTGACCGGCTGCTACAACCGGAGATATTTGATGCAGCTGTTGGAGCAGGAGGTTGTAACGAATATCCGGCTGCAAGCCCCGTTCGCCATCTTTCTGTTCGATATCGATTTGTTCAAAAAGGTCAACGACACATTCGGCCATTTGGCCGGCGACGAAGTGATCAGGGAAACGGCCGGTATTGTGCGCAGAACGCTGCGGGGGTCGGATATTTTGGCCCGTTACGGCGGCGAAGAATTCACCGTGTATTTGCCGCATACGGACGGCATGCAGGCCGAAATGCTGGCGCAGCGCGTCCGCAAGGCGGTGGAAAGCAACCGGATCGAAGCGGGGGACAACCGGTTTTTGTCCGTCACGATCAGCATGGGCGTGCTTGCCGTCGATCCGGTGCCGAACGCGGCCGCCGAAGACCCGAAGGCGTATTTGCGCGGGCTGTTCGCCCGGGCCGATGCGGCGTTATACCGGGCGAAGGACAACGGCCGCAACCGGGTCGTACATATGGATTGACATCGATTTTGCGAAGCTGCCCGCGCCGGCGTGTGCAAATGTGAGGGGACGGCGCTTTTTCATTTTGTTTGGAGGAGGAACCACGATGATTTCAACGTTCGCGAAGGATAGCTACGACGGCGCCGATGCAAAATTTCAGGTCAAGTCGCTGATTCACAGCCGCACGGTCGTGGAAAAGGAAGCGTATGTATCGACCGGTATTCTTGCCCACGTCGAGGGAGACTTGATGGAAATCGAGATGTCGGAATACAAGTCGTTCGAGCTCGGGGACCCGGTCAGCCTGACGATCTACTCCCCCGTCGGCATCCACCGGCTGGAATCGACCGTCATCGCGAAAGCGGAAAACTCGCTGGCGGTCATTTTTCCGCCGCGCGCGCTTGCCGGACTGGAGGAAAAGCGGGAGTCGCCGCGCGTGGAGGTGCTGCTCGGCGGTTCGTTTGAGCGCAAGCTGAACCGTGTCGTCCGGACGAAGGACGGACTCGAACAAATCGAATCGTCGGAAACGGTGGACATTTCGGTCGTCAATATCAGCTTAAGCGGGATCGGCTTTGTGGCAACCGGCTGTCCGGAGCTGCAGCGGGACGATATCATCGACGCCACGATCGAGATCGGCGGCGGACTGCAGTGCCGGCTCGAAATCGTGCGCAAGGACAACGATGCGGAGCCGTGCTACTTCGGCGCGAGGTATATGGAGCTGGATGATGTCCGGCAGCGATCGCTCCGGGCTTTCCTGCTGCGCGAGCAAATTGCCATCTACTACCGGGCGAAGCAGCAGAAAACGGCCAAAGGCAATTAGCAGCACGTTCCTGCTGACGGGTTTTGAGGCGGACCGGAATGGAAAAAAGGCGCTGCCGTTCTCCGGCGGGCGTTTCATCGGTTCAAGAGGAACAGGCTCCGGCCGAACCGTAAGCGGTTCGGAGGAGCCTGTTTTTGCGTATCAAATTTTCGCGTTACGTTCTCTATTGATCTAAAAGCTTGCACCGCCGCCAGAGGACGGCGCCTGCCGTTACTTCCCGGCTTATAGATCGCGGCGCAGCGCCCGCAGCACATCGATCCGCGTCGCTCGCGCCGCGGGGCGCATGCCGGACAGCACGGCGACGCCGAGGCTGATGCCGACGCTCACGAGCGTGAGCGACAGCGGGATGTACGAGAAGACGAAGTCATCCGGCGGCCTGTCCTCCGTCGCGGCGGCGATAACGGACGGCAGAATGGAATTGGCCGCCGTGCTGAGCGCGTAAGCGACCGCCGCGCCGATGACGGAGCCGAAGACGCCGATGCCGAAGCTTTCCAGCAGAAAAATGCTGCGGATCGTTCGGGGATGCGTACCGACCGCTTTCATGATGCCGATATCCTGCGAGCGCTCGGTGACGGCCATCGTCATCGTGTTGTAGATGCCGATCGATGCGATCAGCACGGCGATGGTGCCGACGAACACAAGGCCGATTTTCAGCACAAGAAAGATCGTATTCATCTGCCGGATCGAATCCGCGACCGAATAGATGGAATAATGACCGGCGCGGAGCTTTTTGGACAGCTCCGCCGTATGGTCCGCGCTGTCCGCGTAAACGTTCACCGCAGGCTGCGGTTCCTTGCTTTTATCCGGGAAGAGCTTGTTCTCGAGCGAGTCGGACACATACACCTCCGTGCTTTGCAGCCATTCCTTCGCCGGCTTCTCCAGGATGCCGACGACCGTAAGCGTATAGGTGCCGAGCTGAAGCTCCTTGCCGGACGGGTCGTAGCCGATGGCATTCAGCGAAATCGTTCGGCCGAGCGGACTGCCGCTGTACGCCGTTTTCCCATCCTTCATCAGGTGCTCCGCGAAGTTGTAGCCGACAATCGTTTCGCCGGCGGATGCGGGCATCCGGCCCTGCGACAGCTTGAGTCCGGACTTCGCTTCCTGCTCGAAATCGGTCATGAGGACCTGCGTGTCCTCCAAATAGCCCTCCAGACTCGATTTGCCGGAAATCGGGATTTGTGCGGTAACCGCGCTGACGTGCTCGAGCTTTTTAAAGGCTTCGATGTCGGATGGGGTAACCGGGGCGAAATCGCTGCCTTCCGACTTCCCGTGAATCTGGATTTGCGTCAGCGACTGGTCCTTCAGCGTATCGTCGACGTAGCTTTTCTGCAGGCCGAAGGCGACGGACGCAATCATCATCAGAAACGAACAGCCCATCGCCGTCGCCAATATCGTCATGAACAGCCGCGATTTGTTTTTGTACATGTTTTGCCGGACGAACCGGATTTTATCGCTCGTTTTCATCGCTGCGCCGCCTCCATCCTGCGGCTGTCCGCGGCATCCGGAAGCCTGCCGTCCTCGATGCGGATCGTGCGGTTGCCGATCGCGGCCACTTTATCGTCATGCGTAATCACAAGCAGCGTAATGCCGTGCTCCCGGTTCAGCGACTGGAGCAGCTGCAGGAACTGCGACTCGTTGTCGCTGTCCAGGCTTCCGGTCGGTTCATCCGCCAGCAGGAGCGGCGGGTTCAGGACGAGCGCGCGGGCAATGCCCGTTCGCTGCTGCTGCCCGCCGGACAGCTCGCTCGGATAATGCTCGGCGTATTCGGCCATGCCGAGGCGCTCCAGCAGCTCCATCGTCCGCTTGCGCCGCTCGCCCTCCGGGACACCCTGCAGTACAAGCGGCAGCTCAATGTTCTGAAATGCGGTCATGCTGGGGATCAGCTGGAAGTTTTGAAACACAACCCCAAGGTGCCGCCGGCGGAAATCAGCCCACTGGCCTTCGCTGAAGCCGGTCGTATCCTGCCCCGCAATGCGGATTTGGCCCGCAGTCGGATGCAGAAAGCCGGCTATGATATGCAGCAGCGTCGATTTGCCCGAGCCGCTGCGCCCGATCAGCGTCACGATTTCGCCCTCGTACACGTTCATATCGATGCCACGCAGCACGGGGACGAGGCGTTCGCCGCCTTTTCGCCCGAGCTTGAACGAATGCTCGATTCGTTGCAGTTCAATCATCACAACCCCTCCTTGTCTTTAGCAGGCAGCGGGAGTCTCGGCTTTATCCGTTTCGGCTGTCCGCTGTCTGCGTTTCTGTGCTCATAACGAGCCGGGGGCGAAAAAAGTTTGCGGGCAGCTGGAAAAGTGCTGGGAATGCCGTATGACGCCCGCCTGTTTTGTCCATAGCTGTAGGAAAAGGCCGCTCAGGCTGCAGCAGGAAACGATCATAGGGCGGCGAGGAAACGGGTGATGCGAATGGCTGCTGTTCTCGGAATGGTCGCTGCGGCGACGGCGGCGGTGCTGATCGTCTCGGTCTGCCGGAACGGCCTGTTCTTCGATGCGATGTTTTATCCGTGGGTATGGATGCTCATTGCCGGCTTCGCGGCCGCCTGGACGTGCGCGGTTTGGCATGAACTGCGGCGGCGGGAAACGCGTCCGGCGTCCGGCGCTTCCGCACTGCGCCGGGTTTGGAACCGGGGGCGGACCGCTGCTGCCGCTGCGGCGTTCGCGCTGCCCGCCGCGGCGTACGGGCCGCTCGCGATGGCGGCGATGTACGGCCTGGCGCTGCTGCGGCATCCGGCTTCCGTTCACGGCACCGCCAGCCAGGCGCTCCGATGGACGGCTTACGGCGCGTTTTTGGCGGCGGTTGCGATTTGGTCCGGCTTTAAAGGAGGCCGGATCAGGCTAATGGCTGCCCTGCAGGCGGCCGGGGCATTTACGGTTTGGGCATCGCTGGCGGGCTGGCTTGGGTGGTTCGCGTTTCCCGGGTTCGTGCTGATGACCGGAGATGTCCGTCTTTCCGCCGTCGGCGCGAGGCTGGGCGGCTTTGTCCAGGATCCGAATTTCCTGGGGGCGGCTGCGGGGGCTTTTTTGCTGTGGCAGTTGGCGCTTCTGGCCCGTTCCGGCCCGCGATTTGCGATATCGGCGGCTGCGGCGGCGCAGACAGTGCCATGGGCGCTGGTTCTGCTGCTGACGGAGTCGCGGGGCGCCTGGCTGGCAGCCGCGGTCTGCTGGACGGCGGGCCTGGCGCTGATGAAAGGGAACGGCCGCGTGCGCTGGCTGCTCGGCAGCGGGTGGACGTTCGCGTGCGCCGGGCTGGCGTACAGGGCTGTTTTCGGCGGCGGTTGGCGGACCGTATCGGTGTATGGAGACGGGAATGGCTCGGCGGGGGCCGATTTCGCAGGCACGGTGCTGTTGGTGCTGATCACCGCCGCATCCGCGGGGGGGCTGCTGCTCATCCGGACCGTGCGCCTGTGGTCCGGCGGCAGATGCGGTGCCCTCGCCGCATGGGGCGTGCTGTTCGCGGGCGCGGCCGCGCTGGCCGCCCTGCTGCCGCCGGCTGTGCACGGCCGGCTTGCCGGACATTTCCAAACGGCGGCCTCGCGGGGGCGGATGTATGCGGATGCGCTGCGGCTGGTCGGGGAAGCGCCGCTACTCGGCCGCGGCGGCGACACCTGGCGGATGCTGTTCACGCAGGTGCAGTCGCAGCCCTACGTCGGAAACGAAGTTCACAGCGGCTATATGGAGCTGCTGCTCGATTTGGGCGCTGCGGGCCTGTTCGTTTTTCTGGCGACGACGGCGCTGCTGCTGAGAAAAGTCTGGCGCAGCGACCCGGCCGGGCTGCTGCCCGCAGGGGTTCTGCTGCTGCATGCCGCCATCGACTTTGACATGGCGTTCGGTTCTTTCTGGCTGCTGCTGTACGCCTGGATCGGTCTGTACGGCGAATGGCGGCTAGGAGCGGAGCGAGCGGTGGAAGCGATCGATGCAGTGGCGGCGGAGCGAGCTTCGGAAGCGGTCGATGCAGCGGCGGCGGAAGCTTTGCCGCGACTTGGACTGGCGCCAAGCCCGCCCTCGAGCGAGCGAAGCGGGGGCGATCCGCCGCCGGGCGGCTGCGCAGCCGCGAAAGCCGGAGCCGGATCCGGGCGGCTGCAAAAGCTTGCCGCTGCGGCGCGCGTAACGGCTGCGCTCGCGGCATGCGCCATTTTTGCCGCCGGCGCGGTATACGGCTGGCGGTTCGAGCTTGCCGCGCGGCACCGCGAGGCGGCCGCGGCGTCCTCCGGCGCTGCGCGGGAGGCCGCGCTGCGCGCGGCGCTCGAGGCGAATCCGTATTGGACACGGATTCGCCTCGAGCTTGCGCCGCTGGCGCCGCCGCCGGAGCAGGCGGCGCTGCTTGCGGCCGGACTGCGGTATGAGCCGCAGTCCGTGCCGCTGCTGCTGGCGCTCGGCCGGCTGTATGCCGAGCGCAGGGACGTACCGCAGGCGGAGGCGGGCTTTCGCCTCGCGCTGCGGTACGACAGGTTTAACCGCGCGGGTCAAACCGCGGCGGTTGTCGCCATGACGCGGCTCGCGGGGGACCTGCGAGCCGCCGGCCGTTTGCGCGAGGCAGCTTCGGCCGCCTTGGCCGCGGTCGAGTTTTACGCGGCTTACGCGGCCGAGCGCTCGCGCACGGATGCGGGCAGCCGCGGCTTTGCCGTCACGGCCGCGGCGAAGTCGGCTGCGGCGGAGAGCAGGCGGCTGCTGGAAGATCTGCTCATGACCGCCGCGCCGTGATGCCGTGCCACAAGCGGCAGCCACTGCTTTGCCGCGAGCGGACATGCACGTGCGAGGACTCACCGTGCCGCGAGAGTCACGCACGTGCGCCGACATCGCCGCGAAACGGCTGCCGCCCGGCATCGCCGCGAAACGTCTGCCCCGCCCGGATCAAAATAAATGCCGCGCGATCATGAGGATTGTCCAATCCAACTTCTTTCCGGCCGCATAAGCTGAAGCATCACAGGTCGGAAGGAGTGAATACCAATGGCAAAATCAGTGAAACCGCGGCGCGGTGCTTCCAGCAAAGGAAAAGCGATCAGCCTCCGCGAGGTAAAAAAACTGTACGTGCGCACCCGGAACGACACGAGCACGGCTGGTGCAGGCACCAAGCCAAGCAGAGGCAGCGAGACGGCCGGAGCGGAAACCGGAACCGGCTCCGGAACGGGGTCCCGTCCGCTGCTCAGGGCGCTGACGATCGTTTGGGTGCAGAACAACGGCGTTCCGTTTAATACGAGCGACGGCTTCTTCGCGCAGCTGAGCCGGAACGGTCAGGTTGTCGCAAGAGCGCGCTTCGATAACTTCGGCGTGGCTGTCTTCCGAAACATCGGCACGTTAACGGACGTCAGCTACCGGCTGACGATTTTCTCCAATAACGGTCAGATATTCCGTCAGCGCACACTTCCGGCGGGCATCGAAGCTTTCGCCGTTATCGGTTAACCGGCGGGCTGCCATGCCGCCTTATAAACTGCCGGGCGGACGAGCTTCATCGGCTGTGCGCCGGCAAAAGCCGGACTTTTCCCGTAAAAGGCGGACGCTCACGGCAGCCGTGAGCGTCCGCCGCATTTTTGAACGAGCCTGCGTCCCTCGAATGGCAAAGAATACGACCGTTTCTCCTTCAGCTCCAATCCGATCGAAACTCAAAATGCTGTTTAAGCTCCCCTCCGACTAATTGACGATGATAATCATTATCAATTAAAATAAAATCAGCGGGGCGCTTTATTCTGCCGATTTACATACCGCCGCACGCGGCGCCCGCCGAGTTCAAATCAGGGAGTTGAACCGCGATTGATGATACCTGACCGTGGTCCGGGCCGGCAGACGCAACCGCTTGATTTTACCGCGCTCAAGGTTTTTGGGGACCGTACTTTAATAGCCGCTTCACCGGGAAAAGGGGTATTTCGGAAAATGCCGCGCGGCGGCTGGTCGCCGCTGTCGGACGGTCTGCCTGCAGGAACGGTCGTAAACCGTCTGCAGCAGCTGGAGGGAACCGCGTACGCCTGCACGAGCCGCGGGCTGTATAAGCTGGATGCCGGCAAATGGGTGCGTCAGGATGACGGCCGGCCATGCTACCAGTATAAGGAAGAATGGAAAATCGCATTCGCAGCGACGCAGGCCGGCCTCTTCTTCGGGTCGGACGGGAGCTGGAAGGAGGCGGCTTTTCCAAATGCCGCCGTTTACGATTTTTTGTTTTCGCCGCAGTTTTTGTACGCCGGTCTTGAGCGGGGCATCGGCTTGTACGACCGGCTGCTGGACCGGTGGGCCTCATATCCGCTCCCATGCGCCGTGACTTCGCTGGCGGCGGGCGGCGACACGCTTTACGGTTCGGGAGACCGTGGCGAACTCGTCGCCAGCGACGGGCGGGGCGGCTTCGGCACCGTGCGTTTTCCGGGTCTGTTCATCTATACCGTCGCCAGCTGCCGCGGGCGAATCTACGTCTGCTCCGACCGCGGACTTTTTCGGATCAGCCGACTCGCCGATCGGCTTACGCTGCAATCGGTCAAGCCGGGGGTGCCGGTTACGGACATCGATTGGTGCGGACCGGAGCTGTTTATGGCCACGCTGTCGAAAGGCGTTCAGTCGATCCGGGTGCCGTTTGCCTAAAATGGGCGTCCGCCTTCCGGACTGCCGGTCCCGCCGGCTGTTCGCCAGCGGCGCCCGCTTCCTTTTTACCGCCTTTTCCCTATTCTTCATGTGACCTGCCCATAGGTAAATGCATATGATGCTTATGACATTTCAGGTTGAAGAAGGAGAGGGCTATGGCGAACAGCAAAAAAAGCAAGAGGCCCAGAGGGCGCAAGCCGTTATACTATGTAGACAATCCGAACGCTTCGGAGTTGAAGTGGATTGACGAGCTGCAGCATAAAAAACGCGTCGCCGCTCGAGCCGCCGAAACGAAAACGGTTCAGATAAGCACGGCTCCCGAAGCACCCGTCAAAGAGGAGGCTATCTCGCTTCAGCCGGCAGCCGCGGCGGCCGTTCCGGAGGCGGAGACGCCTCTGTCCGCCTTTTACGAGCAGCAGCAGCAGCCGGAAACGGAGACCGCAGCGGAGCTTCCGCCCGGGCTTGAATCAGATCCCGAAGTGGAAACGGCTCCCAGGGAAAAGGCGTTGCAGCCGGAGAGCGAACCGCCTGCCATCGTTGAAGCCGAAGACGCGGCGGAACCGGAGCCGGATATCCGGGAAACGCTGAAATACGATCCGGAGACCAGGGCTGAGCTGGCGGAAGAACGGAAGCTTCCGGACGCGCCGGTTCCGTTCGTTTATACCGACGATATCGCGGATGAGGCGATCACGGCGGAAAAAATCGCGCCGGGGGCGGTCGATACTTCCCGGATCCGGCAGGGAGCGGTCGCGACGCAGTCCATTGCCGATTTTGCCGTGGAAAGCATCAAAATCGCCGACGGTGCGGTCGGTGCATCGAAAATCGCATCCGAATCGATCACGAGCGACCACCTGGCCAAGAATGCGATTTCCGGCTCGAAAATCCGCGACCGCTCGATTACGGGCGAGAAGCTCCGCGACGGCAGCGTGTCGTCGGTGAAGCTGGCGGACCGCACGATCAGCGCCGACAAACTGGCCGAGGGCTCCATCGAAGCGAAGCATTTGAAGCCTTTCGTCATTACGACGGATCTGCTGGAGGATCAAGCCGTCACGGGCAATAAGCTGCGAAGCGGGACGATCCGGTCGGAGCATATCGCTAACGACGCCATTCATACCTCGAAGCTGGCGGACGGCGCCGTGACGCGTTCGAAGCTTCGCGACCAGGCGGTGACTTCCGAGAAAATCGCGCTGGGCGCGGTCGATTCCTTCCATTTGAAGCCCGGACTGCTGCTTGCGGAGCACGTTGCGGCCGGCGCACTGACGGGAAAGCATTTGGCCCCGGGCGCGGTCGACGCCGAGCATCTGGCCGAAGGAGCGGTCGGAGCAAGAGAGCTGCGGTCCGCGGCCGTCAAATCCGAAGCGATCGCGGCCGGCGCGGTCGGCTCGCCGCAGCTGCAGGAAGGGGCCGTAAACGGCGCGCACATCGCGAACAATGAGATTGGCCCGGCGCATTTAATCGATTCGGCGGTCACGTCGCCGAAGCTGGCCGACCAGTCGGTCTCCACAATCAAGCTGGTCGACCATGCGGTAACCTCCTCGAAAATCGCCGACCAAAGCATCATCGGCGCCAAGCTGGCGGACGAGGCGGTATTTACCCGGCACATCGCGCCGCAAAGCGTTACGGCCGAGAAAATCGCCGGCGGCAGCGTGAACGAGTCCCATCTCGCCGAGAAGGCGGTCGGCACCAAGCAGCTCGCGGACGGGAGCGTGCGGACCGCGAAGCTGGCCGACGGTTCCGTTACGACGCAGAAGCTGGCCAAAGGCGCGGTCGAGCAGGCGCATATCGTGGCCGCCTCGGTCGGTACCGAGCAGCTGGCGGATGGAGCGGTTACGGCGGCGAAGCTGGCGGGCGGCAGCGTCGGCTCCGCCCAGATCGCCAAAAAGGCCGTCGGGCTGCGCCATCTGGCCAATGAATCGGTCAGCTCCGATATTATACAGCCCGAAGCTGTCCGCGCTTTCCACCTGGCTGCCGGATCGGTAACGGCGGAGGCCGTCTCGGCCGAAGCCGTCGGCAAGCAGCATCTTCAGCCCGGCGCGGTCGAGCAGCACCATCTGGCGCCGGATTCCGTCGACGCGGAAGCGCTGCGGGAAGGCTCGGTCAAGGCGGAGCATCTCACGTTCGGCGCCGTCAACGAGGCGCACCTCGCACCCGGAGCCGTTTTCTCGCACCATTTGGCTGATCATGCCGTCAATTCGCTCAAGCTTTCGCCGGAAAGCGTGTCGACGGACAAATTGACCGACTGGGCGATTACGACCGGCAAGCTGGCGGACGGAAGCGTCACGAAAGCAAAGCTGGCGAAGCATGCGGTAACCGGCGAGCAGCTGGCCCCGAAATCGGTCGGAGCGGAGCATCTGGCCATCGACGCCGTCGAATCGAGACATCTCGCCGACGGTTCGGTCGAAGCGCACCATTTGGCATCGGGAGCGATTCGGTCGGACAGCATCGCAGGCGGGGCCATATCCGGCTATAATCTGGCGGAAGGGGCGGTAACGGGGGTTCATCTGGCCGCCGAAGCCGTCGGCAGCAAGCATTTGGCGGAGCAGTCGGTTCTGGGCGTGCACCTTGCGCAGGGCAGCGTGCGGGACCTCCATTTGAACGCCGGCTCGGTTACTTCGGAGAAGCTCGCCGAAGGCAGCGTCGGCACAGCTCATTTACAGATTGGAGCGGTCGGCCCGGGAACGATTCAGGCCGGCGCGGTTGACCGGGAGCATCTCGCGAACTTTGCCGTCAGCGCGGAGCATCTGGCAGCCGACTCGGTGGGCAGCGCGCAGCTGCGCGAAGGAAGCATTTTGCAAAAGCACTTGTCGGATGCGTCGGTCGGCTCCGCCCAGCTGGCGGACGGTTCGGTGACCGGCGCCAAAATATCGCCGCTCGCGGTCAGCGGTGAGCATATCGCGCTAGAGACGATTGCCGGCAAGCATATGAAAGCAGAGGCCATTCAGGGCTATCACATCCGCAAAGGCTCGATTTCGCAAGCGCATTTGGCCGGCGAATTGTTCTTGTTCGATAAAGCGCCGGACGGGAGTCTGACAGGCGAGAAAATCAAGCCCGGGTCGATCGGAGCGGCACAGCTTGCGCCCGGAGGCGTGGGAACGGAGCAGCTGCTCGACGGCGCGGTGACCGGCGAGAAGATGGCCGGCGGCGCGGTATCAAGCGAAAAGCTGGCTGCGGGTGCGGTCGGCGCGGAAGCACTGGCGAACGAGTCGGTAACCGGCGCGAAGCTGGCTGCAGGTGCGGTCGGCGCGGAAGCACTGGCGAACGGGTCGGTGACGAGCGCGAAGCTGGCGCCAGGCGCGGTCGGCAGAGATGAGCTGGCGGACGGATCGGTAACCGGCGCGAAGCTGGCGGCAGGTGCGGTCAGTACCGAAGCGCTGGCGGGAGGAACGGTGACGAGCACGAAGCTGGCGGACGGCGCGGTCGGCGAAACGGCGCTGGCGGACGGCGCGGTGACGGCCGAGAAGCTGGCCGCAGGCGCCGTCATTGAAGAAGCGCTGAGCGATGGCGCGGTCACGTCGCCGAAGCTGGCGGCCGGCGCCGTAGGCCCGGAAGCGCTGAGGTACGGCGCGGTGACGGCCGGGAAGCTGGCCGCCGGCGCGGTAAGCGAAGAAGCGCTGCGGGATGGCGTGGTGACGGCCGAGAAGCTGGCGGCCAGCTCCGTCGGATCGGAAGCGCTGAGCCAAGGCGCGGTAACGGCCGATAAGCTGGCTGCAGGCTCCGTAGACGAGGTAGCGCTTAGCCACGGCGCGGTAACGAGCGCGAAGCTGGCGGCCGGTGCAGTGAGTACGGAAGCGCTGGGTGACGGCGCAGTAACGAGCGCGAAGCTGGCGGCAGGTGCGGTGAGCACCAGAGCGCTGAGCGACGGCGCGGTAACGAGCACGAAACTGGCTGCAGGCGCAGTAAGCGAAGAAGCGCTGAGCCACGGGGCAGTGACAAGTGCAAAGCTGGCCGCTGGCGCAGTGAGTGAAGAAGCGCTGAGCGACGGGTCGGTAACGAGCGCGAAGCTGGCGGCCGGCGCAGTGAGCGAAGAAGCGCTGAGCGACGGTGCGGTGACGAGCGCGAAGCTGGCCGCTGGTGCTGTTAGTGAAGAAGCGCTGAGCGACGGGTTGGTAACGAGCGCGAAGCTGGCGGTTGGCGCGGTAAGCGAAGAAGCGCTGGGCGACGGGTCGGTAACGAGCGCGAAGCTGGCGTTTGGCGCGGTAAGCGAAGAAGCGCTGAGTGACGGGGCGGTAACAAGCACGAAGCTGGCCGCAGGCGTGGTAAGCGAAGAAGCGCTGAGCGATGGCGCGGTAACGAGCGCGAAACTGGCCGAAGGCGCAGTGAGCACGGAAGCACTGAGCGACGGCGCTGTAACCGGTGCGAAGCTGGCCGTAGGCGCAATAAGCGGAGAAGTGCTGAGTGATGGGTCAGTAACGAGCGCGAAACTGGCCGCAGGCGCAGTGAGCGAAGAAGCGCTGGGCGACGGGTCGGTAACGAGCGCGAAGCTGGCGGACGGCGCGGTAAGCGAAGAAGCGCTGAGCGACGGGTCGGTAACGAGCGCGAAGCTGGCGTTTGGCGCGGTAAGCGAAGAAGCGCTGGGCGACGGGTCGGTAACGAGCGCGAAGCTGGCGTTTGGCGCGGTAAGCGAAGAAGCGCTGAGTGACGGGTCGGTAACGAGCGCGAAGCTGGCCGCAGGCGCGGTAAGCGAAGAAGCGCTGAGCGATGGCGCGGTAACGAGCGCGAAACTGGCCGAAGGCGCAGTGAGCACGGAAGCACTGAGCGACGGCGCAGTAACCGGTGCGAAGCTGGCCGTAGGTGCAATAAGCGGAGAAGTTCTGAGTGATGGGTCAGTAACGAGCGCGAAGCTGGCCGAAGGTGCAGTGAGTGAAGAAGCGCTGAGCGACGGGTCGGTAACGAGCGCGAAGTTGGCCGCAGGCGCAGTAAGCGAAGAAGCGCTGAGTGACGGGTCGGTAACGAGCGCGAAGCTGGCGTTTGGCGCGGTAAGCGCGGAAGCGCTGAGCGACGGGTCGATAACGAGCGCGAAGCTGGCGTTTGGCGCGGTAAGCGCGGAAGCGCTGAGCGACGGGTCGATAACGAGCGCGAAGCTGGCGTTTGGCGCGGTAAGCGCGGAAGCGCTGAGTGACGGGTCGGTAACGAGCGCGAAGTTGGCCGCAGGCGCAGTAAGCGAAGAAGCGCTGAGTGACGGGTCGGTAACGAGCGCGAAGTTGGCCGCAGGCGCAGTAAGCGAAGAAGCGCTGAGTGACGGGTCGGTAACGAGCGCGAAGCTGGCGTTTGGCGCGGTAAGCGCGGAAGCGCTGAGCGACGGGTCGATAACGAGCGCGAAGCTGGCGTTTGGCGCGGTAAGCGCGGAAGCGCTGAGTGACGGGTCGGTAACGAGCGCGAAGTTGGCGTTTGGCGCGGTAAGTGCGGAAGCGCTGAGCGACGAGTCGGTGACGAGCGCGAAGCTGGCCGAAGGCGCAGTGAGCACGGAAGCGCTGAGCGACGGCGCAGTAACCGGTGCGAAGCTGGCTGCAGGTGCAATAAGCGGAGAAGTGCTGAGCGACGGGTCGGTAACGAGCGCGAAGTTGGCTGAAGGTGCAGTGAGCACGGAAGCGCTGAGCGACGGCTCAGTAACGAGCACGAAGCTGGCTGAAGGCGCAGTGAGCACGGAAGCGCTGAGCGACGGTTCGGTAACGAGCGCGAAGCTGGCCGAAGGCGCGGTGAGCACGGAAGCGCTGAGCGACGGGTCGGTGACGAGCGCGAAGCTGGCCGAAGGCGCAGTGAGCACGGAAACGCTGAGCGACGGGGCAGTAACGAGCGCGAAACTGGCCGAAGGCTCAGTGAGCACGGAAGCGCTGAGCGACGGCGCGGTGACGAGCGCGAAGCTTGCCGCAGGCGCGGTAAGCGAAGAAACGCTGAGCGACGGGGCGGTAACGAGTGCGAAACTTGCCGCAGGCGCAGTGAGCGAAAAAGCGCTGAGCGACGGAGCAGTAACCAGCGCGAAGCTGGCCGCAGGCGCAGTGAGCGAAGAAGCGCTGAGCGACGGAGCAGTAACCAGCGCGAAGCTGGCCGCAGGCGCAGTGAGCGAAGAAGCGCTGAGCGACGGAGCAGTAACCAGCACGAAGCTGGCCGCAGGCGCAGTAAGCGAAGAAGCGCTGAGCGACGGAGCAGTAACCAGCGCGAAGCTGGCCGCAGGTGCAGTAAGCGAAGAAGCACTCAGCGACGGAGCAGTAACAAGCTCGAAGCTGGCCGCAGGTGCAGTGGGCGCGGAAGCGCTGAGTGACGGCGCGATTACGGCAGAAAAGCTGGCGCCGGGGCTTCTGACAGGGCTGCGGCTTGCGGAAAGCTGCCTCACGTCGGTGCAGCTTGCCGACGGAGCCGTGACCGGGGCGAAAATTGCGCCCGGCGCCATCGTGGCGGAGCACCTCGCCGACGGAGTCGCCTCTGAGCTTCAAAACGAGCCGGTTGACGGGTCTCGGCTGCAGGACGGCACCGTCAGCGGCGCAAAGCTGGACTTTACGCCGATCGGTACGACAGGGCGAAATACCGGCGCATTCCAGCAGTTCGGATTGGCGCCGTACGACTTTACCGCTCAAGGCGAACAGACGGATATTACCGTCGAGTTCGAAGAGCCGTTCGCCGGCGATAACTACGTCTTCGTCGCGACGACGGATCAGCCCTCCTGCTTCGCCGTCGTAAAGACGAAATCGAGGGAGGCGGTTCAGGTGACGATCGTCCGTACGCGGATCAGTCCCGAACCGAAAGGGCTGTTCAACTGGATTGCCATCGGCATCCGCTGAACAGACTGATCCATCGCACAACTGTCAAGGCTCCCGGAGAGGGGGCCTTTCTTTTTTTCACGCATCACGGACAAGCACTCCTTTTTGCATCCCCTTTACGCTCCTGTCGATGAAGGCTTTTTCCATTCCGTTCTTCGGTTCCCCTTTCCGTCTGCTTGTCTTTCCGGCGAGTATGGCCCGTTTGCCTTGCCGGCGTGCGCCCGTTCCCGGATACGCGCGGTTCGGGAAGGCGATGGCCTTGACGTACATCTGCCGTTACGCTTCGTTCTACGTGTCCATACAATGGATAGAAAATGTCAAGCATACGATCTCATTCCGGAACAAGAGGTGATCACGATGCGCAAACCTGTTGGCGGCAGCCGGCCGAACCGGCGCGGTTCCTCCGCCCGGTTAAGCGGCCGCCCCGGCATCGGGCGGTCCGGGGCGGGCACTTCGGGAGGCCGAAACCGGAGGAAGGGCTCCGGTGCAAGGGCAGCCCGCGTGCCTTCCCGGATTTCCGCGCGCAAGTCGAGTCGCCGCACGTTATTCAGGAGGCCGGCTGCCGGTGCCGGGAGGGCGGGGAGGCCGGTCTCTTCGGCCGGCGGCTTTGGACTGCCGGAACAGCTTGAAAGGGCTGGAACGGAAAGGATGGAGGACGAACGGTCCGGGACGGATTCGCCAGCGGTATCCGTCATTATTCCGGTCATGAACGAGCGGCGCCTGATCGGCCGTATCGTGCGCGAAAGCCGGAAAATCGGGCCGAGCGCAGAAGTGATCGTCGTCGCGAACGGTTCGACCGACGGCTCGGCGGCGATCGCAAGAAAGCACGGCGCGCGCGTCATCGAGTTTTCCGCGCCGCTCGGTCATGACGTCGGCCGCAGCGTCGGCGCAGCCGCGGCGCGCGGCGATGTGCTGCTGTTTATCGACGGCGACATGCTGCTTCCGGCTTCCGTGCTTCAAACGTTCGTCGATCGCGTCCGCATGGACGGTATCGACGTCGCCTTGAATAATTATTCCGGGCCGACAGCCAAAAAGATCGTTCACAACGTCGTCCTCGCCAAGCATGCCCTGAATGCGATGCTGAGGCGGCCGGATTTAATGGGCACCTCGATGACGGCCGTTCCGCATGCGATCAGCCGCCGCGCGCTGGACGCGATCGGGGCGGAAGCGCTGTCCGTGCCTCCGCTTGCCCATGCCAAGGCGGTTCATTTCGGGCTGCGCGTCCATCCGGTGAGGAGAGTGAACGTCGGCAGGCTGAACCTGCCGAGGCTTCGCCGGGAGCGCACCAACCCGTTGGAAGTACTGATCGTCGGCGATCATTTGGAAGCGATCGATTGGCTGAACGGACAAACGGACGGGCGCGGAGGAATGCGGAATGACGGGCGATAATCGGGAACGGCGAGGTGAGTTCATGCGGACAAGAACGAAAATAATGCCGGGCAAAGCCGCCGGTCGTACTGTCCGGACGGCGGCAAGGGCCGGCAAAGAGCCAATCGCCCGGGTCGCGGTCATCAGCGGCATCGGCACGGGTACCCGGCCTGCTGCCCGGGGTACTTCTGCGAATGCGGCCGTCCGGACCGCTTCCGGCGGCAGCACGCGTAAGGCCGCCCGTCCGGCCGCACGGGCTGCGGCCCGGAGAACCTATCGGCCGGCGGCGGGTAATGCCGGCCGGAAGCGGCGTCCGTCGGCGGCTAGATCCGCCGGACGGAAATTCACGCGCCGGCCGGCGCCGGGCGCCCGGCGGCTTCGCGGATCCGGGCGCGCGCTGCCGGCCGGGAAGAGCCCGGCCTTTTACGCGATGGGGCGTCGCGATGCGGCGGAGATGCTGAAGAACGGGACGCCTCCGGCCGATCCGGCGTCCTGGAAGCTTGCCATGAACCGGGGCTGGACGCAGCATGCGGGCCGTCTCCGGATGTCCGCCGCTTCCGGTGCCGCGCTTCAGGCGGGGCGTGCTTACGCAAACGGCTATGCCGAAGCGCTGCATATCCCGAGTCCCGGCTGGCTGCCGGTCGCGGTCGGCAAAACGGCTTCGGCCGTTGTCACGTGCAGCTCGGATCTTGATCCCGGCGCGCTCCGGGAAATGATGCGGCTGCCGCTGCAGGACGTTTTTGTCGTGCTGGAGGAGACCTCCGGTACGGCGGCCTTCCAGGCCGCCCGCTCGGTGCCCGGCGTTACGGTCGTCCATGCGGCGCAGCCGCTTGGGCCGAACGAGGGGCGCGCGGTCGGAGCGAGGCTGACGCAGACGGATATCGTGCTGTTTGCGGATGGCGGGGCGCGCTTCGCCGCGGAAGAGCTTGCGCCGTTTCTGGCGGCGGTGAATGGCGGCGCGGACATTGCGCTGGCCGACCGGACGGCGTCGCTCGGCACGTTCAACAGCTGGGATAACGTCTCGCGGGTCAAAGCTTTCGTCAACCTGTCGCTGGGACGTCCTGAACTGCAGGCGAATTCAGCCTCCGCGCTGCCGTGCGCCTGGTCGGGGAAAGCGATGGCCGCCGTGGGACGGGATTCGATGTCCGTTCCGGCGATGGCTCATCAGTCTGCGCTTGCGCTCAGGCTGAAGCTTGCCCGGTGTCCGGTCCGGTACATCCGGACCGGACGGCAAAGCACGGCGGCCGCGGCGGCGCGGGAAATCGGCGACCATATCGCCGCCTTAAGGGCGGCTATGGCGATTCAGGGAGGTAGGCTTGCGCTCCGGGACAAAGTCAGGCGGCGGATCGCCGCGGGAGGCGGCGGACAATGAAGCTGACGAGCATTATTATACCGACCTATAATGCGCTGGAGCTGGTAAAGCGGACGGTCGAAGCGGTTCGGCAGCATACCGATGAGACAGAGACCCCGTACGAGCTGATCGTTGTTGACAACGGCTCAACTGACGGAACGGACGAATGGTGCGCCGGCGAGCGGGTGCATCTGCTGTCGCTGCCTCGCAACACCGGATTTCCGGCCGCCTGCAATGTCGGCCTGCGGTACGCCCGCGGCGACGGTCTGCTGCTGCTGAACAACGATGTCACGGTCATGCCGGGGTGGCTGTCGGGCCTGACGGCCGCCTTGACCGGCATTCCGGATGCCGGCATCGCCGGGCCGGTCACCAACTACTGCAGCGGCAGGCAGCAGATCGACGTTTCATTTGCGGACATGGCCGATTTTCAGCGCATCGCGGCGGAGCGGAGGGGACGACCCGATCTCGCTCCGGTGCAGGTGCAGCGGCTGATCGGATTTTGCATGCTGTTCAAACGGGAGCTGTACGAGCGGATCGGCGATCTGGACGAACGGTTTTCCCCGGGCCATTACGAGGATGACGATTACTGCCTGCGGGCCCGGATGAGCGGCTTTGGCCTGCTTATGTGTCCGGATGTTCTCGTTCACCATGAAGGAAGCGTCAGCTTCAAACGGTCCGATCCGGGCCAGCTGCAGCGGCTGGTGAAGACGAACCGGCGGCGGTTTATCGAAAAATGGCGGATCGATCCGTCGACTTTCATGTAGAGGGCCGATTGCGGCGAAGAGGAGTGTGTTCAAGTGAAAGCTGTGATCTTGGCCGGCGGCACCGGCACGAGGCTGCTGCCGTTAACCAGAATCCTGAATAAGCATCTTCTGCCTGTCGGCAGGCTTCCCATGATTAGCTACAGCCTGGAGAAGCTGAAGGAAGCGGGAATTACCGATATCCTGATCGTGACCAGCAAGGAAGCGGCGGGCATGTTTGCGGAATTTCTCGGAAGCGGGCGCGAATTCGGCGTCCTGCTCACCTACCGCATCCAGGAGGACGCAGGCGGAATCGCGCAGGCGCTGGAGCTGGCGGAGTCTTTTGTCGGCGGCGAGCGAAAATTTATCGTCCTGCTCGGCGACAATTTGTTCGAGGAGCCGCTGGCCGGTCATCTCGCAGCATTCGAGAAGCAGCCGGAAGGGGCGATGGTGCTGCTGAAGCGGGTACCGGATCCGCACCGTTACGGCGTCCCCGTCTTCGGCCCTGACGGACGGATCGAGCGGATCGAGGAAAAGCCGCCGCAGCCGCAGACGGATTTCTGCGTAACCGGCATTTATCTGTTCGACGAAACGGTATTCCGTCTCATCGCACGGCAGGAGCCGTCCAAACGGGGCGAGCTGGAAATTACCGACGTCAACAACGCGTATGCCTCCGCCGGACTGCTTGCGCACCGGACGATGGAGGGCTGGTTGATCGATGCGGGAACGTTCGAATCGCTGCAGGAAGCGTCGGCAAGGATGATGGAGGGAGCGCCATGAACGGACGGGGAAACGACAAGCCGGTTTCCGCCTCGTCAGCGCCGGCATTTACCGGGCGAGCGGATCGGGCAAAAGCGGTTATCGCCGCCGTCAAGACGGGATCCGCACGGCCTGCCCGCAAAAGACGGGCCCGCGCGGGAAGCGGCTCCCGCGTCAAACGCTCGGCGCGCAAATGGCCCCGCGCCGGCCGGAAGCTCCGGATCACCGGCCCTGCCCGGAAAACGGCGAAAAAGGAGCCGAGGGGCGGACACGGCCCTGAAGAACTCCAATCCGCATACGAGCTCGGTAAATATGAAGGGGGAGAAATGCTGCTGGAGCAGTGTTTGCCCCCGAATCTGCTGCTCCCGGAGGTAAGCCTCGGGCAGATCGTCGCCGCCGGCGTTCAGGCGTACCTGCCGCAATGTTATCCGCTGCTGGACGTAAACGGCGTTTTCGCGGAAATGAACAGCGCCATCGCCGAAGAACGGCCCTGCTCGGTCGTCCGGCTTGGCGACGGGGAGCTGCTCGCGCTGGCGCAAGGCGTCGTTTACGATGCCGCGACCATTGAGCGGGAAGGGCGCTTTCTGCCGTATGCCGGCGTCGTGCCGCCCGATCTGGCCGCGCGGGATCAGCTGGCGCAGGCGATCCGGCACTCGCAGATCGTCGGCGTGCCGCAGTCCAGGAAGAAGCATTTTCAGCCGCTGCTTTATCCGGCGCTGCGCGGTCACGGCATCGATCCGGGCTCGCTTCGCATGACGGTCTCGACGATCAACTACAGCCTGTATCAGGCCGGACTGCTCATGCCGCTGCTGAGGGGCAGGCGCCTGCTTCTTATCGGCAATGCCGCGCCTCAGCTCGCGCGCGTGCTGACGGATGCAGGCTGTGCCATATCCGGCGTCATCAGCCCCGTGCGGGGCTTTCCGGATATCGACCGGGTGATGCGCGAAGCGCGTAATGCCCCGTTCGATCTGGCACTCGTATCCGCGGGCATACCCGCCGTCGTCATTTGCTGGCGTATTGCGGCGGAAAGAGGAAAGACGGCGCTCGATTTCGGCCATATGGCGGATACGATCGTCAAAGGCGAGATTTCGCTGCTCCATTGACGCCGAGCCTTTCCGCAATTGGACGGCGGCACGTTTTATCCGAACGCATGTGGTTGACCACCGTCATGTGACGCCGAGCCTCGCACCCATCGGACGAGGGAGCATTTTATCCGATCGGCGGCTTTCGGGAATCGAATGCGAACATAGGAGGGGGAGAGCGATGAAACGGAAGAAGCCTGCGGTTCGCCGCGTCAAACGGCGGGCTGCCCGGCCGGCAGCCGTCAGTCCGTCCGGATTTCGCGCCGGCTTCCAGGCCGGTTACCAGGAAGGGCTGCGCTCCGGCTCCGAAAGCTACGGCACGCGTTTCAACGGCACGAGTATCATTATTCCAAGCTATAATCAGGTCCATTATTTGAGGCAGTGCATCGACAGCATTAACCGGTATACCGGGCCCGCTTATGAAATCATCGTGGTCGATAACGCCTCGAAGGACGGGACGGCCGATTATTTGCGCCGCGCCGGCGGCAAGGTGCGCTACCGGATTCTCGAGACGAACCGGGGCTTCTCCGGCGCCGTGAATGTCGGGCTGATGATGGCCAAAGGAACGACGATGCTGGTGCTCAACAACGATACGGTCGTCACCGCACGCTGGCTCGACAATCTGCTGCTGTGCCTGTCGAGCGATCCGGCGATCGGCATGGTCGGACCGGTGACCAATTACATCAGCGGCGATCAGCAAATCCAAGTGCCTTATACCAAAATCGAAGATATGCAGGCTTTTGCCGCGAAGCATAACGTTTCCGACAGCTCCAAATGGAAGCGAATCGACCGGCTGGCA
This sequence comes from Paenibacillus humicola, assembly GCF_028826105.1. Lineage (NCBI taxonomy): Bacteria > Bacillati > Bacillota > Bacilli > Caryophanales > Paenibacillaceae > Paenibacillus > Paenibacillus humicola. The sequence goes on from NZ_JAQGPL010000001.1 coordinate 1,277,895, forward strand.
GGCGTCTGCCTCTTGTTCCGCCGGGAATTGTGGGAGCAAACCGGTTATTTTGACGAAGGCTTCGCGCTTGGCAATTTCGAGGACGACGATTACAATATCCGCGTCCGGCTGCAGGGCCGTTCGCTTGTCATTGCCGGCGATACGTTCATTCATCATTACGGCAGCATCAGCATAAGGGCGCTTGGGAGTCACTTGGCTGAAGTGAACCAGCGCAACCAGCAGTTTTACCAGGAAAAGTGGGGCAATCCGCATTCGCTGGTCCATATGGTCAAAGAAATGATCCGCCTGCCGGGCGGTGTCGAAAGCATCGGTCAGCCTCCGGCGCTCAGCGAAACGTCTTTTTTCCCGGAAGGCATCGCCGTCAAAGGAACAACGAATACGGCTTACTGGATCGAAAGCGGCACGAGACGGCCGATCGCGGGCGAGGCGAACATCCCGGTCGTCCGTATATCGCAAACGGACATGCGGAGATGGCCGGTCGCCGAGACGATCGCCGCGGAAGAGGCGCATGCGCGCTGGCACGGCGGGACCGGGAATATGGGGGACGGTTATATGGTGACCGGGCCGGACAATATCCATTACGTCCTTGAAAAAGGCACGCGGAGGCGCATTGCCAGCAGGAACGCGCTGGAACGGTGGGGACTTCAGCATAAGCCGCAGGTACCGTTGACGGCAGAGCAGATCGGTATGCTCCCGGAAGGCCTGCCGGTCATAGCGCCCGCAATCGTAGGAGAGCGGCTGTAACGGGCCGTCAAGGGTGAGAAGCAGTCCGGCGATGCAGCATGGCAGGCCGCTCGAACGCTTGACGTTTTGATGCCGCGAACGGCTTATCCCGGCAGTATCACACGCTTCCCGCGAGCATATTCTGGTAAAGGAACAGGAGGGACAGCGGCATGCAACAGCATACGGTGACGGAGCTGATCGAGCATATTTCCCAATCTCACCAACATATGGTTCGCGTGCTGGAATCGGAGCGGCATGTTGCGGTGCGGATGGCGCATATGGTGCACGCGCTGCCGGACCGGCATCCCGATTTCGGCGGCATGGACGGACTGCTGCAAAGTTCCGGGGCAGTGACGAAAAGCGTGGTTGCCTATTTAAACACGATCGCCGAGCTTCAGGAATCGATGGCGACGACCATCGGCTCCGTCATGAAAGAGCTTGACGGCGATAATGAAGAGGAATAGTGCGGAGGAAGGGATAAGCCATGGTTCGGGAAACGGCATATTCGCGCATACTGGATGCCTCCGCTAAAATGCAGGGGAATATCGCGATTATTTTGGAAGCGAAGGCGATCGAGGCGGAGAAGGTTCGCAGCTGGCTGTGCAATCATATGACGCCGGAAGCCTTTGAGGAGCAGGAAGAGCACTTGAAAGAAACCCTGCTTGTTCACGAGCAGCTCGTCGAGGTGATCGACGGATTGACCCGGCTGAACCAGGGGATGGCGAACGTGCTGAAGGCGGCGCTGCGGCAGGATCAGGACGGGGGAGGCATCGGCGGTCTGCTGAACGGCGGCTATGACTCGGGAGATCGATCGGAATGAGTCTGCTTGTAAAAGAATGGGAGGCGCGAATCGAGCTGCTCCGTTCGATTGCGAACAGCCAGCGGGCGATCGCGCGCATTCTGGACAGCGTCGCCGACGTTTCCGGGCATTCGCCCGGCATGGCCAAATCGATTCGCGAAAATATCCGCTCCTTGACCGCCATGCAGCTGACGATGGCGGAATCGGCCGTCGGCGTCAAGCTCCGCCGGCCGAAGTGCGGAAGGCCGGCACGGCCGTGGCTGCACGAAGCGGTTTCCGCGCCATCGGGCCGGCATAAGCATCGCCAGAAGTGACGGGAGGAACGACACATGAAGGGGCATGCACCACACGCGAGACGGCGTTCGGCTTCGGCGCGCAAACGCGCCGGAGGACGGACGCTTCGGAGCGCAGCGGCAAAGCCGTCCGCGAGGCGCCGGCGCCCTGCGCTGCGGGGCAGGGCAGCGGCGCCCCGCAGACGGAAGCGCGCCGCGGGGATCAGACGGCGCCCGGCCGTAAAGGGGCGCTCGGCTTCGTTTTATAAGGCGTATAACGAAGGCTTTAACGCCGGCTTTGCCAAAGGGTTCGAGGACGGCCATCAAATCGCTTACGAACAGCAGCCGTAACGGGGGCGGCCAGCTCAGGAAAGCGGCAGGCTTACGCAGCAGCCGGCTCAGGAAAGCGGGCGGCTCCTTCATGGAGCCGGCTGCTTGGTTTGCGATGGCCGCCGTTCCCAGCTTGTACTCGCCCATAGAACCGGAATTTACCGCTCGTCGCCAGCATGGCGAACAGACTTCGCGTCCTCCCTGTTCGTTTGCCGGTTTGGCGCGTTCGCCAGCCGGGTAAACTGAATATGCACCGTTTTCCGGCAAAATCTTTTCCTTGTCGCACAAGATGTGCAGCCGCTTTTTGAAAATGATCGGCTTGAAGGCTTCTCCCGCCGAAGTTTTATTTGTTATGATTACATGAGGAAGTTCCGAACCGAGGGCAGGGAGTGTTGAGGCGTTGACGATTGAAGAAGGTCGCTATGTCAAGGGCACGATGAGGGATTACGTACGCGATACGCTGAAAAAGCAGATCATGGAGCTGAAACTCGAGCCGGGCCGTTTTATATCCGAGAAGGAAATTATGGAAATGCTGCAGGTGAGCCGGACGCCGATCCGCGAGGCGCTGGTGCAGCTGGCGCAGGAGGGGCTGATCGAAACGATCCCGCAGAAAGGCTCGTTTATCTCGCCCATCGATCTGGGGCACGTCGAGGAGTCGCGGTTCATCCGGGAGACGCTGGAGGCGGCGGTCGTCCGCGAGGCGTGCGGCAAGCTGAATGCGGAGCAGCTGCTGGAGCTGCAAAATTTGATCGCGATGCAGGAGCTGTGCGTGCAGGAAGGCAATTTCGCCCGGCTGTTCGACCTCGACGAAGATTTTCACCGCACGATGATCAACGCCTGCGGCCGTCCGCGCACCTGGCTGCTGCTGCAGCAGATGAACACCCATTACAACCGGCTCCGGCTGCTTCGCCTGGCCGACAACTACGCCTGGCAGCTGATCGTGGCCCAGCATCAGGAGATCGCGGATGCGATCAGAGGCAACCGGCCGGACGAGGCGGAACGGGTGCTGCGCGCGCATTTGAGCCGCGTTGAAGACGAGAAGGAAGAACTGAAATTGAAATACCCGGCTTATTTCAGACGCTGACGCCGGACAAGCCGGTTTCGCACACGGCTGCACGCCTTTTTGCCGGCTTGAACGGGCAGCGAGCATCCGGGAAAGGAGATTCAAACGATGATCACACTGAAGACGCGGGACGAAATCGAGCACTTGCGCAAAGCCGGGCAAATCGTGGCGGAGTTCCACCGCGAAATCGCCCGTATGATCCGGCCCGGCATATCTACGATGGAGATTGAGGAATTTGCGGACCGGTTTCTTGAGGAGCGGGGCGCCGGCGCGTATACGAAGGGTTACAAAGGCTATCCGTACGCCACCTGCGCCTCCGTCAACGACGTCATCGCCCACGGTTTTCCAAGCCGCGCGCCGCTGAAAGAGGGCGACATCGTCAAGATCGACATCGTCGCGGAGCTGGACGGATGGATCGGCGATTCCGCGTGGTGCTACGCGGTCGGCGGCATATCCGAAGAAGCGCGGAAGCTGATGGACGTGACGAAGGAGTGCCTGTATATCGGCATCGGGAAAGCCGTTGCCGGCGCGCGGCTCGGCGATGTCATGCACGAGGTGCAGACCCATGCGCAGCTAAACGGCTTCTCCGTCGTGCGCGATTTGCTCGGCCACGGCGTCGGGCGCGAGCTGCATGAGGAGCCGAACTTTGCGCACGTCGGAACGCCCGGCAAAGGCGTCCGGCTGAAGGAAGGCATGGTCATCACGATCGAGCCGATGATCAACGCCGGGAGCCCTCATATGACAATCGACGCCGACGGCTGGACCTGCCGGACGGCCGACGGTTCGTTATCCGCGCAGTTCGAGCATACCATCGCCATCACGGCGGACGGCCCGGTCATCTTGACGGAGCAGTAACGCGCGCCGCCGGCGGCGCTCCTGGGCCGCGAGACGTCCCGGGAGCGGCGGCCCGCCAAGCGGCGTGTGGCGCGCGGCGCATCTGCGGCGTACCGGCTCGAAAGCGGCTAGCCTAAGCCAGCTGTCGATCAGCTGCTCGCGCCTCGGCCCGATGGAAATCCAGCGGACGGGTACTCCGATCCGCTCCTCGATGAAATCGACGTAGCGCCTGGCGTTCGCCGGCAGCTCGCCGTAACGCCGGATGCCGGAAATATCCGTTTTCCAGCCGGAAAGCCGCTTCCAGACGGGCGAAGCCGCCTCAAGCAGGGCGGGGGCCGGGAAGCGGTCCGTTTCTTGTCCGCCGATGCGGTAGGCCGTGCATACCGGGATGTCCGCCAAATACCCGAGGACGTCCAGATTGGTCAGCGCGACCTCGGTCGCGCCCTGCAGCAAACAGCCGTAGGCTGCCGCCACCGCATCGAACCAGCCGACTCGCCGCGGACGGCCGGTTACGACGCCGAATTCGCCTGCGTCGCCGCCTCGCCGGCGCAGCTCGTCGGCCTCCCGGCCCGTCAGCTCCGCGACGAGCGGCCCTTCGCCGACGGCGCTCGTATACGCCTTGGTCACCGCGACGATGCGCGTAATCGCCTGCGGCGGCACGCCGGCCCCGGCGGCGGCATATCCCGCAAGCGTCGATACGGACGTCGTGAACGGGAAGATGCCGTGATCGACGTCGCGCAGCGCGCCGAGCTGCCCTTCGGCGAGCACGCGCTTCCCCGCCTTCAGCGCCTCGTTCAGCAGCGTCGTCGTGTCGCCCAGATAAGGCGCGAGCCGCTGCGCCTTCGCATGCAGCTCCGCCGCGATTCGTGCAGCGTCCAGCGTTTTCTCCCCGTACAGATGGTGCAGCAGCAGGTTTTTGCTTTTGAGCGCCGCCTGCAGCCTCTCTTCGAGCCGGCCGGGTCGCATCAAATCGGCGGCCTGAACCCCGATTTTCAGCGCCTTGTCCGCATAGAAGGGCGCGATACCCGACCGTGTCGAACCGAATCGGCGCGCGCCGAGCCGCTCCTCCTCCAGGGCGTCGAGAAGCTTATGGTACGGCAGGACGATTTGAGCCCGTTCGGAGATACGCAGGTCGGGCGCGGGAACGCCGCGTTCCGCAAGCCCGTCCAGCTCGCGGAAGAGATCGTCCGGGTTCAGCGCGACCGCCGGCCCGATCACGTTCACGACGCCCTGCCGGAAGACGCCGGACGGCAGGAGACGCAGCCCGAATTTTCCCCATTCGTTCAAAATCGTATGCCCCGCATTGCTTCCGCCCTGAAACCGGACGACCATGTCCGCTACCGCCGCCAGCGCGTCGGTCATTTTGCCCTTGCCTTCATCGCCCCAGCCCGCACCTACAACAGCCGTTACGCTCATCGATCCGATCACTCCCTTGATTGATCATGGCTTTCGAAACCGATTATAATGAAACGATAGTCATAAATAAAATGAATCTTATTAATATTTGTCATAAAAGGAGTTAATGGTTATGGTCGAAAACATCGAATGGTACCGGGCGTTCTATTATGCCGCCAAGACAGGGAGCCTGACCGGTGCGGCGGCGGAGCTGTTCGTCACGCAGCCGGCTGTGACGCACGCGGTCAGACAGCTCGAGAACCGCCTCGGCGGGCCGCTGTTCGTCCGGACGTCCAAAGGGGTGCGGCTGACGCCGGAAGGAGCGGAGCTGTACGGCCATATCGAGGCGGCGTTCCGCCTGATCCGCAGCGGCGAGCGGAAAATCGCGGAGATGCGCGACCTGCTGGCCGGCGAAATCCGCATCGGCGCCGGCGATACGCTGTGCAGGCATTACCTGCTGCCGCATATGAAAGCTTTTCACGAGCGGTATCCGAACGTTAAATTCCGGGTCACGAACCGGACGTCGCTCGAAACGATGGAGCTGCTCGGGAAAGGCGAAATCGATCTCGGCATCGTCAACCTGCCGCTGGCGGACAAGCGGGCGGATATCGTGGAGGCGGTCACGCTGCAGGACTGCCTGGCCGCCGGCGCCGCCTACAGGCACCTTGCCGAAACCGGTCTGACGCCGGCCGGTCTGACCGGCGGCCTGCTGCTCATTTTGCTCGAACGCGGCAGCAGCACACGAGCCGCCTTCGACGCGTTCGCGGCGGCGCACGGCGTTGACGCGAGGCCGGAAATCGAGCTGGGCAGCATCGATCTGCTCGTGGAATTCGCCCGCTCCGGCTTTGGCATCGCCTGCGTCGTCCGGGATTTTATCGGGGAGGAGCTCGCCCGCGGAGAGCTGTTCGAGGTGAAGCTGGAGCCCCCCCTGCCGCCTCGGAGCGTCGGGATCGCCACGCTGCGCGGCGCGCCGCTGCCCGCGGCGGCGGAACGGTTCATCCGCCGGCTGCTCGCGCCGGCCGGACAAGACGGAGGGGACGATTGACGAGCCGTTCCGGACGGTGCTATCATGAAAATATTCCTACCTGCGCAATCGGAAAAACGACATCATGGGATGCAGCTGAGACGTCGGCCGGTGCCGCGTCTTTTTAGTTCTGAAATACATTCCTTAAAGGAGATGAACGACGATGAGCCTTTTGGCGGATTGGGTGCATTATGGCGACGATGGGAAATACCGGGGGTACCTGGCAAGACCGGATCATGTAAAGGAGCCGCTGCCGGCCGTTATCGTGCTGCAGGAAATTTGGGGCGTGGACGAGCATATCCGGGATGTGACGAGGCGGATCGCACAGGCGGGGTACGTGGCGTTCGCGCCCGATTTGTTTGCCGGAAACCGCGAAGTGGCGGATGTCCTTGCGGAGGATCGGGTCAAGGAAGCAAAGCAATTTCTGAATTCGATTCCGCCGGCACACTGGCGCGACGCGGAGCAGCAGAAAAGCGCGCTCGCCGCTCTCCCGGAAGCAAAAGGCAGGGCCATCGCTGAGACGCTCGGCGAGCTGTTTAACCATGGGGGACGGATGCCGGGCTATATCCAGCAAATCATGGCGGCTTCGGCCTGGCTGCGGGACGGCTTCGAGCACAGCCGGGGCTGCGGCGTCGCATCCGTCGGCTTCTGCATGGGAGGCGCGCTGTCCGGCATGCTGGCGGCGAGGGATCCCAAGCTGAGCGGCGCGGTCATTTTCTACGGGAGCGCGCCGTCCGCGGATCTGATCCCGGAGATCGGCTGTCCGGTGCTCGGGCTTTACGGCGAACTGGACAAACGGATCACGGACGAGGTCCCCGCGTTCGCCGAAGCGCTGCGCGCGGCCGGCAAAACGTTTGAATACCGCATTTATGACGGCGCGCAGCACGCCTTCTTCAACGATACGCGCCCCTCGTTCCAGATGGCCGCGTCCCGCGACGCCTTCACCCGGACGCTCGCGTTCCTGCAGCGGACGCTGACGGCCGGCGAGCCGGCCGTGGTTTAAGCAGCGTAGACGCCCGGCTGCATTGAAAATCCCGTGTGTGAAAAGACCGCCCAATGAAGTGCCGCTGTCGGCGCCTCATTGGGCGGTTTTTTTGCGAATACGCGGATGGATGCTTATTCTCCGGAGGCGTCGCGCCGCAGGCTTTCCGCGATTACGTGCGCACCCGCAAGCTAGCGGCGGATCACAAGCGGCTTGCGCGATTACGGATGCGCATCCGGAAGCGGCACCGCTCCGCCTTAAGTCCGCGATTCCATTTCACCCTTCAGCCTGGCAATCAGTTCATGCAGCTTAACGGCACCGATATCGCCTTCGCCGCGTCCCCGCACGGACACCGTTCCCGCGCTTCGTTCGTTTTCGCCGAGAATCAGCATGTACGGCACTTTCTCTAGCCGGGCCTGGCGTATTTTGTAGCCGAGCTTCTCGCCGCTGCCGTCGATTTCGCAGCGGATGCCGGCCTGCAGCAGCTGCCGCTCGACGTCCTCGGCGTACTCGTTCTGCGGCTGCGATACCGGAAGCAGCTTCGCCTGCACCGGGGCGAGCCAGAGCGGGAACGCGCCCGCGTAATGCTCGGTCAGAATGCCGACGAACCGGTCGATCGAGCCGTATACGGCGCGGTGTATGACGACCGGGCGATGCTTGCGGTTATCCTCGCCGATGTACGACAGCCCGAACTTCTCCGGCATTTGAAAATCGAGCTGAATCGTTGCGCACTGCCAGCTTCGCTTCAAGGCGTCGCGGATATGATAATCGATCTTCGGTCCGTAAAAGGCGCCGTCGCCTTCATTGAGCCGGTATGCGGTGCCGCTCCTCTCCAGCACGCGGCGCAGCGCGTTCTCGGCTTCCTCCCAAACCGCAAGCTCGCCCATATAATCCGCGGGCCGCGTCGACAGCTCGACCGTATAGTCGAAGCCGAATACGCCGTAAATCCGGTCGATCAGCTCCATCACCCGCCCGATTTCGTCCTCAATCTGGTCGGGACGGACGAACAGGTGCGCGTCGTCCTGGCAAAACGTGCGGACCCGCATCATGCCGTTCAAAGCGCCGGAAAACTCGTGCCGGTGCACCTGGCCGAATTCGGCGATGCGAAGCGGAAGCTCGCGATAAGAACGGAGGCGGCTGCGGTAAATAAGCATATGGCCGGGGCAGTTCATCGGCTTCAGCGCATGGCGGGCGTTGTCCGCTTCGGTGAAGTACATATTTTCGCTGTAATGATCCCAGTGGCCCGATTCCTCCCACAGCCTCTGGTTCATGATGAGCGGCGTCCGCACCTCTTCGTAGCCGTTCAGGAGCTGAAGTCCGCGGGAGAACTGCTCCAGCTCCGAGCGGACGACCGTTCCCTTGGGCAAATAAAACGGCATGCCCGGCGCTTCCTCGGAAAACATAAACAGCTCCAGTTCCCGGCCGAGCTTGCGGTGATCGCGCTTCCGCGCTTCCTCCAGCAGGCGCAGATGCTCTTCCAGCATGCTTGGCTTCGGGAACGCCGTGCCATAGATGCGCTGCAGCATCTTGTTGCTTGCATCCCCGCGCCAGTAAGCGCCCGCGACGCTCAACAGCTTGAATGCCCTGAGCCGTCCCGTCGACGGCACATGCGGCCCGCGGCACAGGTCGACGAATTCGCCCTGCTCGTAGAGGGAAATGACGGCATCCTCCGGCAGGCCGCGAATGAGCTCGAGCTTCAGCGGGTCCTGCAGCCGTTCGAACGTCCGAAGCGCTTCCTCGCGGCCGACCTCGCGCCTGACGATCCGCAAATCCTCGGCGACGGCAGCCTCCATTTCCCGCTCGATCGATGCGAGATCGGATTCCGAGAGCGGCTTCTCCACATCGATGTCGTAGTAGAAGCCGTCTTCGATAACCGGGCCGACGCCGAGCTTGACGGCCGTCTCTCCGTACAGCCTCCGGATCGCCTGCGCCATCAGATGCGCCGTGCTGTGCCTGTACACCTGAAGCCCCTCGGCACTGCCTTCCGCCACGATTTCGACGGCAGCGTCCGCCTCGATCGGCCGGCTCAGGTCTGTGAGGCGCCCGTCGATTTTGCAGGCGACGGCGCTTCGCGCGAGTCCCGTTCCGATCGCTTCGGCGATATCCGCGCCCGTCGTTCCGCGCGTGAACTCCTTTACATCCCCGTTTGGCAGCGTAATTCGAATCTGCTTTGACATGGCCGATACCTCCGATTGCAAGATGGATTTGAACGCAAAAAAACGCACTTGTCGCCCTGAAGGGACGAGTGCGTTCGGCTCGTGGTTCCACCCTCGTTCGACCCCCGGCAGCGGCGCCCGTGCGAAATGCCGGCCGGCGTGCGGAGGTCCTCGTTTGCGAATCCGGTAACGGGGATGAATCGTTTCCGCTTACTTCCTCGCACCGGCTCGTGCCGGAGGAGGGTTCAACGAAACGGCTGCAAAGGGGTAATTCCGCCCCGGGAGCTGAAGGAGCTTGCAGCCGAGACTCCTCTCTCTGGGCAGTCCGGCGGCGGAATCGTATCTTTGGTACTCGCCATTTTATGGTATTGGTTCAAGATTATAGCGCGGGAATGTTGTAGAAGTCAAGAGGGCGGAAGCGGAAAATACCGTTCCTTCAGCACGTTCCAGTGGTGCCGTTCGTGACCGGCGATGACGCACGCGGCGGCAAGCGCGGACAGCGGCTCGCCGTACATCCAGCCTTTCCGGGCCCAAGCTTCGTCCGGAAGCCCCTTCAGCAGCAAAATCGTGGAACGCCGGACCATGGCGAACTCCTCCAGCAGGTCCTTGAACGGCAGACGGTCGAACCGAGCCGTCCGGACGTAATCGTCCTGCTCGTAGCCCGGGTACGAATAGCCGTCCCCGCGGGCCGCGCGCAGCAGCCGGTACGCCCAGATCCGCTCGTTGTCGGTCACGTGCCCGAGCACGTCCTTGACGCTCCATTTTCCTTCGGCGTAGCAGAAACCGGCCTGCTCCTCCGTGACCGGCTCCAGCAGCGCAAGCATGGCGGACCGCTGCGTTTCCAAAATCGCGGTCAGACTGCCCTCGGGCACAAGCGAAATATACCGTTCCAAATAAGGGGCGTATGCGCCCGCCTGCGGACGTAATTCCATTGCGATGCTCCTCCTTCAGCGGCCTGAAATACCGCAAATCGCTCTCCTCCGGAAGCCAATTTGCGGTACACGAGTGCCTGAATATTTTCACCATCCTAAACGCTGCGCTTGGCAAGACAAATCTGCTTAGAGTCGTTATGTCTTGAACGACTCCCGCCCGGGCTCGTCATCCGTTCCGGCGCCGAAAATCGTCCATAAAATCGGCCAGCGCCCTGCATGCCTCGAGCGGAACGGCGTTATAGGCCGATGCCCGCAGGCCGCCGACGCTGCGGTGGCCCGCCAGTCCCTCGAACCCTGCGCACTCCGATTCCCGGACGAACCGGCGCTCCAGCTCTTCGCTCGCCATGCGCCATGTGATGTTCATATCCGAGCGGTCCGATTTGCGTGCGAAGCCGGTGTAAAATCCGCCGCTCCGGTCGATCGCGTCGTACACGAGCTTCGCTTTGGCGCGATTCAGCTTCTCCATTGCGGCTGCTCCGCCCTGCGCGGCCGTCCAATCGAGCACCAGGCGCATCATGTACAGCGCATGAACGGGGGGCGTGTTGTACAGCGATCCGTTCTGCGCAAACGTCTCGTACCGCCAAATGAGCGGAATGCTCTTGGACGCCCGTTCGAGAAGCTCCTCGCGTATGATTACGGCCGTAATTCCGGCGGGTCCCAGGTTCTTTTGCGCACCGGCATAAATGAGCGAGAACCGGCTGCAGTCGAGCCGCCGGCCGAGCAGGTCGCTCGTCATGTCGGCGATGAGCGGCACATCGCCGGTATCCGGGAACTCGTCAAAGCGTGTGCCCTCGATCGTATTGTTCGTCGTCATATGCACATAGGCCGAATCACCGGGAACGGCAAGACCCCGCATGTCCGGAACGGAGCGCCAGCCGTCAGGCTTCGTGCTGGCCGCGATCCGGGTGCGACCGAGATAACCCGCCTCGCTCCACGCTTTCTCCGCAAAGCTGCCGGAGAGCACGTAATCCGCCGTCTTCTCCGGCGGCAAAAAATTGAGCGCCGCCAACGCGAACTGCGCGCTCGCGCCGCCGCCCATAAAGAGCGCGCGGTAATCGGCGCCGAGTCCGGCCGCCTCGAGCAGCAGCCGCTGCGTTTCCGCGGCAAGCTCCTCCACCACCGCGCCGCGGTGCGACATTTCCATAATCGACATGCCGCCTCCGGCCTGCAGCTCGACAAGCGTTTCTTTGGCATGCTCCAGCACCGGAAGCGGCAGCGCCGCCGGCCCCGGATTGAAGTTGTACCGTCTTTCGTTCATACGTTCTCCTCCCGATCGGTAAAATAAAAACAGCGCTTCTCGTATTGGGACGAGGAGCGCTGCTCGCGGTGCCACCCAAATTCGGGGAACGTCTCGCAGCCATTCCCCCTCTTGGTTCCGCGGTAACGGGCGGGCCCGGTTAACTTAGAACGGCGTGCCTGATGACAACGGCGTGCCTGACGTTCTTGGCGAAAACGCCTCCGAGTCGGATACTCTTCATCGGCATGTTTTCCGTATTCTTGTTATTGATCCTGATTATAGGACGCGCCGGAGGCGGCGTCAATCCATTTTTCGCGAATATTTCGCGGAAATGAGAGGTGCGCAAGACGGGGAACTCGGATATACTATACCATTGAGAACGAAAAGGAAGGGGAGTGGGAAGATGAGACAGCGCTGCGAGCGTTTCGCGTTGTTTCTCGCTGCTTCCCATTCGCCCCGTCATTCGGACGCCGAAGCATGTTGATGCTTTGGCGTTATTTATTTTTAAGGGAGGCGCAGCGGACATGCGGTACAAACGGATCCTGATCAAGCTGAGCGGCGGCGCGGTCGCCGGCGGCGAATCGTACGGCTTCGACCCGGAACGGCTGAACCATATCGCAAGCGAAATTATTTCGGTGGCCGAGCTTGGGGCCGAAGTTGCGGTCGTCATCGGGGGAGGCAATATTTTTCGCGGCAATATGGCGGAGAGCTGGGGCATCGAGCGGGCAGAGGCGGACAATATCGGAACGCTGGCCACGGTCGTCAACAGCCTGATGCTGCGCGGCGTGCTGAAAGCCCGCTCCTCGCGCGAGGTGCGCGTCATGACCGCGATTCCGCTCGCTTCGGTAGCGGAGCCGTACATCCGGCTGCGGGCCATTCACCACCTGGAAAAGGGCTACATCGTTATTTTCGCCGGCGGCAACGGACAGCCTTACGTCACGACGGACTATCCGTCCGCGCAGCGGGCGATCGAGGTGAAATGCGACGCGCTCCTGGTCGCCAAGCAGGGCGTCGACGGGGTGTTCGAGCACGATCCGAAGCACCGGCGCGACGCGCGTAAATTCAAATCGCTCCACTACGACGACGTACTGGCGCGCGGGCTGACGGTCATGGACCAGTCCGCTTTTATTCTGGCCCGGGATTATCATTTGCCGATCCATGTGTTCAACTTCGACCGGCAGGGCGCGATGAGGGAAATCGTCGAAGGAAAGGATGCCGGCACGCTGGTGAGCCGCGATTCGGTGCTGGCGTATGCGGAAGAGTGACTGCGCCGCTCAGCCCGAATCGACATTCCGTTTCGGGCATCCCGTACATTTTCACCCATTCCATCGAATGTAAGGTTTAGTTAATAGTTTCGTTAAGATTTGAAAATAGTTTTTGTTTATGATGGATTCCAGGAGCCGGGCTTATCGCCCGGGCGGCGAGCGGCCGGGTGCCGCTTCGGATGCCGCGTAAATTCCGACATTTAAAGGAGGGAATTAAGATGAAATCGGAAACGGGTGCCGGGCAAAAAATCGAAGCGATCGGTGCGAAAGGATTGTTTGCCGCGCTGGCGATCGTTTACATCTGGATCGGCGGCATGAAATTCACGGCCTACGAGGCGGGAGGCATAGAGCCGCTCGTCAGCAACAGTCCGCTGCTCGGGTGGCTTTACGACGTATTTTCCGTCCGCACGTTCTCATCGCTCCTCGGCGTACTGGAAATCCTGGTCGGTCTGCTTTTGCTCGGTCGCTTTGTGTCCTCCAGGCTGTCGGCCGTCGGGGCGGGGCTTTCCATCATTCTGTTTCTCACCACGTTAAGCTTCATGTTCTCGACGCCGGGCGTCATTGAGCCGAGCCTGGGATTTCCGGCGATTTCGGCTTCTCCGGGCCAATTTCTGCTGAAGGATCTCGTGCTGCTGTTCGCATCCGTGTATGCGTTGGGCGAGTCGATCCATTCGGCCCGTATCGCCGGTATTCGGCGCAATTCCGAAGCTGCCGCTCCAAACGGCGGCATGAATCCGTTCAATTGACGCTTCCGGGCGCCGGGAGTTTCCGGAGGCGTACGCCAAAGCCCCCTGTCTTGCCGTAACGGCAGGCCGGGGGTTTTGGCATGCGGCCATTCTGCACCGGAATTGGCAGCGGGGTCAGCCTTGCGGGATAATAGCCCGTTTTTGAAGCGCGGCGGACAAGAGACCAAGAGCCCGGCCGTACATCCGCATATACATGATGGACAGATAGGATGCCATTAAAGGAGGAGCGAGGCAGGTGAGAGCATCATCGCGTAAACGGTACCCTGCGCCGCGGCCGCGTATAGCGCGCGACCGGAAGTCGGGCTACCGGCTCGGCTTCGACCACGGCTATTGGTTCGGGCAGTGCGAATCGGTGTTGAAGCGGACGGCCGTTCAGATCGGAATCAAGCCCGTACACGTACTGTTTGTCGCAACGGGCAAAGGCTACCCGTATGCGCCGCTGGACGAGGCGATTGCCGCTACACTGCGCAGAAATGTCGGCCAATTGACCGTTACCGACGCGGGTCAGCCCGTCGGCGAAATCGCGGCCCGGATCCGGCCGGACGTCGTCATCGTGCTTGACGGACTCCAGTTCGATACGGCGAAGGCGGACGAGGTCCGCAGGGCGGGCATCCGGATCGCCGTCTGGTTCACGGACGATCCTTACTATACGGATATGACGGCTAAGCTTGCCCTGCATTACGACGATGTTTTTACGCTGGAGCTGAACTGTGTCGAATTTTACCGCCGCCTGGGGTGCGAAAGCGTCCATTATTTGCCGCTCGGCGTTTACCAGGACGAATTTCGGCCGCGCAATCCGGAGCTCAACAAGCGTCACGACATCCTCTTCATCGGCTCGGCCTTTTGGCGGAGGGTTGAATTTTTCGATCAAATTACGGATTATTTGGCATCCCGCGATACGCACATTTCGGGCATTTGGTGGGAGAGGCTGAAGCGGTACAACCGGCTGAAGGGCAAAATCGCGCTCGGCCGCTGGATGGGACCCCGGGAAACGGCGGGCATGTACAGCGGCGCGAAAATCGTCATTAACATGCACCGGGCGCCCGAGGACGATACCTTTAACAGCAACAGCGCAGGCATTACGGCGGTGTCCCCCAACCCGAGAACGTTCGAAGTCTCGGCCTGCGCCGCACTGCAGCTTACCGATATCCGGGACGATCTGGCGTCTTTCTATAAGCCCGGGTCGGAAATCGTCACGTACTCCTCCCCTTCGGATATGGTCGAGAAAATCGAATATTATTTAACCCATGAGGAGGAGCGCAGGCGGATCGCCATGCAGGGTATGGCCCGCACGATGCGGGAACACACGTATGATCATCGGCTCCGCACGATGCTCTCCATATTATTTCCGGACAGGTAGCATTTACTTGGACAACGGCGGCAGGTACCGGCACCGAATTCGGTGTCTGCGGAATGGTATGGACTTCCAAAATTACGGAAAACCTAGGAACAAAGTCATCTTCCGCAGACGAGGAGAGCCGAATGAAAGTAACCGAACGGATTACCGGCACCCAGCTTGGCATGCTGCTGTTTTCCTTTGTGTTTCCCGCGCTGGTCATTCCCGCTCCGGGCATCATGGCCGCATTCGCCAAGCAGAACGCCTGGATATCGGTGTTTCCCGGCGCCCTGCTCGGCGTGACCAACATTTGGGTCATGACGGCGCTATCGAATCGCTATCCCGGGCTGACGATTCTGGAATACACCGAAAAAATCGTAGGCAAATGGCTCGGAAAAGCGCTGAGCCTTTATTTTTTCTATTACTGGTATTCGCTTGTCACGGTCGTCATTAACGAGCATTCGCGTTTTCTCAATACGTTCCTGCTGCCGCGGACGCCGACCATAGTCGGGGGGCTGACGATCGTCGTGCTCAGCGCGCTCGCCGTTTATGCGGGAATCGAAGTGATCGGGAGATGCAACAGCTTTCTGACGGTGCTCATTATCATGTTTCTTTTGCCGCTCTTTGTTCTCGCGCTTCAAGATACGGATATCAAGCATTTGATGCCCGTGCTTGGTGAAGGGATCGTTCCGGTGCTGCAGGGGTCCTTTCCCGTGTCGGCCAATATCAATCAGGTGTTTCTGCTCGGCTGGCTGATCCCGTTTCTGAAGCAGCGCCAGAAAGCGCGCAGGGCCGGCATGATTGCGCTGTTCGGCATCGTAACGCTGATCGTAACGGTCAATTTGCTCACGGTCATGATCTTCGGCCCGATTACGGGAAAGCTGACGTATTCGTTTCTGTCGCTCATTCAATATATCGGGATTCAGGGCTCCTTCGAACGGCTGGAGGCCATTGCCGTTGCGATCTGGGTTTTCGGCATTTTCGTAAAGGTCTCGGTCGGCCTGTTTATGCTGTCCCTTTGCTTGTCCCATGTATTCGGCATTCGCAATTACCGGGACATTGTCGCTCCGCTCGCGCTGCTCGCGCTTGTCGGCGCGGTCTGGTCATTCACGACGAAGTCGGATTACCAGCAGTTTGAAACGTTCACCTACCCCTTATGGGCGATCGTGACGCAAAATCTGCTGCCTGCGGTTCTCCTTGCCGCCGATGCGATCAAGCGAAAAGCAAGCGGCTCACTTCTTTAGCAGCGACCTGCCGAGCTGTTTGAAAACGGCTTCGGCCGGCGCATTGAAGCTCGGCACCTTCACCTTGGCGATCAGCAGGGAGCCGACGACGAGGCTGATGAGCATCAATACGCCGTACAGGAAGGCCGCCGGGTGCTGCCGGCTGGCTGCAAGGGAATGGACCCGGACATACGACCAGACGGCAAGCAGCACGATATAACCTCCGATTTGCAGCATTATTTGACAATCTCCTTTTCCTTTAATTGCAGCGGCGGGCCCGATACCCCGGTTTCACGCAAATTCAGCTTGACCGAAACCGATATTTCCGCTTCGGGAAACAGCTTGTCCCATTTCTTCTGGATTTGTTTCCATTTGCGGGGATGGTTTCGGAACAGGACGCCCCCGAACCCAGCGACATCCGATTTATACTCCTTCTGGATCTTGTACAAACATTCCTTCGCTTGCTTTGCGACCGTATCCTCCAGCGCTTTCTCCGCCATTTTAAGATTCGGCATTCGGGTAATATCAAGCGGCGAATTATTCTCCAGCAGGTCTCCATTTCCCCTCAGCCGGATGTGGAACTTGACCTTGTCTCCGTTAACCTCGGACGTAATTTTGCTGCTGGCGGTGACTAGGACCATGCCGATGCTTCCGTACCCTTTCGGAAGGGCGGCGACAATGCGGCCTTGCTTCTTGCGGCCGGTAATCCAGAGCAGTCCGTCCGTCTCCTTCTCGTTCAAAAATCCGGCCAATTTGAGCTCCTTGAAAACGGCCGCGCCCGAAAAACGAAAAAGGTCTTTTTTGCTTTTCCCTGAAGAGATTTCGGGCGTTATGGCGGCCGCTACCGGATTCCCGCCTTCGCTTGACGATGCGATAAAGAAATCCCGCAGCGTAACCGACAAATGGTCGCCCAGGATCTCCATTTCTTTCACGGCCTCGGTTGGAGCTTCTTCGAAAGGATACTGAACCTCCACGATTTTCTCCGGATCACCGCCCCTGACGACCATAATAAACGTTCTCAGGCGGTTGTGGGGATCGTGGGTAAAAATGTCGAGGATGTCGCCGAGTCCGCGCCTGGCCAGCCGTTCGCTGATGAAAATCACGCTGCGGTGCGACGTGAACAGCCGCCGGGATAATTTATTTTGCAGCCGCTGGATCGCTTCCATATTGTTCTGCCCGGCAGCGCTCAAAACGAAAAACTTTTCTTTCCGCCCGCTCCCGTCCGACGTCCCCGCCTGCTGGGGGAGCGCAATCTGGACGGTGCCCTTGACTTCTCCCTTCTTCGTCACATCGAGCGCGGTGCCCATAACGATCGCAAGATCGTTGACTTCCGTCCGGTCCCAGCAGCCGGTTGTGAGCACTAAAGCGGCAATCAGAATCATGCATAAGAACGGTCTGGCCATGACGCTTCCTCCTTTCTTCCGCTGTTTACTTTGCTCCCTGCCCCCCGGATTCCGCGGAAGGCGGGCGGCGGCTTTTGTTCCACACCGGAACGCGGACCAGAATGTCCTTCAAATTCCGCACCGAGATCGGGGCTGCCGGGGCGAAATAAGGAACCCCGAACGAACGCAGGGAGCAGACGTGCAGCAAAATGCCCAGGAACCCGAGCGCGATGCCGTACAGCCCGAGCGTTCCCGCCAGGAACAGGATCGGGAACCGCAGCAGCCGGACGCCGTTGGCAAAGCTGTAGCGCGGAATCGTAAACGAGGCGATCCCCGTAATCGAAACGATAATGACGACCGGGGCCGAAATGATGCCCGCCTGCACGGCCGCCTGGCCGATAACGAGCGCTCCGACGATGCTGATCGCTTGACCGATCTGCTTGGGCAGCCGGATTCCGGCTTCGCGCAGCGCTTCGAAAATGATTTCCATCAGCAGCGCTTCGATCAGCGCCGGGAAGGGAACCGGCTCCCTGGAGCCCGCAATGCTCAGCAGCAGGCTGGTCGGAATCATCTCCTGATGATAGGTGGTAATGGCCACGTACAGGGGCGGGGCGAATATCGCGATGATCAGAAAAATGAGCCGGATCCACCGGACGAAGGTGGCGATCGGCCACCGGACATTGTAATCCTCGCTTGCCTGCAAACCGGCCCAGAAGGTCATTGGCAGCAGGAGCACGAAGGGCGTCGAATCGACCAGCAGCGCGACATTGCCCCCGAGCAGTCCGGCCGCGATGACGTCCGGCCGCTCCGTGCTCTGGATTTGCGGGAACGGGGAATAGGCATCGTCTTCGATAAATTCCTCGATATTGTTCGAGTCGAGAATGCCGTCGATGCGAATCTTTCGGATCCGCCTGCGGACCTCTTCCACAACCGAGGCGTCGGCAACGCCGTCGATATAGGTCAGGGCAACCTCGGTTTGGGTCAGATCGCCGACGGTAAACGTTTCGATTTTGAGCCGGGACGTTTTCAGCCTGCTGCGGATGAGCCCGATATTGGTCGAATTGTTCTCGATAAATCCGTCTCTCGGCCCGCGGATGACCGGCTCGGAGGAAGGCTCCTCCAGGCTGCGCTGCGCTTTGCCGCTGACCGAAACGGCCATCGCCCGCCGCTCGCCCGCCGCCAGAATGACGGCGTTGCCGTTCAGCACGTAGCGCACGAGCTCGGAAATGCGGCCGACGAGCGAAATTTCGCCGATCGAAATGAGCAGGTCGTCAAGCGCTTCGATCCCGCCGCTCAGGCTTGCATCCTTGGCGGAACGATGAGCGATCATCGGGTTCAGGACATGCTCGTCGAGCATTTTTTTATCGACCAGCGACGAAATATAGACAACGATCCACTGCACGTTCCCGCCGACCCGGATTCGGCGAAAGACGACGTCGGAGCAGTTTCGAAAGATTGATTTTAGATGGGCTTCGTTAAATTCGAGATCGGGGACCAGCTCCCCGCGGTCTTCCTCTTCGAATTGGAACGTATCCCGGTTTCTGCCCTTTTTCACGATCGTCACCTCAGACCTTGTGCGGATGAAGTTATTTTTCCAAATTCCGTCACTTGTATTCTGCGGATAGTTTACGAAAAACGGCCCAGCTCGTTCCAAGGGAGACGAACGCCGGCATCCGGCCATTTTCGCCTGCCGGCGGCCTGCTTTCGCAGCTTTGTCCAATCGTCGAACGCTTCGTTTTCATAGATTGTAAAAAAGGGGAGGTGCAGCCGAAAGATGAAAGCGGTCATTACGGGAGGAGCGGGGTTCATCGGCTCCCGCTTGGCGTCGGCGCTTGCGAAGGCCGGCTGGGAGACGGTCATCGTCGACGATTTGTCGGCTGGCGCCATGGAAGACGTGCCGAGCGCGGCGCGGTTTATTTGCATGAGCGTGACCGACCCGGAATTCACGCGTCTGCTTGCGGACGAGCGTCCGGAGGTCGTGTACCATTTTGCGTCGCGAGTCGACGAAGACCGAGGCGGTCCGTTCATTGCCGCCGATCAGACGACCAATATTGTCGGTACGCTGAAAGTGCTCGAGGGCTGCCGGAAGGCAAAGCCGGCGAAGCTGATTCTGGCCTCAACGGCTGCCGTTTTCGGAACTGCGCCGTATGCCGCCCCGAACGAAAAAACGCCGTTGTCGCCGGCAACCCCTTACGGGCTCGCGAAAAGAACGGCGGAGAAATATACCCAGTGGCATTCGCGCATGCAGGGCATTCCGTTCACGATTCTCCGTTTCGCGAACGTATACGGGCCGGGCCAGCGTCCGAGAGGCGAAGGGGGCGTCGTCGCGGTGTTTCTCGACAACATCCGGACCGGCCGGCCGCTCACCATTTACGGCGACGGCAGCCAGGAGCGCGATTTCGTCCACGTGGAGGACGTCGTGCGGGCCTGCCTGGCGTCGGCCGAAAAAGGCAGCGGCGAAATCATCCATATCGGCACCGGCGAATCGTGGTCCGTCGGGTTCGTGGCGCGCGAGCTTGCCGTCCTGCACAGCCGGCCGCTCGCGATTCGTTATGCGGACAAGCGTCCGGCCGATCCGGCACGGAGCGTGCTGCCGGCGGACAAAGCGGCCGCCGTGCTCGGATGGAGCCCGGCCGTCCGGTTTCCCGACGGGCTGCGGGCTGTCTACTCCGCCTCGTTCGGCGGCGCCGGGCCGTAATAACGGCATGCAGGACGCCGCGGCCCGGCGCGGGTGTCCGCCCTTCACCGTCTCCGAGTCTATCCGTTCCTCCTTTGTACCGAAATTTAGTACCAGATACTAATCAAGAAACTGCGCCTGTTGTGTAGGTGTCCACGCCCCCGGCACGCTTTCGTCATATGCTACATGAAGGCAGGAGGGGATTGGATTGAAAGTCGTCATTATGGCAGGAGGGAAGGGCGCCCGATTTTGGCCGAAAAGCACGGATTCCAAACCGAAACAGTTCTTGAACCTGGTCTCGTCCGATGAGACGATGCTTCAGCAGTCTTATCGTCGGTATAGAAAATATTTAGAGCCGGAAGACGTTTATGTATTGACCTGTTCGGGCTACGCGGCTGCCGTCAGGAAACAGCTGCCGGAGCTGGAAAGCGATCGTTTGATCATCGAGCCGGCGCAGAGAGATACCGGTCCCTGCGTTGCCTTGATGGCGCACTACTTTCTCTGCCGGCATCTCGACGAGGTTCTGGTGACGGTCCCTTCGGACCAATATATGGCGGACGAAGCCGACCTGCACGACGTCCTGCTGACGGCGGAACAGGCGGCACGCAGCGAAGGCGTCGTCGTGACGCTCGGCATTGTGCCGACCCGGCCCGAAACGGGGTACGGCTACATTCGGACCGAATACGGCATGAGCGGACTGCAGCCCGTCGTTTCCTTTATCGAGAAACCGACCAAGACCAAAGCGGAGGCGCTGATCCGGCAGCCGAACGTCTATTGGAACAGCGGTATTTTTGTGTGGAGACCGTCCACCATCGCATCTTATATGAAGCTATACCGCCCCGAAATTTGGCAGGCGGTCGACGTCCCCGAAGAGCAGCTTCGGGACACATACGCAAGCCTCCATAAAATATCCGTCGACTACGCCATTATTGAAAAGGTGGAAAAGCTGCTGATGATCCCGATTTCGTTCCATTGGGACGACGTTGGCAGCTGGCGGTCGCTCGAAAGGATATTTCCCGCGGATGACCAAGGAAACGTGATCAGGGGCGATGTCTATGGGGAAGACATCCGGAATTGCATCATTCATGCCGAAAAACGAAACGTCGTTGTGATCGGGGCGGAAAATCTGATCGTCGTCTCCACCGACGAAGGCGTTCTGGTCTGCCACAAATCCGCGGAACAGCACATCAAGCATGCGGTTCAATGGATAGCCGACAAGCGCGGCGACCGGCAATCTCCTTGAACGCCGCAGCCGGAAGGTCTCATCCTTCCATTAATCTATTCCTCATTGGTTGTACGCGGATAAGGATACCTGCCCAATCAGGCAAAAAAAACGCGGCCGCTTCACGATGGATAAGCGAAAAGCATTCCTTTACAGAGGGAGGAAACCTCGTTGAATTTAGCGGATAAACGGATCGTCGTGACGGGCGGGTCGGGATTTCTCGGGCAGTATGTCGTGAGCCAGCTGCAATCCCGGGGCTGCGGCAGCGTCTTCGTCCCGCGAAGCAGGGAGTATGACCTGCGCCATGAAGCGGATATCGACGCCATGCTCGAAGCTTTCCGTCCCGATGTCATCATTCACCTGGCCGCCGTCGTCGGCGGGATCGGGGAAAATCAGCGGAATCCGGGTAAATTTTTTTACGACAATCTGGTGATGGGCGCTCATCTCATCGAGCATGCCCGTTTATTCGGGGTTGAAAAATTCGTCTGCATCGGAACGGTTTGCTGCTATCCGAAGTTCACTCCGGTTCCCTTTCAGGAATCCAGCCTGTGGGACGGATACCCGGAGGAGACGAACGCGCCGTACGGGCTGGCCAAAAAAATGATGCTTGTCCAGTCCCAGGCTTACCGGAAGCAGTACGGCTTCAACTCCATCTATTTGCTGCCCGTCAATTTGTTCGGACCCGGCGATAATTTCGATTTGGAGTCGTCCCATGTCATCCCGGCCATTATCCGTAAATGCGTCGAGGCCGGCGAGCGGGGAGAGGAATCGATCACGCTGTGGGGAGACGGGAGCGCGACCAGAGAGTTTATTTATGCCGGGGATGCGGCGAAAGGCATCCTGCTCGCTGCGGAGCGGTACGACGGCGAAGAGCCCGTCAACATCGGCTCCGGGCAGGAGGTATCCATTAAAGAGCTCGCCGAATCGATCGCCCGATTGACCGGATATGAAGGCCGGATCGTGTGGGATACGTCGAAGCCGAACGGACAGCCCCGAAGATGTCTCGATGTCCGGCTCGCCAAACAATATTTCGGCTTCGAAGCCGAAACGAATATTAGGCAAGGTTTAAAACAAACGATCGACTGGTATAAGGAGCACCGTGCTTCCGCCCGTCGAAACAATCCGAATTGAAGCCGCTCCTGCGGCGGCAATCGTCCGATAGCCCTCACCTTGACCACAAGCTGAGGGCTATTTGCCGCTTCACCCGCTGTCGCTGCTCCAGCTGCCGCTTCCCCCTCTCCTTCTCCAGTAGCCGCTTGCAAAGGGCTAAAGCCCGCGATCGGCTTTTCCCGCCGGTTTGCCCGGTTCAATCCGACAGGGCATTCGTTGGAATTGTGGGTGATCGTTACCAAATTGGTTCATCCGACTATAGCGGCCGACCGGGCATAATCATAGGGTAACTTAAATGGAAAAGGATATGGAGGAGGGCCACTTCATCGGGAGGGGAGAGAAGCGATGGGCGATCCATACCTGACCGTTATCGTACCGGTACACGAAGACGTCAGCGAAATAGCGGAAACGATAGATAGTATATTAACCCAGGATTACCCATGGATTGAGCTGCTCGCCGTTGATTGCTCCGTGCACGGGAATCCGGACTTGCTGACGGCGCTTGACCGCTACGGAGGGAAACGGCTGCGAATCGTGCGCGAGCGGGGATTGACGCGGACGGCGGCCTTCAATCAAGGGATTTCCTTGGCCGAAGGCGGTCTGCTCGGCTGGTTAAACCCCGGAGACCGCTATCTCCCGGGCGCGGTCCGCACAGCCGTCCAGGCTTTGGAGGCCAACCGGAGCTGGGCGATGCTGTACGGCGGAGCCTGTTATCGGAACGAGCGCGGCGATTTGACCGCTCCTTATCCGACGCGCCCGTTTGATCCGGATGCCCTCATGGAGGACTGCTTTCTGTGCCAGCCAGCCGTTTTCTTTCATAAAGAAGCGGCTATCGCCGCCGGAAAGGCCGACGAATCGCTGGAGCTGTGCGCAAATTACGATTTATGGATCCGGATTTCAAAATCGTTCCCGGTCGGGTACATCCAGCAATGTTTGGCGACGACGCGCCTATACGACGACGAGAATGCGAAGAGGCTTTGGAAAGAGAAGGGGCTTAGCGAAGTCTTCCGGCTGTCGCGGAAAAACTACGGTACCGTCGCCTGGAAATGGGCTGCGGAATATGCGGAATGCTACAAGTCCAACGAGGTTTCAAGGCTGTTCGAACAATTGAAGGCCCATGGTATTTTCAAGCCGTCCGCCATTATTTTGAGCAGCGACCGGTACCCGGATAACTGGCTGCCGTACCACGCGAACATTACGCTCCAAATGGACCCGGCCGACCCCGTACACGTTCTGCGGATTAAAGGCAGTCACGATTTCCTTTCGAGGTTCAAAAAACTGCATTTTACCGCTCGCGTCAACGGATTCCAGGTCGGGAGCTATGAGGCGGCGGGCGATTCCTTCGTCATCGAGATTCCCATTCGCTGCAGCCTTGTTTATTGCAACGTGGAGCTTCATACGCATGAGCGATTCAATCCGGCGGAGCAGCTCGGCACCTCCGATTTCCGGGATCTCGGATTCGTTGCGGAGGATATAACTGCGCTTACGGCCGAGGAATATCGGTTTTATCAAACGGTTCAACGGGGTCTTTAGGCAATCCCGAACCGGCGGCCGGCTTACGGCAAGCGGAAGGCGGGAACAACCGAAGCTTAACGAAAGGGGAGGCGATGGATGAACCGTTTGAAGGCGAAAGTCCGGACGAAACCTTCCGCCAATCGGTTGAAGCGCAGGGGAGCGGCGAAAAGAACGGCTAAAAAATCAGGTACGCGAAGGCTCATCCGGCCCGGTCCGCGGCGCAAACGAACGCTGGGGCGGAAGCGGCTTGGCCGCAGGCGGCTTGCGGCCCGCCGCTCCTCGCAGCGGCATTCCGCCGCGAGCCTCCCTTTGGTCAGCGTCATCATGCCGTCCTACAATCAGGCAACCTATATCCGGCAGTCGATCGACAGCGTCATCGGCCAGAACTATCCCCGGCTCGAGCTTATTGTCGTAGACGGAGGCTCCACGGATGGAACCGTGGATATCCTGAAAAGCTACGAGCGGCTAGGGGCGGAGAGGTTTCGGTTCATATCCGAACCGGACCGCGGGCAGGCACATGCGCTGAACAAGGGCATCTCGATGGCCGGAGGGACGCTCCTCGGCTGGTTGAACTCGGACGATACGTATCGTCCGGGAGCGGTCAATCGGGCGGTACGGGCGCTGTCCGATCACCCGAATTGGGCGGGCGTTTACGGCCATGCGGATTATATCGATGAAGCGGGGGCCGTCCTGTATCCTTACCCGACGAAACCGTTCGATCCCGGTCTTCTGCCCGAGGAGTGCTTTATTTGCCAGCCGGCTGCTTTTCTAAGGAAAGACGCCGTCCTGCAGGCGGGGGGATGGGACGAATCGTTCAGGTTTTGCATGGACTACGATTTATGGATCAGACTTTCGAAGCATCGTCCGATGGGATTCGTCCAAGAGCGGCTGGCCAATTCGAGACTGCATAAAGAAAGCAAAACCGTCACGATTTGGACCGAAACGGGACTTCCCGAAGTGTTCCGCTTAAGCCTGAACAATTATGGCCGAATCGCGAACAAATGGGTGGCCGAGTACGCCCATCACCATTGGCCCAAAGGCGCCCTTTGGCTGCTCGAGCAGTTCAACGCCCATCGCGTGTTCGGCGATTCTCCGGCGGTCGCGGCCGTCAATCAATACGAAGATTCGTGGTGGCCGCCTAGTGCCGAATTGACGCTCCGACCGGCCGGCACCGGCAAACCGGTCCATACCCTGCTGATCGAAGGCCGCGGCGCGGCTTCGTATTTTGACCGGCTGCATTTCACCGCATTCGTCAACGGCAGCCCGGTTCAAGCTTATGAGGTACCGCCGGATTCGTTCGTATTGGAAATTCCCGTACACAGCGACCGGGAGACGATTTCCGTCGAGCTCCGTCTTGAAGAACGATTTTGTCCTGCGGAACGCGGCCTGTCTTCCGACGATCGAACGCTGGGGTTTGCAGGAGTCCGGGTTATTCCGCTCACGCCGAAGGAATACGACTTTTACAGCGCATATAAAGCCAATCCTTCCCATATCCCGAGCTGGCTGCTGCATTTTGACCGGGCTTAGGCGGCAGAAGTCCCAAGGAAGAGCGAAAACAAATCCAAACGTCACGGGAGGAAAACAATGAAAGCACTGGTTACCGGTATTTCCGGTTTTGTCGGCAGTCATATGGCGGAATATCTGCTCGGGAACAACGTGGAGGTTTTCGGCACGACGCGCCATCGAAGCCGGATGGATCATATCCGCCATCTGACGAAGGATCTGAACCTGGTGGAATGCGAGCTGCGGGATCCGTTCTCGGTCGAAAATTTGATCAAAAGCGCGAAGCCGGATTTGATCTTCCATCTTGCGGCGCAAAGCTTCGTGCCCACGTCGTGGAATTCGCCGATGGATACGATCTCCAACAATATTTCGGGCCAAATCAACATCTTCGAAGCGGTCAGGAAGCTGGATTTGGACTGCAAAATCCAGGTCGCCTGCTCAAGCGAGGAATACGGCCACGTCGAGCCCCACGAAGTCCCGATCAAAGAAACGAACCCGCTCCGGCCGCTCAGCCCGTACGCCGTCAGTAAAGTCGCGCAGGATTATTTGGGGTACCAATACCATCAAAGCTACGGGCTTCATGCCGTCATCACCCGTACGTTCAATCATACCGGCCCCCGGCGTGGCGAAAACTTCGTCACGTCCAACTTCTCCAAGCAAATCGCGCAAATCGAGAAAGGGCTGCAGCCTCCGGTCTTGTACGTGGGCAATCTGAGCGCCAAAAGGGACTTTACCGACGTCCGCGATGTAGTCAAAGCCTACTGGCTGGCACTGGAAAAAGGCGAGCCGGGCGTATCCTACAATATTGCCTCCGGATTTTGCGTGACGATCAAGGAAATGCTTGATTTGCTTCTGTCCTACAGCCAAGTCGAGATCGAGGTCAAAACGGATCCGAGCCGGCTGAGACCGTCCGACGTGGAAATTCTTCTCGGGGACTACCAGAAATTCCATCAGCAGACAGGCTGGAAGCCGGAAATTCCGTTCGAGCAGACGATGGAGGATCTTCTGAACTATTGGAGAGCGCGTGTTTGACAGATGGGAGTGTAAACCATGGCCAAACTGGCAGTAAAACCCTCCAGAAGAAAGTCCGTCAGAAGACGGAAAATACGCGCGGCCTTACCGAAAAGCAGGTCTCGCAAACGAATGAAAGTCAAGAAAAAAATCATCATCATCAAAAAGACGAAGATCGTAAAAGGAAAGAAAATACGGGTGATCGTGCGCAGGGTCCGAGGTAAAGGAAAGAAAAAGGGCGGCGCACACGCAGCGTCCCCGCAGGTAACCAAGGGGATCAATCTATTCGGATTTACGCGGGCGGAAATGGGAATCGGCGAGTCCGGCCGTTTGGCCGCCCGGTCGTTGGAGACGACCGGCATTCCGTTCGGCATTTTGAATTATACGGAAACGAACCACCGGATGGACGATCTGACATGGCGGCACAAAGAGATGAACGAGGCCAGGTACAGCATCAATCTGTACCATTTGAACGCCGACAATATGCGAGGAGCCCGGCGTTTCTTCGGCGAAAATGTTTTTATGGCTCCGAACCGGTACCGGATCGGCTATTGGCACTGGGAGCTTCCGGATTTCCCGGAGGATTCCGCCGCCCAGTTCTGGCTCGTGAACGAGGTTTGGGTCCCGACCAACTTCGTACTCGACAGCATTTCCAAAAAAGCGACGGTTCCCGTCGTCAAAATTCCTCATGGCATCGAGGTAAACGTCGCTCCCGAATATAACCGGGCTTCGTTTGGTCTTCCCGACGATCGCTTCCTGTTCTTTTCGATGTACGACACTCAAAGCTTTCGCGAACGAAAAAATCCTCAAGCTGTCATCGAAGCATTCAAAATGGCCTTCGAACGAAACGATCCTTCCGTCGGACTCGTGCTGAAGCTGAACAATCCCAACATTCATCCGAACGATGCGGAAGTGCTGCGGCAGCTGAAGGAAGGCTACGACAATATTTATTTGATTTCCAGCATCCTCCCGAAACGCGTCGTCAATGCCTTGACGAATTGTACCGACTGCTTCGTGTCGCTGCACAGGTCCGAAGGCTTCGGCCTCGGCCTCGCGGAAGCGATGTATCTGGGCAAGCCGGTCATCGGGACGGACTGGTCCGGCAATACGGATTTCATGAACAGCACCAATTCATGCCCCGTCAGCTACGGCATCGTCCAAGTGGGCGGCAACTACGGTCCCTACAAAGCGCACCAGTTCTGGGCGAATCCCGACGTCAGGCATGCCGCGGGCTACATGCTCAAGCTTGTCCGGGAGCCCGAATACCGCAGGCAAATCGCGGAGGCGGGCCAGAGGACGATCCGCAGCGAATATTCGCCGCAGGTCGTAGGCGAAATGATGAAGCAGCGGCTGCTGCGGCTCGGCCTGTTATAGAAGGGCTGCCGCTTCGGCAGCCCGCTTCCGCTGCAGCGAACGATTTACGGAGTACGGGAGAGGATCGAAAATGAAAGTGGCGGTAACGGGCGGGGCCGGATTTATCGGCTCTCATATCGTAGAGCTGCTGACGGCCGAGGGACATGAGCCCGTCGTGATCGATAATTTCAGCACGGGCCGGCGGGCCAATGTGCCTTCCGGTGTCCGGCTGCATGAAATCGATGTCTCCTCGTCCGGGCTCGAAGACGTGTTTAGGCGCGAGCGATTCGATTCGGTCATTCACCAGGCGGCGCAGGTGAAAGTGCCCGAGTCGATTCGAAACCCTTATGCGGACGCGCGCAGCAACATATTGGGATCCGTTAACGTTCTGGCCTGCTGCCGGACATTCGCGGTCAAAAAACTCGTATACGCATCGTCCTGCGCCGTTTACGGAGATCCGGGAGACGTAAGCATCGAGGAATCGGTGTCTGTCCACCCGCTCTCCTTTTACGGGTTGTCCAAAAATGTCCCGGAACATTATATGAAGCTTTTCGGCGAGCTGTGCGGCCTTTCGTATACGATCTTACGATATGCGAACGTTTACGGCCCGCGGCAGTCCTCCGGGGGCGAAGGGGGAGTCGTCTCGATTTTTGCCGAGCGCTTAATCGGCGGAGAGGCGCCGGCGATTTACGGGACCGGAAACCAGGTCCGCGATTTCGTCTATGTCAAGGACGTCGCGAAAGCTAATGTGCTGGCTTTGGCGGACACCGGCAGCCATGTGCTGAATATCGGAAGAAACGAGCGAACGAGCATTAACGAGCTGTTCGCCTTGATGGCATCGCTGAACGGTACACCTGTCGTTCCGCGTTATTTGCCGCCCCGCGAGGGGGATATCGAATTCAGCAGGCTGGACAATACGGCGGCGCGGCGGGTTTTGGGCTGGAAGCCGGCCTATGATTTGGAGGACGGCTTGAAAGAAACGCTGGACTATTTTCGC
Source organism: Paenibacillus humicola (assembly GCF_028826105.1). Lineage (NCBI taxonomy): Bacteria > Bacillati > Bacillota > Bacilli > Caryophanales > Paenibacillaceae > Paenibacillus > Paenibacillus humicola. The sequence goes on from NZ_JAQGPL010000001.1 coordinate 1,306,982, forward strand.
AGCCGCATCAGTCCGTGAATACAAGAAGCCGTCCCGCCTCTTCTGGCGGGACAGCCCCGGCGCCGTTTTATAGCGTGCTTAAGAAGTGATGGAGAATTTTTCTCGCAATAAAATTGCGATCCGATTGAATCAGCTCAAGCCACTCGTCGGATTGAAGGAAATTGGTCAGCAAGACGATTTTCGATTCTCCCTGCTGCAGGCGCATGACGTGGCCCTCGAATCCTTCCTGGTCAGGCGCTCTGCACAGCACCTCAACGTATAAGTGGTGGACGTAATGGTCCGGCGGCAGGGCCATGAGCCGCTGCAGCTTGCCGATTACGGTTTCCTGAGCGTCCGGCGGAAGCGAAAGCGGCCCTTGCATGATCATGGAGGCTTCGGCGCTGTTTAAGATCCCGATGATCACATCGTTCTTGGTAACGCCGGATGCCATCAATTGCAGATGATCCTGCACATCCTGCGCACTCGCTTCACGGTTAAGCGCCGTCTTGAACATTTCTTTCACGAAATCGTCCGGGTTGTATTGGTACGCCCGGTGCAGAAGCTGGGCAATTCTCATCCTTTTTCCCTCCTGTCGGCTTCATAAGTGAAGGTGAGTTAATAAAGCATATGTTACCGGCCTTAATTGGTTTGGGCATATTAGCGGCGCTTTCGCAAGACGCGGGTTAAAAGGAGGTCAGACAAACATGTCCATTCCGATCGTGTTTATTCACCAGGGAGACAGCTTTTACTTGAAATACGCGCTGCTTCAAGCCAAACTATCGAATCCGCACTGCAAAGTATTTCTGATCGGCGACGAGGCGAACCGTAAATATAACAGCTCTTACGTCGAACACGCCATGATTTCGGATTACGACGAGGATGTCGGGCTGTTTGCCTCGCTGTATCAGCATATCGGGCCGAATTCGCCGGCCTTCGAAGCGTTCTGCATTCAGCGGCTGTTCATTCTGCGCAACTTCATGGCCCGAAATGAGCTGATGCACTGCTGCTGCCAGGATTCCGACGTGCTGCTGTTTATGGACGTCAGCGAGCGGAATTTTCAGGAATGCGACATTATTTTCAATCACCGCGGCATGAACAATCTGGATACGCTCCGGCAATTCTGCTCGATGATCCTCGATCATTACAGCGAGCGCGCTTTGTTTGAACGTATCGAGCATTTTCTTCCCTCTACGGGGTGCCCGGGTATTTCCGATATGGTGCTGATGGATTACTACAACACGATTTTCCCGAATGAGATGCACATGCTGGCAAGCCGCATCGACCGCGCTTATTTCTGCGGCAACATTAATATTGCGGAAGATTTCGAAACGATCTACGACCGGAAAAAAGTGTACCGCATCGACGGCAATTTGTACTGCAAGCATATGCCGTCCGGAGCGTGGGTCCGAATGAATTCCTTTCATTTTCAAGGGGCCGACAAAATGTACATGGAGCCGTTTTTTCTCCATAATTTTCACTATCGCCATCAAGATGTCTATTATTTCGATTATGCATCCGCGCTCTGGCAGCCGGTTTAGCCGCAGGAGGTGCCCGAATTGTCCATTCCGATCGTGTTCATTCATTACGGGAGCTGCGAATTTCTGGTATACAGCCTGATGCAGGCGAAAGCAACCAATCCGGATGCGGAGGTTTACGTGATCGGCGATGACGACAGCTGGACGGATGTGATCGGCGATGTCCATTTCATTCCTTTGGAGCAATTTGCGGGCCGGTCCGGTTTTGCCGGAAGATACAGGCATGACAGCCCGAATCCCGTCGAATACGAATGGTTTTGTTTCGAACGCTTTTTTATGTTAAAGGATTTTATGATTCACAGCGGATTGCGGAAATGCTGGTACCTGGATTCGGATATTCTGCTCTATATGGGCGAGAAAGAAAGGAAGCCGCTGAAATCGGATATTGTGTTCAATCATTACCGTTTTCGGGATTTAAGCGCATTGGCGCATTTTTGCGATTTTATCATGGAGTGCTACGAGAACGAGGCGTCTTATGGGCAGGTACTGGATTTTCATCAGACGCTCCCGTATTATACCGGCATATCCGACATGGTTCTTCTGGAATACTTCCGGTATTTGTTTCCCGAGGAAGCGGGGATGCTTGCCGAAGAAGCCCGCTCCTCGTTTATTTGCATCAATATTAATATCCCGGAAGAGCTGGAAGAGGCGGACGGAAAGAAAAAGGTTTATTTGAAAAACGGGGTTCCGCATGGCAGACACGCCCAAACAAAACGCTGGGTCCGTTTAGGTCTGCTGCATTTCCAGGGGACGGCGAAAATGTACATGGAACCGCTCGTTCAATACTTTATCCCGGATTCAACGGACGGGATCCTTTATCTTGATTATGAATCGGGCTTATGGCTCCAAGGGGGAGATTGAGGGATGTCGATTTCACATAAACTGCAGCGGCTGTTCCAGCTGGAAGACGACGAATTCGTTATCGAGGCGTTCAAGCAGTTTCTGAACCGGGAGCCGGAACCGGAAGCGCTGAGCGGCCACCTGGAGCTGCTGCATGCCGGTGTGCCGAGAATTAACATCGTACTCGGGATTATGCTCGGCGCGGAGGCGGACTACTTGTATCACCTGCCTTACTAACCCCAGCGAATGGAAAGGAGAGGTCCATGGTGACCATCGCCCGGGCGCTGCAGCGGCTCGTAAACTTGGATGGATACGAGTTTATAACCGAACTGTATAAGGAGCTTCTGTCAAGAGAGCCTCATGCGGCGGAATTTGACTACTGCGCCAATATGCTGGACTTCGGCACGCCGAAGCTGACGCTGGTCGCGGAGCTGCTGCAAAGCGAGGAATCCGCACTGCACAACGTGCTGCGGAATACGGACGCTCCGAAAGGCGCTTATTGGTCGACTCTGGAATGGTTTCATACTTTCCGTGCCCAATTTCCGAACTCGGGTGCGGTGTATATGCCGCTCCCGTCGGACGACAGCGCGATCTCGTTTGATCAGCCGGGTCTACCGTTTTTGTTCGACCCCGGAATGCCTCCGCAGCAGTTCGTGGCCGTGGTTCCCGAAGGCCGGGTGGCCGGTCCGTCAGGGAGCGTCATTTCTCCCGACAATATGCTGCTGTGGGATGTGGGAATCGAATTCAACAAGCCGGCCGAGCCTCAATACCACTCCGTTTTTTCGGAATGGAGCTATCTGGAGGCGGCGTCCACGAGAGAGACCGTCGGCGTTCTGACATCGCCGGGGAGCTACAATTATTACCACTGGATGTTCGATGTGCTTCCCCGCATTGAAATGATGCGGCAGAGCGGACTGCAGGTGGACCGATACGTCGTCAATCGGGCGGGCGGGCATGCCTTTCAACAGGAGACACTGGAGATGTTCGGGATCTCCGAGGAACAGCTGATCGAGTGCGGCGAGCACCTGCACCTGAAAGCGAGAAGGCTCGTCGTCCCTTCAATGGCCGGTTTTTCCGGCCATATGCCGAAACTTGCCTGCGTGCTGCTTCGGCAGGCAATGCTGACGAAAGGACGAAGGCCGGCACATGTTCAGAGCCGCCGCATCTACATCAGCCGCTCGCTTGCGGAGAATCGGCGGATCCTGAACGAGCACGAAGTGATCGAGCACCTGCAGAGGTTCGGATTCCAGCCGTTGACGCTGGAAACGATGAGCGTCGCGGAGCAAATCGCCGTTTTTGCAGATGCGGAAGCCGTTGTCGCTCCTCACGGAGCGGGTCTGGCCAATCTGGTGTTTTGCCGGCCGGGCACGAAAATCGTCGAGCTGTACCATCCGGGCAGCGTCAACCCGTGCTACCTGGCGCTTTGCCAAAAAGTCGGCCTGGTTCACCGCGGTATCGTCGGCGAGGAGCATCCTTCGCATCCGGACCGGCCCTGCCGGCCGGGCGATATGGATGTCGATATCGGGCGGTTGAACGTTGAACTGCAGTACCATGCGATCCTATAGAGATGGAGAGGAGCAATGACGATGCTGCACGATCGTTTCGCGGAGATTGAGCAAATGACCGCTTCCATTCAAGGCTGGGTATCGGACAAAGCGGGCATGCGATTATACGAGCTGGCACGCTTTCACGCTCCGACCGGCATTGTAGCGGAGCTGGGTTCCTGGAAGGGCCGGTCTACCTTATGGCTGGCGCACGGGATTCTGGATCGCGGCGAGGGCACCGTATTCGCGGTCGATACGTGGAGAGGAACCGAGACCGAGCCCGGACATGCGGAGCTGCTGGTCGGCTACGAAGAGAACCAGCTGTTTGAAGAGTTTAAGGATAATCTCGGAAAAGCGGGTGTTCTGCACCTGGTCCATCCGATCGTCGGCGATACGGTCCAGACGGCTCGAAATTTCCAACCGGATTTGCCGATCGGGCTGTTATTCATTGACGCCTGCCATGATTACGAAGCGGTCAAAGCCGATTTCGAACATTGGAGCCCGCTCGTCGCGGACAATGGCTACATTGTGTTCGACGATGTGCCCGCATGGCCCGGACCGACTCGGCTGGTGTTCGAGCTTCCGCCGGGCTATATGATCCGGTCGATCTGGGAAAGCAACTGCGTCGTCAAAAAAATGCACCCTTCGGACATTACGATTGCGGACCGGCTGCGGCATCTGATGCAGCTGTCCATCCTGGATCGGGAGCATTTTATACGTCTTTTCTACTTGGAGGCGCTGAATCGCGAGCCGGCGGAGCAGGAAAAGGCTGCCGGGCTTCAAACGCTCGCCGGAGCCGAATTGACGGAATGGATCGCCCGAATGTTAACGAGCCCGGAAGTATTCGGCGGTTAATAGCGCGAGCCCTTGGATGAACGAAATTTCATCCAAGGGCTCGCTTCAATAGAGGGGCGTTCATCCGGACAGGCCTCGCAAAAAGATCCCGTTCACCTCCAGCACTTCCCCCGTGCCGGGATCGGTAAAGTTGCTTTCATAACAAAATAAGGTGAAGCCCAGTTGCTTCAAGCAGGCGATCATCTCGTCGTAAAGCATCTGGCCTTCATACAGTTGAGCGAACGCGAGCTCGATTTCGATGGCCGTTGTCCGTTCCAAAATGCGGCGGGCGCCTCTCATGACGGCCATTTCATTCCCTTGGACGTCCAGTTTCAAATAAATGCTCTGCTCTCCCGGCAGTAGTCCGGCGCAAACCGTATCGAGCCGCTTGACGCGTACGATTTCGGTTCCCGTATACTGCGATTCGGGAGCGCTGGCCAAATGCCGGTCAAGCATGGGGAGCAGGGAGCTGCTTTCCGAATTGCCGGCCAAATAAAAACGGGCGACGCCTTCTTCGGCGCCAAGCGCGACCTGGCGGCACACCCAGTTCGGATCGCGCGAGGCAAGATGAGATAACTGGGCGAATTCGGCGGATGCGGGCTCGAAGGAAATCATGGTCCCGCCGTATCCGGAATGCCGGATATAGTTGGCGAATGCGCCGGTATTTGCGCCGCAGTCCAAAAAGGCCGTAATGCCGCCGCTGCTTAAAATCTCCATTCTGAATTGATGGAATTGCTCCGGTTCGCAGTAATATCCGTCCAGCGTTTGATGAATCATCTCTCCGCCTTCTTTCACACCGCGAACAGGTGCCGGATCGCCTCCAGCACGGCATCGTCGCGTATCGATTTCGACACTCGTATCGCATGAATATTAAACAGCCGCATAAGGGCTCTGCATTCCGCCCGGCCAAGATCATCAGGCGAAAGCAAGTAGTCCAGCCCGCCCTCGACATAGGGATCGGTCAATTGAAGGCCGCCTCTCTCCATCCGCATCGTATACATTCGATTCTCGGTTCCGTATGGGTACGCAGCGCGATCGGTGTTTTCCGCTTCGGGGACGAAAACCAAAAGGCCTTTCCTCCGAGGGGGGCGGCGGGCTTCGACCGCGCTTCTGAGCACGCTCCGGATCGGCCGGATCGGATCATCGTCCAAAAAAACTTGAATGCCGGCAAACAGCTCCGGATACCGGTTGGCCCATTTGACCACGTTTTCTTCAATCCGCTCGTCTCGGCTCTTTTCCGAGTGCAAGTCAAAGCTTGCGCCGAGCTTATGATAGACGTACAAATTGGGGATCAGCACATTTTTATAGCCCGCCGTTTTGGCCCGGAAACACCAGTCGCCTTCTTCGCAGTACCCTTTTCCGTAGGTCTCGTCGTCAAACACGCCGATCCGGTCGATCACGTTCCGGTTCATCGCCATGCAAAAACCGATGGCTGTCGGCAGCTCGATCGCCTCGCCGGAACCATACAATCGAAAAATAGCGTCCACTTCATCGACGGACATCTGCTCCGGCAGCTCATGCCCCTCGTTTGAAATTGAAGGAAACGAGCAGATCCAGGCATTGTTGGAAAACGGCGATACGGAAGCGATCCCGGGATCGAGCAGTATCGGGCTGATTAAACGGCCGATCCAATTTTTGGGGACGACCGTATCGGAATTGAGCAAAATCGCGTGATTGAATGACATTCCCATGCCCAGGTTTGCATTTTTCACAAATCCATAATTATGTTCATTGTGGATGACGACCAGCTTCGTTAAATGCTCGGATTTCGCGTGCCGGTGCAAACGGTCCAAATACGGCTTCATTCTCGGATCCGTACTGCAGTCGTTGATGAGATAGAGATGATAGGGAGATTCCGAGTTTCGAAGTACGGCCTCGATGCACCGCTTGACATAATCGAAAGAATTGTAGATCGGGATAATAACATCGACGGTTTCGTTTGGGACTGCGGCAGCCATGCCGGACGCGCCTTTCATGACCGCGTGCAGGCGTTCATTGATCCGGTTGTCGTGAACCAAAGGATTCCCCCCTAAAACGCTGACGAAACGCTCTTTCGTATATCGTATGAATGCCGGCAAATCGCATGAAACAGTCACCCACCTATTTTTGTCCAAAGTCCGGCTGTATGCCTATAGGTAACCTACACCTCGCTTTCCGTCGATGCATATTCTGATCCCATGGACGAAGCCGGACTCCCGGCTGCGGGATCGGCCGCGGGAAATCAGGATGGGGGGAATCGCCATTGGATTTGGAATTTACGGGGGAAAGAGTCGTTCCCGGAAAGGTGACGCCCGATTTATTCCACGAGCATATCTCCCGGTATTATTTTGCGAAGCAGCTCACGAAGCCCCAGCATCATGCGATCGATCTGGGTTGCGGGGCGGGGTACGGCACTTTTGAACTGGCACACGCTGCGGGTCATATAACGGGAATCGATCTATCGGATGAAGCGATCGCGTACGCAAAGGAGAGGTATGCCCGGCCGAATTTGAAATTTATGCAAATGGATTGCTCGAACCTGACGTTCGCCCATGCGAAATTCGATCTTGCCGTTTCGTTTGAAGTGATCGAGCATGTGCCCGACGTCATTGTCTATATGGAGCAAATCAAGCGGGTATTGAAGCGGGACGGCCTGTTTATCGTATCGACCCCGAATAAAAGAGTGTATACGGATCCGTACGGCTACACCAATCCGTTTCATGTGACGGAGTTTTATTACGACGAGTTTCTCCGGTTTTTGAAGGCTTATTTTGTTCATGTGAACGTGTTTTTTCAGGGATATATGCAAGGGATTGCCATTAAGGGCTTAACGCCACAAGCCTCTGCGAGGCATATCCCGTTTGATCAGGGGAATACGGATCCGGAATCGGCCTCTTATTTTATTGCCGTATGCTCGGATGCGGAGAGTGGCAGCGTGCGGGAGATGCATTTTACGTTCGGCCATTCGCAGTACGTAGCCGATTACGGATGAGGAGGCTTACCCTGTGGAGATCATTTGCTGCGAAGAATGTTACGTCTGCGGCGAGCTCGCCAGCTTCGTGATCGTGCCGGGCGCGACCCTGCTCCGGGAAGCCAACTGCCAGTATTGTACCGCGAGTATCCGATACTCCGATACGGCTAGAATCATAAGCGGAATTTTCAGCCGTCAAGACCGGCCGCTCGCGGAAAGCGTCGGCAGCCTGCATGGAATCGCGATCCTGGAATCGCAGTCCGACGGGCCGATTCACGAGGTTTTGCACGGGCTGCAGGGCTATACGTGCTTTGAGTATTTTGACGGCATAAAGCCCGGCGAATACAAAGACGGCATCCTATGCAACGATTTTCAGAACCTGTCCTTCGCAGACAATCAATTCGATCTCGTCATTTCGCAGGACGTCTTCGAGCATATTGCCCGTCCCGACAAGGCATTCCGTGAAATTCACCGGGTGTTGAAGCCGGGAGGCTATCATGTGTTTACGGTGCCGGTCCACGAAGGACGAAGCAGCTTAAGCCGGGCCGGGCTTCCGCGTGTATATCACGGCGATCCGCTCCGCGAGGAAGGCGCATTGGTCCATACGGACTGGGGGGACGACATCGACTCGATTGCGGATGCATACGGAATGACGACGACGCGTTTCGATCTGCATTGCTTTCATTCGATTGACGAGATTACGAACGCGGACCGCACATATTCGGACTATCTTCAAAAGAAACCTATTGAATACTTTCAATATAATTCGGTCGTATTCGCCTCGAAGAAACGAACGGATACGTAACCATTCGCAAACGGGAAGGACTTGGATCTATCTCCTTTAGGTCAGGGGTCCTTCTTTGTTTGTCCCGCCGCCGCAAGACGGCGTCGGCCGCTTCTGCTTGTTACAGCCGGCTGTAAAATTCGGCCAGTATTTTTCGCGCGAAATAATAGCGGTCCGCATGAAATAATACGTTCCATTCATCGGATCTTAGAATAAGGTTGACAAGCGATAACGGAGAATGGCCTTCATTCAACAGTCTAAGAAATGCCGGATAACCGTGTGCATCCGGATAACGGCACAATAATTCGGTATAAAAATTGTGGACCATATCTTCATGGTTCATTGCGAGAAGCCGGCTCATTTTGTCCGCTACCGTCGGCTGGCGTTCTTCGGAGAAGGAGGGGGCGGCGTAGATTTGAATCGCTTCGTCGCTGTTCAGGATACCGATGATCAATTCCGTTCTGGGCATGCCCGAGCGCAAATAAGCCGCCTGCGCGGCGATTTCCGATTTGTCAGCGGCCCGATTTAACAGCTGAGCGTACAAGCTGCAAACAAACGGTTCATCGTTCAACTGATTGGCCTGGTGCAGAAGCTGGATCACTTTCACTGGCTGCCCCTCCGATCGTCGTGCTTCTATGAGTAAGTATATGGCGATTCTTCCGAACGGTTTGGACATCATCCGCGATTTTGCCGTAAAACGCATGCAATTGATGATCGAGTCTATGTCCACCATTTCCCGAGCCGCATACGGTATAAGTAAAGAATAAGGAGGCATCCGATGCCATGCTTCAACAAGTCGTCCATCAGGCGAAGCTGTACGCCATTATCGTATCGCGGCATTTTTCCGAGAATGGCGTGCATTTCGTAACGCCGTCCCACTTTTCGCAGCAGCTTGCCTTTATGAAGCACCCTGCGGGCAAAACGATTCAACCACATATTCATAATCTCGTCGAGCGCGAGGTGCATTACACGCAAGAAGTGCTGTTCATCAAGAAAGGCAGGCTGCGCGTCGATTTTTACGACGATTCGCAGCGTTATTTCGAAAGCTGCGTGCTGGAGGCGGGGGACACGATTCTGCTGGCATTCGGCGGCCATGGTTTCGAGGTGCTGGATGAGGTGGAAATGATTGAGGTGAAGCAGGGGCCGTACGCGGCGGATCAAGATAAAACCCGGTTTACGGGCATTGATGCGGATCAAGTCATTTTGAAGAATAAAACGTGATGAACGGAAAAGGAGCGCAGCGACGATGACCGTTTTTGGACCTTCCTATTCCCGCTACTACGATTTGCTTTATAAAGACAAAGACTATGAAACGGAAGCCGGCTATATCGACCGCATCATTCAAAGCAGCCGGCCGGGGGCCGGGCGATTGCTTGAGATGGGCAGCGGAACCGGGAAGCATGCGGCATTGCTCGCCGCGCAGGGGTATTCGGTTTGCGGCATCGAGCAGAGCGGGGATATGCTTTCCATAGCGAAACAAAGGGAAGACGGGAGCAGCCTTCGTTTCATCCGTGGCGATATGCGCACCGTCCGGCTGGACGAACGTTTCGACGTTGTCTTCTCGCTGTTTCATGTCGTCAATTACTTGAACCGGAATGAGGATTTGCTTGAGGCGTTCCAAAACGCATCGGCGCATCTTGAAGAGGGCGGATTGTTTATCTTCGACAGCTGGTATGGACCGGCGGTGCTAACGGATCGTCCCGCGGTCCGGGTCAAGCGGTGGGAGGACGAGGAATCCCGCGTCATCCGGCTCGCGGAGCCGGTCATGTCGGTCAATCGCAATACGGTCGAGGTCAACTATCAGGTTCTGCTGCACGACAAGAAAAGCGGGCACATGGACGAATGGAAAGAAACGCACCGCATGCGGTACCTGTTTACGCCCGAGATCGAAATGATGCTGGACCGGTCCGGCATGGAACTGGAAAGCTGCTGCGAATTTATGACGGGCCGCGACCCGGGGGAACGTACCTGGAGCGTTCTGTATATAGGTCGGAAACGATGAAGCGGATCGGCTTGCTCCTCAGCAGCGACCCGAACTTCGGAGGGACGTTTCAATACAGCCTGAATATGCTTGATGCCATTGCGAGCCTTCCGGCAGCGCGCTATACACCGGTTATCGCGTATGTCGATCCGGTCTGGCGCAAGTACCTTGAGCCTTATTCCGGCATGGAAATCATCGATTTGAGCTGGTGGCAGGAGCCGTTTCCGTCCTGCGACTTATGGGTTTTTCCGGCGCAAGAGGGCTGGGATTTTCAGAAGAAGGTGCCCGTACTGACCGCCGTGCACGATTTGATGCACCGGTACGAGAGCGAATTTCCCGAGGTGTCCGAAGGCGAGCAGTACGACCTGAGAGAAGAGATTTATCGCAATATTTGCAAATGGAGCGCGGGAATATTGGTCGATTCGGCGACCGGCCGCAAGCATGTTCACGAATCGTACGGTTATCCGCTGGAAAACATTTATGTGCTGCCATACATTCCGCCGCAATACATCCACCATCCTTCACCCGGCGACTTCGACCGGAAATTCCGGCTTCCGAAGCGATTTATTTTTTATCCCGGCCATTTTTGGAAGCATAAAAACCATCTGCGCCTGATTGAGGCAGTCGCCTTGTTGTCCCGCGACCTGCCCGACATTCATCTTGTTTTTGCGGGACTGGAAAAGAACGGACTCGAGGAGCTGTGGCAGTCAGTCGAACAATTTCGGCTGGAGAACCGGGTTCATTTTCTGGGCTATGTTCCCGATCGTTATATGCCCGAGTTGTATAAGCGGGCGCGCGCATTGGTAATGCCGACCTTCTTCGGACCGACGAACATTCCTCCTTTGGAAGCATTCGTTTTGGGTTGTCCGGTGGCGGTATCCAAAATTTACGGAATGCCGGAACAGACCGGCGATGCGGCCTTGCTGTTTGACCCGAATTCGGTGACGGAGATTGCAAAATGCGTAAGGCGTCTCTGGACGGACGACGGGCTGTGCAAGGACTTGATTCGAAAAGGAAAACAGCGGGCGGCCGATTGGGGGAAGAAGCAGTTTAATCAGCGGCTGCAGGACATTATCGCTCAATTAACGTCCTGAGCGGAAACAAGGAGGAGAGAGCCCATGGATCGGGAGCACGGTCTTTTCGGCAGCTTTTCGTCTTGGTCCGAGGCGATGCAGTATTATGCCGGGGATCCGGATTACTTTTTGGAGAAAGTCAAAGAAGCCACGTTAAAAGTCAAATCCGGCGAAGCCGCGTTTGAACGGGATTCCGTCCTTTTCGACAAAATCCAGCATTCCTATCCGCTTCTGGCCTATCTGCTGATGATCGCGACGGAACACGGCAATAAATTGAACGTGTTGGACTTGGGCGGATCGCTGGGGTCTTCCTATTTCCAGTGCAGGGGCTTTCTGAAGCATTTGAACGAAATCAAATGGAACATTGTCGAGCAGGAGCATTATGTAGCCTGCGGCAGAAAATACATCCAAGACGAGATTTTGAAGTTTTATTATTCGATCGACGAATGCGTGGCCGCCGGGCGTCCCCACACCGCTATCCTGTCCGGCGTGCTGCTGGCGCTTGACGATCCGTACGCTTATTTGTACAAATTGATGGACAGCGGCTTCGACTACATCATCATCGACCGGACGCCTTTTCTCCCGGCTGAAGACAGGCTCACTTTATATGTGATCCCCCCGTACATCCATGAATCGATCACGCCGGTTTGGCTGCTGAGTCTGGAGCGGTTCCTGTCCGTCGTTGGCGAAAAGTACGAGGTCATGGACGATTTCGATTCTTTCGAATCTTACCCGCTCGAGGACGGGCTCGTGGCCCAGGCCAAAGGATTCCTTCTCCGGAAAATCCCGGCTGCGCCGAAAAGGAAAAAAACCTGATGGCCGGGCGACAGCCGCCGCTCGTCAGCGTCATTACGCCGTCCTTTAATCAAGCCGCCTTTATTCAGGAAACGATCCAAAGCGTCTTGACGCAGGATTATCCTCATCTCGAGCATCTTGTCATCGACGGCGGGTCTACGGACGGGACGCTGGAGCTGCTGCAGCAGTACGCCGCATCGGACGGCCGGTTCCGGTTCATATCGGAGCCCGACCGGGGGCAATCGCACGCGCTCAACAAAGGCTTCGGGATGGCGAAAGGAAGCTTGATCGGATGGCTCAACTCCGACGATACGTATTTGCCCGGGGCGGTCTCGAAGGCGGTGAGCGCGCTGCAGAAGCATCCGGAGTGGGCGATGGTATACGGCAGAGCTTATTATATCGACGAACATAGCGAAGTCATCAATTTTTACCCGGTGGAGTCCTTCGATCCGAAGCGGCTGTACCATATCAATACGATCTGCCAGCCGGCTGCTTTTTTTCGGAAACCGGTGATCGAGAAGCTGGGCGGAATCGACGAGCAATTATATTTTTGCATGGATTACGATTTATGGATTCGAATCGCCAAACAGTACCCGGTCGGCGATATCGAAGACCCGCTTGCGAATGCAAGGCTGCATGCCGACAGCAAAAATGTAAAGGATTGGCTGGACCGGGGCATTTACGAGGCGTTTCAAACCAGCTTGAAATATTACGGCTCGGTCTCCGACTATTGGCTGATGGAGTTTATCGGCAGCCATTGGAATAAAGGCATCCCATGGCTGATGCAAAAAATAAAGGAATCCGCGATATCGGGCTCGTCCCCGTATGTCGTTTACTCGAATCAATATGAAGACGGCTGGGCTCCGCCGCGCTTCCGGTTCGTTGTCCGGTCGGAGACTTCCGCGCCGCTGCATACGGTTATTGTAAGGGGAACGCATCTAATGCCCGCGTATGTGGGGCAGGACGAACCTCTGCATCTATCGGTGCTTCTGAACGGAAAGCTTCTGTTGGAGCGTTATACGGCGGGACCGGGGGAATTCTCGTTGGAAATTCCGGCCGGATGCGGCAAGGCGGAATGCGAGATCCAGCTGGTGTCCGAAACCTCGTACGTTCCCCTGGAATACGGATTGAATGATGACAGCCGGCCGCTCAGCTTTATGGTAGGCGACATTATTCCGCTTTCTGCCAGGGAGTATGACGTATACGCGATGTTCCGTCCTCTGCATTGACATGCGCTCTCGTGACGGACACGGACGATGTAAACCGAAAGGGAGGGAGACCGATGACGCGGATCACTCGAATGGAAAACCTGAATCGCGGATCCTCCGGCCGAAAGGGCCGGGTTCCGTTTGTGATCGCCAACCATTTCAAGGCGCACGGCGGCAAAGGGCCGCCGGCTGCGCATTTCAAGATTTTAAAATCCGGCGCCATCCTCCAATTCATCGATATCGAGCGCGCGGCTTACCCGGAGCCTCTTTTTGCGAGAACGTCGGCTCACGTCATCGAGGAAAATCGTGAGGTTCATCCGGCTTTATACAGCGTATCGATCCAATACGAAGAGACCGGCGGCGATTGGAACGATGAACAGCTTGCCGCCTCTTTGTGGCTGCATGAGCATATTCGGAACGCCATTGCGGTGAAATACGGCAGGTGGTTTCCTTTAAGCCGGTACCATGTCATTACGCTGGACGACCCTGCACACGAGAAACGTCATCCTTTTTACGAATCGCTCGTTCGAATCGACGACGAGCATGCGCTGGACGATCTGCTCGCAGCGCTGGAATCGCTCAATCGACAGGGAATGTTCATGTGATGCTTTCCCTGATCGTTCCAACCTTCAACCGGGCAGCATACGTTTCGAAGGCGCTGAAATCGTTTGTTAACCAGACGCTGGACCGCAGCAGGGTTGAAATCCTGATCATCGATAATAACAGCACCGACGGAACGAAACAGGCCGTCCAGACTGCGATGAGATCCGCACCATGCAGGTGGCGCTATATAAGGGAACCAAGACAAGGTCTTCATTATGCGCGAAACCGGGGGATTACCGAGGCACAGGGAGAAATTGTCGTCTTCGGGGACGATGATATCATCGCGGACCCCGCGTGGCTCTCCGGCCTGTTTCGCGAATTCGAGACGCATCCGTCAACCGGAATTGCAGGGGGCAAAATCGTGCCGATATGGGGCAGGGAGCCCGAGCCGTGGGTATTTGATTACGGCACCGCGGACCTGCATGCATGCTTCGCTTATCTGAATTATGGAGAAGAGCGGCTGGTCATGACGGACGGCTACGTGTTCGGCTGCAACTTTGCCATCCGGCGCCAGCTGGCTTTGGAGGTCGGCGGAAGCTTCCCGGATACTTTTCCCGCCAAATTCAAGCATTTGGCGGGAACCGGAGAATCCGGGATGATGGACGAGGGAAGGAGACTCGGATGGGACGCCGTCTATTTGCCGGACGCGGTCGTATATCATCATATCGATGCTTCCCGGATATCGCTGGCCTATTTCGTGGACCGGTATGAGCGTTGGGCGGTGGAAGACGTCTATGAGGCGTTCCGGTCCATGAGTAAAAGCGACGCCGCTTCGCACCTGGTGCTGCTCGCTTCCGAAAGGCTGGCGTACGTCGATACGGATAGCCAAGGGAAAATCAATCCCGACTATTATCGAACCATTCGGCGCCACTGGGCTTACCAGGTCCTGAAACAAACGTGCAGGGTGCTCGCCGAGCCATCGTTATACGAGCATATTACCCGAAAAAGCTATTTATAGCGCACGAAAGCCCGCATCTATGGCATAGTAGATGCGGGCTTTCCGCTTAAATCCCGATTCCTTCATACCGGAAGCCGAGCGAACGCAGCTCCGGGCCGTTCAAATCGTTGCGCGTATCCAGTATATAAGGATTCCGCATCTCCCGGCCGATCGCTTTCCAGTCCAGGCTCCGAAACTCCTTCCAATGCGTGATCAAGACGAGCGCATCGGCGTGAACGGCCGTATCCTCCGCGCGGCTGCAGTAACGGACCGGCAGATCGGGATGAAGCTTCCGAAACATCTCCATTCCTTTCGGATCGTACGCCGAGATCGAAGCGCCAAGCTCCAGCAGCTTCTGGATGATGGACAATGCCTGGGTCTCGCGGACGTCGTCGGTATCCGGCTTGAATGTCAATCCCAATATCCCGATTCGCTTGCCGTTTAACGTACGGAGAGTCCGCTGCAGCTTCCCGGCGCAGTAGGACAGCATGCCCCGGTTCGCTTCCACGGCCGCTTCGATAACCGACAGCTTGCAGCCGTACAGCCGGCTCGCGGCCAATATTTCCGCCGTATCCTTCGGCAGGCAGCTGCCGCTCCACCCGCTGGACACCTGCAGGAATTTCCCGCCGATTCGCGAATCCGCACCCATCCCTTGGGCCACATCCAGCACGTTCGCTCCCAGCGCTTCGCAGAGCTGCGCCATTTCGTTGATGTAGCTGATTTTGACGGCAAGGAAGGCGTTCGAGGCGTATTTGATCATTTCCGCGCTTTTCGGATCGGTCTCCAAATAAAGGGGGTTGGCGGACCGGAGCATCGCCGCGAAGGGAGAATCCTTCCACATTTCTTTATATCCGCTTCGTTCCGCAATGGTCCGGTACAATGCTTTGAGCCTGCTTCTAGCCTGAGCGCCGGCGGCTCCCACAACGATCCGGTCGGGGAAAAAGACATCCTGTACCGCAAAGCCTTCCCTCAGAAACTCGGGGTTGCTGACGACGGCAAATTGCTCCTCGGCCCGCAGCCCGGACGAATCTTCGATAATCGACGCAACGAGGTCCGCTGTGCCGACGGGGACGGTGGATTTGTTGACGATGACGGTAAACCGTTCGGGATGCAGGTGCCTGCCGATGCTTTCCGCGGCTTTCTTCACATACTGCAAATCCGCCGAGCCGTTCGTCATGGACGGAGTGCCCACGCAAATAAACACGGCATCGGCTTCACGAACGGGCTGGAACGAGGTCGTCGCGGTCAGCAGGCGGCCGGCAAGCTGCTGGAGAAGCTCTTCCAAGCCGGGCTCGAAAATGGGGGACTTCCCGGCGTTGATCAGATCCGCCTTGTTCGGGTCGATATCGATGACGGTTGTGGAATGGCCGATTTTCGCGAAGGTGGCGGCGGTTACCGTTCCGACGTAGCCCGAGCCGATACAAACGACCTTCATGGCCGATCCGCTCCCCGAGACCGGTAGCCGTGTATCGTCCGCCTCAGCCCTTCTTCCAAGGAAACGGCGGGCTCCCAGCCTAATAGGGTTTTCGCTTTCTCAATGGACGGCCGGCGGTGCTTCGGGTCATCCTGCGGAAGCGGGTGGAAGGTGATCGGACTGTCCGTTTCCGTCATTTGCTGAACGAGCCAGGCAAGCTCGAGCACCGTACGCTCTTCCGGGTTCCCGATATTGATGATCCGTCCGGTCGCCTGATCCGTCTCCATCATCAGGATCAGCGCGCTGACCGTATCGTCGACGTAGCAGAACGAGCGCTTTTGCGAGCCGTCTCCGTATACCGTAATGTCGCTGCCCGACAAAGCCTGGGTGACAAAATTGGAGATGACGCGGCCGTCGTCATTTCGCAGTCCGGCCGAGTACGTGTTGAAGATGCGGGCGACTTTGACCCTGGTCTGATACCGGCACCAATATTCGTAGCAAAATACTTCCCCGAGCCGCTTGGCTTCGTCGTAGCAGCCTCTCGGACCCCATGTATTGACATTCCCCCGGTATTCCTCGGTTTGCGGACTGATTTCCGGGTCGCCGTATGCTTCGCTCGTGCTGCAGAAAACCATCGCGGACCGGTTAAGCCGGGCGAGCTCGAGCATATTTTTTGTGCCGATCGTGTTCGCGGCGATCGTTTCGAATGGCGCGGCTTGATAAAACTTCGGAGAAGCGGGAGAGGCCATATGGTAAATTTCTTCCACCTCAGAAAGCCCGGGAAGCTGAAGCACGCCCGGATCGCTGACGTCATATTCGATAAAACGAAAGCGGTCGCTGCCCAGCAGCTCGTTGATATGCTCCATTTTTCCCGAGGAGAGATTATCGATCCCGGTCAGATGATGCCCGCGCTGGAGCAGCTCCTTGGTCAAATGCGAGCCTAAGAATCCCGCTGCGCCCGTGACGAGAATTCTTTTCATCGAAAATGCGGCCTCCTTGGTTATGACCTAAGTATTCTCATTTTATGAACCGGCAGCGGATCCCGCTTGTATCGTTACCTAGGTCCATATCCGTTCATCCGTTCATTTTTTCCCGGTCGAAAATGGAGAGACCGTCACCTTACATATATATGTTTCGTCTGCCGTTTCGCATGGTTGAATGATTGGGGGCCGTATGCACATTTTAACGGGGTTGGTTCGCCGTCCATGTCCTTTCCCGGCCCTGGCGCATACCTTAAGTTGAATGTCTTCATTTGCGGAAAGATTAGGGAATCGAGGGGGAAAGCCATGAAGCCGCCGATCCCGGTAAATGAGCCTTTATTGAACGGAAATGAAAAAAAGTACGTAACGGAATGCATCGAATCGGGCTGGATTTCATCGGAAGGTCCGTTTGTCCGCAAATTCGAGGCGTCGATGGCCGATTACGCGAACAGAAAGCATGGCGTGGCCGTTTGTAACGGTACGGCCGCTCTGGAGCTGGCTGTTGCCGCTCTCGATCTTCCTCCCGGAAGCGAAGTGCTTGTGCCCAGTTTTACGATCATTTCCTGCGTACTGGCCATTGTCCGCCGCGGCTGCGTTCCGGTGCTCGTGGACAGCGACCCCGTCACGTGGAATATGGATGCCGCGCAGCTGGAAAGCAAAATTACGCCAAGGACGAAAGCCGTGATGATTGTCCATATCTACGGTCTGCCTACAGATGTCGATCCGGTGCTCGAGATCGCCGGGCGATACGGACTGAAGGTCATCGAGGATGCTTCGGAGATGATCGGGCAGTATTATAAAGATCGGCCCTGCGGCAGCTTTGGCGATATCAGCACGTTCAGCTTCTACGCCAACAAGCATGTGACAACGGGGGAAGGGGGCATGGTGCTGACCGATGACGATGCCCTGGCGGAGCGCTGCTCGCTCCTGCGAAATTTATTTTTTGTGCCGAACCGCCGGTATGTTCACGACGAGCTGGGCTTCAATTTCCGGATGACCAACCTCCAGGCGGCGATCGGTCTGGCACAGATCGAGCGTCTTTCGGAATTAACGGAACGAAAAAGGGAGATCGGCCGGCATTATACGGAGCTGCTGTCCGATTTGCCGGAGCTTCAGCTGCCGTTAACGTCCGCGCCGTATGCCGATAACGTGTATTGGGTTTATGGGATCGTCCTGCATGAAGAGGCGAATCTGGACGCTCCGGAGCTGCAGGCCAGGCTGGTGGATGAAGGCATTGCGACCCGCCCGTTTTTTTGGCCCATGCACGAGCAGCCCGTTTTTGTCCGTGCGGGATTGTTCCGGGGAGAATCCTACCCCGTCGCGGAACGACTGGCCCGGAGGGGATTTTATATTCCGAGCGGAATGGCGTTAACCGCCGAGCAGCGAATTCGGGTGGCGGAGACGCTGAGAAGCGCGATCAGGGCATAAAAGTGATGAATCGGCTGAACGGGCGGATCCCGATCAGCCGATGTTCATGTTAAGCTCTCCGATTTTACGGCTTGCAGCGCCGCTGCTGCGAAATTTATGGGGACAACCTTGGATTACAGCGTCCAGCGCAGCAGCAGAGCGGCTTCCGTCAACCCTCCGCCGAAGCCGTACAGCAGCAGGACGTCGTCTTTGCGGAGCTTGCCGGCCTTCAAGGCGATGTCGATCGCGAGTGGAATCGAAGCGGCCGACGTGTTGCCGTAATCGGCCATGCTCGTCAGCGCCTTATCGAGCGGAATGCCGGATTTCTCGCAGATCGACTCGACGATGCGCATGTTGGCGCTGTGCGGCACGAACCAATCGATGTCATCCACCCCGAGGCCGCAGCCGTCGAGCAGCTCCGCAATGCCTTTCGGCACCTGGGTCACCGCCCAGCGGTACACCTCCCGGCCGTTTTGCACGATTTTGCCGCTTGTCTGCATCGGCACGCTGCCGATCGAACCGGAAAGATGAGAGCAGTACACATGATGGCCGCCGCTGCCGGTCGTATGGGAATAAGCGCCGAGCAGGCTTCCCTGTCCGTCCTCGCTGCGCTCCAGCAGCACCGCGCCGGCGCCGTCGCCGAACAGGATGCAGGTCGCGCGGTCCGTATAGTCCGTAATTTTGGACAAGGTCTCCGCGCCGATCACCAAAATTTTGCGGTAAATCCCCGATAAAATCAGCCCGTTTGCGAGCTGCAGCCCGTAGACGAAGCCCGCGCAGGCGGCTTGCAGATCGACGGCGCCGCAGGAGCCGATGCCGAATTCGGCCTGTACCCGCGAGGCCATGCTCGGGAACAGCGTATCGGGCGTCGTCGTTGCGACGAGCACGAAATCGACGTCGTCCAGCCGCGCATCATAACGCGATACCAGGTCGCGCACGGCACCGAAAATCATGTCGCTGCAAAACTGCTCATCGGATGCGATCCGCCGTTCCGTTATGCCGGTCCGCTGTACGATCCACTCATGATTGGTCTCGACCATGCGCTCAAGGTCGTCGTTGCCAAGCACCTGATCCGGTACATACGCCCCAAACGCCGTTATTACCGCCGAAGATTGAAACTCCGCCGCTTTCATGTTCATCCGCTCCCTAATGGCCAGGTATTAGTATCTGGTACTAATACCAATGTAACCGATTGGAGGGGGGCTGTCAAATCGTGATTTTTCAGCATGAGCTGTAAGGGTTTCAAAATAAGCTGTAGGTTTTGTTTCAGTAAAACCTCTATTCGATAAGATGCGTAATGATGCATCTCTACATCGTTACACGCTCGGCAGGATTTCGTCTGTAAAGTATTTTTTTCCCTGCAATGGCTAAAATACTACAAGCTAACTTACGCTCGAAAGAAGAGAAACCGCATGAAAGTCGGCATTAGCATCGTTGAAAACGAGCAAATTTTACGGAACAGGTTTCAAAACTGTTCCGACGTTATTTTTCGCGAGCTTCGTATTCAAGGGCAAACCAGCCTTTTATTTGTCTTCGTCGACGGAATGATCGATGCGGATACGATTGTTACGAACGTTCTCAAACCGTTCCTGTACGATGGTCTCCCCCAAGGTTTCGGAGCGATCGACGGCGTCGCTCAATGGTTCGAACAGGAGCGCGTTCCCGTTATGTCGACCAAGAAGCTTTCCGCCGTCGATGATATCGTCGACCATATCTTGAAGGGGAACGTCGCCATACTGGCCGAAGGGGAAAATAATGCGCTTCTTGCCGATGTCGCGAAGTACAAGACCCGGGCCATCGAAGAGCCTTTTAACGAGGCGACCATCCGCGGGTCCAAGGAAGGGTTTACGGAGCTGCTCCGGACGAATACGACCTTGCTGCGCAGAATACTGGCGACGTCGAAGCTGAAATTCGAATCCATTACCGTCGGTAAAATTACCCGAACCGATATCGTCATTGCCTATCTCGAGGATGTCGTATCGACGCCCGTTTTGAATGAAGTCCGTAAGCGAATCAAGCGGATTCGGATCGACGGCATTCTTGAATCCGGCTATATCGAAGAATCCATCGAAGATACGCATCTTTCTCCTTTTCCGCAAATGATTAATACGGAGCGTCCGGATATTGTGGCGACCGGGCTGCTGGACGGAAAAGTGGCGATATTAATCAATGGAAGCTCATGCGCGCTTGTCGTTCCGATGACATTCTGGGACGGCCTTCAGGCTCCCGATGATAATTACGAACGCTTCTTGTTCGTCTCCATGATTCGATGGATTCGGTATCTGTTTGCGTTATTCTCGCTTTTGTTCCCTTCCGTTTACATTGCGTTAACGAATTATCACTTGGAGATGATACCTCTTAAGCTGATGATGACGGTCGCGAGTCTGCGGGAGATGGCTCCGTTTCCGACGGTGATCGAAGTTATGATGATGGAGGTTATGTTCGAAGGCTTGCGGGAGGCGGGGATCCGCCTGCCGAAGCAGATCGGCCCTCTCGTCAGCATCGTCGGGGCATTGGTGCTCGGGGAAGCGGCCGTCCGTGCCGGCCTTATATCCGCGCCTATCGTCATTGTCGTATCGGCCGCCGGAATCTCGTCGTTCATCATCCCGAACTTTCGATTTGCGTTTCCGCTGCGCATGTTAAGATTTCCTTTATTGATCCTGTCCGGAACCTTCGGCCTTTTTGGATTGGGGACTGGATTGATGGCCATCTTAATTCATCTCGTTCATCTGGCTCCGTTCGGTATGCCTTATTTAGCCCCGGTGGCTCCGCAAAACAGCCGCAAGCTGAAGGGCATATTCATTCGGCCGCCGCGAAAGCTTGTCGCACATACCGAATTTAACGACGAGGAGGCCCCCTCTTGAAGAAAATAGGCTCTTGTTTCGCGCTGCTCCTTATCGTGCCGTTCGCAACCGGCTGCTGGAATCAGAAGGAGCCGAATCAAGTCGCCTTCGTTATAGGAGGGGCGATGGATTTAACGAAAGACGGACGTTTAGAGGTCAGTAATCAAATCGCAATTCCTTCCGGTCTCGAAAGCGGACAAGACAGCGGGGGCGGATCGATGAAGAAAAGCTTCCGCGTCGTAAGCGCGACCGGGAAGAACTTATTCGATACGGCTCCGAATTTGCAGGTGCAGCTATCCCGCAGGCTGTTTGTCGGGCATCGCAGAGTCATTCTTGTCGGGCAGCGTCTGGCGGAGCATGGAATCGGAGATTTGCTCGACGAATTTATCCGCAACCCGCAATCGGAGCTTCGTTCAAGGATCTTTATCGCGAAAGGCGTCCAAGGAAAAAACCTCCTTTCCGCAAAGCCGGTTTTCGAGCCGCTAGCGGCCGAGTCGCTCACGAATGGACAAGCGGCCCTGGGTTTGAAGCCGTTTTATTTTCATGATTTTTTGTCCGATGTATTAAGCGAAGGCCTGCAGCCCGTTCTGCCGGCGTTCAGCCTGACGGCCTCCAACCAAATCGTGTTTGCCGGAATGGCGGCCATGAACAAAGACGATGGCCTGAAATTGGCGGGATTCCTGAATATAGAGGAGTCTTCGTATGCCAATTGGATCACGAACAGGCAAACCGGTTTTGAAATTACTTCTTTCGTCCCTGAAGGGAAAGGCAATGTTACCCTCAACCTTAAATCATTGGGCAGCCGTATTCGTGCGGAGACGGTGGGCGACCGAATCCGCATCCACGTTCGACTCACTGGCAAAGGAACCGTCGTCGAGAACAATACGAGTTTGAATCCGACCAAACGGGCGGATCTTCGCATCATTCAAGATGAACTGGGGCGAGTCGCCCGGGAATCGGTGCAGCAGATGATCGAAAAAGTTCAAAAGCAGTACAAAACGGATATCTTCGGGTTCGGAGAACATGTACATTGGCAATATCCCCACCGGTGGAAAACCTTGAAGCGAAATTGGAACAAGACGTTCCCGAAGCTGGACGTTTCGGTCGACGTGAAGCTTTATGGCAAGGATCCCGGAGAAACCGGCTCTTCGGTCAAGCTCATGCCTTGATCCGGATTCGCATGGCCTAACATCGAAAAGGGGCGGGAGCTACTATGAAGCTGTCAAGCGCGCAATTGGTTTGGATAATCGTAACGGAAGTTTGTGCGATAATCGGGGTTCGAATTTCGCCGGCAATCGCCATATCTCAACAAGACACGTGGATTTCGATGCTGGCGGCGGGTGTCATAGGCGCGGCTTTGACTTTGTTTACCGTTCACTTGAGCATGCTGAATCCCGGCCAAACGTTGACCCAATTCAGCAGGGCGCTGCTGGGCAAATGGTTCGGGCGAATAGTCGTCCTTCCGTACCTCGCGGCCTGGTATTCGTTCTGCACCGTTATACTTCGTGATTTCACCGGCTTTTTGCAGCCGATTCTGATCGACAGGACGCCCCTGTGGATCATGATGCTGATCATAATGGGCTTGATGATCTATTTGACTTCTACCGCAGGCATAACGGGAATCGGACGTTTATGTCAAATCGTGGGACCCGTCATTATTATTACGTTGGTCATCAGTTTCGTTTTAAATGCGGGCCATGCGAAAGGGCACTATTTGCTGCCCGTCTTTTCCGATACCGGATGGATCAGCATCGTGAAAGGATCGCTGGGTCCCGCCATTTGGCTCCCGGGACCTTATACCTTGCTGGTCGTCGTCGCATTTATGCGGAATCCCCGCAAAGCGCTTTCCAGTTCCTTGATCGGCGTAGGCATTACCATTGTCCTCGCTCTTGCCGCTACTTTAATGGTGCTTATGGTCTTCGGTCCGAATTTAGCGGCCAAAATCAGATATCCTTACTTTTTATACGTAAGAACCGTCGATATTCTGGACTTTATCCAAAATATGGACATCTTTTTTATGTTTATTTGGATCTTCGGCGTATCGGCCCAATTATCGTTATTATTGTTCGTCGCGAGTCACGAATCGGCCCAATGGTTCAAGGCGAAAAGCTGGCGAAAATTCATGTGGTTCAGCGCGCCGGCGATTTATGCGATGGCGCTCCTGATTCCGGACGAAACGGGATTTGAGGCTTATTACAATTTTGGGCTGTACGTCGTTTTTCCCATCTGCGGGATTGCGATTCCTCTTCTGCTTTGGATCGTTACGTTATTCAGAAGGAAATCGGTTGCCACTTGAATGATGGATTTTTGACTCCGTTTCAATGAAACCTGACATGCTGCAGCATCGACCATCCGTGCCAAGCTCGCGGCGGTCCGGGGCACGAAGCGGAAGCGTTCAACGCCAACACCGCGACCCTGCTGGAATCGCTGCAGCTTGGGGGGCGGGCTTCAGCGGCATTATGGCCAACTTTCATCCGGAGCTGTATACGTGGCTCAAGGCATGCTTCGACATCCGACAGTATTGAACTCAAACAAAATCATTTAAGGCGGAGGGCTTGATTATACGGCTCTCCGCCCTATTCATTTTATAACCCCATTCATCGGTCCGATTATGGCTGAAACAAGAAGATTGATCCAGAAATTGACGAGAATCAGACCGCTTTCTAAAACGTCTTCCATGCTATAATTGATTAGTTGTGGCTATCTATCATCACGGACGGGGGGCTCGCAATGAGAATTTTGTCCGGAGCGCCCGTCCTGCAGGGGCGGGAAGCGGACCGGCTGACGCAGCCGATGACGATGAAGTTCCGGATGCGCGGCGTTGATCCCGCTGCCGTGAAGCGGTATATGTTGGAGCATCCGGACGAATTTTACCGCAAGACGCCGATCGCCGAGCTGCCGAACCTGCCGTTGTCCGCGGTGCAGGGCTTCTACAAGCATTGGAAAGAGGCCGGGCTGCCGATTCAACCGCGACCAGGTGCTGTTCTTTACCGGTCCGGAGGAGGACGAGGTGCTGGTGAATATGACCCGCTTGCAGGGGCTGGACGGCACGAACGTGGAGCATTTGACGGAGGCGGAAGAAATCGGGCGGCGGCAGGTGCTGATGGTTGCCGACTTTATGAAACGCAAGCTCCCGGGATTCGAGCGGGCGTCCATTTCCCAGGTCGGAGCGCAAATCGGTATCCGCGAAACGCGGCGGATGGACGGTCAAGTCACGCTGCAAATCGAGGATGTGACGGAAGGCCGGCGGTCGGCGGAAGCGATCGCACGCAGCGGCTATCCGATCGACATCCACGATCCGAAGAGTAAAGGCGTGACGGGGGCCGGATCGCAGGCGACGGCGCCTACGATATCCCATACGGCACGCTGCTGCCGAGAAAAATCGATAATTTGCTGGCCGGCGGCCGCTGCATCTCGACATGCTACGAGGCTTTTGCGACGACCCGCCTCACCCCGGGCTGCATGGCGACCGGGCAGGCGGCGGGAACCGCAGCCGCGATAGCAGCCGCCGCGGGACGCTCTCCGCAGGAGCTGGGCGTATCGGCGCTGCAGGAGGCGCTCGTTCGAGGCGGGGCTGTTTTATCTTAGCCAATGATAGATCCGCTCAAATCATTCATCCAGGCCAAAAAGGTCCGGGACGGAGACGAATGAGACCAAGAAGGATGCCGGGTACCACCGACAAAGAAGCCGCTTCCCATCCCTCGGGAAACGGCTTTTTCGTTGCGTTTTAGGACCGCGGCATAGATGCACCGGTCACCTCTAAGCCTTACTGAGCTCTCACGGAGACGACTGCCGCGGTTCAATTGCTCCATTTTTTGCTCAACAAACTGGCAGGATTGCGCAACATTACTTCAAAGTTAGCGTCCTAGTATTAGTCCGCTAAAGATTGCCAAGAAAGGAATGAAATATTTTGAAAAAGGTGCTCACAGGAATTTTCGCTGCATTAATTTTATCTATTTCTTCACCTGCATACGCTGCAGATGTGCAAATAAAAATTGAAGGAAAGACGATTGCCTCCAATGTGACGCCCGAAATAAAGAACAATCGAACGATGGTGCCGTTGCGTTTGATCAGTGAAAATTTGGGAGCCAAGGTTAACTGGTCGGGTTCGGAAGCTACACTCGAAAAAAACGATCTGCTGGTAAGCTTAAAATTGAAGAGCAATACAGCGATGAAGAATGGTAAACCCGTGCTGCTCGACGCAGCACCCTATATCAAGAATAATCGCATCATGGTTCCGCTTCGCTTGGTATTCGTTTACCTATTCTGCCTTTCAATCGATCTACCAGATTATTGATACGGCCGGGAAGAACGGTTTTTTGACGACAATCAGCGATACAAATCCTTAAGGCAACAATGTGAACTGGCACGTTACATTGGGGGTTATTTCCATGCTTACTTCAAAGATGAATCCAGCAGAATTAACCATAGATCAAATTACCAAAGTAGTGTTTGGCGATGGTCAGTACACCGATGACGGAACTGCGAATGGAGAATGCATATTTGTTTTTGGCGGATCGTATCTATCAAGAGCGGTAAAGGCGGTTGAATTGTTTAAGAAAGGTCGAGCCCCTTATATTTTGTTTACCGGCGGGGATAAATTTGGACAAAAAAAACCGCCGGAAGCAATTGTCCTGCAGGGCGAGGGAAGAAGACTGGGCGTGCCTAATGAATCCATTTTAATTGAAACACAGTCTAATCACACGAAAGAAAATATACTGTGTTCACTCACCGTTCTTGATCGTGCAATAGGCTTAGAAAACATTAAACGTTTGTTGTTAGTCAGTTCGCCCGGGCACATGCGTAGATGCCTTCTTATGTTAAAAACATTTATGCCGCCGTGGTATCAATATATGTGGTGCCCTGATGATCGAGTTGTAGGGCAAGCTAACAACTGGTGGCAGGATGAGGAGGAAGTTATCAGGGTCAAAGCTGAACTGTATAAGGTCATCGACGGTGTGAGAGGGAAATATTTCGTAGACGACGATGTGGAGTTAGATAGTGAGACGTGCGGATTGACCGGCGAAGAGCAGGAATGGGTGCTGTTCCGAAGCGCGCAGGCGCTGTACCGGCTTTGAAGCGCTTGCCGTTGACGGTGCATTCGCATCGTAAAGAGAACGAACGAGACGCCTGGATGCGGAATCGGCATGAATCTTACATCATCCGATTGCGGAGTCGTGGTATCCAGCGGGCGGCTTAAGCTCAATCATACGATACGAAAGGCGGAGGAAACGATGCAGCGACTGAAAATAAGTGAAAATAAACGGTTTCTCGTACACGAAGACGGCACGCTTTTTTTCTGGCTCGGCGACACGGCATGGGAGCTGTTTCACAAGCTGAACCGGGAGGAGGCGGACCTGTACCTCCGCAACCGGGCTGAGCGCCGGTTTTCGGTTATTCAAGCCGTGGCGCTTGCCGAGATGGAGGGACTGACGACGGACAACGCCTACGGGCGGCGCCCGCTGAAGATGAACGCCTCCGGGCAGTACGACCCGACGCTTCCGGATACGGAAGGGAACGATCATTACTGGAACCACGTCGATTATATCGTCGACCGGGCGGCCGCTCTTGGCCTCTATGTCGCTTTGCTGCCGACATGGGGGGACAAATACAATTTGTTGTGGGGCAAGGGTCCGGTCGTGTTCAACGCGGACAATGCGCGCGTCTACGGCCGGTGGCTCGGGGACCGGTACAAAGACCGCCCGAACATCGTTTGGGTGCTCGGCGGCGACCGGCCGCTGCATACGATGGAGCATTTTGCGGTCAACCGCGCGCTTGCCGAAGGGCTGCGGGAGGGCGACGGCGGCAGCCATTTAATCACGTTCCATCCGCCGGGCGGCCAATCCTCTTCGCTTCCGCTGCACCGCGAGGATTGGATCGATTTCAACATGATTCAGTCCGGCCATCACGAATGGATCCGGACGAACTACAAGAAGGTCGGCGAGGACTACGCGCGGCAGCCGGTGAAACCGACGCTCGACGCGGAGCCGTGCTACGAGGACCACCCGATCAATTTCAAAGCGGAGAACGGTTATTTCGACGCGGCGGACGTCCGGCGCGGTGCCTATTACGCCTTATTTGCCGGCGCGTTCGGGCATACGTACGGCCATCATTCGGTCTGGTCGATGACCACCGAGCCTGGGGCATATTTCATCATGACTTGGCGCGACGCGATCGAGCGGCCGGGCGCCGCGCAAATGCGGCATATGCGCGATCTGATGGAATCGCGGCCGTTCCTGGAGCGGGTTCCCGACCAGAGCCTCATCGCCGACAACCTGCCCGGTGCGAACTATATGGCCGCGACGCGGGGCGAACGCTACGCCATGATTTATTCGCCGAACGGCATTCCGTTCAAAGTCGCGATGGGCATTATCCGCGGAACGACGGTCAAGGCGTCCTGGTTTGACCCGCGCACCGGCCAGTGGCGGGATGCGGGCGAGCGCCCGAACAGCGGCATAGCCGAATTCGTGCCCCCGACCAGCGGCCGGGACGGCGATTGGGTGCTCGTATTGGATGGAATCGGTTAGCGGGAGCTTTGCATTATATGCTGCACCGGCTATGAAACCGGCGGGATCGAGAAGGGCGAGGGTCGGGTCGAATTTACCCGTGGAGCAGCGGTATTCAAATGGTACTTATGTTCGTTTTTTTTGACTTGAATCTCGAGATCCGTCACGGACGGATCTTTTTTACATTACACCCAAACTAGCGTAGAGCGGCATCGTTTCGAAAAATCCATCCTGTCATAATTAAATTTAATTTGGATACCTATACAAAAGGAAGCAGACAAAGGGGAGCCCGGCAAACACCCATTTACATCGACTCTTGTCACTCCGACTGGTATCCACGATGGCGATTTGTCATTATGTTACTGGGATTTTAAAAGGCCGGGAGCTTTTTTGTCTGGACAGCCTGTGACAGGTAGGGGACAATTTATCAACACCCCAGCGGATCGATGAGCCGCTGAGGTTCAGGAATAACATGGAACTGATGATCGAGTCTATTATGCTCTGAAACAGAAGCATCAGCGACATTCTGATTACCGACCTCGATATGATTAATATTGGCGCCTATCGCAGTGAGGATTTCTGGGTGCTGGGCGAAATCGCCGGCTGCCGCGCAGTCTGTCGGATCCCTTTTCCCTCCGCTAGCTGAAGTAACGAACAGGGTTGTACAGTGATGCTGTTGAATAGGGTATCAGATACGAGCATGTCGAGGTGAAAAAAGATTTAATGGTCTTACAGGCAGGTTAAGGATATTGAGGATAATTTGTCGTAGCGACTTTATTTATGTAAGCGTTTACCGGGTCGAGCTTCACCTGCAAACAACCTCGCCCCGTACTATCAATTCAAACTCACTCGTCAAGATTAATTCAATAAGTTGGAGGTGCAATATGAAACTACGATCACGACTCGCCCGGTTCCAAGTCAACAAACTCTATATCCGCATGCTGCTATGTTTCTTGTCGCTGCTGCTGCCGATCATTATCGTCGGCGTGATCGTGTACGTTCAGAACATTCACATCCAGAAGAAAGAGCTGGAGGAGAAGGCCGCGAGCAACCTGAATTTCTCCGCCAAATCGATCGACACGTTCCTGCATATCGCGGAGACGTCGGAGACCGATTTCCTGCAGAGCCATATCGTGCAGCAGAATTTGCGGCCGGTCGATTTGTTGACGGATCGCCAGCGGGAACAGACCGCCTCCATCATTCAACAGCTCTCATTCTACCGCGCCATCGGCAGCTCGTTCATAGACGAGCTGTTTGTTTATTTGGACGATCAGCAGATCTACCGCAGTGATGGCGTCGAGACGTTCCATGATTTCTTTGAGAAGTTCAACCGCTTCGATCAGTATCCGCTCTCTTTTTGGGATTCGCTGCGCCGTACGGGACAGCCGTTCGACGTGCTCGCTCCCTCCCCAGTAGAGAAGACGTTCTACACCAATAAAATGACGGTCATCCCGCTTGTCACCGTGCAGTATCTGAACGGCCGCAAAACGGCCGTGGTGGCTGACATTTCCGCCAGAGCTATTCTCCAGACGCTGAACACCAACAACGTGTACGACAGCGCCTGGTCTCTGGTGCTGGACCCGAAAGGGGAGCCGATAGTCTCCGGTCCCGGGGAGACGTTTACGGACGACCCCAAGCAGCTTCGCGCCATTCGGGGACGGTTTGCTAATCCGCATGTCAAATTCGCGGATATGACGATCGGCGGCGTGTCCTATCTCGTAACCCGCTCGGTTTCCGCGACGTACGGCTGGCAGTACTTTTTCTTCATTCCCGCATTCGAATACAAGAAGCAGGCCACCGGCATTCTCAGCATGACGGTTTGGCTCTGCGTGATCCTGCTGGTCATCGGCGTGGCGTTCTCCCTCCTTTTCAGCCGAAGACTTTACCACCCGATCCGAAACATCCGCGACATTCTGCTCCAGCAGGATCCGTTACCCGAGTCGGCGTCGCATAACGAGTTTGAACTGATCGGCACCGGCATCCGCAGGCTGCTGGAGAACCAGCTTAGGCTGACCCGCTACTCCCTGGACTATGTGGATCAACTGCTTACAGCCCTAATTGCAGGCCAGAATCCGGAGGACAAGACTGCGCTGCACGACGCCCTGCAGGAGCTTGGGTTCACGGACGGCCCGTACCAGTGCGTGGCTATCCAGCTTCAATTCAATGAACCTTTCGTTCAGGACATTCCGGATGGGGACAGGCTGGTCATGCTGAAGCAGGTGAAAAAGGTGCTGTGGGTGCTCCTCCGCCAGGAGCTGCCGGCTTACTTGATGGAGTATCGGCATTTGTTGTTTATCGGGGTCTGCAGCATCCGCGACCCGCAGGACCGCGAGAAGCTGCGGCGGGCGCTCGATACCATCCTCCGTACCTTCGATTATGATTTGCAGTACTGCCGGCTGTATATCGGGATTGGCGGGGCGAAGCGTCGGCTGGAGGAGTTATTCCAATCTTATAACGAGGCGATGACAGCCATCGCCCATCGTCCGACGGACAGCAGCTTGGCGGTCATCGATTCGGCTGAGCTGAAAATGGAGAACCACTATTACTATTTTCTAGCGGACGAGCGGAGGGTGATTAACTGCCTGAAGGTGGGAGATCCGGAGCTGCTGCACAGGACCGTCACGGAGATTGTCGAGGTCAACCGGCAGAAAGGCGTGTCCCTCCGCTATATGGGCATTCTGCTGACGGAACTGTTTTATACCGGCAACAAGTTTCTGGCCGAGCAGCGGCAGCATGCGGGGCAGCTGCTCAGCGAAGAGGAATGGGACAAGCTCTGCCGCGGCATGGAGGCGCCGTTCGAATTCGAGGCGCGGCTGCAGCTGCTGCATGATTATTTCCATGAAATTATTCGGCGCACAGCGCCGAAGGAGGAAGCATCCGGCAGCCCGCTTGTTCCGGCCATTCTGGCCTATATCCATGAGAACTACCGCAAGGACCTGTACCTGGAACAAATCGCCGCGGAAATGGGCGTCACCGCGAAGTACGTGTCCAAGATCTTCAAGGAGAAGACGGGCACGAATCTGACGGATTACCTCAGCGAGGTGCGCATCCGGGAAGCGAAAGCGATGCTGGTCGAGACCGATCTAAAAATATCCGAAATCGGGGAATGCGTCGGCATCCCCAGCCGGGCGACCTTTTTTCGCCTGTTCAAGAAGAGCGAAGGCGTGTCGCCGCACGATTACCGGAAACGGCTGGCCGCTGAGCCCGATGAGAAGGCGAATTGAGACAAAGCGGATAAATGAAACATGGAATCCCCGGGCGGAAAGGTGAGACATCGAAGGGGATTTTGATTATTTCGCTGCCGGCAGGACCCGGTTATGCTGTGACCAAGGAGGAATGCCCATGAGCCTGCCCGTCTTGGAATCGGCCGTTCAGCCGCAGAAGGGGATCCGCAGAAGGAAAGTCATGCTGGCCCTGGCTCGCAACAGTTATTTGTATGCCATGTTTGCGCTGCCGGCTCTGTATTTTATCGTCTTTCATTATGTCCCGATGTTCGGCAATCTGATCGCCTTTGAGGATTATAACGTCGTGCAGGGCTTCTTTCACAGTGATTGGGTAGGGCTGAAATTTTTCCGCGAGTTCATGACCGACCCTTATTTCTGGAAGCTGGTGCGCAATACGCTGCTGCTCAGCGTGTACACGATCCTGTTTTCCTTTCCGGCCCCGGTTATCTTTGCCCTGCTGCTCAACGAGCTGAGGCTGTCGCTGTTCAAACGATTCGTGCAATCGGTCACCTATCTGCCGCACTTCCTGTCCACGGTCGTCGTGGCCGGCATGCTGGTGAACTTCCTTTCGATTGACGGCCTGTTCAATCAGCTCATCCAGTTCTTCGGCGGTCAGAAGATCCAGTTCCTGAATGAAGCGGGATGGTTTCGGACGATCTATGTCGGCTCGGAGATCTGGCAGGGAACCGGATGGGGCACGATCATCTATTTGGCCGCGCTGACCGCTATCGACCCGCAGCTCTACGAAGCGGCCCGCATGGACGGGGCCGGGCGCCTGCGGCAGATGTGGAGCGTGACACTGCCCGGGATGGCGCCGGTCATCATTATTTTGCTGCTGCTGAACCTGGGCCACATCATGTCGGTCGGCTTCGAGAAGATTTTGCTGCTTTACACGGGCTCCACGTACGAGACGGCGGACGTGATCCAGACCTATGTCTACCGTAGGGGGCTGCTCGATGCGGACCTGAGCTACGCCACAGCGGTCAGCATTTTCCAATCGGTCCTGGCCTTCGTGCTGGTTGTCCTCGCCAACCAGGTCGCCCGCAAAGTCAGCGACACCAGTTTATGGTAAGGAGGCGAAGCGATGCCGGGCAAAAAATTCGATGCCTTTACGTTGTTCAATGTCCTGATCATGCTGGCCGCGATCGTCGTAACGCTGTACCCGCTCTATTACATGGCGATCGTCTCCATCAGCGACGGCAATGAGGTGATGCGCGGCAGTATCGGCTGGTTTCCGAAGGGCGTCAATTTCAAGGCCTACCAAATTATTTTCGCCGATCCGTCGATCGTGCGCGCGTACGCGAACACGTTTCTGTATACTGCCGTCGGCACGACGATCAATCTGCTCCTGACGGCGTTGTGCGCCTACCCGCTGTCGCGAAAAACGTTCTACGGGCGCAATCTGTTCACGCTGCTGATCGTCTTCACGATGTTTTTCGACGGCGGGCTCATTCCCCGCTACCTGGTCGTCAATTCGATCGGCATGATGAATACGATCTGGGCGATCGTGCTGCCGCCGGCTATCAACGTCTGGTACATGGTGATGATGCGGACGTTCTTCCAGAGCATTCCGGGCGAGCTGCATGAATCCGCGTATATGGACGGGGCGCATGACGGGAAGGTTTTCCTCCGGGTGGTGCTGCCGCTGTCGCTGCCGATCATGGCGACGATGGTGCTGTTTTACGCGGTTTGGCATTGGAACAGCTTCTTCCCGGCGCTGATTTACCTGAATGACAAGGCCTGGTACCCGCTGCAGATCATTCTGCGCAATATTGTCGTGGAGGGCGATATGGCCCAGCAGTCCAATGCCTTGGGCGGGGATCTCGGCACGCTGGTGATCGCAAACAACATTAAGTACGGCGTCGTGATTGTGGCGGTGCTGCCGATTCTGCTCGTCTATCCGTTCCTCCAAAAGTATTTCGTGAAGGGCGCCATGGTCGGCTCCCTCAAGGGCTAGGTTTTCGGCTTGGCCGTCCCGTGCGGCGGCTGTGAGAAACAATACAGGGCAATGGAGGGGTAACATGAGAAAGAGACTGGGAGCAAAAAGCTGTTCGCTGATGGTTGCGTTGATGTTGACCGCATCGGTCGGCCTGGCCGGCTGCAGCGGCGGAGCGGGCAAGTCGGGCGATGACGCAGGCAGTGCCGGCGGCAATGCGTCGAGCGGCAGGAAAACGGTGGAGATTACCGTGATGAGGGGAGAGCATCCGGCGCAGCCTTTGGTCCAGGATTCGCCCGTCATGAAGGAGATCGAGAAGCAGACCGGTGTGAAGATCGATCTGCAGTCCGTACCGGGAAGTGATTACGACGCCAAGAAGAAGACGTTAATCACCACCAACAACATCCCCGATGTCCTCAGCGTGTCGCGCACCGATCTGGAGAATTTTGCGAAGACGGGAATTTTCCTGGATGTCACCAAGTATCTGGATCAGATGCCCAACTTCAAGAAGCGGCTCGAGGAGCAGCCCGAGACTCAAAAGCTTATGATGGACGGCAAGCTTTACGGCTTTCCGACCCTAGCCCAAAATCAGTTCAATCTCGGCCAGCTGCCGATGATCCGCACGGACGTGCTGAAGAAACTGAACCTGAATATACCGACCACCTTCGACGAGCTGTACGACGTGCTCAAGAAAATGAAGGCGGCGTATCCGGACAGCTACCCCTGGACGATGCGGAACGGCACCGACTCCAACCTGAGCTTTCTGGAGTATGCTTTCGGGTCGGGCCATACGATCTACTACGAGCCGGATCAGAAGAAGTATCTGTACGGTCCCGCGCATCCCGAATACAAAGCGGCGCTTGAGTATCTGCACAAGCTGTATGCGGATAAGCTGCTCGACCCCAACTTCACCAACGCCACGCTGCAGCAGTGGCAGGAAAACCTGAGCTCGGGCAAATCGCTGTTTTTCTACGACAACTACTCGTTCACCGTCAACTTCAATAACGTTCTGCAGCAGAAGGATCCGAACCAGAAGTTCGATATGGTGCCGGTGCTGACCGCGCCAGACGGCAAGAAGCGCAGCTACGCGTATATCTACGGGCATCCCGAGGACATGTTCGCCGTCAGCGCCAAGGTGAAAAATCCGGAAGCGGTGATGAAGCTGTTCGATTGGATGTACAGCGACGAAGGCGCCCGGGTCACGAATTTCGGCATCGAGGGCACGCACTATACAACGAAAGACGGAAAGCCGGTCATCAACCCGTCCGTCATCGATCAGTTCAAGGATAAGCAGGACCCTTTCCGAGCCATGCAGTCCGCGCTCGGAACCGGGCTGCTGACGTTCGACGTGTACACGAACGACGATCCCCAGCTGGCGGTCTCGCCGCCGGACTTGAAGCGCTGGTCGGATTTTGTGGGTCAGGAGATGAAGGAGGGGCTCATTCAAGCGCAGGTGCTGGAGCCTTCGTTTACGGATGAGGAACGCGATCAGCTGAAGCAGCTGCGCACCAAGGTGGATACGATTGTGGAGCAGAACATCGATAAATTCGTGCTCGGCACGCGGCCGCTGACCGAATTCGATGCCTTCATGAAGGAAGTGAAGGCGGCCGGCGCCGAAGATATAGAGAAGATTTATAACGATGCCCTTGCGAGAACATCCAATTGATCTGTTTGCGGGAACATCCAATTCATTCGTGATAAAGGAGACGCTATGGAAACCAAAAAAGAATTCGTATTTGCCGATGAAAAGCCGTTTAAGCAGTGCCACGCGTCCACGGTGCTCGCGCTGTCGGACGGAGAGGTGCTGACGGCATATTTTGCCGGCACGCGGGAGAAAAACCCGGACGTCGCCATTTGGCTGTCGCGTCGTAGCCGGGAGGGCAGCTGGTCGGCCCCGGCGGTCGCTGCCGACGAAGCGGATATCGCCCACTGGAATCCGGTGCTGTTCCAGGCGCCGGATACCGGCCATATTTGGCTCTTTTACAAGGTCGGCCATGAAATTCCGGAATGGTTTACCCGCTACATCGTGTCGAAGGACGGCGGGCATACGTGGAGCGAGCCCGCCGAGCTGGTGCCCGGAGATATCGGCGGCCGCGGCCCGGTCCGCAACAAGCCGATCGTGCTCCGGAGCGGGCGCTGGCTCGCGCCGGCCTCGCTCGAAACGAAGACGGATTGGGATGCTTTCGTGGACATCTCCGACGATGGCGGCCGTACATGGCGGGAGCGCGCCGTCCCGCTGGACCGCGGGCAGTTGAAAGGCAAAGGAATCATCCAGCCCACGCTGTGGGAAGACGCGGCCGGCGTGCACATGCTGCTCCGCAGCACGGAAGGCTTCGTCTACCGCAGCGGCTCCGCGGATAACGGGGAGAGCTGGACGGAGGCGCACGCGATCGACCTGCCGAACAACAACAGCGGGATCGACCTCGCCGCGGCGGGCGACGGCCGTTTGTATCTGGTGATGAATCCGGTCCGGGGCGACTGGGCGGCACGGACGCCGCTCGTGCTGCAGCAGTCGGAGGACGGAGGGCGCACCTGGCGAGAGGTGCTGGTGCTGGAGGATGAGCCGGGCGAGTACTCGTACCCCGCGATCATCGCGGATGGCGGCACGCTGCACCTCACCTACACGTGGCGCCGCGAGCGGATTGTTTATTGGCGAATTGATTTGGGGCGGTAATTCAAGGTCGGTAGAAGGTGGTAGATAAGTCCGTCCGGTAGAAAGGGACTTTACTTGGTCCGGAAAGGGGGAAGCTTATGCGCTTCTCGCGTGATGCCGAGGAATACATCAATACCATCGGTATGGTCATGCGCCGCGTGCAAGCGGGAACGTTTCGGATGGGAAGCGAGAACGGGGACCCGGACGAGCGGCCGGTGCACGCCGTACGCATCAGCCAATCGTTTCATATGGCGGCTTACGAGGTGACGAATGCACAGTATGAGCAGTTCGACCCCGGCCATCGCAAACTTCGGGGCAAGTTGGGCTTCTCCAGGGACAATGAAGAAGCGGTCATCTTCGTCAGCTGGCATGAAGCGCAAGCGTTCTGCGAATGGCTCACGAAGAAGGAAGGCCTGCCTTACCGGCTTCCGACCGAGGCGGAATGGGAATACGCGGCCCGGGCGGGTTCGGAGACCGCCTATTCCATGGGGGACGTGTTCCCCCGCTCCCAGCATAAGAACCAGCGGGAAAGCTGGTTTCCCGATCCCGACCGTTCGCGCGGCGGGGGAGAAATCGTACCGCTGACGGTCGGGTGCTATCCGCCTAACGCATGGGGCCTCTACGATCTGCACGGCAATGTCGAGGAGTGGGTAGGGGACTGGTACGGGCCATTTGAGGCGGAGACGCAGGAGGATCCTGTCGGGCGCGCGGATGGCGATTTTAAAGTGACCCGCGGCGGGAGTCATCAGACTTGGCCGTATTACCTTCGATCCGCCAACCGGCTAGGCACGATTCCGGAAGATAAGCACTGGCTGATCGGGTTCCGTGTCGTGCTGGGCGATCGTCCGGCGACGAATCCGCTTCCTACGCCCTCGCCGCCGCAGTGGCAGCGGAATGTACTGCAGCACGTTCCGCCGGATGTGAACCAAGGACCGGATTCGGAACAGCCGTACTTTCTCGGTCCCCGCCGCTATGCCAAGGTCGTGCCCGGCAAGAAAGGGCCGCTCTATATCCACAACCATGTTGGAGACGTGACGGAAACCCCGAATGGCGATTTGATCGCCGTCTGGTATTCGACTACCTCCGAAGCGGGCCGGGAAATGCTGATCGCCGGCAGCCGGCTGCGTTATGGCGCGGCGGAGTGGGACGATCCCTGCGTCGTCTGGGATGCTCCGGACCGCAACATGTCAGGTGCGGCGTTGTTTTGGGACGAGGCGACGGACGTGATTTATCATTTCTGCGGATTGGGGGCGGCCGGCACCTGGGGGAATATCGCGCTCGTCATGCGAACGTCCCGGGATAACGGGGCGACCTGGTCGAAGGGCGCGATTATTGGTCCGGAGCATGGCCGGCGCACGATGCCGCTCTCTTCGGTGTTCAAGACGAAGGATGGCGAAATCGTCCTGTCCTGTGATGCCGTCACTGGCTCAGACGGCGGGACGGCGCTATGGGTCAGCGCTAACGGCGGCGTTACTTGGCGCGATGCGGGCGGCACGATTGCCGGCATCCATGCACCGGCGGCAGAGCTTGAGGACGGACGCTTCATCGCTTTCGGCCGCGGGGACAATATCGGCGGCAAAATGCCGAAGAGCCTCAGTTCGGACAAGGGGAGGACATGGACGTACGAGGCCACGGAGTTCGATCCGCTGCTGAGCGGACAGCGGGCGGCGCTCATTCGCCTGCGGGAGGGGCCGCTGTTTCTGGCCACCTTCACGTCGGGCATGGATATCATCGATGCAGCCGGACGCTCTCGTCGCGTCAAAGGCATGATGGGATTCTTATCCATGGATAATGGTGAAAGCTGGCCGTATCGGCGCCTGATCACCGACGACGGGCCGGGGCAGGTATGGGACGGGCAAGCCTGGACAGGACGTTTTATGCTAAGCGCCAAGAACGCCGAGCCGAAGGGTTATTTTTCGGTCATTCAAACGAGAAACGGACTGATCCATCTGTTCAGCAGCGCCTTACATTATACATTCAACCTGAAATGGCTCA
Source organism: Paenibacillus humicola (assembly GCF_028826105.1). Taxonomy (NCBI): domain Bacteria; kingdom Bacillati; phylum Bacillota; class Bacilli; order Caryophanales; family Paenibacillaceae; genus Paenibacillus; species Paenibacillus humicola. Next base: position 1,345,003 of record NZ_JAQGPL010000001.1, read on the forward strand.
TGACGCCCCCGCCAAGTGAGGAGGAGATGACGTTCACTCCATGGAAATGAGGCGCCGGCTTGTTTATCTAACGGGTAGACGGACTGTCCGCTGCGGGCACGAGTCCGACTCTCGGGCTGTGCGGCTGTTTCGGGCATACGACAAAATACAAAAATGAGAGGATTGGACCGAGTGAAACCTGACATCGCAATCGGAAACTGGCCGACGATGCTGACGCCCTTCACCTTATCGGGGAGCATTGACTATCCGGCCTTGGAGCGGATGATTGAATGGTATATTGCCGGAGGGGTCAACGGATTGTTCGCGGTCTGCCAATCCAGCGAGATGTTTTACCTCGCGTTGGAGGAGCGGGTCGAGCTGGCCCGTTTCGTGGTCGAGAAAGCGGCCGGAAGAGTTCCGGTTATCGCATCGGGGCATATCTCCGAGCGCATGGAGGATCAGCTCGAGGAAATCCGCCGGATCGCCGCGACGGGGATCGAAGCGTTCGTGCTGGTCAGCAACCGTTTGGCGGCGGAGAATGAGGATGATTCGGTCTGGCGGCGAAATGCCGAGCATCTGCTCGAGAGCGTGCCGGACATCGCGTTCGGCATTTATGAATGTCCCTTCCCGTATAAACGGCTGCTTTCGCCGGAGCTGCTCAAGTGGTGCGCCGATACGGGACGGTTCTGGTTTCTGAAGGATACGTGCTGCAGCATCGACCAAATCCGCGCCAAGCTCGCGGCGGTCCGGGGCACGAAGCTGAAGCTGTTCAACGCCAATACCGCGACCCTGCTGGAATCGCTGCAGCTTGGGGCGGCGGGCTTCAGCGGCATTATGGCCAATTTCCATCCGGAGCTGTATACGTGGCTGCTCAAGGAATGGCGGAATACGCCGGTTCAGGCCGGAGTCATGCAGGGATTTCTGACCATGGCCTCCTATGCGGAGCTGAAGCTGTATCCCGCCAACGCCAAGTATTACATGCAGCTGTGCGGACTGCCGATCACAACGGTGTGCCGCTCGAGAGGGTCCGAGCCGCTGCCCGAGCTCCAGCAGACGGAAATGCTGCAGCTGCAGGCTATCACGTCTTACATCAAGGCATGCTTCGGCGCCTGATACACAGGTCTATTTATAAAAGTTGAACATATTTATCCTACATCGAGGAGGTTTGGACCATGAAATATACGATTTTCGGAAAAACAGGGCTGAGTGTCAGCCGCATCGCAGTGGGAGGATATCCTTTCGCCGGGGTGAATAAGGCGCAGGGTTGGGACCCTTACAGCCCGCAAGGCAGAAAAGACGCGATACGCGTCGTTCACGCCGCGTTGGATGCCGGAATCAATTATGTTGACACGGCACCCAGTTACGGCCAAGGACATAGCGAGAGTATCATCGGCGAAGCTCTTCAGGGCAAACGGGAGAAAGTCATCCTTGCAACGAAAGTAACCTGGACGACTTCGTGGGCTGAAATTGGTAAAGAGGGCGTTATACGAGGCGTGGAAGAAAGTCTCCGGAGGCTCAAGACTGATTATGTCGACGTGATACAGCTTCACGGCGGTATTTATTCGCACAAAGATACTCGAGACGTATTGAGTGCAGGTCCTATGGAGGCGCTTCATTTGCTGCGGGAACAAGGGAAGGTTAAGTTTTTGGGACTCACAACAGAGGACGCCTGTTCTATTTTAGAATTGATTGACACGAATCTGTTTGATATCGCACAAATCAATTACAATTTAATTTATCAAAATGCGGCACTCCGGTTTCTCGACCGGGCGAAGGAGAAAAATCTCGGCGTTGCCGTCATGAGACCTATGACTTCCGGTATATTCCAGAGATTGCTGGAACACTTGGCGCCTCGCTTGCTGGAGACGGAGGATATTTATCGGTTATGCTTAAAATTTTTGCTATCGGATTCGCGTATTCATATGCTGAATATAGGGGCGAGATGGCCGGAGGAGGTCGAACGAAACATACGGTTTCTCGATGAATTCACTCCGGACTTCGATATTGCCGATCTTCCGAGGTTGACGGCAAAAATTTACGAATCCGACGACAAACGGAATGGATTGGCGTAAGGAAGGTTTCATGATTGACGTTTGTGCCCATGTCGAATCGCCGTCAAGGAATAATGCATCCGGTCTCTTTAAGGAGGATTCCCATGTTAAAATTATGCATCATCGGATGCTCGAGTTTCGTCTACGACTTCCTATACGATTGTACGAAAAAATTTCCGCTGACTCTCGCTGCTATTTGTGACAGTCCCCAAAATACGGAAAATTTCTCTGCACGATATCGTTGTCCGGCAGTTTATGATGACTATATGTTCATGCTGGAGCGGGAAAAGCCGGATCTGGTCATTTCCTTTCCCGCTTATGGGGAGCAGTTCGAGATTGCCAAACAATGCCTTCTGTCAGGAGCCCACGTTTTTTCTGAAAGACCGGTCTGTTTAAGCTCACGGCAGGCCGCGGAACTGGCGGAAATTCAGAAAACAACGAACCGCTTTGTAATGGCGAGGCTTAACAGGCGGTATACCCCTTCTTACGTGATGGCGAAGCGGATATTGGAAAAGAAGGAATTTGGGGCCTCAACCATGTACCTGGCGAAGTACCATGCTTCGGCATACGAATCCGAAAACAGCTTTATTTGGAATCATACGATTCATCACTTGGACTTGGCAAGGTACCTGGTCGGGGAACTTGAGCTCCTGCATGCGGAACGCATATACGTTGATTACAATCGGGTCGGATACAACATATCGTTTCGTTCAGCGCAAGGCTGCATCGGCGTCATACAGACCAGCTCGCTCCAGAGCGGGGAATATCCCATGGAGAGGGTGGAAGTGACCGGCGACCGGCGCAATGTGATTGTCGATAACATCAGATCGCTGCAATATTTCCGGCCGGCTCCCATACGCGAGTCCATAGCCGCCATGGACATGTCCGATGACGGGGACACGCTGATGTGGACACAAAACTTTGCGCAATTGAACAATTTCACTTTTTACGGATTCGAAAATATGTTCGAGCATTTCGTGTCGTGTATGGAATCCGGGAAGAAGCCATCGTTAGAAATGGAAGATACGGCGAAGACAATCGAGCTGGTAGAAAAATTAAATCAACTAGTACAATCATCATGAAAATGGATGGTTGGCCAGAATGGACATTAACCGCGCAACCCATGAGATCTATTATGATACGATTTCCGAATTGCGTTTCATAGGGACCGACTGTTATCGCTTAACAAGATGACGAGGAGGAGTACAATGAAAACGAATTCAGTATTGGATGCCGGAACAATCGATCCGGAAAGGGGGCGGTTAAAACGGGCATGGATTTCTACGATCATCATTTCGCTCTTATTGACCGTCGATTATATGGATCGCGGGGCTCTGTCCGTGGCCACGCCGTTTATCCGGGAAGAGTTTCATATGAGTCCTACCGCGTTTGGGGCGTTAGTCTCCATTTTTGCTTGGCCTTATGCATTTAGCTTGCTGCTTGCAGGGGCACTGGTTGACCGCTGGGGTTCGCGTGTATTGCTGTCGATTGCGGCTGTGCTTTGGTCGGTATCAGCCGGGGCAATGGGTGCTGTAAGTACTGTCGGCCAATTTTTTGGATTAAGGATTTCGTTGGGAATTACGGAATCGCCGGCTTATATGTCCGCTGCCAGGGCCAATAAGCTTTGGTTTACCGAGAGAGAGCAGCATGTACCCACGGGGATTTGGAATTCCACTTCATCTTTAGGCCCTGCGTTGGCCCCGTTGCTGTTAACACCTGTGATGCTGGCTTGGGGCTGGCGCGCCATGTTCATCACAATCGGAGCTGTCGGAGTGGTGCTGGCAGTTATCTGGTATACTTATTATCGTGAGCGACCTTCATTTGCCGGTACGATTACACCGATGAAGGAAACGGCCAAAATCAGCTTTAGTGAATGGCTGAAAATTTTTCGCCATCGCACCCCGCTATTTTTAGCTATTGGCTCCTTTTTTGGAGGGTACTGGGGATTTACCTTATTAGGGTGGCTGCCCGGCTATCTGGAAATCAGCCGCAAGGTTTCGATCGCGGAGACAGGAGTTCTTGCTTCTCTGCCTTACCTGGCCGGATTTTTAGGAGCTATTTTGGGGGGGCGTTCGCCTAACTTCTTTATGGCCCGGGGCCTGGATCGAATTACGTCCTGTAAAATTGGTTTAGTTGGCGGCAGTCTCATTAATGCTCTCATGATTATTCCGGCTGTTTTAAGCGGGAGCGTAACCGTTTCGATTATATGCTTTACGATCGGCGGTTTCTTTGGTTCATTTTCTTCAACCAATTCATGGACCACCATTCAAACGGTTTCTCCCGTATCCAGGGTTGGTTCCATAGGCGGAATCTGGAATTGGGGAGGGTTTATGGGATCGGGCGTTGGTCCATTCGTAACCGGATTATTAATTCAGATGACGGGCAGCTTTGTTGTTCCGCTGCTATTGGGAAGTTTATTGTTATTCATCCAGGTTGCCTGCTATTGGTTTGGTATAAAAGAAGCAGTACCTGAGACGTAAGTTAACGGATAGATTGGACGTGACTCTTTGCTGCCCCGACGGTTCATAGAAGGGAGGCACGCGCCCAAAATTACGATTCCATCATAGGTACAAGAGGTGAGGTGAATTTATGGCATCTATCAAGTGGGACATTTTAACCATTGGACATCTTAGCCGAAATAAGTTCTGGGGCGAATCGGAACAACAAGCGTATAGGTCTCCACGATGTACATGTACTTTGATTCAAACGGAAGGACAAATAATCCTTGTAGATCCCGGTTGTCCGCCTGAGGACATGGATAAAGTCGTAAATCAACGAACAGGTCTTCACGTGGAAGATATTGGAACAGTATTCCTGACACACTTTCATGGGGATCACCGATATGGTATCGAAGCATTCCCGCATGCTCATTGGTTAATGGCTGCTAACGAAGTAGAGGATTGGAATCAGCTCGTCTCACAAGACAGTCCGGAACGTAAAATCCTGGATCGGATCGAGCCTGTCGGCGGCTGTATTGCTCCCGGCATTCAATTGCTGGCAACTCCAGGTCATACATCAGGCCATACTTCCCTGTTATTTACTTCTAAAGGCAGACAAGTAGTGATTGCGGCGGATGCTGCGATGACCCAGGACTTTTTTGAAACCGATCAATATTACTTTAATACGGTTGACCCTGAATCAGCAGTTAAGTCCATTCAATTGATTAAAAAATGCGCGGATATTGTGGTACCTGGACATGACAACTACTTCTTGCAGCAAAGGGCATAGAACAAGACGCGGCTGCCGGCCTGGATCGGCAGCCGCGTTAAGTTTAACGGCTTGATTAGATTATCACTTAAATATCGCCTTGAAGCGTAATATGGGCCCGATTGTTTTATTAGCTTGATCCTCGAGATCCGTCGCTGACGGATCTTTTTTTACATCCCACCCAAACTAGCGTAAGGCATCATCGTTTTGAGAAATCCAACTTGTCATAATTAAATTTAATTTGGATACCTATACAAAGGGGAGCAGACAAAGGGGAGCCCTGCAAACACCATTTTACATCGGCTTTTGTCACTCCGACTGGTATCCGCGATGGCGATTTGTCTGGATGTTCCCGGGATTTTTAAAGGCCGGGAGCTCTTTTTCTGGACAGCCTGTGACAGGGAGGGGACTCGGCGAATGCTGGGAAAAGTAAACCATCTCAAGTTAAAATCTCAGCTTTTGATTTTAATCGGCCTTTCGATCAGTATCATTATTTTGCTTCAGACCATATCTCTAAGCTGGTTCGGCTCGATAAACCGGCGGAACTATTCGGAATTTCTAAAAGACGCCTCAAACCAGCTTGTTACGAAAGCGGTTTCATTCACGACCGACATTGACAATATTGCGACGATTACCTCCTATAACCATATAACCAACCAATTTATCAATACCCAGCGGATCGATGAGCTGCTGAGGTTCAGGAATAACATGGAGCTGATGATCGAGTCCATTATGCTCTCGAACAGAAGCATCAGCGACATTCTGATTACCGACCTCGATATGATTAATATCGGCGCCTATCGCAGTGAGGATTTCTGGGTGCTGAGCGAAATAAAGAGACGCTACCTGAACGGTGAAATCCGGATGGACCAGCCTACTCATTATGTGCTGGACGACCCTGAGCATGGCAGGGTGTTTTATGTGTGCGTAACCAAATCGTTCAGCTCCTTGATAACGGGCGTTCCGTTTTTTACCGTTGTCATTTACAACGCGGACAGTTTCATCAGTACCATCTCCAGCCTGCAGTCCAATTACAATTCGCTCTTTATCATTGCCGATACCGGGGGCAATATTGTGGCTTCGAATCGTAAGCATTTCGAGGAAAAGGACAAGAAGCTGATCCGGGCAGCGCTGACCGCCAAGAAGACGGCAAGTCTGTCGGGAGGGTTCAGCAGCAGTGAACATTCCCTCGTCTATCAAAGGTCGATCCGTGATCTGAACTGGCGTGTGATCGGAATTATTCCGAATGTCGAGATCGATAAAGATTTGTTCGCACTGAAGCAGTTTGCTTTCCTCATGGGCATTGTCATCGTTGCCGTCCTGACGGCCTTCGGATTTGCCATTTATAGAAGCCTTGCCACGCCAATCATCAAGATGGCCCGATTTATGAATTCGATCGGTCAAAACTACAGCAGCCAGCGGCTCGTCCTGAATAAAGCCAACGAAATCAGCCTGCTGGCGAGAGCATTGAACAAAATGCTGGATAATATCGATGCCATGACGGGCGCCGTGGTCGCCTCCCAAGAAAAGCTGTACAAGGCGGAGCTGGCCAAGAAGCGTGCGCAGTTCTCCGCTTTCCAAAGTCAGGTCAACCCGCATTTTTTGTATAACACGCTGGACTGTATCAGAGGTATTGCTTTAACCCGGGGAGTTCCTGAGATTTCCGAGATTGCGACCGCCATGGCGAAAATTTTCAGATACAGCATCAAGGAAAACAACGATGTGAAGGTGGGCGACGAGATCGGATGCATCAAAGAATACATCAAAATCATTCAAATCCGGCAGAGAAACCGGTTTGTCATCCGATATGAGATCGAGGAAAAGATCATGGACGGCTTGATTCCGAAAATGATTTTGCAGCCGCTTGTGGAAAATGCCGTGTTCCACGGTCTCGAGCAGAAGAAGGGAGCGGGAACGCTGATTATTGGAGGATATACGGCCGGCAGCAGCACCATACGGTTTACGATCGAAGACGACGGGAAAGGCATGAGCGCGGAAGTGCTGGCGGAGATCAGAAACAGCTTGGCCGCAGGTGATCCTCTGGAGGACGAACCCGGAGGAACGAAGAAGAGAGGCTTGGGCATCGTGAACATCGACAGGCGGATTAAACTGCTTTATGGCCGTTCATATGGACTTTCGATCAGCAGCATGGAGCAGCAAGGAACCAAAGTGATTATCGAGCTGCCTTATGCGGGCGAACACCAAAATTCGTCCGAAACTCCCGAAAACCGTCCATCTTAAATCCGCGCCGGCCCGACTAGATTAGGAATAAAGCGATTTCAACAAGCGGATGAAGGAAAGGAGGTGATGAAGGGAAATGAGCCAAACAGGCAGCGTGAACGGCGCGAAGCCCGGCTTTAAACGGCAATGGGAGAAGCGAAAAGGGATGTATGTGAAATATCGGTACGTCTACTTATTGGTCATGCCGGGACTTCTGTATTTTCTTCTATTTAAAATCGCTCCGATGTGGGGACTGCTCATCGCGTTTAAAGATTTCAGTCCCTTTCGAGGGATATGGGGCAGTCCGTGGGTGGGATTTCACTATTTTGAGCAATTTTTTACCAGCGCCTATTTTTATATCATGCTTCGCAATACGCTGGTCATCAGCCTGATGAATCTCGTTTTTTATTTTCCGGCTCCCATCCTGCTTGCGCTGCTCATCAACGAAATTCGTTCGAATACGTTTAAACGGCTGAATCAAACGATTATCTATATGCCTCATTTTCTATCGTGGGTCGTCATTACGGGGATCACCTTCTTCATGCTCAGCTCGGACGTAGGGCTGGTCAACAAGTTTATTGTGCATGCCGGCGGGGAGCCTGCAGCCTTCCTCTCCAACCCGAAATTGTTCTGGTGGGTGCTGCTGGCCCAGAATACCTGGAAGGAGGTCGGATGGGGGACGATTCTGTTCCTGGCGGCGATCACGCAGATCGATCCTTCTCAGTACGAAGCGGCGACCATGGACGGGGCTACCCGCATGCAGAAGCTGCTGTACATTACCATTCCATCGATACTGCCTACCATTATCGTGCTTTTTATTCTGCGACTCGGTCAGGTCATGGATGTGGGCTTCGAGCAGGTGCTGCTGATGAGCAATCCGTTCGTAAGGGATGTTGCCGAGGTTTTCGATACGTATTCGTATAATCAGGGGATTAATCAAGGGAACTTCAGCGTCGCGGTGACGGTCGGCATTTTCAAGAGTTTCGCCGGGCTCGTCATGGTCGTCTTGTCCAACCGTTTTGTCAAAAAAATGGGGCACACCGGTATCTATTAAATGAAACTATCGAGGCGTAAGGAGCAGAGGTGATATGCACTCCCAAAAAACGTCGGCCGCGGATATCGCCATCTATTTGGTAACCGGCCTGATCTCGTTGATCTGTATTGCGCCCTTCTTTTATATCGTCAGCGTGTCCTTAACCGACCCTTCCGTCTATGTGCCGTTCAAATTGTACCTGATTCCCGAAAAATGGTCGTTTGCCTCCTACTCGTATATTCTCTCGACGTGGAATTTCATCCGTTCGGCGGAAAACACGCTGTTCGTCACCGTAACGGGAACGGCGCTCAATATTGCGTTCACCTACACGATGGCTTATGCGGTGACCAAGAAGGAGATGCCGCACCGGAACTTGTTCATGGGCATCATTATTTTCTCGCTCCTGTTTAACGCGGGGATTATTCCGAATTACCTGCTGGTCAAGGATCTCGGTTTAATGAACAGTCTCTGGGCGCTGATTCTCCCGGTGTTGACGAATTCATGGAGTCTGATCGTGGCCAAAAGCTTCATCGACGCGCTGCCGGATGAGCTTGAGGACTCCGCCAAAATCGACGGATGTACGGAGATCGGGACGTTTTTTCGCATCATTCTTCCGCTCTCCAAGGCTTCCATTGCTACCCTTACGCTGTTCTTCGCGGTCGGGCATTGGAATACGTACTTCAGCGCGCTGATCTATCTCACCGATTCCGGGAAGAGCACCCTGCAGCTGTACGTGAAATCGATCTTGGTCGACGCTTCGACAAGCGGTGCAGGTACAACGGGTTCGGTGGATATGCTGAATCTCCCGTCCGAGACGGTGCGAATGGCCACGGTCGTACTGGCTATGCTTCCGATTATGGCCGTATATCCTTTTGTTCAGCGGTATTTCATCAAAGGCGTTATGCTCGGTTCCATCAAGGGCTGAGCCAAGGGTTACACCTAATGTTCAGAAGGGGGAAGAGGCATGAGAAAAAGTTACTGGGCAAGCGTGCTGCTGGCGCTGTCCGTATTGGCTTCGGCCTGCAGCCAGACGCCGGCGAATACGCCCGGCTCCTCGGAAGTCAAGGAAACGAACGGGCAGGGCGCGGCAGCGGAGAACGGCAAGCAGGAGAAACCGCTCGTTCTCAAAGGAATGGCCAATCTCTACCAGCAGGCGCCTGCCAAGGACAGCGATTTCTGGAAGAGCATGGAGAAGGAGTTTAACGTCGATTACTCGGTGGACTGGGTGCCGGCGGACAATTACCAGCAGAAGCTGGACCTCGTTCTGGCGTCGGGCGACTTGCCCGATATTATGCAGGTCACCAGCATCACGGCGCCAAGTATATTAAAAGCGGTTAAGGCCGGGGCTTTCTGGGATTTGACGAAGGAACTGGGCGACTTCAGCAAGTACCCGAACTTCAAGAAATATACCAACCAGAATGCCTGGGTATTAAGCAAGGTGAACGGGGAGAACTATTTCATCCCGCGGACCCGCGGAAATCTCGACTCCGCCTTGTTTATCCGGCAGGACTGGCTCGACAAGCTGCATTTGAAAGTACCCACGACACTCGACGAATTTGAGCATGTCATGAAGGTCATCGCACACAGTGATCCGGACGGCAACGGGAAGATCGATACGATCGGCATGGTTCCGGTTCCCGGTTACTTTGCGGCCGCTTTCGGCACGAGAGATCCTGTCCGGGACAGCAGCGGCGGCATCATTCCTATGAATCTCACCTCCAATTATGCGGATTACGTCCAGTACATGAGAGACCTTTATGCGGACGGAGCGATCCCCAAGGAATTTGCCCTCATTAACGGCACGCAGCAGCAGGAGATGTTCACGACCGGCCGCTCGGCCGCCTTTGTCAAGAACGCGTGGCATAAATACGATATGGAGCAGGAGCTGCAGAAGACGCAGCCGGGGGCTAAGCTGACGCTGATCCCTTATCTGAAAGGACCCAAGGGATATGCGCACATCTACGATCTGGGCTACTTCGGGGGTATGGCGATCTCCAAGAAAGTGGACGAGGCGAAAATGAAGCGGATTTTGCAGTTCTTCAACGCGATGACGGATGAGAAATACTACAACTTCGTTAATTTCGGCATCGAAGGCGTGGATTACACGATGGAGGACGGCTTCCCCAAGCTGACGGACCTCGGCAAGAAGGAAGTCAACAGCTCGTTCAACGCGCCGTTTATTTTCTCCACTGCCGAATTCGCCAAGGTCGACAGCCCGCTGGCCCCGATGTCCTACAATCTTCAAACCAGGGAAGAGATGAAGGCGCTCTATAATATCGACGCCAAAGTGGAATTGTTCAATGTGCTGCAGTCCGATTCGTGGAGTAATGCATGGTCCAGGGTACAGGACGAGTTTGATTCCATGGAAGCGAAAGCGATCTCGGGGGCGATATCCATGGATGAGTTCAAAGCGTACCAGCAAAAGCTGCTGAAAGACCCCGATGTCATCCGGTCCTTTGCGGAATTCGCCACCAGCTACAATCAATTTTTCCCGAGCCAAAACTAAAGGGACAGGAGAAATGCGAGATGTATATTAAAGAAGTGGCATCCAGCCTCTACCCGTGGGATCTCGCCGACGAAGGTGTCGAGACCTGCGTGAATAATGTGATGGAGCACAGCCTTGTGAACAGCGTTTATCTGGTCGGCATCATGCATAAAGAGAAACGGCCGCTTACGAGTTTGTTCTACCCTCATAATCCGAAACGAAAGTTTTACCTGCCCGAGGACAGCCGCATTTATTACCGCATGGAGGAGAGCAGCTTTACGGATACGCCGCTGAAGCCGCTGTACTCTGCGAGGGAATTTTTGCAGAAGAAAGACTGGCTTGACGAGCTCACCGCTTATGGACGAAAGCATAACCTGAAAACCGGAGCCGAAATTTCCCATACCTTCTACGATTGCGAGAAAGCGAAATCCGAATTTCCCGATGTCCTGCAAAAAAATATACACGGCGAAATCATCGAGCGCCATTTCTGCTGCAACAACGACCATGTCAAGACCTACATGAAAGCGATCTTCTATGACACGGTCAAGAATCACGACATTGATTTTATTCAGACCTGCATGATGCTGTTCGCGACCGGCGAGCCCGTCAAAGCCCCCTGGTTCATGGAAAACGACCCGGAGTACAAGGTCGGCGCCCTGCTCGGCGTCCTGAAGGGCGGCTGCTTCTGCGGCCATTGCCGGACGAAAGCGATGAATATGGGCTACGATTGGGATAAGATCGTCAGCGACCTTAAAGGACTGGAGCGTCTGGTCCATGCGAGCGCCTACAACAATCTCGATGCGGTCATGGACGCCCATGTGCTGATGGGCAGCGATTTGCTGGAAACGGGGCTGCTGCTGGAATATCCGTCCCTGTATCAATTTCTGGAGTTCCGCATGAAGTCCATCGCCGGGCTGTTTACCGAAATTAACGCCTCGATCAAGTCGGCCAACAAAAACGTCGATTTCCGCTACAACAATTATTTGAAATATCCCGAGCTTGCCGGACTGGACTTTGCTTCGGTGAAAGACAGCCTGGATTCGGTACGGGATTCCGACTACAGCGAGCAGTACGGAGCACCGGATCATTTCAAACGAAAGCGAAATACCATTCTCAAGATCAGGCGCGGCATTGGCTATGACAAGGACTTGATCGCCGCTTTTGCGCCAAGACCCAATGCGACCCCGGAGCTGGTGCGGGAAAGCATCAAAGTGTTGAGCACGCTCGGCGTCGACGGGCTGTCGCTCGGGCATTACGACGGGGCGACCTTCGAGCTGCTGGATGCGGTGAAGCAAGGAATGATGGAGGCGGGAATCGAAATCAGAGCATAAGCGGGGGAGGCCTATGTATCGCGTACTCTTAGTTGACGACGAGATCTGGTGCCTGGAAGGCATGCGAAAACTGGTTGACTGGGAAAGATTGGGGTTTACCGTGACCGCTCAGGCGACCGACGCCTCGGAAGCATTCGATCTCATCTGCAGGACCAAGCCCGATGTCGTCTTCACCGATATCCGAATGCCTGAAATGTCGGGTATCGAACTGCTGAACAAGACGAGGCAGGCTGGAATCGAGAGCGAGATTGTTATTGTAAGCGGCTTTGCCGAATTTGAATACGCGCAGGAAGCGCTGCGCCGCGGCGCATTCGACTACCAGCTGAAGCCTGTCGATCCGGAGGAGGCCCGGCTGCTGCTGCAAAAGCTGAAGCAGCACCTGGACCGGAAGCAGGCTGAAAGCGTGAATATATGGAGGGAACTGTCGCCCGTTTCCGGCAATCCGCTCGAGATGCTGAAGACAAGGGGCTTCGTGCCGATTGGCGACTATTGGCGGGTTCTCATGCTCACAGGGAGCGGCTCCTGGGGAAGCGAACAATTCGCGTCGTTATTTCCGTCCCTCCATCATCATGCCATCCCGGCCGGCGATACTCGAACGCTGCTGCTTTTGAACGGCGACAAGCCGCCGGAAGATCAGGAGATCTTCCCGATTCTGGACGGCTGGTCCCGGAAGCGCGGAGTCCTGGCTGGATGCAGCGGCGTCGCGGCTGGGATCGAGCATCTGGGAAGGCTGATTCGGGAGGCAAGCATGGCGGCGCTCCAAACCTTTCTCGGCGGAAAAACCGGAGCCGTCATCTTCACCGCAGCCGGCAGCGCCGGACTGGAGAACCTCCTCAGGAAGACGGAAAAATTACTATGGGTGAACAACGATGCGGAAATTTGCTCGGTATTAAGCACCATCCCGGATCTTTTTCAGAAGGAAAATCTCGGAATCTATCATGCCGTCTACTTGTGGAACCGGTTCGCCATCCTGGTCGGCAGGAGGTTGAAATGCCGTTCCTCCGGAGCCGAAGCCGACTTTCTGGACTATGAAGAGCTGGTCAACCGCTTTGGGAGCTTGGCCTCGATGTGCCGCGCGATGAAGGCCGTCATTCAGAAGGTATGCAGTCCCATTGAAGAGCCGGCCCGGCAGCCGGCCTACAATGACAAATTTATCGCCCTGCTTGAGCATGTGAACCAGAATTACGACAAAGAGCTTTCCTTGAGCGAGCTGGCGGATAAATACTACCTGAACATGAGCTATTGCAGCGAATTGTTCAGGAAAGCGACAGGTTATACATTTCGCTATTATGTCACCAAGCTGCGGATGGAGTCGGCTGCAGAGCTGATGAAGTCCGGAAAATATTCGGTCGACAGGGTCAGCTGCATGACAGGGTATCAGGATTACTACTATTTCTGCAAAACATTTAAAAAATTTTACGGCATCACACCGTACCAATTTACAGCGAAATCGTGCCCTTAGCGCATCCAGGCATCGGCCGTTGGAGGGAATGAATATGTATTGGAAAGAGTTGACCACCGGCATTTATCCCTGGGATATCCACGATGAGGGGATTGAAACCATCTTAGATCATCTGCAAAACCATGCGGGCAACAACGCGGCCTACATGCTGGCCGTCATGCATCATGAAAAACGTCCGCTTCACGATAACTATTATCATCACAATCCGGTCCGCAAGCGTTATCTGGCCGAAGACAGCAGGAGCTATTTCACCATTCACCCGGAATCCTACCGCAATTCCAGAATCAAGCCTTTGCCCAGCGAACGAGAATTCCTTCGAGGGACGGACTGGCTGGAGATTTTCACGAAAGCGCTTCGTAAACGGGGGATGAGTCCCGGAGCGGAAATCTCCCATACGCCTCTCGATTCCGTCCGCGGCATGGGGGAATTTTCGGACTGCATCCAGCGCGACATTTACGGTAATCCGCCGGGCCATGGCTATTTCTCGAATCAGCAGCTTTGCTGGAACAGCCCCGTTGCCAGAGCGTATATGTGCGCCATCGCAACCGATCTCGTCACCCATTACGATCTCGATATGATCCAGACCTGCTCCTTTCTGTTCAATCAGGGCCAGCTTGGCCTGCATCCCTTTCTGGGCGTCACGCTGGGGGGCTGCTTCTGTACAAACTGCGAACGGGAAGCCCGCAAGGCGGGGCTGGACTGGGACCGGATCCGGACGACGGTCAGGCATCATGCGGATATCATGAAACGAGCGACCCTGGAAGCGAATGAAGACTGGCTGCTGCTGCAGCGCGGAAATTCGTCGGCGGTCATGCTCCTGCTGGAGAGCCCGGAGCTGTACGAATGGCTTAAATTCCGATGCAATTCGATCACCCGCTATTTCAAGGAATTGTCGGAGGCGATCCACGCCGCCAATCCGAAGGTGGATTTCCGCTTCAACACGTGCTGGCCGGAAGCCGAATTCATCGGACAGGATCTGACGCAGATCGGCAAATATGTGGATTCGATCCGGATTATGGACTATGCCGAACAGACCGGCGATGAAGAACGGGTGCTGAACAAAGGCAAGTGGCTTGCCAATGTCAGGAGACAGGTAGGCGAAGAGAAGATCATTATCGACAGCATCGCCCCCCGCGCCAAGGCAACGCCGGATTTGATCCGCAAAGGGATACGAACGGTTGCCCTGGGCGGAGCCGACGGGCTGGCATACGGCTTTTACGATGGCGCAACGATTGAAAGACTGGAAGCGATCAAAGCGGGGATGGCCGAATGCGAAATTAAGCTCCGATAAAAACGATTAGCTGCGACGGATTGCCGCTGCAGCGAAGCCGCTGGGAATTAGCGGCTTTTTTTGTTGGAATTCCTTATTTTACGGGAATTCGAAAGGGCATGGAACGCCCATGAATAGATTCCCTGGCAGGAAAAGAATGCGAATATCCTTTTCGAAAAAGGGAAAAATTACATGAAAGGCAAGCCGTATCAGGGGGGGACTAGCGGTGAAAAGGTTTGGTAAAGGGTTGTACAAGAAATCGGATACAATACCTGAATTTCATCTGAATAATGACGATTACGGCAACAGCAGTCTTTCTAACGACATCGGACAAAATGAGGACTTATTAAAAAACATCTTTCAAAACTGTTCGGATATCGTATACCGCAAAATTGTCGTGGCCGGGAAGCTTCAATGGCTTGTGATTTACATTGAAAATTTGGTGGATGAGCAGCTGGTCGACGACCATGTCCTTAAACCGTTGATAGCGAAAGGTACAGATCAACATGAGCTGCCCGTTGACGAAGTAGAAGTATTGGATGATCGAACGATCTCTGTCGGAGTGAGTCATACGACCTCGGAAGTCGTTGAAATCGTTCGAAATGTGCTGAATGGTCATGCCGCCGTTTTAGAAAATGGGGATAACAAGGCGATGACCGTTATGGTTAACGGTTTCGCAAAACGGAGCTTGGAGGAGCCCTCCTCCGAATCCGTCATTCGAGGTCCCAGGGACGGATTTATTGAAAATATCTCAACGAATATAAGTTTAATACGCCGAAGGCTGAAAACCTCCAAGCTCAAAATGGAATCCTTTACGGTTGGAGAAGTGTCTCAAACCCAAGTCATCATGACCTATATGAAAGGCATTGCTACAGATTCTTTAGTCGATGAAGTTCGAGAGAGGATCAACAAAATTCAAATCGATGGGATTCTCGAATCCAATTATATCGAGGAATTTATTGAGGATTTTCCGTTCTCCCCCTTTCCGCAAGTACAAAGCACGGAGCGTCCGGATGTCGTAGCCGCAGAATTGTTGGAAGGTAAAGTAGCCCTGATCACCGACACTTCCCCCTTCGCGCTGATCGTTCCGATGACATTTTGGGCGGGGATGCAGGCGAGCGAGGATTTCTATATGCGTTGGCCCATCGCAACTTTTGTTCGGTGGATTCGGTTTATTTTCATCATCATAGCGGTATTTGCTCCTCCCCTGTATGTTGCCGTTACGACCTTTCATCAGGAAATGATTCCGACGAATCTGGTCTTGAGTATCATCTCTGCCAGGGAACCGGTTCCCTTTCCGGCCGTTATCGAAGCCTTATTAATGGAAATTACATTTGAAGCGCTGCGGGAAGCGGGAATTCGTTTGCCAAGACAAATCGGACAAGCGATAAGCATTGTAGGGGCGCTCGTTATCGGCCAGGCGGCTGTGCAGGCGGGAATTATCTCGGCTCCGGTCGTCATTATCGTATCGATCACCGGAATTGCGGCGTTCACGATCCCAAGGTATAGTTTTGCAAACGGAATCCGGCTGCTGCGCTTTCCCATGTTATTCTTGGCAGGCACTCTGGGTCTGTATGGGATCGGACTAGGGGCCTTGGGCATCTTGGTGCATATCATGACCCTTCGCTCTTTCGGTGTCCCTTATTTTACGCCAGTTGTCCCGTTAACGTTTAAAGAACTGATGGATACATTGATTCGCGCGCCTATTTGGGCCAAAACCCGACGTCCTCCAAGCACAGGCTCCAACAATCCGATTCGTGCACTGCAAGGCCAGAAACCAAGTCCGCCCGAAAACAGCTAGGGGCTAGTTTGTGATCAAGGGAAAAAAAGGAGGAGATCCGGCATGAAGGCGATCCTATGTATCGGTCTGCTTTCCATACTGTTGATCATAAGCGGTTGTTGGGACCGTAGAGAAATCAATGATATTGCGTTTATTTCAGGCTCGGCAATCGACTTAACGGATGATGGTAACCTTGTAGGCTCCGTCCAAGTCGCACTTCCTGCTTCCGGCCAGGGTAGTCCTAGCGGAGGGAACGCGCAAGACAGGTTTTTTGTCCTAACCGGTCATGGAAAAAATATAAATCAAGCGCTCGTTGCGATGCAGAAAAAAAGTTCGCGCAGGTTATTTACCGCTCATCGCAGTGTTTTTTTTATAAGCGAAGCGGTCGCTAAACGCGGGATAAAGGATATGCTCGATTACTTCTCACACGATCCGCGTAATCGGTTAAAAACCTATATGATGGTTGTAAAGGGGGACGAAGCGCGTAACATTTTGCAAATTCAGTACCCGTTTGAACATGTGCCAATCGAAGCCGTAAAGGAAATGGAAAGCTTTAAGAGTGAATTGGCGGTGACGCTGCGGGATTTTTTCATCGCGTCGTCCAGCGAGGGGATTTATCCGGTCATGGGGGTCATCGAACCGGAGAGACCATCGGGAGATATGAAAGAAAACAATCGTAAATTATTTCGGCTGGCGGGAGTGGCAATCTTCAAAAATTTTAAATTAGTCGGTTTTCTGAGTGAAAAAGAAACAAACGGATTTCTTTGGGTGACTAACAAGATGAAAGCTGCCATGATTTATGCAGATATGCCGAAAGGTTACGGAAATGTAAGTATGATCATCACCCATGCAAAACGCAGGATTACTCCCCAGCTAAGCGGTAAAAAGGTCAAAATCCATCTTCAGTTACAAGGGGAGGGAATGCTTGTCGAAAATAATACGCCTCTCGATATCAGACAGCCAAATAATTTTGAACGGGTGCAAAAGGCACTGGAGAAATCGGTTAAGAGCCAAGTCCAAGATTTACTAACCCAGGTCCAAAAGCGATACCAGGCCGATATTCTGGGCTTCGGCCGGGAAATTTACCGGAATCAGCCCAAACAATGGAAAACGGTGCAAGAGCAATGGGATCATATATTTGCCGAAGCTGACGTCTCCATAACGGTAAACCTGCAGTTACGGGGATCCGGGATGGGAAACAGACCTCTGCATTTGAATGAAAAGGAGATCAAGAAATGATTGTACAGATAGGGGGATTTGTACTTGTGCTGGTTGTATGGACTTTTGTTAACATGAAATCCCTTGTGAGAAAGCAACAAACTAAAGTTGCTGTCGTATACGGCGGTTTAATGGGATTGTCTGCTGTTGCCGGCTCCCTGTTAATTGCTGGGGTTGATTTATCAAGTCTGGTGCTTGGCCCCTACGATATTTTCATCCCTATCGGTAAAATGATTTTAAAGAAGTGACCAATAAAGTTCCAGACCAGCTCACTGCCAATATGAGCTTGAAATCTAAGGCGACTTATTCCCAATTCTTTTTAAGGTGTCAATTGTCAAAAGTAGTAATGGAATAACAATTTGGATAAAATTACCTGCAACCGGAAACTGGAAAGTAAGTTCATTTTGAAGTTCCGTAGAATTTGTGTAAACACAAGCCCATCCGATGACACACAAAAGTGTAAGCGGCGTAACGATTCCTCTATAATTCGGAATGTTGAAAAGATGGCTTACATTTAGACAGAGCATAAATAATAACACGGATATTTTTATAAATATGGCCATCATCCACATCGAAACAGCGATTGCTTCCAGACGTTCGAAGGACCCCTCGATCCCAACATACTGAATAACACTTAAAAAGGAAAAATTCAGTTTATCCGTTAACGGACCGAAGACCATAATCGTCATCAAATCAATGATAAAAATAAGAAGCACAAGGCCGAGAAGCGAGATGAGCGATATCTTACGCGCCTTTTCCGGTTGATTTAAAACCGGCAGAAGCCATCCCAAAAAGAAGAATTGACTCATCCAAGGGGATGGACCGACAGCTCCTTGTAAGATCGGTTGTATTCCTTCCCCTAGCAATGGCTTAAGTTGTCCCGGATCCGATTCCTTAATCGCCAGGATACAGAGAGCAATTAATAAAACAACAATGAGAGATGTTAGCAGCTCATTACATCTTCCGATGACCTCAATTCCCGCATAAACAGTCAGTCCGCAAAGGCACATCAACGTCAGGATTATGACGAGCGATGGGCTTTTCGGCAATAGGACCAAACTAATAAACTGGATATGTTGGTTTAATGACTGAGATATAAGCGCAATCAAATAATGGCAGTAATAAAAACCCAAAAATATACCGAGCCATTTCCCGATGATTTTGGAACCGTATTGCGTGATCGTCAAACCCGGATAACGTTGAGCGAGTGTCGTCATTACCCAAATGCTTAATAATCCGGTTAATGCGGCAGGAAACACCGACATCCAGGCATCCTGCTTAGCAAATGCCACCATTATGCCTGGAACGATTAATATTAAAGTGGCACCTACAGTAGAGAAAAGCAATAAACCAAGCTGCGTTCCTGTGATTTTTTCGGGACTCTTCATATTTACCTCCCTCCGGACATTTAACTATTTTTTCCTTTAAAATTTGCATTCATACCCATTCCCACACTTCTCCGCATGGTGCACATAGTCGTGAAGACCGGTAATCCAGGTATTCCCGTTTGCGGATTCATGGAGGAACATTAGGGTTAAACAGAAGACAGAGGAGCTTCGCCGGCTGCAGGAATGAAACGAAGGCGCCCGGCTCGCCATACGTCCAAGGTTTACGAAGCTGCCCCGGTTCTTGTCCAAGAGCCGGGGCAGCCTGCGTTAGGCGATCCGGGCGAAAGGCGAAGCGTCAACCATCCCGACCGTGAAGGAGGAGAACGACCGGAACATGGAACTGGCCATTATTATCATTTTGCTGTCGCTGTTTATTTTGCCTCCCGCCGCCCTGTTCATCTACTTGTACGCGGCTTCCAAGAAGCCGCAGCATTCTGTTATTCGCGCCCATCCGTACATGGGGTGGATCCGCTATCTGCTGGAAAAGCTCGGACCCGAATTCCGGCAATATTGGTTCGACGGGGACAATCAGGGGCAGCCGTTCTCGCGCGACGAATATACGGGCGTCATCTTCGCCGCGAAATACCGGTCCGACCTGATCGGCTTCGGCTCGAAGCGCGACTTCGAGGAGCCCGGCTTCTATCTCGCCAACGGTCTGTACCCAAAATTAAACGAGGAGTTGAAGGTCGATAACGACCGCAAGGCCAAGTCGAAAAAATACGTCATCCGCGATGAAGGACTGTTCTCGCGGGACGAGAAGCTCGAGCCGGACGCGGCGGACCGCTGGCTGTACGCGGACGAGGACGAGGTCGTCGTCGGTCCGGAGAGAAGGGAGCCATGGCGGCTCAAAGGGATGTTCGGCGCTTCCGCGACCTCGTACGGCGCGGTAGGCGAGCATTATATCGAAGCCGTCGGCAGCGGCGCCCGCATGGCCGGCGGCTCGTGGATCAACACCGGCGAAGGCGGCGTCGCCCCGGAGCATCTCGCCTCGGGAGCCGACATCGTGGCCCAGATCGGACCGGGGCTGTTCGGCTATCGGGACGACGAGGGCCGCTTCTCCTGGGAGGCGTTTCGGGAGAAGGCGGGGGAGCCCCATATCAAGGCGTTCGAGCTGAAGTTCGCGCAAGGGGCGAAAATCCGCGGCGGCCATCTCGAAGGCGTCAAGGTGAACGCGAAAATCGCCTCCATCCGCAAGGTGCCGGAGGGCCAGACGGTCAATTCGCCGAACCGCTTCCCTTTTCTGCACGGCCCCGACGAGACGTTCCGCTTCGTGAAGCGGCTGCAGGACGAGGGCGGCAAGCCGGTCGGCATCAAAATCGTCGTCGGCGCGCCGGACGAGCTGGATCCGTTCTTCCGGTCGATGGCCAAGCTGGACATTTACCCGGACTTCATTACCGTCGACGGCAGCGAGGGCGGCTCAGGCGCAACGTTCAAGGCGATGGCCGATTCCATGGGCATGCCGCTCTATCCGGCGTTGATCGCGCTGGACGACGCGGCACGCCGGCACGGGGCGCGAGACCGGATCCGTATCTTCGCCTCCGGCAAGCTGATCACGCCCGACAAGGCGGCGATCGCCCTCGCGCTCGGAGCTGACGCGGTCAATTCGGCGCGCGGCTTCATGATGGCGGGCGGCTGCATTATGGCGATGCAGTGCCATACGAACAAATGCCCCTCGGGCGTGGCGACGACCGATCCGAAGCATATGGCCGCGCTCGTGCCGGAGGAGAAGCAGTGGCGCATCATGAACTATGTACTCCAGATGCGCGCGGGGCTGTTCGCGCTGGCGGCGGCCTGCGGGCTCGACAGCCCGAGACAATTCGCGCGCGAGCACGTCGTGTTCAAGAACGAGCTCGGACGGACGGCCCGCGCAAGCGAGCTGTTCCCGCATCCGGAGACGGAAGCCGGACGCGGACGGGGGAACGGGCATACCGGCGGCGTGCACGACGCCGGATAAACCCGGCCGCAGACGCCAAGCTCGGGGCCGGGCCACCTGCGGAGCTTGCGATAGGCGGCTCTTTCTGCCGGACAAGTTAGGCGAAACGTTGGCCGGTCGATTGGATATGCTGTTATACAGCAAGCTAATACCGTACAATCGAGGAGGAATGGCATGAAAGCGAGCGATCTGCTGGTGAAATGTCTGGAGGCGGAAGGGGTCGAATATATATTCGGCATTCCCGGGGAAGAAAATATCGACGTCATGGATTCGCTCTCGCGCTCGTCCATCCGGTTCGTGCTGACCCGCCACGAGCAGGGGGCGGCGTTCATGGCCGACGTTTACGGCCGGCTGACCGGGAAGCCCGGCGTCTGCCTGGCGACGCTCGGGCCCGGCGCGTCGAATCTTGTGACGGGCGTGGCGAACGCGCATCTCGACCGTTCGCCGCTCATCGCGATCACCGGCCAGGCGGAGCGGACGCGCCTGCATAAGGAATCGCATCAGAACGTCGATACGATTCAGCTGTTCGAGGGAATCACCAAGTACGACCGGCAAATACTCGACGCCCGGACGATTCCGGAAATCGTGCGCAAGGCGTTCGATCTGGCCACGGCCGAAAGCGCCGGCGCCGTTCATCTGCAGCTGCCCGAGGACGTTGCCAAGGACGACGCGCCGGGCGCCCCGCTGCCGATCGGCAAGCAGGCGCGGGCGGTGCCGGGCGCCGATTCGCTGCAGGCGGCCGCGGGCCTGATCGCGGCCGCGCGGCGGCCGATCATTCTCGCGGGCAACGGCGTCATTCGCGGCCGTGCGTGGAACGAGCTGCGCAAATTGGTGGACATGTCCAACCTGCCGCTCGTCAACACGTTCATGGCCAAAGGTCTTCTGCCCTTCGAGCATCCGCGTAATCTGTTCACGGTCGGCGGCCGTCCGTATCCGGAAGGGCTGCGGCCCTTGCATGAAGCCGATTTGATCGTCGCCGTCGGCTTCGACCTCGTGGAATACGATCCGGTCGTCTGGAACGCGGACGGGTCGCGGCAGGTGCTGAACGTCCACTCGATCCAGGCGGAGACGGACGCGCATTTTCCGGTCGCGCTCGACCTGGTGGGCGATCTGTCCGATACGCTGTCCGCGCTGTCGGACTGCGTGAAGCGGCGCCCGAATCCCAAGGCGCACGACCGGGTGCAGAAGCTGCGGCTGGAGGAGCTGTCATCGGTCCCGCACCCGCAGGAAGAGCTGCCGCGCAAGGTAATGCGGACGCTGAGCGAGACGCTGCCGAAGGAGACGATCGTCATCTCCGACGTCGGCCTGCATAAGGTTTGGGTGTCGCGCTGGTACCAGCCGAAGGAGCCGGGGCGGACGATCATCTACAACGGGCTTGCCTCGATGGGCGCTTCCTTGCCGGGCGCGGTTGCTTCCCGGCTGGCCGAGCCGGGGTCACCGGTCGTCGTCGTCTCCGGCGACGGCGGATTTCTGATGAACGTTCAGGAGCTCGAAACCGCGAGAAGGCTCGGCGCCGGCTTCACGGTCGTCCTTTTTACGGACGGCCGTTACAGCCTGATCGAGAAGCATCAGCGCGACGCCGGGCTCGCGGTAACGGAGATCGCGTTCTCGAACCCGGACTTCGAGCTGCTCGCCCGCAGCTTCGGCGCCGCCTATCGGCGGGTTGAGACGCCGGAGGCATTCGAAGCCGCGCTGCGGGAAGCGGTGGACAGCGGAGAGTTGAACGTACTGGAGGTCGCGCTGAAGCGGCCGCCTGCGGAGCCGGCCGGCTGACAGCCTGCCGGAGGCGGAGCCGGCCAAGGGCGGGCATGGAGGACGGCCGCGAGCGTCCCGTATGCTGATGTTGGCGCAAGAGGATCATTTTCATCGGGAGGGAACGAGCATGAAACAAACGAAGCTTTGGATTGGCGGCAAATGGGTGGAGGGCAGCCGGCTGGAGCCGCTGCTGAATCCGCATACCGGGGAGAAGCTGGCGGATATCGGCTACGCGTCGCCGGAGCAGGCCGCGGAGGCGATCGAGTCGGCGGCGGAGGCGTTCCGGACGTTCCGGGAAGCGCCGATCCATCAGCGGGCCGGCGTGCTGTACCGGGTCGCGCGCATCATCGAGGAGCGGGCCGAGGAAGCGGCGCGCCTCATCGCGGAGGAAGCGGCGAAGCCGATCAAGGCGGCGCGCGGCGAGATCCAGCGGACGGTGCAGACGTACACGCTGGCGGCGGAGGCGGCCAAAACCATCTCCGGCGAAGTCGTGCCGATGGACGCGGTGCCGCATGGGGACCATCATACCGCCTATGTCATCCGCCAGCCGAAGGGCGTCGTGACGGCGATTACGCCGTTTAATTTTCCGTTTAATTTGGTGGCGCACAAGGTCGGCCCGGCGGTGGCGGCGGGCAACGCGATCGTGCTGAAGCCGGCGGAGAAGACGCCGCTGTCGGCGCTGTTCCTGGCCGGCGTCTTCAAGGAGGCGGGGCTGCCGGACGGCGTGCTGAACATCATACCCGGCGGCGGGAAGGAGCTGAGCGAGACGCTTACGACGCACGAGAAGGTGGCGTTCGTGACGTTCACCGGCAGTCCGGCAGTCGGCAAAATCATCCGCGCCCAGGCCGGCCTGCGGACGGTGACGCTGGAGCTCGGCTCGAACTCGCCGCTGCTGATCGACCGCGGCTTCGACGGCGAAGAGCTGGACCGGATCGCCGACGCGGCGGCGGCGGGGGCTTTCTCGTACAACGGGCAGGTATGCATCTCGATTCAGCGCATCTATGTACATGAGGATGCATACGAGGAGTTCACGAACCGGCTCGTACGCAAAGCCGAAAGCTTGCGGATCGGCGATCCGCTGTCGGAGGACACCGACATTTCCGCGCTGATCAACGAGCAGGCGGCCAAGCGGCTGAGGTCCTGGGTCGAGCGGGCGGCGGAAGGCGGCGCGGCCGTTCGCTGCGGCGGCACATTCGAGGGCAGCATCATGCATCCGACGGTAATGACCGGCGTTCCGGACGAGGCCGAGCTGAACTGCGAGGAAGCGTTCGGGCCCGTCGTGTCGGTCAAGCCGTTCCGGACATGGGATGAAGCGATCGGGCTGGCGAACGACTCCAAATTCGGCCTGAACGCCGGCGCCTTCACCAAGGACCTGGAGCATGCGCTTAAGGCCGCGAAGAACATTCGCGCCGGCGGCGTGCTCATTAACGAAATTCCGACCTACCGCGTCGACCATATGCCTTACGGCGGCCTGAAGGAGAGCGGCGTCGGCCGGGAAGGGGTCAAGTACGCGATGGAGGAAATGATGGAGCTGAAGCTGGTCGCCTTCCGTACGGGTTTTTACGAATAGGCGCTTTTAGCCACTTCTTGATGCTCGTTCGGATAATTAAGCACCTGTATAACAGAGCCACGCGGTTTGCGGGCTCTGTTTTTATTTATCCTGCACGGGCATTTCCGTCACGACCGTTCTCACGGCTGCTGAACAAGGGCGGTCAAAAATTGATCCGGCGGGATTGACTTTTTTGTACAATCGTACTAAATTTAAAACATGAGTAAAGATAATAATCCAGACGGACAAAAAAACTATTCATTCATTGAAGCTGCCCGCCGCTCCCAAATTAATGCGTGTGCGATTGAGGTCATCGCCGCCATGGGGTATGCGCAAACGTCTTTAGCGCAAATCGCGAAACAAGCGGGGATTAGCAAAGGAGTCATTTCCTACCACTTTTCCAGTAAAGATGAAATCATTGAGCAGATCGTCACGGATGTCTACGCTGCCGGCGCTTCCTTTATGAAATCGTATTTGGAAGCGGAGACCTCAGCCGCAGGTAAACTGCGAGCGTATATCGAGTCCAACTTGGCCTTTATGCGCACACATCCGAAGCAAATTGTCGCGGTAACCGAAATTGTGAGCAGTGCCAGAACGGAAGAAGGGAAACACCGTTTTGATATGATTAAAACGGATGTCATAGTGGATTATCTTACGGGATTGCTCCTACAAGGCGCAAAAGAAGGCGATTTCCGCGAATTTTCCGATTTTTCGGCCCGCGTGATGGCCATGACCATTCGTTCTGCAATCGACGGGGTCGGCTTCCAATTAGCCGCCGATCTTGACCTCGACCTCGAACAATATGCCAAGGAACTGGTTACCTTATTCGGCCTGGCCGTTCGAAAGGTTTAGCTTATTCGCCGTCCAAAGGCAAACCAAGTAGCGAAGGAAGTGAAATGGTATGAAATTGTTTCTGATCGGGGCGATTTTGCTGATTGCCGGGGCGGTTTGGGCTATTACCCTAAACGGGATCGGGATATTGGAATGGCTGCTGCTGCTTTCCGGAATCGTGCTTGGCATCTTCGCAGGATTACTGCAAGGGTGGGTCATTAGGCAAAAGGAACGGGGAAAGATCGGTTCCGGCAAAATGACCTTCGGTGTGACGGGAATCATCATCGTCTTGATCGTAATCAAAGTCATTTTAAATCTCTTGATTCCGTCCCAATTAGCGACCTCTGAAAGCGGAATTTACCTGTCGATCGTTTTCGCCATCAGCGGTCTTATGCTCGGACGTTCTTTTTATCCCCGTTTCTCCGGTGAACGGAATCGGATCGAATATAAAGGCTAACAAAAAAATCCGCCGCGGCGGATTTTTTTCGTTTTATAGATCCGCGTGAAGACTTGTTCGCCCGCCAAAAAAAACGCGAAAAAACCGGCTGCAGCACTGCCGACGGTGCTGGGCGGGTCATTTTTTGTTTGAAGTTTCGCTGTGAACGGGTAGTAAAGTCCTTAGAGACTATTCAAAGGAGGAGCCGAATATCGGATAATAAAAAGGGGTTTCCAATTCATCCCAACCCTTATAAAATTAACGCGATCAGGATCCATTTTGAAGGAGGTATCGAAAGCATGTATAACATTCGATCCAAATTTTTTTCGGCCATGGTTCTCGCTATTGTTATCGCTGGGCTGTCCGGTTTACCCGCATTTGCGGCAGCTCCCCAGAGAACCGTAAGCGCATCGGCAGCACTCGCATATAATCTCAAAGGTCTTCATCATAACCTCGCCGTGCAGAAAGCGTATATTGCATCCAAATATGTATACGTCACGCAGCGGTCCGGGGGAACGATTTACCTGTCCAGATTGCTCATGAAAGGGAAGGATGCTACCTACGTGGATGAAATGACCATTACG
The DNA here is from genome assembly GCF_028826105.1 of Paenibacillus humicola. Lineage (NCBI taxonomy): Bacteria > Bacillati > Bacillota > Bacilli > Caryophanales > Paenibacillaceae > Paenibacillus > Paenibacillus humicola. The sequence goes on from NZ_JAQGPL010000001.1 coordinate 1,371,515, forward strand.
AAGGCCGGCCACGGTCAAACGCTGGATATGTATACCTACAAAGGGATTAATTATTTATATTTCAGCTCGAAAGCGGACCCTTCCACATCCTATGACTGGTCGCTCCAAGTCGCCAGACTTCAATACTCGGCCGGAGCTACGTGTAATTATACGGATCTTCACCGGTTTACCTACATGAATTATGCCGATCGAACCGGTAAGAGATTGGGCAAGACGTACCGGGTTGACGGAGGCGGCAACAGCACCTACACGTTTTTCCGCGTCCAAACGGCGGAGGGAACCGTGACGTGGTCCATTTACGATACGGTTAAATTAAACCGGCTTCTTGACAGCAATAAACAGGTGCGTATGGACAGTGCAGCGGCGGTAAGCGCCTGCGTGGCCAGCTTCACACAGTCCGGCGGCGATATCGTCCGGCCGAACGGGTCTTTCCAGGGTGCGGATATGCTCGGGAAAACGTCAATCTATACGTCAGGCGGCGCGGCAGGGGAAACGCCGCAAATTGCGATGATGTCCAATACCGGCAAATACAAAACCTTGGTGAAGGTTACAAATGTGGGATCCCATGAAATCGAAGGTGTCCAGACCAAAAACGGCAACGTATACTTCAACATCGTGACAGACCCCGATAATAAAAAAAATACGCAAAAAATTTATTATATTCCCGACAGCCTATTTTAAATCGGTCATCACAAGCGAATTAGGTCGGATTTGTCCCATACGGAAGTCGAAGGAGAACCTTTGAGCACATTGCTCAGGCACGGGTTCTCTTTCTTTTTTGACCTATAAATATCCGTATGGCCGCGCCGATTTTTTGCTAGACTCGGGAAACATAACGCAAACAAAATCGGTTAGATGATCGTCTAAATATTGGAACGATTAGGGATTTTTATGGGGTGGCCTTCAAGGGCAAATGGCGTTTCAATCTGCAATCGGTCAGAGGAGATCTAAATATGAGATTGGTAATAGATATGCTTTCATTTGCAGTACCCATAACGCTGATTTACTTTATGGTTAGAATTTGTTTAATGAAAGTGTTTAAAATCAGGTGGGCTCGAGAAGTTCTCCATCTATCTTTTGTTCTCTACACCTCTTCAGTAGTATTTATGGTTTGGATTTACTATACCGCTCAGACCGACTATATTTTATATAATTTGATCCCATTTAAAACGATCCTAGAATACGTCCAAGAAATCCCTTCCGGCACGGCTATTATAAATATTGCGGGGAATCTAATCGTTTGCATGCCGTTTGGTTTTTACTATTATTTTAATCTCAGGGTCTTACCCAAAATGAACATAGCCGTTTACGCTGTGATAATTCCGGTCGTTATTGAATCCATGCAGTTGTTGATGCATTTCATTCATCTGGGCATGAGAGCGGTCGATATTGATGACGTTATTTTGAATAGCTTCGGCATAATAATCGCTTACTGCATGACGAAAAGTCTTTTTCAGCGGAAGCGAAAGCCCGCTAAATACCTTTCTCACTGATTAAGAAAATGTCCCTTTACAGGAATGGTAATGGGATATTTCAATCGTATTTTTTTGGTAAAATGTAGTAGGAGTGCTCAGTCTGAATGCTTAGCAGGAGAGGATGGGAATGAGAGCATGGTTAGCCGTAAATAACCTTAGTATTTTATATGCGCTCACTTTATTTTTGCAGACTGAAATACCGCTCAATACCTATCGTTTGGGCAGAATTACAGGTTGGAGTCAGATCAATAAGGACTTGGATCTTGCCGTTATCTTCATCTATATCCTATCTTCAATATTGGGGTATCTTCTGACCAAGCGGAAACTGGGAAGCCGAAAACTCAAATACGTCTTATCCATAACCTGGCTGCCTTACTATATCCTCTTCATCAAGCTTTTTGTTTTCCTGTTTCCAATTACGAACCCCGCTGAAAAACCCCTGCCGGGCATTGGATTGTATGTATTAGGTTTAGATATGATCGCTCCGTTTTATATTGGGTTCATTAACGTTCTTTCAGGGGTAAAATGGACGCTCATCGATGCGGCAGAGGACCCTCCTCCGCCGGATTGACCTTTGCGCCCACTGCGAAATAACGACCGAGTAAGGTAAGCTGGAGCGGTACAGCCGATCCTTCACATTCAATCGAGAGAAGGTGCCCGAGTGATCGTGATCGATTTGTCGTTCCCGATTGCGGATGGAATGCCCGTTTATCCCGGCGATCCGGAGGTGAAAGTCAAGGTAGCGCATACCTACGAGCGTCAGACGTGGGAATTGCGGGAGCTATCAATGGGGAGTCATACGGGAACCCACGTGGACGCGCCTTCGCACATGCATCCGGGAGCGGCGACATTGGACGAACTGCCGTTGGAACGATTTTTCGGAAAATCGCGCGCCGTACGGATCGATGACCCTGCTTGGCCCGAATGCCGGGGGCTGTTTTTCACCGAAGCTGCCGGGTTGGAATGCTTTGACCGGCTGGCTGCGCTGCGGCCGCCGTTCGTCGGCGGTGAGCTGTCGGAAGAACTGGAGCGGTCGTTGTTGGGGATCAATATTGTGACCTATACGGGGCTGCAGGGCTTGGATCGTCTTCCCGTTAATACCAATTTTATGTTTTACGGATTTCCTTTGCGCATCGCGGGTGGCGACGGGTCGCCGGTCCGGGCCGTTGCGGTGGCGGAGGCTGAATCGGCTGGAAAATAGAGTGAACGCATCATGCCGGAACGGTTACAATGGTAGGGGATGTTTTTAACGGGTCTGCTCAAACCGCTATTATTCCAAGGGATCATCCGGATGGAGGAGAGCTATGAAGAAGCTGCGTTGGGGAATTTTGGGGTGCGCTCAAATCGCCGCAAAGGCATTTATACCATCTGTCCGAGCCTCGGACATCCAGGAAATTACCGCTGCTGCAAGCCGTGATGCAGCTAAAGCCCGCGCGTTTGCGGACGCTCACGGCATACCGGACGCCTACGGCAGCTATATGGAACTGCTTGCCGACCCGAACATCGATGCGGTCTATATTCCGCTTCCCAATCATATGCACCGGGAATGGACGATCCGCGCCGCTCGGGCAGGCAAACACGTACTGGTCGAAAAGCCGATGGCGGTGTCGGAGCGCCATGCGGTACAGATGGTCGAGGCCTGCGAGCAGCTCGGCGTTCACTTTCAGGAAAACGTGATGTACCGCTGCCATCCGCGCTACGACCGGCTGAAGGAAATAATCCGTTCCGGCGAGATTGGCACGGTCAGGGCCGTTCACGGGGTTTTTACGTCCGATCGTTCCGCCATGGAGCATGATATCCGCTTCCGTCAGGATATGGGAGGCGGCAGTTTGTACGACATCGGCGTGTACTTGTTCAGCGCGGCCCGCTATGTGCTGGAAGCGGAGCCGGTGGCCGCGGCGGCGCAGGCGTTTTTTTCGCCGGAGCATGGTAACGTCGATATGATGGCCTCAGGAATCGTCGAATTTCCCGATCACGTGGCATTGACCTTCCAATGCGGCTTATGGGCGGACTTCGCCAATACGCTGGAAATTCGGGGCACGCACGGCACGATCCGGCTGCCGTCGGCATTTTCGCTGCGCGGCGATTTAAGCCCCGACATTCAGGTCACGGTGCGGGGCGAGCTGCGGACGGAGCCGTTCGAGCGCGGTAACCAGCAGATGCTGCTGCTGAACCGGTTTGCGCGGGCGGTGCTTCGCGGAGAGCCGGAGCCGGTCAGCCCTTGGGACGGCGTACGAACCGTACGAGTCGTCGAGGCATGCCTTGCATCCGCGCGCGAACAGAGACGGGTGGCCATCGAACCTTTTGAAGGAGGCGCCTAAACGGCGTCTCCGTTGTATTTTATTCGCTCAAGCGTTCGGGGGAGACGGCGGCAAATGACTAGGCCGGGCAGCCATTCTTTTCTCACGAATGCGCTCATTTTCACTAGATTTCCCCCTTCCCGGGGATGGAAGTCAGAATGGAGGATCGTACATGAGTCTTCAATTTGAAACCACCCGGTTAAGGCTTCGTTTTTTTGAGCAGTCCGATGCCAAAATGGTTCAACGATTAGCCGGAAACGAAGAAGTAGCACGCACAATGCTGGCCATTCCATATCCCTATGAAGATGGGATAGCGGAGCAATGGATCGAGCATATTCGTCAATCCTCTGAAAAAGGCGACAGCTATGCGTTTGCGATGATCAAAAAAGAAGATGATTCATTGATTGGAACGATGAGCATGGGAGTATCCAAAAAGCATAAACGTGCCGAGCTGGCCTACTGGGTGGGCCGGCCGTTTTGGGGGCAAGGATTTGCAACCCTATGATTTTTCAGACCTCCGGCCTGTGAATGCACTGGACTTTGGGCTGGCCGGATTTTAGCCTGCAGACTAGTTTAAATGGCGTCCACATCCGATAAGATAAAGGTGGTTAAATTACCTAAAAAAGGCGGACGTTCAAAATGCTGCAGTCTGCGAAGCTTGCAAAGCGTCAATTATGGCTTATTATCATCGTGTATTATGTTCTAGCCTCCGTCGTTTCGCTCATCCTGGGGAGCGTGCAGCCTGCAACCGGTATCCCGGAGGTGGTCATCCAGCTGACGCAATTCGGCCCGGCGATTGCCGTGTTCACGGTACTGGCGGTTATCCTGCAATCGCGGAACCTTCATCCGTCATCATCCAAAGCCGGCGGCGCTTCCCCGCACGCAGGTTCTCGTCGCTTGGTTGAAGCGATTCTGATTGTTCTCGCGGTATTCGTCATCGCTCTCGTCTGGTATCGCCTCTCCTCCCGTACAATCGATTATACGGCGCCTTCCAGTTTGTCTTATCCGTTCTGGCTTATCGTCGCTGCCCAATTCATCGGAGCGGTCGGTGAAGAAATCGGCTGGCGTATGTTCCTGCAGCCTGTTTTGCAAACCCGTTTCCGCGTGCTTGCCTCTTCCGTAATCGTCGGCCTTATGTGGGGAGTGTGGCATATCGGCGTTTTTGCCGAAGGCTGGCTGTTTGCCGGCGCCTTTCTCCTGTTCACGGTCTCGATCTCGGTTATTCTCGGCGAATTGCTGCGCGGACCAAGGGGATACAAGCTGACGACGGCGGCGGCTATGCATACGTTGATCAATTTGGGCATGCTGCTGTGGTTTAAGGAAGAGAGCGGCGATGCTTATGCGATGATGACTTTGGCTTTGGCTTTTACAATCGCGGCCGCAGGCACGTTAATCCTTCATACGGTTCGTGCCCGGCACGGAATAAGGCTGCCGCTCGGCAAGGGAATTTCGTAAAGCTTCGATTGCTTGCATGCTCGCAAATAAGACACGAAACCGTTACGGCGATACGATAACGAATCAGGGAGGCCCACTATGGCCTCCCTGATTTTTGCCGATCAGCCGAACAGATGCGGGGCATCCTGCCCGCTGCCGCGGGTCATAAAGTCTGTCGGCGACATGGAAGTATACTTTTTGAATATCCGGTAAAAGTAAGACGTATCGTAATAGCCCAGGTAGCCGGCAATGCTGGAAACCGTCATATCGGAATTGAGCAGCAGGCTGCAGGCTTCCGATATGCGAAGCTGATGCATGTATTTGATCGGAGACAGACCGGTAACCTCGCGGAATACGGCCGTCGTGTAATTGGGCGAACGGTGGATTAAACGCGCCAATTCATGAATTTCGACCTGTTCGCGGTAATGGTCGAGCAGATAGCGTTTGATAATTTCGGCGTATTTCGTCTTCATCGGCGCCGGCTCGGGCTTTTCCAGATCTCTCGCGACAAGACCGATCAGCTCCTGAAAAATGCCGGGACAGACAAAGGACCGGTACATTTCCCCTTCGCGCATTTCCTCGTACAGCCGCTCGAATCGGCGCTGCAGGTACTGCGGTTTCCGGGGCTTGAAGCGGATGAACTCTTTTTCCTTGAGGAAGGGGATGGATGCCGCGGCGTCCGGGCAGCAGCGGAACAGAACGGAATATTTTTGATGCGGACCCGACAAGTGATTATCTCCGGCCCTTCGGGTACCCTGCGGAATGAAAATCAAATCTCCCTGTTCTCCGGTCCATTCCCTGCCGTCGATCCGGTAAGTGAGGCTGCCCTGCGTTACCAGCACAAGCACGTTGTATTCGATGACCTCCGACTGTGTTCGCCAATTGGGGATAAAATCGTCAAAATGTACAGAACGGATGGCTAGCATAATTCCCCCGAAATCATAACTTTTGTTCTTAATTATAGCGAAAAAGCTTGCCGCGATAAACAATCCCATGACAAGTTTGCGTTGAATCGTACATCAATTATCCGTTCTGTACATCGACAAAGAAATACCCGGGCTCCTATACTGAACTTACATGGCGCGGACAGGAGGTGTCCCGTTCGGCCTGCCGGATCGCGTCAAAAACCTAACACGAACGAAAAGGAGCATGAATGATGCGCGTATTGCTGCTGGACCTGGATTCCACCAGACCCGATCACCTTGGCTGTTACGGCTACCATCGAAATACTTCGCCCAATATTGACCGGATTGCCTCCGAAGGCATGCGCTTCGACAATTATTATACGTCCGATGCGCCGTGCTTTCCGTCCCGAACGGCACTCATGACGGGCAGGTTTGGGATTCATAACGGGGTTGTCGGACACGGCGGCACGGCTGCGGATGTCCGTCACGAAGGAGAATCGCGCGAGTTTCAGAGCAGGCTGGCTGGGGAAAGCTTTCCGGCTTTATTCCGCAAGGCGGGGATGAAAACCGCGCTTGTCAGTCCGTTCGGCGAACGGCACACGGCCTGGACTTTTTACGCCGGCTTCAATGAGATTTACAATACGGGCAAAGCGGGCATGGAATCGGCCGAAGAAGTGACGCCGGTTGTGCTGGACTGGCTGGACCGCAATGGCGGGCAGGACAATTGGATGCTGTACGTGAATTATTGGGACCCGCATACGCCTTACCGCGCACCGGATTCATTCGGCAACCCGTTCGAGAATGAACCGCTTCCTGCCTGGCTCACGGACGAGGTATTTGAGCGGCACCGGGAGATGGTAGGGCCGCACAGCGCCCGCGAGATCAATATGTATAATAACCGGGATTGGCCGGAATATCCCCGCTTTCTCGGCGAGCTGAAGGACGGGGGCGATCTTCGCCGCATGGTGGACGGCTACGATTGCGGCGTGCGCCATATGGATGACAATATCGGCATGATTTTGGACGGCTTGCAAAAGAAAGGCATTCTCGACGATACCGTCATTATCGTGACGGCCGACCACGGCGAGAATATGGGGGAGCTCGGCATCTACGGCGAGCATGGAACCGCCGATCAGGGGACATGCCGGATTCCGATGATTATTCGCTGGCCGGGCCTTACGTCCGGAACGGTCGATTCCGGTCTTCATTACCATCTGGATTTGCCGCCGACGATGGCGGAGCTGATGGGCCGGCAGGCGGCCCCGAGCTGGGACGGCCGGAGCTATGCGGCCTCCATCCTGTCGGGGGAGGATACGGGACGGGACAGTCTCGTCATTTCGCAGTGCGCCCATGTCTGCCAGCGAAGCGTCCGCTTTGGCGATTGGCTGTATATCCGCACGTACCACGACGGCTACCATTTATTCGATAAAGAGATGCTGTTCGATATTAAACAGGACGGACATGAGCAGCATAACCTGGCCGCCCAGCGGCCGGATCTGTGCAGAGAAGCCGTCTATCGGCTGACGGAGTGGCACGACGACATGATGATGTCGATGGATTTCGACGTCGACCCGCTTTGGACGGTGATGCGGGAAGGCGGGCCGTATCACGCAAAAGGGCATCTTCGCGAATATGCGGCCCGGCTTGCCGAGACCGGCAGAGAACAATATGTCGAAGAATTGAGGAGGAGGCACCCGCGGGAACCCCGGTGAAACGGAACCGCAATTTTGCGGCGGCCCCCGGCTCGTAGTATAGCTTCAGATCGACCTTAGAGAAACCTTGACCCGTAGCGGATGAACGTCCCGGGCCAAGGTTTTTTTCTTGTTCCGGGTCCCCTGAAAGGAACCGGAACTTCTTTGTCGATCAAGCATCCCCCGAGTAACCCGGCCCGCGGATAAAATTTTTATCAATTTCCTGATTATTACCTGTATACGAACACCGGTTCTCGTCATATAATAATTACGAACGAACGTTCGTGCGGGGGTGATCGGAAATGGAACGAACGATATTTCTCGTCGACGGCCAGTCGTTTTATGCGTCGGCGGAAAAAGCGGCGCGGCCGGATTTGCGCGATCAGCCGGTGGCGGTCGGCGATCCGGAGCGGAAGGGCGGCATTATACTTGCCGCGTGTCCAATCGCCAAGTCCCGCGGCGTCACGACGGCATCCCGCGTAGGCGAAGCGCTTGGCAAATGTCCGGAGCTCGTGGTCGTCAGGCCGCGGATGCAGACGTATATCACCTTGTCGCTTTTTATCAGCGAAATTTTCTCTTCGTTTACCGACCTGGTCGAACCTTATTCGATCGACGAGCAGTTTCTCGATGTAACCGGCTCGGTTAAATATTTTGGCTCGCCGTACGAAATCGCGCGCCAGATCCAGGAACGGGTGCTGCTTTCGACGGGAATATGGTCGCGCGTAGGCATCGGGCCGACGAAGATCCTCGCCAAAATGGCCACGGACAACTTCGCGAAGAAAAGACCGGATGGAATATTCGAGCTGAATGAGGACAATATCGCAACGGATTTGTGGCCGCTGCCGATCCATCAAATGTTTATGGTGGCCAATCGAATGACGCGTCACTTTAAGCGGATGGGGATCAACACGATCGGCGACATTGCGCGGCTTGATTTCGGCGATTTTAAAACGCTTATGCGGCGTCGGATGGGGCGCCAGAGCGACATTCAGGCCGGCTATTACTGGCAGACCGCACGGGGCATCGATCCGAGTCCGGTCGTGACCGGTATACGATCCCAAATCAAAAACATCAGCCATGGCAAAACGCTGCGGTGGCGGTTATATACGCGGCTCCCGGATATCGAGGTCGTGCTGCTCGAGCTGGTCATTGAGGTATGCCAGCGGGCGCGCCGGTACGGCTATCAGGGGCGTGTCGTATCGGTGGGCGCCGGCGAAACGGACGGGGAGCGGTCGGGCGGTTTCGGCCGGCAGCTGACCCTGCCGCAGCCTACGTCATTGACGCATGAGGTCGCGGCCGCCGCTCTTAAACTGTTTGTGACGCATTGGAGCGGTATGCCGATCAGCCACCTCAGCGTCACCTTATCGCAGCTCTCCGATGACAACGTCTTTCAGTTGACTTTATTCGAGGACCGCGCGCGCATTTACAGCAAAGAGCGTGCCATTGACGATATTAAACGCCGGTTCGGCAGTACCGCGATTATGCGGGCGTCTTCGTTGCTGGAGGCCGCCGTGGCGCGGGAGAGGGCGGAACAGATCGGAGGTCATTATAAATGAGCAAGCTGGACGGGAACGAACGCTGGAAATCGAAAATGCTGCTTACCGAGCACGCGGAACAGTACGACCGGAAGCAGGCCGGCACCGACAAAAAAATGATGACCACCGAGGAGTGGGTCATGGTCCGCGACTATATCCTGCTGCCTCACCTTGAAAAGATCGTGCAGCGGAGCTTGAATGACATCGAGTATTCCGCAAACGTGCTCAAAAGCCTTTATCTGGCCGCCGGCACTCGAATTTTAACGATGATTGCGGAGGACCATTACCGGCTGCGCGGCGAGCTGAAGAAACGGAATATTCGCGTCATTGCCGAGGAACAGGCCGATATGGTCGTGTATCACCGCTGTTATTTCCGCGGTTATGAAGAACGCTTCGGCATGACGCGCGATGTCATGCGGTCCGAAATCAGCACTCGTTTGACCGCCTATACCAAGGAGCTGGTGGCGCGGCTGAAGCTGAAATCCAACCGTTAATCCGGGATTAGGCTCCGATTATTTTTACGGTCATGGTCCGGTGAAAAAGATCTTCTCCAGTTCCCCGTCGTTATTTTTATTCCCGGATTTTAGGAATAACCAAAAATAATACACGAAAAACAAAAATCTCCTCCTTACAAGCTGCAAAGCGAAATGGTTACAATGGGGATGTGCTTGGCATCGACCCATATTCTGTTAGGGCCGGCGGCCTTTTTTGGTGCCCGGTGCTTCATCATGCTGCTCCGGCGGTTTTTATGGGTTACCGAACGAGCTTGAATGCCGGACGCAAACATATCGAACCGAGGGAGAGAACAGGATGAACGTTCAAATTGGAATGCGTATCCCGCCGAAAATCAATGCCGAAGGACTGGAACAAACGGCTGCATGGGCCGCTGAGATCGGCTTGGACGTGCTTGACGTCCATAGGCTGAATCCGGAAGTCAAACAAGCATGCGACGCTGCGGGCATCGGAATCGGCTCCGTCGATGCGGTGCAAACCGCCGCGCTGCTCAGCAAAGACGACGCCCGCCGGGAAGCGGCTGCGGAAGCGGTCAAGCAGCAGATGACCGACATGGCTGCGCTTGGCGCAAAGGTGATGTTCATGTGTCTTGTGCCCGAGGATCGCACGGCGCCCCGTCAGGAGAGCTTCGCCATCTGGAAAGACACGTTCCCGGAGCTGGTTCGTCACGCCGAAGCCCAAGGCGTTTACATCGCGATCGAGGGCTGGCCGGGGCCGGCACCGCATTATCCGACCATCGGCTGTACGCCGGAGATGTGGCGGGCGATGTTTGAAGCGATTCCTTCCAAGCATTTCGGCCTCAATTACGATCCCTCCCATTTGGTGCGGCTCGGGATCGATTATTTAAGAGCTTTAACGGAGTTCGGCGAACGTGTCAACCACTGCCACGGCAAGGATACGGAAATACTGAACGACGATTTATATGAATTCGGCGTATTGCCCGCTACCTTCGGCGCGAAATACGGGTTTTCCGAAGGCTCGTGGCGGTATACGATTCCCGGACACGGCGCGGTGGAGTGGAGTAAAGTCGCCGTGAGACTGGATCGGCTCGGTTATCAAGGCGCGGTCTGCATCGAGCTCGAGGATCACCGCTTCTGGGGTACGCTGGAGAAAGAACGGGAAGGCATTATGAAAGCGGCGCAGCATTTGCAGCTGTATTTCAAATAACAAGCGAACTACTGAAAGTACGGATGAATAGCGGGCGTTGTGTAAACCTTTACATCTCTATATTATGGAGGTAGATGACATGGACAAGGTTCGTTTCTTAATGATCGGCGTCGGCGGCATGGGGAGAGAGCATATCAGAAGGCTGCTCCAGGTGCCCGAAGCCGAAATCGCAGCGCTGGCGGATCCTTCCGCCGCGGCGGTCGGTCAAGTGAAGGAACGATTCCCGGAATTGGGGGACGTGCCGGTTTATACGGACTATCGTGAGGCGATTTCGCAGGCAAACGCCGATGCCGCCGTCATCGTCTCGCCGCACAGCATGCATTTTGAACAGGGGATGGCCTGCTTGAGCGGCGGCCTGCACGTCCTGATGGAAAAGCCGTTCGTTGACGGCTCGGAAAATGCGGAACGCATCATTGCCCATGCCGCAAGCGTGAACAAGCATCTCGCCGTTGCCTACCAGCGTCACCTGATGGGTCCGTATATGTATATTCGCGACCTGATCCGCAGCGGTGAACTGGGCGAAATCAATTATATTTGCGCCTATCAGGCGCAAAGCTGGCTGAAGGGTACGACCGGCAGCTGGAGGCAGAATCCCGCGCTGTCCTGCGGCGGCCAGTTGAATGACTCCGGCAGCCATCTTCTTGACGTCGTGCTTTGGGTATCCGGGCTCGAACCGGAAAGCGTGACGGCTGCCATCGACAACCGCGGTACGCAGGTCGATATCGATTCGGCTGTCACCGTGCGCTTCCAGGGAGGCGCAATCGCGACGTTCAACGTGGTCGGCAGCGCCAGCATCGGATGGCACGAGGATGTGTCTATTCACGGCGATAAGGGAACCGTTTTGTACCGCAACAATACGATCTATGTCGCCAAGGAAGGGCAGCGAAATATTACCGAAGTTACGGACGAGCTTCCGGCTTCAAGCGATCCGAACCGCGATTTCGTCGACCTCATCCTCGGCAGGGTAAGCGAAGCGGCGGCTCCGTCCAGCTGCGGCTTAAGAATCGCGCGTTTGACGGAGGCGGCCTGGAAGAGCGCGGCGAACGGCAGTCAGGTTATCCGTTTATAGGCTATAGCTGAAAAGTCAAAGAGGAATGCGCAAAATTACAAAAAGGCTGCCGAATGGCAGTCTTTTTGACCATCGAAAGGGTAGCTTTTCGCCATCCTTTCGCCCAATGTCGATCGGAAGCGTTTACAATGTACGGGGCTAGTGCTTGCGCGGGGGAAAACAGCTTCGCAATCCGAGGCTTAAGGAGGCTGGAGATGAACATGCTTTCCAAGGCTAGCCTGGCGGTATTTCCAAAAGGGTTCATGAATGAATTGTCGGACGGCACGATGAGTCTGTTGGCATGGATCGAGATGGCGGGAACGCTCGGAGCGGATGGCCTGGAGATGTACCCGAGATTTTTACGCGATCTGACGGAGCCTACCCTGCTTACGATAAAAGCTGCTGCCAAACGGCAAGGGCTGCAAATTCCGATGATGTGCTCCTCGCCGGATTTCACCCACCCCGATCCGCAGTTTCGCGACAATGAAGTCGAGCACATGAAACGGCTGATTTGGGCGATGAGCGTTCTCGGACCGGACTCCTTTCGCAGCTGCCGGGTGTTGTCCGGGCAAAGAAGGGCGGAGGTTCCGCGCGAGGATGGCGTCCGCTGGACCGTAGACGCGATACGCCGGCTGCTGCCCTTCGCCGCGGAGCACCACGTTTATTTGGTCATGGAAAATCATTATAAGGACGGATATTGGACGGCTCCCGAATTCGCCCAGCAGTCGGAGGTGTTTCTGGAGATCATCGGCCAGATCGATTCGCCCTGGTTCGGCGTCAATTACGATCCGTCCAATGCCATCGTGGCGGGGGAAGATCCGCTCGCCCTGCTGGAGCGGGTGAAGCACAGAGTCGTTACGATGCACGCGAGCGACAGGCATATCAAGCCGGGGTACAGCCTGGAGCATCTGGACCGGCATGATTCGGCGGGGTACTCGTCCGCGCTGCTTCACGGCGTCATCGGAAGCGGATTAAACGATTACGACCGCATATTTACCGAACTTCGCTCCGTGAATTTCCGCGGCTGGATTTCGATTGAAGACGGGGTGAACGGGTTGGACGAGCTTCGCCGCTCCGTCGTCTTCGTCCGAAAGAAAATGGCTGCCTATTTGACTTAGGAGTTAGGAGGGCACAGGACAATGGGCAAAAAACAAATCCGGGTTGGTATGATCGGCTATAAATTCATGGGCAAGGCCCATTCCCATGCATACCGGGACGTTCCTTTCTACTTTGACGGCGACGGAGTTCCGGTGATGCAGGCGATTTGCGGACGCGACGAAGGAGCTTTGAAGGCGGCGGCGCAGAAACTGGGCTGGGCATCCTGCGAAACCGATTGGCGCAAGCTGATCGAACGGGACGATATCGATTTGATCGATATCGGCGCCCCCAACAATGCCCATGCGGAAATTGCCGTTGCCGCGGCTGAGGCGGGCAAACATATTCTTTGCGAGAAACCGCTGGCGATGAACACCGAAGAAGCAAAACGAATGCTGGAGGCGGTCAATAAAGCCGGGGTCGTTCATATGATTTGCCATAACTACCGGTTTGTTCCCGCCGTTCAATATGCGAAGAAGCTGATTGATGAAGGAAAACTCGGCAAAATCCTTCACATTCGGGCGAATTACCTGCAGGACTGGATTATGGACCCGAGCTTCCCGCTCGTATGGCGCTTGAAAAAAGAAGTTTGCGGTTCCGGCGCGCTTGGGGATCTGTCCTCCCATTCGCTCGACCTTGCCCGTTTTCTGGTAGGCGAGTTTAAGGAAGTGAACGGCATGATGGAGACGTTCGTCAAAGAACGTCCGGTCGGAGAAATGAGCGGCGGCTTGAGCGCCGACGTCAAGGGAGAAGCGATGGGGAAGGTCGATGTAGACGATGCATCCATTTTTATGGCCCGCTTCGAAAACGGGGCCGTCGGCGTCTTTGAAGCGACGCGTTTTGCCGGCGGCAACCGCAACGGGAACCGTTTCGAGATCAACGGCACGAAGGGGTCGATCCGCTGGGATATGGAGCAGATGAACACCCTGCAATTGTATTCCGCTGACGATCAAGCCGGCATGCAGGGCTTCCGCTCCATTAACTGCCAGGAGGAGGTTCATCCTTATGCCGGAGCGTATTGGCCGCCCGCCCATATTATCGGCTATGAGCATACATTCATCAACCTGGTCGCGGAGCTGATGAACGGCATCGTCAGCGGCCAAAGTCCGGCGCCGAATTTCGAGGACGGCCTCATCAATCAAACGGTGCTTGAAGCGGTGCAGAAATCCGCCGAGACAGGGCGATGGGTATCCGTTTCGGAGGTTCGATAGACAAAGCAGCCGCGAACGGGCGTTATGAACTGACTTTTTCCGCCAATTTCGGTTTCCAGACGCGGATGTATTGCAAGGACACATACGAGCCCACGACGAGAACGAAGGCGAGCGCTTGAGCGCTTAAGGTTTCGGCTGTAGGGAAAGCGGACAGCCAAAGCCCCATCCAGGCGGGAATGTTCAGATGCAGGTCCGTCGTGGGAATCCAGCCGGCCAGCTGCATTTCTTGAGCGGTTTCGCCGGTCATCACTAACAGCACGACGACAAGCAGCGCTCCCGTTACGACCAGCATTTTTTTGTACGGGAGCTTTTTGTGTGCCGCAAACGTCAATAAGCCCACGATGCCGGTCAAGCACAAGCCGATTAACGAACCGAGCACAATGACTCGATTCCCCGCCTGCAGGCGCAGGTTCTGAAGAAACAGTACAACCTCGAATCCTTCCCGGTATACGGACGTTAGTCCGACAACCACAAGACTCCAATAGGAAGCCGGAGCATTGTCGGCGGGCGCATCCGTAATTTGGCGGCGCTTTCTGTTATGCAAAGAAATCCATCCCGTCCAATAGAGCTTATGAAAAAACCAGTTCATGATGATGAGCAGGACGATATTGGCAAGCAGGCCCGTGCCGGCCTGAATATTGAGCTCCGATGTGGTGTTTCCCAAGAGCGAAATCATCCCGACGACGACAAACCAAGTGACAAAGGTTAAAAGAAGCGACAAGCCCGAACCGACGAATATCGGCTTCCAGGATTCTTTCTTGCTCCGGACAAGTCCCGCCGTGATAGCCGATAATACGAGGATTGCCTCAAGCCCCTCGCGAAAAACAAGGATGGCTGTGTTTAAGATGGCGGCCCCAGGCGTTAAATTGCTTGCGCTCGGGTCCGGATTGCCGTTCGCCGTCATTCCTTGCCACACAAAAACGCCGACGATCAGCAGAGTGAATACGCCAAACATCACCTGTTTAAGACGGATGAACTTCATAAGGCCTGCCCCTCGCTATTCCGATTATATTCGATAATGAAAATCATTATCACCAAAAACGATTATAAGGCAGTTCGGAATTTATGGCAATAGGTTACAAATGAACTACAATGCGTAAAAATGCTACTATTATGAGAGCGTTTTTTTATGGACAGGACGGAATCTCTCTTTCTCCCGCTTTACGGGCTGAAAGGAGAGCGTATAATTTACACAGAAGACCTCGACATCCTGCGCCGTGCGTCCATTAGCCGAAGCCGGGTAACGTCTCTAGAGCCGCAAGTCATCCCACAACAGCTGCGGTCCGGTCTTGAGAGAGGAGCGGTGAACGGCATTGAAGCCAGTTAAATTGACCATTTTCCCCAAGCTGGTCATCACCTTTTTGATCGTCATTATCCCCATCGACGCGCTCAGCCTGTTTATGAACGTATCGGGTGAACGAATCGTCCGCAACGAGCTGCTGGCGTCAAGCGCCTCCAACGTCCATTTTTATCTCAGCGCGCTGGAAACCGAAATTGAACGGATCATGCAGCTGGAGCGCGAATATATAAGCAGCGACGACGATTTCAAGAAAGCGGGGGTCATCCCGGAATCGATGGACGATTACGAGCGGGTGGAAACGATCCGCCGGATCGAAAATAAGCTGTCCATTTTGAAAAGCTCCAGCCCCTATATTCAGGAAATCAAAATTTATTTTCCGAAGCTCGGTCATACCATTTTGTCCGGCGGACTTGGAGAGGACACGATCCCCAAGGAAGAGCTGGACGAGATTGTCCATCATGCCCAGCATTCCGCTTCTCCGCTTACGTATTGGAACGGACGGCTTTTTCTGGGGATGGTGTATCCGGCGCCGGGAAACAATATGGACTTTGCGCTCGAAGTGGAGCTGTCGCTGCCGCTGCTGAAAAAATCGTTGGCGCAAATGGCGAACAACGCGGCGTCGGATACGATTTTGATTAACGAAAAGGAAAACTGGACCGTGAGCGGCAAACAGGAGCATGCCATCCTGACGGATATTATGGACTTTCTGCGAAACACGTCGGCCGCCGGCCCGCAGTCGGGACAACAGCGCATGAAGCTGGAGAATGAGCAGTATCTGCTTTACTACGAGCGCTCGTCCATGCTCGGCTTGACGCTGGTTCATTACGTTCCCGAGAAGGAGGCGACGGGGGTGCTGAACCGGTACCGGACCTGGTACTGGATTCTCGTGCTGCTGTCTTTAGGCGTCGTGCTGCTGTTTTCGTACTGGATTTTCCGGCTCATTCATCAGCCGATGAGACGCCTGGTCGGCGCGCTGCGCAAGGTCGGAGAAGGCAACCTGACACTCCGGCTGCATCACCGTTCCCGCGATGAATTTCAGGATGTCTACCATCAGTTCAATACGATGGTGAGCCGAATTCAAACGCTGATCGACGAGGTGTTCGAGCAGAAGCTTCGTTCGCAGCGCTCGGAGATGAAGCAGCTGCAGTCGCAAATCAACCCTCATTTTCTGTATAACAGCCTCTTTATTTTACTGACGCTGATCAAACAGCAGCGGCTTTCGCATGCGGAGGAGCTCGTCAAGCATATGGGCAATTATTTCCGCTTTATCACGCGAAACGGCGAGGACGAGATTCGGCTGGATCAGGAAATTCAGCATGCGAAGGCTTATGCCGGCATTCAGTCGGTCCGGTTTCCTAGCATTGAAGTGATCTGGCGCGGTTTTCCGGCCGCTTCGTCGGAGCTGGTCGTGCCGCGGCTCATTCTTCAGCCCCTGATCGAGAATGCTTATCTTCACGGGCTCGAAGGCAAGGACGGGCGGGGGACGCTGCTGGTCGAAGCGCATGCCGGCGATAACCGGCTTGAGGTCGTGATTGAAGACGACGGAGACGGGCTCGAAGACGCGGTCATTGATAAGCTGTCGGCCGAGCTCCGCGCGGCACAGGACAAAAACGAATGGACGGGAATATTCAACGTACACCGCCGGCTTCAGCTGAAATTCGGCAGCGAATACGGTCTTAAGGTAAAGCGGGGCGCACTTGGCGGTCTCGCCGTCTCCATGACGATTCCGCTTCCGGAGGAGGAACACGATGTATAAACTGCTTATTGTCGATAATGAGGAAATCATCGTCGACGGTCTGGTCGAATTTTTTACGGAAATGGACGGTTTGGACCTGGAAGTGTTCGGCGCGCATTCGGGCATGGAAGCGATCCGTCTCCTGGAGCAGACGAAATTCGACGTCGTGCTCTCCGATATCCGCATGCCGCGGATGAGCGGCTTGGAGCTGCAGGAGGAAGTGCGAAAGCGATGGCCTCGCTGCAAGATTATCTTTCTATCCGGATACGACGAGTTTGTCTATGTCAGGCAGGCCGTCCAGAATGGAGCCAGCAATTACATTTTAAAAACGGAAGGCTACGAGGTTATTGCGGAGACGGTCGAGAAGGTGCTCGCCGAGCTGGAAGAAACCGACCGCCTCGATCATCTCCTGTCCAGCGCCCGCAAGCAGCTTCAGGCATCGCTTCCGCTGCTGCAGCGGGAGTTTATGCACGGCCTGCTCATGGGCGACGCCGGTTCCGCTCGCGTCCGGGACGAGCAGTTCGGCGAGCTCGGGATCGGCCTGACCGGCGGCGAGCCGGCGCTGCTCGTCGTCGGGCGCGTGGACGATTGGCGCGGCATCTTCGCGCCGTACGACCGAAATTTGCTTATCTTTGCGATCCAGAACATCGCAAAGGAATTTTTCGCGCCGGCCGTCAGCCTGTATTCGTTTTCGTATGAGCCGTCGCGCGTCGTCATGTTCATTCAGTCCGGAGCGGGCGGCGGACAGCAGGACGAAGAGGAGAAACGCGCGCATGCGCTGCGGTTTGTCCAGCAAACGCTGGCTGACGTTCAGCGGGCGGTCCGCGAGCTGCTCAAGATTGCCGTCTCCTTCTCGGTCGGACATGCTTTCGTCCCTTGGAACCGGATTCCCGAGCAGTTTGAATCGTTGAAGCTGCTGCTTAATCTCGGCCTGGGTGCGGGCAACGAATCGATCGTGCTGGAGTCCCGCAGCCGGGAACGGGCGGAGGAGGAACTGCCGCCGGAGCTGCAGCCGCAATCGTTTGCCGCAGCCGTCCGCAAGCTGCAGCATCATTTGGAGAACGGCGAACGCGCCGACTTCTTCGAGCTTCTCGAGGAGCTGATGCGGTCCGGTGACGGGCCGGCCCTACGCCCCGAAAGCGTCCGGCTTGAAATCTCGCTGTCGCTCGCGGCGATTTTTCTGTCGGCGATCAACCGGTTCGAGCTTCATATGGAAATCAGCCGGTCCGTCGATCTCAGCCTGCTGAGCCGGTTCGAGCCGGTGCTGCCCTGGAAAGAGCGGACCGCGTATTTCGGCAGGCTTGCGGAAGCGGTGTTTGACGCCAGATCGAGCCGGCGGACGGATCAGGAAGAGAGCATCGTGACCCAAATCGAGCTTTATATCGCGGCCCATTTGGCAGGCGACCTGTCGCTCACCCGTCTTGGCGAAGTGTTCGGGCATCATCCTTACTACCTGTCGCGATTGTATAAGCAAATTACGGACCGGGTACTGTCCGACTATATTACGGAAGTCAGACTGAAGAAGGCGAAAGAGCTGCTCGAGGAAAGCGACTGCCGGATTCAGGACGTATCCAAGGAAATCGGCATTTTGTCGGAAACCTATTTTTACCGGTTCTTCAAAAAACATTTGGGGGTGACCCCCCAGGAATACCGGGACGCCGCCAAAAGGTTTAAATAGGATAGCCGGTGTATAAAACGGACAGTAGAGCCCGCTGCGCCGGCAGTGATACATTGGTTGTGAGAGGCCGATCTTAATTTCAATCAAGGGGGAACTATGTTGAAACCGAACAGAAAAATTGCCTGTCTCGCTTTTATTGCCGCCTGCACGCTTGCCCTGTCGGCATGTTCGTCGGACAAGCAGAACGGGACGTCCGCATCGACCGGAGATTCCGGCAGTAATGCGTCGTCATCCGCGCAGACGGACGGAAGCTCGGGCAAATACAACCCGCCGATTACCATTCACGCCGCACGGAATGTCCAGGCGGACTGGATTTACGATAAAGGCGAGGATATTAACAATAACGTCTGGACGAAAGAATTCGAGGATAACCTCGGCATCAAAATGACGTATGACTGGACCGCTCCGTCAACCGACGATTATACCAATAAAATGAATGTCGTCATCGCTTCGGGCGACACCCTGCCGGATATGTTCGAAGTGAACGCCGCACAGCTGCAGCAGCTGGCCGATGCGGACCAATTGGAAGACTTGACCGATGTGTTCAACAAGGAAGCCACGCCGTTAACAAAGAAGCTGATGAACGGAGACGGCGGAATTGCGATGAGCGCGGCCACCTTCGACGGGAAGCTGCTGGCCATTCCGCACATCAACGGCACGATTACGAACAACGATGTCCTGTGGATCCGGTCCGATTGGATGAAAAAGCTGGGCTTGTCCGCGCCCAAATCGATCGACGACCTGGTCAAAATCGCGGATGCGTTCGTAAACAAGGACCCGGATGGAGACGGCAAAAAGGATACGTTCGGACTCGGTCTGCTGGGAAGTCCGCAGCTTGGGATGACGGGCGGCAGCTCCGGAGACCTCGGCGGCTGGTTCGCGGCCTTCAATGCCTATCCGGATATCTGGATTAAAGATTCGACCGGCAAAATCGTCTACGGCAGCATCCAGCCGGAGGTCAAGACGGGGCTTGCGAAGCTGCAGGAGATGTACAAGAACGGTCTCATCGATAAGGAATGGTCCGTTAAAGACGCCGGGAAATTCGGCGAAGACATCATCAACAACAAGCTGGGTATGTTCTACGGCGCAAACTGGAATTCGTATTCGCCCATGAATATTTCGAAAAATCAGCAGCTCGACAATATGAAGCCGTATTCGATCGTCTCGGTCGACGGCAAGCAGCCGGTGGTGCAAGCGGTCAATCCTTCCGTTGACCAGTACGTCGTCGTGAAGAAAGGCTACGCGCATCCCGAAGCGATCATCCGTCTGCTCAACGATTTTCAGGAGAAAATGTGGGGAGCGACCGGAGATTACGAGAAATTCGGCGCGAAGCCCGGCTCGTCGCCGGAAATCGACTATTTCAAATATCCGCTTGTCCAGTCGTGGCCGGTTACGAAGGATATCCCGGACAACCTGGATGCGGTTCATGCGGCGCTCGATTCCGGAGATGTCTCCAAGCTGAATTCCGAGCAAGCGGCGATCGTCAAGAACATCAAAGCCTATGAGGCGGGAGACATCGTCAAAGGCTGGGGCCAAAAGCGGCAGTACGACGCGTTTGACATTATTAAGAAGGACGACCTGAACAACCAGCTCAATTCCGAGTTTTACGGGGCGCCGACACCGACGATGGTGACGAAGAAGGCGTCGCTCGATACGCTGGAGCAGCAGGAATTTACGAAAATCATCATGGGCGCGGCCCCGATCGACGAGTTCGACAAGTTCGTTGCCGATTGGAAGAAGCTTGGCGGGGACCAAATTACCCAGGAAGTGAACGATTGGAAAGCCCAACATAAATAATGGATGAAACGGGAGGGGCGGCGTGCCGCTTCTCCCGTTTTTACGCTTATTTCATATTATCGGACAGGAGGGTTTCTTGATGCGTCTGATGAAAAGCCTGAAGCGGGATTATTTGCTGCATGTGATGCTCCTGCCCGCTCTGGTTCTGGTTCTCGTCTACAGCTACTATCCGATGTTCGGAATCATTATCGCGTTCGAGAAGTTTTCGGCGTTCAAAGGCTTCTTCCACTCGCCATGGGTCGGCTTCGACAACTTCAAGTATGTGTTTCAAATGCCGGAGTTTCCGCTTGTCATGCGAAACACGCTCATTATCGCGATTTTCAAAATCATCGGCAACCTGGCGGTGCCGATTATCGTGGCGCTGATGCTGAACGAAGTCAGCAAATCGTTCATTAAGCGGGGCGTACAGACGCTTGTGTACCTGCCTCATTTTCTGTCGTGGGTCATTTTGGCGGGCATTTTAAAAGACATTCTTTCGCCCTCCGACGGGATCGTCAATCATGTGCTCGGCTATCTCGGCGTGCAGCCCATTTTTTTTCTGGGAGATAATCATTGGTTCCGCTTCACGCTTATCGTCAGCGATGTATGGAAGGAATTCGGATTTAATACGATCGTTTATTTGGCGGCGCTCACGTCGATCAGCCCTTCCTTGTACGAAGCGGCCATCGTCGACGGCGCTTCGCGCTGGAAGCAAACGCTGCACATTACGCTTCCCGGCATCGTGCCGATCATGATTTTGCTGGGCACGCTCAGTCTCGGCAACGTCTTGAACGCGGGCTTCGATCAGGTGTTTAACCTGTACAATCCGATCACCTACGATAGCGGCGATATTTTGGATACGCTCGTTTACCGCATCGGAATTGTCAGCGCGCAGTACAGCGTATCGACAGCGATCGGTCTCTTCAAATCGGCCGTTTCGTTCCTGTTGATCTCCGTATCGTACTGGCTGGCCTACCGACTGGCCAATTACCGCATTTTCTAAGGGGGTGAACGAGAATGTATAAACTTTCATGGTCGCGCAAAACGTTTTTGATCTTTAACTACACCTTTCTGATCGCCATGTCTGTCTTGTGCATCCTGCCGCTGCTCAATGTGCTCGCCGTTTCCTTCAGCTCGGCGGGCGCCGCACTGTCGGGAAGCGTCAAGTTCATACCGATCGATTTTAATTTGAAATCGTACGAGATCGTCATTCAGCAGGGCAAGTTTTTCACCGCGTTCGGCGTTTCGGTCGAGCGGCTGATTCTGGGCACGCTGGTGAATATGATCATCTGCGTCCTGACCGCATATCCGCTTTCGAAGGAAAACCACCGGTTCCCGCTGCGGACGGCATATGCCTGGCTGTTTGTGTTTACGATCCTGTTTAGCGGCGGGCTTATCCCGACCTATCTCGTTGTCAAGCAGACCCATCTTCTGGGTACGATCTGGTCGCTCGTTTTGCCCGGCGCCGTCAATGTATTCAATGTTATCCTCATGCTTAATTTTTTCAGGGGTCTGCCCAAGGAGCTGGAAGAGTCCGCGCTGATGGACGGCGCAAATCATCTGGTGACGCTCGTTAAAATCTATTTGCCCATCTCGTTGCCCTCGCTGGCGACCGTAACGCTGTTTACGATGGTCGGCCACTGGAATTCCTGGTTCGACGGGCTGCTTTATATGCGGAATCCCAACGATTATCCGCTGGCGACCTATTTGCAGGCGATTACGATCGATGCGGCAACCTTAAAGAACCTGACGATGAACGACCCCGAAACGGCGCGCTTCGTCTCGGACCGGACCGGCCGTGCGGCGCAAATTTTTATGACGGCGCTGCCGATTCTGCTCGTTTACCCGTTCCTGCAAAAGTATTTCGTCAAAGGACTGGTATTGGGAAGCGTGAAGGAATAAGATGGGTCCGAAGGGGAGTGAAACCTTGGAAGCTTATTGGAATTCTAATTTGACGGCCGAGGAACGAACCGAGGATCTGCTTGGCCGGATGACGCTGAAGGAGAAGGTAGGACAAGTCAACCAGCGCATGTACGGCTGGCACGCATACCGGCGGACGCCGGACGGGATCGAGCTGACGGAGGCGTTCAAGCGCGAGGTCGCCTTCGGTGACGGGATGGGCGCGCTTTACGGCCTGTTCCGGGCCGATCCCTGGTCGGCGGTGACGTACGGCAACGGCATCCCTGCGGCGGACAGCGCGAAAGCGGCCAATAGGATTCAGCGGTACGTGCGCGAGCATACGCGTCTCGGCATTCCGGTTCTGCTTTCGGAGGAATGCCCGCACGGCCATCAGGCGCTGGACGGGACGTTAATTCCGACGAACATCGGCATCGGCTCGACCTGGAATCCGGAGCTGATGGAGCGGGTATACAGCTTCGTTGCCGCCGAGATTCGGGCGCGCGGGGCGCATATCGGGCTGATTTCGACCCTTGACGTGCTGCGCGACCCCAGATGGGGAAGGTCGGAGGAGTGCTACAGCGAGGACCCGTATCTCGCCGCCAGGCTGACCGAAGCCGCCGTGCGCGGTTTGCAGGGGCATACGCCGGAAGAGCTGCGGCGTCCGGACAAAATCGCGGCGCTGCTCAAGCATTTCTGCGCGCAGGGAGCTGCGGAGGGCGGGCGCAATGCGGCCCCGGCCGCGATCGGGGAACGGGCGCTGCGCGAAATCCATCTGCCGGGCATGCTGGCCGGCGTTCGTGCGGGCGCTCGGGGCTGCATGGCGGCGTATAACGAGATCGACGGTATTCCGTGCCATGCGAACAAGCGGCTGTTAACCGGCATTCTGCGGGAGGAATGGGGGTTCGACGGCGTAGTGATGGCGGACGGGCAGGCGGTCGACCGCCTGGTACAGATGACGGGCGACCATGAATCTGCGGCCGCTTTGGCCCTGTCGGCAGGCATCGATCTGAGCCTGTGGGACAAAGCTTTTACGACGCTGGAAGCGGCGGTAAAAGCCGGCAAGGCGGACGAAGCGCAGCTCGACCGTGCCGTCCGCCGCATCCTGCGCCTGAAGTTCGAGCTCGGGCTGTTCGACAAGCCGTACACGGACGAATCCGCAGCTCCGCATGCGGTGGGGAGCGAAGCGTTCCGCCTTCATAATTTGCAGGCGGCGCGGGAGTCCGTCGTCCTGCTCAAAAACGAAGACCGCCAGCTTCCGCTGGGCCCGCGCTATCGCAAAATCGCGGTCATCGGCCCCAATGCGGACAGTATCTATAACCAGCTCGGCGATTATACGTCGACGCAGCCGCCCGGCAAAGGCGTCACCGTACTGGAAGGCGTGCGCAGAGCGGCCCCTCCGGGCACGGAGGTCGTGTATGCCGCAGGAAGCGGCATCCGGAGCGGAACGCCGGAGATGATTCAGGAAGCGCTGTCCGTGGCGGCGGACGCGGACGTCATTGTCCTCGTCCTGGGAGGCAGCAGCGCTCGCAACTTCGATATCCGCTTCGATACGAACGGCGCGGCCATCATCGGCGAAGGCTCGCCGGGCGAGATGGATTGCGGCGAAGGCGTCGATTTGGCGGACCTTAGGATCGGCGAGCCCCAGCGGCTGCTTGCGCAGGCGATATCTGCGGCGGGCATTCCGGTCGTAGGCGTGGCGATTCAAGGGCGGCCGCATGCGTTGACGGATATCGAGCCGCTTTGCGGCGCGCTGCTGTGCGCCTGGTATCCCGGACAGGAAGGCGGTCTCGCGATCGGAGACGTGCTGTTCGGGAAAACCAACCCGAGCGGCAAGCTGCCGGTTTCGCTGCCCAGATCGTCCGGACAGCTGCCGGTCTATTACAATTCCAAGGATGCCGGCAGACCGGGCTATATCGACCAGACGAGAGAGCCGCTGTATCCGTTCGGTCACGGGCTCAGCTATACGTCGTTCGAATTTGACGGACTGAGGCTGGAACCCGCTGCCATTTCCTTGCAAGAGCTCGAAAGCGGACGGCGCGTCGCGGTATCGGTGAACGTGCGCAACACCGGCGATACGGCGGGGGCGGAGGTCGTGCAGCTCTACATCAAGGATTTGGAGGCAAGCGTAACCCGACCCGCCGCCGAGCTGAAAGGCTTTCGCAAGACGATGCTGGAGCCCGGCGAGACGAAGACGATTGTCCTCGAGCTCGGCTGGGAACAACTGGCCTTGTGGAACCGGGACATGGTTTTTACCCCGGAGCCCGGACGCGTGCAGCTCACGGTAGGCGGCAGTCTGGCCGGAGCCTGCACTGCAGAGCTGATCTTGACGGGGAATCAATAACCAACCGTCCGTGTTTTCCATAATCGCGGCTTGAACCGTAATCGACTGCCGCAGCGAGCCGAATAACCGTTACGATAGGCTTCTGTCCTTCGCTTTATGAAGGACAGAGGTCTTTTTCGCATACCATTAACAAAATCGCTTCCGGTCGTCCGCAAATCGAACCGGCCTCCGGCATTCACCGTTTGGACGAATCGGCCGCCGCCGCCTGTGAAGATGCGCCGGGCGCGGCAGTCTTCGGTTTGCCCGTCAAGTCGCCCGGCTCGACGAAATCCGTCATGACGCCCTTCACGCCGGCCTTTCTGTACGCTTGTATGGTATTCACATCGTTAAGCGTATTGATATACGAATCGATCCCCTTCGCTTTAAGCGCTCCGACCAGCTCCGGCGAATAATGCTCCTCATCCATGACGACGACGCGGATCCCCTTCCCGCTTGCAAAATCGACGACCTGCCGAGTGGAATCCTCGTTCATGTAGAGCGTATAGATGTACTGCCGGAACGGAAAAACGCCGTTGACCGCTTCGTAATTGTCGGGCTTGTAGAGCTGCGGGATGAGCTGGCGGAGCACCTGCGGGTTCACCTCGCGCGCCTCTTCGACGATTTCGCGGAAGATGTCCGCGGCCTTGACGGGATCGGGCTCCTTCGTATCGGTCACGACCAGCGCATCCGGATGATCGGACAGGAATGCCGCCAAATCCTTGAACGTCATCGGGGTGTATTTCCCCCATATTTTCAGCGCTTTAAACTGGGCTGGCGTCAGCGGTTCGTGCCCGCCGTTCGGCGGCCGCTGTCCCAGCACCTTGTACGTGCCGCCGCCCCAGTCGTGCCGCAGCACCAGCTGTCCGTCGGAGGCGGGGATAATATCCGTTTCAAAAACGCGGTGCCCGCTGTTGTACGCATGCTCCAGCCCTTCCAGGCTGTTCGTGCCGTTATGGCCGCCGATTCCGCCCAGCGCATGGGCGATCAGCGGATACCGGCGCACCCAGTCGTAGGGTGCGCTCTCGATCGCCGGCGGCAGCTCGGCGGCGACCCGCTCGCCGGGCGTCGCCAAGCTATGGCCGGATAGAGAAGGAGACCGGACCAGCACGAGCGGAGACGCAAGCAGCGTCAGGAACAGAAGACCGAGCGGGATGACCGGCCGGTTCGGAACCATTTTGGGCGTCTGAAATGTCGGTAGTCGTTTTTTCATATTTACCATTGGACAGATACCGGGAGACTGAAACCGTATCATGGCTTTTCGTGTGCCGGATTGTTTGGTATATTTATCCAGCTTGGAAAGCGATCGTTTATTCCAGTCCCTATAAGCAAAGGAGCTGAAGCCGGACATGTCGAATTGGAAGGGAAGAAACATCGATAAGGGCTGCTAAAGATCGGAGACGTGCCGGTGACGGATCCCGGATTTCCGCTCCCGTAAGCAGCAAACAAGGAGGCTGAATACGATCACGATTTCGTTCGGGTTTCAAACGTATACGTGGCAGATGTCCTACGACAAGTACCGGGACCGGCTGGACCATATCCTAAGTGTGGCGCGCAGCGCCGGAGGAGCCGGTATCGAACCGGAAGTGTGCATGCTCGGCAGCCGCAGCCGCGATCCGGAGGCACTGCGTGACGCGCTGGACCGCGAAGGCCTGAAGCTGGGTGCGCTCTGCCTGTCGCTCGGCTGGCGGCTGGGAAAGGAGACGGACGAGGAACATGCCGAGGCGGACCGCGTCATCAACTATTTGCGGCAATTCCCCGGCACGGTGCTGACGCTCGTGCAGCATGCGGGCCCGGACCGAAGCGGACTGGCCGAGCGGCAGGCGAACGCGCTCGCGAATTTTAACGCCGTCGGACGCCGAGCGTTCGAACAGGGGATCGTCTGCGCGGTTCATCCAAATTCGCCGGCCGGCTCGATTTTCCGGACCCGGGACGATTACGGCGTCCTGCTGGAAGGACTCGATCCCCGTTACTGCGGCTACGCGCCGGATACGGGGCATATTGCCAAAGGCGGAATGGACGCTGGGGAAATCATCCGCGCCTATCGTCCTCTCATCCGGCATGTCCATTACAAAGATATGGACAAAGACGGGAGTTGGACGGCGCTCGGACAGGGATGCATCGACCATAAAGCCATTACGCGCTATTTACGCGATACGGACTACGACGGGTGGATTATGGTCGAAGAGGAATCCGCCGCCGCCGAAGCGGACCCGGACCGGGTTACAGCCGCCAACGGGGAATACGTGACCCGTGCGCTAAAGCCGATTATCGCCTAGCCGTTCTCGTCTTCGTCTGCCGCCGATTTTTCCCGCACCGCTTTCATATCTTGCAGCGGCGCGAGGCCAAACAGTCTCCGGTATTCCCGGCTGAATTGCGAAGGGCTGTCATAGCCGACCTCCATGGCGGCAGACGAAACATTAACGGAACCGCTCAGCATAAGGCGTCTTGCTTCCTGCAGGCGAAGCCGTTTCTGATACTGCAGCGGCCCCATTGACGTAATCGCTTTGAACTTGCGATGCAGCGCCGAGACGCTCATATTGTTCGTTTTTGCCAGCTCCTCGACCGTAAAAGAGCGGTAATAATTTTCTTTGATCCATGCAATAATACTGCCAATATGATCTATTTTTTGGTAGATGAGCGCCTGCTGAACAAAATGGTGCCCGCATTCGCCAGACAATAAATAATAAATGATTTCGCGCTTGATAAGTTCGGAAAGATAGCCTGCCGTTTTGGGTTTGCCGGTCAGCTTCAGCAGCCGGGTCAGCATATCCAAAAGGTCGGCATCGGCACTCCCGATAAAGGCGCCGTCGTTCGCTTTCGGTTTCACGTCGATTTCCGTTTCCAGCAGCACCGAGACGATTTCCTTTGCCGTAAAATGGATACGCAATCCGATGTAAGGCAGCTTCTTCGTAACATCAACGATTTGTGCGGATACAGGTATATCGACCAAGGATGCGATGTAGCTGCCCGCTTGATAATGAACGGTATTTTGGCCGATGTGAAGATATTTTGTTCCCTGAAGAACCATACATAATGCAGGCGTCAGCACAATCGGGAGGGGACGGGTGCGGTGACTGATCCGGTAAATGGAAAGAAAGGGGATAACGGTTTGGCTTCTTCCCTCGGAGCGGCTTATTTTCTCCGTTAACGCAATTATGCTTTGCAGTTCCTTCTGAAGCTTAATTTCCAACGTCTCGTCCATCCTTCCTCTTAAATTGACCGGCTTCGACATTTTATGCGGTATTTTTCTTTAACGGTATATTAGCATGGAAAATGTCGCAAAACGATGTAAACTTCAGACATTGATAGTTTTAGGCAAATTTCGGGCAGAAATGGTCTGTAATGTTTTGCTTTCTTAGCGAATAATAGGTTTGAACACATTTAAAGGAGGATTTCGATGTCGAAACCCGAGCATGTTCAAACGTTGATCCTCGGCAGCGGCCAAGGCGGCAAGCTGCTGGCCTGGCATTTGGCGAAATCGGGAAGGAGCGTGGCCGTCGTCGAGCGGAAATGGGTCGGCGGCTCTTGCCCGGCCGTCGCCTGCCTGCCCAGCAAGAACGAAATTTGGAGCGCAAGAATCGCATATTTGACGCGGAACGCCGCTCGATTCGGGACCATGATCGCCGGCTCCGTCACGACCGATATGGAGAAGGTACGCCAGCGCAAGCAGGAGATGATCGATCGCGAAATCGCTTTTCACGTCAATGCTTACAAAGAAAGCGGCGCGGAGCTCATCATGGGAAGCGGCCGATTTACGGCACCGAAAACGATCGAAGTGCGCCTGAACGACGGCGGAACGCGCATGCTGACGGGCGATCAGGTTATCGTCAATGTCGGTTCGCATGCGGCGGTTCCGGATATTCCCGGACTTGAGGCCGCCGGATCGCTCACGCACATCGAAGCGCTGGAGCTCGACTACTTGCCGGAACATTTGATCGTGCTCGGGGGCGGTTATATCGGCCTCGAAATGGCCCAGGCCTATCGCCGTTTCGGCAGCCGGGTAACGATCATCGAGCCCGGAGCGCAGCTGATGAGCCGGGAAGATCCCGATGCGGCGGCGGAAATCCACCGGATACTGAGCGGTGAAGGGATTCAAATTCTGCTTGGAGCCAAACCGGTTCATGTACAAGGTAAATCCGGCGAGAAAGTCAGCGTCACCGTAAGCACGGATTCCGGCGAACGGACAATCGAAGGCACCGACCTTCTCGTTGCCGCGGGCCGAGTCCCCAATACCGCCGGTATCGGGCTTGAGCAGGCTGGCATTGACCTTAACGAACGGGGCTTCATCCGCGTTAACGAGCGGCTCGAGACGACTGCTCCGGATGTCTGGGCGATCGGGGAATGCGCCGGCAGCCCGATGTTTACCCATGTCTCCGTCGACGATTTCCGAATCGTCAGGGACAACCTTGCGGGCGGGAACCGCAGCACTCGCGACCGGCTGGTACCGTACTGCATGTTCACCGACCCGCCGCTTGCCCGCGTGGGACTAAGCGAACGCGAAGCCAATCGCCAAGGCGTCAAAGTGCGCGTCTCGAAACTGCCGATGAGCAGTGTGCTGCGTTCAGAGGCTACGGACGAAACGCAGGGCTTTATGAAGGTTCTGGTCAGCGAGAGCGACGACCGGATTCTCGGCTTCACGATGATCGGTTCCGAAGGCGGAGAAATCATGGCCGCCGTCCAAACGGCGATGCTGGCGGAGCTCCCGTATCCGAAGCTTCGCGATGCGGTAATTGCGCATCTGACATACGCCGAAGGAATCGGCCCTCTTCTGGCGAACGTCCCGTCCCGGTCCGCAACATAGATAAGAATGAAATTTTTTATAATGTAACGGGACCAGTCTGAATGGCTGCGTTTGATTATGGGAGATACAAGCGGTATCAGGCGGCTGCCGCCCGGACAAAACACGGCAGTGGACACGCGGTCATTTAAGAAAACGTTTCTTGCTGACGGGATTTGCGCGGCTGCGCAAATCCCGTCTTTGTTTGCGTATCTGCAAGTCGTACCGTCCGTCCGCGGCTCCTCCTCCGCCCTTAGAGCAGCCGGACGAGACACCCGAAATGTCCTTCCGCGCCTGAGCGTTCTGCCGTTGGATTGAGATCCATCCAGGCTTTATCCCCGAATAGCCCCACTTCACGCTTTGACCTCTTGTTCTTGTACAAAAATGTCAGATGTCATTAAAATGAAAGCAGATTTGCCGCCGGGGTCCAAACGGTCATCGGCCGTAACGGATACCGGCAATATGAAAACGCTTTAGCGCGAAAGGAGGAATACAGCAAGATGCAAGACGCTTACCCGATCGACATGTTGTATGCCGTGACGCCTTCTGCATCCGGTGCGACTGCACCGGAGATCCGGCCATTCGCGGCCGGCGAGCCGGGGCGGCTCGATGCATGGAAACGGGAGGCACGAAGTACCGGCAGGCTGCCCGAATCGGCACACCGGCGAAGCGCAGACCGGCCAGGACAGGGGGGCAGGGGACAGCTTTTGACTCCCGGCAGGCTGCCCGAATCGGCACACCGGCGAAGCGCAGACCGGCAAGGACAGGGGAGCAAGCGGCGGCTTTTGACTCCAGGTGGCTGCAAATGAGAAAAAGCGTGTTCGTCAAGCTCCTGCTCGGTTTTCTGCTTGTGGCCGCGCCGATGTACGGCATTTGCCTGGGCGTGACCTGGTACGGGTCCAAAAGCGTCCTCGAGTCCACGAGCCAAACCATCCGGCAGGAGCTCTATTTTTTTACCAACTACTACGAAGAGGAACTTTCCAACGTCAATCAGATGCTCGTGTCGCTCAGCATGGATTCGGACTTGAAGGAATACGCGCTCCAGCGCAATCAGGAATTCGCTTATCCGATCGTCATCTCCTTCGAGGAGCTGATGAGCAAATTGAAAGTGCTCTATTTTTCCAGCGGCTATATCGACGATGTGTTCATGATGCTGCCCAAAGCCGGCGAAATCGTCTCGGTGCTGAATGGCTATAACGAGATGGACGACAAGTATAAAACGATTTACCGGGATATGGCGGCAAGTCCCGGCAACCGGCTGCTGTACGGGAACGATGTTGTCTATTTCAGCAGCAGCGATAACGATTTCGTATTGGGCGTCGAGCTGTCGCAGGATAAAATTATGGCTTCGCTCAAGCAGCATCAGGGGAACGAAGCGCTTCATATTTTTTTGAAGGACAACCAGAAAAACGCGCTCATGGCGGAGGAGCTGCTGACAGCCGAGGAGAAAAGGACGATCGCCCTCATCGACGAGCCGGGGGCGGACCGGCCGGCCGCCGGCACCGCGCTGATCGAGCGCCATTCCTATGTGATCCAGGAAACGCCCTCCGAGGACGGCTTGTTCACCATCGGCTTCTATGCGAAGGAGAAGGATCTGCTGGGCCGCTTTTACCTGCTCCGCAAGCTGTTTTGGATATTGGCGGCTTTGTCGCTGATCATTATTTTCGCTTTCTCGATCGTCATCAACAAGCAGATTCAGGTGCCTGTCCGGCTGCTCGTCAAGTCGATGAAGGAAGTGGAGAAAGGCAATTACAACAGCCGGCTGAAGCTCGACAAAGACGATGAATTCGGCTATATGTACAAGCAGTTCAACCGGATGGCGGAGCAGCTGCAAAACCTGATCCGCGAGGTGCTGGAGAAGAAGATCCAGTTCCAGCAGGCTCAGCTGAAGCATCTGCAGTCGCAGATCAACCCGCATTTTCTGTATAACTGTTTTTACAACGGCTACCGCATGGCCAAGTCCGGCGAGACGGAAAATGTGGCGGGCTTGTGCAAATATCTGGGCGATTATTTCCGGTTTGTGACCTACTATGCGGACCGGGACGCGGCGCTGGCCGACGAAATCAAGTATACGCGGATTTATTTGGAGATCCAGAAGATCCGCTTCGGCGACAAGCTTCACTTCGACATTGCGTGCGATGTAGACGTCGCTGCCTATCCGGTTCCCGGGTTGATTTTGCAGCCGCTTGTCGAAAATGCGATCATCCACGGCCTGGAGCGGAAGGAAGATCCTACCCGTATCTTGATCCGGATTTTCCGGGTGAACGGGGGAATCCGTACGGTCGTGGAAGACGACGGTCCCGGCTTTGAGCCGGGGAAGCTGGCGGAGCTGCTGCGGGCGCTGGACAACCCGGACATGGAGGCGGATCATTTCGGCCTGTGGAACATCAATTGGCGGCTTCGCTACCGGTATGGCGAGGACTGCCGGCTTTCGATCCGGAACGGCCCGGGCTTCGGGGCCAGCGTATCCTTCGGTATTCCGGATCGGCCGCCGAACGGGAGGTGAGAAGAGAATGTATAACCTGCTCATTGTGGACGACGAAGCGTATATTGTCGAAGGTCTGGCGGACTTGTTCGCCGCAAGCGATCTGCCGCTCGGCCATGTGGCGACCGCCGGCTCGGCCAAATCGGCGCTGGAGCTGTGCGCCAAAATGCCGATCGATATCGTGGTGACCGATATCCGGATGCCGGGCATGACCGGTCTCGATTTGCTGGATAACCTGTACAAGCTGTGGAAGCGGGTGAAAGTCATTTTCCTGACCGGCTACGCGGATTTCGACTATGCCAAACGCGCTTTGCAGAGCCGGGCCTTCGATTATTTGCTGAAGCCGGTGGAGGACGAGGATTTGCTCATCTGCGTGCGCAAAGCGATTGCGCTGGTGGAGGAGGAGCTGGAGCAGGCGCTGGCGCTGGAGCTGTTGAAGGGCATGGCGCGGGAGGAAATCGGCGGCGCGCAAACCGCCTTTTTCAATGAGCTGCTGAACCATGGCGCTCCCGCTGAGCCGCAGGAGCTGGGACGGCTGTTGGCCGGGTTCAACCTGCCCTTTTGTCCGGATGGGCTTGTCGATACGGTGATGCTGCGCATTGACGATTGGGACGCGAGATTCAAGGAGGAAGACCTGGCGCTAATCCATTTTGCGGCTGGCAACCTGTTCGCGGAAATGGTCGGCGGAGATGCGGGCATCGCTTCGTTCCGCAGCGGAGACGCTTATACGGCGTTTGTGATTGCAAGCGGAGAAGCAGGCCCCGGCGCGGAGAAGCAATCAAGCGAGGTCAAATCGCTGCAATGGGAGAAAACGCTGCGCGAAGCCCAAAATACGATTCTCCGCGTGCTCGGCGCCCATGTATCGTTCGCGCTGTCGGAGCGTCTGGCCTGGAGCCAGTGGCCGGCGGGCTTCCACTATTTGGCCGCTCGGATGCAGCAAATGCCGAGCCCCGAAACGGTTTTTACGGTCCGCGCCAGCCCGGAGTCGTGGTGGACCCCGGCCGATCAAGACCGGGACGGCGAACGAATGCCGGACGTTACCTTCCGGAACGGCGAACGAATCGCAGACGTAGCGTCTGCAGGCGCAGATCCGATGCACGCACCGCCTGCCGGCGAGAATAACGTCGTCTCCCGGGTTCAGGCTTATATCACCGATCATCTCAATCATGATCTGTCCCTGGATTCGCTTGCCCGCAAGTTTTATCTGAATCCTTCGTATTTGTCGCGTATTTTCCATCGACAGACAGGCGAGCCGCTCAGCCGGTATATCGAGCGAAGCAAGATGGAATGCGCGAAAAAACGGCTTGCCGATCCGAAGCTGAAGGTCTACGAGGTGGCGGAGCTGGCGGGCTACCGCAATCCGAATTATTTTGCCAAAGTATTCCGCAAAATGTACGGGATTTCTCCGCAGCAGTACCGGATGTCCTTCGATTTCGGTGCTCCGGACCGGGATTAAAGCGCTGCCAACAAGTAAAGATCGTTTCCGAATGTAAACACATTCTTCTACCGTCCCCCCGTCCGTCATTTTTATAATGGAAAAGCAAACCCAATTTCGAGGAGGGGTGTTAGGTTGAAAAGAAGAAGGATGCTGGCTTTGCTGGGTGTAACCGTTTTGGTTTCAACGGCTGCGGCGTGCTCCAACGGCGGCACGAATGCGCCGGACACGGCGGCGAAGGATCAAGCCGCGAATCAAACGGAGGCGAAACAGACGGACGAAGCGCCCGATCCGTACAAGAAGTTCGACCCGCCGATTACAATGAGCACGATATTTTCGGCGGATACGTCGACGGAAGGCGGCAAGTTTCCCGACGGCGAGAGCTTCGAGAACAATCCGATGCACCAGCTGTTTCTCGACACGATGGGCATTAACGTCACCGCGAAAATTACGACGACGCCGGGCGCCAGGGAGGATAAGCTGCAGCTGGCGATTACGAGCAAAGACATTCCCGATTTCGCTTACGTCAATCAAACGAAGCTGAACCAGCTGATCCGGGGCGACATGGTCGAGGATTTGACGGATGCGTACAATAAGTACGCTTCGGCTAACTTGAAGCAGGTGCTGGAGCAGAACGACAAGAAGCTGTTTGCGCCGGCGATGCGGGACGGTAAAATTTACGCGCTGCCCGACCCGACGACCATTTACGATTATACCCCGGTGCTGTGGGTGCGCAAGGACTGGATGGATAAGCTGAAGCTGAGCGCGCCGAAAACGATGGAGGACGTCTTTGCGATGGCGAAAGCGTTTACTACGGAGGACCCCGACGGCAATGGCAAGAACGATACGCTCGGCTTGTATCTGGATAAGGATCTGACGGGCCTCAACTTTATGATGAATGCCTACGGCGTTTATCCGGATACGTCGGTCTCGCAGGCGAACATGTGGATCAAGGACAAAGACGGCCATTACATGAACGGCTCGACCGACCCGGGGGCGATCCCCGTCTTCGAACAGCTCAGCGAGCTGTATAAGATCGGTGCGATCGACAAGGAATTTGCGATCAAGGACGACAAGAAGGAGAGCGAAAATATCGCAGCGGGCAAGCTGGGCCTGTTTTTCGGTTATTTCTACTCGCCGCTTGGCGATATCCGCGATTCGGTCCGAAATAATCCGAAGGCGGACTGGGTGCCGTTTTCGGTGCCGGCTGCGGCGGGCAAAGGCGATTTCGTGCCGGGCACTCCGCTGAACGCGTACGGCTGGCTGTACGTTAAAAAAGGCTTTGCGCACCCGGAGGCGCTCGTGACGATGATGAACTACGTGACGGACGGCTACGGCGCGCCGTGGCTCGTGAAGAACGGTCCGACCGTCTTCCAGAAAACGTATGAAGCGACCGCCAAAGACCCCAAATATGCCAACAAAGGGCTGAATAACTGGATGCCGATGCAGCTGGCCGGCAACATCAACTGGGGACCGGAGTTCAAGAAGGACTTCGAGGCGGGAGACAAGAACGGGCCTTCCGCGAAACGGGCGGACTATGTCCGCATGTTCCAGCCGGGCGTCGAAGGCTGGGCGTGGAAGAAGGTTTATTTGGAAGGCTACTTCAAGGCCGAATATCCGAAGGTCCGATATTCCGATTACAGCGGGCCGCCGACCCCCACGCTGACGAGGACGGAATCGATTTTGAACAAAGAGAAGCTGGAATCGTACATCGCCTTTATTATGGGAGCCAAGCCGGTCAGCGAATTTAATGCGTTTGCCGACCGCTACAACAAGCTTGGCGGCACCAAAATCGCCGAGGAAATGAGCGATTTCGACAACGGTAAGTCGTAAGGAAGGCCCGATATGACCAAAATCGAAGGGGGAGCCGCACGTTCCCCCTTCCTCTTGCAAAGGCGGTGTAGCTTGTGAATGGAGCGCGCATGTCGAAAACGTGGCAGCTGCACCTGATGATGGTGCCCGGGATGCTCCTTGTGTTCCTTTTTCTATACGGTCCTCTGCCGGGGCTCGTGCTGGCCTTCAAGGATTTCATACCGAGCAAAGGCATTTTCGGCTCCGAATGGATCGGCCTCGAGACGTTCCGGTATATGATCGAGCTGCCCGATTCGTATCAGATTTTTTGGAACACGCTGTACATCGCGGTGCTGAAAATTATATTCAATTTTCCGTTCCCGATTCTGGTTGCGATATTGCTGAACGAAGTGCGCAGAGCCGTCTTCAAGCGCACCGTTCAAACCTTGATCTATTTGCCGCATTTTCTGTCGTGGGTCATTCTGTCGGGGATCTTCATCGATCTTTTTTCCCAAAGCGGGATCATCAATCAGTTTCTGGGCTTGTTCGGCGTGAAGCCGATCTATTTTATGGGAGATACCCATTATTTTATCAAGATGCTGATCGCTACGGACGTGTGGAAAAACTTCGGCTACTCCACCATTATTTATTTGGCGGCCATTACCGGGATCGACGAATCGCTTTACGAATCGGCCGTCATGGACGGGGCGAACCGGTTCAAGCAGATCGTTCACATTACGCTGCCGGGGCTTGCGCCGGTCATTCTGCTCGTGCTGACCTTAAGTCTCGGCAGCATCCTCGACGCCGGCTTCGATCAGGTATTCAATTTGTATAACCCGCTTGTTTATTCGAGGGCGGACATTATCGACACCTACGTCTACCGGCTTGCCTTCACGGACGCCAATTACAGCCTGGGCACGGCGATCGGCCTGCTGAAATCGGTCGTCGGCTTCATCTTGATCGTCATCGGCTACCGGCTGGCCAAACGATACTCGGATTATTCGATTTTCTAGGAGATGAACGGGATGAAACAAACGGCTGCGGCCGACAGGACGAACGGGTTTGCGATCGCAAGCAGAATGAACGCCGGCCGGCTGTTCACCTGCGTCAATTATTTGTTCCTTGCCTGCGCAGGCGCGCTGTGCGTATTTCCGGTGCTGCATATTTTGGCCGTTTCGCTCAGCAGCGCGGGTCCGGCGGCCGCTAACCGGGTGGTCGTCTGGCCGGTCGATTTTACGTTTCAAGCCTATGCGGCGGTGTTTTCCAGAGCGCCCTTCATCACCTCCTTCGGCGTCTCGATCGAGCGAACCGTGGTCGGGGTCGCGGTCAATGCCGCACTGACAGCCCTGATGGGCTACCCGCTGTCCAAGACGGCGAAGGAATTGCCGGGGCGGAATTTGTATGTGTGGCTGCTCGTATTCGTCATGCTGTTCAACGCCGGACTCGTACCGACGTACATGCTGGTCAAAAATTTGCACCTGCTCAATACGCTTTGGGCGCTCGTGCTGCCCGGCGCGGTCCCCATTTTCAGCGTCATCCTGGTTATGAATTTCATTAAAATGCTGCCGAAGGAAATTGAAGAGGCGGCGTTTATCGACGGCGCAAGCTACTGGATGTGCTGGCGGAGGCTCATTCTTCCGCTGTCGAAGCCCGTCATCGCGACGATCGTGCTGTTCAGCTTCGTCGGGCATTGGAATTCCTGGTACGACGGCCTGATCTATATGAACGACAGCAAGCTTTATCCGCTGCAGACGTATTTGTATACGGTGATTCAAAATCAGGACATCACGAGTCTCGACCAGGCGGCGAGCTATGCCGAAGTGAACGGCGTGACGCTGCAGTCGGCGCAAATATTCAGCGGCATGGTGCCGATTCTGCTCATGTACCCGTTCCTGCAAAAGTATTTCACCAAAGGCATTGTGCTGGGAGCGGTGAAGGGGTAATCTGGAAGAAAGTCCGATTTCATCCATCCGAAAGGTGGTTATTTCTAATGAAACAAGACGGGCAAACGGCCGAGCGGCGTACTGATCTTGAGCTTGTCGGCGTCGGCGATATTCGCTGCGAGTATAAAAGGAACCCGGTCGGCATCGACATCGCGAATCCGCGGCTCGGCTGGAAGCTGTTCGGCAGCCGGAGAGGCGTGATGCAAACCGCTTACCGGATTCAGACCGCCGAGGAAGACCCGGGCTTCGGACGGCTTGTCTGGGATTCGGGCTGGGCGGAGAGCGGCCGCTCCCAGCAGGTCGAGTATGCGGGCGAGCCGCTTCGCTCCTGCACCCGGTATCATGTCCGGGTGATGATCCGGGATGAAGCGGGCCGGGAGAGCGAATGGAGCGAGCCTGCCTTCTGGGAAACGGGACTGCTGGAAGCGGGGGAATGGACCGGGGACTTTATCGGGTGCGAGGCGGAAGGCGACGGCTCGCAGGCGGAGCCTGTCCCGCTGTTCCGCAAGACTTTTCAGGTCAGCGGGGCGGTCGAACGGGCGACCGTGTACGTGACGGCGCTCGGACTGTACGAGCTGAGGCTGAACGGCAGCAAGGTTGGCGGCGATCTCTTGACGCCGGGCTGGACGTCCTATACCAACCGGCTGCAGTACCAGACCTACGATATTACGGCGCAGCTGAGGGAAGGGGACAATGCCGCGGGCGCATTGGTCGGCGAAGGCTGGTACCGGGGCAGCTTCAGCTGGGACCACCAGCGCAGCATTTACGGGAACCGCAGCGCTCTGCTGGCGGAAATCCGGATCCGCTACCGGGACGGACGCGAGGAGCGGATCGCCACCGACGAGTCTTGGAAGCGGTCGCAAAGCGAAATCGTCGCTTCGGAGATGTATGCGGGCGAGCAGACGGACGCCCGGCTGCTGCAGCCCGGCTGGGACCTGCCCGGGTTCGACGACAGCGGCTGGAAGCCGGCGGAGCGCATCGAGGCGGATAAAAGACGGCTGGTCGCGCAGGTGAACGAGCCGGTGCGGGTACAGGAGCTGCTGCGGCCGGTCGAGCTGCTGCGTACGCCTGCCGGCGATACGGTGCTCGATATGGGACAGAACATGGTCGGATTTATCCGTGTGCGCGCCAAAGGGCCGGCGGGTGCGGAGATTGTGCTGGAGCACGCCGAGGTGCTGGACAAAGACGGAAATTTCTACGCGGACAATCTTCGCGGCGCCAAGCAGCGGAACCGTTACGTGCTGCGGGGGGAAGGCGACGAGACGTTCGAGCCCCGTTTCTCGTTTCAGGGCTTCCGGTACGTGCGCGTCGCGGCATATCCCGGCGAGGTGAAGCCGGAGTGCTTCGAAGGCGTCGTCATTCATTCGGATATGGAGCAAAGCGGCCGTTTCGAATGCTCGGAGCCGCTGGTCAACCGGCTGCAGATGAACATTTTATGGGGACAGAAGGGCAACTTCGTCGATGTGCCCACGGACTGCCCGCAGCGGGACGAACGGATGGGCTGGACGGGGGACGCCCAAGTGTTCGCGCGGACCGCATGCTTTAATATGAACACCGCCTCTTTTTTCACCAAATGGCTGCTGGACATGAAAGCCGAGCAGATGGAGAACGGCGCCATCCCGAATTATATTCCGCACGTGCTTCCGAAGCCGCGGGCGATGGCCGCCTGGGGGGACGCGGTCACGATCGTGCCGTGGGCGCTGTACGAATGCTACGGCGATACGCGGATTTTGGCGGAGATGTACGACAGCATGGTGCGCTGGGTCGAATATATGCGCAGCCACGGCGAAGAAGGCGCGGACTGGGGCAAGCAGCCGCAAATCGGCGACTGGCTGGCGCTCGACGCGAAGCAGGGCAGCTACCGCGGGGCAACGCCGGAAGACCTGGTGGCGGCGGCTTATTATGTGCACTCGACCGGCCTCGTCGTGAAAACGGCGGAGCTGCTGGGCAAAGAGGAGGACGCTGCCCGGTACCGCAGGCTGCACGCGCGCATTCTGGACGATTTCCGCCGGGAATATGTAACGCCGAACGGCCGGATCGCCTCCCCGACGCAGACCGCGCAGGTGCTGGCCCTGATGTTCGATCTGCTCGAGGAGCGGGACGTTCCCCGGACCGTGACCGCGCTGGAAGAGCTTTTGAAAAAAAATAAAAACCATCTGACGACCGGCTTCGTCGGCACGCCCTATATCTGTCTCGTGCTCAGCCGCTTCGGCCGAACGGATCTCGCGTATGAACTGCTGCTTCAGCAGGATTTCCCTTCCTGGCTCGATCAGGTGAAGAAAGGGGCGACGACGATTTGGGAGCATTGGGACGGCATCAAGGAAGACGGGTCCTTCTGGAGCGCCGACATGAACTCCTTCAATCACTACGCGTACGGCTCGATCGGCGATTGGATGTACCGGACGGTTACGGGGATCAACACCGACCCGGAAAAACCGGGCTATAAGCATATCCATATCGAGCCGCAAATCGACCCGCGCCTCTCCTATGCCAAAGCTTCCTATCAATCGCTGTACGGCGCGATTGAAGCCGGGTGGTCGAGAACGGATGAAGGGATGGAGCTGACGGTCGCCATCCCGCCGAATACGACGGCATCCGTCGTTTTGCCGGCTGCCTCCCGCCGTCTGCTGCTGGAAAGTGGCACAAGCGTGAATGCAGCAGCGGGAATTTACCGTACCGAAGAGACGGCGGACGGCGGCATCCGTCTGGAAATTGGCTCGGGCCGCTACCGGTTCACGTACCCGGCGGAAATTTCGGAGCAGGTGCCTGAACCGACCAACTGATCAAGCGCATAGAGGCAAGGCGCCTCAAACTCGAGTTTGCCTCCGTTGACCGTTTGTTATCGTAAATGAAAAATCTCCGGAAGGCGTGAGCCCCCGGAGATTTTTTGGCGTTCAAGTGACCGGAACGGCGAGAGATACGGCTTGAGCGTCAATTTTCATGCGGGTTTAAAAATGCAGTTGACATGACACTTAATGGTGTCCTATAATTAAACCGTCACCAAATAGTGTCCTTTCTCAAAGTGAGTACAATTCCAGTTTCGGGTAAGGACTGCGATTGTCGTTAAACGTCATGAAATCCGCTCATGTTCTTTTGCAAAAATTCAACATTTGGGAGGGGGTGCTGTGATCGAGAACAATCCGTTACGGGATGTGTTTGATGCCATTGCAGACCCCACTCGGCGCCGGCTGATTCGTCTGTTAGCCGAGGCAGAGGAAGTACCTCTTCATCAGTTAACGGCCCAGTTCCAAATGGGACGTACAGCGGTATCCAAGCATTTGACCATTCTGAAAGAGGCCGGGCTGGTCCTTGACCGAAAAGTCGGCCGAGAAACGCGATTTAGGCTGAACGCCGCTCCACTCCGGGAAATTCAAGATTGGGTGGCATTCTATCGCAAGTTTTGGAGTACAAATATGCAGCGCTTAACCCAATTTTTGGAGGAGGAAGAAGAATGAGTTTAACGTTAACGATGGATTTTCAGTTCACGACGTCGATCGAGAAGCTTTGGTTCGCCTTAACCGATTCCGGCAAGCTTGCCAAATGGATGTCCAACATCCATACCGGTGAGGCGATGGAAAATGATTTTAAGCCCGTCGTCGGACACCGTTTTCAGTTCCGCACCAAGCCGAACGAATATTGGGACGGGATTATTGACGGCGAAGTGCTTATTGTAGACGCGCCGGACCGGGTGTCCTATACGTGGGCGAGCGGCGGGGAGAAGCATACGATTACCTGGACGCTGAAGGATTTAGGGGATGGCCGAGTTAACCTGCATCTCGATCAAAGCGGTATTTCAAACGCTCAAGCCTTGGGCGGAGCGAAATTTGGCTGGAGCAAATGGTGCGGCGATCTGGAGAAGGTGCTGGAGCAGTAACCGTATTCTGTAAATTCCTGTTGCGAGGATATCAAAAGGTAGAAGGAGAGATGAATGAAAATGTCCTATCTCGTCGATTTCAAAAATGTGTCCACGGTCGGTTTAGAGTCTTCACCGGTTGCTGAAGCGCTTGCCGGTTTGCGGGCGAATGAAGCCCGTTACTTCATGAACAAATACAAGCAGGAATTTACGGTCGTGCCGGCCGGCGAGAGCCAGGAGACCATCGATTATGTGAACCGAATTTTGAAGGAAGAACGCGGCATTGAGTTTGCGGCCAAACCTTTAGAAACGGCGTGTCTTCAAGTGGAAAATATTAAATGGACCTTCGTCTTTTATGAGGACGGTCTTGGAGTCAATGTCTTGTATACCGTTGATGACCCGAAGAAACGGGCCGTCGGCTTTAAGCTTTCCGAGGGGATGGAAGTCCCAACGGAATTAGGGAAGTTTAAGTTTGCGCGGCAGAAGTCCAAACTGGCCGGAACGATTCGGGGCTCCTATTTTGTCATTAAAGGGGAGTATTAAAATTTTTATGGAATGAAGCCGATTTCTACAGCTTCCATTGCATGATCTGCGGCAAAACGCCAAGTAATATCTGCGGCTTCTCAAAATCTCTCTCGGTTATTCCAGTCTGTCTAAACAGCCCCCGCCTGCAGGCGGGGGCTATTTGACGATCGTAAATTTTAAGCTTGATCCGAAAACCTATTTTTTTGCAATCAACTCGGCGGAACTTTTAACCGGGGTAAGCGTTATTCCGCCAATATTGAAGATGGATCCGTCATCCGAAACATATTGATATTCGTCCGTATCGGTGCTGAACAGCTTGAAGGTGCCGCTAGAATCCTCATAAAGCTCTTCCTTGACCGGAAAACCGGATTTCGGATCGAGATACACGATGTACTGCATATTGGCTTGCGTGTTGTCATCGATGTAGGACTGATAGCTGTCCATGATCTTATTCACTGTTTTCCCATCGGGCGTTTGCTCGGTGCCGACGGAAGTCCAATAGCTGGCTTCGTAATTTTCCTTTACGGCGCTAAAATCGAGATTTTTTTGATCCAACGGTTCGAATGGCTTTGGATCATCCGTTCGCTTGAGCATTTTTCCGCTTACGGGATTGCCGTTTTGGTCCCGTTGAATGACGACCATCTCGCTGCGGCCGTTAAGATAGTAGGTGCTTCGATAGCCCAAAAAACGATGATCGGCTGAATAATCGATGACATCCGTTCTGTAATCCTTCGTTTGCGGATTATACCAATGCTCCAATGTGAAGTTCTGGCTGCCATCGGTTCTCGAATAAACGGCC
This sequence comes from Paenibacillus humicola, assembly GCF_028826105.1. NCBI lineage: Bacteria > Bacillati > Bacillota > Bacilli > Caryophanales > Paenibacillaceae > Paenibacillus > Paenibacillus humicola. Next base: position 1,414,205 of record NZ_JAQGPL010000001.1, read on the forward strand.
TTGCCGTATTCGATCGTTCCTTCGGCTTTGTCCGATGCTGCAGCCGACGCGTCAGTCGGAGCGGACGCCGTCATGACCGTATTTTTCGGAATGGCGTCGCTCCCATTCGCCGCGAATGCGGAAATGGTGCCAAGACTTCCGATAACGAGCGCCGACGCCAGAAACGTTCCCGCTATTTTTTTGCTTTTGACTGCTTCGAGGAGCTTCATGTTTTTCCCTCCGATTTATGATTTGCGGCCGGAATGCGCGGTTCCGGCTTGCCATTTCATTATAAAAGCAGCTTATTTCATAACTATCGGCAGGTTGTAAAGGAGTTGTATGATCCGGGAAGGATGACTCGGATAACGGTTCCTTCGTTCAGGCGGCTCTGAATATCCAGCTCTCCCGCATGAAGCCGGACGATCTCCGAGCAAATCGCAAGACCCAATCCGGCGCCGCGATTCGACTGCGAACGGGACGGATTCGCCGTAAAAAACGGCTCGAACACGTTCGGAATATCCTGCTCGGGAATCCCGATTCCCTCGTCCTGCACTTCGATGACATACCGGGAGTCCTCCGTCCGGTACCCGCGGAAGCCGATCCCGCTCCCGGTATTCGAAGCTTTAATGGAATTGTCGATCAAATTGGTGCACATAATTTGGACCAAATCGCTCTCCATCGGCAGCTTCGCGGCTTCCACAGACATGGACAGACTTACCTGCGCCTTTTCCAGCTGAAGTCTCATCAATTGTGCGGTCTCTTCGAAAATCGGCCGTATGTCCAGCACGGTCATGCGGGGCTGAATATTTTCGACGAGGATGAGGTCCATGAGCTTAAAAGCAAGACTTTCCAGCCGTTTTCCTTCGCTGTAAATATAATGGAGGGATTTGTAAAACACTTCTTCGTTAAATGCCGTCGTTCGGAGCAAATCGGCGTAGCCGATAATCGAAGTAAGCGGCGTCTTTAATTCATGTGTCAAATAATGAATAAACCGCTGCCTGTTCCCGGCGGCCGTCTCCAATGCTTGGACTTTTTCCTCGATCGCCTCGGCCATTTTGTTGAACTGCTCCGACAGCAGGCCGATCTCGTCCTTAGATAACACGTTGACGCGATGCGAATACCGGCCCGAAGCTATCGTCTGCGCGGATCTGGTGAGCATGCGGACAGAGCGTGTGAGATACCAAATCAGGCCGTAAAGGCCGGCTGCAAGGACGACGGTGATGACGATATTGATCTTGATAAAAGCTCGGATCTGCGCGTTCTTATCCGCGTAAATGTCCGTTAAATCCAGGATGTACGCGAGCTTGAAGCCGCGGCCGCTCAAGGTGAGCATGCCGGCGACAAACAATTCGCTCTTGCGGCCGATGCTGCGAATGATATATTTTCTGTCGGCGGGATTTTTTACCTCAAGCTCGGGTCTCGGGCCGTCAATCGTTTCGGAGAAATTCGAAAATACCGTTTGATCGCGATCGTCCTTAATGTCTATAAAAACGCTGCTCGGATCGAAGGATTTCAAATACTTCGATGCATTGTGCTGCAAAAAATCGCCGGCATCTTCTTTTGCGGCATTCAACAGTTGGTTCAAATTGTTAATATACGACCATTCATTTTCGATTTGCGCGGTTAAAAGCTGCTGGTTCGTTAATCCCCGATCGACTTCCCTGATTAAATTCTGATTAAAATTATGCTGGATCAGGTAAAAAGAGGACGCATTGAACAGCACCTCAAACAGGAGGAAGGTACCCCAAAAAACCTTTTGCCAGAGCTTCATGGGGATACCTCAAGCCGGTAACCGAACTTGTAGACGGTTTTGATTCGGTCTTCCCATCCCAGTTTTTTGCGTATCTTTTGAATATGAATATCTACGGTCCTCGTCTCTCCACTGTACTCGTAGTCCCAAACGAGCTCCAAAATTTTTTCCCGGGACAGGGCCTTGTTCCGGTTATGGAGGAGAAGAAGGAGCAGCTCGTATTCCTTCATCGTCAGTTCGACGGGGACGCCATCCCGCTTGACCGTGCGCTCCTGCAGGTAAATCTCGAGGCCTCCGCACTCCACTCGATCGCTTTTCCTGCCGTAACGGCGAAGCACCGCTTCGATTCTGGCAAGCAGCTCCATGGCTTCGAAAGGCTTGACGATATAGTCGTCGGCCCCCATTTTCAGTCCTTTTACTTTATCGGCAAGGGCGTTTCGGGCCGTCAGAAAAATGACCGGCACTTCGCTCTGCTTGAGCCGTTCCAACAGCTTGTACCCCTCCATGTCGGGGAGCGTGATATCTAGCAGCGCCAAATCGGGCGAAAAATCCGTGAACACGCTTAGCGCTTCCTGCCCGCTATAAGCCTGCCGGCAATTGTGCCCGGCCAATTCGAGATTCAGCCGGATCAGATCGGAAATCGCCGGGTCGTCTTCAATTATGATGATGTTCTCCATATCAATACCTCGCAGCTATTCTCTTCTTAATTTATGATAGATGAAAAGGTACAAGAAACGATCTCCAAGTTGTAAACAAGTTGTAAACCGCTGAAACCGGCTGCATCATGATTACAGTTGTTAACATTTTAAGTTATAGTAGCTAATAAATAACAAAACGACGCATTGAAAGATTTATTGCTGATTCATATGTAAACTATATTGAAGAATCATGTTATATAATATACTATTGTTATGTTAGATAATAAAAAGAGGCAGGTGTAATGGTGATTAAATTGATCGGTATTTTAGTTGTCGCTTTAGGATTTGCATTCCGTTTTAATACTTTGCTTGTCGTTATGGCGGGCGGTATTGTAACGGGACTTATTGCCGGGCTTTCTTTTAACGATATTATGACGAAATTCGGCGAAGCATTTACGACGAACCGGTATATGACGATTCCCATCGTGCTGACGATACCGGTCATCGGACTGCTGGAGCGCTACGGGTTAAAGGAACGTGCGGAAGCTTTAATCCGAAAAACAAAAGGCGTTAGTGCCGGAAAGGTGATGCTTTGGTATTTGTTTATCAGGGAATGGTCGTCGGCCTTAGGTCTTAATATCGGCGGGCACCCCCAGACCGTGCGCCCGATCGTCGCGCCGATGGCCGAAGGGGCTGCGGTGGCGAAATACGGCCTGATCCCGGAGCATCTGAGCAACGATATTAAAGCCCATTCGGCCGCAATGGAAAACGTGGGCTTCTTTTTTGGCGAAGATATTTTCATTGCAACCGGAGCGATTCTCTTGATGAAAGGGTTCTTCGATTCCTCCGGCTTGCATGTAGGCGTATGGGATATGGCCCTTTGGGGGCTTCCGACAGCCATTGCCGTTTACCTTTTATCCTGGCACAGGCTGCGGCGGCTGGATAAGCGGATTGAGCGGGAAATGACCAAAAAGCAAGCTCCTCAGCCGGAAACGAATCCGGACTTGACCGCTTCCGGAGGGATGACGCTGTGACCAATCTGATCACGATTGATTATATCTATTATCTGGTCGGCATTATCGTAGCTTTTGTCGCGTTTCGGATCGCCCGGAATCCGGAGCATCCCAGCCGGGTCGGCTCGGCGTTATTTTGGGGCCTTTTCGCCGTAACGCTTATATTCGGCAAGGTAATGCCCAATTTGTTGACCGGTTATCTCGTTCTCGTCATGGTGATTATCGCCGCGCTTGGTAAAGTGAAGGCTTCTCCCGAGAAGGAGCATCCTCAGGAAGAACGCGAAGCGCACGCTGCGAGGATCAAAGGGAAAATATTTCTTCCGGCATTGTTGATCCCGATCATAACGGTGATCGGCAGCTTTACGCTGAATAAAATCCATTTCGGCCATTTTAACCTGGTCGATCCGGAAATGGTTACCCTTATTGCGCTCGGACTGAGCGCGATCATCGCCTTGTTTGTGGCCAAATCGTTAACAAAGGCTTCCTATTCCGTCCCGATCAACGAAGGCAGCAAGCTCATGGAGGTCGTCGGCTGGTCGATGATACTGCCGCAAATGCTATCGGCGCTCGGGTCGATCTTTGCGCAGGCCGGCGTGGGGGACGTCGTCTCTAAAATGGTCGGCGACGTTCTTCCGACCCAATATGCGTTTGTCTCGGTCGCCGCTTATTGTATCGGAATGGCTCTCTTTACCATGATCATGGGCAATGCTTTTGCAGCGTTTGCCGTCATCACCGGAGGGATCGGTCTTCCGCTTATCGTTCATATGCATGGCGGGAATCCGGCGATTATGGCCGCGATCGGCATGTTTGCCGGATATTGCGGAACGTTAATGACGCCAATGGCCGCCAATTTTAATATTGTTCCGGCCATGCTGCTCGATTTAAAGGATCGAAACGCGGTCATTAAAGCGCAAATCCCGATTGGAATCCCTCTTTTGGTCATTAATATCCTGCTGATGTACTTCTTGGTTTACCGGTTTTAGAGAGGAGAGGCTGAAATGAAAGTGTTGGTTTCAGGATTCGAAGCGTTTGGCGGGGATGCCGTCAATCCAACGGAAAACATGATTCAATCGATCGCAAGCGAGCATTTCTCCGGCGTGGAGCTGAAGACGGTATTGCTGCCGGTCAATTACGATGAATGCGCAGAAAGGCTGATTCAAGAAATCGAGGCTTTCCGGCCGGATGCCGTCATTTCCTGCGGGTTATACGGCGGAAGAACGTCCGTGACTCCGGAGCGGGTTGCCGTCAATGTAAAGGATACCGCGGCGGATGCTCCCTTCGCCGATAATAAAGGAGTCAGGCCGACGGATGAACCGATTCGACCGGACGGTCCGGATGCGATCTTTACACGGCTGCCGGTCCGCAAAATTGTGAACCGGTTAATAGAAGAAAAGGTGCCGGCCTATATTTCCAATACGGCGGGAACTTTTATTTGCAACAACACGATGTATGGGGTATTAGACTATATCCATCAAAACGGTTTACCTACGGTCGCGGGCTTCGTTCATTTTCCGGCTTCAACGGAAATGGCGGCGGCCAATCCGTTTTTGCCGACGTTATCGGATGAGACGATGCTGAAGGCTCTTCGGATTATCATCCAAACGACGGTTGAGGAAATGCAGCATTAATTTTCATAAACAACAAAAGGCGTCCGGCCGGCACGATTGACGTGCGGCCGGACGCTTTTTGTCTTCAGCGGCTTACGGTCCGCTTATTGGAAAGCGGAGGCAAAGATCACTTGTCTTTGCCCTTGAACAGATCCTTCCATTGCTTGTCGAACGAATCGTACAGCGCGGCATATAAAGCATTGGCGGCATGATCCACTTCTTGCTGGGTCGAGAAGTTGCTGGAATAAACCGTCAGCGCTGCGTCGTACTCTTTACCGCCTGCATGAAGCGCCGCGGCATCGTCGATCAGCGACTTGAGCCGGGTTTTAACGGCCATTCCCGGAGCAATCCGGGCTTTTGTGGCCTGCTCGAAAGCATACCCCATCTGAATGAGCTGGTCTTCGGTGAAGGCATCGCCCGTAATTTGCAGATTAATCGGCTGGCCGTTGCTTCCTTCGGCTGTGCGATAGCCGGCCGGTACCGTTATGCTTGGGTAGCCCGCTTTGGCGGCGATGCCGGTTGTTGCGCCGTTCAGCCCGATCAGCGCATCCAGCTTGTATTTATCCAGCAGATAGTTGATGCCGTTCTTTCTGGAATACTGGATATCGGCGGCCCGTTGGGCGAGATAGGTTTCATAATCCGGTGAACCCGGCGTCATATCGTAAGCGACGCATTGCTGCAAAATGCTCTGACCGTATTTTAATATATCCGGGTGTGCGCTGTTGTAATCGATAATATCCTGCAGACTCTTGATCACCGTTTTGCCGTCGCTCGCCACGATAGGCTTTTGCTGGGATTCCAGGTAATGTTCAATATCCTGCTTGAAATCGTAATACAGCACCCTCGATGCCGGAGCCGAAGGCAGTTCACTCGACATGCCGCCTCCGCCCGAGCCGTAGACGATGGTTGCTCCTTGATTTTGGAGAACTTGAATGACGTTCTGGAACGCGGCATAAAGGTCCGGCTGCTTGTCCTTGTCCGGAATGCTGTATACGCCGAGAACCTTGCCTTTCAGGCCGTCTTTCTTCAGAAAATCGGTATAGTTCTCCATATGCGCGTCCAGATACGATTGATCCACCTGGATCTCATTGTCGACGCCCATATTGATATGCTGATCGTCCGGGTCGTACCCTTGCATGGCCGTAAGCAGGGCGGCCACATCGGATACGCTGCGCCCCATCGGTCCGGCCGTATCCTGGCTGTGCGAAAGGGGAATGATGCCGTTCCGGCTGACGAGTCCGACAGTTGGCTTCAAGCCGACCAAAGAGTTATTGGTGGACGGAGAAAGGATGGAGCCGGAGGTTTCCGTGCCGATGGTGATCGCGGCCAGCGCCGCCGCGCCGCCTGCGCCTGAACCGGAGGAAGAGCCGGAAACGTCGAGCACGCCGGGCAAATAGGGGTTCAGCACCTGGCCGTGCAGGGTGGAGTACCCGCTTTTCATGCCCTGGGCGATGAAGTTTGCGAATTCGGACAGATTCGTTTTGCCTAAAATGATGGCGCCCGATTCCTTCAACCGGCTCGCCAGGAACGAATCCTTGACCGGGTAATTATTCGCCAATGCGATGGAGCCTGCCGTCGTGGGCATGCCGTCGGCCCCGGCCGTGCCGATATTGTCTTTGATGAGAACGGGAATGCCGAACATGCCTGCGGCTTTGGACGGATCCGCTTTAACCGTCGCATCGCTTTCCTTGGCCAGCTTGATCGCATTCGGATTTACGATGGCGACGGCGTTTAATTGGACGGTGTGCGAGTTATACAAATCAATCCGGGCTAAATACATGTTGACCAACTGCTCGTATGTAAGCTTCTTCGCCTTCACCATCGCCTGCATATCCGCGATCGTGGCTTTCTCCAAATCGATCGTAAGCGTATCGAGCGCGACGCGCAGGGTCAGCCGGATCTCGTTAATCGTGTCGACCGTGTCGCGGGGGGTTACCGACTGGGCCAAAGACAAGGCATACTTCACTTGATCCGCATATACAGCCGGATAATTCTTCAAATTCACGCTCCTCGCTTCGCGCACGACGGCCTTCAAGTCGTTGAGCGCTGCCGTCGTAGTCGAAGCATCGCTGATCATGCCGTTTGCATCCAGCGCGAATGCAGGCAGGGCGTTACCCAGGAGCGTGCAGATCAGCACGGGCACCGACAACATGTTCACCATCCGCTTACTTTTACCGGTTAAGTACAAGCAGAACCATCTCCTCGTGTTAGTATACCTTACATACGGAGCGTATAATAGAATGGAATCGTTTGTCAAGAAAAGAAATATACAGCGGAAACATGCCGTTTTCATTATTAATTCAATAGAGGTGTAATAGAACTTGACATTTTTAGAGATGGCATCGATGGTGCATACCATGATCCGATAAACGTTGAACGTGCTTGGCGGGACAGACACTTTATAAGGAGGCATGACGATTTACGGTTTCTGATGCCGCTGAGGCCTTGCCTTTATGGAATGAAATTCAACGATCGCCTGTACCACCCCTTCTAATCTACTCATATATTAATTTGGCGAAGATGCAGGAGGGTGATAATTTGAAAAAGGTTAAGTACAAAATGGGCAAGCTTGGAAAATACCGTTTTATGAACCGGTTTCATTCGATAAAAGCTTATCTCCCCGACACGCGAGCGGCTACGAAATCCAATCTGAAAACCATGATCGGACGATATGAATCCCTTTATTTGAAGCCTGACGAAGGCACCGGAGGACACGGGATTTATAAAATTACGAAAACGAAAAAAGGGTATACGTTAAGAAACGGGGTATCCGCGAGAAATTTCAGTTCAATAGACACTTTATACGGGGCCATTCATACCGTCATGCGAAAAAATAAATATCTCGTTCAGAGAGGCATCGATTTGCTGAAGCATAACAATCGGGCATTCGATATCCGGGTTATGGTGCAAAAAAACAGGAAGCGAGTCCTGGTCCCGACCGGGATTGTCGGACGATTGGGGAGGCCGAAAAAAATCGTAACGAATTTTCACTCCGGGGGCACTCCTCTGCCCATCGGCACGCTGCTGTCGTCTCATCTGAAAGGAAACGCCAAAACAAAATATATTCGAAGAATGGAAGAATTGGGACGGGAAGCAAGCCGTGTCCTTGGGAAAAGCTATCGGAGCAAACGGGCTTTCGGAGTCGACATCGCGATCGATGCCAAGATGAAGCCGTGGATTCTTGAAATTAATACGCAGCCTGATCGGACGATTTTTAACGCGTTGAAAGATAAAACAATGTACAAGCGGATTCAGGGCTACGCCAAAATCAAATAGGGTCTATAAATAATGGGAGAAAGGACCGATTTTCAAAGCCGCTGCTTAGGCGGCTTTTTTGCGTTATATACATGTTAGGTATCGAGAGAAAATGGCGTCTACTTAAGCGAATACATACATACATGTTATATATTCTAACAATTTAGCATTGACACACAGTCTTGAACTTGCCATAATGGCCCTATATCTTAGTTGTGATCACATATCACATTTTTTGAGGTGGAAGATTGAGCGACCTGATTGAAGTATCGTCGGTGAACGACGAGGTGTACGAACGCCTGAGACAGCGCATTACTTTGGGGGCGATTCCGCCCGGGAAAAAAATTTCGATTCGTACGCTGGCCGCGTCGTTCGGTGTCAGTACAATGCCGGTGCGGGAGGCTTTGCGCAAGCTGCAAGCGGAAGGCTTCATTCGATTCGAACGCCGGAGCGTCACCGTGAACGAGCTTTCGGTTGAGGAAGTCAAACAAATTTTCGCGATTCGACGGCAATTGGAGGTCCTCGCTGCGGGCTGGTCTCTCGAGAGGATCACAAACGACGACATCGGCGTGCTGGAAGAGATCCTCGAAACGATGGCGAACCCGAACATCGATGTGAAGGAATGGCGAAAGCTGAACAAGCTTTTTCACCTGCGATTTTACGAATGCTCGAAATCCTCCCATCTGCTTGAGCTGATCAAAAATGTATGGGATAAAGTGGAGCCTTACATGACGATCTATTCGTCAACGGTGGCGGATTTTCAGGAGGCACAGGTTCAGCACCGCGAAATTTTGGCGATTATACGGCAGCGCGATCTGCCCTTGCTTGTGAACAAAATTACCGACCATCTGAATTATACCTGCGACGTCGTTTCCAAGGCTTTGTCCAAACCCGAATAAAATTCCGTAAAAGAGGTGAGCGCCATGACATGAAGCTCAAGAGCAAGCGGGGTTTGATGTGCAATAGGCGGTAAAAAAAGCGGAGGTGGGTACGTCATGAGTCAAAATGAGCTTTTTGAGAGCGAGTACGAGCATTCTTCGGTTCCCCTTGATAAACGGAAATCATTGATGTCCGTCACGTCCATTTGGGTGGGCTTTCCGATGATCATTACCGGTGCGGTTACCGGCGCTACGGTCGTAAACGGGCTCGGGTTTACACGCGGTATTCTTGCGGTGGTTCTCGGCAACATTTTGCTGTTCGCTTATGTCGCATTATTGAGCGTCATCGGGGCGAAGGACGGGAATAATTTCTCGCTGCAAGCCTCGAAGACGTTTGGGCGGAAAGGGTACATCGTTTCTTCGGCGCTGCTTTCTACGCTCGTCATCGGATGGTTCGCCGTGCAGACGGGGTTAACCGGCGTCAGTATGAGCGGCGCCTTCAACGTCAGTCAAGTGTTCATTGTGGTGCTGGCGGGCGTTTTGTACCTGCTGCTCACGCTGCTTGGAATTAAAGCGTTGTCCATTATCGGAATCATATCGGCGCCGCTGTTCCTCATTCTTGGCATTTACTCGACCGTGGAGGCGCTGGGGAACGGCAAAGCCATTGCGAGCTATGCCGGCAATCCGAATACTCCGCTGGCGTTTTGGGTCGCCGTCACGCTCGTCTTCGCTTTATTCGCCGATTCCGGCACGATGACGGCCGATTTTACCCGCTGGGCGAAAAATCGGAAGCACGCCGTGATCGCGACGTTCGCCGCATTCCCCGTAGCGAACCTGATCGCCATGCTCGTCGGAGGTGTCATTGCAGCGGCGACGACGACCGGTTCAGGCGATGTATTCGGCATCATCGTCGAGAAAGGCGGGGTGATGGCCTGGATCGCGGTGCTGTTCCTTTTCGTGAATCTCGGTTCGGTCTGCTCGCACTGCCTGTATAACGGAGCCGTCGGCTGGTCGCATATTACGGGGACCAAAATGCGCACGATGACGATCATCCTTGGCATTATCGGGATATTGGCCGCCGTGCTCGGCATCTGGAATTTCTTCGTGAACTGGCTGAATCTTCTTGGCGTGATCGTGCCCCCGATCGGTACCATTATCATCATCGATCAGCTGGTTACCCGCAGGTCGTCGACTGCCATCGACGCCGATGTTCGTTACCAGCCGTTCCTTGCGTGGGGAATCGGGTCCGCTGTCGCGCTGGTCGTCAATTACCAGCTCCCCGGTATGTCCACCGCAGTTTGCGGAATCGTCGTATCCGCCGTTTCGTATTGGCTGATTTCCAAGAAAGCGTCCGTCGCCGCGCCTAAATCGGTAGCGGCAAAAAGATAACGGAGGAGGCGAGAGGCGCGTCTGCCAACGCGTCTCTCCCGCCAAGAAGATTCAGTACTGACATTCTAGCATACCCGACACGTAATTGACATCGACAGGGGAGTTGGTAGATTGAGCTCGTTTACATTCATGGAAGCCACCGTTCAATCGTTCCACGAAGCGTTGAAGGCAAAAACCGTCACCGGTGCCGAGCTGGCAAGCTGGTATCTGGAACGAATCGAGGCGCTCAACAATCAGGGGCCTCGCATACAAGCGATCGTAACGGTAAATCCCCGGGCGCTGGAAGAAGCGCAGGCACTGGATGCCTATTTCGAGGAGACAGGGGAGCTTAAAGGCCCGCTTCACGGAGTGCCCGTACTCGTGAAGGATCAGGCCGAAACGGCAGGCATCCGCACGACGTTCGGATCGATCGCGTTCGCGGAATACGTCCCGGAGCAGGACGCTTCGCTCGTCAGGCGATTGAAAGAAGCCGGCGCGTTCGTTTTGGCGAAGACCAGCATGTGCGATTTTGCGGCCGGATGGTTTTCGTTCTCCTCCGTAACGGATCATACGAAAAATCCTTACGATCCTGACCGCGAAGCCGGCGGCTCGAGCGCCGGCACCAGCGCCGGCATCGCCGCGAATTTCGGCTTGATCGGGATCGGAGAGGATACGGGCGGCTCGATTCGACTGCCTTCATCCTTTAATCATTTATACGGCCTTCGTCCCACGACTGGCTTAATAAGCCGGAACGGCTTTTCCCCGCTCGTTCATTTCCAGGATACGGCCGGTCCGATTACCCGAACGGTTCGGGATGCCGCGAAGCTGATGGATGTTCTCGCCGGCTTCGACCGGGACGACGCGTTTACGACGGCAGCGGCTTACACCTCCGACGCGGGGCGGTATGAATCCTCGCTCGAAGGAGCCGGCATGCGGCAGTATCGCGTCGGAGTTCTCGCCAGCGCGTTCGGTCCCGACCATGATCCGGATTGCGCGCCCGTGAACGAACGGATTCGTGCAGTCGTCGCTTGGCTGAAAGCGCAGGGCGTTGCGGTCGCGGAAGGCTTGGAAATCCCGGATTTGAGCGATTGGATCAAGGATACGTCCCTTTACACGATGCAGTCGAAAAAGGACATCAACCGGTTCTTGTCGAACCGTCCGAATGCACCGGTTCAAAGCTTCAAGGAAATCTACGACGGGCAGCTGTTTCACCCGATGAACGACCTGTTCCACGATATCGACGGGGGGCCGGAGGACCCGGCAAGCGACGAGCATTATTACCGCATGCGTGTGCGCCAAGAGGAGTTCCGGCGCGCGATCGTCCATCTGATGCTGGACAACGAAGTGGATTTCCTGCTTTATCCGACCGTCCAAGTGCTGCCGCCGACGCGCGAGGAGCTGTATACCCGGAAGTGGACATGCCTGACCTTTCCGACGAATACGGTCATTGCTTCGCAGTCCGGGCTTCCGGCGATGTCCGTTCCGGCGGGATTCGCCGGTCATCTCCCCGTTGGCTTCGAATTGGTCGGCAAGCCGTTCGCGGAAGCGGAGCTTCTCCGGTTCGCCTACGATTACGAGCGGCAGCAGCCGCCTAGAAAAGAACCGGTATTGTGAGCGCCGCAATGGATTTGAACTGCGATATGGGGGAGAGCTTCGGCGTTTACCGGTACGGGGCCGACCAAGAGATGATGCCGCTGATCACCTCCGCCAATATCGCCTGCGGCTTCCACGGAGGCGACCCTCGCGTCATGCGCGAGACGGTTGCTCTTGCCAAGCGTCACGGCGTTCGGGTAGGCGCGCATATCGGACTGCCCGACCGGGTCGGCTTCGGTCGAAGGTATATGCAGATATCGCCGGAAGAAATTCATGACATTTCGCTCTATCAGCTTGGGGCGATCGAAGCCTTCCTTCGCGCGGAAGGGATGACGCTTGAGCATGTGAAGCTCCACGGCGCCCTCTATATGATGGCGTCCGAGGACGAGGCGCTATCCGACGCCTTCGCCGAAGCCGTCCATGCCTTTAATCCTTCGCTTTGCGTGTACACTTTGCCCGGGTGCCATACGGCGGCGAGCGCGTCGCGTCTCGGCATTCGCGTGGTTGGCGAATATTTCGCCGACAGGCCGTATGCGTCCGGAGAGGTGAAGATGTTCGGGTGGACGCATGAAGAGATCGGATCGCCGGCGGACATCGCCTTGCGTGTAACCGCAATGCTGACGGACCCGGACTACGCCGGCATCGGCTCGATCTGCGTCCATAGCGACACTCCCGGCGCGCCGGAAATCATGAAGGCGATACGCGTTTCGATGCCGTCTTTTTAGTATGGAAGTGGTATAGTTGAAGCGGAACGGCGCCGTAAGCAAGACGTGTTTCGGTTACGAAAAGGAGGATTTTAGAGATGAGTGGACTTGGAGGCTTAAACAAATCGCCGGATGGGGTCGTAATCGGATTGGTTCAGCTGCAGCTGCCCGATGTGAAGACCAAAGCGGACCTTTCCGCTCAGACAAAGCGGATTTGCGAAATGGTAGGCAAAGCGCGGCGCAATATGTCCACGATGGACCTTGTTGTTTTTCCTGAATATTCCCTGCACGGGTTGTCCATGGATATGAATCCCGAGATCATGTGCAGGATGGACGGGCCGGAGGTGGAAGCATTCCGGGAAGCGTGCCGAACGCATCGGATTTGGGGCTGTTTTTCGATTATGGAATATAACCCGAACGGAAACCCGTATAATACGGGGATTATTTTGGACGATCGCGGAGAAGTGCAGCTCTATTACCGCAAGCTGCATCCATGGATTCCCGTTGAACCATGGGAGCCCGGCGATGTCGGCATACCGGTTTGCGACGGGCCAAACGGAAGCAAGCTTGCGCTCATTATATGCCATGACGGCATGTTCCCCGAAATGGCCAGGGAATGCGCCTATAAAGGCGCGGATATTATGATTCGTACGGCCGGGTATACGGCTCCGATCCGCCACTCCTGGCACATCACCAATCAGGCGAATGCTTTTTGCAATTTAATGTATACGGCTTCCGTTTGCATGAGCGGCTCGGACGGCACGTTCGATTCCATGGGCGAAGGCATGTTCGTAAACTTCGACGGCGTTCCTTTGGTCATGGGCAGCGGAAGGCCGGATGAGATCATTACCGCCGAATTGCGTCCCCAGCTCGTTCGCGAGGCACGCCGCATATGGGGAGTGGAAAACAATATTTACCAATTCGGGCACCGCGGTTATGTCGCGGTAGAAGGCGGTGCGGGGGACTGTCCTTATACGTATATGCAGGATCTGGTAAAGGGGCAGTATCGCTTGCCCTGGGAAGAGGAAGTGGTGCACAAAGACGGCACGTCCTGCGGATTTCCCAAACCGCACCGTAAATACGGTCCGAATTCCAAGTAATACGGACAGGCAGGCGGGAATACGGCATTACCATTTTACAATCATACATGCAGCGGCTTCAGTCCACGGGATTCAGGACGAAAGCCGCTTTTTTTCTTATAAGCCGAGAGATTTCGCATCATGGCCTAATCTTCGTCACGGCTAGAGTGGCTGTTACCGCCGTATGGCCGGTAGAGATGGTGCCGAACGCGTGCCCGGCTTTGGACCGGGCTTCATTCACGACGAGCTGCCTCGAATCCGTGCCCGCTGCCGATATTTCGCGCGCCGTTCGAAAGGTTGGAATGCTACAATTGGAGAGGGAGGGATGAACGATGGATGAAGACCGGCTGGCGGCGGCAAAACCGCCTTTATTCCGTACCCTATCGATTGGACGGAACGAATCCGCCATTTTGCGGGGCCCGTTGAGGCCGTCAATCATCGGCAGTCCCATTTGCAGCAATTAAATATGGTATGCAATCCGAAATAGCTTTGGAGGTTAGGGATGAAAGCGATACGGACGACGAAGCGGGCGCTTCGCCGGTTGTTGTTGGAAAAGCAGCTCCTGCTCAGCCCCCGGGGAGAAAGCGCGGACGACGGAAAAGGGATGAAAGCGTGCGTCCGGGAAGCGATCGGGCGGCTGGAATGCGTTCAAATTGACCCGGTTTCCGCGGTGTGTCCGAACCAGCATTTGGCGCTGTCGGCCAGATTGAACGGCTATGAGCCCGCCATTCTGAACGAGCTGCTTCGGGAGCGCGAGGTTTTCGAATACTTCGCGAATGCGGCATGTGCGATTCCGATGGCGGACTATCCGATATTCGAACCGGTCCGCGAACGGATGCGGCAGCAAATCAAGCCGCAGCTTGATGAGCTCCGGCCGGTTGTGGACCAAGTGCTGGAGAAGCTGGAACAGGAAGGGCCGCTTCCGGCCAAATCGTTCGTATCCGATGAGCGGGTACACGGCTACTGGGACAACGCGGGCGCGAGAACGAAAGCGACGTCCCATGCGCTGAACCTGTTGACGGATGCCGCCGAGATCCGAATCGTCGGCAGAGCGGGCAATCATCGCCTGTTCGATCTCACCCGGCGCAGCGTGCCGGAGGAGCTTCGGCTGGCGGCCGAATGTATCGCGCCGGAGGAGGCGCTGGATTCGCTGATGCGCAAATATTTTCGCGCTTACCGGGTATTCGAGCCGGGCGATCCGCGTTTCGGCTGGCAGCGTTTAAATGCCAAGGCGCGCAGGGAAGCGGTCGACCGTTATGTGCAGGCCGGAGAAGTGCTGCCCGTCGAAGTCGAAGGCGTGAAACAGCCTTATTATATATTGGCTTCGGACGAGGTCCGACTTGCCATTCACGCGAGCGAGGCCGCAGAGCTTGCCGTTCATGAGGAAGGAGCGGCGCCGGTCTCCTTCCTGCCGCCTCTGGATAATGTACTGTGGTGCCGCAAAAGGCTTGAAGATCTGTTTGATTTCGAATATCGCTGGGAAATTTATACACCTGCGGTCAAGCGCAAATACGGGTATTATGCGATGCCGATTTTGGCCGGCGACCGCTTGATCGGCCGCATGGACCCCAGACTGGACGGCAAGCAAAGCCATTTAACCGTTCAATTGCTGCAGATCGACCCGGGCGTCGAATATGACGACCGTCTTCGGGCCGATGTCGAACAGGCGCTTGATGCCTTCGCGCATACTCACGGCGCGCGAACCGTTTCGGTTGAACGGCTGCAGCACGGGCTTTAACTTGTGGAATCGTCGGATACCCGGCGGACTTCAAACGATGCGGATAGAGGCCGGTCCGGTATTTGCAGCGGGAAATCGCAGGATAACACAATCGTCCATCGCACGGCTGTAGAGCCGGGCGATGGGCGAATTAGTTACAGGACGCTGCCGATTATTCGGTCCCGGTTTTCCGGATATATGCGATATCCCCGAGTAACAGCTGCGCAAAATCGGCATCGATTCGTTTGCCGGCGTCCCGCCCGATGCTGTCCGCCAGACGGACGAGTCTGCTGTCCGCGTCTTTCGGCGAATGCTGCAGCTGATTCACCTTCGCAAGCAGGCTCTGCGCCGCCCCGTGATCGGCAAACCGGCCCTTGCTTTCGCCGATGCCGATCAGCTCGTCCAGGTGGCCGATATCCATGCCCACGGTCAGGCGGACCGTCTTCGCCGACGTATTGCCGGCGTTGTCCTCCGCCGTCACGACGAGCGTGTGCGGTCCGGCGGACAGCGCAAGCGGGTCGATCGCTACAATCGAAGCGATGGGCGCGCCGTCGAGCGTATAGCTGACCGTCCGCACGCCGCTGAAGCCGTCCGCCGCGCTTTCGCTCACGGGGATCTCCGCATCCGTCTGCAAGAATGCGGCGTCGTCCGGACCGCCGATCGAGGGGGCGGTTTTATCGATCCAGATTTGAACGGACTGCGCATCTTCGACGTTCCCTGCCGCATCTGCCGAACGGAATCGGACCTCGTTTCGGCCTTCGTCCGTAATCGTGACCGGGCCCTGCACGGCGGTCCAACCGCCGCCGTTTAAGCTGTATTCCGTTCTCGCCACGCCGGAGCCGCCGGATGCGGGGTTATCCCGGGCTGTGAACGTCAGCGTGACGTTGCCGCGATTATAAACGCCTTCGCCGGCTGGGCCGTTCGTCTGCACGAATGTCGTCGGCGCTTCGCTGTCGGCCGGCGCGACGTCCGCCAAGGCCAGCGGCTTTAGCTGGTAAACGCCGCCGAAAATCGAAGCGATGCCTGTTATATTGACCCGGCTCCCTTCGGGAAAAGCGCTCCGGAACGTTTCGTAATCGATTCCCGTCCTGCCGTCGATCCGCACATGCGTCGACGCCGCGCCGCCTGCCGCATCGAATTCGAAGGAGCCGGCCGGGGCTGTCGTCGTATAGTTCCCGATAACAACGGATTCGAGACGCACCAGCTCGCCCTGGTTAGCGTCGCTAATCGACTGGACCGCCGCCGGTGCGGGCAGGCTGGCGGTGCCGGTTTTCTCCAGCACGACGGGATCGCTGAGCTCCGCCTCCGTATTGTAAAGCGTCTTCAGGGCGCTGACCGTCACCCAATCCCCGGCATGGAAGCCGGCCTGCGTCTGGTAGACGTAAATGCCGGCCGTATCGTCCTGGAGATAGAAGCCTTGGCCGCCGAATAGGCCGGGCTCCGACGTCACTACGCCTTCAACCGTAACCAGACTGCCGTCCGCGGCCTGCCGCGCTGCGGCAATCGGCGCCGTTTCCGGCACCGTCGGATGGTCCGGTGGCAGCGGCTCGGCCGGAACGTCGGCAGTCTGCACCGCTTCGGTCACCGCGTTGCTGCTGCCGGCCTTCAGCCGCAGATTGGCCGGACCGGACGCGGACGGATTGATCTGAACGTTCAAATCTTTGTAGGCGTGGCCGGAGCCGTCGGCGGTCAGCGAGAAATCCGCGCTGTAGCCGTAGGCAGACGGCCAGGAGCCGTCATCGTTTTGGAATTTGGCGATCTGTGTCCCGCCGTCCAGGTAAATGCCCGCTCTGAGACCCGTAACCGTCTGGCCGGGCAGCAGATTGTCCGTCGTGACGCGGATTTGGAACGGCTGGGCATTCGGCAGCACGCTCTGGTGCACGAGCTTGTACAACGCTTGAACCGGAGGCTGCTGCGTCGAGCCGTACGAGCCGGGCTTGAAGGTGGACGGATCGTACCATTTGTAGCCGGGATCCGGCGCGGCCCACGGCTCGGGCTGCGGCTCGGTCGACTGCGTCGGGTCTTCGCTCGGCAGGAGGGCGGTTGGCGCGTCCAGCTGAAGCCCGGGCACCTCGCTCAGGCTCGTGTAGCTTTCGTGATCGGCAAGCCATTCGACGGTACGGGTAAGGAAAACCGCATCGTCGGCTTCGCCTTTGAAGCCGTCGTAGGTCGTTTTCTTCGCGCCGTTGTCCTCGCGCAAATATTTCGGCGTCGCGTCTTCGACCGGCGAGGAGTCGCCGATGAAGGCGGCTTTGCCCGCGCCGACCTTGGCGACGGCCGCGAACGGCCCTTCCGCGCGGCCTCCGCCGTCATACACGCCGCTGTCGACCGCGTTCGCCCAGGGCGCCACGCCTGCCGGCGGGTAGACGATCCCCTTCGCTTTCGCCGAATCGAGAATCGCCAGCGTCGAGCCGGCATGCATGGCGACCGAGCCGACGCCGGCCGTAATGCCGAACGCCTGATCCGGCGCCACGACGTCGGTCATGTTGTCGACGTCGCCGAGCGCGTTATAGCGGAAGCGGACGCCGAAGTTGTCCGCAAGCCAATCGGAGCTCTGTACGCCCTGCATGGCCGGCGACGCCGCTTCCTCCGCCGACATGCCTTTCTCCGGGTTATCCCATCCGCCGCGGCGGTAGCCGTTCATCACTTCGGAAGCGTCCCAGCGGTTTTTGTTGCGATCCGAATTGTAATGGTCGGCAATGAAGAAAATGCTGCCGCCGTTCCGAACATATTGAAGCATCGCGTCCTGCTCGGATTTTTTGTACGGAATATTGGCTTCTCCGATGATGAATACGTCGTAACCCCTTAGCTTGTCGTACGTCACGGCCTGTTCGCCGAACGTGTACGGTACGGTTCGGTCGAGCTGATCCACGGTGAAGCCGGCGGCCCGCAGCCCGTCCGCGAAGTCGGAAAATCCGCCGTCGATGACCCAGTCGGCCGCGCCCGCGGTTTGGCCGTGCGTATTGTCGAACAGCACCTTCTTGCCTGTCCCGTCCGGAAGCTGCGGAACCCGACCGCTTCCGGCTTTCATATCCCCCGCCGCTGCGGCATCCGACTCGGGATTCACATTGTAGCCGCTGCCGGACGCGGACTGGAACTTGGCCGGAAGCGAGCCCGCGGCGTGACCGATGATGCCCCTTTCAACGGCTGCCGTTCCGCTGTTCGATGCGATCGCTTGGGCGGACTTCAGCGGGCCGCCTTCATTTGCCGCGTACGCCGCGCCCTGCACAAAACTTATGGTGCCCGTTAGGGCGATGATGGCAAGAAAAATCCATGAGGCCCGTTTCATCCACTTCATGATTCCGGTTTCACTCCTTGATTTTTTTGGTGTAAGCACCTTAATTATACAAAGAGGCCGGTACGGGAACGAAGTTAAGATTCCATAAATTTTTCCTCATGTGCACGAGCGTAAGGCCGGCCGTCGGCGGCCGGCCTCTTGATTGTCGCTTCAATCGTATCCGCGGCGGCCCGAAGCCGCCGCCAAGTTCTGGCTTGACTTTCAGTCAGTGAGCGGCTTCGGAAGCCATGGCGTCCGCTTTGGTGGGATGAACGGTGCCGCGCGGGTGCTCGGGCGGCGCATAAATCACGTAAACCTTAAGCGGTTGATTGCCCGTGTTTGTTACATTATGCCACTTTCCGGCGGGGATCATGATCGCGTAGTCTTCATAAGCCTGTGCTTGAAAATCGAGCCGGTCCCGGCTGTCGCCCATCTGAACGAACCCCTGCCCCTCTTCAATCCGGATGAACTGGTCCGTATCCGGATGAACCTCGAGTCCGATGTCGTCGCCGACGCCGATGCTCATAACGGTGACCTGGAGATGATTCCCCGTCCATAAAGCGGTGCGGTACGTATTGTTCGTTTCAGCAGCTTCCTCGATATTGACCACAAACGGATCCGGACCGTAGTCTTTGAGTACGATGCGGTCTAATGAACCAAGCCGCATCGCATTTTCCTGTTCCCCGCTCGATGCGTACAAAAAGACTTGTCGAATCGGCGGATAAGGGATCCGGTCGCCGTAACCCCGGTACTGCTCCCACCCTTCAAGACCTGCTTCGCGAGCGATTCTCAGTCCGTCCTCGTAGCCGTCAAAAGCGATGGGATCGGTCTCGTAAATCGGCTCGATTCCGGTAAGCGCCCGGTATAGGCTGGCAAATTGATTGAAATGGATATTTTTGAGCGCCAATGCCTGCAAAATAAGCTCCTTATGCTTTTGGTCCGGGGCCTTATCGGCTAATCGGCGGTACAAATCCATCAAGGACGCTTCTCTTTTGGTACCGGCAAGCAGGGCATCTGATACGGAATAGTTCGGGAGCGGACCGCTTCCGGCCGGCTGAACATTCGTGTAGACCGGATACGGACCGTCGTTGAAATGTACGTACACGTTCGTTAACCTCCATGAAAAGAATATATGGCTATCCTATGCCCAGCTTTGGAAAGTGTACCCTGCCGCTGAATAAGAAAACCCGCCGTTGAACCGGCGGCTCCCCAGGCTTATAATAAGCTTGGTATGACTAGTTATATTAGTTAGCAGGAAAAGCGAGTTGAACGACAGGCCGCATGGAATGCGGCCTTGCTCGTCGCAGGGAGGAATAGGGAATGAAGGAATGGCAAGCGGAAACCGGCTACGAATGCTGGCTGCGGTATGCGCGTCTCGAGGACGGGAAGCTGCGGGATACGTATGCGTCCGTGTGCGGCGAAATCGTGACGGCCGCCGGGCAGTCGGAAGTCATCCGTGCGGCTGTAGAGGAGCTGACGGCGGCGCTGGAAGGCATGACGGGCACAGCGCCACTTGTGAGCAGTGAGACGTCCGGCAGGCGCTTCGTCGCCATCGGGACGTTCGGCGGCGGGCTGGGCGCGGTCGATGCCGCCGCGGATCCGCAGACGGTAGAGTCGCTCGGCGAAGAGGGATACGTCATTCGCTCGCTGCCGGACGGCGGCGGCGCAGGCTGCATCGCCATTGCCGGGAAGACGGACCGCGGGGCGCTGTACGGAGTGTTCCATTTCATCCGGCTGCTGCAGCAGGGAGCGGATCCGGATAAGCTGGCGGTAACGGAAAGCCCGAAAAACGGGCTGCGCATGATAAACCACTGGGATAACATGGACGGCAGCATCGAACGGGGCTACGCCGGCAGATCGTTCTTTTACCGGGACAATGAAATGACGGAGGACCTGACACGTATCCGCGATTATGCCCGGCTGCTGGCATCGGCCGGCCTGAACGCCGTCTCGATCAATAACGTGAACGTGCATCAACACGAAACGCTGCTCGTTACAGGCGCGTATTTGCCGAAGGTGAAACAGATCGCGGACGTGTTCCGGGCTTACGGCATCCGGCTGTTCCTGAGCGTCAACTTTGCCGCTCCGATCCAGATCGGCGGATTGGACAGCGCGGACCCGCTTGATCCGGACGTGAAGAAATGGTGGCGGGAGACGGCGTCCGGCATTTACCGCTGTATCCCGGATTTCGGCGGCTTCCTCGTCAAAGCGGATTCGGAGTTCCGCCCGGGACCGTTTACCTACGGCAGGGACCATGCCGACGGAGCGAACATGCTGGCCGAGGCGCTTGAGCCGCACGGCGGGATCGTCATCTGGCGCTGCTTCGTGTACAACTGCCTGCAGGACTGGCGCGACCGGTCGACGGACCGGGCAAGAGCGGCGTACGATCACTTCAAGCCGCTTGACGGGAAGTTTATGCCCAATGTCATCCTGCAGATCAAGAACGGACCGATGGATTTCCAGGTGCGCGAGCCGGTTTCCCCGCTGTTCGGCGGACTGATGGAGACGAATCAGGTGCTGGAGCTGCAAATTACGCAGGAATATACCGGCCAGCAAAAGCACCTGTGCTACCTCGTCCCGCAGTGGAAGGAAGTGCTCGACTTCGATACGCACGCCAGGGGCGAGGGCTCGACGGTGGCGGAAGCGGCAAGCGGCGCGCTGTTTAACCGGCCGCTCGGCGGCTTTGCGGCGGTGTCGAACGTCGGGGACGACGAGAACTGGACCGGCCATCTGCTGGCGCAGGCGAATTTCTACGGCTTCGGCCGGCTCGCCTGGAATCCTTCGCTGACCTCGGAGGAGATCGCGCGCGAATGGATTTGCATGACGTTCGCGGCGGACAAGGAGACCGAGGACGTCATCGCCGGCATGCTGCTGCGCTCCTGGAGCATCTATGAGAGCTACACGGCGCCGCTCGGCGTCGGCTGGATGGTGAACCCGAACCACCACTACGGCCCGAACGTGGACGGCTATGAATATTCCAAATGGGGAACGTATCACTTTTCCGACTGCCGCGGCATCGGCGTCGACCGGACCGCCGCGACGGGGACCGGCTATACGGCGCAGTATCACGAGCCGCATGCGGGATTCTATGAATCGCTGGCCGAATGCCCGGATGAGCTGCTGCTCTTCTTCCACCATGTGCCGTACACGCATGTGCTGAAGTCGGGCAAAACGGTCATCCAGCATATTTACGACGCGCATTTCGAAGGCGCCGAGGAGGCGGCCGGCCTGCTTGCGGCATGGGATTCGCTGCGCGGCAAGGTGGATGAGGGCCGTCACGCCGGGGTGCGCGAGCGGCTGGCCGAGCAGGCGGAGCACGCGAAGGAGTGGCGCGATATCATCAATACGTACTTCTGGCGCAAGTCGGGCATCGAGGACGTGAGCGGCCGGACGATTTATTAAGCGCCGAACCGGCGTTGAGCGGCGATTTCCCTTAGTACGGGGAGCCGGAAGTTGACGGCACAAAAGGATCGCGAGCCGAGCACCCGGAACGGGCGCTCGGCAGCGCGATCCTTTTCCATTTTTACACGTCCGGAGAGGACCTGACGCCGATCGTCGGAAAAATGTTGTTGTCAAAAAAAGAGGATGCGTTTATACTGAATCCATCGATCTGAAAACGATACCATAGGGAATTAGCCCTTAATCTGGTATCGATACCAGATTTCTTTTTGAGCCGTTTCTGGTATCGATACCAGAAACAGGAGAGCATGCGTTTGAATGGCCGAAGGGCGGTGGGAAAGAACCGATTGTTTCGACCTGTAAGCGGTTTTATCAGAATTCTCGAAAAATTTTTTCAATCGGGGGGAATCGAAAGCCATGAAATTGAAGTCCAAAGGTTTTTCCGCCATTTTGCTGGCCGTCTGCATCCTGCTTGTTTTATCCGCCTGCAGCTCGAATAAGCAGACCGATACCGGCTCGGCCGGCAGCTCGAATGCAAACCAAGGTTCAAATGCAGGCCAAGGCGGAACCGCCGGGAAGATTACGCTCAAGCTGTGGTACTGGAACGGCGCGATTTCCGATTCCACCATCGAAGCGGCCAAAACGAAATTCCCGAACATCGACCTGCAGGCGGAGAAGCTTCCGTCCGGAGACGACTACTTAACCAAATTGAAGGCAACGCTGGTCGGCGGCGGGGACGGACCGGATATCGTCGCCATGGACAGCTGGGTGACCTCGATGCTGACGTATAAAGACAACTTTGTGAATCTGTACGATCAGGGAGCGCGGGATATTCAGTCCCAGTACCTGGATTGGAAATGGAAAATGGCTGCGACGCCCGACGATCAATATTTGATCGGACTGCCGATCGACGTCGCTCCCGTCGTCTTGTATTACCGTACGGACCTGTTCCAGAAGGCGGGCGTTCCGAGCACGCCGGCGGACATCGCCAATCAGGTGAAGACCTGGGACGATTACTTGAATGTGCTGAAGAAAGTGAAGGACGCGACCGGCTCGACCACGGGCAACCTCGCCGATATTTTCAATACCGCCATGGGCCAGAGCAGCCAGGCTTACTTCGACGAGAAGGGCAGCTACATCGGCGATCAAGCGGTCGTCAAGGGCGCTTACGATCTGGCGGTGAAAGCGTATCAAGCGGGCGTGACGTTCCCGTATACGAACGACACCGAGAAAAACGCGGCGATCAACAACGGCAAAATTTCTTCCTTTACCGGCGCCTCCTGGGCCGTTGGCGATTTGATAAGTGCGGCACCGGGCACGAAGGGGAAATGGAACATCGCGTATCCGCCGGGCGGCGTAGGCAATCAAGGCGGCTCGTTCTTCGGCGCGCTGAAGTCGACGAAGCACCCGAAGGAAGCGTACGAGGTCATTAAATTCCTCGTGAGCCCCGAAAACCTCGTGACGGCTTACAAGGAATTCGGCAACTATCCGTCGACGCCGGAAGTGTATACGAAGCCGGAAATGGTCAACAAAAACGAATTTTTCGGCAATCAGGATTTGAGCGAAGTATTCGCCGCGGCGGCGAAGGACGTCAAAGTGGCGCATGTCGACCCGCGTGACGACATGGTTCGGACGGCGATCACCGACGCGCTTGTGGCGGTAGACAAGAAGCAGGATCCGGAGAAGGCCTGGAAAGACGCGCAGACGAAAATCCAGCGGCAGCTTTCCCACTGATCGAGGGACTAAACCACGGATGAGGCGGGCGGGGCCGGCCTCATCCCGTTAACGGAGGAATCCTATGGGAGGCCTATTGAAGGAGATTTACAAAAGCAGGGCGCTGTATCTGTTTATTTCGCCGTTTTATTTGTTGTTCCTGATCTTTTCCGTGTTTCCGATCTTCTTCTCGATGTACCTCTCCGTTCAAAAATGGGACGGCATCGGGGAGATGACGTACGTCGGCTTCGGCAATTTCACGTACATGTTCACCGACCCGACCTTCTGGCAGGCGCTCGTGAACAATATCGCCCTCTGGATTTTGGGCAACGCTCCCCAGCTCATATGCGCGCTGGTGGTGGCGTTCCTGATCAACATGACGATCGTGAAATACAAGGGCTTTTTCCGGATCGCCTATTTTCTGCCGAACATTACGTCGATGGTGGCGGTCGTCATCATCTTCCAGTCGCTGTTCGGCAGCGAATACGGGCTCATCAATTTCCTGCTGCAAAAAATCGGCTTGCCCCGGATCGACTGGTTCAGCTCGAGCTTCGGTTCCCGGACCGCGATCGCGGCGATGATCGGTTGGCGGTACATGGGCTATAACGCCATCATTTATTTGGCCGGCCTGCAGCGCATTCCGCGGGATTTGTACGAAGCGGCGGTCATCGACGGGGCGACGACGGCGCAGACGTTTTTCCGGATTTCCCTGCCCCTGCTGAAGCCGATCATTTTGTTCACCGTCATGATGTCGACCATCGGAGGGTTTCAGATTTTCACGGAGCCTCAGGTGCTGGCCGGAACCCAGTCGCCGTACCCGGGGACGGACACGATCGTGCTCTATATGTTCCGCGAAGGCTTCAATTACCAGCATTACGGTTATGCGGCGGCGGTTTCGTGGGTGCTGTTCGTCATCATCGGCCTGCTGTCGATCATCAACTGGAAGTTCTTCAACCGATCGGACGATTAGATAAACGAGGTGAACCGGGTGGGCATTGGAAATCAGACCAAAAGGATCGCGCTGCACGCGATTTTGTTGATCGGCGTTTTGTTATCCGTCTTTCCGTTCTACTGGCTGGCGGTCATGTCCACGAACGAGACGAGCGCGATCTTCGCTTTTCCTCCGAAGCTGACCTTCGGCGGTTATTTCCTGGTGAACGTGAACCATGTGCTGGAGAACAGCAATTTTATCCGGGCGTTCCTGAATACGCTGTTCGTCACCGTGGTCAGCACGACGCTGCAGCTGTTTTTCAACTCGCTGACGGGATTTACGTTCGCCAAATTCAGGTTCCCGGGCTCGAAGGCGCTGTTTTTCCTTCTGATCGGGACGATGATGATCCCGGGGCAAATGCTGCTCGTTCCGCAGTTCATCATCGTGAAAACGTTCGGCTGGGTAGGCAGCTACAAAGCGCTGATCGCGCCGAGCATCGCGACGGCGTTCGGCATTTTCTGGGTCCGGCAGTACGCGCTGTCCATCCATGACGAGCTGCTCGAGGCCGCGCGCATCGACGGCTGCAGCAAATTCGGCCAATATTGGCGGGTCGCGCTGCCGATTCTGAGGCCTGCCCTTGCGTTTCTGGCCATTACGACGTTTATGGGCACGTGGGAGGATTATTTGTGGCCGCTCATCGTGCTGAACGATTCTTCCAAATTTACTTTAATGTTGGCGCTGCAGCAGTTAAAATCAGTTCATACGGCGGATTATTCCATGGTAATGACCGGAACGCTTATGGCTACCGTTCCTCTGATCGTCATGTTCCTGCTCGTCAGCAGGCAGTTTATCGCGGGGATTATGGAGGGAGCGGTAAAAAGCTGACGAATCCGCATGCGTTGAAATTGTTTTCGGGAGGCGGAGGGAGCACACATGGCGCCGAAAATCAAGGACGTCGCGGCGAAAGCCGGCGTATCCGTGACCACGGTCTCGCGGGTGTTGAACGGCGAGAAATACGTGAAGGACGATTTGAAAGACCGGGTCAACCGGGCGATCGAGGAGCTGGGGTATACGCCCAGCCGCATCGCCAGAAGTCTGGTGCGGCGAAAAACGAATCTGATCGGGGTGATCGTTCCGGACGTGACCTCGAGCTTCTATTCCACGATTCTGAGCAGCATCGAGAAAACGGCGAGCCTGAGCGGCTACAATCTGCTCGTCTGCAATATCGTCGAGGATACGGACAAAGAGCTGAAATATTTGAACGTTTTTCAGGAAATGCGCGTCGACGGCATCATCATCATGCACGAGAAGATGAACGACGAAATCCGGGAGATGATCCACAAACTGGACATTCCCTTAATTTTCTCCAGCGTCAAGCCGGCGAATCAAAAGTTTGTTTCAGTCATTATCGACGACTACGCGGCGGCCTACGAAGCGACCCGTTACCTTGTCGGGCTCGGACACGAGCGCATCGCGTTCATCGGCGGCGACATGCGGGACGTGACGTCCGGACAGAACCGTTTTGTCGGCTACAGCAACGCGCTTGAAGACAGCGGCATAAGGTTCGACGGCGAACGGATCCGCTTCGGCGATTACAAAACGCAAAGCGGCTACGATCTCATGAAGGAATTGATGGCCGCCGAATCCCGCCCCACAGCTGTATTTGCCGCCAGCGACGATATGGCGGTAGGGGCGATGAACTGCGTACACGACCTGGGACTTAAAGTTCCGGACGATATATCGATGATCGGTTTCGACGGAAGCTGGCTGGCCGATCAGGTACGGCCGCGTCTGTCCTCGATGGAGCAGCCGATTCGGGAAATGGGCGAGACGACGGTCAAGGCGCTGATCGCGCTCATTGACGGCCGGGAGGATGCGCCAGGGCAGGATATCATTCTGCGGCACAAATTGGTCGAGCGCGACAGCTGCAAATACATCGGACGAACTTAGCCCAACATGCGGAGTGGAAGAGGGAGAGAGACGTGAACAAATTTGACGCGGTTGTCGTCGGCGACGCCAATATCGATCTGGTCGTCGCCGGATACGGCCGGTTTCCGCAGCCCGGCGAGGAAGTCTTTGTCGATCGGATGACGATGCACGTAGGCGGGGGAGCGGCTTTATTCGCGCTGTCCCTCGCCAGGCTCGGACTTGCCGTCGCCTTTAAGGGCGTGCTCGGCAGCGACAGCCTGGGACGCTTTATCCGGGAACAATTTGCTGCATATGGTATCGATACCAGTCTGATTCAGGCAAGCGGCGTTCATCCGACCGGGATCTCGATCGCGTTTAATCCCGATACGGACCGGTCCTTTATTTCGTATGCCGGCTCGAATTTGGAGCTGGACCTTGACCGTCTCAGTCCGGATGAAATCGCCCGGGGACGGCACGTTCACGTGACGGGCTATCGGGGAAGGGAAAATCACGAGCCGTACCTGAGGATGATCAAAGCGCTGAAGCGAAAAGGCGCGACCCTCTCCTGCGATGTGGGATGGGACGATTCCGGCGAATGGTACGGCGGTATTTTCGAGCTGATGCGGCATATCGACGTCTTTCTGATGAACGAGACGGAAGCGCTTCATTATACCGGCTGCAGCGACGTCGACGACGCCCTGCGCCATATGGCGCAATACGGCCGGCATATCGTCGTCAAGCTCGGGGCGGACGGCGCCGCCGCCATGAAAGACGGCCTCATCGTCCGGCGGCCGGGACACAAGGTCGAAGCCGTCGATACGACGGGCGCGGGGGACGCCTTCAATGCCGGTTACTTGTACGGGTTCATCGAGGGGCGGGATCCCGAGGCGTGTCTCGAATACGGCAATGCCTGCGGCGCATTATCCGTCGGCGCGTACGGCGGCAGCACGGCAGCGCCGGATCTCCGGCAGCTGCATGCTTTTCTTCACCGGCACCGGGGCGGGACGGAAGTCCCCGGGGAAGCGGCGCGATCCGCCTGGGAAAGGGGGAAATAACGATGCAGTACCTGCAGCTTCAAGGCGTGGATAAACCGATTTCCCGGCTCATCATGGGGACCGGCGATTTGCGGAAAATGGAAGAGCCGCAGCGGCTTATGCTGGAGGCTTTTATAAACGCCGGCGGGAACGCCTTCGATACCGCGCATCAGTACCGGGGCAGGGAGCGGCTGCTCGGCGAGTGGATCGCGGAGCATAAGCTGCGGGAGAAAGTCGTCATTATGACCAAGGGCGCGCATCATGACGACGGCAGCCCCGGACCGCGGGTCAATCCGCAGGCGATCCGCCAAGACTTGACGGAGAGCCTGGAGCGGCTCGGGACCGATTACGTCGATTTATACGCGCTGCACCGCGACGATCCGGCCGTCGAGGTCGGGCCGATTCTTGAAGAGCTGAACGCGCATTTGGAGGCGAATCGGATTCGGGCTTTCGGCGCCTCGAACTGGTCGCTCGCGCGTATCCGCGAGGCAAACGAATACGCGGCGGCCCGCGGCCTCGCGGGCTTTGCCTTCAACAGCCCGAATTTGAGTCTCGCAAAGCCTAACGAGCCGCGCTGGCCGGGCTGCGTTTCCGCGGACGAGGCCATGTGCGCCTGGCACGCGGAGAGCGGGCTGCCGCTGCTGTCCTGGTCCTCCCAGGCGGGGGGATTTTTCTCCGGGCAGTTTGCGCCGGGCGACCGGTCAGACGAGGAAATGGCGCGCGTCTATTACAGCGACGGTAACTGGGAGCGGTATCGGCGCGCCGTGGTGCTGGCGGAGAGGAAGCGGGTTTCGCCGATCCAAATTGCGCTCGCGTACGTGCTGAATCAGCCGTTTCCGACGTGCGCGATCATCGGGCCGCGCAGTCCTGAAGAGCTCGGGTCTTCGATTGAAGCGATGAATCTTTCGCTTTCCGAGGCGGAAGCGGAATGGCTGGATTTAAAAAAGGAGGCGGTCGTATAATGCTCCGGCATCAACTGGCAGCGCAGCTGTATACCCTACGCAATGAAGCGAAGAAGGATTTCGAGGCCGTGCTGCGCGAGCTGGCCCGGATGGGCTGGGCGGCCGTCCAAATCGACGGGCTGCACGGCAATCCGGCGCGCGATATCGCGGCCATTCTGAAAGAAACCGGCATGAAGACCGCCGGTATGCACGTCGGGCTGGAACGGATGAAGCACGATCTGGATCGCGTGCTCGAGGAAGCCCGGCTTTTCGAAACGAAGGATTTTATCTGCCACTCGCTGCCGGACGGCCTGCAAAATCCGGAAGGCTACGCGAGCGTAAAGCGCGATCTGCTCGACGTTGCCGCAAAGGTGGAAGGAGCGGGTTTCAGGGTCGGGTATCATAATCACGATTTTGAATTCCATACGGCCGTCGAGGGCAAATTCGCCCTTGAATATGTGCTGGACGATCCGTCGATATACGCGGAAATCGATACGTACTGGGTGAAAAAGGCCGGACAAGATCCGCTCACGTTCATCCGAAATTATGCGAACCGGATGCCGATCCTGCATCTGAAGGACATGACCGCCGACGAACGGCAGTATTTCGCCGAAATCGGCTCCGGCACGATCGATTTCGTCCCGATTATCCGTTGGGGCATGGAGAGCGGTGTGGAATGGTTCGCGGTCGAACAGGATTACTGCCCGGGCAGTCCGCTGGACAGCTTGGCCGCCAGCCTGGACTATTTACTTGCACTGGAGAAGAAGCTCGGGCTTTGAAGGCTTGAACTTTGAAGGCTTGAGCTTTATGCCGGCAGCTTGATTTACCGGGTTTGCGTATACATCGGACGGAGTGACGGGGGCTTCTCCCAAGCCGGTTAATCGGCTTCGGGAAAATCCCCTTTTTTGGTGTCTATCGCTTGATGATCGGATGAACGACGGCCTGCGTGACGCTTATGAGGTCCTCCGGCTTCAACAAAATTTCCACGCCGGCCTTGCCGCCGCTAATCCCGATTTCGTCATGCGACAGCAGCGAATCGTGGAAATAGGCCTGGAGTTTCTTTTTCATCCCGATCGGAGAAACGCTGCCCCGCATATAGCCGGTTACCGGCAGAACGTCTTTGAGCGGCAGCAGATCGGCCGTTTTATTCCCGCTGATCCGGGCGATCGCTTTCAAATCCAGTTCCGCGGGGGAAGGAATGCAGGCCGCAAACGGCCCGGTCCGGTCCCCCTTCAAGACGAGCGTCTTAAACACGATGTCCGGCGGTACCTGCATCAGAGCCGCCGCGCGTTCCGCCGAAAATTGCTCCTGCGGGAGATGATAGGTCAAGATGCGATATTTGATGTTTGCTTGATCCAGTATGCGTGCGGCATTTGTTTTCATGAAGTCCCGTCCAATCGCAGGTGATTTCGAGTCTTATTTTATTTAGTCTGAGATCATGGAAATCCTCTTTTTCCGCGTGAGCACGTCACTGGGCGGGTTGTCCGATTGGTCCAGCTTCCAAATATCCAACGGGACAGCCTCATGGGGAATAGCGTATCCAGCGGTCAAGCTCCGCAAGCACGAAAGCTTAAGTCAGCCGGGCGGCTTTATGCAATGTTGACATGCTTCGAGTCGAAATGTCAAAATGGAGAGAATGAACGCAAGCGCGACAGGGAGGCAAATCGCATGGTCCATAAATGCATCATTATCGGCGGAGGCGTCGCGGGACTGACCGCCTCCATTTATTTGGCCAGAGCCGGCCTGGAGCCGCTCGTCATCAAAGGGCCGAATCCGAGCAGTCATGTCATGACGACGATCGACGTCGAATATTTTCCCGGCGTTCCGCAGGGGATCGAAGGCCCGGCGCTGCTCGACAATATGTTTAGGCAGGCCGAGCTGCTCGGCGCGCGTTTTCGGCTCGGAACGGTCACTTCCGTGGACTTGTCCAAGCGTCCCTATACCGTTGTGCAGGGCGGGGATATCCTTCGGACGGAATCGCTCATTATCGCGACGGGTTCGACGGCCAAATATCTCGGCATTCCGGGAGAGGAGCAGGAGCGCGGACTACGGATCAGCACCTGCGCGCCGTGCAACGGATTTTTCTTCCGGGGCAAAAAAGTGATCGTGGTCGGCGGCGGCGATTCCGCGATGGAAGAAGCCGAATATTTGACCCGCTATGCGTCCGAAGTGACGATCGTGCACCGGCGCGGCGTGCTGCGCGCGTCGCAGACGTTCCAGGAAAAGGTGCTGCATCATCCGAAGGTCAGCCTGCTGCTTAACCGGACGCCGCTTGAGGTGCTGCCGGTCGAACGCGGCATCGCCGGCTTGAAGGTGAGCAACAACGAGACCGGCGAGGAGGAAACGGTTCCGGCGGACGGCATTTTCGTCGCCATCGGCAAAGCGCCGAACACCCAGTTCCTCGGCGGGCAGCTGCCGACGGACAGCCGGGGCTATTTGCTCGTGAAGCCCGGCACGTCGGAGACGGAGATTGCCGGGGTATTCGCCTGCGGCGAAGCGCAGGACAGCCGCTACGGCCATCTGCTGACGGCGACCGGCTCCGGATGCGCGGCGGCGATCGATTGCGAGCGGTACCTGGCTTCCGAATAAGGGTACGGCACGGCAAAAAATGCGGCAGCTTCAGGGTGAACTCTCCCCGGAGCTGCCGCATTTGGTTTTCGGGCAGTCAGCCGGTCATTTGCCCAGGCTTTGGCCCATCCCTTTCAAAAAATGAAGGCCGAAGCCGACCGCCCGGTTAATGTCGGGGTCGCTGAGCGCCTTCATCAAATCCCAGAGGCCGATCCTGCGCTCCGCCTGCAGCTGCTCCTCGGCATGCTCCATGCCCGATACGATGCTGCCGAGCAGCTTCTTCGTCAGCTCGGGATCCAGCTCGGACATCGCGCCGGCCGCTCCCATCACATGATTGATCGTATTGGTGACCGGCTTGCGGGACGCCTGGCCAAGCGCGATCTCCGCGATCTTCTCCTTGGCCCGGAGCATCGCCAGCGCGGCTTCGAGCACGCCGCCGTCGTTCAGCTCGCGCAAGAGGGCAAGCGCCGCATGAAGCGGCTCGCCGCTTTCCGCGACGTCGGCGGAAAGCTGCTCCAGCGCCTGCTTACGCTGCTCCTCCTCGGTCGGAACAGGCGTTTTAACGGACGTAATCGGCTTGGCCAAGGCGCTCTCCTCCTTCTTCCCGGTCGACAAGCGGTTTATAATCGGGACGGCTCCATTTGCGGTGCGCTTCCACGCCGTTTTGCGGATGGCGTTTCTTGTTGCGCGGGCTGGCGGGCGGCAGCGGGCTGCTTCCTTCCGCCCGCAGCACCTGCATGCGGACCTTCATTTGCTTGAAGGCCGGCGTGTGCGTCTTCACGTCGACCGCGCCGCCGGTAAGCAGGTTGACGGCGGATTCATGGCTGACCGAGTGCATCGGCACATAGATGTCTTTGCCCCGCATGCGGTCGGTGACGACGGCGCGCAGCTTGATGGCGCCGTACGGCGATTCGAGCCGGACGAGCGAGCCGTCCTTGACCCCGCGTTCCGCGGCGAGCTGAGGAGAAACCTCGACAAACACGTCCGGCAGCTTCACTTGAATCCCGCCGGATTTCGCGGTCAAATTTCCCTCGTGAAACTGCTCCAGCAGACGGCCGTTGTCCAGCGTCAAATCGAACTCGTCCGGGAACTGCGCGGGCGGGACATACTCAAGCAGCGCCAGCCGGGCTTTCCCGTCCGGGAAATGGAAGCCGTTCCGGTGCAGCAGCGGCGTGTCGGTGCCGTCCGGCGAGCCCCAATGGAAGCTGTTCCAGCCTTCCAGGACGTCATAGCTGCAAGTCGAGAAAAACGGCGTCAGCGACGCCATCTCGCCGAAAATGTCGCCCGGATGGCCGTAGCTCCAGTCGAAGCCCATGCGCCGCGCAAACTGCGTGAAAATCCACCAGTCGGGCTTGCTGTCTCCCAGCGGCTCCATCACCCGGTACAAGCGCTGCACGCGCCGCTCCGTATTGGTAAACGTCCCTTCCTTCTCGAGCGACGGTGACGCGGGCAGGATGATATCCGCGAACTGCGCGGTTTTGCTTAGGAAAATATCCTGCACGACGAGAAAATCGAGCCGCTCCAGCATCTCCTGCGTATGGTTCGCGTCGGCGTCGACCCAGGCCATCTCTTCGCCGCAAATGTACATCGCTTTGAGCTCGCCTCTGCCGACGGCCGCCAGCATTTCAATGTTGTTGAGACCGCGCTCGCCGGGAATGGATACGCCGTATGCCCGCTCGAATTTGGCCCGCACCTCGGGATCGGTTACCGGCTGGTACCCCGGGAAAATATCCGGCATCGTCCCCATGTCCGCCGCCCCCTGCACGTTGTTGTGTCCGCGCAGCGGATACGCGCCGGCGCCCGGGCGCATGAAGTTGCCCGTTACCAGCAGCAGGTTGGCGATGGCGGCGGAGGTGTGGGACCCCGCAACGTTCTGCGTCACGCCCATGCCCCAGCAGATCGCCGTCCCGTCGGCTTCGCGAATCATGGCGGCGACCCGGATCAGCGTCTCCTTCGGGATGCCCGTTTCCCGCTCCGCAAATTCGAGCGTGTATGGCTCCAGCAGCTTCACGTATTCCGGAAAGAAATGGACATGCTCGCGGATAAACGAGGCGTCGTGCCATCCTTGATCGATGATGTACTTCGCAACGGCGGACAGCCAGACATAATCCGTTCCCTGCTTCGGACGGATGAACAGATCGGCGCGGTCCGCCATCTCGTGACGGCGCAGATCGACCGCAATGAGCTTCTGCCCGTGCAGCTTGTGCGACCGCTTAATGCGCGAGGCAAGCACGGGGTGCCCTTCGGCCGGCGCGCAGCCGACCAGAATGACGAGCCCGGCCGATGCGATATCCCGGATCGTGCCGGTGTCGGCGCCGATGCCGCCCGTTTCCCGGAGCCCCCAGGATGCGGGAGACTGGCAGTAGCGCGAGCAGTTGTCGACGTTGTTTGTTCCGAACACCTGACGAGCCAGCTTCTGCATCAAGTAATTCTCTTCATTGGTGCATTTGGACGAAGAAATGAAGCCGATCGCATCGCCGCCGAAGGTTTCCCGGATATCGCCGAGACGGCTGGCCATGAGCTCGAACGCCTCCTCCCACGTCGCCTCTTCAAAGTGGTCGCCGCGGCGGATGAGCGGCTTCGTCAGCCGCTGCTCGCTGTTCACGAAATCCCAGCCGAATTTGCCTTTGACGCAGGTGGAGATCCCGTTGACGGGCCCGTCCGAGGTCGGCTGGACCTTTAAAATCTTGCGGTCCTTGGTCCATACCTCGAAGGTGCAGCCGACCCCGCAAAACGTGCAAACCGTCTTCGTTTTGTTCGTGCGCGTCTCCCGCATCGCGGCTTCCATCTCGGAAACGGCGAAAATGCCGCTGTAGCCGGGCTCCACTTCCTTGATCAGATCGATCATCGGGTCCAGCAGATCCTTCCGGATGCCGCTCATAAAGCCCGCCTCGCCCAGCATCGATTTCTCCATCAAGGCGTTGCACGGGCATACGGTGACGCATTGGCCGCAGCTTACGCAGGAGGATTCGTTAATGGCCGCGCCGTCGTCCCAGATGACACGCGGGCGTTCCGCTTCCCAGTCGATGGAAAGCGTTTCGTTCACCTGCAGATTTTGGCACACCTCGACGCATTGGCCGCAGGCGAGGCACTGGTTTGGATCGTAACGGTAGAACGGGTGGGACATGTCCACCCCGGAGGCGTCCGTCTTCGGCAGGTAAGGGCGCTGCTGATGCTCGATTTCCATCAGCTCGGCGGTATTGTGCAGCTTGCAATCGCCGTTGTTGTTGTCGCATACCGTACAGTAGAGCAGATGATTTTCCAGCAGGCGGTCCATCGCTTCGGTTCGGGCCGCTTGCGCTCGCGGGGAAGCCAGTTCGATCCGCATGCCGTCCTCGGCGGCCGTCGAACAGGCGCGCACCAGTTCGCCGCCCGCTTCGACGATGCACGTATCGCAGGTCCGGATCGGATCGACCTCGGGCACGTAGCACATTTCGGGATGAGGGATCGAAAGCTGATGAATGGCGTCCAGAATGGTGGAGCCTTTGCGGATTTCGACTTCCTTGCGATCGATCGTAAGACGGATGACGGGTTCGGCCACAGGACAATCTCCTCTCGGTTTGGGATTCATCCATCAAAAAGCTCCACCGAAATACGGCGTCCGGTTCGAATACGCGTATTTGCGGTGGAGCGTCAATTAAAATTATCATAACGCTGAAAGCGGTTAATTTCAAGGCCGCTGTCATGCCTGCCGGGCGCAAACCATCCGAAAAAAGCGCCGACCGGCATCGGGCGGATTGACAAACGCGCGAGGTTTGCCGACAATGTGATCGTTGCCGGATTCGTTACAGGGCTCGCGAAGACGCGAAGGAGGTAGGGGCTTATGACGCTGCCGATCGAGGTGACCCGCCGGGTCGTCCGTTATGACCGGGACCGAATGGAGGACGTTCAGGATACGGTCGTCACGGAATATCCCGTCACGATCACGATTAATGGAGAGGAATTTGCTACCCTGGTGTGCACCCCGGAGCATATGGAGGATCTGGCGGCGGGATTTCTGGCTTCCGAAGGGGTGATCCGTACGTTCGCCGATATCGAGCAGATCGGGCTCGACGAAGAGGAAGGGTTTATCCATATCTCAACCCGCGCCATGAATGCGTATTACCGGGATTTTCATTCGAAGCGGTACATCGGATCGTGCTGCGGAAAAAGCAGGCAGGGCTTCTATTTTATGAACGACGCCGCGACGAAGCCCTTAACCGATATCCAGGTCACGTTATCCGCGCAGGACTGCTTCAGGCTCATGGCCGAGCTACACGGCTCGGCGGAGACGTTCCGCAACACTGGGGGCGTCCACAATGCGGCGCTGTGCGACCGGAACGGGATTCTGCTGTCGCGCATGGATATCGGGCGGCATAATGCGCTGGATAAAATTTACGGTCACTGCCTCCGGCATCAAGTCCCGCTGTCCGACAAAATCATCGTGTTCAGCGGCCGGATATCGTCGGAAATTTTGCTGAAGGCGGCGAAAATCGGGTGCGGGGTCGTCGTGTCCAAATCCGCTCCGACGGAGCTTGCGCTTCAGCTTGCGGACGACCTGGGCATAACGGCCGTCGGATTCGTCCGGAACGATTCGCTTAACGTGTATACGCACCCGGAACGGGTGGAGCGGGGCTGAAGGCGGGATGCGGGTCAGGCCCGCGCCGCCTTCTTTTTCGCGGCCGTCACGATCCACAGCAGCAGCGGAATGGCGATGCCGCAGACGGGAATGACGATCCATCTCCACAGCGCCTGGAGCTTTTCGATGGTCAATTCTTTCGGGATAAGAAGCGCAATCAGGAAAATGACCGGCGTGCTGAACCAGATGATTTTCCGCCAATCCTTCACGCGGATGCAAAGCGCCATTTCGGAGCTTGTAAGAAACAAATAAAAGCAAATTTTGGCAAATACGCCGAATACCCAAATGAAAATGACGAAGATATCGACATTCTGGATGAAATTCAAAATATTAATCGACCGGACGAGCATGAAATAGGGGAATCGAAGCTTCGCCGCCACGTGCGGTCCGAACACCGTCAGCACCATGACCGTAGCGGCCGCAACCGTGATGACGGTAACGGCTATGCCGAGCATGGACCTCGAAAGCGCCTGACTCGGATTTTTCATATGCGCAATGAGACTGAGCAGCAGGAACGACTCTCCGAAGAAGGAAGCGGGCGCATAGGCCCCGGACATAATCCGCTGCCAGCCGGAATCCCAATAGACGGGCAGAATGTGCTTCCAGTCCATGATGCCCATATTTAAAGCGAAGCTTAAGAGCAGCGTCAATAACGTAACCGGGCCGGCAATTTCGCAAAATCGGGCGATTCCTTTGATCCCGCAATTATACGTCAAGTAAATCATCGCCCCCGTCATCAGAAGCATAATGACCCAGACGGGCGTCTTGTCCAGCAGAATCAAGTGGATGAAATCGGCAAAGGAGCGCAGCACGTCCCCGGCAAGGATGTACCAGGCCGTGAAATAAGGGAGCAGGATGATTCTTCCTCCCCATTTGCCGAGCAGCTTTTGGCTGAAGGCGGCCAAAGTCTCGCCGGGGTGCAGGACGCTTAAGCGAACGACAAGAAAAGTAATGGCGGCGCCGGCCAGCCCGCCGGCAAGCATGGAAAGCCAGGCGTCCTGCCCCGATTGCTGGATTGCCGGCGAAATGCGCAGCCAAACCGCCATGACCACTTCGACCGTCGTTATGATCCAAAAAATTTGGAATCCCGTCAGCTTCACAAGCTCCACTCCTAAACCGTCTGCCTTACGGCGTATTCGTCAAATTCGAATTGGTTTGACCCGGATCCTTCACGTTCAGTTCGACTTGTACCGACACCTGCAGCTCGGGAAACGTGCGGTCCCAATTACGTTTCATCGTTTTCCATTGAAGCGGATGCTGCCGGTGAACATACTCGCCGAAGCCGAGAAAATCCGTCTTGTACCGCTTCTGCGCCTTATCGATCAGCTCCCGGACCGAGGTCTCAACCGCTTGGCCGAAATGCCGGTCGATGAGCTTCAGATCGGGGGCCTTGGACGGATTCAGGGACGAATTGTTTTCGACAACCGTGCCCGACCCGCGGAGACGGACGGCGACCCGCATCGGCTTGCCCGGACGGATCCGGATTTGCCGGGTTAACGACTCCATCTTCAGGCTCACTTCTCCTTTTCCTTGCGGAACGAACGAAGTGAAGATGAAGCTCTTTTGTCTCCCCTTCATCCAATAGGCCTGAAACGTTTCCATCTCGTTCAGGAAACCCTTCAGCTTCAAATTGTCATTCTTCTTCAAGATGGCGGAGCCGGAATTGACATACCGGCGCGAAGGCATCAACGCAACCGCCGGCACAAGCGGATCGTTCCCTTCGCTTAAGGCATCCGCCAGAAACTGCCGGTAATAGTAAGGCTTGTAGCCGACCGATTGCTGTACGCGGCTAAATGTCATGCTGATATAAGGATCGAATATCGGTTCGATTTCAAGGGCATCTTTCGCTTGACCGCCTTTGACGACCAGAATCAAGGAGCGCATTTCCGATTTCGGATTTCGGACGAACATGTCGAGATAGTTGCTGATCCCGCGCTCTGCCATGCGCTGCCCGATGAGGATGGTCTGCCGGTGCGCGTAAAACAGCGTGCGCGACAGCTTGATCTGCATGTTCTGACCGGCATCCATAATGTTTTTACCGGTCGCGCTTGCGACATAGAAGCTTTTTTTGTCCGAGCCGCCTCCCCCGTCCGAGCCGCCTTGGATACCCGCGGGAATCGCGATTTGGGAGCTGATCTCGAATCGGCCGTCCTTTGTCAAATCGATCCCCGCGCCGAGAATGAAGGCGAGCTCGTTCGGCTCGCGAAGGTTCCAGCAGCCGGCCGTTCCGGCTGCCAGCAGCAGCAGGGCGATCAGCATGATCGTCCGCTTCATGCGGGTCCCGCCTTTCGTCCGGCGTTACGCTTGGAGGCTGCCTTGTGCGGCCAACGCACAAGCACTTTTTTCAGCTTGCCGGTCCTCTGGGGCGCGATCGGGGACAGATAAGGCATGCCGAACGGACTAAGGTGAATCAGGTGAATGAGAACCGTAATGAGTCCCATCGCAACGCCGAACAAGCCGAAGCTTCCGGCAAGGATCATCATCGGAAACCGAATCATCCGGAGCGGGAATCCGAACCGGTACCGCGGAATGACGAACGACGCAATGCCTGCGGCCGAAACGACGATGACGATGGGAGCGGATATGATGCCGGCGCGGACCGCGGCCTCCCCGATGACCAGCGCCCCGACAATGCTGACGAGCGGGCCGATCTGCCTGGGCAGCCGGATGCCCGCTTCCCGCAGGCCTTCGAAAACAATCTCCATCAGGAACACCTCGATCACGGTCGGAAACGGCGCCCGCTCCCGCAGCGCGGTAATGCTGAGCATCAGCACCGGAGGAACCATCTCCGGATGAAAGGCGGTCAGCGCAATATAGATGGAAGAGAACAGAAGCGAGAAGACGGCGAATATATACCGGACCCACCGGTTCAGCGTGACATACAAAAATCGTTCGTAATAATCGTCCGGCGCCTGCAGTCCGTCCCAGAACGTCATCGGAACGATCAGGACAAACGGCGTGCCGCCTGCCAAGATCGCCACTTTCCCCTCCATTAAACCGGCGGCCGTCACGTCGGGCCGCTCGGTGCTCAGCATTTGCGGGAACGGGGAGAAGTTCATGTCTTCAATCGATTCTTCAATGTACCCGGAATCCAGTATGCCCTCCATTCGGATGCGTTTAACCCGCGTTCGCACTTCATCCAGCAGGGATGCCGACACCTTTCCTTCGATATAGGCGATCACGACATCGGTTTTCGTCAGCGTGCCGAGCTGCAGCGATTCCATTTTCAGCTCCGGCGTGGCTAAAATCCTGCGCAGCAGCGTCGTGTTCGTCTGTAAATTTTCCGTAAAGCTTTCCCTGGATCCCCGGAGCGCCGCTTCGTTCACCGATTCTTCGACGCCCCGAGTCTCGAATTTCGTGACGTCGGCCAGGAGGGCGGCGTTCTCTCCATCGGCAAACAGCGCGGCGCTGCCCTTCAAAATTCGCTCGGCGATTTGCTGAAAATCGGTCAGCCTGACGATGTTCAAAACGGGAACAAGCTCCAGCGAAAGCATTTGGGCGATGCTGTCGATCGTCCCGAGACCGAGGGGCAGCCCCTTAAAGAGCAGCGGCCGCACGATATTCGAAGAGACGAGGTTCGAATCGATCATCCCGTCCGCGTAAACGAGCAGCAGCCGGGTTTGGCCGTGTATCGTTATTTCACGAAAAACGATATCCTCGCAATGCCGGAAGATCGTTTTTAATTGTTGCTCGTTTTCTGCAATGCTGCTGCCGATACCCATGACGTAATCCTCTTCT
Organism: Paenibacillus humicola; assembly: GCF_028826105.1. NCBI lineage: Bacteria > Bacillati > Bacillota > Bacilli > Caryophanales > Paenibacillaceae > Paenibacillus > Paenibacillus humicola. The sequence continues at coordinate 1,453,913 of NZ_JAQGPL010000001.1, forward strand.
TTCAAGCCGGAATTCGGATTGGAATAGGATACCCCTTCATGAAGATATTTACTCCGTCGGATTTTTCAATGACGAGCATGAAAAAAACCGGGGATGTTCCCCCGGCTTTTTTATGTCGATATTTTTTTTGAACTGCGCAGCGGAAGCAGCTGGGTGAGCCAGGGGAGGAGCCAGTGGTCGAAACCGATGCGGGCCGCATTCGAGCCGGCGACGAGAAGAAAAAATTCGATCAGCACCATTTGCGGGTTTGCCCCGCTGGATCCGGAAAGCATATACGACATGTTCAGGACGGCGCCCATTAACGCGGCCGTCGTCGAGAAAACGCCCAATATAAGGCCCAGACCGACCAGCGTTTCGCCCCATGGAATGAGGACGTTGAACAGCCCGGCCTGAGGAATGGCGAAGCCGTGCAGAAACCCCGCCCACCAGGATTGAACGGACGGATTTTCTCCGGCCGCTTTGGTCACCGCGCTTTTCAGGAAGCCGCTGGCGTCGAAGCTGCCCGTCAATTTCCCCCATCCCGAGATGAACCATTCGATGCCGAGATAAATCCGGAGAACGGCAAGCAGGCAGGAGGCGTAACGATTTTCCCTCAGAAAGTGTAAAAACATGATTTACACACCCTTCCTTGTTGTAGTCGGTTTGGTTAAGAAAACGAAGCATGGGCGCAATCGGTTTGATGGTTTGCATGCAAAATTGTGCGAAGATTGTAAATTCGGCGGACGGAAGGAAGATTCCGGGCGGCGCAGAAATGATCTGAAGTAACCATTCCGGCTGAAACAGGGGAATCAAAAGATGCGGGATTTCGATCAAAAAATGCGGTACGAATATATCACGGTGGAGGAGTCGCTGCCGCTCTTCGTGGAGAGCATCGGCTATAATCCGCAGGAGCAGGATTTTGTCCGGACCGGCGGTTATCCGTATTATCACTGGCTGCAGACGCTCGAGGGGGAAGGGCGGTTTTCGTTTAACGGACAGGAGTATCTATTATCGAAGGGCAGAGGGATTTTTCTCAAGCCGTATACGCCGCACTCGTATTTTACGTCCGGACCGAAATGGTCCACCGTCTACGTCACGTTCGGGGGAGCGTCCGCCGTCTCGATTCTCGATTCGCTGAGGCTGAACGTTTCGTCTCTGTACACCGATCTGAGCGATTTGCCGTTTGCCTCCGTCATTGAAGAAATGCTGATCAAGATCGACACGGATTCCGAGTTTTCGAAGCTCGATCTGTCCGCGTATTTATATCAGTTTCTCATCAACCTGAGAAAATACGGCAAGACGCACAATCAGCCGTCGCTGTCGCATTTTTACGACAAAGTGCGGCGGCTCGTGGAATGGCTGGAGACGGTCTACGCCGAAGATATTACGCTGAAGGATATGGCCGGCCGGCTGCATGTTTCCGAGCAGTACCTGAACCGGCTGTTTCAGGAAACGTTCGGGATCAGCCCGTATTCCTTTCTGATCCGGCTGCGCATTTGGAAAGCGAAGGAAATGCTGATTCAAAATCCCGACATGCCGCTGAAGCAGCTGGCGATCCGCACCGGCTTCAACGACGTCAGTTATTTCATATCCGCGTTTCGGAAAAGAGAAGGGCTGACGCCGAAGAAATATCGCCTGCTGCACGTTCGAAACAGCGGCGCGTCCGGCGAAACGTGAGCGGGGCCAGCAAGTTTCAAATATTGCTATTTTCAAAGGAACATTGTTATACATCGCGCCGCCCGAAACGTTTATAGTAATCGTATTCTCATATGAAAGCGCTTCATACGAAAGGGGGGGCGGCGGAGTCTGACAGAATGCGTTTCAACATGGAATATGCCACATCCAATCGGGAGGTAGATTGCACATGGGAAAATGGACATTGCTGAAGCGGACAAGCAGACTGCTCGCGGCTGCCGCTGCGCTGACTGGCCCTCTCTATGCCCTGCCCGTCTCGGCTTATAACGGCAGCGCGACGATTACGCCGGCCGAGACGAATTTGGCTTCGAAGAGCTGGGTGACAGCCGAGGCCGGCACCGGACGCGCCTCTTTGGCGGTCGATCAGAATGAAAGCACGTATTGGGACGCCGGTTCCGTTTCGGGCAAAAGCTGGATCAAGCTCGATCTTGGAGGCACTTATCCGGGGATGCGCAAGGTGGAGATCGCGTTTCCGTCCCCGGACGGCAAATACAACTATAAGCTCGAGGGATCTGCGGATGGAAGCAGCTGGGTAACGCTGTCGGACCATGCCAAGAACGCCGTGCTCGGCGGCGAAGACGTTCTGATCAAGAACGGCGTTCCGGATCTCCGCTACTTGAAGGCGACGCTGCTCGGCGTATCAAGCGGGGCGGTCGCCGGCGTATCGGAAATACGTGCGGATAATGTCATGCTGAAGGACGGGCTGACGGTCGGCGCCGACATGTCGTACGATACCTCTTATCCGAACCGGATTTATACGACGCGGAACGATACGAATGCGCCTTCCTCCGACGGGCATATGATCGGCACGATGCATGAAACGGGCATGTCCTCCGTCCGCTTCCGGATCTGGAACGATCCGCGCAACGAGAATACCGGTAGTCCGGTCGACTTTACGGACGGCAGCATGAATCCGCAGGATACGCTGAACAAGTCGGTTTATGCGAACAGCCTCGGCATGAAGGTCGGCTTGGACTTCCATTATTCCGACAGCTGGGCCGACCCCGGAAAGCAGATCAAGCCGAAAGCGTGGAAGGATCTCGACTTCAAAGCTCTCGTCCAGGCGGTTTACGATTTTACGTACAAGGTAACGGATAGCGATGTAAAAGCCGGCGTCGTTCCGTCTTACGTACAGGTCGGCAACGAGACGATCAACGGCATGCTTTGGGGCAACGAAAAGATTCCGACAGGCAATGAACCGGCCTATGCGAAAAACGATCCGTCCTTTTATTCGCAGCCGGGCGGCGAGCTGCTCTGGGAGGACTGGGGCTCGGACGATCCGGCGAAGCAGGCGGCATATAATGCCGCATGGGACCGGTACACGGCGCTGGTCGATGCGGGGCTGCGCGCCGCCAAAGCCGCTTCGCCGAATTCCAAAACGCAGATCCACGTCATCGTCGATGCGGGCCGATTGGACAAAACGCTGGAATTTTGGCGTCAGCTGACGACGCGGCTTCAGCGGGATTATCACAATAACTTCGATATTATGGCCATCTCGTATTACCCGGAGTGGCACGGCACGATCGCGGATCTAAACGATTATTTGCACGCTTTTGCGTCGGAATTCCCGGGCTACGAGCTTACGGTGGCGGAAACCGCCTTCCCGGCGTCCGGAACCGCTCCGGCGAATTCCGAATATCCGTACACCGTTCAGGGACAGGCGGATTTTATGAAGGACGTCCTTCGCGCCTGCAACGACACGATTAATCATGCATGCTCGACCGTGCTCGTATGGGAGCCGGCGATCTCGCAGTCCATGTTCACGAGAATCGGCAAGACCTCGTATTATCAGGCAAACGATTCGACGCGGGTATTCCATGCGGCGTTCAGCGATCACATCCAGAAGAGCAGCGAGTACGTATCGACCCGGCTTTACGAAGCGCCTGCGCTGCCCGCTGCGGTTGACGCTTTGGATACGACCAGCGGCGCGATACAGCAAACGCCGGTCACCTGGGACGCCGTACCGCCGGATGCGTATGCGAAGCTTGGTTCCTTCACGGTAAAAGGCGTCTCCGCATACGGCACGGTAACCGCGCATGTCGCCGTAACGATGGATGCGGCCGTGCTGGAGAACCTAATGCAAGGATTCGAGACTTCCGGCGCGCTTAAAGGCCCGCTTGCCGCGCAGCTCGCGAACGCCTTAAGCCAGGCGCAGCATCAATGGGAGAAAGGCTCGAAGAAGAAGGCCGTCCAGTTTATGGAGAAATATGTGGACGAGCTGAACAAGCCCGCAAACCAGCGGTATGCGGCCGCGGATGCCCGGCAGAGTCTTGCCGGCCACGCTCAAATGCTGATCGAGGCTTGGGAGAAATAACGAACCGCTGCAGCCGTCCTTCTTCCGTTACGGAAGGGGGGCGGCTTTGTCATGTTTCCGTTTGTATGGATACCCAGCCGCTCGCATTCGCGACCATCGGAACTTGCCCGATCCTGGTTGCGGGCCTAATATAGGAATAACGGAAGCCAATTTAGCGAAAAAAAGGAGCGATGCCCAGCATGTCCAGCAGCGGCCAAATGAACGCGATCGTATTCGAAGCGCCAGGCAAGCTTTCCTACAAGAAAGTCGAACGTCCCGTATGCCGGCCCGGCCAGGTAATCGTCAAAATTCACCGGATCGGGATTTGCGGAACGGACGTGGAAATGTACCGGGGGCATATTAAAAAAGCGACCTTCCCGATCACGCCGGGACACGAATGGTCGGGCGAAATCGTCGAGGTTGGCGAAGGCGTCAGCGGTTATGCGGTCGGCGACCGCGTCGTGGGCGAGACGACGATGAACTGCGGCACATGCTCCCGCTGCCGGAGCGGCGCCTACAACCTCTGCCTGAACCTGGCGGAGAACGGCATTTTCGGCAAGGACGGCGCGGCGTGCGAATGGATGGCTTTTCCCGCTTACGCCCTGCATAAATTCGGCGCCTCCATCTCGTACGATCAGGCGTGTCTGATCGAGCCGTCGGCGGTCGCATTCCGCGGCCTGCAGCGGATGGGAATCAAGCCCGGCGATACGCTCGCCGTGATCGGACCGGGCACTATCGGCCTGCTTACGGCAGCGGCGGCGAAGCATATGGGCGTGCGCAAGGTGGTGCTGGTCGGTTTTCAGCAAAACCGTCTGGCCCTCGGGCTCAAGCTGGGCGCCGATGACGTGATCGACCTCAGCCGGGACGATTATGTCGCGAAAGCGAAAGAGGTGACCGGCGGCGAGCTGTTTACGGCGATCGTGGAAGCTTCGGGAAGCGGCGAGGCGCTGGAGCGGCTGTTTGCGGTGGCGGCGCCGGGCTGCAATGTGTGCCTGCTCGGCACGTACGGGGAGCAGCTGCCGCGCATCGAAGCCAACAAAATCATCGAGCTCGATATGCGGCTGCAGGGCTCGCTCAGCAGTCCGGGCGTCTGGGATACGGTCGTCCGCTGGATGGAGACGAACCCCCGGCATGTCACGGAGCTGATTACGCACCGGCTGCCGCTGGAGCGGTACGGCGAGGCGCTCGGCATGATCGAGGCGCGGGACCCATCCGTCATCAAAGTGCTGCTGCAGCCTTGACGATCCGGGCAAACTGAACATGGAGGTTCACCTATGGCACTTGAGCGAAAAAAAGGCAGTTGCGCGGCTGAAATCGTCGTCATCGGCAGTCTGAATATGGATATCGTTACGCGCGTCGGCCGTCATCCCGCGCCGGGCGAGACGGTGAAGGGGCTCGGCACCGGGTTCAGCCCCGGCGGCAAAGGCGCCAACCAGGCCGCGGCCGCCGCCATGGCCGGCGGTGCGGTCGCGATGATCGGCACGGTCGGAAACGACGCGTTCCGCGAGCCGCTTCTGGCGTCCTTGGCGCAGAGAGGCGTCGAAACCGGAAGCGTCCTGCAAAAGGAAGCCGTATCCGGGATGGCTTCGATCACGGTCGATGCCGGCGGCGAAAATATAATCGTGCTGACGGGCGGCGCGAACGATTTGCTGACGCCGGCGGATGTCGAGCAGGCGCTCTCCGGCATTCCCGGGGCGAAATACGTGCTGCTGCAAAACGAAATCCCCCGGGAAACGAACGCAGCCGCGATTCGCCGGGGGCATGCCGCAGGGGCGAAAGTTTTCTACAATACCGCTCCCGCCATGAAGCTCGAGCCGGAATACTATCCGTATATCGATACGGTGATTGCCAACGAGACGGAAGCCGAATGGATTACCGGATTTCCGGTATCGAATTTGGAGGAGGCGGAACAGGCGGCGGATTGGTGGATCGGGCAGGGCGCACGGGCCGCCCTTGTGACGCTGGGCGTGCAGGGCGCACTGTACAAGGAACGCGGCGGCGTCCGGATCGATTCGCCCGCATTCCGGGTAAATCCCGTCGATACGACGGCGGCGGGCGATACGTTTATCGGCGTCTATGCCGCGGCGCTCGCCGAAGGCCATGACGTCCGGCAGAGCCTGCGTATAGCGTCGGCCGCCGCCGCGCTGGCCGTAACAAAACCGGGAGCGCAGGCTTCCATGCCGGACAAGGCGGAGATTGCGCAGTTTCTGCAGCGTTTCGGGCATTCGGCCGAGTGACGGGCTTGACGAACCGGCGCTCAAAATGTCTCAGCTAAACGGATGCCCCACATCGCCGGCGTTCAGACATACGAGAACGACGGCGATGACCGCAAGCACGAACGCCGGTACTGCTCTGAGGGCCGAATCGCCCGCTTTGAAGTGGGCGGCGCATGCGAGCAGCATCGTAATGCCGAGCCAGATCCCCGCCCAGGCGGCCATCCCCGGATGCCAAAAGCCGATGACGAGTGCGGCGACGCCGATATATTGGACGAGGCCGGTGACGACGCGAAACCATTGCGGCAATCCCAAATGCGCGAACGATTCGACCTGATGCTTGACTCCCGCAAGCTTGCTGCTGCCCGCAAAGAGGAACGCCAGAATCAGCAGGCTTTGAAGCACGGCGGATAGGATGGTCATGACACTCACTCCCTGGAATGGTTTTAATTTATTGCTATTATGAATCCGTGGTATTATTCTTGAAAGTAGGTACTTTTAAATCGCCTAGTACCCTTTTGGAAACCTTGAAAGGAGTTTCATGCAAATGGAACAAAACAGTTACGGTTCGTGCGGGGTCGATCGAGCGCTTGAAGTGATCGTCGGCAAATGGAAAATGCCGATTCTGTTTTATCTTTTCGACGGGACCAAACGATTCAGCGAGCTGCAGCGCTACATCCCCGACATTACGAAGAAGATGCTGACGGCGCAGCTGCGGGAACTGGAAGAGCAGGATATTGTGCAGCGGACCGTCTACCCGGTCGTGCCGCCGAAGGTGGAATATTCGCTGACCGAATACGGGCAAACGTTAAAGCCGATTATTAACCAAATTCACGAATGGGGAATCGCGCATGCGGAGCATATACGGTTAAAAAGTGAAGACAGGCAGGCATCGGGCTGACGCTCGCCAGGAGGCCGGCTTCAGCCTTCATGGCAGCACGAACGGCCGCGGCTTGGCGCCGCGGCTGTTTTCCGTTTTGCAGGCAAAGACGGACCTATTTGCAGCCATGAATGAACAAGGCTTAAAATTTCGATCCGGCTTCGGCCGCCGCCTTCAGGCCGTTCTCGATCAGCTCCGCGGCGCGGTCCTGATACTGGGCATGGCCCTCGATGACAATGGTTTCCGGCTGTTTGATGCCCCAGAAGCCGATTATGTTTTTCACATAGTTCAGCGCCATTTCCATCGATTGCATGTAATCCGGCGTATAATCGCTGCCGCGCGCGGTAAGCAGCATCACTTTTTTGTCTCCTGCCAGGCCTTGCGGGCCTTCGGAGGAGTATTTGAACGTTTTGCCCGCTTGCGTCAGGTACGAAATATACGTGCTCAGCGGGGCGGGAATGGTGAAGTTCCACAGCGGGAATGCGAGCACGACTTTATCCGCCGCAAGAAACTGGTCCAAATATTTGGTTACAAGGTCGGCGGCTTTCTTCTCTTCCGCGGTCTCTTCCCAGCCTTGGCTCCGCTTATACATGCCGGTCAGTGCGGTGTTGCCGTAATAGGGCAGCTCGACGTTGAACAGATCCAGCTCGGTGATGACGTCCCCGGGATTCGCCTCTTTATAGCTCGCCAGGAAGCTGTTGTATAAGCGGACGCTTACCGCTTGCTCCGCCGGGCGGTCGTTTGCTTTAACGAACAATACATTTGCCATCGTGCATCTTCCTTTACTTTATTTTTTTAAGTACAACGTTCATTATGCACGCAGCAATCCAAATAGGGAAGTATGCACTTTTTTGTTACCCGGTTACTTCAAAGTTCCCTTTAGCATCCTTGCCTACAGGCATACGGCCGTTTCGACGGAGGCTTCACGCCCCGACCGGCCCGGACAGGCCGCCGGACATTGTTAATTCTGTATAAATAAAAATGAGTCCTGTTCATATGCCGGTCCCCTGCCGAACGGATAAGATTAGAAGTCAGAACGACCGAACGATTTCCCCGTCCATCTCTTCTTGAATGCGTTTTCAATGTAAAAGAAGCAAATTCCTGAAAAGGAATGATACATTTGAACAAAACGTGGCTCCGCAGGATGATATGGTCGTATATCCCGATCTTCTTCATCATTTTCTCCTTCCTGTTTTTTATGTTCTTTCAGACGCTCGTGGAGCAGAACAACCGGAATACCCGCCAGTCCAGCCGCGTCTTTGCCGGGCAGCTGCTGCAGTCGCTGGACGTCTCGCTCAAATCCGCCGACCACTTGATTTTGAACGAAATTCTGAATAACCGGCAGCTGCTCGATTTTTTCGACGAGACGGACAGCCGCGACGTTTTTCTGAACTACCAGGTCATCAAACGATTGACGGAGCTTCGGCAGGAAATTCCGCTCATTGACTCGTTCTATCTGGTCCGTTACGGCGACCGTTCCGTCTTTAACGGCAATGTGATCAAGCATATGGAAGAGTTCGAGGATGATCCGTTTATCCGCCGGGCGGAAACGAGCGGCGCGAATTCCCCCTGGAGCGACGTCCGGGCGTACCGGGAATATGCTTACCAGAACAAAAAGGAAGTCGTCAGCATCGTTCATTCCGTCCCGCTCGGCCAGGATACGAAAGGACTGTTCGTCGTCAACATCAGCGTCGATTCGCTGCGCGATTTGATCCTGTCCATGTACGACGACAAAACGGCGTTCGTTAATGTCTACGACCGCAGCGGCCATCCGCTGTTCACCCGCGACCCGGCTGCGGGCAAAAAGGAGGTGCTCACGAGCCAGACGTCGCCTTATACCGGCTGGAGAATCGAAATCGGCGTGCCGAACGGCCGGATCGTCGGTGCCATCTCCGTTTTATCGGGCGTCTGGCCGATTTTGGGCATCCTTGTGTTTCTCGGCGGCGTCGCGTCCATCGTGTATATCACCCGGAAAAATTATAAGCCGCTTGAGGATGTCGTTCTCCGTCTGAACGACAAGCTGTTTCATGACAAGCCCGCGCTGGGCCGGGTGGCGGCCGACGAATTCGCGTTTATCGAATCGGCGATCGAACATTTCGCGGCGTACCGGGAGAAAAGCTTCTTCAGCGAGCTGCTCCGCAGCGATCCGGCAGCCGGGGCGGACGCGGATCGGCGGATCTTTCCCGCCCACAGCGGCGTGAAGGCGCTGATCATTGAAATTGACCGTCCGGCGTTTATCCGGTTTTCGCCCCGCGACCGGGAGCTGTTCAAATTCGTGCTGGCCAGCGTCGCCAGCGAGATGATCCGGGAACATGCGTCCATTCCCGTCTGGCTGGAATGGACATCGCCGCTGCAATTGACGGCCATCGCCTTCATGAGCGAGACGGCCCCCGATCTTGAAGCGGTCTGCTGTCAATATGCGGCCTGGGTGGACCGCAACCTTGCGTTTACGGTCACGGTGGGCATCGGAGAGACGGCGAATTCGCCGCAAGGGGCGGCGGCGTCATATAAGGAAGCACAGGAGGCGCTGACGTTCAAAGCGGCGCTGGGCGGCAACCGGGTCATCACCTTTGGCGAGACCCGGACGATCGGTCACGGCGAATCGGGCACCCATCTGAGAAGCGTGCATAAGCTCGCCCAGCAGTTCAGGCTTCGCGACGGCGGCTGGCACGAAAGCTTCGAAGCTTTATTCGCGGGCATCCGGGACAGCCGGCTTTCCAAAAACGAAATTGCCCGGCTGATCCATTATTTGATCGCCCATCTGGATCTTCAATTGTCGCAAATGGCCAAAAGCGACTACGAGAGCTGGACGGCGCATGCGCTGCCGGCTTTAAAGCGGAGGGCGGAGGAGTTCGATACGCTCGAGCAATTGCAGGCGGGCTTCCGGTCCGTTCTGGAGGATCAGGCGGGCCGTTTGGCCGAGCTGCGGGAAGACCGGCCGTATCACCGGCTGATGAAGGACGTCAGGGCGTATATCGAGCGGGAATACGCGAATCCCGGGCTGTCGCTCGATTTTCTCAGCGAGCGGTTTTCCGTCGGAGCGAAATATTTGAGCCAGCTGTTTAAAGAGGAGACCGGCGAGAATTTTCTCGATTTTTTGGCGAGCGTCCGGATCCGGCATGCAAAGGAGCGGCTGCTTGCGGAGCCCGTGTCGATTCAGCAGATCGGCGAAAGCGTCGGCTACGTCAATGCGGCGACGTTCAGACGGGTGTTTCGCAAGGTGACCGGCGAATCGCCCGTCGATTTCCGCAAGCGCCACGAGATCGGGGAGACCGGATAGACCGCTTTCGAAGCGAGTTTTGCTGACGCAAAACTTAAGCATATGCTTTCGGAGCGAGTTTTGCTGACGCAAAACTTTGAGGAGTGAGCCTTTTGAAACCAATACAATTATGGACCATAGGCGTCGTTCTGGCCGCTGCGCTGCTGACGGCAGCGGGATTTCTGGCGTTACGGCCGCAGCCGGGAGGGGGATGGGCGGCGCTAGGTCCGGCGGCTCCGCAGGACGTTTCGCTGCTTGCCGGCAAACGAACGGTGCTGCCGGTCTTCGTTTCGCCGCCGGTTGAAATGGAGGATGTGGCATCGAACTGGTTTACCGGCTACGTGGAACGGAAGCTGAACCTGAAATTCGAGTTCGACATTGCGAGCCTTTCCGCGCTGAAGGAACGGAAGCAGATGATGTTCGCGAGCGACGATTATCCGGCGGTGCTCCTGAGCGGCGATCTGAGCCCCGACGAACAAATCCGGTACGGGATGCAGGGCAAGCTCCGGCCGCTGGAGGACCTGATCGAACGCGACGGCGGTCAAATCGGGCGGCTGTTCGAGCAGCACCCCGAGCTTCGGCGCGCGATCACGGCGCCGGACGGCCACATTTATTCCCTCCCGTCGGTGAACGAATGCTTCCACTGCTGGTATGCCCAGAAGCTGTGGATCAATGCGGCGTGGCTGAAGAAGCTGCATCTGGACCCTCCGCGGACGACCGAACAATTTTACCGGGTTTTGAAGGCGTTCAAGACGATGGATCCGAACGGAAACGGGGCTGCCGACGAAATTCCGCTGACCGGGGCAACCGATGCGTGGCACAGCAAAATTACCGGCTTTCTGATGAGCGCGTTCATTTATAACACGGACGACTCGTATTTTGCCGTTCAGAACGGCCGGGTCCGTCTGGCGGCGAATCAGCCCGAATGGAGAGAGGGGCTTGCCTATATCCATAAGCTGTACCTCGAAGGGCTGATCGACCCGTCCGCCTTCACTCAGACGCTGAGCGGATTGATTCAGCTGGCGAACAATAAGGACGCGAACGTCCTGGGGAGCGCGACGATGGGGCATATCCGGATGGCATTCAGCGGCGAGGACGACGAGCGGAACAAGGACTACGTCACGATTCCGCCGTTAATCGGCCCGCACGGTTATCAGGCGGCCGGCTATTTCAGAGGGGTCGGAAACGGCCAGTTCGCCATCACGGACAAAGCGACGGAGGCCGAAGCGGCTGCAGCCATCCGTCTGGCGGACTTCCTGTATACGGAGGACGCGGCGATCCGCAATGAGTTCGGGCCGGAAAATCTGTGGTGGCGACGAGGCGGCCCGGGGGAAGTCGACGAGCACGGCCGGCCGGCGAAATACAAGCTGCTGCCCGGTTATTGGGGCCAGTGGACGCAAAACCAGAGCTGGAGCCAGATGGGCATCCTTTACCGCGACCGGGATTTGCGGGAATCTTGGGCGGTGCCGGAAGATCTCTATTCTCAGGAGGGCTACGAGCACCGTCTGTATCTCGAAACCGAGAAGAATTATATGGGCAAGGAGCCGAAGGAGGTGCTTCCCGCCGATCTTTACGTCGATCCCGCCGATGCATCGGAGGCTGCCCGGCTCCGGGTGCAGATCAATGACTACATTGAATCGAACATGGTGCAGTTCATTACCGGAGCCAAGTCGATCGATCGGGATTGGGATGCTTACGCTGCCGGATTCCGGGGGCTCAAGCTGGACCGGTACATCGCGATTTATCAGAAGGCGTATGACCGTTACCGGACCTAGCCGAGCAACGAACAAACAAAAACGACCCGTGTTGCGTACGGGTCGTTTTTGTTTGTTCGAAATCAAGTTCTTTTGCGCCGAAATCCATTCATGGGAGGATTTAAGAATTTTCGGTGCAGCCGCAATACGGTTGTCGTATTAACGGTTGTCGTATTAATAGAAACCTTTCATGCAGCCGCAAAGAACGATAACGAGCAAAATGAAAAGGACCAGGATCGACCCCGTGCTGGTGAAAGCTCCTCCAACGTTACCCGACAATGACATGCACCTCCTGACGTCATGGATCTTTTTATAAGCTATGTGCGGACGCGCGGGATGGATTGGGTATCTGTCCCCGAGACACCTGTTATTGGGCGTTTCTGCAGCACGGAACCCGGTTCCAACGCAATTCGCCGATTAATTCCGATGCCTCGCAGCCGCTTCGTCCTTTAATAAAAGCCTTTCATGCAGCTGCAAAGAACGATGACCAATAAGATAAAGAGTACCAGGATTACACCTGAGCTTGTAAATGCTCCTCCAACGTATCCGGACATTCGACATGCACCTCCTAACGTCATGGATCTTTTATAACCTATGTGCTGACGCGCAGAATGACTGGGTTTTTGTCCCCGGGATAGAAATTCAGGTTCAATCGCCCAACCGTTTTACCGGTTTTGAAAAGCGCCTTTTTAAGCCATGGCAGGCCGTTCGAACAGGCGGACGGGCGGCGGAATTTTGTGCGCCGGCGGAAAAGTGAGCGATGCGGGCGGCGGACGAAAACGGATCGTTCCCGGAAAATTGAGCGGCCGCCGGAATACTGTCCGTTGACCCGCCTGCCGGAGGTCCGCTATCGTAATGCCGAATCCGCTGCGCCACCACAATTTGGAAAGGATGTGAAACGGTCACGATGGAATCGACGGGCATGCTGGAAAGCGGGAAGCTGAATCGCAGGGCGAAAATCAAACCGCTGCCGCTTCGAGGCCCCGCGCGGAAAATGAAGCGCCACTGGCAGCTGTATTTGCTTGTTCTGCTGCCGCTTGCGTACATCGTCATATTCAAGTACGTGCCGATGTACGGCGCGCAGATCGCGTTTCGCGATTTCAGCCCGATCAAAGGATTTTCCGGCAGCGACTGGGTCGGGATGAAAAACTTCGCCGACTTCGTCCAGACGCCGAACTTCTGGCTGCTCATCAAAAACACGCTGCTGATCAGCCTGTATTCGCTCGCGATCGGGTTTCCGGCGCCGATCGTGCTCGCGCTCGCCCTGAACGAGGTGCGAAGCGCGAGATTCAAGAAAACGGTGCAAATGGTGACGTTCGCACCGTATTTCATATCGACCGTCGTCATGGTGTCGATGATTATTCTGTTCCTCTCTCCGCGGCTCGGCTTTATCGATTTGATCGTCCGGAGCCTCGGCATGGAGTCGATTAACTTCATGGGCGTCCCGCACTATTTTCGCAGCATCTTCGTTTGGTCCAATGTCTGGCAGGGCATCGGCTACGGCGCGGTCATCTACCTGGCGGCGCTCGCCGGCGTAAATCCGGATTTGTACGAAGCGGCCAAGGTGGACGGCGCTTCCCGGTTTCAGAAGGTGCTCCATATCGACATACCGGGCATCATGCCGGCGGCGACGATCCTGCTTATCCTGAACATCGGGCAAATGATGAACGTCGGCTTCGAGAAAATTTACTTGATGCAAAATCCGCTCAATACGAGCACGTCCGAGGTCATTTCCACCTATGTATACAAAATCGGCCTCTTGGGCGCGAATTTCAGCTTCTCGGCCGCCGTCGATCTGTTCAACTCGGTCATCAATCTCACGCTGCTGCTGACGGTGAATTATATCGCGAGACGCGTCTCGGAGAACAGTCTATGGTGACGGAAAGGAGGGAATCGGGTGTTTAGAGCGTCAGCGATCAAAGAACCGCCGGGCGACCGGGTCTTCCTGCTGTTGGTGTATGCCTTCCTGACGATCGTGCTGCTCAGCGTCCTGTATCCGCTTGTCTATATTTTAAGCTCGTCGTTCAGCTCGCCGCAGGCCGTCATCAGCGGCCGGGTATGGCTGCTTCCGGTGGAGCCGAGCCTGGCCGGCTACAAGGCGATTTTTGACAATCCGCAGGTAGTGACGGGCTATGCCAATTCGATCTTTTATACGTTTTTCGGCGTGCTGATCAATGTGTGCCTGACCGTCATGCTCGCCTATCCGCTGTCCAAAAGCACCTTTTACGGCCGCAGTCTGATCATGGTGATCCTCGTCATTACGATGATGTTCAGCGGAGGGCTTATTCCCACTTACCTGACGGTCAAAAAGCTGGGCCTGATCGACACGAGGTGGGCGATGATGCTGCCGGTCGCGCTTGCGGTGTGGCAGGTCATTATCGCCCGTACCTTCTTCCAGTCGAACATCCCGAAAGAGCTCGGGGAAGCGGCGGAGCTCGACGGCTGCAGCGACCTCGGCTTCCTGTGGAGGGTCGTGCTTCCGCTGTCCAAGCCGATTCTGGCGGTGCTTGTCCTGATGTATGCGGTCGGTCACTGGAACGCGTATTTCGATGCGCTCATCTACCTGAAGTCGCCGGACCTGTTTCCGCTGCAGATCATTTTGCGCAACATTCTGATCCTGAATTCGATCGACGCAAGCATGATGGTGGACGCGAACAAAATGGCGGCGATGCAGGGGCTCCGGGACCTGCTCAAATTTTCGCTCATCGTCGTGGCCACGGTGCCGGTGCTGGCGATTTACCCGTTCGTGCAAAAATATTTCGTCCAGGGCATCATGATCGGCTCGCTGAAAGGCTGACCGGCAATGGCAAACGGCAGGCAGAACGGCAATCCGATTCGATCGATTCATACCAAGGAGGAGTCCGATGTGAGAAAACAATTCCGCTGGGCCGCATTCGCTTTCATCCTGGCGCTCGTGCTGGCGGCAACCGCCTGCAGCGGGGGAGGCGGGGGCGGCAGCGAAGAAGGAACGGGAGCGAATGCCGGTGAGCAGGCCGGGGATCAGCCCGTTACACTCCCGACGTTCCTGTCGCTGTCGCCGCGTATCGAGGACATTAATACGAATGCGGTGACGCAGTACGTCGAGAAGAAGCTGAACATCAAATTCAAGTTTGACGCCGCTCCGTCGGCCAATGCGGACGATAAGAAAAAGCTGATGATGGCGAGCGGCGACTACCCGGCGGTCTTCCTGTCCGGCAATTTCACGCAGGCCGAGCAAATCGACTACGGCAGGCAGGGCATACTTATTCCGCTGAACGACCTGATCGACAAATACGGCACCGAAATCAAGAAAGCGTTTGCCGAAGATGCCGATCTGAAGGCGGCGATCACCGCACCGGACGGCAATATTTACGCGCTGCCGCATATTAACGACTGCTTCCACTGCTGGTATTCGCAGAAGCTGTGGATCGACAAGGAATGGCTGAAAAAGCTGAACCTCGAAGTGCCGACGACGACCGAAGAGTATTACAACGTGCTGAAAGCGTTCAAGACGCAGGATCCGAACGGCAACGGCAATCCGGACGAAATTCCGCTGAACGGCGCGTTCAACGGCTGGCACAGCCTGCCTTCCAACTTCCTGATGAACTCGTTCATCTACGACAACGACGAGGACTTCTTCTTCATGAAGGACGGCAAGGTGCAGCTCGCCGCCAATCAGCCGGAATGGCGTCAGGGACTGGAATACATTAACAAACTATACAGCGAAGGGCTGATCGACAAAGAGGCGTTCACGCAGACGCCCGACCAGATGGCGCAGCTCGGCAACAAGTCGGGCGATAACGTCTCGGGCAGCGTGAGCGCCGGGCATATCGGCATGTACTTCAGTCTGGCGGATGGGCAGAACAGACATAAGGAATACATCACCGTACCGCCTCTTAAGGGCCCTGAGGGCGTCGCGTATGCGGGATATTACAAGGCATACGGCAACGGGCAGTTCGCCATTTCGAACAAGGCGACCGAGGAGGAGCAAATCGCCGCGATCAAAATGGCCGACTATATGTACTCCGAGGAGTTCGCCATTATCAACGAATACGGGCTGGAAGGAAAATATTGGGAGAAAGCCAAGCCGGGACAAAAGGACGTGCACGGCAATCCGGCCAAATACAGCATCAAGCCCGAATACTGGAACATCGGCTCGACTCTGAACGATACGTGGGACCAAATGGGGATTACGCGCAGAACCCGGGCGATCCGCGAATCGTGGGCGGTACCCGACGACCCGCTCACGCAGGTCGGCTACGAATACCGGCTCTATCTCGAGACGGCCAAAAACTACGAGAACCGGCAGCCGGCGGAGACGTTCCCGCTCACCATATTCATGGAAGCCGGCGATGCGAAAGAAGCGAACCAGCTCCGCACGCAGATCAACGACTACGTGCGCTCGAACATGGCGCAGTTCATTACCGGCGCGAAGAAGCTGACTGATTCGGAGTGGAACAATTACGTGAAAGGCTTCGACGGCCTGAATCTCTCCCGCTACCTCGGAATATATCAGAAGGCGTACGACAACCAGAAAAAGCCATAAGCGCCTATTCATGCTTGGGTAGCAAACCTCAATCTTCCATATCAGGTATTTATTTATAGCGAATAACCGTTTTGCGGCGGGCTCCGGCCCGCCTTTTTCGCGTTCGGCAGGAATGGAGCCCTGAAGGTGAAATAACTATATAAGACATATGACATCAGCTGAGCAGACCACCGAACCGGGCAAACCATATCAATGGATGCGGAGTGAGCAGGTATGCGAGCATGGAAGCATTACATGCTGAAGACGAAGATGTTTATTGCCTTTTCCGCCGTTTCGCTGTTCCTCGTTTTGTTGACATGCCTCATCTTTTATTACAAGTCCGTAAGCGATATCCGAAGCCAGACGTTTTCCCTCTCCGATACGATCACCCGGCAGTTCAGCCGGACGCTCGAGCTGTACATCCAGGATACGGAGAAGCTGTCCGTTTCCGTCTTCGGCGATCCGGTCATCCAGCAGGGCCTGCTCGACCATTATCGCAGCCGCGACGACACCGAGCAGAATGAGATCGAGCTTTCCATCAACAGCCGTCTGTTCACGTATTTGCAGCCCCGGCCGCAATTGCAAAGCCTCTATGTGTTTACGCTGGACAACAATGTGTATTATATCTCCAAGGCGAACGGTCCCAAAGTGAGCTACAGCCTGTCGAGCGAGCCGTGGTATAAAGGCGCCGGCACGATGGGCGGCAGCAAGTTTCTGCTCCTTCCGGTAACGGAGGAGGACACGGGGGACGGCCACAAGGCGAATGTCATCTCCTTCGTCCGGAACATTAACCGGATTCCGTACCGGGACGTCATCGCCTACATGAAAATCAACATCAACGTCAACGTCATCCGGGACATGCTCGTGCATGCGGACAGCAACGAAGTCGAGCAGCATATGCGGGTTTTCATCGAGACCGGGGACGGGGATATCGTTTACGACAACAAAGACGTGCTGACGGGAAGCTCCGGCACCGGGCCTGAGCCTTCCATTTTCCGAAAGAATAGCCGGTCGGGCGATCTGATCTGGCAGGGCAAGCGGTATATCTATACGTTCGCCAAATCGGATTACACGAAATGGAACACGATCATTCTCATTCCGGACGACGTGCTGCTTTCCCAGCAAAAGAGCCTGCGCTACATTCTCATGCTCGTCGGTCTGCTCGCGATGGCGCTGATCGCCGTCGTCTCCTATTTGCTTTCGCACCAAATTACCCTTCCGCTCCGCTACCTGATGAAGAAAATGATCCGCGTAGAGCATGGCGATTTAAGCCAGCGGGTGACGGTGCGCAGCAGCGACGAAATCGGCCGTCTGACCCGCATTTACAACAACATGCTCGACAGTATTTCGCGTCTTATCCGCGAGGCGTACGAGTCCAAGCTGGCCGAGAAGAACGCCCAGCTGGCCGCGCTTCAAGCCCAGATCAATCCGCATTTTCTGTACAACACTTTGAACATTATGAAATCGATCAGCCGGGTCAGGGGAATCGAGGAGGTGGCCGAGATGTCCGAGGCGCTCGCGGAGCTGTTCAAATACAGCATGCATCAGCTGCATCAGCCGGTGCCTCTTCAGGCGGAGCTCGATCATATCGCGAACTATATGAAAATCCAGCAGCACCGGTTCGGCAGCCGCTTCGAATACCGCTGCGACGTACCGGAGGAGCTGATGCGCGTACCCGTGCTGAAGCTGACGATCCAGCCGCTGGTCGAGAACGCGGTGGCTCACGGCTTCGCGAAAATGAAGGCGGACGGCATCGTCGCGCTGTCCGCCCGCAGAGAGGGCGGCCGCCTGACGATCGAGGTCGCCGACAACGGTCAGGGGATGACGGACGACCGGCTGTTTACGCTGCGCCGGGATCTGCAGTCGTCCCGCAGCAGTCCGGAGGATGACGAAGCGCACGGAATCGGGCTCCGCAATATCGGACAGCGGATCCGGCTGTTTTACGGCGAGGAATGCGGCATCGCGATCGAAAGCGGTCCGGGCCGGGGAACGTCGGTGCGGCTGACGATTCCCTGTCTGACGGCGGAACATGAACATGGGGAGGACACGGCATGAACATTTTTATCGTAGAGGACGAGCCTTGGGCACTGGCGGAGCTGGATGCATTGTTCGTCGTTTATGCGCCCGAGCACGCGGTTTATACGTTCGGCTGCGCGGAGGATGCGCTGGCAATGGCCCGGTCGGTGAGGCCTCATCTCGTGGTGACGGACATTAATATGCCCGGCATGGACGGGCTTGAGCTGATCGGCGAGCTGATCCGTCTCGAACCGGCGGTCAAGTCGATCATTTTGAGCGTGCACGACCAGTTCTCCTACGCCCAGCAGGGCATGAAAATCGGCGCTTTCGAGTATTTGCTGAAGCCCGTGCGCAAGGACGTGCTGTATCAGGCGGTGGATAAGGCAATCGACAAGATCGCGCGCGAATCGAAGCGGCAGGAGGAGCGAAGGTGCTGGGCGGTCGCCCAAATGCTGCTCGCCTCGGCGCCGCCCGGAGACGAAGAGGCGGCTGAAATTTTTGGCGGCGCCCATGCAATGGCCGTTCTGCAAGCGGGAAACGGGGCCGGGGAGCGGGGCTGGAACGAAGCGGGTATCGCAAACCAGGAAATCGCCGGCTGGATCGGGGACGAGCTGCAGGGGATTACCGCGCACTGCGTCAGCATCGATGCACGGCGTAAAGCCGTTCTCGTTCCGGGCGGAGGCGGCCTGCGCGATATGGAGAAAATAGGCGCTGCTTTTGCCGTGCTGTTCGATCATCTGGTCCGGCGGGGACTGATCCTTCATCTGGCTTATGCGCTCAAGCCCGAGCGGGAAGACCCGCACCGGTGCTTCGCTGCGCTTAATAAGTCGATCGAGGAGAGAATGTTTTTCGGCCGGCCGACGCTGATTCCGCCCGGGGGGCAGCAGCGCCAAGCCGATTTGTCCGCCGTATGGGACAAGGTCCGCATCCTGCAAACGCACCTGAAGCAGGGCGATTTGTCAAAAAGCGGCGACATGCTCGGCCGGATCGTTCAGGAGCTCCGGAGCAGGGAGATTACGTCCCGGCAGCTGGCTTTGTTCGTGACCGATTTATTTTATTCGCTCAAGTACAATTTGGGCTCCTCGTCCCGGACGGAGATCGATATCGGCAAGCTGCAGGAAGACTTGAAGGCGCTTTCGCGGCTGTCCGGCTTCGACGAATTGGCGGAATGGCTGAAAGAGCGCGTAGTCGGCTTATTGTCCGCCGCCCAATTGACGGACCTGAGCCCTAAGGGGCTCATTCCCGTCATGCGGAACTGGATTCACGCGGGCTACCAGCACGAGCTGTCCATTCAGCAGTTTGCGGCGGATCATCATGTCAGCCTCGGCTACCTGTCGCGCCTGTTCAAATCCCAGACAGGCTGCACGTTCTCCGATTATCTGATCCGCTACCGGATCGAGAAAGCGAAGGAGCTGCTTGCCGAAGGAAGCGCGCGCTTGTCCGATGTGAGCCGGCTTGTCGGCTACGAGGATGTGAAGCATTTCAGCCAGCTGTTCAAGAAAATAACGGGAGAGCCGCCCATCGCGTACGCCAAGCGTATGCACCCGAACCGGTAAAAAGGAAAATTCACCCCCCATAAAAAGGCAAAAACGCAGGTGTCGCGCCTTAATTCCCCGCGATACAATCGGAATTGAACCAAAGGGAACCCGGGCCTTTTGGACATGCGGCCGGTTTTGTGCAAGCGCATACACCGGTATGCGATCAACGAAGCGTAAGCTCCACAAAACTTAAGTGAATGCTTCCGAAGCAAGTTTTGCTGCGAAGTGATTCAGAGTAGCTTTTTCTCCACAAAACTTAAGTTGATGCTTCCGAAGCCAGTTTTGCTGCGAAGTTATTCAGAGAAGCGTAAGCTCCACAAAAATTAAGTGAATGCTTCCGAAGCCAGTTTTGCTGCGAAGTTATTCAGCGAAGCATAAGCTCCACAAAACTTTTAGGAGGATGCAATCATGAAAAAAACGAAACGTTATACGGCGTTCGCTGCGGCTCTTCTGCTGGTGCTTGCGATGCTTGCCGGCTGCGGCGGAGGAACCGGGAACGGCGGCGGCGGAAACGGAGCCTCCGGTACGGACGGCTCGGCGCCTTCCAACGCTCCTAAGAAAGAAACGATCTCGATCATGGTCGGCAGCACCGGCACCCTCCTGGACGCGATGAAGGCGGTGGCGGCGGAAGCCGAGAAAAAGCTGAACATCTCCGTAGAATGGGACATTAAGCCGGACGGCGCGGAAGGCGACAACCTGGTCAAGACGCGTCTGGCGACCGGCGATATGGCGGACATTCTCGCCTATAATACCGGCTCGCTGTTTCAGGCTCTCAACCCGTCGCAAAATTTCGTCGACTTGACTAACGAGCCGTATATGGCCGACATTTTGGATTCGTTTAAACAGACGGTGACCTCGGACGGCAAGGTGTACGGCGTTCCGACCGGCTCGACCCGCGCGGGCGGCATCATGTACAACAAGAAAGTGTACAAGGAGCTTGGCCTGACGATTCCGAAGACGTGGGCCGAATTTATGGCGAACAACGCCAAGATCAAGGCGGCGGGCAAAACGGCGGTGATCGCCACCTACAAGGACACGTGGACCTCGCAGCTCTTCGTGCTCGCCGATTATTACAATATCCAGGCCCAAGACCCGGATTTCGCCAAAAACTATACGGCGAACAAAGCGAAATACGCCACGACGCCGGCTGCGCTGCGCGGCTTCCAGAAGCTCGAGGAGGTGTACAAGGGCGGCTATATGAACAAGGATTTTCTGGCTACGACCTACGACAACGGCCTGAAAATGCTTGCGGAAGGGACGGGCGTGCAGTATCCGATGCTGACGTCGGCGCTGGATGAAATCTATCAGAACTTCCCCGATAAAATCAACGACATCGGCATTTTCCCGGAGCCGAGCGACAGCCCGGACATCAACGGCCTGACGGTCTGGATGCCGAACGGCCTGTACATCAACAAGAACGGCAAAAAGGTCGACGCGGCGAAGAAATGGGTCGAATATTTCGTCTCGCCGGAGGGACAGGCGGCCTTGTCCGGCAAATTGAAGGCGGACGGTCCGTTCGTCATCAAAAACGTGAAGCTTCCCGACGACGCGTACGCGGCAGTCAAGGAAATGCAGCCGTATTTCGACCAGGGCAAAACGGCGCCGGCGCTCGAATTCGTCTCCCCGGTCAAAGGGCCGAACCTGGAGAACATCACGGTTGCCGTCGGCAGCGGCATCACGCCTGCAGCCAAAGGCGCCTCCGATTACGATAAAGACGTCGAGAAGCAGGCACAGCAGCTCAACCTCCCGGGCTGGTGATCCAAGATGATCCGATTAACGGTAAAAACGTATTCGTATTGGTTTCTGCTCCCGGCGTTTCTCATTTATTTCGTGTTCTACCTGCTGCCGACGGTGCTGTCGCTGTTTTTCAGCATGACGCGGTGGACGCTGACGGACTGGGATTTTATCGGCTTCGACAACTATCGGACCTTCTTCTCGGAAACATCGCTGAATATCGGCTTTCGCAATACGCTGATTTACGCCGTCGTGACGTGCGTGTTTAAAGTGGTGCTCGGCCTTTTTCTGGGCGCTTACCTGTCGTCGCGGGTTCCGTTCAAAAACTACCTGCGCTCCGTCGTGTTCTTTCCCACGCTGCTCAGCACGATTGCGGTCGGGATCGCCTTCTCCATGATGATGCATCCGTCGCAGGGGATCATCAATACGAGTCTGGCGGCGATCGGCATCACCGGTCCCGACTGGCTCGGCAATACGAAAATCGCGCTGCTGTCGGTTGCGTTCGTCGACGTCTGGAAGGGCGTCGGCATCGCCACCGTCATTTATATCGCCGGCATTTCGGCCATCTCGCCGGAGTATTACGAGGCGCTGAAAATCGACGGCGGCAGCGCGCGCAATGCGTTCTGGAACATTACGGTGCCGCTCAGCCGCCCGGCGATGAACTCCGTCATCATTCTGTCGTTTATCGGGGGGCTGCGCTCCTTCGACCTGATTTGGGCGATGACCAAAGGCGGGCCGGGGTTCACGACCGACCTGATCGCGTCGATCATTTACAAGCAGTATCAAGCCGGCTTCTACGGCCTGGCGACGGCGGGCAACGTCATCCTGTTCATCGGCGTGTCGCTGCTGGCGTTTCCGTTGTACAAGTATTTGGCGAGAAGCGAGGTGCATCTATGAGCGCAAGCACAAGCACAAGCGTAAGCGGGGCGATGAGCGCAAGCGAAAGCGGCCGCTTCAGCGCCGGCGCGAAGCGCTGGGCGGTCGGGGCGGTTTCGCTGCTGCTCAGCACGGTCATTTTCTGGATTCCGTTCTATTTTGTCCTGATCAATTCGGTGAAAAACAAGACGGATGCAGCGGATATGAGCATGGCCTGGCCGAGCTCCTTTCACATTGTGGACAACTACGTTTCCGTGCTCCAGGCTTCGGATTACATGCTGCTCGAGGCGTTCCGCAACAGTCTGCTGCTGACGATCCTGTCCATCGGGCTGCTTATCGCCGTCAGCTCCCTGGCCGGGTTCGTGCTGCAGCGCCGGGAAGGGGGCCGGGGCTCCTCCTTCCTGAACTTTCTCGTGCTGGCCGGGCTGATGATCCCGCCGGCGATCGTGCCGACGATCTGGGTGCTCGACCTGCTGAAGCTGTTTAAAACGCTGGCGGGCATCACCTTGATCGAGGCGGCGCTGCATTTTCCGTTCGCGGCGATTTTGTATAAAGCGTTCTCGGCCACGCTCCCGCGCGAAATCGACGAAAGTGCGCTGATCGACGGCTGCGGCGGCGTCCGGCTGTTCTACAGCATCGTTTTTCCGCTGCTGAAGCCGGTGACGTCGACGATCATCGTCCTGGAATCGATCAACGTGTTCAACGATTTCGTCAACCCGCTTTATTTTTTCCCGGGAGCGGGGAACGCGACGGTTCAGCTGACGCTTTACAACTTCATGAGCCAGTTCACGACGTCGTGGAATTTGTTGTTCGCCGATATCGTGCTGATCTCGCTGCCGATGCTGATCCTGTTTATTTTCTTCAACAAGCGGATCGTATCGGGAATGACGGCCGGCGCGGTCAAAGGCTGACCGGAGCGGGCGGCCGGGCGGTTTCCGCTTTGCGGGAGGCCGCTTCGCCGCTTTTCCTGTCCCGATCGGAGCGGTTTTTGTCCCGATCGGCCATGAATCCGGCTTCCGTGCCCGTTATGATGGTTATTAGGAAGCGGTTACAATTTTAGAGTCGAAAAGGAGCGGATGCTCGGTATGGCGGTTAAAATCGGCATTGTCGGCATGAACGGAATCGGAAACAACCATGCAAACTGCTACAAGGAAGACAACCTGGCGGAGCTGGTCGCGGTATGCGATGTCGTCAAGGAGCGCGCCGATGCGGCGGCGGAGAAGCACGGCGTGAAGGCGTATTACAGCCTGAAGGACATGCTGGAGAACGAGCCGGACCTCGAGGTCGTCGACGTGACGACGGGAGGGATCGACAACGGCAGCTGGCATTTCGAGCCGGCAATGGAAGCGGTCGCGGCCGGCAAGCACGTGCTCGTGGAAAAGCCGTTGTGCAACGACGTCCGCGAGGCGAGGGAGCTCGTCGTGTCCGCGGAGAAGAAGAAGGTGTACCTCGGCTGCAACCTGAACCACTATTTCACGGCGCCGGCCGAGAAGGCAAAGCAGTATATGGATAACGGCCAGATCGGCGAGCTGGTCTATTGCTTGGCAAAAATGGGCTTCAACGGCGGGGAAGCGAATTACGCTGCGGCGGGCTCGCTGAAAATCAAAGGTCACCCGTACTTTCATATGCGGGCTTTCTTGACGCATCCGTTCAGCGTCATGCGGCACTTCTGCGGCGATATTACGCACATCCAGACGTTCTCCGACCGGCCGGGCTTCCGGCGCAGCGCAGGCGATGTGATGGTCTCGATCAACAGCATTCACGTCAAATTCGCAAACGGCGGCGTCGGCTACCTGCTGAGCCAGCGGGGCGACGCGGTATACGGCCTCGGCGGCTGGTGGAGCATGGAAGTGGCAGGCTCGAAGGGCACGTTCTGCATCGAAAACTGCGTCGAGAAGGTTTCGTTCTGGAAAGCGGAGAAGGGTATCGCCGCCATCAGCGTCCAGCCCGAGCCGGAAGTGACCGACTACGGCACGAACAATTTCGGCCGGACGTTCAATAACCGGCTGCATGCGTTCCTGGAGGACGTGAGCGGCAAGGTGTCCCCTGACCAGCTGCGCGCAAGCGGACGCGACGCGCTGGCCGTTCTCGAATATGTGCATGCCGTTCAGGAATCGTACGAGCGGGGCGGCGAAGTGGTCCGGCCGAATCCGCTGCCTCCGCTGCACGGCGATCCGCATTTCATGCGATAAGCGAAGCTGACGACCGTGACTTTGTCCGCAAAGCTGTCACCCGAATTTACATTCTGCAGAGCCAGATCCGGAAAGGATGAATTGTAATGATCAAATTGGGCGTTAATTCCGTGCTGTTCAGGCACTTCGATTTTGCCACCGCCGCAAAGCAAATCGCCTTGTGCGGTTACGACGGCGTCGAAATCGCCGCCATCCAGGGCATGTGCGAGCACCTCGACTTAAGCCGCTGGAAGGAGCAGAAGAACGAGCTTCGCGCCATCGCGGAGGAGAACGGGCTGTCGTTCCTGTCCGCCGAGGTCGCCTCGCTGAAGGAGGAACGTCTGCTGCCGGCGTTCGAAGCCGCCGCCGAAATCGGCATTCCGGTGATCAACGTCGGTCCCGGAGGTAAAATGGGCATTGAAGAGGACCTGAGCAACTCCATCGAAACGCTTGCGCGCATGGCGGACAAAGCGGCTTCGTTCGGCGTCACGCTGTGCGTGAAAGCCCATGTCGGCAACGCCATCCACAACACGCCGACGACGCTGAAGGCGATGGAAGCCATTCCGTCCGGCTCGTTCGGCATCGACATGGATCCGAGCCATATCCACCGCGCGGGCGAAAATGCGGAGGAAGCGCTGCCCGCAGTGCTCAGCCGCGTGAAGCACATCCATATCCGCGACTGCAAAGGCCGCGAGCACGGCCCGGGGCCGATCGAGCTGCAGGCGTGCGGACGGGGCGACATCGACCTGTTCGGTTACTGCCAGGCGCTTACGTCCGGCGGCTATGACGGCCCGGTCGTGCTGGAAGTGATCGGCGCGTCACCCGAGCATTCGCTCGCCCAGGTGTCGATCGTGGCGGCGGAATCGTACGGCTATTTGAACGCCTGCCTGAAAAAGCTGAACGCCCGTTAGGCCGAAGCGTATGCTTCCGAAGCGAGTTTTTGCTCGCGAGGATGTAACTCGGTGAAGTATCACAAAAAACGAAGCATGTGCTTCCGAAGCGAGTTTTTGCTCGCGAGGATGTAACTCTGGGAGTATCGCAAAAACTTTGAGGAGGTTACCGTTTTGCCCAATAAGAAACCGAACCTTGTGATCTTCGGCATCGACAGCCTGCGCCGCGATCATATGAGCGCTTACGGCTATCCGCGACTGACGACGCCTCACATTGACAAGCTGGCGGGCGAAGGCGTGCTGTTCGAGCAGCATTTCAGTCCGAGCATCCCGACGACGCCGGCCTACGCGTCCATGCTGACGGGGATGGACGTCTTCGGCACCGACGTGGTGGCGCTCCGCCACCAAGGGCCGCTTGGCGGCCATGTCAAAACGCTGGCCGAGGTGCTGGAGGAGAACGGCTATAACACGACCTGCATCGGCTTCACCGGGAATCCTTCCTCCCGCGGCTTCCAGACCTACCTGGATTACGAAGCCTGGGTTCCCGACGAGACGGGGCGCACGCCCAAGGCGCTGCTGCTGAACGAGGTCGCCGTTCCCGAGCTGGAACGGCTGGCGAAGGACGACAAGCCGTTCTTCCTGTTCCTGCGCCATATGGACCCGCACTCGCCATACCTGCCGCCTGCGCCTTATGAGCGGGCTTTTTACGGCGGGAATGAAAAGGATCCGGACAACCGTTCGATGGACCCGGTTTACGGGTTCAAGCCGTTCGCCGATTTTCTGAAGTCATGGATTCCCGAAGGGGTGACGGATCACGAGTACGTAACGGCGCAGTACGACGGAGCCGTCGCGTATATGGACGCGTGCATCCAGACGATTTTGGCGAAGCTGGACGCGCTTGGGCTGGAGGAAGAAACGCTCGTCGTCGTCACGTCCGATCACGGGGAGACGCTGTACGAGCACGACTGCTATTTCGACCATCACGGGCTGTACGACTGCACGCTGGTCGTGCCGCTTATTTTCAAATATCCCGGACGCGTTCCCTCCGGCAGGCGCGTGAAGGAAGTGTCGCTCATTTCCGATGTCATGCCGACCGTGCTCGAGCTGCTGGAAATCGAGACGGAAACGGCATATGACGGGCGCAGCCTGATTAAGATGGTGGAAGGCAGGGAAAACGACCGCGTCAGCGAATTCTATATTACGGAGTGTACGTGGATGCGCAAGCACGGCTGGCGGACGCCGGAGTGGAAGCTGATCCGGGCGCTGGAGCCGGATTTCCATTTCAAGCCCGAGGTCGAGCTGTATAATCTGATCCGCGACCCCGAAGAGAACGTCAATCTGGCGGAACAGGAGCCGGAGGTTGTCGCGCTGCTGACGAAGCGGATGGAAGATTATATCGCGAGGCGCGAAGGCGAGACGGGACGAACGAACCCGATATTCACGAACCTGAACTGGCATGGGAAAGGGAAAGTATTCCAATCGTCCCAGGAAGCTTACGACTCGCTGCACATCGGCGGCGTCATCGCGGCCCGCGCGCTGCAGGCCAAGGAGAAGGCGGGCAAATCATGATCAGGTTCGCGGTGGTCGGCGTCAACAATATCGGCAAAATCCACTGCCGCGCCTATGCGCGGCATCCGGATACGAAGCTTGCTGCCGTATGCGACTTGATGCCGGATCGGGCCGAAGCGGCCGGGAGCGAATACGGCATTCCGGCGTACACCAGCCTGCAGGAGCTGCTGGAACGGGAGGACATCGACGCCGTCGCGGTGGCGACGGCGGGGGTCGAGAAGGGCAGCCACCATTTCGAGCCCGCGATGCTCGCGATCGCCGCCGGCAAGGACGTGCTCGTGGAGAAGCCCCTGTCCAACCGGATCGGGGAAGCAAGGCAGATGGTCGCCTTCGCGAAGGAGAAGCGGGTGCGGCTGGCGTGCAACCTGAACCACCGGTTTGCCCCTGCGGCTTACAAGGCGAAAGCGATCATCGAGGAAGGAAAGCTCGGCGCTCCTTTGTTCCTCAATATGCGGCTGACGATCCGCAACGCGCAGGAGGACACGGAGTGGCTGCATATGCGGGCGCTGCACCCGCATTCGGTCGACGTCATGCGTTATTTCGGCGGCGACATCAAACGGGTGCAGGCGTTCATGACCAAAGCGCCGGGGCGCGCGTCATGGTCGACCGCATCCGTCAACGTCGAGTTTGCGTCCGGCGCGGTCGGGCATTTGACCGGGAGCTACGATATGTCGATGCGGCACCCGATCGAATTTTGCGAGGTTGCCGGCAGCGAAGGCCGCATCGTCATCGACAACGTATATGAAAGCATGACGTTTTATCCGCATCAATCCGACGAATTGACGGTCGTCCGCAACCCGCTGTTCGGCGGCATGCAGGGCTTTAACGATACGTTCGAGCAGCGCATCGGGCGATTCGTCGAGCAGATCAAGGCGGGAGCCGCGCCCGAAGCGGTCGACGCCTCCGGCGCCGACGCGCTCGCGGCCCAGGAAGTGATTGAAGCGGCAATTGCATCGCACGAATCCGGCGGGATCCCGATCACGGTACCTGCCGCCGAAAAATCAGGAGGTTAAGTACGAACATGGACAGACAGCAGGGATCGGTATTATGGTTTACGGGATTGTCGGGCTCCGGCAAAACGACGACGGCGAAAGCGGTGGCGGCCGAGCTGAAAGCGCGGGGACGGCTTGTCGAGATGCTTGACGGCGACGAGCTGCGGGCAACGATTTGCAAAGGGCTTGGCTTCAGCCGCGAGGACCGCTTCGAGAACATCAAGCGGATCGCGTACGTGTCGAAGCTGCTTTCCCGCAACGGCGTTGTCGTGCTCGTCTCCGCCATTACGCCGTATGAGGAGATGAGAGCCTACGCGCGCAGCGTCATTCCGGATTATGCGGAAATATATGTAAATTGTCCGCTGCCGGAATGCGAGAAGCGGGACGTCAAAGGGCTCTATGCTAAAGCGCGAAGCGGGGAAATCAAGCACTTTACCGGCGTATCCGATCCCTACGAGGAGCCTGTCCGCCCGGATATCACGATCTCGACGGACGCCGACTCCGTCGTGAGCAATTGCAGTAAAATCCTGAAGTGGCTTGACGACCGTCCGCGGCCGATGCAGGCGGCTCATTAGGAGTGCGAATGCAATGAAGATCATCCTCATCTCGCTCGATACGCTGCGCGCATCCCGTCTAAGCGGTTATGGGTACGGAAAACCGACCAGCCCTTATTTGGACCGGATCGCCTCCCGGGGCGTACTGTTCGAACGCGCATATGCGGCGGATATCCCGACCGAGGTGGCGCATACCGGCATTTTTACGGGAAAAATCGGCCTGACGACCGGCGTCGTCTCGCACGGCTCGAGCCTGACGTCGCTGCCGAAGGATACGCCGTGGCTGCCGAATCTGCTGCGCGCTTCCGGCTTTACGACGGCGGCGGTGGACAATCTGTACCAGCTCAAGGAATGGTTCGCCCGGGGCTACCGGTATTACATCAACAGCGCCGGCGGCAAAAGGTGGATCGACGGCCGTACGGTCAACAGCCTCGCGATGCCGTGGATCGAGCAGCACAAGGACGAATCCTTCTTCCTGTTTCTGCATTATTGGGACGCGCATACGCCGTACCTGCCGCCGGATTCGTATGTGCCGGAATTTTACCCGGCCGGCCGGGACCCGTTCGACCCGGCGAACCGCAGCATGGAGCGGGCTTACAATCATGCGGCTTATCCGTTCTTCAAGCACCACCATTACGACCTGGTCGGCCCGGTCACCGACAGCGCCTATTACGACGCGCTGTACGACGCCGAAATCCGGTATCTGGACGACCGGCTGCAGGAACTGGACGAACACCTGGAGCGGCTCGGCATCGCGGAGGATACGCTGCTCGTCCTGTTCGGCGACCACGGCGAAAGCCTGACCGAGCACGAGATTTACTGGGACCACTGCGGCCTGTATGAGCCGACCGTCCATGTGCCCCTCATCATGCGCTGGCCGGGCCGGATTCCGGCCGGAAGGCGCGTGCCGGGCTTCGTGCAGCAGGTCGACCTGCTGCCGACGATTTTGGAGGCCGTCCGGAGCGAGCAGCCGCCCGGCATCGACGCGGCGAAGCTTCGCGAGCCCGAAGGCCTCGACGGGCGGAGCCTATGGGACGCTATCGGCGGGCGGAGCAACGGCACGCAGGAGCGGATCATGCTGAGCGAATGCGCCTGGCAGGCGGCGCGCGGCATCCGGACGGAGCGGTACAAATATATCCGCACGTACGATGCCGGGCCGTTTCGCCGGCCGCCGTGCGAGCTGTACGACCTGCATGCCGATCCGGAGGAAACGGCGAATCTTGCGGACGCGCTGCCGGACGTCGCCGCCCGCTTCGAGCGCGAGCTCGAGGAATGGGTCGCCGGGAAACTGGCGGGCCGGGAAGACCCGATGAAGCTTCAGCTCAAGGCGGCCGGCCTGCCGTTCCGCAGGCGGATCGAGCAGATTCTTTTGACCGCCGGCCTGACATGGGAGGCGTGGAGCGCCGACCCTCGGCGCGAGCGATTCGATTTGGCGGCGCTGCATCGCAGCTAGCGGTGGTCCGGCGTCTTTCATATTGTCCGGAATCAGAATTTGACGGGTTCCTTTTCGGGGGAGTGAAAGCGGATGCAGCACATTTTGGGCAGCCGGAATTACATGAAGGACGACTTTCCGTTCTGGATCACCCGGACGGACCAGGGGTCGCTGGCCGAACACGGGCACGAGTTCGTCGAGCTCGTGTATGTCGTCCGGGGGAGCGGCACCCATATTTTCCAGGGGGCCCGATACGACATCGAGGCGGGCAACGTCTTTATCATTAATCCGGGCGAAACGCATGCCTATGCGGTCAAACCGGGCGAGCGGATGGAGATCGTCAACTGCCTGTTTATGCCCTCTTTTATCCCGGACGCGCTGCTCAGCGAGCTGAACATTACGGAATCGATCGACTATTTTTACGTCCATCCGTTTCTCGGCCACGACGTGAGGTTCAATCATCACCTCCGTCTGCACGGGCAGGAGGCCGCCTCCGTGCTTACGCTGCTGGAGAGCATGATCCGGGAAATCGGGGAACGGGGCGTCGGCTACGCCACGCTCATCCGGCTGCAGATGATCGAGCTGCTCGTGCTGCTCTCCCGCTACTACGCCGTCGTCCAAAATCAGCGAACCCCATCCTCGCCGCATCAGCGGGACCGCTTCATGACCGCCCGGCGCATATACGGCTATCTCGAACGCAATTTCGATAAAAAAATAACGCTGCAGTCGCTGTCCGGCCTGTTCAATATCAGCACGAGGCAGGTCAACCGGCTGACGCGCGAGGAATACGGAAAAAGCGTGTTCGATCTGCTGCACGACATCCGGATCGAGCGCGCCAAGCGGCTGCTCAGCGATTCGGATGAGAAAGTCATCGCCGTGGCAAGCATGGTCGGCTACGACGACCCGTCCTTTTTCAGCAGGCTGTTCGTCCGGCACACGGGCTTTTCTCCGCGGGAATACCGCAGCTGCCGGAACGTGAAATAACGGAGGGGGAATGCCGGATGGAGAAAAGACCGCCGAATCTGCTGCTGATCACGGCTGACCAGCTGCGCTTCGACTGCGTGGGCTTCAGCTGCAAATATCCGGTGCGGACGCCGAACCTGGACGCTCTGGCCGGACAGGGCACCGCCTTCACCCACGCTTATTCGGTGCTCCCGGTCTGCTGTCCGGCGCGCCAATCGCTGCTCCACGGACGAAGGCCGGAGACGTTCGGCGCCCTGTGGAACTACAGCGGCGCCCTGCCCGTGGCGGCGCTCCCGCCGGATGCCTACACTTGGACGCGGACGCTTGCGGAGAACGGGTACCGGTCGGCTTATTTGGGAAAATGGGGCGTGAATCCGGATCACGACGCCACCGCTTACGGCTATCATTCGGTCGTCGGCGAGTCCGATTACGCCAAATTTGCGAAGGAACGTTATCCGGACGTCGTGTATACGAACGGATATTTCGGCGAGCCGGACCCGGTCCCGCTTGCGGACAGTCGTACGCACTGGCTGGCCGCCAGGGCGGTTGCCAAGCTGGAGGAGCTGCAGCGCGGGGACGGGCCCTGGCATCTTGCGCTTCATTTTCCCGAGCCGCATTTGCCCTGCCGGCCTGCGGGACGTTTTGCGTCCATGTACGATCCGGCCGGTGTTCCGGAATGGGACGGCTTCCGCGAAACGTTCGAAGGGAAGCCGTATATTCAGAGCCAGCAGCTGCTCAGCTGGGGCATCGAGTCGTTCACGTGGGAGGATTGGGCGCCGGTTGTGGCCCGGTACTATGGCGTAATCAGCCAGATGGACGAAGCGGTCGGACAGGTGCTGAACGCCCTAGACCGTCTGGGGGCGGCGGACGACACTGTGGTCGTGTTCACCTCCGATCACGGCGATATGTGCGGGTCCCACCGCATGATGGATAAACATTATATTTTGTACGACGACGTCGTGCGCGTGCCGCTCATTATCCGGATGCCGGGCGGGAAACCGGGACGCGTCAGCGATTCGTTCGTCTACAATTTTCTCGACCTGGCGCCGACGGTGCTGGAGCTGACCGGTCTCTCCGCCGCCGGTCCCGGCAATTTGCAAGGAAGGTCGCTGCTGCCGCTGCTGACGGAAAATGAGGAGCCGGCCGGCTGGCGCCGGTCGGTCGTGTCCACCTACAACGGCCAGCAGTTCGGACTGTACACGCAGCGCATGATCCGCACGAAGAGCTGGAAATACATATGGAACTGCACGGATACAGACGAGCTGTACGACCTGCAGGCCGACCCTGCCGAGCTGACGAACCGGATCGGCGCGCCGGAGCACACGGAGCTCGTCGCCGAGCTGAGACGCGAGCTGTACGGGCAGTTGGACGCTGACGGCGATCTGCTCGTGCGCAATTCGTGGATGCGAAGGCAGCTGCTGGAAGGGGCGAAACGAAACTGCAGCGGTTCGACGTAGATTAACTATCGAAGGAAAAGATCCATTATAGCGGACAGCTCGCTGCTGTCCGCTTTGTTTTTGGCTCCCCTGACCAGGTTCTATCCAACGAAAGCCAAAGATTGAACACGATTTGCATCAGCCGGCCCACTGCGAGCGCCGGATACGTTCCGAAACAGACGAAAATCCGCTTCCCTTGCGTGAGCCTCGGCGATATAGCCCCGCATGGATGCGAATGCCTCCCTCGTTCAAATCCGGACTTGAACATAAAGTACGCCGGCGCCCCAGTCCCCCGACTCGGCCGCACATGTCCCTTGCGGATCAAACAGATAGCCGCCGCCGGGAAAATCCTCGTCGACCGTGCGGCCTGCCTGGGTGGCCGTGCCGATATAAACGGCCTGTTCGGCGGCATACGCTCCAAGCTGAGCCCTGCACTTGTCTCTCCACCAATTGAAGCCGGACGACCAGTTCCGGGTTTCCTGTTCGCCGTATAATCCGGGAGCGGCGCATTCAAAAATGAATGCAGCTCCTTTTTCGGCATATGCGCGAAAAATATCCGGGTCGTCGATGTCCGCGCAGATGGAAATGCCGAAGCGCAGACCGCGGGCGGAAAAGACCGGCAGATGCGCGCCCGGATCGAACCATTGCTCTTCGCCTTCTTTGATCGTTTTCTTGCGGTAACAGCCAAGCAGCTCGCCGTCATTGGCGACAAACTGGGTAATATACGGCTTGCCTCCCGGATTATGCTCCACAAAACCGGCGATCACGCAAATCGAGTGGAGAGCGCTGTATCGAATGACTTGTTTCACGGCTTCGTGATCCATGGAAATTACGGCATGCGGCTGCTTCACGGGGTCGATATATCCGGTTAAATTCATTTCCGGAAAACAGACGAAATCCGCTCCCCTCGAGCGAGCCTCGGCAATATAGTCCTGCATCGTTTGGAGATTTTGTCTAATCTCCCCCTTCTCGCAGTTCATTTGCACCAGCGCAACGGTGAATGAAGTTTTCCGTTCCATCTTGTTTCAGCCCCGCCTTTCGAACAACATCGCATGAAGGATCACATACCGCAAATTGTAACAGATGATTCCATTCGAGTATAGAAAACGCTTACCCTTACGGCTTAACGATCCGCTATTGACAGCGGGTGGCCGTCACGTAACAATAAAATAAAATCATAGCCTGAACAGCGTGTCCGTGTTTTTCCCCGCCGCGATCCGCAGCGTTCTTCTTTTTTGAAGCATCCATCCTTGGCATAAACAAAACTCGTCCTTGTCAGAATGTCGTCCAAAGAAAGGCACCTTACTTTTTCGTTTACATAGGAGGTTTTGCAGGTGATCGCGAAATACAGCTATTTGTCACATTTGCGCTGCCCCAAATGCGATGCCGTGTACAATAGCCGGCAGCGGCAGCAGCTTTGCGCGTGCGGCTCCCCTTTGCTCGCGGAGTACGATTTGGAGCAGCTTGCCGCGCGGTGGAAGCCCGGCGATTTGTCGGGTCGTGCGCCCGACTTGTGGCGTTATCACGAGCTTCTTCCCGTGGAGCGTCCGGAGAACGTCGTCACCCTTGGCGAAGGGATGACGCCGCTCCTGCCGATGCCTTTTTTAGGCGCGGATATGGGAATCGAGCGGTTGTTCATGAAGGATGAGGGCATCATCCCGACGGGAACGTTCAAGGCCCGCGGTGCTGCCGTCGGCGTATCCAAAGCGAAGGAGCTGGGCGTTCGGGAGCTGGCGATGCCGACGAACGGCAACGCCGGGGCCGCATGGGCGCTGTATGCCGCCAGAGCCGGAATCCGGGCAACCGTCGTCATGCCGGTCGCCGCGCCGGAAATAACAAGGAACGAATGCGCGGTATCCGGCGCGAATTTGTTCCTGGTGGACGGGCTGATCAGCGATGCGGGCAAAATCGTCGGACAAGCCGTGACAGCCCGCGGAATATTCGATGCATCCACGTTAAAGGAACCGTACCGGATCGAAGGCAAAAAAACGATGGGGCTTGAAATCGCCGAGCAGTTCGGATGGGAGCTTCCGGATGTCATTCTTTATCCGACAGGAGGCGGCGTCGGCATCATCGGCATTTCTAAAGCGCTGAAGGAATTGCAGACGCTGGGGTGGATCGACCGCAGCCGGAAGCTGCCCCGTCTGGTGGCCGTGCAGGCGAAGGGCTGCGCACCGATCGTCAAGGCATGGGAGGAAAAAAGAACCGAATCGGAATTTTTTCCGGATTCCTCGACCGTTGCCTTCGGCATCAACGTGCCGAAAGCGCTCGGCGATTTCCTCGTGCTGCAGGCTCTCTATGAGACCGAAGGCTGCGCGGTCGCGATTGACGACGAAACGCTGCTGGCGGAGCAGGGAAAAGCCGCCCGGATGGAAGGCGCGTTTATCTGTCCCGAAGGAGCGGCGACGTTTGCGGCTGCGAGGCTGCTGAGGGAGAACGGATGGATCGGCGCGGAGGAGCGGGTCGTCGCCTTGAATACGGGCGCGGGAATCAAATACCCCGATACCGTTCGCGTGGATGTTCCGATTTTGCAGCCGGGCCAATTTCTTTGACCATTGCCCACTGCCGTTTGACAATGCGAGCTTGCCTGCAGCTTCCCTTCATCGTCATCCTTGGGCGCTCTGCCGGAAGCCCATGCCTGTAAAGCCCATGCGCGGGCATCCGGAATAAAACTTGGCAGCATATCGGCGCCTCCGTCGGCTAACGCTATAAGCGGGCCGACAGCCAAGTTTGACGAAACGGAGGATTACAACATGCAGCGCACGCTCAAGTTGCTTGCAGCCGGCGCCCTCATCGGAACGATGTTATCCGGCTGCATGGAAAAACAAGGGGACCTGGGGAACCGGAATATCCGGGAGCAGGGGGTTCGTTTTGACGCCAACGGCAACCGGATCCTGAACAAACGGTTCGCGGACGACCAGATGAACGAAATGAACCGGGTCGACGGCCGCAGGCTGAACAGCAATAACATCGTCGGTTCGCATGCCAACTACCGGCTCGAGATGAGCGACGAAATCGCCGACCGGATTGCGGCGATGAAAGAAGTGAACCGGGCCTATGTCATGCTGACGGACAACAACGCGTACGTTGCGGTTTCGCTCAATGAAGGGACGAAGGGCGGCAAGGAGAACGACGGCAAACAACCGCCGCTTAGCCGCACGAATCAGGCGTTCCAGCGTCCGGGCATTTTGAACCCGTTAAACTACGGCGCAAGTCTGCCGGGCACCTACAGAATCCAATCGGCCGACGTCGCCGGAGCGCTGAAGGACAAAATCGCCCGCGAGGTGCAGCGCATGGCCCCGCAAATCAAGAACGTCTATGTTTCGGCCAATCCGGACTTCATGAGCCGCATGACGTCCTATATGGAAGACGTTCGGCTCGGGCATCCGATTCAAGGCTTTGTGGCCGAATTCAACGCCATGGTCGAGCGGGTATTCCCGGCTCGGTCCGGAGCGGCTCATTAAACGTATCGTTTCCTGAACGGCCTTCTTCATTCGTCTTTCCCCGATAACCGGCCCATGGCGGCCGGTTATTTGCGTATTTGGCCCGCAAATGGCCGTATTCCGCCCATTTTTGATGGATACCGCACCGATGCAATCGCCCCTTCATACTATAATTTGACTGTATCCCTTCACCTTGTATACCATATAAAACCCGAGCAAGGAGGGGTGACAAATCTTGAAGGGTAGCGACCAGAAGAGCAAGTTTTTACTAACTCATCGTGAGCGCGAAGTCTTCGAACTGCTGGTTCAGGACAAAACGACAAGAGATATTGCGGGACAGCTGTTTATCAGCGAAAAAACCGTCCGTAACCATATCTCCAACGTGATGCAGAAATTGAACGTCAAAGGTCGTTCGCAAGCGGTTGTCGAGCTGATCAAGCTTGGGGAGTTAAAAATTTGATGTTCATCGTATACCTTGCTGAGCCTTCTCGCATTCGTTTCCTGAACAGGGAAGCGGATGAAGGGGGCTTTTGGTTTATCCGCGGATTTGAATAGTCCGCCCCCGCCGGCGAAATAATAACAAGCAAACCGAATGCCGAAGGTGGAATCCCATTGACTCCCGGACAATCCGAGCTCATCGACAAAATCAGGCGTCTGCAAGTGGAAATCGCGAATCGCACGTACGATTACTGGATGCTCTACAGCCATCCCGGAACGTGGCAGTTCTGGACGCTGCTACTGCTGTTCGTGCTGCCGCTTGTCGCATTGTTCTTTTTTCTTGACCGGAGAAGAGCGCTGCTGATCGGGTTTTTCGGCTTCAACATCCATGTCTGGCACACGTACGTCGATCTGCTCGGAACGAACTACGGGCGCTGGGCTTATCCGTACCGCCTCTTTCCGTTTATGCCGGAAAGCGTCGTAATCGATTCGTCGCTCGTGCCCGTTGCCTTTATGTACGTTTATCAATGGACGCTGATCCGGGGTAAAAATTTTTACGGGTATGCGGCGGCGCTCAGCCTGTTTTTCGCTTTCCTGGTCAAGCCCGCTCTGATCACCTTCGGATTGTTCGAAATGTATGCGGGAATGAATGTCGTTCTGTTATGGATCTCGTTCCTCTTTGTCGCGGTCGTATCGAAATGGATAACGGATGTGTTCCTCTCGATTCAAATAAGAGGAGAAGGCGAGTCCGGCCGCCGGGAACCCGGCCTTCCGCGCATTCGCCGCTGGTTTTCGCTCCGCGAGCGGGTGAAATAAGCGCCTTGCATCGTCCGGCGTTCCCGCTATCCGCGCTGCGCAACTCGCCCGGCGCACGGCCATTCCGGCCGGCGGCCGGGCGAGTTTCGTTTCGCTTCCGCGTTAATCCCCGTTTTTCTCCGTGTACTCATCCTGATCGCTGTTCCAAATAAAATCGATTCCCGGCTCGACGCCCGGAATCGCGCCTTCAACGGCCTGCTTCTCCTGCTGCTCGGGTTCGTGCTCCGGCGCGGCCTTCGGCTCGTTTTTCTCCGTCATGTCGGCTTCAGCTCCTTTCACGGACAAGTATGCCCCAAACCGTTCGAACCCACGCTTTGCCGGGGGAAACGAAGGTTTAAATTTTTCTCATCCTGCCGATTGAATCGTGGAAAAGCGGTTAAACATAGATATTAACGAGTCGTCAACATTGCGAACATGGAAATATTCGTATATTCTGAAATTAAAACAAAAATGGAGGTTTACTGATGGAACCCGTACAATCGTTATCCGATTTGCTCTCGACAAGTCAGACCGGCACCTCCGTGGAAGTCCCCGGAAGACTTGCGCGAACGTTCGGACAATCGACGCTGTCGACGACGCTGCCGATGAGCAAGCTGTTTTCGATCTATGAAATCGATCTGGAAGTGCAGCGCCAGCTTATTCCGAAAAACGTGTCCCGCCTCGTGGATTACGTGCTGCTGTATTTGGACCACGGCCAAAACATTTATTTTCCCGGAGTCATTCTGTCCGCTCGCGGAGCGGGCCGGTACGACACCGCAGGTGAAAAATATTATTTGTCGCCCGTCGAGAAATGCTACGTAGTCGACGGACAGCACCGGCTGGCCGCATTCCGCCGCGTTATGGAAACGCTTCAGGGCAACATGGCGCGGGCGAAGGACCGGCGGGAGTACGACCGCGTCGAGGAAATTACGCTCAAGCTGCGCAAGCTGTACGATTTCCCGATGTCCGTCATGATTTATTTGGACATCAACGCGCGCCAGGAGCGCCAGCTGTTCTCGGACATCAACAAGCTTCCGCGGAAAATCGGCGGCAATTTGGCCGTGCTGCGCGACCAGCGGCGGTTCTACCATATAATGGCGACTCGTCTCGTCATGGAGCACGACGTGATGGACCGGCTGCCTACCGACATGTTCTCGGAACGGGGACGGGGCGGCGAGTACATTTTCGCGTATTCGCTTGTGATCGAAATCCTGATCGCCCTGTTCGAGGGACGACTCAAATCGGCGGCGCGGAACAACGGCTATCACTATTCGGAGCAGGAGCTTGACGAGCATTTGGAGCAGGCGGTGTTCTACTTCACGACCATGCTGCGCTATTTGCCCGAGCCGGACCGCGGTCAGCTGTGCTGGTCGGAGAACCTGCAGATCGCGCTGGCGCTGTTCCTGCATGAAGAGGCGTTCAAAACGCTGCAGTTCAACAACTATTCGCTCGAATACGCCATGAAAATTTTGCCGCATGTCGATTGGAGCCAAATCTACAAGGACGACGAGAAGGACCGTCTTCCGCGAAGAAGCCGCATCATGAAAGCGTACCAGTATATTCGCGAGTTTTTCGACAGCCAGCATCTGTTTCTCATTTCGGATAAGGAGGACGCCAGCTGATGATGGAATTGGACGGACTCAGGCTCAATATGACGATTCACCCGTACTGCGGGCGGTTCGGGCTAGCCACCGTATCGCTGCGGGTTCATGATTTGCTGAACTATACGACGATCGATCCGATGGTCCAGCGCAAGCTGAGCGGAGGACAGCGACGGAAAATCACCAATTATTTGCAGGAACGCGAGCTGGACCATGTCTTTTTCGGCCCGGTTACGCTGTCGCTGCGCGACGTAAGCCTGCTGGCCAAGGCGGACGGTCATCTGGTGCTGCAGCACGGCTCGAAGCTGAGCATCCTGGACGGCCAGCACCGGATTCTGGCGCTCGGGTATACGAACGAGCAGCTGCTGAAGGAAGCCCGGAAATACGAGCGGGAAGCCGCAAGGCTGAAGCTGAAGGTCCGGCGTTATCCGGAGGAGACGCATCTGCAGGAGGAGCTGGAGCAGACCGAAGGGCTGCTGGCGCAGGTGGAATCGCGCCGTCTGGACCTGCTCGAAACCGAGCTGTCCGTGCAGCTGTATGTCGGGCTCGGCGAAGAAGAGGAAAAGCAGCTGTTCGGCGATATCAACTCCAAGGTTCAGCTCGTCAGCAAAGAGCTCGGCCATTCGTTCGACGGCAGCGATCCGCTGAACATCGTCCTTCAGCAGGTGGCGGACCATAACGAGCTGCTGAAGACGGTCGGCATCGAACGCCGCAACAACCTGACGGCCTACAACAAAAATTTTACGTGCTTCAGCTGGATGTATTCGATCGCTTCGCTGCTGTACACGGGTAAAATGAACCCGTCCTACGAGCTGGCCCGCCGCATCCGCAGAGATATGACAAGCCATGTGGAGCTGATGCACCAGTTTTTCAACGCGGTGCTGCCGCATATGCCGGAGCAGCCGGGGACGGCGCAGTACATTTCGTCCAGCCGCGTGATCCAGGAATCGATCGCGCTGTACGCGCACGATTATTTGTATGCCGGCGGCAAATATAATACGGATTGGGCGTCATGCCTGGAGGTTTTGAGCCAGATCGACTGGACGCACGACAATCCGGAGCTGATCGAGCGGTTCGGTCAGCTGGATAACGGCAAGCTCAACCTGGTGCACGAGAAATCGATGCGCAAGCATGCGAACGTCGTCGAATATTTGAAGGAGCTGGGCGGCCGCCTGGAAAGTCCGGCCGTTTGACGCCTTGGACATACTTAAAGAAACGCCGGGCTTTCGTCGTATGACGAAAGCCCGGCGTTTTTCGGGTTTATGGCGAGCCGCAGCTCGCCTGTGATGGCGTCCGCCGTCCCGGTCACCGAATCGGATAGTCGGCGACGACAACGTTGTCGAGCAGCCCGGCCAGCGAACGGACAAATTCCTGATGGACCGGATGCGGACCGTACGCGCGCAGCGCCTCGCGGTCCTCGAACGTCACGCGCAGCCCGAGCGTATAGCCCCGGATGTTGTCCGTTTCCTCGGTTTCGTTCACGCCCGCGCTCAGCTCGACAATGCCGGGAATTTGGCCTTTGAAGGAGAGCAGCTTGTCCAGCAGCTCCTGACGCTTCTCCGGCGTCAGGCTGTCGTTGAATCGAAACAGCACCAGATGTTCGAACATCGTATCCCTCGCTTCTGCACAATAGATTTGCACTCCGGTTCATTGTAGCAGGGAACGGGCCGGGAAAACAGCCTCATTTTTGCGCTTCGCTAATGTGCGGACTGCAGCGAGCCTCATCATCTCATGTTACGGTAAATATCCACGAACTCCTTTGAGATTGGCGTTAGAAACCGATTTTTGTTGTAAATGAGAAAGATGCTCCGGGACAGCGTTTTCGAGTCCAGACTTTTATAGATCAATTGACCGCTTTCCACTTCGTCTTTCACGGCCAGCCGCGACAGCATGGATATGCCGAGCCGGTTCATAACGGCGCGTTTGATGGCTTCCGTCGTGCCAAGCTCGATGCCGGTCTTTCGTTCGGCCGGATACTGGCCGGCCCACGCGTCCATCATGCGGCGGGAAGACGAATCCTGCTCCCGCAAAATCCAATGCTCGTTCCGAAGGAGGCTCTCCGGATCGATTCGCCCGGCATCGGCTAGCGGATGTCCGGGATATAAAACAAGACCGAGCTCGTCGTCCTCCAAGGAGGTAACGACGAGATCCGGGTCGTCGATTTTGTTGTCGGCCACAATGCCGAAATCGACTTCGAATTTTTTCGCCATATCCACGATTTGCGGCGCATTCTTCACCTGCAGCACCATTTGCATGTCGGGATACGCTTCGCGCATTTTACCGAGCAGCTTCGGCAATATATAGGTCGCAGGCGTATTGCTGGATCCAATAATGATTTTCCCAAGCTTGAACTTCGCATAGCCGGAAAGCACCTGCTCCGCTTCTTCGGCCCAGGCCACAATGCGGGATGCATAGTGCAGAAGCGCTTTTCCTTCCTCCGTTAGCAGCACCATGCGATGCTTATAAATAAAAAGCTGCGCCCCCGTCTGCTGCTCCAAATTTTTCATATGAAACGTAACGGACGGCTGCTTGATGCCAAGACGTTCCGCGACAATCGTCAATTTCTTATGTTCCTCGATCAAGACGAGGATCTTCAACTGCTGCAGCGTAAACATTCCGGTACCATCCCTGTACTATAGATATTATTTATACAATATACCTAAGAAGTGTTGAATACATTAATTTATTTTTAAAATCGCGTTAACTTCAAGCTTATAATTGCTTTTTATACTGAAACCGTAATCCAGAAGAACACATTTTGGAGGGAAGGAGCCTGGGACATATGGAGGATCAGGTTGCCGTAAACCGAAACGTGATCGTTTCGGCCAAATTCACGCAGCGCCTGCAGCCCGGAAAAAGAATCTACATCAAATCGCTGACACCTTATTTACTCGTATTTCCGGCTATGGCGTTTCTCATCGTCTTCGTGATGCTGCCGCTGCTCATGACGGCTGCGCTCAGTTTTACCGACTGGAATCTAATCTCGGTCGATTATAATTGGGTCGCGCTGGACAATTACCGCCAGATGCTGACGGACTCGAAATTTTGGAAGGTCGTCGGCAATACATTGGTGTTCGGCGTCTTCTCCGTCGGATTTACGATTGCCGCAGCCATGGTCCTGGCGGTGCTGCTGAATAAAAAAATCAAGGGGATGCCTTATTTCAGAAGCTTGGTGTTTATGCCTTACATTACGCCGATGGTTGCGGTCAGCACCATATGGATCTGGATGTTCGATCAAAATTTCGGTTTGATCAACTGGTTCTCCGAATTGTTCGGCGGGCCTCAAATTCCTTGGCTGACCAAACCGGGCTGGGCGATGATTTCCGTCATCATCGTGAAGATTTGGAAAGTCGTCGGGTATTACACCGTGCTGCTCATCGCCGGCATGCAAAACATACCCGAGGATTTGTACGAAGCGGCCCGCATCGACGGTTCGACCGAGCGGAGCCTTTTCTTCCGCATTACGCTGCCTTTGCTGTCGCCATACGTTTTGTTCGTCGTGATCGTTGCCGTCCTCGCTTCGTTCCAGGATTTCGACATGGTGTATACGATGACGGGCGGCGGACCCGCGGACAGCACGAACATGATCATCTATTATTTGTATCAGTTCGGTTTCGAGTTTTTTGAAGCGGGCTACGCTTCCTCCGTGTCGGTATTCCTGTTTCTCTTCCTGTTCCTCATCACTTGGCTGCAAATGGCGGTTTCCAAGAAGTGGGTGCATTACGGATGACCGGGATGCGGAGGCTGCAACATTCGGTAATCGTCGGATTTCTGCTGCTGATTGCTCTCATTATGGCGCTTCCGTTCTTTTGGATGCTCGTCACCTCATTGAAATCGTTCGACGAGGTGTTCGTGAATCCGCCGCAGTTCATTCCGGCTTCTTTTCAATGGCAGAATTATGCCGCCGCGCTGCACGCCGCGCCGTTCGGGCGATATTTTTTCAACAGCGTATCCATGACGGTTCTTCTCACCGTTTTTCAGCTCGTCACCTCCATTCTCGCGGCATACGCTTTTGCCCGGATGAGGTTCAAGGGCCGCCAAACGATGTTTTTGATGGTGCTCGCCACGATGATGGTTCCGATTCAAGTGACGTTTATACCGAATTTTCTCATCATCAACAAGCTGGGATTGTTCAATACGTACTGGGCGTTGATCGTTCCGTTCTGCGCCAGCGCCTTCGCGATTTTCATGATGAGACAAGCCTTCCTGCAAGTTCCGAAGGAATTGGAGGAGGCGGCGACGCTGGAGGGCTGCAATCATCTGCAAATCATCCGGCACGTCATGATTCCGTTGTCGACATCTCCGATTCTCACCTTCGTATTGCTGAGCTTTATATGGCACTACAACGATTTTTTCTGGCCGCTCATCGCTACGAACGACGAGCATTTGAGGACGATCCAGGTCGGCCTGTCCGGCATGCTGTCGGAAGAGGGAGGAAGCCAGGGCACGAAGTGGAATGTCGTGATGGCCGCATCGTCGCTGATCGTCTCGCCGCTCATTGTCCTGTTCATTTTCGTGCAGAAAAATATCGTTCAAGGGATCGCCACGACAGGCTTGAAATAAATTCCGCGGCTTCGCAAGGTAACGCAAAAACGAGGATAAAGGAGCTTACCATGAAAAAGATATCGATGCTTTTGCTTGTCGCCTCCATGATGACCGTTTCCGCCTGCTCAAGCGCCAAACCGGCCGATACCGGTTCTTCCGGCACCGCGTCGTCGGCAGCGGGTTCGTCCGGAAAGCCGGCCGCGCCCGTCGAAATCGAGTTTTGGCACGCGATGGGAGGCGATTCCGGGGATGTTCTTCAGAAACAAATCGATGCCTTCAATTCATCGCAATCCGAAGTTGTCGTCAAACCCGTATTCCAGCAAAGCTACGACACGACAGGAGAAAAGCTGCAGGCGGCCGTCGTAGCCGGAAAAGTGCCGGATATCGTCCAATTGAACACCCGCGTCTGGCCCGGATTTGCCGCAAACGGAGCCCTTCTGCCTTTGGACGGCTACATCAAGAACGACCCGGATATCCGTTTCGATGATTTTAATAAAGGTCTGCTCGTCAACACCGCATTGAACGGCAAGCAGTATACGCTTCCTTATAACCGGAGCACTCCGATTTTGTATTACA
This sequence comes from Paenibacillus humicola, assembly GCF_028826105.1. NCBI lineage: Bacteria > Bacillati > Bacillota > Bacilli > Caryophanales > Paenibacillaceae > Paenibacillus > Paenibacillus humicola. Next base: position 1,498,059 of record NZ_JAQGPL010000001.1, read on the forward strand.
ATAAAGATATTGTGAAACAGCTCGGATTGGATCCCGAAAACCCGGTCCCGACCTGGGACGACCTCGCTGCTGCAGCGAAGAAGGCAACGATCGCGAAAAACGGAAAGATCGAGCGGTTCGGTTTTGCCGCGAGCATGTCGGGCTGGTATGACTATTCCATGATCTGGTCGGCAGGCGGCGATGTCCTCGGTCCCGACATGAAGACCGTGCTGCTGGACAAGCCCGAGGCGGCGCGAGGATTGCAGCTGTGGGTCGATATGGTCAACAAGGACAAAACGATGATGCCTCCGGTCGGCGGAACGAGCACCAGCAGCTCCGGCGCGGGTCAAAGTCTGGACACCGGCTTTTTGAACGGACAGGTCGTATTCTTTATCAGCAGTACGGCCGGACTCGCGAGCATGCAGAAAAACGCGAAATTTGAACTCGGCACGGCGTTCCTGCCGAAATTCAACGCATATGCCACCCCGACGGGCGGCGCAAACCTGGCGATTATGGCCAAAGCGCCGAAAGAGAAGCAGGATGCAGCCTGGAAATTTATCAAATTCATGACGTCCAAGGAACAAACGATTTTCTTCTCGCAAAACACGGGCTATTTGACGGTGCGCAAATCGGCGGAGGAAGCGCCGGAAATGCAGAATTACTATAAACAAAATCCGAATTTCACGGTTGCCTTGAAGCAGTTGGAATACGCCAAGGAGGTCCCTTCGCTCGAGGCAACGAAACGGATTGAAACCGAGCTGAACAATGCGATGGAAAAAGCGGTCACGACGAATACGCCGGCGGCCGATGCGATGAAGGAAGCGGCAGACAATGTCAGAACATTTTTGAAGTAAATCAGCTGTGTTTGACTCGGAGAGGACTGGGAAAGCAAATGGAAATTAACATTTATCAGTTTGTCGAGGGGGCTCGGCAGGCGAAGGGCTTAACCGTTATTATCGATGTATTCCGGGCCTTTTCGGCTGCCTGCTACGTTACGGCTAACGGGGTGAAGGATCTGTTTCCGATCGGAAGCATCGAAACCGCTTATCGGCTGAAGAAGGAAAACCCCGGGTTCATCCTGATGGGAGAAAGGGGAGGCCGGATTCAGCCCGGCTTCGATTACGGCAATTCCCCGTTCGCCGTGAAATCCGTCGATTTTACCGGGAAGACCGTCGTGCATACGACAAGCGCGGGCACGCAAGGCATCGTGAGCGCGGTCCACGCGGATGAAATTATTACCGGAAGCTTCGTCAACGCGGGCGCCGTCATCGATTACATCCGTATGAAAAACCCGCAGCATGTATCGTTGGTCTGCATGGGATGGGAAGCGGCGGAAGAGGCGGACGAAGATACGCTGTTCGCAAATTACGTGAAGAACGGACTGGAAGGCAAACCTAACGATTTTGAAGCCATCGTTCATTATTTGCGCAGCGATAGCAAAACCGGGAAGTTTCTGGACGTCCGCGGCGACGTTTCCGCCCCGTCCGAAGATTTCGACCTGTGCCTTTGTTTGGACCGGTTCCCGTTCGTGCTCAAAGCCGAGAGATACGGAGAAGCGATGATAAGGCTCGCAAAAATCAATGTAAACGAATGGAGGTCCATAGGATGAAGATGCAGGAGGAACGCCGCCGTGTCCTCATTATCGGAACGGACGGCCTCAGGCCGGACACCGTCGATCCCGAGCTGATGCCGACTTATGCCGAGCTCATGAAACGCGGCACGCTGTTCACCTCGTTCCACGCCGCTTACCCGTCGGAAACACGGGTCAGCATGACGACTCTGACGACCGGCGTGTATCCCGGCAGCCACGGCGTCGTCAGCAATTTGAAATATGTGCCCGGCTTCGGCGAGGACGGTTTTGTCCAAACGGGAAACGACAAGCATTTGTTGTCGTTCCAGGGAATGAAATCCGAGCCGCTGATTCTCCTCCCGACGCTTGGCGACCGGCTGCACAAGCATGGGAAACGCCTTGCCGTAGCCGCTTCCAGCTCGCCGGGTGCTTCGCTCCTTTGGAACTTGAACCATCCGGAAACGGTCGTCAATCCCTCCTCTTCGTACGGGGTCGGCGAAACGGAGCGGCTGCACCGCCGGCTCGGTCCGGTTCCGGAAGAGCGGACAAGGGTGAAGAAAGAGCGCGCGCTGTGGGCTGTCCGGGCGCTGATCGATGTCCATTTGAAAAATCCGGATAATCAAGCGATGGTATTATGGCTGTCCGAACCGGACTCGAGCCAGCACGATTACGGACTCGGGTCTCCGGAAAGCAAGGAAGCCCTTCGTTTGGTCGACCGGTGCGTAGCGGATGTATTAAAAGCCGCGGAAGAGGAAGGTCTTGCCGACCAGCTCGATCTGTTCCTCATCAGCGATCACGGCCATTCGACGCTGCATGCCGAGGGGGCGCTGCAAAGTCACGTACAGAAGGCGTGCCGCGAATTGGGGGCAGAAAACCGTTTCGTCACGACCGGACATTACGTGTTTCCGGCTGCCGGTCAAGCGCCGTCGTTCAAGGACACCGCCGCACTCGTTGAATGGCTGCAAGGACAAGAGTGGTGCGATACGGTATTCGCGGGAGACCCGGCCTATTGCGAACTGCCCGGCGTGCTGCCGCTGGAGCTGCTTCTCGGGCCGATTGCCCACGACCGCGCGCCGCTTCTTGCCATCCAGCCCAAATGGACCGGATCGGCCAACGAATTCGGCGTTAAGGGCGCGATTCAGGGGCTTACGTCATCTTCCGTTCGTTCTTCGCACGGCACGGCAAGCCCGTACGACGTTCGTGCATTCTGTTTGGGCGTAGGCGGGAGCTTCAAGCAAGGCCGCGTGTCCGATATCCCGTGCGGGATCGTCGACATTGCCCCGACGGTCTGTCACTTGATCGGCCTTCGGACGGAAACCGGCTTTGACGGCCGCATCCTTGCCGAAGCGCTCCGGCCGGAGCTGGTCGACGAACGCCTGTCGAAGCCGGAGATGACGGAATCGAAATATACCGGAGGATTCGGAGGCTTCAAGGTATTTAGCGTAAACGGCACAAAATATGTTACCGGATGCTCGTGACTAACAATGCTGCGCAGCAGCAGACGATCCTGTCCCGATCACGGCGGCGGCCGGCCCGGTTCCGAACTCAACGGGCTGGCTTAAGCGCCGGTCACGTTTCGAACAGCACTTCCCCGGTCAGCGACAGATCGTAGCCGTGCATGAGCCGCAGCTCGTTCCGGAACGCCTCCGACCGCAGGATGCGCAGGACGGCGTCGATCCAGGACCGGTTATCGGGCCGCTTCAGCATCACAAGATCGTACCGTTCCTGGATGAGCGGGATAAACTCGACGCCCCCGACGAAACGCGCCGCCTTCTCGATGCCGACGCCCGCGTCGGCTTCGCCGGCGGCAACCTTTCCCGCGACCGCGAGATGATTGTTTTCCGTGCGCTCGTATCCGTTCACCCCGGAGGCGGGTATACGCAGCAGCCGAAGCTGCTCGTCGAGCAGCACCCGCGCGCCGGAGCCCGGCTCGCGGTTGACGATGCGCACGCCGGGCCTGCTCAGGTCGGACCAGTCCTTGATGCGGTGCGGGTTGCCCTCCTGCACGTAAATTCCGGCCGGCCGGGACAGCAGGTTCGCGACGAGAAAGGACTGTCCGACCAGCAGCTTCCGGATATAGGGAATATTGTATTCGCCGGTATCGCCGTCAAGCAGATGCGTGCTGACGATGTCGGCTTTGCCGAGATACATGGAGACGAGGCTGTCGAGGCTCCCGACGTATTCGCGCAGCGGCCTTGTACCGGGTGCGCTTTTCTCCATATGCTTGGCCAAGATATCGAGGCTGATGTCCTGCCCCGTGATAACGATCCGGCGTTCGGCCGACCGGTCCGGAGCGGCCGGCTGCTTTTGTTCGCCGGCCGGCGCAGCAGGCTCCGGCGGTACCGGCATACCGTTTTTGTGCCGCCGCTTGTATGCTTCCAGGTCGGCGGCATCGACGCGCATCTGCTTGCCGACGCGATAGGAGGGAAGCTCGCCTTTTTTGATTAAATCGTACACCGTCAGCTTGGATATTTTCAGCATTTGGGCGATTTCCTCGGTCGTATAGGAAATGTCGCTTGCCACTTTCGCTCCTCCTTCGCATGTGAACGCCGTTAAAGCTTTGGTTCCATTATAGCAAATAACGATCCTCGGCTCGCGGTTTCCGCCGATCCGGCGAAAAAGGGGTTGCACGGCGGCGGCGGACAAACTATGATGTTTTTAGGATTAATAAAAGGTTACATCAATTAATTGAACTATTAATCCAAGGTGATAGAAGATCCGATCGGAGGGAACATCAGAATGGCAAACGGCGTTATCATTAACGCGGATGTACAGAAGGGAACGATTGACCGCAACATTTACGGCCATTTCGCCGAGCATCTCGGCCGCTGCATTTACGAGGGCCTTTGGGTCGGGGAGGATTCGGCCATCCCGAATACGAACGGCATCCGCAACGACGTATTGGAAGCGCTTCGAAAGCTGAGTATTCCCGTGCTGCGCTGGCCCGGAGGCTGCTTCGCCGACGAATATCACTGGAAGGACGGCATCGGGCCGCGCGAGCAGCGCAAGCGGATGGTCAACACCCACTGGGGCGGCGTGGTGGAAAACAACCATTTCGGGACGCACGAATTTCTGATGCTGTGCGAAATGCTCGGCGCGGAGCCGTATATTAACGGCAACGTCGGCAGCGGTACCGTGCAGGAAATGAGCGAATGGGTCGAATACGTGACGTTCGACGGCGAATCGCCGATGGCGGACCTGCGCCGGAAGAACGGGCGGGAGAAGCCCTGGAGCCTGAAATATTTCGCCGTCGGCAACGAGAACTGGGGCTGCGGCGGCAATATGCGGCCGGAATTTTACGCCGACCTGTACCGGCAGTTCCAGACGTATGTCCGCAATTACGGCAGCAACAAGATTTACAAAATCGCCTGCGGGGCCAACAGCTTCGACTACAATTGGACCGAGGTGCTCATGCGGCAGGCGGGCAAACTGTTGCACGGCCTGAGCCTTCACTATTACACGGTGCCGAAAACGTGGGCGGACAAAGGCGCGGCGACCGGCTTCCCGGTGTCCGAATGGTATTCGACGCTTCAGGCGACGCTCCGGATGGAGGAGCTGCTGACGAAGCATTCCGCCATTATGGACCAATACGATCCGGACAAGCGGGTCGGCCTGATCGTGGACGAATGGGGGACGTGGTACAACGTCGAGCCGGGCACGAATCCGGGCTTCCTGTACCAGCAAAACACGATCCGCGACGCGGTCGTGGCGGGCATCAACTTCAACCTGTTCCATAAGCACTGCGAGCGGGTGAGGATGGCGAACATTGCGCAGACGATCAACGTGCTGCAGGCGATGATATTGACCGAAGGCGCACAAATGGCGCTGACGCCGACCTATCACGTCTTCGACATGTTCAAGGTGCATCAGGATGCGGCCGCGCTCGACGTCCATGTCAGCACCGACATGCTGGAGGACGAAGGGGGAGCTCTGCCGCAAATTAGCGCTTCCGCATCGAAGGCGGCGGACGGCACGATTCATGTCAGCTTATGCAACCTGAGCCACGACAGCTCGGCGGATGTCGCGATCGATTTGCGCGGAACAGGCGGAATCGGCTTCGTGGACGGAACGGTGTTAACGGCGGACGCCATGGACGCCCACAACACGTTCGAGAAGCCGGATGCGGTGAAGCCGGCGCCGTTCGGCAGCGTGACCGGTCAGGGCAGCCGTCTCTCCGCGTCGCTGCCGCCGATGTCCGTCGTCGTGTTGGCCATTAAGGCTTAAGGCTTCGCGCGAAGATGAGCGGCATCCCCGAATCTTCGGCTTCCGCGCCGTGTAAAGGCTGCCAGGCCGACGTCCGCGTCACCGAGCGGCAAATCGCGCGTATGCTGGCTGCGATCGAAGCGGGCTCGTTCGATCTGGTGCCGGACGAGCGGTATGCGGAGCGGCTCGCGGCCTGCCTGTCGTGCGATTCGCTGCAATACGGCACGACGTGCGCGTATTGCGGCTGTATCGTGCATGTCCGGGCGAAGCTGGCGGATAAAGGCTGTCCGAAGCCCGGCGCATCGAAATGGTAATCTGCGGCATTAACCGAAGTTGTAATCCGGGTAAATATACGGTTCTTTGGCAGGCTTGATGCTCGTCACGTTCTCCGCCTTCAGCACCATGATCTGCTGGCCTTTGTATTCCGTTTTGCCAAGCGTGCCGGAGCGTCTCCATGTAATCCTTTTCCTTCACGCGGACGATGGGCTGCTGGTACAGCTGAATGCCGTATTTGGCATACGCCCCCGTATATTCGTCAGCCGGGAACATCGCCTTCAGCTTCGCCTCGCCGGTGAGCGGCGCGCCCGGCTTGGCCGCGGCGGTTTGCGCCGGAGAGGCGGTTGTTCCCGCCTCCCCGCCGGTGCGGCTTTCCTTCTCCTTGATCGCTTGCGAGGTGCTGAGCGTAATCCCTTTCTGCGCGGCCATCGCACTGCCGATCATCGTGTCCGGCGACAGAAAGCCGGCGGCGAGCGGAAGGACGAACAGGCCGTATACGAGCAGGCTGCGGACGAACGAGCGCGGCGGTAGATGCTCGCAGCCGCAGTTGTCCGTCCGGCGGATCCGGGAGCGGTACGCCTGATAAACCTGGACGACGGCCACGACGTAAAGAGCCATTGCGGCCAGCTTGACATAGCCGGACATCCGCGGTGCGATATACAGCGTCAGGCTGCCGGCGATTTGCAGCCGGACAATGTAGAAGGCGATGCCGCCCAGGATGACCGCCCGCAGCAGATGATGGGCGGTCATCCTTCGTTCGGAAGGGGCTTTCATTACAGCTTCCATAACGGGACCTCCGTTCTTATGAATTCGACCACAGCTGGCCGGCGGCCAGCGAGCCGACGAATACGACGACCGCGATCAGCGCGATCAGCTTCAGCACAAACCGGGAGCGGAAGACGGACAGCATCATGAGCGTGCTTTTGAAATCGACCATCGGGCCGAACACGAGAAACGCGAGCAGCGCTCCTTTGGGGAAAATACCGCTGAATGATGCCGCGATGAAGGCGTCCGACGTCGAGCACAGGGAAATGATAAAAGCGAAGCCCATCATGAGCAGATGCGCGCCGAAAGCCCCGCCGCTCAAGGATACGAGCTCCTGCCGGCTGACGAACGTCTGAATCGCCGCCGTCAGACAGGCGCCGATCATCAAATATTTGCCCATTTCGAAAAACTCGTCCGACGCGTGGCTGAACACGGAAAGCAGCCTTCCCGAAAAGGTGCGGGGATGATCGTGATGATGGTCGTGAGGATGATCATGACGCAGGCTGTGACGATGATGATCATGACGATGGGTATCAAGGTGATCATGGGCATGCCCGCGTTTGTGACTACGAGCTTGTCCATGCTTATGCACTTGTTCGTGAACAAAAGCGTGATCATGCCCATCATCATGCGCGTGCCCTTGGCCGTCCGCGTCCTCCTTCAGCGGGTTCCGGCCGCCTACATAGTACAGTGCGAGGCCGACGGCCGCGGCAACGGCGAAGGCGAGCCCCAGCCGGTAATAAACCATCGCTTCGTCAGTGCGGAACGCCATATACGTCGCCGCGAAGGTGACCGGGTTGATGATCGGCGCGGCGAGTATGTACGCAATGCCGATGTACGGCGGCATCCCTTTGCCGATCAGCCGCCGGACGATCGGAATCATGCCGCACTCGCATACGGGAAGCAGGATGCCGAGCAGGCAGGCGAACGCGACGCCGAGCAGCGGATTGCGGGGGACGAGCCGCCTCAGCAGCTCATCCGATACATACAGGTGGAGCAGCGATGAAATGAAAACGCCGAGCAGGATGAAGGGCAGCGCCTCCAGAAAAATGCTGACGAACACCGTTTTCAGGCTCTGCCACTGCGCGCCGGAAATATGAAGCGGCACGGCGATGGAGCCCAGCCTGGTTCCGGTCAGCAGCAGCAGGATCAGCGCGATGACGCCGAGCGTCGCCGCATTCAGGCTCCACCGGTAGATGGAATGGATCATCCGCTTATGGCTCCTTCTTAATAGTAAGTGTTACGATTTATTGTAGGGGAAAAACAAGCCACCGTAAAGTGAAAAAAACCGCATCGTTCGAGGCTGCGGTTGTCGGATTGTGATGGAAGAACGGGCCTGGATGAAAGGGAAAAAGGCCGGACAGCTACAGCTTCAGCCGCGAGGCCGCTTCCCGCAGCACGGCGAACGACCGGGCCAGCCGCTCCTGCTCATCCGGCGTCAGGTTCAGCTCGACCAGCTCGGCAACGCCCTGCCTGTTCAGGATGGCGGGCACGCCCGCGCACAGGTCCCTGCAGCCGTATTCGCCGTCCAGCACGGCGGAAACGGCTGTTATTTTATGATCGTCGTTCAGGATCGAGCGGACGATCGCGGCGATGGCGCTGGCGATGCCGTAATACGTCGAACCTTTGCGCTGCATGATTTCCCAGCCGGCATCCCGCGTCTTTGCTTCGATTTCCTCCAGCTTCAGGTGCCCGAACCGCTGCGGGTGCTGGGCCAAAATATCGAGGACCGGTTTGCCGCCGATCGTCACGTGCGACCAGGCCGGAAACTGCGATTCGCCATGCTCGCCGAGCACGTAGCCCTGCACGCTGCGCGGGTCGACGGGCAAATGCTCGCAGAGGAGCGTCTTCAACCGGGACGAATCGATCGACGTGCCCGTGCCGACGACGCGCCCGCGCGGCAAACCGGACCATTTCCATACCGCATACGTGATGATGTCGACGGGATTGGCCGCATTAACAAAAATGCCGTCGAAGCCGCTCGCCATAATTTGCGGGACGGCCGATTTATAAATGTCCGCCGTGCCTTCGAGCAGATCGAGCCGCGTCCCGCCCGGCTTCGGCTTGGTGCCGGCGCACAGCACGACGATATCGGCGTCGCCGCAAGCTTCGTACCCGCCCGCGGTCACCTTCGTCCTCGAATGGGTGAAATCCGAACAATGCGACAGATCGAGCGCATGCGCGAGGCTCCGCTCCTTCGTCCGGTCGATCAGCACAAGCTCGTCGCAGATCGACTGATTGACGAGCGAATAGGCGCAGCTCGAGCCGACGAAGCCGGTGCCGATCACGGCAACCTTACGCGTTTTGCATCCCACGTACATGCCCCCTTTCCTTCTCTCGTACTCCATTATATGTATGCGTGAGAAAGTGTTGACATCGCAGCGGGAAGAAAAATAACGCCTCGCGGACAAGCGGTCCCCGCCCGCAGCAAAAAAGGACGAACCCGAGGCTGACGCAGCCGGGCGGACGGCGTCAGCATCATGTTCGTCCCTGCAAAGGCGAGGCGGGCGCGACGGCGTCAGCATCATGTTCGTCCCTGCGAAGGCGAGGCGGGCGCGACGGCGTCAGCATCATGTTCGTCCAAAGGTTAAGGCGCGGGCGCGGCAGCGTAAGGCTGCCGCAGCGCTCCGTAAGCCCGGCACGGCGGCCGTCAGTCGCGCAGCAGAAGCAGCCCGGCGAACTCGTCCGCCGACAGGCTGCCGAAGTATCGGTTCAAATCGACCTCCGCGAGCGCTTTGCGGATCGCATCCTCTTCGTAGCGAACGCCGGTCAGCAGCTCCTCCAGCTCGGCCGTGTCGGCGATACCGAAGAAATCGCCGTAAATTTTAACGCCGGTCATCCGGCCGCCCGCCACATCGAGGCGGACGTCGACGATCCCGGCGGGAAACTTGCACGCATGCTGAACGTTGGATTTCGGCGAACGGCCGTAGTTCCAGTCCCAGCTGCGGTAGCGCTCGTCCGCCAGCCGCCGCACCGCTTCCCAGTCCCGTTCCGTCAGCGGATAAACGGGCGCCTCCTCCGGCTCGCAGCCGAACAGCGCGCGCAGCAGCTCGTTTTTGAACTCGCCGATCGTCATCGGCCGGTCCAGAAATTCGGAAATGTTCGCCACGCGGGCGCGCACCGATTTCGTGCTTTTCGATTCGATTTTCATCGGCTTTACCCGCAGGGCGGATGCGATGCTGTCCATCTTCGAGTCGAACAGCAGCGTGCCGTGGCTGAACATGCGCCCCTTTGTGCTGAACTGCGCATTGCCGGAAATTTTCCGCTCGCCGACCTGAATGTCGTTGCGCCCGGTCAGCTCCGCCTGAACGCCGAGCCCCCGCAGCGCTTCGATGACCGGCCGGGTGAATTTCGCGAAATTGCGGAAGGAGCTGCCGTCGTCCTGCGTGATGAAGCTGAAATTCAAATTGCCGAGGTCGTGATAGACGGCGCCGCCGCCCGACAGCCTGCGAACGACGTGTATGCCGCGGCTGCGAACATAGCTGTCGTTGATTTCCTCCATCGTATTCTGGTTTTTGCCGATGATGATGGACGGCTCGTTGACATAGAAAAGCAGATAGGTTTTATCCGCCGGAAGGCTGCGCAGCGCGTATTCCTCTAGGGCGAGATTGAGCGCGGGGTCGTGGATATCCCGGTTGTCGATAAGCCGCATAGGCGTCCTCCTCCGATCGCAAATCTTACCTTTCATTACAGCAATCGCGGCGGGCAAAGTCAAATCGTCCGCGGCTTAGCTCGCCTGCCCGAACCATGCGAGGCGGGCGGCGTCGCTCAGCTCCCGAAGGCGCAATGAAAGCGTTCTATAATAATCGCGCATCCGTGCATAAAAAAAGGGTACGGCCCTTCAGCCGAAAGGGGAGCCGTGCTATATTTTAGCTATTCGGGCGGTGCGCGCAGGCCGCGGCCGCCGGACCATTTTCACGCATGAAGGAGTCGTTCGCGGGTCATGAAAATCGCAAAGCTGGAATTGTTTAAAGTTCCACCGAGATGGCTGTTTCTGAAAATAACGACAGACGACGGGCTTTCCGGCTGGGGCGAGCCGATCGTCGAAGGGAAAGCGGATACGGTTGCGGCGGCGGTCGAGGAGCTGTCGCAAGATCTGATCGGGAAAGATCCGCGGCGGATCGAGGATTTGTGGCAGGTCATGTACCGGGGCGGCTTTTACCGCGGCGGCCCGATTCTGATGAGTGCGATTTCGGGCATCGAGCAGGCGCTGTGGGATATTAAAGGCAAGTTTTACGGCGCTCCGGTATATGAGCTGCTCGGCGGCGCGTGCCGCGACAAAATCAAGGTCTATAACTGGATCGGCGGCGACCGGCCCTCCGACGTGCGCGACGCGGTGAAGCGCCAGATCGCCTCCGGCGTGTCGGCCGTCAAAATGAATGCCACCGAGGAGCTTCACTACATCGATTCGTTCGACAAGGTGCAGCAGGTGATCGAGCGGGTCGCGGCGGTCAGGGAGACGGGAGGGCCGTCCTTCGGCATCGGCATCGATTTTCACGGGCGGGTGCACAAGGCGATGGCCAAAATTCTCGTCAAGGAGCTCGAGCCGTACCGGCTAATGTTCATCGAAGAGCCGGTGCTTCCGGAAAATAACGAGGCGCTGAAGGAAATTGCGCGGCACACCTCGACGCCGATTGCGACCGGGGAGCGCATGTATACGCGATGGGGCTTCAAGGAGCTGCTGCACCAGGGCGTCGCGGACATTATCCAGCCGGATGTCTCCCATGCCGGCGGCATTCTCGAGACGCGCAAGATCGCCGCGATGGCGGAGGCTTACGACGTGGCGCTGGCGCCGCACTGCCCGCTCGGACCGGTAGCGCTGGCGGCCTGCCTGCAGGTCGACGCATGCTCGCCGAACGCGTTCATCCAGGAGCAGAGCCTTGGCATCCATTACAATGCGGACGGAGATCTGCTCGATTATGTGAAGGATGCGGGCAGCCTCCGCTACGAGGGCGGCTTCGTCGCCGTTCCGGAAGGTCCGGGGCTTGGTATCGAAGTGGACGAAGACAAAATCCGCGAGCTGGCGAAGAAAGGCCACGACTGGCACAACCCGGTCTGGCGCAACGAGGACGGAACGGTCGCGGAGTGGTAAGACGCCGGGCCATCCCGCCGCCTAAGTTCAGCCGTGAACCGGCGGAAGAGGTGCCCGGCGTTTTCGGGCTTCGTCTTCGGGGTTTACCGATTTAATAAGTTCGCTTACAAGCCTCCTCGCCTGAATGCGGGCGGGGAGGCTTTGTCATGCGCACAAGCTGCAACTGCTAACTTTTGTTAACGAAACCCTTACTTTTATTTATGTTCACGTCGTTCTTCCTCCTCTACGATGAAGGTGTATGCCATTTATGGGGAGGTTGAATCATGTATAAACGATGGATTGTGCCGTTCGCCGCCGCATTGATGCTCTTCGGGGTGTTCGGAACGGCGACGGCGGCATCGAATTTCGCGCCCGATCCGGCAGGACCGATGCCGTCGGAGCAGCTGAATTCGCAATTTACGATCCAGGACATCGTTGTGGACGGTAAGCCGGATGCCGCGTACGACGCCGCCGTGCCTTCGAGGATCGCGCACGGGAAAAACGCGGCCGCGACCGCGGACCTCGCGGCCGATACATACGGCGAGCTTCGCTCCGTCTGGGACGGTCCGGTGCTTTACCTGCTGGTCCAGGTGCACGACAAAACGAAGTCGCGCAGCGCCGCAACCGATACGGGTCTGAGGCAGGACGACGCCAACAATCCCGCGATTCGCGACAGCGTGGTCTTCATGCTGGACTTCTGGAACGACAAGGTCGACAAATTCCAGGACGACGACGGCATCTTCACCGTCAGCTCCAACGGGAACCTGACGTACGAGTTCAATACGGCCGTCAACAATCACTCGTCTGTTCATGCTTACCCGCAGGACCGCGAATACACGAACCGGATCAAGAGCTATGCCGCGACCGATACGCCGGACGGCTACAATGTCGAGCTGGCGCTGCAAATCGAAGGCGCGAAGCTCCAGAACGGCACCAAGTTCGGCGTCGACGTCGCGATCAGCGATTCGCCCGCCGAGGGCGTATCCCGGACCGGCTACGTGTTCTGGAGCCACGACAACAATGCGTATACGGCGCTCAGCCAGGACCACTCCGTCGACTGGGGCACCGTGATGCTCGCCGGCTGGAACGGTACGGATCCGTTCAAGTTCAGCGACTGGGTGCTCCGTAACACGATCCGCTGGGTCGAATCGCCTTCACTTGTCAAAGGCGTGTGGACCCCGGCGACGGAATCGGAGCTGAATGCGGCGCTGGCGGCAGCCAAAGCGACGGTCGGTTCCACCGATCAAGCGGCCGTCGACGCAGCGGCCAAACGTCTGCAGGACGCGATTGCCGCGCTGCGCTGGGCCGATACCAAATATCCGGACCCGATGGACCTGCCGTCCCAATTTACGCTTCCCGACCCGTGGACGTATTTTGACGGCAGCAAGGTCAAAAGCAAAGGCGACTGGTTCCGCAAAGGCGGCCGCCGCGACGAAATTTTGGATTTGGCCCAGTTCTACGAATACGGCTACAAGCCGGGCGCGCCGGACAAAATGTCGATTACGGACGTTGCGCCGGTTCCGGCTAGTCCGGGCGTCTTCGTCGATGGAATCGGATACATCGTTCCGCCGTCTCCCGCGGGGCTCGGCATTACCGTTTCCATGACGTACGGCAAAACGACCGCTCCGATCACCTTTACGCTATACCCTCCGACGGAGGAGGCCAAGCGGAAGGCCGGCCATAAAGGGCCGGTGCCGGTCGTCATGAGCTTCGGCGGCTTCATCCCCGAGTACTCGGATGCCGGCTATGCCGTTCTGGCCGTTCCGCCCAGCGTTACGACGGACGACCGGAACGACCCGTGGGGCGCCCGCAGCGGCACGTTCCGCACGTTTTTCCCGTACACCCGCAACGGCGACCCGCTTGAGATCAGCAACGAGATGGGCGCCGCCTGGGGAGCGTCCCGGGCCATCGACGCCCTGGAGCTGCTGTCCAAATCGGGAAATAAATACGGCAAAGGCGTAAACAAGCTGATCGATCCCGGCAAGCTGGCGGTTACGGGCCATTCCATTTATGGCAAATACGCCTTCGTTTCCGCCGTCTTCGACGACCGGATCGACGTGTGCATTCCGAGCGCGGCGGGCGCAACCGGCCCCTCCCCGTACCGGTATGTCTACATTGGTCATCAATACAGCTGGGGCACCGCAAGCGGCACCGAAATGCTGGGCGATACGATCCGCCACAATCCGGGCCGCACCACCGAGCTGTTTCGCCGCTTCCTGACGCCGGGCCGCTTCTATGAACGCCTGGACGGCGCCTGGGGCTACGGCGACCGCATCCCGTTCGATCAGCATGAGCTGGTGGCGACGCTGGCGCCGAGAGCAATCGTGCTGCACAACACCGTGAACGACTACGGCGACGGGGCGGAGAGCGATCCGCTGGGCCTGGAAGCCGCGAAGTTCGTGTACAAGACGCTCGGCTACGACGCCGACGACCTGGTGAAGTTCAACGTCCGTCCGTTCGCCGCCACCCGCGAGCACGCCGAGGACACGCCGCAGCGGCAGCGGACCGCCGAGTACCTGGATCATTATTTCTACGGCAAGAAAATGCCGCCCGAAACCGACGCCTACCTGAACGACGATCCGTTCGACGATCAAGGGGCGAAGGCCGAAAACGCGTATAACCGTTATTTCGGAGGCTACGCAACGCTCGCTCCGTGGAAGGATTATAAGTTCCCGGGCAAGCCGGATCATCCGGGCAAACCGGAGCACCCGGGCAAGCCGTAACCGCGCGTCATTCCGATCACTCCGGCGCCCGAAGCCTTCTCCGGGAACGCCGAATAAACCGATTTCTCCTTTTCCGTAAGCGGGTATTTTTTGCCGCGCATTGGAACTTCAATCAAAACCGCCGAAAGCGACCGCTTTCGGCGGTTTTGTTTTAAACGCTAAAGCGCGAGGCCGGCGATTGGCCGTTATCGTCGCAAGTCCCGGCTCGTTTTTAGGTTTTATTTACCCCTTGCGCCCTTTTCTTTACGCCGTTTTTACTTCTGCCTGTATTAGAATTTCATTGGGCCGAGGGAGGGGGAGTCGATGCGGAATGCCAATGGACCGGAGAACTGGGGCCATGGAGGAGTAAATCATGAACAGCTCGGAATTTATTTCGGTCGTTTTTTAAGGAGGCCGGTCATGGCATGGTCAACGATTTCACCATGATTTTATTATTTCTCATCTTTTTCCTCGGTTTCTGGGGATTCGTCCAATTTTGCGAAAAGGCCTAAGGAGGAAGTTCCATGGTCGTGATGGGGATCATTGCGCTTGCGCTGATCGTATATCTCGGATTCGTGCTCGTTAAACCGGAAAGTTCTGATGCAGCCGACCGTCGCCGCACTTTACCTGAGGAGGATATCTTGGCATGAATATGGGATTCGTGCAGGTTGCAATTACATTGATCATCATCATGCTGCTGGTCAAGCCGGCAGGCATCTATCTTGTAAAAGTATTCGCCCATGAAAAAACGGGTTTGGACCGTGTGTTCGGTCCTGCCGAGCGCGTGATCTACCGTGCCATAGGTGTCCGCGAAAACGAAGCGATGGGCTGGAAAGCGTATTTGGGCGCGATGCTGCTGACCAATTTCATCATGTTCATCCTGATGTTTCTCGTCCTAAGGCTGCAAAAGTTTTTGCCGCTCAATCCGGACGGAATCGGGAACATGCCGCCGGCGCAGGCTTTTAACACGGCCGCATCTTTTATTACGAATACGAACTGGCAGTCCTACAGCGGTGAAAACGCCTTGTCCTATTTGTCCCAGATGCTGGCGGTCACCTTTCCGATGTTCGCGTCGGCGGCGACCGGGTTTGCCGTGGCCGTCGCTTTCATTCGGGGGCTGATCGGCCGTCAGGATAACCTGGGGAACTTTTATGCGGATCTGGTTCGTTCGATTACGCGTATTTTCCTGCCGCTTAGTTTTCTCGTTGCGCTGTTCCTCGTGTTCCAAGGGGTTCCTCAAACCTTCCAGGGCGCGGTAGACGCGACCACTTTGGAAGGAGCGAAGCAGACGATCACAAGAGGCCTCGTGGCATCGCTGGAATCCATTAAACATCTCGGAACGAACGGCGGGGGATGGTTCGGCACGAATGCGGCGCATCCGTTCGAAAATCCGACGCCGCTGACGAATCTGGTTCATATCGTCTGCATGATGCTGCTGCCGACCGCTCTCGTGTATGCATTCGGCCTGATGATCAAGAACAAGAAGCAGGGCTGGGCGCTTTTCTCGGCGATGGGAATCCTTTTCCTGGCGATGCTGGCGACCGTATTCGTTGCGGAGTACCGGGGCGTACCGGCTCTTGACTCGATGGGCGTTCACGGCAATATGGAAGGCAAAGAAGTGCGGTTCGGCCTGTCCGAATCCGCCTTGTTTACCGCGGTGACGACCGCGGCGACGACGGGCTCGGTAAACAACATGCATGAATCGTTAACGCCGATGGGCGGTTTCACGGCTTTGGCCGAAATGATGCTCAATAACGTCTTCGGTGGCAAGGGCGTCGGACTGCTTAACGGGCTGCTGTATCTGATCCTGTCCATCTTCATTTGCGGGCTCATGGTGGGACGAACCCCGGAATTTCTCGGCAAAAAAATCGAGGGCAAGGAAATCAAGCTGGCTTCCATCGCGCTTCTTGTTCATCCCGTCATCATTCTCGTGCCCACTGCGCTTGCGCTCCTGCGCCCCGAAGCGATCGCTTCGATTTCCAATCCGGGGCCGCACGGCTTATCCGAAGTGTTGTATGCCTTCACGTCGGGCGCGGCGAACAACGGCTCCGCTTTTGCCGGCCTGAATGCCAATACGAACTTCTACAATATCGGCATCGGACTCGTCATGCTGGCCGGCCGATATATCTCAATCATCGCCATGCTTGCCATCGCCGGGTCGCTCGCGGCGAAACGGATCGTTCCGGTAACGACAGGGACGCTGAGAACCAACACTCCCTTGTTTACGGGAATTCTCCTCATGATCATTCTCGTAATCGGGGCGCTGACGTTTTTCCCGTCTCTTGCGCTCGGACCGATTGCCGAACAACTCGCCATGCCGCGTTGATTGCCGCTTTTCATAAAGAGGGAGGAACCCTATGACTACAGTCCGTCATCAAACGCTGACGAAAGACATCGTGGCTCAAGCGATGCTGGATGCGTTCAAAAAGCTGAATCCGGTCATCATGATGAAGAATCCGGTGATGTTTGTCGTCGAAGTCGGAACGTTCATTACGCTGCTCTTATCCTTCGATCCGAGCCTCTTTGGCGCATCGGGCGCAGGCAGGGGCTATAATATCGCCGTATTCCTGATTTTGCTTTTTACCGTGCTGTTCGGCAATTTCGCCGAGGCGCTTGCGGAAGGCCGCGGCAAAGCGCAGGCGGATACGCTCCGCAAGACCAAATCCGATACGATGGCCAAGCTGGTGCAAAAAGACGGGAGCTATAAGCACGTGTCGTCGACCCAGCTGAAAAAAGGCGATATCGTCCGCGTGGATACCGGCGAAATGATCCCGACCGACGGCGAAATCGTCGAAGGTCTGGCTTCCATCGACGAATCGGCGATTACCGGCGAATCGGCTCCGGTGATAAAGGAAGCAGGCGGCGATTTCTCTTCCGTAACGGGCGGGACGAGAGTCGCTTCCGATTATATCGTGATGAAAGTCGTGACCGATCCCGGCGAATCGTTCCTTGACCGGATGATTGTGCTCGTCGAAGGGGCGAAGCGGCAGAAGACGCCGAACGAGATCGCCTTGACCACGCTGCTCGCCGTATTGACGCTCATTTTCCTGTTCGTCATCATCACGATGGTCCCGATGGCCGGATACCTGGGTGTCCGGCTGGATATAGCCACCCTGATCGCGCTGCTCGTATGCCTGATCCCGACGACGATCGGCGGCCTGCTGTCCGCGATCGGCATTGCGGGGATGGACCGGGTGACGCAGTTCAACGTGCTTGCCATGTCGGGCAAAGCCGTCGAGGCCGCAGGCGACATCGACACGCTTATCCTGGATAAAACGGGAACGATCACGTACGGCAACCGGATGGCGTTCGAATTTACCCCGGTGAAGGGCATATCGGAAAAGGAATTGACGTTGGCCGCTCTGCAGGCATCGGTCAAAGATGAAACGCCGGAAGGGCGATCGATCGTCGAGCTTGCGGAGAAGCAGGGCGCGACATGGCCGTCCGCGGAGTATGAAGGCGCGGAGGTCGTCGAGTTCAGCGCGGAAACCCGGATGTCCGGGCTGAACCTTGCCGGCGGCACCGCGATTCGCAAAGGAGCGGTCGATGCGATCGTCAAATATGCGAACGCCATGGACGGCAGAGTTCCCGGCGATCTGGAGGAAATGGCGAGCCGCATTGCCAAAGCCGGCGGGACCCCGCTTGCGGTGGCCGTGAACAATCGGATCTATGGCGTTATTTACTTGAAAGATACGGTCAAATCCGGTTTGAAGGAGCGGTTCGACGAACTGAGGGCGATGGGGATCAAAACCGTCATGTGTACGGGCGACAACCCGCTGACGGCGGCGACCATCGCGCTCGAGGCCGGCGTCGACGACTTTATCGCGGAAGCGAAGCCGGAGGATAAAATCGCCGCGATCAAGAAGGAGCAGCAGGAGGGCAAGCTGGTCGCCATGACCGGCGACGGGACGAACGATGCGCCGGCGCTGGCCCAGGCGGATGTCGGACTCGCCATGAACTCGGGAACGATGGCCGCCAAAGAAGCCGCCAACATGATCGATCTCGATTCGGACCCGACCAAGCTGCTGTCCGTCGTCTCGATCGGCAAGCAGCTGCTCATCACCCGCGGCGCGCTGACGACATTCTCGATCGCCAACGACATCGCCAAATATTTTGCGATTATTCCCGCGATGTTCATCGTGGCGATGCCGCAGCTTCAATCGCTGAATATCATGCGCCTTGCCTCGCCGCAGTCTGCGATTTTATCCGCTTTGATTTTCAACGCGATCATTATTCCGCTGCTCATCCCGATCGCCATGAAAGGCGTGAAATACCGCGCGATGTCGGCGGACAGACTGCTCGGCCGCAATGTGCTTATTTATGGCATGGGCGGCGTAATCGTTCCTTTCATTGGGATTAAAATCATCGATATGGCGCTTCACGGCCTGCATATCGTGTAATCGAAGAAAGGGGAATACAGGTTGAAAACGACTCTGACCGCGATCCGCGTATCCGTCGTCTTAATGATTCTATGCGGCCTGATTTATCCGGCCGTGACGACCGGCTTTGCTCAAGTTCTGTTCCCGGGACAAGCGGACGGCAGCTTGGTTCGCTCCGGGAGTACCGTCATCGGCTCCGAATTGCTTGCGCAAAGCACGCTGTCGCCGAAGCTGTTTCATCCCCGGGCGTCCGCGGCGAAATACGACCCGGCGGCCTCGGCAGGCTCCAATCGGGCTGTCGGCAGCAGCGATTACGTCAAAGGGATCGCCGAACAAATCGCCGCCTTGAAGAAGGAAGATCCGGCGCTGAGCGATATTCCGGCCGATTTGGTCACGACATCCGGCTCCGGATTCGATCCGGATTTATCGCCAGAGGGGGCCATGGCTCAAATTCCGCGTATCAGCAAAGCTTCCGGCTTATCGGAACAACAGCTGCGGCAGCTGGCGGACTCGCTCATCCGGAACAGGCAGCTCGGCGTATTCGGAGAGCCGCGCGTCAATGTTTTGGACTTGAATATCGCGTTGTTGAAACGGATCAAGCCATAAATTTTGTACAGCCGCTCCTTAAGGTCCGGGAGCGGCTTCCTTAGGAGACTCGCGATGGAAAACTTTCGCAGGAAAACGCCGGAGGAGATCCTTCATTCCATCTCCAAGCTGCACCGCGGCACCTTGAAAATCTATATCGGCCCGGTCAGCGGCTCCGGCAAGACGTACCACATGCTCCGTGAAGGGAACGCCTTAAAACAGCAGGGAATCGATGTTGTGATTTGCGCCGTTTCCACGCTGCAGCGGCCGGAGACCGTGGAGCAGCTCGGCGATTTGGAGCGCGTGCCAAGCATCCATTGGCGGAATGGCGGCACGGAATTCAAAGATTTGAACCTAGATGCGCTGTTGGAACGAAACCCTGAAGTGGTCCTCGTCGACGGACTCGCGCACCGTAACCGGCCCCATGCGAAATTTCCGACGCGTTTGGACGACATCAAATTCCTGCTGTCACATCAGATCAGCGTCATTACGACGGTAAACGTCTATGAACTTGAAGGCTATACGGAAATCGCTCAAAGGATGACCGGGATCGAAGCCGGGGCGACGGTTCCCGCCGATACGCTGGAGGTGGCCGACGAGGTGCGCCTGATTGATGTCACGCCGGAAACGATTTTAAACCGTCTTGCAGAAGGGCAATTCAAGGCCAATCAAGAAGCGTCCGTCTTCAAACGGGGGAATTTAGGCGTGCTGCGGGAGCTGGCGCTTCGGCTGGTTGCGGGGGACGTGAACGGCTCCTTGAACGAGCATCGCGTGGAGATGGGCATTGCCGGGCCGCCCGGCATCGCGGAGCGCATTCTCGTATCCACCCAATATCACTGGAACGGGTCCATCTATATCCGCCGCGGCGAGCAAATCGCCAAAAGGCTCGGGGGGGATTTAATCGTCGTTATTTTTCGCAATCGGAAAAAACCGCTCTCCAAAGAAGCGTCGGCCTTTCGCCGAAGCATGATGAAGCTCACCCGGAAAATCGGCTGCGAATTGGAAGAACTGCCTCTTCGAAGCCGCAGGAACATCCCGGCTGAGCTGGTTCGCTATGCTGTCCGGCTTAACGTGACGCGAATGGTGATGGGGCACACGAAACATACCGGCTGGCAGGAGCTGCTGCATGGCTCCGTCGTGAACGGCATTTTGAAAAAAACGAAAAATATCGATGTTTTTCTCGTCGCCGACAGGGCGGAGCATGAAGGAGAACGAATTTTGCCGGCGAAAAGCAGGGAAAGCGCGCAATTCGAAAAATACCGCCGTCTGAGCGAGCAGGAAGTCGCCGAGAGGATCAGCACGATCACAAGAGGCAAATTCAAGGTCTATATCGGAGCGGCACCGGGCGTGGGCAAAACGTATACGATGCTTCGCGAAGGCAACGATCTGTTGAAGAAGGGGGTCGATGTCCGAATCGGATTGCTTGAAACGCACAATCGTGCGGATACGATCGCCCAAGTCGGCGGGCTGCGTATCATTCCGCGAGCAAGCCGCGTGTATCAAGGCGTGACGCTTGAGGAAATGGATACTGAAGCGGTGATACGGAGCGGTCCCGAAGTCGTGCTCATCGACGAGCTGGCCCATACGAACGTACCCGGAAGCAGGAACCGGAAACGCTACGAGGACGTGCTGGAAATTTTGGACGCGGGGATAAACGTCATTACGACCGTTAACGTTCAGCATCTAGAAAGCCTGAACGATGCGGTCGAAGAAATGACGGGCATACGCGTCCGGGAAACGGTGCCCGACAGCATCCTTCGTTTGGCGGACGAGGTTCAGCTCATTGACGTCTCGCCGGAAGCGCTGCGGCAAAGAATGAAAGAGGGCAAAATCTACGCCCTGCCGAAGGTGGATCAAGCGCTCGATCATTTTTTTAAAACAGGGAATCTGATCGCGCTGCGCGAGCTTGCCCTCCGGGAAATCGCCGACGACGTCGATGAGCGCCTGGAATCGTGGGAGCGGAAAAGCTCGCTTCGCGGCCCGTGGCGGCGCAGGGAAACGATATTCGTTTGCGTCAATGCGACGCCTCACGCCGACCGCTTGATACGCCGCGGCTTCCGGACCGCCTATCGGCTGAAGGCCGCCTGGTACGTCCATTACGTTCATATCGGCGCGATGACGGAGGAGCTGCGGAAACGTCTCGACGAGCTGGAGCGATTAACCGCTCGTCTGGGAGGAACCTTCATGATCCATGAAGGCCGCCGCTCCAAGCAAATCGCCGGGATATTGTCCTCGAAAGCCGACGAACTGGAAGCGACGCAGCTGGTCATCGGGCAATCGAAGCCGAGCTTCCGGGAAAAACTGCGGAATGGTTCCGTCGTTACCCGGCTGATCCGCTTGTCCCGGCATCGGGATGTCTTGATTGTTGCGGATTACGACCCGAACCTTGCGCTATAATAGAAGGATCAGATCAACCGCAGGATGTGAATGCATGTGGGAACAAGGAATGAGAAGCGCGGGTCCGCGCGGCGCGGCGGCCTTCCGTCCGGGCAGGGGAATCCGGAGCCGAATCCGGAGGAGGAAGCGCCTGCAAAGGCGGCGGCTTTTTTTTCCTGGAAGCCCTATCTCTCGATCACGGCGCTGATTGCCGCATTGACCGTTCTGCTTCACCCTTTCGGGCAAACGTTCGATCTGGTCAATATTTCGCTCCTTTATTTGATTCCGGTTTTATTGAGCGCCGTCTTTGGGGGGATCTGGCCTTCTTTTTACGCGGCGTTTCTGGGCGTATTGTCGTTTGACTTCTTCTTCGTCCCGCCTTATTTGAGCTTCACCGTTTCCGATCTGCGCTATTTGATTTCCTTTGCCGTGTTTATGACGGTCGCCTCGCTGACCGGTAGCTTGGCCGCCCGATTGAAGCAGCAGCTGCGGTTGTCGAAGCGAAGAGAAGCCCATATGGCCGCCCTTTATGCGCTGAGCCGGCAAATGAGCGCCATTACCGACATCCGCTCCTTGCTGGAAAACGTAACGCTTCAAGTTTCGCGCATGGTTCATGCGGAGACAGCCTTATATTTGCCCGATCGCGAAGGGGAACTGGCCCTGACCGCCTCTTCCTCCGGTTCTGCCGGTTTGGGGTTGGATGAATCGGAGCTCGTTATTGCAAAATGGGTTTACCGGCACGGAGAGCCGGCGGGGAAAGGCACCGGCATGCTGCGGGAAACGCCGGGCTTTTACGTGCCCATGGCTGCGGAGGACCGGGTTTACGGCGTATTGGCGGTGAAGCTTGACCGCGCGGACGCCGCGCTTTCGCCGGAAACCCGCCGTCTGCTGGAAGCGCTGGGGGGGCTGGCCGCCATTGCCGTCGCTCGCGTGATGCTGGCGGAAGAGGCGAAAATGGCCCAGTTATCGGCGGAATCGGAAAAAATGCGGACGGCGTTATTGGATTCCGTTTCGCACGAACTGCGCACTCCCCTGGCCACCATCATCGGCTCGGCGACGGGGCTGATCGAAGGGGAGCGCATTTTGGCTCCGGGGGACCGTTTGGAATTGCTCGCCGCAATCCGGGACGGCGCGCTGCGCATGAACCGGCTCGTCACGAATCTGCTCGGAATGGTGAAGCTGGAAAGCGGCATGCTCCGGCTGCGCAGGGAATGGTGCGACATGGAAGACATGATCGGCGTCGTATTATCGCAGGTCAAAGATTTTCAGGAGCATCGGACCGTGCGGGTATCGCTGCCCGACCCGATTCCGATTATTTACGGCGACGAGGTCCTTCTCGAACAAGCGCTGGTCAACATCGTCAGCAACGCCATCAAATATTCGCCCGATTACAGTGAAATCGCCATTTCGGTCCGGGAAGACGACCGCCATATTCGGCTTTCCGTTGCGGATGCGGGGATCGGTTTGCCGGCCGGGGACCGGGAACGCATCTTCGAAAAGTTTTATCGGGCCGAAGGGTCGAAGCGCATACCGGGGACGGGCCTCGGACTTGCGATCTGCAAAGGAATCGTCGAATTGCATGGAGGGACCATAGCGGCCGAACCAAATGCGGGGAAAGGGACCGTCGTCACCGTCAGGCTTCCCAATAGCGAAGATCGTCCGCTGCCTCGCGAGGAGGAAATCGAACAACCATGACGCACCACGGCAATGGAGCGCGGATTCTCATTATTGACGATGAGCCGCAAATACGCAAGCTGCTGACCGTTTCCATGCACGCCCACCATTTCGATATCTATGAAGCGGCCACGGGGGAAGAGGGCATCCTGCAGGCGTCCATCGTCCATCCTGACCTTGTCGTGCTCGATTTGGGCCTTCCCGACGTGTACGGCATGGAGGTTCTGCAGCGTATACGGGAATGGTCGAACGTTCCGATCATCGTGCTGACGGCAAAGGAACGCGAGGAGGATAAAATCGCGGCGCTCGACGGCGGAGCGGACGATTATATGACCAAGCCGTTCGGCATGGGGGAGCTTGTGGCCCGAATACGCGTTGCGCTTCGGCATGCGGCACAGTCTCCGAATGAGCCGATTATGCGGTTCGACGAGCTGACGATCGATTTGGCGCAGCGCGCCGTGGAGCTTGGCGGCGAGCGCGTGCGGCTGACTCCGACGGAATATGAAATTTTAAAGCTGCTGGCGAATCATGCCGGAAAAGTGGTGACGCAGCGCCAGCTGCTTCAGCACGTATGGAGCGGCCGTCGCCACGAATCGGAAAGCCATTATTTGCGCGTCTATATCGGTCACTTGCGAAAAAAACTGGAAAAAGACCCGACCCAGCCGAAATTTATTCTCACCGAGCCCGGGATCGGATACCGATTTGTTTCCCCCGATTAATCGGAAAGCGCTTATCTTCCCCGTATCCTGCAAACAATCCGCCGGAGTAACCGTACTATTCGCTTTGCTCCTCAAGAAGCAAGGTGTAAGGGTTGGACCTCGCCTCGAGCCGGTATTCCCGTCCGTCGAGCGCGAACCGCCCGACGGCCGCCGCGTAGCCTTTGATGACCGAGACCTCCGCATCCTCCGAGACCCTGGCCTCATACACGATCCGTATCGTCGTGCCGGGGCCAACCTCTCCAATCCGCAAAAATCCGCCGGCATAGCGATCGCCGGCGGATTCACCGTCGACCCGAATGCTGCCGTCTACGATGGACGTCTCGCCGGGAACCAGCTGGGTCAGGGCAACGGTTGAGAACGCCCAATTTCCTCCGTTCGTCACGTGAAGCTCGAAATGCACGAGATCTCCGGGCTCCACGAGGGCGGGAATCGCATCCGCCTGCAGCTGAAGAAGCGGGGAATACAGCGTCGTGACCGCCGAATCGGACCGGGCCGATTGCTGCACGAGCCGGCCGTCGGACAACCGGAAGGTGTAATTCAGCTGCGCGCGATTGACGAGCGGAGGGAGGGACGTCTCCCCCGCAGCCGATCGAATGCCGGCCTGAAACGTGATGACGCTTCGCGAGCCCGCTCGCAGCGTGCCGAGATCGATGCCTTGGGCGGGCTGCATGCCGCGCAGCGGACTTCCATCCGCCCGGACGCTGTCCCATATGAATAGAGCCCCCTCCGGCATGGGATCGATCAGGACGGCATCGACCGCGAGCGGGCCGTTATTTTCCGCAATGAGCTCGTAAATCAGCCGGTCGCCCGGAACGGCTCTGGCCCGGTTCACCGATTTGCGCAGCGTGACGGCGGGCTCGATCACGGTAACGGTGACCGGATTGGTTACGGCGGTTTCCCTTGGCTCTCCTGCCCGGTAGCGAACATACGCCTCGTTCGTAAAGCGGCCCGATTCCGGCACTCCGGTGATCAGCACGCGGAAGCTGACGCGCTGCGACGCGCCGGCGGCAATCGAGCCGGCAGGGATGCCGGATTCGGGATCGGCCGAAGGCATAAGGACGTCCCCTGCCTCGACGCTTCCCTGTACGAATTTCTCCCCCGCCAGCACGTGAAACGTCACAACCGCCTGCTGAACCGCCGCATTTCCCTCATTCGCGATTGAAATCGTATAGGTCACAATGTCGCCGATAAATGTCTGCCCGGTGCTTGCGTGCAAATACGCCGAAAGAAGATGGCCTGTGACCTGAACCTCCGCGAAATTGGAATAAGCGGAGCCCGTAATCGTTCTGCCCCCGTCCGTGAAGAAGACGTAGTCCGCCCGCGCCCGGTTTACGAGCCGCAGGTCCGGAGGCAGGGAGACAAGAATGACCTGAAACTCGATGTTCACCGATGCTCCGGCGCCTAAGGCGCCGAGCTCGATGCCCGAATCCGGATGGACGCCCGGGAGCGGAGTGCCGTCCCGCAGCAGGCTGTTGGCGATAAAAGCGGTGCCCGGGGGAAGCGCATCGTAGAGCGTAACCTGCGCCTCCCGGTTCCCTTTATTCTCCAGGCTAATGCGGTATGCGAACGTTTCATCCCGTGCGGCCCGAGACTTGGACGCGCTTTTGACAAGCTGAATGACCGGCCCGATACGCGGCGTGATGACCGTATTGGAATAGGCAACCTGGCTGATTCCTCCCGAGCTGAAGGTAACCCGGGACTGATTGTTTAAAAATGGCCCGGAAGGATTCATGCCTCCACAACCTCGACCTGGAAGGTGACCGTGGAAGAACCGCCAGCCGGAATCGAGCCGATCGTAACGCCGGTATCCGGGCTTGCCGCCGGCCTGGGCGCTCCGTCGACGGTTACGCTGCCGGCAGCAAAGACGCTGCCGACGGGCACGGGGTCCACCAGGACGACATTGTTGACCGCGGCGATGCCATTGTTGGTGACGACGATCATATATGTGATGATATCGCCCACGACCGCATCGATCGCCGGCGTGCTTTTGACGACGGAGACGTCGGGAGCCGAGACGGGAATGACGAGCGAATTGGATTGAACGCTGCCCGTCCGCGCGGCGCCGTCCGGCGGGGTAAAGGTGAAATTGGCGGTCGCCCGGTTGACGAGCTGCTGCGGCGAAGGCAGCGCATCGACCGTCACCTGCAGCGTCACCAGAACGCTGACGCTGGCTCCCGGAGCGACGAGGCCAACCGGAATGCCCGTGACCGGATCCGTTCCCGGCTGCGGCACACCGTTGATGATGACGCTGTTCGGCACGAATTCGGTTCCCGTCGGAATGTTGTCGAACAAGGTAACCTGGGCGGCGATATTGCCTGCGTTCGACAACTGAAAGAAATAGGCGATGGTGTCGCCGACTGTGGCGTTCGCCGTGCTTGCGCTCTTCAACACTTCGATTATCGCCTGGTAGACCGGAGTGTTCAGCGTATTCGAGAAGGACGAGCCGGAAAAAGCTCCGGACGTGAAGCTCGCGGTGGCGCGGTTGCTGAGCTGCGGCGGCGCGGGCAGCGACGTGACGGTTGCGCCGAAGGTCACGGTGACGGAAGCGCCGGGGGCAATCGTGCCCAAAGCGATGCTTAACGGATTGTCGGAAGGACGCGAGACGCCGTCCACCGTAACGGATCCCGCATTGAATACGGCCCCTGCGGGAACCGGATCCGAGACGACGACATTATTGACGTTCGCGATACCGTCGTTCGTCACGACGAGCGTATACACGATCGTTTCGCCGAACGCAGCGTCGGTAGAGGCCGTCGATTTCACTACGCTCACGTTCGGCGACGAAACGGGAATGGCGACGGGGTTGGATGCCGCGGAACCGCTGAGCGTGCGTCCGTCGGGCAGCGTGAACGAATAAGCCGCGGAAGCTTGGTTGACGAGCTGCTGGTTCACCGGCAAGGAGTCGATCACTACCGAGAACGTGACAACCGCAGTCGCGGAGACGCTGCCAAGCGGTATGCCCGCCGACGGATCGGCTCCGGCCGCGGGGAACCCGTTGACCAAGACGCTGTTGGGCACGAACGAGGCGCCCGCCGGGATCGTATCGGTCAGCGTCACCGTCGCCGGGAAGTTGCCCGTATTGCTGATCGAGACCGTATAAACGACCGTGTCCCCGACGGTCGCGATTGCCGTATTGGCGGATTTGACGGCGGCGATCATCGGCTGGTAGACCGGGGTTCCGATCGCGTTCGAGAAGGTAACCCCGGAGAAGGTGCCGGACGTGAAGCTCACCGTCGACTGGTTATTCAGGACGGGCGGCGACGGAAGCGACGAGACCGTAACGTCAAAGACGACATTGACGGCTGCGCCGGGAGTGATCGTTCCGACGGAAACGCCGGATGCCGGATTGGCGGCGGGGCGGGAGACGCCGTCTACCTGAACGGAGCCGGACACGAAAACCGTTCCCGAAGGGATCGGATCGGTAAAGATGACGCTGCTGATGTTCGCGATACCGTTATTAGTAATCGTCGTCGTATACGTGATGACGTCGCCGACGGCCGCGGCGGTCGAAGGCGTGCTTTTAACGGCGGCCACGTTCGGCGCGGATACCGGGATGACCACCGTATTCGAGGCGGCCGAGCCGGTTAGCGTGCGCCCGTCCGGCAGCGTGAAAGCGAAGGCGGCCGCAGCTTGATTCACGAGCTGCTGCGGCGACGGCAGCGTATCGATCACGACGGAGAACGTCACGGTCAAGCTGGCGCCGGGGGAGAGGGAGCCGGCGTTGATTCCGGCCGCCGGATCGGCGCCGGGCTGCGGCACATTGTTGACCAGCACGCTGTTGGGCTGAAAGCTCGTTCCGGCCGGTATCGTGTCCGTCAGCGTAATTTGTGCCGCATAGTTGCCGGTATTGCTGACGACAACCCGGTAAGCGATCGTATCGCCCACCGTGGCGTTGGCCGAATCCGCGCTCTTCGCCGCGGAGATGACCGGCTGAAATACCGGGGTTGCGACCGTATTGGAGTAGGTCGTGCCGGAAAACGCCCCGGAGGTGAAGCTGACCGCCGCTTCATTGTTGATGACGGCGGGGTCGGGGATGGATTGGACGAGAATGCGGTAGGCGACGACCGAAGTGCCGGAAGGTTCGATCGTTCCGAGCGCGATCCCCGTTGCCGGATCGGCCGCCGGCAACGGCGTTCCGTTAACGGTAACGCTGCCGGCCGCAAGCAGGGTTCCGGAGGGAATCGGATCGGTTAGAATCGCATTGCCGACCGCCGCGATCCCGTTATTGACGACCGTAATCGTATAGTCGATCGTGTCGCCGACCGCCACCGATACGGACGGTGTCGATTTGGTGACGTCGATATCGGGTGCGGATACGGGAAACGTAACCGTATTGGAAACGGCGGTGCCGGACAGCGTCCTGCCGTCCGGCGGGATATACGTAAACGCCGCATTGGCCGCATTGCTGAGCTGCTGCGGCGATGGCAGCGAGGTAACCACGACCTCGAAGGTCGTCGTTATGCTTGCCCCGGCTGCGAGCGTGCCGAGCGCAATACCCGTGACGGGCGATACGCCCGGCTGGGGAACGCCTCCGACATTGACCGTGTTCGGCGAGAACGTCGTTCCGTCCGGAATCGTATCGAACAGCGTGACATTCGCTTCCAGATTGCCCGCATTGCTGGCGGTGACCGTATAGGTAATCGTATCTCCGACGCTCGCGTTGCTCGTACTCGAGCTCTTCGTCAATGCGATTTGCGGCTGAACGACCGGAGTCGATGTGACATTGGAAATCGAAGAACCGGAGAAAGTACCGGAGGTAAAGCTGACCGTCGACTGGTTGTTGATTTGCGATGGTATCGGCATGGTTATCTCCACCTCGAATGTAACGGTAACCGTAGCCGCCGGTGCTAAGGTACCGATTAAAATGCCGTTCGTCGGATTGGCGGCCGGCCGGGAGATGCCGTCCACCAATACGCTTCCGGGAATAAAGGCCGTATTCTCGGCCGGCAGGTCGCTGAGAACCGCGTGATTGACATTCGCAATGCCGTTGTTCGCAATGACAATCGTATACGTGAGCGTATCGCCGGCAACGACGGCAGCCGGGCTCGCGTTCTTCGTCACGCCGACATTCGGTGTGGATACGGGTATCGACAGCGCGTTGGATTCGCCCGGGAGCTCCAGCATCCTGCCGTCGGGCAGCGTATAGCGGATCTGCGCCGATGCCCGGTTCACCAGCTGCTGCGATGCGGGAAGCGATGTGACCGTAGACACGAAGCTGACGGTGACGGACTCGCCGGGATCGATAGGCCCGACGGGAATTCCCGTTACGGGACTAAGGCCCGGTGCCGGCGTGCCGCCGATGATGACGCTGTTCGCGTCGAAGGCCGCCCCGTCCGGAATGTTGTCCGTCAAATCCAGCGCCGCCGCGATATTGCCGGTATTGGTTATCTGAAACGAATAGCTGAACGTGTCTCCCACGGTCGCATTCACGGTGCTCGCACGTTTGAAAATCCCGATGACCGGCTGGTACACAGGCGTAACGACCTCATCGGACACCGACAATCCGCTGAACGCTCCCGACCGGTAAGCCGCGTTCGCCCGATTGCTGAGCCGGGCAGGACTGGGGAGCGATACGACGGTTATCTCGAAGGTGATCGTGACCGAGACCGCCGGCCCAAGCGTTCCGAGAACGATACCCGTATCGGGATGGGCATGGATCACCGGAGTCCCGTTCACGGTCACGCTGCCGGGCACGAAGGCCGCCCCGGAAGGGACCGGGTCGGAAACGACCGCGTCGGTGACGGGGCCGGCGCCGGTGTTGGCCGCAACAATCGTATAGGTCAGCACATCGCCCAAAGCCGCTGCCGTCCGGTTGACGCTTTTGGTAACCGTCACATTGGGAGCGGACGCCGGAAGGCTCAGCGAGTTGGAGCTGACGGAGCCGGTCAGGCTGCGGCCGCTTGGGAGCTGGTACGTATAATTGCCGGTCGCCTGATCGACGAGCGCGGGCGGAGACGGAACCGAATTCAGTACGGTCTGGAACGTGACGACAACCGATCCGCCCGGAGCTACCGCTCCCGCGGAGATGCCGGTCAGGGGAGAGCTGCCCGGCTGCGGGACGCCGCCGACGGTCACGCTGCCATCCACGAAGGCTGTGCCGGACGGGATGTTGTCCAGCAACGTCAGCTGTGCGGCGAGATTGCCGGTATTCCCGATCTGCAGCGAATACGTAACCGTATCTCCTGCAACGACATGGGACACGTCCGCGCTCTTGACGATGCCGATGATCGGCTGATATACCGGGGTTATCGCGGCATTGGAGATCGAAAGGCCCGAGAACGTTCCGGAACTGTAAGATACCGTCGCTTGATTGGACAGCTGGGCAGGGCTGGGCAGCGATGTAATCAGAAGCTGGAATGCAACCGTAACGGAGCCCCCCGGGGCGATCGTTCCGACCGCAGCGCCGCCGGCCGGGACGGCGGAGGGCCTGCTGACGCCGTCAACCGTCACGCTGCCGGCTACGAAGGAAGCGCCGGCCGGGACCGGATCGGTGAAGACGACATTGCCGATCGCCGCCGCGCTGCTGTTCGTGATAACCGATGTGTACGTCACGGTCTCGCCTACAGCCGCGTCCTCCGCGTTCGCGTTTTTGACCACCCCGACACTCGGCAGGGAAACCGGAACCGAGAGCGTATTCGACACGGCCGAGCCCGGGACCGTCCGGCCGTCGGGCGGCTGAAACGTATAGACGGCCGTCGCCTGGTTGACAAGCCGGGGCGGAGACGGCAGCGAATTGACGAGCACCTGGAACGTTACGGCAGCCGCTGCGCCCGCAGCTACCGTGCCGATGGCGACGCCGGCCGCCGGATTGGCGCCCGGCACGGGAACCCCGTTCACGGTAAAGCTGCCGGGCACGAAGGAGCTGCCGGCCGGAATGGGATCCGTTATTGCGGCTGCGGCCCCGATATTGCCGGCATTGCCGACCAGCAGCGTATAGGTCACGATATTGCCGACCGTTGCATTGGCGGTATCGGCGGATTTCGCAACCGAAATAATCGGCGAATACACCGGCGTCGTCACCCCGTTGGACGGAATGACGCCGGATATGACCGGCCCGCCGGCGACGCTCTGGAAGGTGAAGGCCGCGTTCGCCGTATTGGCCAGCTGCTGCGGATTGGGGACGCCGGTGACGTTGACCCGGTATGTAACGGTGACGGCGCTGCCCAGATTCAAGCCTCCAAGCGGCGCCCCCGCCGTTATATCGAATGTCGGCCTGGCGACCCCGGCGACGACGACGCTGCCCGGCACGAAAGCGGAGCCCGCCGGCAGCGCGTCGGAGAGTACGACGCTGGCAGCGTTGGCCGTCCCGGTATTGCGGACGGTGACCGTATACGTAATCGTGTCCCCGGCGATGACGCCGGCCGCGCTCGCGCTCTTGGTCACTTGGATGGACGGCGCGTTAATGTTGACCTGGATTCCGTTTGCGTTGACGAGATACGCATCGCCCGACGTAGTCAGGCTGAGCACGGCGGACGACTGATTGTTGGCCAGCATCGCCGATATATTGACGTTGGTAATGTCCCAGCCCTGTCTGCCCCCGGAAATATTCGTGCCGGGCGAGCCGTTGATCTGATTGCGGTTCCCGAAGGTGCCGGTTGTATCCAATTGACCGGCGTCATTATTGATTTGCGACGCGAAAAAATTGTTCGCGAAGTTATTCGGCCCCGACAAAGCCGTCAGCGAAGCGGCGGTAGGCCCGAACAACGCCTGATCGCCGGAACGGTTCGCATCTCCTTCCTGCGCGCTGAACAAAGCTCTGCCGCCGAGAGCGCCGGATACCGGCGTCGCAAAGCCGGTAATCGTCGTATTGACCGGGGGGGACGCCGCCTGCACGAGCACGCCTCCGACGCGAATGGACATATTGCGAAAAGGCAGGGACGGATTCTGGTAAATGACAGCCAGCGTCCACCCGGCATGGTTTGCGGTCGAATCGCCCGGAATGACGATCGTTCCGACAACGGCGCCGGTCCGGTAAACCCCTCCCATCCCCTGCTGGACCAATGCGGTCACATTGGCGGAACGGACGTAGGCCGAGGCCCCGTTGCCCAGATTAAACTGCTGGGCGGTCGACGCATCCGGCGTCACGCTGGATGCGGCGGCCGGTGTCGTAAACGTGACGGGGTTGTTGATGTCGGCCGAAAGATTGACGTTTCCGTTGATGTAAGAGCCGCCCCAGATCAGCTCCGCATACAGAACCGTGCTTCCTGACGGCAGTACCAACGTCGCCGCCGAGCCGTTGTTCGGGTATAAATTCGTCGTCCCGCTCGGATACGTGCCGAAACTCGAAGAACTATTGGTTGTGATGAAGGCGCCGATGCTGTCCTGCGTCCCGGGCTGTCCCGCGTTGTCCGAACGGCTGAGACCGAGCGTATTGCCCGTGAACGTGATGGCGCCGGTTGCGTTGACCGCAGCTCGAACCAGAAGAGGAATGCATTTCACCCCCCTTAAGCGTAGTGGCAGGGGATACGTTCAGACTCCGTTTTTTTCCAATCATTCGATTGTATGAAACGGGTCGAATAAACTTGTATGTCCGCAGGCTAAAAACATCCGCACCCGTACTAAAGCTGCCGGGAGCTGTCCGGAGGGGAAGTCCGGTAATTTGCCGCGCAGGCGGGTTCGATATACGATTGGCTGCTCATTCGGACAAGCTCCTCGTTCGTTATGCCGTGTTTAACCGCGACAAAATGATACATGATTTCGTGGACGACGTTCATTTCCAGACCGGGAAGCATTTCCAGCTCCTCGCGATTATAGAGCGGCGGCTCGTAAGGCGGATAATAGAACAATTCCATGCGCAGCAGACGAAAATCGAAGGGCGGCTCGTGATCGTCGTAACCGGGCAGCTCGGGACAGCGGGCTCCGCTCGGAGGCTGAAAAAAATTCGGGGTGAAATACCTCGGCGTATACAGGTCGAATTTTTGCCGGAAAAACGGATTCGACATATGCGCGAAGCTGTGGGCGAACGGCGCAAGGATGCAGACGACCGCCTTGTGGGTGCACATGCGGTAAATA
Organism: Paenibacillus humicola; assembly: GCF_028826105.1. Lineage (NCBI taxonomy): Bacteria > Bacillati > Bacillota > Bacilli > Caryophanales > Paenibacillaceae > Paenibacillus > Paenibacillus humicola. The sequence goes on from NZ_JAQGPL010000001.1 coordinate 1,531,370, forward strand.
TCCGCCATGACCGCGAATAGGTCGCGCACGTAAGGAAGAGAGCGGCTTGCCATGACAAATTCGACCGAATCATCGGGCAGCGGAATCGGGTAGTTCATATCGAAAATCAAATCCACGCCCGGCAAATTGCGGCGGTCGATGCCGAAAAATCCCGGCGTCTTCTCCGTTCCGCAGCCAAGATCAATGTTCACAGAATCACTCCCCCGTCATTTGATAGGCCTTTCATCCCCAGTTTATTGCGGACGGCAGGCGCGGGACTCGGCCATTCACCCAGCTTCAGGAAGGTGAAGTGAAACGCAGGTCTTTACGCTTTACGGGCTCCGGGAGCGGGCGTATAGTGAAAGTGTAATTTCCGTCCGGATGCCCGAACCGGACGCTGGCGAAGGGTGGGGGGGCGAGATGTTTACGCTCGAGGAAAAACGGTATTTGTTGAAAATACTGAAACGGGAAGGTTGGATGAGGCTTTTCCGATTCGGCCGGAAAGACGCGGCGCGCGCCAGGCTCGTGGAAAAGCTGGAGCAGATGATCCGCAACGAAAGCGTGAACCGGGACTTTCTGTAGCCCCGGATCGATAAAACGACGAAGGAATGGTGAACCCTAGTGGAACAACGATACGCCAAGGAATCGCGCTGCTACAAGACGTCCCGCATTTTCCCGCCCGATGTGAATAACCACAATACGCTGTTCGGGGGCAAGCTGATGTCGTACATCGACGATATCGCCTCGATTGCGGCGTGGAAGCACTGCCGGAACTCCGTGGTAACCGCCTCGACGGATTCCGTCGATTTCCTGCACCCGATCCGGCCGACCGACTCGGTGTGCCTGGAATCGTTCGTCACCTGGACCGGCACGAGCTCGATGGAGGTGTTCGTCAAGGTCATCACGGAGGATCTCAAGACGAGCGAGCGAAAAATCGCGGCGACCTCGTTTCTGACGTTTGTCGCGCTGGACGACGACAACAAGCCGGTCCGGGTGCCCAAAGTCGTGCCGGAGACCGAGGAGGAGAAGCATCTCCACGAGACGGCGGTCGCGCGGGCCGAGCGCCGCAAGCAGCGAAGGGCGGAAAGCGCCAAATTCGCGCATGTCCTGACGGTCGATTTCCCCTGGGAATGAACGCCGGAAAACGGCCGAAAGCCGGGGGAGGCGGCCTGTCTCGACGGGTGATTGAACATTTTAATCGGGAATGAAACATTTTTTTATACCCGGATAATGACGAAATATGATACATTATTAAATAAATAAGACGTCTTATTGGCTGAGATTCCATTCCATGAAGAGACATACATAAGGAAGTGATTGGCATTAGACTGTCCGTGCGGCAAAACGAAATCGTCCGGCTGGTTAACCGGCACGCCCCGATTACCGGCGATCAGCTGGCGGAAATGATGGGCGTCAGCAAGCCGACGCTGCGCGCGGATTTGTCGCTGCTCGTCATGCTGGGGATGCTCGAAGCAAAGCCCAAGGTCGGCTATTTCCCCGGCGGCGACGGCTCTCCGCCGGATTCGGCGATGCGCAAATGGAACGAAGCGCGTGTCAAGGACGTGCAGGGGTTGCCGGTAAACGTATCGGAATCCGCTTCGGTGCACGATGCGGTCGTCACGCTGTTTACGGGCAATGCGGAGGCGCTGGCCGTCGTGGACGAGAACCGGCATTTCGTCGGCGTCGTCACCCCGAAGGATCTGCTCAAAATCACGCTCGGCGGCGCGAATTCCGCGGCTATCCCGGTCAGCATGGCGATGCACCGGCTGCCTGCGATCGCCCGCGTCGCGCCGGACCAGCCGCTGCTCGAAGCGGTCGGCAAAATGCTTGCGCACGAGCTGGACGGGCTCCCGGTCGTCGTGCCCTGCGCGGACAGCCCCCCCGGCCGCTGCGAGGTGACCGGCTGGATCAGCAAAACGAATATTTTGCGCTGGCTGACGGAATAGAGCGGGACGGGAAATCGGACAAAGCATCGCAGCAGCGTGAAGCGGCTTTACACAAACGCCTCGGGAGGAAACGGACGTCCAATGAAGCTGGAGAAGCTGGAGAAGCAGGCACAAATCATTTATATCTGTTCGGATGCGGTGGGGGAAACGGCCGAGGCGGTCGCCAAGGCGGCCATGCGGCAGTTTGCGTTCGAGCAGGTGAAGCTGAAACGGATCGGGCATATCCGCAGCGACGAGGAAATCGCGCAGATCGTCGAGGAAGCCGTGCGGAGCGGCGGATTTATCGCGTACACGCTCGTTCAGCCGGAGCTGCGGGAGACGATGAAGGAGGAGGCGCTCCGCCGGGGCGTGCGGGCGATCGACGTGCTCGGCCCGATGATGCAGGCGTTTATCGACACGTTCAACGATTCCCCCAAACGCCAGCCGGGTCTCCTGCATACGCTGGATGACGACTACTTCCGCCGCATCGACGCGGTCGAATTCGCGGTCAAATACGACGACGGCAAAGACACGCGCGGGCTGACGCTCGCCGATGTCGTGCTGATCGGCGTATCCCGTACGTCCAAGACGCCGCTCAGCATTTATTTGGCGCATAAAGGGGTCCGGGCGGCGAACGTTCCGCTCGTGCCGGAGGTGAAAGTGCCGGCCGAGCTGGCCGCGGTAAACGGGCTTGTCGTCGGGCTGACGATGGATCCCGGGAAGCTGGCCGCCATCCGCATGGAGCGGCTGAAGGCGATGGGGCTGCCGTTCTCGGCGAACTACGCCTCGCTTGAGCGGATCGAGGGCGAGCTCCGGTTCGCGGAATCGGTCATGAGGTCGCTTGGCTGTCCGGTGATCGACGTGACCGAGAAGGCGATCGAAGAAACGTCGGGCATGATTGTGCAGTGGCTGCAGGAAAAACAATGACTGCTTAAGAGGTGAAGGGACATGGAACGAGAATTAGCGCTGGAAATTGTCAGGGTGACCGAATTGGCCGCTCTGGCGGCCGCTCCCTGGATGGGGCGGGGGGACAAGCATCACGCGGACGAAGCGGCGACGAACGCCATGCGCGGCATGCTCGATTCCGTATCGATCCGCGGCACCGTCGTCATTGGCGAAGGCGAAATGGACGAGGCTCCGATGCTCTATATCGGGGAGCAGGTCGGTAGTTTGCAGGGACCCGAGGTCGACGTCGCGGTCGATCCGCTCGAAGGGACCGAGCTGGTGGCGAAGGGGCTGAACAACGCCATGGCCGTCATCGCCGTCGCGCCGAAGGGACAGCTGCTTCACGCGCCCGATATGTACATGGAGAAGCTGGCCGTCGGACCTGCGCTCGCCGGCAAGCTGAGCCTGCAGGATCCGCTCCGCACGACCGTGGAGAAGGCTGCGCTTGCGTTGAACAAGCCGTTATCCGACCTGACGGTCATGATCCTGGACCGCGCGCGCCACGAGGCGGAGATCCGCGAGCTGCGCGAGGCGGGCATCCGCATCAAGCTGCTGTCGGACGGCGACGTGGCGGGCGCGATGGCGCCGGCCTTTCCCGAGGCGGGCATCGATCTGTACGTCGGCTCGGGCGGGGCGCCGGAGGGCGTGCTTGCGGCGGCCGCGCTGAAATGTCTCGGCGGCGAGATCCAGGGCCGGCTCATGCCGGAGAACGACGAGCAGGAGCGCCGATGCATCGAGATGGGACTCGCCGATCCCCGCAAGCTGCTGCGCATGAACGACATGGTCGGCTCGGGCGACGTCATTTTCGCGGCGACGGGCATTACGCCGGGCGAATTTTTCGGCGGCGTCCGGCTGCTCGAGGGACAGCGGGCCGAGACGCATTCGATCGTCATGCGCGCGGAAACCCGGACGATCCGTTTTATCCGTTCCCTGCACTATCTGCCGAACAAACCGCTGCTGGCATCCATTAAAAGTCAAATCGGCTGAGCCGGATTGACGGAAAAAGGGGTAATGTATGGTGGAAAAGACGTTTGTTATGGTCAAACCGGACGGCGTGGAGCGCGGTCTGGTCGGCGCGATCATCGCCCGTTTCGAGCTGAAGGGATTGAAGCTCCGGCGGGCCGAGCTGATGACGATCAGCCAGCCGATGGCCGAGACTCATTACGGCGAGCATCGGGACAAACCGTTTTTCGGGGAGCTTGTCGATTTTATTACCCGGGGGCCCGTCGTGGCGATGATGTGGGAAGGACCCGCGGCCGTCTCGATCGCACGCACCCTGATCGGCAAGACGAACCCGGCGGAAGCGGCTCCCGGCACGATACGCGGCGATTTCGCCTGCGAGGTGGAATCCAACATCATTCACGGCTCCGATTCGGCGGAAAGCGCCGCGCGCGAGCTGCAGCTGTTCTTCGGCGGAGCCGGCGGGAACGGGATCGCCGATTCCGCAGCCGGGTAATAGGAGCGCGTCCCGCCGCATCGTGCATGTCGAGCAAGCCGCATTTGCCGGGGCTCATGTCGCCACGATGCCGGGTTCGCTGCTGTCGTCGCTCGGGAAGCATCCGCTGACCGATATCGGCATCGAGTAATTTTTAAGCGACTGGAACATGTCGCAGCTGTAATCAATTCGGCCGGAACGGCCCGAACTCTGCTGCCCGGCGGGGTTCGGGCTTTTTTGATGGGAAGCTGCGCTAACGTATGGCCTGTCTGTCTCCATCGGATGGGAGAAGAAGCCTGCTTTCCGGCGAAGGATAGCCTGAAGCCGTTTATTCCGGCTTGCCAACGGCTGGTAGATCGGCGATCATAGGAAGAGAGTTCCGGCAGCGTTTTCATCGGGACTGCGGAAGACGGGGAGGGGTTACAGGGATGAACATTCTGATTACAGGCGCGAATCGGGGGCTTGGCTTCCATATGACGGCCGAAGCGCTGTCCCGGGGACACCGGGTATTGGCCGGTGTGCGAAATCCCGCAACCGGCGCGGCAAAGCTGGACGAACTGAAAGCGCGGTTTGACGGGCGGCTGACTGTGATCGGGCTCGACGTAGCGGACGAGCAGTCGATCGGCAGGGCGGCATCCGAAGCGGGAGCGGCGGCGGACCGGCTTGATGCCGTCGTCAACAGCGCGGCGATTTTGGCCGGCCGCAGCCGGGGGCTGCATACGCTGCAGCTGGAGGATCTCGAAGCGTCGTTTCGCACGAATCTGTTTGGGCCGATGCTCGTCATGCGGGCGTTTCTGCCGCTCCTGCTGCGCGGCGCAAATCAGACGGTCGTCAACGTCAGCTCCGAGGCCGGGAGCTTCGCGAACGCATACGGCGGCGATTATCCGTATGCGCTCACCAAATCGGCGCTCAACATGTTTTCCGCCCAGCTGCGCCGGGAGCTGGAGCCGCACGGCATCCGGGTCTACGCGGTGCATCCGGGCTGGATCAAGACGGATATGGGCGGCGACCAGGCGCCGGGCGACGCGGCCGAATCGGCGCGGGGCATCGTCGACCTGCTCGAAGGCAAGCGGCAGGCGGAGGACAACGCGCTCTTCATCGATTTTCGCGGGCGGCCGATGCCGCTCTAAACACGTCGCTTGACGGGGAAGGTAGGCCTGGTTCGCCGGTCTCTGGGAACCGGGCTTTTTGCTGCCGAGCCGGGATGCAGGTGACGAGCCTGATTGTTACGGCGCCGCACAATCGTGTACAATAATGTCAATCGTTTCTTTAGATGCGGGAGGCATGATGAGTAAATTATTGATTTTCGGCTTTTTGTGGTGGCTGCTCGGCAACCCGTTTCTCGCGCTGATCGTGATGCTTGTGCTGATCTATGCGCTGGACCGCCGGTTTATCGGCATTACGCCGAGCGTTGTGAAGCCGCTCCGCCGTATGGGCGCGATTCGTCGGCTTCGCCAGCAGATTCATATGAATCCGAACGACATCCCGTCCAAGCACGAGCTTGCGCGGCTGCTCATCGAACGCAAGCATTTCAAGGAAGCGCGGGACATTCTGATGCCGCTGCAGGATTCGCTCGAGCATTCGGCCGAGTTTTGGGACGATCTCGGAACGGCGCTGGCGCACCTTTCCGAGCCGGAGGGCGCCGAGGCGGCGATCCGCAACGCGCTGTCGATCAATCCCCGGGTCAAATACGGCGAGCCGTATTTGCGCCTTGCCGCGCTTCATGCCAAAACGGATCCGGAGCGGGCGATCGGCCATTTGGAGGAATTCCGCGCGATCCAGTCTTCGTCCTGCGAGGCGTATTACCGGCTGGCCCGGCTGTACGAACAGCTCGGGCGCGACGACCAGGCGAAGCGGTCCCTTGCCGAATGCCTGGAGGTATACCGGCTGCTGCCGCGCTACAAGAAACGCCAGGAGCGCAAATGGGCGCTGCTTGCCTGGCTGAAACGAAGATAAACGGCCGGCTTGGGTACGGCGGCCGGACCAACAGGCCGCGCCGGTTTTCCGGGCGGCTTGCTCCTTTTGTTTCGCGGCGTTTTCTGTCGTTTTTTGTCCGGCTTTCGGCCGACAGGTCATTCGGAGTTGAAAAAACGCATATTGTCCGGGCCCGGGAAATGATTCATAATGGGACGTACCTAGAAGACGAGGATCGGGGAGTATGCCGTATGCATCGTAATATCTGGATGCTGTCGATCGTTTTGGCCGCGATTTTGCTTGCTGCAAACAACACCGTTTATTATTTCACCACGAAACGCTCGCTGGAAGAGCGGCTGCGGCACGAGCTGCGGTCGGTAGCGAACCAGATCGAGGTGTCGATCGAGCTGTCCCGGACCGGCGCTGAGAAATACGAGGAGCAGATCGGCCGCGAGCTGAGGTCCGCTTCCGTCGCCGCCGAGTACGCGCTGCCTCCGGATCTCGAGAGCATCACGCCCGGACAGCTGGAGGAGCTGAAAAACAAGCTGGATTTGAAGGATATCACGCTGCTCAAGCGGACGAAGGACAGCATCGTGCTGGACAAATCGTCGGATCCGAATGAAGTCGGACTGCGAACGAACGGGTGGAAGCCGTGGTTCGAAGCGTTCACCCAGCTGTTCGATCATAAGAATGTCACCATCGGCTGGGGCCAGTCGCTGCCCTATTTCTGGAGCGGCCCGTTCGAGTTCGCGGCTTCCGATCCGAGCGCCGTCAACAAATGGGGCTATTATTACGACGGGACAACGGATTACATGATCGATCCTTATGTCGGCTATAAGGACAGGCAGCGCTCGTACGACGAGGAGACCGGCGTAAGCCGGCTCATTCAGCGCTCGCTCGAAAGCAATTCCTCGCTGCTGGAAATCGGCGTGATCAATCCGAAAACGTTTCCGAACGGCGGGCCCGTGACGGTGAATTCGAAAGGCCAAAAAATCGTACATAAAGCGCAGAAGCCGATCATCAGCGGCTCCAACGCGTTTGCGCATCCGGCCGACGCGGCTGACGTCAAACGGGCAATCGAAACAAACCGGAACGTTTGGCTGAATACGACGATTAACGGCAAGCATGTCATCAAGCTTTATATCCCGGTGCAGATCGAGAAAAGCGCCAGCCTGATCGACGAGAACGGCGTGCCGATCGATCGTTATGTGCTGACGCTCGTCGCCGATTATCAGACGATTCAGGACACGCTCGACCGCCAGTTTGTCAATATTGCCGTCATTATGGCGGCCGTGACGGCGCTCAGCCTGCTCATCGTTTTTGCTGCAGCGGTGTCTTTCCGGAAATCGAGGGACAAGCTCGCGCGCAGGGCGCAGGAAACGTACGTCGAGGAAATCAACCAAATGTTTCAATCGATCCGGGCGCAGCGTCACGATTTTCTGAACCATGTGCAGACGATTCATTCGCTGGCCGGTCTTGGCAAAATCCAGGAGCTGCAGCAGTATACGGCGGAGCTGACCGGCGATATCCGGCAAACGAACGAAATGATCAACATCGGCAATCCGGCGATCGCGGCCCTCATTCGGTCGAAAATATCCCAGGCGGAGCAGCTGAAAATTCGTCTCTCAACCGGCTTCAGCGATCTCGGCCGGCTCAGTCTCGGCGTCAAATCGCTCGATTTGACCCGGCTGCTCGGCAATCTGATCGACAATGCGTTCGACGAGGTTGCCGCGCTGCCCGAAGAGGAGCGGCGGATCAGCGTGGAAGGCCGGCAGCGGCCGGGTTATCAGGAATTCAGGGTCAGCAACGTCTGCCGCGATTTGAAGAAGCTCGAAGGAAAGCCACTGTTCGATACGGGCTACAGCACGAAGAACGGCGCGCACTCCGGCCTTGGGCTTTCCATCGTCAAATCGATCGTGGATCATTATAAAGGGACGGTGCGCATGGAGTTCGATGAGCCGGATACGGTGACGTTCGTCATCCGGATTCCGGACTGACGGGTGTTGAGCGCTCAGAGCTGCGTGCGGAAGGAACATCTAATTTCATTAAGAGGAGGCAGCCAAAATGCCGGATATGCTGGTAAAACTGTATGAATTGCCCGAAGCCGAATCTCCCGCGAAGGATAAGCCGGGGACCGGAATCGTCGTGCGCCGGGCGATCGGCCCGGAGAAGCTGGCCGTAGCCGAATGGGTGGAGAGGCACTTCGGCAAAGGGTGGCGAAGCGAATGCGAGGTTGCATTTGCCGGTCTGCCGGCGACATGCTATGTTGCTGTTCGCGGCGGAGAGCTGCTCGGCTTCGCCTGCTACGACGCGACCTGCCGGGGCTTCTTCGGTCCGACGGGCGTCGCCGAGCACGCTCGCGGACTCGGCATCGGCAAGCGGCTGCTGCTGGAAACGCTGAAGGGGATGCGCGAAGCGGGTTACGGCTACGCCATTATCGGAGGCGCGGGTCCTGCGGATTTCTACGCCAAGACGGCGGGCGCAATCGTGATCGAGGGATCGGTTCCCGGCATTTACGCCGGTATGCTGAAATCAGAGTAATTCCGGAGCTTGCGTCGCCCGGAGGAAAACGGCCAATTGCTGGAATCCGCTTTATGCGGCGGGGCCGGGAAAACCGCCTGCGCGGCGGAGCCGGAAAACGCCGAATCCCCTGGACGGCAGTGAGGCAAGGAAGCGTAAACCCCCGCAGCGGACGATCAAACGTTCGATGCGGGGGTTTGCGTTTTTCGTCGGCCTGCGCCGGCGCATCGACTTCTGCCATGCACCGTTGTCTGGTATAATAGATGGAATGCGGTACAGAACGGAGGTGCGGCGGATGAGCGCTTATTTTCTTCTTGACGAGCAGCGGCTGCGTTCGATGGAAACGAAGCTGGCGGAGGTTATGCCGATCAGCATGCTGGAACGGGGATGGGACTATTACCGCCGCGAGAAAGTGCTTTCCGTCCAGGTCATGGACGGGGCGTCGATTTACGGCGCCGTACGCGGCGCCGATATCTATGCCGTCACGCTCGACGGCGACGATTTCGGCTTCAGCGCCTGCACGTGCCCGTTTAACGGCTTCTGCAAGCATATGGCCGCCGTCTATTTCGCCTATTGCGCTTATGCGGGCGAAAGCCCGGACGAAGTATATAACCGGCTGCTTTACGGGGGAGGGCTGATTCCCGCGGAAGACGGCGGCACGCCTGCCGCCGGCAGGCTTCCCGTGCCGGAAACGCCGATTCCTCCGGCGGACTGGGCGGAGGAGATGGAGGGGCTGTACGGCGAAACCTGGCGGCAGTGCCGCCATTCGCTCCATCCGCTGCAGTCGGTGCTCACCTCGCTGAAGGGCTCGTCCAAGACATGGGACCCGGAGCTGCGCCGGATGCACTGGATGCTGGCCACCTTGTTCGTAGCCGAACAGGCGGAGCGCGCTTATTCGATGACGGATACGTACAGCCGGTACTATTACGAAATGGCGTTCGCGCGGATGACGGAGCCGTGGCTCGACGCTTTTCACGAAATGGCGGCGGAGCTTCGGCCGTCCGAATTGTCCGAAACGGCCCGGGAAGCGGTAAGAAGCCTGAACCAGTTTTTTCATGACCGGGACATGGACCGGGAGCATCAGCTTCACCGCTGGGAGGCGCTTTATTTCTCGCTGTGGGCGAAGCTGACCGTCGACCCGGCATGGAGCGGGCCGGAGAAGGAGCGGCTTGAGCGGCGGCTGAACGAAGCGAAAGCGGCCGGCCGGCAGTCGTTTTTTTACCCGATGGCGCTTGCGTTCGTTGCATTTATCGAGGGCCGGGACGAGAAGGCGATCGTCCTGCTGCGGGAAACGGACTTCAACAAAACGGCGCTGCTCGCCTGCGACTGCGCGCTGCAGCGGCTGGAGGAGGGCGGCTGGACGGCGCTTGCGGACTGGATGGGCTACCTGTACGAGGGGCTGCGGATCGAGCGGAAATCGCGGGCGTTCGGCCCGTTTCTGAACATGTGCCGCTTTGCCGACGAGCGCCAGCCGGAAAACCCGGTTTGGCAGCGGTATCTCGTCTCCTTTCTGCCGTATTCGTATTCGGTGCTGACCGACCACTGGGTGCAGAAGGGACAGTTCGGGGAATGGGCCGATCTGCAGCTGCTGCTCGGCATCGAGCCGGATGAGATTGACGCCCAGCTTTCGCGCGAGGTGACGAAACAGGCGCCGCATGCGCTTCTGCCGCTGTATCATCAGGCGATCGATACGGCAATCCGGGCGCGCAACCGGCAGGGGTACCGGCATGCGGTTAAGCTGATGAAGAAGCTGGAGAAGCTTTATAAGGCTTTGAAGCAAACCGGGCGCTGGACGCGCTACGTCGACGGCATCGTACGCAAGCATCAGCGGCTGCGGGCGCTGCAGGAAGAGCTCTGGAGGGGAAAAATCATCCGATGAGAGGCTATACGGGCGCGGAAACGGTTGTAATCGACGCATATTGGAAGGACGGCGAAGGCATCGCGCTTGCGGCGGAACAGACTTTCGGACTTTCAGCCCGCCTGCGCCACCTGCTCTTCGCCTGGCACGAGGCGTCCTGGTACGGCACCGATATCGAGGAGCGGACGGACGACCGGACGAAGCCCGGCGAGCTGCTTCTCTCTCCGGCGCTGGCGATGGATTATTTGGCGGCGCCGGAGGCGGTCCGGCTGCTGCGCGTCGAGTGGACTCCGCGGGCGCAGGCGCTGATGGCTTATGCCCGCCTGCTGCGCGAAGCGCTGCTCGCGGGCTGGTTTGTGCCCGACTGGGCGGGGTGGTCGGAGGAGCGGCGGGCATGGAAGCTGGACATCCCGGAGAGCGAGCCGAAAGCGGCGTCTGAGGCGGCTCGGCTCGAATCACTGCTGCTCGAGCTCGAGGAACGCGGCGCCCGGAGATGGCTTGGCCATATCGTCGAGTCGCTGATCGGGGAAGAGCGGACGGTCGCCGCCGCTTGGCGGGCAGGCGCCGCCGCGGCCGGCGAGGGCGCGCTCTATCGCAAAGCGGCGGACGAAGAAGACTGGCTTGTCTCGATCGGCTTCAAAAAGGACGATCTGCCGTTTCGGCTGGCGATCCGCCTGCTCGAGCCCGACGAGACGGGCGGCTGGCGGCTGCGGCCGGCCATTCAGGACCGGGCGGGAGACGGCGGCTGGCGCACGCTGGAGCCGCTGGGAGAAGATGATCTGCCGTTTGCGGCGGCGGTGGCGCAAGCGGAGGAAGCCGGCTTCCTCCATGGAACGACGACCGCGGGGGACGCCGGCGACGGAGAAGCGGACCTGCCGCCCGCCGCAGAACGCCCCGGCGATGCGGGGACCGGCGATTCCGCCAATCCCGGGAAGCTCCTGCGGCTTGCCGTTCCGCTGCGCTGGCGGCTGCCCGGCGATGCGCCGGCGTCCTGGCGGGAGCGGTTTCCGGAGCGGATGCGCAAGGAAGAAGCGAAATGGCTTGCCGCGCTCCCCGATTGGCAGGCCGGGCATGCGGGCGGGTCGGCGGCCGGAATCAAGACGGAGCTGAGCGACGTCGAAGCGTACCGGTTTCTCGAGGAAGCGGGCATGAAGCTGCTGACGGACGGCTGCTCGGTGCTGCTCCCCGGCTGGTGGGAGGCGGCGCGCAGCCGCCGGCTGCGGCTGCGCGCGAAAGTGAAATCGTCCGTCGGCTCCTCGGAGCAGCCGACGTTCGGCCTGCAGCAGATCGTCGATTTCGACTGGAAGCTTGCGATCGGCAACGTCGATATGTCGGAAGCGGAATTTATGAAACTGGCGATGGAAAACCGCCGGCTGATGCGCATCGGCGGCGAATGGGTGCATCTGGACCCGGACGATGTCGAGCGCATTCGCAGCTGGCTCGGCCGAAATGGCGGAAAGCGCGGATTTACGATGCGCGACGTGCTGGAGATGCATTTGCGCGGAAGCGCCGAGCTGGAGCCGGAGAGCGAGGACCGGGAGGCGCTCGAAGCGGAGGTTGAGCTGAATGGGCACCTCGCGGCCTGGCTGGCGAAGCTGAACGAGACGAGCGAGCTCCCGATGGTCGCGAAGCCGGAGGCATTTCAGGGTGAGCTGCGGCCGTATCAGCTGCAGGGCGTGTCGTGGCTCGCATTTCTGCGGCGTTTCGGGCTCGGCGGATGCCTGGCCGACGACATGGGGCTTGGGAAAACGATCCAGTTCACCGCCTATCTGCAGCATGTGATGGAAAGCGGGGGGCTCGGGCCGTCGCTGCTCATCTGCCCGACCTCGGTCATCGGCAACTGGGAGAAGGAGCTCGAGCGTTTTGCCCCGTCGCTGCGTGTGCATGTGCATTACGGGCCGCGACGGGCAAAGGATGAAGCGTTCGCCGAAGCGGCGTCGCAGGCCGATCTGGTCATCACCTCCTACGCTCTCGCGCCGCTCGACGAAGAGGAGCTCGGCCGGGTCGGCTGGGATGTCGTCTGCCTCGACGAAGCGCAGAACATCAAGAACTACTACACGAAGCAGTCCGGCGCGATTCGCCGCTTAAGCGCCCGTCACCGGATCGCGCTTACCGGCACGCCGATGGAAAACAGGCTGACGGAGCTGTGGTCGATTTACGATTTTCTGAACCCCGGCTATTTGGGCACGCTGGGCGAATTCCGCCGCGCCGTCGTGCAGCCGATCGAACGGGAGCGCGACGAAGCGCTGATCGCCGAGCTCCAGCGCTGGGTGAAGCCGTTCATGCTGCGCCGCGTCAAGAAGGATCCGAAGATCCAGCTGTCGCTTCCGGAAAAGAACGAGATGCAGACCTACCTGTCGCTGACGGTGGAGCAGGGGACGCTGTACGAGAATATCGTATCCGACCTGCTCGGCCAGCTCGAGTCGCTCGGCCCGATGCAGCGCCGGGGACTCATTCTCTCGTCGCTTACCCGGCTGAAGCAGGTATGCGACCATCCGAGCCTGCTGCTGAAGGAAGCGGCGGGGCCTGGCGCCTGGGAGCCGGAACGCTCGAACAAGCTGCAGCGGCTCCTGGAAATGATCGAGGAAATCGCGGCCGAAGGCGAACGCTGCCTCATTTTCACGCAGTATGTGGAGATGGGCGCGGCCCTCGCCCGGCTGCTGGAGGACAAGTGCGGCCTGCCCGTGCCGTACTTGTACGGCGGCGTGCCGAAGGCGGCGCGCGACGCAATGATCGAGAAATTCCAGGACGAGTCGCAGCCGGGCTGCGCCTTCGTGCTGTCGCTGAAGGCGGGCGGCATCGGGCTGAACCTGACGGCCGCGAACCACGTCGTTCATTTCGACCGCTGGTGGAACCCGGCCGTGGAAAACCAGGCGACCGACCGCGCCTTCCGCATCGGCCAGGTGCGCAACGTGCAGGTGCACAAATTCGTGACGCTCGGCACGCTCGAGGAGCGGATCGACGACATGATCTCGCGCAAGCAGCTCATGAGCGAGCAGGTGGTCGGCCAATCGGAGAGCTGGATTACCGAGCTCTCGACCGAGGAGCTGCGCGATCTGTTTACGCTGCGAAAGCAGCGGCTGAAAGGCTGATGAGGGCGGCGAACCGTTACGGAAAGGAGGCGCTTGTTGAAATGGAGAACGAAAACGGGAACCGAACGGAATCCGCGGCTTCAGGGGCCGGCGGAGCTCCGCCGGCCGGGAGCGGGCCGAAGCGGGAAGCGGGTGCCTCGGCTCCGGCGCCCGAGAGCGGGCCAAAGCGGGAAACGGTTGCCTCAGCTCCGGCGGCCGGCTCCGGCCCGGTTCGTGAGACGAGTCCGAGCCTCGCGCCCGGACCGGAGCCGGCCGGACCGAACGAAGCGGCGCCGCATTGGCAGGCGTTTTACGCCGCCGTACGGGATGCGGTCAAGGCGATGCGGGCCGGCCAAGACGTTAACGACGAGAACGGCGGCTGATGCGGTATCCGCCGACCGGCTGATTGATCCGGCTCCCTTGCCGCCGACAAAGCGGTAAGGGAGCTTTTCCGTATGCGGCCGGCGAGGCACGCATGAGGATACAAACGCGCTGCCGTCCCTCCACGAACACGGCACGCGCTGCCGCTCCGCGAAGATCACATCTCCCGACAGCAGCGGAATCGCGACTCACAGCTCCTGCCGCAGCAGAGTCGCGACGAACACGGCACGCGCTGCCGCCCCGTAACATCTTACGGTATACGCCCGTGTCATTATGCCGCTCAGCTCGCAGGCGCTCATCGTGGTCGGCCTGTTCACCTTCCTGAACAATTGGAACGATTATTTGGCCCCGATGCTGTACCTGTCGTCCGAAACGAAATATACGCTGATGCTCGGCCTTACGCTGTTCCAGGGGGCGTATTCGTCCCAGTGGAACCTGATGATGGCCGCCGTCTCGATCGTCGTGCTTCCGTCGCTGATCGTGTTTCTGAACGCGCAGCGCCATTTCATTCAAGGAATCGCGATGACGGGGGTCAAGGGCTAAAAGAAGCTGCGGGCAGCAGGAAAACATCAAGAATCCCGGGTGTTCGCGTACGCCCGGGACTTTTTTTAAAATTATAAACCTCGAACTCTACTTGCCGCGGCGGCAGGGGATCTTCCTTTAAGTTCCCGCAAATTGCATCACCAGCCGGTTAAACTTGACGCGCTCCTCCCAGAAAGGGCCGTGGCCGCTGTATTGAAACGGAGCAAGCTGCGAATTCCGGATGCGCCGGTGAAGCTCCAGCGCTTGCGCGAACGGAATCACCCGGTCCCGGACGCCGTGAACGATCAAGGTCGGAGCGGCGATTTTCGGCAGATCGGCATCCAGCCTCTCGTCCCGGAGCGTGCGGATAATAGCCGCCGTCGACCAGCCGGCCGCCTGCAGCCCCATTTGAAAAAACCAATCCGAGAAGGGCTCCGTAATGTACTGAAAGAAAAACGTTTCGGTCACCTGCCGCATCATCTTCGGCCGGTCGTTTAACGCCAAATCCAGAAGCTGATCGGCCGTTTCCGGCGTGAAGCCCGTTGGTGCCGCGGCGTCGATCAGGATCAGTTTGGACACCCCGTACCCGTTATGCCGGGCCATATACCGGATGGCGATGGATCCGCCCGTCGAATGGCCGGCCAATATAAAATCGTGGAGCTGCAGCGTGCCGACTACGGCCCGGATATCGTCCGCCAGCCGGTCGTAATGGTAGCCGCCCGCCGGTTTATCCGATTTTCCGAACCCTCGCCAGTCGATCCCGATGCAGCGGAACCCCATCGCGGGCAGCACGTCGAATTGATACTCGAACTGCTTATGGCTCAGCGGCCAGCCGTGCAGAAACACGATCGTTTTGCGGCCGGCGGGATTCAAATCCTCCACGTACAGCTTCACGCCCGGTTCAACCTGAACATCATACCCCATTGCCGTATCCTCCAATGAATGCAACTTCCGAATCGAATGAGCTCGAAATCAGGATACTCACCCGGTCGTCAATTGGTGTATGGCCTATTTTTGCCTGCTGAATAAACAGCATTCGGGCGAGTAAAGGATTTGCACAAGAAAAAAAGGGCGCGCCTACGAAAAAAATTATTTGCTTTACGCAAGCATCTATTTTAAAATGCAGGTATGAAACCACAACTCGACGATGTCAAGCAATTGGTTGCCGCATTGTTCACCGTAATAGGCGGTATTGAAAAGGCGCGGCGCAGCATTCCCGACGCCAGCAAGCTTGCCGTGCTGCAAATCGTCGCCCGGAGGGCGCCGGTAAGGCCGTCGGAGATCGCCGCGGAGCTGAACGTTCACCAATCATCGGTAACCCGGCAGATGAGGGGACTTGAGGAATCCGGCTGGGTGCATTTGGAGGCCGATCCGAACGACCGGCGGTCCTGCTTCGTGACTCTGACCAGAGAAGGGGAGGATGAAATCAGGCGCTTAAGCGAAGTCGGACTGAACCGGTTCGTTTCCTTTCTTGAAGGGTGGGACGCCGAGGAGGTCCGCACGTTGAGCCGGCTGCTGTTCAAATTTGAAATGAGCAAAGCGGAGGCCAGCAAAAAGAATCCGCCGCCTTCGGGACGACACTGGCAGAAGAAAAAAGGAGAGTGAACGACAAGTGCACGTGATGATTATCGGCGGGGGCATGGGCGGGCTTTCTCTGGCGCAGGGACTGAAGAAACGGGGGATCGGCTGCTCGGTTTACGAGCGCGACGCTTCTCCCGCCATCCGCAGGCAGGGCTACCGGCTGAATATCAATCCCTTCGGCGGCTACGGCCTGCAGGAATGTCTGCCGGAATCGCTCTATTCGCTCTATTTGGCTACGTCCGCCATCGCCTATAACGCGAAAGTGGCCAAATTCGACAGCATGCTCGCGCCGATCGGCTCCATCGATTTCGGGAAGCCCGGGGAAGACCTGTCGCGTTCGCACAGCGCCGTCAACCGTTACACGCTGCGGCAAATCTTGCTTGCCGGGCTGGAAGACCGCGTTCACTACGGCTGCAGGCTTACCGGCTTCGAGCAGGACGGGAACCGGGTGAAGGCGGTTTTCGCCGACGGCAGCGTCAAGGAAGGCGACGTGCTCGTCGCGGCGGACGGCATTCATTCCGCGGTGCGCAGCCGGCTCTTTCCCGAAGCGGAACCGCCGCTGATGCAATTGACGTCTATTTACGGCAAAATTCCGCTCAGCCCGCGGATGCTGAAGCAGGTGCCGGAAGCGCTCTATAACGCCATCAATTCGGTTCTCGGGCCGGAGCGCGTAACGCTGATCCTGGCCTTTTATCAGTCCCGCATGCCGCAGCAGGAAGCGGCCGCCAGGTTCGCCCCCGGCGTCACGGTGGACCCGGTTGAAGATTATTTGCTGTGGGGGCTTATCGCCCCGACGGAAAGCTTTCCGGATGATGTTCTGACATGCGAGCCTTCCGCTCTTCATTCCATCGGGCTCGGCCTAGTTCACGGCTGGGCGCCGAAAATCGTCCATCTGCTGGGCGAATCCGACATCCCGTCTTTGTTCGCGCTGCCGATGCGCTCCTCGCACCTGATTCCCGATTGGCCGTCCTCCCGTGTCACCCTGCTGGGAGACGCCATCCATGCGATGAGTCCGGCCGGAGGGTCCGGCGCGAGCACCGCTTTTCTGGATGCCGCGCTGCTGTCGCAGGTTCTGGACGCCGCAGAGAAAGGCGAAATGGAGCTCATTCCCGCAATTCGCATGTATGAAGAAAAAATGCGAGAGTACGCTAATCCCATTGTCAGCCACTCGCTGAATAACGCCAATCAAATTTTTTTCCGTCAGCCGGAAAAAGGAGAAGAGAGCCGTGAATCCAGCCGCCAATAAAATCCAGATGGCCGCGCCGAGCAAGTTCAAAGCGCTGTTCCCTATCCTGTTCGACCTGATCGTTCCCGTGATCGGCTATTATATTTTGCATCAGCTCGGAATCGGCGACGTTGTCGCGCTGACCGTCAGCGGCATGGCGGCGGGAGCGTCCACGACGGTTCAAACGATCCGCAGACGCCGTCTGGATGGAGTCGGAATGCTCGTCGTCATCGAAATCGTGTTTTCCATCGCCCTGCTGTTCTGGACCAACGATCCGCGCGTCTTCCTGATCAAGCCGTCCTTCTACGTGGCGGTCGCGGCCATTTACGCCTGGGTGACCTGCTTTACCGGACGCCCGTTCACCTTCGACGCTTCCAAACCGATGGCGACCAAGGGCGACCCGATTCGGACCGCCGCGTATGAGCGCGCCTGGGAGCGCTCGGAGCGTTTTCGGCGCGGCGAGAAATGGATGACCGCGGGCTGGGGGATTGCCCTGATGGCCGAAGCGATTCTGCGCATCGTCGTGGTCTACCGGATTCCCGGGCATGAAGTCGGCAGAGCGCTGACCCTATCGCAAATTCCCGCCATCGTCATTTTCGTGCTCGCCATTTTATTTACGCGATGGTGCCTGGGGCCGCTGAAAAAGATCGTGGACGGCTACTGCGAGGAAATCATCGGGGAACAGAAGCGGTAATTTCGGGGACGGCAGCGGCGGCGTATTCATCTGATCAAAATCGTTCCCCTTATCGCGCTTAAACGATAAGAAGCGGCCCTTGCGGCTGCTTCTTTTTTCGTTTTCAGAAAATAGTTCGCTTATCCCGGTTCATTCCGGCTGGTGAGAAGCCCGATGCGGTCCAGCTCCTCCAGGTGAATTTCGGACAGCGTCTCGAGCAGCTCTCTGCCTTTCGGCGTCGCCCGGATGAAGACGCTTCTGCCGTCGTCCGGATTCGGTTCGCGCTCGACCAGCCCCTGCTGCTCGCAGCGGCCGGTCAAGCCGACGCACGCGTGGTGGGTCAGCTGCAGCCGTTCCGCCAATTCGGTCGGCGTGACATAGTCCCGTCCGGGATAACCCGCGATCGCCAGCAGCAGCTGGTGGGCCTGCGGGGTCAGCCCGTTCCTGCGGGCGGCCTGCTCACTGAAATGAATGAATTGCCTCAGCTGATACCGGAAGTCCGCAAGCCGTTCATAAACGGCTTTGTCCAACTTTTTTTTTGACATTTGGCTTGTCTCCTATCTTGAATTGTATCTCATTGCGATATATTATTAATCGGGCAGCCTTGAAAACGAGAAGGAGGTTTACATCACGTGCAAGTTGCATCACAGCGCAATCTGGCCGATTTTCGCATCGGCCCCCGCAGCATCTATATCGCTGCGCTCGCGGTTCTGGTCGGGGCGGGCGGAGCGTGCATTGCGGTCGTTCTGCAAAAAATGATCGGCTTTTTCACCAATCTGTTCTACTACCACAAGCTTTCCCTTTCCTTCACGGCACCGTATCCGAACGGTCTCGGCTATGAAGCGGTCATCGTTCCCGCCATCGGCGGGCTGATCATCGGACTGATGGCCCGGTACGGATCGGACAAAATCCGCGGCCACGGCATCCCGGAAGCGATGGAAGCGATTTTGATCGGAAAAAGCGTCGTATCGCCGAAGGTTGCGATTTTGAAGCCGATTTCCGCGGCGATTTCGATCGGCAGCGGTGGACCGTTCGGCTCGGAAGGGCCGATCATCATGTCCGGAGGCTCGATCGGCTCGGTCATCGGACAATTTCTTCATTTGACGGCGGCCGAGCGGAAGGTGCTGCTCTTAAGCGGAGCGGCGGCCGGCATGAGCGCGACGTTCCATGCGCCGATTGCGTCCGTCTTCTTCGCCGTCGAACTGCTCGCCTTCGAAATGCGTCCGCGCAGCGTCATTCCCATCGCCATGGCCAGCGCCATCGCCGATTTTCTCCGGCAGTTCTGGATGGGCTCGGATCCGGTTTTTCCAAGCTCCGCAGCTCCCGTCAGCCATGCGGGCATTCTTGCCGTCGCGCTCGCCTTCGGGGTGCTGGGCGCAGGACTTGCCTATATCTTAACAAAAGCGATCTACGGAACGGAAGATTGGTTCGAGAAGCTGCCGCTGCATTGGATGTGGTGGCCCGTGCTTGGAGGAGTGGTCATCGGAATCGGCGGCCTCATACAGCCCCGCGCGCTCGGCGTCGGCTACGATTCGATCGGGCAGCTTGTCGCGGGACATTTTGCCGTCCATCTTCTGCTTGGCTTTCTGCTGGTCAAAAGTGTAATTTGGATTGTCGCGCTCGGATCGGGAACGTCCGGTGGCGTTATGGCGCCGCTGCTGATCATCGGTGGTTCGTCCGGAGCCGCGCTCGCCGCTCTCGTCCATGCGCCGGATCCGGGTGTCTGGGCGATGATCGGCATGGCTGCGGTATTCTCCGGCGTGACGCGCTCGCCGCTGACGACGGTCGTCTTCATGCTTGAGCTGACCCACGACTTATCCGTGCTCATGCCGGTTCTGCTGGCGTGCACGGTTGCTGCCGGACTGTCCGCGTTAATTTTGCCGCGGTCCATCCTGACGGAGAAGATCGCCCGCCGCGGCCGCCACATCGCCAGAGATTATGCCGTCGACCCGCTCGAGCAGCTGAAGGTGTCGCAGCTGGAGCTGATGCCGCTCACGGTTTTCCATGAAGGCGAGACCGTTGCGGACGCGCTGGAAAAGATACGCCGCTCGCCAGGCGATTATCGCTATAAAGGGTACCCGCTGCTGTCCGCTGAAGGCAGGCTGCTTGGCGAAGTGTTGAAGGCCGGGCTCGAGCAGCTGGCGGAACGGGAGGACGCCCGGCATTCGCCGCTGCCGCTGTATTTTAGCGCGCCTGTGCCCGCCATATCCCCCGATCAAACGATCGGTGACGTCTGCCACCTGATGCTGAGCGAAGACCGCCACCGCTATTATGTGGTCGACCCGGACGGACGGCCGCTCGGCATGCTGACGAGACGTTTGATACTCGAATCGAGAAGAAAACATTGGGAGGAAGAAAACAAGAGGGAGCGCTTCCTTTATTTTTCCAGGCGGAGCGAAGCCGCCGGTCCGATCACGCAGCAGCAGGCAACGACCGGCGGTCAGATCTCCTCCTGATGCGATTAATGGGGAATTACCGGGTCGGCAGGCCCGCGGCACCTTTGGATGACGATTTACGGGCTTCCGCTGCGGCGGAAGCCCGTTCCTCGCTCGTGCCGTGACTAGCAGCTTTTGCCGCCCGGGCTGTCCGGCTTCTTCGGCCTCTCGCCCGGCGTGCGCGATTGCTTGTCGCCGAATTGATCGAGCCGGTCCGGGCTTGCCGCCGGCCCGTCGTTGTCCGGTTTATTGTTTCGTCCGGTCATCTGAATCACCTCCTTCAATGTACATAAGGGTTCGCGGACGCCGCCTTTTTCATACCTTTCGGCCGTTTGCCGGCTATATTCTAGCAGGATTTAATAGACGGGGCAAAATAAGGTATAATCGTCTGTGGGAGCGCTTTAAACCGGAAACGATGGGCGACGCGCCCCCGGCATATAATGAAGAAGGAGCGGTGATCGAATTCATGCAGTATTCGTATTTGGGAAAATCGGGCCTGAAGGTCAGCCGGCTGTGCCTCGGCACGATGAATTTCGGCGTGGATACGGAAGAGAAGGAAGCGTTCCGCATCATGGATGCGGCGCTTGATGCGGGCATCAATTTTTTCGATACGGCGAACATATACGGCTGGGGCGAAAATTCCGGCCGCACGGAAGAGATCCTCGGCCGCTGGTTCAGCCTGGGCGGCGGCCGCCGCGAGCGGACCGTTCTGGCGACGAAGGTGTACGGGGACATGCACGACGAAACCGACGGGCCGAACCGCGAAGGCGGCTTATCGGCTTATAAAATCCGCCGCCATCTGGAAGGCTCGCTGCGCCGCCTGCAAACGGACCACATCGAGCTGTACCAGATGCACCATGTCGATCGCAATGTGAGCTGGTCCGAGCTGTGGGGTGCGTTCGAAACGGCCGTTTATCAAGGCAAAATCGGCTACGTCGGCTCGAGCAATTTCGCCGGCTGGGATATCGCGGTCGCCCAGGGCGAAGCGAAAACGCGCGGCATTCTCGGCCTCGTCTCCGAGCAGCATAAGTACAACCTGCTCTGCCGCCTGCCGGAGCTGGAAGTGCTGCCGGCCTCGCAAAGCCTCGGCCTCGGCGTCATTCCGTGGAGCCCTCTCGACGGCGGCCTGCTTGCGGGCAACGCGCTGCGCGGCGGCGCGGGCAGACGAAGCGGCGACTCCAAGCGGGTCGAGCAGCACCGGCCTCAGCTCGAAGCGTTTGGCAAGCTGTGCGACGAGCTCGGAGAGCGCGAGGACGTCGTAGCGCTGGCCTGGCTGCTCGCCAACCCGGCGGTGACCGCGCCGATTACCGGCGTTCGCACGATGGAGCAGTTCGAGCGCACGCTGCGCGCCGTCGAGCTGAAGCTGGACGAAGCGGCGCTGAAGCGGCTCGACGAGATTTTCCCCGGCCCTGGCGGAGACGCGCCGCGCGCTTATGCGTGGTAATAACCGGCAGCACTGAATGCAAACGACCCGCAGGTTGAACGCCTGCGGGCCGTTTTTTCGTTCGAAGCCGTTTCTTCCAGCATCACGGCATCGGCTCGAACAAGCCGAAATGGCGCTTGCCGATTTTTCCGTACTGCACCCGCTTGAACGCCGGATGGCGGAGCGTCTGGCTTTTATCGGCGACAACCGCCACGACGCACGATTGCGGATCGGTGAAGGCACGCACGCTGTCGAAGAAGCTCGCGGCCGGATCGGCGCTGCCGCTTGTCCAGCTGACGAGATTGCCGTAGGGCAGATCGGCGATGACGAGGTTGACGCCTTGGCATCGCCCGGCTTCAGCGAAGGCGGTTATATCCGCGCGGAAGCAGTCGATGCGGTCCGGCCGCGAACGCGCGATAACCTCCTGCAGCAGCCGCGCGCTCTCCAGCGCCTCGCGGTGGGACGGCTTGCCGTACTGGTCGAGCAGCTCGCGCAGGCGGGCGATCCGCTGCGCCATGCCTTCCGGCGTGAGCAGCGACAAGTTTTGCTTCGCGATTTCGAGCTTGTCCGCATCGATGTCGGAGGCGATGATACCCCGAATCGTTTCGGCATGCATAAATCCAAGCGCCGCCAGCAGGTAACCGCTCCCGCAGCACGGGTCGTATAAGGTATACGGGCCGCTCACGCTTTTGTGCTTCAGAAGCCGGAAGCACCGCTGGGCCAGCTCGCTCGCAAGCCGGACCGGAAAGGCGGTGGTGCCCGGAGCGTTCAGCAGCACCCGGCCGCTGGCTAGGTGCTCATAATTCCGTTTTTCCGTTTCAAACCGGTATTCCATGCGAATAGGTTCCTCCGCTCATTGGCGTCGTTCCCATTGTACTACCGCCGCATGGTCCGGCTCAAGCCGTGAATCCAGTGACTATTCGGAGGCCGGATTATGTGCCGTGGACGAGCTCTTTAAGCCGGAGACTTACGTTCTCCCTGCACAACCCGCCATGGTAACATACGACCGAGTCGATGCTATAGTCCAAATATTTTCCCAGCGAGCGCTTCGCGGCGCCGGGATCGAGCGCTGTTGGCGAATGGACGCCGTGCAGAATACCGTTGTGCCCGAACATCGAATCTCCGGCGACCAGCGTCCGGCTTTGCTCCAGGTACAAACCGATATGACCCGGCGAATGGCCCGGCGTGAAAATGACCTCGATTCCTCCGCAAACGGGCAGCCTTTCGCCGTCTGCAAGCGTCCGTCCGACTTTGACCGTCCGGGGAAGCACCAGACCGTTTTCTTTGATCAAAGGCAAATCCCCTTCGATATACGGTTTTTCCAACTCGTGCGCAAACACTTCGATGCGGTGTCCGCTCGCCTTCGCAAGCTCCGCGAGTCCCCCGGCGTGATCGATATCCTGATGCGTGAGGATAACGGCATTCAACCGATCGATTGACATTCCGGTCCGATCGAGCGCCGCGCGCAGCTCCTCGAATTGGCCCGGAAAACCGGTATCGATCAAAAAGGCCGACGTATCGTCCCAGACCAGAGTCGGATGAATCGTCGTGTCTGCCCAGTCCAGACTCAGCATTTCGAGGCCCTTTGCAACCCTCATGATCTATCCGCTCCTTTAACAAAGAATCATATACAGGTAAACGAACGGGAAAAGCGAAAAGGATACGCGTTCGGGGTTATGACCTGAAAAAAAGTAAAAAACCGTTCTCCTGGACGGAAAACGGCCGCGCGATGATAAAGTGATATTATGCTTTAAAGAGCGACAGCGGGATAGAGAATTCGGGAATGCCGTAGACGTAAGGCGTATATTCGTACAGCGAGAAATAAACGACAAGGGAATCGCCCCGCAGGAAGAAGCGCTGATCCGGCTTGATCGTTTCGAAGGGAGCGATCAGTGTCAGGTTTTTGTCCGCGGCGATTTGTTTTTTGATCTCGGCGTTGATGATGGAAATATAGTTCGGGTTGTTTTCCGCCGCCTGCTGCAGCGTCAGCTCGCTGCCGTCCTTCAGATCGAACGTATGCGCCTGGTAATCGTACGTGCCGTGCGCGCCTCCGGTATATTCATAGACGTTAAAATACAGGCTGAGCTTGCCCTTCGAATTGGACGTAATCGTATAATCGACTTCGTAATCGAGATGAGCGGCGGTTGCGGCCGGAGCGTCTCCGGACGCCTGCTTCATCGTCTTGACGCCGTCGGTGATATACTTCTTGGCCTCGTTCTCTAGTGCCGCATTAATAACCCCAAGCGAACTTCCGCCCGTTCCCGAGAGCTGCGGATACTGTACCTTGACCGTCGTGTTGCCGACCTTCTGCTCCAGCGTTTTGTTCGTCAGCTTGATATCGTTCTCCGCCGCCTTCACGATGGAAATCAGCTTGGTTTTGGCATCGTAGCCGATCGTAAAGCCCATCTTCTCAAGCAGAAACCGCAGCGGCAGGTAGGTCGTTCCGTTCAGGATGACGGGGGCGATCCCGTTGATGTGATGCCCATTGATCGTAAAATCCTCGCTGCCCGATTTCATCGTCATCGTTTTATTTTTTTCGCTTACCGTCACGGTCCGCGTCTTGGCGTCCCATGCCGTCGACATCCCCAGCTCCTTGCCGAGAAAGCTTAAGGCAACGTATGTGGTGCCGTCCGCCATACCGGCCGGAACGGACAGCGTGCGTCCTTCCGTCGA
Source organism: Paenibacillus humicola (assembly GCF_028826105.1). Lineage (NCBI taxonomy): Bacteria > Bacillati > Bacillota > Bacilli > Caryophanales > Paenibacillaceae > Paenibacillus > Paenibacillus humicola. The sequence goes on from NZ_JAQGPL010000001.1 coordinate 1,555,930, forward strand.
AATCTGCATTGTTTTCAGCTGCAGCTTGGCGGCGGCATCGGCTGTATGCGCTCCGAGCGGAGCGGCCGTGCCGATCAGGAGTGCAGCCGCGGCGGTCGCGGCAAGGAGCGGCTTTTTCAGCGTTTTAACATTCGTCATCATGGTTCAAACACACCTTTCATCAATTCGAGCTTCTCTCCGTTAAGCTGCGGGCGGCGTTCCCATCCGCCGGGTATAACCGTTGGCGAGCAAAATATCATCCCTGCACCGATGGAATGGCTCGGCGTTTGGCGGCTGGCGTCTGCTTGACCAAAACCTGTTGTTTCTAAGTTTTGAAACGAAACCCGGTCATTCATTATGAACGATAGAAGTCCCCGAAAAGTTGCCGCCGTTTTCATTTTCTCTCTATTGTTTGCTCGTGACGGGGGGACGGACGGAAGGGATTTTTTTCCTTAAGCCGTTAGACCGATTGCAGGATGACCGGCACACAGCCGCTATGATAGGATAGGATGGACAGCCTGAGACTGGTTAAAGCGGAGGGAAATCAAGATGACGCGGTGGGAACGAACGGAAGCGGGCGGCTATTCCGCCTGGAAGGGCGGGACGGACCGGCTGTCGATCTGCATCATTCCGGAGCTCGGCAGTAAAGCCGTATCGCTTCAAAATTTGTCGACCGGCCGGGAATGGCTTTGGCGGAGCGGCAAGCCGCTCGGAAACGAGGGGTACGGCTCGATGTTTTCGACAAGCGACGAAAGCGGCTGGGACGAAATGTTCCCCGGCATTAAAATCTGCCGATATCCGGAAGCGCCTTGGGCGGGCGAACCGGTGCCCAATCATGGCGAGGTTTGGCCGCTTCGCTGGGAAAGCGCCGTGACCGAGGCCGGGCTTACCTGCGGGGTAGACGGAGTGCGGTTCCCCTACCGGCTGGAGAAAACCTACACCTTCCCGAAGGCGGATACGGTGCGCATCGATTATGTCGCGCGCAACAACTCTCCGTTCCCGTTCTCGTTCATCTGGGCGGCACGCCCGCTGTTTCGGGCGCGGGAAGGCATGCGTCTGCACGTCCCGGACGAACTGAACGAAATCGAGGTTTCCTATTCGGAGGGCGGGCGGCTCGGCGAGTTCGGGGACAAGCGGCCCTGGCCCCGCATCCGGACGGAGGGCGGCATCGTCGATTTAAGCGTCGTACCGGCGGCGGACGGCGCTTCGGCGGAAAAATATTATTTCGCGGGGAGGCTGTCCGAGGGCTTTGCCGCGCTCAGCGATCCTGCGACGGGAGAGGCCGTCCGGTTCCGTTTTCCCGCAGACCGGGTGCCCTATTTGGCGGTATGGGCCAATTACGGCGGCTTCGGCGGCCATTACCACATTGCCCTCGAGCCGGCCACGGGGACGATGGACGATTTGAGCTATGCGATGCAGCGCAAAGAAGCTGCCGTACTGCAGCCAAACGGCGAATACCGCTGGTTTCTCGAATTGACGGTGACGTAAATAACAGGGTCGTTTGCGGAGGCTAGCGCCGGAGCCGAACCGTCAGAAGCGCTTATTCGCCGCCGCATGGGCAGTCAAGCGATGACTGCGCATCGAACTGCTGTCTCGGGCATAATTCCGGCCGCCTCATCATAGATATGGTACGGGAAACGTAAAAAATCGGTTGTTCGGAGGGGAAGCCGGCGGCGAAGGAGCATGACGGAATCATGGAGGGATTGCAATGAGTGCCGATCAGCTCATTCAACTGCTCATGCTTATCGTGATGGTCATCGGGCTGGCTGCCAGGTCGGGAAAATCGTAAGGGAGTACGAGAAAAACCGGAAGCGCCGCGTGCGTCTTCCGGTTTTTTCGCGTTGATCCTGCAGATGTTCGTTGATATTCGTTAATGCGTTAATCCTGCAATGGCGTTGATTCCGCATTCGCTCCCAATCGGCGCTTGCTTTTCATCCCAGAATTACGCACGCGTCGTAAATGAACAGCACATTGCGACCGGCGGATCCGCCGGCAGACCGAAGCGCTTTAGCTACCTTTGCCTGCCTCGTGCGCCGCGATGATACGGTCCATCAGCTCGTTCCATTCCGCGTCGATCTGGCAGCGCTCCGGACGGGCTTCGAGCCAGGCGACGGTCCGTTTGATCCCTTCGGCAAACGGCAGCGTCGCTTCGAAATCCGGGACGAACCGCTTGATTTTGCTGTTGTCGAAGACGATGCTGTACGCCTTGTCCCCGAGCAGGCCGCCGACTTCGCCCGGCGAATAGGTGCAGATGAAGTCGGACGAGATATGGACAAGCTTCGGCTGCTCGACACCTCCCGCCTGCGCGATCGCCGTATAAATCTGGTTCCAGGTCAGCACCTCGTCCGACGTGATGTGGAACGCCTCGCCGACCGCGTCGCTGCGTCCGAGCAGTCCGACAAAGCCTTTGGCGAAGTCGGTGTTGTGCGTCATCGTCCAGAGCGAGGTGCCGTCGCCGTGCACGATAACCGGCTTCCCTTGGCGCATCCGGTCGATGATCGACCAGGGCCTGCTCCAGCTGTTCAGCGCGGCGGGAATCATCGTGTCGCCGTACGTAAACGACGGGCGGACGATCGTGACCGGGAAACCGTTCTCCTGATACGCTTTCATAAGCAGCTCCTCGCAGGCGATTTTGTCGCGGGAGTACTGCCAGTTCGGATTGGAAAGCGGCGTCGATTCGGTGGTGAGGTAATGCTCCGGCGGCTTCTGGTAAGCGGAAGCGGAGCTGATGAAGACGTACTGCTTCGTTTTGCCCTCGAAAAGCCGGATATCCGTGTTCACATGCTCCGGCGTAAAGGCGATCCAGTTGACGACCGCATCGAACTCGTAAGGCTGCAGCGCTTTTGCGGCGCCTTCCGGGTCGCGGATATCGCCCGTGATTACCTGTGCGCCTTCCGGAACGAATTCGCTCCGCCCTCCGCGGTTGAACAAATACAGCTCAAGGCCGCGCTGGACGGCCAGCTTCGATACCGCCTCGCTGATCAGGCCGGTTCCTCCGATAAACAACACCTTCATCGATCAATCTCTCCTTTTTGTGAAAAATCGTTTGGGTTGAGTCTGCCTCCGGCAGCTTTTCGGTGCGCGATCCCCGATTGTGCTTCATTCCGCGCTACTCCCCGTCTTCCGACAGCTCGTCCAGCGTTTTGCTGAAGCTCGGCGCCATGTTCGTCAGGAACCAGTTGACCTCCGGCATCGCGAGCTGCGCCAGCGACTGCTCGATCTGGCCTTTAGCGACCGCGAATTCGCGGTTGCCCGAAGACAGCTCGGACAAGCACTTGATATAGGCGTCAAGCAGATCGGCGGCCTTCAGCATCTTCATCAGCTCGGCACCGTCATCGTTTGCGGACGGCGAGCCGCTGTTTGCGTCAGGGCCGCCTGTGCCGACGGCGCCGGTCCCGGCCGCCGCCGCGTTGTCGCCGCGGCCGCCGGGCTCGCCGCCCGCCGCTTCCGCTGCCGCATGGCCGGGGGAGTCCGGCGAGCCCGGCCCGGCTTCGGCAGGAGGCGCCGCCGCGGCGGCAGGCCCCATAACGAAAGGGGCGTACGCCTCCTTCAGCTCCGGCGGCACCATCCCGAGCAGCCGCTCCGCGGCCATGGCCTCGAGCTCGCGGAAATTGCCGAGCATGCGCGGGTTGTGATGCTTCACCGGCGTCGGAATGTCGCCGGTAAATACTTCGGTGGCGTCGTGGAACAGCGCCATTGCCGCCGCCCGGTCCGCGTTCAGCGACCGCCCGAACAGGCGGTTGCCGATTTCGCACAGCATATGGGCGAGCAAAGCGACGTGATACGAATGCTCGGCGACGTTTTCGCGCGTCGTATTGCGCATCAGGCTCCACCGTTCAATGTAACGGAGCCGGTACATATAGGCGATAAAATGGCTGTCCATTTTTGCAGCAGCTCCTTGCATGCGGACGGTTGTCCGGATTCTAAAGGCGGCGAGCCAGGGTCAGCACGCCGGCTCCGGAACAATCGAACGCTTCCTAAAATTTGGCGGGCACGTCCGTAAACCCGCGTTCATTCGCAGCAGCCGAGGTGCCCGGCGTCCGCGTATATGCTATTATAATACTATTGAATTCATGCGAATAGAGAGAGGAGCACCCTTCCATTATGCAGCAGTTTGAAGAAAGCGTCTATAAGCTGATTGTCGAAACGTCCACCAATTTGCCGGGCGACGTCCGCAAGGCGATCCAAGCGGCGCAGGAAGCGGAGGACCGCGCCACGCGCGCCGGCCTGTCGCTGTCCACGATCGCGACGAATATCGAAATGGCCGAATGCAACGTCTCGCCGATCTGCCAGGATACCGGCATGCCGACCTTTATCGTGCACACGCCTGTCGGCGCGAACCAGATTGTCATGAAGCGCCAGATCCAGAGCGCCATCGCCAAAGCGACGAAGGACGGCAAGCTCCGCACCAATTCGGTCGATTCGCTCACCGGCGCCAACTCGGGCGATAACCTCGGACCGGGCACGCCGGTCATTCATTTCGAGCAGTGGGAGAAGGACGATATCGATGTCCGGCTCATTCTGAAGGGCGGCGGCTGCGAAAATAAAAACATCCAGTACAGCCTGCCGGCCGAGCTCGAAGGGCTCGGCAAAGCGGGCCGCGACCTCGACGGCATCCGCAAATGCATCCTGCACGCGGTGTACCAGGCGCAGGGCCAGGGCTGCAGCGCCGGCTTTATCGGCGTGGGCATCGGCGGCGACCGCACGACCGGCTACGAGCTGGCGAAGCAGCAGCTGTTCCGCCATGTCGAGGATACGAATCCGAATCCCGAGCTGCAAAAGCTGGAAGACTACGTCATGGAGAACGCCAACAAGCTCGGCATCGGCACGATGGGCTTCGGCGGCCAGGTGACGCTGCTCGGCTGCAAAATCGGCGTCATGAACCGGCTGCCGGCCAGCTTCTTCGTGTCCGTCGCCTACAACTGCTGGGCTTATCGCCGCCAAGGGGTGCTGCTGTCCGCGGATACCGGCGCGATCAAGGAATGGATTTACCCGCAGGGCTCGGACACGCCGATGAAATCGGAGGCGGCGGATGCGGCGGCCGAAGCGGTGACGGGACAGGAGGAACGCCGCGAGGTGGTGCTGCAGATGCCGCTCACGGAAGAGCAGGTGCGCAGCCTGAGGGTTGGCGATATCGTCGTCTTGAACGGTGAAATGCACACCGGTCGCGATGCGCTGCACAAATATTTGATGGACCACGACGCCCCGGTCGATCTGAACGGCGCGGTCATTTATCACTGCGGGCCGGTCATGCTGAAGGACGGCGATAACTGGCAGGTCAAAGCGGCCGGACCGACGACGAGCATCCGCGAGGAGCCGTACCAGGGCGACATTATCAAGAAATTCGGCATTCGCGCCGTCATCGGCAAGGGCGGCATGGGCCCGAAGACGCTTCAGGCGCTGCAGGAGCATGGAGCCGTCTATTTGAACGCGATCGGCGGCGCCGCGCAGTATTACGCCGAATGCTTCAAAAACGTAAACAGCGTCCACTTCATGGAATTCGGCATCCCGGAGGCGATGTGGCACCTGCAGACCGAAGGCTTCGCGGCGATCGTGACGATGGACGCGCACGGCAACAGCCTGCACGCCGACGTCGACAAGGATTCGTTCGAGAAGCTGGCGCAGTTCAAGGAGCCGGTATTTAACTGATTCATCAGCCGGAATCGGCATCATTTCATGAGCCGCGCCGGACCGTCCCGCCCGCATATCCTGAAATACGGATAGGGGGCGGAGCGGTCCGGCGCTTCTTCTACGCTTCGAACAAAATGAGGGATAGCTTACGCGAAATTTCGGACTTGCTTTCAATAAACGGTTCGATCAGTGGATGTTCCTGATCGTTCCGTGCTCGCTTCTTCTCGGCTTTCTGTTTTCGGAGCAGCTGCGGCGCTTCGTGCCCGCCGTGCCGTATCTGTTCGCCTACGTCACTTTGACGATGGCGATCGGCTGCGGGCTCGGGCAGCTGCGCGCCGTAGTACGCCGCCCGTCCGTCGTCGCCTGGACGTTCGTGCTGACTCACGTTCTCTCCCCGCTCGTCGCCTTTGGCCTCGGGAGCGCGCTGTTCGGTGCGGATTCCCCGTATGTCGTCGGGTTTGTGCTGTTTACGATCATTCCGCTCGGCGTCTCGACCGTGCTGTGGGTCGGCATGTCGTCCGGGAGCGTGCCGCTCATTCTTGCGATGGTCGTCATCGACTCGGCGCTCAGTCCGGTCGTCGTGCCGTGGGGCATCCGGCTGCTGTTTCACACCGCCGTTCAAACCGATACGCTGGGCATGGTATCCGACCTCGCGCTGATCATCGTCGCGCCGACGGCGATCGGGATCGCGCTGCACGGGCTGACCAAGGGCCGCATTCAGCCGATTGTGCAGCCCTATGCCGGACCGGTCAGCAAAATCTGCTTCGCGGCGGTCGTCGCGTTTAACGCGGCCGCCATTCAGCCGTATATGTCGACGCTCGGCGGCGACCTGGTGCGCATCGTGCCGATGTCCGTCCTGATTGTCGGCCTCTGCTACGCGATCGGCTTTTTCGGTTCGGCGCCGTATCGCGATCAGGAGCTGCAGGTGACGATTTCCTACGCTTCGGGCATGCGGAACATTTCGCTCGGCATCGTGCTGGCGCTCGGCTACTTCAGCCCGCTTGCCGCCGTTCCGGTCGTGCTGTCGATCATGATTCAGCAGCCGCTGGCCACGGTGCATCATTACGCTTTACAAAAGATTTACAATCGAAAGGCTGGCACGGAAATCTCGGGACAGGTATGATTAAATTTCGGAAGCTTCAACAACCTGAGGTTGGAGGATGAGCCTGCAATGAGCAGTTTTCGCGTCCGGCTGACGCTGATTCTGATCGCCATGATCGGCCTGTCGGTGCTGGTGGCAGGTTTACTGATGGGGAAAACGATTAAGGACAATCATATCGAGGCGCTTCAAGACAGCATGGTGCGCGAAAGCAGGATCGTGCTCGACCAGATGGATTGGCGGCAGGGCGAACCTTCGCAGCTGTACGGGTATTATACGGATAAAGCGCAGCATTTGAAACAAATTACAGATATGCGCTTTACTTTTATCCGGGGGGACGGCGTCGTACTCGGCGACTCCGATCACGATCCGAAGACGATGGACAACCATTCGCAGCGGATCGAGGTGCTTGATGCGAAGCAAAGCGGCGTCGGCCGCGCGATCCGGCACAGCGCAACGCTGAATATCAATTTGCTGTACGTCGCGATGCTCGCGCACCCCGGCGATCCGCAATCGGACATCATCCGGCTGGCGGTCAGCCTGAAGCAGGTCGACGAAGGAATCGAACGCATCTGGATGGCGCTTATTATCGGGCTGCTCGTCCTGTTCGCGGCCGCGGCGCTCATCAGCTACCGGATTGCCCGGGGGCTGACCAGACCGCTCGAGGAGATTACCCGCGTCGCCAAGCGGATCAAAAATATGGACTATAAAGCGCGCGTCGAGGTGCAAAGCAGCGATGAAATCGGGGAGCTCGGCCTTGCGATCAACGCGATGGCGGACGGGCTGCAGGTGCAGATGTCGCGCATCCACCAGAACGAAAGCCAGTTGGCCAGCGTGCTCGACAATATGATCGACGGTATCGTCATGATTGACGGTTCCGGCAGCGTCGTGCTGCTGAACCGGTTCGCCGGGGAAGTGCTCGGCTTTTCGTCGCAGGAGGTGGCCGGGCGGCATTATGGAGAGCTGAAGCAGCAGTACGAGCTGCAGCAGCTGATCAAGGACGGGCTGGAGCGGCGGGAGCGTCTGCACGAGGAGCTCACGTTTTATTTTCCCGAGGAGCGGCTGCTCGATCTGAATCTGGTGCCGATCTTCGAGGAAGGAGGCGAATTCGGCGGCGTGCTGCTCGTGCTCCAGGACGTGACGGCGATCCGGAGACTGGAGCGGATGCGCAGCGAGTTCGTCGCCAATGTCTCGCACGAGCTGAAGACGCCGGTCGCGGCGGTGAAAGGATTCGCGGAAACGCTGCTTGGCGGCGCCGTAGACGATCCGGAGACGGCCCGTTCGTTCCTGCAAATCATTTTCGACGAAAGCGACCGGCTGAACCGGCTGATCGGCGACATCCTCGAGCTGGCGAAAATCGAGTCCCGCCGCGTGCCGATGCGGTACTCGCCCGTCGAGCTGACGTCGTTCACGGGCAAGACGCTGGAGCTGATGTCGGCCGAAGCGGCGCGCAAGCATATCCGCCTGTCGATGAAGGTGGAGCCGGGGCTGTTCGTCGAGGCGGACGAGGACCGGCTGAGGCAGATCGTCATGAACCTGCTCGCCAACGGCATCAGCTATACGCCGGAAGGCGGAAGCGTGACGATTAAGGCCGAGCCGGTTCCGATTCCCGGCGCGGAAGGCACAGAAGATTACGATCAGATCCGGATCAGCATTTCGGACACCGGCATCGGCATTCCGAAGAAGGATCTGCCGCGGATTTTCGAACGGTTTTACCGGGTGGACAAAGCGAGATCGCGGAGCTCCGGCGGTACCGGCCTCGGATTGTCCATCGTCAAGCATCTGGTCGAGCTGCACGGCGGATCGATCTCGGTCGACAGCACCGTCGGCATCGGTTCGACGTTTACGATCGAGCTGCCGGTTTTGCAGTAGAAGGCGCGGCCGGGGAAGGCTACAAATTGGTTTACCCCGGTAACGCAGTAATGATATGATAAGTTTGTAAACGAACGTTGAAAGAAGCTAACGAAAGCTGGGGGTATTCATGCCGCAAAAAATTTTGGTCATCGAAGACGAACCGACACTGGCCAGACTGCTTTCGTACAATCTGTCGCAGGAAGGATACGACGTGACGGTCATCGACCATGGCGCGGAAGGCCTGCAGACGGCGATGCAGCGGACGTTCGATTTGATTATTTTGGACATCATGCTGCCCGGAATCAACGGGTTCGATATTTTGTCGCGGCTCCGGCAGAGCGGGATTACGACGCCGGTCATCGTGCTGACGGCGCGCAACGCGGAGGAGGAAGTCGTGCAGGGGCTGAAGCGCGGCGCCGACGATTATATTACGAAGCCGTTCGGCGTCGCGGAGCTGCTGGCACGCGTCTCGGCCGTGCTGCGGCGGACAAGCCTGGAAGACGGCAAGCCCGCGGAATCGCAGGAGAAGGTCATCACGATCGGGGAATTGTCGATATATCCCGAGAAATATGAGGTTATTCTAAGCGGAGAAATCGTGTCGCTGCGCCCGAAGGAATTCGAGGTGCTGCTGTATTTGGTGCAGCGGCCCGGCATGGTCATTACGCGCGACGATCTGATGAACGTCGTCTGGGGCTTCGATTACATCGGCGGACAGCGGACCGTCGACGTACACGTCAGCTCGCTCCGCAAGAAGCTGGAGCTCGGACAAAATTCGGTGCAAATCGAATCGATCCGCGGCGTTGGCTACAAGCTCGTACGGCCCAAGAAGCTCGGCGCGCCGAAATGACCGGCAGCCGGGCTTTTTGTATGGAAACGACGTCAGTTGAGCAAAAACATAAGGATGCGGCTGGCGAATGCCAGTATGACCAGGGTGCTGCCGAGCGTATCGCGGCCGGCTGCGAAAAGCGCTGCGGCGGCGAGCAGAAACAATGCCACCTCGACCAGCAGCCGCAGCGGCGCGGATACGGGAATCGCCGCTTTCGGTGAGACGAAGGCGCCCCAGGCGACGGCGGCGAGCAGCGGCGAGCCGATGCCCAGCATCGTTTTGGCGGCGAGACTGCTTCCGTTGTGGAATCCCCAATAGCAAAGCGACGCCACGGCGGACAGCTCGAGCAGAAAACGCAGGGCCAGATTGGCGTTCACGATCAAGCTCAAGGGTAAACCTCCTCGGAAATAACGCCTGTAGGCTACTGCCGGTTCCAGGCGAGCATCCGCTTCTGGAACTGCTTTGGCGAGCAGTCGTTATATTTTTTGAACATCTTATAGAAATGGGCCATGTTTGGCATGCCGATCCGGTCGCCAACCTCGGACACGCTGAGGTCCTTCGTGAGCAGTATCCGTTCCGCCCGCTTGATTTTCCGGTAATTGACGTATTCGGTGAACGAGAGCCCGATCGCTTTCTTGAAAAATTTGACGAAGTAATAATAGCTCATGTTGGCCAGCTTGCACACTTCCTCCACCTGAATCCGGTCCGTGAGATGCTCCTCCACGAAGTCCAGCACGGCCCGCAGCCGCGCCCGGTCGAAATCCTCATGCTCCGCAAGCGCTTTCTTCGTATCATTGCGAATGAGCAGCAGCAGCAGCTGCTTGACGATCATGCTGACGGCCAGCTCGTAGCCGGTTATTTTGTTCGTGACTTCCTTCAGGATGCCGCGGATGCACGACGCCGCTTCGTCCCGCGCGGCCGCATTTTCCCGGAAAATGTAGTTGGCCCGGCTGAGCGGATTTTTCGTTTCGGAGAAAAATCGCATATAGGGCATCGAGCTGTGGTCGAAAAATTGCTCAATATCCAGCTGCAGCACAATGTAGCTGAGCGGTTCGCCGAGGCTGCGGTCGCGGTGCAACTCCCGGGCGCCGATGATGGCGACGTCGCCGCCCGCAAGGCGGATGCAGCTGTCGTCAACATACACGTCCAGTGTGCCATCGTTGATCAGCAGCAGCTCGATTTCGCGGTGATAATGCCAATTTATAAAAAAGTCGTGGTTGCGCTGCGATTGAAAAATCCGGAGCGACAACAAAGGATTCTCATAGGCTACCTTCTCATTGTAGAACTCCACGCTACCACCCCATGACAGCAAAATCGCATAAAAGCATCGCCAATTTAGAACCTGTTTTTTCGAAATCGGAATGAACTATACTTATTCTAGTGTGTGTTGGTCAAACTAATCAAGCACACAGCCGAAAAAGGCGCCATTTTTTTGATTCGAACTGGAGGTTGGAAAGCGTATGTCGAAAGTACGCGTAGGGATTATCGGCTGCGGCGGAATCGCCAATGGCAAGCATATGCCGAGTCTTGCGAAGGTGCAGGATGCCGAAATGGTCGCATTCTGCGATTTGGTCATCGAACGCGCCGAAGCGGCGAAGCAGCAATATGGGAATCCGGATGCCCGCGTATATAGCGATTATCATGAGCTGCTGCGGGACGGCTCGATCGATGTCGTTCACGTCTGCACGCCGAACGACGCTCATGCGGACATCTCCATCGCCGCGCTCGAAGCGGGCAAGCATGTGCTGTGCGAGAAGCCGATGGCCAAGACGGCCGAAGACGCCCGCCGGATGCTCGAGGCGGCGCGCCGCACCGGCAAGAAGCTGAGCATCGGCTACCAGAACCGTTACCGCGCCGACAGCCGCTTCCTGAAGGAAGCGTGCCGCAAGGACGAGCTGGGCGAGATCTATTTTGCGAAGGCGCACGCCATTCGCCGCCGCGCCGTACCGACCTGGGGCGTTTTTCTCGACGAGGAGAAGCAGGGCGGAGGACCGCTTATCGATATCGGCACGCATGCGCTGGACCTGGCGCTGTGGATGATGGACAATTACAAGCCGAAAGCGGTGCTCGGCCGCGCATTCCACAAGCTGTCGCAGAACGAGAACTCGGCGAACGCTTGGGGGCCATGGGATCCGGCGAAATTTACGGTCGAGGATTCCGCCTTTGCGATGATTACGATGGAGAACGGCGCTACGATCATCCTCGAATCGAGCTGGGCGCTCAACTCGCTGGAGGTCGACGAAGCGAAGGTGACGCTGTGCGGTACGAAGGCGGGCGCGGATATGAAAGGCGGCCTGCGCATCAACGGCGAAGAGAACAGCCGCCTGTACGTCAAGGAAATCGAGCTTTCGAGCGGCGGCGTGGCGTTCTACGAAGGCACGAGCGAGGATCCGGGCGAGCTGGAAGCGCGCATGTGGATCGATGCCGTCATGAACGACAAGGAGCTTGTCGTCAAGCCGGAGCAGGCGCTTGTCGTCTCCGAAATTCTCGAAGCGGTATACGAATCGTCCCGCACCGGCAAAGCGGTCTATTTCGACTGAAGGCTCCGGAGGAGATTCGGGTTGGGTATGGGAAGGCCCCGGGCAGTCAAGCGCTTTAGGCGCTTGCTGCCGGGGCCTTTTTCGTTACGGTCCATACGGCTGCTTGCGTACGGCGGCTACTCGTGAAGCTCCCGGTTTTGGAAGCCTGCGGCACCTGATGTGCCTTCATCGGACAACTCGGCAAGCGACTTGATTTTGCCGTGCGGCTGCGGGTTCTGCTTGCGGCTTTTCCAGGCGCTTTCGCGCCTCCGTTGGGATGTCGTCATCGAATCAGGGCTCCTTTCGTCGCATGCGGACAGTCGGTACGATTCCGCGTTAATAGCATGAGCCAAAGCGCCCGGCAATTATGTATGCGCCGAATTTTGCCGGGCGATTCGCTTGCGGTCATGCATGCGTCTTGGTATTCTCTTTCCATGAATCGGCCGCTTTCATTTGCTGACGTTTGCTGTCAAATGGCGGCGTTTTCGGTTATACTGGGACGAAACGAACACGAATGGAGGATCCGGCATGTTCGCTCCCCAGCGCAGAGAGAAAATTATGCAGCTGCTGCAGCAGTCGAGGCAAATCGTGGTGAAGGAGCTGTCCCGTGAGCTTGGCGTTTCCGAAGGGACGCTGCGGACCGACCTGAAAATTATGGAGGAGGAGGGCCTGCTCGAACGGACGCACGGCGGAGCGGTGCCGCCGCGCGTGAAGACAAGCCTTCATGAGCAGCGGATCCCGTCGCGCAGCGAGCTGAATCACGAGGAGAAGCGCGCCATCGGCCGCCGGGCGGCGGAGCTCGTAAAGCAGGGACAGTGCATTCTGCTCGACGCCAGCTCGACGGTGCTGGAGCTGGCGAAGGCGCTGGCCGAGCGCGATTTTCTGACGGTGGTGACGAACGGGCTGGAGGCGGCGATGGAGCTTGGCCGCAACCCGCGCATTAACGTCATTCTGATCGGCGGCGTGCTGCGGCCGGGCTCCGGGACGGTCGAAGGGGTGCTCGGCCGCAGCATTTTGAACGAAGTGCATGCGGACGTCTTTTTTACATCGGCCGAAGGCTTCACGGTGCTGGAGGGGATGACCGATTTCAGCCTGCACGAGGCCGAGCTGAAAAAAGCGATGGCGGCCAACGCGGCCCGCGTCGTGGCGCTGCTTGACCACACGAAGCTGGGCAGGCGCTCGATCGCCACCTCCGTGCCGGCCAAAGCGGTGCACACGCTCGTCACCGATCCGAAGGCGGACCGGAGCCTGCTGCGCGGTCTTTCCTCGCTGCAGGTATTGACGGCGGACAACGGGTGAAGCGGCGCATCAACAAACGAAAAAATAGGGCGTGCGAATAACGCCGAATGCAAACGCCGATAAAAATAAACAATCGTTGACAAGCGAAGCCAAACGCGGAGACAATGAAAGCAATACAAGCCGAAATGAGGGAACAGGTCATGTCTGAGCTGTTAACGAAAATCAAGCAGGCGGCGTCCGGCTCTTTCGACGCCGACGCCATCCGGGCGATCGAAATCGATCCCGTCGCCATCGAAGCGGGAGCGATCCGCCGCGTCGCGCCGTACCTGAAGGAAAAAGGCTGCCGCCGAGTGATCGTCGCGGCGGATGCCAACACCTATGCGGCGGCCGGACAAGCGCTGCAAGAAGCGATCGCGGCGGCCGGCATCGACGCGCATGCAACGCTGATCAAGCCGGACCGGCAGGGCGACGTCATTGCCGACGAGGCTTCGCTCGTGCAGCTGATGCTGGACATTCAGAGCCGTTCGGCCGAGGTTGTGGTCGCCGCAGGCTCGGGAACGATTCACGATATTTCGCGGTATGCGGCCTATACGACGGGCATTCCGTTCGTATCGGTGCCGACGGCGCCGTCCGTCGACGGCTTCAACTCGAAGGGAGCTCCGCTCGTCATCCGCGGGGAGAAGATTACGATCCCTGCCATCGGACCGGACGCGATTTTCGCCGATCTCGACGTGCTGACGAAAGCGCCGGCCGCGATGGCGGCGGCGGGCTTCGGCGATATGCTCGGCAAATATACGTCCCTGTTCGACTGGAAATTCGGCAGCCTGACCGGCGGCGAGCCTTATTCGGAAGCGGTCGCCTCCATTACGAGAGGCGCGCTGCAAATGTGCGTCGATCACGCCGAGCAAATCGGCCGCCGGGATCCGGAGGGCATCCGCGTCCTGATTTCCGCGCTGATCGAATCCGGCTTTGCGATGCTGCTGTTCGGGCAGTCCCATCCGGCCTCGGGCGCCGAGCACCATCTGTCGCATTACTGGGAGATGGAATATTTGCGGCTCGGCAAGCGCCAGCTGCTGCACGGCGCGAAGGTCGGCGCGGCATGCGCCGAAATTTCACAGCTGTACCATTCGCTTGCGGACGGGGGCTTTCTCGACGCGAATTTCCCGGCGCAGGCCGGCGACATCCGTCAGGCGCTCGAGCTGGTGCCGCGGCCCGAAACGATCCGCGGACTGCTTCGCCAGGCAGGCGGGCCGGCAGAGCCGGCGCAGCTCGGCGTCGACGGCGAGCTGCTGGCGCGCAGCCTGCGGGAGGCGCACGACGTCCGCCCGAACCGGCGCACGCTGCTGCGAGCCTTCAATACATCGGCTTCGGCCGGGCGGCTTTAAACGTCAGGTTCCATAAAACGCAAAATCCGGGCTGTCGACCTTCATCGGGACGATAGCCCGGATTTTTTTCAGGAGGTTCACCGGCTACATCCGCAGCCGCGGCGCTGCCGGAACCGGCTCCAGCGTTTTTTTTCGGCGGCGGTTTCATGTTAAAATCGGTAGGGGGGCCTTTCGTTTAAGGAGGCTTGGTTCAATTGTATTTTTATGTGCTTGCCGCTTTGGCGATCGACGCCGACCAATTGACCAAATGGTGGGTTCGCTTTCATCTGTCGATCGGGGAATCGTCCCGGGTGCTGGATGGCATCATTCCTATCATCCGCGTGGAAAATACAGGAGCCGCCGGCAGCTCGTTCGAGGGACACGGCCGGTGGTTCGTCCCCTTCGCCGTGCTGATCGTTGCGGTCGTTCTTTATTTTCGCAGCAAAGGCAAGCTTAGAGGACGCTGGATGGAGACCGGCACCGCCTTTTATGTCGGCGGGGCGGTCGGCAATGCGATCGACCGCGCGCTGTCGGGCCGCGTAACGGATTTCATCCAGCTGAGATTGCATGGCGGCGTCATGAACGTCGCAGACATTTCGCTCAACGTCGGAATTGTCATTCTACTGCTCGCGGTGCTGTTCGAACGGCCGGGCCGCTCTTCGGCACCGGCGGCTCGAACCCATTAAGCGCGGGATCGCAAGCCCGGCACCGGCGGCTCGAACCCATTAAGTGCGGGATCGCGAGTCCGGCACCGGCGACTCGAACCCATTAAGGGCGGGGTCGCGAGCCCGGAACCGGACAACCCCCTTCGGCTGACGAAGGGGGTTGTTCTGCTGCGTATTTATACGGCCGTGCGGGCACAAGGCGTTGCCGGCGGAAAGCCCGCTTACGCCCGAACCGGCGCGAACACCCGGCTGCGCCAGCCGCAGAGCTTGGCAATCGCCTCCACGTAATAATAATCGCCGTAAATAAGGGAGCCGTCGATAAAATTGCCGGCCGGCCGGTGCCCCGTCGCCGCGGTCAGAATGGCCTCGTGAGCGGGAAGGTCCCAGGTTGCGTAACGCTCCGTCAGCGACAGCAAAATGCGCTCCGCGGCGCCGGCGTAAAGGCTGCGTTCCGCCGCGGGCACCGACTCCGCGATTTCCAGCAGGCCGGAAGCGGCGATTGCCGCAGCGGAGCTGTCGCGCGGCTCCCCGTCCGTCGATTCCAGCCGGAAATCCCAGTATGGAACGCTGTCCTCGGGCAGCGCGGCCAGGAAATAATGCGCGATTCGTTTCGCCGCATTCAGATAGCGGACTTCGCCGGTCCAGCGGTACGCGAGCGCGAAGCCGTGCAGTCCCCACGCCGTCCCCCGGCTCCAGGCGGAATCGGCCGCGAGGCCCTGGCCGCCGATCGCTTCGATAAATTCGCCGCTCTCCGGATCGAAGGAGACGATATGATTGACCGAGCCGTCGTCGCGGACGGACACCCGCAGCGCCGTATCCGCGTGCCGCATGGCAATGTGCTTGAATCTCGGGTCCTGCGAAATCTCGCTCGCCCAGAACAGCAGCGGAATGTTCATCATGCAGTCGACGATCGCCCAGCCGATGCGGTCGCCGTTCCACGCCCGGATGAAATTGCCGGCGGGGTTAAACCGCCCGGCGAGATAGTTTGCCGCCTCCAGACCTCTGCGCAGCCCGTCCTTGTCACCCGTTTCCTTGTATTTAATAACGGCCGTCGGCAGAAATTGAAACCCGACGTCGTGGTGGAGCTGGCCGTCCGGGGCGATGAACCAGCGCTCCAGCCGCTCGTCCCAATGCCAGGCCGCTTCTTTGTAATGGGCCTTGCCCGTGACGCCGTGCATCACCCAGAGCAGACCCGGCCAGAAGCCGGACGTCCACCATTCGAGGGACGTATTGTCGTAGACGCCTTCCTTTCCCGCAAAATGGGGGCATTTGTCGCCGATCTGCCCGATCATCCGGTCCACCTTCGCTTCCACTCGCGCCATCAGCTCGGCTGCATTCAACCTGTCCATGCACCGTCTCTCCTTTCGTATTAAACCGCTTTCACGATTATACCGCTCCCCGTCCGCCGAAAGTTGCGGTACAATTACGGAAAATATCGCTATATTGTTCTCGAAGGAGGGCACCGCCGCATGAACAAATCGTTCGATCCGGTCTATTTCGGCGGCCGGCCGCTCGAGTGGACGTACCGCGTCCGGTCGGAAGGGGGCTACCGCGGCTATTATCACTGGCATCAATGCTGCGAGCTGCTGTTCGTGCACGAGGGGCGGGGGACGGTCATCGTCAACCGGCAGCATTACGAGCTGACGGGCGGCATGCTGTTCGCGTTCCAGCCGTTCGAGCTGCACAACATCAACGTGAGCGTCAGTCCCGAGCGGCCGTACGAGCGGACGATCTTGTACGTCGACCCGCTTCCGATGGAGGACCTGCTTCGCGTGTTTCCCGCGCGCAGGCAGCTGTTCGCCGAGTTATGCCGGGGAAGCCGGAAGGAACGGGCTTACGCGTTCGGAGCGGACAAGTCCCGGATCGAGCGCATTTTCGCCACGTACGAACGCGCCCGCGGGGCGGGACAAGGGGATTCGCCGGAGGAAACGTCGCTGCTGCTGGCGCAGCTGATGACCTGCATTGCGGAAAATCGCGCCGAAACGCCGGACGCCGCAGGCGAGCAGACTGCGCCGCGGCGTCCGATGCGGTATTCGGAAACGATCATGCACTGGATCGAGGAGCATTACCGGGAGGAATTCGATCTGGAGCGGCTCGCCGGCGAGCTTCATCTGTCCAAAAGTTACGTGTCCCGCCTGTTCCGGCGCGAGACGGGCGGCAGCATTTCCGACTATTTGGCCGTCCGCCGGATCAGGCAGGCGTGCCGGTTACTGCAGACGACCTCCCTGCCGGTCGAGCGGATCGGGGCGGAGGTCGGACTGCCGGGCGCGCCGTATTTTATCCACCTGTTCAAACGGATCGTCGGCACGACGCCGCTGAAATACCGCAACCGGGCATAGGACCGGAAGCCGGCGGTTTACCTTTTGCGGTACTCGCGCGGCGAAACGTTCGTCAGCTTTTTGAACATTTTCCCGAAATGGGAGAAATTGTTGTAGCCGACCGCCGCTCCGACCTCGAGGATGCTCATGCCGCTCTCCTTCAGCAGCTGCTCCGCGGCCTTGACGCGAGCAATATTGATAAATTCGGTCAGCGGGAGGCCGGTCGCCTGCTTGAACGAACGGCTCAAATAATACGGACTCATATGAAAATGGCCGGCCAGCAGCTCGAGGGTCAGCGGTTCGGCGTAATGAGCGTTGATAAATTTGGCGACGTCGGACATTTTCCGGTAAACCGGTTTGTCGGCTTCCTGCATGTCCGCGTCGCTCCGGCCGGCGTGGCGGGCCGCAAGCAGCAGCAGGTCGATAAACGCCTGCCGGGCGGCAAGCTCGCAGCCGGGCGCCTGCGTTCGGAGCTCGTGCAAAATCGTGGCGGACAGCTGCTCCGCCTGGCGGCGCTCCTTCAGCGGCAGCCGGCATACGGGATGGCCCGACTTGAACGGCGCAAGCAGGAAATCCGCATCGGCCTTGTACAGCTGGCGGAGAAAAGACTCGTAGAAGTAAATGACGATCCGCTCGTGCGGGGACGATCCGCCTTCGCCCGTCGTTTTATGAAAATCCCTTTTGTTGATCAGCACGAGGTCGCCCTGCTCGATGACGTAGGACCGGTCCCGGATGAAATAACGCCGTTTGCCGGCGAGCAGGATGTACATTTCGTAGAAGCTGTGGTAATGGTCGGTCTGCATCTGGTAAGACGAGGAGCGCTTGGCGTATTCGACCGTGAACAGCGAATCTCTCGATTCGAGCAGCATTTGCCGGGTCATGATTGCGGCCTCCCAAATAAGGAATCGGTACGTATAACGCAAATTATGCGGGGTTTTGCTCATTCAGTCAATAATTGCGGCGAAATATGGCGCGATTTGCGCTAATCTGAATGCATTCGTTCATCTATTATTATGATCTTTCGGGAGGACTGGACAGGAATGCAGAAGAAAAAGTATGTGCAGGTCGGAACGGGAGGCCGGGCGCAGTTTTTCTATTCCGCGATCGCGACGATGTTCAACGAGACGTCGGAGCTGACGGCATTTTGCGACATCAACCAAACGCGGATGGACTACGCCAACCGGCTGCTGACGGACAAATACGGCTATCATGCCGTACGGACGTACAAGATCGATCAATTCGATGAAATGATCGAGAAGGAAAAGCCGGACGCGGTCATCGTGACGAGCGTCGATCGGACGCATCATACGTACATTATCCGGGCGATGGAGCTTGGCTGCGACGTCATTACGGAAAAGCCGATGACGGTCGACGAGAGAAAATGCCAGGACATTCTGGACGCCGTCAAGCGGACGGGCCGCAACGTGCGGGTCACCTTCAACTACCGGTACGCGCCGCACCATACGAAAGCGCGCGAAATTATCGCGTCGGGCGCCATCGGGGACGTGCATTCGGTTCACTTCGAATGGCTGCTCAACACGCGGCACGGCGCGGACTATTTCCGCCGGTGGCACCGCGACAAGCGCAACAGCGGCGGCCTGCTCGTGCACAAATCGACGCACCATTTCGACCTCGTCAATTTCTGGATCGGCTCGGAGCCCGAAACCGTATTCGCCTTCGGCGATTTGATGTTTTACGGCCGCGAAAACGCCGAGAAGCGCGGGATCACGCAGTTCTATGAGCGGTCGACCGGCAATCCGATCGCGGCGGAGGATCATTTCGCGCTGCATCTGGACCAAAATCCGAATCTGAAGGCGATGTATCTCGACGCCGAGCATGAGGACGGCTACCGCCGCGACCAAAGCGTCTTCGGCGACGGCATCAACATCGAGGACACGATGGGTGTCATGGTCCGCTATAAGAACAATGCGATTTTGACCTATTCCCTAAACGCCTACATGCCGTGGGAAGGCTACCGCATCGCGTTCAACGGCAGCAAGGGACGGCTCGAAATGACGATTGTCGAGCAGTCCTACGTCAATTCCGGCGGCGACAAATCGAAGGAAGGGGCGCTCAAAAATAAAACGATCGTCGTCTACCCGATGTTCGGCGCGCCCTACGAGCCGGAGGTCGAGGAAGGCAAAGGCGGGCACGGCGGCGGCGACCCCGTGCTGCTGAACGACATTTTCGGCACGCCGGTCGACGATCCGTTCCGCCGCCGGGCGAACCATATCGACGGCGCCAAGTCGATCCTGACCGGCATCGCGGCGAACAAGGCGATCCGGACGGGTCTGCCGGTGCGCGTCGCCGATTTGGTCAAGTTCGACTAAACGAATAGCCTGTACCATGCAGCCTGCCGGGGATCACCCCGGCGGGCTTCTTTTGCTGCTCCGGCAATTAGGGGGATCGCCGCGTTTCAAATTCGGGTCATCCGGCTTCACCCGGCTTTTTTTATGATATAATGGGTCGCATCGTGACGAGCCGGAGGGTTAATATGCGCGTAAAGCATCTGTCTGTCTTACTTCTGGCGGCATTAGCGGCCGTGGTTTACGGATTCCGGGAATCCCATCGGCCGCCGGCGCCGACCTCGCCCGAAATTCGTGTCGTCGCGCTCGCGTTCCCTTCCGAACGGTACCCGGAAACCGCGCGGCATATCCAAAACGCGATACGCGCCGGACAGCCGCAGGTGTGCACGATCGACCGCAAGGATGCGGACGAACACCGGAAGGAATCGCTGCAAGACGTCCCGGCGAAAAAAGGCTACGACCGCGACGAGTGGCCGATGGCGATGTGCGCGGAAGGCGGGAGCGGCGCGAACATCGCTTACATACACCCGGCGGACAACCGCGGAGCCGGGTCGTGGGTCAGCCATCAGCTGGACGACTATCCGGAAGGCACGAAGGTGAAGTTTGTCGTCAAATAGAAGAGGACTCTTCCGTCATGGACGGCAGGAGTCCTCTTCATCTATCGGCCGAAAGTTGGGCGTCGAGCCGCGGTCAGCGGGCTTTGACAGCTTATTGGCGGGCGGCGCATAACTGCAATGGCGGATTACAAACGTCGCGGCCGCGTCGCGTTCTCGAGCGCTTCGAGATAGGCGAACGCTTCCGCGTTCGTGCTGCCGCACATGTCCGGCGACGCCTGCAGACTGACGCAGACGGCGGGCCGCTCCGGCCTGCCGAACAGCCTGCACGCGTTGTCGGCCGTCAGCTGGGCGCAGCGCACCCCGGCCGGTTTCCCGTCCGGCATGCCGGGAATCGGAGACGAGATCGAGACGGCGATGCAGCAGGCGGCGCAGCCGACCCGGCATTCCATGGGTTCGGCGCTACTTTGCCGACGCATAGCGCTCGATGAACTGCACCGCGCTTGCCGTCCGCGTCGAGTCGGCGCGGATGCCGGCGATATATTCCGTGCCCCGGACCTGAAGCTCCTTGATCAGCGGACTGCCGGTAATGTCGATGCCGTACACCTTTTCCGCCGGATCGTCTTCGGTCGTTGCCTTCAGTCCTTTGTCCGCCGCATACGGCTGCAGGGCGGCCGTATCTCCGCTTCCGAGCGGCTTCAGCGCGCCCTGAGCGGCCAGCTTGGCGAAATTGGCCTTGTCGAGCACGTAAACGTCGGACTTGTTCGTGATCAGATCGAGGATGCTTTTCTGGATAAACGCCGTATCCTGCTCGGTCTGAATTTGGGCCGGCACGTACGTCAGGTGGGCGATCACCCGCTTCCAGTCCGGGAACTGGCTCACGATTTTGTCTTCGACCGGCTTCAGGTCGGGATTAAACGTATCATTGCTTAAATAATTGCCGAAAAACGTAATTTCCAGATTGGCGGGCGGCAGCTTTGCCAGCTCCTCCTGCTTATGCTTGTGATCGATGTAGGCGTTAATGCCGTAAATAATCAAGGCGATGACGGCGATCGCGCCGAGCAGATGAAATTTATAATAGCTGAAAAAATGATCGACCTTCTGCGCGGAACCGGCCATTTTCCGGTATTTGCCGTACACTTTCTCGTTGTACGCTTCGGACAGCTTCCGCTCCTCCATGTCCAAGATGAGCCGGTAGGCGCGGTTGACCTCGTCAATGTCAACGGTTTCATGCTCCGCGGGGTCTCCCCCTTCGCGCTGCTGGCTCGCCCTTGCTCGGCGAATGAGAATGAAATACCGTTTCTCAACCTCCTCCTTGGCGGCTTCTTCGGGGAGGCCGAGCGTTTCGTAAGCGCTCTTTACGTCTTCTTCCATCGCGTTCACCTTCATCTTTTCGGATTCAACATAATTCTTAGTATACTTGGTCACGGGTCCGCACGCCAGTTTTCTCCCGCCCGCTCGCTACGGCCGCGAAAGTCATTTATAATAGTGGGGCGACATACAGAGAGGTACAGGGGGGCGGCGAAAAGCTTGCTGCAAAATGTATATGCCGTATTAACCATTATCAACGTGCCGCTTGCGGTAACGGTTATCCTGCTCGAAAGGCGCAACGTGAGCGCGACGTGGGCGTGGCTCATGGTGCTGCTTTTTTTTCCCGTCCTGGGCTTCGGCATTTATTTGATTCTGGGGCAAAACTTGAGCAATCTTAAGCTGTACAACATTAACCGGCGCAACCGGCAGGCGATATTGGAGCTGATCGACAGCCAGCGCGAGCACTTCCGCAACAACGATATCGTGTTTAACGATCCCGAAGCCGCGAATTACCGGGACATGATGTACATGAACCTCAGCAGCGGCTACGCGCTCTATACGCAGAACAACGAGATCGACATTTTTACGGAGGGCAACGACAAGTTCGAAGCGCTCTTCCGCGATATCGAGCATGCCGAGAATCATATCCATCTGATGTATTACACCGTCCAGAACGACAAGCTCGGAGCGAGACTTGTCGAGGCGCTGGCCCGCAAGGCCGCGCAAGGCGTGCAGGTCCGGTTCTTGTTCGACGATATCGGCAGCTCGGGGCTGCCGCGGCATTTCTTCGACGGGCTGCGAAGGGCGGGCGGCGAGGCGGCGGCTTTTTTTCCGTCGCGCATTCCCTACGTCAATATCCGCGTCAATTACCGGAACCACCGGAAGCTCGTCATCGTCGACGGCAAAATCGGCTACATCGGCGGCTTTAACGTCGGCGACGAATATTTGGGGCTCGACCGCAGATTCGGCTATTGGCGGGATACGCATCTGCGCATCCGCGGCGGCGGCGTGCTGCACATGCAGGCGCTGTTCATGCTCGACTGGAATCTGGCGTCCCCGCACAAGCTGATCGAACGGTACGACCCGGTGCTGTTTCCCGACCTGAAGAGCGGCGGAACGGTCGGCGTGCAGATCGTATCGAGCGGACCGAACCAGACGACGGAACAGATCAAGAACGTGTACCTCAAGCTGATCCATTCGGCGAAAGATACGATCTTCATCCAGACGCCTTATTTCATCCCGGACGAAAGTCTGCTCACCGCGCTCAAAATGGCCGCGCTCTCCGGCGTGGACGTCCGGCTCATGCTGCCGGGCAGGCCCGACCACAAGATGGTGTACTGGGCGTCGTTCTCTTACCTGGGCGAGCTGCTCGATGCGGGCATGAAATGCTACCTGTACGAAAAAGGGTTCCTGCACGCCAAAATGATCGTCGCGGACGGAAAGGTCGCCTCGGTCGGCACGGCGAACGTGGATATCCGCAGCTTCAAGCTCAACTTCGAGGTGAATGCGGTCATTTACGATACCGGGACGGCCTGCCGCCTGAAGGGCGTGTTCGAGGAGGATCTTAAGCTGTGCAGGGAGCTGACGAGCGAGGAATACCGGAAGCGGCCGCGCCTGCAGCGGTTCAGGGAATCATGCACGAGGCTGCTGTCGCCGATCCTGTAATGGGGTGGCGGCAGCCGGCCCGGCCGTCATTCGGCAGGCGTCCCATACAGTCGCATGGAATGAAGGCACTTATTTGATACCGGACATCAATAATGTTCTATTTCATCTTGTACCGGGTTGGACTATAATGTTGCCAAAACCAATAGAAAAGCAGGTGCATATCGTTCATGACCCGTAAATTACGCTGGGGTATCGTCGGGTGCGCGGGTATCGCGATCCGTTCTGTTATCCCGGGCATTATGCAGTCCGCGACCGGCGAGGTGTCCGCGATTGCCAGCCGCGGAATCGCCAAGGCGGAGGAGACTGCCGCCAGGTTCAATATCCCGAAAACGTACGGCAGCTACGAAGAGCTTCTCGCCGACGGCGAAATTGATGCCGTTTACATTCCGCTGCCGAACCATTTGCATATGGAGTGGACGATCAAAGCGCTCGAAGCCGGCAAGCACGTGCTGTGCGAGAAGCCGATCGCGCTGAACGCCGAAGAGGCTGCGCGGATGGCCGAGACAAGCCTCCGCACGGGCCGCTATTTGGCCGAAGCGTTCATGTACCGCCACCAGCCCCGCTACGACCGCATCAAGGAGCTGATCAAGAGCGGCGAAATCGGCGAGCTGCGCGGCATACACGGCACGTTCACGTTCAATAACGCCGCCGCCGACAGCAATGTGCGTTTTCGTAAAGATTGGGGAGGCGGCGGGCTGTTCGACGTCGGCTGCTATCCGATCAGCGCGGCCAGGCTGATTTTGGAGACGGAGCCGGAAGCGGTTACCGTGCATGCGCTGCTGTCGCCGAAGCACGACAACGTCGACATGATGGCGTCGGGGCTCGTGGAATTTCCGGGCAGCGTGGCGCTGACGTTCGACTGCGGCATGTGGGCGGCGTTTCGCAACACGCTTGAAATATTAGGCACCGACGGCCGGATCGAGCTGCCGCACGCCTATATCGGCGACGGCACTTATTACGTCCACACAAAGGACGGCAAACGCAAGGAGACGCAGCCCGAGATGAATCAATATGCGCTGCAGGCGGACGATTTTGCCGCCGTCGTTTGGGGCGAGCATCCGCCGCGCTTTACGCCCGAGGACGCCGTGGCGAACATGCGCGTGCTCGACGCATGCCTGGAATCGGCTTATGATCGCAAACGCGTAACGTTATAGGAGGAGAAACGAATGAGAACGATTGCACTGCCGGGACTGAAGATGAACGTGACCCAGCTGATTATGGGGTCGGACTATTTTTCGCCGGATGTATACGATCTGGTGCGCGACAATTTGGATGCGTTTACGGCCATCGGCGGCAACACGATCGATACCGCTTACATCTACAGCGGCGGCCGGAGCGAGCAGGCGATCGGCATGTGGCTGGAGGAGCGGGGCAACCGCGCCAGCATCAACGTCTGGACGAAAGGCGCCCATCCGAATAAGGAAGGCGTGCGCGTCAAGAAGGAATTTATCGACGAGGAGCTGAAGATCAGCCTCGACCGGCTGCGCACCGACTACGTCGATCTGTATGCGCTCCACCGCGACGATCCGAACGTTCCGGTCGGGCACATTCTGGAAGCGCTGAACGAGCATGTCGAAGCGGGACGCATCCTGTGCTTCGGGGCGTCGAACTGGTCGACGGCGCGGCTCGAGGAAGCGAACCGTTATGCGGCCGAGCACGGCCTGCGCGGCTTCGATTTCAGCAGCCCGAACCTGAGCCTCGCCAAGGCGAAGGAGCCGTATTGGAAAGACTGCGTCAGCGTCGACGAGCCGATGATGAAGTGGCATGAGCAGAGCGGACTGCCGATTTTCTCCTGGTCGTCGCAGGCGCGCGGCTTCTTTACCGGTCGGTTTACGCCGGAGGACCGTTCTGACGCCGATCTCGTTCGCGTATTTTATAATGATGAGAACTGGGAACGCTATCGCCGGGCCGAGCAGCTCGGCAAGGAGAAGGGCAAATCGACGATTCAAATCGCGCTTGCTTATGTGCTGAACCAATCGTTCCCGACAGGGGCGATTATCGGGGCGCGCAACAAGGCGGAGATGGAATCGTGTCTGGATGCAACGACGATTGAGCTGACGAGGGAGGAAATCGAATGGCTGGATCTGCGGGCGAACTAATTGAGCTATGGCCGGAAGGCGCGCCGCTTGCGCAGGGGAACGGGGACGAAGACCGTCCGGCGCTGACGCCGTATCTCGTGCAGGGCGGCGGAACCGGCGCGGTTATCGTTTGCCCCGGCGGCGGCTACGGCATGCGGGCGGCGCATGAAGGCGAACCGATCGCGCAGTGGCTGAACGGCCTCGGCGTCTCGGCGTTCGTCCTGCGCTACCGCGTGGCGCCTTACCGCTACCCGTCCGCGCTCAAGGATGCCCAGCGGGCGGTTCGCCACGTGCGGCTGCATGCCGCGGAATGGGGCATCGACCCGGCCAAAATCGGCATCCTCGGCTTCTCGGCGGGCGGTCATTTGACGGCAACCGCGAGCGTATTGTTCGATCAGGGCGCCCCGGAGGCGGCGGACCCTGTCGAACGGCAGTCGTGCCGCCCGGATCTCAGCATTTTGTGTTATCCGGTCATCTCGCTCGACACGCGATACGCCCACGGCGGCTCGCGCACCAATTTGCTCGGGCCGGAGCCGGCCGAAGAGATGGTGGAGCTGCTCAGCGCCGAGCGTCAAGTAAAGCCGGACACGCCGCCGGCATTCATTTGGCATACGGCGGACGACGGAGCCGTGCCGGTGGAGAACGCGCTGCTTTACGCGTCCGCGCTGGCCGCGGCGAAGGTGCCGTTCGATCTGCACGTGTACGAGAAAGGCCGGCACGGCCTCGGTCTTGCCGGCGAAGACCCGCACGTGGCGTCCTGGACGACCGTTTGCGGGCTATGGCTCAAGCGGTACGATTTTTATTGACGAGACAGCAGCAGTCCCTTGACGGACGGTGGAGCGGAGTAAAATCCGGCCCCGGCCGGCAAGGGATTTTGTCCGTGTGCCTTTTTTTCGTTTTCCCTGTTCCAAACGGAGGAAAATGGGTTTAATATTAAATTGCGCTTTTTTTTAGAATACTAAGCACATCGTGGTTACCGCTTGGATTTGCCTTAGGGGTTCAAGCGGGAAGATTGCCTCGCCGCCAAATGACGGCCCGGTATCGCTTGTAAGGGCAAGCTTCGGCCTGCCTGGCTGATACAAGGAAACATGCGGGAGGAGATGGAGGATTGAAGCCGCAGCGATTGTTGTTTCATTATGTCAAAGCTAACGGCCATTTTTACGCGCTGGCGGTCATCCTGACGATGATCGCCAACGTTGCGCAATCGTATTACCCGAAGCTGATCGGAAGCTTTACCGACCAGCTCAATCGCGAGCAGCTCACGAAAGCGGATATCGTGAATTACAGCCTTATGCTGCTCGGCGTCGCGCTGGCCTTCGGCCTGCTGGCAGGCATCGGGCAGTATATTATTATGAGGCTTGGAAGGCGGTTCGAGTTTTATACGCGGAACCGGCTGTTCAGCCATTTTACGCTGCTCAGCGAAAATTACTACTCGAAGCACGGCGTCGGCAAATGGCTCAGCTACGTCATGAACGACGTAACGAGCGTGCGCGAGTCGATCTCGATGGGCATCAACCAGACGGCAAACGCGACGATGCTGATCATTTCCGCAATCATCATGATGCTGATCAGCGATATTCCGCTTTATCTCATAGCGGTTTGCGTGTTCCCGCTGCTTTTCATCCCCTGGCTCGTTACGAGATTCGGGCCGGTCATCCGCCAGCGCTCGCTTAAGGTGCAAGAGTCGCTCGGCACGATGACGGAATCGGCGGAGGAGCAGTTCGGGGGCATCCGGGTGACGAAAAAATTCGCCGTCGAGCCGATTATGATCGACCGGTTCGGGGCGACGGTAGAGCGGATCCGCGACAATCAGCTGCGGCTGGTGCGGGTATCGTCGCTTTTTCAGGCACTTATCCCGTTCATCGGAGCGATTTCGTTCATTATTACGATAGTGTTCGGCGGATATTTGACTATCCACCAGCGGATCTCGATCGGCAGCTTCGTCGCCTTGACGCTGTATATCCGGATGATGGTCAACCCGCTGCAGCAGATCGGCAATGTCATTAACACGATGCAGCGCTCAAAAGCGTCGCTTGTCCGCATTAACGACCTGCTGTCCGTCACGCCGGATATCAGCGAGTCGGAGGGTGCGCGCGAGATCGAGTTTAACCGGGCGGAAATTCGCATCCGCCATTTGACGTACGCGTACCCGGATTCGGCTCGGGAAGCGCTTCACGACATCGATATTACCGTAAAGCCGGGCAAAACGCTCGCCGTTATCGGACGGACGGGAAGCGGCAAAACGACGCTCATGAAGCTGCTGCTTCGCGTCTACGACCCGCCGGCCGGCACGATTCTGATCGGCGGCACGGATGTGCGCGATCTGAAACTCGAAAATTTGCGGGAACAGATCGCTTACGTGCCGCAGGACGGGTTTCTGTTCAGCACGACGATCCGCGACAACATCGCATTTTTTCGCCGCGACAGCTCGCTGGATAAGGTCGAGCGTGCGGCGAAGCATGCGCAGATTTACGACAGCATCGTCGAGTTTCCGGAGAAATTCGAAACGCATCTCGGCGAGCGAGGCATTACGCTGTCCGGCGGCCAGCGTCAGCGCACGAGCCTGGCCCGCGGCCTGATCAAGAACGCGCCGGTGATTATATTGGACGACAGCGTCAGCGCCGTCGACGCCGTCACCGAGACGAACATCATCGCGACGATCCGCAAGGAGCGGGCGAACAAAACGACGATCCTGATCGCCCACCGGATCAGCGCGATTGCGCACGCCGACGAAATCGTCGTGCTTGACGAGGGACGCATCGTGCAGCGCGGCACGCACCAGCAGCTGCTTGCGCAGAAGGGGCTTTATGCCGAGCTGCATGCCATACAAGAGGAGGGGAGCCGTCATGAAAGCCATGTCCGTTAAGCAGGGAATTCAGGAGGAAGCGGCCCCTGGACCGGAACGCGGGGCGGAGCCGAAGTCGGCCGGGGGCAAGGAGATGATCCGGTTTTTATACCGGTATGTCAAGCCGCACCGGGTTACGTTTTTACTTGTCGTCTGCTGTACGATCATCGCCATCGCCGCGGACCTGCTGCAGCCGTACCTGATGAAAATCGCGATCGACGACAATTTGATGGTCGGCCGGAACGATTTTCGCACGATTCTGACGATCGGCGGCGTCTATTTGGGCCTCTCGGTCGGCAGCCTGGTGTTTACGTATTTGCAGAACAATCTGCTGCAGTTCGCCGGTCAAAGCATCGTCGCCCGCGTCCGCAAGGAGCTGTTCACGCATATTTCGCGGTTGTCGATGCCGTTCTTCGACCGGATGCCGACGGGCAGCCTGATCACGCACGTCTCGAGCGATACCGAGACGCTCAACCAGTTTTTTACGCAGGTTGTGCTGAGTGTCATTCGGGACGGCTTGACGCTCGTGATGATTCTGGTCATGATGTTCCATCTCGATCCGCGGCTGGCGCTCTACTGCATGGTGCTGCTGCCGATTATCGCGGGCATCGCCATCGCGTTCCGCTCTTACATGCGCAAGACGTATCAGCTGACGCGCACCCGGCTGTCGCGCCTGATCGCCTTCGTGGCGGAAAATTTGGCCGGCATGAGCCTTATCCAGGCGTTCCACCAGGAGAAGGAGCAGGAACGGCAGTTCAGGGAGCGCAACAGCTCCTATTTCAGCGCCAACCTGCGGGAAATCAAAACGAACGTGCTGTTTAACCGTTCCTTCGATCTGCTCGGCAATATGTCGATTGCTTTCGTCACCTGGCTCGGCGGCTACGCGGTGCTCGGGCATACGATCGAATTCGGCGTATTATACGCGTTCATTACGTATATCCGGCAGTTTTTCCAGCCGATCAACTCGATCACGCAGCAGTGGAACACGCTCCAATCGACGTCCGTATCGGTCGGCCGGATCTGGAACCTGTTCTCCGTCTCGCCCGAGATCAAGGAGCGCGAAACGGAGATTCCGCTCGAAGCGCCGAAAGTACAGGGCCGGATCGACTTCAACCGGATCAAATTCGGCTACAGCCCGGACGAACCGGTGCTGCACGATCTCGATCTGCATATCCGGCCGGGCGAAATGATCGGCGTCGTCGGCACGACCGGCGCGGGGAAAAGCACGCTGATCAGCCTGCTTTGCCGCTTCTACGATACGCAGAAGGGCAGCGTCACGATCGACGGCGTCGATATTCGCGACATTCCGCAGCCTTCGCTGCACCGGATCGTCGGCCTCGTCCAGCAGGAGCCGTATCTCTACTCCGGCAGCATCGTCGATAACGTCCGCCTGTTCGACGAGACGATCTCCCGCGAGGACGTCATTCGCGCCTGCAAATTCGTCGGCGCCGACGCCATTATCCGGCAGAAGAAAGACGGCTACGACACGCGGCTGTCGGAGCGGGGCAGCGGATTGTCGGCGGGCGAGCGGCAGCTCATTTCGTTCGCGCGGATTATCGTGTTCCAGCCGAAGGTGCTCATTCTCGACGAAGCGACCGCCAATCTCGACTCGCAGACGGAGCAGCTGATCCAGTCGGCGCTGGAAGCGGTGTCCAAAGGACGGACGACGATCGTCATCGCGCACCGGCTGTCGACGATTATGCAGGCGGACCGCATCATCGTCATGCGCAGCGGGCGGATCGTCGAAGAAGGCACGCACGAGCAGCTGCTGCGCCAAAAAGGCTACTACGAGCAGCTTTACCTGCACTCGCAGGGAAGAAGCAAGGTGGAAGCAGGCTAGACCGCGAAAATCGCCGGATCGGCTTTCGCTTCCGATCCGTAGGCTTGGTGCGCAGGGAGTGTTATGCGAGGGCCCGGCCCGGATACAAAAGGCAAAATGGCATCGCCAGGCCGAGGCTCCGTTGGATCATGTGACCTGTCGTTAGAGGCGGGTGCTTTCCCGGGGCGGGGAGCGGGACGGACCGCGGGGCCTCCCGAAGGCAGGCCTGTGCGGAAATCGTTATTCGTTTCGCCGGATTTTTCGTTTTTATGGTAAGCTGATTACGGCCTATTTTCGAATCGATGTTAAAGGAGCGAACCCTGTTTTTATGAGCCAATTTCAAGCGTACGAAGGCACTTATCAAGGCGAGAAAGCCATTTGGCTGAAGGCCGGCCGTTACGAAGCGGCCGTTCTTCCCGAAATCGGCGGCAACTGCATCGCGTTCCGCGATACGGAAACCGGTTACCGGTTTCTCCACGAGCCGGCGGAAGAGGAAATGGCATCGTTCAAGGCGCGCCCGATCATCCACGGCATTCCGATCCTGTATCCGCCTAACCGTTACGAAGACGGAAAGTTTCCGTGGAACGGCCAAACCTACCAGTTTCCCGTTAATGAAGCGGCTACCGGCAACCATCTGCACGGCTTCGTTTCGGACACGCCTTGGGAGGTGGAGGATTTCGGCCAGTCGAAGGACGAGAGCTTCGTCGTCGTCGCACTGATGGTGCGCGAGGGCCATCCGGTCCACAGCCATCTCCCGTTTCAATTTACGATCAAGCTGCGCTACGGGCTCAGCGGCGACGGCTTGTCGCAGCGGCTGTTCGTGCGCAACGACGGCGAACAAAAAATTCCGTGCCTGTTCGCGTTCCACACGGCGATTAACGCACCGTTCGCGCCGGGCGGATCGGCGAAGGATTACCGCGTCAAGCTGACGATCGGCGAGCGCTGGCAAATGAGCGACCGGATGCTGCCGACGGGGCAGTTTCAGACGCTGGCGCCGGAGGAGGAGCTGCTGAAGGGAGAGGGCGTCTATCCGTTCTTCGGCGCGATGGACAACCATTATACGGCGGTACCGCAAAACGGCCGCAACCGGATGGAGCTGACCGATACGAAGCTCGGCGCGACGCTCGTATACGATGTCGGCACATCCTACAAGATGTGGATGATCTGGAACAATTTTGCGAGAGAGGGCTTCTTCTGTCCCGAACCGCAAATCAACCTCGTCAACGCGCCGAACAGCTCGCTGCCGACTGACGAAATCGGCTTGTTCAGCCTCGAAGCGGGAGAGATTTGGGAAGAAACGGCAAGATTGTACGTGAAATAAAGCGATAAAAATCCGTTGGCCTGCGTGGCGCTTCCGATGAGGAAGCGCCGGGGCCAACGGATTTTTTTTACCCTTGGGCTGCAGAGAAATCCGCGCATAAAAAAAGGAATACACCGTATGTATTCCTCAAGTCCGTTATGATGGGATGCTTTCGGGAAAATTGAAACCGGCTGCCCGGGCGGCTATGCTCACGTCTATATTTTCGCCTCGATAACCGGCTTTGGGGACGGCTTCTTGTTGGACACCGCCACGCCGACGAGTATAAGCATCCCTCCGGCGATCTGGGAGGGGCGGATCGGATCGCCAAGCACGAAGTGGGAAATGACGATCGCGATAAACGGCGGAATGTTCATGAACATCGCGCTTGCCGAAGCGCCGACGACCGAGATGCCCTTGTTCCACCAAAAACCCGCAAGCCCTTGGCCGATCACGGCAACCGCAACCAGAATCACCCAGCTGAGCAGTCCGGTGCTGTAGTGCAGATGGCCGCCGGCTGCTTCCCATGAGGCGGCAGGGATCATCATCATCGTGCCGAGGACGGTGGAATAGATCGTGACGCCGTAGGAAGACATGGCGGCGGTCAGCTTCCGGATAAACAGCAGGCTGGCCGACATGCCGAGCATGGCGAGCAGCAGGTAGACGTCCCCTTTGGACGCATCCAGCGAGCTTCCGCTGCTCAGCACGATGATGCACACGCCAGCCAGCGCGAGGCTGGCACCGGCAAATTTCAAGACGCTTATATATTCTTTTAAGAATAAACGGGCGAGAAAGGTCGTCGCAATCGGGGAAAGCGCGATGATCAGCGCCGCGTTGCCGGCGGTCGAGTACTGCAGCCCCGCGAAATAAAAAAGCTGGTTCATCAGCGTCCCGAAAAATCCAGTAAAAAAGAGCAAGATCCATTGACGCGCCGTGGGGCGTTCCATGGACCGGTGGATGCAGGCGACGGTGATCAGAAACAGCGACATGACGACCAGTCGCGAGAAAGATAAAAAAACAGGCGAAAAATCGCGCAGCAAATACGCGCTGCACACGTAGTTGCCGCCCCACAGCAGCGATACGCCGCACAGCTTGAAAAGAACCGACCGGTCGTTCATCTCGTTTCCCCCACGTTCAATCAGCAATTGGAACGAGGAAAGTATAGTCCTTCGCCAGCGCTTCGTCAATACAAGAAAATAGGCGCCGGGTGTAATAATCCGGGGCTGGCATAGTTTAAGCCAGCAGGCGCTCCACCTGCTTTGTCCATTCGCCCGCTTCGTCGGCGGTCAGCGTTCGCCAGCCGAGTTTTTCCGCCTGCACAAAGTTGACGTCCTGGTCGTCAATGTACAGCACGGGGCCCTGCCCGGTCAGCTGCGAAGCGGCCAGCCGGTATATTTCTTCCTCCGGCTTGCAGACGCCGGACTCGCTCGAGATGGTTACGCCGGCAATAAACGGCAGAATCGGCTCCAGCAGCGGCCGGATCCATTCGGCCCGGTGATTGCTGAGCAGGTGAATGCCGGCCATTTCGCTCCACTGCGGGATGAGCGCCATTGCGGGCAGCGGCTGCAGGCTTTTTTGCAGCATCCGCGCAGTCTCCTCCGCGTCCAGCGCGGGGAAGCGGCCCGTAAGCCAGCTCCAAAACCCGCTTTCGGGCAGTTCCCCCGACCACAGGCTCCTGCGGAGATCCTTCCGGAACTGCGCACGAAGCTGTTCGCCGGGAACCGACGCGCATGCGGCGGCTTCGCGCCAGAAGTCGGTCATATTCGTCAGCAGCACGCCGCCGACGTCAAGAACAAGCTGCGGTTTCGTCATTCGGGTTCCGGTCTCCTTTCGTTTGAAGGCGGCGCAGCCCCGCGTTTGCGGATTTCCGACGGCGTTGCGCCTTTCATCTTTTTGAACACGCGCCCGAAATACGTCATGTTCGAGTAACCGATGCGCCCGGCGATTTCCGTCACCGGCATGTCGGTGTCGAGCAGCAGCCGTTCCGCCTCCTGCACGCGCAGCAGGTGAATATATTCGAGCAGCGTTTTGCCGGTCACCTGCTTGAACACTTTGCAGAAATGGTTCGGACTGAGGCCGACGAGCGCAGCCGCCTCCTCGACGCCGGGCGGGCTGTCGTACCGGCTGCGGAGCGTTTGCAGCAGATGCGACAGGTCGTGCGACCGGCGCACCTGCGGCATCGGCCGCGCGGCGCACGTCTGCGCATAGCGGAAATATTGGCCGAAGATGCGCAGCAGCTCCGCCTTGACGAGCAGCTCGTAGCCGGGCTCCTTGCGCTTGAACTCGCCGACGGCCCGCTCGATCGATTCGCTCATCTCGGCCATGCTGGCTTCGCCGCGTTTCATCGTGCTCGGCCAGTTGAACCGCTGGTTCAGATAAGGCAGAAAATAATGATGCTCCGTGATGTCGAGACCGCTTCCCCGGACAAGCGCTTCGTTGAACACGATGCAGACGAGCTCCGCATCCGGCGTCAGCGTCACGACGCTGTGCAGCTGCCTGGAATTGACGAAGGCGAGCTCGCCTTCCCCGAGCTGCTCGTAAACGGCGTCGATCTGAATGCGGGCTCTTCCTTTACGCACATAGATCCATTCGATATGATCGTGCCAATGCATGCCGACATTGGAAACGATAAAAACATTGATCGGAAAGGTCCGATCCGGAATAAATGTGTTCTCCTTAAGCGGGCTGACCGTCATGCTCCCTGTGCCCCCCAGCTTTTGTAAGCATACGATTTTATCAATATAATCGCAGAAAATGCAGGTGTCAACGCTTTATTTCCGGCAGAAATCGTAAGATCGTACGAATAGTTCGGAATAGTGCTTCTAGTTTGCGGCCGGGCGATTTTGTACGATGAAAGGGATTTAAAACAGGGAGGAACGATTACGAAAATGAAACAGCTCCGAATCGGCACGCTTGTCGGCGGCCACGACGCCGTACGCGTCCTGCCGCAAATCATTCCGCACGGCTTCGAGTCGTTTTCGCTGACGTTCTGGCAGTCGACGAACAATGCGGATTTATCGGAAATCGCGAAAAGAGTCAAGGATATTTTGGCTGAACAAGACATCGTCATTTCCAGCCTCGGCATATTCGGCAACCCGCTCACCGGCGCGGGCAACAATGCGGATACGCTGGCCAGCTGGGAGCGGCTCATCGACCATGCGCATGAGTTCGGAACCGATCTGGTCGCCGGCTTCACCGGCAGGATGCCGGGTGCGATCGATGAATCGCTGCCCCGTTTCGCCGAAGTATTCGGCGAGCTGTCGAAGCGGGCGGAGGACCGCGGGGTCCGGATCGCCTTCGAAAATTGCGACATGGGCGGCACCTGGAAGGAAGGCGATTGGAACATCGCCCACAATCCTATTGCCTGGGAAATGATGTTTAATGCCGTACCCGCAGACAATATTGGATTGCAGTGGGAGCCGACGCATCAGATGGTCAGCCTGATCGATCCGATTCCGCAGCTGCGCAAATGGACGCACAAAATTTTCAATGTACACGGCAAGGATGCGACGATCGCCTGGGACATCGTCCGCGAAAACGGCATCCACGGGCCGAAGCAGTTCGTATGGCATCGTACGCCGGGATTCGGCGATACGAACTGGACAGATGTCATTTCCATTTTAATGCAGGCGGGTTACCAGGGCAGCATCGACATCGAAGGCTGGCACGATCCCGTATACCGGGACGAGCTGGAAATGACGGGCCAGGTGCATGCGCTGAACTATTTGAAGCAATGCCGGGGCGGAAGCTTCGTACCGAATCCGGAATAAAGCTTTACGTATAGGAGGGAATCGAGCGGACATGGCACAGCATAACATCATTGTCGCCGGCTGCGGCGGCATGTCGAACCAGTGGCTGGATTACGCGGCCGAGCGGGAAAATGCCGAGATCGTCGGCTTGGTAGACATCTTCGAGGAGAGCGCGGTCAAAATGAAGGAGCGCCGGGGGCTTAACGTCCCGACGTTCACCGATTTGTCGCAAGCGCTCGCCGAGACGGATGCGAACCTAGTGTTCGACGTTACGATCCCGGCGAGCCACAAGACGATCGTCACGACCGCGATGAAGGCGGGCCGGAACGTGTTCGGCGAGAAGCCGATGGCCGAGTCGCTCGCGGACGCGCAGGAAATCGCGGACGTATCGAAGGCGACGGGCAAACGGTACAGCGTCATGCAAAACCGCCGTTATTTGAAGCAGATCCGCGCATTCCGCGAGCTGGTCCAAAGCGGCGCGATCGGCCAAATCGGCACGATCCATGCGGATTTCTTCCTCGGGCCGCATTTCGGCGGCTTCCGAGACGCGATGGACAGTCCGCTGATCGTCGATATGGCGATCCACACGTTCGACCAGGCGCGCTTCATCAGCGGAGCCGATCCGGTGTCCGTTTACTGCCATGAATTCAACCCCCCGGGCTCCTGGTACAAGGGCAATGCCTCGGCGGTCTGCATATTTGAGATGAGCGACGGCTCGGTGTTCACCTATCGCGGCTCGTGGTGCGCGCAGGGGCTTCCGACCTCGTGGGAGTCGGAGTGGCGCGTTATCGGAAGCAGCGGCACGGCAAAATGGGACGGACATTCGCTCCCCGTCTGCGCCGTCGTCGATGAGTCAAAGCCGGTCGAATTTTTCGCCGCGGTCAAACCGGTCGAGGCCGAGGACCGCTGGCAGGGGCGCGAAGGCCACAAAGGCTGTCTCGACGAAATGTTCGCGGCGCTCGAGCAGGGCCGCCCGGCGGAAACCGACTGCACCGACAACATCAAGAGCGTAGCGATGGTGTTCGCCGCCGTGGAGAGCGCGCGCACGGGCAAGAAGGTCGCTCTGTAGAACGCTTCAACGCATCCAGGCCCATCATTCTAGCGGGGACGATTGCCGCTCGAGTTGTGGGCTTTCTTTTTTATCCCCTCATCAATTTGTTCTTGAAACCTGCGTTGAAATGGGCTATCTTAGGAAGTGAGTTCACTATAAAGAATCGGGTTTATTATAGTAAACCTGGGTGCGAGGTCAAGTGATTGTCGGAAAACCGGAAATACTGGGTTCCGGCGCTGGAGAAGGCGGACGGCATTTTGTCCGTTCTGGCCAAGGAGCCGGACAAACACAAGCTCATCGATCTGTCCCGCCGTCTCGGCATCAACAAAAGCTCGATGTTCTCGCTGCTGGCCACGATGGAAGCGCTGAACTGGGTGAGGAAAAGCGCGGCCGACACCTATTCGCTCGGTCCCGCCGTCTCGGCTTACGCTTCGTCCTATGCGCAGCATTTCGAGCTGTACGATGCTTTTCAGCATGAAGCCGCACCGGTGCGCGACAAGCTGCAGGAGACGATTCAGCTGGCCAGGCGGGAGGGCGACCACATTTTATACCTGGGGAAAATGGAGGCGCAGACGCCGGTCCGGCTGCTGTCCGAGCCCGGCATGCGCCTGCCCGCCCATGCGACGGCGCTCGGCAAGTCGCTGCTGGCCTGGCTGCCGGAGAAGGAGTGGAGCCGCCTCTATCCGAAGCCGGAGCTGACGGCCATGACGCCGAATACGATCGCCCGCCGCGAAGCGCTGTTTGAGGAGCTGCGGCGCATTCGCGGGCAGGGGTACGCCGTCGACGACCAGGAATCGGTCATCGGCTTCCGGTGCGTCGCCGCACCGGTGTTCAACCGGGCGGGCGAAGCCGCCGCGGCGGTCAGCTGCTCGATGCCGCTTCACCAGTGGGAGCGCAAGGCGGACGAAGCGCGGGCCGAGCTCATCGGTCTCGCCCGGCGGATGACGGAGCTGCACTGACGGGAAAGCGCTTCACATTCATCGTCCTACGAAGGAGGTTTGACCATGCGATTGCAAGGAAAAGTGACGCTGATCACCGGCTCCGGCTCCGGTATCGGCAAAAGCACGGCGCTGCTGTTTGCGAAGGAAGGCGCAATTGTCGTTGTCAACGATTTGTCGGAAGAGCACGGCCGGGGAACGGTGAAGGAAATCGAAGAAGCCGGCGGTCAGGCGGCGTTCATTCAGGCGGACGTGACGAACCCGGAGTCCGTCTCGGCGATGACGGACCAAATCATCGCCAAATTCGGGCGTATCGACGTGCTGTTTAACAACGCGGGCATCAGCGGCGTCGGCCAGCTGCACGAAATCGAGCCGGACGACTGGGACCGGGTGATGAACGTCAACATCCGCGGCGTTTTTCTGCCGAGCAAATACGTGCTGCCGCATATGATGGAGCGCAAAAGCGGTTCGATCATCAACATGTCCTCGTGCATCGCGGAGATCGGGCTGGCCCGCAGGGCGTCCTATGCCGCGACCAAAGGCGCGGTGCTGGCGCTTACGAAATCAATGCAGGTCGATTATGCGCCGTACCATATCCGCGTCAATGCGCTGCTGCCGGGCACGATCATGACGCCGTTCGTGGAAAAGTATTTGAAGGAATCGTACAGCGACGAAGCTGCGGCGATCGAAGGGCTGAAGAAACGCCAGCTGAGCGAAAGTCTCGGACGGCCGGAGGACGTCGCCAAGGCGGCGCTGTTCCTCGCTTCGGATGAGTCGACGTTCGTCATGGGCGCACCGCTGTACGTCGACGGCGGCGCCGTATTTGGCAAAAACGCCTAAAACGCTGCATGCATCAAGAAAGCCATCATCATCTTATGGAGGGGTTATGCTCATGCTGAAATTGCTCACGTTTATAAAAGAAGGACGGCAGGCGCTCGGCGTCAAGACGGAAGCCGGCGTCATCGACATCGAACGGGCGCTGGCGAGCCATCCCGCGCAGCAGGAGGTCGCCACCGACGTCATGGACGTCATCCGCGGCGGCGAACCGGCAGTTGCGGCGCTTGAAGCTTACGCTGCGTCGCTCCCGGAAAAAGGCGCCTTCCTGCTCGACGAAAACGCGCTGGAGTGGGGACCGTGCGTCACGCGGCCGAACAAAATCATCTGCGTCGGGCTGAACTACCGCAAGCATGCGGAAGAAACGAACGCGCCGATTCCGCAATATCCGATCCTGTTCAACAAGTTTAACAATACGTTGACCGGGCATAAGCAGAACGTCGCCGTGCCCAAAGTGACGGACGAGCTGGATTACGAAGCGGAGCTCGTCATCGTGATCGGCAAACGGGCGAAAAACGTATCGAAGGAGCAGGCGCTGGACTACGTATTCGGCTACTGCGCGGTCAACGACTTGTCCGCCCGCGACCTGCAGACGCGCACGCATCAGTGGCTGCTCGGCAAAACGTGCGACGATTTCAGCCCGCTCGGCCCGTATCTCGTGCCGGCGGCCGAGGTCGGCAATCCGAACGAGCTGGTCATTAAAGCGATCGTGAACGGCGAGGTGCGCCAAAATTCGAACACCTCCGACATGATTTTCTACTGCGACGAAATCGTGAGCTATATCTCGCAGCATATGACGCTGGAGCCGGGCGATATCATTTTGACGGGGACGCCGGAAGGGGTCGTGCTCGGGCTGCCGAAGGAGCAGCGGGTTTATTTGAAGCCGGGCGACGAGGTCACGATTGAGATTGAGAAGCTGGGTTCGCTGACGAACCGTTTCGTGCCCGACGAGGCCTAAAGGCCGGCCGATCGCAGGGCTGCCTGCGGTTTGCGGCAGCAGAATAAGGGAAGCTCATCGGCGGGCCTTCCTTTTTTTGAAACTTGACCAGGAAAGGCAGGAGAAGCAGGACGATGCTGAAAGGAATCTCGCCCCTCATCCCCCCGGAGCTGCTGAAAATCATGATGGAAATGGGGCACGGCGACGAGCTGGTGCTCGCCGACGCCAATTTTCCCGCGGCCAGCCATGCCCAGCGGCTCGTCCGGTGCGACGGCCATCCGATCCCGGAGCTGCTGGAGGCGGTCCTGCGGCTGTATCCGCTCGACACGTACGTCGAGCAGCCGGCGGCGCTGATGGCGGTTGTGCCCGGCGACCCGGTCGAAACGCCGATTTGGAACCGCTATCGCGAGCTGGTTCAGCCTCATGCCGGAGGCAGGGCGGACCCGTTCGAGCAGATGGAGCGGTTCGCTTTTTACGAACGGGCCAAACGCGCTTATGCGATAGTAGCTACCGGCGAACGGGCGCAGTACGCCAACCTTATCCTGAAGAAGGGGGTCATCGTCCGTGAGAATTGACGCGCACCAGCATTATTGGAAGCTCGGCCGGGGAGATTACGGGTGGCTCACGCCGGACGTGCCGGTTCTGTACCGCGATTATTTGCCCGAGGACCTCGAACCGTCTCTGTCACGGCACGAAATCGGCGGCACGATCGTCGTGCAGGCGGCGCAGACGCATGCGGAGACGGACTTCCTGCTGGAGCTTGCGGAGCGGTGCGCATCGGTCGCGGGCGTCGTCGGCTGGCTCGATTTCGGCGATCCGGCTTGGCCGGAGGCGCTGAAACGGTTTCAAGCAAGTCCCAAGTTCGCGGGCATTCGTCTCATGATCCAGGAAATGAGCGATCCGCGCGAGGCGCTGCAGCCGCATATCATAAATGCGCTCCGCCGGTTTGCCGAAGACAGGCTGCCGGTTGATCTGCTTGCGGTTTCGCATCAGCTTCCGGCTGTGATGGAGCTGCTGGAGCTCGTGCCGGGCCTGCATGCGGTCATCGACCACCTGTGCAAGCCGCAAATCGCCGCCGGCGTATTCGAGCCTTGGGCGGAGCAAATGAAGGAAATCGCCCGCAGGCATCCGGGCACCAGCTGCAAGCTGTCCGGAATGGTGACGGAAGCCGATCACGCGGGCTGGAAGCCGGACGATTTTACCGCTTATGTGCGCCATATCGCCGAATGCTTCGGACCGTCCCGCGTCATGTTCGGCAGCGACTGGCCGGTGTGCCTGCTCGCGGCCGATTACGGCCAGGTCGTGTCGGTGCTGGAGCGGGCGCTGCCGGAATCGTTCGGCGAGGCGGAGCGGGCTCGACTGTTCGGCGGCAATGCGGCGGCGTTCTACAAGCTGAACGGGGCAGAGAGATAAGCCGCCTTTTTCGGGACAGCGGCGGCTCTTTGCTCGTAATTGAACGTTAAGCAAAAATGGAGAAGGAGGAAGCAGGCGATGAAAACGATCGTATGCGAGCGGCCGGACCGGTTTGTTTTGACGGAGACGGATGCGCCTGTGCTTGGGCCCGGGGAAGCGCTCGTGCGGATTCGAAGAATCGGCATTTGCGGCACCGATCTGCACGCTTATAAAGGGAATCAGCCGTTTTTCGAATATCCGCGCATTCTCGGCCATGAGCTGGCCGGCACGGTGGAGCGCATCGAAGGTGAGACGCACGGGCTGCGGGAAGGCGACCAGGTGGCCGTAATTCCCTATCTGGCTTGTGGAACGTGCGCGGCTTGTCGTCTGGGCAAGACGAACTGCTGCTCAAGCCTGCAGGTTCTCGGCGTCCACTGCGACGGCGGGATGCGGGAGCGGATCGCGGTGCCGGCGACTCACCTGATCAAGACGGCCGGGCTGACGCTGGATCAGTCGGCGGCGCTCGAGCCGCTGGCGATCGGCGCCCACGCCGTGCGCAGGGCGGATCCGCAGCCGGGCGACAGCGTGCTCGTTATCGGCGCCGGCCCGATCGGGCTCGGCGTGATGGCCTTCGCCAAACGCCGCGGGGCGCGCGTGCTCGCGATGGACATCAACGAGGAGAGGCTGCGCTTCTGCCGCGAATGGGCCGGCGCCGACGAGATCGTAAATGCGCTGAACGACCCGGCGGGCAGACTTGCGGAGCTGACCGGGGGCGAATTCCCCGCCATCGTCTTCGACGCGACCGGCAGCAAGCGCTCGATGGAGGCGGCATTCGGCTATACGTCGCACGGCGGCAAGCTCGTTTATGTCGGGCTCGTGCGGGCGGACCTGTCGTTCAGCGACCCCGAATTTCATAAACGGGAGCTGACGCTGCTAGGGAGCCGCAACGCCACGCCGGAGGATTTCGGCACGGTCATGGACGCGCTGCGCGGCGGCGCGGTCGACGTGGACCGGTATATTACGCACCGCTCCCCGTTCGAAGAGATGATCGGCCGCTTCGAATCGTGGCTGAAGCCCGAAACCGGCGTCATTAAAGCGATGGTCGAGCTCTGACGGCCGTAGGCCGCCGCGGAGCGGCCGCATTTGTATAGAACCTGTGCCGAAGCCGCTAGCGCAGCCGGCATAATACAAGACAGTCCTTTCGACTTCATATCATCCTGTTTTCCGAACGTAAGCCCGTCCGACGGCGACTCAGCGCCGATGGACGGGTTTTTTACTATGTAGAAAGGGTAAATTCGCCGTGCTTTTTTCTATTGGACCAAGAGAAGAAGCCTGCTCCGCCGCCAGCCGGCAAAATTAACATTTCATTAACAATCCGCGAGCACGGACTTTACACTCCGAAACTATACTGGAGTCGGATTCGATAGATTCGCCGGACTTTGTCCGCATACTCGGAGGAAACCGTCATGCAGCCTTTAATTCAGATCGAACGACTGAACCTCTATTACGGAACCTTCCATGCGCTCAAAAATGTATCGATGGAAATCGGGAAAGAAGCGGTTACGGCATTCATCGGTCCTTCGGGCTGCGGCAAGTCGACGCTGCTGCGGACGCTGAACCGGATGAACGATATGATTCCCGGCACGAGAATCGAAGGCAAGGTCGCCGTCGGCGGCACCGACATTTATGCAAAGGACATGAGCGTGGAGACGCTTCGCAAAAGGATCGGCATGGTGTTTCAGCAGCCCAACCCTTTTCCGAAATCGATTTACGACAACGTCGCTTACGGTCCGCGCCTTCACGGCGTGCGGAGCAGGCGGGAGCTCGACGAAATCGTCGAGAAGAGCCTCCGCTCGGCGGCGCTTTGGGAGGAAGTGAAGGATTACCTGAAACGCTCGGCGCTCGGCCTGTCGGGCGGGCAGCAGCAGCGTCTGTGTATCGCCCGCGCGCTCGCGGTTGAGCCGGACATCCTGCTGATGGACGAGGCGACCTCCGCGCTCGATCCGATCTCGACGCTGAAGATCGAGGAGCTCGCCCAGGAGCTGAAGGACCGTTACACGATCGTCATGGTTACGCACAATATGCACCAGGCGGCGCGGGTTTCGGACCAGACGGTATTTTTCCTGAACGGGGAAGTCATTGAATATTCGGATACCGAGAAGCTGTTCTCCACTCCCAGGGACCAGCGGACCGAAGATTATATCAGCGGCCGGTACGGTTAATAGAAAGGAAGGCGGATGCGGGAATGATGACGGCAAGAAAAGAATTCGATCACGGGCTTGACGAGCTGAAGGCCAACATCGTCGAAATGGGCAAAAGGGTCGAAAACGCCCTCGGAAGCTCGATGCTGGCGCTGCAAAACATGGATACGGAAGAGGCGAGGCGAATCGTCCAGGAGGACCGGGAGCTCAACTCGATCGAGGAGAAAATTTCCGAGCTCGGCTCGAGGCTGATCGCCACGCAGCAGCCGGTCGCGAAGGATTTGAGACGCATTCTCGTCGCCTTCAAAATCGCAAGCGACCTCGAACGGATGGGCGACCTGTCCGTCGACATCGCCAAATCGGCGCTCCGGCTCGAAGGCCAGACGCTGATCAAGCCGCTGATCGATCTGCCGCGCATGGCGCACATCGTGCAGACGATGATTGACGAGTCGATCCAGTCGTTCGTGCAGGAAAATGTCAATATGGCGTATAAGGCGGCGAAGGACGACGATCTGGTCGACGCGCTGTACAGCCAAATTATTCGCGAGCTGTTCGCGCTGATGATGGAAAATCCGAAGACGATTTCACAGGCGAACGTGCTCAGCTTCGTCGGCCGTTATATCGAACGGATCGCCGACCATGCGACGAATATCGGCGAATCGGTCGTCTACCTGGTGACGGGAAAGAGGCCCGACCTGAACTCGTAGACGGCCGCGGCAGGAAGCCGGGAATCAACGCTGCTGCTGACCGGAGACGAACCGTTAACGATTCGACGAATTTTTTGCATTCCGTTAACATTACGAAAATATCAGATTAATACCTCGCCTTTACAATAGGAC
Source organism: Paenibacillus humicola (assembly GCF_028826105.1). NCBI lineage: Bacteria > Bacillati > Bacillota > Bacilli > Caryophanales > Paenibacillaceae > Paenibacillus > Paenibacillus humicola. Next base: position 1,599,240 of record NZ_JAQGPL010000001.1, read on the forward strand.
TTGTCAGTAAACAATACAAATACCGTGAAAACGGGGAGGAGAAACCAGAGAAATGAAGAAGACGTTGTTACTCATTGCAGCCATCGTGCTGGCGGTCGGGCTTGCGGCATGCGGCTCGAAAACGAACAACAGCGGAACTACAGGCGGGTCTACGTCGACGAATACACAAAACGGAGGCGGCGACAGCACAGCCGGCGGCGGAAGCGCGGCGGACTCCGGCACGAAGCTTTCCGGCTCGATTCTGGCGGCGGGTTCGACGGCGCTGCAGCCGCTCGCCGAGCAGGTGTCGAAGGAATTTATGGCCGAACCGGACTACAGCGGCATTACGGTTCAGGTTCAAGGCGGCGGCAGCGGTACCGGCCTTACGCAGGTGGCCGGCGGACAAGTGCAGATCGGCAACTCCGACATTTTCGCCGAAGAGAAATTCAAGGATGCCGACGCCGATCAAGCGAAGGCGCTGGTCGACCACACGGTTGCGGTCGTGGCGATGGCGACGGTTGTGAACAAGGATGTCACGGTCGATAACCTGACGAAGCAGCAGCTGGTCGATATTTTTACCGGCAAAGTGACCAACTGGAAAGACGTCGGCGGTCCGGATGAGAAAATTACGCTCGTTAACCGCCCTTCCAGCTCCGGTACGCGCGCCACGTACGAAAAATTCGCGCTCGGCACGAAATCCGAAGACATCCCCGGTTCGATTCAAGAGGATGCGTCCGGTACGGTCAAGAAACTCGTTTCCGAGACGAAAGGCGCGATCGGCTATTTGGCCTTGTCGTATTTGGACGATTCGGTCAAAACGGTGAAATACGAAGGCGTCGATCCGACGGAAGACAATGTTATCACGGGGAAATATCCGGTATGGGCTTACGAGCACATGTACACGAAAGGCGAGCCTGCGCCGGAAGTGAAAGCATTCCTCGATTATATGATGTCCGATAAGATTCAAAACGGCGATGTCGTGCAGCTGGGCTACATCCCGGTCACGAAAATGCAGGTTAAACGCGACGCGGCGGGCAGCGTATCGAAATAAGCCGGCGAGCAGTCGAATCACGATAAGTACGGCCCAAGAGAGGCGGAGCTTGATCTGCCTCTCCTTGGCTATGTAGAGGAGAGGGTGCCATGGAACGGCAGGCGATCAGCAAGCATCAGGCGCGGAAGGAGATGGAGGTGTCCGGCCGCAGCAGCTTTAAACCGCATATCGTCGAGGAATGGGTCGGCAAAGTGTATACGATCCTATGCGTTTTTGTCCTGGTCGTAACCATTGCCGCGATGGTCTATTTCGTCGCTTCGCGCGGATTAAGCACCTTTATCACGAACGGAGTCAGCCTAGCTGGACTGCTGTCGGGACTGAAATGGGATCCGGACGGCGATCCCGCGCTGTTCGGCGCGCTGCCGTTCATTTTCGGCTCCTTCGCCACTTCGCTTCTCGCGGCAGCCATCGCCGCGCCGCTCGGCTGCTGCGCCGCCGTATTCATGACGCAAATTTTGCCGGGAGTCGGCAAGAAGTTCATGCAGCCGGTGATCGAGCTGCTGGCCGGCATCCCTTCGGTCGTATTCGGCTTCGTCGGACTCAGTATCGTCGTTCCGGTTCTGCGCGCGGTATTTCCCGGCCAGGGGATCGGCATCGCCGCAGGCGCGATCGTGCTGTCCATCATGATCTTACCGACGATCACGACCATAGCCGCCGATGCGCTCGCCTCGCTCCCTTTCGGTCTTCGTGAAGGCTCCTTTGCGCTTGGCGCCACCCGATGGCAGACGATCTGGCGCATCGTCATTCCGACCGCGCTGCCGTCGCTCCTGACAGGCGTCGTGCTCGGGATGTCGCGGGCGTTCGGCGAGGCGCTTGCCGTCCAGATGGTGATCGGCAACGCCCCGCATATTCCGCGTTCGCTGTTCGAATCGGCCTCGACGCTGACCAGCGTCATCACGCTCGATATGGGCAATACGATCATGGGCTCCGCTCACAATAACGCGCTCTGGTCGCTTGCGCTCATCCTGCTGCTGATGACGTTCGTGTTCGTCTTTGTCGTGCGGATGCTCGAAAGGAGGAGCGTACGATGAACGCCAAACTCGCCGACCGCATCGCCACGGCCGTCATATACGCCATCTCCGGCCTGATCGTATGCGTGCTGCTCGGGCTGCTCGGGTATATCGTCATTCGCGGCATCGGCCATATCAGCTTTCATTTTCTGACGGCCGAACCGGAGACGATCAAAGCCGGAGGCGGCATCGGACCGCAGCTGTTCAACTCCGTCTTCCTATTGTTCCTTACGATGGTCATTACCATTCCGATCGGACTCGGCGCCGGCATCTATATGAGCGAATATGCGAAACCGGGCCGGATAACGGACGGCATCCGCCTCATTGTCGAGGTGCTGTCGTCTTTTCCGTCGATCGTCGTCGGCCTGTTCGGCCTTCTGGTCATCGTCAACGTGTTCGGGCTCGGCTTTTCGCTTCTGTCGGGCGCACTGGCGCTTGCGGTATTCAATCTGCCGCTGATGGTGCGGCTTACGGAGCAGGCGGTCCGCGGCGTGCCGCGCGAGCAGAAGGAAGCGAGCCTCGCGCTTGGACTCTCACGCTGGAAAACGATCGTATCGGTTATGCTGCCGATCGCCATGCCGAATATCGTCACCGGGACGATTCTGGCCGCCGGCCGCGTCTTCGGGGAAGCCGCCGCGCTGCTGTTTACGGCCGGGATGAGCTCGCCGCGGCTCGATTTTACCGATTGGAACCCGCTCAGCCCGTTTTCGCCGCTCAATCCGATGCGCCCCGCCGAGACGCTGGCCGTCCATATTTGGAAAATCAACAGCGAGGGGCTGGCCCCGGACGCCTCGCAAATCGCCGCGGGCGCGTCGGCGGTGCTCATTCTTATGGTGCTGCTGTTCAATCTCGGCGCACGCTGGATCGGCAGGCTGCTGTACCGCAAATTTACCGCTACGAAGTAGGAGGAAGCCGACATGATGAGACACGGCGGACTGGCCGTCCGAAAGCTTGGCGTCTATTACGGGGATAAACAGGCTATCAAGGACGTGTCGCTGGATTTCGAGCCGCGCGAGGTAACGGCGCTTATCGGCCCGTCCGGCTGCGGCAAATCGACGTTTCTGCGCAGCCTGAACCGGATGAACGACACGATCGGCGGCGTGAGGACGACGGGGGAAATCTGGATCGACGGGGACAACATTTTGGAGCCCGGCGTCGATGTCGTGCTGCTGCGGCAGAAGATCGGCATGGTCTGGCAGAAGCCGAACCCGTTCCATAAATCGATTTATGAAAATATCGCCTTCGGTCCCCGTTATCACGGCATCCGAGACAGGAAGCGGCTCAACGCGATCGTAGAGGACTGCCTGCGGAAGGCGGCGCTGTGGGACGAGACGAAGGACCGGCTGCACCAGTCGGCGCTCGCCTTGTCCGGCGGACAGCAGCAGCGGCTTTGCATTGCGCGCTCGATCGCGGTCAAGCCGAAAATCATCCTGATGGACGAACCCGCATCGGCGCTCGATCCGGTTTCGACGGCCAAGGTCGAAGAGCTGATCGCCGAGCTGAAGCGGGAATACTGCATCGTCATCGTCACGCACAACATGCACCAGGCGGCGCGCATATCCGACAAAACGGCGTTTTTTTACATGGGCCGCGTAGTGGAATACGACGATACGTCCAAAATGTTCACCAACCCGTCCGAGAAAGCGACCGACGACTATATTTCCGGCCGGTTCGGCTGACGATATCGCCGTAATCTAGATCCGAAGCTCGTTCGACGGGCTTCGGATTTTTTGCATTAGTTCGTTTGAAGCTGCCGGAATATGCCGCGATGGGCTTCAAGCCGCATTTTGAGCGCGTTTTTGGAGTCTGCGAGAAGCAGATCGGGATATCAGCGGCGTGGGCAGATTCATATTAGGAGATTTTTGTCAGGATCGAGCCCGGCTCCTCTTATGGGAACCCTGTCCGCTTTATGCTATGATAGACCGTAGGAAATCAAAGGTGAGGTGGGCCTTTTCGATGGATAAATGGATCCTGATCGACGGGAACAGTATTGCCAACCGGGCGTTCTACGCCATGCCGCCGCTGACGAACTCGGCCGGCCTGCATACGAACGCGGCGTACGGCTTTACGACGATGCTGCTCAAGCTGCTGGAGGAAGAGAAGCCGACGCACATGCTCGTCGCGTTCGATGCGGGCAAAGTGACGTTCCGGCATGAGGGCTACGGGGACTACAAGGGCGGGCGCGCCAAGACGCCGCCGGAGCTGTCCGAGCAGTTCCCGGTCATCAAGGAGCTGCTGAACGCGTTCGGCATCGCGCAGTTCGAGCTGCCGGGCTACGAGGCGGACGACATTATCGGCACGCTGACGCGGCTTGCCGACGAACGGAAAGTGGAGACGCTCGTCGTGACCGGCGACAAGGACATGCTGCAGCTCGCCTCCGAACAGGTGACGATCGCCCTGACGCGTAAGGGCGTCAGCGAAGTGGAGCGGTACGGCCCGGCCGAAATCGGGGAGAAATACGGCTTGACACCGCTGCAGATCATCGATCTGAAAGGGCTGATGGGCGACCAGTCCGACAACATTCCCGGCATACCGGGCGTCGGCGAGAAGACGGCGCTGAAGCTGCTGGCCGATTACGGCACGGTGGAGGACGTGCTCGCGAACAGCGGCAGCCTGAAGGGTAAAATGAAAGAGAAGGTCGAAGCCCACAAAGAAGACGCATTGATGAGCAAGAAGCTGGCGACGATTTACCGCGAGGTGCCCCTCGAAGGCAAAAGCGAGGAGCTGGCCTACGGCGGCTATGATCGAACGGCGCTGGCCGAAGCGTTCCGCAGGCTGGAGTTCAAATCGCTGACGGAACGGCTGGAGCTGCCGGAGGCGGGCGCCGATGCCGCTGCCGGGGACGCTTCCGCCGCGGCGCAATACGAGGTCGTGCCGGCGTCTTCGCTGTCGGCCGGGGAGCTGCGGGAAACGCTCGCGCAGGCGGAGAGCGTCTACATCGAGGCGGCGGGCGAGAACCCGCACCACGCGCAGCTGCTCGGGCTTGCCGTCGCAGCCGGGGACCGCGTCGTGACGCTGACCGGCGGCGAGCTGCTCGCTGCCGCCGGAGAGCCGGTGAGGAAGTGGCTGGCGGATGCCGGCGCCCCGAAAATCGGCTACGATCTGCACAAGTCGGAGCTGGCGCTCGGATGGCTCGGCATCGAACTGCAGGGGATGTCGTTCGACGTGCTGCTTGCCGCCTATTTGCTCGATCCGACCGAATCGAACCAGACGATCGCGTCGCTGACGCAGCGTTATCATCTGCCTGCCGTGCCTTCCGACGAGGCGGTATACGGCAAAGGAGCGAAGTTCCAAGTGCCGGATGCGGACAAGCTGGCCGCTCACCTTGCCGCCAAAGCGGATGCGGTCCGGCGGCTGGCCGCGCTGCAGCAGGGCGATCTGGCGAGCGGAGCGATGGACAAGCTGTATTATGAGCTGGAGCAGCCGCTTTCCGCCGTTTTGGCCGGGATGGAGAAGCAGGGCATCCGGGTGGACGCCTCCGCCCTGGAGGAGCTCGGCAAAGAGCTCGAACGAAACATCGCGCAGTACATGAGCGACATCTACACCCATGCCGGCATGGAATTCAATATCAATTCGACGAAGCAGCTCGGCGAGGTGCTGTTCGAGAAGCTCGGCCTGCCGGCGCTGAAAAAGACGAAAACCGGCTATTCCACCGATGCCGATGTTCTGGAAAAGCTGGAGCCTTACCACGAGATCGTGAAGCTCATCCTGCACTACCGCCAGCTGTCGAAGCTGCAGTCGACCTATATTGAAGGGCTGCTGAAGGAAATCCGCAAGGAGACGGGCAAGGTGCACACCTATTACCGGCAGACGATCGCGGCGACCGGCCGGCTGTCCAGCCAGTTTCCGAACCTGCAGAACATCCCGATCCGGCTCGAGGAAGGACGCCGCATTCGCAAAGCGTTCGTGCCGTCCGAGCCGGGCTGGTACATCCTGGCCGCGGACTATTCGCAGATCGAGCTGCGCGTGCTGGCGCACATTTCGGGCGACGAGCGGCTGAAGGAAGCTTTTCTGCAGGATATGGACATCCATACGAAAACCGCATCCGACGTATTCGGCGTGCCGCCCGAGTCGGTCGACGCCAACATGCGCCGCCAGGCGAAAGCGGTCAATTTCGGCATCGTTTACGGCATCAGCGATTTCGGCTTGTCCAACAACCTCGGCATCACCCGCAAGGACGCCGCCAAATTTATCGAGCAGTATTTTGAGGCGTTCAAGGGCGTCCGCGCTTACATGGACAACATCGTCATGCAGGCCCGGCGAGACGGCTATGTCACGACGCTGCTCGAGCGCAGAAGGTATTTACCGGAAATCAAAGCGTCCAATTACAATCTGCGCTCATTCGCGGAGCGGACCGCCATGAACACGCCGATTCAAGGCACGGCGGCTGATATCATCAAGCTGGCGATGGTTAGAATGGATGAAACGCTGAGCGAACGCGGGCTGCGGAGCCGCATGCTGCTGCAGGTGCACGACGAGCTTGTATTCGAGGTGCCGGAGGACGAGCTGGACACGATGAAGACGCTCGTGCCCGAGGTAATGGAGCGCGCGCTGAAGCTCGACGTGCCGCTGAAGGCGGACGTTCATTACGGCGTGAACTGGTACGAAGCAAAGTAGAGCATCGCGGGCCGCAATCCGTTATAATAGATTTTGATTACAGATAGCCGCAAGTGAAAGCCAGCTATCGGGAGACCGCAGCTGCGGTCGATTCCCGGCAAGAGGTCTATAACGAACGATCCGGCTGCATCGCCGCAGCCTTTCTTTTTTTGTTTTTCTAACAAACGATTCTGCCGCCCGGGCAGAAGTGTATCAGGAGGTGCAGGGATGCCGGAATTGCCCGAGGTTGAAACCGTCCGCAGGACGCTGAACCAGCTTGTGGCCGGAAAACGGATCGAGCGGGTGACCGTTTCGCTTCCGCGGATCCTTCAGCGTCCGGCCGAGCCGGAGCAGTTCGCCGCCGCCCTGGCCGGACGGACGATCGAAACGGTGGAGCGGCGCGGCAAGTTTCTCCGCCTGATGCTGGACGGGCTCGTGCTCGTCTCCCATCTCCGCATGGAAGGCCGGTACGGCGTCTACGCCAAGGACGAGCCGGTCGAACCGCATACGCACGTTATTTTTCATTTCGACGACGGCACCGAGCTCAGGTACAAGGATGTCCGCCAGTTCGGCACGATGCATCTGTTCGCGCCCGGAGAAGATTTGCAGCAGAAGCCGCTGAACAAGCTCGGCATCGAGCCGCTGGAGGACGGATTTACGCTGCAGACGCTTAAGCGGGCGCTTGCCCGCCGGACCACGAAAATAAAGCCGCTGCTGTTAAACCAGGCATATATCGTCGGACTTGGCAATATTTATGTCGATGAAGCGTTGTTTACGGCCGGTATCCACCCCGAGCGGACGGCCGATACGCTGAAGCCCGCCGAATGGGCGCGGCTGTACGACGCGATCCGGTCGACGCTCGCGCGCGCCGTCGATGCGGGCGGGTCTTCGATTAAGTCTTATGTCAACGGTCAAGGCGAAATGGGCATGTTCCAGCACGAGCTGCTCGTTTACGGGCGCGGCGGCGAGCCCTGCAGGCGATGCGGCGCGGCGATCGAGAAGCTCGTCGTCGGAGGACGCGGCACTCATATCTGCGTTAAATGCCAGCGTCCTTCCCGCAGGCGGTAAGGCCAAGCCGGCGCCGAATATCGTGCACGGGAGCGGAGACCATGCATATGATGTACCAATCATGCTGGATAGGCGAATGTACCGGGTAACCGCATGCGGGTCTTTTTTGCCGGCTGCATGGCCGGGATACCCTCTTCGCCTTCATGGGAGGGACACATCATTGCTTGCACATGCCGCTTCACTGCTTCTGCTTGCGTTTGCCGTCAGTCTTGACGGCTTCGGCGTCGGGGTAACTTACGGGCTCCGCCGGATACGCATACCGGTTCTGTCCGTCATTATCATTGCCTGCTGCACCGGATTTGTTGTCTGGATCTCCATGCAGATCGGCACCGTGCTGAGCGGTTACATGTCGCCGCGCGTGGCGAAATGGATCGGCGCCGTCATCCTGATGGGGATCGGCTGCGGAGCGATCGTTCAATGGTGGCGCAGGCGCAGCGATCGCGGAGAGGAAGACAAGGAAACGGCGACGGCCGATCCCATGACGGTCGCTGCGGCCGACCGCCAATCGACGGCGGCCAAAACGCTCGTTGTCCTCGAATGGAAACGCCTGGGACTCGTCATTCAAATTTTGCGCAAGCCGCAAATCGCCGACGTCGACAAGTCCGGCATTATTTCGGCATCGGAGGCGGTGCTGCTCGGCTTCGCGCTGTCGATCGACAGCTTCGGCGCCGGACTGGGCGCCGCGATGCTCGGCTTCTCTCCGCTGCTGACGGCTGTCGTGATTTCCACGGTCAGCGCGCTTTTCCTGCTTGCGGGCTTGCGGGTCGGGTTCCGCTTCGCTGCGCTGGAAATCATGAAGGCCCTGTCCGTTTTGCCGGGAATTTTGCTGATCGTAATGGGTATGATGAGATTATTGTGAATTTTTTTGACACGAATGGTTGAGGTGAGCGGATGAAACTCGGTTTAACGGGCGGCATCGCCTGCGGAAAAAGCACCGTTTCCGCCATGCTCGTCCAGCGCGGAGCGAAGCTCGTCGATGCCGATCAGGTGGCCCGGGAAGTCGCTCTTCCCGGCGAGCCTGCGCTGGCCGAAATCGCGTCCGAGTTCGGACAAGCCGTGCTGAACGAAGACGGCACGCTGAACCGCGGCGCGCTCGGATCGGTGGTATTCGGCGACAAGGAACGGCTCGGCAGGCTGGAATCGATCCTTCATCCTGCGATTCGCAGGCGAATGCGGGAGACGATCGAGCGATATGCGGAAGAGGATCCGAAAGGGCTGATCGTAGCGGATATCCCGCTTTTATACGAAACGGGACAAGCCTCCGTGTACGACGCCGTACTGGTGGTCTATATTAATCGAGAGCAGCAAATCGAGCGGCTGATGGCGCGCAGTGGAGTAACCCGAGAGCAGGCGGAACAACGGGTCGCGCTGCAGCTGGATATCGAGGAGAAAAAACGGCGGGCCGATTTTGTCATCGATAACAGCGGCAGCCTGGAAGATACGGAACGTCAGGTCGAGCGGTTTTGGCGGGAACAAAGGCTGCCATGAAACAAGGAAAGCCGGTGCGAAAGCGCGTGTTTCTGCTCCTCGTGCTTACGCTGCTGGCTCTGATGTTTTGGCGTTCGGATTGGCTCGGCAAATGGATGTATCCCATTCATTACCGCGACGATATTCGGATCAGCTCGGAAAATTACGGCCTCGAGCCGCACTTGGTCGCCGCGATTATCCGGGTCGAAACGAATTACAATACCGGTTTGCAGTCGAAAAAAGGGGCCCTCGGCATTATGCAGATGATGCCCGATACGGCGGAATGGATCGTGCAGCAGGGCAAATTTTCAAATATCACCCCTTCGATGCTGTCGGAGCGGGCGGATATCAGCATCGAGATCGGGGCATGGTATTTACATTCGCTTCATCAGCAGTTTGGCGGCAATATGATTGCGGCGATTGCCGCTTACAATGCCGGACCCGGGGCGGTGAACCGCTGGATTTCCGACGGCACGTGGGACGGGCGGATCGAAACCGTCGACCGGCTTCCGTACGGGGAGACGCGGCACTATATACAGCGTGTCGTTTATTATTATAATAAATATAAGAAGCTATACCCTGAATTTTAAACGGTAAACGGGAAGAAGCTCCGGTCAGTCATTCATGACTGAACCGAAGCTTCCGGTATTAAGCCTTGGGCATTATTTGAACTGGCCTGCAAGGGATTGCTCAGCGATTTGGACCAGCTTGCGAGTGATGTAACCCCCGAGGGAACCAGCATCACGCGTAGCCATGTTACCGTAGTAACCGTCCTGCGGGATAGCGATGCCAAGCTCTTGAGCGACCTCATATTTCATTTGATCCAGAGCTGCGTTGGCTTGCGGTACAACCAGTTGGTTGCTGCTGCGGTTTTGGCTCATTTTCTTTCACCTCCTTGCGGTTGGTAACTGTATTATGTGCGAATGTTTCCGTTTCATGAGAGGAATTCGCTGGAATTTTTCGAAGAGATGATGGAGGGCTGCAAAACGATGAAATGTCCGTACTGCGACTACGCGGGAACGAAAGTGCTCGACTCCAGACCCGCGAACGAAAATAAATCGATTCGCCGCCGCCGCGAGTGCGAGAAATGCACGCGGCGCTTCACCACCTTCGAAATGGTGGAAGAAACGCCGCTCATCGTCATTAAAAAGGACGGCAGCCGGGAGGAGTTCAGCCGCGAGAAGGTGCTGCGCGGCTTGATCCGAGCCTGCGAGAAACGCCCCGTACCGGTCGAGGTGCTGGAGGTCATCGTCTCCGAAGTCGAGAAAGAGCTGCGCACGACGGCCCAGGCCGAAATCGAAAGCCGCGAAATCGGCGAGCTCGTCATGGAGCAGCTGTATCCCGTAGACGAAGTGGCTTACGTCCGGTTCGCTTCCGTTTATCGGCAATTCAAGGACATCGATATGTTTATGAAGGAACTGAACCACCTGCTCACCAGACATCCGATCAGCGGCGGCAAAAAAGATTGACATGGCTGCCGCTGGCGTGGTATTATCTTTCATGTCGCCAACAAAACACGGGGATTTAGCTCAGCTGGGAGAGCGCATCGCTGGCAGCGATGAGGTCAGGGGTTCGATCCCCCTAATCTCCACCATTACCGAAATGACACCCTCTTCTGAGGGTTTTTATTTTGCCTTTTTATGATTAGACTATGTGCGAAAAAATGCAAACATGGGTTTTGAGTAACTGTAGTGCTAACATGGAACCTATAGGCGAATTATTCGTTTGTGTTAAAATGGATTCATAGCAAATAGGTGAATCTCATGACAACAGCCGAAATGAAAATAATATCGATGGTATGGATGAATATATTAAAAAAATTAGTGCGGAGCCGCGTGGAAAGTCCTTAGAGTTCTTATATAAGGCAGGCATCGTAGATAAGGACGGTAAGCTTACACCGCAATATCAAGAAAAATGATGGTTCCCAATTTGCCCAATTTTGTACTTGGCTTTCACGGCTGCGATAGAGCTGTTGCTAAAGGAATACTCCTGCATGAAAATAAAATACGTTCAAGCGACGATGATTACCATAGCAAATCCTTGCATCTTAGAGATGATGGTCCATACGGCATCATCTCTTTTTTTGTCTTTCATTTCAACGACTTCGAATAAGTAAGGCTTGATACTCATTTGCCAAGAAGATCATCATGTTGACGGACGATCTGGAATAAGCCTTATATGAGCTGAGCTAATCGTTGTCCCGATAGCGTTGGCGCTGTAAGTAATGTGCAATCATGAAAGCGCATTAAAATGTGAAGGGGGGTGTCCAATAAGGAAGATATAACGACCGATTTGCTGCGAGATCGTGAAGGTGAAAAAATCTCGATCGCACCGCAGCTGCAGCAAGCGGATCGTTCAGCAAACCAATCCAATTATGAAGTGAGGAGATTCAGCCGGAATGATAAAAAAACCCCATTTGCTGTGGCTGTCAATGGTTCTGGGAACGTTCGTATTGATTGGCTTCACGGCTTCGTTCGGATCGGACGGAGAAGCATCCGCTGCGGAGCCTTCGGCAGAAGAACCGGCCGGCTATACGTACGATTACCTCGTGGACGGCTCCCTGCCGGCGGATATACCCGCAGAGAAGAAATACAAAACGATCCAGGCGGCTTATGCAGCCGCTCCCGCAGGGACCGAGCAGCATCCGACCGTGATCGGCATTATGCCGAACGTGTATCATATTCAGGGGACGCCGACCGAGACCGGTTTGAACATCACCAAGAACTACATTACACTGCTCGGACTGACCGACGACCGCCGGAAAGTCGTCCTGGCCGATAATCGCGGCAACAAGCAAGGAGCCGGCACGGACACGGAAACGAACAACGGTTATGTCGTCATCGTCAAAGCGAACGGCTTTACGGCCAAGAATCTTACGTTTCTGAATTATACGAACATGGATTATGAGTATCCGGGCGACCCGAGTAAAAACTTGAAAAAGCGCTCGGATGTCGAGACGCAGGCGGTTGCGCTGCAAGCGTCCGGCGACAAGCATGTCTATGAAAACGTGGCTTTTCTAAGCCGGCTGGATACTCTTTTCCTGCAAACGACTCGCGCCTATTGCAAAAACTGCTACCTGGAAGGTACGGCCGACTTCCTCGGGGGCGGAACGATCAGTGTATGGGAGGACTCCGAGATCCACTTCGCACACGGCTACGGGCCGGTCATGGCTGCATCGGGCGTCGTATTCATCCATACAAAATTCACATCGGATCACGGTGTCGGCTTCTACAAAGGGTTTTCGAATCCGGTGGCGCTCATCGACTGCACCTTACCGGTGTTTACGCCGGCCACTCCGAACGTATGGGGCACGACAACTCCGATCATCCGAAATAATTTGTATTCGCTTACTTATCATACGAAGGACACCGCCGGCAACCCGGCGCAATTCGTAGACAGCCTTCAAGGCGAGCCGGCCAACAATACGTCCAGAGAGCTGTCGGACGAGGAAGCGCTGGCGTTTAATCCGTGGAACCTGCTCCGGGCAACGCCAACGGGCGCGGCGGACGACTGGGACCCGGCGGGCGTGAAGGAGAAATACGCGGATCAGGGCGACCTGATTTTCAGAATGGCGATCACGAACGGGACGCAGTCGATCCGTACGGGCGATGCGGGCGTGAAGCTTAAAGCCTCCGTTTCGCCGACTCGGGCACCCGACCAAACCATCGCCTGGTCCACGGATTCGGACCTGATTAAGCTGAGCTCCACGACAGGGCCGGAGATTACCGTTACCGGCAACAACCGGACGGAAAATGCCGAATATGTGACCGTCCGCGCGACGGCCGTGAACGGCTTCTATGTCACGGCGCATATTTATGTCGAGCCGGAATATATCGATCCGCCGACATTAGCCGCCCCGCCGGTTGTGGAAGCGCCGTCGGACGGCAAAGTCCGCGTCGACTACACATTAGACAATTTGGGCGACAAACAGGATCAATCCGTCATCACGTGGTATATCAGCGACGACGCCAATGGAACGAACGCGAGAGAGGTTGCGACGAGCCGGGGGGATGTGCCGCTGAGGGAGTATACGCTGACACCGGGCGATGTCGGCAAATATATCCGGGTGGGCGTGGAGCCCAAGCATCAAATCAGCGTTCCGGGTCCTGCGGTATTTGCCTCGGGAACTCGCCCGATCAAGCCGTCGGATCTGTTAACGCTGGACGTATCCCCGAACTTCCGGAACTTCGTGACCGCTGCGAATGATACGTATGTAAGCGGTTTATGGACCGTTGACGGCGACTGGACATCGATGACCGGCGGCAATCTGGTGAATGGGTACGGCGTTAGAGCGGCATCGCAGGGCGCGGCGCTGTATTACCAGCAGGACAAGAAATTCGGCAACATAGAGATCAACGCGATGCTGACGCCCGAAAAAACGGGAGGGCAGGGCTTCGGGAGCCCCGGCTCCGGCAGCGATGCGGACGGCGTTCAAAATGCGGATATTTTTATAAAATACGATCCGCGCACCGAGACCGGATATTCGCTGCGATTTTGGAGAACGACGGAGTCCGCGGAGAAGGTTAAATTCCAGCTGTACAAAATCGACAAAGGGATCGGCATGCCGATCAGCGATACGCAAGTGTTGACGGGCGTATTGAAGCCGAATACGTATGTGGATCTGAAAGTCATCGGCAATATGTTTACGGTAACCGGATATAACGATGCGGACGACGAAGTGCTGTCGCTGCAGGAGAAAATCGTTCCGAACCGTTTTGGCGGGGCCGGCATTCAATGGTCGGGTACGGTCAAAAGCGGGAACAGTCTGGTGATCAGCCAATTTGACATTACGTATCCTAAGCCGGGAAAAGCCGGCCATCCCGGAAATCCTTACGGAACTCCCCCGACAAATACCTGAACGGCTCCGGCCGGCAAATGAACGTCGCCTTCCGGCTTCAATTGAATCGAAAGAGAGAGACAAGGGCGGAATCTGCCGTCTGCCGCGACCATGAAGCGACAGCTTCAAATTCAAGCTTCATTTCAGCTTGCTGCGGATTCAGCCGAAAACCCTCCCGGGCCGTGGGCCGGGAGGGTTTCATGGGATGGACAGCTCTTTTTGGCTGCCGGTGCGAAATGTGTTTTCTGTGATCTTACGATGAAGCTCCGGAAACGATTCGTTCCCGGCGGCTTCCCCTTTTAACGCCCGGCGCCGCCGATGATTTTCCAATTCCCGTTTGCTTCGGCTTTAATCGTGCGCCGCTCACGAATGTAATCGGCCAAAATCTCCACCATATCCTTGGCAATGTCTTTGATGACCGGCTTGCCTTGGAACATCGTGAAATTTCCGCCGCCGCCCGCCCGGTAATTGTTCATGACCACCTCGAATTGCTCATTCTCGTCAAGAGGCTTTCCGTCACGTTCCAGCTTCGTTACCCGCTGACCGGCCGGTTTCGAAATGTCCAGCACGTAATCGATGCCTTCCCACATGTCGTAATTGTAATGCTGCGGCTTCGGAGCGAGGTACGCCCGGCTGACGGTAATCCTGCCGTCTTCCCCGAGCTCGAAATATTCCGCCGACTGCTCCAGAGCGGCCCGAATGTCGCGTCCGGATACGCGGATGACCTTCAAGGTGTTCGGATAAATATAGTTGGCGACGATATCCCGCATTGTAATTCGTTCGCCGAACCCCGGCGATTGGTTGTCGAACAAAGCCGTATTCGAGATGTCCGCTCCGGAGACATCCATTTGCACGCGGTTGATAAACTCAATCAGCGGGTGCTCGCGCAGCCGGACGTCCTCATGCGAATCGATCGCCATACTGCCTTCGACGAATCCGATCGGCTGATCGAGCCAGGTTTGCGCAAGCGCCTCCACTTCTCCGGCGATTTCCAGAACGGCGGGATCCGGCTCGAACCGGTCTGCGGGTATCAGCTCGGATTGCGTTTCCGTAATGTTCCAGCCATCCGCGTGGCGTTCGGCCGTCAAGGTAACTTTGCCGAGGAAACGGCCTTCGTTTGCCGGCTGTACGATGCAGACGCCGTTAATGCGGCTGCCTGCAATCGCGCGATGCTGATGGCCCGTCAAAAGGACGTCGATTCCCGGAACGTTCTCGCAAATGGCGTAACCGACATTTTCCCCGGTTAATTTCTCGGACGGCCGCCCAGTTTGCAGATCGCGTTCGAACCCGCCGTGATAGGATACGATGACCGCATCGACACGCTCCGTCTGTTTTAGAAAGTCGACCCATTTCCGAGCCGTATCGACGGGGTCTTCGAAGCGAATGCCGGCGATGTGCGCCGGTTGTTCCCAGTTCGGGATGTAAGAAGTGGTAAGGCCGAGCAACCCGACCCGCAAACCGCCATCAAACTGCCGGATCAGGTAAGGCCGGCCGAAATACGGCTTTCCGGTCGCGATGTCCACGGTATTCGCCGACAGCCAGGGGAAACGGGACGCGCGGACAGCGCTTTGCAAATAAGGGAGGCCGTAATTGAATTCGTGGTTGCCCGGAACCGCGGCGTCATAGCGGAGCTCGTTCATACAGGCGACGACAGGGTTGTTCGGCTTGTCATTGACCCGGGCATGGTAATAGGTCAGCGGCGTTCCTTGCAGGCAGTCGCCGTTGTCGATTAATAGAGTCTGAGGGTGCTCGCGCCGCATGAGAGAGACGGCGCCCGCCACTTTGGCGAGACCGCGTCTCGCCTCGGCATGGTCGGCGTAGCTTCTAGGGAAAATAAAGCCGTGCAGGTCGCTCGTTTCCAGAATGACCACCCGGCATTTCGTGACGGACATGTGGTTGCCTCCTTGAAACTTTTAACTTATAATGCTTATTAAGTCATAGATTGTTCAATCTTTCCAATAGATTCATCTTATTCCATTGTAGCAGATTCAGGCTGCTTTGGGCGTTTGGTCCCAGACGATTTCGACAGCAAACCGGAAAATAATGCTCCGCTAACAATATTATGACAGCGGGAAAACAATTTAACCGTACGATAGCCATGGGTTTTCGAATATCCCTTCGTCAGACAACCCCTTCCAAATAAAAACACATTTCGTTAAGGTGAGGAGAAACCGAAATGAAGAAAAGAAAATGGCTGCCGATGATGTCGATCGTGCTGGTGACCGGATTGCTGGCCGGATGCGGCTCGGGCGGCAATAACGGCGGTTCCGGCGGTACGTCTTCCGAAGCACCGTCCAATGCCGGAGGCTCTGCGGGGGGCGCGGCAGCGAAAGAAATCAAAGATTTGAAGGTCAGCTTTGTTCCATCGAAAGACCCCGACCAAATTATTACGA
The DNA here is from genome assembly GCF_028826105.1 of Paenibacillus humicola. NCBI lineage: Bacteria > Bacillati > Bacillota > Bacilli > Caryophanales > Paenibacillaceae > Paenibacillus > Paenibacillus humicola. The sequence continues at coordinate 1,615,641 of NZ_JAQGPL010000001.1, forward strand.
CGACGGCTCCGCTGAAGGAATTGCTCATCAACCAGCTGGGGACCGAAGGCTACAAGGTCGACAAAGTCGATATCAATGTCGGGACGACGTACGAAGCGGTCGGCGAAGCCCTTGAAGCGGGCTCGACCGATGTCGGTTTGATTCCGGGCGGTACATATGTTTTATACGACGACGGCGCGGACGTGATCTTGACGGCAACCCGCAGCGCGCTGTCCAACGACTCGGACAATCCGAAGGACTGGAACGACCATAAACCGACCACGAACGTGGACAAGCAGGCAACCTACTACCGCTCCTTGTTTATTGCCGGTCCGACCAAGAAGGGCAAGGAGCTGGCCGATAAAGTGAATAGCGGCCAGGAACTGACCTGGGACGATTTGAACAGCGCGAACTGGTCGGTCATGACGTCGTCGTCCTCCGCCGGCTATATTTATCCGTCCTTGTGGCTGCAAAATAAATACGGTAAAAGCTTAACCGATTTGGCCCATGTCGTGCAATCCGATTCGTATGACAGCTCGTTCGCCCGGCTGGCGACCGGCCAGGCCGACGTTATTCTCGTTTATGCGGATGCAAGAATGGACAACGAGAAGAACTGGACGAGCAAATACAGCCGGAAGGCGTCGATCTGGGACGAAACGAACGTGATCGGCGTTACCGAGCCGATTTACAACGATACGATCAGCGTCAGCAAGAACAGCCCGATTATGACGGACGAATTCAAGAAGGCGCTTCAGGATGCATTTATCGCCATCGCCAAAACCGACGAGGGCAAAAAAGTAATCGCGATCTATTCGCATGAAGGATACCAGGTGGCGAAATCTTCGGATTACGACGCCGAACGAAAAGCGCAGGAGCTTCTGAAAAGCTTGAGATAGCTCAGCGGCCAATTGGAGATTCGGACCCGGATATCCGGCAGACCAATCATGACCGGAAACCTTAATGAGAACATCGGTTCATCGTGATGTTCTCATTTTTACTCCCGGATGTACATGCTTCACGGCAGGACAGGACTATAGAAGCGAGGGCTTTTCGAATGATCGAGTTTATCGATGTGGAAAAAACATACGCGAACGGTACGATCGCCCTGCAGCATATCAACCTGACGATCAAGCAAGGCGAATTCGTTGCCGTTATCGGACTGTCGGGCGCCGGCAAATCCACGCTCATACGCTGCATCAACCGCATGCACGATATTACGGGCGGCAAAATCATGGTGAACGACGTCGACGTTTCCAAGCTGAAAGGAAAACAAATCCGCCGTTACCGGAGACGAATCGGAATGATTTTTCAATCGTTCAATTTGGTCACCCGGACGACGGTGTTGAATAATGTACTGGTTTCCTTTGTGCCCGATCTTCCGTTTTGGCGCAAGCTGGGGGGCTTTTTCACAAAGGAACAGAAAATCAAGGCATTAGAAGCGCTGGATAAAGTCGGGATTCTAGACAAGTCGTTCGTTCGCGTGGACCAGCTGTCCGGCGGACAGCAGCAGCGCGTGGCGCTGGCGAGGACGCTCGCCCAGAGCCCCGATATTATTTTGGCGGACGAGCCGATCGCTTCCCTGGATCCCGTCACCTCGAGAGCCGTTATGAACGACTTCAAATCCATCAACCAAGACATGGGCATTTCCGTCATCATGAACATTCACCATGTGGAAATGGCGTTGGAATACGCGGACCGGATCATCGGGATTCATAAAGGGGAAGTCGTGTTCGACGGCGAAACGGCCAAGGTCACGCCGGACATTTTGGAGCGGATTTACGGCGGACAATGGGAAACGGAGCAGTCCGCCCGGGATAAGGATACGGCCTATGTATGATAAACTTTTTGCGCCTCAAAAGATGATTCTGCCAAACGGCAAAGTCGTTTTCCGGAAAAGAACGCGGGTTCCCCTTGTTCTGCTCATCCTGATCGCTTGCACGGCCGCATCCGTCGTCTTTACGGATTTCAGCTTCCACACGCTGGCCACGCGCATCGAAAAATTTTTCGATATTATCCGCAGGATGATTCCACCGGATTGGCACAGCATGAAAAAGGTTTGGCGTCCTTTATTCGATACGGTCAAAATGTCGCTGCTCGGCTCCATGATCGGCGCGTTGATTGCGCTGCCGGTCGCCGTCCTGGCTTCCTCCAACATCGTGCCGTACAAAGCCGTCGCGGTCGCTATCAAAATGGCGCTCAGTCTGCTGAGAACGCTGCCGACGCTTGTGACGGCCTTGATCGCGACCTTCGTTTTCGGACTCGGGCCGCTCGCGGGAACCGCCGCCATAATGCTGTTCACCATCTCGTACGTGGGGAAATTGCTCTATGAACAGATCGAGAACGCGGATATGGGAGCTTTCGAAGCGATGGAATCGATCGGCATGACCCGGTTCCAGGCGTTTCGCTTTGCGATTATGCCGCAGGTGCTGCCCGGATATATTTCGTCCTCTTTGTTTTGCTTTGAAGGGAATGTCCGGTACGCGGCCGTACTCGGTTACGTGGGGGCGGGAGGAATCGGGCTTTTGATCGACGAAAGCCTGGGCTGGCGCGATTATCCCGGCACGGGCATGATTATTTTGGCGTTAATCGTGACCGTCTACCTGATCGAAACGGTCAGCGAGCATTTCCGAAAAAAGCTGATTTAGGGAGAAGTTGACCGATGACCACTCTGGAAAAGCAGCTTCTCGCTGCACCGCGCAATCGCCGTTACATCCTGACGGTTGCGGCGATCGTCCTTATATTATTCATTTGGTCGCTGACCGCGGTCAGCTTCAAAGATGTCAATCAAAGCGGTTTGAAAATCGTGTGGAGCATCCTGAAAGGGATTGTGACGCCGGATACCGGTTTATTGTTCAATCTGACCGAGCAGAGCGTCGGTTATTTGCTCATCCAAACCATTGCGATCGCTTTCCTGGGTACACTGGTCGGCTCGGTGCTGGCAATACCGATTGCGTTTCTGGCGGCGTCGAATATGGTGCCGAAACCCGTATCCTGGCTGATCCGCCTATTGCTGATCGTGATCCGGACGGTTCCCGCGCTCGTATACGGTCTCATGTTTATCCGCGTCACGGGGCAGGGGCCGTTCGCCGGCGTGCTGACGATCGGCATCACCTCGGTCGGAATGCTGGCGCGGCTGTACGTCGACGCGATTGAAGAGCTGGACACGCGCGTGCTGGAATCGATGACGTCGATCGGATGCGGCACGTTCGAAAAAATCCGCTACGGGGTCGTACCGCAGCTGCTCTCGATGTTTATGTCGATCATGATTTATCGCTTCGATATGAACATGCGCGAAGCTTCCATTCTGGGGCTTGTCGGGGCGGGAGGGATCGGAGCGCCGCTTATTTTCGCGATGCGAAGCTACAAATGGGAACAGGTCGGGGCGCTGCTCATCGGCACCGTCGTGCTTATCCTGATCATCGAACTCGTTTCGAACAAGCTGCGCATGAAGCTGATTAAAGGCTGAAAGCAAAACGGCGGCCGCCGCCGGATCGGAATCCGGAAGCGGCCGCCGTGCTGCAGCAGCGGGGGAAATTACAGATGTATGGTAACCGATGTTTTCGCGTTGTTGCTGTAGTAGTCCAGCGTTCCGTTGTCGAGCACCTTGCCCGCGCGGGTGACGGAGTAAATGAGACTCCGGACGGCGTCCAGATCCCCGTTCACCTGGAACACGATCTTCCCGGATTCCACTGCCTTCGCCTGGAACGTACTGGAAAAATCCGAGCTCGTGCCGGTAATTTGTTCTTTCGCATTCGTGACGATCGTGCCGTATCCCGGGACCCAGGCTACTTTGTCGCCCGACGTGTTTTGAACGGTCGCGTCAAAAATAACGGCTTTAATCGGGTTCGAAAAGTTGCCCGATTTGTAAGCCGGGTCCAGCGTAATTTTCGATATTTTCATAACCATGGGGCCGCTGGTGACCGTCGCGTTGACCGGGATCGTTTTGGGTCCCGTAATGGCTGTAGGAGCAGCAGACGTGACCGTCACGGTATGGGTGGACGCATTGTAACCGATGTCGGCGCCGAGCAGCTGGCCGACGGCTCTAAGCGGCAAATATGTACTTCCGTTGATCACCTTTGCGTCGACATTCGCGACCCTTCCATTGACGATGATCGTGAACTTCGTTGCCGCCAGCGCACCTGCGCCCGCAGAAACGAACATCAGAGCTGCAATGCCCGATGCAAGCCAAAATTTCTTCTTCAATTTTCTTTCTCCTCCTTATTGTGGTGCACCTGCTATGGACATTGTACAAGAATTGTTTCGTTTTGAATATCCTACTTCCTTCTCCATTGTATTCCCGCAGCCGGGCAGCCATGACAAACGGGGGAACGCTTTCGCTTGCAGATCAGAGCGTTCCTCGAGCTGGAAGAGCCGGCATGGAGGGCCGCCGCCGTACCATTTTGACAATTCGTCCGGGCACATGATACGTTAAATTCACGATAGAAGGGGGAATGGCCGTGTACGAACAGAAGACGAAGGAAAACGATCGCAGCGTGATCGAATTTATCGATCGGATCGGCAATCCGGGCAAACGTGCGGACGCGTATAAGCTGCTCGAGATTTTCGAGGAAACGTCCGGCTTTCCGGCCAAAATGTGGGGGCCGAGCATCATCGGCTTCGGTTCGTACCATTACAAATATGAATCCGGCCACGAGGGCGATGCGCCGCTGGTCGGGTTTTCGCCGCGGAAAGCGAAAATCAGCCTCTACTTTGCGACCGGCGATCCGGAGCGGGAAGCGCTGCTGAACGATTTTGGCAAGCATACGGCCGGCAAAGGCTGCGTATATGTGAATAAAATGGAGGATATTGAGGTCGATGTGCTGAAGCGGCTGATCGCCCGCTCGATTGCGTTTCTCACGGAAAGGTACCCGAAATAAGCACCATCGCCATCCAAACGGCAGGCTCCGATCGGCTACGGTCGCAGCCTGCATTTTTTTTCGTAAAAGGGTGTTGACTCTCCTCTAAGAGGAGCCTTTACACTTGGAAACGGAAAGGAGGGAAACGGCACGTTTTATACGGTCAAAGAGGTTTCGGAGCTGTCCCATGTAACGGTCAAAGCGCTTCACCATTACCACAAAATCGGCCTGCTCGTCCCCTGCAGGATCAGCGAAGCGGGCTACCGGCTGTACGGGATGGAGGAGCTGGAGAGGCTGCAGCAGATTTTGCTGTACCGGGAGCTGGATTTTACCCTGGAGCAAATCAAGGAAGTGCTTGACGGGGCGGCGGCCCGGCTGCCGGCTCTGGTCAGGCAGGAAGAGCTGCTGCTTCTCCGCAAGCAAAGGCTGGAAGCGATCTTAGCTACCTTGCAAAAAACAATCGCAAGCGCAAAGAAAGGAGTACCGATGAACGACAAAGAGCTGTTTGAAGGATTTGAAAGCGCCAAGGAATGGGAAGAGGCGATGAAGGAGCAGCAGGCGTATTTACAGGAAACGTACGGGTTCGATATGCTGGAAGCGACGCCGATCGACGTGCAAAGCATGAACGAGCAGGCTGCGGAAGCGGCAGCGTTCATAACGGGCATGACGGATTCGCTGAAGGCGGGCGTCAAGCATTATGACGAGCGTGTCGTGCAGCGGATTGGCAGCCACCTGGCTTTTCTGAACGCGCACGGCCATTCGGCTTCCGCTGCCGATTTTGCGGCGCAGACCCGGTTTTTTCTTGAGGACGATTTCCATCTGCGCATGCTGGAAAACCAGCAGGCCGGGCTTGCTTATTATTTGGCCGCAGCGGCGGCCTCTTATGCCGCAGCGGCACAATAGACCGCAGGACCCTGCGGTTCGTTCGCAGACAAAAAGGGCAGATCCGCCGTCTTTCGAGGATGGCGGATCTGTCCTTGACGCTTTCATATAGGCCACGATTCAGCGGAGCGGGCCGATGGTAAAATCGTCCCATTTGTTCGTGGATTCCAGCGCATGCAGCAGCGCCTGCAAATCGTAAAACGCCTCCCGGATGGAGCTCTGCGTCGGCGTTCCGTTTCGAATGGCGCTGTAAAAATCGTCGAATTCGCCCGTGTAACCGCCGTCGTCCTCGGCTTTTTCCTGCTCGCGCCCTTCCTGCGTCGCAACGGTGAGCTGATTATTTTCCAGGATGATCGAGCCTTCGGTTCCGAAAATGAGCAGATTGTGATAGCTGTATCCCACGATGCTCAAATAGTTATGGTAGATACCGCTGACCCCGTTCTCGAATTCGAACAAGTAAGTGAGCCCGTCCGGTTCGCCGGCGCCGTGCTGCATTTGGACCGTATGGGCGATCCCCTTCGTCATCCGGCCGAAAATCGTCTGGAGGCCCGCCATTTGGTGAACGCCGCCGTCCAAAATAAAACCGCCGTAGGAGGTATGCCGCCAAGTCGAATCCTTCAAATATTTGAGATCGCGCGGCAAATATCCGAAGCCGTTCCAAATGACCTTGCATGGCCTGCCGATGCGCCCTTCGCCGATATAGCGCTTGATTTTCGCGAACACCGGCCGGTACCGGTAATTTTCGGCCACGGCCGCAACCCGGTCCGCGCTTTCGCTCAGCGAGACCAGTTCCCGTCCCTCTTCGAGCGTGGCTGCGAGCGGCTTCTCCACCAGCACGTGCTTGCCGGCGCCCAGAGCCGCTTTCGTCAGCTCGTAGTTCAGTTCGAACGGATACGCGATGATTACCGCCTCGACCTTCGGATCCTTCAGCAGCTCACGATAATCGGTCGAATACCGCGGCGCACCCGTCAAATCGGCAAACTCCCGCGCCTTCGCTTCGGAGCGGCTGCACACGTGCACGGCTTCGAATTTTTCCTTCAGCTGCTGCAATGCGGGCCAATGTAAATCTCTCGCCACGATTCCGCATCCGATGAAACCAAGCCTGACCGGATTCACCCGTTAAGTCCCTCCCTCAATCGATGCTGGTCCGATTACACTCATTGTAAATTGTTGAATTCGATTTCACAATCCGCATTTTTTCAATCTCCTTCTCAAATCCCGATTGACAAATGCTTCCTGGAGAGCTAAACTGGAAACCATAAGTTACTTTATTGGTTTCCTAAGTTTCCGTATGCCTGTATGACGGGGTAAAGTCAATAGGGACGAAAGGGTGACTGGGGATGGACGATTTTGTGCGGGGCTTTGGCGAGATTGATCATACGCATCTGCCCGACGTCGGCGGAAAAGGCGCGAACCTGGGCGAAATGACAAGGGCCGGACTGCCGGTACCGCCCGGCTTTTGCGTGACGACGTCGGCATACCGGTCGTTCGCCGCATCAAGCCCGAAGCTTGAGGAGCTGCTTCGGCTGCTGGAACAGGCCCGGTATGACGATTTGGAACGGATCGGCCGGCTGGGACAAGAAATCCGCGAGCATCTGACGTCGATTCCGATGCCGGGCGAAATAGCAGCGGCCATCATAAAAGCTTGGGAGTCGGCCGGCAGGGACCGGGCATACGCCGTCCGCTCCAGCGCAACGGCGGAGGATCTGCCCTCCGCTTCGTTCGCCGGCCAGCAGGATACGTACCTGAACGTCGTCGGAGCGGAGCAGCTGCTGCAGGCTGTGCAGCGCTGCTGGGCGTCGCTGTTCACCGACCGCGCGATCTCGTACCGCGCCAAGAACGGCTTCAGCCACCGGGCGGTGCTGCTGTCGGTTGTCGTGCAGCAGATGGTTTTTCCCGACGTATCGGGTATCATGTTTACTGCGGACCCGGTCACGGGGCGCCGCGATACCGTTTCGATCGACGCCAGCTTCGGCCTCGGCGAAGCGCTCGTATCCGGACTGGTCACGGCCGATTTGTACCAGGTGCGCGCGGACGAAATCGTGTTGAAGAAAATTTCCAAGAAAGAACAAGCGATCTATGCGGCTGCGGAAGGCGGGACCGTGACGAGGACGCTCCCGCCCGAAGAGCGGGAGCTCCAGGCACTGCCGGACGAGAAGATTGTGGAACTGGCCCGGCTTGGCCGCCGAATCGAAGCTCATTACGGTGCGGAGCAGGATATTGAGTGGGCGCTGGCCGGCGGACATTTTTTTATTTTGCAGAGCCGGCCGATCACCTCGCTTTACCCGCTGCCCCAGTTGAAAGATAGCCGTTTTCGCGTCCTGATCAATTTGGGTTATATCCAGATGATGACGGATCCGATGAAACCGCTGGCCCTGTCCGTCCTGAGTCATATTACCGATTTTGTTATGGATGCGCCCGACCTCCAAATCATCACCAATGCCGGCGGAAGGTTTTTCATCGATTTGACCGGGCCGCTGTCCGTCAAGCGTATTCGCAGGCGGTTGTTGACGCTTTTGAGCCGCATGGACGAAATGATCGCCTCGGCGCTGTCGGAGGCCGTAGAGCGAGAGGAGTTCCCGCAGGAGCCGCCGTCCCGCAAAGCCATCTTCCGGGTCGTCCGAAACTTGCTCTCCGTCGCCCTGCCCGCGACGGCGAATGTCATGCTGAACCGGTACGTGCGCGATCCGGGGAAAGCGAAGGCGCGGGCGGAAGCGTTTATGGACGAAATCGTGCTGGACACCCGTGAACGGGTAGAAGCGGCAGCGGGCGCGGAACGGCTCCGCATCATTCGCCGCGGGATCGGGCGGATCGTTCCGGACGTGATCGCCAAAATCGTCGTTCATCTCATTGCCGGTATGCTGGCGTCCGGCGAGCTCGAACGGCTGCTCAAGGAACGGGCGGGCGGCGAGCAAGCCGCCTCGCTGCTGAGCCGGCTGTATAAATCGCTGCCCGGCAACGTGACGACGGAAATGGGGCTTGCGCTCGGCGATTTGGCCGATACGGCAAGGGAGCTTCCCGATGTCGCCGCATGTCTGCAGCAGGCCGAGGGCGAAGGATTTTACGAGCGGCTGCGGCACGTTCCGGGCGGCTCCGGGTTTTTGCAGGAGCTGGACCGCTTTCTAAGCCGATACGGCATGCGCGGGGCAGGCGAAATCGATATCACGAAGCCGCGGTGGTACGAGGACCCTTCGCAGCTCATTTCGTCCATTGTCAGCAATATGCAGACCTCATCCCCCGGCGGACACCGCGCGAAATTCAAGCAGGGCGAAGCGGATGCGGAGGAAGCGGCGCGCGAAATCGTCCGGCTGTTCCGGTCCGGAAGGGAGCGGCGGAAGGCGGCCCGCCTTGTCAGGCTGTACCGCTATTTGATGGGTATGCGCGAGCATCACAAATTTGCGCTAATTCGGCTGATGGACGTGTATAAGCGGGCCATTTTGGCGGAAGCGCGGGAGCTGGTCCGCAAAGGCGTATTTCATCAGCCGGAGGACGCCTATTATTTTTCGCTGGAAGAGCTGACCGACATGCTCGAAGACCGCTTTCCGGGGAACCTCCGCGACCTGGCGGAAAACCGCCGGCAGCAGCATGAACTGAATATACGCTTGAAGTCCCCGCGCGTGATGACGAGCCTGGGCGAGATGATAAGCGGGAAGCCTCGCGATGCCGAAGCCCCGGCAGGCGCGCTCCTCGGCACGCCGGTCTCGGCGGGCGTCGTCGAAGGGATCGCGCGGGTCGTCGTCAGTCTGGAGGACGCCAGGCTGAACGCCGGCGAAATTCTCGTCGCCCCGTACACGGATCCGGGGTGGACGCCGCTCTTCACGTCGGCCGCCGGGCTCGTGACGGAGGTCGGCGGCATGATGACGCATGGCTCGGTCATAGCCCGCGAATACGGCATCCCGGCCGTCGTCGGTATCGAAGGTGCGACGGGAACAATCCAGGACGGCGACCGGATCCGGGTGGACGGAACGAACGGTTTCGTTCAAATCTTGAAGCAAAGGGAAACGATGCAAGACCGTGAGTAGGCACGGCCGCCGCGATATCGCCGGATGCCTCCGCAAGCTCCGACCGGGAGACCGGCGGAGCGTCCGGCGGGGCGGTCCGGCGGGGCGGTTCGACGCCGGACCGGATCGGAACCGGGGAGAATCCGAATCCGGATGGATACGGTATACTAGGTATACTAGGTGAACTTATTTTCAGTTCTTCTCGAACGGCCGGCGATTCTTTATAATGCAAACTAAACAGAGATGCAGAAGACGAAAGGATTCCGGACAGGCCCGGTTCCGGCGGAATTTGTTTTTCAGCCGAAAATGTACGCGCTTTCACCCGGAATCCGCTTCGATCTTCGACTGCCGGCAAGAAAATCAAACCAAAGAGGAAGGGTGCAACGTATGGAGTACGTGAGACTTGGCAAATCCGGCTTGAAGGTATCGCGCATCAGCCTCGGCTGCTGGAATTTCGGCAGCCCGACGCCGCGCTGGGGCAAACCGGGCAAGGTGACGCCGGAGGATTCGACACGAATCATTCAGGCGGCCGTCGACAAGGGGATCAATCTGCTGGACACGGCCAACCGGTATACGGGCGGCGAAGCGGAGGAAATTCTCGGCCGGGCGGTCAGAGGCATGCGGGACAAGGTGATCATCGCGACCAAGGTACACGGTGAGGTGGGGAGCGGCCCGAACGACAAAGGGCAGTCGCGCCAGCATATTATGCGGGAAGTGGAGAGCAGCTTAAAGCGCCTCGGCACAGATTATATCGATCTGTATCAGGCGCACGGCGTCGATTGGGAGACGCCGCTCGAGGAATCGCTTCGCGCATACGACGATTTGATCCGCCAGGGCAAAGTCCGCTATATCGGCTGCTCCAACTTTCCGGCGTGGGTGCTCACCAAAGCGCTTTGGGTCAGCGACGTCAACAAGCTCGCAAGCTTCGTATCCGTTCAGCCGAACTACAGCCTGGTTAACCGGACGGTGGAAAAGGAGCTGCAGCCGCTGTGCGTGGATCAGGGAATCGGGATGATTTTGTACAGCCCGATCGGCGGCGGCATTTTGACGGGGAAATACGAAAATGCGGTTCCGGAAGGCAGCCGCGGCTACGACGAGCCGGGCGTGGCCGAGAAGGCGAGAAAAGCGCAGGCTGCGGTGGCGCAGCTGAAAGCGATCGCAAACGAACTGGGCAAAACGCCCGCGCAGATCAGCCTGAACTGGATCATTCATCGTCCGGCCGTCTCCTCGGCCATTATGGGCGTCAGCCGGCTGGAGCAGCTGGAGGACAACGTCGGGGCGGTCGGCTGGAAGCTGTCGGACGAGCATGCGCGGCAGCTGGATGAAGCGTTTGCGGAGTGGTAAGCGAAGGAACATCAAGCGGGCGGGAGGCCTCGGGACATGTTTAAACGGATCGGTCATACAGCGTACAATGTGATGGATATGGAACAATCGCTTCATTTTTACCGGGATCAGCTGGGCTTCGAGAAGCTCTTCGAGCTGAAAAACGACAACGACGAGCCCTGGATCGTCTATTTAAAAGTCGTCGACAAGCAGTTTATCGAGCTGTTCTATAACGGCCGGCAGGGTGTCGACAACGATACGCGCGTCGTGAAGGGCTACAACCACCTGTGCCTCGAAGTGAACGATATTGAAGAAATTGTAAGCCATCTCCGGAGCAAGGGGATTACGATCGATTCGGGGCCGAAGCAGGGCAAGGACGGGAACTGGCAGTGCTGGGTCAAAGATCCCGACGGCAACCGGATCGAATTCATGCAGCTCGATCCCGAATCTCCGCAAGCCAAATCGTGATCGCATCGGCCATCGGAAAGGAGCTCCCGGCGTGGATAAAATTTCAACGAACCGGATCGTCAAGCTCGGCATCGTCGTAGACAACCTGGAAGAAGCGTTCAACTATTACGTGGAGTTATTCAATCTGGATCCGGCCAAAATGCGGGCTCCGCGGCCGAAGCCTGCTCCGGGAGACCCCGTCCCCGCGCCGGCTCCCGCCCCCGAAGGCGGCCAAGAGCCGTATATTTGGTACAGGGGCGAATACCGGGACGCGCGCTGCAGGACGGCGATTATTCCGCTGGAGCCGATATACCTCGAGCTCATCGAGCCGTACGAAGAGCCAAGCCCGTGGACCGAATTTCTGGAGAAGAACGGGCCGGGCATTCATTTCATGGCGTTTTACGTCGACGGCTTCGAGGAGCATATCCAGCTGATGGAAGGCAAAGGCATGCCCGTTTTCCACAAGCAGGAGAAGGGCAAGGAGCGTTACGCGTATTTTGAATCGGCCGCCAAGCTGGGCGCCATTCTGGAGTTTAAGGAATTCGATAAGAATTGATACGGTTGGAGTGGTACCATTGATCGAGAAGCTGAACATCGCGTATGCCGGCGGTTTCGAGGAACGCAAAATCGACGTGTTTATTCCCGAGGGGAACCGCCGGAACGCCGGGCTGTTTTTTATTCACGGAGGATGGTTTGCAAAAGGGCATCGGGACCAATGGCATCCGGTCGCCCGGTATTTCTGCGAGCGGGGCTATACGTGCGCTTCGGTCGGCTACCGGTTTGCGCCGGAGCACCCGTTTCCCGCCCAGATCGAAGACGTGAGGCTGGGCATGCAGTATTTTCTGCAGCATGCCGGCGAATTCGGGTTCGACGCGCGCAGGGTGACGGCGCTCGGCTCGTCGGCCGGCGGCTATTTGGCGCTGATGCTCGGCTCCATCCGGGAGAACGATCCGGACTTCGCATCCGCGGAAATCCGGATGAGCACCGTGCCGGCGGCCGTCGTCGGCTATTGCCCGGTGACGACGCTCCATATGGACGTCGACCACATCGTGAATTATGTCGGCGCAACGGAAGCGGAGCAGCCGGGGAAATATGCGATCGGTTCGCCGGTCGACCGGATTACCGGCGAGGAGCCTCCTCAGCTCATCCTGCAGGGAGATGCCGACGACATCACGCCGCTGGAAAGCGCCGTCCAGTATTACAATCGGGTCAAGGAAGCGGGCGGAACCGCGGAAATGGTCACCTTTACCGGAATCGGGCATGGATTCGGGTATGGCGTGACGACGGAAGCGCAGAAGCAGTCGGTGGAGCACGTCGAGCGTTTTGTGCGGGAGCATAGCTAAGCCGTTCGCGTGTCCTGCCGGCTGGGCCAGCTGTCAGCGGCAGCAGGGCGCTCGGCATGTCCGGCCGCGAAGCGTCCGGCCGGCTGAGCCGGTTGTCAGCTGCAGCAGGGTGAACCGGCAAGTCCGGCCGGCTATCAGCGGCAGAACGGCGCACCGGCAAGTCCGGCTGAGCCGGTCACATAAGGCATCGGGGCTGTCCTGAACGCATCCGGCGGAACGCCGCGGCGCAGGTACAGCCCTTTTTTATTCGCCCGCCCCCGGTTTGGATGAAGGTACCGCTCCTCCGCTTGCGAGCAGAGAATCGTACAAAAAGTAATAGGATCGTTCATGGATATTTGCCTGGCAAAGCTATAAGATGAGCGTAAGCAAACGATTTCAGGACACGATGGAGCATCATAAATTTGTACAAGGAGAGGCTGCCTTTTGAAGTATACGACTTTTGGCAGGACGGGAATGACGGTCAGCCGGCTGGCCGTGGGCGGATATCCTTTCTCGGGCGTGAACAAGGCGCAGGGCTGGGACCCCTACAGCCCGCAGGGCCGGGCGGATGCGGTTCGCGTCGTCCATGCGGCGCTGGACGCCGGCATCAATTATGTCGACACGGCGCCCAGCTACGGCAGCGGGCACAGCGAAAGCATTATCGGCGATGCGCTGCAGGGGCGGCGGGACAAGGTCGTGCTCGCGACGAAGGTGGCATGGCCGTCCTCGTGGGCGGACATCGGCAAGGAAGGCGTCATGCGCGGCGTCGAGGAAAGCCTGCGGCGGCTGAAAACCGATTACGTGGATGTGATCCAGTTTCACGGCGGCGTTTATTCGCATGAGGATACGCAAAACCTGCTGAACGCCGGTCCGATGGAAGCGCTTCAGACGCTCAGGGAGCAGGGAAAGGTCAGATGGCTGGGCGTGACGACGGAGGACGCCCATTCGATTATGGAATTGACCGGCACCGGTTTGTTCGATATGGCGCAGATCAACTACAACCTGATCTACCAAAATCCCGCGCTTCATTTTCTGAACCGGGCGAAGGAGCTGCAGCTCGGCATCGCGGTCATGCGGCCGATGACCTCCGGCATCCTGCAGCGGCTGCTCGAGCATCTGGCTCCCCAACTGCTCGAGACCGAGGACATATACAAACTGTGCCTGAAGTTCCTGCTGTCCGATTCGCGCGTTCACCTGCTCAACGTCGGGGCCAGGTGGCCGGAAGAGGTGGAGCGCAACGTGCGCTTCCTCGAGTCGTTTGAACCGGAATTCGACATCGCCGAGCTTCCCCGCTTTACCGGCAAAATTTATGAATCGGACGATTTGCGGAAAGGAATGGCATAACGATGGACACAGTAATCGACGCATACGCCCATATCGGTCTTCCGCGCTACGGCGGGGTGGGCGATTTTACGGCTCATATGGAGCGGTTTAGCATCCGAAAATCGGTGATGGCGCTGTTTAACGCCGTGCCCGATTTTGCCAGCCTCTTCTCGGCGATCCGCGACAATCCGGAGACGATCCGGGGCGTTGGCATCCCATTCGGAAAAACGGACGAGCAGCGCATGGAGCTCGTGCGGCTGCAGCTGCAGGCCGGCGTGATTGGCATCCGGATGGAGCCTTGGGAGGCGCTCGGCAACCCGGCTGTTCTGCAGCTGCTCGGCGAGAACGGCAGGTGGGTGTACGGCCTCAGCCCGTTCCAGTCGGACGAGCTGTCGCGCCTGTATCTCGACTGGCTGGATCGGTATCCGCAGGGGAGGGTGGCCTCGCCCCATCTGCTGTATACGGATGCGCAGTCGCAGACGGTCCGGCAGTCGCAGGCGGCCCGGGAGCTGTTGGCCCATCCCCGGTTTTACGTCATTTTCTCCAGGCACGGCGGGCTCGGAAGCAGGGAGGCGTATCCACACCGGGATTTTCTGCCGTGGCTGTCCTTCGTATTCGAGCGGGCCGAGACGGACCGGATTATGTGGGGCAGCGAATACCCGGTGGTCTATTCGCGCAACGAGTCGATGCCAACCTGCATCGCATGGCTGGAGGAAATCGGCGCGGGGCTGTCGGACGAGGCGATCCGCAAGATCATGCGGGACAACGCGGACCGGGCGCTGTTCGGACATCCGTTGGCGCCGGCCGATCCGCAGGCATTGGACCGGGTGCCGGGCTGGGTCGAGGAGCAGTTCGACCGGAGCCAGACGGTGAGGCTGTACAACCGGGAAGGCTTCGAGCTGCCGCTGGACGTCTACGGAAAACTGCTGAACGGCTACCTTCAGTCGGGACAATGGCGGGAAGGCATTCCTTTTGCGGACTATGCGGTACGCCGGATCGCCGAAGCGTTATAACCGGCCGCCGTCACGCAGCGCACATCGCGCGCGCCGGGAGCTGTGAGGTTTCACGACAGGTGTGTATGATCGGGTCCTAACCGGCCCGGCGGCAAGCGTAACGGGTCTAAATGACGGGAAAGGATGAGACTTGCGATGACGACCGAAAGCAAAAGCGGCAGGCAGCCGATTGAAGAGGCGCAGAGCCCCTGGTATAGGCGCACCCGCCGGTGGGGCCAGACGAATTTGACGGAGATGGACCCGCAGGATTGGGACAAGGAATGGTGGAAGTCCTATTGGAAGCAGACGCGGGTCCAGGGCGTCATTGTGAATGCGGGCGGCATCGTCGCCTATTATCCGAGCGCGATGAAGCTGCAGTACCGTGCGCAGGGGCTTGGAGACCGCGATCTGTTCGGCGAGTTTACGGCCGAGGCGCGCAAGGCCGGGCTCGCCGTGCTGGCCCGCATGGACATCAACCGCGCAACCCGCGACTTTTACGACGCCCATCCGGATTGGTTCGTCGTCGACGCGGACGGCAGGCCGGTGCAGTCGAACGGGCGGTATTTTTCCTGTGTCAACAGCGGCTATTACAAGGAATATATTCCTCAGGTGCTGCGGGAAATTATCGAACGGTACAAGCCGGAGGGCTTCACCGACAACAGCTGGACCGGAGCCTCGCGCAGTATCATTTGCCACTGCGTCAATTGCCGGACACAGTTCATGGCCGCAACGGGGCACGACCTGCCGGCTGCCTCCGACTATAACGACCCGGTTTACCGGAAATGGATCAAATGGAGCTACGGCTGCCGCATCGCGAACTGGGATCTGTTCAACCGGGTTACGCGGGAGCACGGCGGGCCGGACTGCCTCTGGCTCGGCATGTTCAACGCCGATCCGTTCCGGCCGCATACCGCTTTCTGCGATTTGAAGGAGGTCGGGGAGCGATCGAAAATGATGATGTGCGACCATCAGTCCCGCGAGCCGCTGACCGGCTTCGAGCAAAACGCGCAGAACGGCTTCCTGCTTCATTCGCTGGCCGGCTGGGACATCGTGATTCCCGAGAGCATGTCCAACTATGTGCGGGGACTGCGCACGTTCCGCCAGGGCAGCAACCCGCCGGCGGAGACGCGGATGTGGATGATCGAAGGGATCGCGGGAGGCATCTCCCCGTGGTACCATCACATCGGTGCGCGGCACGAGGACCGGCGCCAGTTCGAGAATGCGCCGCCGGTCATGCAGTGGCATGCGGAGAACGAGCGCTATTTGTACGACCGGCGTCCAGTCGCCACGGTCGGGCTGGTGTGGAGCCAGGAGAATACCGAGTTTTACGGCCGAGACCGCGTCGAGGAACGCGTCGCTCTTCCATGGCGCGGCTTCGTGCAGGCGCTGACGCGGGCCAGAATCGCATATATGCCCGTTCATGCGGACCATATCGCCCGCGAGGCCGCCGGCCTCGACGTGCTCATTCTGCCCGACCTGGCGGTTCTGACCGATTCGCAGGGCGAGGCGATTAAGGCGTTCGTCGAATCCGGCGGCAGCCTGATCGCGACCGGCGCCTCCGGAACGCTGGACGAATGGGGCGAGCCGCGGCAGCAGTTCCCGCTGCAGCAACTGACCGGCCTGCGGCCGAGAGAGCATGCTCCGGGAAGCGTAAGCAACGCGAGCGGCAGCTGGGAAAACGACGAGGCGCATAACTATTTCCGGCTGCCGGACGAGCGGCATCCCGTGCTCGAGCGGTTTACGGATACGGCGATCCTTCCGTTCGGCGGGCGGATGCGGCGGTTCGATTCCGACGGCCGGCTGGAAGCGGTCGCCACCTATATCCCGTCCTATCCGATCTACCCGCCGGAGTTCAGCTGGATGCGGGAGCCGCGAACGGATATTCCGTCCCTGTTCGCCGGAGACCATTCCGCCGGCGGTCGAATCGTCTATTTCGCGGGGGACGTCGACCGCATTTACGGGCTTACCCGTCTGCCGGACCTCGGCGATCTGCTGGCCGAAGCGGTCAAGTGGGCGGCCGCGGACCGCTTCCCGCTGCGGGTGGAAGGGCCGGGGTATCTCGATTGCAAGCTGTACGCGCAGGAGGGAAGACGGATTCTCCACCTGGTCAATCTGACCGGCGCGAATGCGAATCCGGGATATATGGAGGAGGTTCTGCCGGTAGGTCCGATCGAAGCCGCCATCCGGGTGGACGGCGATGCGCCGCAGCGCGCGCTCCTGCGGGTCGGCGGGAAGGAGCTGAAGCCGGTGCTGGAGGACGGCTGGGCGAAAATCCGCATCGATTCGGTGGCGATGCATGAGATGATCGTGCTGGATTAACGGCTGCGAGGCGAATTCGAACGGGAACGCCGGTGATGTAAAGATATACGATGGATGAGGCCGGCGTCTGCCGGCCGATAATGACGTCAATCCGAGGGGAGAGCATATCCGGATGCCGGGCACTGGAATGATTCATCATGGTTCGACGGAAAGAAAAGCGGTTGCATTTACGTTCGACGACGGTCCGAATCCGGTCTATACGCCGCAAATTCTCGATCTGTTCCGGCAGGCGGGGGCGAAAGCGACGTTCTATATGATCGGCAGCCAAATCGAAAGCAATCCGAAGGTGGCCAAGGCGGTTCACGAGCAGGGGCACGAGATCGGCAACCACACGTTTACGCATCCTCATCTGTCCGAGCTGCCGGAGAAGGCGTGCTTCGACGAGCTCGCACGGACGGAGGCGCTGATCGAGGAGGCTGCCGGCACAAAGCCGCAGACGTTCAGGCCGCCGTATCTGGACTGCAACGAGCAGGTGGCGGGGGTCTCGGCGGGCTTCGGCTACGCCATAATCGGCGCGGTCAACAGCGCGGCCCGGGACTGGGAGCAGCCCGGCGTGCAGCATATTATCGACAAAACGCGGGAGGCGGCGAAGCCCGGCAGCATATTCGTATTCCACGACGGCTTCGGCGACCGCTCGCAGACGGTCGAGGCCGTGCGGGCGCTGATCGCGGAGCTGACCGCGGAAGGCTACGAGCTAGTGACGGTCAGCGAGCTGCTGAACCTGAACGCGCGGCATGAGGCATAAGTAAAAAACAAGGCGGAGCCGGTTGCGCTCCGCCTTGCCATATCGTTTAGCAGGATGCCGATCTCGAGAACGGCAGGCGATTACAGATAAACCGCCTGGCCGGTGCGCGACGATTCGTACAGCGCCTCGAGAATTTGCGAAACAACGAAAGCCTGCTCCGGTTTGACGACCGGATCGGTATCTTCCTCGATCGCTTTGATCCACAGGCGCGCCTCGACGGCCGAGTCGCTCTCGGTTTTGCCGTCATAGAAAGCGACGCCGCCGGCTTTCAGGTCCACCTCATGGACGTACAGACGGCTGTTCTCCTCGCCGTTGATGCGCAGGCCGCCCTTCATGTCCGCTCCGCCCTCGGTGCCGCACAGCGTACATTTCGCTTCGTCGACCTCAAGGCTGTTCAGCGCCCAGCTCGATTCGAGAATAATGGTCGCGCCGTTCTCCATGACGATCATGCCGAAAGCCGAATCCTCAACCGTAAACTTCGACGGGTCCCAAGGGCCCCAGGCGTTGGCGGCGTTCTCGCGCTGCGAAAGCTTGTGGTACGCTCTTCCGAGCACAACCTTCGGCTTGTAGTTGTCCATCATCCACAGCGTAAGGTCGAGCGCATGCGTGCCGATATCGATGAGCGGGCCTCCGCCTTGTTTCTCTTCGTCGAGAAACACGCCCCACGTCGGGACGGCGCGGCGGCGGATCGCATGGGCTTTCGCCATATAAATGTCGCCCAGGCGGCCTTGCTCGCACAGCTTTTTCAAATGCAGGCTGTCCGGACGGTAGCGGTTATTGTAGCCGATCGTCAGCTTTTTGCCGGTGCGCTTCGCCGTTTCCAGCATCCGCTTGGCGTCTGCCGCCGTCTTGGCCATCGGCTTCTCGCACATGACGTGCTTGTCCGCTTCCAGCGCGGCAATCGAAATTTCGGCGTGCGAATCGTTCGGCGTGCAGACGTGAACGATGTCGATCGTTTTGTCTGCCAGCAGCTCTTTATAATCGGTATAAACGCGAGCTTCGCTCGCTCCATATTGGGCGGCGGCTTTCTGCGCGCGCTCCTCTACAATGTCGCAAAACGCGACAAGCTGAACCTGTTCAAGCTTGCTGAGGTTGGGAAGATGCTTGCCGTTGGCAATTCCTCCGCAGCCGATGATTCCTACTCGGAAAGTACGGGACATGGGGTTTGGTTCCTCCTTTAAAGATGGGTGGATGCATTTGATCAATCACCTATTAATCTAGCATAAAGGAAGCGCTTTTAATATTCCGAAATGACGCAATGACACTGCAATATTGCGACATCGGAAACGAAAATTACCAACCCCATCCAGACGAGGCTCTCTGTGGCAGGCGGCATCTCCAAAAAGCTAATTGAGCGACAGCGCCCGGCCGTCACTTGAACCGGCCAGCACGGTCCGGTTTCTTCCCCGCTGCTTCGCCTCGTACAGCGCCTCGTCGGCGAGCCGGAACAGCGCCTCCGGCGTATCCGCATGCGCCGGGAATTCGGCGATGCCGAGCGAGACGGTTACCGGGCTGCCGGTCGGACTGCCGGTCTGCTGCATCGCGAGGCGGATTTTTTCCGCCGTAGCGTGAGCTTCCGCGGCCGTCGCGCCCGGCAGCAGAATGACGAATTCCTCACCGCCGAACCGGCAGCAGATGCCTTCCAGGCCGGCGGCCTCCGTAATCATCCGGGAGAGAAACTTCAGCACCTCGTCGCCGACCTGGTGGCCGTATGTATCGTTGACCGCTTTGAAACGGTCGATATCGAGGATAATGAGCGAAAAGAGCTGACCGTTCTCGGTCCATTTGGCCAAAATGTCGTCCAGCGTTCTTCGGTTCATGAGCCCGGTCAGCGTATCCGTCGCCGCCGCCCGGATCAGCTCGGTATTGTTTTTGTGCACCGCATCGATTGCGACCAGGACCGCCTTCGTCAGCAAATTGACCTCCCGGATCCAGTGCGGCTTCGTGTCGGCCAGCGCAACCCTTTCGCCGTCCGACAGCCGTTTCATCAGTCCCGCCAGCGTTGAAAACGGACGCGCGAGCATGCGGGCGATCCAGACCGAGAGCAGCAGCAGCGCGATAAAGGGCGCAAGCATGTAGAGGACGAGCCGGCTGATCGTCGCCGCCAGCTTCTTGTGAATGGAGCTGACGGGGGTCTGCTGCACGATGCCCCAGCCGCTGACCGGCGCAGGAACGTAAGCCGCAAACATCGGAACTCCTTTCGTATTGACCACTTCCTGCTTTCCCTGCTCGCCTCTCATCAGCTTTCGGACGACCGGATTCGGAGAACCGTCGTCGCCGATCCTGTTTTTGTCGGGATGGGACAGCAGCTGGCCGTTCGGTCCGACGACGTAGAAATAAGAGCCGGTATCGTCCAAAATGTTGTTCCCGATAATTTTGCTTAAAATATTATTCTCCTGCAGGTAGATCGTGCCGCCGATAAAGCCGTTTGCATTGCCTCCCGCGTCATAAAGCGGTTCGCTCATCAGGACGATCATTCTCCCCGTTATGGCGATATAAGGGGGGGAAATATACGGCTTGCCGGACCTCCGCGCCTCGGATGCGGCTTTCGTCGTCAACCGGCTCCCTTTGAGGCCGAGCGCGTTCGGGGCGACCTCGCGAATGACGCCCGCACGGTCGCTGATGAAGAGCGAGTTGAAGTAACCGCTCGTATTCAGCACAAGCTCCAGCTGCTCCTGAATTTCGCGGTCGGAGAGCGTGCCGTTTTTCGACAGGAAGAGAGCGGTATCGTGCAGGCTGCGCTGCATTGACTCAAACAGCGAATCGATGGTGACGCTTATTTTTTGTGCGCTGGAATAATTAAGAGAAAGGGTCGTATCGACGAGCGACTTTTTCTCCGACTGATAGGACGAGACGAGCAGAATCAGCGTGATGAGGAGCGCGGAACCCGCCACCAGACCGGCAAGCAGCTTCATTAAAGTCAGCTTCGGCCGGTGAACGGTAATCGTGAGCATCATGCGGTTTTACACCCTTTATGTGGAAAATGAATTTAAAGTTGTCAAATCTTTTTTTATTCGACATCCGTTTCATTTTTCCTGCAAAAGGAAGCTGTTCTTTCCGGTATATCTGCCGATTCCCGGCATACGATTAGGCGAAGAACGGGGGAACAAGGGGGAATGCAGGCATGAACGATGTTGAAACGAAGCTGAACCGGCTCGCCAAGGCGTTTTTGCCGGACGGGGCGGAGCTGATAACCGCTGACGAGCCCAATGCGCCGCGTACGGCCGTTTATTCGGCGGATTTTGACGGAGACCGGACGCCGGAGGTTGCGGCGGCTTACCGGCTGAACGGCGAGCCGCACATAGTTGTGCTGCGGTACCGGGGCGGCGCATGGGAACCCGCCGCTTGGGCGAAAGGGCCGGGCAGCGGGGTCACGCTGCTGGCGGCGGCGCCCGTTCTGGGAACCGGCCGGAACCAGCTGATCGTCGGCTGGCAAACCGGTTCGTTCCGGTCGAAGCTGTCGGTGTACGAATGGACGCGGGAAGGTCTTCGCGATGCGGCGCCGCGCGATCTGGTTTACAGCGATATCCATATTGCGGATATGCCGGGCCGGGCGGGCCGGGACGGCAGGGCGGAGCTAGCGCTTTGGATTCACGATACGGACGATGCGTTCCGCGTCGAAGTGCTTCGCTGGACGAACGGCGCTTTCGTTCCGGCGCCGGATGCGTACCCGCATTATTTTCCCGGCGTCGTGCGTCATTATGAACGACTGACACGGACTCATCCGGATGATTCGTTCTACTGGTATTACCTGGCCGATGCCCAGTACCGCGCGGGGATGGCGACCGCGGCGCGGGCTTCCGTCCGCCGCGCACTCGGCTTTTCGCAGCCGTATCCTTCACGCGGCGCGCTGCTTGAGCTGGAACGCAGCATCGGGGGCTGGATGCCGCAGCCGGGCGTCCTGACGCGGGCGGCGGTCCTGCTCCCCGCATCGGTGAAAACCGCAGGCGGCACGAAATGGGGCTACATCGACGAGAGCGGGCGGATGGCGATCCGCCCGCAATACGACGACGCCCGCGAATTTCAGCCGAACGGTCTTGCGGTTGTCGGGAAGAACGGGCGCTATGGTCTGATCGACCGTTCCGGGCGGTTCGTCGTGCAGCCGATTTACGGATCGATCAGCCCGTTCTCCGAAGGCCGGGCGGTCGTGATCGACGACGAGGGATTCAAGGTGATCGACGAGGCGGGCACGGTTATTACGAAGCGGGCCTATCCGTTTATTGCGGATATGAGCGGCGGAAGAGCGGTATTTTACGTTATGAACGGAGAAGGGAGCGGCGGCGGGGAAGGCGGAGCCGGCGCCGGAGAAATTCGGTACGGCTATTTGGACCTGCAGGGGAACGAGGTCATCCCGGCGCAGTACGAAAGCGCGGAGGACTTCAGCGGCGGGAAGGCGGTCGTCAAGGTGAAGGAGCGCGAGTACGCGCTTATCGACCCAAACGGGCGGAAATTGGCGTCGTATCCGTATGCTTTTGTCGGCTCGCCCGGCGACGGTTTGCTCCCGTTCCGGCAGGAGGAGGACGGCAAATACGGGTATATCGACGAGCGCGGGAACGTCGTCATCTCCCCGGTCTACACCGGGGCGTTCCCGTTCCGGGACGGCCGCGCCGTCGTCTATATGGGTGAGGATTTCAAGTGGAACTACGGCGTCATCGATAAGCGCGGCCGCTGCGTCGTCCGGCCGGAATACAACGATATCCGGCAGCTCGGCGAGCGGCGGCTCGCGCTCGGCCGGGCGATTGATTCCGAGCGGCCGTACATCGGTTCCCTGTACGCGATCGCGGATGACAGCGGCAAGCTGCTGAGCGGCTTCGACTATAAGGACGTTTCCGATTTCAAGGACGGGCTGGCGTCGGTATCGGATACGTCCGAGACGTATTTCATCGACCGCAGCGGGAAGCCGGCGCCGGGTTACCCGCGGGTGAACGGCAGCGGCACCCTTGCGCTTGCGGACGGCCTGATCCGGGCGGACGTCGACCGGCGGCTGTCCTATTTGACCCGCGCGGGCAACGTCGTATGGCGGCAAAACACGACGATTCCGCTCACGCCGCCTTATGCGGTGATCGAGGAGAAGTATAAGCCGAATCCGGATTACCTCGTCTATTATCCGCAGCTTGAAGGAATGCCGGATGCCGGCGCGCAGCGGACGGTGAACGCCAGGCTGAGGGAGCTGTCGCAGGTGAAGCCGGTCCCCGGCGGGCAGCTCGATTATAGCTACGACGGCGATTTCGAGGTCGCGTTTTACAAGGAACGGCTGCTGGAGCTTGAGCTGGAGGGCTATCATTTCCCTTTCGGAGCCGCCCACGGCATGCCGACGAGAACGTACGTCCCCATCGATCTGATATCCGGGACGATCTATGAGCTCCGCGACCTGTTCAAACCCGGCAGCAGCTACGTCGAAGTGCTGAGCGCCATCGTGGGCCGGCAAATTCGCGAGGATCCGCAATATTCGTATGTGTTCCCGGACAGCTACAAGGGAATCCGGGCGGACCAGCCGTTTTACGTGACCGAAGACGCCCTTCACTTGTATTTCGAGCCTTACGAAATCGCGCCGTATGCCGCAGGCTTTCCGACCTTTACGATCCCGTTCGCGGAAATCATGGACCTGATCGATACGGAAGGCGCGTTTTGGCGGTCGTTTCACGATGAATCCAACCGGTAACTCCGATTCAAAAAATACCTCCCAAAAAAACGCGGGCATCGTTTGACATGGAGTATACTCCATCGGATAAGATGCAGTTGATTGCAGATATCGCGCACGGCAAAATGGGAATCGATGCGGGCGGCCGCCCGCAGATTCCGCCGCGGAGAAACGGAGGAAGAAAAATGAAAAGAAGAATTCTCGGCGCGACCGGCATGTCGGTCAGTGAAATGACGCTTGGGGCGATGATGTTCGGCGCCATGGGCAACACCGACCGCGGCGATTCGGTGCGCATCATCCACCGGGCGCTGGACGCCGGCATTAATTTTATCGATACGGCCGACGTCTATTCAAACGGCGAGTCGGAAGAGATCGTCGGGCAAGCGGTTAAAGGACGCCGGCACGACGTGATCATTGCGACGAAGTTCGGCTTGCCCATGGGAGCGGACGCCAATCGGAGCGGCGGCTCGGCGCGCTGGATCAAGCACGAAGTCGAAGAAAGCCTGAAGCGGCTGGGCACGGATTATATCGATCTTTACCAGATGCACCGGCCGGATTACAATACCGATCTCGGCGAGACGCTGGCGGCGCTCTCGGACCTGATCCGGGCGGACAAAGTGCGGGCGATCGGCTCGTCGACGTTCCCCGCCGAACGGATCGTCGAAGCGCAGTGGGCGGCGGAGCGGGGCGGCCATCACCGCTTTCTTGCGGAGCAGCCGATGTATTCGATTTTCACGAGAAAGCTGGAGGCAGCCGTGCTGCCGGCAGCGCAGCGCTACAATATGGGCGTCATTACCTACAGCCCGCTGAACGGCGGGTGGCTCTCCGGGCGCGCTGACCAGATGGGAAGCCATCGCGCGGCGGGAAGACCGGAGCGGTACGATCCGACGATCCCGAGCAACCAGGCCAAAGCGGAAGCGCTGCGAAAACTGGACGCGCTTGCGAAAGAATCGGGGATTCCGCTGCCTCACCTCGCCCTGGCCTTTGTCCGGTCTCATCCGGCGGTCACTTCGGTCATTATCGGTCCCCGCACGATGGAACAGCTCGAAGGACTGCTGGGCGGAGCGGATGTTGAGTTAAGCGGCGATATTCTCGACCGGATAGACGAAATCGTGCCGCCGGGCACGGATCTCAATCCGGCGGACAATTATGCGGCCGATTCGCCGGCGATTGCGGACAAGCGTCTGCGCCGCCGATAATTCGTTCGATCCGAGAAACGCCTTCGCCGCCTGTATCGTGTCGTACAGGCTGTGTCCGTCCTTCGCATCGGGCTTGCATTTCCTGCCTTTCCTGCCGTCGTTTGCAGGGAAGGCTTTTTCTTTACCCGGTTATCGACTTGCTTCGCCGTAAGTATCCGGTTCTTCTTGCGGAGCGGCATACCACTTTCAACGTTCGAGGAAGCGATGCTGGCGCCCGCCCGGCGAACCCCATTTTGCTGCCGGCGGCGGATTGGTTATTATAGTAGTGGGGAAGTCGGGACAGGCCTTGCGATACGATCTGCGCCCTTGTGAGGGAGAAAGGAGGCTGCGGGATGGAACGTCGGGAGAAAGAAGCGGAAAGCACGCCCGGCTCGATGGAAGAGGCGCTGGCGGAGCGGCTGGAATCCGGTCCGATGGACAACGCGGACAAGGAACGGGAAACGCTGGCGAAGCTGAAGCCGAAATACGAAATTCGCATTCAAACCGTGCACGACCCGGTCGTCGCGGAGACAAAGCGGTACCGGCAGCTGGCCGGCGAGATCGACGACCGTTACGACAAGTACATGAAGCGCGCCGGAGACGGTTCCCTGACGGACGGAAAAGACGCCGGGCAAGGCAAGGGCGGCTAACCGGGCGGCAGCGGCGCTGAAGCTTCCCGAGGCGGCTTTCGAAGCGGGATTACCCGCAACGCAAGCGCCCGGGAAGTATCGATATCATACAATTTCAGGAGGTTACGGATAATGAACATTACTTACCACGGTCATTCCTGTATTCAAATCGAAACGAACGGCAAATCGCTTATCATCGATCCGTTTCTGAGCGGCAACGGGCTGGCAGTCGTGAAGCCGGAGGAGATCAAAACCGACGCCGTGCTGCTGACCCATGCGCATACGGACCATATTTTGGATGCCGAGCCGATCGCACGCGGCAACGATGCGCCGATCGTGGCGACGTTCGAGCTCGCGAACTATATGTCCTGGAAAGGGCTGAAAACGATCGATATCAACATCGGCGGCACCGTCGACCTCGGCTTCGCCCAGGTGACGATGATCCAGGCGTTTCACAGCTCGGGCATCATGCTTGAGGACCAGCGCATCGTTTACGGCGGCATGCCGGGCGGATTTATCGTGAAGACGGGCGGGCTCACGATCCTGCATGCGGGCGATACCGGCCTGTTCGGGGATATGAAGCTGATCGGGGAGCGCCACGCGATCGACGTCGCATTCCTCCCGATCGGCGACCGATATACGATGGGACCCGAGGACGCGCTGCAGGCGGCGGAATGGTTCGGCGCGAAGCTGACGGTGCCGGTGCATTACGACACGTTCCCGGTTATCCGCCAGGAAGCGGACGTTTTCGTGCGCAGACTTACGGAGAAAGGGTTGAAGGGGCAGGCGCTGAAGCCGGGCGAATCGGTCTCCGGTCTCTGATGGATCTGCCCGCGGGCTCTTAGTTTTGTATAAATGAGGGTGAATATCGTTCATTCTTATTTGGCGCGGCGCTTCTTACAATGAAGAGGAAAACGAATCCCGTGAGGAGGACGATTCCATGCCGAGCTTTGAACCATTGCTGCTGACGGACGACCAAATGCGTCAATTCATTACTGAAGGTTATCTGATACTGAAAACGGATTTTCCCGCCGCATTTCATCAAAATCTGCTGCAGCAGCTGACGGAAGTGTACGAAAAAGAAGGCAACCCCGGCAACAATCTGCTGCCGCGCATTCGCGAGCTGCAGAAGGTGTTCGACCATCCGGTCGTTCAGGGGGCGCTGACCAGCGTGCTCGGGCCGAATTATATGCTGCACGCCCACCGGCACGGTCACTATAACAACACGCCAAAGCCGGGCGGCTGGCATAAGGACAGCTACTGGGGCTACAGCCGGATGCGGAATCATCACCCCTGGTGGGCGATGGTCATGTATTTCCCGCAGGACACGCCCGTACAGCTCGGCCCTACCGGCGTCATGCCCGGAACGCAAAATTACGAAAGCCGCATTTTCGAATCGGACGAAGCGGAAGGCGAGGCGCTCGCCAGCGGCGAAGCCGGAACATTCGCGCTGATCCATTACGATATCTGGCATCGGGCGACGGGCAACATGCTCGGCCAGCACCGGTATATGCTGAAGTTCGAATTCATGCGGACGGAAGCGCCGAAAGCGGCGACCTGGGACAACAAGGCCGCGGAATGGCAGACGCCGCAGTCGTTCAGCGGGCCGGTCATTCCCCAGCCCGACATGTGGGAGGAGACGTGGCGATGGCTGCGGGGCGAAATCGGCGGCATTGCGAGTACGGTGGCGCCTGACGACGAAACGCTGGCCGGGCTTGCGGAGCGGCTGGCGGATCCGTTCGAGCCCGAACGGATCGCTGCGGCGTACAGGCTGGCCCGGATGGGCCGCGAAGGCACCCGCGAACTGCTGAATGCGCTGCAAAGCGGGGAGACGCCTGTATCCCGCGCGGCGGCCTACGGACTGTCCGCGGCAGGCGGTGAAGCGGCGGCCGGGCTGACCGAAGCGCTCGGCAGCAGCCGCGAGGAAGTTGATCTGCACGCGATTTTTGCGCTTGGCGAGCTGCGGGAGCTGGCGTCCTCCGCCGTGCCGGCGCTGAACCGCTTGCTGGAGACCGGCTCCGTGAACATTCGCCGCGCCGTTGTTGAAGCGCTCGGCACGATCGGCGAGCCGGCCGCCGACGCGGTGTCCGGACTGATCCGGTGCCTGCAGGACGAGGACGTCCAGGTCCGTTTCATGGCCGGCCTGTCGCTCTCGCGACTGGGCCCGAAAGCGGCCGCGGCCGTCCCGCAGTTGGAGCTGGCGCTGGAAGACGAGAACCGTTACGTCCGCGCCCATGCTGCGGAGGCGCTGCGATACATCAATACGGAAGCGGCGAAAGACACACTGATCCGTTTCCTGCTCGGCTCTCGGTGGTGTCCGACGACAACGCCGGCAAGTACGTTCTACCCCTGATCCGACCGTTTTTGCGCGGAGATCGGCTTTTCGAAGCCGGTCTCTTTTTTTTGCAGGGCGACTCGGATGCAGCTATATTTTTTTAGAAATAAAAGGAAGGATTTACCGCTTCGCGCGGCGAATATATGTTCGATGCCTGGACTCATCATCCGGCGCTAAAGGAGGGGTCTCATGACCAAGCAATATGCAATCGACAAGGCTAAAATTTTTTTCCGCGAAACGAACGAATCGTATTTCGTCATTGAACTCGACCATCATCAGTACGACGTCATGAACGCAGCCGCGCTCGAGCGGGCGATCGCCGACGGGAAGGCGAGCCGGACCTCGATCATTTTCAGCATCGAAGCGGACCGCACGGGCGAAACCCTCTTCTAAGCCGGATGGGGGACGGCATACACTTCTACTGGAGGTGTTGTCCATGCCGGCGATTCACGATCAGATCGATAATCTCCCCATCGCGGAAGATACGAAAAAGGTGCTCTACGAGCTGATCAAACGAAAAATCAAAGTGGACCGGCTGTACATGCTGCGCATCGTATTGGCCGTTCTGAACGGCGTCATCGCGCTCCTCATCCTCGCCTGGCTGAACCGGCTGAGCGCGATTTCCAGCCGGGTGACGCTGGATACGATCGGCTATCTCGGGGAAAGCCCGGCCGCCGTCTTTTTCATCGTGACTGCCATCACGGCCTTTTTCATTTCCGGCGCCGTCGCCCGCGAATATAAGAAGCAGAAGCAGAAATACGACGACCTGCGCGAGGAAACAATCGTGCGGATGGATACGAAATGGGACATTTCGGAGGAATCCAGGCTGAAGGACAAAATATCCCGGATGCTCGACGAATACCGGAAAATCAATATCCGCCACAGCAAATAGAAACGGGCTCGGATCGTGTGCTATAATTTTGGTATAGGGGGGGCGATTTCCAGATGAAGGAGCGAAAAGCAGATGAAATCCGCATTCCGACAACGCGTGGAGGATTTGAAAAGTCGCCTGCCCAAAGAACACCAGGAGATCGGCCATTATCTCGAGCACGTGCTCGACTCGCTGGACAGCCTGGAGGAGGAGCACCTGAGGCTGGTCGCGGCTTACGCCTATCAGGGCTACAAAGTGAGCGGCGACAACGAGCAGGTGTTTAACGAAACGATCCTGACCGTAAAGCAGCAGCTGTTCGCAACGTTCGAGAAGACGGTTGACGATATTTTGCACAAGGGCGACAAGCGTTGGGACCGAAATTTTAAGGACGGCACCGATTGAAACGGCCGCTCCGGAACGATACGATCGGACAAAGGCAGTTCGGACCGCATGCGCGTTCCGGACTGTTTTTTTTGAACATCGAATTATTCGTTCATCACTGTGCATGAACCGGTGAACCGGATTACCTGTCATTACAGCCGGCGATCGGACGCCAAAGGAGAGATATTGTGACAGTTTGTAAAACATCGATTGGAATGGGGACCATTATCATGTTATCCGTTATATTGATATCCTGTGGAAAAGCTCTCATTCGGATGAGGGTTCAAACCCTTCATCGAAAATTGAAAATCTTCAAACGTCAAGTGAGGGTTCAAACCCTTCATCCAAGGTTGAAAATTTTCAAATGTCGAGTGAGGATATTTCAAAAGTGACGATTTCCATGGGTCCATTTTCGCAAGGTCCAGGTGAAGAAATTACCGGCGTTATTGATACCGCTGAGGATATAAAGGAACTGACTGGAATCTTGAACAATGCACCTCATCTTACAGGAAATGAAACGGCAGATTATTACCGACTGGTGACAGTTACAAAAATGAATGGAACCGAAATGTCTCTGGAATTCGGAGGGCACGGCAGATTTTTTAAAAACGTCAGCTCTGGAATCTTCTTTAAACTTGATCCAGAGAACAAATATAAAGCATTGAATAGACTTATTGATCGCATTGAGAAAATGGATACGAAATAAAAGAAACCTCTCTGGGAGGAGCATTCCCAGAGCGGTTCCATTTAACTCGATGGATGAACCATTGTAAGCGATTTGGTACCCGCTTCGTGCCAAAAAGGGCACAAGCGGGTTCATTTTTCAAAAATATATCATATCCTTACGTTAACGTTAGGTGTATAATAAGGTCTGCGAAATCCGAGCGAAAGGGGGCAAACGGTTGGAAAGCAAACGGTTTGCCATGGAAGAAGTGACGGAACGGCTCGGCGTTACCGCGCGCACGCTTCATTACTACGAGGAGATCGGGCTGCTGGCGGGCGTGGAGAGGACGGCCGGCGGCCACCGGCTTTACTCCGAGGAAATCGTACTCGAGCTGGAACATATTTTGCGCTTGAAAAATGTGCTCGGCTGCTCGCTTCAGGAGATCCGTTCGATATTGGAAGCGGAGCGGCAGCTGACCGAAATCCGCCATTTTTACCAGCTCGCGGAGACGTCGGAGGAGGGGCGGGGCGAGCTGCTGAGCCGGGCGTCCGAGCTGCTCGGCCAGCAGATCCGCCTGATCGACGATAAAGTGCGGGGCATGCTGGAGATGAAAGAGAGGTTCGAGAGGCGGCTCAGCCGCGTCAACGAGATCCGCGGCGGCGGGTCAAGCAAGTCAAACGGGGAGTGAAGAGAAACGATGCACGATCGAAAATGGTGGATTTTATCGGTAACCAGCCTGGGAGCGCTGCTGTCGGCGCTGAATTTCAGCACGCTCATTATCGCGCTGCCGGACCTGATCAAAGGGCTGCACGCGTCGCTGCTTCAGGCGATGTGGGTTATGCTGGCTTATATGGTTTCCCAGACGGTGGCAGTGCTCATGGCGGGCAGCCTGGCCGACCGTTTCGGCCGCAAGCGGCTGTATATGTGGGGCATGATTCTGTTTACGGCCGTGTCGCTGCTGTCCGGTTTTTCCGGCAATGCGGTGCTGCTCATTATATGCCGGATTTTACAGGGGATCGGCGGCGCCATGGTCATGGCCAACAGCACGGCGATTGTCGCCGACGCGTTTCCGCGGCAGGAGCTCGGGCGGGCGCTCGGCATTAATATCATGGTCGTGGCCGTCGGCCAAATTATCGGGCCGGTGCTCGGCGGATGGCTGACGACCGCTTACGGCTGGGAATGGACCTTCTGGTTTAACGTGCCTTTCGGCGTGATCGCCATCGTGTGGGGCATGTGGGCGATGGGTATGAAGGATGCGAAGCCGACGGGAGCGGCGAAAAAGTTCGATTTGGGCGGAACGATTTATTACGTGCTGTTCATGACGGGGCTGCTGCTCGGCTTGACGTGGGGACCGATCCAGACCTGGAACTCGCCGGTTGTTTACGTGTCGTTCCTCGTCTTCGTCATCTGCTTCCCGCTGTTCATCCGCGCGGAGAAACGCCATCCCGCGGCGCTGCTTCATCTGCCGCTGTTCAAAAACGTCGTGTTCACGCTCGGCATCGTGACCGCGACGCTTAACGGGCTTGCCCGGATGGCGGTGATGTTCATGCTGATCTTTTATTTCCAGGGCGCGCTGTCGTACGACGCCCTTGAAGCCGGCATTTTGACCATTCCGCTCGCGGCAGGCATGCTGATCGTATCGCCGATTGCGGGCTGGCTCGGCGATAAATTCGGCGAAACGATGCCGGCCACGGTCGGCATCTTATTCGGCCTCGCCGGGCTGGTCGGACTCGCGCTCGACACGGGGCTGCACACGCCGTACTGGCAGCTGGCGTTTTGGATGACGCTCATGAGCATCGGCGGCGGGTTGTTCAACTCGCCGAACTCCTCGAGCATCATGAACGCCGCCGGGCCGCGGTTCCGCGGCGAGGCGTCCGGCATCCGATCGCTGACCGCCAATCTCGGCATGATGCTGAGCGTGGCGTTTACGATTCCGCTCGTCACCCGCAGCATTCCGAAGGATGCAATGCTGGCGATTTTCTCAGGCACGCAGGTCGGCTTGGCCAATCCGGAGAAGTCGCTGGCCGGCTTTATCCAAGGGCTGCACACCGTCTTCTGGGTGATGGCGGGACTGATGGTCGTCGCTTGTCTGCTTTCCGTCATGCGCGCAGGACGAACAAGCGTACAGGGAACGCATCCGGATCGGCGGCAAGTTAACCTGTAAAGAAGCCGGCCTTCTCCCCGGGCGGAGAAGGCCGGTTTTTGGCATATGCCCTCGAGAGGCCGCCCGCGCCAATGCGGGTATTTTGGAGATCGAACAATGGTCAAAGTCCAAATCTGCTTTGGGCATCGATATCGGAGAGAAACAGCCGGCTTCGCCGCCACAAGGGCGGCGGAAGCCGTTTATTTTTGACGAAACGGAAAACAGCTGATCATCGTCGCGATTCCGAGCCCGATCGAGAGCAGCTCCAGGTTCATCGGATGCGGAGTAAGCCATGAAAATAACCAAGGGTCCTTCTCGGAGACAACGGTCAGAATCAGGATCGGAACGAATGTGCTGAGCAAATAGACGGTATGAAAGCGGAATTTTGTTATGTTGACGACGATGAGGGAAACATAAACGCCGATCAGCCAAAACAGAATCGGCAGGAGAAACGTGTAAGTCGTTTGATACGTCGCGGAAGTGTAACGGTTAATGTCGTCGATCCAGATGTCTGCGTATCGGATGAGAACGAGCAATCCGGCCAGCCAGCCCACATTGTAAAGTGCTTGAGCTGTTTTTTTGTTCATCTTTCACCCTCTTTCGTTCCGCTGGCGGCTTTCAAAGCTGCCGGCTTGGAATTATGGTACATTTTACCTGAACCGGGATTGAGTTTCAATGGCGCGGAAACCACATTCTGTACTTCCCAAAAGATATTAACCAACGATACAATAGAAACGAAAAACGAACGAAAGCGAGTGATTGTATGCCTCATTTGCACTCTCCGTTCCAGCTGAAGCGGCTGGAGCTAAAAAACCGAATCGTGATGGCGCCGATGTGCCAATATTCCGTCGAAGCCAAGGACGGAAAACCGAACGATTGGCATTTCGTACATTATGTATCCCGCGCGGTCGGCGGCACCGGGCTCATTCTGATGGAGATGACCGACGTCGAGCCGGACGGGCGCATCACCGACTACGATTTGGGCTTATGGTCGGACGAGCATATTCCGGCTTTCCGCCGCATCATCGACGAGGTACATACCTACGGAGCGAAAATCGGCATCCAGATCGCCCACGCCGGTCGCAAAGCGGAGGATGCGGCTGTGCCGGTCGGCCCGTCCGACATTCCGTTCCAGCCTGGCGCCAAGCGTCCCCGGCCGCTCACCGTGCCGGAAATCGAAGCGCTTGTCGGCAGGTTCCGAGACGCGGCGCGCAGAGCCGTTGAGGCCGGTGTCGATACGCTTGAAATACACGGTGCGCACGGCTATCTTGTCCACCAGTTCCACTCGCCGGGCATCAACAACCGCAGCGACGAATACGGGCGCGACTTGGCGAAATTCGGCTCGGAGGTCGTGCGTGCGGTGAAAAGCGTCATGCCGGACGGCATGCCCCTGATCATGCGCGTATCGGCGGTCGAATATATGGACGGCGGCTACGATCTCGAGCACAGCATCGGCATCTGCCGCCGTTACCTTGAAGCTGGCGTCGATCTGTTCCATATCTCCAGCGGCGGGGAAGGGCCGGCCGGGCAGCGGAAGCCGGGCAATTATCCCGGTTATCAGGTCCCGTTCGCCCGCGCGGTGAAGCAGGCGCTCGGCGTCCCGGTCATCGCCGTCGGCATGCTGGACGATGCGAAGCTGGCGGATGCGACGATCGCGAACGGCGACGCCGATTTGGTTGCGGTGGCGCGCGGGATGCTGCGGGATCCGTACTGGGCGATCCATGCGGTTCGCGAGACCGGCGGCGAGAACCGGCCCCCGCGGCAGTACGAGCGGGCGTATTAATTCGTCCGGGCAATTGTGTTTGCCTGTCCGACCTTGTATGATGAGGGTAGGAGAAATTTGGAATCCATTTCCGGAGGAGGAAAAAGGCGATGTACGAAATTGCGATCATTGGAGCAGGACCGGCAGGCGGCAGCGCGGCGCTGTTCGCGGCGAAGGCCGGCAAGAAAACGGTCTTTTTCGACAGCGACCAGAGCGTAACGAAGCGGGCATGGCTGGAGAACCATTACGGCGTGGCGGAAATTTCCGGCCCCGACATGGTGGAAATCGGCAAGAAGCAGGCGCAGAAATTCGGCGCCGAGCTCGTCTCCTCGAAGGTGACGGGTCTTCAGCGCACGGACGGCGGCATCCGCATCGAGGCGGAAAGCGGCACGTACGAAGCGAAGCATGTCATCCTGGCGACGGGCTTTTTCACCGATCTGGCGGAAGGCGCCGGGCTGAAGACGAAGCCGGGTACCGAGCCGAGAGTAAAGACGATTCTGGATGTCGACGCCGCCGGCAAAACGAACGTTGAAGGCGTCTGGGCCGCCGGCACCTGCGCGGGCGTCAGCGTGCATACGATCATCACCGCGGGCGACGGAGCCAAAGTGGCGATCAACGTAATCAGCGAGCTGAATGGCGAGCGCTACGTCGATCACGACGTGCTGAAGTCCTGAGGGTTTAAAGCGACCATTCGCGGATACGGAAGACAGGCGGAAGAAGCCCGACCGGCTTAAGCCTTGTTTCAGTGACCCCGAAATTAAATTATTCTAGGTTCTGATTTACAGTTAAATCAAAGCAATAACACTACCCGCTGAATGAGGTCATTCAGCGGGTAGTGTTACAGGTTAAACGGATTCGGACTTGTCTGGTATAATTTCTGATTCTTATCCGGATATACTCACTCGTTAATGGTTGCGAGCTGCGATTTTGCCGGCGAATTGACCATGAAGAGCTTGCTGTAACGGTTCCGCTCCCAGAAAATCATGAGGGAACCCCAGAGGGATGTCGCTGGCTTTGGTCAACAAATCCATTTGTTCAGGTGTCAGCTCGAAGGTCAGGCAGTTTAAATTATCTTTGATCTGCTTTTCCGTTCTTGCTCCGATAAGCGGGATCGTTGTCCCTTCCTGCTGCCGGATCCAGTTGAGGGCTACTTGTCCAGGCGTTTTGCCGATGTCTTGCGCAATGCCTTCAACCGTTTCTAGGATGGCACGATTCCTCTCGGATATGCCTTCCCCGACAAAATCAGCCCGTTTCGAGTCCTCCGGCCGGCCTCCTTTGTATTTGCCGGTCAACACGCCGCCGCCCAACGGAGCCCATGCGGTTACCCCGATGTCCAACGCTTTTGCCATTGGGATTAAGTCGCGTTCCGCCTCCCTTTGGACCAAGCTGTATGACACCTGCAAGCCGGTAAAAGGAGTCCATCCCCGCAGCTCCGCCATTGTATTGGCTTTTGCGACAATCCACGCCGGCGTGTCGGAAATGCCGATGTACAAAATTTTTCCGGCTCGAACCTGGTCGTCCAAAGCCCGCATAACCTCTTCGATCGGAGTCATAAAGTCCCATGCATGAAGCCAATACAGATCGGTATAATCGGTTTTTAATCTTTTCAAGCTTGCATCCAGGGACTGAACCAGGTTTTTGCGGTGATTCCCCCCGGCGTTCGGGTCATTCGGATTCATGGTCAGTGAATATTTCGTGGCGATGACGAATTTCTCTCGTTCCGATGCGATAAATTCCCCGATGAATGCTTCGCTTTCTCCACTCGTGTATTGGTTGGCGGTATCAATCAGGTTTCCGCCTGCCTCCACATAGGCGTCAAAAATTTTACGGCTTTCTGTTTTGTCCGCTCCCCATCCCCAGCGTTCCCCGAAGGTCATCGTCCCCAAAGCGACGTCCGATACTCTCAAACCACTTTTGCCAAGTAATTTGGTTTTCAATTGACTTCTCGCTCCTTTTTTAAAATTTGTTTCGTACAACGCAAATGCTACACCCTAGAGTTCACTTTAGATCAAGCGGTTAATTTTTGGTTTCCCGCTTCGATGTTTCCATGGAGGAATCTTGGTTTATCGTTTCCAATCGAGTATATTCTAAATCGTAATGATCAACAGGCTTGCTATTCAATCCTTAGCGAAGGTGGATCGTAATCGGAATGAACGAGGAATTTACAATCGGTCAGGTTGCAGAAAAGACGGGGTTGTCCATCCATACCATCCGATATTATGAAAAAGAAGGTATTCTGCCGATCATCAAAAGAAACGAAAGCGGAAGACGTATCTTTGAATACGAAGATATACAGTGGATCAATCTTATTAACTGTCTTCGCAGTACCGGTATGCCGATTACGCAGCTTAAAGACTACGCGAATCTCACTTTATATGGCGACCAAAGCGGTGAAAAACGTTTGGAAATTTTGAAGAAACAAAAAGAAAAGATCGAAGAACAAATGAATACATTAAAGTCTCACATCGACCTGCTCAATCTTCAAATGGAGTGGTATCCCCGGTTAAAGAAAAGAAATGTACAATTTGATCAAGCAATGAAAACGTGGTTGAAGGAGGGGAAATTACCTCCTGAACGATAATGTATTCCAGGCTGTACGATCGAAATGGCAATCATAAAGGCACAGCGAGAAACAATCGTACAATCTGCGCTTGAAAATGCTATACTAGGTGACAATCCAAATATAACAAAAATGATCGGATTCTTAATGGGGGATAACATAACCGTTATGAATAAGTCCATGCTGCAGCTTATCGTTAAAATTGCCGATCTGGGCAGTTTCACAAAAGCCGGTCAAGAGCTCAATATGACCCAGCCGGCTGTTAGCCGTGCGGTCAACACGCTGGAAACCGAGCTTGGCGTGACCATATTAATCCGCAATCGACGCCAGGGTGTGATGCTGACGGATATCGGGGAACGAATTGTTCGTATTTTCAGAGGGATTCTGGACGGATACGAAAAAGTGGACCAGGAAGTCGCTCGTGAAAAGGGGCTTGAGACAGGGATCGTCCGAATCGGGGTGTTCCCCGTCGCATCCACCTATTTTGTCCCTAAAATAATGAGCCGTATCATGCATAAATATCCCAATATCAGATTCGATATTCTTGAAGGAACGATTGCGGAAATTAAAGAATGGATCGAATTACGCCGAATCGACGTCGGATTTATTATTCCGCCGCTTGAGCCGTTTGAAAC
This sequence comes from Paenibacillus humicola, assembly GCF_028826105.1. Lineage (NCBI taxonomy): Bacteria > Bacillati > Bacillota > Bacilli > Caryophanales > Paenibacillaceae > Paenibacillus > Paenibacillus humicola. The sequence continues at coordinate 1,652,629 of NZ_JAQGPL010000001.1, forward strand.
GTTCCATTTGAACCGTGAGGAACTCTATGCCGTGCTAAGAGACGATCATCCTTTGTCTGCCAAGCCCGTCATTCAGGCTGCCGACTTGTTAGATCAATCGCTAATTGTTTGTAAAGCCGGATATGAGTCGCCGGTTTTTGAATGGTTCGGCCAATCAGGAGAAATGCAGGACGCGAAATACAGTCTGTATAACAACATGACCGCGCTTCAATTCGTTAAAGAGGGAATGGGGATTTCTGTCATGGCCGAGCTGTCACTGCTGAGCTTGCCCGACAACGTCGTGACGCGTAAACTTAATCCTCCCGGATATCGGGATATATTTTTGGCTGTACCGTCTTTCGAAGATTGTTCGATCGCCGTCAAAATGTTTATCGAAACCGCGCTGCAGCTTTTCCGTCAATCCCCGGACACCGAGCCTTGAGTACTTTCTATGTCTTCTCAAGGCTGCCGTACATCTCCAATCCGGAAGCAGAGATTGAAGAAATCGGCGGTATCTTCAAGTAATTCAAAGGCTCCTTCTTCATTCTCTTGGCCATCGATACGTCCCGCTCCGGCGAAATCAAGTGAACTTTTTGGTTGAAAATCGAAACAAGAGAAGGAAAAGCAGGCGCTCGAGCGCCTGCTTTTGTTCAGAGTTATTGATCCAACCGGGGCGCAATATCGTTTTCCGGAGATCTTTGTCGGCGTCTTATTGAAGTTAACAACATCCCGGCTATCGTAAGGAGACCCCCGATGATCTGTGAAATTACCAAGCTTTGACCCAGGATGACCGAAATAATCGCGGTAAAGACGGGAACCAGATTCATGGTGATACCCGTTTTACTCGCGCCTAATACCTTAATGCCGTAATTCCAAAACATTTGCGATCCGACGGACGGGAATATCCCCAAATAGAGAATCCCTAAAATACCGAATGAAGTAACCTTGTCACCCGGAAAGGGCTGCATAAATAAAAATGGTATCATCACGACCGTACCAACCGACGCCATCATCGCCACGAACGTAAAAGCCGGAATGCTTTTCACTTTTTTTACAAGCAGTGAGTAAGCCGCGAAGCAGAACACGCCCAGAAACATCAGCAAATCGCCCTTGTTGTACGGGGTATGAATCAATTGCAGTAAGCTTCCTTTGGTCAATACAATGAGGACGCCTATGAATGAAGTGATCAATCCGATCACTTGAAAGATACTTCCTTTTTCCTTCAGAAGCACGAACGAGAACAGCATGATCAAAGCCGGCGTGAGCGTATTAATGAGCGCGCCGTTCGTTGCGGATGTGAGCTGTAAAGAAGCATACGAGAGATAACAATAGATGACGATATTTAAAACAGCCGACAGGGCGATAAACGCCCAATGTTTTTTCCATATTTGAAGCCATGAAGGTCTTTCCAGCAATTGGGCGATCGGGATAAGAAACAAAACGGCAACGGCCCATCTTAGAAAAGCGATCCATATTGCCGGGAATTCGGATGTGCTCAATTTTCCAAAAATCATATTCCCCGCCCAAAACAGATTCGCTAATAGTAGTAAAATCCAAGCTCTATATCTCAAGATTCATTCTCCTCCTCGTTTAAGCTGAATTGGCGTTGATTGTCTTCGCGAACCCCAAACCTATGATAGAACAATCTTTTTCATAAATAAAATGACTGTTTTTTATTATCTACATACCATATTTGTTATATATCGAGGAATGGAAGAAGGGGATTCGGACCTTAAAGAGAATCGGCGTTTTTCATATCCGTTTTGATATGATCATCATTAAAAATACTCATTTCACTTATGTTCATGGGTATTGTACTATTGAGACGTAACATACGACGTCAGACCCGGCAAATCCATTCGGCTTTGGGAGAAGAACACTCCGAGGAGGGATTTAAACATGAAGGTTGAAATTTGGTCGGATATTGCTTGTCCGTATTGCTATATCGGAAAACGCAAATTTGAGAATGCGCTTGAGCTGTTTGCCAGCAAAGACGAGGTAGAAGTCATTTACCACAGCTTTGAATTAGATCCTGATGCGAAACGCGATGTGGATTATGATGTTTATGATTATCGCGCAGCCAAATACGGATTGACGCGCGAGCAAGCCATCGCGAAGCAGGCCGGGTTGACAGAGCGAAGCCAATCTGTCGGGATTGAGTTAAATTATGATACGTTGATTTTGACCAATACTTTCGATGCGCTCCGGTTAACGCATTTTGCTGCCCGCTTTGGTAAAAAGAAGGAAATGATCGAGGTATTATTTAAAGCGTATTTTACGGATTCGAAGCATCTAGGGGATCACCAAACCTTAATTGACCTGGCAGCAACGATTGGTCTCGACAGGGATGAAACAGCTAAGGTTCTTGCGGGAGATGATTATGCGGATGAAGTTCGAGCCGATGAGCGTCAAGGGGAGCGGCTTGGTATACAGGGTGTTCCTTACTTTGTTATAAATGGAAAGTATGGAATTGCCGGTGCAGTACCTTCTGAAATGTTTCTTCGAGCGCTCCACAAAGTTTCGGAAGAAGAGAGAACGCTCACTGTTCTAAACGGCTCGACCGATCATTCAGAAGACAATGATTGTGCCGATGGGGCTTGTCAAGTGAGCAGGGATTAAGGGTTTGACATATAGACGTCTCGATTGCGAAGCAGATCGATGCAAAGAAGGGGCTGTCCAAAAAGTCCGTGAAAAAGACTGAATGCCGGGCACCCCGTTTTATTGAAAGCAACTGGCATCCGCCTCGCTGCATTCCTACAAAAAGCAGTCGCCGCAAAAAAGTTGGAGCGGAAACTTTACGTTTCCCCAACTTTTTTTATTTGAGTGGCTTATTGGGTCAGCTCCCTTGTGTATACCGGGTTAATGATTGGAGCAAATTGTGCTGCAGTAAACGAGAATAAATTTGCTGCTTGAACCATGGTAGCGGTGAAGCCGCCAACCCGGCAAAGATGCGGCCTTCGGGGCAAGCCGTTATAATAGAACCATAACCGGTTAACCGGCATCAACGTTAAAAGGAGAACGCGACTTTATATGCCCTCGGCGCTTCGACTAAGCTCCATGCTAGGAATCCTGCTTGCCGTACAATTTTATATCGGCTGGAATGTGTATGCCTGGCTGTCCGCCCTCACCGGCCGCGTCCCCGGAGCCGTTTATTGGACGTTGTTCGCTCTCGTTTCCATGTCTTATCTCATCGCCCGGCTAAGCGCCCGTTACGTCCCCGGATTCGTCTCGCGGCTGATGAAGCGGATCGGCTCCTACTGGTTTATCGTCCTGCAGTACGGGCTGCTTCTGCTGCCATTCTCGAATCTTGCCGTCTATGCGCTGTATACCGCCTCCGTGCCATACGACGCCTCCATCCGGTATGCGGGCTTCGGGACCGCGGCGGCAATCGCCGTCATTTTCGCGCGCGGCTCCTGGAACGCCTGGACGCCGGTCGTCAGAACCTACTGCGTAACGGTCGCGAAAAAAGCCGGCGGCCGGGAGCGGCTTCGCATCGCCGCTGCTTCCGATCTTCATCTGGGCGGCGTGGTCGGCCGGGGATACCTGCAGACGCTGGTGGACCGCGTGAACGAGCTGAAGCCGGATATCGTGCTGCTCCCCGGCGATGTGCTGGACGACGACATCGGGCCGTTCAAGCGCGCGCGGATGGATGACATCATCGGCGGTTTCCGCGCCGAGCTAGGCACGTATGCCGTACTCGGCAATCATGAATATTACGGCGGCTCGATCGAAGAATACACCGCCCTGATGGCGAAGGCCGGCATTCCCGTTCTGACAGACGAGACCCTGCTTGTTGCGGACAGCTTTTATTTGATCGGGCGGAAGGATAAAACCGCGGAAGGCAGAGGGGGCCGGAAAACGATCGAAGCGCTGCTGGACGGCGCCGACCGCTCGCTGCCGCTCTTTCTGCTCGACCATCAGCCGTCGGCGCTGAAGGAAGCGGCTGCAAGCGGCATCGATCTCTCGCTCTCCGGCCATACGCACCGCGGACAGATGGCGCCGAACCATCTGATCACCCGCCGGCTGTTCGAGCTGGACTGGGGCTACAAGCGGATCGGTCCGCTCCATGCGGTCGTTTCCTCCGGCTACGGCACCTGGGGGCCGCCGATCCGGCTCGGCAGCCGCTCGGAAATTGTGCTGATCGACGTGACGTTCGCCCCGGAGGACGGCTCCCCGGAGGCGCCGCATTCCGCGACTTGACGCCCGGACGCGTATTTCACGGACCGTTCGGATTCGTCTTGCGCTGCGGCTCCCGTCCTCCGCTCAGACGAGCGGCAGCCGCATGGATTGGCAGCCGTAACCGGCAGCTTTTGCCGCTCGTGCCGGCGGCGGCGGGGTTATAATGAAAAGATCAAGTGAACGTTTGGAGTGAATGCCGCACGTGGAAATTAACGGCTTACCTCTTCGCAGCCGGCCGTCTTTCCTGTCCTGGCTGCGGGAACGTTTGCGCGTCATGTTCGAGCGCGATACCCCGTTCTGGCGCGCGGCGGCGGCGGGCGATTGTATCGTTTGCGCCGCCATGCTGGCGGTCGACGGCTTCGGCGTCCCGACCGGCTTCGGCCCGATGTTCGACAGCCTGATGATGCTGCTGCTCGGCGCCGCCGCGCTGGCGGTGTCGGTTTATACGGCCGCGTTTCTGCTGGCGCTTATGTTTGCCCCGGTGTCCGGAACGTTTGCGGGCGCCGTTCTGTGCACCGGATTTGTCGTCTACACCAGCTTTTATTATTCGGATGCGGGAATGGCCGTCTCGGCGGCGATCGCCGCCGTTTTGGCGACCGGCGGCGCGCTTGCCGGGATGTTTGCCTTCCTGCTGGCAAGCCGGAGCGTGCATGCGGCGGTCAAGCTGGCTGCCGTGCTCCTGCTCGTCACCGGAGCGGCGGCGGTGCGGCAGAACCAGGTCCGGGACAGGGCGGCGGCTGTATCCGCATTCGCCGCCGGCGAGAAAGCGGCGGCCGCCGAAGCGGCGAAATCGGTGCGGCCGCTCACGGCGGCGGATCCGTCGCTGCCGGGCGCTTACCGGTATGATGTCTTTACGTACGGGAGCGGCGAAGACAAGCGCCGGAGCCAATTCGGCTCCGGCGCGGACGTGCGGACGGAAACGGTCGACGCCTCCGCCTATATCAAGCGCTGGCCCTGGCTGCGCACGCTGTATTGGGGCTTTGGGCCGAAGGCGCTGCCCCTGAACGGGCGTGTCTGGATGCCGCAGGGGGACGGCCCGTTTCCGCTCGTGCTGATTTTGCACGGGAACCATTTGATGGAGCAGCCGTCCGACGAAGGGTACGCTTATTTAGGCGAGCTGCTCGCCAGCCGGGGCTTCGCCGTCGTGTCCGTGGACGAAAATTTTTTGAATTATTCGGTTTGGACGGACATCCCGGATCACGATATGAGGGCGAGGGCGTGGCTGCTGCTGCAGCACCTGAAGCAAATCGCGGCGCTGGCGGCCAGGCCGGGCAATCCGTTTTACGGCCGCGTCGACATGCATAACGTCGCGCTTATCGGCCATTCCAGAGGCGGGCAGGCCGTGGCGATGGCCGCCGACAGCGGCAAATGGTTCGCCTCGGACAAGACGCTGGAAGGATTGGCGGACCGGGTCCGCATCCAAGCCGTTGCGGCGATTGCCCCGACGGACAACGTCGTCGAGGACGAGTCGGCCGAGCTGAAAGACACGTATTACCTTACCCTGCAGGGTGCAGGCGACGGCGACGTCGATACGTTTAACGGCGAACGGCAGTATATCCGGACGACATTCGATAGAGCCGCGGGGGACCGGTTCAAGGCGGCGGTTTATATCGGCGAGGCGAATCACAGCCGCTTCAATACCGGCTGGGGCGTGAAGGACGACAGCCTGCCGGGCGGACTGCTGCTGAACGGAGCGGGGCTGATGCCGGCCGGGGACCAGCGGCAGGTCGCGAAGGTGTATATTTCCGCTTTCCTGGAGACGGCACTGCACGGCTCGCCGCGTTATACCGGTTTGTTCCGGGATTACCGCTCCGGAGCGGCCTGGCTGCCCGATGCGAGCTACATCAGCCGGTACGAGGACGGCCGGTTTCGGCCGGTTGCGCGATTCGAGAACGGCTCCGGCGGGACCGTGCTCGGCCCCGGCGTCGAGGCGAGCGCATCGCCCGGCATCCGGTGGTCGGAGCAAAATGTGGTGGACCGCGACGGCAAAAGCAAAGGCTCGCGCGGCGCCGTGCTGCAGTGGAGCTACGCGGCGGGCGGCACGTGGTCGCTGGCCTTGACCCGCCCGCTGCCGGCTGCGCCTGCGGACCGGCGCGCCCCCAGCCTCGCCTTCTCGATGACGAATCTCGAGGGAGAGAAGATCGCCGGCGAGGACGGCGATTTCGAGCTGCCGCTGCCGGATGTCGAGATCGAGCTCGAAAGCGCGGGCGGCGCGTCGGCCAGCCTGCCGCTTGCCGAATTTATGCCGGTCGTCCGACCGCCGCAGACGACCTTTACGATATCGCCGTGGCTGGAAAAACGGATCAAGGACGGCAAATACAAGGAAGCTTCCGAGCCTGTGCTTCAGACGTATTTGCTGCCGCTCGAACGGTTCCGGGAGGCGAATCCGCGGTTCGATCCCGGGCGGATCACCCGCATTACGTTCCGCTTCTCGGGCGAACCGGGCAAGCTGATGTTCGACGATATCGGGTTCGAAACCTGAAGCGCGCCGGCAGCCGCCAGAGTCCCGGATTCCGGTCTTTACTCCGGCTGCCGGCTCTCCGGCGGCGGGGCGCTTGATTTTCGGACGCGAAGCACCGGCGGCAAAATCACGCGCCTGGGCTCTGCCGGGGCCTGGTTCCGGATCCGATCGACCAGCAGCTGTACGCCCATATAGCCGAAATCGTAGGCTGGCTGAGCGACCACCGTCATGAACGGATCGACGACGAAACCGGCCTCCAGCTCGTCGAAGCAGACGACCGAGACGTCCGCCGGCACCCGAAGGCCCCTTGCCTGCAGCGCCCGGATCGCGCCGAGCGCAAGGAAATTGTTCGCGGCGAATAGCGCCGTCGGCCGTCCGCCAGCCTGCATCAGCCGATCGGCCCATTCGTCGTGATCGGCATGCTTGTAATCGGCCTCGGCGACAAGCTCCGGATCAAGCGGAATCCCGGCCAGTGCCAGCGCCTCCTCGTAGCCGCTCTGCCGCAGCCGTGCGGTCGATACGGCGCGCGAGCCGTTCAGCAGCGCGATCCGGCGGTGGCCGAGCCCGATCAGGTGCCCGGTCAGCTGCCGGGCGCCCTCCTTGCTGTCCCCCAGCACGATGTCGCACGACATGCCGGGCACCTCCCGGTCCAGCAGAACGACCTTGATGTTCTGCCTCCGCAGCTTGTCCAGCCCGGCCAGGGAATCGTCGCCGGCCGGCGCGAACAGGACGCCGTCGACCCGGGCGGACAGAACGGCGTCGATATATTCCTTCTCCTTCTCCACGTTCTCGTCGCTGTTGGCGAGCAGCAGCCGGTAGCCGAGCCGGCGGGCGGCGTCCTCGGCGCCGCGGGCGAGCGACGTGTAGAACGGATTCGTAATGTCGGTGATCAGCAGCGACAGCAGCCGAGTTTCCTGCACGACAAGACTGCGGGCGATCGAATTGGGCACGTAATTCATTTCCTTCATGATGGCGAGCACCCGCTGCCTTGTCTTATCGCTGATCCGGCCGGTGTTATTGATCACCCTCGAAACGGTCATCGCGGAGCAGCCCGCTTTTTTGGCGATATCGTAAATGGTAACCATTCGTTCGTCCAAACCCCTGTAAAAGATAGTATTCGGTACGTACCACTATAGCGCATCTCGGCTATTGACAGCAATGCGTGTTGCTGTTAGCGTAGAGTTACCGGTAACTCCAACATGAGGTGATCGTAATGGCAGGACCTATCAGGAGTTCAGCATCAACCGGATCGGCCCGAGCCTCTGAGCAGGCGGGCGTCGCTTCGAGCCATCATATCAGGTGAAAAAAAGGAAGGATGCGGCAAATGGGAAGATTAGCGGGTAAAATCGCGCTTGTGACGGGCGGCAGCCGCGGCATCGGCGAAGCGATCGTCATTCGGCTTGCCGAGGAGGGCGCCGATGTGGCGGTCAATTACACGTCCGACTCCAGCCGGCCGAAGGCGGAGGCCGTCGCCGCCGAGGTGCGGCGCCTCGGCGGCCGTTCGATCGTCGTTCAAGCCGACGTCGGGAGCCGCGAGCAGGTCATGCGCATGTTCGAGACGGTCGAGAAAGAGCTCGGCCAGGTTGAAATTCTCGTCAACAATGCGGGGATCGCGCCGTTCGAGCCGTTCATGAAGGTGACGGACGAAACGTGGGACCGGACCTACAACACGAACGTCAAATCGATTTTCATGTGCTCGCAGCGCGCGGCGGCCTCGATGATCGAGAAGCGTTACGGCAAAATCGTCAACGTGCTTTCGACGGCCAGCCTCGTCGTCACGAGCCCGGTCATTCCGCATTACCAGTCGTCCAAGGCGGCGGCCAACATGCTGACGAAAGGCATGGCGATCGAGCTCGGCAAATTCAACATCAACGTCAACGCCGTCGGGCCGAGCACCGTCGATACCGACATGTGCACCGACTATTTGGCGGACGACGAAATCCGGCGCAAGGAAATCGAGGCCAACCCGATGAAACGGCTCGGCACGGCCAGACAAATCGGCGATGCGGTCGTTTTCCTCGCCTCCGACGAAGCGATGCAGGTGAACGGCCATCTGCTGATGGTCGACGGCGGTCTGACGGTGAAAGCCGCGCAGCCGGACGATCATATGGAACGGTAGACGTTCGCTTCCGAATCTCGGCAGCCGCTTATGGCAGCCGGCCTCCCGGGCCCGTCTTTTGAGCCGCCGCGGGGGCCGGCTTTTTGCCGCGCAGCAGCGCGGCGAAGAAGACGATCAGGACCGGCAGGATAAAGAACGCCGCGTTCCAAATCGGATGCACCTCGTTAACCTGGAAAATCCAGCTCGCATCGCCCATGTCGATTCCGGACATCGCGATGCAGCTCATGAGCAGCGCCATCGGCATCACGAGCATTTTGTCCTTCTTCAGCCCGATCATATGGATCAGCGTTTCATGCGCGGCGAATAAAACCAGCGTTGCTTTCATGAAGGACGCCACGATAAGCGAATAGCCGATCAGCGCCTCGATGCGCTGAAAGACATCGATAATGCTGACGGTTCTGGCCAGCTCGAACAGGGAATATTTGCGTTCGCCGGCGATCGGACCGAACACCATGATCGTGACGACAGTCGCCGCCGCCAGCGACAGCAGCGAGGCGGCCAGTCCCAGCGCCAGCTTCGGCCCGAGCTTTCCGCCTTTTTTCGCATGCTGGAGAATCATTGTGAAGATGACCGCCTCGCCGAACGGAAAGCCGAACGAAAAGTAGGTGCCGTGAAGCATCGGCCTCACTCCCTCCGGCATGATCGGGAGCAGCTGACGGGGATCGAAATTGTTGGCCGAAAGCGCCGCGATCAGAAACACGAAAAACATGACGTTGCCCATCAGGACGGGAAAAAGTCCCGCGAGCTTGTCGATGCCGGTCCGCACCGACAGCCCGACAACCAGGAAGGTCGGGAAAATAAACCAGTAAGCCGGCGTTTCCCGCAGCATGGAGCTTTTCAGAAACATCGCGATGTCAAGCACGATCGACGGTCCCATATCGAACAGAAAAGACAGAAACATGCAGCCGAGCAGCAGCGTGACCGGCGTTCCAATGACGGCCCGGCTGCATTCGATGAGGCTTTGGCCGGGATACGCGCGCGCCAGCCAGGCCACCGGAACGAGCAGCAGCAATCCGAGCGAGGCGGAGACCAGCAGGCTGATCCAGGCCGCATTTCCCGCAAGTCCGATGAGCGGGCTGGGAATATTCGTAATGGATGAGCAAGTGAGAAAAACAAACAGCAGGATCGCCGCCTGATTGGCCGAAATCAACGTTTTGTCGCGGTTCACGCTGCGCCGCCTCCCGATGTAAACCAGTTGTGCAGCCCGCTTGCCGCCGGTTTGAAAAGCGCCCTGAACAGCTCGTAATAGTCGGGCAGACGGATCCAATTCGTGAGAGCGGCGGTTTGATACACGACGAGGAGCAGCAGGCAGCCGTAGACGAGCTTCACTCTCGTCGGCCGCGGGCCTTCCTTTTTACCCGCCCTCCAATCGCTGAACATCATCGAGGCGATCGAGATTGCAATCAGAAACAGAACCATTTTTCGGTCACCGCCGCTCGTTACGTTTCTCTTCCAGTATCGGTTTGCCCGAAATTCTGCCTTGCGTGAGAAGCAGCGTATCCGTGTCGAAGCGGACTTTAATGGAAGCAAAACGTTCCGGCCAGTCCGATTTCCATTTCTTCCATAGCCCCGGGCGCGCCCTGTAAACATCGTTGCCGATATCGAGGAGGTCGGTCTTGTCCCGCTGCAAATGCCGGAGCGCAAGCTTCATTTCACGGTTGATCTCGTCCGAAACTCTGGCCTCGAATTCCCTTTCCCCGGCGATGTCGTCAATGTTCGAACAGGGGAGCTCGACGGCGGACACCGTGGCGCGAACCTTATAGGCAACGTTCACGCCTTCCGCGGTTATGCCGACGCTCCTGTCCGCCTTCAGATTGAGCACTTCGACCGCTTCATGCGCCTGCGGCGGCCGGCCCGCCTTTATTTCCGCGCACGGGACTTCGATGACGCCGCCTTTGTACTTGTTCATCAGCATCAGCAGCCCTTCGTTCTCCGTGCCGGTCAGCCGGTCCTTCATCAGCCCGTCCTGGATGACCGCAACGCCCGAAACCTTCGGTTCGCGCCCGGCTTCTTCCGGGCTCAGGCTCATATACGGCAGTCCTGCGGAACGGGTCTGGCTTCGCAGCGATATGGCCAGCTTGAGCAGGGACGATTCGAACGATTTGCCGGCGAAGCGGCTCGCGAACCGTTCGCTTAGAAAATACTGCTGGCTCGACGTGCTCTCGATAAACGGCTTGGTATCGAAATAGGGGGAAGCGGCGCCGCGCGTGACGATGGTAATGCTCGTCATCCGGGGCTCGCGGTCGCGGTAAAAAAAATCGAGCAGCGAGGCGAGCTTTATTTTGCGGACGAGCCGCTCGCTGATGAGCAGGACCCTCATATGGCTGAACTGCGCTTTCCGTCCGAGATGAGTCGTAATGTCATGAATCGCCTCGGCGACCGTATCGTCCATCGCCTTGATATTGATGTACGGGTTGACGGATTTTCCTTTGGCCTGAATCGTTTGCGACGGTTTGTACACCTGCAGGGTAACGAGTACTTTTCCGTTCTTCGATTCATCGAGCGCGGCACCCATGACAAACGCCCGCTCGGGCAGCTCGGCACGGTCGCCGCAGCCGGTCAGCGCAAGTGCGGATATCGCAAGAATCAGAGGCAGACGAATGAACAATGACCGGGACGCTGCAAGCCGGTCGGCGTCTGTATGCATCACCTGCAGCTCCTCTCTTTCGTCGTGCTGAAGCATTGCCGATAAGCGGTTATTTCGGCTGCGGTTTCGGCCCGGATGGCATTTTTCGCTTCTCCGCCAGCGACTTCAGCGGCTTTCGGTAAAACGTATCGCGGATTTGTCCGGGTACCCACGGTGCCAGCGGCATCATATAAGGAACGCCAAGCGATTTGAGGTTGACCAGATGGATCCACAGCAGCAGGTAGCCGATCATCAGGCCGAAGCCGCCGAGCAGCGCCGCGAGAATCATCAAAGGAAGCTGAACGAGCCGCAGGGCGATCGCAAAATTATACTGCGGCAGCGAGAAGGAAGCGATGCCGGTCAGGGCGGTAACCACGACCATAATCGGGGATGCGATGCCCGCGTTGATCGCCGCTTCCCCGACCACGAGCGCGCCGACGATGCTGACGGCGGAGCCGACGGGCCGCGGCAGCCGGATACCGGCTTCCCGCAGCAGCTCGAACGTGAAGGTCATCAGAACGGCCTCGGCGAAAGCGGGGAACGGAATCCCTTCCCTCGTATCGATGATGGCGAGAAGCAGCACCGTCGGAATCAGCTCGGGATGGAACGTCGAGACGGCGATGTAGAGGCTCGGCAGCATCAGCGCGATCAGGAATGCGGCGATGCGCATCCAGCGGATTGCATTGGCAAACAGCGTCCGCTGATAGTAGTCCTCGCTCGACTGCAGCAGCTCGAAGAACAGCCCGGGACAAATCAGGATGCTGCCCGTTCCTTCGACGAGCACGATGATTTTCCCGTTCAGCAAAGCGGCTGCGGCCACATCGGTCCGTTCGGTGTAACGAAACTGCGGGAAAGGCGACATCCCGCTGTCCTCCAGGCAATCCTCGATATATGACGTCTCGAGAATATCGCCTTCGGGCAGCAGCGAGAGACGCTTCTTGAATTCCGCCAGCACGTTTGGATCGACGACGCCGTCCAAATAACCGTAGGCCATCATCGTTTTCGAGTAGCCGCCGGTTTTTCGATAGGCCAGCTTGAAATTCGGATGCTGCAGCCGTTTCCGGATCATGCCGATATTTTTGCGCAGATTTTCGACCGTCGATTCGCGAGGACCCTGCACGACCGGTTCGGTCAGCGGCTCGCTCACCTGCCGCGTTTCGATCCGGCCGGCGTGGAAGCCGACGGCGCGGTTCCAGCCGTCGACGAGGACGACGAGGCAGCCCTCCATCAGGTTCCGGACGAGATCCTCGGCCTGCTCGATCAAGAAGGCGGAATCCCGCGTGGCGGCGTGGCGGGTCAAATGATCGCGGATCATGCCGGCCGTCACTTCGGTTCCCGGCCCGATTTCATGCGCGACCAGATCCTGCATCAGCTGCTTGAAGTGGTTCCGGCTTTTGTCGAGCACAAGCGTATCGAAATAGACCGATACCGCGACGCTGGCCATTTCGGGACCGTACTGCCACGGAATTACGGTCAGGTCGTCGCAGCCGTCGAACACCTTTTGAATGAGCGCGATATTGTGTTCGATCCGGCCGGAAAGGGCGGTCGGCATGGCGGACGGCCTCCTTGCGTGATGCTTTTTTAAAGGGTTCCAATTTCTGACTGTATTTATTCATTCATGGAATAGGATGCGGCAGGCTGGGAAAAGCGGCTGCAATCCTACATTTCTCCATATGAGTGCTATATGCGTCCATGTTCACAACCCCCGCGCCGGCCTATACTAGTAACGTTGAGGCTGCGCCAAGACTGACATTGTCCTTAAGGAGGCTGCATACAATATGGCGGTTTTGTATGACGAGCATAAACAGGTATTTCACCTGCAGACGAAAAACATGAGCTATGCGTTTTGTGCCCTGCGAGGGTTCCCGGCCCATCTGTACTGGGGGCGGAAAATAAAAGAAGCGGACCCGGACCGGCTGCTCGAGCGGCAGGAGCGCGCGTCCTTCAGCCCGAATCCGGTGCCCGAGGACCGCTCGATTTCGCTCGATACGCTGCCGCAGGAATATCCGGGCTACGGCTCGTCCGATTTCCGGAACCCGGCCTATGCGGTGCAGCTGGCGAACGGCACGACGGTGACGGAGCTGCTGCTGAGAGGCCACCGGATCGTATCCGGCAAGTCGCAGCTGGAAGGGCTGCCGGCCGTTTACGCGGAGAGCGGGGACGGGGCCGAGACGCTGATCGTCGAGCTGGAAGATGCGGCATCCGGCCTTCGGGTCGAGCTTTCCTACACGGTGTTCCCGGCGTTCGACGCCATTATACGCTCCGCGCGGATCGTTAACGGGAGCGATTCCGTCATGTCCATGCAGCGCGCGCTCAGCGCAAGCGTCGATCTGCCGCACGACCGCTTCGAAATGCTGCAGCTGTCCGGCGCCTGGGGGCGCGAGCGTTATATCCACCGCAGAGCGCTTGTGCCCGGCACGCAGTCGGTCGAGAGCCGACGGGGAGCGAGCAGCCATATGCAAAATCCGTTCTTCGCGCTGCTGTCCGAAGGGTCGACGGAGGATACCGGCGAAGTGTACGGCTTCAGCCTCGTATACAGCGGCAGCTTCGCCGGCGGCGTCGAGGTGGACCAGTTCCATACCGCGCGGGCGTACATCGGCATCAACCCGTTCGATTTCTCCTGGCGTCTGGAGCCGGGAGAATCGTTCCAGACGCCGGAAGCGGTGATGGTCTTCTCTGCGGAAGGACTGGGCGGCATGTCGCGCGCGTATCACGAGCTGTACCGGACGAGGCTGTGCCGCGGCGCTTTCCGCGATGCCGCCCGGCCGATTCTGGTCAACAACTGGGAAGCGACCTATTTCAATTTTAACGCCGATAAAATCGAAGCGATCGCCAAGGCGGGCAGCGAGCTCGGGATCGAATTGCTCGTGCTGGACGACGGCTGGTTCGGCCGCCGCGACAGCGACAACTGCTCGCTTGGCGACTGGGTCGTCGACAAAAACAAGCTGCCCGGCGGGCTCAAGGATTTGGCCGACCGCGTGCGCAGCCAAGGCCTGCAGTTCGGGCTGTGGTTCGAGCCGGAAATGGTTTCGCCCGACAGTGACCTGTACCGGGCGCATCCGGACTGGTGCCTGCATGTGCCGGGGCGCCGCCGGTCGGAAGGGCGCCGGCAGCTGATTCTCGACCTTTCCCGTCCGGACGTGCAGGATTACATCACGGACGCGGTCGGGGCCATTCTCGAGAGCGCGCCGATCACCTACGTCAAATGGGACATGAACCGCAACATGTCGGAGATCGGCTCGGCTCTGCTGCCGCCCGAGCGCCAGCGCGAGACGGCGCACCGCTATATGCTCGGCTTGTACAGCGTGCTGGAGCGGATCACGTCGAAATTCCCGCATATCCTCTTCGAAAGCTGCTCCGGCGGCGGCGGGCGTTTCGATCCGGGCATGCTGTATTACATGCCGCAAACGTGGACGAGCGATAATTCGGATGCCATATCCCGGCTTAAAATCCAGTACGGCACAAGCATCGTTTATCCGGTCAGCACGATGGGGGCGCACGTCTCCGCGGTTCCGAATCATCAGGTCGGCCGCATGACGCCGCTGAAGACGCGGGGCGACGTCGCGATGTCGGGCAATTTTGGCTACGAGCTCGATTTGACGCTGTTTACGGAGGAAGAGAAGGACGAAGTGAAGCGTCAGGTCGCCCTGGTGAAGGAAGTGCGCGAGCTGGTGCAGTACGGCCTTTTCTACCGTTTGCTCAGCCCGTTCGAAGGAAACGAGACCGCCTGGATGTTCGTCGCTCCGGACCGCAGCGAGGCGCTTGCGGTGCACGTTCAGACGCTGAACGAGCCGAACCAGCCGCTCGGCCGTCTTCGACTGAAAGGGCTCGACCCGAATGGCCGATATGAGCTGCTCGGTACGGGACGTGCCGTTTACGGCGACGAGCTGATGAACGCCGGCATCCCGAAGCAGCGGCCGCATTCCGATTTTGCAAGCGCCGTTTACCGGTTCCGCCGCGTGGAATAAAACAGGCCCGGACGAGTATAACGGCATCCGGTTCATAGGGGCGAATACGGTACAAAGCACAGGGACAGCCTGTCGCTCTCCGGCATAGGATGTAGCATCCACATGCTTGGGGAGAGGTGAGGATGTTGTCGCAAACCGCCGTAAGCTCCCTGTCGGCCGTTGTTGGAGCGGCGGTGACCTTCGCGTTCGGAGGATGGTCCGAATCGCTGACCGTGCTTCTGGTGGCGATGGCGATCGATTATATTACGGGCGTCACGGCCGCGATAAGCCAAAAGGAAGGCTTAAGCAGTATCGTCGGCGCAATGGGTCTGGCCAAGAAAGGCATCATGCTTCTGGTCATTCTGCTCGCCCACCGGATCGATCTGCTGCTCGGCCTGCAGAACGACTTGGCGATGGGAGCCGCCGTTTATTTCTATCTGGCAAACGAGCTCATCTCGATTACCGAAAATCTCGGGCAAATCGGCGTGCCGCTGCCGGACAGGCTCCGCGGGCTGATCGAGCAGCTCAAAAACAAAAAATGAACCGCAATCGGGCGGTTCAGATCAGCAAAGCAACTGCAACAAGCCGTTCCGGTGGCGCGACCTGCGCTCAGGACGGCTGTTTTAATTTTTAGAAAGGTTAAATGGCTGTTTTCCTTTCTATACCGATCGAGGGGAAGAAGCTCGATCCGTTGCAAAAAGGCGGCGTCATCCGTTTTCTGCTTGAGCGGCATCATTTGCCTGCCGGACCTGGTTGCATTCGCCGAACTTTTCCGTTATAATTGGAACAAACAAACAGGAACAAATGTTCGTATATGGAGGGTTCGTCGATGGCCGTGGACAGCAAACTGCAGCCTTCCGTTCAGATCGGCAAGGAGCTTGAGATTGTCAAACGATTTGTATTGCTTGGCGTCACGATGCGCATTCTAAATCACGATATCCGCGTCATCGGCGCTTCGAAGGCGAAGCTGCCGCGCCTCTACGAGTCGATTTTGCGGGCTTTGCAGGACCGCGTGCTGCTGGAGCTCGCCGCGCTTCGGAGGCAGTTCCGCGAAAGCGGCATCCGCATTCTCGAGGAGCGCCAGACGCCCGATCATATGACGGCGCGATACGTCTGCCGCGGCTACGAACATTCGTTTTCGCTGCTCTGGCCGTTCGTGCGGGCGGAGTCGGAGCGGCTGCTCAAAGCCTATGCAGCGGAGCAATAACGCAATGCAAACGCATCGCAAACGCGGCGCAGAACCTGTTTCAGAATGTTCATTATTTTGTCAAAAAACCAAAAAAGTTTGCCGCTTCCCTTTGTTTAAGGTTGAGATTGCGGGACGATCTTAGGTAATATAGGGAGTAGACATTTTGATGGCAAAGGGGAGCAAGTAGCAATGCATAAGTGGATTATGTTCATCGTATTTGCGGCGGCATCGGTCTTGGCCGTCGTTTTGCTGACAACCCAAATGCCGGCGAAGCCAGTGGACGAAGCGTCGACGCTGCCGCCGGGCGAAGAGCTGCTGAAAGTGGAAGCGAACGCCGACTTTACTTACGATCAGAAGGAATACCACGTCAAGAAGGGCCAGAAATACAAGCTCGAGCTCGTGAACAAAAGCGGTCTCCACGGCCTTGCCATTCCCGATTTCAATATCGATCTTAACGAAGACAAGATGTCGCAGGAAGTGACATTCGACAAGGCCGGGACGTTCCAGATGCACTGCTCGGTCATGTGCGGCGTCGGCCATCCGAATATGAAGTCCGTTCTGATCGTGGAATAATGCATGCAAAAGGAGCCTACGCGGCTCCTTTTTTGAAATCAATAACTCCCTGCCGGCGGCAGGCAGCTAGCCGGGTGGAGACGTCCGTCATTCAGCGCGCCGCGCGCCGCCGCCGGTCCCGTTCGATCAGCCAGTCGCACGCATAGCCGATCAGCGCCCAGCTGGCCACGGTCAGCACATACATCAGCAGGACGTTCAAATCATGAAAATCGACGAACAGATCCGCGATCCAGCCGGGAACGCTGAACATGAAAAACACCATGTTGTGCGGATCGTACCCCGTCGCGTTATAAAGGCAGATGGCAAGACCGATCAGCGTGGCGGCCGCCGTAACCCTGTAGCGCATGAAAGTTCATCCCCTTTGCAGGCAGTATGCCGTTAGCCGGCAGCTTGCCTTATTATGCGACAAACCGGCGCCCCTCATGCGAAGGACGAAGGCCGCCGAAACCCAAATAAGGAGTGACTTGACCGCCGTGATTACCCATATCGTGCTGTTCAAATTGAAGGACCGCTCGCCGGAGAGCGTGGCCCAAACGGTTCAGGTGCTGAGAAATATGGAAGGCAAAATCGAGGTGCTTCGTTCAATCGAGGTCGGCACCGACGTACTGCACTCGGAACGCTCGTACGACATCGCCTTGGTCACCCGCTTCGACTCGATGGAAGCGCTCGGCGAATATCAAGTGCATCCCGAGCATAAAAAAGTGATCGCCCATATGAGCGAGGTTCGCGAATCGTCGGTCAGCGTCGACTACGAATCCTGATTGCAGGGCGTGAAAGCGAAGGACGGTCCGATACTATGTATTATGTGAATCGCGAACAGATCGACGCCAGATTAAACGCCATCCCCGAGCTGGCCGAAGCTTTGCGCGGCTTGGCCGCCGAATGGAACGGAAGCCTGCTGCAGGGGCTTGCCCAGGAGCGCGCGCTTCACCTGGCGGTCGAAACCGTTACGGATGTCGGCAGCTGCATCATTGACGGCTTTATTATGCGCGATGCGAGCAGCTACGAGGATATCGTGGATATTATCGCGGGCGAAGGCGTCTTCCCGCAGGAGCTGCGGGAGCCGCTGGCCTCGCTCGTCCGTCTGCGCCGGCCGCTCGTTCAGGACTATTACAAGTGGCCGCGCAGCGTGCTGCATGCGCTGACCGGCTCTGTCCCTGACGTACTGCTCCGGTTTAAAGCGGCCGTCGAAGCGTACCTTGCACGAGAGCTGGGCCCGAACTGACGGCTGCGGCAGAAGCGGCAGGATCATCCGGTCCGTGCCGCTTTTTGTTTTGTCGATTTACGGGACGGGTAAAATAAGTTACAATGACGCTAACAGCGGGCAGGACTCGCAGAAGTTCCAGAGCCTGGCCGTGCCTTCAATCGGGGTGGTGACGAACAATGGACTCGACAATAGGCGGACCGTACGCGCAGCAGCCTCCTTTCGGGATGGCTGAAGGCTCTACGAGGCAGGCCGTGCTGATGCTCCTGAAAACGCGGGGACGCATGAAGGCCGGCGAGCTCGCCAAGCAGCTGGGGATTACCGAGATGGCGGTTCGCCGCCACTTAAGCTCGCTTGAACGGGACGGCTACATCGAGCTCGCCATCGTCCGGCAGCCGATGGGAAGGCCGACGCACATGTATACGCTGACGGAACAGGCCGAGCGGCTGTTCCCGAAAAATTATAACGCGCTGGCACTCGATCTTCTGGAGGAGCTGGCCGGCGATCCGGATACCGAAGCGCTGATCGACCGCCTGTTTGAGGGCCGGAAACGTAAGCTGCAGAGCCGCTATGCCGCCCGTATGGAAGGCAAGACGCTCGATGAGAAGGTGGCCGAGCTGGCCGCCATCCAAAACGACGGCGGATATATGGTTCAGCTCGATACGGATGCGGAAGGCTTTACGATCCATGAATACAACTGCCCGATCGCCCAGGTGGCCGGCCGCTATCAGCAGGCGTGCACCTGCGAGCTGGAGCTGTTCGAGCAGCTGCTCGATACGGGTGTCGAGCGGACGGAATGCCTGGCCAAAGGCGGGGGCCGCTGCACGTACCGCATCGCCAAATCATAATCCACGCAAGCACGGAGCAGCCGCTCCGTGCTTTTTGTTTTTTCGGGGATTTTTTGCCGCCACAGTGTCAAGTCAAGCCCATGCTGCTTATACTGACATTACCAATTGGGCATTCGCCCGGGTGGAGATGCGCAAAGGAGGAGCGATTCCGGATGGCAGCGATTTGGCTCGGAGCTGCGTTTGTCGCCGTATTTGCCGCGCTTACCGCCGGCCTGCTGCTATGGCTTCGGGCTGCGGACCGGAAGCTGGCAAGGCTGGTGGACAGCGTTGCGGCCATGGAGGAGCAGGTGAAGCTGACCGCGGCCGAACTGGCCGCAGTGGCAAAGCCCGCCGCCCAGACGATGCGGACCGTTCAGGACCAGATGGCAGGCGCAGCCCGATTGCTGGAGGCAGCCGAACGGCTCGGCGATGCCACGACCGGCGTCTCGCGGACGGTCAGCCGGCTGTCCGGCGCGATTTCGGCGACGGCCGAACGGCATCTGGCCGACGGGGGCAAATATCGCAAGCAGATTGAGGAAGCGCTGGGACTGGCTGAGGCCGGTTACGCCGCCTGGCAATTTTGGCAGGCCAAACGGAAAGAGCCGCATGCCTCTGCATGCTCCGGCTATGGCGAAGGGCACGATAACAATAAGGCGCAGTAACAATCAGATTGAAGGGAGCAATACGCAATGATGGGCAATCGAAAAGGGTTTTGGTACGGCGCGCTGGCAGGCAGCATTATCGGGTCGGTGGCGGCACTGATGCTGGCGCCGAAATCGGGACGCGAGCTTCGCAAAGATATTGCGGACGGCAGCCGCCAGGTCGGGGATCGTACGGTGAAAATCGCCGGCCAGGTCGGAGACACGACGACTCGGATTGCGAAGCAGGTCGGCAGCGGCGTCACGACCATTGCCGCCAAAACGAAGGACACCGCCGAAAGTATGGTCGGCAGCGTTCGCAGCTGGCGTGTCGGCCGGGTCGACGGGGCGTCGGCCTTCCAAGCCGAAGCCGGCACGGAAGAAGAGCTGGCCGGCGAACGGGCGGAAGAGCCGAAAGCCGCAAAGAGCGAAGAGCTGCAAACGGTCCGCTGACCGCAGGCATTCAGGCGAACGCAAACAGGGCGGGACGCTCCGGATTGATCCGGGGCTCCCGCCCTTCGCATTTTTGGCAAACCGGAGCCTCCGGCAGAGTCGCAGCCAGGCCGCCGGAGGTTTTTTTCGTTTTACAATGAATTCGGCCGGTTTCGCGACCGGTATTCCGTCGGCGAGATGCCGTGCGTTTTGCGGAATTGCTTGGAGAAGTAAAGCGCATCCGGATACCCGACCGATGAAGCGACCTGGTCGATCGACAAATATTTGCTGCCGCTTAGCAGCTCGCGGGCGCGGACCATCCGCACCTTCAGCAAAAACTGCATCGGCGACAGCCCCGTCGCCTGCTTGAACATTTTGGACAGGTGCGTCCGGTGATACCCGAGCTTGCGCGCCAAATCCTCAATCGAGAAACGGTCGCTGTACTGGTAGGACAGCATCCGAATCGCCTGATTGATTTGGCGCTCGATATCGGGAACCGGCATCTGGGCTTGCGGCGTCATGCGGCCGGCGTTGATCATGCCGTATTCCTTCAGCATGACCCGCAGCAGGCCGCCGGCTTCCAGGTCGGCAAGCTCGGGATATTCCGTCCGCTCCAGCGCCAGCTTGACGCTGCGGTACAGCCTTGCCAGCCTGCGCGTATCGGCCGCATGAATGACGGGATGGCGCGGCGTGATGCCCATTCCGGCCAGCAGCCCCTCGGCCGTTTCCCCCTGAAAAGCGATCCAGCGGTACTGCCAGGGCTCGTCGCTGTCCGCGGTGTACGTAAACAGAATGTCCGGAAAGATGAAGAAGGTGTCCCCCCTCCCGCATTCATACGTTTTGCCGTCGATTTCGAACGTGCCGCGGCCGGATAAGACGGTATGCACCAGGTAGTAGTTATGGACGACCGGCCCGATCCGGTGCAGCGGATAAGGCTTGCCTTCGCCGCTGAACAGCACCGACAGCTCTCCGCGGGCGGGGAGCGGGTTCGAACCGATCGAAATCTGATAGTGGTCCATGCTGACGGTCAGCCTTCTTTCGCCATGCCGGGATCCTTACCGTTTTAGACTAGCTAAAAAAACTACATTTGTCCATATCTATCATTCAAAAACTCCTACTCATGCGCGGCGGCAATCGCCTATAGTTAAAGCAGCAGGATACATGATTACCGCTTCCAGCCAATTGAAAAAAACGAGGAGGAGCACCATGTCCAAAATTACGTTTATCGGAGCCGGCAGTTCCGTTTTCGCCAAAAATGTGCTTGGCGACTGTATGATGACGCCCGCGCTGCAGGGCTTCGAGCTGGCGCTGTTCGATATTGACCCTGTCCGGCTCTCGGAATCGGAGACGATGCTGAACCACATTAAAAATACGAGCGGCAGCTCGTGCGTCATCAAATCGTATGCCGACCGCAAGGAAGCGCTGCGCGGGGCGAAATACGTCGTGAACGCCATCCAGGTCGGGGGCTACGATCCGTGTACGATCACGGACTTCGAGGTTCCGAAGAAATACGGCCTGCGCCAGACGATCGCGGATACGGTCGGCATCGGCGGCATTTTCCGCAACCTGCGTACGATTCCGGTCATGCTGGACTTCGCGAAGGATATGCAGGAGGTGTGTCCGGACGCGCTGTTCCTCAATTACACGAACCCGATGGCGGTGCTGACGAACGTCATGAACACGCACGGCGGCATTCAGACGGTCGGCCTTTGCCACAGCGTACAGGTGTGCGTGAGGGATTTGTTCAAAAATCTCGGCATGGACACCGAAGGGGTCAAGTCGAAGATCGCCGGCATCAACCATATGGCCTGGCTGCTGGAGGTTTCCAAGGACGGCGTCGATCTCTATCCGGAAATCAAGCGCCGCGCCCGCGAGAAGCAGCAGGAGAAGCACCACGATATGGTGCGCCTGGAAATGATGCTGAAATTCGGCTATTACATTACCGAATCGTCCGAGCATAACGCCGAGTACCATCCGTATTTCATCAAGCGGAATTACCCAGAGCTGATCGATCGGTTCAACATCCCGCTCGACGAATATCCGCGCCGCTGCGTGAATCAAATCGAGAACTGGAACAAGCGCCGCGACGAGCTCGTGCACAATCCCGAGCTGCAGCACAACCGGACGCACGAATACGCATCGTACATTTTCGAGGCGATCGAGACGAATGTGCCGTTCAAAATCGGCGGCAACGTGATGAACACCGGCCTCATCACGAACCTGCCGCGCGAGGCGTGCGTCGAGGTGCCCTGCCTTGTCGACCGCAGCGGCGTAACGCCGACTTACGTAGGCGATTTGCCGCCGCAGTGCGCCGCGCTGAACCGGACGAACATCAACACGCAGCTGCTGACGATCGAAGCCGCAATCACGAAGAAGCGCGAGCATATTTATCACGCGGCGATGCTTGATCCGCATACGGCCGCCGAGCTGTCGATGGACGACATCGTCGCGATGTGCGACGACTTGATCGAGGCGCATGGCGACTGGCTGCCGAAATACAACTAAACGGATGAAACGGAGGACCCGGCCCATAGCGGCCGGGTCTTTTTCGCTTTGAGGCGTGGGTACCGGTCGGCCGTTTGTTGAACCTTGTCCTTTTTTGCGCTAAGATGATGAGGTACGTTTTAGATGCCCCTTACATAATGTATTTTAGCTTAAGCGAAAACGTCCAGGAAAGCGGTGTGTATGTGCAGCAACCGATTGCAATCTTCGATTCCGGCGTCGGCGGTTTGACCGTCGTCAAAGAAGTCATGCGCCAGCTTCCGCGTGAAAAAGTCATCTATTTCGGGGATACGGCGAGGACTCCGTACGGCCCCCGGCCGGCGGAAGAGGTCGTTCGTTTTACAAGAGAAATGGTCGATTATTTGATTCAATTCCGGCCGAAAATGATCGTTGCCGCCTGCAATACGTCGACGGCGGTCGCGCTGGACGATATCCGTTCCCGCGTGGCGGTTCCGGTTGTCGGCGTCATTCATCCGGGGGCGCGTGCGGCCAACGGCAGGACGCAATCCGGCATCGTCGGCGTGATCGGCACCGAGGGCACGATCCACAGCGGAGCTTACGAGCAGGCGCTCAAGCAGCTGTCGCCGAACATTGAAGTCGTCAGCCTCGCCTGCCCGCGGTTCGTTCCGCTTGTGGAGCAGGGCAATTTCCGCTCCGAGGAAACGCTTGAAACGGTTCGCTCATCGCTGGTGCCGCTCATGGAAACCCGTCTGGATACGCTCATTTTGGGCTGTACGCATTATCCGTTTTTGTCCGAAACGATTTCGGAAATTATGGGAAGCAGCGTCGCGCTGATCAATTCGGCGGATGAGACGGCGCGCGAAATCAGCACCATCCTGCACGACAGGGGCCGGCTGGCGCGTAACGACGAGCTGCCCGTTCATCAGTTTTTTTGCAGCGGCGATCCGCTGATGTTCAAAAAAATCGCGCAGCAGTGGCTGGGCGAGCAGATCGCCTTAACGCCGGTCGTTTGGCAGGTGCCGAAGATCGGTTAACACTCGACGTTTTGGAGCATGCGGCTCTCGTCGTCCCGGAAGGACGGCAGGGCCGTCTTTTTGTTGAACAGGGATACCGGAGCCGAAATTCAGCCAGAGCCATTTTTATTTTCCCGGGGGGGAACTTATGAAATGACCTCGCCGTAAAAAGACGCCTGGAGCCGGTTCTTCCTGGCAGGGCGGCCTGATGCTTGTTCGCTTCGAACATGATGAAGGCCGCGCTTATTTGTACAAGGCCGGTTGGCATGGGCGTCCGCGGGCGAGCATAGCATGGGACTGTGACAAAGTGAAGGAGGGAGGGCTTCCATGTTTCCCTATATCGTTCGGCAGGGCGACACGCTGCTGCGCATCGCCAGGCGGTTCGAGGTGAACGCGGCATCGATTATCGCCGCCAACCCGCGCCTCGATCCGGACCGGCCGCTTCTGCCCGGTCTTCTGCTGTCCGTTCCGGTGCAATCGGCCGCCGTATACTGCGTGCAGCCCGGAGATACGATCCTCACGCTGGCGGAGCGATTTGCGCTGCCCGTCCACCGGTTGACCGCCGCCAATCCGCAGCTCGATCCGAAGGCGCTCGTTCCGGGACAGCTGCTTACCGTGCCCGGCGGCGGCAGCGGCCGCATCGTCGATGCAAGGGCTGAATACGGCGAAGCCGAGCTGCTGCGGGATATCGAGGCGCTGTGCAGCGAGTACCCGTTTCTGCACGTTGAGACGATCGGGAAAAGCGTGCTCGGGAAGCCGATAACCGCGATCCGGATCGGCGAAGGCCCGCGCAAGGTGCATATCAATGCGGCCATGCATGCGAACGAATGGATTACGGCGCCGCTGCTGATGTCGTTCATTGAAGATTTCGCCCGCGCCGTCTCGCTCGGCGATCGGCTGTGCGGCAGTGATATGCGGGAACTTGCCCGCAGGACGACGGCGTGGTTCGTGCCGCTCGTCAATCCTGACGGCGCCGAGCTGGTGCAGGAAGGGCTGCGCCGGGATCACCCGCTGTGTGCCGAGCTGCTGCGCATGAACGGGGAGTCGGAGCGGTTTCGCCGGTGGAAAGCGAATGCGCGGGGCGTCGATCTGAACGACCAGTTCCCGGCTTTTTGGGAGGAGGAGGTAAGGCGCAGGGATGCCGATGGCCCCGGGCCGCGCGATTTTCCCGGCGCAGCGCCGCTGACCGAGCCGGAAGCGCTGGCGCTTGCGGAGCTGACCCGGCGGGAGCGGTTCGATCTGGTCGTCGCACTTCATTCGCAGGGCCGGGAAATCTACTGGAACTACCGCGGCTACGAGCCGCCGGAATCGGAGGCGATCGCCCGCAGGCTGGGGCGGGCAAGCGGCTACATGCCGGTCAAGCTGAGCGGCAGCGATGCAGGCTACAAGGACTGGTTCATCTACGAGTTTCGCAAACCGGGGTTTACCGTCGAGGTGGGCAGCGGAGTCAACCCGCTGCCGCTCGAGTCGTTTCCGGACTTGTACGACGAAGTAAGGCCGCTGCTGACCGCCGCGGTCGAAGCCGCGGCCAATCGGCCGGGCTGAACTCCGCACCGAATATGCGGGGCGGGGAGCGCTTCCGCCCGCCGAGGCTTCCGGCCGGCGGGAGGCGGCCTCCGCGGGATCAACACAGCCGGGAGCCCGACCTCGACTCTCGGCCTGCGGCGGCCCGCGCGGTGTATCGGCATGCGGTCCCGGGATACGCCGCTTTCGGACGGTCATGCTGTCCGGCATTCACGCCTGCGGCCGATACCGGGTTTTGCGGCTCGCTGTGGTATAATGGGCGAAAACGGATAAGCTGTTAGCAGGCGCTTCGAAACGGATCCGCTTCGTCGTGCAGACTACATTACCAACTCGGGAGGCCGTCATGCGCAAACTGTTGTCCCTTCGTCATTGGCGCCATGTGTTTGCACGCATTTTCCGGCTGATCGCCGCCAAAGAGGTCCGGCTGGCCGACAAGCTGCTTTATCTCGTGCCCGTGCTGCTGTATTGGGTAATGCCGGATGCGCTGCCTTTTTTGCCGGTTGACGATATCGCCGTCACGATGCTTGCAGCGGAGTTCTATACGCGGTATATGGAACGCAAATATGAGGGGAAGCTCCCCGATTAAACGGTTGAACATGAAGAGCCGTTTCATTACAATAGGAAAGACAGGGAACCGAACAACAGGAAAGACTGGGTACCGATAAAAAGGAGACGGGGAATTCCGATGAAATGCAAAATTACGCGTAACGCCGCGAAAATCATTCGGCAGGAGATGGACAAGCCCGAGAATACCGGCAAGCTCCTCCGCGTTTTAATTACGCACGCTCACGCCGACCACGCTCATTACGGCCTCCAATTTGAGGATGCGGCCGGCCCGAATGACGAGGTTGTGGAAACCGACAAGGAGATCGCCGTGTTGCTGGAGAAAGATGCCGAGCTGCTGGACGGCGTCAAAATCGATTACCTGTATTTGCCGCAGGAAGGCTTCGTCATTACGAATCCGTCCAAAGGCAACCATGGCGATCATTAAGACGGAAGCCGGCGTCTCCGGCATACGGCGCGCGGCGGACGGGAAGTAGGACGAAACATGGCGAACGACATCCGCATCTGCGACAAATGCAAGCATACCCGCATCAAGTCGCTGCTGCCCAAGCTGCAAAAAATCGCGCCTGACGCCGAGATCAAGGTCGGCTGCAAATCGTACTGCGGGCCGTGCTCGCGGTTCGCGTTTATTTTCGTGAACGGGCGCTACGTCACCGCGCCGACCGAGGAGGAAGCGGTCGAGAAGGCGCGCAAATATGTAAAATAGATCAAACCCCGCCGGACACCGGCGGGGTTTGTTGTTGGATTCGCCGCAGGCCGTAGCGAAGGTTGCCCGTTGCGTCCGCGAAGGATCCCGGCGCGGTTTTGCGGCGCCTAAACACGGTAATCCGCCGCCGATTCCGGCGCGAGCCCGCGTTTAGCCGATTTAGCGAACCGGCTGTTCCTCCCTGCGAATCGGCGGCAGCGGCCCGAAAAACTGGTACAGGGCGCACTCGATCCGCCCGTTAAACAGCTTGCGCTTCTTGTCCGCCGGCCGGCCGAAATAATGCTCGACCGATTTGGAGGGGCTGAGCGCAAAGAACGACCAGGTCGGCAGGTAGAGGGCGGCCAGACCGAGCTGGCGGATGGCTTTCTCCGCTTCAGCGTCGTCGCCGAGGCGCTCGCCATACGGCGGGTTGGTAACGATGCAGCCATAATCGTCCTCCGGCTTCGCTTTGGCGGCCGGCAGAACGGAGAGCTTGATCTCCTTCGCGAAGCCGGCTTTCCGTACGGCGGCTTCGGCGACCTCGATCGCTTTCGGATCGAGGTCCGACCCGGCGATCGACAGCGGGATATCGTCCTTCACCGCGTCGAACGCTTCCTCGCGGGCCGCCTCCCAGAGCGCTTCGGGAACGATCGGCCATCGTTCGCCATTAAACGAACGGCGAAGACCGGGGGCGATGTTCCAGCCGATCATGGCCGCTTCGATCGGGATCGTGGCCGATCCGCAAAACGGGTCGTACAAGGGGCGCTCCGGATGCCAGCGGCTGAGCAGCACCATTGCGGCGGCCATCGTTTCCTTGAGCGGCGCTTCCGTCACGAGCCGGCGATAGCCGCGCTTGTGCAGGCTGGGGCCGGTCGTGTCAAGCGTCAGCATGGCGATATCGTTGAGCAGCCATACCTCGATGACGAAACGGGCGCCGTCCTCTGGAAACCATTCCAAGCCGTGCGCCGATTTCATTTTCTCAACGACCGCTTTTTTGACGATGCTTTGACAGGCCGGGACGCTCGACAGCTGCGACTTGTGCGAACGGCCTTCGACCGGAAATTCGCCGTCCGCCGGAATCCAGTCCGGCCAGTCGACGGCCTTGGTTCCTTCAAACAGCTCGTCGAAGGTGCGGGCGGGAAATTCAGCCATTTTGACAAGCACGCGGTCGCTTGTCCGCAGCCACAGGTTGGCGCGGCAGATGTCGGCCGGTCCGCCGGTAAACGTCACGCGGCCGTTCTCGGTTCTTGCATCGTCGTAGCCAAGCTCCTTCAGCTCGCGCGCGACAACCGCTTCGAGGCCCATCGGGGCGGTTGCGATCAATTGCAGCTTTCTATCGCTCATCGCGAATGCGTTCACTCCGCTTCGGGCAGCGGGCGGCGGTTGTATCCGCCCCTGCAAAATCATACAATTAAGTATAGACAAACCGGCGGTACAAGACAACGGCAGCCATTTTGAACGAACGAAACAGGGGAGGCGCTAACGAAAATGACGATGACGACGGAAACTTATGTGGAGAAGCTGCTGGGAGAAGATTCGGATTTGCAGCGGGTCATGGAATCGATCCGGGCGAATGGCATGCCGGAAATATCGATTGCCCCGGGCTACGGCAGGCTGCTGACGATGCTCGTGCGGATGTCCGGCGCGAAGCACGTGCTGGAAATCGGCGCGCTCGGCGGCTACAGCGGGATTTGTCTGGCGCGCGGACTCGCCGAAGGCGGCACGCTGACGAGCCTCGAGCTGATGCCGAACTATGCGGAGGTGGCCCGGTCGAACCTGCGCGAAGCGGGCTTTGGCGACCGCGTCGAATATATCGTCGGCGATGCGAAGGCCGGTCTCGACGAGCTCGCGCGTCAGGGAAAATCGTTCGATTTTCTCTTTATCGACGCCGACAAGGACAATTATCCGGCGTATTTGGAAAAGGTCATCCGGCTGGCGAAGCCAGGCGCGGTCATCGCCGGCGACAATGCGCTGATGCACGGCCGGACGATCGACCCGGAGCGGAGCGGGCCTTCCGTGCAGGCGATGCGCGAATTCAACGAGCGGATGACCGGAGATCCGCGCCTGCTCGGCACGCTGCTGCCTGCCTACGACGGGCTTGCCGTCGCCATTGTCAAGTAGAAACGAAGGCAAAATAGAAGCTGCCGCATCAAGACGAAAAAAAGAGGGGCGCTGCGCCCCTCCGACGCAAACAAGCCGTCAGGCCGGGTTCAATGAAGGGAGCCCGGGCGGCCACGGATTCTAATCGGCCGTCAAATCGTTCAGGCTCAGCCTGCCTGCGATTTCGTAGCCGCGTCCCGGCCCGTTTGGCTTGACGACGACCGTTCCCATGTAGGGGATTTCGCCGACAGCAATTCCGGCCGGTAGAGCGTGAGCGACGATGACCCGGTTGGCCCCGGCCGGCGGCGGCGTTTCGAGCAGCTCGTTCAAATGCGCGAGCGTTTCCTGCCGCTCTTCGGCCGTCAATGCGGAGAACGCGGCTAGCGGCGCGAGCGAATCGTCCGCCGCAACCCGCCGCGCTCCGAAGGCGATTTCGGCCGACTGTCTCGTGCGGCAATACGGGCTGGCCAGAACGGGCTGGGCGACGGGTATGCTTTTTTGTCTCAGCGATTGGCCGAAACGGAGCGCTTCTTCCCTGCCGGCATCGTCCAAATTGCGCTGGGAAGCGCAGTCGCCGAACGTCAAGCCGGGGCGATCCTGTCCGATCGTCGCCTGGCCGTGCCGGACGTACAAGACATACCCTCCGCTCTGAAGCTGGCGCATCAGAGCCGCGCTGTCGATTGCAGGCTCGCTTGACGCTGCGCCTCCCGCCCACAGCATAAGCAGCTGCAGCGCAGCGGCAATCAGCGGTACGATGCGGTGTTTTTTTATTGCGATCATCAAAGTTCAACTCTTTCTTTTCGGATGTATGCCTTGCATGTTTATCCTGCAAAATTCTCGGTTTTCTATTCAAATCGGCGCCCGGCATGGCGTATTGTCATACGATTGTCAATGAAAGACAAACGGCGGCGGTTGTTTTTCGCAGGGGAAACAGGGCATAATGGAAACGAAGGGAAAACGATAGAAATGGGGAACGTTCATGAGCATCAACGACCGATTCATCCGGGCCTGCCGGAAGGAACCTGTCGATCGTGTACCCGTCTGGTATATGCGACAAGCGGGACGGTACGATCCCGATTACAGGAAAATTAAAGAGAAATATTCGCTGCTCGAAATATGCCGCAGACCCGAGCTGGCCGCCGAGGTAACGATGATGCCCGTGCGGAAGCTGGGCGTCGACGCGGCGATTTTATATTCCGACATTATGAACCCGGTCGCTTCGATCGGTATCGATTTCGATATCGTGCCGAACGTCGGCCCGGTCATCCATAACCCGATCGAGTCGGCGGCCGACGTGGCGCGGCTGAAGCCGATCGACGTGGAAGGCGATCTGCCCCATATTTTGGAGACGATTCGCATTCTGGACCGGGAGCTCGAGGTGCCGCTCATCACGTTCGCCGGCGCGCCGTTTACGATTGCGAGCTATCTGATCGAAGGG
The DNA here is from genome assembly GCF_028826105.1 of Paenibacillus humicola. Taxonomy (NCBI): domain Bacteria; kingdom Bacillati; phylum Bacillota; class Bacilli; order Caryophanales; family Paenibacillaceae; genus Paenibacillus; species Paenibacillus humicola. Next base: position 1,682,590 of record NZ_JAQGPL010000001.1, read on the forward strand.
CGGTCGTCGAAGTCCTACATCAAGACGAAGGCGCTGATGTACGGCGAGCCTGCGGTATGGCATATGCTGATGGACAAGCTGGGCGATATGGTCATCGCCTATTTGCGCGCGCATATGAATGCCGGCGGCAAAGCGTTCCAGCTGTTCGACAGCTGGGTGGGAGCGCTCGCTCCCGAGGATTACAGGCAGTATGTCCTGCCGACGATCGAGCGGATTTTCGCGGAGCTGGCGGATTTGCCGCAGCCGAAAATATATTATCCCGGCGTTGCCTCGGGCGAGCTGCTGGCGACGCTCGGCGAGGTCAAGGCCGACGTCATCGGACTCGACTGGCGCGTGCCGATCGCCGAAGGACGGCGCCGCCTCGGCGGCACGTTCGGCGTACAGGGCAACCTCGACCCGTACGTGCTGGCCGCTCCGATGAACGTTATTGAGGCGCATGCCGCCCGCATTATCGATGAGGGCCTGCAGCAGCCGGGCTTCGTGTTCAATCTCGGGCACGGCCTGTTCCCGGAGGCGCCGCTCGACAAGCTGCGGGAGCTGACCGCGTTTGTTCATGCTTACTCGGCGAAAGCGATCGCCGCGACGGGCAAGGAGGAAGCATCGCATGTCTAAGGAACGCGTCGGGGTGCTCGTCATGTCGTACGGCACGCCGGAAAGCATGGACGGCATCGAAGAATATTACACGCATATCCGAAGAGGGCATGCGCCGACGCCGGAGCAGCTGGCCGAGCTGACCGGGCGTTACGAGCGTATCGTCGGCGGCGTTTTTCCGCTGCGCGAGAACACGAACCGTCAAGTTGCCGGCCTGCAGGCGGCGCTCGACGCTTCGTCGCCGGGCCGTTACGTCTGCTATCAGGGGTTGAAGCACGCCCGGCCGTATATTGAAACCGGAATGGAAGAAATCGCGCGGGACGGCATCACGAAAGCGATCGGCATTGTGCTGGCGCCGCATTATTCCGTCATGAGCGTCGGCGGCTACATCGAGCGGGCGAAAAAGCGGGCGGAGGAGCTCGGCGTGGACGCGGCCTTTGTAGAAAGCTACCACCTGCATCCGAAGCTGATCGAAGCGCTCTCGGAGCGTGTCGTCAATGCGCTGAAGGGCTTCGACCGTACGGAGCCGCTCAAGGTGCTGTTCAGCGCCCACAGCCTGCCGCAGCGAATCCGCGAAATGGACGATCCGTACGAGCGGCAGCTGCTCGAGACGTCGTCCGCCGTCGCCGAGCGCTCCGGCGTAAACGACTGGGCGTTCACGTGGCAGAGCGCCGGGCGGACACGCGAGCCGTGGCTCGGCCCGGACATTTTGGAGACGCTGCGCGAAACGGCGGACAGCGGCTGCAAACAGGTGCTTTCGGCGCCGATCGGCTTTGTGTCGGATCACCTGGAAGTGCTGTACGATCTCGATATCGAAGCGAAAGCGGAAGCGGAGGCGCTCGGCGTTCGCTTCGCCCGCACCGACATGCTGAATACGGATCCGCGCTACATGCAGACGCTGGCCGAGTCGGTGGAAGCCAAGGATGAATGGCAATAACGCCGGAAATTTTCGGAGGAGATGAATCTATGCTGCGGAGAAGCGGAAAACCTGATCGTTTGGTCGTCATTGGCGGCGGGATCAGCGGACTGAGCTCCGCTTTTTATTTGCTGCGCGAAGCGGAAGCGCGCGGCCGAAAGGCGATTGTGACCATCGTCGACGCATCCCCCAGGCTCGGCGGCAAAATCGACACCCTGCGCCGGGACGGCTTCATCATCGAGCGGGGACCGGATTCGTTTCTGACGCGCAAAACGCCGACGATCGAGCTCGCCCGGGAGCTGGGCATCGAGCACGAGCTGGTCGCCCAAAACCCTTCGGGCAAAAAGTCGTTCATTTTGCACCGGGGCAAGCTTTATCCGATGCCGCCCGGGCTTGTGCTCGGCATTCCGACGGAAATCATGCCGTTCGCCCGTACCGGTCTGCTTTCCTGGGGGGCCAAGCTGCGCGCGCTGCTCGATTTCGTCCTGCCGGCCCGCAAGGAGACGGGCGACGAATCGCTCGGCGATTTTCTGTCGCGCCGTCTCGGGCCGGAGGTGATGGAGCGGGTGGCGGAGCCGCTGCTCGCCGGGATTTACGCCGGCGATTTGAGCAAGCTGAGCCTGCAGGCGACCTTCCCGCAGTTCGCCCAGGCCGAGCGTAAATACGGCAGCCTGATCCGCGGCATGCGCGCGAGCAGGCGCAGCGCGCCTCCGGTGCCGGAGGTGCTGAAGGGGCTGCCCGACAGCCTGCGCGCCAGCATGTTTCTATCATTCAGGGGTGGCCTGTCCACCTTGGTGGAAGCGCTCCGCGGATCGCTGGACCGCTCCGGCACGGACTGGAAGCTGGGCGTAAAAGCGGTTGCGATCGAGCGCGTATCCGCCGGGGACGGCAGACGGAGCGGCGGAGGGCTGCAAATTCGTCCGGACGGCATATCGGCGGAGCCGGGTGCGGCAAGCGAAGCGGCGGTGATTGAAGCAGACGCGGGAACGGCAGCGGAGGCAGAAGCGGGGGCTCCATATCTGGTAAAGCTCTCTAACGGCGAGACGATCGCCGCCGACGGTATCGTCGTTACCGCGCCCGCTTATGCGGCCGCCGAGCTGCTCGCCCCGCATGCGGATGCTGCGGCGCTGCGGGCGGTTCGTTATGTCTCGGTCGCGAACGTGGTGCTTGCGTTCCACCAATCAACGCTGGCCGCACGGTTCGGCGGCTCGGGCTTCGTGATCCCTCGTTCGGAAGGCACGACGATTACGGCGTGCACGTGGACGTCGGTCAAATGGCTGCATACGAGCCCGGACGACAAGGTGCTGATTCGCTGCTATGTCGGACGGGCGGGCGACGAAGCGGCCGTCGACCTTCCGGACGATCAGCTGATCGCCGCCGTGCGCGGCGATATCCGCAGCACGATGGGCATTACCGCAGAGCCGCTGTTTGTCGAGGTTACGCGCCTGCCCCGGTCCATGCCGCAGTATCCTGTCGGACATGTGCAGCAGACAAGCGCTCTGCGCAGGGAACTCGCCGCCAAGCTCCCGGGTGTCTGGGCGACGGGGGCCGCGTTCGACGGCGTCGGTTTGCCGGACTGCATCCGCCAGGGCCGGCAGGCTGCGGCGAAGATTTACGAAACGCTCGGTCAAGAGACCTCGTCTTGACCGGCCGAACAACAAAAGAGCGCTGGAACCGTTAGGGCGATTAATATGCCCGGTTCCAGCGCTCTTGCTGCTCATGAAGACGAAAGCAGCCGCATCAATCGATCGGCGGCTCGATGGTGCCTTCCCGCTCCGCCTGCTTGCGATGGGCGATCCGGCTGCTCGCCGAGGCGGCGATCGCACCGACGATATCGTCCAGGAACGTATGACATTCGTCATCCTCTTTATCGTTCAGCCGTTTCAGGACGCCCGGCTTCAGCTTGTCGACGTACCCGAAATTCGTGAAGCCGATGCTGCCGTATACATTCACGATCGACAGCGCGAGCACTTCGTCGCAGCCGTAAAGCCCTTCGTCGTTCTCGATCATTTCCTGCAGCGGCGGCAGCAGCTTGCCTTCCTCGGCCAGCAGGTCGAGCTGGATCCCCGTCAGCACCGCGTTCTGCACCTCGCGCTTCGACAGCACCGCCTCCACATAAAGCTCGCATTCCTCGATCGTCAACCCGGGGTAATAATCCTTTTGCAGAAACATAACCAGCTCGGCGATCTGGGTAATCGTGACTCCCCGTTTGGCAAGCCATTCCTTCGTCGCATCGGCGACCTTCCGGCTGTTCAGGCTGTACAATTTCGATTTAGACATCGACTGCACCTCTTGCCTCATTTTGTTGGACAAAACTGGTCTAATTTTTTCGAGAGCTCGTATACATAGTACTACAAAACAGGAACTTGTACCAACCGGATGAAGAAGCTGACGGTTGAATTCCAATCGGGGAGGAATTATCGACATGACTCATTATCGCCTGCTTCGCCGGGCCGCGCTCGCCGGAGCGCTGGCGCTGCCCATTTTGACGACCGGATGCGGATTGTTTTCCCAGCAGACAAGCCAGTCAATCGACCCGCCGCAAAACAGCGCCGCAGCGGGCAATGCCGCGGTCGGCAGCAGCGCAGCCGTTGACGGCACGGCGGCAAGCGGCACCGCAGCCGTTGACGGCACGGCGGCAAGCGGCACCGCAGCCGACGACGGCACGGCGGCAAGCGGTACCGCAGCCGATGACGGCACGGCGGCAAGCGGCACCGCAGCCGACGACGGCACGGCGGCAAGCGGCACCGCAGCCGACGACGGCACGGCGGCAAGCGGCACCGCAGCCGATAACGGTACGGCGGCAAGCAGCACCGCAGCCGATAACGGCAAAGCGGCAAACGGAACAGCCGCAGCAGGCAACTCCGCCTCGTCCGGCAGCGCAGCTTCCCAGGTCGGCGGACAAGCCGCTGAAGATACCGACTCGTCGCAAATGACCGTGTATTTGAAAAACGACGACGGCCTGCTCGCTCCGGTCACGATCAGCGCCGCGCTCGGAGCGCAGGAAAAGGCGGGCCAGAAGGCGCTCGAAATGATGGTGGACGGCGGTCCGTACGCGAAAGAGCTGCCCGATGGCTTCCAGGCCGTGCTGCCGAAGGGAACGCAGGTGAAAAGCTTCGATATCGTCAAAGACCAGAAAATGGCCGTCGTCGATTTCTCGAAATCGTTTACCGATTATAACGCGGCGGATGAGCGGCAGCTGGTCGAAGCGGTAACCTGGACGCTGACCGGCATGGATGGCGTCGACAAGGTGCAGCTTCAGGTCGAAGGTCAGACGCTGACCGAAATGCCGGTGGCCGGGATGCCGATCGACGAGCCGATTACCCGGGCGGTGGGCATCAATCTGGAGGAAGCGGACGGCGTCGATATTACGCGCTCGACTCCGGTGACGCTCTACTTCTCGGCCGTCACGCCAAACGATGAAACGTATTACGTCCCGGTTACCCGTCTCGTCGACCGCTCGGACAACCGCGCCAAGGCGGCCGTGCAGCAGCTGATCGACGGGCCGCTCGACACCCATCGTCTTACGCCTGTCATCACGCCGGACGTGACCGTCAAGGACGTTACCAAAAAAAGCGATGTCGTTACCGTCAACCTGCAGGACAACGGTTATCAGGACGGCATGCAGGAGCCCGCGGAAATGATGGAGGCGATCGTGCTGTCGCTGACCGAAAACACGGGCGCCGACAAGGTGCAAATCGTGCTCAACGGCAAAACGGACGTAACCGACACGAACAACCAGTCCTACAGCCAGCCGGTCAGCCGTCCGGAGCATATGAATCCCTTCAAGTCGTAACGGGTCCGGCGGCCCTGGCAGCACACGGCCGGAAACGAAATACGCCAATCTCAGCGATCCGCAAAGAGGCTTCCCGCCGGGAGGCCTCTTTCGCTTTGTTCGGGACCGAATGCCGGAAAACCGCCTTCACTCCGGGCGAAAGATGATTTTCGCCCCCGACTTTGATAAAATGGAAGCGATTGGCTTGGCAGCATGCAGCAGATAAATGGAGGATAGCAAACCAAGATGAGAACAGACGGACGACAGTGGGACGAGCTACGGCCGGTCGCCATTACATTAAACCCGAACAAGTACGCCGAGGGCTCGGTGTTGATCGAGTTCGGCGACACGAAAGTAATCTGCACCGCCACGGTGGAAGAGCGTGTGCCGCCGTTTATGAAGGGGCAGGGAAAAGGGTGGATTACGGCGGAATACGCCATGCTTCCGCGCGCTACCCAAACGCGAAATCAGCGTGAATCGGCTAAGGGCAAGCTGACCGGCCGCACGATGGAAATCCAGCGTCTGATCGGCCGGGCGCTTCGCTCCGTCGTCAATCTCCAGGCGCTCGGCGAACGGACGGTTACGCTCGACTGCGACGTCCTTCAGGCGGACGGCGGAACGCGCACGACGTCGATTACGGGCGCTTTCGTCGCGCTGGCGCTTGCCGTGCACAAGCTCTCCCGGACGAATGAATTCGGCAAATATCCGATTACCGATTTTCTTGCATCGGTCAGCGTAGGCGTCATCCAGCAGCAGACGCTGCTCGATCTCAATTACGACGAAGACTCGAAGGCGAAGGTGGACATGAACGTCGTCATGACCGGCGCCGGCAGCTTTGTCGAGGTGCAGGGGACGGGGGAAGAATCCCCGTTTTCGCGGCGGGAGCTGGACGAGCTGCTTGGCCTGGCCGAGCAGGGCATCCGCTCGCTTGTCGCCAAACAGCGCGAGGTACTCGGCGGCATCGCGGAGCGAATCGGGACGGCGCGCGTATGAAGGCGGGCGATACGATTGTCGTCGCAACGAAAAATACCGGCAAGGTGCGCGAATTCGCCCATGCGCTGAGCAAGCTCGGCGTGAACGTCGTCAGCATGTTCGATTACCCGGACGTGCCGGATATTATAGAGGACGGCGAGACGTTCATGGAGAACGCCCGCAAAAAGGCGCGCACCGCCGCCGAGGCGCTCGGGCTGCCGGCGCTGGCCGACGATTCCGGGCTTGAAGTAGCCGCGCTGGCCGGCCGGCCGGGCATCTATTCCGCCCGGTATTCCGGTCCTGACGCCACCGACGAACGGAACAATGCGAAGCTGCTGAGCGAATTGAAGCAGCTGACGGAAGGCCGGCAGGATGAGCCGGAGCGCCTTCCGGACGGTACGGCGCTGCTCAGCGACGCCCGGTTCGTCTGCGCGCTGGCGCTGTACGATCCTGAAACCGGCACGTTCACCGAGGCGGAAGGCGAGGTGCCGGGACGTATTGCGGATCGCCCGCGCGGCTCGGAAGGCTTCGGCTACGATCCGCTCTTCTGGCTGCCGGAGCTCGGCAAGTCGATGGCAGAGTTGACGAAGGACGTCAAGCAGTCGATCGGTCACCGGGGGGCGGCGCTTCGTGCGCTGCTGGAACGGCTCGATCGCGAAACGGCGTAATATAGACACACGACTAAGGCGGGACGTCCCATGGGGCGTTCCGTTTTTTTATTTGACCACGGATAAAGGACTAAAGACCCGTATTAAATCGCAATAAAGGTCGAATCCGTGTCAAAAATATGAAAATGATGTCAAAAATCATTGTCGATCGTCGAAAATGATAGTAATATATTCCTTGAAATCTGCTATTAATTTGTAAGTCGATGTCCGATAAGTCCCGGTTCATGTGTATGAGGGCGCGATTCGACCGGAAGTTAACCTGCAACGTTAGTCTTACGACCTGCGGCCGTCGCCGCCGGACCGGGGCACCGGCACGGCGGCGACGGCCGCACCGGGGACGCTGCTCTTTTTTATCGAACGGCCGGAGCAGCTGTAAAGTTTTTCCCCCTCGGAGCCGTTCATATACATAGACGACAAGATTAGGAGAGAGGGAGATTATGAGCAGGGCAATGGACGCAGCAGTGCATTTGTTTCCGAGCGAGGACGGCAATGAGGCGCAGAGGGAGCAATTATTGGGGCTTTTGAATCAGCTGCTCAGCGGCTTTGACCGTCTGAAAGACGCGGACCGCGTCAATTTAAAAGGCGGCAAGGACCGCAGCGGTCATTTTTACGGCCAACTGGCGCAGAGCAGCCGGATCCCGGAGGGCGGCGTACCGCTCGAAGACGTAACGGACAAGCTGCTTGAACTGATGCACGACCACCCGTACCACACAAAATATTTTCTGACCAACATTTTGCCGATGGCGTCCGTTCCCGGCATGATCGGCATGGTGGCGGCGATGCTGGCCAACGGCAACAACCTGTGGGATGTTTACGGACCGGCCGGCGCAGAGGCGGAGGTGCGGGTCATTTCCATGATGTCGCAGCTGGTCGGATACGATCACGCCCGCAGCGGCGGGTACACGACCTGGGGCGGGCAGGGCGCGATTTTTACCGGCCTCAGGCTCGCGATCGCCAAATTTGACCGGGATGCCCCGCGCAGCGGCGTCACCAGGCCGCTTTATGCGTTTTGCTCGGAGGCGGCGCATTACAGCCTGTTCAAGTCCATGGAAGCGACCGGGCTCGGAAGCGACCGGCTGATCAAAATCCGGACGCTTGCCGACAGCGCGATGGATCCGGAAGATTTGCGCAGACGGATGGGGGATGTGATTGCGGGCGGCGGCATCCCCGCCTATATCGTGGCGACGACGGGCACGACGGATGCGATGGGCATCGACGACTTGCGGGCGATCGCGCATGCGGCGGAAGAGGCTTCCGCAGCAGCAGGGCTCCCCAGGCCGCACATCCACGCCGATTCCGCGCTGGGCGGATTTTTCGCTTTCTATAACGATTACGATTTTGATGCCAACCCGCTTGGCCTGGACGACGAGACGTCCGCTGCGCTTGCATCGATCGCGGGTAGGTTGGAGGCGCTGCAGCTGGCCGATTCGCTCTGCTTCGATTTTCAGAAGCTCGGTCAGACGCCGTACTGCACCAGCCTGTTTCTCGTCAAGGATTCTGCGGATTTGCAGCTGCTCGATTTGGACGCCTCGGAGACGCCTTACGTCGGACACCGCGGCTACGGCCAGTACCATACCGGCTATACGCTCGAATGCTCGCGCATGGCCAGCTCGATCAGCATGTACAGCGCGCTGCTCGCCTTCGGCAAAGACGGCTACCGGCGGCTCCTCGCCCAATTCGTATCCGTCAATCACGCGTTCCGCAGGCAGCTGGCGGCGGAGGTACCGGAGCTGACCATCGTCAATCCCGGCAATCCGGGAATCATTACGCTGTTCCGGCTTTATGGCGAAGGGATGCCGGGCTTCGAGCAGGAGCTGGCCGGCGTTTGCAGCCGCGAGCAGATTGAACGGACCAATGCGCTTAACGAACGCTTTTTTGAGCAGCTCGGACGGCAGCGTGACCGGATGTTTTTCGGCGATACGAAGAAGCATCTGTTGGTGCCGACGGTGGAAGGCGACCGGATTGCGCTTTACGCCAGCAAGCTGTTTGTTATCTCGCCGTATACCCGGATCGAGCACGTGCCCGAAATCGTCCGGTATTTGAAAACGCAAGCGGCTCACGTTTACGGAAACGAATATACCCCGATCCACTAACAGGAGGAAGCAAACGTGATTCTAAACCTTTTCAGCCCGTTCAAAACCCGGTTATCCTTCAAAATGACGGCCAGTATTCTGATCCTGCAGCTGTTCACGTGCTTTGCTTTTGCCGGCGTTTCGTATTATATCAGCCACGAGCTGTCGAACAAGGTTGTGCAGCAGCTCGACCTGAGGCTGGAATCGGAAATCGGCATCGCATCGGATATCGTGAAGTCCGTCCCCGGCTACGACGAAGAGATCAAGTCGGCGAGCGAACCGCTTTATATCGAAATCAAATCCAGGCTTGAGGAAATGAAAAAGAAAAACAACCTGGAGAATGTGTATCTGCTCTCCAAAAGCGGAGGCCGCGACCATATCGTGATTTTGGCGGACGTGAAGGACGATTTCGGCACGGACTATCCGTTTACGTCCGATATGAACGAAACGCTGACGGCGAACAAAGTGGTCACCAGCAGCATTTACAAAGACGAATACGGCGTCCATAAATCGATTTTTGTGCCTTTGAACGACGGCAATAAGACGACGCTGCTCGGCATCGATCTGGACGCGTCGGTCGTGCCGAAAACGATGTCCCAGGTGTTCTGGTCGATCTTTACGATTACGGCCGGCGTATTGGTGATCGGCTTCGCCGTCGCGATGCTGATCAGCAGGCTCGTTACGCGCCCGGTTCGGAAGCTGATGGCGGCAACCGCCAAGGTGGCCGAGGGCGATCTGCGGGAGCAGACCGTCATGACGCGCCGCGACGAGGTCGGCAAGCTGGCCGCATCCTTCGGCGAAATGAGCGCCAGCCTGCGGCAGCTGATCCGGCAAATTACGTCATCGGCCGAGCATATCACGGACATGACGCGCGACCTGAATCAATCCGCCGGCGAATCGAGCGAAAGCGCGCAGCAGGTGGCCGTATCGATGAACCGGATGAGCGAGAGCATCGGCGAAATCGTCGGCAGCATCAATGACAGCGCCTCGGCTATTTCCGAAATCGATTCGGAGCTGTCCGACGTCACGGGCGACGTGACGGAGATGCGGTCCATTGCCGCCAATGCGATGGAAAAATCGGCCGAAGGCCAGCTGCTGGTCGAGCAGACGCTGCAGCAGATGAACGCCATCCAGCGCGCGATGAAGCATTCGCTCGACGCGGCCGAACAGCTGGACGGCCGTTCGCGGGAGATCGGCGAGATCGTCACGATCATTTCGAATATCGCGCAGCAAACGAATCTGCTGGCGCTCAACGCTTCCATCGAAGCCGCGCGCGTCGGCGAGCAGGGGAAGGGCTTCGCCGTCGTCGCCGGCGAGGTGCGCAAGCTGGCGGAGCAGTCGGCGCAGTCGGCGCTTTCGATCACCGAGCTGGTGACGGGCACGCAGGAGTACAGCAGGCTGGTTATCGACCGCCTTCACGAGGGCGATCAAGCGGTTGCGCAGGGGCATATCCGGCTGAGCGGCACGTATGAGAATTTTAAAGGCATCCAAACGGGCGTCTCCCAATTTTCGGAGCGGACGGAGCAGCTGTCCGAGGCGCTCGGCAAGGTGGAGCGGTCGTTCGAGAAAATTACGACGGCTATGCAGCAAATCTCAATCATCACCGAAGAGCAGGCGGCCGGTTCGGAGGAGGTCGCGGCGGCGGCGGAAGAGCAGAGCGGCGCCATGCAGGAGCTGAGCGCCTGGACCCGCAGGCTGGCGGAGCTCTCGGACGAGCTTCAGCAATCGGCCCAGAAATTTAAAGTGAGCGAGTAATAAGAAAGCGAGCGACAAAAAGAAACCCCGCTGCCATCCGGCGGGCGGCCTGCGGGCTGCCGGCTCCGGACTCCAGTCGGGGCTTTTTTGATGGATAGGAAGAGGTTAACTTTCCGCCAATTTTGTTTCGCCGCCGCAGGACGGCGTCGGCCGATTCGATCGATGGGAAGAAGCTTGCTCCGCCGCCGCAATACAGCGTCGACCACGTCTTTCCGGGTGGCTCTTCAGCGTACGGCGACGTTATATTCCCGCAGCCACGTATCGACCTGAAGAAGATAAGCGAACAGCTGCGGGCCGGACATAAGCTGGCCGAACCAGGGGAAGTTCGAGCTGGCTTCTTCCGATGCGGCGATTTCACGGATTTTCCTCACGTTGATGAGCGGCAGCAGCGGGGACGTTCCTTCCTCCAGCACCTCCATGAACCGGGAACGAACGGCGGTCAAATAGTTCGGATTGTGCGTTTTCGGATAGGGGCTCTTCTTGCGGTACAGCACGTCGTCCGGCAGCACGCCTTCCAAGGCGCGGCGCAGCACGCCTTTCTCGCGGCCGCCGGTCATTTTGATCTCCCACGGAATGTTGAAGACGTATTCGACGAGCCGGTGATCGCAGTACGGCACACGCACCTCGAGGCCGGCAGCCATGCTCATCCGGTCCTTCCGATCCAGCAGCGTCGGCATGAAGCGGGTGATGTTCAGATACGACATGACGCGCATCCTGGCTGCGGCCGCGTCCTCGCCGGAAAGCTTCGGCACCTCGGCCAGCGCCGACGAATAACGATCGCCGATATATTCGAGAGGCCGGATCCAGGCGGCGACATCCTGCGAGAGCAGCTCCGCGCGCATCGGCGACGCCAGCGCCCACGGGAAGGTGGCGGCGTTTAGCGAGTCCTCGCGGTGGAACCAAGGGTAGCCGCCGAAAATTTCATCTGCGGCTTCGCCGGAAATAGCGACGGTGGCGCCTTTCTTGATTTCGCGGCAGAACAGCAGCAGCGAAGCGTCGACATCGGCCATGCCCGGCAGGTCCCGCGCCAGCGTTGCCGCCCGCAGCGCCTCGACAAGCTCCGGCGTATCGAATTGAACGAAATGATGAGTCGTGCCGAGGTGGTCGCGCATCCGCTCGATCCACGGGGCGTCGGCATTCGGCTGGAAGGCGTGCGCCTTGAAATGCTTGTCGTTGTCGACATAATCGACCGAGAACGTGTGCATCGTTCCTTGCCCGTTCTCCTTATAATAGCGGACGGCCAGCGCCGTCAGCGCGCTCGAATCGAGTCCGCCGGACAGGAGCGTGCAGAGCGGTACGTCGGAAACGAGCTGGCGCTCGAGGGTATCCTTCAGCAGGTCCCGCACCGTCGATGCGGTCGCTTCCGCGTCCTCGGTATGCGGCCGGCTTTCCAGCCTCCAGTAATGCGAGATGGAGACGCCCGACCGGTTCACCGTAGCGCACTGGCCGGGGAGCAGCTCCGCAAGGTCGCGGTATACGCCGTGGCCGGGCGTCCTTGCGGGTCCGATCATAAAAATTTCCGCCAGACCTTCAGGCCCGATTTCCGGCTTGACGGCCGGATGGGCGAGCAGCGATTTCGGCTCCGAGCCGAAAATGAACCGGCCGAGCTGGCGGGCGTAGAAGAGCGGCTTGACGCCGAGCCGGTCGCGCGCCAGAAACAGCTCCTGCTCGCGGGTATTCCAGATGGCGAAAGCGAAGATGCCGTTAAACCTTTCCACGCAGGACGAGCCCCACTCCATATAAGCGACAAGCAGCACCTCCGTGTCGCATGTCGTCGTAAACCGCCTTCCGCGGCTTTCCAGCTCTCGTTTCAGCTCGGGCGCGTTATACAGCTCGCCGTTATAGACGATCACGTAATCGTCGTCGTCGATTGAAGTGCGGACCATCGGCTGCGCGCCGTTTGCGGGGTCTATGACGGACAACCGCCGGTGACCGAGGGCGCAGTGCGGAGAAATCCAGGTGCCGGAGGCATCCGGACCGCGCGCCGCCAGCGTGCAGGTCATTTTCTCCAGCGTCGCGGCTTGCTTCGTGAGGTCGTCTGTCCAATCGATCCAGCCCGTGAATCCACACATGGTTCTCATTCCTCTCAGGCGTATTCGCGAAATAGGGCGGCATAGGCAGCGATCGGCTAATGGGGGTTAAGCAGCGATACTATGATGGGTATGCGCCCGGGGGGCATAAAATGTCTGTCCGCGGGGGGAAGCTATCGCGGAGGAAAACGTTAGCGAATAAGGAGATGACATGCACAGAATGGAGCATGAGATGCAGCGTGAACCGGCTGCGGCGGAGCCGGGCGGGGAGGGTACGATCCGGCGGACCTACTTCGTAACCGTTCAAGCGGAGTCCGGAGGATTGCAGCCGCCGCCCGGGCTCGAGGAGCTGGAGATTCGCGCCAGCGAGGAAGAGATGAAAAGGCTGCACCGGCAGTTCGAGGAGCTGCCGACCGCCGGCGAAGCGGGACCGGGACAGCCGCCTTCCGCTGGGCAAGGGAAGATGCTGGAGATGTACAAGCTGCTGTATCGGCTAGGAACGCCGGATACGAAGACGAGAATGGCTTCGGCGGGGCTACTGCCGGAGGAAAGCCGCCCATGAACGTGACGGAGGCGTCGGTGCTGCGCAAAACGGAGCGGGAAGGAAAGCCGTGCTGCGAGGTGAAGGTGCGTACGGACCGGCCGGATTCGCCGGAGCTGCTTGTCTATTTCGGACCGTCGCGCGACAACGATTTCGATCTGCTCGCGATCGTCCGCAAGGACGCCGAAACGGTAATCGACTGGTTCGACAACGGCCTCCATAACGCATATGCCGATGTGACGATCGAGCTTTTCGAGACAAGCACGATGAAGACGGACTGGGGGCGCCGCGAAACGTTCAAGGAGCAGGTGCTCTCGCAGCCCGGCATCCGGGCCGGCCTCGGGCGTTTACTCGGTGTAAGCGCGGAAGAAAGGAGGTGAAGAACGAGCATGGCGAATGAAGGGAAAAACAACAAGGGGCGCAAATACGCGGACAACAACGATTACGCCGAAGAAGTGATGGAGGCGAATTCGAAGCAGCCGGCCCAAAACAACCCAAGCGAAGGCGTAAACCGGGCGAAATAAGCTGCCGCCGCGAGGCAGACGGCTTCAGCCTGGCGGACGAACCGGCAGGCTGGAGACGTTTGGCGCCGGACCGGTCAGCCGCCCGCAGCAGTTGGCAGCGCTATTATATAGAAGGAATTACGTCCGGCTCCATCCATACGCTTGGCTGTGCCCGGTCCCGGTTCGGAGCCGGCCGAGACTGCAGCTCAGGCATGCTTTTTCGCTCTTACCGAAGGTACGTGCTCCAAGCCGCCCGAATAAACGTCGAAGAAGCTGTCGAGCAATACGATTCTCCTCCCTTCGAATTCCAGCAGCCCCTGCGCCTTCATGTCCTTCAGATTGCGGTTGATCGATTCCCGCGACGTGCCGCAAAAGTCGCCCAGCTTATCCTGCGATACCTTGAAGTTGACCAGCGTGCCGCGGAGGCCGTTGTTATTGTAGGGCATTCCATATTCCGCCGAAAATCGGAGCAGAATATTGGCCAGACGTTCATGTACTTCGTAGAACGCGAGATTCTCGATCTGAATTTGAGCTTCTTTCCAGCGCCGGTGAAGGATGTTCAGCATCATGTTGTTCACGTTGCGGTATTGCGCGAGAAGCCCCTGGAAATCGTCCTTTCGGATATAACAGATCTGGCTCGTTTCCAGCGTTTCGGCGTAATGCGTGTATACCTTTTCATTGAGGACGTCCCCTTCGCCGAAAATCATGCCCTCCGTCACGATATTAAGCGTAATCTGCTGTCCGTTGTGGGCGATGCGGGTCAGCTGGACGCTGCCTTTTTTGATCATATAGACAAAATCGCTCGGATCGTTCGGGTGGTAAATGATCACGTTTTTCTTGATCGGCATGTGCGGACTGAAAATATGGAGGACTTCGTCTAAACATTCGTGCGGAATCAAAGACAGAATTTCGCTCTTCTTAACGTACCACATGCGGACATCCCCTTTGACATGGTTTATGGGCAGCGGACAAAGCCTCGGCGCACCATTAATTGTAAACGGTTACACGGCGAGCGGCAACGAAGGAGGGCAGGACGCGGGAGCGAAAGAGACCAGCGCTTCCGATGCGCTGGCCCTTTCGGCCGCCCTAGTTTACGTACATCCGCCAGTCATGCTCCTGCTTCCACCCGAGCAGCTGCTTCAGCTTTTCGTTGCTCAGCAGCGTTTCATGCTCGCCGAGCTCCTTCTTCACCGGAACGCCCGGGTAGAACCGGCCGAGCAGCTCCCGGGTCGGCAGATCGGAGGAGACGTCGTCGGCCGCAATATTGATGATCTGAAATCCGAGCCCGTCTTTTTCGATCCCGAGGCGGACGGCCTGGGCCAGATCGCGCACGTCGATGTAGCTCCATGTAATCCGTTTGCGGAACCCCGGGTCCCGGAAAAATGCCGGGAAATTCGCGTAATCCGGCACATCGATGACGTTGCCGATGCGGTAGCAATACACGTCCATGCCGGTCCTTGCGTGAAACGATTTGGCCGTTACCTCGTTCACGATTTTGGAACAGGCGTAGCTGTCCATCGGATCGACCGGATACTGCTCGTCCAGCGGAAAATAGTCGGGATTCCGGTGCTCGTGAGCGAAGACGAGCCCGTAGGTCGTTTCGCTCGACGCCAGCACGACCTTCCGAATGCCGTATTTCGCGGCGGCATCGAGCACATTGTACGTGCCCATCACGTTGATCCGGTAAATTTCGTTGTCGGGGTGCGTCATGATCCGCGGTATGGCCGCAAAATGGACGATCGCATCGATCGGCTGCGGGCGGATCGAATCGTCGAATTCGTGCCCCGCCGTGCTTGCCGCCATCGCATTGAACACTTGACCGGCATCGGTCAGGTCGGTAATGAGCGTTCTCGTGCGCGGGATTGCCGGGTTCATCGGCACCCGGTCGAGATTCAGCACCTCGTACCCGCGTTCCGCCAAATCCTTGACGATCCATTTGGCCGCCATGCCGCTGCCCCCGGTAACGATCACCCGTTTTGTCATGTTCCGTATTCCTCCCGTTTGTTCGGATTTTGAAATGGCAAACGATCCGTCCCTAATCGATTGCCGGCCGGTCCGCTCCGCTTGAAACTATAGCAGAGGGTGACTTACAAAATCTGTGACACACATCATGGTTTTTGGAAAAAAAAGCGCGTACATTTGGAGGCGGCGCGAGTGACGGATCCCCGGGGGTCTGGCCCCAAACCGCGGCGTCGCAGAAAGCGCTGCCGCGGCAGACGCTGCCGTTCGCGCTGTGAACGCAAGGCATATCCGCAGACCGCGGATAACTTTAACGTACAGGAGGTTGAGCAATGAAAGTGGCCGCAGAAGGGAAGCCGGGCGGCTTTCGGCTGCCGGCGGGCATCAAGCCCGTCATGTCCGTCGTCAAGTCGCGGGAAATGAACATTTTGGCGGTTTTGGTCGTCATGGGGGTCGTCATCACCCTGTTTTCGCCTTACTTTCTGACGACGGACAATTTGATGGGGGTATCCCGCGCGTTTTCCGTTACGGCGATTATGGCGATCGGCATGACGATGGTCATCATTACGGGAGGGATCGACCTGTCGGTCGGCTCGGTGATGGGGCTGTCCTCGCTGATAACCGCGCTGTCCTTCGCGCACGGTCTCCCGACCGCAATCGCGATCGCCGCGGGACTCGTTACGGGGCTTCTGGCGGGGCTTGCGAACGGCCTGCTGATTACGAAAATCCATCTGCCTCCTTTTATCGCGACGCTGGGCACGCTCAGCATCGGCCGGGGACTCATTTACATCATTACGGAGGGCTTCCCCGTTACGCCCGACGTGCCGGACGGCTACATCTTTTTGGGGCAGGGCTATATCGGCTTCGTGCCGTTTCCGGTGGTTGCCATGCTACTGCTCATGGTCGTTTTCTCCGTCGTGATGAGTAAGACCCGGTTCGGCAGGCACGTGTATGCGATCGGCGGAAATGAAAACGCTGCCAGGCTGAGCGGCGTCAAAACCGACCAAACGAAGATGATCGTGTATGTGCTGTCGGGCGTCATATCGGCGGCAGCTGGCATTATTCTGTTCGCCAGGCTGACCTCCGCCGAACCGGCCTCCGGTTTCGGGGCCGAACTGGACGTGATCGCCGCCGCCGCCATCGGCGGAGCCAGTCTGTCGGGCGGATTCGGCAGCATCGTCGGCGCCATTATCGGCGCCGGGCTGATCGGCGTCATCGCCAACGGCATCGTCCTGCTCAATATCAACACGTACGCGCAGCAGGCGATTACCGGGCTCGTCATTCTGATCGCGGTCAGCATCGACATGTGGCGCTCGAAGCGAAGGGGGTAAAGGCGTGCCGGAACTCGCTTCGGCCGCTTGAAACACGTTCCGTAAACCGTTTTGCAGTCAAATGAAAAAGGGAGCGATAATACGATGAAAAGGCATACGTTAACCGCTTGGGTCATGATTTTGGCGCTTTGTCTGACCGCGATGGGCTGTTCGGCCAAAGGGCCGGCAAACGCGGGCGATACCGGGGGGAGCGGCGGCGCGTCTTCCTCCGCTGGCGATCAATCGGCAAGCGGCGGCACCTCCTCGGCCGGCGCGAAGGACGATAAGGACATCACCGTCGCCCTCATTCCGAAGGTGGCCGTGCCGTTCTTCGACGATATCAATACGGGCGGCAAGGACGAGGCGGCGTCCCTCGGCGTGAAGTACCAATGGGTCGTGCCGGAAAACACGCAGGGCTCGACGCAGGTCCAGCTGATCGAGGATCTCGTCTCCAAGCATGTGGACGGCATCGGCATTTCCGTCAACGAGCCGAAATCGGTACAGGAAGCGATCAAAAAAGCGATGGATGCCGGCGTCAAGGTTTTGACCTACGATTCCGATTCGCCGGACAGCGGCCGCACGATGTACATCGGCACGGTCAACGAATCGGCGGGCGAGACGATGGGCAAGGCGATGGCCGAAGCGATCGGAGGCCAGGGCGAGGTGGCGATCGTTACCGGACAGCTGGGCGCGCTTAACCTGAACCAGCGCATCGAGGGAATCAAGAAGGCGCTTGCCGGATATCCGGCTATCAAGCTGGTCGATACGCAGGGCACGGAGGACGACCTGGCCAAGGCCGTATCCGTTTCCGAAGGCATTTTCAGGGCGCATCCGAACCTGAAAGGGATCTTTGGGGTGAGCCAGGTCGGCGGGCCTGCCATGGCGAAGGTAATGAATTCCAAGGAGTTTGCCAGCCGCAAAGGGGCCGTTCAAGTGTTTGCGTTCGACGATCTGCCCGATACGATTCAGGGCGTGAAGGACGGCTTTATTAACGGCATTATCGTGCAGCGTCCCGTTACGATGGGCAAGCTCGCCGTGCAGCATCTGGTCGCGCAAATCAAAGGGGAAGAAACCGTGCCGCAGCAGGATATCGATACGGGAGTCACCGTCGTCACCAAAGACAATCTCGATTCTTATACGAAATAAGCCTTCTTCGGCGCGGCGAATCCGGGGGCCCGCAGGCGCCGGCGGGCTCTACAGGCTTCTCGTTTTCGTTTATAAAAGGAGGGATGCGCGTGAAGCCCATTCTGCAAATGCAGAACATTTCCAAAAGTTTTCCCGGCGTCAAGGCGCTGAGCGGCGTCACGCTCGAGGTGTTCGAGGGCGAGGTGCTGGCGCTGGTCGGCGAGAACGGGGCGGGCAAAAGCACCTTGATGAAAATTTTGACCGGCGTTTACGAACCGGACCGGGACGGAAGAGGGAAAATCGTCGTGAACGGCGTGGAGACGGCCATCAAAGACCCGATTCACGCCCGGAATCTCGGCATCAGCATCATTTATCAGGAATTGACCACCGCAGAGAATTTGACGGTGGCGGAAAATATCTTTTTGGCCAAGGAGCCGCGCAACCGGCTCGGGCTGATCGATACGCGCCGCATGCTGGCCGAATCCGGGCGGATTTTGTCCGAGCTGAACATGGAGATCGATCCGGGCACGCAGGTAGGCGAGCTCAGCGTCGGTCAGCAGCAGATGATCGAGATCGCGAAGGCGATCTCTTATAACGCCAAAGTGATCGTGATGGACGAGCCGACCGCTTCTTTAAGCCATAAGGAAACGCGGACGCTGATGCAGCTGGTGCAAAAGCTGAAAAAGCAGCACATTTCGATCGTCTACATTTCTCACCGGCTCGAGGAAATTTTCGAAATCGCCGACCGGATTTGCGTGCTGCGGGACGGCCAAACCGTTCACCAAATGCCCGCGACCGAAGCGACGACCGAGATGCTCGTCAAAAAAATGGTCGACCGCGATTTGAGCGACATGTATGCTAAAGAAGAAAGCTTCGCGACGGACGAGGCCGTTTTGGAGGTCAGGGGCTTAACCCAGGCGTTCAAGGCCGCTTCGCACCGGGCGGTCATCCGGGATGTCGGCTTCAAGCTGCATAAAGGCGAAATTCTCGGCTTTTCGGGCCTCGTCGGCGCCGGCCGCACGGAAATCATGGAGCTTCTGTTCGGCATTCGTCCCTCCCGGGGGGAAGTGCTGCTTGACGGGGAAAGACTGAACGTGCGCGGTCCGGCCGACGCGATCCGCAAAGGAATCGGGTTCGTGACGGAGGACCGCAAGCTGCAGGGGCTGGTGCTCAATATGAGCGTCCGGGAAAATTTCAGCCTGACCCACCTGGAGCGCTATACGCGTTTCGATTTTGTCGACCGCAAGAAAGAGAAGCGGGCGTGCGAGACGTATATCGATGCGCTCGGGATCAAAACGCCGTCTCCCGAGCAGGAAGCGGTCCTCTTAAGCGGCGGCAACCAGCAGAAAATCGTCATTGCCAAATGGGCGGCCCGCCATCCGAAGGTGCTCATTGTCGACGAACCGACGCGCGGCATCGATATCGGAGCGAAATCCGAGGTCCATGCGCTGCTGCTCCGGCTTGCCAGGGAGGGAATGGGAATTATCATGATTTCATCGGATTTGCCGGAAATCATGGCGATGAGCGACCGCATTGTCGTCGTCCGGGAAGGCAGGATCGCCGGGGAGTTCTCCCGGGAGGAAGCGACTCAGGAACGCATCATCGAGGCCGCGGCCGGACAAGGCGGGGCAGCGGTTATATGAAGCCGGATATTTAAACAGGGAGGAATACAAACCAAATGAAAACGGTAGTCGTCATCCACACCGGGCCGGTAACGGTCCAGCCGCTGAAGGATCAGTTCAGACAGGTGCTGCCGGACGTCCGGATGATCAACATTATGGACGACAGCCTGCTGAATGACGCCATGCAGGCGGGCCATCTCACAAAGGAAGTATCCAGCCGCCTGTATGCCTACATGGAGCAGGCGCAGGCCATGAAGGCCGACCTGATATTGAACGCATGCTCGTCGGTCGGGGAAGCGGCGGACGCTGCAAGGAACCTGCTGTCGGTACCGGTTATCAAGATCGATGAAGCGATGGCGGACCGTGCCAGTGAAATCGGTTCCAAAATCGGCGTCGTCGCAACCGTGAAAACAACGCTGGAGCCGACCGTTCGGCTGATCGAATCGAAGGCGAAGGAGAAATGCAAGCCGGTCGAGGTCGTACGGCAGATTGCCGAAGGCGCGTTTCAGGCGCTGCTGGACGGAGACGGCGAGAAGCACGACCGGATCGTGAAGGAAACGATCTCGGAGCTGATCGCGAAGGTCGATGTCGTCGTGCTGGCGCAGGTTTCCATGGCTCGCCTTATTCCGAGTCTCGGTGAGACGAAGGTGCCCGTGCTGGCGAGCCCGTCCAGCGGCGTGGAGGCGGTAAAGAAAGCGCTGGAGCGAATGGCATGATCCCAAATTACACCGATCCAGGACAAGGTGAGTGAAATGGCAAATCCGATTCTTTATCGCGAAACGGCGGACAAACTGCCGCCGGAGTGGACGTCTCCCGGCGCGGAGGAGGAAATTCGGCGCAGCCTGCGTTCGGCCGGGCGGAAGCTTGTCGTCTTGGACGACGACCCGACCGGCGTGCAGACGGTGCACGATATCGAGGTGCTGACCGATTGGGAGCTGCCGCTGCTGAAAGAAGCGCTGCAGGACGAGCGCCCGCTTTTTTTCATCCTGACCAACACCCGTTCCATGACGCCGATGGAGGCGGAGGCGGTGAACCGCGAAATTGCGGGCAACGTGCTGCAGGCGGCCCGGGAGCTCGGCTGCGAGGTGGAATTTATGAGCCGCAGCGATTCGACGCTGCGCGGCCATTATCCGCTGGAAATCGATGTTTTGTCCGACGTTTACCGCTCCTCAGCCGGACGGGAGTACGACGGCCATCTGATCGTACCCGCTTTTTTCGAGGGCGGCCGTTATACGTATAACAACATTCATTATTTGAAAACGGACGAGTGGCTGACCCCCGTCCATAAGACGGAGTTCGCGGCCGATAAGGTGTTCGGCTACTCGCATTCGGACCTGCGGTTCTGGATCGCGGAGAAAACGGCCATGCGCTTTCGGCCCGACCAATGCCTGTCCGTCCCCGTCGACCTCATCCGCCAAGGGCCGGATGCCGTCGAAGAGCGGCTCATGCGCGCCAAAGGGCAGACGCCGGTCATCATCAACGCTATGTCCTATGCGGATTTGTTTCCGGTGGCGATCGCCCTTCACCGGGCCTATGCCCGCGGCAAACGGTTCGTTTACCGGACCGCCGCTTCGTTCGTCAAAGCATACGCCGGTATCGAAGACCGCGATTATGTGCCGCCCGAACGGATGACGGCGGGGGGCGGCGAGCGCCGCGGAGGGCTGATCGTCGTCGGCTCGTATACGGCCAAGACGACCGCGCAGCTGGACCGGCTGCTGCAGCATGGATCCGTTGAACCGCTCGAGCTGGAAGTCGAGCGGATTCTGGATCCGGAATCGGGCGCCGCGGAGCTTATGCGGTTGTCCGCCGAGCTGAACGGCATGCTGGACCGCGGCGTCAGCGCCGCCGTATACAGCAGCCGCCGGCTGGTCTCGGTTAAGGACAAGGCCGGCAATTTGAAAATCGGTCAAACCGTCTCGGCCGCGATGGTCGAGCTCGTCCGTTCGCTGTCTGCGGCGCCGAGGTTCATCCTTGCCAAAGGCGGCATCACGTCAAGCGACATCGCGACCAAAGGGCTGCACATCCGCAAGGCGCTCGTGCTGGGGCAGGCAGCCGCCGGCATACCGGTGTGGCTCACCGGACCGGAAGCGAAGTTCCCTCATCTGCCCTATATCGTCTTTCCGGGAAATGTTGGCGGGGATTCGACACTGATGGAGATTGTAAACCGCTTGATCGGCGGAAGGTAGGGGGGCGCCTCGGCCAGCCTTCGGCGCGGTTCGACGCGGCAGGACGGTTATTCAGCGAGGAAGCCCGGCGCCGAATTCGGCGCCGGGCTTCCTCGCTTTCCCTTTTTGGCCCCAATGAGCGCGTCTCCGGGTTTTCTTGAAACGGCCCTTTTATTTGCTGCCGATCAAT
This sequence comes from Paenibacillus humicola, assembly GCF_028826105.1. Taxonomy (NCBI): domain Bacteria; kingdom Bacillati; phylum Bacillota; class Bacilli; order Caryophanales; family Paenibacillaceae; genus Paenibacillus; species Paenibacillus humicola. The sequence goes on from NZ_JAQGPL010000001.1 coordinate 1,704,784, forward strand.
AAAGACAGCAGTCCGGCCGCGATTAAGGGACCGACGGGAACGCCTTTGAAAAACGCGACACCGAGGACGGTGCCGATGAGCAGGCCGGCGACCACCGTCGGCTGATGCGCCATTAACGATACGCCGCGTCCGCCGAGGTAAGCGACCAGTACGCCGATGCCGATGGCCAGAAGCGACTTCCAGTTTAGGAAGGAATCGCGGATTGCGGCGAGGCTGATTCTGCCGCTTGCGAGCGGCGCCATGACGCCGATGGTCAGGATGATGATGCCGACGGTGAGGCCGTATTTCTCCAGCCAGGGAAAAGCGGCGTCGAGCTTCATCACCCGCACGAGCAGCAGCAGGATGACGGCGATCGTGATCGTGTTGTTATGGCTGAGAATGCCGAGAGCGGCAAAACCCACCAGCAGTAAAGAAGTGACGTCCAACGGTAATCCTCCTTGCGCGATGGTGAACTCTTTATTGTGCAGCAATGGGGGCGGAACATGGCGCCGGCAAATCGCCGGGAACCAAAAGAACCATGACGAGCTGCGTCATGGTTCTTGTCGTTATCGATGGTTGAGAATGGCGTCCCGGAAGGGATTCGAACCCCCGACCGTGCGCTTAGAAGGCGCATGCTCTATCCAACTGAGCTACCGGGACACGTAAGTAAGATTATAACATGGATCCGCTTGAATACGCAATAAATGATGAAAAAACGTCTGATGCCGTTTTTCAGGCGGGCGGAACAAGTTTTTGCTTCGATTAAAGGCGTAGAAGAGACGAGCAATGAACCTCTCTTAATAAAACAAAAAAGCTGCCTAAAAAAACAAAAAGTCCCCTTACGGGAACGTTTAAGGACATTCATAGTCTTTCTTTGCGAACGCGTCCGCAATCGAAAAGAAGGCCAATGCTGAGGTTTCGCTTCCCTTCTGGACATTTTAAGAAGTTATGGAGCGGGTGAAGGGAATCGAACCCTCGCCTCAAGCTTGGGAAGCTGGCGTTCTACCATTGAACTACACCCGCATGAATAATAGCAGAAATAATAATAGCACATGGATAAATGGAATTCAACTGCGGAGAATGTTATAATCGTGAACAACATCGAATGAGGGTGCCCGGAAAGGCGGTGATCCCAATTACACCACTACATCCTCCGCAGGAGGAAGGCAAGGACAATGTTTATTTGTTTCCGAATATGCTGGATCAATACCAGCTGCAGCTGACCCGGATGCTTGAAGCCGAGCAGTTCGGCGAAGCCAAGCGGCTGCTTTCATTTCTTCTCCAATGCCGGGGCGAAGAGAAACGGTACTATGAGGAATGGAGCAATTTGCTGTCCTGGCTCGAAATGGCTTTTCCGTCCGCCGATAGCCGCATTGCCGCCGAGGATGACGACGAAGAAGACGACCGGGTAAAGGAAGAAAAGTTCCGGCGGCTTGCGCTGGCACCGGAAAGGCAGGACGACGAGTATGTCGGACAGATTCTCTATATCATGCAGCATCATCCGATGCCCGATCAGCAAATGCTTGCGCTTGAGCGCGCGGCTCATTTGAATCATCCCGACATCGACCGGACGATCATGGCCTGGCTGACCGGCTCGGAGCTTCATCCCGCTCTGCAGTTTAAAGCGCTTCAATGCTTGCGGACCCGGGGAGTGACAGGGACGGTCGCGCTGGAGCGGCTGGGCGAACGGGTCGAGCTCGAAATCGAGGAGACGCCGCTTTCCATGGCTGAATTTCCGGTTGCGGTTACGAGAGTCGTAGAAAGGGTAGAAACCGTGACGGAGGTACGCGATGCGACGATGCCGCATTTTGCCCGGGAGCTGTGGAAGCTCAGCCTCCAGTGCCTGTACGGCACCTCGGCTTACAAGCGAATGCTGTCGGACGACGACGACACGATCGACTGCTTTGCGGCGGCCCTTCATCAAGCGCTCGAATTGTCGCTTTACGGCCGGGCGGACGACGACGAAATCCGGGATACATACGGCATTACCGATGCGCTCCGGTTTCGTTACGAGCAGGCGGCTCGGACGCTTCGCGGCGTAACCGTCCTGCAAAGCGGCGGAGAAGGGGACGAGCCTTGAAAAACCCGCGGATGTTGATTATAATAGAGTGGTTTATTAATCGTGAAAGACCTGACGCAGATGCGTTATTCAATTTGGAGGGGAAAGCATAACATGAAAGCAACTTGGGAAAAGATAGACAAGAATCTTGTGGCCGTCGACGTGGAAGTCGGGGAGCAGCAAGTTACCGAAGCCTTGGACAAGGCGTTTAAGAAGGTCGTTGCGAAAGTGAACGTGCCGGGCTTCCGCAAAGGCAAGGTGCCGCGCGCCCTGTTCGAGAAGCGCTTCGGCATTGAAAGCCTGTACCAGGACGCAATCGACATCCTGCTTCCGGACGCGTATTCCAATGCCGTGGATGAAACCGGAATCGAGCCGGTCGACCGCCCTGAAATCGAAGTCGAGCAATTCGGCAAAGGCCAGACGTTCAAATTCAAGGCGAAGGTGACGGTCAAGCCGGAGGTTGAGCTTGGCGAATACAAGGGGCTGGAAATTCCCGCGACCGATGCGATCGTGACGGAAGAAGAAATCGACGAAGAGCTGAACCGCCTCCAGCAGCGCCATGCCGAGCTTACGGTCATCGATGAAGGCGCTGCCGAGAACGGCGACGTCGTCGTCATCGACTTCGAAGGCTTTGCCGACGGCGAACCGTTCGAGGGCGGCAAGGCGGAGCGTTATTCGCTGGAGCTCGGCTCGGACTCGTTCATCCCGGGCTTCGAAGAACAGATCGTCGGCATGAAAACGGGAGACTTCAAGGACGTGGAAGTGACGTTCCCGGAAGAGTACCATGCCGAGAACCTAAAAGGCAAAGCAGCGGTATTCAAAGTGAAGGTGCATGAGATCAAACGGAAAAACCTTCCGGCTCTCGACGACGAGTTCGCCAAAGACGTAAGCGAGTTCGATACGCTCGACGAATTCAAGCAGGATTTGACCTCCAAGCTGAAAGAACGCAAGGAGAAGGATGCCGAGCAGGCGCGCGAAACGGCGATTTTGGAAAAAGTGGCGGAGAACGCCGAAATCGACATTCCGCAGGCCATGATCGATTCCGAAGTGGATTATATGGTTCGCGAATTCGAAAACAGGCTTCGCATGCAGGGCATGACGATGGACATTTATTACCAGTTCTCCGGCCAGAGCGAGTCGGCGCTGCGCGAACAGATGCGCGAGGATGCGACGAAACGCGTCCGTAACAATCTTGTATTGGAGAAAATCGCCAAGCAGGAGGGCATTGAAGTAACGGAAGCCGATTTGTCGGAGGAGCTGGAAAGCCTGTCCGGCATGTACAACCGTCCGTCCGATGAGCTTCGCGACATCTTTACGCGGAACGGCAATATCGAGAACCTGAAAGGCGAGCTCGTGCTTCGCAAGACGCTTAAGTTTCTGCTCGACAACAGCAAAGTTACGACAGAAGTGGCATAATGAACCGCAGCCGTCCGATGGGCGGCTCGTTTCTCATTGAGAGGATGAAGCGGAACATTCACTCGTCTTCGCCGCGATTATTTCGCGGAAACAATTGGGGCCTTGCCCCGTACATAACCGTACGGCGATGCCGTATACTGTAGTATTCGGAAAAATGACATTGCATCCGGAACGTGATAAAATAACAATATGCTCCCTTTAAACCACTAAAGACGAAAAGCGGTCTTTACATCGGGTGAAGAGGAATTTAGGGGTATATTACCTATGAGGAGGTTGGTCGCATGAATCTGGTACCTATAGTCGTCGAACAAACGAATCGGGGAGAACGATCCTACGATATTTACTCCCGTCTGCTGAAGGATCGGATTATTTTTCTGGGAAGTGCGATCGACGACGATGTGGCGAACTCCATTATCGCGCAGCTCCTGTTCCTTGCGGCGGATGATCCGGAGAAGGACATTCATCTTTACATTAACTCGCCCGGCGGTTCGGTAACGGCGGGCATGGGTATTTACGATACGATGCAGTTCATTAAGCCGGACGTATCGACGATATGCGTCGGATTGGCCGCCAGCATGGGCTCGCTGCTGTTGACGGCGGGCGCGAAAGGCAAGCGGTTCGCGCTTCCGAACAGCGAGGTCATGATCCATCAGCCGCTTGGCGGCGTGCGCGGCCAGGCATCGGATATCAAAATTCACGCCGACTGGATTTTGAAGACGAAGCAAAAACTGAACCAGATCTATGTGGATCGCACGGGTCAGCCTTATGAGAAGATCGATCGGGACACGGACCGCGACTTCTTCATGAGCGCGGAGGAAGCGCTGAATTACGGCCTGATTGACAAGGTCGTTACGGCTCTGTAACGAATCGATACGAAGGGGTGATCCCATGTTCAAATTCAACGACGAAAAAGGCCAGTTGAAATGTTCGTTCTGCGGCAAGTCGCAGGATCAAGTTCGCAAGCTTGTCGCCGGACCAGGCGTCTATATATGCGATGAATGCATTGAGCTATGCACGGAAATCGTCGAGGAGGAGCTCGGACACGAGGAAGAGCTCGATCTGAAAGATATTCCGAAACCGAAGGATATCCGCAACATTCTCGACCAGTACGTCATCGGTCAGGAGCAGGCGAAAAAATCGCTCTCCGTCGCCGTATATAACCACTACAAGCGGATCAATTCGCAGAACAAGCTCGAGGACGTCGAGCTGCAGAAGAGCAACATTTTGCTCGTCGGCCCGACGGGCTCCGGCAAAACGCTGCTGGCGCAGACGATGGCCAAAATTTTGAACGTGCCTTTCGCCATCGCCGATGCGACGTCGCTGACGGAGGCCGGCTATGTCGGCGAGGACGTCGAGAACATTTTGCTGAAGCTGATTCAGGCAGCCGATTACGATGTCGAGAAAGCCGAGCGCGGTATTATTTATATCGACGAAATCGATAAAGTGGCGCGCAAATCGGAGAACCCTTCGATTACGCGCGATGTATCGGGCGAAGGCGTTCAGCAGGCGCTGCTCAAAATTCTCGAAGGCACGGTCGCTTCGGTGCCGCCGCAGGGCGGACGCAAGCATCCGCACCAGGAATTCATCCAAATCGACACGACGAACATTCTGTTTATTTGCGGCGGAGCGTTCGACGGTCTCGAGCAGTATATCAAGCGCCGTATCGGCAAAAAGGTCATCGGCTTTAATGCGTCCGGCGACGGGCAGAAGGATTTGAAGCCCGGCGAATATTTGTCGATGGTGCTGCCGGAGGACCTGCTCAAATTCGGTCTGATTCCGGAGTTCGTCGGCCGTCTTCCGGTCATTTCGACGCTGGAGCCGCTTGACGAAGCCGCGCTGGTCCGGATTCTTTCCGAGCCGAAGAACGCGCTGGTCAAACAGTACCAGAAGCTGCTTGAAATGGATAACGTCAAGCTCGATTTCGAAGCGGGCGCGCTTGATGCGATCGCCAAAGAAGCGATCAAGCGCAATACCGGCGCCCGGGGACTGCGCGCTATCATCGAGGGCATTATGCTCGAGGTGATGTACGAGGTGCCTTCCCGCGAAGATGTTGGCAGCTGCCTCATTACGGAGAAGGTCGTACAGGAGAAAATCATGCCTGAGCTGACCACCAAGAAAGGCAAGAAAAAAGAAGAAAGCGCCTGATTGATGGCGATAATATCCGTCAAACAACTCCACCTTCGCCTTCATGCGGCTTCGAACCGCCTTTGCGGCGGAGGTGGACTTTGACTTTCATGGGAGAGATCTGGGATGTTCTTGCGGAAAGATACCGTGCCGGTCAAGGTCGGGCCGCTTACGATCGGCGGCAGCGACGAGGTTTTCATCCAGAGCATGTGCACGACGAAGACGGCCGACGTGGAGGCGACGGTAGCGGAGATTTTGCGGCTCGAGGAAGCGGGCTGCCAAATCGTCCGGGTTACGGTCAACAATAAGGAAGCGGCCGAAGCGATTAAGGAAATCAAGAAGCGGATTCATATTCCGCTTGTGGCCGACATCCATTTCGACTACCGCCTGGCGCTTGCGTCGATCGAGAACGGCGTCGATAAAGTCCGCATCAACCCCGGCAACATTGGGCGGCGGGAGAAGGTCGAGGCCGTTGTCCAAGCATGCAAGGCGAAAGGCATCCCGATTCGGATCGGCGTCAACGCCGGCTCGCTGGAGAACCATTTGCTTGAGAAGTACGGCTATCCGACGCCGGAAGCGATGGTGGAAAGCGCGCTGTTCCATATCGGCATTCTTGAAGAGCTCGATTTTCACGATATTATCGTCTCGCTCAAAGCGTCCGACGTGCCGATGGCGATTGCAGCCTACCGGATGGCGGCCGAGCAGATTCGCTATCCGCTTCATCTTGGCATCACCGAAGCGGGGACACTGCACAGCGGTACGATCAAAAGCTCGGCCGGCATCGGCGCGCTGCTCGCGATGGGCATCGGCAACACGGTGCGGATCAGCCTGAGCGCGGACCCGGTGGAGGAAGTGAAGGTCGCCCGCGAGCTGCTGAAATGCTTCGGGCTCATTACCAATGCGGCGACGCTCGTTTCCTGTCCGACCTGCGGCCGTCTCGATATCGATCTGTTCTCGATTGCCAACGAGGTGGAGGATTACATCAGCAAAATCAAGGTGCCGATCAAGGTATCGGTGCTGGGCTGCGCGGTTAACGGGCCGGGCGAAGCGCGCGAAGCCGATATCGGCATCGCCGGCGCCCGCGGCGAAGGCATGCTGTTCCGGTACGGGGAAATGATCCGCAAGGTGCCGGAGGCGGAGCTGCTGGCCGAGCTGAAGAAGGAAATCGACGAAATCGTCCGCGTCTACGAGGCGACGGGGGAAATTCCGGGCCGAAAGCACCAGCCCGCCGGCGTTTAATTGCCGCGCCGGCACATGAAACTTTACCATGGCAATAGCGATTATTCCATCCGGCTGGGGGCAATACTGTCAAGTATGAGTCCCGCATAAGCCGGATGTTTTTCGTTTGAGAGGAGAGTAATCGCTATGAGCTTTAGTTTGATTTTAATGCTGATTCAAGTGTTTTTCGCGATCGTGATCGGACTGTATTTTTGGAATTTGCTGCGCAACCAGAAGACGAACCGTTCCGCTGTCGACCGGGAGTCGCGCAAGGAAATGGATAAGCTGCGCAAGCTGCGTTCCGTCTCGCTGACGAAGCCGCTTGCCGAGAAAACCCGCCCTCAAACGATGGACGATATCATCGGCCAGCGGGACGGACTGCGCGCGCTCAAAGCCGCGCTGTGCAGCGCGAATCCGCAGCACGTCATCATCTACGGCCCGCCTGGCGTCGGGAAAACGGCTGCGGCGCGTGTCGTGCTGGAGGAAGCGAAGAAAAATCCGGCGTCCCCGTTTCAGCAGGACGCCAAATTTACCGAGATCGACGCGACGACCGCCCGCTTCGACGAACGGGGCATCGCCGACCCGCTGATCGGCTCGGTGCACGATCCGATTTATCAAGGCGCAGGCGCGATGGGCGTCGCCGGCATTCCGCAGCCGAAGCCGGGCGCGGTGACGAAAGCGCACGGAGGGATGCTTTTTATCGACGAGATCGGCGAACTGCATCCGATACAAATGAACAAGCTGCTTAAGGTGCTCGAGGACCGCAAGGTGTTCCTCGAAAGCGCGTATTATAATTCGGAGGATCCGAATATCCCGCTGTATATTCACGATATATTCCAGAACGGCCTGCCGGCCGATTTCCGGCTGGTCGGCGCCACGACCCGCTCGCCGCAGGATTTGCCGCCGGCGCTGCGGTCGCGCTGCATGGAAATTTATTTCCGCCCGCTGCTGGCCGACGAGATTTCGCTGATCGCCGACAATGCGCTGAAGAAAATCGGGCTTCCGCCCAGCCCGGAGGCGGTCGACGTCGTGAAACGCTACGCCACCAACGGCCGCGAAGCCGTCAACGTCATCCAGCTCGCGGCCGGGCTGGTACTGTCCGAGAAGCGCGAGTCCATAACGGCGGCGGATATCGAATGGGTCGTCAACAGCAGCCAGATTCCGCCGCGTCCGGACCGCAAGGTGCCGTCCGCGCCGCAGGTCGGCTTCGTTAACGGCCTTGCGGTATACGGGCCGAATATGGGGACGCTGCTTGAAATCGAAGTGAGCGCGATTCCGGTCCGCGCCGGAAAAGGCACCTTCACCATCACCGGCGTCGTGGACGAGGAGGAGCTCGGAGGCGGCGGAAGCCGGACGCTGCGCCGCAAAAGCATGGCCAAAGGCTCCGTCGAGAATGTGCTCACCGTGCTTCGCCGGATTGGCATGAAGCCGGAAAATTACGACCTGCACATCAATTTCCCGGGCGGAACGCCGATCGACGGGCCTTCGGCCGGCATCGCCATGGCCACCGCGATCGCGTCGGCCATCAAAGGAGAGCCGGTCGACAACAAGCTGGCCATGACGGGCGAGGTCGGCATTCACGGCAACGTTAAGCCGGTCGGCGGCGTGCTGGCCAAGGTGGAGGCCGCTTTCCAGGCGGGGGCGGATACGGTCATTATACCGCGCGAGAACTGGCAGGCGATTTTCACCGATTTGCAGGGACTGAAGGTCATTCCCGCCGATCATATCGACGACGTGTTCCGCCATACCTTCCCGGCGGACGAAAGCCGTTCCGCCGCGCAGGCTCCGGCCGCAAACGCCGACGTATACGTTGCGTCCAGCCTTCCTTATTTGCAGGCGGATTCCGTTGAGTGATAAAATGGTGGGAGGCAGCGCGAAAATAACCGGCCTTATCGGGTGCCGGAACTATGCTTCTAAGTTGGAGGTGCTGGTATGGGACCTGTTAAATGGAAAGGTCGTCGGCTCCCCCTCCTTCCGCTGAGGGGGCTCCTGGTTTATCCCAGCATGGTGCTCCACCTTGACGTGGGCAGGGAGAAGTCGGTCCGCGCGCTTGACCGCGCGATGCTCGACGATCATATGATTTTGCTGTGCTCGCAGTCGGAAGTGAACATCGAAGAGCCGACGCAGGAGGATATTTACCGGGTTGGTACGATCGCCCGCGTCCGGCAAATGCTCAAGCTGCCGAACGGAACGATCCGCGTGCTTGTGGAGGGGGTTACCCGAGCCGAAATCGTCGATTATTTGCCGAACGACGATTTTTACGAAGTGACGGTCAAAGAACTGCCGGAAACCGAATCGGCCGATCCGGAGACGGACGCGCTGATGCGTACGGTGCTGAGCCAGTTCGAGCATTATATTAATTTATCGAAGAAGGTGACGCCGGAAACGCTTGCCGCCGTCTCCGATATCGACGAGCCGGGCCGGCTGGCCGACGTCATTACGAGCCATCTGACGCTCAAAATCAAAGACAAACAGGACATTCTCGAAACGGTCGATGTCCGCAAGCGGCTCGAGAAGCTGCTCGACATCCTGAACAACGAGCGGGAAGTGCTGGAGCTTGAGCGCAAAATCAGCCAGCGCGTCAAGAAGCAGATGGAGAAGACGCAAAAGGAATATTATTTGCGCGAGCAGATGAAGGCGATCCAGAAGGAGCTCGGAGAGAAAGAAGGCCGCGCGGGCGAGGTGGAGGAGCTGCGTTCGCAGCTTGCCGAATCCGGCGTTCCCGAGAAGGTGAAGGAGAAGGTCGAGAAAGAAATCGACCGGCTCGAGAAAATGCCTTCCACTTCGGCGGAAGGCGGCGTCATTCGCAATTATATCGATTGGCTTCTTGCGCTTCCCTGGAACAAAACGACGGAAGACGATTTGAATATCGTCAGTGCGGAGAAGATTTTGAACGAGGATCATTACGGGCTGGAAAAGCCGAAGGAACGGGTGCTGGAATATTTGGCCGTGCAGCAGCTGGTCAAAAAATTGAAAGGCCCGATCCTCTGTCTCGTCGGCCCGCCGGGCGTCGGAAAAACGTCGATGGCCCGCTCCATCGCGAAGGCGCTCAGCCGGCAGTTCGTCCGCATCTCGCTCGGCGGCGTCCGCGACGAAGCGGAAATCCGCGGTCACCGGCGCACCTACGTCGGCGCGATGCCGGGCCGGATCATCCAGGGGATGAAAACGGCGGGGGCGGCCAATCCCGTGTTCCTGCTTGACGAAATCGACAAAATGGCGATGGACTTCCGGGGCGATCCCGCTTCCGCGCTGCTTGAGGTGCTCGACCCGGAACAGAACAATACGTTCAGCGATCACTTTATCGAAGTGCCGTTCGATTTGTCCAACGTCATGTTCATCACGACGGCCAACGCGATTCATAATATTCCGCGGCCGCTGCTCGACCGGATGGAAGTGCTCTACATCCCCGGTTATACCGAGCTCGAGAAAAAGCAGATCGCGGACCGCTATTTGCTGCCGAAACAGAAGCGGGAGCACGGTCTGGGCGACGATCAGGTTCGGGTGGAGGAAAGCGCACTCGAGCAGATCGTCCGCGAGTATACGCGCGAATCGGGCGTTCGTAATTTGGAGCAGCAAATCGCGGCCATTTGCCGCAAGGCGGCCAAGGCGATCGTGGGCGACCCGGAATCGTCGCCGGTCACGGTCGATAACGAGAAGGTCAAGGAATGGCTGGGACCGCCGAAGTTCCGTTACGGCGTGGCCGAGCAGGAAGACCAGATCGGCGCCGTAACCGGTCTTGCATGGACGGAGGTTGGCGGCGACACACTGGTCATCGAGGTAACGGTGCTGCCGGGCAGCGGAAAGCTGACGCTTACGGGCAAGCTTGGCGACGTGATGAAGGAATCGGCGCAGGCCGCCTTCAGCTACACGCGCTCGAAAGCGAAGGAGCTCGGCATCGACCCCGACTTTTACGAGAAGAACGACATTCATATCCACATTCCCGAAGGTGCGATTCCGAAGGACGGTCCGTCGGCAGGCATCACGATGGCGACGGCGCTCATTTCCGCGCTGACCGGCCGTCAGGTTTCGAAAGAAGTGGCGATGACCGGCGAAATTACGCTTCGCGGCCGCGTTCTGCCGATCGGCGGGTTGAAGGAAAAATCGCTTGCCGCGCATCGTGCCGGCATCAAGAAGGTGCTTCTGCCCAAGGATAACGAGCGCGACCTTCGCGATATTCCCGACAGCGTGCGGAGCGACCTGGATTTTATCCCCGTCGCGCACATGGACGATGTGCTGAAGCATGCGCTGGCCGGAGCGCCGCTCGCAGCCGAGCCGGCCGTAACTCACCCGGTCGAAACTCACTAGAGAGCAGGTTGGATTTTCGTTATGAATATTTCGTCAGCCGAATTTGTCATCAGCGCCGTTGAACCGCATCAATATCCTGAGGACGCCTTGCCGGAGATCGCTCTGGCAGGGCGTTCCAATGTCGGCAAATCGTCGCTCATCAACAAGCTGATCCTGCGCAAAAGCCTTGCCCGCACCAGCTCCCAGCCGGGCAAAACGCAGCAGCTCAACTATTATCGGATTAACGACCGGCTTTATTTCGTCGATTTTCCCGGCTACGGCTATGCCAAGGTATCCAAGAAGCAGCGCGAGCAGTGGGGCGTCATGATCGAGTCGTTTTTGAAGACGCGGGAGCCGCTGAAGCTGGTGCTTCAAATCGTAGATGTCCGTCATCCTCCGAGCGAGGACGACCGTCTCATGTACAATTGGCTGAAGCATTTCGACATTCCGGTATGTGTCGTATGCACGAAGGCGGACAAGATTCCGCGCAGCAAGTGGGATAAGCACGTGAAAACGATTAAAACCGAGCTTGAGGCCGATCCGCGCGATCCCGTCGTCTTGTTCTCCTCCGAGACGGGGCTCGGCCGGGATGAGCTGTGGTCGGTCATTATGGACGTTGCGCTGGATCGGGCCGAAACCGAGTGAAGTTCGGCTTGAAAAGCGAGGATAACGCACAAAAGCGCGTACTCCTTGCAGATTCCCGTGGATTTTTCAGAAATATGCGAGAATATCAAGGGCAGGAAGCAGGAATAAAAGACGCCGATCGAGTATAATATACGTAAGCGAATGGTTTAGTTTAAAGAATTGAGGAGATTTTTATGGCTCAGCGGATAGCCACGGAGTATGTCAAAGCTTCTCTGCAATTAACGGCTGAAGAGATGGCGGGATTTGTCCGGTTTTTTGATGAGCTTCATGTCAGGCAGCAGGTACGGGTGCTCGAAAACGGCAATCACGAAATGGTTCTCGAGGACGACGCAGGGCGTGAAGAAGTCCGCTTTATTTTTGAACGGCAGCAGGAACGGTACGTAACCGTCGTTTCCTGCAGGCTTTTGAATCCCAAACTGACGAACGCGATGCGCAAGGCGGTATCCGCGTTTCACGGCGATGCGATCGTCAACCGCATTTATCCGACCTATACGATGGTCTATCATTACGAGCAAGGCGCCGTTCGCAAAATCGTCGAACAAACGGCCGGCGGTTCCCGCGTCGTATTCGAGTACAAGGATACGATCGGACAGCTGGAAGCCCGGTTTAACCGGATGGAAATCGAACGTGAAATCGGAGCCGTTCAGCACGCGATCAACGAGCTTCTCGATATGCGCAATCAATGCTCGGACCGGGAGCAGATTGCCGGGATCGACGAGCGGCTGAGACGCTTTACGAAGCAGCTGTTCGTGCTGGAAGCGTAAGCGGGCGTGCCCTCGTTTCATTGAAGAAAACCGCAGCGATGCGGTTTTTATTTTTTTGTCTGCAGGCGCGGGACGGGGGCTGTCTGAAACTGGCATGTACAAGCCCGTTTTCGACCCTATGTTGGGCGGTGGCAGGGCACACGTGGACAAACGCGGCGGCATACCCTGCATATTGGAGTTTGATGTCCGGTTCCAAATAGGTGTTTGCTGAAAAAAAGAGTTGCATTTCTGACGGATAGATGTTATTTTTATTTTCGTTGAAATGAATAATAGGAACCAGGATTCACTCAGGACATGGTAATGTTGCGAGAGATTATTCCCTCGGGCAGTGAATGACGTAGGTCCTAGCGGATGAAATTTTTTAAACATTTTATTCCTAGGAAGGGGGAACCGAAAGATGGAATATTCAACTTTCGGAAGACACGTTGCTGTTGACACTTGGGGTGTGGAGTTCGACCTGCTCAACAACGCGGAATTTTTGCAAGCCCAAATGGTGGAAGCCGCTGAGGCTTGCGGCGCTACGGTACTTTCCGTGCAAGCCAAACAATTCGAGCCGCAAGGCGCAACGGTACTCGTGCTGCTGTCTGAAAGCCATCTCTCGATCCACACGTATCCCGAGAAAGGTTTTGCCGCTTTGGATTGCTACACCTGCGGCGAAACGGTCGATCCTCAGCTCGCGATCGATTACATGATGTCCGTTCTGAAGCCGAAGACGGTTCATGCGAAAAAGCTGATTCGCGGAATCGGCGACATGCAGGTTGTCGAACCGGAAATGAAGCAAGCTCAGCTTGCTTGATTCAATAAGCGATTGAATGGCCATGGAGCGATCCGTGGCCATTTTTTAATGTCCGGGAAAGGTGAACATTTACCTCACGTTCTCCATAAATCGAAGGGAATAAGCTTGTTCCGCCTTCAAAACGGCGTCAGCGGTTTCTTCTCGGCCTTACGTTTCGTTTTCAAATATTTTTCATAAATGCGGGGGTACAGGTTGTCGAACTGTGCTATAATACTAATGATATTTCAACGTAAAGGCAGGTGAACGCGCATGCACATCGTAGTTGTCGGGCTGAATTACCGGACGGCCCCGGTCGAAGTCAGAGAACGGTTTACGTTTCAAGAGCGGGATTTGCCGGAAGCCCTGAAGCAGCTGCAGCATACGACGAGCATCCTGGAATGTGTCATTGTGGCGACCTGCAACCGGACGGAATTATACGCGGTCGTTGACCGCAACCATTTGTGCGGCCACTATATCCGGCATTTTATGGAGCAGTGGTTCAAGCTGCCGAGAGAACAATTTACGCAAGATTTATATATGTACGAAGACGAGCGCGCGATCGAGCATCTGTTTCGCGTCGCGTGCGGGCTCGATTCGATGGTGATCGGGGAGACGCAAATTCTCGGTCAGGTGAAGGACGCGTTCCAGCTGGCGCAGCAGCTCAAAACGACGGGCACGCTGTTTAATGCGCTGTTCAAGCAGGCGGTGACGCTGGCGAAGCGGGCGCATTCGGAGACGTCGATCGGCGAAGCAGCCGTGTCCGTGAGCTATGCCGCCGTCGAGCTGGGCAAACGGATTTTCGGCCATTTCGGCGGCAAGACCGTCATGATTATCGGCGCGGGCAAAATGAGCGAGCTGACGGCGAAGCATTTGTACGCCAACGGCGCCAACCGTGTGTATGTCGTCAACCGTACCTACGACCGGGCGGTGCAGCTGGCCGACAAGTTCAACGGCATCCCGCTCGGAATGGACGAAGCGATTCGGCGGCTCGGTGAAGCCGACATCGTGATCAGCTCGACGGGCTCCGACGGCTACGTGCTTGACCGCGAGCGGGTAGCGGCGGCAATGAGCCGGCGCAAATCACGCCCCCTGTTCATGATCGACATCGCCGTTCCGCGCGATTTGGATCCCGCGATCGCGTCGGTCGAGAACGTGTTTCTATACGATATCGACGACCTTGAAGGAATCGTCGAGAGCAATTTGGCGCAGCGGCGCCAGGAAGCGGCCAAGATCGAAACGTTTATCGCGGAAGAGCTCGAGGCGTTCCGGCAGTGGTACAAGACGCTCGGCGTCGTGCCCCTCATCCGTGCGCTGCAGGACAAAGCAGCCGCGATTCACGAGGAGACGATGGACAGCTTGGCGAACAAGCTGCCGGATCTGGATGAGCGCGAATTGAAGGTCATCCGCAAGCTGACCAAGAGCATCGTCAATCAAATGATGCACGATCCGATTTTGCGTCTCAAGGAGATTGCCGGAGAGAAGCATGCCGAGGACGCCATGGAGCTGTTCGTCAAGCTGTTCGCGCTGGAGGATCGTCTGACCAAGCAGCAGCCGGATACGGCAGCAGCGCCTGCCGCCGAGCCCCAGTCCGGGCATGCGGCATTCGGCGCGAAGACGCCGGGAGCGATTGCGGCGGCCACTTCCTAAATACCCGTCGGACCTGCGGTCCGAATCATGTGACGGCGGCGGCCCCAACCGCCGCTCAATAACCGGCTCGTCTGCCGGCCGCCGACTCCGGATTCGTGGAGGCGCCTATGTTAACGCATAACTGGCTATATGATGCGATGCTGTATATTTACGCCCTGAGCCTTCTGTTTTATTTCTCCGATTTCGTGGAACGAAATCGGCAGGCGAAACGGATGGGAACAGGGCTGCTTATTTTCGTTTGGATTCTGCAGACGGCGTTTCTCGTACACCGGATCATTTCGCATTTGAATATGACGTTCATGACATTGTCGGAATATTTGCTTATGTTTTCCTGGCTGCTGATCACGGTTTCACTGGCGATCAGCCGGTTTTTTCGGATCGAATTGTTCGTTTTTTTCGTCAATGTCATCGGGTTTGCCGTGCTGACGCTCAATCTGTTCGGCATCGGGCAGGGCGCGTCCTTGGCGCGATGGGAAATCGTCCGCCATCTGCTGATCGTACATATTACCCTTATGATCGGGGCTTATGTCGCCTTTACCGTCGGCGCCGTTTTTTCCGGCATGTACCTTTTTCTCCATCGCCGATTGAAAGGGAAACAGTGGACGAAGTCGGTGCAGCGCCTGCCGAGTCTCGAAATGATCGAAAAAATGATGAGCCGATCGGCGCTGATCGGCACGCCTCTTCTGACGATGTCGCTGGCGGTTGCGGTCACGTCGATTTTGACGGAAGGTCGCTACCTGCTGCTGCTTGATTTAAAGGTGCTGACGTCTTTCGCCGCCTTGGCGCTGTATATCGTCAATGTTCTGGAGCACCGGTGGTTCGACAGGCCGGGCGGAAAAACGGCGCGGTGGGACCTGATTTGCTTCGCCGTCCTGGTGCTCAGCCTGCTGCTGAACCGGCTGTCGAGTTTTCACGGGTGGTCGTAGAAGCGAAGGGGAGTGGCGATATTGGCGGGCTTTTATCCGGTTATGCTGTCCTTGAACCAAAAAAAATGCGTAGTTGTCGGCGGCGGTACGGTTGCCGCCCGCAAAGTGCGGGGGCTGCTCGAAGGCGGGGCGGATTCGGTCGTTGTCGTCAGCCCGCAGTCATGCGGCGAGCTGGAACGGCTGGCGTCCGAAGGGTCTATTCGGCTCGTGCGCAGGGAATACAAGGAAGAGGACGCGGAAGGCGCGTTTCTGCTCGTTGCGGCGGCGGACGATCCGGCAGTGAACCGGATGGCCGTGCGTACGGCCGAGAAAGCCGGCGCGCTCGTCAACGCGGCGGACGCGTTTGAATCCGGCGGGTTTGTGACGCCGGCCGTCGTGCGCCGGGGCGATCTGGTCATCGCGGTCACGACCGCAGGGGCAAGCCCGGCGTTGGCGGGCCTTATCGCCGGCGAGCTCGGCGAGCGGTACGGCGAAGATTACGCGCGGCGGCTGGACAAGCTGCGAAGCCTCCGCGACAGGCTGGCCGCCGAAACGGCGGACGGAACGCTGAAGCGGGTCGTCCTGCGCATGGCGGCCGCAGAAATGCTGCATGACCGGCGCGGCGAAACGCAGGCCGGAACGGCGGATCGGCGAAATGAACCGATCGAGCAATGGATGCTGCGGCTGCTGGCCGCAGCCGGTGGGGGGCAGTTGTAATGGTACAGGCAGGCAAGAGGCGGCGCACAATCGTCGTCGGAACGAGGCAGAGCGCATTGGCGCTTACGCAAACGGGACAGGTGATCGGTGAGCTGACAAGGCTTGCCGGGAAGCTTGGAATCGAGGCTGATTTCGAAATCCGCAAAATCGTGACGAAAGGCGACCGGATTTTGGACGTCACGCTGTCCAAGGTGGGCGGCAAGGGGCTGTTCGTGAAAGAAATCGAGCAGGCGCTGCTGGACGGTGACATCGATTTGGCCGTGCACAGCATGAAGGATATGCCCTACGAGCTTCCGGAAGGGCTTGTGAACGGGGCGGTGCCGAAGCGCGTCGATCCCCGCGACTGCCTCGTCAGCCGCGATGGGCTGGGGCTGACGGAGCTTCCGCAAGGCGCGCGGGTCGGGACGAGCAGTCTGCGTCGCGCCAGCCAGCTGCTTGCGGCGCGGCCGGATTTGAAGCTCGAATCCGTCCGCGGCAATATCGATACCCGCATCCGCAAGCTGGAATCGGAAGGCTTCGACGCGGTGGTGCTCGCCGCCGCAGGTCTTTACCGTATGGGGTGGGAGGCGAAAATTTCGGCCTACATCCCGCCGGATGTCTGCGTTCCGGCCGTCGGGCAGGGAGCGCTCGGCGTCGAATGCCGCGCCGATGACGCCGAAGTGCGCCGGCTGCTGGAGCGGTACGAGGACCCGGATACGGCGCTCGCCGTCCGGGCGGAGCGCAGCTTTCTCGGGGCGCTGAACGGCGGCTGCCAAATCCCGATCGGCGCTTATGCGACAATTGCCGGTCCGTCCGATGAACCGGGCGGCCGGCCGCTCTTGGAAATGACCGGCATCGTAGGCACGCCGGACGGCAAGGTGCTGCTCAAGGAGACGCGCAGGGGAAGCGATCCGGAGCGGCTGGGCAAGGAAACGGCGGATGCGCTGAAGGAGAGAGGCGCGGACCGCATTTTGGCGGAAGTTGGGGGATAAACGATGGCGAAGGGGAAAGTTTATCTGGTCGGTGCCGGTCCCGGCGATCCGAAGCTGATTACCGTGAGAGGGCTGGAGTGCATCAAGGCTTGCGACGTCATCGTGTACGACCGGCTGGCCAGTCCGCGGCTGTTGAAGCATGTGAAGCCGGGAGCGGAAAAAATTTACGTGGGCAAGCTTCCGGACCGGCATACGATGAAGCAGGAGGAGATCAACCGGCTGCTGGTCGACCTTGCCCTTGAAGGGAAGGTCGTCACCCGGCTGAAGGGCGGCGATCCGACGATTTTCGGACGCGTCGGGGAAGAGGCCGAGCTGCTGCAGGAGCACGGCATCGAGTTCGATATCGTGCCCGGCATTACGTCGGCGATCGCGGTTCCGGCGTATGCCGGCATCCCGGTGACGCACCGCGATCTGGCTTCGTCGCTTTCGATCATTACCGGGCATGAAAGTCCGGACAAGCTCGACCGTTCCATTCAATGGGACAAAGTGACCCAAGCGACGGGCACGCTTATTTTCCTGATGGGCGTGGCCAAAATCGGCTACATTGCCGAACAGCTGATGAAATACGGCCGACCGCCGGAAACGCCGGTGGCGCTTATCAGGTGGGGAACGCGCGTCGAGCAGCAGACGGTGACGGGCACGCTGGCCACGATCGAGGCGGTCGTCAAGGCGGCCGATTTTCAGCCGCCGGCCGTCATCGTCGTCGGCGAAGTCGTCAGGCAGCGCGAGAAGCTGCGGTGGTACGAGCGCAAGCCGCTGTTCGGGACGCGCGTGCTTGTGACCCGCGCCCGCGCGCAAAACAGCGAGCTGGCGGATCGAATCGAGGAGCTTGGCGGGGAACCGTGCGAATTTCCTGTCATCGAGACGCGCGAACCGGCGGACCCGGACGCTCGGGCGGGGATCGAAAGTGCACTGCAGCAGGCGGAAAGCTACGACTGGCTTATGTTTACGAGCGCCAACGGCGTGGAATATTTCTGGCGGTGGCTGCGCCGTTTCCGGATTGATATCCGGCGGTTCAACCGTGCGCGCGTCGCCGCCGTCGGGCCGAAGACCGCTGAGGCGCTGGAGCATCGGGGGCTGTATGCGATGGAGCTGCCGGTAAAATTTCAGGCCGAAGGGCTGCTGGAAAGCTTGGAAGGCTCGCTGAAGCCGGGCCAGCGGGTGCTGCTCCCGCGAGGCGATCTGGCCAGGGAGATACTCCCCCGGGATCTGAAAGAGAGTGGACTCGAGCCGGTCGTGCTCGATGTGTACGAAACGGTTATTGCCGAGAATCAGGACGCGGAGACGCTGGAGCTGCTGCTTCGCGGCGAAGTCGACGTCGTGACGTTCGCCAGCTCGTCTTCCGTCACGAATCTGCTTCAGGTGATGCGCCGGATGGGCGTCAGCGAGCCGGCCGAAGCGCTGCGGGCAGCGGAAATCGCATGCATCGGCCCGGTTACGGCCAAGACGGCCCGCGAAGCCGGGCTTTCCGTCGCGATCGAGTCCGAGGAAGCAACGATTGAGGCGCTGATCGGGGCGATCGCCGCGTCGCGCCAAGCCAAACGTTTTTCGAATGAAGGAGGGGCCGATTGAGATGAGTTTTCCGCTTAACCGCCATCGGCGGCTGCGCCGGACGCCGGCGCTTCGCAGCATGGTGAGAGAAACACAGCTGACGGCAAACGATTTTATCTATCCGATTTTCGTTACGCATGGAAGCGGCGTCAAGGAGGAAATTCCTTCGATGCCGGGCGTGTATCATTTTTCGATCGATACGCTGAAGGAGGAGATCGACCGGGTGGTCGCGGCGGGCGTCCCGTCGGTGCTGCTTTTCGGCGTGCCGGAGCATAAAGATGCGGAGGGCACGTCGGCTTACGAATCGAACGGCATCGTCCAGGAGGCGGTCCGCGCGGTCAAAGGGTGGGCGCCGCAGCTCGTCGTCGTCGCCGATACCTGTCTGTGCCAGTTTACGGATACCGGCCACTGCGGCGTCGTGCACGTGCACGAGACGACAGGCGAGGCGGAGATCGACAACGACGCATCGCTGGCGCTGCTGGTGAAGACGGCCGTCTCGCAGGCGCAGGCGGGAGCCGACATCATCGCACCGTCCAATATGATGGACGGCTTTGTCTCGGCGATTCGCAGCGGACTCGACGAGGCGGGCTTCGAAATGGTGCCGATTCTGTCGTATTCGGTCAAATACGCTTCGGCCTATTACGGGCCTTTCCGCGATGCGGCCCATTCCGCGCCGCAGTTCGGCGACCGCAAGACGTACCAGATGGATCCGGCCAACGTGCGCGAAGCGCTGCGCGAGGCGGAATCGGATGTGCTCGAGGGAGCGGACATGCTGATGGTCAAACCTGCGCTCGCTTATTTGGACGTTGTCCGGCTGCTCAAGGAATCCTTCGACCTGCCGGTCGTAACGTACAACGTCAGCGCCGAATATTCGATGGTCAAGGCGGCGGCCGCCAGCGGCTGGATCGACGAGAAGGCGATCGTCATGGAGACGCTCACCGGGATGAAGCGGGCCGGCGCGGATTTGATCATTACGTATCATGCGCTTGACGCGGCGCGTTGGCTGCAGGGCGAATAAGAGGCAGGCGGCAAGGCCATTTCTTAACGGTCAGGAGTGAGGGCAATGAGCAAGCAAGCTCATAAACGATCGGACGAGCGCTCCAAGGAGGCGTTCTCCCAGGCGAAAAGGCTGATCCCCGGCGGCGTCAATTCCCCGGTCCGCGCGTTCCGGTCGGTCGGGTTGACGCCGGTGTACGTCGAACGCGGCGACGGATGCCGGGTTTATGACATTGACGGGAACCGTTACATCGATTACGTCGGTTCATGGGGGCCGCTCATCGTGGGTCACGCCCATCCCGAGGTCGTCGAAGCGATCAAACGCACGGCGGAAAAAGGGACGAGCTTCGGCGCGCCGACCGAACTGGAAACGAGGATGGCGGAGCTCGTTTGTGAGCGCGTGCCGTCGGTCGAGATGGTCCGGATGGTCAATTCCGGAACCGAGGCCACGATGAGCGCGCTTCGTCTGGCGCGGGGATATACGAAACGGAGCAAAATCGTTAAATTCGAAGGCTCGTACCACGGCCATGCCGATTCGCTGCTGATCAAAGCGGGCTCCGGCGTCGCTACGCTCGGCCTGCCGGACAGCCCGGGCGTGCCGGAAAGCGTCGCTTCGCACACGATTACGGTTCCGTATAACGATATCGAGTCGGTCAAGCTGGCGTTCGAAACGTACGGCGAGCAGATCGCCTGCATCATCGTCGAGCCCGTCGCCGGCAACATGGGCGTTGTGCCGCCGCTCCCCGGCTTCCTGACCGGGCTGCGCGAAATTACGAGCCGATACGGCAGCCTGCTCGTTTTCGACGAGGTGATGACCGGCTTCCGGGTCGGCTACCATTCCGCGCAGGGCCTCTACGGCATTACGCCGGATCTGACGTGCCTCGGCAAAGTGATCGGCGGCGGGCTGCCGGTCGGCGCTTACGGCGGCAAGCGCGAAATCATGGAGATGATTGCGCCGAGCGGCCCGATTTATCAGGCGGGCACGCTGTCGGGCAATCCGCTGGCGATGGCCGCCGGCTATACGACGCTCAGCCTGCTGAAGCCGGAGACGTACGAGCGGCTGGAGCGGTTGTCCGTCAGACTGCAGCTCGGCTTCGAGGCGAATGCGGCGAAGCACGGCGTTCCATGCACGATCAACCGCGTCGGCTCGATGATCTGCCCGTTTTTCACGGGCGAGACGGTCATCAATTATGAAACGGCGAAAACGTCCGACCTGGAGCGGTTCAAGGCGTATTTCGCCGCGATGCTCGACTTGGGCGTCAGCTTGGCGCCCTCCCAGTTCGAGGGCATGTTCGTGTCCGCGGCGCACGACGAAACGGCGATCGACGCCACGATCGCCGCGCACGACGAAGCGCTGCGCCGCCTTTAGGAATCGGGCGGTCAGATGCGCGAAAATTTTTGGACGTATCGGCGAAACGGCGAATGGCTGGAAATGGCGGCGGAAACGATCGCTGCAATGTCCGGCCCGGCCGCTTCGCGGACAAAGCCTCTTGAGGCCGGGAGTCATCCGCACGACGTGCGGCTTTGGCTGCTGGCTCTCGCCGTTTTTCCGCCGAAATGGGTCAACCGCCTGTTCTCGGCCGGCGGCATCCGGTGCGAGCGCGGCATCGTGAAGCTGCGGACGTTCGAGGCTGCGGATCCGGCAGCCGATCCGATGTACCGTTTGGCGCAGCTCCCGCCTGTATCTCCGCTCGCAGCGGCCGTCCTGTACGAGGACGATTGGTGCCTCGTCCTGGACAAGCCGTCCGGCATGCCCGTTCATCCGTCGCGGCCGGGCGAGCGGGGGACGCTGGACGAAGCGTGCGCCAGACTTGGCTTGGAGCGGAACGACCCGCTGCCGGCGAAGCATATTCACCGGCTCGACGATGACACGGCCGGCCCGGTGCTGTATGCGAAAAACGATCTGGCGCAGCAGCGGCTGGACGAAGCGATGCGCGCGAAGCGGATCGAACGGCAGTATGAAGCGCTCGTGCACGGCGTTATGCGGCGCCGGCGCGGCACGATCGAGGCGCCGATCGGCAGGGACCGTCATCACGGCTCGCGCAGACGGGTATCCGCTTCGGGCGAGCGGGCGGTCACCCATTATGAGACGGTCCGTATTTATGCGGAAGCCTCGCTTGTCAAGCTGCGGCTGGAGACCGGCCGAACACACCAAATCCGCGTTCATATGAGCCATATCGGCTATCCTCTGATCGGGGACGCGCTGTACGGCGGAAGCACCCGGCTGCTCGGCCATCAGGCGCTGCGCGGCGAACGGCTTACGTTCGCCCACCCTTTTACAGGACATCCCGTCGAAGTGACGTCTCCGGCGCCCGATTGGTTCCTTCAGCTGGAGGCCGGGCTTGTCCGTTCGCGAAAATCGTAGTCATGCCTGCCTTTCCCGGGCCATATAGATAAATAGAGCCGAAAGCTGTAACCAAGCTTTAAGTAGGGGAGAGGAGGAGGACAAACGTGCACAATCAATCGAACGGATTGCGGTTTGACGTATATGAACGCGTGCATTTGCCCGATACGCTCGCGGCGATCGACGAGCTGGATGAGATCGAGCTTGTTCCCCGGATTCAAATCGTGCATCAAGGGCAGCAGGTGATCCTGAAGGGCCATCTGCTGCTGTCCGGCGCCTATCGCGCGCAAAACGAATCCGAAGCGGCGCAGGCGCTGGAGCACCGGATCCCGGTTGAAATTACGCTGCCGTTAAACCGGGTGAACCGGCTCGACGATATTGCCGTCGAGATCGACAACTTCGACGTCGATCTGCTGTCGGCGCGGACGCTCAACGTAACCGGCGTGCTATCGTTATACGGCCTTGAGCTGGAGCAGCCGAGCGAACAGGAGAGCTGGCGGCACGAGGAGCCTTTCACCGTCGTGCATGCGCGGGATGCAGAGGAGGGCGGCGGCCAGACCGGGCGCCAGGAAAGTACGCCGGGCTTCGGCGGATGGGCGGCGCCGCCGACGCAGACGTTCCGCGAGGCGGCGCAGCGCGAAGCCGACGCCCGCGAAGCCGCGGAGCGCGAGGCGGCCGCGCGCCATGAAGCGGAGGCCCAAGAAGCCGCGCAGCGCGAGGCGGAGGCGCAAGAATTTGCGCGGCGCGAGGCGGAGGCGCAAGAATTTGCGCGGCGCGAGGCGGAGGCGCAAGAAGCTGCGCGGCGCGAAGCGGAGGCGCAAGAAGCTGCGCAGCGCGAAGCGGAAGCGCAGGAAGCCGCGCGGCGCGAAGCGGAGGAGCTGGAGGACGCCCGGCGCGAAGCGGAGGCCTGGGCGGCTTACCGCCGGGAGCAGGAGCAGGAAGCGTTCCAAGCGGCGCAGGCCGGGCAGGCCGAGGGCCCGCGGGAGCTGGAGTCGGACCAATGGGAGCTTGCTTACAGCGACGACGGACCGCAGCAGGACGATGCGTCCTTCGCCGCAGAACCTGGCTTCCCGTCCGGTTCGCAGCAGGACTTCAGCTTCGAATCGGAGCGGCAGCCTTTCGGAACGGCAGAGCCGGAAAGCCAGGCGCAGCCTGAATTCGGAGCGGCGCAGCCGTTTGGGGACGTTACCGCCGCCGAGGCCGATTCGGGAAAAAAAGAGATGCGCGTCGCGCTCGGCAGCAAGCCGCTTCAGGATGCGGAGCCTGCCGGAGGCATCGGCTTCCGCTCGCTGCTGCAGTCGAGTCTCCGGGAGCAGGAGGCGCGGGCGGCCGCGGAGCAGTCGGCCCAAGCCGAAGCCGAGGCCGAGGCCGAGAAGCAGGCGATCGCCGAAGAAATCGAATTGAAAAATCTGTTCCTGGGCAGCGCTTTTGAGGACCGGTCGTTCCGCAAGGTGCGGCTGTGCATCGTACAGCGGGATGAAACGCTCGAAACGATCGCCGGACGCTACCAGCTGCAGCCGCGCGAAATCGCGCTTTACAATCGGCTTTCCGACCAGAACGTCAGCGAAGGCCAGGTGCTGTATATTCCGTGAAGCCGGCTTGTCCGGAACGGATCCCTCCCGAAGTCCCGGTTAAGGGCGCGGGAGGGATTTTGGCGTCCCAGGCGTTTAAGGGGACAAGCCGTATGACGGGCGACATAGGCCATGCGCCGGGATTGACGCGTCGGATTGAAAACGTGTATGATAGCAGATATAGGTTATACTTTCATGTAAAGACGTTGAAAGGGAAGTGTGGCAGCAATGCCTTCAGAGAGCGGCGCCGTAATGCTGAAAGGCCCGCAGGACGAACCTGCCACTGGTCGCCCCCGAGTTGCCCGGATGAAGCGGAAATGCCGTCAGTTCGGGCCGGCCGCAGCCGTTATCTGCTTACAAGTGTCGCATGCGCGGCCCGCACCGGGCTGTCAGCGAAACAAAGGTGGTACCGCGGAAGCAATACCTTTCGTCCTTTGCCGTTCAGGTCAGGGGGCGAAAGGTATTTTTTGTATACCTTGTAATCTTGAAGAAGCTTCGCAGGTCCGGCAGAGGCGCGCAAAGCCGATGGATGCGGACGTGCGAACAGATGGAGGGTGCATCGAATGACCGAAAAACAACAGATGGCCGGAATGCCGACGACCTACGATCCGAAGGCGTCCGAGGCAAAATGGCACGACTATTGGCTGAAAGGGAACTATTTCGAAGCGGGCAAACGGCCGGACGCGCAGACGTTTACGATCGTCATCCCGCCGCCGAACGTAACGGGCATGCTGCATATTGGGCATGCGCTTGATTTTACGCTGCAGGATATTATGATCCGCGCTAAAAGGATGCAGGGCTACGACGCGCTTTGGCTGCCGGGCAGCGACCATGCCGGCATCGCGACGCAGACGCGGGTCGAGCAGAAGCTGCGCGAGGAAGGCCTTACGCGCTACGACCTTGGGCGGGAAAAATTTCTCGAGAAGGTATGGGAATGGAAGGAGCAGTACGCGAATACGATTCGCGAGCAATGGGCGAAAATGGGGTTTTCGCTCGATTACTCGCGCGAACGGTTTACGCTTGACGAAGGGCTGTCGAAGGCGGTCCGCGAGGTATTCGTCCGCCTGTACGAGAAAGGCCTGATTTACCGCGGCAAAAAAATTATTAACTGGGACCCGGCGGCGCGCACGGCTTTGTCCGACATTGAGGTCGAATATAAAGAAATTAACGGTCACCTGTACCATCTGCAATATCCGCTGAAGGACGAAGGCGGCTTCATCACCGTCGCCACGACCCGGCCGGAAACGATGCTCGGCGACACCGCCGTGGCGGTACATCCCGAGGACGAGCGCTACCGGCACCTGATCGGGAAAAAGCTCGTGCTGCCGATTCTCGGCCGGGAAATCCCGATCATCGCCGACGAATACGTCGAGAAGGAATTCGGCTCCGGGGCGGTCAAAATTACGCCGGCGCACGATCCGAACGACTTCGAGGTCGGCCTGCGCCACAATTTGCCGCAAATCGTCGTGATGGACGAGAGCGGCGTCATGAACGACGAAGCGGGACCGTACAAAGGCCTCGACCGCGCGGAATGCCGCAAGCGGATCGTCGCCGACCTGCAGAGGCAGGGCGTATGCGTCCGCATCGAGGACCACGTGCACCAGGTCGGCCACAGCGAGCGCAGCGGCGCCGTCGTCGAGCCGTATTTGTCGACGCAGTGGTTCGTCTCGATGAAGCCGCTCGCCGATCAGGCGATCGAGGTGCAGCGATCCGGCAAAGGCGTCCGCTTCGTGCCGGACCGGTTCGAGAAGATCTATTTGCAGTGGATCGAAAACGTCCGCGACTGGTGCATCTCCCGACAGCTCTGGTGGGGGCACCGCATTCCGGCGTGGTACTGCGACGCGTGCGGCGAAATGCACGTGTCCCGCGAGGATTTGACGGCATGTTCCTCCTGCGGGGGCGAATTGCGCCGGGACGAAGACGTGCTCGACACCTGGTTCAGTTCCGCGCTGTGGCCGTTCTCGACGCTCGGCTGGCCGGACGAGACGGCCGATCTGAAGCGCTATTATCCGACGGATGTGCTCGTTACCGGTTATGATATCATCTACTTCTGGGTCGCCCGAATGATCTTTACGGCGCTCGAGTTCACGGAACGGAATCCGTTCAAGGACGTGCTCATTCACGGTCTTGTCCGCGACGAGCATGGGCGCAAAATGTCCAAATCGCTTGGAAACGGCGTCGACCCACTCGATGTGATCGACAAATACGGCGCGGACGCGATGCGGTTCATGATCTCGACCGGCAGCACGCCCGGGCAGGATTTGCGTTTCCGCTGGGAGAAGGTCGAGCAGGCGCGCAATTTTGCGAACAAGATCTGGAACGCCTCGCGATTTGCGCTGATGAATTTGGAAAACGTCAAGGCGGAGGACATCGACATCAGCGTTACGCTGGGGACGGCGGACCGCTGGATTTTGCACCGGTTAAACGAAACGTCGCGCGACATCACCCGTCTCCTCGACGGCTACGATTTCGGCGAAACCGGCCGTCTGCTGTACAATTTCATCTGGGACGACTTGTGCGACTGGTATATCGAATTTGCAAAATTAAACCTTTACGGCAGCGACGCGGCTGCGAAGCGGGCGACCCAATCGGTGCTCGCCTACGTGCTGGACCGGACGCTCCGGATGATCCATCCGTTTATGCCGTTTATCAGCGAAGAGATCTGGCAGCATCTGCCGCATGAAGGCGAAACGATTCTGCTTGCGCCATGGCCGGCATACGATGCCGCGCTGGAAGCGCCGGAGGCGGTGCGCGAGATGGAGCTGCTGATGGATACGATCCGCGCCGTCCGCAATATCCGCGCCGAGGTGAACGTGCCGATGAGCCGGAAGATCGAGCTTCTGATCAAGCCGTCGGGCGAGGCCGAGGCATCGATTTTCAACCGGAACGAGGAATTTGTCAGCCGGTTCTGCGGCACATCGAAGCTGACGGCCGGACGGGAGCTGTCCGCGCCGGATAAAGCGATGACGGCCGTCGTTACCGGGGCGGAGCTCTATTTGCCGCTTGCCGGCCTGCTCGATATCGAACAGGAAATCGCGCGGCTGGAGAAAGAAATTCAGCATCTGAACGGCGAAGTCGAGCGGGTGGAGAAAAAGCTGGCCAACGAAGGCTTCGTCAAGAAAGCGCCGGCCAAGGTGATCGAGGAAGAGAAGGCCAAAATGGCGGATTACGCCGACAAGCGGAATAAAGTCCAAGCGAGGCTGGCGGAGCTGCGCGGATAGGATATCCGGACGGATGGGCGTCAGCTGCCTGTCCTGAAGGGGAAACAGACCGGAAGAGGAAGAAGGGACGAAAAAGCATGGCAGATGCGCAGCAATCATCCGCAGCCGGGACGCTGGCCACGTACGAGGAAGCAAGAGACTGGATTAATGGACGGGTGCCGTTCGGCATCCGGCCGGGCTTGGAACGAATGATAAAGCTGATGGAAGCATTCGGCCGCCCCGAGCGCAGGCTCAAGTTCATTCATGTCGCGGGGACGAACGGCAAAGGCTCCGTCTGCGCTTATTTGACTAGCGTGCTGATCCGCTGCGGATACGGGGTCGGAACGTTCACGTCCCCGTACATCACGAAGTTCACGAACCGTTTTCAATATAACGGAACGGATATCCCGGAGGAGACGCTGCTCCGGCTGACGAACGAACTGAAGCCGCACGTCGAGGCCATCGCGGAGACGGAGCTTGGGCCGCCGACCATGTTCGAGGTTTCGACGGCTCTCGCGATCCTGTATTTCGCCACCGTCGAATATCCCGATTATGTCGTATGGGAAACCGGCCTCGGCGGAAGGCTGGACGTCACGAACATTGTGACCCCCGTCGTGTCGGTCATTACGAACATCGGCCACGACCATATGGACATTCTCGGCGATACGATCGAAGCGGTCGCGCGCGAGAAAGCCGGCATTATTAAGCCGGGCGTGCCGGTCGTGACGGCAGTCGGCCAGCCTGAGGCGGCCGATGTCGTGGCGCAAGCGGCTCAGGAGAAAAAAAGCAGCCTGTACCGGTACGGCGAAAAATTCGGCATTACCCCGTTGACGGCCCGAGAAGGCGAGCAGACGTTCCGGTTCGACGGGCTGTTCCGCACGATCGAACCGCTCACGATTACGCTGAGCGGCGCTCATCAGCGGATGAACGCGGCCGTCGCGGTCATGACGCTTGAGGTGCTGCGGCAGTATTATGCGCTCATCCTGGACGACGAGGATCTGCGCGAGGGGCTGCGCACGGCCAAATGGCCCGGACGGCTGGAGACGATTTCCCGTTCCCCGCGGCTTTTGATCGACGGAGCGCACAATCCGGAAGGGGCGGAGACGCTGGCCGCCGCGCTGCGCGAAACGTACCGGTACGACAAACTTCATTTGATGGCCGGGATGCTGGCAAATAAGAATCATCGCGACGCACTGCGGCATATACTACCTCTAGTGGATACGCTTGTGGTAACCGAGCCCGACTTCCGCAGAGCGATGCCGGCTGAAGAGCTGGCGGAAATCGCCGTCGCGCTCCGGGAGGAACTTGGCTGTTCCTTCGAGCTCATCGTGGAACCGAACTGGAAGCAGGCGCTTCGCCGGCTGCTGTCGCTGACCGGCGGCGGGGACCTTGCCGTTGTGACGGGAACGCTATATTTGATCGCCGATGTTCGCTCCCATGTGCTCTACAATACGGATTCTGAAAAAGGTTGGTGAACCGTCTTTGAATACGGCAGAACACGTTCATTTCATCGGCATCGGCGGTTACGGCATGAGCGCGATCGCGCGGGTAATGCTGGAGCTGGGGTATACGGTTACCGGCTCCGACGTCGCGCGGCAAGAGCTGACGGAGAAGCTGGCGGCCAAAGGAGCGCGGATTTATATCGGCCATGAGCCCGAGCATGTGCGGGGAGCCGATCTGGTCGTCTATTCGACCGCATTATCGCGCGACAATGTGGAGCGGAAAGCCGCCGAAGAGCTGAACATCCCGATTCTGCACCGCGCTCAAATGCTGGCGAGGCTGATGAACAACGGCAGGGGCGTCGCGGTTGCGGGCGCGCACGGCAAGACGACGACGACGTCGATGATTGCACTCGTGATGGAGACGTGCAAGCTGGACCCGACCTATATCATCGGCGGCGAGATCGTGAATGTCGGAACGAACGCCAAAGCGGGCAAAGGCGAATACGTCGTCGCCGAGGCGGATGAAAGCGACGGCTCATTTCTCCAGTACCATCCGGCCATCGCCATTGTGACGAATATCGAGCCGGACCATCTGGAAAATTACGACGGCGATTTTGCCAAGCTGAAGGCGGCGTACGTGCAGTTCCTGAGCCAGGTGAAGGCGGACGGGAAAGCGATCGTCTGCGTCGACGACGAGAATGTGCGCGAAATGCTGCCCCGGCTGCAGGCCGGGCCGCTCGG
Source organism: Paenibacillus humicola (assembly GCF_028826105.1). Classification (NCBI taxonomy): domain Bacteria; kingdom Bacillati; phylum Bacillota; class Bacilli; order Caryophanales; family Paenibacillaceae; genus Paenibacillus; species Paenibacillus humicola. The sequence continues at coordinate 1,734,133 of NZ_JAQGPL010000001.1, forward strand.
CGCCGCCGGGGTGCTGACGTACGCCATCGACCGGGACGCCGAATTTACGGCGGCGAACGTATCGCCGGGCGACCGGAAGGTTTCGTTCGACATGCTGCGCCGCGGCGTATCGCTCGGGCGGATCGAGCTGTCCGTGCCCGGCAGGCATAACGTGTATAACGCCATGGCGACGGTGATGACGTGCCTCGAAGCAGGCATTCCGTTCGAATCGATCGCTTCCGCCATCGCCTTGTTCCATGGCGCGAAACGCCGTTTTCAGGTGCTGGGCGAGGTGAACGATGTGCTGGTCATTGACGATTATGCGCACCATCCGACCGAAATCCAGGCCACCATCGACGCGGCGCGGGCGACCGGCAAGCGCATTATCGCGGTTTTTCAGCCGCAGCGGTATACCCGCACCTTTTTTCTGCTCGAGCAGTTCAGCCGGGCGTTCGCGGGCGCCGACGAGGTGATCATCACCGATATTTATTCCCCGGCGGGCGAGCAGCAGATCGAAGGCGTTCATTCGCAGAAGCTGGTCGAGCTGATCGTCAAAAACAGCAACCCGAACACGTCCTACATTCCGACAAAGGAAGAAGTGCAGGAACGGCTGGCGGAGAAGGTCGCGCCGGGTGACCTCGTCATCACGATGGGCGCCGGAGACATTTGGAAAACGGCGGACGGGCTGGCCCGGACGCTGCGCGCCAGATACGGCTCCTGACGGCTTCGCTTTGGATTTGCTTTCTTTCCCGGAGCGATCGTTTGCATTTAGATGGTCCCTATCAGCCGGAAGGCCGTTCCCGCATCGACGCCGTTGCGCGGGGAGCGGCCTTTTCCATTGTCATAACTCTCTCAACGCATTCATAGACTTTTACTAGAATGCTGGACAAGGAGAGAGGACGATGAACTCGAAAGCGCGCATTACGTATCGTTTCGATAAACAAAACGGAATTCGCCTGGAGCCGCAGCAAAAGGAGCAAAAGGCAGCCAAGCCGGCCCTGGGGAAGACGATTGTGCCTTTGTTCGGAGAGGAAATGAACTTTACGTCGGAGATCGGACCGTGGAACAGTCCGTTTCAGGACGACGCCTTTGCGCTGGAGCAGCTGATCCGCGAGACGGACGGGCAGCGGGCCGATGGCGGGCGGGAGCCGGCGGAAAGTCCGGACGGAGCAGATATCGGGGCGGGCAAGAAGGACGGCTCGCAGCATCGCCTGGACTCGGCCGTCGGTGGCGGCAGCCGTTTCGTAAAAGGCTCCGAACGGCAGACGGCGGCCGAAGAGACGGACGGACCGGACCTATATGAGTACGATTTTGTCCCGCTCGGCGATGAGGACGCCGGAATGCGGCGTCCCGACTTCGACGGGGAGGAAAACATCCATACGCCGATTATCGAACTGGAAGAGGAAGGCGGACTGACGCCTTTCGTACCGGGGAAACACGCGGCCATACGGGGTGCCTTCTTCTCGGCGCCGGCGGCGAACTATCGAACCACGCGGGGCCCTTCCTGGTTCAAGGTGTTTGCCTCGGTGACGGCGGCGGTCGCGACCGGCGCGTTGTTCGGCTATATGGTGCTGGCGCTGTTCGCCGGCGGCGACGGGGCGCAGATACCCGACCAGTCCGCGAAGGAGACGGCGGCGTCCGCAAGCGCCCCTGACGGTTCGGCCGCAGCGGGCGGGAAGCAGGGGGCTTCTGCCGCTGCGGGGACAGGCGCAGCGGGCGGCTCCGCCAGTAAGCCCGGAGCGGGACAAAACGGCGGCGCGGCCGCCCTCAAAGTGAACCTGCCTTCCGAATCGTATTATGTGCTGCAGTACGGTGTTTTCAGCAGCCAGGACGGACTCGATGCGGCGGTCGGCGATTTGAACGCCAAAGGACTGGCGGCGGCGCCGCTTGCGACCGGCAGCGATTTTCGCGTTTATGTCGGGCTTGCCGCCGACAAGGATGGGGCTGCGCAGCTGCAAAACTCGCTTCCCGGCATGGACGTCTATATAAAGCCGGTCGACATCCCTTCCGTCGGCGCAGTCGCGTTTACAGGCGATGCGAAAAATATCGAGTCGTTTTTCAAACTAACCGGCGACCTGATTCGTCAAATGGACGGGATGACCATCGGAGGGCTTACGGGCCAAACGGACAAATCCGCCGGAGACTGGCAGACGCTTCATCAGCAGTGGACGACGGCGGCCGGGAAGATCCAGCAGGGCTTGACGAGGGCAGCGGACAAAGACGGGCTGGCCAAGCTGGCGCAGGCGGTCAATTCCGCCGCGGTCGCCGCCGGGGAATATGCGAAGAAGCCTTCGGACGCCGCCTTGTGGACCGTTCAGGCGTCGCTGATGAAAGCGGTATTCGCGCAGAAAGATTGGTTTGCGTCGATGGATGCATTGTAATGCGCCGCTTTCCTGACGTATAATGAGTCGTGTCAAAACATGACGAAGGACGTTGGGCTGATGAAGAAAAATGCTTGGTTGCTGCCGCTGTTCATCATAATCGGTTTGGTTGCGGGCGCGCTGGCGTCGCACTGGCTCAAGCCCGTCCGTGCACTTTCGTTTTTGACACACTCGGAGAAGGTGGATTGGACGCCGTCTGCGGATTTGCTTGTGGTCAGCTACAGCTTGAAGGTCCACATCGAACTGAGCCTGCTGAGCATCATCGGCCTGCTCGCCGCAATCTGGCTGTACCGAAAAATGTAACGCCGGCCTTGCGCCGGCGGCGCCGCAACCGCCCGTTTCAACAACGCAAGAAGCCATTCAGGAGCTGAATATTCATGGCGGATTCGCCGCTGAATTCCCATTCGTTGAACGTTCGCCGGCTCGTGCTGGCTTCATCCTCTCCCCGCCGGCGGGAACTGGTCGAGATGCTGGACCTTTCCCTGCCGGTTCTCATTTTACCGACTCATGCCGACGAAACTACGCCGCCCGGCTGGACGCCGGCGCAAATCGTCGAGCAGCTCGCCCTGCGCAAAGCGCGCGCGGCATTGCCGCTGCTGCAGGACGAACCCGGTCATGCCGCGGATTCCGTTATTATCGGAGCGGACACGATCGTCGTCCTGGACGGCGAAGCGCTCGGCAAGCCGAGGGATACGGCTGCCGCTGCCGCCATGCTCGGCCGTCTTCAGGGACGGACGCACGAGGTGTACTCGGGCCTAGCCTGCATCGCCGTACGCGGCGGCTCCGAACAGGACCGCCAAATCCCGGCGCCGAATACGCGGCCGCCCGGGCAGCTTACCGCATGCGGCGAGGAAACCGGCGAAGCTGCGGAATGGTCCGGGGCCGGGTACCGGGTCGTTTCCCGCACGGAGAACGGCATGCCGGAGGCTGTCGCAGGCCATACGGTCAGCAGCGTCACCTTCAAGACGCTGAGCGACGAGGAAATCGAAGGCTATGCCATGACGGGCGAGCCGCTCGATAAAGCCGGAGCATACGGTATTCAGGGGCGCGGCGCGATTTTTGTCGAACGGCTGGAAGGGGACTTTTACAGCGTGATGGGGCTTCCCCTTCATCTGCTTTACCGGATGCTCCAGCTGTACGATATTCGTCCATTCCAGTCCAAGAACGATCCGAATCGATCCGCGAAATAGTTCTTTCTTCCACTATTCGTTCTACCAGTTCGACCGAATGTAGTCCATTAGACCCAGGTTATATGGTATACTTTTTTACAGCCGATAAAGTAGCCGGCGAATGGAGGCCGCATAGCCCGGTTTACCGGGCAATTGTACCCGGTACCGGTACGCCTGCAGCCGCCGCGAGGCTCATTACATACGTAAAGGCTGTGAAATCGTGGAAGCGAATAACTATGTGCTGAAGGACATTCCATCCGAGGACCGACCGAGGGAACGCCTAATGAATAACGGCGCCGAGGCGCTCAGTCATGCCGAGCTGCTGGCCATTCTGCTGCGCACCGGCACGAAGCGCGAATCGGCCGTTCTGCTTGCCTCCCGGATTTTGAAGGAATGCGGGAGCCTGCGCGGGCTCGTCGATATGAGTGTCGGGGAACTGACGGCGATCCGCGGCATCGGGCCGGCCAAAGCCGTGCAGCTGCGCGCCGGCATCGAGCTCGGGCGGCGCCTGGCCAGAAGCGCGGGCAGCGAAGCGCCGGTCATCCGCAAGCCTGAGGATGCGGCGGATCTGCTGATGGAAGAGCTTCGATATTTGAAGAAGGAGCATTTCGTCTGCCTGTTTTTGAACACGAAAAATCAGGTGATCGCCAGAGAAACGCTGTCGGTCGGCACCTTGAACGCCTCGCTCGTCCATCCCCGCGAGGTGTTTCGCGCGGCGATCAAATGCAGCAGCGCTTCCATTATATGTATACACAATCATCCAAGCGGTGACCCCTCGCCAAGCCCCGAGGACATCGCGATGACGCGCCGTCTGAAGGAAGCCGGCGAGCTGGCCGGCATCGATGTGCTCGATCATCTGGTGATCGGCGATAATCGCTATACCAGTTTGAAGGAGCAGGGATTCATGTAATATAATAAGAGGGATTGCCTTGCGCATAGAAAGGGAGAATAATCATATGTTTGGTGGCTTTTCGAAAGATCTGGGAATCGACCTCGGCACGGCGAATACCCTTGTTTATGTGAGAGGCAAAGGCATCGTCGTCAGAGAGCCTTCCGTCGTTGCGCTGCGCACCGATACGAAGACGATCGAGGCGGTTGGCGAGCAGGCGAAGAAAATGATCGGGCGCACGCCCGGCAACATCCGCGCAATGCGGCCGATGAAGGACGGCGTGATCGCCGATTTCGAAACGACGGCCACAATGATCAAATATTTTATCCGTCAGGCGCAGAAGCAGCGTTCGCTCTTTCCGCGTCATCCGAACGTAATGGTGTGCGTGCCCTCCGGCATTACCGCCGTCGAGCAGCGGGCGGTCAAGGATGCGACGGAGCAGGCTGGAGCCCGCGAAGCGTTTACGATCGAGGAGCCGTTCGCGGCGGCGATCGGCGCCGATCTGCCGGTATGGGAGCCGACGGGCAGCATGGTGGTCGATATCGGCGGCGGCACGACCGAGGTGGCCGTCATTTCGCTCGGCGGCATCGTCACGAGCCGTTCGATCCGGATTGCCGGCGACGAAATGGACGAAGCGATCATTCAATATACTAAGCGTATGTACAATTTGATGATCGGCGAACGGACGTCGGAGCAGCTGAAAATGGAGATCGGCTCGGCGATGACGAGCGAGAAAGGCGAAACGATGGAAATCCGCGGCCGCGATCTCGTGACCGGACTGCCGAAAACGATACCGATTTCCGCCGACGAAATCACGGAAGCGCTCAGCGACACCGTGAACGCGATTGTCGAAGCGGTGAAGGTCACCCTGGAGAAATGTCCGCCTGAGCTGTCCGCCGACATTATGGACCGCGGCATCGTGCTGACGGGCGGCGGCGCGCTGCTCCGCAACCTGGACAAGCTCCTGTCGCGGGAAACCGGCATGCCCGTCATCGTCGCGGAGAATCCGCTGGACTGCGTAGCGATCGGCACCGGCCGGGCACTCGACAACATCGACTTGTTCAAAACAAGAGGAGGTCCGGTTTCCCGTTCCAAGCGATAAGGTCCGGCAGCGGGCGCGTTCGCGGGAACGCGCCTCGGGGAAAACGGGGAACGGGAATAGGCGGGTGAGAAACGTTGTTTAACTGGATGCGCAACCGGCGCATGTTCGTGCTGATGATCGCTTTCATCTTGTTTATCGCCGTCATGGGCTTCACGATCGGCGAACGAAAGAAATTGTCGTGGCCCGAAAATTTCGTGCTCGATTCATCCGCATTCGTGCAGCAATGGTTGTACAGGCCCGCTGGTTACATAGCGGGCCTGTTTAAAGATATCGCCAATCTGCACGACATCTACAACGAGAACGAGCGGCTGAGGAAGGTTGCGGCCGCGTATGCGCGCGACAGCATCCGCTTTAACCAGATCGAGCAGAAGAACGAGCAGCTGCAGAAGGATCTGAATTTTACCGAACGGCAGAAAAAACTGGACGACTATACGTACATGATTGCGCAGGTCGTTGCGGTCAACCCCGAATCGTACGACGGGACAATCCGCATCGACCTTGGCTCGAAGGACGGGGTCGAGCCGGACATGGCCGTCGTGTCGGATAAAGGGCTGATCGGTCTTGTCAGCCGCGTCGACCCGTTCTATTCATCGGTTATGCCGTTGACGAAGCTCGACGCCAACGCGCCGGACACGAAGCTGGTCTCCGCGACGGTGCTCGGGCACGAGAACGAATCGTTCGGCATCATCGACAGCTATAACGCGGAAACGAACCGGCTGACGATGTCCAAAATCGCGGATAAGGACCCGCTGAAGAAAGGCGATACGATCATTACGACCGGCTTCGGGGACGTTTTCCCGAAAGGGCTGATGATCGGCACCGTCGAATCGCGGCAGGACGGCGATTCCGGGCTTACCGCCACGGCGACGATCATTCCGGCGGCCGATTTCGAGCATTTGACCGAAGTGTTTGTCGTGAAGACGCCGGAAGGGAGCGGCTCATGAAGCTGCAGCGCATCGTCGGCATCATGCTGCTTCTTTTTCTGGCGGAGGGCACGGTGTTTTACTGGCTGATGCCGGACAGTCTGGCCGGACGGGTGATCCCGCGCTTTACGCTCGCTTTCGTCCTGTTCGCGGCCATGTACCGCGACCGCCACACCGCGCTATTGCTCGGATTTTTCTTCGGCTTGCTGCAGGATATGGCCTATTACGGCCGGATGATCGGCGTTCATGCGTTCGGCATGGCGATTGCCGGCTATTTGACCGGCTTCATCTTCAAGCGGAAAAAACCGACGATGATGATGTCGCTGTCGGTCATGTTTTTGTCCACGCTGTTTTACGAGGCGCTGCTTTATTCCGTATACCGGCTGTTCCGGCTGACGCATGAAACGTTCGAGTGGGCGCTGTCCGATCACATTTTGCCCAGTCTCCTTCTGCAGGTGCTGTTTGCGCTCGCCCTATACGTGCCGGCCAGGCGCTGGTTTGAAGGCAGCGTGAAAAAGAAAGCCGAAGAGGAAGAAGAATAGAGGCGGCAAGCAGGAATCCGCCTCGATTGAATTGAATCGTATACAAGAGTGTTCAGCCGTCATGCGGGTAAAGGCTTCTTTTCAGGCGGTATCGTCAGGCGTACAAGGGGGGGCAAGCGTGACCGACAAGCAGCATATTACGATCAAAGGCGTCAAGGACGGTCTCGTATTCCTCCTGGACGACACCTGCGAATTTTCCGCATTGCTCGAAGAACTTCAATATAAATTGGAAAAATCGCATCAACAGCTGCTGTCCGGTCCGATCGTCCACGTACAGGTGAAGCTGGGCTCGCGCCGGTTGACGGACGAGGAGAAAGAACGGATTGCGGAGACGATTCGCCAGCAGGGCAATCTGCTCGTACAGTCGATCGAAAGCCAGGTTCCGGAAACGCCCGGCCCGGGGGAAGGACGCAACCTGAAGGTGCTGACGGGGATGGTCCGATCCGGACAAACGATCGAGCACGAAGGTAATTTGCTGCTGATGGGCGATTTGAACCCGGGCGGTTCGCTTCGCTGCACGGGCGACATTTATGTGCTGGGCGCGCTTCGCGGCCTGGCCCATGCGGGGACGGAAGGCAACGAGGACGCGATCATCGCCGCATCGCTTCTGCGTCCGACGCAGCTCCGCATTGCGGACGTCATCAGCCGGCCGCCCGACGAATGGATGACGGGGGACGCCGCGATGGAGTTCGCCTATTTGAACGAAGGCGTCATGAAGATCGACAAGATGACGCAGCTGCATCGTTTGCGCAAAGAGCCTGTCGTATTTAAGGCGTAAAAGCACGGCTTGAAATTGGCGGCAGCCGCGCGAGATATCCGCGGACTGCCCGCGGCGGGGAGTGTTTAATCATGGGAGAAGCGATAGTAGTGACGTCCGGCAAGGGCGGAGTCGGCAAGACAACCACTTCCGCCAATTTGGGGACGGCGCTCGCTTTGCTCGGCAAAAAGGTGTGCATGGTCGATACCGATATCGGCCTTCGGAATTTGGACGTCGTGATGGGGCTTGAGAACCGTATCATCTACGACCTGATCGACGTGGCGCAGGGCCGCTGCCGGCTGAATCAGGCGCTGGTGAAGGACAAGCGGTTCGACGAGCTGTATATGCTGCCGGCCGCGCAGACGAAGGATAAGCACGACGTCACGCCGGAGCAGGTGCGCGATATCGTGCTGGAGCTGAAGAAGGAGAACGATTATGTGGTGATCGACTGTCCGGCGGGCATCGAGCAGGGCTTCCGCAACGCGGTCGCCGGCGCCGACCGCGCCATCGTCGTGACGACGCCGGAGAACGCCGCTGTGCGCGATGCGGACCGCGTCATCGGTCTGCTTGAGCAGTCGCAGGTTCCGGCGCGGCTGGTCATCAACCGGATCCGCGCCAACATGGTGCGCAGCGGGGAGATGCTCGATATCGACGAGATCTGCCAGGTGCTGGCCATCGACCTGCTCGGCATCGTGCCCGATGATGAGAAAGTGATCAAATCGGCGAACGCGGGCGAGCCGACCGTCATGGATCCGTCCTCCCGGGCGGCCGTCGCTTACCGGAACATCGCGCGCCGGATGCTCGGCGATATGGTACCCCTCATGCCGCTGGAGGAGAAGTCCGGCGTCTTCAAACGGTTTCGCAAGTTTCTGGGAATAGGATGAGCGGCCGGTGATTTATAAACTGAAAAAGCTGGACGTCGGCATGCTGGTCATTTTGGTCGCTTTTATGGTCGTCAGCACGCTGCTCGTCCACAGCGCAACCTACGGCAATCCGGGCTACCGCGATTACGACGTGAAAACGGTCATTTTCTACGGAATCGGATTCGCCGCGGCGATCGTTTCTACGCTGATCGATTACCGCATCTTTTTGAAGGGCTGGTATGTGCTGTACGGGATCGGCATCGTGATGCTTGTGCTCGTCTATTTGACCGCAAAGGAAATCAACGGCGCGAAAAGCTGGTTTGTTTTGCCGGGAGGTCTGCTGTTCCAGCCTGCCGAAATGGTGAAAATCATTCTGATCATTACGGTTGCGTATTTGATGGGCCGGCGCAAAGGGGATCCGCTGCGGATTCGTTCGGATTTGCTTGTCATCGCCGCCTTTTCGTTTCTCCCGTTCGCGCTTGTCATGATCCAGCCGGACCTCGGCAACGCGATCATTTACCTCGTTATCGTGCTCGGCATGCTGTGGATCGGCAACGTCCGGTACACGCACGTGCTGATCGGGATGGCCGTCGTCATCGGCAGCCTCATCCTGTTCGTCAATTTGTTCAACACGTACAACAAGAACATCCACGATTTTCTGGAAGAGCATCAAAAGGTGCACTGGTACGAGCGGATCAACGGCTTCATCAATCCATCGGAGGCGCCGCAGAGCGAAGTGTATCAGGCCGAGAATTCGAAAATCGCGATCGGCTCCGGGGGACTGACCGGCGACGGCTATATGAAGGGCGATTCGAAAAACCGCAAGCTGATCCCGTACCCGTATTCGGACGCGATTTTCGTCGTGATCGGCGAGGAATTCGGCTTTCAAGGCGCCGCCGTCGTGCTGATGCTTTATTTTTTGCTCATCTACAGGATGATTCTCATCGCCTTTCAGTGCCTGGACCTGCGCGGCTCATTCATCGTGATCGGGATCGTCTCGATGTACGTGTTCCAGGTCTTTCAGAATATCGGCATGATGATCGGCCTTATGCCGATCACCGGCATTACGCTGCCGTTTATCAGCTACGGCGGCACGTCGCTCCTGCTTAACATGCTCTGCATCGGGCTCGTATTCAGCGTGAAGGCGCACCAGGAAAAATACGAAATGGCCGCATAGCCGCTTTGGCGTTCAAACGCCGAAGCGGCTTTTTCGCTCCGGCATGCAAGCGCAACATAAACAAGCCCCCCGGTTCATATATATGAATCGAGCAAGCTGTCCATATGATGGAGGGATTAGCATGGGGACGAAAAACGGCGTCCGTCAGCGCAGGCAGGAGCGCATGAGACGGATATTGGAGCAGATGGACCGGCAGAGCGTTTCCCGCCCGCCGGAATCGAATATCCGGGAGGGCGCGATCGGAGGTCAGAGACAGCCTTCCCCTCCGGCGTATCCGCCGCCCCCGGCTTCCTTAGCCGGACCGCAGCGGTATGCCGGTCCTGAAAGCGGACCCGGCACGGCTCATTCCGATCCGGAGCTGCTCTGGAAATCGCAGCCGAATCCGTGGGAAAGAGCCGGCTGGCGCATGGCCCCGCCAATAGGCGCGAGCGGCGGAGGGGAGCTTGGAAGCGGGCCGGCCCGCACCGGAAACGCGATCGTGCGCGGGCTGTTTATCCAGACCGTCTTCGCCGCCGCTTTATTTGCGATTATTTACGGCATGTTCCATCTCGACGCGCCGCTGGCGAAGAAGGGGCAGGAGACCGTAACGGCGGCGCTGACCGAGCAGATGAATTTCCAATCGGCCGAGGCGCTGTACCGCAAAATGTTCGCCGGCGCGCCGTCGTTCATTCCGATGTTCGGCGGCTCGGGCGAGGACAAAACAAAGCTGGCCGAAGGCGACGTCGCGCTGCCGATCGTTAAGCCGCTGAAGGACGGTACGGTCGTGCACAGCTTTGCCGAGACGCTCGGCGGCGTCGAAATCGCGGGCAAGCCGCTTGATCCGGTCGCCGCCGCCGAAGCCGGCCGGGTGCTGCTCGTGACCGACGACAAGACGACCGGGCGCACCGTCGTCATCCAGCATGCCGGCAGCCGCGTCACGGTATACGGGCATCTGGGCCGATCCGACGTAGCCGAGAGCGACTGGGTCGACGCCGGCCAGACCGTCGGCACGCTCGGGCCGGCCGCTTCGGGCGAGACGAGCCTCTTGTTTTTTGCGGTGAAGGAGAAAGGCCGGTACGTCAACCCCGCGGACGTCGTGCCGCTTGATTAGGCTGTTTGGCATCCGGTGGTCGGTTCACCCGCTCTTCGTGCTCGTCATGCTCGCTTCGATTGCAACCGGTTATTTCGTGGAGCTGCTGACGCTGTTCGCGATCGTGCTGGTGCATGAGCTGGGACATGTCGCGGCGGCGCGGGGATACGGGTGGACCGTGCGGGACGTCAAGCTGCTTCCTTTCGGAGGCGTGGCTGAAGTCGAGAACGCCGCAAGCGTACCGGCGAAGGAGGAGGCTGTCGTCGCACTGGCGGGACCGCTGCAAAATGTATGGATGGCCGCGGCGGCTTGGGCCCTTGGCCAAACCGGCTGGTGGAGCGCCGATTGGTCGGATTATGTGTGGCGCGCCAATGTCATGATCGGCTTGTTCAACCTGCTGCCGATTTTGCCTCTTGACGGCGGCAGGCTGATGCAGGCCGCGCTCAGCCGGACGCTGACCTTTCACCAGACGCTCGTCTGGGGCGCCCGGATCAGCCTCGCCTTCAGCCTGCTGATGACGCTTTACGCGTTCACCCCGCTTATCCCCGCGCTTCATGTCCGCACGGGCGGCATCGAGGCGAACCTGCTGCTGCTCGGTTTGTTTCTGCTGGCCACGAACTGGTCGTACAACCGGAATATCCCGTTTTTGTTTTTGCGTTTCCTGACCGGCCGCGCCGCCGCGTCCGCCCGGTTCGTCGCGAACGGGGCCTGGGCGTTTCCGATTATCGTCTCGAAGGGGCATTCGGTCTCGGCGGCGCTGCGCCTGTTCAAGCGGGACAGCTATCATCTGGTCGTCGTGATGGAGGAGAAGGGGCGCATTCTGGCCGTTCTCCCCGAACAGAAGGTCGTCGTCGGCTACTTGTCCGACGGGAACGGAGGCCGTGCAGTTTCGGAGCTTTTCATGTAAAATAGACTCCATGAAAGACCGAATGCGCAGGGGGTCGGAAGCGAAATGAAGCAAATGCTGGTTCAAGGCCGCGGCGGCGTGCTGAAAACGGCAATCATGCAGGATGGCCGCCTGCTGGAATATGATATGGAACGATCCGATAGCGACGGGGAGCTCGTCGGCAGTTTGTTTAAAGGGCGGGTCGTCAATGTGCTGCCCGGCATGCAGGCGGCGTTCGTCGATATCGGCCAGGCGAAAAACGCTTTCTTATATATCGACGATTGCCTGCATCCACACCTGGAGCGGCAGCCGAAGGAGAAGCCGTCCATTACCGACCTGCTCCGGCCCTCACAGTCCGTTATCGTACAAGTGGTGAAAGAACCGCTCGGCACGAAAGGGGCCCGCGTCACGACGCATTATTCACTTCCGGGCAGATACCTCGTCTATATGCCGAATGCCGATTACGTAGGCGTGTCCAAAAAAGTGAACGGCGAGCAGGAGCGCGCCCGGCTGCGCGCGATCGCCGAATCAGGCCGCAGGCCGGGAGAGGGCGTTATCGTGCGGACCGCGGCGGAAGGCGAGGCGGCGGATGCGCTCGAAGCCGATCTGGACCGTTTGCGCGGACTGTGGACGGCCATTGAGCGCCGCGCCGAGACGGCATCCGCGCCGTCGGAGCTGCACCGGGAGGAGGGGCTGATCCACCGGCTGGTGCGCGACATGCTGAGCGCCGAAATTGACGAGGTCTGGATCGACGACAAGAAGCGGTACGCCGAGACCGAGCAGCTCGTCCGCCGCATGGCGCCGGCGCTGCTGCCAAGGATTCGCCTCTACGATCCGGCCGCCTCTGCCGGGCTGTTCGAGCGGTACAAAGCGGACAAGCAGCTGGATGAAGCGTTCGAGCGGCGCATTCCGCTCAGCTGCGGAGGCGATCTGGTCTGGGATCAGACCGAAGCGCTGACAGTCATCGACGTCAATACGGGCAAATTCGTCGGCACCCGCGATCTGGAGGACACCGTGTTCCGGACGAACATGGAAGCGGCGGAACAAATCGCCCGTCTGCTCCGGCTTCGCGACGTCGGCGGAATCATCATCATCGATTTTATCGATATGGATCTGGAAGAGCACCGCGCGCAAATTGCCAGGCGGATGGAGGAGCTGCTGCGAAGCGACCGCTCCAAGACGCAGGTCGCCGGCTGGACCAAGCTCGGACTGCTCGAGCTGACGCGCCGGAAGGTCCGCGACCAGGCGCTTCGCGAGCGCCGCGTGATTTGCCCGGCCTGCCAGGGAAGAGGCAGCGTGTAGCCGGACACCGGTTTTTTCGGGCAGGATCCGGTTCTCGGTCAGAACAGCCAGGTCACCCAATAATACAGCGCAATAATCATAAAAATGACCGTGGGCGGAATGACGAGGATCGTAATGCGCGTGTACTCCTTCCAATCGACCGGCATGCCGTTTTTCCGGAGAATATGGAGCCAGATGAGCGAAGCGAGCGTTCCGACCGGCAGTACGAGCGAACCGACGTCGCTTCCGATCACGTTGGCGAGGTAGGCAATCTTGAGCGTCAGCGGATCCAGCTGCATGCCCGTAATCGCGATCGTCCCGATCATCAGCGCCGGATGGTTGTTGAACGTCATGGACATGAGGCTTTGAATGCCGCCCATCACAAGGCCGGCGTTGAGCAGACTGCCGTTCATGAAAGGCGCGAAAAACGTGACGAGCCACTGCGTCAGTCCGATATTATGAAGTCCGTAAACGATCACGTACATGCCTAAGGCGAACACCAGGATGTGCCAGGGCGTTTTTTTTAGCATGTCCTTCGGCGGGAGCTTCAGATAGTACCAGCGCCAGCCGAGCAGCAGGGCGGACCCGAGCACCGATACGATTTCGATCGGAATGCCGTAATATGAAGCGACGAACAGGCCGACGCGGACGCCGAACACGAAGATCAGGATATTCCGCATGAGAGCGGTTTTTCGCTTGTCGCTCAGCGAATCGAGCACGGTGACCGGCCGGTCCTGGAGCGGATGGTACCGGCTTCCCCCGGAAGCCCAGAACGTCGGGCCGGCCTGCGGGAGCTTCTTCGGCAGGCTGCGGTAGCAGACGAGGAACAGAAGCAGGACGAGAAACAGGAGTCCGAGGCTGGCGGGTACGAACATCATAATGAGATTCGTATATAAATCCATGTTGACGATTTTGAGCGCAATCAGATTGACGATGTTGCTGACGCCGATCGGAGCGCTCGAGGCGGTCGCGACCAGCGCGCCGGACAGCAGGTACGGGACTTTCTGATGCTTTTTCAGGTGCAGATTTTGCAGCATGATGAGCAGAATCGGCGTCGTGATCAAAATGCTGCCGTCGTTGTTGAAAAACATCGTCATCAAGAAGCAGATCAGATTGACGTACCAGAACAGCCGGATGCCGGAGCCCTTCGCCCGTGCCGCCAGCCCCTCAGCCGCCCATTTGAAAAAACCGAAGCTCTCCAGCACGACAGCCATGACGATCGTCGCCATGATCGTAATCGCCGCGCCGCTTACGGTGGAGGCGATGTGGCCGAAATCGGACAGCGTGACGGTGCCGCTCATCAGCACGATAACCGCGCCGATCGTGGACGGTATGGCTTCGTTTAACTGCTTCGGCCGCCATAATATGAGGACAACCGCCATGACAAAGGCGATGACGGTAATCGTGGCGGCTGCGGATTCAACCATAGTTCTCACCTCTGTTTTGGGCTGCGCCGGTTAGAGCCGAATATCCGAAAGCGGCTGTTTCTCCGATGCGCCGTCTTCTGCCGAAATGACGCCCGCATCGGCTTTGACAGCGGCTTCCGCTTGTGCGGGCGGCCTTAGAAACGCATATAGAACGGCTCCGGCGACCGCGATGACGATCAGAACGACCATGCCTCCATTCGCCTCCCCCTTTAAATCTCCCGATAAGCCAAATATCTCGTATCGATCATTGAACCTGCCGCTTTTAAAGCACACTATTAATCTATGAACCGAATCTTGAAGCCGTCCTAGACGGAAATGGATTGTGAATAGATTCCATATTTGCGTATTTTAGCGGCTTCCCTATTCGTTGTTGCTCCCGTGCATTCGTTATGATAGAATGTTATGGTGCATGTAAAGGCGGATGCCGTTTTTGCATGACGTTACCGCACAGGACGGGTTTGCAAGACCGGTAGGCGCAGGCCGGCCGGCACCCGGATCAGGCGAGTCTTCGATATAAGGAGGTGCACCACATGTTCGCAATTATTGAAACCGGCGGCAAGCAGTACAAAGTTCAGGAAGGCGATGTCATCTACATCGAGAAGCTGGAGGCAGCGGAAGGCGAGGACGTGAAGTTCGACCGCGTTCTGGCCGTATCCAAGAGCGAAGGTCTCGTGACCGGAACTCCGGTCGTTTCCGGCGCCGTCGTTACCGGCAAAGTCGAGAAGCACGGCAAAGGTCAAAAAATTACCGTCTACAAATATAAGGCGAAGAAGAACTATCGCCGCAAGCAAGGCCATCGTCAGCCGTATACGAAAGTGACGATCGGCAGCATTCAGGCGTAAGAGGAACCGCCATGATTGCGGTTACGATTACGCGGGCTGCGGCGGATAAACGAATTTTGTCGTTCGCGATCGAGGGCCACGCGGAATACGCCAAACGCGGCAAAGATATTGTGTGCGCAGGCGTGTCCGCCGTTTCGGTCGGCACGGTCAACGCCATCGAGTCTCTGGCCGGCGTGGAGCTGCCTTACTCGGTCCGGAACGGCTGGCTTCAGTCGGACATTCCGAAGCTCGAGGATCCCGCCGTTCACGAACGGGTGCAGCTGCTGCTGGAGTCGATGATCGTCATGCTGGAGTCGATCGCCGGTTCGTACGGCAAATTCGTCGTTATCCGAGAACAATACCGGTCATAAAGGAGGGAAACACCATGTTGAAACTGAATCTTCAGCTGTTCGCTTCGAAGAAGGGCGTCGGTTCCACGAAAAACGGACGCGACAGCGAATCGAAGCGGCTCGGCGCCAAACGCGCCGACGGCCAAACCGTAACGGCGGGCAGCATTCTCGTCCGTCAGCGCGGCACGAAGATCCATCCGGGCACAAACGTCGGCATCGGCAAGGACGACACGCTGTTCGCGAAAGTGGAAGGCGTCGTCAAATTCGAACGCTGGGGACGCGACCGTAAGAAAGTCAGCGTTTACCCGATCGAAGCTGCTCCCGTAGCCGCTGCGGCGGAATAATAGAAGGTGCGGCAAGCCCCGGTCTGCATGCAGACCGGGGCTTATTTAATAGGTTCGCCGCCAGGTGAGGGCATCAGCCCTTTCTCTTGATCTCCAGGCACGGGCACGGGCACGGGCGCGGCGCCGTAATTCCGTGGTGGTCCGGGCGGGTGAACTTTGACGGCCGGCATGCTATACTGTGGAAGCTGGGAAGAAACAGGAAAGTAGGGTTCGTTTTCATGAATCGCTTACGCACGACCAAGTATTATGCGGCGGCATCGGCGATCGCGCCTGCGGCTGCGGTTCTTGTCTGGCGCTCCGAGCTCTGGCTGCTGGCGGCGTTCGTCGCCTGGGTCGCGGCGGCATCGGCGGTCTGGATCTGGTGCGAACGGAAGGAGCAGTCGCTGCGAATGGCCAGGACGGTAAGCGCCATGCAGACCGCGGCCATCCGGACGCTGGGCCATCACCGGCACGACTGGATGAACGATTTGCAGGTGCTGTACGGGTACATACGGATGCAGAAAACGGATAAGACCGTGCAGTGCGTGGAACAGATAAGAGAACGAATGACAACCGAGAGCAAGATCGCCAAGCTGGGCGTTCCGTCGCTGGTCGCTTTTTTGCAGTCGTTCCGGACCATTACGCATTCGCTGCAGCTCGACATCGAGATCGCGGACGAAATCAGCTTGTCCGAGCTGCCGATCGATGGCCAGCGGGCGGCGGAAGCGGTCGCCGACATCATCAATGCGTACCGCTTCGGCGTGAAGCCGGAAGCCGGCGTGCCGGCAAGGCTGAGCGTCGCCTTCTCGCGCGACGAGAAGACGCTCGGCGTCGCATTTGAGTATGAAGGAGCCATCAGCGACGAAGGCGAATGGAAAGCGAAGTGCAGGCGGGCGCTGAAGGGCTCGCCGTTCAAAGCGGCGCAGCCGGATTTGCAGCCGGCGAGCTTGAGCCTGGCGGCGCCGATCGGCAATTAAACGGAGGCTGACGCATGTTTGTAGATAAAGCGAAAATTTACGTGAAGGGGGGAGACGGGGGCAACGGGCTCGTCTCCTACCGCAGGGAGAAATATGTGCCCGAAGGCGGTCCGGCCGGAGGCGACGGCGGCAAAGGCGGCGACGTCATTTTTCGGGTCGACGAAGGGCTGCGCACGCTGATGGACTTCCGGTACCAGAAGCATTTCAAGGGCGAGCGCGGCGAACGGGGCAAAGTGAAGGCGATGCACGGCGCGAACGCCGAGGATATGATCGTGCGCATTCCGCCGGGCACGGTAATCGTCGACGACGATACGCAGGAAATCGTCGCCGATATGACGCGGCACGGCCAGGAGGTGGTCGTCGCGCGCGGCGGCCGCGGCGGCCGCGGCAATATGCGCTTCGCCACGGCGAGCAACCCGGCGCCGGATTTCGCCGAGAACGGGGAGGAGGGCCAGGAGCGCTGGGTCGTCCTCGAGCTGAAGGTGATGGCGGACGTCGGTCTGGTCGGTTTTCCGAGCGTCGGCAAATCGACGCTGCTGTCCGTCGTTTCGGGAGCGAAGCCGAAAATCGGCGCCTACCATTTCACGACGCTGTCGCCGAATCTCGGCGTCGTCGAGGTCGGCGATGGGCGGAGCTTCGTCATGGCCGATTTGCCGGGGCTGATCGAAGGCGCGCACGAGGGCGTCGGACTCGGGCATGAGTTTCTCCGGCACGTTGAGCGCACGCGCGTCATTTTGCACGTCGTCGATATGTCCGGCTCGGAAGGCCGCGACCCGTTCGATGACTGGCTGAAAATCAACGAAGAGCTGCGGCTGTACAACGCCGTTCTGGCCGACCGCCCGCAAATCGTCGTGGCGAACAAAATGGATATGCCGGATGCGGACACGCAGCTGGAGCTGTTCCGCGAGCAGCTGAAGGCGCACGCGGCCGGCCGCGATTACGATATCGTGCCGATTTCGGGCCTTACCCGAAGCGGCGTGCAGGAGTTGCTCTATAAAGCGGCGGACCTGCTGGAAACCGTGCCGGAGGCGCCGATGATCGAAGAGGTGCGGGACGTGGCGGAGCGGAAGGTGTATACGCTGGATAAGCAGGACGACCAGTCGTTCACGGTCCGCAAGGAGGACGAAGGCTTCGTCGTCGAGAGCGAAGCGATCGAGAAATTCATGAAGCGCGTCAACCTGAACACGTACGATGCGGTGATGCGGTTCGCCCGCACGATGCGCAAAATGGGCGTCGACGAGGCGCTTCGCAAAATCGGCGCGAAGGACGGCGATCTCGTCACGATCGGCGATTTTTCCTTCGAATTTTTCGAAGGAAGCGATTATTTTTACGAATAGAACGCCGGGCCGTCCCGCCGCTTGCCGCCGATTCGCGGCAGGCTTAGCCGGACGGTTTTTTCGTGTCCGGCCGTCTCCGGCTGCTGCCCGGTCGCCTGATGTCCGCTTTCCGGTTTCCCGGGATTGTGCTCCCATGGCAAGTTCCGATAAGGTATAATGGAGGGGTCTGTGTTCATTCGCCTGTCCCCTGGGTCCCCGAAAAGGAACCGGAATCAGTCTCGAAGGCGCTCGTCATGTTTTGGGGTTTAGATTGCCTATTGCCGGATGCACGCGGATTCGTTATAATGTCCATTATACACGCACAACTGTCTTTTACAGGAGGACGAATGGTGGCGGAGCGATACGTTGTCGTCCGGGAGGATCTGCTGCCCGAGGCGATTGTCAAGACGATACAGGCCAAAGAGATGCTCCAGCGCGGCGAAGCGGCGACCGTTCACGAAGCGACGGAGCGGACGGGCCTGAGCCGCAGCGCCTTCTATAAATATAAAGACGGCGTTTATGCGATGAACGAGCTCCAGCGGGAGCGGATTGCGACCATCTCGATGGATCTCGAGCACCGATCGGGCATCCTGTCCAAGGTGCTCGGGCTGATCGCCGTTTCCGAAGGGAACGTGCTGACGATCAATCAGTCGATCCCGCTGCAAGGGCTGGCCAACGTGGTCATGTCCGTCGATACGTCCCGGATGAGCGGCTCGCTGCAGGAGCTGGTCGAGGCGGTCAGGCGGCAGGGCGGAGTCCGCAAGGCGTCCGTCATCGGCCAAGGGTAAACAGATGGGTGGAGGTAAAGAGATGAAACCGGTAAAAGTGGGGCTGCTCGGATTCGGCACGGTCGGAACGGGCGTCGTCCGCATCGTGGAGGGTCACCAGGAGGATTTGCAAAGCCAGGTCGGTTCGCCGATCGTGATTGAGAAGGTGCTCGTGCAAAATAAGGCGAAGGCGCGGGTGCTCCCGGTCGATGCCGACAAACTGACGGAAGATCCGTGGGACATTATCCGCAATCCGGATATCGACGTCATCGTCGAGGTCATGGGCGGTATCGAGCATACGAAAGGGTATATTCTTGAAGCGCTGGCGTCCGGCAAGCACGTCGTGACGGCGAACAAGGATTTGATGGCGCTGCACGGCCCGGAAATTTTGGCGAAGGCGCAGGAGCAGCAGTGCGATGTGCTGTACGAGGCGAGCGTTGCGGGAGGCATTCCGATTATCCGGACGCTGATTGAAGGCTTCTCGTCGGACCGGATTACGAAGATCATGGGAATCGTGAACGGCACGACAAACTATATTTTGACGAAAATGAGCCAGGAAGGCGCGGCCTACGAAGAGGTGCTGAAGGAAGCGCAGCAGCTCGGCTATGCCGAATCCGATCCGACCTCCGATGTCGAAGGGTTCGACGCCGCGCGAAAAATGACGATTTTGGCCTCGCTCGGCTTCCGCGCGAATGTGGCGCTCGAGGATGTCGACGTAAAGGGCATTTCGAAGGTTACACGGGACGATATCGCCTATGCGAAGCGGCTCGGCTACGAGGTCAAGCTGCTCGGCATCGCCGAGCGGCAGGACGATTTCATCAGCGTCGGCGTACAGCCGACGATGGTGAAGACAAGCCATCCGATCGCCGCCGTAGGCGGCGTGTTTAACGCCGTATACGTGTACGGCGAAGCGGTCGGCGAGACGATGTTTTACGGCGCGGGCGCGGGCGAGCTGCCGACCGCGACCTCGGTCGTCGCCGATCTCGTCGCCGTCGTCAAAAACATGAGGCTCGGCGTCAACGGCAAGCAGGCGATTTTGTCGTACAAGGAGAAGAAGCTGAAAACCGCCGAGCAGATCGCCTCGAAATATTTTATGCTGCTTCAGGTCGACGACCGCGCAGGCGTGCTCGCCCGGATTACGCAGACGTTCGCCGATTTCGAGGTCAGCCTCGAATCGGTGCTTCAGCAGCCGAACGCGAGCCACAGGGAAGCGGAAATCATCATTATTTCGCACGACGCCAGCAAGGCGGCGATGGAAAAGGTGCTGAAGGCGTTCGAGGGATTGGACGCCGTAAAGCGGGTCAAAAGCGTTTACCGCGTCGAAGGCTAGCGTCATTCGAATTATATCTTTCACATAAAGGAGCATTCATGCGATCATGAGATATCTCGGCCTGCTTCAAACGTACAGGGAATATTTGCCGGTGACGGACGAGACGCCGCTCATCACGCTCCAGGAGGGCAACACGCCGCTTGTCCGCGCGGAGCATTTGTCCGACGAGCTCGGGCTCGACCTTTATTTCAAATACGAGGGGCTGAACCCGACCGGTTCGTTCAAGGACCGCGGCATGGTCATGGCGGTCGCCAAAGCGATGGAGGAAGGCAGCCGGACGGTCATGTGCGCTTCGACCGGCAATACTTCGGCCGCCGCGGCGGCCTACGCGGCGCGCGGCGGACTGAACTGCATCGTGCTCATCCCGAACAACAACATCGCGCTCGGCAAGCTGGCGCAGGCGATCATTTACGGCGCGAAGGTGATCGCGATCGAGGGCAATTTCGACCGTGCGCTTGAAATCGTGCGCGAAATTACGGCGAAGCACCCGATCACGCTAGTCAATTCCGTCAATCCGTACCGGATCGAGGGACAGAAGACGGCCGCTTTCGAAGTGTGCGACCAGCTCGGCAAGGCGCCGGACTATCTGGCGATCCCGGTCGGCAACGCGGGCAATATTTCGGCCTACTGGAAAGGCTTCAAGGAATATCATGCGCAGGGCAAATCGGCGTCTCTGCCGAAAATGGTCGGCTTCGAGGCCGAAGGCGCGATGGCGATCGTGAAGGGCGAGCCGATCCCGAATCCGGAGACGGTCGCGACGGCGATCCGCATCGGCAACCCGGCGAGCTGGAAGACGGCCGTCGCGGCGGCGGAGGAATCCGGCGGCCGGATCGACTACGTGACCGACGACGAAATTTTGCATGCATACCGGACGATCGCATCGCGTGAGGGCATTTTCGCCGAGCCGGCGTCGGCCGCATCGATCGCCGGCGTCATAAAGCTGAAAGCGCAGGGCGCTTTTCGCGGCGGCGAGACGGTCGTCTGCGTGCTGACCGGCCATGGACTGAAGGACCCGAACATCGCGATCAAGACCGTGAACGCCGATCCCGTCGTCGTGCAGGATTCCGAGGCCGCGGTGATGGAGGCGATCCGGCGGCTGGAAGGTGAAGCGTAAATGGCGGACCGCCGCGTAATCGTAAAGGTTCCGGCCAGTACGGCCAACCTTGGGCCGGGCTTCGATACGCTCGGGATGGCGCTGTCCTTGTACGCCTGGATCGAGATGGCGGTTCCCGCGGATGGCGAAACGGTCATCGAGCTGCTGAACGAGGAACTGGACGGCATTCCGAGGGACAAGTCCAACCTGATTTATAAAGTCGCTCAGCGGGTATTTCGGGAAGCGGGTGCGGATGTGCCCGAGCTGTATATCGCCATGTACAGCGACATTCCTCTGACGCGCGGGCTCGGCAGCAGCGCTTCGGCGATCGTCGGGGCGCTGGCGGCGGCTAACGCGCTGATCGGCAGCCCGCTGAATAACGACCGGCTGTTTCAGATCGCAACGGAGCTGGAAGGTCATCCCGATAATGCCGGCGCCTCGCTGTTTGGCGGAATCGTCGTGACCTCCTGGGATGGCAGCCGGGCGGAGCATATCAAGCTCGAGCCGCATCCGGAGCTGGACGTGCTGGCGGCGATTCCGGACTTCCACCTGGCAACTGAGAAAGCGCGGCATGCGCTGCCGGCCGAAATTAAGCTGGCCGATGCGGCGTTCAACGTCGGGAACAGCTCGCTGCTTGTCGCCGCGTTAGCCGGCGGCCGGCTCGACCTGATCCGGCATGCGATGCGGGACCGGCTGCACCAGCCGTACCGGGCGCCGCTTATTCCCGGCATGGCCGAAATTTTGGAAGGGGCCGTAGACCACGGCGCGCTTGGAGCCGCGCTCAGCGGCGCCGGCCCAACGCTCCTGGCGCTCATCGAATGCGGCAGCGGCCGCAAACGCGAGCTGGAGCGGTTTCTGCTGGATACGCTCGCCCGCGAAGGCATCGCCGCCGAAACGTTGTGGCTGAAGCCGTGCGCGAGCGGCACGGAAATCACGCTGCTTGACCGGGGCGAGCCTACGCTTACGGAATGGATTAAAGGAGAAGTCAGGGCATGATAAAAGTAGCTAGTTTGCCGCAGGGCTCCACGTCCGACGAAGCGGCCCGGTATTTGTTTTCCGGTATTGACGCGCAGTTTGAATATCATCGGCTGATTGCCGACGTTTTTCAGTCCACGGCGCAGGGGCGGACCGATTTCGCGGTCATTCCGATCGAGAATACGATCGAAGGCTCGGTCAGCCTGCATACGGACTGGCTGGTCAACGAAGTGGAAGTACCGATTCAGGCCGAATGGGTATACCCGTCGCTGCAAAATCTGATCGGCCGCCTCACGGAGCTGTCCGGAGACGACGGCGTGCTCGACTACGGACGAATCATGAAGGTGATGAGCCACCCCGTGGCGATGGCCCAGTGTCACCAGTTTCTGAAAACGCATCTCCCGCATGCCGAGCTGGAGCATGTCGGCAGCACGTCGGAGGCGGTGCGGATCGTCCGCGACAATCCGATGTCGGGCTGGGCGGCGATCGGCCAGAAGACGGCGGCGGAAAACAACGGGCTCGACATCCTGAAGGAAGGCGTAACGGATCACAACAACAATTACACCCGTTTTCTGCTCATCGGTCCGAAGCCGTTCGAAGGCAGGACGCCGGATAAGCAGAAGACGACGATTCTCGTCACGCTGCCCGAGGATTACCCGGGAGCGCTTCATCAGGTGCTGTCCGCGTTCGCATGGCGGAGAATCAACCTGTCGCGGATCGAATCGAGGCCGACCAAGAAGAAGCTCGGCAACTATTATTTTTTGATCGATATCGAAATGTCGCTGGATACCGTCCTGCTGCCGTACGCCATTACCGAAATCGAGGCGATCGGCTGCCAGGTTCGTATATTGGGGAGCTACCCCAGCTTCAAATACGGCGGCTAGCCCGTCCGGCCGTCCGACGAGCAATTGAAGCCTTGAATTTCACCATTACCGGAGGTGCACCAGTCCATCATGCCAGAGCAAGTCATTTATTTGAACGGCGATTTTGTCCGTAAAGAGGATGCCAAGGTTTCGGTTTACGACCACGGCTTCCTGTACGGCGACGGTATTTTTGAAGGCATCCGCATTTACGGCGGCAATATTTTCAAGTGCAAGGAGCACCTTGACCGCCTGTACGATTCGGCCAAATCGATTATGCTCGACATTCCGCTTACTTATGACGAAATGCAGCAGGCGCTCGTCGAGACGATCCGCCGCAACGAAATGCGCGACGGATATATCCGGCTTGTCGTCTCTCGCGGGCCGGGCAACCTCGGACTCGATCCGAAACGGTGTCCGACCGCCTGGGTCATCATTATTGTCGAGCAGCTGGCCATTTACCCGGAGGAAGCGTACCGGGACGGCCTCGTGTCGGTATCGGTCTCCCAGCGCCGCAACATCCCGGACGCCCTTAATCCGAAAATTAAATCGCTCAATTACTTGAATAACATTCTCGTCAAAATCCAGGCGAACCTGGCCGGCGTCGGCGAAGCGATCATGCTGAATGCGCAGGGCTATGTGGCGGAAGGCTCCAGCGACAATATTTTCATCGTGAAAAATGGCGTCGTCACCACGCCGCCCTGCTACATCGGCGCGCTGGAAGGCATTACGCGCGGCGCGATCATGGAACTGTGCGTAAAGCTCGGCTACAAGCTGAAGGAGGAGCCGTTCACGCTGCACGATGTGTATGTCGCCGACGAAGTGTTCTTTACGGGCACGGCGGCGGAGGTCATTGCGGTGCGCGAGGTCGACGGGCGCACGATCGGCGCCGGCAAAGCCGGCCCGATTACGACGCATCTGCTGTCGGAATTCCGCAAAATCGTCATGTCCGACGGGGTGAAGGTGTTCGAATAGCAAGAAGGTGCCAGAGCTTGTCCGGTAAATGCCGGACGGGTTCCGGCACTTTTTTTTGCCCGTTGGTGGTGACACCCGCCCACCTCCTGCATAGGATGTAGGGATTGCAAAACGGGCGTCAGCCGCGTCCGCCTGCGAACCGAGAACGTAATCAGGAGGTTAGTGGCGAGTGAAAATCCACATCGTGAAAAAGGGAGATACGTTATATTTAATCGCGCAAAAGTATAACGTCCCGATGGAAGAAATTTTAAAGCTCAATCCGGACATTACCAATCCCGATTCGATCGACGTCGGCATGAAAGTGAAAATTCCGGCATCGAAGCCCGAAGGGATGAACATCATGCATCAGCATGTCGTCAAGCAGGGGGATACGCTGTGGAAGCTGTCCAAAGCCTGGGGCGTGCCGCTCAGCGAGATGATTAAAGCGAACCCGCAGCTGAAAAATCCGAACGTGCTGCTGACCGGAGAGACGGTCAACATTCCGGAGCCCGGCTCTTCCGCCGCCGTTCCGGGCATGGGTGAGTCGCATACGCCGCACGGAGGAATCGGGAGCGGGGCGCCGCAGCAGCAAAGTCATCATCCGCTGCACCCTTCTTCGGTGATTCAGGGCGTCCAGGGATTGATCGGCAAAATTCCGACCGGTAAAATACCTACGGCGCAAATTCCGTTCATGGGCAAAAAGCCGACCGGTCCGATCCAGCCGGCCGCCGAAGCGGCACCGGCGCCGATCCCGACGCCATTGCCGGCGCCCGTTCAAGAGGCTGCCCCGGTACCGGCGGCACCGGAACCCGTTCCGGCTCCCATCGCCGCCCCGGTTCCGGCTCCGGTGCAAATGCCGGCCGAGAAGAAGACGTATCCGATGCACGTTCAATATGAGCATATCGATCTGTTCAAGCAGGTCGAAATTCCGGCCACCGAGGTGATTTCAATGTATAATATGCCGCAAACGCAAGGGATGGTGTCTCCAGCGGGACAAATGCCCGGGTACGGTTACCCGCAGGACATGGGCATGGTTAGCCCGGCAATGGGCTTCGGACCGGACGGGTGTCCGCCGAGCGAGGTGCAGGGGGCGTCTGCCCTTCCTTGGGGAGCGCCGGTACAAATGCATTACGGCTCGCCGTCGGTAAGCCCGGCCGCAATGGGTCCGTACGACGGCGGACACGGGTACGGCATGATGCCGACGGCGGTTTCGCCGGCGGAAATGGGTCCGTACGACGGCGGACACGGGTACGGAATGATGCCGACGGCGGTTTCGCCGGCGGAAATGGGTCCGTACGACGGCGGCCACGGCGGATACGGAATGATGCCGACGGCGGTTTCGCCGGCGGAAATGGGTCCGTACGACGGCGGACACGGGTACGGCATGATGCCGACGGCGGTTTCGCCGGCGGAAATGGGCCCGTATGACGGCGGCCACGGGTACGGAATGATGCCGACGGCGGTTTCGCCGGCGGAGATGGGCCCGTATGGCGGCGGCCACGGATACGGCATGATGCCGACGGCGGTTTCGCCGGCGGAAATGGGACCATACGACGGCGGCCACGGGTACGGAATGATGCCGACGGCGGTTTCGCCGGCGGAAATGGGCCCGTATGACGGCGGCCACGGATATGGAATGATGCCGACGGCGGTTTCGCCGGCGGAAATGGGACCATACGACGGCGGCCACGGATACGGAATGATGCCGACGGCGGTTTCACCTGCGGAGATGGGCCCGTACGGCGGCGGCCACGGATATGGAATGATGCCGACGGCAGTCTCGCCGGCGGAGATGGGCCCGTACGGCGGCGGCTATGGATACGGCATGATGCCGACGGCGGTTTCGCCGGCGGAGATGGGCCCGTACGGCGGCGGCCACGGATACGGCATGATGCCGACGGCAGTCTCGCCGGCGGAGATGGGCCCGTACGGCGGCGGTCACGGATACGGCATGATGCCGACGGCGGTTTCGCCGGCCGCAATGGGCCCGTATGACGGCGGCTACGGATACGGCATGATGCCGACGGCGGTCTCGCCGGCCGCAATGGGTCCGTACGGGTACGGCTATCCCGGCTACGGTCAGGTTTCGCCTGCCGGATTCGGCCAAAAGCCGTGCAAATGCGGCTGTCAGGACAAACGCGAGGAGGACGCGGAAAGCGTCGATCAAGACGGTCATGACGGGCAGCCGGTTCGCGTTGCGAAAGCGTCCGTTTCCCGCAAGCCGGTCAAAAAATCGTCCGCCCGTTCTTTCCGGGCGCAGGAACCGAAGCGCCGCGGCAGCTTGCCCTGGATTAACCGTTAATCGGTAACGCGTTTTCGGCTAGAACAAAGATAAGGCTCTTCTTCCGGCACCGGAATGCCGGGGGAGGAGCCTTTTGCATGGCGTGCATATTTCCTATACCCGGGAGAAACAATACCAAAAAAGGAATAAAGGGGGGTTCCCAAGGTGATGGCATTCAGCCTTTGGAAACAACTGAAGAAAAAGCTCCGCCGCAGCCGGAAGCCGCTCTGGACGCTGGGCGGCGCGCTGCTTATTGTCCTCCTTGCGCCGGGCGGCGCGGACCTGTCGGCCGCCCCCCGGGCCGCGGGTCCGGAAAAGGGCGGACGAAGCGTCATTGAAGCGCTCCGCGATGCGAGCGGGCCGCTTACCGTCAAGCTTCACCGCATCTATCTGTGCGGCGACGAGATGCAGACGCTCGGCAGCATGAACGCCCATTCGGCGCTTGGGCTGCTTCAGAGCCATCCGGAATGGACGGCGGTGCTCGGGAATGACGGCTCGGTTGTGATGGAGCAGCTGATCGACGATTTGTCGGAAAGCTGCAAGAAAAGCGCGTATTTCAGCGTGGACGATTCCGGCAATCTGTCGCTGTTCGACGGACCGCCGAAGCATAAAAAGGTGATGCGGACCTTTTTTCAGCTCGATGTTCATTACATGGAAAGCAGCCTGCCGAAAAACAGGATGGACGAGCTGGTGAACGGCATCCGCGTCGTCGATAAAGACGAATACAACAGCGTGCTGTCGACCTTCAGCGATTTTGCCCTCGAGAAGAGCGAGCGGGTCATGAAGCCGGCCTATTGATACGACAAAGAATGAACGGGCGTTCCGGATGCGGAGCGTCCTTTTTGATTGCTGCGGATGATGGAGTATGGGGACGAGGCCCCGAAAATGCGGCCGGCGAAGGCGTTGAAGCGGCCGTGCCGCGAGCAGCCGCCGCAAGGAAGACAAAACGCGTGTTCTCATCGGGGCTTACTTTTGCTATAATGGGAGGAGCCATTTTTAGGAGAGGGGCGGCTTCCGGCCGTTTCTTCTGACCGTTCGAACTGGCAAGAGGGAGAGAGGAGTCATGCGCGTATTAGGCATCGACCCGGGGATTGCGATTGCGGGGTTCGGATTCATCGACAAAATCGGAAGCAGGCTCGTGCCCGTTCAATACGGCTCGATCGAAACGGAGGCGCACACGCCGCAGGAGGACCGGCTGAAGCAGGTTTACGACTCCGCCTGCGCGCTGATGGAAAAGTATAAACCCGACACGGTTGCGGTGGAGAAGCTTTTTTTCAACCGGAACGTGACGACGGCCTTCTCGGTCGGCCAGGCTCGCGGCGTCATCATCCTGGCTGCGGCCCAGCGCGGGCTCCCGGTAAGCGAGTATACGCCGCTGCAGGTAAAGCAGGCCATCGTCGGCTACGGCAAAGCCGAGAAGCGCCAGGTGCAGGAAATGGTCCGCATGTTCCTGAAGCTGAGTGCGATTCCGAAACCGGACGATGTGGCGGACGCGCTTGCCGTAGCGATCTGCCACGCTCATACCGCCGTGATGACGCAAATGATCGACGAGGTGACGCGGCGGTGATCGATTACATAAAAGGACGGGTCGTTCATGTGGACAGCGAATACGTCGTCGTCGACGTGCGGGATGTCGGCTACCGGGTGTTTACGCCGAATCCGTATTCGTTTGCGCGGAACGAAGAGCCCGTGACGATTTATACCCACCATCACGTGCGCGAGGATGCCGCGCTGCTGTTCGGCTTTGCGTCGCGCGAGGAGCAGGCGATGTTCCGCAGGCTGCTGGACGTATCGGGAATCGGGCCGCGCGTGGCGCTCGGCGTCCTGGCCGGAGGCCGCCCGGAGACGATCGCCGCCGCCATCCGGCAGGAGAACGTCGGATTTCTGACGAAGCTGCCCGGCATCGGCCGGAAAACGGCGCAGCGCATGATTTTGGACCTCAAGGACAAACTGACGGGCTTGTCGCCGGGAATCGATGCGGCGGCTGCCGGGCTTGCTTTACAGGCCGACACGGGGGATACGGACGCCGCGGCCGAGGGCGGAGCCGCCTGGCGGGAGGCGCGGGAAGCGCTGACGGCGCTCGGGTATACCGCGGCCGAGCTGGACCGCGCCTGGCACGGCATGAAAGAGGCGCTGACGCCGGAAGAACCGGTCGACGTGCTGATGAAACGCGCGCTGCAGCAGCTGTTTAAAGGCTGAACGGGGAGGAGGGGCCGCGTATAATGGAAGACCGGATCATATCCGCCAACCTGATGATGGAGGATCAGGCGGTGGAGCTGAGCCTGCGTCCCCGGTATTTGGCCGAATATATCGGCCAGGCGCAGGTGAAAGAGAACCTGAAGGTGTTTATCGAGGCGGCCAAGCTCCGCAAGGAAGCGCTCGATCACGTGCTGCTGTACGGTCCGCCGGGCCTCGGCAAAACGACGCTGTCCAACATTATCGCCAACGAGCTCGGCGTCAACCTGAGAACGACAAGCGGCCCGGCCATCGAGCGTCCGGGCGATCTCGCCGCGCTGCTGACGAATTTGCAGGAGGGCGACGTGCTGTTCATCGACGAGATCCACCGGCTGCACCGGACGGTCGAGGAAGTGCTGTACCCGGCGATGGAGGACTACGCGCTCGATA
Source organism: Paenibacillus humicola (assembly GCF_028826105.1). Taxonomy (NCBI): domain Bacteria; kingdom Bacillati; phylum Bacillota; class Bacilli; order Caryophanales; family Paenibacillaceae; genus Paenibacillus; species Paenibacillus humicola. The sequence continues at coordinate 1,763,250 of NZ_JAQGPL010000001.1, forward strand.
TTATGATTGGCAAAGGACCGAGCGCGCGCTCGGTGCGTCTCGAGCTGCCGCCGTTCACGCTTGTCGGCGCCACGACGCGGGCGGGCCTCCTGTCCGCGCCGCTGCGCGACCGGTTCGGTGTCGTCAGCCGGCTGGAATTTTACACGATCGACGAGCTGGCTTATATCGTGACGCGCGCGGCGGAAATTCTCGGCGTCAGCGTCGTGGGCGAAGCCGCGCGGGAAATCGCCATGCGCTCCCGCGGAACGCCGCGCATTGCCAACCGTCTCCTGAAGCGCGTTCGCGATTTCGCGCAGGTGCGCGGCGACGGCATCGTCACGCCGGAGCTCGCCGGCTCGGCGCTGGGTCTTATTCAGGTCGACCCGCTCGGGCTCGACCAGATCGACCATAAAATGCTGCGGGCGATGGTGACGAATTACCGCGGCGGCCCGGTCGGTCTCGATACGATCGCCGCGACGATCGGCGAAGAGCCGCAGACGATCGAGGACGTCTACGAGCCGTATTTGATGCAGATCGGCTTCCTGCAGCGGACGCCGCGCGGCCGTGTCGTCGCGAAGCAGGCGTATCTGCATTTGGGGCTGCCACTACCCGATGAGATGCAGCGGGACGGAACGGGCCAGGGAAGCGGCGAATAGCGCCGCCGAGGTCCGGCCGCCGCAGCCTGAAAGGAGGCGAATCCGCGTGGGAACGACCGGCGATCGCGAAACGCTGCATATTTTTTACGATGGCAGCTGCCGGCTCTGCCTGGCAAGCGTCAAACGGCTGAAGGAGCTGCGCTCTTCTGCGGAGCTCCTGTTTATTCCGCTGCAGTCACTTGACGGGGACGCCGCGCGGCTCTACCCAGCGGTTGCGGCGCTGCCGAAGGAAACGCTGGCGGCGAAAATGCACGTCGCCGACGGCGAAGGGCGGCTGTATGCCGGGGCGGACGGGATTGTCCGCATTTTGCGCACCGTTCCGGGCTTCCGGCTGCTGGCGCCGCTTTACCGGCTGCCGGGCATGAAGCGGGCGATGGACGCCTTATACCGGTACATCGCAAACCGCAGATACGAATGGTTCGGGGAAGCGGACGAGAGCTGCGAGAGCGGGGCCTGCGCCCTGCCGGTGCGGAACGAACCGAAAGAAGGAGGATAACCGGCGCATGAGAAAAATGTTAGCCGCGCTTTTGGCCGCTTTGCTGCTCGTCTCCGCGGGCACCGGGCAGCCGTCTTACGGGGCGGTGCCGAGTCTTGATACGATAAGGGTCGCCATTTTCATCAACGTGCCGGGCAAATATCAGCTGAATACGGCCGCGACCACGCTTGGCTCCGCCGGCGCGCTGCAGGTCGGGCTGCGATTGCCCTCCGGCGTGCAATCGTTATTTCAATCGGCCGCCGGCAGCGTCCTGCGCTTCACGCTTGACGATTATAAGCCGAAGCTGGCCGAGACGCCGGATTTCCAGGCGGCGCAGGCGGTCGCCAAACGGGTGGCGCAGCTCGGCGGTTCGCCGCTGCTGACGTCGGCCGACAAGGGCGGCGCACGGCTTTACCAGGTGCTCGAGGGCTCCTATCCGACGGCGTCGGCGGCAAAGTCGGCGGGCGACAAATACGGCGGCGATCCCTCCGTCGCGAAGCTGGCCGGAGCGGCGAAGCCCGTCGTCACCGGGCCGCTTCATCTGGAAGCGGGCGCCTACGAGACGGCGGACGAAGCGCGGCAGGCGGCTCAAAGCATCGCGTCGGCCGCCGGCGTTGATGCGTTTCCGGCCGTCAAAGCGTCGGCCGGCGGCGGCGAAGCCTTTACCGTCCTCGTCGGGGACGAGCCGGATGCCGATTCGCTGAAAGCGGTCAAAACCGCGGCGGCGAATGCCGTTCCGGGAACCGCTCTCAAGCCCACGGATGCGTCAAGCGTCTATCTGCCTCTCCGCGACGATCATACCGTTACCGCTTCTGCGGATGCGGCGACGCCGCTGTATGAAATTCCCTCTTCCGGAGCGAAAGTATGGGTGTCGACAGAAGACGCGGGCGGCATTAAATTGTCGGAACGGTACGGCCGGAGCTACCGGGGGCAGTTTGAGCTGAGCGGATTTAACAGCAAGCTGGCCGTCATTAACGAGCTGCCCTTCGAGCAGTATTTGTATTCGGTCGTCGGCGCGGAAATGCCGGCTTCCTGGCCGGCCGAGGCGCTTAAAGCGCAGGCGGTTGCGGCCCGTTCGTACGCCTTGTTTCAGGGCTTCGGCTTCCAGGTGGCGCAGGTGGTCGATACGACGATTAGTCAGGCGTATAACGGCATCGGTTCGGAGCAGCCGGCGACGACCGCGGCCGTCGATGCAACGAAGGGCGAGGTCGCGGTTGCGGACGGCAAGCCGATTGAGGCTGTCTTCACCGCCAGCGCCGGCGGCGCAACGGCCGACGCTTCGGAAGTTTGGGGAAGCGACGTTTCCTACCTGAAGAGCGTGCCCAGTCCCGACGAAACGTCCGAGACCGGGCTGCACCGCTGGTACCGCGTCGTGCTCGATTCGGGAAAGAACGGCTACGTCCGCGACGACCTGCTTGAGGATACGGGCAAGAAAAACGATGCCGGGCTTGAACTCATGCGCTCGACGGGCGACGGGGTGAAGGTACGTCCGGTTCCGCTCGTACAGGACAGCGTGCCGGTCGTGGATACGATAGACAAAGGAACGGTCGTCACGGTACTGGAAGAGACCTCCGAATCGAACAAAATGAACTGGATCCGCGGTCCCTATTCGTCCGATGATTTGACCAAAATGCTGAAAGGCAAATTAGCCGCCAAAGCCGCGGGACCGATCCGCTCGCTGGAGGTCGGCAAAACCGGCCCTTCGGGCCGGCCGCTGGAGCTTCTGGCGAACGGCAGCCCGCTGGACGTCAAATATCCCGAGCAGTTTCGTTCGCTGCTCGGCGGTTTGCCAAGCACGTTGTTTACGGTGGACGAAACCGCGAGGATGACGATCGAAGGCGCCGGCGGCGGCAATACGCGGGAGCGGCCAGGAGACGGCGGACCGCTTGCCGTCATCGGCGCGAACGGGCAGGCGAGCGAGCTGTCGGACGGCAGCGTCTATATCCTGAACGGCTCTGGCGCCGTCCGCGCGGCGACGGCGTCGCCGTCGTTCCGCATTATCGGGCACGGCGACGGGCACGGCGTCGGCATGTCCCAGTACGGCGCGTTAGGACTGGCGGATTCGGGGTATGACTATCAATATATTTTGAAATACTACTATAAAGGCGCTAGTATAGTTAAGGACGAGGACTGAACCGACGAATGAATGTGGACGATTTTGATTTTGAACTGCCCGAGTCGTTGATTGCGCAGACACCGCTTTCCGAACGGACGTCTTCCCGGCTTCTGTCGCTGAACAAAGCTACCGGAGAGACCCGGCATCACCGGTTTACCGAGCTCGAGGAGCTTCTGCGGGCGGGCGATACGCTGGTGCTGAACGATACCCGCGTCATCCCCGCGCGGCTGATCGGCGTCAAGCCGGATACCGGCGCCCGGATCGAGCTGCTGCTGCTCCGGCAGCTGAGCGGCGACCGCTGGGAGACGCTTGCAAAGCCGGCGAAGCGGCTGCGTCCCGGCACCGAGCTTCTATTCGGCGACGACGGCGGCGGAGCGCCGCTGCTGCGCGCAAAGGTGACGGCGGAAGGCGAGATGGGAGCGCGCGAGGTCGAGTTTTCCTACGACGGCATCTTCAACGAGCTGCTGGACAAGCTGGGTGAGATGCCGCTCCCGCCTTATATAAAAGAGCGGCTTCATGACCGCGAGCGATACCAGACCGTGTATGCGAAGAACGAAGGCTCGGCTGCCGCTCCGACGGCCGGGCTGCATTTTACGGAACCTTTTTTGCGCAGGCTCGTAGAAAAAGGTGTTCGGATCGCCTATATTACGCTGCATGTCGGTCTCGGCACCTTCCGCCCGATGTCGGCTGAGCGGGTGGAAGAGCACAAGATGCACGCGGAATATTTCGAGCTCAGCCGTGAAACGGCCGCGCTGCTGAATGAAACGCGCAGCCGCGGCGGACGGATCGTCGCCGTCGGGACCACCTCGGCCAGAACGCTGGAAACGGCAGCTTCCCGCATGGCGGACGGACAGGTGGAGGCCTGCAGCGGTTGGACCGATATCTTTATTTATCCGGGCTATACGTTCAGGCTGGTCGACGCGCTGCTGACGAACTTTCATCTGCCGAAGTCGACGCTTGTGATGCTGGTCAGCGCGCTGGCGGGCCGGGAGGCGGTGCTGAACGCTTACCGCGAAGCCGTCGAGCGCCAATACCGGTTTTTCAGCTTTGGAGACGCGATGTTCATCTATTAACCCGAAAGAGAGTGCAAAGTGGCGATCACATACGAACTGATTAAGACATGCAAGCAGTCCGGCGCCCGGCTGGGACGGGTGCATACGCCGCACGGCGTCATCGAGACGCCGGCGTTCATGCCCGTCGGCACGCAGGCGACGGTGAAGACCATGAGCCCTGAAGAGCTGAAGGCCATGGATGCTCATATTATTTTGAGCAACACATATCATTTGTTCATCCGGCCGGGACACGAGATTGTCAGGCAGGCGGGCGGGCTTCACCGCTTCATGAACTGGGACCGGCCGATTCTGACCGACAGCGGCGGCTTCCAGGTGTTCAGCCTGAGCGACATTCGCAAAATCCGCGAGGAGGGCGTCGAATTCCGCTCGCATTTGAACGGCGACAAGCTTTTTATTTCTCCCGAGAAAGCGATGGAAATCCAGAACGCGCTCGGCTCCGACATTATGATGGCGTTCGACGAATGCGCGCCGTATCCGGCCGAATACGATTACGTGAAGCAGTCGCTGGAACGCACGACGCGCTGGGCGGAGCGGTGCCTGAAGGCGCATGCCCGTCCGCACGACCAGGGGCTGTTCGCCATCGTGCAGGGCGGCATGTACGAGGATTTGCGGAAGCAGAGCGCGGCTGAGTTGACTTCCATGGATTTCCCGGGGTATGCTATTGGGGGACTCAGTGTAGGCGAGCCGAAAGAGCTGATGTACCACGTGCTCGAGGCGACGGTTCCGCTGCTGCCGGGCGGTAAACCGCGGTATTTAATGGGCGTCGGTTCTCCGGATGCGCTGCTGGAAGGTTCAATCCGAGGCATCGATATGTTCGACTGCGTGCTGCCGACCCGTATCGCGCGCAACGGAACGACGATGACCAGCTCGGGCCGGCTTGTCATCCGGAATGCAAAGTACACAGACGATTTCGGGCCGCTGGATCCGGAATGCTCGTGTTATACCTGCACGAATTACTCGCGGGCCTACATCCGCCATTTGATCAAGGCGGACGAGACATTTGGCATCCGGCTGACGACGTACCACAATCTGCATTTCCTGCTTCAGCTCATGCGGGAGGTGCGCCAGGCGATTCAGGAAGACCGGCTGCTTGATTTCCGGGATGCCTTCTTCGCCAAATACGGCTTGAACAACAACGATAAAGGGTTTTGATGAAAGGGGTTATGGAATGGGCGGCGGTTTAGGTACGATCCTTCCTTTTGTATTGATGTTTGCGGTATTTTATTTCCTGCTGATTCGTCCGCAGCAGCGCAAACAGAAGCAGCGCAACTCCATGCTGGGTCAGCTGAAGAAAGGCGACAAGGTCGTCACAATCGGAGGCATGCACGGCACGATTATGGAAATTACGGACGATACGGTCGTTCTTCGCGTCAACGATGCAACGAAGATCACGTTCGACCGCAGCTCGATCAATAACGTAACGGCACAGGCAGCCGTCTCGAGCGCCATGAAGGCGGAGGACAAGAAGGAAGAGAAAAAAGAGAACGAACAGTCGGGCGAAGTGAAAGCTTAATCCGCCGTTCGGCGATCGCGGCGATGGACGCGAGCGGTTCAGAGCTCCGTACGTACATAAAAGCCGGGCCCGGAAGAATTTCGATTCTTCCAGGGGCCCGGCTTTTATCGCTTTAGAAGCCAGCATTTCTCCAACCATTGGGAGACTAAAGCAGCATTTATTGAATATCTTCCTGCGCGTAATTGATCCCGGCTTTAAGCGCTTGGCTGCGGCGGGCGGATAGCTTAACGCTCAAGCGGCTCAAGCGAATTCCCGCCTCGGCCGCCGCCAGAGCAAGCAGCAGGCCGCCGCCCAAATCCGTCAGCCAGTGAATGCCGAGATACAGCGTCGCAAACATAATCAGCACCGCGCATGTCCCGCTGAACCACGCCCACCGCTTGTTCCCGGAGCGAATCGCGAGCAGGGCGATCGTCACCGAAATCGACGTATGCAGGCTCGGAAAACAGTTGTTGATGCCGGACAGCGCCCGGTATTGGGTTTCAAAGTTCGGAAAAACGTCCGGGATGAGAAACCGGACCGTCGGATCGTGAAACCAGACCTCGTTGACCGGGAAAAACAAATAGAACGGAATCGAAGCCAAATAGTTGATCATGATCGCGTAACAGGTCGCGTAAAACATCGGCCTTCGGTTTTGTTCATAGGTGTAAATGCCGACCGATGCGACCAAGAGCCCCTGCAGCATCACGACATAGATGAAAGAGAGCACGGCCGTAAGCACCGGGTTTTCAAGCGCCTGCTGCAGATGAAACGTAAAATGTCCTTCATAGGTTTGAAAGAAGCCGGCGAAATCATGCGTGCTTCCGCCCATCTTGTTTTCGATTTTCAGCTCGAACTTATTGAGGAACAGCATAAAAATGAGCGCCACAAAATGGATTAAAAATTTCGGTTTCCACATCAGCTCACGGAGAAATAAGCCTCCGATCAGGAACGGGTTCGCTTTGGTCGCGTACCACATCATCAAAATGACGGCGCCAATCGTATATAAGGTTACAGTTCTCATGCTGTCGAATAAAATCATCGCTTCTTGTTCCCCCTAACCGCCCCGGGCTGCTGGCGCTCCAGTCCATAAAGAAGGCTCGATCTAGTATAGCACATATCGGTGCGGAGTTCACAAGAAACGGCCGGCGCCGGCCTCCATTCGAATGATGCTTCAGCTCCTCCTGGCGTTGACGCCGAACATGCCGCCCAATGCGCCGGCAGCCGCCGCCACCGCCAGCATCGTCAGCGTACGGACACCGATGCCCGCATTCGCGGCAAGGAACCCGGTAAGCAGTATGAGAATGCCGTAAGCCAGGCCGAGTATGCCCCCGTAATACCAGCCGCGTTGTCCGGATCGTTTGCCGGATACGAAGCCCCCCGCCAGCGCGGCGGCGCCGTGCACAATCAGGCTGTAGAGCGGCAGCGAAGCTTCGTCCATGCTGCCGAAGCGGAGCAGCAGCGAGAGCACGGCCGCTCCGATCGCCAGCCAGACGGCGGCGCACAGGATGCCGGACAGCATCGGAGAAGTCGCCTGCACCTTCGTCACATTTTTCATCGCGCGTTATCCCCCTCCATTTGAAAGTGATTATCGTTAATAGAGCATATGGCGGGGCCAGAAAAAATAGTACAAGTCCGTTCCCGTGCCTGTTCATCGAAAGAATCGCCTTCGGAACATCCGCTGCCATAAATTCGAATAACACCCTCCGTATGACGGTCCTTCCCTCAGGTGACAATAGCTTTACGGCCGGCGGGCTCTTCAGAGCGTCCATTCGGAGCGGGGCCCGGCCGGGAACTAATCGGGAACAAATAAGGAGGGCGGTTTGATTAATGGAGATTTGGAGTATCCTGATCCGGACCGTTTTAACTTATTTTGTCGTTTTTCTCATCCTAAGGTTCATGGGCAAACGGGAAATCGGCAAGCTCTCCGTCTTCGACCTCGTCATTTCCGTCATGATCGCCGAAATTGCGGTCATCGTCATTGAAGATACGGATCGTCCGTTAACCGATGGCATCGTCCCGATGTGCGCGCTCATGCTGATTCAGATCGGCATCGCTTTTATTGCGCTCAAAAGCCGCACGGTTCGGCTCTGGTTCGACGGCAAGCCGACGGTCCTGATCGAGAACGGGCATTTGAACCGGGAAGCGATGCGCAAGCAGCGCTATAATTTGGACGATTTGCTTCACCAGCTACGGGCCAATAAGATCGGAACGGTTGAGGACGTCGAATTTGCGGTGCTGGAGACAAGCGGCAAGCTGTCGATTTTGGAAAAGGACAAGGAGCGCCGAACGGGCTTTTTCGATGAATCGGCAGAACATCGCGGCAGGGGAGAAAAAGAAGATCCGCACAAGCTGCCGCCCCCTTTTCCGGAGCATTACCGGTTCGAGTCGCTGCCCATTCCGCTTATTATGGACGGCAAGCTTGTCGGCGACAATTTGAACCGGCTCGGGAAGGACCGGTTTTGGCTGAACAATCAGCTGAAGCAGCGGGGCGTGACCGATTTGAAGCAGGTGTACCTGTGCACGATCGACCATAAAGGCAAGCTTTATGTCGACAGCCGCAATAAGCCGGGGTCTTAACGCCGCCGATCGAAAGGCGGCGCCCCGGCGTTTGTTTTTTCTTCATCGGAACCAACGGCCGATCAGGGGGAGGCGGGAAGCGTCGTAGCGGTCGATAATGCCGGTCGCCATAATGACGACCAGGTAAACGATAAAGCCGGCCGTACAGGCCATCGTCATATTCAGCCATAAGGCGGGAAGCGCCCCGCGGTTCATGACCCATAAAGCTGCGGCCCCCATAATCGTCATGGCGGCCCCGACTTTAATAAAGTCGAACAGCTCCATGCGGAAGCCGATAAAACGGACGACGCTGATAAAATGCAGCACGGTGACGAGGACGATATTGACGTTGATGGCGATCAGCGCGCCGTAAATGCCGAGCTCCGGCATCGAAGCGAGCTTCATGATAAGCACTAGCTTGACCAATGCGCCGATGAAGGTGTTCATGAGCGCCGTGCCCGGCTTGTCCAGCGCCTGCAGGGCGGCCTGCAGCGGGGCCTGGAGGTAAATGAACAGGCCGACCGGCGCCATCCATTTCAGCATCGGCGCGATTTCGGCGTGATGGTAGAGCAGCCGGCAGATCGGCTCGGCGAACAGCGCCATGACGACGATGAACGGCGCGCCGGTCACGAGCGCAAGGCGCATCGATTGATGCAGCCGCTTGTGAATGGTCGCGCGGTCGCCTTTGGCTGCGGCTTCGGACAGCGACGGGACGAGCGAAACGGCCAGCGAGTAGGTCAGGGCGGTCGGCAGCAGCAGAATCGGGATGATCATCCCCTGCAGCGCGCCGTATTGGGCCGTGGCGGCGCCGGTCGCGATGCCGGCAACGGCAAGCGCTCTCGCGGTCAGGATCGACTCCAGCAAATACGAAAGCGAGCCGATCATCCGGCTGAACGTGACCGGAACGGACAAGCCGAGCAGACGCCGGAGCACCGGTCTGCGGGAGAGCGGCCGGGACCCCGAAATCCATTTGTTCGCTACCGGTTGCGCCACATCTACTGCACCATTGGAAGCCTCATCCGTCTTCCCTGAGGCAGGGCCGGCGCTGCCGGCTTTACGTTCCTTCAGCCGGTCGTGCACATACTGCCAGTATAGGACGGCGAAGCCGGCGATTTCGCCGGCGACGACGCCGAGCATCGCGCCGGCTGCCGCCCATGCAAGCCCGAGCGGCAGCAGCATCCGGGCGAGCAGCAGCTGGAAGACGATCCGGAACAGTGATTCGACCGTCGTTGACAGGGCGGTCGGCATCATATTTTGCTTCCCCTGAAAATAACCCCGGTATACGGAGGAAATGCCGATAATAAGCAGCAGGGGGCTCATACACAGGAACGTTTGGTAGACCCGCGGATCGGTCATCAGGTGCTTCGTAATCCATGGGGTCAAAATCATGAAGACCGCCGTAATGACGACCGACAGGCTGACGGTGAGCAGCATGGCCGTGCGAAGGATCTGCTTCACCCGTCTGCGGTCGCCCTGCGATTCCGCCTCGGCGATCCATTTGGCGACCGCCAGCGGAATGCCGCCGGTCACGAGCGTAAGCATGACGATCAGGAACGGCCAGCCGAGCTGGTACAGCCCGACGCCTTCCGCGCCGATAATCCGGGGCATCGCGATGCGGGGGACGAAACCGAGAATGCGGTTGACGATCCCGGCTGCCAGCAGGATGAGCGCGCCTTTCATAAAAGATTGCTTGGTCACGTTCGCTCCCTCTCTTTGTTCTTTCTCGAAATTTTCATCATTCGGGATACCCGAAGCAGAACCGGAAACCGCTTTTAAGGCTGCCGGCGATCGGAAATGCTCTTAAACCTGTCCTATGCTCAAGCATATGCGCGGCATGTCCGCTCCCATGCCGTAATTTTTATGGAGCGGGCATTATTCCGGAGCCGCCGGAAATGAAACGAAACCAGGTCCGGAGGCACGCTTTGTTATTGTTGAACATTCCTCCTGCGATTTTTGGCGGCGGACGTGCAGGAATCGCGCAGGGGGGCGGCGAAATAGGTTTAAGGCTGGATGCCGATTTCGGCGGAGGAGGATAACGCAGGTGACGGACGTGGAGTGGGCCGAAACGATCGAAGCGCTGTGCGAAAGCAAAGCGGAGGAATTCAGGCTGGTCGGCTATGAGCATGTGACCGCCAAGGAAGTGTGGGAATGCGTCAGCGACAAATACGCGAAAACCGGGCAGCCGGCATTGCATCGGGTCGTCAACGACATCTTGTCGCTCAAGGCGACACGGTTTATGAACTACATGACGTTAAGTGCGTTCAAGGGGTCCCAATTTTGACGGCGGGGCTCTTTTTTTTGACTCGTTTTTCCGGCGTCGCTATAATAGGAATATTGACAAGCTCTTACAAGGGGGAACCAACGGCATTATGAACCGATTGTTAACATTTGTGCTCATCGTCGTCTTATCCGCAGGCGTCGTCGGAGCGACCAGCCCCTGGCTCGTAAAGCAAATCAAGCTGGGCCTGGACCTGAAAGGCGGATTTGAAATCCTGTACGAGGCGTCGCCACTTGACGGCGGAGGGAAAGTGTCGAAGGATTCGCTCGTTCAGACGGCCCGAAGTCTGGAGGAGCGCGCGAACCGCACCGGCGTCGCCGAGCCGGATGTGTCGATCGAGGGCACGAACCGGATTCGCGTCAAAATCGCCGGCGTCACCGACGAGGCGAAGGTGCGCGAAGTGCTGAGCAAGCCGGCGAACCTGACGTTCCGCAGCGCGGTCGGCTGCACCCCCCAGCAAGGCTACTGCAAGACTGAACTGAACGGCAGCGATTTCGTTCCGAACGGCGCGAGCGTGCGACAGTCGAATCTGAACGCTTACGAAATCGACATCAAGCTGAAGGACGCTTCGAAATTCGCCAAAGTGACAGGCGACATCGCGAAGCTTGCATCAACCGGAAATAACCAGCTGGCCATCTACCTGGACGATCAGCAAATTTCCGCGCCGAACGTCAATGAGGAAATCAACAGCAACACCGCTTCGATAACCGGCAGCTTCACGCTGGACGAAGCGAACAACCTGAAAAACACGATCAACCTCGGCGCGCTTCCGCTGAAGCTCACCGAGAAATATACGCAGAGCGTCGGCGCGACGCTCGGTCAGCTGTCGCTGCAGGAGACGCTGTTTGCGGGCGGCCTGGCTACGGTGCTCATCCTGCTCTTCATGTTTGTGTTTTACCGCATTCCGGGCGCGATCGCCAGCTTTGCGATCATCGTCTACATCTGGATGCTGCTGCTCGGCTTCTATCTGATGGACGCGACGCTGACGCTGCCGGGCATCGCAGCGTTCATTCTCGGCATTGGGATGGCCGTCGACGCCAACATCATTACGTTCGAGCGGATCCGGGAAGAGATGCGCAGCGGCAAAAGCGTGCTGTCCTCGCTCAAAGCCGGCTCCAAAAACTCGTTCCGCACCATCATCGATGCGCATGTGACGACCGTCATCGCCGGGCTAGTGCTGTTCTTTATCGGCACCGGGGCGGTAAAAGGCTTTGCGGTTACGCTCATTCTGAGTATCGTCGTCAGCATCATTACGAACGTAGGCTACTCGCGGCTGCTCCTTCATTTGCTCATCCGCAGCAACAAGCTCGTCAAACCTGCGTATTTCGGCATTAAGGAGAGTGAAATCCGTGCGCTATAAATTTACCGAATCCGAAAAGAGGTTCAGCTTTGTCGGCAAAGCGCGGTATTTCTTTATTCTATCGATCGTCATCACGGTGCTCGGCGTTTTGACGCTCGCCTTCGCCGGCCTTCATTACGGCGTCGATTTCAAGGCCGGCTCCAGCGTGGACTTCTCTGTGAAGAAAGATCTGTCCGGACAAAAAAACGCCATTCAGCAGTTTTTGACCGACGAAGGCTACGGCAGCCCCGCGCTGACCGTCGGCACGAACCGGGTCACGATGCGTTTCCCGGATACGCTGCAGCAGGACAAGGAAGAAAAGCTCAAGGCCGATTTCGCCTCGAAGTTCGATAAAAGCGCTTCGGCGGAAGTGAACACGGTCGATCCCGAGATGGCGAGAGAGCTGCAGTTAAACGCCCTGAAGGCGGTCGCCATCGCGAGCATCGGCATCATCCTGTACGTCAGCATCCGGTTCGAATGGCGGTTTGCGGTGGCGGGAATCGTAGCGCTGCTGCACGATGCGTTTATCGTCATCAGCTTGTTCTCGATCTTCCGGCTGGAGGTCAATTTGCCGTTTATCGTGGCGGTGCTGACGATTATCGGTTATTCCATCAACGATACGATCGTTATTTTCGACCGGATCCGCGAGAACCTCCGGTTTGCGAAAATCAAAACGGGTGCCGATTTGGCGAACCTTGTGAATGCCAGCATTTGGCAGACGCTGACGCGTTCGATCAACACGGTCATGACGGTTTTGATCGCCGCGCTCTGTCTGTTTATTTTCGGCGGCGAATCGATCAAGCTGTTTTCGCTCGCCATGCTGTTCGGACTCATCAGCGGCGCGTACTCTTCGATCTTTATCGCGAGCCAGCTGTGGCTGGTGCTGAAAAACCGGCAGAAGCCGAAAATGGCGGCTAAAACGCCTGCGGCGTCTTAATTCATCGCTCATTAACAGGAGGCGACCATGTCAGCGAACCATCGTTACGCCAAGGCGGAAGGGGCAGCATGGACCGGGTTGATCGGAAACGTCTGCATCGCGGCGGTTAAAGGAGGCATCGGCATGCAGACCGGAAGCAAAACGCTTCTGGCCGATGCCTGCCGCTCCGCCTCCGAAGCGGCTTCCTCGTTCGTCTCCTTGACAGGCATCCGCCGCTCGCACAGGCAGGGCGCCCAGGATCCGGCCGCTTCCGCGCACCGGGGAAAAACCGAGGCGGTCACCGGCGTGCTGGCTTCGATCCTGCTGATGATCGCAGGTTTGGAAATCGGCATCTCGGCGGTCCGTTCGCTCGCCGAAGGCGTGGATGAAGGACCGGGCTGGCCTTCGGCGGCCGTCGTCGTCGCCGCATTCGTGCTGAAGGAAATTTTCTTTCCCGTCAAGGAGCGCCGTTCGGATTTGTACGCCTCGATTGCGGCGGTCATCGGTACGGGCGGCGCGTCGCTCGGGAAGCCGCTGGACATGCCGATGCTCTATTATTTCGATCCGGCCGCGTCGCTTATTTTAGTCGTCCTCGTATTTGCGGGCGGGTACCGCGTGGTAACGGCCTCCGCGCTGCGCAGCCGCACCGGCGAGGTGGAGCAGGCCGACCGCAACGAATTTATGGCGGCGGTGCAGCGCATCGAAGGCGTCATTGCGGTCGAAGAGCTGCATGCGCGCGAGCATGGCCATTATGTGATCGCCGATGTGACGATCAGCGTCAATCCGCGCATTTCGGTTCTCGAAGGCAGCGAAATCGCCAAGCGGGTCAAGCTGTTTCTGATGAAGCGGTTTTCGCACGTGACGGACGTTTCCGTCCATGTCACGCCGTACGACCCGGGCTATCCGTACAAAACGAATCACGACCCGAATCAGGAGCAGATGCCGACGCTGCTGCAGTAGCAGCGGCGTCTTTTTTATGAAAAGCGTTCAGCGTTCATACCGAAGGAGGTGCCGCTCCATTGATTAGACCGAATACCCGCTGGGAAATCGCCGACCTGGGGATGGATGATCGGGTACGGGCGGAGGAGCTGGCGGCGAAGCTGAAGCTGCCGCCGATCGTTGCAAGGCTGCTCGTTCAGCGGGGTTATGCCGACCTCGAATCGGCCCGGAAATTTCTGTTCGGCGGAGTCGAACGTCTCCACGACCCGTTCCTGCTGAAAGGGATGAAGGAAGCGGCCGCGCGCATTCGCGACGCTGCCGAGCGCGGAGAGCGCGTGCGCATATACGGCGATTACGACGCCGACGGCGTGTCGTCGACGGCGCTGATGATCCGGCTGTTTGGCCGGCTGGGGCTCCGCTTCGATTATTATATCCCCCACCGCACGCTGGAGGGCTACGGCTTAAACGAGGCGGCGATCGCGAAGGCCGCCGAAGCCGGCGTGACGCTCATCGTTACGGTGGATACCGGCATCAGCGCCGTGGAACAAATCGCCTATGCCCGGTCGCTCGGCATCGATGTCATTGTGACCGATCATCACGAGCCTCCGCAGCGCCTTCCGGAGGCGCTTGCGCTCATTAATCCGAAGCAGGACGATTGCCCGTATCCGTTTAAAGGGCTGGCGGGCGTCGGCGTCGCCTTCAAGCTGGCCGAAGCGCTGCTCGGCGAGCCGCCGGTCGAATGGACCGATATCGTCGCGCTGGGCACGATCGCCGACCTGATGCCGCTGCAAGGCGAGAACCGCATCCTTGTTCGGCTCGGCCTCCAACGGCTGCAGGAGGGCGGGGAGCCCGGCTTAGCGGCGCTAGCCGACGTAGCGGGGATCGACCTGGCATCGATCCAAGCGACGAATATCGCCTTCGGCATGGCGCCGCGCATCAATGCCGCCGGACGCCTTGAGCATGCGGACGAAGCGGTGCGCCTGCTGACCGCCGCCGATTCCGAATCGGCCGCGGCGGCCGCGTTCACGCTCGACAACCTGAACCGGGAGCGGCAGCGGGTCGTCGACGAGATCGTCCGGGAAGCGCTGGCGATGTGGGCGGACAGGTGCTCCCGCGCCGAGGCGGAAGACAGGCCGGAGCCATCGGTGATCGTCCTGGCCGGCGTGGGCTGGAATGCCGGCGTCGTCGGAATCGTCGCCTCCAAGCTGATCGAACGGTTTTATAAGCCGACGCTGGTGCTCGGCATCGATGCCGAAACCGGCATGTGCAAAGGTTCGGCCAGGTCGGTCGAAGGCTTCGATCTGCATGCCGCATTGACGCGGTGCGCGGAGCTGCTGGACCATTTCGGCGGCCATCAGGCGGCGGCCGGAATGAGCCTCCACCGCAGCCGGCTCGGCGAGCTGGAGGAGTCGCTCTTCCGTTTGGCGGACGAATGGCTGACCGCCGACGACCGGGTACCGAAGACGAGGATCGATCTCGCCTGCGGAGTCGAGGAAGCGACCCTTGACGTGCTGACGGAGCTGCAGCGGCTGGAGCCGTTCGGCGCAGGCAATCCGGCCCCGAAGCTGCTGCTGCGGGGAGGCACGGTCGCCGACCGGAGAACGATGGGCAAGGAAGGCAAGCATCTGAAGCTGTCGATTTCCGGAGGCGGCCGTCTGCTGGATGCCGTCGGCTTCGGGTGCGGCGAGTTGGCTCCTCGGCTGACGGAAGGCGCGCACATCGAGCTCGTGGGTGAGCTCGCCGTCAATGAATGGAACGGGCGAAGGCGCGCCCAGTTTATGGTCAGCGATATGTGTGTGCCGCATGTCCAGCTGATCGACTGCCGGCTGGAAGCATTAACCGAGCCGGTCCCGGCGCTCGCGAAGCTGGCGGATCGATATGCCGTCGCTTCCTGCACGGCGCTTGTTCCATCCCCGGCCTGGAAAGAAGTCCTCGAAGCGGCAGGCCCGTCGAAGCTTCCGCATCTCTCAGCCGTTTATACATACGATGACATCGGCCATTTATCCGAAGGGCAGATATGCCCCGAGCTGATTTTGCTTGGAACGCCGCCTTCGGCGGCCAAGCTGGCCGAGGCGCTTCGCGCGTTCCGGGATATCGGCGCGGTATACGCCCTCTACGGTACAACGGCGCGGTCCGGACGGGCTGTGGACGTACCGGACCGGGAGCAGTTCGGCAGGCTGTATACGACGCTTCGCCGCGTCTCTCCGCTGACAGGTGAAGACGCCGCCGGACGTCTGGCGACGATGCTGGGTTGGCAGGCGGAACGGGTACGGTTTATGCTGAACGTTTTTGCCGAACTGGAATTTGTGTCGCTGGCGAACGGAACGCTCATGCTGGCCGATGCGCCGGAGAAGAAGGATTTGTCCCGTTCGGCGCTGTACCGCGAAGCGGGGCACAGACGCGAATCGGACCTGATCCTGTTTGCGGAAACGAAGGCGTTTGCCGAGTGGATTCGCAGTCAATCCGAAGGCGCGCCGCAATCCACCATCCAAGAAGGAGCTGACATCTCATGAATTTCAAGGATTATATTCGCGTCATCCCGGATTATCCGCAGCCGGGCATCCGGTTCAAAGACATCACGACGCTGACGAATAACGGCGAAGCTTACCGCGCCGCGATTCTGGCCGTTAAAGAGGCTGTTCAGGACAAGGGCATCGATCTGATCGCGGGTCCCGAAGCGCGGGGGTTTATCGTCGGCGCGCCGCTGGCCGTCGAGCTCGGCGTCGGCTTTGTGCCGATTCGCAAAAGCGGCAAGCTGCCCGCCGACGTGATCGAAGCGGGCTACGACCTTGAATACGGCAAAGACAAACTGGCCATGCACAAGGATGCGATCAAGCCGGGCCAGCGGATCCTGATCGCCGACGATTTGCTCGCGACGGGCGGCACCATTTCCACTACGGCGAGCCTGATTCGGCAGCTCGGCGGCGAGGTGATCGGCGCGGCTTTCCTGATCGAGCTGAGCTATTTGAACGGCCGCGTCAAGCTGCCGGGCATCGACGTTTTTTCTCTCGTAACCTATTAAAATGAACGGACCGACATTCGTGCCGGCGCGGGACTTGTTGTCGCCGCTGCCGGCACGTTTTGCCATGCGCGGACCGTTCGCCGCCCCTCGGGTTGACGGCACGCGGGGCAAACAGGCATAATAATAGAAACACGACGGATTCCACCAGGGCGGCCGCTTTTTGCGGTTGTTTTTGTTGCTATACATGAAGCGGTGTTCGGCATCGTCCCCGGCAGGGACGGCGCTGGCCTGAACGTCAAGGCCACAAATTTTTTTGGGAAAGGGACCTACATGGGGATTGAACAGCTGCTTGACAAAGCATCGGCCTATATGAAGGAGCAGGATTTAAGCCGCATCCGCGAAGCGTACGATTTTGCCGACAGGGCCCATGACGGCCAGGTGCGCAAGTCGGGCGAGCCGTATATTTTGCATCCGGTTGCCGTCGCGGAAATTCTCGTCAACATGCAAATGGACGTGTTGTCGATCATTGCGGCGCTGCTCCACGATGTCGTCGAGGATACGACCGTCCCGCTCGAAGAGGTGAGAACCCGTTTCGGCGAAGCATGCGCCACCGTCGTGGACGGCTTGACCAAACTTGAGAAAATTCAGTTCCGGTCCAAGGAAGAGCAGCAGAATGAAAACTACCGGAAAATGTTCATCGCGATGGCGCAGGATATCCGGGTTATTCTGATCAAGCTTGCGGACCGGCTTCACAATATGCGGACGCTGAAATACCAGTCGGAGGAGGCGCAGCGGCGGATCGCTTACGAGACGCTCGAAATTTTTTGCCCGATCGCCCACCGGCTCGGGATTTCGGCAATTAAATGGGAGATGGAGGATATCGCGCTCCGTTATCTCAACCCGCAGCAGTATTATCGGATTGCCAATCTGATGAAGAAAAAGCGGGCGGAACGCGAGCAGTATATTTCCGACGTCATCACGCGCATTTCGGAGAAGCTGGAGGAAATGGGCATCCAAGGGGACATTTCCGGGCGGCCGAAGCACATCTACAGCATTTACAAGAAAATGACCGGCAAAAACAAGCAGTTCAACGAAATTTACGACCTGCTCGCGATCCGGATCATTGTCGATAATATAAAAGATTGTTATGCCACGCTCGGTATCATTCATACGCTTTGGAAGCCGATGCCCGGCCGCTTCAAGGATTACATCGCCATGCCGAAGGTGAACATGTACCAGTCGCTCCATACGACCGTTATCGGGCCGACCGGGGAGCCGACTGAGGTGCAGATCCGCACCTGGGAGATGCACCGGACGAGCGAATACGGGATCGCCGCCCACTGGGCGTACAAGGAAGGCACGGTCGTGCCCGGCAACAGCTTCGAGGACAAAATGTCGCTGTTCCGCGAAATTATCGAGCTGCAGCATGAAGCGCGCGATGCGTCCGAATTCGTCGAATCGCTCAAAATGGACTTTTTCTCCGATCTCGTCTTCGTGTTTACGCCGAAAGGAGAGGTGTTCGAGCTGCCGGCCGGTTCGGTGCCGCTCGATTTTGCTTACCGCGTGCATACGGAGGTCGGCAACCGGACGATCGGCGCGAAGGTGAACGGGCGGATCGTGCCGCTCGACCATAAGCTGCGTACGGGCGATATCGTTGAAATTTTAACGTCCAAGCATTCGTACGGGCCGAGCCAGGACTGGGTGAAAATCGCGCAGTCGTCGCATGCCCGAAGCAAAATCAAGCAGTGGTTCAAGAAGGAGAAGCGCGAGGAGAACGTCGCCAAAGGCCGCGAGCTGCTCGAGCGCGAGCTGAAGCGGATCGGTCTCGAGCCTCCGCAGTGGATGACGGATGAGAAGCTGCTGGAAGCCGCGAACAAGTTTACGTTTAACGATATCGAGGATATGCTGTCCGCAATCGGCTTCGGGGGCATTACCGCCGCGCAAATTTGCACGAAGCTGACCGAGAAGCTGCGCAAGGAAGCCGAGGAAGCGCAGCAGATCGAGCTGACCGGCGAGATGAAGGAAATGAAGACGGCGCCGACGCTGCGCAAAACCCGGCCGACGCACGGCGTTTCGGTCAAAGGCGTGGACAATCTGCTTGTCCGGTTCGCCCGGTGCTGCAACCCGGTGCCTGGCGACGAGATTATCGGCTATATTACGCGCGGCCGCGGCGTTTCGGTGCATCGCGTCGACTGCCAGAATATTCCGCTCGACTCGGATTGCGAGGAAGCGGCGCGCGTCATCGAGGTCGAATGGGAGCAGTCTGTCGAAGCGAATTACAGCGTCGACATCGAAATTACCGGCCACGACCGTCCGGGTTTGCTGAACGAGGTGCTTCAGGCGGTTTCGGAAAGCAAGACGAACATGTCGTCGGTCGCCGGCCGCTCGGATAAAAATAAAATGGCGATGATCCACATGACGATTCTCATCCGGAACATCGAGCATTTGCAGTCGGTTGTTGAGAAAATCAAACGGGTCCGGGACGTCTATTCCGTCCAGCGGATCATGCAGTAGCAAGGAGTATAGGCGCAATGAGAGTGGTCGTACAGCGCAGCAAACGCGCAGCCGTGACCGTCTGCGGCGAAACGGTCGGCGAGATTCAGGGCGGGCTCGTGCTGCTCGTCGGCATCACGCACGAGGATACCGAGGCGGATGTCAGGTGGATGGCCGATAAAATATCGGGGCTTCGCATTTTCGAGGACGAAGCCGGCAAAATGAACCGATCCGTCGTCGATACCGGCGGCAGCGTGCTGTCGGTATCGCAGTTTACGCTTTACGGGGACTGCCGCAAAGGCAGACGCCCGAATTTTATGGCGGCGGCCCGGCCGGAGCACGCCGAATCGCTGTACGAAGCGTTTAACGGCGCGCTTCGCGGAGCGGGGCTTCCGGTCGAAACGGGACGCTTCGGCGCCATGATGGACGTTTCGCTCGTCAACGACGGCCCGGTTACGCTCATCCTCGACAGTAAAGCGTGACGGAGTTAATCGGGCGGGACGGCGGTTAGAATCGGCAGGGCGGGCAACACTAGAAACCGGAGACCCGCGGCGCGGCGGCCTGCTTCGGCCGCCGGCCGCGCTCGATTTCGAGGGAACGAAGGAGCGTGCCTGCCATGCATCAATCGCGCAAGGAGCAAGGCTTGGAACGGACCTCGCGCAGAATGCTTCACGCCGACCGCCGGGAAGCGCTTGTTTTCTCGGAGCTGGAGGACGATATCGAAGCGGCGGCGGATTGGGCGGCCGGCGGAGCACCGAAACGGCCCGACCCAAGCGGGGAACGCGGAATTTAACCGGATGAGACGGGTACGAACGAGGCGGCGCCGCAAGGCGCTTTTCGTTTGCGGCGAGCTCATGCGATCGAAGGAGAATGAACGTCATGCATATCCATCTGCAGGTGGAGGACCTTTCGTTTGAACGGTCTTTGTCCCATATCGCCGCGCTTTTCTTCGAGGATGCGAAGATTACATGCAGCACCGAATCCGGCGGCGGGGCGGAGATGACGATTGCGCTCGAAACGTCCAGGGAAGACGGACAGGTCATAGCGGCCGCCCGTCTTATGGACGAAGGAGAGCCGCTCACGGCGCGCCATGCGAGGAAAACGGCCGCGGACGCGTCCGGCGAAGAGCTGCGAAAAGCGCTTCGGCTGTCGCTGAGCTTCGTGCTGCTCGACGTGCTGCAGCGGCGGACGGGCATCGTTCAGCCGTGGGGCATCCTGACCGGCGTGCGGCCGACGAAGCTGCTCCACGAGCGGATGCGGAAGGGCGTGCCGATGGAGCGGGCGCGGCGCGAGCTGCAGGGCGATTATCTGATTTCCGAGGAAAAAATCGCGCTCATGGAGCGAATCGTCGAACGGCAGCTGGCCGCTTTGCCCGATTTATACGAGCTGCGCGGCGAAGTAAGCCTTTATATCGGCATCCCGTTCTGCCCCACCAAATGCGCGTATTGCACGTTTCCCGCTTACGATATTAACGGCCGTCAGGGCTCGGTCGGCGGATTCTTAAGCGGGCTGCATTACGAAATGCGCGAAATCGGAGAATGGCTGAAGCGTCATGAGGTCACGGTGACGACGATTTATTTCGGCGGGGGAACGCCGACCAGCATCACGGCCGAAGAGATGGATGAATTGTACGCCGCGATGTACGATCATTTTCCGGACGTGGAGCACGTCCGCGAAATTACGGTGGAAGCGGGCCGTCCGGATACAATCACGCCGGAGAAGCTTGCCGTCCTGCGCAAATGGGGCATCGACCGCATCAGCATCAACCCGCAATCGTATATCCAGAATACGCTGGATTTGATCGGCCGGCACCATACGGTGCAGGAGACGATCGACAAGTTTGAGCTTGCGCGCACATCGGGGATGGACAATATTAACATGGACCTCATTATCGGCCTGCCTGGCGAAGGCGAAGCGGAATTCGAGCATACGCTGGCGGAAACGGCCAAGCTGATGCCGGAGTCGCTGACGATTCATACGTTATCCTTCAAAAGGGCGTCGGAGATGACCCGCCACCGCGGCGATACGAAATATAAAGTGGCCGGCCGTGACGAAATCAACCGGATGATGCGGCGCGCGGTGGAGTGGACAGACAGCTACGGGTATGCGCCGTATTATTTGTACCGGCAGAAAAACATTCTCGGCAACCTCGAAAATGTCGGCTACGCGAAGCCGGGCATCGAGAGCTTGTACAATATTTTGATCATCGAGGAGATGCAGTCGATTATCGGCCTCGGGTGCGGGGCGAGCAGCAAATTCGTCGATCCGTACACCGGCGAGATTTCGCGGCTGGCCAATCCGAAGGAGCCGAAGGCGTACAACGAGACGTATCTCGCGTGCACCGATGCCAAAATCGAGGCGTTGAACCGGCTGTTCCGCATAAGCGGGAAGGTTACCTCCTAAGCTGCTCCGGCGAGCTTTTCATCAAAATCGGCGTCTCCGCCTCGATGAACCTTTACAGTCGGGGAGGTAGTTGGTGTATTTTTGGCGGAAACCGCCGGGCAGGAAACGCTTACTGTTTTGTAATGTAACTGTAATCTCATTTCAATGTTCCGATAATATGTCCCGTCTATAATGAATATCGACCCCCTTTTTTAAAATATATCCTTTGACGGACCTACAACTTGTTTGTAGGTTTTTTTCTGTTTTCAAGGCATTTGCGGCTCCGTACCGATCGCAAAAACAGCCATTCCGCTTCCTTTCGGGAAACGGGATGGCTGTTTTGGTTTTGTCCGCGGTTAGACGGCGGTGCGGCCTCCGTCGACGGGGAGCGTCGCGCCATAGATGAAGCTGGAACGGTCGGTTGCCAGAAACACGATCGCTTCCGCGATTTCGTCCGCCGACGCGGGACGTCCGGCCGGTGCCTGGGCGGCCAATTGATCCAAGCCCTCGCCCATTACGTCCGTGCCTTCCGTCCTTGTCGGTCCGGGGCTGACGGCATTGACGCGGACGCCGCTCGGCCCGTATTCGGCCGCCCATGCTTTCGTGAGCAGCGTCAGCGCCGCTTTGCTCGAGCCGTAAAGGCTCATGCCAGCCGCGCCGTAATCGGCGACCATCGTCGTGACGTTCACAATCGCGCCGCCCCCGTGTTCCGCCATCCGAGGCGCAAGCTCGGCGACAAGGAAATAAGGCGCTTTTACATTCACGGCGTAAACGCGCTCGAAATCGTCCTCGCTCATGTCATGCGTTGCACCGAACGGGAAAATGCCCGCATTGTTCACTAAAATATCGACGCGGCCGTTACCGAGCTCGACCGCTTTTTTCGCAAGCTCGCGCGCGCTTGACGCATCCTGAAGATCCGTCTGCACAAAATCGGCTTTTCCTCCAGCCGATCGAATATCTGCGACCGTCTGCTCGCCGCGTTCCGCAGAACGGCCTGCCACGACGACATGAACGCCGAGCTCAGCCAGCTGCTTGGCCGCCGCCCGTCCGATACCGCTTGTTCCTCCTGTGATCAGTGCCGTTTTTCCCGTTTGATTTGCCATGATTCATTTCCCCTTCCGGATTTTTTTTGGAGTGTTTAATCCATTATAGAACTGACCCCAATGTTACCTTAACCATTTTGGATTGTCAACTCCAGAAATATATTGTTTTAAAATATTTCCGGCCGACGCTGGAGGCATCGTCTGTTCCAAAGGTTCCGGATCGGGTTGAACGCGTCCGGCCGGGGGTCCGGTCCCCGAATGAGGCAACTTTTTGCAAGCTGGTTCGCAAACGCGGAAATCTCGGGAACAAGCCTCGGCCATTCGCAACAAGCTTCGGCCATTTGCCGTACTTGACAGGCAGCGGGGGCTTTATTACAATGAATGTTATATTGTGCCGATCCAGCGATGGGACCGCGTCGTTCAACCGCACCTAGCCAGAGAGGGATTCCCCGGCTGCAAGAATCCTTAGCGTGCCTGAACGAACAGACTTCCCGGAGGACAGCCGGTGAACGGCGACAGGCTTTCGTTACCTGCCGCTCATTAGCCGTCTGCGTAGTCAGGGCGTTAACCGATGAAAGCGAGACGATGCGCCTGCGTGGGCGTCAATCTCGGAATGTGGGTGGTACCACGGCGCTTCGCGTTTGCGACAGCTCCCGTCCCTTTTGCCTGTGACAGGCGAGGGCGGGGGCTTTTTTAGTAAAAGGAGAATCCCTGCTTCGCCGCTCGAGGACGGTGCCATCGATTTCATCGGGCATGGCGGCATGCGGTTATCACGATTCGTTTGGAGGGGCTAACGATGGGTTTTCAAAAACCGCCGGGCACGCAGGATTTTTTGCCGGGCTCGGTTGACACCTGGCAGTTTGTAGAAAGCAAAGCGCGCGACATTTGCCGCCGGTTCAATTTCCGCGAAATCCGCACGCCGATATTTGAGGCGACCGAGCTGTTCAAGCGCGGCGTCGGCGAGACGACGGACATCGTCGAGAAAGAAATGTATACCTTTACCGACCGCGGCGACCGCAGCATGACGCTTCGTCCGGAAGGGACGGCGGGTGTCGTTCGCGCTTTCGTCGAAAACAAGCTGTATGGGGAACCGGACTTGACGAAGCTGTATTATATCGGGCCGATGTTCCGCTATGAACGCCAGCAGGCCGGACGCTACCGGCAGTTCCACCAATTCGGGGTCGAGGCGCTCGGCTCGGCCGACCCGGCGCTCGATGTGGAAGTCATCGCACTGGGGTATGCCTTTTATACCGAGGTGGGACTCGAAGGCGTACGCGTCGAGATCAACTCGGTCGGGACGCCGGCGGTGCGGGCTTCGTATCGGGAGAAGCTGCTCGCGTTTCTGGAGCCGAAGCGCGACCAGCTGTGCGAGGACTGCCGGTCCCGCATGGACCGTAACCCGCTGCGGGTGCTGGACTGCAAGGTCGATCAGCATCATTTTGTCGGGGCGCCGTCGATTCTGGACAGCCTGGACGAGGAGTGTCGGACGCATTTTGAGGCGGTACGGCGCGATTTGTCGGCAATGGGCATTCCGTTCGACATCAACCCGAGGCTGGTCCGCGGACTCGATTATTACACACATACGGCGTTCGAATTTAAAGCCGAAGGCATCGGAGCGATCGATACGATCGGCGGAGGCGGACGCTATAACGGACTGGTCGGGGAAATCGGCGGGCCGGATCAGCCGGGCGTCGGCTTCGGAATCGGACTCGAGCGGACCGTCCTGCTGCTGGACAGCCAGAACGCCGATCCGGAACGGCTGCACCAGGTGGACGTCTACATGATCGGCCTCGGCGAAGCGGCGGAACGGGAAATTTCCCGTCTGATATACGGGCTTAGGCAGAAGGGCCTGTCGGCCGAGCGCGATTACCAGGGCCGGAAAATGAAAGCCCAGCTGAAATCGGCGGACCGCCTGCAGGCGCGTTTTGCGGCGATTCTCGGCGACGACGAGCTGGCCCGCGGCGAAATCGCCTTGAAGGAGATGGCAACGGGCGAGCAGCGGTTTGTTCCGCTGGACAACCTTGCGGCCGAGCTATCCGGACAACGCAAATCTTAATTTCAAACCTAAAGGAGATTATGAATCATGATGCTCAAAACTCATTCCTGCGGCCTGCTTTCCAAAGCGGAGGTCGGCCAAACCGTGACGCTGAACGGCTGGGTGCAGCGGCGCCGCGATTTGGGCGGCGTGCTGTTCATCGACCTGCGCGACCGCACCGGCATTGTGCAGATCGTGTTTAACCCGGATTTCTCGGGCGACGCGCTGGCGATCGCGGACCGCGCCCGCAGCGAATACGTGCTGGCCGTGAGCGGCCAGGTCGTCGAACGCGACGCGGAAACGGTCAACCCGAACATTTCGACCGGCGAAATCGAAGTCCGCATTACCGAAATCGAAATCATGAACGCATCCAAAACGCCGCCGTTCCCGATCGAGGACGGCGTCGAGGTCGACGAATCGGTTCGCCTCAAATACCGCTATCTCGACCTGCGCCGGCCGGAAATGCAGAAAACGCTGCTGCTGCGCTCGAAAGCGGCCAAAATTTTCCGCGATTTCCTGGACGGCGAAGGGTTCGTCGAAGTGGAAACGCCGATTTTGACGAAAAGCTCGCCGGAAGGCGCGCGCGATTACCTCGTACCGAGCCGCGTTCATCCGGGCGAATTTTTCGCGCTGCCGCAGTCGCCGCAAATTTTCAAGCAGCTGCTGATGGTCGGCGGGCTGGAGCGCTACTACCAGATCGCGCGCTGTTTCCGCGACGAGGATCTTCGCGCCGACCGGCAGCCGGAATTTACGCAGGTCGACATCGAGACGTCGTTCCTGTCGCGGGACCAGCTGCTCGAAATGATGGAACGGCTCGTCGCGCGACTGTTCCGCGAAACCGCCGGCTATGAGCTCGAGGCTCCGTTCCAGCGGATCACGTACGCCGATGCGATGAACAAATATGGCTCCGACAAGCCTGACCTCCGCTTTGGTCTGGAAATGGAGGACATTACGGATATCGTCCGCGAGAGCGACGTCAAAGTATTCGCTTCCGTGGCGTCGAGCGGCGGCGTCGTTAAGGCGCTGAACGCCAAAGGCTGTGCGAGCTGGAGCCGCAAGGAGCTCGACGATCTGCAGCCGTTCGCGGCCCGTTACGGCGGCAAAGGGCTGGCGTGGGTTACGGTCAAGGAAGGCGAGTGGCGCGGCCCGATCGTGAAATTTTTCAAGCCCGAGGAAATCGCCGCGCTGACCGAGCGCCTCGCCGTGGAGGAAGGCGACCTGCTGCTGTTCTCCGCCGACAAGAAAAAGGTCGTCGCCGACGTGCTCGGCAACCTGCGCCTGAAAATCGGCAAGGAGCTCGGCCTGATCGACGAATCGGTCTACAAATTCGCCTGGGTCGTCGATTTCCCGCTGCTCGGCTGGGATGAAGAAGAGAAGCGCTATGTCGCCGAGCATCATCCGTTTACACGGCCGAACGATGACGATCTGCCGCTGTTCGACAGCGATCCGGGCCAAATCCGCGCTCAGGCGTATGACCTCGTGCTGAACGGCTATGAAGTCGGCGGCGGCTCGATGCGGATTTACAAACGCGACGTGCAGGAGCGGATGTTCAAGGCGCTCGGCTTTACGCCGGAGGAGGCGCACGATAAATTCGGCTATCTGCTCGACGCGTTCGAATACGGCACGCCGCCGCACGGCGGCATCGCCTTCGGCTTCGACCGCCTTGTCATGCTGCTGGCAGGCCGCACGAACCTGCGCGAAACGATCGCATTCCCGAAAACGGCAAGCGCGACCGACCTGCTCACGAGTGCGCCGTCCGAGGTCGATCTTGCCCAGCTGCAGCAACTTCATATCCGCACCATGCCGAAGCCGCAGAAGCAGCAGGAAGCGGCGGCAGCCGGCGGTACGTCGGCCTGAACCTTTAGGGGGGCTTAAAATGCTACACCAATTTTCGCGAACGGAACTTGCCATCGGCCCTGAAGGGCTCGATATTATGAAGCGCAGCACCGTCGCGGTGCTGGGCGTCGGCGGCGTCGGCTCCATGGCGGCCGAGGCGCTTGCGCGCACCGGCATCGGCCGGATCATTCTGATCGACAAGGACGTCGTCGATATTACGAATGTCAACCGCCAGCTGCACGCGCTGACGACGACGGTCGGACAGCCGAAGGCCGACCTGATGCGCGAACGCATCAAGCTGATTAATCCCGATTGCGACGCTGTTGCGCTTAGGATGTTTTATACGGAAGAAACGTACGAAAAGCTGTTCGAGTACAAACTGGATTATGTGGTCGACGCGTCGGATACGATTATGTACAAAATTCACTTGATCAAGCAGTGTCTGGAGCGGAACATTCCGCTTGTCTCCAGCATGGGCGCCGCGAACAAAATGGATCCGACGAAGTTTCAGGTTGCCGACATTTCCAAAACGTCGATGGACCCGATCGCCCGGGTAATCCGCCAGAAGCTGCGCAAGGATGGCATCCGTAAAGGCGTTAAGGTCGTCTTCTCGACGGAGCAGCCGATGAAGCCGCGCGAGGATGTCACGCAGCGGATAGTGCCGGAGAACGCGCCCGAAATCCGCAAGGCGCAGCAGCCGCCGGCGAGCAACGCGTTCGTCCCGGCCGCCGCGGGCCTCGTGATGACGAGCGTCGTCGTCCGCGACTTGCTGGCGGCAGGAGGGCATCCGGCATGAATACGGCACTGCTGAAGAAGCTGCACTATCCGCTCGGCGGCAAAGCTTTACTGCTTCATACGCCGGATCCTTCGGTCCCTGAACAGCTGGGTTTATCCGCCGAAGACGCCGAGCAGGCGGATGCCGAAGCGAAAGCCGAGGCCGAAGCGGGCACGTTCGATTTCGTGCTGCTGTTCGCGCGCGATACCGCCGCACTCAACGAAAGCGCGCCGCTCGCCCTGAAGGCGGTCAAACGGGACGGCTTGCTGTGGATCTGCTATCCGAAAGGCACGTCCAAAATGAAAAGCGACCTGAACCGCGACCGCGGGTGGGCAGCGGTCGCCTCCGAAGGCTGGGAAGGCGTCTCGCTCGTTTCCTTCGACGAAATCTGGTCCGCGATGCGGTTTCGGCCGGCCGGGCAGTCCGGATCGGGCCGCAGCGGAAGAGCGGATACGCGCAGCGCCGCCGCGGCTGCGGTCGGCTCGCAGCCGCTTGAAGCTCCGGCCGACCTGAACGCGGCGCTTGCCGCCGCTCCGGAAGCGGAAGCTTATTTTAACGGCCTCGCGCCTTCGCACCGCAAAGAATATATCCGGTGGATTACGGAGGCGAAGCGGGAGGAGACGCGGGCCGTCCGAATAAGCGGCGCGGTGGACAAGCTGCTGCAGAAATTAAAACGCCCGTCGGACAAGCCGCAAAACTGAAAAACGATGAAAATAAATCCGTCAAGAAGCCAGCGCGAGATCGCAGGCGGTTTGACGGATTTTTTGCGCGAAAATTTTGTCCTGCACAACAAATGTTGCCTTTGACAAACTTTTTTGTCTGTGTACAATAGAAATAGGAAACATTGATTTCAATTCCGCATACAGGTGGAATAGACAGTGGTCCAAATACGCGAGGTGATGAATGATGATGAACGAAAATTTGACCCCGCTCGCCAAGGAAAGCGGGTGGCGCCGGGAACGGACGCAGTCGACGCTCCCCGAGGTGTACCGCTCGCTTAAAATACCGAAAAACGGATCGTGGATCCGGAAGTTTCTCGCATTTGCCGGTCCGGGCTATTTGGTTGCAGTCGGTTATATGGACCCGGGCAACTGGGCGACCGATCTCGCCGGCGGCTCCATGTTCGGTTATACGCTGCTTTCGGTCATTTTGCTTTCGAACCTGATGGCGATTTTGCTTCAGGCGCTCGCAGGCAAGCTGGGCATCGTGACCGGCCGCGATCTGGCCCAGGCGTGCCGGGATCATTACAGCAAGCCGGTGGCGATGGGGCTGTGGGTATTGTGCGAGCTGGCCATCGCAGCCTGCGACCTTGCCGAAGTCATCGGCTCGGCGATCGCCCTTAATTTGCTGTTCGGCATCCCGCTCATCTACGGCGTGCTCATTACGATGTTCGACGTCCTGCTCGTGCTGATGCTCCAGCATAAAGGCTTCCGCTTCATCGAAACGCTGGTCATTACGCTGATCGCGACGATCGGATGCTGCTTCCTCGTCGATCTTTTCCTGGCAAAGCCCGATATGGGCGGCGTTCTCGGCGGCTTCGTCCCGAGCGGCGAAATTATTGCCAACCCGACGATGCTCTATATCGCAATCGGCATTTTGGGCGCGACGGTCATGCCGCATAACTTGTACCTGCACTCTTCCATCGTGCAAACGCGCAAATTCGAGCAAACCGCGCTCGGCAAACGCCAGGCGATCAAATTTGCGACCTGGGATTCAACGATTGCCCTGTTCTTCGCCCTGTTCATTAATGCCGCCATTCTCGTCATTTCCGCGGCAACGTTTCACTCGAGCGGACACACCGACGTGGCGGAAATCGAGGATGCGTACCACCTGCTGACTCCGCTGCTCGGCACGGCGGCCGCCAGCGTCCTGTTCGGAGTCGCGCTGCTCGCCTCCGGGCAAAATTCGACGCTCACCGGCACGCTCGCCGGCCAGATCGTCATGGAAGGCTTTCTGAACATCCGGCTGCCGCCTTGGCTTAGACGCCTTATCACCCGTCTGATCGCCGTCGTGCCGGCCGTCATCGTCACCGGCCTTTACGGCCCCGGCGGTACGGCGGATCTGCTTATTTTGAGCCAGGTGATCCTGAGCCTGCAGCTATCCTTCGCCGTCATCCCGCTTGTCAAATTCACAAGCGACAAAAGGAAGATGGGCGAGTTCGCGAATCCGCTGTGGCTGAAGCTGCTGGCCTGGACCGTGGCGAGCGTAATCGCGGTGCTTAACACGGTGCTGCTCATCCAAACGTTTTTCGGCTGATCGAAAAGAAGACCCGTCCGAAGCGCGCGGCGCTCTGGGCGGGTCTTCGGTATTTTGGCGGAGACGACAGTCCTTCGGCAGATGTGGCGAACGTGTGTGCGGATATGGTATGATGACGGTAAACATTGGCGTTCGATGAATCATTCCGTGAAGGTTGTGTACGCATGGATTTATTTTCGTATCAAGACGAGGTGAACGCGCCGCAAGCCAAGCTGCTTGCCGACCGGATGCGGCCGCGGACGATTGACGAATATATCGGTCAAGCCCATATCGTCGGGCCGGGCAAGCTGCTGCGCCGGGCGATCGAGGCCGATCAGGTGTCCTCCATCCTGCTGTACGGCCCCCCGGGCTGCGGGAAAACGACGCTCGCCCACATTATTTCGAGGCGGACGGAGGGGGAGTTCGTCAAGCTGAACGCGGTCGAGGCGACCGTCAAGGATGTGCGCGAGGTGATCGACCGGGCGCAGCTGAACAAATCGATGTACGGGCGCAAAACGATCCTGTTTCTCGACGAGGTGCACCGCTTCAACGCCTCCCGGCAGGATGCGCTGCTCCCGGCTGTGGAGCAGGGGATCATCGTTTTCATCGGGGCGACGACGGAAAATCCGTTTCATTCGGTCAACGGGGCGCTTTTGTCGCGGTCGACGCTGTTTCAGCTGGAATCGCTGACGAAGAAGGACGCGCTGGAAGCGATGCGGCGGGCGCTGGCGGACCGCGAGCGCGGGCTCGGCTTCATGGATCTTGCGGTCGACGAGGAAGCGCTGCGGCATATCGCCAACATGGCCGGCGGAGATATCCGGCGGGCGCTTAATGCGCTTGAACTGGCAGCCGTCACGACCCCGTCCGCGCCCGACGGATCCGTCCGCGTCACGCTCGAGGTGGCGGAGGAATCGATCCGGAAGCCGACGATCCGCGCCGATGAGTCGACGCAGTACGACGTCCTGTCGGCCTTTCACAAAAGCGTGAGAGGATCGAGCGACGCCGCGCTGTTCTGGTTTCTGTATGCGGTGGAACGGCTTGGCATGGACCCGATGACGTTTCTCCGGCGGCTGATCGTCGCCTGCAGCGAGGATATCGGACTGGCCAATCCGCAGGCGATGGTGCAGGCGGTGACGGCGATGGACGCTTATCATAAAATCGGCTGGCCGGAAGCGAAATACAATATTGCCCAGGCGATTCTCTTCGCGGTGGAAAGCCCGAAATCGGATGCGGCCACGCAGGCGATCGGACGAGTCATGCAGACGCTGGAGTCCGCCGGGACGTTCGAGGTGCCGCTGCATTTGCGCGACGCCCATTACAGCGGAGCCGTCAAGCTCGGACATGTCGGCTACAAATATCCGCACGATTATCCGGGGCACTATGTCAAGCAGCAGTATTTGCCCGATCCGGTCCGGGGCAAAACGTTCTACAAAGCTTCGGAGCAGGGGATGGAGGACAAAATCAGGCTCAATCAGATGCGCCGTGACGGGAAGTAGCGGTCCGGTTTCTTCTTAAACGGAAGCAGGAGCAAGGAAATGGCGCATAATGGCCGACCTTCTGCGAATAAACATGACTAAACCGACGAAAACGGCGCTGCCGCTTCCAAACCGGCATTTGACGGAAGCACCGCGGCTGAACTAAGCTATGATTATAAACTTTATTTATATTTTTAACTTGAGGGAGGTGCACCTGTCGTTCCTGCAAGCCGTCCCGGACGGCATGGGGCAGACAGGAAATCGTTGAGTGATCCTTTACCCCTATTAGGGAATCTCTTGCTTATTTTGCTGCTTGTGCTGTTGAACGGATTTTTCGTTGCGGCCGAGTTTGCGATGGTAAAAGTAAGAAGCAGCCGGATCGACACCTTGATTCAGGAAGGGAACCGGCGCGCGCGATTCGCTTCGCGTCTGACGGACAATTTGGACGCTTACTTGTCCGCCTGCCAGCTGGGCATTACGCTCGCTTCGCTTGGTCTCGGCTGGATCGGCGAGCCGACTGTCAAGGATGCCATTGAGCCTTGGCTCCTTCAGCTTGGCGCCGGGGAAACGGTCATTCACACGATATCGTTTATTATCGCGTTTTCCTTTATTACGGTGCTGCATATTGTGCTTGGCGAGCTGGCGCCGAAGACGTTCGCGATCCGCAAGTCGGAATCGGTGACACTGCTGACCGCCATTCCGCTGATCGGCTTCCGGCAAGTCATGTCTCCGTTCATCTGGCTGCTTAACGGGACCGCCAACTGGATGCTGAAACGAATCGGCATCGAACCTGCGTCCGAGCACGATTCGGCGCATACCGAGGAAGAAATCCGCATTTTGATGAAAGAGAGCCACAAATCCGGTCTCATCGACAACACGGAATTGACGCTCGTCGACAATATATTCGATTTTGCCGAGACCCACGCAAGAGAAATCATGATCCCGCGGACGGAAATGGTTTGTCTATACGCAAATCTTTCCTTTGAGGAGAATCAGGAGATTGCGCTCAAAGAGATGCATACCCGTTTTCCGGTGTGCGACGGCGATAAGGACAACATCATCGGATTCGTGCATATTAAAGACATGCTGAAGGTAACGGCCCATGGAATGTCGGATATGCGTCTCATCATGCGCCCGATTACGACGGTGCCGGAATCGATGCAGATCAGCTCGCTCCTGAAGCTGATGCAGAAGAAGAAAACGCAGATCTCCATTTTGATCGACGAATACGGCGGCACCTCGGGACTTGTGACGCTGGAAGATATCATGGAAGAGATCGTCGGCGAAATTCAGGATGAATTCGACGAAGAACGGGCCGACATCGAACGTAAAGACGACGATTCCCATTCCGTCAACGGACTCGTCCTGATCGAAGAAGTGAACAGCTATTTCGGCCTCGACATCCCAACGGACGATTACGATACGCTCGGCGGCTGGCTGTACTCGCAGATCGAAATTCCGCCCAAGCGGAACCAGCGAGTGCTGCATCCGGACGGCTTTGAATTTATTATTGAAGAAACGGATCATCTGCGTATTTCCCGCGTGCTGATCCGGAAGCTTCCGGAGGAAGACGGACCGGAGGAAGAGCTTCAGGCAGAGACGGGTTAAAAGGCAAGCGGCAAAAAAAGGCGCGCATCCGCGGAAAACGGATTGCGCGCCTTTGTTTTCGTTACTTCAGGATGACACCGTCCTTGGACACCGCGGATTGCCCTTGTCCGGCACCCGCTTTGTGCACCCGGTCGATCGTTCCTCCGCCGAGGCATACCTCCCCGTCGTAAAACACGACCGCTTGTCCCGGCGTAATCGCCTTCTGCGGCTCATCGAAGACGACGTCTCCCGTCCGCCCGTCGGCGCGAAACGAAAGCGTTACGCCTTGGTCCGGCTGCCGGTAGCGGAACTTCGCCGTGCAGCGAATCGCTCCTTCAGGCGGAGTGCCGCCGATCCAATTGATGTCCGCGGCGGTCAAGCCGGAGGAGTACAAGCTGGGGTGATGGTCTCCCTGCACGACATACAAAATATTAGCCTCCAGGTCTTTTTCCGCCACGAACCAGGGCTCGCCGGTGCCGGAGCCGCCGATGCCGAGCCCCTGACGCTGACCGAGCGTGTAATACATGAGCCCGTCGTGACGTCCTTTCGTTTCGCCGCTGGCGATGTCGACCATCGCGCCCGGCTGGGCCGGAAGATAGCGGCTCAGAAATTCCCTGAAATTGCGTTCGCCGATAAAGCAGATGCCGGTGCTGTCTTTTTTTCTGGCGGTCGCGAGACCCGCTTCCGACGCAATGCGGCGCACCTCCGATTTCGGCAGGTCCCCGATCGGAAACATCGTTTTCGCCAGCTGCCCCTGATTTAAAGCATGGAGGAAATACGTCTGGTCTTTGCCGGGATCGACGCCGCGCAGCAGCTTGACTTCTCCTGCCGGTCCGCGCTCGATGCGGGCGTAATGCCCGGTCGCCAAATAGTCGGCCCCGAGGCTTTCCGCCTTGAGCAGAAAATCGCCGAATTTGATTTCGCGGTTGCACATGACGTCCGGGTTCGGCGTCCGGCCCCGCCGGTATTCGTCCAGAAAATAAGCGAACACCTTGTCGTAATACTGCTTCTCGAAATTGACCGTATAATAAGGGATGCCGATTTGATCGCAGACGCGTCTGACGTCCTCTGCATCCTCATCGGCCGTGCAATGGCCGAATTCGTCTGTATCGTCCCAGTTTTTCATAAAGATGCCGATGACGTCGTACCCCTGCCGCTTCAGCAGCAAAGCCGTCACCGAAGAATCGACGCCGCCGGACATTCCGACGACGACCCGCGTATTCGCGTTGCTCATCCCGTTCCACCGCCTTTATGATAAAAATGAGGCCGTTTTGGCCCCATATTTCTTTATTGTAACACATTTTCTGAAACATTTTCATGAAGAAGACAAGCTTTTTTTACAAAAACGTCTTACAGTGTGCTAACATGTAAATGATATGGGTATAAAAAGAATGAGATTCAGCCGGCTGGATGCGGCTTTCATATCGAAATACGCTGTGATGCACGCTGCTGGGAAGAGGTGTCCGAATTGAAAATTTCAACAAAGGGCCGTTACGGTCTTACGATTATGATGGAGCTTGCGGCCAAATACGGGGAAGGCCCGACTTCGCTGAAAAGCATCGCCGAACGCAATCAGCTGTCCGAGCATTATTTGGAGCAGCTGATCGCTCCGCTGCGCAATGCGGGACTCGTTAAAAGTATCCGCGGTGCTTACGGCGGCTATATATTGTCGCGCGAGCCGGAGGGAATTACATCCGGCGATGTGATCCGAATCCTGGAAGGACCGATTTCGCCGGTCGACTTTACCGAAGAAGACGACCCGGCCAAGCGGGACCTGTGGCTCCGTATCCGCGACGGCATTGCAGAGGTGCTGGACTCGACGACGCTCGCCGATCTGATTGCCTACAAGGACGAGGGCCAGGTCGACTCGTACATGTTTTATATTTAAAGGATGCCGGTGACTATGGAACGGTTTTATTTCGACCACGCGGCTTCTTCGCCGGTTCATCCGGAGGTCGTCAAGGTCATGATGGAGATATACGCCGGCGCTCCGGGCAACGCTTCGAGCCTGCACAGCTTCGGCCGCAGCGCAAGGTCGCTGGTCAGCCGGGCGCGGGAGCGAATCGCGGAGGCGGTCGGCTGCAGCCCATCGGAGCTGGTATTCACCTCCGGGGGAACGGAAAGCGACAATATCGCGTTATTCGGCGCCGCGAGAGCCGGGCGCGCTCGCGGCAAGAATCATATCGTAACGAGCGCGGCTGAGCATCATGCCGTACTCGATGCAGCGGAAGCGCTGGAACGGGACGGATTCCGGGTCACGTTCCTGCCGGTTGACGGGAACGGGCGCGTTTCGCCGGCCGACGCCGAGGCTGCCGTCGGACCCGAGACGGCGCTCGTCAGCGTCATGCACGCCAATAATGAAACGGGCACGATTCAGCCGATCGCCGAGATCGGCGAGATCTCCCGGAAGCGCGGCGCGCTTTTCCATGTCGACGCCGTGCAGACGCTCGGCCTGCTGCCGATCGATCTGAAGCGGCTCCCGGTCGATCTGATGAGCTTTTCAAGCCATAAAGTTAACGGGCCGCAGGGCGTCGGCGCGTTGTACATTAACAAGTCCGCGCCGTTCGAACCGACGTTTTTCGGCGGCTCCCAGGAGCGCAAACGGCGTCCGGGGACTGAAAATGTCGCCGGTATCGCAGGGTTTGCGAAATCGATTGAACTTTCTGTGAATTCCATGGCGGAGAAGAAACCTTTTCTCGAGCTGATTCGTTATAAATGGGTAGAACGGATGACCGATATTTTCGGCCGGGACAGGCTTGCGGTAAACGGTCACCCTTCGGAGAGGCTGCCGCACATCGTCAACATCAGCTTCATCGGCGTCGATACGGAAACGATGCTGATGAACCTGGACATGGCGGGCATCGCGGCTTCGGGCGGCTCGGCCTGCACGGCGGGCGCGCTGGAGAAATCGCACGTCCTGAGAGCGATGGGGCTGCCTGAGGAGCGAATCGATTCGGCTGTACGTTTCAGCTTCGGTTTGGGGAATACTTTGGAGGAACTCGACGCTGCGGCGCAAAAAGTTGCAACTTTTTTGGGCCGCATTCGTAAAAATTCCTAGGAGGATTTCCCTCGACGTGATACGATTGCAGCATGTTATCGGGCTTCCCGTCATCGAGACGGACGCCGGCAAACGCGTCGGCTACGTGAAGGACGCGTGGTTCGACGAGCATTGGCGGCTGGACGGCATTGTGCTGGACGCCGGGAGGCGTTTTCTTACGCCGATGAAATCCGTTCGGTGGCACCACGTACTCGTTTGCGGTGACGATGCCGTTCTCATCATGAGCGCAGATTCCGTTCGCAAAAGCAAAGCGGCCGAGGTACAGCGTTCTTTTTATACCGGGTTGATCCGGCTCAAGGATTTGCCTGTCGTCACGATCGACGGCCAGCAGCTCGGACGTTTATCGGATGTTTATTTTGAAGGTTTTCAGGGTACACAGATAGTAGGCTATGAACTGACGGACGGTTTTGTATCGGATTTGATGGAGGGCCGCTGGTGGCTCCCGTCGCCGGAGGATCCCGACGCCGTCATGCTAGGCGAAGATGCGATTATCGTTCCGGCCGGCAGTGAAAACCGTTTGGAGCCGGTCGCCGCTTCTGATTCGGATATAGGGAGAAATGGACTATGAAATGCCCAAACTGCAGCTCGAAAGATATCGGTAAAATCGGATCCCATCAATATTATTGCTGGGGATGCTTCATCGAATTGACCGTTAACGGCGACAAAATGTCGGTCTTTCAAGTCGAGGAAGACGGAACGCTCAGCTCGCTGGACGATTTGTTCTTCGAAGAGGAAATGCCTCAAGTACATGCAAACTGATGCGTTAAGCGAGAGAAGCGGACGGCCCTGCCAGCAGGGCCGTCTTTCTTTTTGCCCGGCGGCCGCCGGAGAGGAAGGATGTTTTGCAGGACTTGTACATATACTGTAACAAGGTGAAGGCTGGGATTTTCGGGGAGGGAGGGATTGCGCCTGGAACGCTTTACGAAAAATCGCCTGTTCGTCTGGCTCGTCTATACGATCCTCGGGCTGATCGTGCTGTATTTGCTGCTGCTGCTGAAGCCGATCATCGTCAATATTTATGTGTTCTTGCGCGCCGTGCTGGCTCCTTTCCTGATCGCCATGATCATTTCGTACGTGCTGAACCCGGTCGTCAGTCTGCTGCATGAGCGAAAGGTGCCGAGAACGGCCGCCATCCTGCTCATTTATGCGGTATTTTGCGCGTCGCTTGCCGTTGTGCTCGTGAACGCGATTCCGATGTTTTTGGAGCAGCTGCAGGAGCTGAACCGGCATATGCCTGACCTGACGATGCGGGCGCAAAGCATCGTGAACGACCTCAACAATTCGTCGTTTCTGCCCGAAAGCTTTCGCGATGGCGTCAATAATGCGCTGTACAAGCTTGAAAAGCAGGCGTCGGACGCGATTTTCAGCGTGATCAACAATATCGGCCAATTGCTGAACGTTGTGTTTCTCGGGTTTATTATCCCGTTCCTCGCATTCTACATCCTAAAGGATTTCGATGTGTTCGAACGGACGGTGCTGACCTATGTGCCCAAGCCGCACCGCAAGCATGCCGTCCGTTTGCTGAAGGATATCGACAACGCGCTTGGAAGCTATATCCGGGGGCAGTTTATCGTCTGTTTGATCGTCGGCATACTTGCTTATATCGGCTATTTGATCATCGGTATCCCGTATTCGCTGCTCCTTGCGAGCATTGTGGCGGTGACCAATATCATCCCCTATCTCGGCCCGTTCTTCGGCGCCGCGCCGGCGCTTGTCGTAGCCTCGACGGTGTCGTTTAAAATGATGCTGATGGTGATCATCGTCAACATGATCTGCCAGACGCTCGAGGGCAACGTTGTATCGCCGCAGGTCGTCGGCCGGACGCTGCATATGCACCCGCTGTCGATCATTTTCGCGCTGCTTGTCGGCGGGGAGCTGGCAGGCATTGTCGGGATGATTTTGGCTGTGCCGATCTTCGCCGCGCTGAAGGTGATCGTGCAGCATATGTTCGCTTATTACGTTCGGCGGAAAACGATTTGACAACCGGCTGTTTTTGCTATTATACTATTGACAAGTCTGTGAAAAGTATATGGCTCAAATCGGCGATGAAATCGAAGTACGCTGTAGCCCGCCTTCCAGAGAAAGAATTTCTTCACGCGCCATCTGCGCGTGTCGGCTGCGAAAATTCTATAGGCGAAGGACAGCGGAAAGCTGGTTTCGGAGTGTGAACGAACTTCACCGGGCAGGCCCGTTAACGCCTTTGAGGAGATTGCCGGCAGGGTGCCGGGATGCGGCGGTTGTCTGCGTCCGGAGCTTGAAGCCGGGCAATAACCAGGGTGGTACCGCGAACGATTCGTCCCTGTTTTACGGGGGCGTTTTTTATTTTCTCCGAAGGAAGCCTTTCTTTGCCTGTTTGCGGAAAGGAGCCGGCTTCGGAGATCGCATCGAATTGGAGTGAATTTTAATTCCGTGGAGGCAATGACCGATGATGAAAGCTAGTGAAATCCGTTCCAAGTGGCTCGCTTTTTTTGAGAGCAAAGGTCATAAAATCGAGCCGAGCGCTTCGCTCGTGCCGCATAACGATCCGTCTCTGCTCTGGATTAATGCCGGGATGGCGCCGCTGAAGCCGTATTTCGACGGGCGCGTGAAGCCGGATAACCCGCGGATCGCCAACTCGCAGAAATGCATCCGCACCAACGACATCGAGAACGTCGGCAAAACGCGCCGGCACCATACGTTTTTCGAGATGCTCGGCAATTTCTCGATCGGCGATTACTTTAAAGAAGAAGTGATTACATGGGCTTGGGAGTTTCTGACGAGCCCGCAGTGGATCGGCTTCGATCCGGAGCGGCTGTCCGTGACCGTGTATCCCGAGGACGAAGAGGCGTTCCGCTATTGGCACGAGAAAATCGGTCTGCCTGCCGAGCGGATCTATAAGCTTGAGGATAACTTCTGGGACATCGGCGAAGGTCCTTGCGGACCGTGCACGGAAATTTTCTACGACCGGGGCGACAAATACGGCGATCTGAGCGATCCCGAATGCTGGCCCGGCGGCGAGAACGAGCGGTTCCTCGAAGTATGGAATCTCGTATTTTCGCAATATAATCATAATAAAGACGGCAGCTATACGCCGCTCCCGAACAAAAACATCGATACCGGGGCGGGGCTCGAACGGTTTGCGTCGATTTTGCAGGACGTCGATTCGAATTTCGATACCGACCTGTTCCGGCCGATCATCGACAGAACGTGCGAAATCGCAGGCGTCCGCTATCATGAGAACGAGGATACCGACGTCGCTCTGAAGGTGATCGCCGATCATATCCGTACGGTCGCGTTTGCGGTAGGCGACGGCGTCATGCCTTCGAACGAAGGGCGCGGGTACGTCATCCGGCGGCTGCTCCGCCGCGCCGTCCGCTACGGCAAAACGATCGGCGTCGACCGTCCGTTCCTGCACGAGCTGGTCGGGGTCGTCGGCGAGATTATGGGTGTCTATTATCCGGAAGTGGTTGAGAAACGCGAGTTTATCGAACGGGTCATCCGTACCGAGGAAGAGCGTTTCCATGAGACGCTGACGGAAGGCCTTACGCTGCTGGCCGAGCTGACGGAGGCAAACCGGGCTGCAGGGCGCAACGAAATTGCCGGCCGGGATGCGTTCAAGCTGTACGATACGTACGGCTTTCCGTTCGATCTGACGGAGGATTACGCCTCCGAGCAGGGCATGACCGTCGACCGGGCGGGCTTCGAGGAAGCGATGGAAGCGCAGCGCGAACGGGCAAGGGCGGCCCGTCAGGAAACCGGCGGCATGAACGTGCAGGGCGGCCCGCTTGCCGATTTTACCGGCAAATCGGAGTTTGTCGGCTACGGCCGGCTGACGGCCGAGGGCTCTCGCATTATTGCGATTGTCGAAGACGGCGGGCTCGTCGAAACGGCCGGCGAGGGCAGCCGCGTCTTGGTGCTGCTGGATCGGACGCCATTCTACGCGGAAAGCGGCGGACAGATCGGGGATAAAGGCGAAATCGCCGGCGCCGGCTTCCGCCTGTTAGTCGAAGACGTCACCAAGGCGCCGCACGGTCAGCCGGTTCATCACGCGCTCGTGTCGAGCGGGACGGTGCGCACAGGCGATACGGTTACGGCTGCCGTAACCGCGGAGATCCGCGAGGATATCGTCAAGAACCATACGGCGACGCATCTGCTGCACCGCGCGCTCAAGGACGTGCTTGGCGAGCATGTTAACCAGGCGGGATCGCTTGTCGAGCCGGAGCGGCTGCGCTTCGACTTTTCCCACTTCGGCAGCATCAGCCCGGCGGAGCTTGCGGATATCGAGCGCCGGGTCAACGAGCAGATTTGGCGGGGCACCGAGCTCCAGATCGACAATAAATCGCTGGCCGAGGCGAAGGCGATGGGCGCGATGGCGCTCTTCGGCGAGAAATACGGCGATGTCGTGCGCGTCGTGCGCATCGGCGATTACAGCCTGGAGCTTTGCGGAGGCTGCCACGTGGTGAACACGGCCCAGATCGGCCTGTTCAAGCTGACCGGCGAGAGCGGTATCGGCTCCGGCGTCCGCCGCATTGAAGCCGTGACCGGCCGGCACGCTTACGCTTATGTGGAACAGCAGCTGGATGTGCTGAAGCAGGCGGCGGCGCTGCTGAAATCGAACGTCGGCGACGTTCCGAAGCGGATCGAAACGCAGTTCGCGCAGCTGAAGGAGCTCGCCCGCGAGAACGAATCGCTGCAGGGCAAGCTGAGCCGCATCGAAGCGGGATCGCTCGAGTCGAAGGCGAAGACGGCCGGCGGCGTTACGGTGCTTGCGGCGAAGGTCAGCGCTCCTACCATGGATGCGCTGCGCGGCATCGCCGACGAGCTGAAAGCGAAGCTGCCCGCCTCCGTCATCATACTCGGAGCTGCCGTGGAGGATAAGGTCAATCTGGTTGCCGCCGTATCGCCCGAGCTGGTGAAAAAAGGGTTCAACGCGGGCAAAATCGTCAAGGAAGCTGCGGCTGCATGCGGCGGCGGAGGCGGCGGACGGCCCGATATGGCGCAGGCGGGCGGAAAGGATCCGGCTAAGCTGGACAATGCGCTGCAAATTGCCGAAGATCTGGTTCTAACTCAGGCAAATGTGATATGATAGGGATATAAACCGGCTGTCAAGCGGCTTGGAAAGTGAGGTGCTGGCGATGAGTTCCATGGACAAGACAATGAAATTCGACGTTAAGGCGGACGGTCCCGAAACTTCTTCAAAGGAGATTCTGCTGTCGGTTTACGATGCGCTGCAGGAGAAGGACTACAATCCGATCAACCAAATCGTCGGCTATTTGCTTTCCGGAGATCCCGCGTACATTCCGCGGCACAACAACGCCAGAAGTTTAATTCGCCGAAAAGAGCGAGACGAGCTGATTGAAGAACTGGTCCGTTCCTATTTGAGTCAGCATCGCAAATCATAACGGAATAGAAATGAGGCTCCTATGCGCGTCATGGGTTTGGATTACGGCGACCGCAACATCGGCGTCGCCGTCAGCGACGCGTTCGGCTGGACCGCGCAAGGCGTCGGCGTCGTGCAGAAGCGCCGCGACGGCGGCGAGTTCGAGGCCATTGCCAAACTGGCAAGCGAGCATGAAGTAA
The DNA here is from genome assembly GCF_028826105.1 of Paenibacillus humicola. Taxonomy (NCBI): domain Bacteria; kingdom Bacillati; phylum Bacillota; class Bacilli; order Caryophanales; family Paenibacillaceae; genus Paenibacillus; species Paenibacillus humicola. Next base: position 1,804,509 of record NZ_JAQGPL010000001.1, read on the forward strand.
CCGAATTCGTAGTCGGATTACCGAAGAACATGAATGGCACCATCGGCCCGCGTGGCGAAATTTGCATCGCATTCGCACAGGATTTGCAGCAAAAACTAAATGTACCCGTTCACCTTTGGGACGAACGGCTGACGACGGTAGCCGCGGAACGCACGCTGCTGGAAGCGGATGTCAGCCGAAAGAAGCGAAAATTAGTGGTGGACAAAATGGCGGCAGCGCTCATTTTGCAAAATTATCTCGATTCTAAAACGAAAAGGTGAGGGTTGACGATGGCAAAGGACGACATGCAGTACGAAGAGCCCGAAATCATCTACATTCCGGATGAAGACGGCAACGAGGAAGAGTTCGAGGTTGTCATGAAGTTCGAGGTCGACGGCTCCGACCAGAAATATATGATGGTCGTACCGCTCAATTCGGAATCGGAGGACGATGAAGCCGACGAAGTTTACGCCTTCCGCTACGAAGAAGAAGGCGACGATTTGAAGCTGTACACCATCGAAGACGAAGAAGAATGGAACATGGTCGAGGAAACGTTCAATACGCTCCTGGCCGAAATCGACGAGAACGACTAGGCCGCGCCGGCGCCTTCATGAAAGGAGCTGTTTTAGCGTGACCGAAGTGAAACGGATATCGGTGCTGCAGCCGTTGTACGGGACCGAGGTCGAATTGGTCGGCGAGGATGGCCAGACCGAGCCGTACCGGATTGCAGCCGAATTTGAAATCGGCGGCCGGGCTTATGCCGGCTTGCAGACGCGGGAAATGCGGAAAAACGACGAGACGGCGTTTTTCCGTATTTCCGTAACGGCCGGCTCGGAGCCGGAGCTTGAGACGATCGACGACGAGGACGAATGGGAGCTGGCGGCCGAAGCGTACGACGATTTGGTTTTCGGCGGCGGCGAGACCCCCTGAAGCAGCGTAGACCGCTCGTTATCGGGCGGCAGTCGAATACGATGACGGGAGGGGCGGCTCAGCCGCCCTTTTTCCGCGAATTCAGGCATAGATGAGACGGACAATGGAGGATTTCGTTTGAATCAAATGGAGCAGCAGCCGGCGGAAGGCAGACCGGCAGGCAATCATCGAAAATCGGCCGGGCCGGGACGCGGACGCATCACGATGTGGGTCGTACTCACGCTGCTCGGCCTTATCGCGGCCGTCCTGGGCGGAACCGCATTATACGTTTGGAACGGTCTGCGTCCGGCTTCTGCGGGAGCGCCGGTCAAAGTCGAGCTGAAGAAGGGAATGTCGCCGTTTCAGTTTGCGGAGGCGCTCGAAAACGAAGGCGTGATCCGAAATGCTTTTCTGTTCAAATATTATCTGCGCTATAAGCATGAAGGGCCGCATTTTCAGGCCGGCGTCTACGAGCTGACGCCCGGCATGACGAGGGATGCGATCATTGCGAAGGTGAACGCCGGCCAGATCGTAAAGCCGGAAACGGTTCGTTTTACGATTCCGGAGGGCTATACGGTCGAGCAAATTGCCGATTTGCTAAGCCAGAAGGGGATCGCGGATAAAGCCGCTTTTCTGAAGGCGGCGGATGCCGACCGGGATTGGGGCGAAGCCGCGGCGGTGCGCAATATTCCGAAATCGGCAAAGCTGGAGCATCGTCTGGAAGGCTATCTGTTCCCGGAAACGTACGAAATGCCGAAGAATTCGAAGCCGGAGGACCTGATCGAACGCATGCTGACCGAGCTTGACCGCAAGCTCGACAGTCTGCCGGACAATTGGGAAACCGCACTTGCCAATCGGAAAATCGATTTTCATCAGATGATGACGATTGCGTCTCTGATCGAGCGCGAAGTGGTCGTGGACAAAGAACGCCCGATCGTCGCGGGAATCATTTACAACCGGTTAGCCAAAGGCATGCCGCTGCAAATCGACGCGACGGTTCAGTACGCGCTGGGCAAGCCGAAGGAGCGCCTGTTCGAAAAAGACTTGAAGGTGGACAGCCCGTACAATACGTATTTGGTTAAAGGATTGCCGCCCGGTCCGATCGCATCGCCCAGCTTGAAATCGATCGAAGCCGCGCTTTACCCGGCCAAAACCGATTATTATTATTATGTCACGAAGAAAGACGGCAGCCGCGAGCATTTATTTGCCCGTACGCTGGCGGAGCACAACCACAACATCGAGAAAAGCAACGAAATCGCGAAGCAGGGAGGCGCAACATAATGGTGCGAAAACCGGAGCTGCTGACCGGCGCCGCCTCGCTGGAAGAGCTGGAGCGTTATATGAATGCCGGAGCGGATGCCTTCATCGTCGGGGAGTCCCCTTACGGCGTCCGATTGCCGGGGGAGTTCGGCCTGCAGCAGATCGCCGATGCCGTACGGCTGGCAAAACCGCGAGGGGTACGCATTTACGCCGCGATGACGAACGTGCTGGACAATGCGGCTGTCGCTTCGCTCGCGGATTACGTGCACGGAGTTGCCGATGCTGGCGTTGACGCCATTACGTTCGGCGATCCCGCCGTTCTGATGGCCGTCCGGCAAGCGGCGCCGTCCATGAAGCTGCATTGGAACGCGGAGATGACGTCGACGAACTACGAAACGGCCAATTATTGGGGCCGGCGCGGGGCTACCCGCTTTGTCGCGGCACGCGAGCTGAACTTGGAGCAGATTATCGAAGCGAAACGGCATACGCAGCTCGAGGTTCAGGTTCAGGTGCACGGCCCGACGAACATTTACCATTCCAAGCGGCCGCTCGTTCAAAACTATTTCAAGCACCGGGAGGACCGCGGCGATCTGCCGCCGAATGCGCCTGCGGGAACGATCGAAGAAGGCCTGGTTTTGGTGGAGACGGAGCGGCCGGATGAACGGTTTCCGATCTACGAGGACGCCGGCGGCACCCATATCATGAGCTCGGACGATATTTGCATGATCGAGAACCTGCACGAGCTGATGGAAGCGGAGATCGACAGCTTCCGCATCGAAGGGCTGTTGAAGACGCCCGAGTATAACGAGACGGTCATTCGGAATTACCGGGCCGCTATCGACGCGTATTGTGCCAATCCGGCGAGCTACGAATTCCAGGAGCGCTGGCTGGATGAAATTCGCGCCGTACAGGATCCGCACCGCGAGCTGTCTTACGGCTTTTTCTATAAGGAGCAGGTCTATTAAACAAAGCAAAGCAACAGGAGGTGAAACAAGTCATGACAACACAAACAAAGCCGCGTTTGACAGGGAAAAGGCACCGCCTCGCCAAGCCGGAGCTGCTCGCTCCGGCGGGTAATTTGGAGAAGCTGAAATTCGCCGTTCATTACGGCGCGGATGCGGTCTATATCGGAGGGCAAAAATACGGCCTGCGCTCCGGCGCGGACAATTTCAGCTTCGAGGAAATGAAGGAGGGCGTCGACTTTGCCGCTCGCTACGGCGCGAAGGTGTTCGTGGCCACGAACATTTATGCCCACAACGAGGATATCGCCGGTCTCGAGGACTACCTGATCGGCTTGCAGGAGGCGGGCATTGCCGCTATTATCGCCGCCGATCCGTTTATTATCGAGATGGCGCAGCGGGTCGCTCCTAAGCTGGAGGTGCATCTCAGTACGCAGCAGTCGACGTTAAACTGGCAAGCGGTCAAGTTCTGGAAGGAAGAAGGATTGCCGCGCGTCGTGCTGGCGAGGGAAGCGAGCGTGCAGGAGATTGCGGAAATCAAGGCGCACGTCGATATTGAAATCGAGGCGTTTATTCATGGCGCCATGTGCTCGTCCTATTCCGGACGATGCGTGCTCTCCAACCATTTTACCGATCGCGATTCGAACCGCGGGGGCTGCTGCCAGTCGTGCCGCTGGAAATACGATCTGTACGAGGACGATCTTGCCCTGACCGGACCGGAGGACGATAAGTTTACGATGAGCTCGAAGGATCTGTCGATGCTGGAGCGGCTGCCGGACCTCATTGACGCCGGCGTTGACAGCTTCAAAATCGAGGGCCGGATGAAAAGCCTTCACTACGTCGCAACGGTCGTAAACGCGTACCGCCAAGCCATTGACGCTTATATGGAAGATCCGGAGCATTATACGTTAAAGCCGGAATGGCTCGAGGAAATCCACAAGGCGGCGAACCGCCCGCTCAATACCGGATTTTTCTACGATACGCCGGGGGCCGAAGATCATATTTACGAGCCGGAGGAAAAGCCGGCGCCGTACGATTTTGCCGGCGTGGTGCTGTCGTACGACGAATCGACCGGCATTGCGGTCATCGAGCAGCGAAACCATTTCAAACCGGGAATGGATATTGAGTTTTTCGGTCCGCACGGCACGTTTTTCACTCAAAAGGTCGGCCGGATTACGGATGAAGCCGGTACGGAGCTTGATGCTGCGCGCCATCCGCTGCAGCGGATTGTCCTGCATACGGATCGCCCGGTGAAACCGATGGATATCATGCGTAAACGGATGCGCTGACCGGATATGGCCAGAGTAGCCCGCCGCTTTCATAAGCGGCGGGTTTTTTTGCGTCCGGACGAGCAAAATTTCTTACTTTAGAACTAATAAAAAGGACCGGCGGCGCCGATAAAGGAGACATCAATCCTTAACATGGGAAGGAAGGAATTTCCTGAATTATGCTCATTTAGAAGTTCAAATGAAGAGAAAGGTTTCTTAGCCGCATGCCCGCTGCAATCAGGAACCGAGCGACAAATACAAACGACTCAGGTGGTGTCTGCGATGAAATGGTTAACCAAAACGAGAACAGGGACAGGGTCTGAAGACAGAAAAGCAAGCGGGAATTCGATGTATGCCGCAGCGCTGAACGGCGTCAGGGGGATCAAAATTTCAAACCCCGTCAAATCGGTCGGGGTCAAGCTGTTTCTTATCATTTTTTCCGCAATCCTCGTATGCGTTCTAATTGTAGGCCTATTTTCCTATTCCACCTCGAAATCGATAATTAAGGAGAAAGTCACCGAGTCCGGCACGGTTGCCCTATCCCAGTCGCAGGGCAAGCTGGATCTGATGTTCAAAAACTACGAGGATTTGACCTTGCAGATCATGCTGGATAAAAATATTCAGGACAACATCAGCATGATGCAAGCGTCCGGCGACAGCTACCAGCAGTTCGTTGCATCGAAGAAGCTGTCCGATGCGCTGCAGGTGTATGTGCTTGGGAATACCTCGCTTGCCAACGCTTCTATTATTCCGATCAAGGGCACGATCGGCATTTCCGTCGGGGGATCGGCCGTTTCGATTGAAGACGCGCAGAAATCGGACTGGATGAAGCAGATTGTCGATGCCGGAGGCAAGGTTGTATGGCTTCCTACCAAATCGCACGGGTTGAGTAGTGCAAGTCCCGGTCCGACCTTCGCATTAGGGCGCGTACTGAAAAATGCCAACACGAACAAAGGCGATTATATTTTACTCGTTGAAGTCTATTTGCAGCAAATCAGCGATCAGCTGGCGGATGTATCGCTTGGGAGCGGCAGCGAAATCATGATCGTCGACGACGCCAACAACCTGGTTTATTCCAAGGATGTCGCGCAGCTGGAAAAACCGTTATCGATTAAGCTGCCGACGTCCGACAGCTCGGTTACGCACGGGTCGCTTCAAGCCGTCTCGCCCGGCGGGTCCGACTTGCTCGTGATGTACGACCAGTTCGATCGGATGGATTGGCGGATCGTAGGAACCGTTCCGGTCCAATCGCTCGTTCAGGATGCGGCTAAAATCCGCAATTTGACTTGGATTATCGCTGCCATCGCCGCCTTGCTGGCTATCGGGATCGGACTGCTCGTCATTCGGATGGTTGCAATTCCGCTCGTTCGGCTGTGCAATTTGATGAATGAAGCCGCTCAGGGGAATTTATCGGTTCGGTCCAAGGTAAAAAGCAGGGATGAAATCGGCCAGCTTTCCGAAAGCTTCAACCAGATGATGGCGCAAATTACGGCGCTTGTGACGCAGACAAGCCGAACGGCACAGGAAGTGCTGCATACGGCGACCGAGCTGACGGACGCTTCGAAGAAAACGGCCGGATCGGCCCGCGAAATTGCGGTCGCGACCGAAGAAATCGCGAATGGAGCGACCAGTCTGGCCGTCGAAGCCGAGAAGGGCAGCGACTTGACGACGGAAATCGGGGAACAGATGCAGCAGGTCATGAGTGCGAACCGGCAGATGGGCGCTGCGGCGTCCGAGGTCGAATCGGCGAGCCAGCAGGGGACGGCTTACATGAATACGCTGATCGAGAAAACGGGCCAGACCGAAGAGATGACCCGGTCGATGGTCGAAAAGGTCGATCTGCTCAAGGAAAGCACGCGTTCGATTCGCAAAATTCTTGACGTGCTCAACAATATTTCGAAGCAGACGAACATCTTGTCGCTGAATGCGACCATTGAAGCCGCCCGTGCCGGTGCCGCAGGCAAAGGGTTCATGGTCGTCGCCGACGAAATCCGTAAGCTGGCCGATCAATCGCGCCAATCGATCGATGTCGTCGGCCAGATTACGGAGACGATTCAAAAGGAAATCGACGAAACGGTCAGCGTGCTGTCGACCGCCTATCCGATCTTCCAGCAGCAAATTCAGTCGGTTAAGGAAGCCAACCAAATTTTCCTGAAGGTTCAGGGGCAGATGAGCGAATTCGTGGAACGGCTGGACTCCGTCACGGATTCGATCGGCGTGCTCGACCGTTCGCAGGGCGTGCTTTCCGAAGCGATGAGCAATGTAAGCGCCGTTGCCGAGGAAGCATCGGCAACCTCGGAAGAAGTCGCTTCGCTCAGCAATGAGCAAACGAATATCAGCGAAGGTCTGGTCAAGCTGTCCGATAAGCTGGAGTCCGTTTCGACCGAACTGAAAGAGACGTTGTCGCGGTTTCGAACCGAATAATCGGCTATTGCAGCTGCACAGGCTCTGGTCAAAGGGGTAATCCTGAGGATCCGATAATTGGCTCCCGGGATTGCCCCTTTTTTCGCTAAGTACTGCGCTTGTCCAACACGAAAAGAGGCCGATCAGGGAATCATCATCTCCCGATTCAGCCTCTTCATTTGTATGCAAAGCCTGGCGTTCAGCCGACGCGACGACTGCCGTTCTCGTGAAAATCCGGGCACAAAAAAAGAGAGGATCGTCGATCCTTCTCTTGAGCGCCGCAGGCTTACTCTTCCCGGCTTTGGGTAAAGATCATGATATATTTAAGCAGCTCGAGCATCGAGATCAAAGCGGCGGCGACATAGGTCAGCGCGGCGGCGTTAAGCACCTTCGCCACGCCTCGTTCCTCGTCGTTCGTAATGAAGCCCTCCGAAACCATCAGGGCGCGAGCGCGGCTGCTGGCGTTGAATTCAACCGGCAGCGTAATGAGCTGAAAAGCGACCGCGCAGGAGAAGAACAGAATCCCCAAACCGATCAGCCCCGTCATGTTAAACAGGAAGCCGGCGATCAGCAGGAAAGGCGCCGCGCCCGACGCGATATTCACGACCGGGAAGATGCGGTGGCGAAGCGTTAGCATCGGATAATGCACCTTATGCTGAATCGCGTGCCCTACCTCGTGACAAGCCACGGAAACGGCCGAAATCGAGCTTTCGTAATAGACGGGCTCCGACAGCCTTACGACTCGGTGTATCGGGTCGTAGTGGTCGGTCAGCGCGCCGGGGACGGGCTCGATCGGCACATCGTGCAATCCGTTCGCGTCCAGCATCCGCCTTGCCGCATCGTAACCCGTCATGCCGCTGTAGGTGCTCACCTCGGACCAGCGGTTAAAGGTGCCGCGTACGCGGAACTGGGCCCATACGGACAAGATGAACGCCGGTATAATCAGGATGTCCATCGGATGAAAAAACATTTTGCCGTTCCCTCCACAGGTATAGATTTGTGCTACATAATCCCGCTCTTGTTCAGCAGCAGCATCAGCGCTTCGACGCAGGCGGCCGTTTGCGGCACGATACGCTTAAACAGATGCTTCGCCTGCTGCGGCTTCAGCTGATTCAGAACGGGCTCCAGCTCCTTCACTTCGCGCTGCAGCTGTTCCAGATGCAGCTGGAAGTCCGTGAGCTTGCTGGACACCTGCTCCTGAGAAGAAACCTTCCGCCAAGCGGAGATGACGGCGCGGATTTCGTCCAAGGAATATTTGTCCTGCTTCATTTGTTCAATACGTTTGAGCCGAAGCAAGGTTTCATCGCTGTAGAGGCGATAATTTTTGGCTGAACGGGTCTCCGGTTCGATCAGCCCAAGGGAAGTGTAAAAGTCGATCGTTCGAGGGCTGACACCGGCCTTTTTGGATAATTCGCCGATCCGATACAATGGTTTGTCTGCCAATGTCTTCACCTTCCTTCATTATTCTCACGGCGCGAGCGGTTCATGCTCCTTACATCTATTTATATATATGATACCGAATGTAGAACCATACAGTCAAACGTTATGCTTTTCATTACCAGGGGATCCCTGCAGCACGCATTTCGGCTCGCTCCCGCTGGAGGAAACGCATGGAAGAAAAGTGAACAGGGCAAAACTTTTGGGAAAAGACGAAAATTAATCCGGCCGTTGGCAGCGGTTTCGGGGGAAAAGACGGAAAAAACTTAACGTTCGGCATCTTAATCCGTCACAATGTTAGATAAAATTATTGAAAATAGCAAAACTATATTGTCAAACTAAGTACTTCTGACTATAATGACATTAAGTCTTTCCTCATATGTGATGAAACATAACATTATTAGGGAGTGGTCGTAGTGGTCAAGAAATTAGCAATCTCTTTGGGGGCGTTGGCGTTATTGTTCCCTGCAATGGCGTTTGCGGACGATCCGTCCGCAGCAACGCTGAATATGGGGCTGAACGCGATTTGGGTGCTCGTTGCAGGCGTGCTTGTGCTTCTGATGCAGGGCGGCTTCATTCTGCTCGAATCCGGTTCGACGCGGATGAAAAACGCCGGTCACGTCGCCGGCAAGACTATTTTTACGCTGGGTCTTTGTTCCCTGGTATACTGGGCTGTAGGTTACGGTTTCTCGTTCGGCACGGATAATGCCAATTCGGCGATCAGCAAATTTATCGGCGCCGGCAACTTTTTCTTTAATCCGCCGATGGTCGCCGGTGAAGGCGAAAGCTACCCGACGACAATTTTCTTCATTTTCCAGCTTGCCTTTGCTTCGATTTCGCTCTCCATCGCATGGGGCGGTTTCGCGGAGCGCGCAAAGCTGGCTTCCTACCTGGTGTTCACGATTTTGTTCACGGCTGTCATTTATCCGGTCATCGCGCACTGGATTTGGGGCGGCGGTTTTCTGGCGAAAGCCGGCGCGCAGGATTACGCCGGTTCGACGGTCGTTCACTTGACGGGCGCGCTGGCGGCGTTTGCGGCGACGGTGCTGCTTAAACCGCGTATCGGTAAATTCAACAAAGACGGCTCGGCAAACGAAATTCTCGGCCATAACCAAGTATTCAGCGCACTGTCGGTTCTGCTGCTGTGGGTCGGCTGGTTCGGCTTTAACGCAGGCAGCGCGCTCAGCGTAGGCACCGGTTTCTTCGGCTATGTCGCGTTCAATACACAGCTCGGAGCGGCTGCCGGCGCGGTTGCGGCGATGCTCATTTCCTGGCTCGTTTCCGGCAAGGCCGAAATCGGCACGATGCTGAACGGCGCGCTCGCCGGTCTCGTCGCCATCACGGCATCCTGTGCGTTTGTCGATCCGTGGGCTGCGGTCGTCATCGGTCTTGTGGCAGGCGTGCTCGTTTATTTCAGCGCCAAGTTTTTCGAGAAAATCAAAGTCGACGATCCGATTTACGCGATGTCCGTTCACGGCGCGGCCGGTATTTGGGGAACGCTTGCCAACGGCATTTTCGCAACGCAAAAGCTGGCGGAGCAGGTCGGCGTCGGCCAAGGCGGCCTGATCGATACGGGCAGCTGGCACCAGCTCGGCGTTCAGCTCGAATCGGTCGTCATCTGCGGCGCATACGTGCTTGCGGCATCGTTCATCCTGCTCGGCATTATGAAGGCGGTCATGGGCTTCCGCGTGACGGAAGAACAGGAAATCATCGGTCTCGACTTGTCCGAGCACGGCTCCTACGGTTATCCGGAGCAAATGAAAAAAGCGCAAAACATGTAATACGAATCGACTTATCTCAAGACCGAGAGGAGCAGGCCGCATGAGCGATCCGGTTTGTGCGCAGCTCCTGCCGCTCATCGCTGCAGCCGATGATGCGGCGTCGCTGCGCGGATTGCGGGATCAATTCCACGAGCATTTACGCACACAGCTCCTCCGGCAGCCGGTCGAACAATTATATACGGATCTGAACGAGGTGCACAACGCTTTAATCAGGCGAGCGATTGCCTTATCAGAGTCGATGCTGGCACGGTCGGGACTTGGAACCCCGCCCGTGCCTTACGCATATTTGTTGTTCGGCAGCGGCGGCAGGGAGGAGCAGACGCTATCGAGCGATCAGGACAGCGGACTGGTATATGCCGATCCGGGCGGCGAAGCGAAGGAGCAGGTCGCCGCGTACTTTCAAACGTTGACGGAAACGATCGTCGATATGCTGCAGCAGCTTGGTTACCCGCCATGCGAGGGCAACGTGCTGAGCTCGAATCCGGAGTGGCGGATGTCGCTGCCGGCCTGGAAAGCGAAGCTGAACGGGTGGTTTGCGGAACCGGATTGGGAACGCGTCCGCTACCTGCTGATCGTGGCGGACTGCCGCCTCATTTACGGCGAGGGCCGGCTTTTTCAGGCGCTGAAGGACCACTTTTTCTCCGATATGCTCAAAAACCCGGTCATCGTACGCCATATGGTCAACAATACGATGCGCCACAAAATACTGATCGGCGTATTCGGCCAGCTGCTGAAGGAGCAGTACGGCGAGGACGCCGGCAGCGTGGATATTAAATACGGCGCTTATATTCCGATGGTGAATGCGATCCGGCTGATGGCCGTGCAGGAGGAGCTGCGGGAAACGTCGACGCTGTCGCGCATCCGCGGGCTTCTGCTCAAAGGGAAGCTGTCGGCGTCGGATGCCTCGTCGTATGCCCGCGCGTTCCGTTTGTTTCTGCAGCTTCGGCTCATGGCAACTGAACGGGATGAGGGGAACCTGTACGGGAACAACGGCAAAATTCACGGCAGCAAGCTGACCAAGGACATCGTCGAGGAGCTGAAGGATGGACTTCGAATCGGCAAAAGACTGCAGCGGCGGGTAGAGAAAGAAACGCACGGCAGGCTTTAGGCAAGGCGGAGGGGAAAACCATGAAGGAACATAAAAGCGTCGGACGGATGTGGCATTTGTATAAAATGGGCGGCATTACGCCCGCAATCGCTTCGATGCTCGGCGCTCAAAACGCGCAGCAGATGGCGTTCATCCGTTCGATGTCGAAGGAGCAGCGGAAGGAGTCGATTTTATCGCAGCCGCTGCTCGATCTGGAAGTTGTGGTATTCGATTTGGAGACGACGGGATTTTATCCTTACAACGGCGACGAAATTTTATCGATCGGCGCGGTGACGCTGAAGGGCGACCGGCTGCAGGATAACCGCTCGTTCTACAGCCTCGTCAATCCGAAGCGGAAGGTGCCCAAGCATATTACGGAGCTGACCGGCATTACGAACGATATGGTGGCGGACGCGCCGGACCTTATGCAGGCACTGCACGATTTTATGGAGTTTGTCGGAAAACGGATGCTCATCGCGCATGCGAGCGGTCACGACAAACAGTTCCTGAATGCCGCGCTGTGGCGTACGTCGAAGGTGAATCTGACGCATCGGGTACTTGATACGATGATGGTGGCCAAATGGCTCGAACCGAAACGGGAAGGCTATGGGCTGGATGAATTGCTGCAGGACAGCGGCATCGAGATTACACAGCGCCATCATGCGCTCGAGGATTCTTATATGACCGCGAAGCTGTGGCTGCATTACTTGAAGCGGATTACGGCCCGCAACATATTTACGCTGGACGATTTATACGCTTACCTCAGCAAGCATTAACGGCAAGAGCCTTCCGTCCTGCAAACGATAAGCCTGAATGTGCGGTTCCGCCGGATTCGCCAGCGATATAATCCAATAGCTGTCCGCCTTGAGGTACCGGAGCCCGGCCAAATCGGCCGCCGAAGGAACCGGTTCGGTTCGCGGATGGGAATGATAAATGCCGGCAAGCGATTGTCGGTTTTTTTGTATGCCGTAAACGGTGCGGATCCAGTCGGACGGATCGAAAGCGAATGTTTTGCCGCTGCTTAGCGCGGCGTTACGGATCGGATATACGGCGTTCGCCGGCCCGACGCAGCCTTCCGGCAAACGATTCGCAAGCGGCCCCTCATCCGGTCTGCTGCACGCCAGAGCGCCGCACGCTTCAGCCGGATAACGCCGCCGGCAGTCGGCGAGCATCAGGGCGAGCGCTTCGCGGGTGATGCTCGCCCGGCCGCGGCGATCCGATCCCGCTCCGGCGTCATGCGTTCTATAAGTCGGCATTCCGCGCTTCTCCTTTCTTCGAAAAGCTTCATCCTTGATGGCAGTATACGCGATGAAGCTTCGGAAGAAAAGGGTCAGGACGCGCTGCCGGCTTTCTTCGGCGGGTGTACGAACAGCAGCACGACGAAAAAGGCGGCGAGCGATAGTCCGGACACGACACCGTAAAGGAGAGCATCCGATTTGCCGGATAGCCAGCCGAATATCGGCGGTCCAAAGGCGACGCCGAAAAAACGGAGCGCACTGTACAGCGACATGATCATGCCGCGGTGCGAACGGTCGACGGCCCCGGCGATGAGCGTATTGAGGCAGGGGAGCAGGAGCCCCGTTCCGATGCCGCTGAGCGTCGCGAAGCCGATCAGGAAGTACATGTTCCGGTAAAGCAGCGCCGCGGCGGCGAGGGATACGCACATCATGGCGAGACCGATCACCATCAGGCGGCGCATCAGCGGGCCGTTCTTTTTGATTACCCGCCCGGTCACGTAGGCGGTGACGACCAGACCGAGCAGCGGGATGGCCAGCACGCCGCCTTTGGCGACGCCGTCAATCCGGTATGGGGCTCCTTCCAGCACGTTTGAGAGACGGAACAGGACGCCGAACAGGATAAACAGGCCGAGTGCGCCGCAGATGAAGGTGGAGACGAGCCAGCGGCCTTTTTCTTTGAACAACGTGACGATGTCGGCCACGTACTGCTTCACGGTTGGCGGCTTGTCGTCCGATTTCGGCTCCTTGATCCAAAACATCACCGCGGCGAACGAAGCCGCGCAGAAGATCGGAAAGGCAAAAAACGGCGCATACCAGACGATCAGCGCGAATAGCGAGCCCAATATCGGGCTGATCACCTTGCCGGCCCCGTTCGACGCCTCGATCAGGCCGAGCGCCTCGCTCTCGGTGCCGTCTTTATACTTGTCCCCTACGAGCGCCATGGCAATCGGCGATGTTCCTGCCGCTCCGATGCCTTGAAAGGCGCGCGAAACGATCAGAAGCCAGTAGGAGTTCCATACCGCGCCCAATCCGGCGAAAATACCCGCGATGCCGTATACGGCAAGTGAAGGCAAAATGATCGCCTTGCGCGAAAAACGGTCGGATAAATAGCCGGCCAGCGGAATAACGACTCCCGCTGCGACGGAGAATAACGTAATGACCAGGCTGGCCTGGAAGCCGGAAATCCGAAGCTTGCGCTCCATATCCGGAAGGATGGGCACCAGCATCGAATTGCCCAGCACGAGCACGAGCGGAACGGTCGCGAGCGAGATATACTCGAGCCATTTTCCCCCGCCGTTTTTGCCGGAAGGCTGTTTCCGATTTTCGTCCTTGGTATAATCCGCAACGCGCAGGCCGCCGCGTTTGCCGGCAGAAGAACGTGATGTTGTCGTCGCCATTGGTTGGTCGCTCCCGCAGTCATTTTATTGGTACCCTGTAATGTACCCCTCCGCTTGAGCTTCCATTCCCGAACATGGTAACATGGAGAAGGTAACGATTAACCGACGATATAGGGAAAGAAGGCCTACCATGAGAAAATATTTGATTTTGCTCTCGGTTGCCATCGTTTTGGCCGGAGTGGCGATATATCAGCATATGAACAGCGGAGCCGAAGCGGATGCCGGAGGTTCGAAGGCCGCCAGCGGTCCCGGACTCATTGCGGGGTCATCGGCGGCGGGTTCGGCGGACGTCAACCCCAAGCCCGGCTATACGGCTCCCCGGCTCGAGCTGACGGACTTGAACGAAAAACCTGTCGAGGTAGCCGGAAAGCGAGACAAGCTGCTTATCGTCAATTTTTGGGCGTCCTGGTGTTATCCATGCGAGATGGAAGCGCCCGATCTGGAGTCGCTGTCGAAGAAATACGACGGCAAGCTCGACCTGTACGGCATTAACGCGACGAATTACGATCAAGAACGCCAGGCGAGGGCATTCGTCGATCAGCAGAAGCTGACCTTTCCGATATTGATGGACCGGAAGGGAAAAGCGGTTGAAGCCTATAAAGTGAGCTCGTTCCCGACGAGCCTGATCATCGATTCGAACGGCATCGTCAGGGAGAGGATTACCGGCATCATCAAGAAGGGCGAATGGGAGCAGCTGATCGACAAGTGGCTGAAGGCCGAGGGGGAGCCGAAGAAGGCCGCGTAGCGGCCGGATCATCCGATTTCCGTCAATCGTAATCGAAGAAATGCCCGGTCCAGCGCGCGTTCAGGCGGCTGAGCCGGGCATTTATGTTAGGGATGCTTTCAGTGATTGACCAGTCCGAGCCGTTCTCTCGGCTCGTCGTAAACGGGCACTTTGTCCATATTCAGCAGAGCGTAACGGATACTGTCGACGAGGGCCTCCCAGCTTGCTTCGATGACATTGCTCGAAACGCCGACCGTGTTCCACGTATTATTGAAATCGGTTGATTCGATCAGCACGCGCACCTTGGCCGCCGTCGCGTCCTTTTCGTCAATGACGCGCACTTTATAATCGGAAAGATGAATATCGTTGATCCGGGGGTAAAATTGAACGAGCGCCTTGCGCAGCGCATTGTCCAGCGCGTTGACGGGCCCGTTCCCCTCCGCCGCCGTATAGACGGACTGCCCGTCCACATTGACCTTCACGATCGCTTCCGCGTTCATATGGCCGTTTGTTTTCTCGACGAGCATTTTGAACGATTCGAGCCGGAAAATTTCCTTCATCTCGCCGAAGGCGTCCCGCAGCAGCAGCTCGAGCGATGCATCCGCGCCTTCGAACTGGTAGCCCTGGTGCTCGAGCTCCTTGATGCGTTCCATAATCCGCTTCGTTTTATCGTTGTTTGCATTGACGTCGAGCCCCATCTCCTGCGCCTTGGAAATAATATTGCTCTGACCGGCGAGCTCGGAGACGAGAATGCGCTGCTTGTTGCCGACCAGCTCGGGGCGGATATGCTCATACGTCTTGGAATCCTTCATGATGGCGGAGACGTGGATACCGCCTTTGTGGGCGAAGGCCGCGTTGCCGACGTACGGCTGCCCGACAGGCATATGGACATTGGCGATTTCACTGATATAACGGGCGACGCCGGTAAGCGATTGAAGCTGCTCTTCGGTCACGCAGCTATAATTCAGCTTCAGCTGCAGGTTCGGAATAATCGAGCACAGGTTGGCGTTGCCGCACCGTTCCCCATAGCCGTTGATCGTTCCCTGCACCTGGCGCGCTCCCGCCTGGACGGCTGCCAGCGTGTTGGCGACGGCGAGCTCGCAGTCATTGTGCGTATGGATGCCGATCGGCGCGGTCAGCTCCGTCCGGACTCGTCCGACGATTTCGCTCACCTCGCCCGGGAGCGTGCCCCCGTTCGTATCGCACAGCACAAGCCAGTCCGCCCCGGCTTCCTGCGCTTTGCGCATAACCGCCAGCGCATATTCGGGGTTATGCTTGAAGCCGTCGAAGAAATGCTCGGCATCGAAAATCGCTTCAACACCGTTCCTTTTCAGGAATGCAATCGAATCGAAAATCATGGCGAGATTTTCTTCCAGCGTCGTCTGAAGCGCCGTATGCACATGGAAATCCCACGATTTGCCGACCAGCGTTGCGGCCTGAACGCCGGAATCGGCGATCCGGACGAGACTGCTGTCGTGCTCGGCGACGCTGTTTTTGCGGCGGGTGCTGCCGAACGCGGTAATTTTGGCCTGCAGCCCCATCCCTTTGATCCGCTGAAAAAATTCGATATCCTTGCTGTTGCTACCGGGGTTGCCGCCTTCAATATAATGAACGCCCAGCGCGTCGAGCTTCTGGGCAATCTTCAATTTATCGTCCGCCGAGAGGCTGATTCCCTCGCCTTGTGTGCCGTCCCGCAATGTTGTATCGAAAATCGAGATTTGGCTGGCCATGATTGGACGCTCCTCCTTCATTAAACCCTATGCAAATTCATCTAGTAATTATAACATCACTTGTCCGGTGCGTAAACGAAGGAGCGGCGTTCGTATTGACTGGCTTACGGCTCGGTTGTATGCTGAAACCATAAAGCAGCTCCGGATTCGAAAGGGGGGAGGTTATGCCGGAGGACCGTACGGATCACGGCTTGTTTTCCTCCCGGAAGGGCCGCGTGATCCTGCATCTGGATATGAACGCCTTCTACTGCTCCGTACACGAGGCCGAAGAGCCCGAGCTGTACCGCGGGAAACCGACGGCCGTCGCCGGAAGCGTCGAGCTGCGAAAAGGCATCATCGTGACGTCCTCCTACGCCGCCCGCGCCAAAGGGGTCCGTACGGGAATGACCGTCAGGCAGGGGCTCCAGGCGTGCCCGGACCTGATTTTGATCAAGCCCGATTTTGACTTGTACCGCCAATATTCCCGGGGCTTCATGTCGATTGCCTGGCAGTATACGCCGCTTGTCGAGGCGATGTCGATCGACGAATGCTACCTTGATATAACGGGATCGTCCGCCTTCGGCGATCCGCTGCAAATCGCGCATCAAATTCAGGACCGCATTCGCGGGGAATGGAATTTGCCGTGCTCGGTCGGCGTGGCGCCGAACAAACTGCTGGCGAAGATGGCTTCCGATATGCAGAAGCCGGGCGGGTTTACCGTGCTGCGCATCCGGGACGTTCCGCGGCTGCTCTGGGACAAGCCGTGCGACGCGCTGTTCGGCATCGGGCGCAAGACGGCCGAGAAGCTGAAACGGCTCAATATCCGCACGATCGGCCAGCTCGCCGCGGCGGACGAGCAGCTGCTCGTGAAGCAGTTCGGCGTCATGGGCGCCTGGATGAAGGAAGCGGCGCACGGCATCGATCGCGCTCCGGTTAGCGCCGCCCGCGAGCGGAACAAGTCGGTCGGCCATACGACGACGCTGCCGCACGATGTAACCGACCGGCAGGAGGCGCACCGGATTTTGCTGAACCTGGCGGACCAGACAGGCAGAAGGATGCGCAGGCAGAAGCTCGTCGCCTCGACGGTCCAGATCGTGATCCGCAGGCCGGATATGTCGACGATTACCCGTTCGATGACGATGCCGGATCCGACGGACGAGATGGGCGTGATCCACCGCGAGGCGTGCAGGCTGTTCGACAAGCACTGGCGCGAAGGGGAGCCTGTCCGGCTGCTCGGAATCACGCTGCAGAACCTGAAGCCGCTGGATGAAGCGGCCGTGCAGTTGGACCTGTTCGAGTACGAGCTGACGCCCCGCAAGGAGGCTTTGACGAGAGCGATGGACATGCTGCGCGATAAATTCGGCGAGGATGCGGTACTGACAGCCGGCATGCTCGGCAGCGACCCGTCGACGCTGATTCGCAACAAGCGAATTCGCGGGACATCCTTGCAAACGGACGAGCATTTGTTATATAGTGATGAATGAAGGTTTCTTTTCATGATCATAGCATGAGAGAATTGATAACATGCTTGCGATTCCATAGGAGGGAAAGACGATGGCGAAGTTTACTTATGTCGACAAAGATACGTGCATCGCTTGCGGTGCGTGCGGAGCGACCGCGCCCGATATTTACGATTACGACGATGAGGGTATTGCGGAAGTAATCTACGAAAACGACGGCAATACGGGGACGACGGAAATTCCGGAAGACCTGTACGACGATCTGCAGGATGCTGCGGACGGCTGCCCGACCGATTCCATTAAAGTTGCGGACAGCCCGTTTAATTAATGATTTTCTGCGCTGTGGAATCGAGAAAAAGCGGTTGACCGGGGGGAACGCCTCCCGATCAGCCGCTTTTTGTTTTTGCAGAAATGAAATGTGTGCCCTGCTGGAGCTGTACAACGCTATCGTGAATCGCCTTTCTGCCGATATAAGACGTATTGGCGCAGGATGGAGGGACAGCGGATGGGGCAGCAGGACGACATGGATTATTTGAAGCGATACGTCGAGCAGCATCCGGACAACCGGATGGCCTGGTACTTGCTCGGCAAACAATACATGCTGGAAGAGAAGGAAGCCAAAGCGAATTACTGCTTCCTGCAGGCCGGCAGCATTTATGAAGCATACGAACGGAAGCGCCATCCGCTAGCCGGCGAGCCGCAGGAAATGATTGCCGCCTGGAATCGGAGCCGCAGGCTGAAGTCGCTGCTCCGTCGTTCGGCCGCAGCGGCTCTGCTGCTGCTTGGTTTCGCGATGGCGGAGCCGTTAGCGAATGTTCACGACGGCAGCCTTCAGGAAGGTACAGCCGTCGAAACGGATCATGCCGGGGGACAAAGCGCTTCCGTTCGGGTTGCTTTTATTAGGCCGACCGACAATGACGCGGTCGGTAAAGCGCTTGGGGCTCTGCTGCAGGAGGGCAGGAAGCTGCCGGATACCGGGCTTGCGGCCATGCTGGAGCAAAACGGCGGGTGGCGGTTATGGACGGGCCGAACGCGGCTGCTGCTTGCCGTTCAATCCGGCGGCGGACCGCATGCAGCGATCAGCATGCTTGATGCCATGACATGCGCCTGCCAGCCGGCGGACGATACGGAGGCAGCCCGGACTTATAAGCTGTGGGCGGCCGGGCAGGAGGAGCGCTGGACGCTCGCCAGCGGCATGGCGCAGTACCGCGAGCTGTTCGGGAGGCTGCCGGAATCGCTAGACGATCTCGTCCAGCCTTATCCGAACAATGTTCTTGCCGGGGAAACGGCGGGCATGAAAGCGATCTTTCCGGAGCTGCTGCGCGAACTTAGAGCAAAAGAGGGGGACTCGGCTTCTGCGGCCGGAAATCGGGGCGGCGGCGGACCAAAGGCCGGTGCGGAGCAGCCGGCGGTGCCCGCGGCTGAGGAGGAAGACGCCTCGCTCCCGGACGAGACGCTGTCGATCGTAATCGATAAAGCGCGGCATACGCTTGCGGTCGTAAGCGGCGACGTCATCGTTCGCAGCTATCCGGTCGGGCTCGGCGGGGATAAAACGCCGGATGGCAGCTTTTACATCAGCGAGAAAGTAAAAAATCCGAATGGCCGCGACGACGGCGAATTCGGCAGCAGGGGAATGGTGCTGTCCGGCACGCGCTATGCCATTCATGGGACGGACGAGCCCGCAAGCATCGGCAAGGACGAGTCGCACGGCTGTATTCGAATGAAACGCGAGGACATTGAGGAGCTGTATGATTTGGTGCCGCTCGGCACGAAGGCGGAAATCGGGAGCGGCGAGCTTCCGGGGACTGCGGCGCCGGCCGAGCGCCGGTTCAAGCTGCAGCCGATGCAGGACGAGACGAACCCCGCCGTCGTCTATCGTTGGCTGAGTTAATCCGGCTGCCCTTATGGATTCCAAATAATTAAGGCCGTCATAATGGCGACAATCAAAACGAATGCGGCAATGATCCAGACGAGCGCCTTTTTGTTCGTTTCCTCTTTTTGTTTGGCTTTCAAAACAGGAGGTTTTTTCTTCGCCACGCTCATGACGACCAACCTTTCTATTGTTCGATAATAGCGGTGCACCCCCATTGTAACCGTTTCCCCGGCAGGCCGCAAGACGATGCGGCGCTTGCATCCGGAAAGGATTCGACAGGGCCCGGAAGGGCCTTTCTTTTTGCCGCCGGACACGTTAAACTGTTCGATAGAGAGCGAACACGAGGAACGGAGTGAACGAAAGTTGCTGTATATGAAATTGGCCAAGCCTGTATTGTTCCGGATGGACCCGGAGAAAGCGCACCATCTTGTCATCGACGGTTTGGGCGCCTGCGGCCGTATGCCGGGCGTACCGGGGGTGATGCGGGCGTTGTACGACACGCCGGAAAGCGGGGAGCTGGCCGTCGAGCTGCTGGGCTTGCGCTTCAGGCACCCGGTCGGGCTGGCCGCGGGATTGGACAAAAACGCCAAAGCGGTCGGCATGTTCGCGAACATCGGATTCGGATTTGCCGAGGTCGGCACCGTAACGCCGAAGGGGCAGCCGGGCAATGAGCTGCCGCGGCTGTTCCGGCTTCCGCCAGACGAGGCGCTGGTCAACCGGATGGGGTTTAATAATGAAGGAGCCGAATCGATGGCGCGCAGGCTTGCGGCCGGGAAACGCCATGCGATTCCAATCGCGGTCAATATCGGTAAAAATAAAACGACGCCGAACGAGCTCGCGCACGAGGATTACCGGAAATGCTTGCAGGTTCTGTACCCTTACGGGGATTTCTTCGTCGTGAATATCAGCTCGCCCAATACGCCCGATTTGCGGGCGCTGCAGCACGGCGACGAGCTGAAGCTGCTTGTGCGGACCGTCATGGAAGAAGCGGCCGGCCAGGCGAAAAAGCATGGCGGTACCCGCAAGCCGGTCTTTGTCAAAATCGCGCCGGATATGACGGCGGAGCAGCTCGCCTATACGGTGGAAACGATCGCCGCCGGCGGGATCGACGGCATCATCGCGACGAATACGACGATCGGCAGAGGGGGACTTACGCATCCGCACGCCAGGGAGACGGGCGGCCTCAGCGGCAGGCCGCTCCGGGAACGTTCGACCGAGGTGGTGCGCGAGGTTTACCGCCAGACGGGCGGTAAGCTGCCCATTATCGGCTCGGGCGGAATTTTTACGGCGGATGACGCATACGATAAAATTCGCGCCGGTGCGAGCCTCGTCGAAATTTATACGGCGCTCATTTATCGTGGGCCGGAGCTGCTCCGGGAGCTCGCGGAAGGCTTGAAGGAACGTCTGCGCAGAGACGGATTCAGCCATATTATAGATGCGGTTGGTGCAGACCACCGGTAAGAGGATGGGAGGCGGCCGGATGGACGGAAGAGATTGGGGCCTGTTTCTGCAGCCTTATGAACAGGCGGTTGAAGAGCTGAAGGTGAAATTCAAGACGCTCCGGACGGAATTGAAAGCAAGAGAGGCTTATGCGCCGATCGAGTTCGTTACGGGTCGGGTCAAGCGCATTTCGAGCATTTTGGAGAAGGCGAAGCGGCTCAGCGTGCCGATGGATAAAATCGAAACCGGCATCGAGGACATTGCGGGCATCCGCATCATGTGCCAGTTCGTGGACGATATACGGCGCGTGGCCGATTTGATCCGCGTGCGCAAGGATTTGCAGCTCGTGTACGAGAAAGACTACATTACGAATTACAAGGAAAGCGGCTATCGCAGCTATCATATGATCGTCGAGTACCCGGTGCAGACCGCGATCGGGCTGAAAAACGTGCTGGCGGAGGTGCAGATCCGGACGCTGGCGATGAATTTCTGGGCGACGATCGAGCATTCGCTCAACTATAAATATAAGGAAAGCTTGCCGGAGGAAGTGCGGCTGCGTCTGAAAACGGCGGCCGAGGCGGCTTTTCTGCTCGATACGGAAATGTCGAGCATCCGCAACGAAATTATCGATTCCCAACGCGGCTTCGAGGAAAAATCGAATGTCGTGTCCAGCGTCCTGAGCGATATCCAGGAGCTGTATTTCTTTCACCGCGTACGGGAGGCGGTTCAGTTCCAGCTGCGCTTCAACGAGCTGTGGGAGCAGGAGGACGCTTTTGCCATCCGCGTCCTGGCCGATGAAATCCGCAGTGCGCTGATGCGCGCCAAAAAGGGCGGAGGTGCCTAAGTGGCGGAGGGAACGCCGGAGTACGACGAGCGGTTCGTTCATTTTATCGTCCTGTTTAATGTAGACGAGGATTATTTCGAGTGCCACGAAGTGATGGAGGAGCTTTGGCTGGAGGAAGGCCGCAGCCTGCTGTACCAGGGGCTGCTGCAGGCCGCCGTCGGCCTTCATCATTGGCGAAACGACAATTACACCGGCGCCGTGAAGCTGTTCACGCAGTCGGAGAACAAGCTGGTCCGCTATCCGGACGTCACGATGGGCCTCTCGATCCGGCAGCTCCGGGACGATGTGGAACGCAGCCTGAAGCCGCTCCGGCATTGGGTAGAGCAGTCGCCGGCGGAGGCACCGCCGCCGTTTCGGCCGTTCAAGCTGGCCGTCACGGACGACAGGCTGCGAATGCTTGCGGAGGCGATGGCGGAAATTCCGCTGGAAGAACGGCTGCACGGGGAAGAGCCGCAATAGGCGGATAAGCGAATCGGCGATGGCGGCTTTTGAATTTAAGCCGGCACCGGGCTGGAGGCGGATAAGTAGTGGCGGAACGTATGAGGCTGGACAAGCTGCTTGCGAATATGGGCTGCGGCACGCGCAGCGAAGTGAAGAAGGCGGTCAGGCAAGGACGTGTTACCGTCGACGGCATTCCGGCCAAAGATAGCGGCATGACGCTCGATCCGGCCGAGGCTGTCGTCCGGTTCGACGGTGAGCGCATCGAATTCCGGGACACCGTTTATTTTATGCTCAACAAACCGCAGGGCGTCGTATCGGCGACGGAGGACGTGCGCGACAGGACCGTGGTCGATCTGCTGGACAACAAGGACCGGATGCTTGCGCCTTTTCCGGTCGGAAGACTCGATAAAGACACGGAGGGCCTGCTGCTCCTTACGAACGACGGCCGGCTGGCGCATGAGCTGCTTTCGCCGCGCAGGCATGTCCCCAAAACCTACGAGGCCGATGTGATCGGCGATGTCGGCGAACGGGACGCGCGTATATTTGCCTCCGGCGTCACGCTGGATGACGGTTATGTGACCATGCCTGCAGAGCTGCGGATTGACGGTAAATCCACTTATGAGGACGGCCCGGCCACGCGCATTACGCTGACCATTTACGAAGGGAAGTTCCACCAGGTGAAACGGATGTTCGAAGCCGTCGGGAAGAAGGTTGTCTATTTGCGCCGCACGGCGATGGGGCCGCTGCTGCTCGATCCTTCGCTGCCCTTGGGAAGCTACCGGCCGCTCCGGGAAAGCGAGCTGGAGCAGCTGGTTCAGCACACCCGTAATGAATCGACTGCAGAACGGTAGGTCAGATGCTTGACAGGCTGCAAGACATAGAAAAACCGCTGATGGGAGGAACCCCGTTCAGCGGTTATTTGAATGGATCAAGGATTCTATCCATTCCGGATAGAAACAGATGCTTTTCCCTGCGCTGCAAAAGGAACCGCCGGCCTACCCGGTCCGGCAGCTCCTTTGCATCCGTGGGTTTCTTCCCGGGATCGGACAGAGTTAGTACAGGACTCCGCGGGAAATAATAACCAGCAGAATAAACAGCACCAGGATTACACCAGCCGACGTAAAAGCGCCATGTACACCGGACATTCGAATTCCTCCCTGAATAGGTAATTTCCGGAGCCGTTGTGTCTTTAGGGTTGATGTGTCTCGGCACTCGGTATACTGTATCTTATGCCGACGGCTTCATAAGGATTGGACATAAGCCCTCATTTCGCGCAATTGGGCAGCGATAACGGCTTGCGGCGCAGCAATTTCGGTCGTCTGTCCCGGAGCTTTTTGCCGCAGAGAGGCAATAGCTGCTGTCCCGCCCGGGTATTAGCCGAGCCGTCGCAGCCCTTTCGGCAGATGATTTTTAATTTGCCCGCCGCTGGCCTTGCCCCAGCCGAGGGGCATTCCGTCTGCGGCAACCAGCCCCCAGCCGGCGGCCGTTTCCCGGGCGGGAATCGTTTCGCCGCGCAGGAAGGCGGCGACCTCCGGCGAATCCGCACCATACGATTGCACCCAAGCCGCAGCCTCGGGACGGACCGCAAGCGCGAGCGCGTGCGCAGGCTCGAGCCGGCGTTTGCGGATATCGCCGAGATGCAGGCCGGGTCTTGCTACCTTTAACCCTTGAAGCTTGTCCTGCGTAATCGGGCCGCCTTGATCCGTTTGCGGCAGCCAATATAAGGAATCGCCGAATCGAAGCGGCATACCGGGGCCGAGCTTCAATCCGCCGATGAGGGCGGATTCCGCAAACGTGCGGAACAGCTCCATGCCGCCCGCAAGCCCGGAATGATTTTGGGTTCGATGCGGGGGGCTTTTACGCATGGAGGCAGAACGCTTCCCGTTGTCCGGCCGCCCGGCCGAAGTGCCGGGGAGGCGTTCAAACCGCGCTCCATGCCGGCCTGCTTCCAAGTGGTCCGCCCGTGTCGGAGCCGGCGTGTCATCCACGCCTTTCCTTTGCAATACGGCTGCGAAATGCCCCTCACCTCGCTCCCGCTGAGGCCAAATCCGTTCGATGAGCCGGATGGAGAAATCGGGATATTTGGCGCAGAAGGCTTCCACCACCTCCTCATTTTCTTTCCGGTTGAACGTACAGGTCGAATACACAAGCCGGCCGCCCGGCCTCAGCATGACCGCCGCGTGGTCCAGAATGGACGATTGTCTGGCCGCGCACAGGTTCACATGCTCCGGCGACCATTCGGCGATGGCCTGCTCGTCCTTGCGGAACATGCCTTCCCCCGAGCAGGGGGCATCCAGCATTATTCGGTCGAATGCCGCCGGAAGCCGGGCTGACAGCTCATCCGGCGCAGCGTTCGTCACGATCACGTTCGCGGCGCCGCAACGCTCCACATTTTCGCTTAATATTTTCGCCCGGGCCGGATGGATTTCATTGGCGACCAGCACGCCGCGCCCGGCCATTTTCCCGGCGATCTGCGTCGTTTTCCCGCCCGGTGCGGCGGCCAAATCGAGGATGGCTTCACCGGGCTGCGGGTCCAGCAGCTCCGCCGGCCGCATGGCCGAAGGCTCCTGGATATAATAAAGGCCCGCCGCGTAATACGGATGTTTGCCGGGCCGGGTGTCGGGGGCGTAATAGTACCCGGTAGCGCACCAGGGCACGGGTTCAAGGCGGAACCGTTCCGTCACATGCGCCATGATCGGCGAATCCGTGCTCGTTTTCAACGGATTGATACGCAGCCCGTATGTACGAGGGGCCTCATAGCTTTTCAAAAATAGATTCGTTTCCGGACCGAGCAGCTCGTTCATTTGAGATCGAAAAGCATCCGGCAATTTTGCCTGCACGATCGGACCCTCCTTTTTCGATGGTAACCTAACCTGTCAATGGGACTCATTATAGCATAACTTTTGGATGGACTGGACCGAGGGACGGGTACTGCATATGAATCAGTTATATCCGGAATTGTAAGCGGCAGGGATCATATTCAGCTTGTACATTGACGGTACGAATCTCCTTTTATGATTTCCAGAAACGGAAACGGCAGGTATACTTTAGGAAAGGTAGTACAGGGGGAGGATCGCAAATCGTTCGGTCTCAAGCCAATTTCAAGGAAGAAAGGCGGCTGCGCTTTGAACAGCTTTGAATTAATCCGGGCTTCTCACGAGTATAAAGAAGTCATCCGTAATTTAATGCAATTTTATGTTTACGATTTTTCTGAATTTGAACCATGCGATGTTGAAGCTGACGGTTTGTTTGGACCCTATCCCTATTTGGAGGATTATTGGAAGGAAGAAAGTCTCCGATATCCCTATGTCATTAAACAAAATGACAAGTATGCAGGCTTTGTATTGGTTCGATTGATCGAATCCGGCGAGCGGCGTTATTTTTCAATGGCGGAGTTTTTTATGATGAAGAAATATAGAAAAAAAGGAATCGGAAAGTCCGTAGCTAAACAAATTTTTCATTTGCACAAAGGACAATGGGAGGTCTTTCAATTAGAAAGCAATCAGCCGGCCCGGATTTTCTGGACGAAGGTCATCGATGAATTTACGCAGGGACAATTTAAAGCTCGAGTCGAAAACGGCAGAACCATTCAAGAATTTATGAGCTGACTACGGTGAATCAAATACATAGTTTAAGTTCGACCGGGCGGATTCGATTTTGTGCTCCGATAATCGGTATTGGGGCTTAACGAAGGAGATGAAAAATCATGGGTTTCGATGACACGTTCCGATTCGGCGTCCATGCCGTTATAACCAATCCCGACGCTCATATCCTCCTGCTAAAACGAACCTATGGCAACAAAGGGTGGAGCCTTCCCGGGGGAGGCGTGGATCCCGGCGAAACCATTCATCAGGCGCTCCGCCGCGAATGCCGGGAAGAGCTGGGCCTGGAAATTTTTGACGAAGTATTGACCGGCTTTTATTATCACAGCCGTCTTAACGCACAGGTCGGCATCTTTCGCTGCTCGATCCCGGACCAGGCGGAAATAACGCTTAGCTCGGAGCACTCGGCATGGAAGTGGTTCGATGTGGCGGAATTAAGCGAGGTTCAACGCATAAGAGTGATGGATGCGCTGCATTTTCGGGGAAACGTGATCAGCCGTGCATTTTAATGGCGACAATCGATTAAAGCGGGGAGCGGTTCGGGCCGTTTTCCTCGACTTTTACGGGACGGTTGTTCAGGAAGATGACGAAACGGTGTCCTGGATCTGCAGCGAAATCAAAAAGACCGCCTCCGGCCCATGTACGGTAAGTGAAATCGGGAATTATTGGTGGAAAATATTTTCAGACATGTGCCGTAACTGTTTTGGAGCGAGGGTTATCACACAGAGAGAGCTGGGCATGCAATCTCTGACGGAGACGATTCGGCATTTTAAATCCGCATTGGAGGCGGAAACGGTTATTCGCCGGCAGTATGAGCATTGGACGAAACCCGGACTTTTTGAAGATTCGAAGCCTTTCTTGAACAGGATCGATTTGCCGGTATACCTGTTGTCCAATATCGATTCGGCCGATATCGCCGCCGCGCTGAATTTTCACGAGATCGAGGTTCATGGCGTGCTGACAAGCGAAGACGTACGGGCCTATAAGCCGAGGCCGGAGCTGTTTCGGGAAGCGCTGGGCAGGTATGGGTACAGACCGGAAGAGGTGCTGCATATCGGGGACTCTTTAACAAGTGACGTGTTAGGTGCGCAGGGCGCTGGGATTAAGACGGTGTGGTTGAACCGGAAAGGAAAGCTGAAGCCGGATTCGATAAAACCAGAACATGTTTGCTGTCATTTATTGGAGGTCTTGAAGCTGGTGTCACAAGTGTAAGAAGAAAAAGTGCTGACCTGGAGCTCGAAATGGACGGAACCGAAATGAGGTGCATGAATGATCCTATACCAGCAAGACAAGCTGTCGGTCCGAGTCTTGCAAAAGGATGACGCGGAGCTTTTGGTCCGGTGGCTGTCCGATCCCAAGGTGCTGGAATATTATGAAGGCCGGGACAACGCGCACGATCTGGACAAGGTCCGCGAACATTTCTACCGGGAAGACGAAGCGACACGCTGCATCGTCCAGTATGAAGAAATTGATATCGGTTACATTCAATTTTACCCGGTGCTGGAAGAAGAACGCCGGCTGTACGGATACACGGATCGGCAGGAGACGCTGTACGGCATGGACCAATTCATCGGGGAAACGCAGTTTTGGAATACGGGAATCGGTACGAAATTGGTGGCCAGCATGAGAGATTACTTGATGCGGCGAGGAGTCGACGCGATTGTGATGGACCCACAGGCGTGGAATCATCGTGCGCTGCGCTGTTACGAAAAATGCGGCTTCGTCAAAATGAAGATGCTGCCAAGCCATGAACGGCACGAAGGCGAGATGAGGGACTGCTGGCTGATCGAATACCGCAAATGAAACAAACGAACTCCTCATCGATGACGCGTCCGTGCGGTCGAGCCGATGGACTTCGATGGAAGCTCAAAAATCATTTTACGCGAGCCGCGAGAAGCGGCTCTTTCCTTTTTCATGCGGCAGTTCAATCGGAGGCTCCTCCAAATACCCGAAAAAAATGCTGATTTTTCTTAAGAAATCCCTAACTTTTGTTTATGTCCATCTCCTTCCCCCCTTGCTACAATGAAAAAACCACGGGATGAACGCGGATGACCCGGCGGAAAAGCTCGAAAAACGGCGTCACCAGCTCACCGAAGACGCGGCCTTGCCCCGCGAAGCTGCCGAGCTTGCAAGAGGTCTTCCTCAGCATTTCTTATTAAAGCATGAGGGATGCCGTACATCCGTTACATGTTAAGGAGGGTCAGGTACATGATGAACAAAAAAGCGGTCGCCGTATGCATGCTTGCTTCGATGATGATGCTTGCCGCATGCGGAGGAACCAACAGCGCAAACAAACCGGAAAGCGATGCCTCGCAGCCTTCTGAAAGCGCTTCCTCAACGACGCCGTCCAGCGGCAAGACGGTCGAACTCCGAATGTCCTGGTGGGGATCCGACGCCAGGCACGAGAAAACGCTGAAAGCGATCGAGCTGTTCGAAAAGAAAAATCCCGGTATCAAAATTACGGGCGAATATTCCGGCTTCGACGGCTATTTCGACAAGCTGAATACGCAGCTCGCGGCGGGGAACGCGCCGGACCTGATTCAAATGGGCGGCAACATCAAAGAATACGTGGACAAAAACTCTCTGCTCGACCTCACTCCGTATGTAGGAAAAACGCTAAACGTGAGCGATTTCAACGAAGGCGTCGTGAAGGCGGCTACCTTTAACGGCAAGTATTACGGGGTAACGCTTGGCGTCAGCTCGTTCGGGCTGCTGTACAACGCAAGCATGTTCGAGAAAGCGGGCGTGCCGCTGCCGACGGAGAAATGGACGTACGACGATTATAAGACGGCCGCCGTTCAAATCTCCCAAAAGCTCGGCAAAGGCTTTTACGGCTCCTACGATCTTTCAAGCGAACCGGCGGCGCTCGGCTCGTATTTGCACAGCGTGGGCAAGGAGCTGTACCGGGACGGCGACCGGCATTTCGACAAGCAGGATATGATCAACTGGTTTACGATGTGGGAGGATATGCGCAAAGCGGGAGCCGTCACGCCTCCGGACACGCAGGTGGCCAACCCGCCGACCGCCGTCGACAAGTCCTTGATCGTCAAAGGCCAAGTGGCCATTCAAAGCGCGGCCGCTTCGCAAATTTACGGTTTTCAGGAGCTGACGAAGGATAAGCTGGGCCTGACCACGTACCCGAACGGTTCCGCCGGAACCGGTATGGCTCCGCCGGAATCCGGTCAATTCATGACGGTGTACTCGAAGACGGAGCACCCTGAAGAAGCGGCGAAGTTCATCGACTTCATGGTGAACGACCCCGATGCGGGTGCGATTCTGGGCAGCGACAGGGGAGTGCCGGCCTCGAGCAAAATCCGCGATCAATTGGCGGCGCAGTCTACGCCGGTCGACAAGGTGCTCTACGACTACATTTCGCTGGTCAGCAAAGTCGCGCCGGAGACGGACAACCATCAGTTCCCGCTGGACAACGAGTTCTCCAAGCTGCTTCAGCTCACCAGCGAGAAAATCGCGTTCGACGCCAATTCTATCGACAAATCGGTCGACGAGTTTATGACGGAAGTCGACAAGCTGCTTGCCAAAGCAAAGACGCAATAATCGCTTGGATCCAGTGATATTGGGACAACGGGGAGCCCTGACGCGGCTCCCTTTTCCCGAGTTAGGAGTGTTTGCGCCATGCAGAAATATAAAACGTATGCGGCCGGGTATTTGTTTTTGCTGCCCTGGCTGATCGGCTTTTTCCTGCTGTACCTCATTCCGTTCGTCGCTTCGTTTTACTTGTCGTTCACGAATTACGATCTGCTGACGGCGCCGAAATGGGCCGGGCTGGCCAACTTCAAGACGATGTTTACGGACGATTATCGACTGGGCGGTTCGATCCGGGTCACGTTTCAATACGTATTCATCTCCCTGCCACTGCGGCTGTCGTTCGCGCTCGGACTTGCGGTGCTGCTGAACCAGGGGATGCGGTTTCTCGGTCTGTACCGCACGATTTATTATATTCCGTCCCTGCTGGGCGGCAGTGTGGCGATCTCGGTGCTTTGGAAGCAGGTGTTCGATAAAGAGGGGATTTTCAACCAGGGACTCGCGCTGCTCGGCATCAACGGTCCGAACTGGATCGCCGATCCGCGATATGCGGTCTATTCGCTGGTCGGATTGTCGGTTTGGCAGTTCGGGGCGGTCATGATCATTTTTCTGGCCGGGCTGAAGCAAATCCCGCACGAGCTGTACGAGGCGGCGACCGTGGACGGGGCCGGGCCCGTCCGGAAATTCGCACGCATTACGATGCCGCTGCTGACGCCCGTTATATTTTTTAATTTGACCATTACGCTCATCCAATCGTTCCAAACGTTCACCAAAGCGTTCATTATTAGCGGCGGAACGGGCGGGCCGATCAACTCGACGCTTCTCTACTCGCTGTATTTGTATATTAAAGGCTTTACGTTCATGGAAATGGGGTACGCCTCGGCAATGGCCTGGCTGCTGCTCGTGATTGTGGCCGCGTTTACCGGGCTGCTGTTTCTGTCGTCCCGCTACTGGGTCTATTATTCGGACGGGAGGGACTGACAATGACCGGATACCGGCAAATCAAACCGTTCGTGTTCCATATTGTGGTGATGGGATTCGGCATTCTGATGCTGTACCCGGTACTGTGGCTGGTCAGCAGCTCGCTGAAGCCGACGACGGACATTTTCACGCATCAGGGACTATGGCCCTCCCAAATCACGATGTCCCATTATGCAGACGGCTGGTTCGGCCTGCGCAACATCCAGTTCGGCCGTTTCTTCCTCAATTCACTGATGCTGTGCCTGCTTGCGGTAATCGGTACGGTGCTGAGCTCGTCTATGGCCGCCTTCTCGTTCGCGCGCATTACGTTTCCGCTGCGCAATCTGTTTTTTGCCCTCATGCTGGGCACGATCATGCTTCCGGGACACGTGACGCTGATCCCGCAATACATTCTGTTTCATAAAATCGGCTGGGTGGATACGTATTTGCCGCTGATCGTACCCAAATTCGTCGGAGACGCTTTCTTCGTCTTCCTGATCGTGCAGTTTATCCGGGGTATCCCCCGGGAGCTGGACGAGAGCGCAAAGATCGACGGCTGCGGTTGGGTGACGCTGTATGTGCGCATCATTATGCCGCTCAGCCTGCCTGCGCTGATGACGGCCGCGATTTTCACCTTCATGGGCACGTGGGACGATTTCTTCGGCCAATTGATTTATTTGAGCGACATCAAGAAATTTACGGTGCCGCTCGGCCTGCGCCTTTTTCTGGATTCGAGCGGCAGCTCCAACTGGGGCGCGGTATTCGCCATGTCCGTCTTGTCCATCGTGCCGAGCCTGATTATTTTCTTCGCGGGGCAGCGATACTTTACGCAAGGAATTGCGACGACCGGCCTGAAAGGTTAAAATGACGGTGCGACTGATCAAGCAGAGGAATGGTCCCGATGCGCAAACTGGTCAATTACCGAACCAAGCTTTTTACGCTGATGGTGCTTTGTTTCATCGGATTAAACAGCCTGCTGCTGCTTATTTCGGGACTTGTTTATTATGGCACGTATTCCCGTCTTGCCTACCGCGAAATCCGGGAAACGAAAAACGAGCTGCTGGACGCGACGTCCCAGAAGCTGTCCAATTATGTAGGGGACATCCAGGATACGGCCCGTTTCCTGGTGACGAATACGCTGGTCCAGCAGTACCTGTCGGCGCCGCCGGCGAACAACTACGATTACGTGGCGAAGAGCCGGGCGCTGTACGAGGAATTCCAGAAGCTGGCCACCGTGAAGGCGGGCCTCTATTCGATTGAATTATACATGGACTGGCTGAGAGGCTATCCGACCTTCCAGGATCAATTCATGCATCCGATGGCGGACGCGGCGGCGCAGGGGTGGCTGAAGCGCATGGATCGGGCGGACGGGTTCTGGATCGCTTCCCATGAGGTCCCGATTTTCGGCGGCACGATTTCAATGATCAGCTACGTGCACCGGATTATCGGCAGCCGGGGCGAGAGCCTCGGCATCGTCAAAATCAACATTCCGGTCGATAAGCTGTTCGATATGCTGTCGACCGGCGGCGACAATTACTACGTGGTTTTGGACGCGCAAGGCGGCTATATCGCTTCGGCGCTGCCGCCGGGCATCTCCGTCCGGGGCAGCGCGAACGACCTGCTGAAGGAAGTGGCGGGCACGAAATACAGCGTAATCCGGTCCGAATCGAATACGCAGTATTGGACGCTGCTGCAGCTGATTTCCAAAGACGTGCTCCGGCAGAGCGGCAACGAAATCCGCATGCTGACCGTCGGACTGCTGAGCGCCCTGATCGTGCTTTCCATCCCGCTGGCGTTCTGGGTATCCAAAAAATTGACGTCGCCGATCTACGGCATGGTCAAAGGGATGCGGACACTGGAAAAGGGCGATTTCAACGTGCGGCTGAACGCGTCCAGCATCCAGGAATACAGCTACCTGACGAAGCAGTTCAACCGCATGGTCTGCCGGCTGAAGGAGCTGATCGAGCGTCTGAACCAGGAGCACCGCGACCGGCGCGAAGCGGAGATTCAGCTGCTGCAATCGCAGATCAAGCCGCATTTTCTGTATAATACGCTCGATCTGATTTATTGGCGGGCGATGGACCACAATGCGCACGAGATCAGCCAAATGGTGCTTCAGCTCTCCAGGCTGTTCCGGATCGGTCTCAGCAGCAGCAAGTGGTACGTTTCGGTCAGGGACGAGCTGGCCCACGCCCGCTGCTACATGGCGATTCAGCAGTACCGGCAAAACTTCGCCATCGATTACCGCGAAGAGACGGATCAGGATTTGCTCGGCTGCCTTATTCCGAAAATCGTGCTGCAGCCGTTTTTGGAAAATGCGGTCATCCACGGCTTCCGCGAGCGCAGCGGAAACGCCGCCGTCCAGGTGCGGATCGAACGGCGTACGCAGGGCGTCGCCCGTCAGCTCTTCATCACGATCGCCGACAACGGAGCCGGTCTGCCGGAAGGATTCGAGATGTCCTCCGCCGGCGGAATCGGCATCCGCAACGTTCAAGACCGGATCCACCTGTACTGCGGACCCGGCTACGGCGTACGGATGATGGCGGGCGAGCAGGGTGGAACGATCGTTATGCTGAACCTGCCGCTCATTCGCCGGGAAGAGGAAATGGAGCAGCTGCGGAGGAGCTTGTCACATGAATACGATTCTGCTGGTGGATGACGACGAATACGTAATCAACGGGCTGCTCCGGCATATCCCCTGGGAAGATATGGGGGTGCGGATTGTCGGGACGGCCAAGGACGGGTCGGAGGGCCTGCGCAAATTCCGGGAGCTTCGGCCCGATTTCGTCATTACCGACATTTACATGCCGGTCATGGACGGGTTTCAATTTACGGAGGAAATCCACAGCCTCGACCCGGACGTGCCGGTGGTCATTTTGAGCGGCTTCGACGATTTCGCCAACGCCCGCAAAGCCGTTACCACGGGCGTCCAGCATTTTCTGCTGAAGCCTCCGAGCATTGCGGAAATCGAGTTCGTTGTCCGCGAAGTGGTGAGGCAGCTTAACGAATCGCGCGAGCGCGACGAGCTGCTGGCCAGCTATGTGCAGCAGCAGGATGTCGTGCGGAGGTCGATGAAGGACGCGTTTTTCCGGGACCTGCTGTACACCCGGTACAGGCAGGAGGAGCTGCCCCGGCAGCGGATCGCCTTTATGGGATTGCCGGAGCGGCCGACCGTACAAGTGTTGACGCTGAGTCTCGTGCGCTCGGACAGTCCCTCGGGCCAGGACGAGCGGGAGTGGCAGCTGCTGCGCTTCGGAACCGGCAATATTATCCGCGAGACGCTTGCCGGGCTTCCGAGAGCGGATTTGCCGCTGTTCGCGGAGGTGCTCGAATATTCGGACCAGCGCTTCGTCGTCGTATTCCTGGGGGGAACGGCGCCCGCCGATGAAGTGCACGACGCCGTCATGCAGTTGTCGCGCGCCATGCTGGACAATATTTTGCAGTACATGAGGCTGTCCACGCTTGCCGGGCTTGGAACCGTCGCCCAAGGCTACGAACGGCTGATCGATTCTTACCTCGAGAGCCGCGCCGCGCTTGAAACGGCGGAGATGAACGAGTGGAACCGCATTTACGTATATGCGCCGCAGAGCGAACCGGAGCGGAAAAAGAGCGTATCCTTGGATGCGGTGCGCGGCGTGCACGACGCCTTTTTGCAGAGAAGGTGGCTGCAGGCGCTGGAGCTCTGGAAGCAGCTCGGTGCCGAGCTCGCGGGCGGCTCCGTTCCGCTCCCGGTCATGAAAGGGGTTTGCGCCGGCGTGGCGAGCGCGCTGTGGACGGCCGTTCAGTCCGCAGGACTGCAGCCGGAGCCGGCGTCCGAGGCCGGCCTGGACGATCTGCTGCTGCATCTGCACCGCTGCGGCTCCGCCCGTCAGCTGCTGGACTGGATGGACAACGAGCTGGTGCCGCCGCTGATCCATCAGGTTCGCGAGGAAATGACGGACCGGAAAAGCCACGCCCTGATCGACCGCGTCATTCACGAATACATCGAAAAATGCTACCAGGAAAACATTTCGCTGGAGCAAATCGCATCGAACCTGCACGTGAACCGCAACTATTTGAGCCATTTGTTCAAGCGGATTACAGGGGAGCCGTTTGTGACCTATTTCAACAAGTTCCGCATCCGGAAAGCGCAGGAGCTGATCCGTACGGGCAAATATATGGTGTATGAAATCAGCGAGATGGTCGGATTCCAGAATGCGACTTATTTCAGCCAGGTGTTCAAATCGATCACCGGTTACAGTCCTTCCGAGTATAAAAGGTAGTCAGCAGGCCGCGCATGCGGCCTGTTTTCATTTTTTTCGCCGGACAAAGAGCGTCATTACCCCGTCGCTCTGATGATTACCTCGAGTCGCTGTAAGGATTATTTGTTGCCGTAATCGCCCGATTAACGGGCTTTTGCGGGGATTGGCAAAATGTCGCTATCGGGATTGTAGCCATTTATCCGGCGGTGCGGAATAATGAAAGCAATCACAAGCATATGAAAGCAATGCAGAGAGGGGGAGCCGCATGAAACGGAAATATGCGATATGCGGGGTCAGCAACAGGAGCCTGAAAATGTTTATCGGCCCGATGCTGAATACGTTCGCCGAACGGGCGGAGGTTGTCGGTCTGCTCGATATCGATCCGCGGCGCTTCGAGGTCTGCCGGCAGCGTTTCCCGGCACTCGGCGCTGTCCCGGTCTACGCGCCGGACGATTTTGACGCGATGGTCGCGGAAACCAGGCCGGATGTCATCATCGTAACGGGGCGGGACGATACGCATGCACGGTATACGATCCGCGCGCTGGAGCACGGCCTCGATGTGCTGACCGAGAAGCCGATGGCGACGACCGGGGCCGATTGCCGCCGGATCATGGAAGCCGAACGAAACAGCAGGGGGACCGTAACCGTCGCGTTCAATTACCGCTATTCCCCCATACACAGCCGGATCAAGGAGCTGGTGATGGAAGGCAGGGTCGGCCGGGTGACCTCCGTCGATCTTAACTGGTACATCGACACGTATCACGGGGCGAGCTATTTTAAAAGATGGAACCGCTTACGCAAGCATTCCGGCGGATTGTCCATTCATAAAAGCTCGCATCATTTCGATCTGGTGAACTGGTGGATCGATCAGCGGCCGGCGGAGGTGTTCGCGTTCGGGGCGCTCAACTATTTCGGGCCGGATGGCGAGCACAATCCGGAGCGGAAGGACGGACGCCACTGCGCGTCATGCGCCGACAAGCCGGACTGCCGTTACTATATGCGCTGGTCCTCGCGCGGCAAGGAACTTCACGTGCAGGACGATCACCTCGATGCGGCGGCCGCGGCGGAGCGGGCTCCCTACAGTGAGTACCGCGCCGACGCCTGTATTTTCGATTCGGAAATCGACATCGAGGATACGTATTCGGTCAGCGTCAGATACGGCGGCGGGGCGCTGCTCAGCTATTCCGTCAACTTCTCGCTGCCCTACGAAGGCTACCGGCTTGCCATCAACGGCACCCGCGGCCGAATCGAGACGATGGAATACCACGCTTCCGGCCGGGTGCCGTTCCCGGTGCCGGTGCAGACGATCGATTATTTCCCGCTGTTCGGCTCCAAGGAGACGATTCATGTCGTTCACCGGGAAGGCGGGCACGGCGGCGGCGATCCGGCGCTGCTCGAGGATGTCTTCCTCGGGCCGGATCCGAATCGGGCGTATCCCGTCCTGTCCGGCTCGGCGGACGGCGCGTATGCGGTCGGCATCGGCGAAGCGGTCTGGCGGTCGATCAAGGAGAAGCGTCCGGTCCGAATCGAGGATGTGCTGGAAGGAGGCGCGGCGTTTTGAGAACCGAAGCGGTACGAGTGCCGCGTGCTGCCGGCGGCCGGGCGTCCCGGATATGGGGCCGGCTGGTGAAAGGCCGCTATCTCTATATGATGGCGGCGCCGGGCCTCTTGTATTTCGCCCTGTTCAAATATTTGCCGATGTGGGGCGTACTCATCGCGTTCAAAGATTATTTGCCGTTTCGGGGCTTCTGGAATAGCCCGTGGGTGGGCTTCAAGCACTTCGACCGATTTTTTCACGATTCGGTATTCCGGGTGCTGTTCGAAAATACGCTGATCCTGGCCGTCTATAACATCGTCTTTTTCTTCCCCGTGCCGATTCTGATCGCGCTGATGCTGAACGAGATGCGGCTCGAGGGGCTGAAGCGGAGCATTCAGACGGCGATTTATATCCCGCATTTCGTCTCGTGGGTCGTGGTGGTCGGCATGGCGTATACCTTCTTCTCGACGGAAGGCGGCATTTTCACCAACATGCTGGTGCATGCGGGCTTCGGCGAGGTCAATTTTCTGATGTCGAACGAATGGTTCCGGCCGATGATTATCCTGGAATCGATCTGGAAGGAATCCGGCTGGGGGACGATCATTTTTCTCGCCGCGCTCTCCGGGGTCGATCCGACGCTGTACGAGGCCGCCAGAATGGACGGCGCCAGCCGGATCAGGCAGGTGTGGCACATTACGCTGCCGGCGATCCGCAGCACGATTGTCATTTTGTTTATTTTGCGGCTCGGATCGTTTCTGGACACCGGCTTCGAGCAAATTTTCCTGATGCTCAATTCCACGAACCGCGAAGTCGGCGAGGTGTTCGACACCTATGTGTATACGAACGGCGTCCAGCAGGGGCAGTTCAGCTTCAGCACCGCCGTCGGGCTGTTCAAATCGCTTGTCGGCCTGCTGCTCGTGGCGGCGGCTAACCGGCTTGCCAAGCGGTTCGGCGAACAGGGCGTTTATTAACGCGGAAAGGAGGCTGACTGAATCCATGGCTCGTACGTCTGCCGGTTCGCGCTTGTTCGATACCGTCAATGCCGGTATCCTGATTATTGTTGCGCTGGTCGCCATCATTCCGTTCCTCTTCGTGCTGTCGGGCTCGTTTACGGCTTCCGAAGAGCTGTTGAACCGGGGGGTCGTGCTTATCCCGACCAAATTCTCGCTGGACGGCTACCGGTACATTTTCTCGGCGGATACGATTTTGCGCAGTCTCGGCGTAACGGTCTTCATTACGGTCGCCGGAACGCTGATCAACCTGATCTTCACCACGCTGACCGCCTATCCGCTGGCGAGGAAGGAATTTTGGGGGCGCGGCCCCGTCATGCTGCTTATTTTGTTCACGATGCTGTTCAGCGGCGGCATGATTCCGACGTTTCTGGTCGTCAAGTCGCTCGGACTGCTGAACAGCTTCTGGTCGCTCCTGATTCCGAACGCGATCAGCGCGTTCAACCTGATCGTCCTGCGGAGTTTTTTCCTGCAGCTGCCGGACGGTCTCGAGGAATCGGCGAAAATCGACGGCTGCAACGATTTCCAGATTTTGCTGCGCATCGCGCTGCCGCTGTCGCTGCCCGCCCTGGCGACGTTCGCGTTATTTTATGCGGTCGGGCATTGGAACACGTTTTTCAACGCCATTCTGTACATCAACGACAATACCAAGTGGCCGATTCAGGTCTGGCTGCGGCAAATCGTCATTTTGTCGCAGGGCGGCGTCGGCGATTCGCAAAATATGGGCGCCGATTATGTCGTTCCGCCGGGCGAAGTGATCAAGATGGCGGTGATTGTCGTCTCGACCGTGCCGATTCTGCTCGTCTATCCGTTCCTGCAGAAGCATTTTGCTAAAGGCGTGCTGCTCGGCTCCGTCAAAGGGTAACCTTAAACGGAGAATAAGAGCAATCATATCGAAGATGAGAGGGGTTAGTTGGAATGGCAGTACGAGAGATAAGAAGAAAAGGTCTGCTGGCAGCGGGCGTACTGGGGCTTAGCTTGGTCACGGCTTGTTCGGGCGGAGGAGGCGGAGGATCGGATTCCGGACCTGACACCGCGGGCGCTCCCGCAAATTCCGGCT
The DNA here is from genome assembly GCF_028826105.1 of Paenibacillus humicola. Classification (NCBI taxonomy): domain Bacteria; kingdom Bacillati; phylum Bacillota; class Bacilli; order Caryophanales; family Paenibacillaceae; genus Paenibacillus; species Paenibacillus humicola. The sequence goes on from NZ_JAQGPL010000001.1 coordinate 1,842,671, forward strand.
CTTCGACTTCGGCTCCGGTCGAAATTACGATGATGAACCAGTATTTAACCGCGGAGCCGCCGAAAATGGACAGCGAGCCGATGAAGCTGCTGCAGCAGTATACGAATTCGAAGCTGAACGTCACCTGGGTGCCAAGCTCCAGCTATAGCGAGAAGGTCACCGCTTCGATCGCCGTGGCCGGCGATCTCCCGATGCTGATGCTCGTGAAGGACGACCGCAACCCGGCGATCATCGAAGCCGCGCGGGCGGGCCAGTTCTGGGAGCTTGGGCCTTACCTGAAGGACTACCCGAACCTGAAGTCGCTCGATCCCGGACGGTTGTCGAACATATCCATCGACGGCAAAGTATACGGCATTTACCGCTGGCGCCCGATTGCCCGCAACGGCATTATCATCCGCAAAGATTGGCTCGACAATCTCGGCCTGCAGGAGCCCAAAACGCTTGACGAGCTGCTGAACGTGATGAAGAAATTCACGACGGACGATCCCGACAAGGACGGCAAAAACGATACGTTCGGCATCGCGTTCGACTCCAACAGCGCGCAGTTCAATCATTTCCTGTCCATTATGGGCGGACCGAACCTGTGGCAGTATCAGGACGGCAAAATGACGCCCGATTTTATGACGAAAGCATACATGGATACGCTCAAGCTGCTGCACCGGATGTATGTCGACAAGCTGTTCAACAGCGACTTCCCGGTCGTGAAGGACCGCACCACGCTCATTAATCAGGGCAAGGCGGGCGTCTACATCGGCGCCTATGACGACTTGAACGCACGGTTCACGGATTTGTACAAATCGAACCCGAACGCCAAGCTCGACACGGTGCCGAACATCAGCGGACCCGACGGCAAAATCCATGTCCAGGGCGGGACGGGCTACAACAGCGTATTCATGATTCCGAAGACGAGTGTCAAAACCGAGGATCAGCTCAGGCAGGTGCTGAGCTTTATCGACAAGCTCGGCGACCAGGACGTGCTGAACCTGATGACCTGGGGAATCGAAGGAAAGCATTATAAGGTGGAGAACGGCAAGGCCGTCCGCATCGACGAGCAGGTCTATACCGACGAAGTGTACAACACGCTGTTCCAGATGATGGTGTTCGACGGCAGCAAGGCGATGCCGGGCGAAATCGACCCGAGCGTCGCCAAGTTCAATCAGCTGATCAAGGATAACGAGCAGTACGCCGTTCCGGATCCGGCCCAAGCGCTCCTGTCCCCGACGGAAATGGAAAAGGGCACGCAGCTGGACCAGATTATTATGGACGCCAGGACGAAATTCATTATCGGAGAGATCGACGAGAAGGGCTTCCAGCAGGCGCTCGACAACTGGCGGAAATCCGGAGGCGACAAGGTCATTGCCGAATACGAGCAGGAGTACGCCAAAACGGCAAAACAATAAGCGAGACGGGGGAACCGGGCGGTTCTCCCGTTCTTTCGGACGGATGAACGCGAGTGGGGCGATGGTTTTTTTGCAGGCCGCTGTGCGATAATGAATGCGGCTAAACATCCCGGCATGATGAAAGAGTGACCGTCATGAAGCTCAACCTGTCCCGTTACCAAGTGAAGCTCGTCGCGCTGTGCCTGCTGATCGGCGTCATCCCCGTTACTGTGCTCGGCGTATTCTCGTACGTCAGGACGTCGAGCCTCATCGAACGCAAGGTGCTGCAGGGGAACGACCAGCTGCTGCTCCAGACGCAAACCCAGCTGGAGAATACGCTCAAGATCGTCGATTTCTCCATTTTTCAGCTGGCGAATTCCCAGGAGGTCAACGACGCGCTGCAAATCCGGATCGAGGCGAAGGATTTCCCCGTCGTCGACAAGCTGTCTGATATGCTCCAGCGCATCCAGATCTATGAGCTCGGCATCCGGGATATCCATCTGATCAATATTGCGCGACAGTGGGTCATTAACAACAGAGGATATGCCAGTCTGAACGATTTTGCCAAAGCGTACCCGCTGACCTCCCTGATGTCGTCGGATAAGCCTTACAAATGGCTGACGCTCGTATCGGGAGGTCAAGGCGGGGAGCCGCGGCATGCAAGCATTTACCTGGTGAAACGGTTTCCCAATTATTCGGCGAAGCCTTCCGGTTTGCTGGTCACGGAGATGTCGGATCAGGAGCTGTTCAAGCAGCTTCCGGCGAGCAGCGAGCTCGGTTCGGTGATCGTGCTCGATGAGCGGGGAGACAACATTACCGCAGGCCGCGATGCTGCGCTCGATCGGGCGCTGCGAAATTCGCCGCTGCCGGAGGAAATCCGCCAAAGCGAAGCGAGCAGCGGCTACCGGGTCGGGCGAATCGGTCAGGATCAGTACGGCTTCACGTTCCGCAAATCGGCGTATAACGGATGGACGTACCTGCTGATCGTATCGCTCGGCAGCATCAAGCGCGAATCGCAGGCGATCGGCTGGGCGACGGCCTGGGCCTGCGCGGTCATCATCGCCATCGTGGTCGTGCTATCGCTGCGCGGTGCCGGAAGGCTGTATTCGCCGCTGCGCCGCTTGTACCAGATGACGGCCGGTCCGGGCGAGGAGCCGGATCCGAAGCAGCCGAAGGACGAGTTCGCCGCGATCGAACGGAGGGTGGAAGCAATGTCCCGCAGCTATACGCATCTGAACGTCAGCATGGAGAAGCTGACAAGGCAGCTCAAGCCGGTCATTACCTTCAGGCTGGTGCAGGGCGGGCTGCCGGCCAAGGAAATCGACGAGCAGGTCCAGCTGTTCGGCTGCGCCCAGCCGTACCGCCGCCTTGCCGTCGCAATCATCCGGATCGATTCGCTGGAACGCACGCGGTATCTGGAAAGCGACCGCAGCCTGCTGCTCTTTGCGCTGAGCAATATCGTCGAGGAAACGGTGCCGCCCGAGCACCGGCTGTGCCCCGTCGTGATCGATCAGGCGCAGGTGACCGTTTTCCGCGGCAATCAGGAATCGCCGGAAGCGTTTAAGGCGTACCTGACGGCCGCGCTTCGGCAAATCCGGGACAATGCGAAGAGCTATCTCGGGCTGTCCGTCAGCGCGGGAATCAGCCGTCCTTACGAGGCTTATGCCGATACGCCGGCAGCTTACGCCGAAGGGCTCGATGCGCTGAAATACCGGATTACGCGCAATTCGGAAACCGTTTTCTTCCTCGAGGACGAGGAGCCGGGCGTGCAGATGGTGATGTTCCCCGAGCATCTGGAGAAGCAGCTGGTCGAGGCGGTCAAGTTTTCGGACGAGGGAAGGGCTTCCGCCCTGCTGAAAGAATTTCTGCACATTTTGTCCAACCGGGAACTGACGCACAACCAGATGCAGAACTGGCTGACGAAGCTGCTGCTCGATTTGCTGTACCTCGCGGAGCAGCCGGATGCGGCTTGTCCGCCGCTCGATACGAATGCGACCCCGCTGTACGAGCAGCTGAAACGGCTTCATACGCTGCCTGAAATCGAAACGTGGTTTATGCAGCGGATTGTCGAGCCGCTCATCCGGGCGGGCGAAGCGGGGAACGAAGCGCCGTACGACAAAATCGCCCAGGAAATCGTCCGGATGATCCGGAGCGAATACGACCGCGAGCTGACGCTGGAGGAGTGCGCATCCCGGCTCAATTATCATCCGAGCTACATCAGGCGGGCGCTGAAAAAGAGTTTGAATACCAATTTTACCGACTGTCTGCTCGCGTACCGGATGGAGATCGCTAAGCGATGGCTGACCGATACGGAGATGAAGATCGCCGATATGTCCCGGAAGCTGCAGTACAACAACCCGCAAAATTTTATCCGGTATTTCAAGAAGTCGACCGGCATGACGCCCGGGCAGTTCAGGGAAAACAGCGGCGGCGGTTGAAAGGAAATCATTTTAGGACGATGAAGGAGGAACGTTCCTTGAGACCCGATTACGCGGATTTATCGTATTTGCATTTGGACGGTTCGCTGACGCAGGCGGCTGGCGCCGCCGGCAATGACGAGCTGGAGGCGGCGGCGAACTCGCAGGTGCTCCAGGCCGGGGAAATCAAGTCGCCTGTCGTGATCGAATCGATCGAGCTGCTGTTAAATAACGGGCTTTATTTTGTGCGTTCGCGGTCGAAGGACGGCTCGGAAGGCGTGGCGGTGGCCAGCGAACGGGCCGAATATTTGCATCCGCTGCTGAAACGGCTGATCATCCCGTATTTTATCGGCAAGGACGCCCGTGATCTGGAGAAGCTGCTCGACGGCGTCTATGTGCATGAGAGCAACTACAAGCTGGCGGGGCTGGCGCTGTGGTGCTGCATCTCCTGGGTGGAAGCGAGCCTGCTGGACATGCTCGGCCGGATTGCCGGCAAGCCGGTCGGCGAGCTGCTCGGCGGCGTCATTCGCAGCGAGGTGCCCTTCTATGTGGCAAGCGGCAACCGGGGAACGACACCCGAGGAGGAAATCGAGGTGCTGCAGCGGAAACTGGAGGAAACCGGCGCCAAGGCGATCAAGTTCAAAGTCGGCGGCCGGATGAGCAAAAATGCCGATTCGATAGCCGGACGGTCCGAAGGGCTCATTTATTTGACGCGGCGGGCGTTTGGCGACGGCATGGCGATTCATGCCGATGGAAACGGTTCCTACGACCCGCCCGAAGCGGTCCGGTACGGCAAAATGCTGGAGGAAATCGGCGCCTTTTTCTATGAGGAGCCCTGCCCGTTCGATCATCTGGAGGAAACGAAGGAGGTCGCGGACGCCCTGACGATTCCGCTGGCGTTCGGCGAGCAGGAGACGAGCATGAGACGCTTCAAATGGATTGTCGCGAACGGTGCCGCCCAGGTTCTGCAGCCGGATCTGCAGTATAACGGAGGATTCATCCGAACGACCCGCGTCGCCAGGATGGCGGCGCTGAAGGGAATGGCCGTAACCCCGCACCTGTCGAGCGGCTTCGGCTACGTGTACGTGCTTCATTTCGCCTCCTATATTCCGAATATCGGAAAATATCAGGAGTGCAAGACGGGAGTCCGGGACACCGGGTATTTGCTCGCGCCGCCGATGGAGGTGAAGGACGGCTTTATGAAAGCGCCTTCCGGACCGGGCCTCGGTCTCGATGCCGCCGAAGTGAACCGTGTGCTCCGCAAAGCTTGTGCAATCTAAGCCGCCATCAGGGGGAATCTACGCATTCCCCCTGGGCATTCGCACATGCTTCCCATGGCCGTTATCCTGTAAGCCGATTAAAGGAAGCCGCTGCCGCCACAAAACGTTGAGAGGGGAACAAGAACCGTGTGGAATCCGGATCGTTTTCTCGAGCAAGTGAATCGCGATAAAACTCCGGCTTATGCGTTCAAGCCCGGCGCACCGGAGGAATGGCTGGAATGGCGGGACGCGCTCGCCGAGGAGCTGAAGCGCGTCCTCGCGATGCCTTCCGGGGAAAATGCCGATTTGGCGCCGGAGCTTCTGGAACGAAAAGACTGCGGAGATTATATGCGAGAGCATATCGTGCTCCGGACGGCTCCGCATTTATCCATGCCTGCTTATGTACTCTTGCCCAAACGTTTCGCGCCGCCCTATCCGGCTGTAATCGCATGTCCCGGCCACGGCTACGGCTACAAAGCGCTTGTCGGGCTGGAGCCGGACGGAAGCGTGCGGCTGGGAGAGCCGGGAATCTACAAGGATTACCCGATCGAACTCGCGAGACGCGGCTTTCTCGTTATCGTGCCCGAGCTGCTCGGCCTCGGGGACCGCAGGCTGGAGCAGGACCGCGACAAGGAGCCGAAGGCGAACTCGTGCTTCCTGCTGGCGATGAATTTGCTGATGGCCGGCAAAACGCTTGCCGGTTACCGGGTGCATGAGCTGATGCGCTGCGCCGATTATTTGTCGGCACGCGGCGATGTCGCGGCGGACCGGATCGGCTGCATGGGCTTCTCCGGCGGGGCGCTTGTCAGCGCCTTGACGGCTGCGCTCGATCGGCGGATCCGGGCGGCCGTCATCAGCGGCTACAGCAATACGTTTGAAGACAGCATTTTGGCAAGCCCGCACTGCGCGGACAACTACATCCCGGGGCTGCTGCGGCTCGCGGACATGCCGGATATTTGGGGATTAATCGCGCCCCGGCCGCTGCTCATCGAATCCGGGGAGGGGGACGGCGGCTTCCCGGTCGCAGGCGCGCGCAAAGCGATTGCCCGGCTGGAAACGATCTATCGCACGGCGCAGGCAGAGGCGAATCTGGAGAAGGACATCCATCCGGGCAAACACGAGGTTTCGGGCAAAATCGCATACGACTGGCTGCAGAGGCACCTGGCGTAGAACGATGATTGGTAAGCAATCGGGAATCTATATCACGAGTATATCATCAATGGATACACATGCATGTATATCCAAATTCTTATCGATGACATAGAAATCAATCTATATTACAGTTAGGTATGGTGAATGAGATGCAGGAGAACATCGCATTCATTTCATAACCTTTTTTACTCCTCCGGTGTTTGAGAGTCATCGGAGGCCTCTTTGACCCCTGCCGCGAACGGCAAGGGGTTCTTTTTGTTTGCCATACGGTCTGAAGGGCGAAGAAATATTCGATTCATGAAATGCCGTGAGATGGTAAAATGGTACTCACGAGATTCGTTAAAAATGGTTGAAGGTATTCATCATACTTTTTACGCGGAGGGAAAATCGAATGATCGGCGAATTGTTTTCGGCGGCCCGGTCGGGTAACGCCGGCCGGTTGAAGGAACTGCTCGAATCGGACCCGGCGCTGGCGAACGCGGAAAATGCCGACGGTCTGACGCCGCTTGGGTTCGCGTCGCATTTCGGTCAAGCGGAGGCCGTTCGGGTGCTGCTGCAATACGGCGCGGATGTGAATGCCGTATCTCATTCCAAAATCGGCTATATTCCGTCCAATACCGCCCTGCATGCCGCCATTGCGGGCGAGCGGAACCGAGATGTCATCCGGCTGCTGCTTGCGCATGGCGCACGGACGAGCCTGTTCGACAGCAGCGGCTACACGTGTTTGCATACCGCCGCTTTTCACATTTTGCAATTGCTGATCGAGCATGGCGCGGATGTGAATGCCCGTGCCGGCGGGGGAGGTACGCCGCTCGCCATCGCAAATGAGCGGGGAAACCTTAAGGCTGCGGCATTTCTAAAACAGCATGCCGCGGTTTAAGCCGTGCTGCCAAAGGGAAAAAAACGGACCCAAGAACGGACGAGCGCACCCGCGAAGAACAGGCGGCGGACAACAGATGAAACGACCGGATGACAGATTATTGCCGCGTAAATCGCGGCTTTTTTCATTGAAGCGGGTTGCCAATCGATGGCCGATTATTTTATAGTAGCATTCAAAAGATGTTTCATAATGAAACAGCAGCCGAGGTGCAATCGGAATGAAAATGAAGGTTTTGGCGATCGCTCCCTACGTCGGGCTGCGCGATCTGCTGCTCGAAATGGTGCGGGAGGAAGACGCAATCCGCATGGACGCGGAAGTTGCGGATTTGCAGGAAGCTGTACCCATGGCGCGACTTGCAGAAGAGCGCGGTTACCATATCGTCGTCAGCCGCGGCGGCACCGCGAGGCTGATCCGCCGCCATACGTCTCTTCCGGTGGTCGATATTCCGGTATCCGGGTACGATATTTTGCGGGTTTTGACGCTCGTCCGGGACTCAAACTCCAACGTGGCGATCATTGGTTTTCCGAACATATGCAAAGCGGTAGCCGAAGTGTCGGGTCTATTGAAGTTTGAAATCCCGACGTTTACCATCGATCATCGGTCGGAATTGGAAGCCGCCCTGAATCAAGCGTTTGAGGCCGGCGCGAAAATCGTCCTCGGCGATGTCGTTACGGTTCGCGCCACGCAGGATAGGGGCTATCACGGCATTTTGATCACTTCGGGACGGGAATCCGTAAGCGATATGTTCCGGGAAGTGCGCCGGGTGTTTGACGTATACCGGCAGGGGCGTGAAAAGTGGACGTTTTTCCGGTCGATCCTGGACAGCGATGCACGAGCCGTATTTGCTTTGGACCGGGACAAAAACGTGCTGTTTATGAATAAAGCGGCGGGCGGTCTGGTCGGAACGAGCCCGGATGAAAACGGCAGCGGCGGCAGCCTGCAATTGCAATTTCCGGCCCTGTATAAGCTGATCGAACAAGCGGAAGCGGCGCCGGGTTTCGACGGACGGCTGCTTCAATTCCTTCATGTAAAGGAACGTCAATATAAAGTCAGCGTCTCGGCACCTGAAGGCGAAAGCGATTTTCAATACTTCGTGAGCCTCGATTCCATCGAAAGCTGGAGAAACGAACGGAGATTCGCGGCCTATATGCCTTCCCGTCTCGTTTCCTTCCATCAGCTGGTCGGATCCAGCGCGCTGCTGAAGAAAACGGTGTCCCGAGCGCGAAAGTATGCCCAAACCGACCGGAATGTCTGGATTTCGGGGGAATACGGGGCGGGCAAATCGCTGTTTGCCCAGGCGATCCATTCCGCGAGCAAACGGCATGATCGGGGATTTTACGCCATTCCGTGCGGCGAAATGACGGAAGAAGAATTGGACGCGCTGCTAAAGGGCACCCTAGAAGATCTAAGTCTTCCGGAAACAGGCTTCTCCGGCACGCTGTATCTCAATCAGGTGGACCGGCTGGACCGCGAGGCTCAAGCGAAATGGCTGTCGTTTATTATCCGCAATAAGAGCATCCGTTTTCTGGCGTCCTCTTCAACGACATGGAACCGGCTGAAAAGCAGGGCCGATTTCAACCCGGAGCTCATTTCCGCGCTCGGCGAGCTGCATATTACGGTACCGCCGCTGAGAGAACGGATGGAGGACCTGGAGGAAATCGTAACGGTCATGATTGCGGCTTATAATTCTCAATCCGGCAAGCAAATCGTAGGCTTTCGCGAAGCGGCCATGGACGAGCTGGCGCGGTATGGGTGGTCCGGGAATTTGCGCGAGCTTAAAAACGCCCTGGATGAAATGCTCATTTTAACCAAAGGGAATTATGTGGAACCTCAAGATGCGGCGGCCGTAATCGAACGATACAGGCATTCATCAAGTCCGAACGTCCCCGGCGCTGCCGCGCAAATCGATTTGAGCGGCACGATGGAAGAGATTGAACGGCGAATCATTCAGCATGTTCTTCAAGAGGAGGGGATGAACCAGTCGAAGGCGTGTAAAAGATTGGGCATCAACCGCACGACACTTTGGAGAAAGCTGAATAAATCGTTGAAAAATGAAACATAACATCCGTTGTTTATTTGGTTATTCCTCTTTATAATGAAAACCGCAGCGCTTAACATACAGGTTTTGTGTTTTAAAATGAAACGAAAATAACGGGGGTTAACAACATGAGAATCAAGGCAACCATTGAACGCATCCCTGGCGGTATGATGATTATCCCTTTGCTGTTCGGGGCAATCGTAAACACATTGTTTCCGGACATTCCCAAGACGTTCGGCTCGTTCACAGGCGCACTCATGACCGGGGCGCTTCCGATCCTCGCCGTCTTTTATGTTTGCATGGGCGCGACGATCGATTTTAAAGCAACACCGTATATTTTGAAAAAGGGCGGAACGCTCCTCATCACCAAAATCGGTACCGCCATCGTCGTCGGTTTCATTGCCGGAAAGTTTCTCGGTAACGGCATGATTGAAAGCGGATTATTCGCCGGGCTTTCCGTGCTTGCGATTGTTGCCGCGATGAATGATACGAACGGCGGGCTTTATATGGCGCTGATGGGGCAATTCGGAAAGAAGGAGGACGTCGGCGCCTACTCGATTATGAGCCTGGAATCCGGACCGTTCCTCACGATGGTAACGCTTGGCGTCACCGGCTTGGCCGCTTTTCCTTGGCAAACCTTGGTCGGCGCGATTCTGCCGCTCATCATCGGGATGATTCTCGGTAATCTGGACCGGGATCTTCGCGAGTTTTTATCGAAGGCGGTTCCGGTGCTCGTTCCCTTCTTCGCTTTCGCCCTCGGGGCCGGGCTCAATCTCGGTAACGTATGGAAAGCCGGCCTTCTGGGCGTGCTGCTCGGAGTCGCGGTGGTCGTCATCACCGGGCTCACGCTCTTCACGACGGACCGGCTGACAGGCGGAAACGGCGTCGCGGGCTTGGCCGCGGCAACCACGGCCGGCAATGCGGCCGGTGTTCCCGCTGCGGTCGCGGCTGCGAACGCGGTATACGCTCCGCTCGTCCCGTCGGCGACCGCCCTCGTTGCATCCTGCGTTATCGTAACGGCGATTCTGGCGCCGATCGTCACGGCTTGGTGGGCGAAGTCGCGCGGGATTAAGGCAAGCTGAATCCACAAAATCTTAAGTCCCGGGCTGCACGGGACTTCCCTTTTTTTCACAAGGAGGCACGTATTTTGGAACGAATTTCAGTGATTGCAGACGATTTGACCGGCGCTTCGGACGCCGGCGTGCAATTTGCCCGAAACGGGCTCAGGACGCAAGTGATTTTCGATTGGACGTCGATCCGTAATGACGGCAGCGAACCGGAGGTTTTCGTCGTGGATACGGACAGCCGTTCCATACCGGGCGAACGGGCTTACGAACGGGCGCGAAGCGCCGCGCATTCCTTAAAGGAGCATGGGTTCGACCGGGTTTATAAGAAGATGGATTCGACGCTTCGGGGCAATCTTGGGCAGGAAATCGCCGGCGTCATGGATGCCTTCGGCTTCGAGGCGGCTTTTATCGCGCCCGCGTTTCCGAGAATCGGCCGAACGACCGTAAACGGCATTCATTATTTGAACGGGATTCCGATTCACGAGACGGAAATCGCGAGAGACCCGAAAACGCCGGTGCCGGATTCGGACATCGCGCGCATTCTCCGCCAGCAATCGGGACAAGCTTGCGGCCGTATCGCGCTTTCCTTGCTTCGCGAGGGCCCGGATGCGGTAAGCCGATCTATTGAGTCCGCCATACGGGACCATACGCGTTGGTTCGTCTTCGATGCCGAAAACGACGACGATCTGAAGCTGATCGCCGCACTTCTTCCATCCTTCGGAACCAAGGTTCTTTGGGCCGGATCCGCAGGCTTGGCGGAGTTTTTGTTCGTCAGCCGTTCGCAGCGGGAGCCCGGTCAGCCGGCAGCCGTTCGTCCTGCCGCCAAAGGCCCCGTCATGCTGGTGGCCGGCAGCATTTCCAACGTTACGCGCGAGCAAGTCGCCGAGGTGAACCGGCACGCCGAAGTGACGGCCGTGGAGATGAATCCGCTCGCCGCTGTCGACTTTTCCGAAGAGCGTTCGCAAGAAATCGAACGGTGCATCGCGATATTGCAGGATGCCTTTGGACGCGGGGGCGAAGTTTCCTTGTTTTCGGGTTCATCGCCGGAGCAGGTCAAAGCGGCAAAAGAAAAAGGAGCCCTGCTCGGCCTGGAAGCTTCGGAAGTATCCAACCGGATCGCGGAAACGTTGGGCATTATCGCGGGCCGGGCCGTTTCCGCCGCGCCGGTGAAAGGGCTTGTCCTGACCGGCGGGGATACGGCCAAGGCGGTTTGCAAAACGCTTGGGGTCCATGGCATCGAGCTGATTCAAGAAGTGGAGCCGGGTATTCCTTACGGTATATTGCAGGGAGGAGCCCGTTTGGCCACGGTAACGAAAGCCGGCGCTTTTGGAAACAAGATGTCCTTATATCATGCCATGCAGTTTATTCACCAGCAGGAAGGGGAGCGGCAACAATGATCAAGCCGGTCATCGGCATTACGATGGGAGACGGGGCGGGCGTCGGCCCCGAAATTATAATGAAGGCGCTTGGGGATCGGGCCGTCTATGAAGGCTGCCGTCCATTCGTCATCGGGGACGCGGGCCTGTTGGAGAGGGCGGGGCAGGTGGTCCGGAGTCCGCTGCGCATTCGTTCGATCGCGTCCCTCGCGGAGGCGGAGTACGATTACGGCACCGTGGACTGCCTGGACCTGAAGCTGCTCCCGGCGGATCTGCCCTTCGGGCGGGTATCGCCCGAGGCGGGACATGCGGCTTTCATGTTCTTGAAGCGGGCGATTGAATTGGCAAATGAAGGGCAAATCGATGCCATTTGCACGGCTCCCTTGAATAAAGAAGCGCTGCATAAGAGCGGCCATAAGTACCCGGGGCATACCGAAATTTTGGCCGATTTAACGGGCACGCAGGATTACGCCATGATGCTCTCGGCGCCTAAGCTGAAGGTCATTCACGTGACGACGCACGTCGGTCTCATCGATGCGGTCCGGAGGATTACCCCCGAGCGCGTGTACAATGTGATCCGCATGGCCCACGAAACGCTGCAGAAGGCAGGCTATGCGAGCCCGCGCATTGCCGTATGCGGCATTAACCCTCACGCAGGAGAAAACGGTTTGTTCGGCTACGGCGAAGAAGAGGAGAAAATCGTGCCGGCGGTCGAGCGCGCGCAGCAGGAAGGCATCCAGGTACAAGGGCCTCTCCCGGCGGATACGCTCTTTTTCCGGACGACAAGAGGGGATTTCGACATTGTGGTCGCCATGTACCACGATCAGGGGCATGGTCCCATTAAAGTGCTCGGATTGGAAGCGGGAGTCAATATTACGGTAGGACTGCCGATTATCCGGACGAGCGTCGATCACGGAACGGCATTCGATATTGCGGGCAAAGGCATTGCAGACGAGCAGAGCATGAAGGAAGCCTTGCGCCAGGCGATCGAATTGGCTCCGAAGCGCAGCAAGTAACCTTTTTGGGCGGAACCCCCCTTTCCGGATGGATGGGGGGGTTTTTTGTGATCATTTGTGCGGTTTGAGCAGCGTCAGAACGAGATGGAAGGCTTTATTTTCCCACGGGTCGCCCGACATTTCGGCATTGTCCTCACCGGAGGGGACGAATACGGCCGATAAGAATGGGCGACCGATTTTGGCTGGACGCTTTTTCGGACTTCTGCTATCATTACATTATAATATAGAATCAAGTTTTATATTATAGAACATGAGAAAAGGCTGATTATCGTGCCCATCATCCAGGCTTTGGACCGCTCCTTGAAAATTATCGATCTGTTCGACGAGCAGAACCGGGAACTGAAAATTACCGACATCAGCCGGCAGATGAACCTGCACAAAAGCACGGTTCATTCCTTGCTCAAGACGCTGCAGCTGCACGGTTATATCGATCAGGACGAGGAAACGGGCAAATACCGGCTCGGCATCCGGCTTGTGGAGAAAGGCCAGCTGGTGCTGCAGGGCTTGGATATCCGCCAGGCGGCGAAGCCGCATCTGCACAGGCTTTCCGAGCAATCGGGGCAGACGGCTCATCTGGTCGTGCTGGACCGGGCGGAAGGCGTCTATATCGACAAGGTGGAGGGCGACAAAGCCGTGATCCGCTATTCGCGGATCGGCCGCCGCGTTTCGCTGCACAGCAGCGCGGTCGGCAAAGTGCTCGCGGCGTTTCAGCCGCCGGAGACGCTGGCCAGGCTTCTGGAGGGCTACGTTTACAGCCGTCTGACGCCGAATACGATCGGCAGCGAACGGGAGTTCTTGGCGGAAATCGAACGCGTACGGGCGAGCGGAATCGCTTATGACAACGAGGAGAACGAGCCGGGCGTCCGCTGCGCCGCCGCGCCGATACTCGATCATAACGGCCACGCCGCCGCCGCGATCAGCATTTCCACGCTGCTCTCCCATGTCGACGACGCGATGATGGAACGATGCGTCGAACTGCTGCTGGAGGAGACGGGCCGCATCTCGGCCCAGCTTGGCTACCGCCGCAGAGGCTGATTCGAGGAGTGCCGGCGGTTATCGAATTGGTAACCGCTTTCACATAGCATTCATCAAAACATCGTATTATACGATCGGACGAGAGGAAGGATTGTATGCGCATTATTCGTTTTCTGGAGGGTGCGGCGCCCGTTCTCGCGGCTTTGACCGACGACAACCGGGTATACCCGCTGCCCGATTCCGATTTTATGGCACTGGTCCGGCGCGCGTCGCAGGATGGGCGGACCGTATTGGAAACGGTGAGCCGCCACGTTGCCGGTTCCTCGGCCTCGGACGCGGACTTCGCTTCGCTGAAGCTGACGGTGCCGCTTGATGCTCCCGAGGTTTGGGCGGCCGGCGTTACGTACCAGCGCAGCAGGGAAGCGCGCAATTACGAGGCGACGGGCGGACGGCTGGACGCTTCGACCTTCTATGATAAAGTGTACGACGCCGAGCGTCCGGAGCTGTTCATGAAATCGACGGCCGCGCGCACGGTCGGCCCGGACTGCGACGTCTGCCTGCGCAGCGATTCCTCCTGGCAGGTGCCCGAGCCCGAGCTTGCGCTGGTGCTGGACAGCAGCGGCGGCATTATCGGCTATACGATCGGCAACGACATGAGCTGCCGCGATATCGAAGGCGAGAATCCGCTCTACCTGCCGCAGGCGAAGGTTTGGCGGCAGTCCTGCTCGATCGGCCCGGCGATCCGGCTCGCGGAAACGGTGGACGATCCGTACAGCCTTACCATTACATGCCGGATTTATCGCGGCGGCGAGAAGGTCGTCGAGGAATCGGCAAGCACGGGCCAGCTGAAGCGGAAGCTGGAGGAGCTGGTATCCTATTTGGCGAAGGACAACGTGCTGTTCGAAGGTACCGTCCTGTTGACGGGAACCTGCATTGTTCCGCCCAACCAGTTTACGCTTGCGGACGGCGACCGGATCGAGATCGACATTACAGGCATTGGCACGCTGACGAACACGGCGGTTGCCCAGAAATAAGCGTTGTTCCCTCAATTTCCGTCTTGATTTCATTTTTCATTATTTGGAAAGGGTTGATACGATGAGCACTGCAATCGAGCCGAAAACGTACGGCAACTACATCGGAGGAGAGTGGAAAGCGCCGACCGGAGGCGGACGTATCGCAAGCATCAATCCGGCCCGCAAAAGCGAAATCGTCGGCTATGTTCCCGATTCGCAGACCGGCGATTTGAACGAGGCGGTCGAAGCGGCGGAGGCGGCGCGGCGTTCCTGGCGGAAGCTGGCCGGTTCGCAGCGCGGCGCGCTGCTGTTCAAGGCTGCGGATGCGCTGGAGCGCCGGCTCGACGAGATCGGCGAGACGATGGCGCGGGAGATGGGCAAAACGTTTCCCGAAGCGAAAGGCGAGACGGCCCGCGGCGTGGCGATTCTTCGCTACTATGCGGGAGAAGGCATGCGCAGGATCGGCGATGTCATCCCGTCGACCGACGCGGAAGCGTTTATGTTTACGACCCGCGCCCCGCTGGGGGTCGTGGGTGTCATTTCCCCGTGGAACTTCCCGGTCGCCATTCCGATCTGGAAAATGGCGCCGGCACTCATTTACGGCAATACCGTCGTCTGGAAGCCGGCGACGGAGACCGCGGTGACGGCGGCCAAAATCGCGGAATGCTTCGATGAAGCGGGCCTGCCGGCCGGCGTGCTGAATATGGTCATCGGCAGCGGCCGCACGGTCGGGAACGGCATCGCGTCCCATCGCGGTATTCACGGCGTCACGTTCACCGGCTCCAACGAGGTCGGCAAGCAGATCGGCCAAACCGCCTTGGCGCGCGGCGCGAAATATCAGCTCGAGATGGGCGGAAAAAATCCGATCGTCATCGCGGCGGACGCCGATCTCGACCTTGCCGTCGAAGCAACGATCAGCGGCGGCCTGCGGTCGACCGGCCAGAAATGCACGGCGACGAGCCGCGTTATCGTCGTCCGCGACGTTTACGAAGCGTTCAAGGAAAAGCTTGTGAAGCAGGTCGCGGCGCTTAAGGTGGGCGACGGCCTGGACGCCTCGACATGGCTTGGGCCTTGCGCCAACGAGAAGCAGATGGAGACGGTGCTGTCCTACATTAACAAGGGCAAAGAGGAAGGGGCCGTGCTGCTTTGCGGCGGAACCCGTCCGGACGACGCCGCCCTGGCGGACGGCTTCTATGTGACGCCTGCCGTTTTCGATCAAGTGAAGAGCGGGATGGCGATTGCGCAGGAGGAAATTTTCGGGCCGGTGCTTACGCTGATCGAGGCCGCCGATTTCGAGGAAGCGATCCAGCTCGCGAACGATACGGAATTCGGCCTGAGCGCATCGATTTACACGCGGGATATCGGCAATGTGCTGTCGTTCGTGCACGATATGGAGGCGGGCCTTGTCCGCGTCAATGCCGAGACGGCGGGCGTGGAGCTGCAGGCGCCGTTCGGCGGCATGAAGCAGTCGAGCTCGCATTCGAGAGAGCAGGGGCAGGCGGCGATCGAATTCTATACGTCCGTCAAAACGGTGTTTATCAAGCCGTAACCAGTTGACGATCGGAACGAGGGCGGAGTGACAAGCCATAGCTTGGAACTGCCGCCCGATCTTTTCACTAACATTCGGGAGGTTCAGCATGGACCCGAGCTTTGAACGTATCATGGGCAATCAAGACCGCCATTTTCAAGTGCAAACACATGCGCCCGGGCCGCAGGGTTCGCTGCCGCTGACGCCGGAGCTGCTGCGCGAGGCGCCGAGCGGCGATCTGTTCGGCTGGTCGCAGAACGTCGGAATGGGCTGGAGCCCGGGCCGCCTGCTCGGCAGGCAGGTGCTCGTCCTCGGCACGCAGGGAGGTATCCGGAACGAGGACGGCTCTCCGGCCGCGCTCGGCTACCATACCGGCCATTGGGAGGTCGGCCTCCTGATGAAGGCGGCCGCAGAAGAAATTACCGGGGCCGGCGGCATCCCGTTCGCCGGCTACGTAAGCGACCCTTGCGACGGCCGTTCCCAAGGGACGACCGGCATGTTCGACTCGCTCCCGTACCGCAACGATGCCGCGATCGTGATGCGGCGGCTGATCCGCTCGCTGCCGACTCGCTCGGCGGTAGTGGGCGTCGCCACCTGCGACAAGGGGCTGCCTGCGATGACGATCGCGCTCGCCGGCATGCGCAATCTGCCGGTCGTCGTCGTCCCCGGCGGCGTTACGCTGCCGCCGATGCAGGGCGAAGACGCCGGCAAGGTGCAGACGATCGGCGCGCGCTACGCGAACGGCGAGCTGTCGCTGGAGGAAGCGGCCGATCTCGGCTGCCGGGCATGCGCCTCTCCCGGTGGCGGGTGCCAGTTCCTGGGCACCGCCGGCACCGCGCAGGTCGTGGCCGAAGCGCTCGGCCTGACGGTCCCGCATGCGGCGCTTGCGCCGTCCGGGCAGCCGGTCTGGACCGAGATGGCCCGCCAATCGGCGCGCGCCGCGCTGCATATGGCCGAAGCGGGGCTCACCTCCGCATCGGTATTGACGGACGCCGCGATCCGCAATGCGATGGTCGTGCACGCCGCGTTCGGCGGCTCGACGAACCTGCTGCTCCATATTCCCGCCATCGCTCACGCCGCCGGCCTGAAGGTGCCGAATGCTCACGATTGGGCGGAAATCAACCGGGCGGTTCCGCGTCTGGTCAGCGTGCTTCCGAACGGGCCGGAATATTTCCCGACCGTCATGGTGTTTCTCGCAGGCGGCGTGCCCGAAGTGATGCTTCATTTGCGAAAGCTCGGGCTGCTCGACGTGAATGCGCTTACCGTAACCGGCCAGCCGCTCGGCGCCGTGCTCGACTGGTGGGAAGGCTCGGAGCGGCGCAGCCAAATGCGCCGTTTCCTGCAGGAGTCCGAAGGCATCAATCCGGACGACGTGATCCGCAGCCCGGAATATGCCCGCGCCTCGGGCATGACGTCCACGGTGACGTTCCCGGTGGGGAATATCGCGCCGGAAGGCTCGGTGATCAAATCGGCCGCGATCGATCCGTCCGTCGTCGACGAGCACGGCGTCTTCCGGCATATCGGCAGGGCGAAGGTGTTTACGACCGAACGGGCGGCGACCCGCGCGATCAAGACCGGCGGCATCGCGGAAGGCGACGTGCTGGCGCTGATCGGCAGAGGTCCGCTCGGCACCGGCATGGAGGAGACGTATCAGCTCACGTCCGCGCTGAAGCATCTTTCCTTCGGCAAGCATGTTACCCTGATCACCGACGCCCGCTTCTCCGGTGTTTCGACCGGTGCCTGCATCGGCCATATCGGTCCGGAAGCGCTCGCCGGCGGTCCGGTCGGCAAGCTGCGCGACGGCGATTGGATCGACATCCGCATCGATACGCGAAAGCTGGAGGCGACGATCCATATGGTCGGGAGCGGCGAAAGGCCGGGCACGCCCGAACAGGGGGCGGCCGAGCTTGAAGCGCGCGGCCCGCACCCGATGATGGCCGCCGACCCGGATCTTCCGGACGACACCCGGCTGTGGGCGGCGCTCCAATCGGTGAGCGGGGGGACCTGGAAGGGCTGCGTCTACGATACGGACCTGATCATCCGCACGCTGGAGGCCGGTCGTCGCGCGCTTGCGCAGGAGGAAGCGAAATCGTAGCAGCCGCGCGATTCGGAGCGCTGCGCAGCGGCCCGCTTGCCGGAGCTGTTGTTTGCCGCCCCGGGCGGGATGGCTTCGGCGCAGGCGGCACCGCTGGCCGCAGCGGCTTTTCCGCAAGAGACGATAACGATAGGAGTTTTACCCATGAATCATTACCGGTTTCAGTTATCCGGCGCGGATCTGGCGCTGCAGCCAACCGTACTGGAAATTCCTTTGACGGAAAACGAATACAGCGGCCTTCTGCAGCTGCAGGGAACCGGCGGTACACTGGCGGCGGCAGGCGAGGGGACCGGTGCGGTTCTCGCCTGCCAGCTGTCCGCAGCCGACCTTCACGGCACGCCGCGCGACGGGCTGGCGCGCAAATATTCGCTGTTTGTGTTTCTGCAGGACGTTCCCGTCTCCGGCGACGAGCACGCTTTTATCGTCGGGCGGCATGAAGCATTTGACGCGGCGGATCCGAAGGCAGGCGTCGAAATGGTCCATCAGCCGGAGAACGCCAGGGTGCTCATCCGCATCGGCGGCAAACTGTTCACCCGGTACTTATATTCGAAAGATTTGATGAAGCCTTATTTCTACCCGATGATCGGCCCCCGCGAGAAGACGCTCGTCCAGGACGGTCCGGACGATCATCTGCACCATCACGGCATGTGGTGGGGACATGATCAGGTGAACGGGCATCCGGTTTACCACGAATTCGCCGACGAAGGACGGCAGGTGCACAGCCGGTTTCTCCATTTGAAGGGCGGACCGGTATTCGGCCAGCTTTCGGTCTGCATCGACTGGCTCACGAGCCGGGGCGAGCGGCTGCTGCAGGAGGTCCGGACGATGCGAATTTTCAATTTGCCTCCCGAGCAGCGATACGTGGATGTCCACAGCGAGCTGATTGCCCCGGAATCCGCGGTTGAATTCGGCCCGACCAAGGAAGGCGGCTTTCCGTTCATCCGGGTCAATGAGCAGCTGAGCGCTTTTTTCACCGGAACGATTACCGCCTCGAGCGGGAAGCGGGGCGAAGGCGCCATTTTCGGTACGGAAGCGGATTGGGTCGATTACAGCGGCAAAATCGTCGATGTGTCGTGGCCGGACGGCAAGCCTCATCGTCAGCTGATCGACGCCGGGATCGCCATGATGGTGCATCCGGATTTCCGGGCGTTCTCCACCAAATGGTTCGTGCGGGATTCGGGCGCCTTCACGCCTTCGAATTTCCATTTTTGGGGAGGACATACGCTCCCGGCAGGCGAGAGGCTCGGATTCCGGCAGCGAATTTATTTGCATCTGGGCGACGTGACCGAGAGCAGAGTTAAAGAACGGTATCAAGAATACGCGAACCCCGTGAAAGTAAGGTGGAATGAATCTTGAAGCAGCCTGTTACATTCGGTCTGATCGGCGGCTCCGGGTTCCGGGCGCAATATTTTATGCGCATCGCGCAGGCGCTGCCCGACCGGTTCCGCGTGGGCGGCATGCTGGTGCGGGACGAGGCCAAAGGCAAGGAAATGGAAAACATGTGGAACGTGCCGACCTACCGGACGCTCGAAGCGATGCTGGAGAACGACCGGCCCGCTTTTGTCGTCCTGTCCGTAGGCGGATCGGCGATGGCGGATTATTTGCTCCGGCTGGCCGACATCGGCATTCCGGTTTTGGCGGAGACGCCGCCGGCCCAGAATCTGGAAGGTCTCGTCATGCTGCATGAAAAGCTGACGCGGCGCGGCGCGCGGATTCAGGTCGCCGAGCAGTATCAATTTCATCCGCTGAACGAGGCGAGACTGGCCGTCATCCGCGAAGGCTGGCTCGGAGAGATCACGCAGGCTACCGTATCGATTTCCCATATGTATCACGGCGTCAGCCTGCTGCGGAGAATGCTCGGCATCGGCTTCGAGGACGTGATGATACGCGGCATGCGCTTCGAGTCCGACTGGCTGGCCGGCCCGAATCGCAGCGGCCCGCCGACAGAGGAGAAAATCGTCACGTCGCGGCGCGATTTGGCATGGCTCGATTTTGGCGGCAAGCTGGGCATTTACGATTTTACGGGCGACCAGCACCGGTCCTGGATCCGGTCGAACCATTTGTCCGTCCGCGGCGTGCGCGGCGAAATATTCGACCTGCGTTTGAGCCTGCTGCACGATTACAAAACGGCCCGTCCGCTCGAATTCAAACGGATCAACAAGGGCGAATGGGAAAATCCCGAAGGCTATTTCCTGCAGGGCATCATGGCGGGAGACCAATGGGTCTACGAAAATCCGTTCATTCCGGGCCGGCTCTACGACGACGAAATCGCGATCGCGTCCTGCCTGGAGAAAATGGCCGATTACGCTGCGGGAGGCCCCGAATTTTACGGGCTGCCGGATGCGTCCCAGGATTGCTACCTCGGTTATTTGATCGAGCAGGCCATTCGGACCGGAGAAACCGTGTCGTCCGTTCGCCAGCCGTGGGCGGAGAAGTAAAGCGAATGTCAAGGCAGCCGCATGCCGTTCTGCTGCATCGCATGCAGCGGCAATTATCCTGACCATTCCTGAAGGAGGAATTCGAAATGGAATACCGGTTCATGGGAAAAACGGGCTTAAAGGTGAGCGAGCTTTGTCTCGGATCGATGACGTTCGGCAGCTCGGCCGACAAGCAGGAAAGCGAGCGCATCATGGACCGCTACACGGAGGCGGGCGGCAATTTCATCGATACGGCGAACGTATACTCGCGCGGCGTATCGGAGGAAATCGTCGGCGGCTGGCTGAAGCGCAAACGCCGGGACGACTTCGTTGTCGCCACCAAGGTGCGCTTCAGCATGGGCGATGGAGCGAACGATATCGGCCTCAGCCGCAAGCATATTTTGTCGTCGGTCGAGGACAGCCTGAAGCGGCTTCAAACGGACTATATCGATTTGTACCAGGTTCACGCCTGGGACCCGATGACACCGCTCGAGGAGACGCTCAGCACGTTGAACGATCTGGTGCGCAAAGGCGTGATCCGCTACGCGGGCGTCAGCAACTACCGCGCCTGGCAGCTCCAGAAGGCGATTTATACGGCCCGGGCGAACGGCTGGGATCCGTACGTCTGCCTGCAGCCGCAGTACAGCCTGCTCTGCCGGGCGACCGAATACGAGCTGCTGCCGCTGTGCGCCCATGAGGGCATCGGGGTCATCCCATGGAGCCCGCTGCGCGGCGGATGGCTGAGCGGCAAATTCCGCCGGGGCATGAAGCCGCCGGAAAATACGCGGGTCGGCGACAGCGAGGAAAGCTGGAAGCGGCACGACAATGAATTCAGCTGGAACGTCATCGAAACGCTGATCGAGGTCGCCCGTGAAGCGGAGCTGACTCCTGCCCAAGCGGCGCTCAGCTGGATGCTTGCCAATCCGGTCATTACCTCGCCGATTATCGGCGCCCGGAACGTGGAGCAGCTGGAAGACAATCTCGGCGCGAGCGGCACGGCATTAACCGCCGAGCAGATCAAGCGGCTGAACGACGTAAGCGAAGTGCCGGTCAGCTATCCATACGATCTCGGCGCGGAGAACCAGCAGCGTCGGGGCCGCGTGCCGGAAGCGACAAAATAAAGCGGCGGGCAAAAAGTAGCAGTCTTCGGCAGCAGCCGGCGGAATAACGATTTCGCCGCTGCTGTTTTTTCGCTGGGCCGCATCGCTTTAATCCCGAATGTGCCGCTGCAGCCGCTGCCGTCGATCCCGAATGTACTGCTGCTGCTGCAGTCGATCGTCCGATGTTTCGCTCGGCCGCCGACGCGTCTGGCAGCCTGTCAATCTTATGGGAATGCTTACAGCGCTGCGGCAAATCGGCTATAATAGGGTTGTCCCGGCCGTAAACGTACGGCAGGGAGCTGACGTTGATATCTTCGCCGGAGAGACCGGCCGTAACGAAAGAAGCACTTGATTCCGTCATGCGTTAAGGGAGAGGAGCAAGCGATCATGGATCATACGAATATTCCTGCAACTATGAAAGCGGCGGTCATGACGAAGCCGCTCGAAATCGTCATTCAAGAAGTACCCGTACCGAAGCCGGGGCCTGACGAAGTATTGGTGAAGGTGATGGCGGTCGGCGTCTGCGGGTCGGACATTCATTATTACGAGCATGGCCGGATCGGGAGGTTCGTCGTCGAGAAGCCGATTATTCTCGGGCATGAATGCGCGGGCGTGGTAGCGGCCGTCGGCAGCAGCGCCAAGCGCTTTCAGGTCGGCGACCGCGTCGCGGTGGAGCCGGGCATCGTCTGCGGACGGTGCGACGCCTGCAAGCAGGGGCGCTATAACCTGTGCCCGGACGTGCAGTTTCTGGCGACGCCGCCGGTCGACGGAGCGTTCGTGCAGTATATTCTCATGCGCGAAGACAACCTGTTTCCGATTCCGGACAGCTTGAGCTTCGAAGAAGCGGCGCTCAACGAACCGTTCTCGGTCGGCATTCATGCCGCCAAGCGGACGGGGCTGAAGCCGGGCTCGTCGATCGCAATCATGGGCATGGGCCCGGTCGGGCTGATGGCGGTGGTTGCAGCCAAAGCGTTCGGGGCGCGCGAAATCTACGTGAGCGACCTGGAGCCGATTCGCCTCGAGGCGGCGCTCCGGCTGGGCGCCACGGAAGCGATCAACGTGCGCGAGCGCAATGCGGTCGACGAAATCAAGCGGCTGACCGGCGGCGCCGGCGTCGACGTCGCATGGGAAACGGCGGGCAGCCCGCAGGCGCTGCAGGCGGCGCTCGGTTCGCTGAAACGCGGCGGAAAGATGGCTATCGTGGGCTTGCCCGCGCAGCAGGAGATCCCGCTCAACATTCCGTACATCGCCGACAACGAAGTCGATATTTACGGCGTATTCCGCTATGCCAACACGTACCCGAGCGGCATCGCCTTCCTGTCGTCGGGCATTGCCGACGCGAAGTCGCTCATTACGGACCGGTATCCGCTGAGCCGGACGCATGAGGCGATGGAGCGGGCGCGGACGAACAAAAGCGGCAGCCTGAAGGTTGTCGTGTATCCCAACGAATAAGCGGCTATCGCCGCAGATTAAACCATCCGGGCCCGGGATGGTTTTTTTTTCGGCATTAAGGCACGGCGTTGGTCGGTCAAAAATCAGGCTCGGATGCACGTCCGTAACGGTGACCGTCCGTACCGTTCCTCCGCCGACGCTATGAACAAATGGCCGGAAACCGCGACGGCGGTGGGCGCTCGACTGGATGAAGCGGGCAGCCTGCAGATCGTTTGTCCGTACGGATTGGACGATTTGTTCGGGCTGACCGTCCGGCGCAGTCCGCTTTTCGCCGACGCGGAAGCGTTCAGGCGCCGCATCGAAACGAAAAAGTGGCTGGACAAATGGCCGCTGCTGAAAGTGATTTGGGATGAACCCTCAGCGAACGTAAAGCAATAACCGTTTTTCAGCTATTCATGCGCGCTCGCCAAAAACTGCATAGTTCAGCTCCTCGAATGGAAGAATAAGCTGCAGCTTAATAAAAATGGAGGAGCTGTCCGAATGAAAAGAGCGATAAGCGCGCTGCTGGTAATGCTGCTCATCCTACCGGGCTGCGCAGGCACAGTACGAAAGCAGGCCGTTCCCGATGCGAAAGAGCAAACCAACCCGCAGTCAAGGGCCTATCAAATCAATACGCCAAATCAAAAAGGCAATGAAATGAGCCCTTTGCAAACCGAGTCCAAGAAACGTTCCGTAACCTCCGTCGGGTTTCTGGAGCCGATCGAATCGGGCCCGGCTGTCAAAGAAGTGAAGAACGTAGGCGATCATTTATCCTATGTCGCCTTTTTCAGCTATCGGGTGAAGCCAAGCGGCGATTTGATCGGACTGAACGACGCCAAAGCGATTCAAGCGACGAAACGGTCCGGCTCCGTCCCGATGATGGTCGTCACCAATTTTATGGAAGGCAATTTCTCGCCGGCTATCGCCCACCGCGTTTTTACGGATAAAGCGGTCTCCCGGCGTCTGATTCAAAGCGTGTTGACAACCATGAAGGCGAAAGGCTTTGGAGCGTTGAACATCGATTTTGAGCATATCCGGGCCGCGGACCGCGAGCTGTATAACGGGTTTTTGGAGACGATTATCCCACTCGTCAGGAATGCCGGGTACCCGGTATCGACCGCCCTCGCTCCAAAAACGAGCGGCGAGCAGGCCGGTCCGTGGCACGGCGCCCACGATTATAAAAGACATGGAGAGCTCGCCGATTTCGTCGTGCTCATGACCTATGAGTGGGGATGGTCCGGCGGTCCTCCGATGGCGGTAGCTCCCATTCCTCAAGTTCGCCAGGTTCTCGATTATGCCGTCTCCGTCATTCCGCGCCATAAGATCGTCATGGGAGCGCCCTTGTACGGTTATGATTGGACGCTGCCGTACCGGAAAGGCGGTCCATGGGCCAAAAGAATCGCACCGGAGGAAGCCGCGGATTTAGCGGTCAAGGAAGGCGCCAGCGTGCAATACGATAACGCCGCACAAGCCCCGCATTTTAATTACACGGACCCTAAAGGCAAGCAGCATGAGGTCTGGTTTGAAAACGAACAGAGCATGCAGGCCAAATTTAATCTGATCAAGCAATATAAGCTTCGGGGCGTAGCGTATTGGGTCCTTGGAGAACCTTTTCCGCAAAATTGGAGTCTGCTCCGCGACAATTTTTACATCCGAAAAGCTTCGGCGGTCAAGTGAAAGTGTGAGCCATTAACCGAGCCGCCTCAACGGCCTTACCGGAACCGGACTAGCGATTTATCGCATCCGGTTCCTTCTTTTTTTTTCCTCGTTGCAGGACGGATGACAGGCGCTTGCGTATCCTTCGCCGCGAACCGATCTCCCACCTGGAACCCCCGTCGGCCTCGCTTCACTTTCATCCCGATCCGCGCAGGAATGCTCCAACCGGGCAGTTTTCTTGCGGCTTTCACCGATACGATGAATCCGTGTATTTCCTATGCGGTTTCCCTCCAGGCTTATTGCCAATGGGAGAACTTGCCGATAAAATGGGACCTAAACGGGTCGCAAGCAAGTTGCGGAGGATGGGAGACACGCGGATGAGTGTGGTTATGCGGCCGGGACGCGAGCGTCTTCAGGTCAAGGCGGTGCTGTTCGATCTCGACAACACGCTGCTTGACCGGACGGCGACCTTCCGGCTTTTTACGGAAAAGCTGCTGGACCGTTATGGCGATGGCGCGTCTGCAAACGAGCGCGAGGCGATGATCGAAGAGATCCGGATCGCCGACGAGGACGGTTATAAAAACAAACGCGAGCTGTTTACGGAGCTGCTGAACTCGCCATCGATAAAGTGGAGCGGCAGGCCCGGCTCGGCCGAAGAACTGATGGCATTTTACCGGGAGCATTACGTCTGCAGCGCGCGTCTGATGGAGACGGCGGCGGAGCTGCTGGCCCGCTGCCGCCCGAAGTACAAGCTCGGCCTCATAACGAACGGCCGGACCGCCATTCAATACGGCAAAATCGATCGGCTCTCGCTTCGCGGGAGCTTCGATTTTATCGCCGTTTCGGAGGAGGCCGGGGTGAAAAAGCCGGACCTCCGCATTTTTCGGCTGGCGCTTGACGGGCTTGGCGTCGCTCCCGAAGAAGCGGTCTACATCGGCGACCATCCGGTGAACGACATGGGCGGAGCGGACGCCGCCGGCATGCGGACGATTTGGCTGCGGCGTAACCAGCCGTGGCCGGAGTCGCTTAAGGTTGTTCCATACGCGGCGGTCGATACGCTGCGCGAGCTGTTCGATCTGCTTTGAATCGGCTTGTTAGGGGAGGATTGCCTATGTATAAAGTCGTTTTGTTCGATTTGGACAACACGCTGCTCGATTACGACCGGAGCGAGCGGGACGCCATGCGCCGGGCGACCTTGCAGCACGAGTTGTACGCGGAGGAAGAGGAATGGCTGGCGTTCCGGAACGTCTTCGCGCCGATCAATTTCACGTATTGGATGGAGCGGGTCGAGCGCAAGCTGCTCATCGGCGATGTGCTGGAGTTATCGTTCGGCGACACGTTCGACAGGCTTGGCGGCGACCGCAGGCTCGCAAGAGCGGTAGCGGACACGTACTGGCAGCTTTTCAGCCGAACGTGCCACCTGCTGGACGGCGCGCCGGAGCTGCTTGCGGGCCTTCAGGGCAGCTACCGGCTGGGGGCCGTTTCCAATGGGATCGGCGAGGCGCAGCGGAGCAGGCTGGAGACGGGCGGGCTCGACCGGTACTTCGAGCAATTGTTCATTTCCGACGAGGTCGGCTTCTATAAGCCGCAGCCCGAAATTTTTGGCCATGCCCTGCGGATGCTGGGCGTGGAGCGGCATGAGGCGCTTTTTGTAGGGGATTCCTTGCAGGACGATTACGCGGGCGCCGCCGGTGCGGGCATCGATTTCTGCCTGTACAATCCGCTCGGCAAGCCGCTTGAGCCGCATATTCGGCCGGCCTATACGATCGGCGCGCTTGCGGAGCTGCACCGAATCTTGGGAGGAGGGGCCGCTCATGACCGGATTGCCGGGGTGGCGATCGACGGCTGACCAGCTGCTCCTGCAGCTTGCGGCGTTCCGACCCAGGCTTGCCGGAACGTTCCCGATCGATCTTGCCGTGGAGGGCAGCGATTTGGACATTTTATGCGAGGCGTACGATTTTAGCGCATTTCGGGCGGCGGTTTCGGAGCGGTTTTCGCAATTATCCGGCTTCGAACTAAGCGAGCGCGTTGTCCGAGGACTTCGCAGATGCACGGCACGTTTCGTATGCAGCGGCTGGCCGGTGGAGCTTTTTGCGCAGCCGCTTCCCGTGAAACGGCAGAACGGCTGGCGGCATATGGAGGCGGAGCGCCGCATCCTGGAACGGCTTGGCGAGCCTTTCCGGGAAGAGGTGCTGTCGCTCAGGAAGGCCGGGCTGAAAAACGGAGCCGGCATTCGCGGCGGTGCTCGGGCTCCCGGGCGACCCTTACGAAGAGGTGCTCGGCTTATACGCGCTGCCGGACGACCGGCTGTTTGCGCTGCTCGACCGCCAATGGAAAGGAGAAGGCGGGTGAAAACCCTCTATTTGTCCGATCTGGACGGCACGCTGCTGAACGAGGAGCAGCGGATCGGCGCGGAGACGGCCGAAATTTTGAATGCGCTGATCGATCGCGGGCATCTGTTTACGGTGGCGACGGCCCGTTCCTTCGAATCCGCCTTTAAGCTGCTGAAAGACATTCGATTACAGCTGCCGATCGCGTTTTTTAACGGCGTTTTTATTTTCGACCCGGCCGCCGGGCGAAACATCCGGACTTGTTTTCTCGACTCCGCATCGGCGCAGGACATCATCGAACATTACGAACGGAGCGGCCTTCATCCGCTCCTGTATACGATGGACGAAAGCATGGAGCCGCACATTTATTACAAAGGCGTATTTAATTCGGGAGAAGAGACGTATATATCGAGCCGTCTTCGCGGAGGGGACCGGCGATTCCGCCTTGTTGATTCATTCGACGCGGGCCTTCGCGAGTCGGTCGTTTCCGTCAATGCGATCGACCTGCCGGTAAAGCTGACTCCTTCTTTCGAGGCGTTTCGCCATAGCCCCCGCGTGATGGCCCATTTCGGTCCGGATATTTATGCGCCGGGCTTCCATTGGCTCGAATTTGCCGAGCGAAGGGCCAACAAACGCGATGCGGCGCTTTTTCTCAAGCGCTGCGTACAAGCGGAAAAGCTGGTCTGCTTCGGCGACAATTTGAACGATCTCGGCATGTTCGAGGCCGCCGACGAGAAATATGCGGTTGCGAATGCGCACGAAGCGTTAATCCGGGAGGCGACGGCCACGATCTTGTCGAACCGCGAGCAGGGAGTCGCCCGTTTTCTGGCGCTTCTGCTGTAGCGCAACGAGTTCCGATACCGGGATGGGGCAAAGAGGACGGAAGGGCTGGGAATTATTAGTACCGGTATGTGCGGAGAGGCGGCAGTTTCTGCTACAATGGGAGTAGACATCTGTGAAGGTTGGGGTTGAACGTCATGAAATTCAGGCCTTGTATCGATCTGCATAACGGTAAAGTAAAGCAAATCGTCGGTGAAACGCTGGATGCCGGCGGCTTGGGCGTCGTCGAAAATTTCGTTTCGGAGCTGGATTCCAGCTACTATGCGGAGCTTTTCCAGCGTGACGGTCTGGCGGGCGGACATGTCATCATGCTCGGCGGGGGCAACGAGGAAGCGGCGCTGCGGGCGCTGAAGGCATACCCCGGCGGCCTGCAGGTCGGAGGCGGCATTACGGCCGAGAACGCGGCGCGTTATTTGGAAGCGGGAGCTTCGCATGTCATCGTCACCTCGTATATTTTCCGCGACGGGGAGCTGAATGCGGACAACCTGCACCGGATCGCCGCCGAAGTCGGCAAGGACCGGCTCGTCATCGACCTCAGCTGCAAGCAAAAGGACGGAAAATGGTTCGTCGTGACGAACCAATGGAAGGTGTTCAGCAGCTTTGAGGTGAACGCGGACAACCTGCGGGAGCTCGCCGGAAGCTGCAGCGAATACCTGGTGCATGCCGTCGATGTCGAAGGCAAGCGAACCGGTATTCTCGAAGGGCTGGTGCGTCAGCTTGCCGATTGGACGCCGATTCCGACGACCTATGCCGGCGGCGCGCGGTCCCTTGCGGACGTGGAGCTGTTTCGCGAGCTGACGGGCGGCAGGCTGGACATCACGATCGGCAGCGCGCTGGACCTCTTCGGCGGCGCACAGTCCTACGAAGAAGTCATCGATTATTTCCGCCGGATCGGGTGAAGGAGGAGGTTACGTCCATGGTTCCGATCAAGCTTCCGAAGGAACAAAAGGAACGCATTGTCCGGGCGCTGATCGCTTTTTACGCGGAGGAACGGTCCGAGGAGCTCGGGAGCGTGAGCGCCGAACAACTCGTCGATTTCATGCTGCGGGAAATCGCCCCTTACGCGTACAACAAAGCGATTGCGGATGCGCGGCAGGCCGTCCTGCAAAGCGCCGCCTCGCTCGAGGACGAATTGTACGCGCTGGAGCGCAAAGTTTAACGAATGAGAAGGAGCGTGACCGAACAAATGGACAGCAAGGTGCGTTTTTCAAACCGGGCGCAGCTTTATGTGAAATACCGTCCGAGCTATCCCGCCGCCCTGGTTGATGCATTGTATCAAAGAGCCGGGCTTGAGCCGGCCGCATGCACGATCGCCGACGTGGGCGCCGGCACAGGCATTTTCACCCGGCTGCTGCTGGAGCGCGGAAGCCGGGTTTATGCCGTCGAGCCGAACCCGGAAATGCGGGGAGAAGCCGAGGCGGCTCTCGGCGAATTCGAACGGTTTACGCCCGTCGAAGGCTCGGCGGAGCGGACGACGCTGAGTGCCGGTTCCGTCGATTGCGTTGTATCGGCCCAGGCGTTTCATTGGTTCGAGCCGGTTCAGACCCGGCAGGAATTTTCGCGGATATTGAAGCCGGAAGGCACGGCAGCGCTGGTCTGGAACAAACGCATCGTCGAAGGCGACCCGTTCTCCAAGGCATACGACGAGCTGATCCTGGAATTTGCGGCGGATTACAACGAGGTCAAGCATACCCGTCTCGGGGAAGAGCAGTTCAGGTCGTTTTTCCGTGGAGGCGAATACCGGCTCGGGACGTTCGCGAACGAGCAGCGCTTCGATTTTGACGGTCTGCTCGGGCGGTCCGCCTCGTCCTCTTATGTTCCGCTTCCCGGCAGCGCGGAATACGAACCGTTCGTCGCCAAGCTGAAGAAGCTGTTCGAGCGCTTCGAAACGGACGGACATGTCTATTTCCGCTATGAATCCGAGCTTTATACGGGAAAGGTGTAAGTGAGGCTGAGGACGCTGCTGTTCGACCTCGACGGAACGCTGACCGATCCGAAGGAAGGCATTACGAATTCGATCGTTTACGCGCTTCGCCGGTTCGAGATTCACGTGGACGATCCGGACCGGCTGAAACCGTTTATCGGCCCGCCGCTTGCCGGCTCCTTCCGGGAGCGTTTCGGCTTTTCGGAAGCTGAGGCTGCGCGAGCCGTCTCGTATTATCGGGAATATTTTTCGGAAAAGGGCTTGTTCGAGAACGAGCTTTACGCCGGTGTCCCGGAGCTGCTTGAGGAGCTGAAGCATACCGGCTTCCGGCTGCTGATCGCTACCTCGAAACCGGCCGTTTATGCAGGACGGATTGCGGATCATTTCGGCATCGGCGCGTATTTCGAGCATATCGGCGGCAGCGAGCTGGATGGCACGCGGTCGGATAAAACCGAGCTGATCGCCCATTTGCTGGGCGAGTTCGGCATCGAGGCCGGCAGCGCCGCCATGATCGGCGACCGGAAGCACGATATCGTCGGAGCGCGCAATAACGGCGTCGCCGGCATCGGTGTTGGCTACGGCTATGGCAGCGAGCGGGAGCTGCGGGAAGCCGGGGCTTCCGCGTATGCGCCGGACATCGCGGCGTTAAAGAAAATGTTACTGGCTGGATGACCCGGCGTGCGTAATGTAAATGTGCAATCACAAGCAAGCCCGCGGGCGAGTTCCCGCGGGCTTGCTTGATTTCGTTTGCGAAACGGGATACAAATGGCTGTCCAATTATGAAAATCGACTTCGCAGAGGAGTATGCGCGAAATCAATACTGCCATTTTCGTAAAAAGAGTTCTGGCAACAGAACTCTTTTTTTATTTACAATAGAGCTGAGAATCTTGTCGAACGGAGTAGTGAGCGAATGCAACCCTATCAAACGGCGGCTGAGCATTGGGCGGACGAAATGCGCCTGCTCGACCGGAAAATCGAATTTAAGCTGCGGTGCCGCATGGAGCTCGAGGACGACAATCCTTTGGATCCGATGCGCGGCCTGCTCATTACGGACGAGGAGGTGCGCAGGCTGCTTGAGGCGGAAAGCGGCCCTTCACAGTCTCTGCCGCCCGCTATTGCCGCGATGGAGCGCGAGATCGGGGAGCTGGAATTGTTGATCGGGAAGCGGCTCGAACGAAGCGCGGAGGCCGGCCATCCGCCCCCGCTTGTGCGCCTGGCGCAGCGTCTGATGCTGAGCCCGTTCGAGCGGCGCTGCGTCGTGCTGGCGCTGGCGCCCGAGCTTGACCGTAAATACGAGAAGCTGTTCGGTTTTATGCAGGACGACGTGACCTGTAAGCAGCCGACGGTCGATTTGGCGCTGAGGCTGCTTTGCGCTGGCGGCGAAGAGAGGCTCGCGGCAAGGGCCGCCTTCCGTGCCGACCGTCCGCTCGTCCGTTGGCTGCTCGAGCCGCAGGAGAACGAGCCCGCGTTTTCGACGATTTCGCGGCTGCTCAAGCTGGATGCCCGTACCGTTTCGTTTCTGCTGGAAACGGAGCCGTTCGACGGCAGGCTGTCCGGGCTGGCCGAACGGTTCGATCCCGCAGACCCGAATGCGGACGGCGAACTGCCGCCGCTTCTCGTCGGAGAGCCGCTGCAGCGCGAAATGCGCAGATTCGCCGAACTTCACTGCCGCAGCCGGCGGTCGGACGGCGCCGATACGGAGGGCGACTGTCCCATCATCCACCTGTGGGGGCCTGAAGGGTCGGGAAAAAGATTGCACGCCAAGCATCTTGCCCGGCATCTCGGCATGCCGCTGCTCCTGCTGCGGCTCCCCGCGCTGGAGGGCGACGGCAGGCGGCTTGAGCTGCATGTGCGCCGGCTGCTCCGTGAAGCGCGGCTGACCGGCGCGATCGTCGCTTTTGCGGGCGGCGAACGGCTGACGCAGACGGAGAGCGACCTCGCGCCTCACCGGAACCGGCTGCGGGAATGGCTTCACGGCTGGAGCGAACCGATCGTATGGCTGTCGGAGGAGCGGTGCCATTATTCGGAGCTCCCGTTCCCGGAGGAGGCGGTTTTCATGCAGGCCGAAATCCCGCTGCCGTCGGCGGAAGAACAGCGGCTGTTTTGGCAGGCGCGGGGCGGCGGGAAAAGCGCGGAAATCGGAGGGCTGCCGGACAAGTTCCGCTTGACGCCGGGGCAAATCGAGCGGGCGGCGCAGCATGCGCGGCTTCATGCGCGGCGGGAAGACGCGGAGGTGCCGACGGCCCGCCATTTTGAAGCGGGAGCGCTGGCCCAGATTCGACATGACCTGGAGAAAAAGGCGCGGAAATTAAAGCCCCGTTACACCTGGGACGATCTTGTGCTGCCTCCGGAGCCGCTCGGCCTGCTCCGCCAGGCCTGCGACATGATGCGCTTCCGCCGGCGCGTATACGGCGATTGGGGGTTCGACCGGAAACTGTCCTACGGCAAAGGGCTCAGCATGCTGTTCGCGGGGCCTCCCGGCACCGGCAAGACGATGGCGGCCGAAGTGGCGGCCAACGTGCTGCAGCTTGAAGCGTACAAAATCGACCTGTCGCAGGTGATCAGCAAATATATCGGGGAAACCGAAAAAAACCTGCACGACATCTTTCAGGAGGCGCAGCGAACGAACGCGATCCTATTTTTCGACGAATCGGACGCGCTCTTCGGCAAACGCTCCGAGGTCAAGGACGCGCACGATAAATACGCCAACGTGGAGACCGCCTATTTGCTGCAGAAGATGGAAGAATACGAGGGCGTTTCGATTCTGGCAACCAACTTCCAGCAAAATATCGACGACGCTTTTTTGCGCCGCATCAATATCGTCGTCAAATTTCCGTTTCCGGACGCCGAGCACCGGGAGAAGCTGTGGCGGTCGATGATCCCTTCCGCGACGCCCTTGTCGGATGATGTCGATTTTGCGGCGCTCGCGTCGAAAATCGAAGTTGCCGGGGGCAATATCAAGAACATCGTCCTCACGGCCGCATTCATGGCGGCTTCCGCCGGCACCCGCGTCGGCATGCGCGAGCTCGTCGCCGCCGCACGGCAGGAGCTGCGGAAATCCGGGAAAATATTAGTGGGCGGCGAATGGGACGGCTTCTTCTAAAAAATTGCCAGATTGAAGCAATTTTTCGTGGTCATCCGCCAAAATAGGAGCTATAATAGGGATATCGTTTGATGAAAAATGGATTTTTCTGTAGTAGAAACGGACTTCCAGCCCGGGACAATCGGAGGGAATCGCAATCGGAACTTATTCCGCAGTTGCGGATGCGGGAGCTTCGCTGCTCAAGCTTCTGCGCGACAATATGACGCCGGAACCGGTGGCGCAGCCGGAGCTGATCGGGATGGCTTCGCCTGCCGATAAAGGCGACTTTGTTCTGACGCTCTACTTATACCGCGTATCCGAGAACGGCGAGTCCCGAAGAAACGAGCCGCTTCCCCGGGGGAACGGCATGCTGCAGCACCCGCCGATGGCGGTGGATTTACATTACATACTAACGGCTTATTCGAATGCCGATCTGCAATCGCGCACGCTCGACGAGCACCGGATTATCGGCCGGGCGCTTCAGATAATGTACGACCATGCGATCGTGCGCACCCCTTATTTACAAGGCTCATTAGCGGACAGCGGAGAAGAACTCCGCGTCGCTCTGGAGCCGCTCTCCGCGGATGCACTGTCCGGCATGTGGAACTTCGGCGAAACGCCGTATAGGCTGACGGTCCCGATTCGCGTCGGGCCTGTCCTGATCGATTCCACGCGCATCAAGTCCGCGACGCGAGTCGTGGAGCGGCATATCCGGCTGGAAGACAAAAACCGGACTTGAGGAGGAGATTTCGTTGCGGACATTTGTTTCCCGGTGTTCGCTTGCCCTTGTCGTACGCGACGCGTTCACGGGTCTTGCGCCTTCTCCCTCCTCGGTAACTGTCCGGGTCGCAGGGACGTCCCGGAAGCCGGTCGTCAAGCGGGAAGGAATCTGGGTATTTTCGGATTTGGCTCCCGGAGCGGCGGTCGTCAGGATCGAATCGCCGATCTATGCCGCGAAGACGCTGAGGATCGATCCTTCAACGCTGAATCCCCTCAATCCGATCAAAGCGGTATCGCTTATGCCGGGCCGCGCTTACCCGCTGCCGTCCGGCGCTACCGCGCTTGACCTTACGTTTTCAGATGCGGAAGGCAGGAGGGCATCCGGCGCCGCCGTAAGCGCCGTCATGACGGACGACAGGGCGGCCCGCGCGCGGATAGCCGCAGACGCCCCGGCGGGCGCGGCCGTTTTGGAGGCGCTTTCCGTTGCCGGCCGACCGGCTCCGGGCGACTGCTACCTGATCCGCACCCGAGAGGGCGAGATCTTGGACCGGTGCCGTCTGGCCGGCATGGGACCGGAAGACCGGCGCATCCGGCTGGACGAGCCGCTTGCTGCCGCAATTTCGAAAGGCAGTCTGCTGCTGCCGGTAATGGAAGCGGATGCGGACGCGAACGGTTTTGTCCGGCTGGTGTTCAGGCCTGCTGTACAGACGCCGGAATTTACGATTTCGCTCGAAGCGGAATCCGGCGGCCGTCTCCGGTTGAAGGAAACGCTGCGATTGCTCGAAGGGCGCATCAACGTCGCCGGTCCTCTCGTACTTCATTAACCGCTCGGCAAATTTTTCAAACATCCGGTAGGTTTATTGGTCGCCGGCGCCGCCGATTAGGCGTACGCAGGTGCATCAGTTTATCTTAAATTAAACTCGCAACGGGAGGGGGAACTGGTTTTGCGTCCGCAAGCGGCCGCCACTGCGGTGGGCCAGTGACGCATGAGCGTCCGCCGGATCGGAAAACCGGGGAATATGGCAGAATATTTATCGCCAGGAGTGTACGTCGAGGAATTTGACAGCGGCGCGCAGCCGCTGGAGGGTGCAAGCACAAGTACGGCAGGGTTTATCGGGCTTGCGCAGCGCGGCGCCGTGGAAGGGCTGCCTCAGCTCATCACGAGCATCGCCGATTTCCAGCGCACGTTCGGCACGTATTTATCCGAGAATGCCTTCGGATCGTACCGCTTCCTTGCCTATGCGGTCGATCAGTTTTTCGTGAACGGCGGCTCCCGCTGCTTCGTGATGCGCGTTGCGCCGTCCGACGCCAAGCCGGCCGCCAACATAACCTCCGAAGCCTCGGTGCTGGCCGTTCAGGCGAAAAATCCGGGTACGTGGGGGAACCAGATCCGGGCCGCGATCGTTCCTTCCAGCAAGGCGAAAACGCAGATTTACGAAGTGCTCGGCACGCCCGGCGAATCGAAGCGGTACCGCGTCAAGAACAGCGCGGGCTTCAATCCCGGCGACGTCGTCGCGTTCGACGACGGACAGGACAAGCAATACGGCCGCGTCGTATCGTCGCAGGACAACCTGATCGAGCTGGAGGCCGCGCTTGAAGGCGACGTCGTCGACAATCAGCTGCTCCCTTCGAAGGTGCTGACGACATGCGAATTTACGATGCATATTTTTTACGGGGACGAAGCCGAAACGTTCGAAAAGCTGTCGCTCAACGTGGCGGCGCCGAATCACGTCGATAAAATACTCGCCCGCTCCAACATCGTCGCCGTGACGGATTTGACGCAAGGGTCGGCAGGCGAGCCGGCCGCACCGTTTACCGTCATTTCCGGCCAGCCGGAAACAGCCGGCAAGCATGATGTCGTATTCGGCGGCGGAAGCGACGGTTCGCTTGCGAATCTGTCGGCCTCCGATTTTATCGGCGAAGACCGAGGACCGGGCAAACGGACGGGGATCCAGGCGTTTATCGACAACGACGTCGTCAGCATCATGTCCGTTCCGGGCGTAACCGACCCGAACGTGCAGCTGTCGCTCGTGGCGCATTGCGAGAATCTCGGCAGCCGTTTTGCAGTCCTCGACATCCCGCGCGAGAAAACGAAAGTGGCCGACGTCATGACGCATCGCAACATTTTCGATTCCAGCTATTGCGCGATGTACAATCCTTGGGTGCAGGTATTCGATCCGCTCGATAAACGGAACATATTTATCCCGCCGTCCGGCACCGTGGCCGGCATTTATTCCCGTTCCGACCAGACCCGCGGCGTGCAGAAGGCGCCGGCGAACGAGGTGCTTCGCGGCGTTTCCGGGCTGGATGTGCAGTATAACAAGGGCGAGCAGGACATTCTGAATCCGGTCGGCGTCAACCTGATCCGCAACTTCGCGGGGCAGGGCACCCGGGTATGGGGCGCAAGGACCTGTTCGTCGAACGGACTCTGGAAATACGTCAACGTGCGGCGCCTGTTCATTTTTCTCGAGGAATCGATCAAGAACGGCACGAACTGGGTCGTCTTCGAGCCGAACAACGAACAGCTGTGGGCCCGCGTGCAGCGCACGATCGACGCGTTCCTGACGCGCGTATGGCGGGACGGAGCCCTGATGGGCAACAGCCCGTCGGAAGCGTTCTACATCAATATCGGCCGCGAAACGATGACGCAGGACGACATCGACAACGGCCGCCTGATCTGCGTGATCGGCGTCGCTCCGGTGAAGCCTGCCGAATTCGTCATCTTCCGCATTACGCAGAAGACGGGTTCCGAATAATCGCGCCGGGCTTTCCGGTAGACGATGCCGACGTTCATCCATTTTAACGGAAGGGGATTTCCATGCCAGGCGAACGCAATGATCCATACCGCAATTTTAGATTCCGCATCGAAGTCGAAGGCATTCAGCAGGCGGGCTTCAGCGAGGTGTCGGGCTTCGACGCGTCGCTCGACGTGATCGAATACCGTGAAGGCAACGAAGTGATTACGCCCCGCAAGCTCCCGGGACTCGCCAAATACGGCAACATTTCGCTGAAATGGGGCGCAACCGATTCGATGGACATGTACGACTGGATGCAGGACTGCATTCAGGGCACCATCGAGCGGAAAACGGTCACCATCGTCGCGATCGACGAGGAAGGCTCCGACGTGGCGACATGGCAGGTCATCGAAGCCTGGCCGGTCAAATATACGGCGCCCAGCTTCAACGGTACGGGAGCCGAGGTCGCCATCGAGCTGCTCGAGCTGGCGCACGAAGGAATGACCCGCACGGCTTAAAAGCTTCAACGCAGAAAAGCGGTATGCGAGAACAAGGGATGGCGGCGAGGCGGCATCAAGCCTTCCGGGCATCTCTTGTTTTCGGCGTTTTCCATTCCGCTCTTGGAATAATAGAATACATTCAATTGGATTGGCGGTGGAACAGGCATGGCGTTTCAAACCGAGTACGAATTCGAGCTGCCCCGCGGCTATGTGGACGACAGCGGGACGCTGCACAAGCGCGGCGTCATACGGCTGGCGACGGCGGCGGACGAAATTTTACCGATGCGCGATCCGCGCGTACAGCAAAATCCGGGTTATTTGACGCTCATTTTGCTCGCTCGCGTCATCACGCGTTTAGGCGATTTGAAGCATATCGATACGAAGGTGATCGAGAAGCTGTTTACGGCGGATTTGGCCTACCTGCAAAACGTGTACCGGCAGATCAATGACTTGGAAGCGCCGAAGGTGCAGGCCTTGTGTCCGAAATGCGAGCACGATTTCGAGGTGGACGTCGATTTTTTATCCGTAACGGAAAGCCTTTAACGGGCTATCCGATCGACAGATTGTACGAGGAAGCGGGCTTTATCGCCTATTATTTTCATTGGGCGCACGACGACATCATGAATATGGAGCACCGGGAGCGGCGCAGGTGGTGCGAGGAAATTTCGCGCATCAACCGGAAGCTGAACGATGAACCGGACAAGCAGAACGTATTCGACGTTTTTAACAAGAGGTGAAGGCTAGCATGAGTGCGCTGACGCAGCAGGACCCGATCGGAGGCGTGTTCCGCTTTTGGGTGGAGCTAGACGGCATGCTCGCGGGCGGTTTTACCGAGGTGAGCGGGCTGCAGACGGAGCTGGAATTTGAAGAATACCGCGAGGGCGGCGTCAACGGTTACGTTCACCGGCTGCCGAAGGCGTCGAAGTTTTCGCCGATCGTGCTGAAACGGGGTATGACGAGCTCGAGCGAGCTATGGGACTGGTATGCGCAGGCGATGGCGGGAACGATCGTCCGCAAAAGCGGCGCGATCATCCTGCAGCATTTCTCCGGCGACGAGCTGTGCAGGTGGAATTTCTTCGAGGCATACCCGGTAAAATGGAGTGGACCGGAGCTCAACGCTGCCTCCAGCGGCGTTGCGATCGAAACCGTCGAGCTGGTGCATAACGGCTTGAAGACGATTTTTAAAACGTAGCAGCTTCGCTCGGAGAGATGGACTTGGAAGATGCATGTCCGAGTAATTGAACAAACATTAATCATTAGTCGAACATGAAATCAACATAGGAACAGAAACGAACATGAAATCAACAATACGAACAGAAATACATGCGGCGGTCGCGCTTCATGGAAACGGCAAGGACTGCCGATAAACGGAAGGGGGGCGGCGAATGAACCGGAAGGGCAGCGGAACCCCGGGTGAGCAATCCGGCGAGGAGCCGGGACGGCTCGGCTCGGCGCGCCACGCCTTGTTCGCAATGGCAATCCGCGATAAATACCGGTTCGTCCGCCGCGACGGCCGGGAACGGCTTGCGCTGACACTGCGCGAGTCGCCTTACCGCGCCATGCCCCCTGCCGGCTCTATCGTATCCGTCATGCGGCAGGTACGGCTGCAGCTGCAGCTTCAACTGCTGGTTCCATTGCATCTGCAGCGAGAGCATCGGGAGCGGGAATGGCTGAGGCTTGTCGAACGTCTCGTCAGGCTGGCAGGAGAGCCTTCAGGGGAGTTTGTGGACCGGCCCGATCTGCACAGGGCGGCGTCAAGCCGTGCGAACGGTCGCGATGGCTGGCAGCGGGAAGCGGACTCTGGACGGAACGATCGGGTAACGCCTGCGCAATTAAGTTTTTCGGCACGGGGGAACGAATCCGGTTGGGCGGAAAGGCCCGGGACGCAAAATACCGGAGACGTCATGCCTTCCGGGAATGCCCGTGAGAAGCCGGATCCGGACAACGGTTCGTCGAGGGATGGCCGTGATGTTCGGAGCAGCCCGGGACAAAACGGGAATGGTTCCTTTGAACGCGGCAATGATCGTACAAAAGACAGACGAGCTGCCGGTACCGACCCTACAGGAGAGGACGATGCGCCGGATCGCGGAGCGGGCCGTTCTGCAAGCGCAGGAGGTTCAGGCGGCGCAGTTCAGCGCCGTATCGATCAGACCGCGGAGACGCGGCCCGGCCTTACGGCAAACATCGGTAGGCGAGTTTCTAACCTAGAGGCGCCGGAATTGGAAGCGGAAGATGCGGACCGGCTTGCTTCGACCGGCCGACGGTTTAATGAGGCTGAACCGGGCGGCCGTACATCCCGCGTTTTGAGGGAAGCGGCGGGAGCGTCCGCTGCAGGAGCCGGTTTGGCTTGGAAAAATCGTGTGGGGCGGGGCTCGTATTCGCAAGCAATATACAGCCGGCTTCGCCGATTTTTAGGAGAGACCGGCGAGCGGGCCGCAGCCTCGCCATCGCGGCTGGTATGGAGGCCGCCGGCGATGCCGGAGCGGAACCCGGCGAACGCTTTTATATGGCGCTTTACGACAACAAACGGGAACCGCTACGATGTTGTCTGGCAGGCTGACGCATTGCGCGCCGCTGCTTCCGCCCGTTTTTTGCGCGGAGCTGCTTCGTCTGGCAAGGGCTCGGACGCCCTTCGCGGATCAGCCTCTCGCAGACCTGAAGGCGTGCGGCGAAAGGCGGAATATGGCGATGCGGGGAGAAGCTCAGCTGATCCTAGTACAGTTTCCTCTGCATTACCGGCAGCCGGCCGGATGCGGCCGATTCAACCGAATGCAGCTCTAAGCCGCGTTTCTGCAGGGCAGCAGCCAAGAACGGAAGAGAGTCTCTCGTCATCCGATCAAACCGGAGTCAAGCTGGTGCTGAAGAGAGAGTTGGGCGACGGGGCTCCGCCCTGGAGCTCCCCGGCTTTGCGGCAGCGGTTGGCAGGAGTGCGCAGAGCGATAAGCCCGTCGCCTGACCGTTCGGCGCTCGGAAGTCAGGCGCAAAGAGGTACCGCGCAGGCTGCCGGCGGACAGGTCAATCCGGCGCGGATGTCAGGCGGTTTTCTCCCTAGCGGCTCAATGCCTGCATCTAAGAGCATAATGCGGGATCAGGCATCGAGAGACGCCGGGACGACGAGTTCGCGCGGAACGTTGCCGGAGCCGGGTCTGCGAAGGACTTCCGTTCGGCTCACGGAGCTAGTCGGCCGGCCTCGAAACGATGCGGAGCCTGCAAATCCCGGTCCGGCGGGCGGAAGCGGTGAAACGATTCCCGTACATCGCCGGTTGCCCGGATCCGGTACGCCTTTATTCCCGAACCGGAAGAGGCAGGCATCCCGGGATCAGGCCGATTTGTCCGGCAGTTTAAGTTTCGGCGGTTCTCGTATCGCAAGGCTAATCCGCGAGATTCAAGGCAGAACGGTTGCCATAACGGCGGTGAGCGTCTTTTTAGCCAAGACGGGAAAGGGCTTGCGCGACGAAGAGACACCAACCGTCATGTTCGGAAGCCCTGGCGTAAAACGGATTGTCGTTCAGGCCGTTTCGCGTTTAAAACCGACCTTTATGCTGCACCGGGAATCCACCCGTGCCGTACATACGGGACGTTCCGAGGACGCAGGCCGACCGGATGCAAGAACTGATTCGGGAGCGAATGATTGGACGCACGGAAGCACCCGGGAAGACAGCGGACACAGGCTGGGGCAGTACGAACGGGCACGACGCGGCGCATCCGGTTCGCGTACGGAAGGGCTTGCTGCGAAGGAAACGGCTGCCGTTTTACGCAAGGATATCATCGGTTCGAATAGAGAAATAGCCGGTGCATTTCGGCGGACCGTCCGGACCGGTCCGGTTGAACGGCATATGGAGATCCGTTATCGAGGCGGACAGCCGATGATAGAGCGACTTCAAAGGCTTATCTTATCCAACCGCAGGACGCTGGGGGGCGTCGCGACGGAAACGGTTGCAAAGGTTAAGCCACTTCTTCATAGAACGACTGCCGGCCCGCAGCCGCAGCACTTTTCGGCTCAAAACGGAGGCTTGTCGCCGCCGGGCACAGGTGTTCGCGGAACAGGTGATGACCTTGTTCGCGCAGCAAATGCCGGAAGGCGGAGCCGTGCAGATGCCGCTGTGCTGGCGGCGCCTTTTGAGCGCGAAGTATTGAATTATAGAGAAAACGACCGGCTGAGTAGACGCCCGGATTTGCTGCTTGATTACAGAGAGAACGGACAAACCGGATTTTTCAAGCGGATCGCGGAACGGGTTAACGGCGTTTTTCGAGTAGAGAACCTCATCAGGGAAACGGGACATAGAGACAAAGCCGGCATATACCGCCGTAAGGATTCTGCTGAAACAAGCACGATTATAGTGCAGCGGACCGGTTCGCCGTTTAGTCCGGCAAAAGGTCGGCAGCGGCAGGCTGATACCGGGACAGCAGAAGCCGCAGCAATTGCGGATCAATACCAGGCCGGTTCAATGGGGGTTCGCCCGCTTATCGGACGTTTCATCGCGGGAGCCAAAGTATCGGCAGGTCGGTTATCCGGCGTCCATCGTTTCGCCCGGTCATTTGGACCGCAGCGGGAAAGTGGTTTCGGGAATATCCATCGTACGGAACGCGAAAACATTTCATCAAGAGCTGTATTACCGTCTGCTCGTTCGGTCCGTCACAGGAACGATTCAATGCCGGTTCAGTTGATACGCGCTCTGCGCGAATCCGGCGGCTGGCGGCACGAGGGCCTGGCTTCATTCCGGGACGAAGCTTCGCTGCGATTAACGGCATCCCTTGTTACGCGTTATGCTGTGAACCCGTTTCGTTCCGGCGACGAAGAGCAGGCATCCATGCTGCATGGCTTTCAATCCGACGCTGCGCGGCAGCCGCGAACAGAGCCAAGCCGGAGAACCGGTGTTGCGGGACAGCCTTCCCTGACGCTGAACCAAGGGGCACTCTCAGGAACGGCTGGACCGGCTCCGAGGACGCCGCGGCACGAGCTTCGTACGGGAGCGTCGGGACCGGCTGCGATATCGGTTGGGCATGGATATCGCACCGATGCCGTAAGGCAGGCGCTGAAAGTATGGCAGCCTCTCGTACAGCGCGCAGCCGTCGCGGCCCCGCCCGATGGCGCCGTGGCCGCGATTCGCGCAAAAGCGGCTGCGACGGCGCCGCCGGCAGGGGCGCTTTCGCGGACGGCTGCGCGGCAGGCGCAGCGCACGTCCGCGCCAGGGCTGGCAGCGGCGCCATCGCACCTCGCGCAGCGCACGTCCGCGCCGGGGCTGGCCGCGGCACCGCCGCGCCTCGCGCAGCGCGCGGCCGGCAGCGGCACGGCCCGCGCGGCGGCGCTCGCGGCCGATGTGCGGCGCCGCGCGCAGGCGCCGGCTGCCGCCGCGCCGGCGGACGCGCGCGCGCAATCCGCAGGCGCGGCGGATCCCGCGCTTGCGATGCACTACACCGCGGCCGCCCGCCAGCCCGCGCCGCCGCCGGCGGTCAACATGCGGCCGCCGGCGACGCTGCTGCACGCGGCGAAGCAGGCCGCCGCGGCCTCGCCCGCGCCGGTAGCCGCTGCGCCGCCGCAGGGCGCGACGCCCGGCTTCGACGCCCGGCAGCTGCAGCAAATGCTGGCGCAGCTGCCGCAGCTTCAGCCGGACGTGATCGCGGAGAACGTGTACAAAGCGCTGGAGAAAAAGATGAAATTCGAGCAGCGGCGCAGAGGCTTTTAACCGCGCTCGGCTCACCGGTCAAGGGCTCGGGCATTCGTGAAGGAGCGCATGAAGCATGGCGTTGAAAAAAGCGAAAATCATCGTAAACCGCGGCACCGGCGATGAAGAGCTGGAGGTGCTGTTCAATCCGAGCGAATACGCGCTGGAGTCGTCCAACAAATTCGCTTGGCAGACGATTCCGGGCCTGCAGACGCCAATCGCCCAGTTTATCAGCGGCGAAGCGACGACGCTCAGCATGGAGCTCTTTTTCGATTCCTATGAACAGGGAACGGATGTCCGCCTGAAGACGTCGAAAATTTCCAAGCTGCTCGAGGTCGACAAAGATTTGCACGCGCCGCCGAGCTGCCGTTTCGTGTGGGGCTCGCTCGATTTCAAGGGCGTCGTCGAACGCGTATCGCAGAAGTTTACGATGTTTCTGGATTCGGGGCTGCCCGTGCGGGCGACGCTTTCCGTATCGTTCCGCGCGCTGCAGAGCATGAAGGAGCAGTACCAGAACATTCCGCGCCAATCGGCGGACCGGACCAAGCACAGAATGCTGGCCCAGGGCGATCAGCTCTGGATGCTTGCGGCGGCGGAATACGAGGCCCCGGGCGAGTGGCGGGCGATCGCGGAGGCAAACGGCATCGACAATCCCCGGCGGCTTCAGACCGGACGCAAAATTATTATTCCGAGGCTGGATTGATCAATGGCGGACGTTAAATTCGATAACAGCACGTACACCTTCGATGCGCTCGAGCAAAAATACCGCGGCTTCTTCGCCCCTGCGTTCGAGGTCATGATCGACGGCACCAGCCTGATCCGGCAGAGCGTCGCCATCTCGTCGATCAAGGTCGATACGACGGTGGACAAGAAAGCCGACTCGTTCCATTTTACGGTCGACAACGCATTCGATCCGGTCCGGCGTGAGTTTCAGTGGGTCGATACGCTGCTTGCCGTCGGCAAATACACCGAAATCCGCATGGGCTACGCGGATAAGCTGGAGACGGTTTTTTACGGCCTGATCACGTCCGTCGCACTCGATTATCCGGCAGACGGGAATCCGACCGTGAGCGTCACCGGCATGGACATCTCTTTTTTGATGATGAAAGGGTCGCATTCCAATTCGTGGAAAGA
The DNA here is from genome assembly GCF_028826105.1 of Paenibacillus humicola. Lineage (NCBI taxonomy): Bacteria > Bacillati > Bacillota > Bacilli > Caryophanales > Paenibacillaceae > Paenibacillus > Paenibacillus humicola. The sequence continues at coordinate 1,886,401 of NZ_JAQGPL010000001.1, forward strand.
GAAAAAGGACAGCGACGTCGTCAAGGCGATCGGTGCGAAATACGGGGCGACGCTTACGGTCGACGACACGCCGGTGACAAAGCCGATCATCGAGCAGATCCGGATGAACGATTTTCAGTTCATGAATGCGCTCGCCAAGGAAAACGATTATGATTTTTTCGTCGTCGGCAAGAAGCTGTTTTTCCGCAAGCCTAACCAATCGAAGACGCCGGTCCTGACGCTTATGTACGGCAAAAACCTGCGCAGCTACTCGGCCAGCGTCGACATTTCGAACCAGGTCAGCCAGGTGATCGTGCGGGGCTTCGATATGAAAACGTCGCAGGCGATCGAAGCGCAGGCCGGCCAGATCGACATTATCGGGACGAACTCGCGAACCGGGAAAGACATCATGAACGGTCTCGCCTCGTATACGAAGGAATACGTCTATACGAACAGCCGCACGATGCAGGAAGCGCAGGAGCTGGCGAATGCGCTCATGAACGAGCGCGCAATGGATCTCGTGACGGGCTCCGGCGAAAGCATCGGCATCCCGGAAATTCGTGCCGGCCGCTATATCAAGCTGGACGGGCTCGGCGCCAAATTCAATCAGCCGATGTATTTGAAGCAGGTCAGTCACAGCATTTCGGCTTCCGGGTATTTGACGTCGTTCGAAGTGGGGGGCAATGCGATATGATGTTCGACATGGGCAGCGGGGGAAGGGACGAGTCCGGCTTCGTGCAAGGCGTTATGCTGGCAGTCGTGACGAATAACAACGACCCCGAGAAGCTTGGACGGGTGAAGCTGAAATTTCCGCACCGGGAAATCGAGCAAGAGTCCGATTGGGCACGCACCTTGACGTTTATGGGCGGCAAGGACCGGGGCAGCCTGTTCATTCCCGAGGTCGGCGACGAGGTGCTGGTGGCGTTCCATATGGGCGATTTCAGCCAGCCTTACGTCATCGGTTCCTTATGGAGCAAGACGAATCCGGCACCTTCCGGGGCGGATGAGAAAAACAACATTCGCAAAATCAAATCGCGTTCGGGGCACGAGGTGATTTTTGACGATTCGGACGGCAGCGAGAAAATAACGGTCAAGACGAAAAAAGGGCATAAAATCGAGTTCGCCGACCAGAACGACGAAATCAAGCTGACCGACCAAAGCGGCAACCATAACGTCACGATTAGCGGCTCGGGCGCGGGCAACGTCACGGTCAAAAGCTCATCCACCAAGCTGGAAATTACCGGCCAAGGCGACATTACGCTGTCAAGCGGCAAGTCCATTACGGTCAAATCGGCGCAGGTTAACATTGAAGCGCAGGCGGCGCTGAGCCTCAAGGGCGGTGCGACGGTCGACATCAAGTCGGACGGCATCGTCAACATTAAAGGCTCGCTGGTCAAAATCAATTAAAGCGGGAAGGTGAGCGCATGGCCTCCTTTTTGGGAAAAGGGTGGAAATTTCCGATCGAGGTCGACGGGACGACCGGCCGGATTAAAATGGCGGAGCATGAGGACGACATCGCCGAGGCGATCCGCATCATTTTATCGACATCGAAAGGCGAACGCGCCATGCGGCCGGATTTCGGCTGCGGCATCCGGCGGTTCGTGTTCGAGACGACAGACGAAACGACGCTGCGGCTGCTGGAAACCGACGTCCTGGACGCGATCCGGGTCTGGGAGCCCCGCGTGCACGAGGTGGAGGTGCGGGCGATCCGGGATCAGGCGGCGCCGGGCAGGCTGCTGCTGAACGTTTCGTACGTCGTCCGGAGCACGAACAACCTGTTCAATCAGGTGTACCCCTTCTATTTGGATGAAGGGACGAAATAACGCAAAAGGCGGAAACGACGGACGATGACGAATCCTACCCGCTACGGCGGCTTGCCCCTGGCGATCGACAAGCGCGACATGGCCGCTTTCGTGCGCTGGATGAAGGAGGCGGCTCCTTACTATACGCCGGAATGGCGGTTTTCGCCGGACGATCCGGACGCGGGCACGGCGCTCTTTTATTTGGCCGCCGATATGCTGCAGGAGAACGTGAAGCGGCTGAACCGCGCGCCGCAAAAAAACTTCATCGAATTTCTGAATCTGCTGCAAACGAGACTTCAGCCGGCCCGTCCCGCTTCCGCAAACGTCGTGTTCCGGCTGAGCGAAGGCGCGTCAACCACGGTCTGGATTCCGAAAGGGACCCAGCTGACGGCATCCGGCGGAGCCGGAGGAGACGAGCTCATTTTCGAGACGGACCGGCCGATGCTGGTTACGCCCGCTAGGCTGACCGAATTGTTCAACGTCAGCCCGGCGCTTGACCGGATTGCGCTTTCCGCCGATTTCGCCGCTGCAGCTGCCGGGGATCCCGTAACGGCCGAAAACAAGCCGCCGGAAGCCGTCAAGCTGTTCGATGCCGCAGCCGGCGACAACCTGCAGGAGCATGCGCTGTATGTACGGCACGACGATCTGCTGCTGGCGACGCATCCGGCCAAGCTGCGCGTGGAGCTGGAGCATACGACGAAGCGCTTCAAGCAGGAGGAGCTGGCCGAAGCGCTGGCTGATCTCGATCAGCTGGAATGGTCCTATTTTTCGGGCGGGGAATGGCTGCCGTTCGACGGTGTCGCGAAGGGTCCAGGCTCCGTTACGCTTGTGAAGCGGGCGGTTCGTCCGGTCGACAAGACCAATGTCGCAGGGCTTGAAGGGCGCTGGCTGCGCTGCCGGCTGAAGCGATGCGGGGACAAAGCGAATCCGCTGCTGCAGCGCCGACTGGAGCTGGATAAAATCGGCGTTTCCGTCTCTTTTGACGCCGAAGCGGATTCCGAGGTGAACGGCATTCCGCCGACGATGCTCGTGTATAACGACATGGAGCTGAATACGGAGGGCTGCTATCCGTTCGGCGAGCATTTCGCTCCCTTTTCCACGTTTTATATCGGCAGCGAGGAAGCGCTCTGCAAGCGGGAGGGCATGCTGACCGTCAGCTTCGAGCTGCAGGCGAAGGCGAGCCCGCTCCGTACGGCGCCCGATCCGGAAATCCGCTGGCGCTTGATCATGCGCAGATCCGAGCTCGAGAAAAAGGATCCGCCGAAAATCCGCATCCAGCGGGTGCTGTGGGAATATTGGAACGGCAGCGGTTGGCTGAAAATTCCCGGCAGCCAGCGGTACGAAACGCTGTTCGCCGGGCTGCCCGAGGACGAAACGCTTGCCTGCACGGTCTCGTTTGAATGCCCGAAGGACTTGGAGCGGACGTTTGTCAATTCGCAGTACGATTATTGGATTCGCGTCCGGGTGACGGCGATGGACAATCTGTATGCGCCGGAAATGATTTATGTCGCCCCCTGGATCGAAAAGCTGAAGCTGCGTTATGCCTACGGGGAGCGCAGCTTTCCCGCCGAGACGGCGCTCGTCTTCAACAACGCGGCGATGAAGGACCGGACACTCGAAGCCAGCCAGGGAGGGACCCCCTTCCAGCTGTTCGAGGAGATCGATTCCCGTTTCCCGGCGATGGTGCTGGGCTTCGACCGGCCGCCGCTCAAAGGTCCGATCCGGCTTCATTTCTCGCTGCTTCCTTCGAAAATCGTTACGGACAGGCGGCCGTGGATCGAATGGGAAGCGCTCGTCAGGGACGGGACCGTGACGGAATGGAAGCCGCTTCATGTGTTCGACGAAACGAACGGGTTGTCCGAGAGCGGCGCCATTCAATTCGTCGGACCGCCGGACATGATCCCCGCTTTCATGTACGGGCGCGAGCGGTACTGGCTGCGGGCCGTGAATCGCGACGGATGTTTCGATGCGGCGGAAGCGGCGACGCCGGCTGCGGAACGAATCGACTTCAATGCGGTTCCGGCGCTGCAGCAGCTGACGATTAACGGGGAAACGCCGGGGCGTACCCGAGGCGTCTATACGCTGTCCCAATCGCCGGTCATATCCGAGGAAATATGGGTTGACGAAACCGGCTTTTTGTCCGATTACGATCTGGCGCAGCAGATGCGCAGCATGCCTGACCGGTTTGACGTGCTGTACGATTCCGAGGGCAACGTGCATCGGGTATGGGTCAAATGGGAAGGTGTCGATTCGTTCCTTGCCTCGGGATCGCACGACCGGCATTATGTGCTGAACGGCCCGGCCGGAACATTTACGTTCGGAAACGGGGTGAAAGGCCGGCAGGCTCCGCACGAAGGTCCGGACAGCGTCCGCGTCAATTACAAGGTAACGGCGGGCGGGAAAGGGAATATCGCCGCATGGCAAATTACCGGCCTGCAGCAGTCGATCGCCTTTATCGCCGGCGCGACCAATCCGGATCCGGCCGGCGGCGGCTGCGACACGGAGCGGATCGAAGCGGCGCTCCGGCGGGGGCCGCAACGGCTGAAGCATCAGGGAAGAGCGGTAACGGCGGAAGATTTCGAGTGGCTTGCGCGCGAGGCATACCCGGGCCTGGCCAAAGTCAAGTGTCTGCCCAACCGCAATATTCGGATGGAACGAAGCCTCGGTTCGATCACGCTGGCGGTGCTTTCCGAAGCCGGCCGCCTGCTTTTTCCCGGCGTGAAGCGGCAGATCGAATCGTATATCGTGCAGCGGTCGGCGAATACGGTCTCGCTCGCGCCGGCCGTACAGGTGATCGAGCCGGCTTTTCTGGAGGTTTCCGTAAACGTACGCGTCACCGTCGAATCGATGAATGATGTGCTGGAAACGGAAACGGCGTGCCTGGCCAAGCTCGGCCAGTTTCTGGACCCGGTTCGCGGTCAGCTGGACGGAGCGGGCTGGGAAATCGGGGAGGCCATCCATATTTCGCTGTTTTATTCGCTGCTGAAATCGGTGCGTACGGTCAAAAACGTCGATCAGCTGTACATGTCGGTCGTCAAGCTGGAGGACGGCGAACGGAGCGAGATCGATCCGGCAAAACAAAGCTTGTACCCGCATGCGCTGGTCTGCAGCGGAACGCACGTCGTCAAAGTGGATATCGGTTAAAGGGAGGTGGACGCCGTGCTGCCGTCGCCGAATTTGGACGACCGCCGGTTTGAGCAAATTGTGCGCGACGCGCGCAGCGCCATTCCGAAATGGCTGCCCGACTGGACGGATGAAAATGCGCACGACCCGGGCATCACGCTCGTCGAGCTGTTCGCCTGGCTCTCGGAAATGCAGCAGTACTATATCAATAGGATCCCGGAGCGGAGCCTGCTAAGGTTTTTGAAGCTGCTCGGAGAGAAGCCCGGGCTTGCCCGCGAGGCCCGGACGGAAGTAAGCGTCGGCGGCGCCGCTCGTGTTATGCCGCTGCCGGCGGGGACAAAGCTGGCGGCGCAGGATCAGCGCTTCGAGACGACGCAGCCGATCTCTCTCCATCCGGCGAAGCTGGAGCGCGTCATCGTCCGGACGGAGCGCGATGCGAACGACTATACGTCGACAAACGAGAACGGCGGCGTCTCGTTTTACGCCTTCGGGCCGGACGCGCGGGCAGGCAGCCGGATGTATGTCGCCTTTGACCGGGAGCTTGCGGCGGGGACCGTGATGTCGGTTTATTTCGAGCTGCATGAGCCGGGCGCCGTCCCGTTTACTCCGCCGGCCGACGCGCGCCGCGACGTCATCCCTTCGGCCGCCGTTTCGTGGAAATATTACGGCATTTCGTCGGATACAGGGGCGGGCGGAACAGCGGAGCCCGGCGAAGCCGCGCTCGCGGGAGGCTCCGGGTGGATGCCGCTCGAGATCGTGGAGGACGAAACGCTTCACCTCATGTACGGCGGCACGCTCACCTTTCGCGTTCCCGGACCGATGCGGCCGGTAATGGTGCATCCCGCGAACGACCGCGGCCGCTACTGGATCTGCGGTATGGTGGAGGAAGCCGGCTATGAAAATCCGCCGCGAATCGAACATATCGCGCTCAATACCGTCCCCGCCGTGCAGCGGGATACCTTCAGCGAGCTGTTCCATGCGGACGGCAGCGGGGAGCCCGTCCAGAAGGTAACCGTATCCTCGTTTTTGGCCGCATTCGGCCACATTCGCGTTCAAACGCGGGAAAACGGCGGATGGCTGGAGTGGAGGGAATTTGCCGGACAACGTCCGGCAAGCGGGCGGGAAAACGGTCCGCTTGCAGGCGGGGCAAGGCTGTATCGCTGCGAGCAGCAAATCGATTCCGGCGAAGCGCATATCGTCTTTAGCGGCGGAGATGGCCGGGCGGTTCCGCCGCAGGGAGCATCAACGATTCGGATTGTCGCTTCCGCGCCGGAGTTCGAAGCGATGCGGCTGCTCGGCCGGACAGACGGGCTGCCGGCGCAGCGCCTTACGGCCTACGATTGTCCGCTGCAGAACGGGCGCTTTATGCTGCAGATCGGATCGAAACGGCGAGGCGGCGAATGGCTTTGGGAAGATTGGACCGAAGTGGACGATTTTGACGGGTCGGGGCCGGACGACAATCATTTTGTGTACGACGAAACGAGCCGCGAAATCCGCTTCGGCGACAACGAACGGGGTCGTGTCCCGGCGGCAAGCGAAGAACCGAACGTGATCGTCATCGTCTGCAGCATCGGCGGCGGGACGCGGGGAAATGTGAAGCACGGCATGATCGACCGTTTTATCCACCCGTATTACGAAGAGGCCGGTCTTACCGTGACGAATCACGCTTTTGCCGGCGGCGGTAAAGAGCGGGAATCGCTGCAGGACTGCATCGAGCGGGTGCAGACCCGGCTCTCGGAGCCGTTCCGCGCCGTGACGGGCGAGGATGTGGAACGGCTCGTGCTGCGTACGCCCGGCCTCCGGGTCGCCAGAGTGAAGGCGCTGCCGCTTTATTTGAAAGGGCTTCGCGATTATCCTCGCAGCCAGGCGCCGGGACAGCTGACCGTTGCGGTCGTGCCGTACAGTCCGGCGGCTGCGCCCGTACCGAGCAAAGGCTTCCTGCAAACCGTCCGGCGTCATTTGGACGAGCGCCGTCTCATCACGACCGAGGTGCATGTCATCGCGCCGGAATATATTCGGATTACCGTACATGCGGTCGCGATCGTCGAGCCCCACTTCGTCGACGAGGGCAGGCAGATGACGGCGGCGCTGAACCGGCTGCTGCAGCCGCTTGACGGCAATGACGGCTCCAAAGGCTGGCCGTTCGGAAGAACCGTGTACAAAGGCGATTTGTACGGCATTCTGAACGAAATGAAAGGCGTCGCCTTCATTCAGGAGCTGTGGCTGGATGCCGAAGGACAGCATTACAGCCGGACGCCGTCCGGGGATATCGAAATTCCGCCGTACGGGCTGGTCTACTCGGGCGAGCATGAGGTCGAGCTGATCAGCAGGACCGATATTTAAGGCAGGTTCATTTTTAAAGCAGATATTTGCAGCGGTCATGAAACGGCTTTCGGAGGAGGTGATGGAGTGGAACGGGAAACGCTATTTTTCTCCTTGAACAAACAGGCGGATTTCGAAAGCGGCGGCAGCGACAATTTGGAATGGACGCCGCAGGGCTTGCGAATCAAGCAGACGCAAAAATACGGCGTTCGCTCCACGCTGCGCCTGGGCGAGCTGGAAGGCTTTCCGGGGGCGCGCGATTTTGCCGTCGGGCTGTACGGCAGGCTGTTCGTGCTCGACGAAGCAGCCGATGTCTGGATATACGATCAGGACAACCGCTATCATGAAAAGCTGTTTCCTTCCGGCCATCAGCTGTTCGGAAGCCGTTCGATGCTTGCGGTGACCGGTGACATGCTGATCGTTGCGGATCCCGAAGGAGAGACGGTCCTCTCGGCGTTTGCAATCGGCAACAGCCAAAGGTACTGGACGCTTGCGGACTATGACGGAATCCGGATCCATCCGCTTGCGGCGGCTGCGGACGATACGTTTGTGTATGTCGTTATGCCTTTTGACGTCTTGACGACGGAGGACGGCGAGAGCATCGTGCCTGCGGAAGGCCGGATCGGGATCGTCCAAATCGACCGAAGCGGGCAATGCCGGGCCGTTATGACCGACGACAAGTGGCAGGTCAAGACGGACGAGCCTCTGCGCGCAATGGACAAGCGCTTTTTCGCCGCCGTCGCCGGCGACAGCAGCGTGTACGTATTCGATACGGCGGATCATATTTTATACGGCTTCGAAAGCGACGGTGCGTTAAAATCGCGCATTTACCTGCCCTCCCTGCGGTTTGCCGGTCTCGCCGTCGATTCGCACAGCCAGCTCTATATCGGCGATTCCCGCATCATTGCGGACGAAGGCGAGGACGACCGGTTTATCCTAAACCTCGGGCAAACGGGCGAGTGGATCAACAAGGTGCCGGGCTTTCGGGGTAAAACGGACAAGCTGATGTTCGACGCTCGCGATCGGATGTTGATTTTGAACGAAGAGGAAGACACGGTGACCACGCTCGAGCTGCAGCCGCGAACGCAGGAGCGCGAAGAGACCGGCATGCTGGAGGGCGTCTGCCTGACGGCCGCGCTCGACAGCGCGGAGGCGGAGAACGTCTGGCACAAAATGACGCTCGATGCCGATATTCCCGATGAAACGCAGCTGCACGTCTCCTACTTTTGCTCGGACCGCGACAGCTTGATCGTTAACGGCTCGTATACGGCGGTCGACGCCTTTATCCGCAGCCCGGGGCTCAGCATGAAGGAAAAGGCCGACGCGCTGGCGACCTTCTGGTCGCCGCCGGTCATTAACCCGCGCGACGCCTTGTTTTTTGGCGCAAAGGGGCGCTACCTGTGGCTGAAAATCGAATGGATCGGCAGCGAGCGGAAAACGCCTTCCCTGTCCAAGCTGCGGGTTTATTTGCCGCGAACGACGCTGCTGTCGCACCTGCCCGCCATTTACCAGGAGGACGCCAGCGGCTTCACGGAACGGTTCCTGTCGCTGTTTGGCACGATGTTCGACAGCATCGAGGAGAAAATCGGCGAACTGCCGCGTCATTTTGACAGCGAGCTGGTGAGCGGGCCGTATTTGAAATGGCTCGGCGGCTGGCTCGGCATCGAGGTGGATGAGCATTGGAGCGACGAGCAGATCCGCCGGTTTATCCGGGAGGCGCCGGAGCTGTACCGGTACCGGGGCACAAGGCGCGGCATCGAGAAAATGGTCGAGATTTATACGGGTGCGAAGCCGTTCATCATCGAATATTTTCAATATCGCGCCATGCGGGAAGCTGCGGAGCTGCGGGAAATCACCGATCAGCTTTACGGAATGCACCCGTGCAGCTTCTCCGTGCTGGTGACGACGGAGCAGGCGCCGACGGAAAAGCAGCGGATTATGCTGCAGCACATGCTCGACCAGCAAAAGCCGGCTTTTACCGAAGCGCATCTGATCGTGCTGCAGCCGTGGATGTACCTCGATATGCATACATACTTGGGCGTCAATACGCTGCTTTCCGAGCCTTCGCTGCTCCATCTCGATCCGAACCGGTCGATGCCGAGCGACACGCTTATCGTCGACGTTGACCGCGACCATCGCATGGACCAGCATACGCGGCTCGGACTCGATTCCGAGCTGGAATAGGGGCGGATTACGTATAGGGAGCGTTTTAAGACAGGCGCCGGATTCGGCGCCGAAAATAGAGCGATTATTCCCTGGCCGGTACGTGCTAAAAACGAGACTGCCGCTGTATACGTAACAGTAAAGGCGGCCCCCGAGACCTGTTGGGTTGACGGTGAGGCAGCATTAGGCGCTTGCTCGAAAAGGAGCGTCTGCAAGAAGCGGCGCAGAAAACTTAAAGTTTATGCTTCCGAAGCAAGTTTTCTGCTTGCGGGGAAGTATCTCGAAGAAACAAGCGCAGAAAACTTTTAGCCTATGCTTCCGAAGCAAGTTTTCTGCTTGCGGGGAAGTATCTCGAAGAAGCTGGCGCAGAAAACTTTTAGTTTATGCTTCCGAAGCAAGTTTTCTGCTTGCGGGGAAGTATCTCGAAGAAGCTGGCGCAGAAAACTTTTAGCCTATGCTTCCGAAGCAAGTTTTCTGCTTGCGAGGGAGCATCTCGAAGAAGCTGGCGCAGAAAACTTTTAGCCTATGCTTCCGAAGCAAGTTTTCTGCTTGCGAGGGAGCATCTCGAAGAAGCTGGCGCAGAAAACTTTTAGTTTATGCTTCCGAAGCAAGTTTTCTGCTTGCGAGGGAGCATCTCGAAGAAGCTGGCGCAGAAAACTTTTAGGAGCTGGTGATGGTGAAAAATAGCAGGTATTACCCTTTCGAGCGCAACCGTTATTTTTACGGCAAGCTGCTGACCGTCCGTGACTTCGAATCCGAGCAAAAGTACATCAGCGACAAACGCCGGCTTATGAACCGGCTGCTGATCGGGAGCGGGGTCGTCTCCGGCATGCAGGTCGTCGCCGTGGACGACAAGTCGATCACGGTGGAAATGGGCGTCGCCATCGATTATTCCGGCCGGGAAATCGTCATTCCATCGCCCGTGACGCTTAAGCTGTCGATGATCGACGGGTTTACGAACAACGAGTACAAGAAGAACGTCTTCTTGTATATCGCGTACGACGAAAAAGGGAAAGAGCCGGTTCACGCCATCGCCAACTCCGCCGTTCGTTCCGAGGAAGTGAGCGAATACAACCGTATTTTGGAGAGCTACCGGCTGTTTATCAAGGAAGAGGCTCCCGCTCCCGACTCGTTCGAAAACGTCCGCTTGACGGAGGTCATTGCGCCGATTTATCAGGACGGGCAGGTCCGGATTTACCAGCGGATGCCGAAATATGTAAATCCCGAAGCGATTGCCGATGTTACGCTGGTCGTGGAAAAAACGCTGCAAACGCCGAAAATCTCGCTTGCCTTCGATTACGAATGCGACGGCTTTACGCCGGTCGGGGATGAACGGGGAACCGTCGTATTCAGCGAGCCGGGCGATGGACAGGATACCGAATTTACGTATACGTATTCCGTCAAAGCGGCCAATACGGCCGGGCGCAAAGCGAAGCTTTCCGTCAATCGCGCAAGCGTCAAGCTGTCGATCGGCGATCTGCGCATCGCGGTCGACTCGAACCCGGTGCATGAAGTGGATATTATCCAGGAGCCGGCGGCGGAGCGGTCGCTGCGCGATTATTTTGAACGCACGCTGGACGAATCGCTTGACGGCATGGCTGATCAGGAGGTGTGCCTCGCCAAAATCAGCCTGCTCCAGATGGGGCCGACCTACATGATCGAGCATGTCGATCGCGTGCCGTTCGGCGAATACGTCTATAATCCGTCGTTTTTGCAGCGGCTTGGGATTGCGAGCGGGCGCGACAAAGGCGGCAAGTTTTTCGTCCGGTCCGAAGCGGCAGCTCTTCCTTTCGGGCGGAAGCCGACGCTTGACGTGGATTACAATGAGGAGCGCTCCGAATTTTCGTTCAAGCTCGGAGTTCCGCAGCCGCAGCATATCCAGGATGAAATGTCGACGGGTACCGTGACCGTGGAGCTGGAGCTAAACGCCAAAAGCGGTCCGCTTTATTTCTTCTTCCGGGGGCAAAAAAATTATGTGACCGACGAAATCGACAGCGGTCTCGGCAGCGGGCCGCTCTACGTCATGGTCGGCCTGGAGGATATGGACGCTCATGTGACGTCCGACCTGCTGCAATCGAGCGATCAGGTGTATTACGGCTCCGCCGATGTGTTTAAAGGGACGGCGTACGAACCGCAGCTGCCTGCCGTTACGTTCGGCACGATCGTTTACCCGGCCAAAGGGACGTTCCGGATCGGCATGAAGCTGAGCCAAGGAACGGAGACGCCGTCGATCAAGCTGCGCTGGTGGGCGTTCAAAAAGCTGCCGGGAACCGGGCCCGCTGCGGTTGTCCGCAGCGCCGCCGGCGCAGGCGACGGGGCCGGAGCCGGAGCGGCACAGGCTGCCGCCGGAAGGGAAAGCGAGAACGAGGAACGTCGGTCTTAGACCGTGTCTGAATGCGAAATGAGCTATTCCAAAAAACATCCGCTTGAAGAAGCGCATTCGAAATGGTATGCAAAAAGAATCTTCATTCCCACCGGCAAAGGAGGAATGAAGATTCTTTTTATACGTGAATGGAACAGCCCGAGGGAAGAGGAAATTTCAAAATCGGCTTTTGGGATAGCAGCCGGCTTTTGTTCAGAACGTTTGTACCCTCAGCTGTTGACCGGTTTCGTCTCCGATGCCGCCCTTGCATATTCGTCCCGCTGCAGCCGTTCCGCCGGCTCGGCCGTAACCGGCGAAGCCGCAGCATCGCCCTCGGAAGCCGGCGGAGCCTTCTCGCCGCTTTCCTCCTGCGGCACCCAAACCCGCAGCGCCGGGCGGACCGCCAGCAGCAGGGCGGCTGCTGCGATCATCAGCGCTCCGTTGGTCCGGATCACACGCGTCGATCCGGCGAATTGCGCGACAAATCCGACGGTCAGCGACGACAGCGGCTGAATGCCGACGGCAACCATGACCTGCAGGCTCAGCACCCTGGCCCGCATGTTGGGCGGCGAGAGCACCTGCAAAAGCCCTTTTACCGTTGTCAGCACGACCGGCTGGGCGAAGGAGGCGCAAAAGACGGCGACCAGGGAGAACGTAAGCGAGCTGGACAGCGAAAAAGCGCCGAACCAAAAGCCCGACCAGGCAATGATGCCGGACAGCGCGAGTCCGGTACGTTTGACCCGCTGCAGGGTCGGCGTCAGCAGCAGCGCGCTGAAGAAGGAGCCAGCACCGAAAGCGCCCATCATCGTGCCGAGCGTTTCCGGCCCGCCGTGCAGCAGGTGATCGGCGATTTCCGGAAACAGCTGCGTATTGACGAAGCCGAATAATGTGGTCATCGCCGTAAACAGGATCAGGTCCTGGATACGCGGCTTCCTCCGGACGAAGACGAATCCGGCCCGGAATTCCGCCAGCGGATTGCTTGCTCCGGCTTGCCTCTCTTGGGACGCTTTTACCATGAACAGGCTTGCGATTACGGCCACATAGCTCAGACCGTTCAGCCAAAACGCAGGCGCCTCCCCGATTCCGCCGATCATCCATCCGGCAGCCGACGGTCCGATCATGCGCATGACCTGCTCCATCATACTGTTCAGCGTAAAGCCTTTGCGAACGAATTCCACCCCGGACAGGTCGCCGATAAACGCCTGCTGCGACGGAATGTCCAGGGCGTTCACGCAGCCGAGAATGCCTGCGATGATGTAGACGTGCCATAACCGCACCAGATCCGTATAAACGAGACTGCCCATGACGACGGCAAGAATCATCGCAAGCAAATTGGTGTAAATAAGCAGCTTCCGGCGGTCGAGCCGGTCCGCCCACACGCCCGAAAACGGTCCGAGCAGCAGGATGGGCAGCGTATTCAGCATCGCGACAATGCCGAGTGCGGCGGTCGAGCCGGTTAATCGCCAAACGACCCAGGCCTGCGCCGTGCCCTGCATCCAGTTACCGAGCATCGAGATCCCCTGGCCGCCCAAATACAGCCGGAAATTGCGGCTGCGCAGAGGAGAAAGCGTATCCGCCAATGAACGAAACAACTCGTCACCTCATAGATTCCGTTTATTACCTCTTCTTCCGTAAATGATATCACCAATGTCCGCCGCTGGGAACAAAGCTTTTTCAGGGAGGATGACTGGCATCCCCGTATCAGAGGAAGAAGGACCGCAGCTGCGAATATGAATCTGACATTAACTTGTGGGATGGATGAAAAGCGATTCACATAGCGCGATGAGAGGTCTCCATTCCGAAGCGGGCATCATATTTCCCCAATGACCGCGCGGGTGGCAATCAAGACCTGCATTCCCCGGTACTTCCCGGTAATTTTCGTGAGCTGATCAACCGTTCTGCGCTCAACCTCCTAAAATGCCGCCTGCCTTATTTATGGGACTTGCTCTGCTTGGCTCTCTTCGAGGATCAAGTTTAAGAACGTTTGCGCGGCGATCGGCAAACCGGTTTTTTTTCGGATCGCAAACCCGATTTCGCGCGGGGGAACACCGGGGGCCGGCTGCAGCTCGAACAGCCGCCGTTCGGCCAGTTCGTGTTCGACCGCCGAGCGGGGAAGAAATGCGGCTCCGTAGCCTTGAAGGGCAAATTCAAGCAGCATGTCGTTGCTGCTCAGCTCAATGGCGGCCTGAACGGAAAGTCCGTGTTCCGCGAACCATCGCTCCACGAACCTTCGGGTGCTGCTATCCGGGGACAGGAGCAGCAGCGGCAGCCCGGCCAGCTCCTGCGGCGAAAGCTTGTGCTCCGCATACGCCCGGAAGGCCCCGCCGACGACAAACATCTCCGGGGAAACGAGCAGAGGCTTCACTTCAACGGCGCGGCTCTGCAGCGGCAAATGGACAAAACCGATATCGATCGTTTCGTCGGCCAGCTCCCGCACGATTTCCGGCGTTTTTCGCTGCAGCAGGCGGATGTTTATGCCGGGGTTTCGGGAACGAAACCGGTTCAAGCAAGGCACAAGCAGCTGTTTGATGATCGGACCGCTGGCGCCGAGCCGAAGCTCGCCGGCTTCGCCTCTTTTTACCGCGTCCAGTTCCTTTTCCCCGCGTTCGATTAAAGCGAAGGATTGCTCGACATAGGCCTGCAGCTTCCTGCCTTCGCCGGTAAGACGAACTCCCTTCGGAAGCCGGTCAAAAAGCTTGACCCCCAGTTGATCCTCCAGCTGCTTGATCGCGTAACTGACGGACGGCTGCGTAAGATGGAGCGCATCCGCTGCTTTTGTTAAATTGCCGAACCGGGCTGTCATTCGAAATACCCGGTAATGCTCCATGTTGATCATGATATAAAACTCCTCTATGACAAAGACTCGAATTTTCGATTTCATTTATTCCTTTTTCGAAAGTATACTGGTTGCGAAAGCGATCGGTCAACGCGAAAGGATGATGGTGATGGCGGGAAGCAGCTTTGGAACCATGCTGAGGATCACGACGTTCGGTGAATCGCACGGGGAAGCGATCGGAGTCATTTTAGACGGAGTGACGCCCGGCGTGGAGCTGTCGGAGGCGGATATTCAAACCCAGATGGACCGGCGAAAGCCTGGACAATCGACGGTTACGACGCCGAGGAAGGAATACGATATCGTTCGGATCCTGTCCGGCCTGTTCGAGGGGAAGACGACGGGAGCGCCGCTTTTTCTCATGCTGGACAACAAGGAAATGAATCCGTCCGATTACGAAACGATCCGTGAGCTGTACCGGCCGGGGCATGCCGATTACACGTACGAGCGAAAATACGGCATTCGCGATTACCGGGGAAGCGGGCGGGCTTCTGGCCGCGAAACCGCAGCGAGAGTGGCGGCGGGTGCGGTGGCGAGGAAGCTGCTGGCCTCGCGCGGCGTTGAGCTCACGGCCTATACGAAGGAGATCGGCGGTATCGCCTGCAAAAGGTTCGTGGAATCGGAAATCGAAAGAAACCCCGTTCGCGCCTGCGACCCCGAAGCAGCGAAAAGCATGGTGAACGTTATTGATCGGCTTGCAAGGGAAGGAGACAGCTGCGGGGGGATTGTGGAATGCCGGATTCGAGGCGTCATGCCCGGCCTCGGCGACCCGGTATTCGATAAGCTGGATGCGGATCTCGCCAAAGCGATGCTGTCCATCGGGGCCGTAAAAGGAATCGAATTTGGCGCGGGATTCGATTCCGCGGGCATGCGGGGCAGCGAGCATAATGACGGCATGAACCGTTTCGGCTTCGCGAGCAACAATGCCGGCGGCATTGTTGGAGGCATCAGCACCGGACAGGAGATTGTGTTCCGGGTTGCGGTGAAGCCGACCTCGTCGATCTCGCGGCCGCAGCAAACGCTGGACAGTTCGGGCCGGGAGCGCACGATTTCGACAAAAGGAAGGCACGATCCCTGCATTTGTCCAAGGATCGTGCCGGTCGTCGAGGCGATGGCGTGTCTCGTATTGGAGGATCATTTCAAACGGCAAGCCGCCCTGCGTTCATGAACGGCCAGCCGTTCAGCCGATCGGGTGCGAAGGAGCCCTGAAGGGCAATTGCAGCTGGGCGTGTCATTTCCCCCGTTTTTATTTAATGTGATGACGACAATAAAGATTTCGTTACGGTTAATCGAGCGGGGACATCTTGTTTGCCAACATAGGTGAAGGTATAAAAATAATCCCCCGAAGCATACACGACAATATATCGGTCGGACGAAACCGTTTTTTTCTCGCCTTTCAGCTTGGCATCGGTCATTTGCTTCAGCAGCATCGCGATCATCTGTTTGTTCCACAGATTTACTTCGGCAACGTAGGCCTCTTCCGGATTGGCTTCATCCGGTTCGAGCTTGAAGGACATTTGGTAGGCGGCGTAAGTCATTTGCAGCGGTCCGCCCGCTGCGGTCATGGACACGTCGGACACTGCGCCGCCATCCTCAGCCGCCGGGTCGCCGCTGCCTGGGTTTTGGCTGTCGGATGGCAGCGAATTTTCCGCGCCCTGATCGCCTGCTGAAGCGGGTGCCGCAGGATTTGTTTTCCCGGTGGTCTTCGAAGAGTCTCCGCCGCTGCCGTTCGCGCCGTCGCCGCTCTGCTCAGCTTTGGCGCCGCCGCTGCCGCCCGCACCGGAGCCGCTTTGCCCGTCTTTGGCGCCGCTGCTGCCGTCCGCCCCTGAGCCGCTTTGCCCGTCTTTGGAGCCGCTGCTGCCGCTCGCGCCGTTGCCGCTTTGCCCGTCTTTGGCGCCGCTGCTGCCGTCCGCGCCGTCACCGCTTTGCCCGGCTTTGGCGCCGCCGCTGCCGGATTCGCTGCTCGTTCCGGCAGCACCGTCCGTGCTGCCCGCAATGGTTCCGCTGCCGGATCCGCTATCCGCACCGGTTGAACCGCTTCCTGTGTCGTCCGCACCGGCAGCTCCTTCCTCAACTGCGCTTCCCGCGCCGTCCGCACCGGCAGCTCCTTCCTCAACTGCGCTTCCCGCGCCGTCCGCACCGGCAGCTCCTTCCTCAACCGCACTTCCGGTACCGTCCGCGCCGTTCGCGCCGGCATCCGCAACGGCAGGGGCATCGGCTTCGCCGAGCACGTCCTGCAGCTTTTTGCGGGGCAGGCCGATAAAGCCCGCCAAGTTTATTTTGCCGGCCGAGAAATATCCTTTATACAGCGGGCTGCCGTCCTGGTCGTTCAGCGTGCCGACGCCGTCGTATCGATTGTTTTTGAATTTGCCGGCGTAAACGACGCTGCCCGAGGCATCGAACGCCTGCCCGTCGCCGTTCTTGGCTCCGCCGCTGAACTGCCCCGTATAGACGGCGGTTCCGCTCTCGTTAAAGAGCGACCCCTGGCCGCTGTAAACGCCGAGCTGAAACGCGCCTTTATATTTCACGGCGCCGCCCGGAAAATATTCCACGCCGTCTCCGGACAGCCGGCCGCTCTTGTAGACGCCTTCGTACTGAACCGTCCCGTCCGGCCGCAGCAGCTTGCCCTGGCCCTCGTAAACGCCCGCCGCCCAGCTTCCGTCGTAGACGACAGACCCGTTCGGCGCGAACGATTTGCCCGCTCCGCTGAACTGGCCCTGCGAGAATGCGCCGGTATACAGCTTGACGCCCGCTTCGTCGTATAAGGTGCCGTTTCCTTCATATGTACCTCCGGCAAAATCGCCTTCGTATTTCGGCTTGCCGTTGGGGTAAAAAAGCGTTCCCGGACCGCCGCCGTACTGGTCCATCGTAAATGCGCCGCGGTACAGCAGCGTTCCGTCCGATGCATACTGCTCGCCCGTGCCTTCCTTCATTCCTTTGGCAAAGTCGCCCTGATACAGCAGCCTGCCGTCCTTCGCATACAGCTTGCCCGTTCCGTCGTACAGGCCTTGCGCGAGGCCGCCCTCGTAAATCACATTCCCGGCGTCGTCCACGATTTTCGCCGTGCCGCTGAACGCGGCGAGGCTGCCGGCGCTCGTTTCGATCGTCGGCGTTCGGGCCAGCAGCTTGTTCAAAAGCTTCGGAGGCTTCACGAAGCCGAAATAAAAAATGACAAGCCCAATCAGCACGACGATGACGATGAGCTTTTTGGCGACATAATAGCGGCCCAGCGGAATATAATTTTTGACCGACTGCTGGGGCGGATTCAGAATGCCGCGCACCCACTGAATCAGCTTCGTTGTAATCAGCTTGGGCAGCTGCTTCGACTGGCGAAGCGGGGCGAGCACTTTTTTGCGGATCGGGTTGATAAAAGGCTTGAGGAACTGTCCGAGCATGTTCATCAGGGCACCTGTATCGTGAACTGGCCGGGCATCGTAACTTGAATGACGCCGCCCCAGCTGCACATGCATTTGGAGGTATTGTTCAGCGCGGGCATATTGGCTACGAGCACCGTGGGAGCACCGGGCGCCCACGGGGCCGCGGTAACGGGCACGCACGGCATCGGAGTGAGCGCGCCGAGCGCCGCCGCGGTCGCCGACGCGACCTGGGGGTTGGCGAGGGAGCTGCACATTCCGAACGGCATGATGTTCACCATCGGTTTATTGTCCATAATATTGGCGATCGGCATGGACGTCATGACCCGGTTTGCGGGAAGGACGTTAAGCGAGCTGGGCGCGGCGCCGAAGGAACATTGCAGCAGCGCGCCTTGACAAACGAGCTGACCCATTGCGAGTCTCCTTTAACAAGATCCGATTTTCCATATTTTCCTCTTCTATGAACATAGTACTATAAACGGTTTCGAAGCGGCAAGATGAGATGTCGGAAACTGGCGTAAAAATGGAATGTTTTTGGTGTTTTGGCACGAACTTTGTAGTACTATTGTATAAGATTGGTATGATGGAATCGATTCTTTGAAACGGAGCGTTAGGTCTATGAAAACGAACGGGAAAAAAGCGCAGGCGGCGCCGAACGTCCGCTTCGGCGTGCTGTGGCTGACGGTCATCGCGCTGGCTCTGGCGGGGATCGCCTATTATTTGATCGCGCGTGCAGACGATCTGAACCGAAGCCCTCTGCAGCGCACGCTGCCGCTTGCGAACCTGTCGGCTCTCGCGAACGGCCCGGACGGGGAGATGTACGTCATCAGCGGCGCCAAGCAGCAGATCGAAGCGATCGGTCCGGACGGGAAGCTGAAATACCGGATCGGGCAGCAGAAGGACGGCATCCGGCGAAACTTTACCGAGCTGGCGGTCGATTCGCGCAGCCGCCTGTACGTGTTAAACACGATTCTCGATTCATACGGCCTATATGTCCAGTCCGAAACCGTCACCCGGTATTCGGCGGACGGCAAACTCGACGCGCAGCTGTTCGAATGGAAGGGCGACGGCCAAAGCAAGCGGGTCGGTCAGCTCAAAGCGCTCCAGATTCGCGGCGATGCGCTGACGTTCTTCATCAGCCGCAGCAGCGGCGTGCAGCAAAAACGGTTTCTGATCGACTCCGGCAAATGGGACCAGCCGTTCGCGTTCGAGCTGCCGCAGGATCGTTACTTGTCCGAAATTTACGGCACCGAGCCCGGCCAAATCTACTATACGACCAAAAGGGGCTCCATTTACCAGGTTGCCGCGGACGGCACGAGCAAGCCGCTTTACCCGGTCGCCGGCATGCCGCCGATGCGCAAAAATTTTCCCGAGCGGCTGAAAACGGACGCCGGCGGCTCCCTGTTGTTCGTGGACCGGTCGTTGAATGCGCTGACACGGCTCACTCCCGGGGCGGCCGATCCGATTTCGCTCGTCCTGGATGAAGCGGCGATCGAAAAAAGCGCGCCGGGCGCGGACAGCTTCGAGATTGCGGACTACGCGGTCCTCCCTGGCGGAGGCGTTCAGGTGCTGCTGCCGGACCGGATTTTGAATTCCGGCCCTGGAGGCGCGCCTGCATCGGTTGTGACGAAGGCGGATTACAGCCGCTCCGAACGGATGGATGAATGGCTGGTCTGGCTTGCGGCCGCCGCTGCCGCCGCCCTCCTGATTGCAGCGTCCAGACTGATCTTCGTCCATCTGCTGCGCCGCCGGTTTTCGTTTTTCCTGAAGCAGCTGGTGGCGTTCGTGCCGCTGATCGCGGTATCGATGCTGCTGCTTTCAAACTCCATTTACAACGCTTTTTCCAAGAACATGGAGGACGAAATGAAACGCGAGCTTTCCGTTCTGGCGCAAAGCGGCAAATACATCATCGACGGGAACGCGCTCGAACGGCTGCAATCGCCAAACGATTTCATGGACGCCGACTATCAGTCGATCTTGCAGCGGATGAACGTGCTGTTTCAGGGGGACCAATCGTCCGACCGGCGCGGCTTGTACAGCACGGTGTACAAATACGACGGAAACAAGCTGTACGTCATCGCCGACGACGACGACAGCGTCAACATGTTCAAGCCGTTCGAGCTGGACGAGGATAATCTCGCGGTGCTGAAGCAGGGGCAGGTGCGGAGCGGAAGCTGGGAGGATGCGAGCGGGCAGTGGATTTTCGCGATCGCGCCCGTGTACGATTCGAAAGGGAAAATCGTCGGCATTTACGAAACCGGCCGCGACCTGACTGTGCTCGAGCGCGAGAACAAGCAGATCTATAAAGGCGTGATCGAGAAAATCGCGGCTATCACCTTAATCGTGCTGCTCGTATTCGTCGTCACGACCTACTTCCTGCTCGCTTCGCTGCGCAAGCTGCGCCGAAGCGTCGCCGAAATTACGAACGGCAACTGGGACGCCGAGGTATCGATCCGGACGCGCGACGAGGTAGGCGAGCTCGGCGAGCAGTTTAACGTGATGGTCCGGCACATCCGGCAGTATATCCGCGACATAACGGCGTTCAGCGAGGCTTCGTTCCGTTTCGTGCCGCAGCAGGTGTTCAAATATCTCGGCAAACGCGGCATTCTCGACGTTCACCTCGGCGACCAGGTGCAGCAGAACATGATCGTCATGGTGTCGAAAATCCGGCAGTTTTACGAGATGTCGAAGCGGCTGTCGCCGAAGGAAAACTTCAATTTCATGAACTCGTTTTTAAGCCGCTTCGGCCCGCTGGTGCGGAAGGAAAACGGGCTGATCGCAAGCTACATGGGAGCGGGCTTTATGTCCTTGTTTCCAAGCCGGACGGAGGACGCCATCAATGCCGCGATTGCTATCCGCAAGGAGCTTGTCGTATACAACGGACATCGGGCCAAGGCGAATTATCCGCCCGTCGATATCGGGATCGCCATCCACAAAGGTCCGCTGATGCTCGGGATTATCGGCGAAGAGACGCGAATGGAGAGCAACGTCATTTCGGACGACGTGACCTTAACGACGCGGCTGGAGGAATTGTCCGAGCAGCTCGGCGTCTCGATCCTCGTGACGCATTCGGCGATGGAGACGGTCGCGTCGCCGGAGCGGTTCCAGTACCGCTCGCTCGGGCGCATTCATCTGGGCGGCCAGCAGACGCCGGTCGAGCTGTACGACGTCTACGAAGGCGATCCGGAAGCGGTGCGTATGGGCAAAGACAAGACGAAGAAGCTGTTTGAGCGCGGCGTGCAGCTGTATCAGGAAGGGCGCTTTTTCGATGCGCGCGAGACGTTCGTGGAAGTGATCAAATGGAGCAGGCTGGACAAAGCGGCGAAGCTGTACTTCTATTTGTGCGACGAATATTATCAGCGCGGAACCGCGGTCGACTGGAACGGGACGCTTGCCGTATAAACGAGGGGGATTGACGTGCCGCAGACGTTTTACCGCGTCGAGCCGCTGTTGACCGAAACCGACGCCCGCGCGATTACCGATTTTTTTCTCTCCGGTGATTCGTTCGACGACATGAACCATACGCCGGGGGAATTGAGTGATTTTCGGCTCAATCCGATGAGAGCGCTGAGCGGGCGGTACGTTTACCGAATGGTCAAAAACGAAGCCGGCGATATGATCGGCGTGATCAGCTTCATGGAAAACGAGCAGCGGACGGGCGGCTATTATTGGGATTATATCGTGGTGCACAAGGCGTACCGCGGGCGCGGCGTCGGCTCGCTGCTCATCGGAGAAATGCTGGCGGAGCTGCGCTCGCTCGGGGCGCGCTACGTCGTGACCTATACGTGCGACCTGCCGGTCTACGCGGCGATCCGCGCATTGTTCGAACGCAGCGGATTTTCCGCGGTCGGCCGCTGTCCCGACTATTATTTCGACGGCGAGGACCGGCTCATTTATTATTTGAAGCTTTGAACGAATCGAACCGACGGGCGTGGATACCGACCATGAACAAAAGATGGCTGCAGATGATCGGCGTCAAAATCGAAGACCGCCGCAAACTGGTCCTGATGACGCCCGTTTTTTTGCTGTGCGGCATTGCCGAAATGCTGAATTACAACGGTTATATGACGCTGTTCAACGAGCGGCTCGGCAGTGCATATTTGCCTTACGTCTACACGGCTGAAGCCGTGATTTTGCCCCTGGAAGCGTGGTTCATGTCGTGGCTGACCGGCAGGCTGACGAAGCCGGAGCTGATGCGGACGATGTTTGCGGCGATGGGGGGCATCGTCGCCTTTAATGCGGCTGTGCTGCTTGTCATGCGGGCGGCGGGCACCGATATCTCGTGGTACTATCCGTTCCTGTTTCTGACCTCCAGCTTCGTCGTGCGGCAGCAGACGATTTTACTGTGGAGCCTGGCTGTCGACCTGTGCCCGACGCAGCAGGCGAAGCGGCTGATGCCGGTGTTCGTATCCGGAGCGGCGCTTGGCGGAATCGTCTCGGGCCTGCTCGCTCGGGCCATCAGCGGCTGGTTTGGGGCGGATGCGGTTTATATGGTTGCGCCGCTGTTTCTGCTTGCGGGTTCCTTCAATTACCGGCGGGCGATCGCGCAATATCTCGTGCCGCTCACGCTGAAGGCGGAGCAGGGCGCAGCCGGTCCGAGCGCGGAAAGCGGCCTCGGCTCCGCCGATTACTTCAAGCGCTCGTTTACGTCGCCGTACCTGCTTGTCGCCATCGGTATCATGACGCTAATGCCGGGGCTTTACTTTCTGATGGAATACGAGTTCCTGAACGTCTCTCAGACGATTTTTACGTCGGAAGCGGATTTTGCTTCCTTCTTCGGGCTCGTGACGACGCTGCTGTTCGCCGCCGCCTTCCTGCTGCAGCTCGTCTCCGGACGGATTATGGCGTGGCTCGGGCCGAGCAACATGCTGGCGGCGATCGCCGCCGTCTTCACCGCCGGTTTCGCGCTTGCAGGCGCGACGCTCGGCACACCGGCCGTCCTGCTTGGACTGTCGGCCGGCTATATGTTCCTTTATCTGCTGCTCTATTATTTTGCGGAGCCGGCGAACCAGCTTTTTTTCAAGCTGCTGCCGATCTCGCAGCGCGACGGCTACCGCTATGTAGCGCAGGGTGTTTCCGCATCCGCGGGCATTCTGATCGGGGCGCTGCTCCAGTCGCTGCATGCCGGCTTCGGCCTGCCGCTCAGCCTGCTCGCCTGGCTCGGAGCCGGCGGTTCGGCGCTGCTTGTGCTGCTTGCGCTGCTTGGGCGGCGCTTGTATATCCGCGAACTGCTTCGCAGCGTCCAGACGATGACGGCGGCCGGGCACGATGCAGCGGCTGCACTCGACGAATTTCTGCGCCAGGGACGTTCTTCGGATCTGCTCGGCCGGCTGCTCGAGCATCCGAACGATTACACCCGCGAGGTGGCGCTGGGGCTGATCGGGCGGACGAAGGACGCTTCGTTTCTGCCGCGTCTGCTCGGTTTGGCGGACGACCGCAGCGCCCGGATCCGGCTCGCCTCGCTGCGCGCGATGAATTTGGCTTCGGCGGAGCTGCAGGCGGTTGTCAAGGTGGCGTCGTTTCTGGAGGACCCCGACTACGAGGTTCGGGCAGAAGCGGTCCGCCTGCTCGGCCGGGTGACGCATATGCCGCATCAGGCCGTTTATTTCGTGCGGCTGAAGCTGCTCGACTCTCATCCGATGGTGGTCGCCGAAGCCGTCAAATCGCTTTATGCGCTCCAAAACGCGCAAAGCTTCGAAGCCTGTTACGAAGTCGTCGAGCGTTTTCTCCGGGAAGGCGGGGAGGCGGCGATTTATATGTGCAGAGCGATTGCGGAGCTGAACATGTACAGCTTCCTGCCGGCAGTCGAGCCGCTGCTCGGCGAATTCAATCCGGCGGTGCGCGCCGAGGCGATCGCCTGCATGGGCCGGCTGCGGCATATCGCCGCCGTTCCATGGCTGCAGGAAATGCTGGAATGGGCCGAGCCCGCGCTGCATGAAGCGACCGTGGAGGCTTTCGTCCGCATGGGCGAAGGTGCGGTCCTGCCGCTGACGGATTCGCTGCCGCTTGCGCCGCCGAAGGTATGGAGCGCGGCGATGCGCGCGCTGGCGCGGCTGACAGACGAGCCGCAGGCTGACGCTGCGCTTGCGGACGCGTCGCTTTTCAAGATCGGCGAATGGAAGATGTACCGCCAGGCTGAAGCCGCGCTTCGCGCATTGGGACAGCGCGACGGAGCGGAGCTGGCCGGTCTGCGGCTCAAGGAGCTGATGTTTTTCGTGGCGGACGGCATATGGGCCGTTCTGGAAAGGCTGGCTGACGAGGAGGTTGTCCGTGCGGTCCGGCTCGCCGCCGAAGACCGCGACGAGGAAACGCGGGAGAGCGGGCTCGAGGCGCTGTCCGAGGGGCTGGGCGACAAACGGCTTAGCGGCGCGCTCGTGCGCCTGCTCACCGGCGGCGACGAGGAAGCGGGCGAGCTTGCGGAAGAAGAAGCGCTTAACGTGCTGCGGCGCACCGCCGGCATGCGCGACGCGTGGCTGCAGCTGATCGCATCGGCCGTCATCCAGCAGAGGGAGGCGAATGGCATGGAGGAGCAGCGTTCCTTGTTCGGAATGCTCGATAAAATCGTATTTTTGAAGCAGGTTCCGTTTTTTACGGACTTGACGCTTGAGCAGCTCGGCTACATTGCCGGAATCGCGGCGGAAGAAACGGTGCAGGCGGGCGAACGGCTCGTAAAGCGGGGCGAGCCCAATTCGAGGCTGGGCGTCATCGTCGAAGGGCATGTGCAGCTGATCGCCGATGCGGACGGCGGCGAGCCGTTATCTGTAGCTGCAGGGACGAGGGACACCGGCGGCGAAGCTGTCCGTAACTCGGGAAAAATGCGGAAAGAAGCGGCGGCAGCCGCCGGGCGCGGAGCGGAGTTCGAACACGCAGCCGGTTGCGGTGCGGCGGCCGACTCTGCCGGGCACGGGCTGATTGCCGTACTCGGTCCAAAGGACGTATTCGGCGAAACGTCTGCGCTGGATGGGACTCCGGCGACAACGACGGTGCTGGCGGCCGGGGGCGAGGTCCGGCTGCTTGCCCTGAGCGGCGAGGAGCTGTCCCGGTTGGTCCGCCTCCATCCGGAAATCGGCATGGGTCTGCTGCGCGCCTCGCTTGCTCGGGTCCGCATGCTGGAGCGGACAATCGCAACCGGCGGCGTTTTTTAACGGAAGGCCTGCGTAAGTTCGTGTTTTCTATGGGATGTATGGCGTTTCTATGATATATTGGTAGCAAAAATAGGATATCGTGATAGCAAAATCGGGAACGAGACAGCGGCGGGAGGTCATCCGGTTTATGAGGACGTTCGGTTCGGGAAAATCGATCCGCAAAATGGATCAGCGGCAGTTTGAACGTACGCAGCAAAAGCCGCATCAGACGGGGCATGCGCAGCTGCAGCGCGCGCTTGCGAGCGGAGCGCCGCTCGGCGCGGCGGAGATGCAGGCGCTGCAGCGGGCGGCCGGCAACGGCGCGATGCTCCGCATGGCGGGAGCGGGCGGCAGGATGGCGATACCCGTCATGGCGAAAATGACGATCAATAATCCGAGCGATGCCTACGAGCTCGAAGCCGATCAGGTCGCCTATCGCGTCGCAAACGATCTGCGCACGACGCAAAGCGCACAGGCAACCGGCCAGGCGGTGCAGCGAATGGCCGGACCGGAGGACGAAGAGGAACTGCAGCTGAAGCCGGACGCCGCAGGCCCGATCCAGCGTGAAGTCGAGCCGATGGAAGAGGAGAGCGAGGAGCTGCAGCTGAAGCCGGACGCGGCCGGCCCGATTAAGCGCGAAGCGGAAGCGATGGAAGAGAAGGGCGAGGAGCTGCAGCTGAAACGCGATCCTTTCGCCCTCATTCAGCGCGCCGCAGCCGGCGCCTCCGAGGCAAGCGGCAGCGTCGAGGCGAGGATCGAGGATTCCCGCGGCAAGGGGCAGCGGCTTCAGGACGGCATGCGCGAGCAGCTGGAAGGCTCGTTCGGGACCGATTTCAGCGACGTGACGATCCATACGGACAACACGGCGGACGAGCTGTCCAAAAGCGTCGGCGCGCGGGCGTTCACGACGGGCAGCGATATCTTTTTCCGTCAGGGTGAATACAAGCCGGATACGTCCGGCGGCCTGCAGCTGCTCAGTCACGAATTGACGCATGTCGTCCAGCAAAAAGGGCGTTAAAGGCTTCATCGGTATCGAGGCGGCAGCCGGCGCTCCAAGCGCCGGCTGCTTCCTTTTGCCGCGGCGGGAAAGCCTTTACAATTTGTTTAGCTGAACCAAACATAACGATAACAATTGCTGAATATGATGGGTACATGGGAACGTTCCCATGATTATGGAACGAGGAGCAACAATCATGCTGCTAAACGTATCGGAAACGGCGGACATCACGGATTCAAGCACGCATCGCACCTATGCCTTCCGCCTGGAACGGCCTGCCGGCAGGCTCGGCATCCGGTTCGCTTACGCGCCGAAGCATCTAAGCGACGAAGAGGAGAGCCGTGCGCAAATTTTGGCCGCCATCGAGAACGGCATGATGCCGGGGCAAAAGGAAGCGGCCGCCGCGGCATGGCGAAGCTATTTGCCGCTCAGCAATTTAATCACGTTATCGATCGACGATCCGGCAGGTTTCCGGGGTGCATGTCATCGTCACGATCCCGAGCAGCGGCATTTTATCGGCGAGGATGGCGCCTCGCCCGGCCTGCTTCCCGGTCCGCTCCGGGAAGGAGAGTGGACGGTGACGTTAAGCTTTCACGCCGTCGTAACGGACGTCTGCGCGTATGAACTTCAGCTCTGGACGGAGGAGACGCCATGAATCGCTGGCTGGCCTGCGAGCTCCACACGCATACCGTCCACAGCGACGGCCGGCAGACGCTGAACGAGCTGGCGCAAGGCGCCAAAGCGCTCGGCTTCGACTGCATCGCGCTGACCGACCATAACACAATGAGCGGTCTGTCGGAACGGGAAGCCGTGGAAGCGGAAACGGGGATCGCGATCATACCCGGTATGGAATGGACGACCTTTTACGGGCATATGGTCACGATCGGCTTAACGGAGTATGCGGATTGGCGGAAAGCGGAGCGGACGAACCTGCTTGACGGCATCGCGGACGTGCACCGCTGCGGCGGCCTTGCCGGCATGGCCCATCCGTTCCGCATCGGCAGCCCGATCTGCACCGGATGCCGCTGGGAATACGAAATCGCCGATTGGCGGGCGATCGATTATATCGAGGTGTGGTCCGGCACGTTTCCGCAGCCGAAAACGGACAACGCAAGGGCATTCGCGCTTTGGACGGAACGGCTGGATGCCGGCTGCCGGATCGCGGCTGTCTCGGGCCGGGACTGGCATGCACAGACGCCGGTGGAGGAGCCGATCGCCGTCACCTATTTGGAAGCGGTCGATGAGGCCGGCCGCGCCGTTCCGGACAATACGGCCGGTCAAGCGGTGAAAGCGCTGAAGGCCGGCAGAGCGTCCGTAACGATCGGGCCGCTCCTCACGCTGGCAGCGGAAGCCGCCGGAATCCGTTTCGGGCTGGGAAGCGTCGTTCCTGCCGCTTTCCGCCGGGATGGGCTGCAATTGCGCATCGGCGCCGATTTTAAAGTCCGCCCGGGAAAATGGGAGCTGCCGCCGCAAACGTATACGCTGCGCTTAACCGGTAATGCGGGGGTCGTCGGAGAATGGGCCGTCGACGGAAGCGGCGGTCAAGCCGTCGTCACCTGCGATATCGGCGGGGGT
The DNA here is from genome assembly GCF_028826105.1 of Paenibacillus humicola. Lineage (NCBI taxonomy): Bacteria > Bacillati > Bacillota > Bacilli > Caryophanales > Paenibacillaceae > Paenibacillus > Paenibacillus humicola. The sequence continues at coordinate 1,914,055 of NZ_JAQGPL010000001.1, forward strand.
GCCTCCGCGCCCGGCTGGATAAGAGCCGAGCTGTGGGGCGTCGTCCGCGGCATCCGGACGATGATCGCTTTCACGAACGCGATTTACATGGAAGGACGGAGTGAAGAGCTATGAAAAGGTTTCCGCTAGTTACCGCGCACAGCGGCTGTATGAATGAACCGATCAATTCGCTGGAAGCGCTCGAAGCGGGCCTGAATGCCGGCGCCGATATCGTCGAGGACGACATCCGGGCGACCCGTGACGGGATGCTGGTGCTCTCGCATGACGACGAGCTGCATGCCGCGGACGGCAGCGTCCGCTCGATCGCCGCCGCGAACTACGAGACGCTGCGTGCGCTTGAACTAAACGGCGCCGTGCCCGGGAAGACGCGGCGGCTCGCCGACCTGGCATCCGCGCTTACGCTGGTGAAATCATCCGGCAAAACGATGAATCTCGACGTCAAGTCGGATGATGCCCTGGAGCCGATGGCCGCGCTGATCCGGCGCAACGACTTGACGGACAGCGTGTTTTTGTCCGGCTGCGAGTCGGCAAGAGCGCAGCTCGCGCAGCGGATTTTTCCCGAAGCGCCGAAGCTGCTGAACGCGAATGCCCGGCTGTTTCTGGACAGCCCGGTTTATGCCGACGCCGTCCGCCAGACGATCGAGGAAGCGCTCGCCGCCTCCTGCTTCGGGATCAATATCGCTTACCGCCTGATCCGGCCGGAGCTGCTGGAGGCCGCCGCCGCGGCGGAGCTGCCCGTCTTTGCCTGGACGATCGACGATGAAGCGCAGATGAAGGAAGCGCTCGGCATGAACCTCCGGTCGATCACGACCCGCAACGTCGAAGCGCTTCTCCGGCTAAAAGCGGCCCATGTCCGGGATGGAAGCGCGGGATGAGCCATACGATCAAACAGATCGCCGATCTTGCGGGCGTTTCCAAATCGACGGTGTCCCGCATCATTTCCGGCAACGGCTACGCAAGTCCGGAAGCGCGCGAGCGCGTGGAGAGAGTCATCGCCGAGCTGCAGTATAAGCCGAACGCCGTGGCGCGCGCGATGGTTTCCCAGCGGACGAACAACATCGGCGTCATCATTTACCGGCAGCATCATCCGATCGCGTCGCATCCGCTCTACGGCAAAATACTCGATGCGGTGATTCTGGCCGCCGAAGCGCTCGGCTACTCCGTATTCGTCACGACGGACCAGGAGATGTCGCTGCGCCGGGCCGATTTTTTGCTCGAGAAACGGGTGGACGGCCTCATTCTGATCAGCAGGCTGCGGCAAAACGTCATCGACTACGTGAAACGGTTCGGCGTTCCCTATTTGATGGTGAACGGTACGACGGATGACGCGGACGTGCTGCAAATCGTCAGCCGCGACGAAGAGGGCGGCGGGCAGGCGGCGGCTTATCTGCACCGCCTCGGCCACCGGAACATCGCCGTGATCGCCGGACCGCAGGAGCACCGCAGTCACAATCTCCGGCTGAAAGGCTTTTGCGAGCGTCTGGCGCGCAGCGGCTGCAGGCCGGATGAAAGCGCCGTCCTGTATTCGTCCCAATCGACCTTCGAGGAGGGCCGCCGGCTCATGTCCGAGCACGGGGAGCGGCTGCGGGCGATGGGCTGCACCGCCTTGTTCGCGACGAACGACATGCTGGCGCTCGGCGCCATGAAATGGCTGCTGGAGCATGGCGTGTCCGTTCCGCGGGAGCTCTCGGTCATGGGCTTCGACGATATCGACCTGTCCGCCATGTATGCGCCTTCATTGACGACGATCAGCGTCGATAAAGCCGGCATGGGACGGGAGGCGGTAAGGCTGCTGGACCGGCTGATCCGGCAGGAGGCAGCGCCCGCGGAGGGGGTGGAGCTCGCGACCGGGCTGATCGAGCGCGGATCGACCGCGCCGCCGGGTACGGGCTCATAGCCGTTCGCCGGATGTGCCTGCTCGTCTTCATCGTTTCTTATACCTGCCTTAACATCCACCGAATATAGCCTGGATATGCTGGGTATGGGAACGGTCCCCTGTCCGCACAGCCCGGCTTTATGGAAGAAAGGAGCGGAATGTTGCCCGAATGTGGTACTTCAAAGCGCTTGGCCCGCGAAAAATCGTCGAATTTGTGCTGCTGATCGTCTTTATGCTGTTTTTTATGGGGCCGCTGATCAATTTGCTCGTGCTGGCGTTCAGCGGGCAGTGGACGTATCCGGATATTTTGCCGCATCAATGGTCGTTCAAATGGTGGAGCTTCGTGTTTCATCACGACGATATCGCCGGTTCGATCGGCCTGTCGTTTCTGATCGCGGCCATCGTCACGGCCCTTTCGGTCGTGCTGTGCATCCCGGCCGCTTACGCGTTTGCGCGGATCCGTTTTCCGCTGAGCCGTTTTTTTCTGTTTTCGTTTCTGTTGACGCACGCGTTTCCGAAAATGGGGCTGTACATTTCGATCGCCGTCCTGTTCTACAAGCTGGGCCTCATGAACACGCTCGCGGGCGTCGTATTGATCCACATGATCAACGTGCTGATGTTCATGACCTGGATTCCGACAGCGGCATTCCGCAGCGTGCACGCCGCCCAGGAGGAATCGGCGCGCGACGTCGGGGCCCGTCCTTTCCGCGTGTTCCGCAGCATTACGCTGCCGATGGCCATGCCGGGCATCATCGTTGCGTCCGTGTTTACGTTCCTGAATTCGCTCGACGAGGCGCAGGGCACTTTTTTGGTCGGCATTCCCGATTACAAGACGATGCCGATCGTCATGTATTCGATCATATCCGATTATCCGAGCAGCGCCGGGGCGGTATTTTCGATTATTTTAACGGCTCCGACCGTCATCCTGCTGCTTGCCGCCCAGCGGTTCGTCAGCGCGGACGTGCTGTCGAGCGGATTCCAACTGAAATGACGAGGAAGGAGCCAGCAAGATGACGATACAGTTGTCCATCCGCAATTTGACGAAACGGTATAAAACGGGCGAAGGCGTCGAAGCGATCTCGCTCGATGTGAGCAAAGGCGAGCTCGTAACGCTGCTCGGACCGTCGGGCTGCGGGAAAACGACCGTGCTGCGCACGATCGGCGGGTTTCTCGCTCCCGACGGCGGCGACATCCTGATCGAAGGCAGAAGCGTCGCTCATCTGCCGCCTGAACGCCGTCCGACTTCGATGGTATTTCAGGGCTATAATTTGTGGCCGCATATGTCCGTGTACGACAATCTGGCCTTCGGCCTCAAAATCCGCAAAACCGCCGGGGCAGAGATTCGCCGTGCGGTCGGCGAAGCGCTGGAGCTGGTGCGGCTTCCGGGCACGGAGAAGAAATTTCCCGCCGAGCTGTCCGGCGGACAGCAGCAGCGTATCGCCCTCGCGCGTTCGCTGCTGCTCCGGCCGTCCGTGCTGCTGCTCGACGAACCGTTCTCGGCGCTCGACGCCAAGCTGCGGCACGACATGCGCGAGGAGCTGCGGGACATCCAGGCGCAGACCGGCCTCACGATGGTGTTCGTCACCCACGATCAGGAGGAGGCGCTGTCGCTTTCCGACCGGATCGTCGTCATGAACCACGGGCGCATCGAACAGGTCGCCGCGCCGCAGGAAATTTACGACGAGCCGAATTCGCTCTATGTCGCCCGGTTCATCGGGAAAACGAACGTGCTGGAGGGGGTGGTGAGCGGTGCGCAGCTGCGTATCGGCAGGTTCGAAATGCCGGTTCGCACGCCGCTCTCAGGGGAGGTCAGCGTCGTCGCGAGGCCGGAGGATGTCGTGCTGGGACCGGATGGGGCGGGCGAAGCACTGCCGGGAACCGTCAGGCAAATTATGGTGCTCGGCCATTACGCCGAGGTATCCGTGGAGGTCGAAGCGATCGGCCCCGTCAAAGCGTTTCGGCCGCGCGACGCCGTGAAGGATCTGCGCGCCGGCCAGCGCGTGGACGTTTCGTTTGCCAAAGTATCGGTGTTTCAGTAAAATCGCTGGTTACTCATAAAATCGACAGAATCAAGGAGGATTTCAAGCATGTTGCGATTGAAAAAGAGTTCCGCGCTTCTGTTCCTGCTTATGCTGTCACTCGTCGCGCTTTCGGCCTGCGGCGGCAAAAACGGCTCGTCCGGCGGCAATACGGCGGCTTCGGGCGGCAGCGCCGGAGCCTCATCGTCTTCCTCGTCCGGCGGCGCGGCGGCAAAGCCGGTCGAGTTCGCTTTCTATTTCACCGGTTCGGAGAACGTGAAGGATTTGTGGGACACGCTGACGCCGATGTTCGAGGCGAAAAATCCCGATATTAAAGTCAAGCTCGTGTACATCCCGTCCGGCACCGGCGCGCAGCCGACGTACGACCGCATCGCCGCCGCCAAGCAGGCGGGCAAAGGCTCCGGCGGCATCGATCTGTACGAGGACGGGCTGCCGACCGTCACGAAAGGCCAGAAGGACGACATGTGGGATACGCTGAGCACGAGCGCCATTCCGAATCTGGCGAACGTCGACGAGCAGACGATGAAGGACGTCGGCTATTTGGCCGTGCCTTACCGTTCGTCCGCGGTCATCCTGGCTTATAACAGCGACAAAGTCAAGGACGCGCCGGGCACGCTTGACGAGCTGTACGACTGGATCCGCAAGCATCCCGAACGTTTTGCCTACAACGATCCGTCCACCGGAGGAGCGGGAAGCTCGTTCGTCCAGTCGACCGTCTATAAATTTTTGCCGGAGGATGCGATCCACAGCAGCGACCCTGCGATCGAAAAGCAGTGGGATCAAGGCTTTGCGCTGCTGAAGGACCTGGGCAAATACGTGTACGGCAAAGGCATTTATCCGAAGAAGAACCAGGGCACGCTCGACCTGCTCGCAAGCGGCGAAGTGGACATGATTCCGGCGTGGTCGGACATGGTGCTGCAGCAGCTGGAAGAAGGCACGCTGCCGAAATCGACGAAGCTGAAGCAGCTGTCGCCGGGCTTTAACGGCGGTCCGACGTATTTGATGGTGCCGAAGCTGTCCGACAAAAAAGAAGCGGTATACAAATTTCTCGATTTCGTCATGACGCCGGAGGCGCAGTCCATCATCGTGCAAAAAATGCACGGCTTCCCGGGCATCAAGCTGTCCAGCATGCCGCAGAGCATTCAGGATTCGTTCCAAGGCGTCTCGGACGGGTTCCGCACGTTCAACATCGGCGACCTCGGCACCGATATCAATAAACGCTGGCAAAGCGACGTCGCGGCGCAATGAGGAAGGAAACGAAAACGGGGATGCTGGGTCTGGCGCTCGTCATCCCCTCTTTCCTGCTGCTGTTCGTCGTCGTCGTGATTCCGATTATCGCCTCGTTCCGGGAAAGCCTGAAAAACGATTCGGGCGGCTACGATTTTTCCCGCTACCTGTTTCTGTTCACGGATCCGGGCATGCGGGCAAACCTGATCTTCACGCTGGAAATCACGTGCGTCTCGGTGCTCATTATCCTGCTCGTCAGCTACGCGCTGGCCGTCTACATGAGGTTCAGCAGCGGCGCGCTTGTCGTCTGGATCCGGAGAATGTACATGATCCCGATTTTCATCCCCGGGGTTATCGCCACATACGGGCTGATCAACCTGCTCGGCAATCACGGCTGGCTTTCGCGCCTGCTGCTTCCGCTTGGGGTGGAATCGCTGCCGCGCATCATTTTCGACGAAAAAGGGATCATCATCGCCAACTGCTGGTTCAATATTCCGTTTACAACGATGCTGCTGAGCTCGGCGCTCGCCGGCATTCCGGCCTCGGTAATCGAAAGCGCGAAGGATGTCGGTGCCGGACGGCTGCAGCTGTTTTTCCGGTTCATTCTGCCGCTGTCGTACAAAACGTTTCTCGTCGCCGTCACCTTCGTGTTTATGGGCGTCATCGGTTCGTTTACCGCGCCTTTCCTGCTCGGGCCGAATGCGCCGCAAATGCTGGGCGTCGCGATGGAGCAGGTGTTCGGCGTTTTCCAGGAGCGCGAGCAGGCGGCCGCCATCGCGTTTTTCACCTTCGCTCTCTGCTCTTTCATGGGGTATTTCTATATTCGCAGCATGGTCCGGGAGGAGACGGCGCGCCGGTAGAAATTTTCAATCCGATTTTTGAAACGTATACCATCCTGGTACGAGGTCGTGTTAAACTGGAAAATGGGTAAAGCGGCCGCGGACGGCCTCATTCGATCCATTCGCATGGCCTAACCTTGATGGGAGGTTTTTCGAGAATGAACAATTGTTCAGTCATTACGAAACCCGCCATTAATCTGGTCGGACTGAGTTACTGCGGCCCTTTCTCGTCGTTCCCTGACGAAGCGATCCGGCTGCAGAGCGAGTTTCTGTCAAGGAAGCACGAATTCAACGGCGAGACGAAATCGGCCGCTGTCTACAGCCCGTATTTCGGCAACGAGGCGTTCGTGACGTATTGGGCCTGCTACGAGGTCGCCCATATGGACCGCGTTCCCGAAGGCATGGTGCAGTTTACGGTACCTGAGCGCCGGTACGCGATGGTCCCCTGCACGAACGAACGGATCGGCGAAGGCTATGAGCAGCTGAACGTCTGGATGCACGAGCAGAGACTGGCCAAGCGGGACAAGGCGGTATCGATCGAAATCTTTTATGTCGACGAGCACTTGGAGGAAATGCCGGTCGAGCTGCTTATCCCGATTGAAGACTGACAGAAGGCGCAAGCCTTCTTTTCTTTTATCCGGGCAGCCGGCGGAAGGAGGCGGAAGTATGCGCTTGGAAAAGATCAGGCTCGTCCTGTTCGATATTGACGACACACTGTACGATTTTCAGGCCAATTGGAACGACTCGGTGCGGCTGACCTTCGCTTCCCACGCGCTCACAAAAGCGTTGGAGCAGGAAGCCGTGCAGGAGGCGTTTCATCATTTCAGCGTGTTAAACTGGCAGAAGCTGGCGCGCGGCGAAGCGACGTTCGGGCAGTACCGGTTTCTCCGGCTGAAGGATACGCTGGACCGGTTCGGCGTCCCGCTCGCCGACGAGCACGCCGAGGATTTCAACCGGCAGTTTATTCAAGCGGGTTTGTCGCTGCTGCGCGAAGACGCAGCCGTCACGTCGCTGCTGCGCCGCCTGTCCGAAAAGTATACGATGGGCGTGATTACGAACGGAGCCGGGGACACCGTACGGGAAAAGCTTGCGCGGCTTGGACTCGGCGAATGCTTCCCGGAGCGCGCCCTGTTCGTATCCTCGGAAATCGGGGCGGCGAAGCCGGAGCGCGTCATTTTCGACCATGCGCTCGCGGCGCTCGGATTCGCGGCGGACGAGACGGTCTTCGTCGGCGACTCCTGGGAGGCCGATATAACTGGTGCTTGGAACGCGGGCCTGCATGCCGTTTGGCTGAATCCGAAGCGCCTCCCTTTGCCGAAGCCTTTTCCGAACTTGTATGCCGTGATCGAAAAGCTGACCGAACTGGAGACGCTGCTGCTGCCGGATGCCGGCATTACATAGGGGAAATGACCTAAAGGAGCGACAGCCTGCAATCCGCAAGGGCGGTCGTCCGGCGTTCGGCGACGGCAAAATCGGCATCGACGGCGGCTGCGCCGAAGGCCTGCAGTTGAACGCGCTGGCAATCAGCGCGGATGGCGGCTATCATACATACAGCGTTCCGGGATTCCGGAAATCGCCGCATTTTTAACGTTCAAAAATAAATTAATAAAATCTTTACCGAAAATCCGATTGACAACCATTTACATGCCGTGTTAACTTACGAAGTATCGAAATTCATTTTGGAAAAAGAAAGGGAGTAGGCGAGTCATGTGGAATGTGAACGCGCATCATGTCATCGTGGTCATCGACGCGGCGGCATTCAATTTCATACGATTCGCGGCCTCCTTCGCTTGCCTGACTGAACCTGTCTGAACCCGGACGGATTTTAGCGGTTTTCGGCGTCCACCTGCGCAGGCCACGAACGATCGTGGCGTGCGCTTTTTATTTCGATAAGAAGCACATCGCTCGCGGGGCGGTGTGCTTTTTTTACCGCATGGGAAAGGTTTGAATTTTGGGCAAAGTTTTCTAAGGGGAAGGGGGCAGCGCGGGCATGCTTTCGGTTATCGGCAAGCTGGGCTGGTTTTTCAGGCTCGAGAAAAAAAGATATACGGTGGCGCTCGTTTTGCTGACGATTTGCGGCATTATCGAGGTATTCCCGCCGATGATGGTCGGCCGGTCGATCGATTCCATTCAGGACGGGAGCCTGACCTGGGGCGGCATGACGGCGACGCTCGTGCAGCTGGTCGTCCTCACGGCAATCGTCTACATCGTTTGTTATATTTGGATGTCGCAGCTGTTCGGCGGCGCATTCGTCATGGAACGTATGATGCGGTCGCGGCTGATGAAGCATTTTTTGCGGATGACGCCGGTTTTTTACGAGAAAAACCGGACGGGCGACCTGATGGCCCGCGCAACGAACGATTTGCAGGCGGTATCGGTCACGGCCGGCTTCGGCATTCTGACGGTGATGGATTCGACGATCTGGATGGCGACGCTGCTCGTGACGATGATCGTCTTCGTATCCTGGAAGCTGACGCTCGTTGCGATTTTGCCGCTTCCGGTCATGGCCGTCCTGGTCGGCCTGTACGGCAAATGGATTCACCGCCGGTTTACCGAGGCGCAGAACGCCTTCGGCGATATGAACGACAGCGTGCTGGAAACGATCGCCGGTACGCGCGTCATCCGCGCTTACGTGCAGGAGCGGGCGGCGGAAAGACGGTTCGGGGAGGTGACGGACGGCGTGCTGGCCAAAAATATCGCCGTCGTCCGCATCGATTCGCTCTTCGAGCCGACGGTTAAAATTTTTGTCGGGGCGAGCTACCTGATCGGTCTCGGCTACGGTGCGTATCTCGTATACCACAACGAGCTGACGATCGGCGGGCTCGTATCGTTTAACGTGTACCTCGGCATGCTGATATGGCCGATGTTCGCGATCGGGGAAATGATCAACATCATGCAGCGGGGCAACGCGTCGCTGGATCGGGTGAACGCGACGCTTGCCGTCAAGCCGGATGTGCCGGACCCGGAACAAGCGGCGCGGCCCGCGTCGCCGGGGCGGATCGAGTTCAAGGACGTGACGTTCCGTTATCCGTCCTCGAACGTCCTCAATCTGCAGGGCGTCACGCTGTCGATTCAGCCGGGCTGGACGCTCGGCATCGTCGGCCGCACCGGCAGCGGCAAGACGACGCTGATCCGGCAGCTGCTGCGGGAATACCCGCCGGGCCAAGGCACGATCGAGATCGGCGGCGTGCCGATCGAGCGCATTGACATGGATGTGCTGAAATCGTGGTACGGCTATGTGCCGCAGGAGCAGTTTCTGTTCTCGCGCACGGTCAAGAAAAATATTTTGTTCGGGCGGGCCGATGCGGAAGAGGCGGACCTGGAACGCGCGATTACCGCTTCGGCCTTCCGCAAGGACCTGAGGTTTTTGCCGGACGGCTTGTCGACGCTCGTCGGCGAGAAAGGCGTCGCGCTGTCCGGCGGCCAGAAGCAGCGGGTATCGATCGCGCGCGCGTTCATCGCCGATCCGGAGATTCTGATGCTGGACGACGCGATGTCGGCGGTCGACGCCCGGACCGAGGCGGAAATCATTGCGAATGTTCGTGCCGAGCGAGCCGGCAAAACGACGCTGATCGCCACGCACCGGCTGTCCGGCGTCCAGCACGCCGATTGGATCGTCGTGCTGGACGAAGGCCGGATTGCCGAGGAAGGCACGCACGAAACGCTCATGAAGCGGGGCGGCTGGTATAAAGAGCAGTTCGACCGCCAGCAATTGGAAGAAGGGGCGCAGCTGAAAGGAGCGAATAGCAAATGAGCATGGAAACGCCGGAACTCGAGGCGCTCGATCTGGACATCGACCAGGCGGCAGGCAGCAAGGGCGAGACGGTCAGGCGGCTGCTCCGGTACGCGGGGAGCGTCAAGCTGCCGCTGCTGCTGGCGCTCCTCATGCTGGCGATTGCCGTCGGCACGGAGCTGGCAGGGCCGCTCGTCGCCAAACGGCTGATCGACGTCCACATCACGGGCATCGAGCAGCCGTGGTATGAAACCGCGGATCGCGGACCGTATTCGGCCGCCTACGACGGGCGCTTCTTTAAAAGGGCGGACCACTTCCGAAGCGGCGAAGCGCGCGGCGCGGAGGTCCGTATTTTGCAGGTAGGCCGCGGCTATTATTTCATCCCGTCGGCCATCGCGTTCGACGGCAGCCGGACCGCGGAGGCGAACGGCACGGTCCGGATTGCGCAGGGCAACCGGAGCGAATCGTACCGGGCGCAGCAGCTGGCAACGGCGGAGCTGTTCCGCTTCTTCCGGCCGGAGCTGGACGGCCTGCTGCGGCTGGTCTGGTTTTACTTCGGCCTGCTGGTGCTGTCGGCCGCGTTCTCGTACGGCCAGCGGTACTTCCTGCAGGCGTCGGCCAACCGGGTCATCCGCAATATGCGCCGGGACGTGTTCCGACATATCAACCGGCTGCCGGTCCGCTACTTCGATAACCTGCCCGCGGGCAAAGTCGTTTCGCGCATCACGAACGACACGGAGGCGATCCGCGAGCTGTATGTGACGGTGCTGGCCAACTTTTTCTCGGGCGCCATTTATATGACAGGCGTGTTTATCGCGCTGTTCCTGCTGGATACCCGTTTGGCGGCGATCTGCCTGTTCATCGTCCCGGTACTGGCCGTTTGGATATATGTGTACGGCCGGATTGCCAAAGGGTACAACCGCGTGATCCGCTCCAGCCTGAGCGAGATCAACGGCCGCATCAACGAGTCGATCCAGGGCATGAACGTGATCCGCGCCTTCCGCAAAGAGCAGGCGATGGAGCGGGAATTCGAAGCGTATAATACGCATAATTATGTGTACAAGAAAAAACTGCTGAGCTTAAACGCGCTCACCGGCCACAACTTGGTCAATGTCGTGCGCAATGCGGCGTACGTGGCGCTGATCTGGTTTTTCGGCGGAGGATCGCTGTCCGGGCCCGGCGCGTTCGTCACGCTGGGCGTGCTGTATGCCTTTGTCGATTACGTGAACCGGCTGTTTCAGCCGATCGTCAACATCGTGAATCAGCTGCCGAATCTGGAGACGGCGCTCGTGTCCGCGGAACGCGTATTCGTGCTGCTGGACGAAGCGGGCGAAGACGTATCCGACGAGACGATGCCGCGATATAAAGGAAACGTGGCGTTCGAGCAAGTCCGCTTCGGCTACAAGGAAGCGGAGACGGTGCTGAAGAATATTACGTTCGAAGCGCGGCAGGGCCAGACGGTCGCTTTGATCGGCCACACCGGTTCGGGAAAAAGCTCGATCATCAACCTCCTGTTCCGCTTCTACGACCCGGACAGCGGCCGCATCACGATCGACGGAGCCGATATCCGCTCGATTCCGCGCCAAACGATGCGGCGTCATATGGGGATTGTGCTCCAGGACCCGTTTCTGTTCACCGGCACGATCGCTTCCAATATTTCGATGGACGATCCGTCCATCACCCGGGAGCGGATCGAGCAAGCGCTGCGGGAGGTCGGCGGCGACCGGCTGCTCAAAAGTTTGCCGAAAGGCATCGACGAGCCGGTAATCGAGAAAGGCGGCACGCTGTCGGCCGGACAGCGACAGCTCATCTCGTTCGCGCGGGCGCTGGCGTTCGATCCCGCCATTCTCATTCTGGACGAAGCGACCTCCAACATCGATACCGAGACGGAATCGATCATTCAGGAGGCGCTCGACGTGGTGAAGCGGGGCCGGACGACGTTCGTCATCGCGCACCGCCTGTCGACGATCCGCAGCGCCGATCTTATTCTCGTGCTCGACCGGGGTGAGATCGTGGAACGCGGCAATCATGAGTCGTTATTGCGGCTGAAGGGTAAATATGAACAAATGTACCGGCTGCAAATGGGTGAACGGGCAGGCGAAGAGAGACAGCCGAATGTAGTCTGACGACATTGTAACCTTTTTGCAACCCTATGATATCCCGATTCGTTTATAGTAAGGCAAGAAGCCGCAAACGGCAGAAGAATCGAAGGGGATGTTTCGTATGAAAAGGTCGGCGCTGATCGTATCGATTGTAACCGGATGTTTGTTGTTCTTCATCGCGACGGCGTATGCGGTCGGCAAGAACGAATACACGCCCGTGCCCAAATCACCGGAGACGACGACGGTCTATATCGACCGGATCGACGCCAAAGGCGGGTCCGTCGTGCTGACGGTGGACGACATTCAGTGGTACGAAGGGAAAGCGGCCGACGAGCAGTTTCTGAAGCGCGAAAAGGATTCCGGTCTGGACGGCGCTCCGGACGGTTATTATATCGTTAACGACGACAAGACGACCCGCCGGCTGACGGTCGATCCGAATGCCGTCGTGCTGATGCAAATTTACGATCATACCGGCAATATCGACGATGTGACGACGAACTGGAACGAGAAGGTGTCGCTTTCCAAATTCGTTTCGATTTACCGCAATAACAAGCTGATCGACATGCGCGATTACCCGTTTCATGTGACGGTGGAGAACGGCAAAGTCGTGAAAATCGTTCAGCAGTATATCCCGTAAATCGGCACAACGCCGAAAAGCCTTCAAATTCGCCCAAGCGGGCGGAGTTTGAAGGCTTTTTCGTTATCACCGGACTTTTTTGCGGTCAGTCGAGCACGACGGCGTTCCCGATCCGCTTCATGGCGTCGTCCCCGATCAGGCCGAGCCGCCAAAGCGCGATCCCTTTCAGTCCGTAGCGCTTGGCCAGGCCGATTTTGGCGTCAACGGTCTGCGCGTTTTCGCTCCCCATGGAAATGCCGAGGACAAGCTTGTTTTTCGGAGCCTGCTGCAGCGCGAGCCGGATCGCTTCGTCGACACGGTTCAGCGGCTCCGGGCCTTTCTCGTATGAATACCCGTACGCCATAATAATCAGCTCGTCGGCATACCCGGCCAGCGTCTTGTAATCGTAGCCTTGATACGAGCCGTTGAGCGGATGGAGGGCGAGCGACAGCTTCAGCCCGGCCGCTTTCGCACGGCTGCCGACAAGCCGGACAAAGGCGTTATACGATTTTTGCACAGCCGTCTTGTCGCCCGTCAGCCCGAGTCCCTCGAAATCGAGCGTAATGCCGGCAAAACCGCTCTCTGCCGCCAGATTGACCATGTCCTGAACCGCCTGCTGCTGCAGGGAAGCGTCGCCTAGCAGCTTCGTCAGCTCGCCGCTTCCGTCCTTGGCGACGACCATCAGCTGCGGGGCGGTACCGCCTTTAGCGGCATCGGTCACGAGCGACTCCGGCGTCACGTCGCCGGCCGGCTGCGGCCAGTAATAGTCCTTGCCCTTGACGGTCAGCTTGCCGTCTCCGCCGATGCTCGCCCAGCCGAACGAAACGGAATCGAATCGGTCGATCAGCTCGTGTTCGTCGAAGGAAGCAAGCGCGTAAAAGGCCTCCGTGTACATCTCTGCCGCAGGTGATACAATAGAAACGGTACGCGCAGCGCCGTCCCAGGACGTTTTCGCCCCGAACTGGCTGCCGAAGAAGCTGAGCGGCACGAGAATCGACCCGCTTCGCGCCATCGGCGCGACGGGAAGCTGAACGCTTCGGCCGTCGACAAACGCGGTTTTGCTGTTTTGCTTCAGCAGGACCTGCTTTTTGCTGCCGCCGGACGTTTTGTCGGCGGTGATCGTATGCGTCTTATTGTCCCAGCTCACGCTGATCTGCAGCGCTTCGGCGATCGCCCGGAACGGAACCATCGTCGTGCCCCGCACGATTTCGGGTGAAACCGGAAACGGAAGCGGATAACCATCCAGCACAATCGTCGTTGCCGGCTGCGCGGCGCCTGCCGCTGCGGCCGCCTGCGAGCCGGCCAGCAGCATGACCATGGAGCAGCCGATCAGGGACAAGCGTTTCCCCAGATTCATTTGATCTCTCCTAATCTATGAAATTACTTCAATAGTATACCAGTTTCATAGAAGGCAAATAAAGAGGAGGCCTATCCGGATGAAACATCGGCCGATTGAATCAAAAGAAGGGCTGGCCATGGTGGAGCGGTTCGGGGCTTACTGCATGTCGCTGCCGGGGACGGAGGAGGAAATCGACGGTTTCGGGCACACTTCTTTTCGCGTCAAGGACAAGCCGTATGTTCGATTGGGCGAAGGAGGGGGCAGAGGACCGGGAATGACGATCCGGACACTTCCGGAAACGCAGGAAGTGCTGCTCCGGCAGCCTTATTACGAGAAGCCGATGTATATCGGCCGGCACGGCTGGGTATCGCTGCGCGCGAGCGATCCGGTCCCATGGGAGGAAATTCAAGGGCTTGTATGGGAAGCTTACTGCCGTACCGCTCCGAAGCGTTTATGGAAGGAACGGCATTAGCGAAGCGCGTTTGGCGGCTCTTGACCGCCCATGCTATAATGAAGGGTACTGCAAAACGCGAGGTGATTAACCGATGACCTACGAAATTCCGAAACGGATCCAGCGGCTCGGCGAGGATATACAGGAGAGCCAGCTGCGTTACCATAACCGGCGGGTGCTCGTATCGAAGGAGTTTACGTTCGACAGCGCCCATCACCTGCATTTATATGAAGGAAAATGCAAAAGCCTGCACGGCCATACGTACAAGCTTCAGACGATTTTATCGGGAGCCGCGGACCGACGGGGAATCGCGATCGATTTTGCCGATATGAAGCGGATCGCCAAGGAGCGGATCGTCGACAGGCTGGACCACCGGTATTTAAACGAGGCGCTTCCCCCAATGAATACGACGGCCGAAAATATGGTCGTCTGGATGTACGAGCAGCTTGACGGCGCGCTGCGCGAGGAAGGGTATTACCCGAATGTGCGCGTCGAGGAAATCCGGCTTTGGGAGACGCCGACCAGCTACGCGGCCGTCACCCGCGCAATGATGGAGGCGGATGAGGATGAAAGCTGAAGCGGCGCGGCGGGAACGCGATCTGCTCGAGAGCCGGCTGCCGATGGTGGAAATATTCGAGACCGTCGAGGGCGAGGGCACGCGCGCAGGGTTCCCGACCGTTTTTGTCCGGCTGTTCGGCTGCAATTTGCGCTGTGTCTGGTGCGATACGACGTACAGCTATCCGCCGGCGGAAGCGGAGTTCACGATGACGATCGGCGAGATCGTACGCCAGGTGGAGGAACGCTATCGCTCAGCGCACATATGCTTGACCGGAGGCGAGCCGCTGCTGTACGGCGAGCGGTCGGCGGCGCTGCTCGGCGCGCTTTGCGGGATCGAACGGATCCGCGACGTGCACGTGGAAACGAACGGCGCCGTCGATCTGCGGCCGTTTCTCGAAACGGTAAGCTCGCCGAAGGCACGGTACATCATGGATTACAAGCTGCCGGATTCCGGGGAAAACGATAACATGGCGCACGGCAACTTCGCCCTGCTGAGGCCGCAGGACGAAGTGAAATTCGTCATTGCGAGCGAGCGCGATTTCGACGCGGCGGTCGAGACGCTGCGCGCCTTCCCGACAAAGGCGCTGCCGCTGTTTAGCCCCGTGTGGGAAACGATGCCGCCCGCCCGGCTTGTCGAACGGATGCTTGCGGCAGGCTTGTCCGGCGTGAAGCTGAACATGCAGCTGCACAAAATCATTTGGGACCCGGCGAAACGGGGAGTTTAAGGAAGGACACAGCGGGGGAGAAGCGATGAAAAAAGCGGTCATTATTTTGAGCGGCGGGCTGGACAGCACAACCTGTATGGGCTTCGCCAAAGAAGCGGGGTACGAGCTGTACCCGATCACATTCGATTACGGGCAGCGCCACCGGATCGAGCTGGACCATGCGCGCAGCGTCGCGGAGCACTACGGCGTGGAGGACCGGTTCAAGCTCGTCAAGCTCGGCTTTTTGCGCGAATTCGGCGGCAGCGCGCTGACCGATGACACGATCGAGGTGCCCGTCGGAGGAACGGACCCGATTCAGGGAGAGCCGGGCGAAATCCCGGTGACCTATGTGCCGGGGCGCAACCTGATGTTTCTGTCGATTGCCGCGTCGTACGCGGAGGCGCTGGGAGCCGAAGCCGTCTATATCGGGGTGAATGCACTCGATTACAGCGGTTATCCGGACTGCCGGCCGGAGTTTATCGCGAAGGTGCAGGAAGTGATCGAATACGCGACGAAGGCCGGCGCGGAAGGCAGGCCGATCCGGATCGAAACGCCTCTGGTCCATTTGACGAAAGCGGAAATTATCCGCGAAGGCACGCGGATGGGCGTACCGTACCGGCTCACGACTTCCTGCTACAACGGCGAAGAGAAGGCATGCGGCGTATGCGACAGCTGCCGTCTGCGGCTGAAGGGCTTTGCCGAAGCGGGACTTGTGGATCCGATCCCTTACCAATCTTAAAATAAAGCCGCGCGGGCGGTTCCCTTAAAGCGGAATCGTTTGCGCGGCTTGTTGTTTTTGTGGGGCGGGTCCGGAGCTTGCGGCGCCTGCCTCGCGTTGGTATCGGGGCGGGAGGGGCCCCCTTATAGGTGCCCAAGCTGTCCGCCGGCGCGCCTGGTAGGGTTGCTTGCAGGAGCGCCCATGCGGGGACGGGAAGGTGTCCGCCGGTGAGCTTGACCATTGGCTGCGAGAGCGGAAGGGCTGCCTCGGATTTACACGTTCGCTTTGCGAGCCGTCTGTTTTTCCGCCTGCCGGGCGCGGCTGCGCGGAACGGACGGATGCAGGATGACCCGGTTTTTGCCGCTTGTCTTGGCGGCATACATCGATTCGTCCGCCTGCCGCACGACTTCCTCGACCGTGGCGCCTTCGGCGGATACGCTGACGCCGATGCTGACGGTGACCGCCGTTTCCTTCTCCACGCGGCGGCGGATCGTCTCGGCGATAAGGTCGGGCTTTACCCCGCCGGTCAACGCGACGAGCCCGAGCAGCTCCTCGCCGCCGAAGCGTCCGGCGGAGCCGATGCCCGCCGTCTCTTCCTTGACGATTTCGGCGACCCGTTTCAGCACGCCATCGGCTTTATGATGGCCCTGAACATCGTTTAACTGCTTGAAATTATCGATGTCGCAAAAGAGGATGGCGATTCGGTTCGTCTCGCGCAGCAGCTGTTCCGCCTTCCTCTGAAAATACCGGCGGGTGTATAAGCCGGTAAGTCCATCCGTAATTGACGAATGAAACGACATCAGCAGCCGTTCCAGCACCCAATCGAACAGGAGCAGGAACAGGAGCGTATAATAGACGACGGGGAACAGATGATTCAGCACGGCAAGCATCGGCACGCTGCCGTGAAACACATAACGGCCCGCAATGCCCGAAAGCTGGAAAACGAAATAGGCGATCAGACTTGTCGAGTAGACGAACCGCCGTTCGATGCCGCGCAAATTGAGCATGATGGCGAAATTCATGACGAGTCCGTAGAAATCGACCGCTAGGAGCGGCAGTCCTTCGGGTCCTGCAGGCCGGCTCAGTATGTCCGGCTCCCAGGCGAGCTGCGCTGCGGCGACGGCAGCCAGCCCGAATGCCATCAGCAGAAACGGCAGTCCTTTCAGCCGGATGGAAGGCTGCGTATATAATTTCATAAACACAAAGTTTATAATGATAAAAGAGAGCGGCCCGGCAAGCGTATAGCCAAGATGCAAATAAGGCAGGCGGGACAGCTCCGGCGAAGCCAGGCAAATATTGGCCGTTTGCTGGAGCAGGACGATCGGCAGCGCGATGACGAGCATCCGGTGCGTCCGGTTGCGCCGGTAGCTTTTATAGAGCCGGACGGCCATGAACAGCATGAGCACCACGATCGTCATCACGCAGGCGGAAGCGAAAATCTGCCCGTTTGAGCCGGATAACCATTTCATTATTGTCACGTTCCGTTACCACCCAGAAGATTATAGTAGACGCTTTGACAGAAACATATGTTCTAATATATCATGTTTTAGGCAAAGGGAAAAGCTTGCCAAGCGGCGCCATAGAGGGCTCCGAGCCTCGGCGAGCCGCGCCCGCTGGAAAGCGATCGAAACGCAGCGCAAGCGGGCGTCTCAAGAAAATGCCGGCTGGCTTATGAGTAAGCCAATTCCATACTTACGAAGAACGTGAAGCGATCGGAAGCGTAGCGAAGGCTCGCGTTACGGTATTGCCGGGCAAACGCTGAAATAGGTTAGGAAAAGGCGTTTTCTTCGAAAACGCGGAGCAACGCTTACGAAGTGGGCGTTTTCTCCGAAAACGCCGAGTAACGCTTACGAAGTGGGCGTTTTCTTCGAAAACGCCTTTAGGAGGGCACATATTGAACATCCTACAGGCTTTGTTTTTTCCGCCGGAACAGCCGGGAGGCGTTTCCTCCATGGTTCCCTATATCCAGGAACGGTTCAACAAAATGGGCTGGCAGATGGAATTGTTCTCGCTGCCCAAACGCATTCGTGGGAAAGGCCAGGAGGATATCGCGTTCGACACGTTCGATCCGGCTCCGTTCATAGGCAGTCTCATTGTCGATAAATATTTGCAGACATGCCGCGATTACGTCTGGTGGACGAAGCTGCGGATCAAGAAAAAGTATGACCTGATCCATGCCCACCATCCGATCGCGGCGCTCGTCATGAAGCGCGTGTTCCCGGAAACGCCGCTTTTGATGACCATCCATTCCAGCTACGAGCGCGAGCTTATTTTGAACGGTAAAATCGCCGAGGGCGGCGACGAGCACCGTTTTCTGACCTCGATTTACGGCGAGCTGGAGACGAAGGCCGACCGGCTGATGACCGTTTCGGAATCGTTTCGGAATTACCTGGCGCCGTATATAGAGCGGCCGGAAGCGGTCAAAGTCATTCCGAACGGCTTCGATGAACGCAGATTCAAGCCGATATCGCATGAAAACGCCGTTGTGCAGCTTATTACCGTCTGCCGGCTCGTCCCGGCAAAAGGGATGGATGTCCTGCTCCGCGCCTGCGCCGGGTTGAAGGAACGCGGCTACTCCTTCATGCTCCACATTATCGGAGACGGGCCGATTCGTACGGAGCTGGAGCAGCTCGCGGTCGAGCTCCAATTGTACGACGACATTATTTTTTACGGCTACATGCTGCATCCGGAGGAGTTTATGCCGTTTTTCGACGTATTCGTCCTGCCTTCGCGAGCGGAAGCGTTCGGATCGGTATTCGCCGAAGCGGCGTTATGCTGGCTGGCGCTGATCGGCACGAACGTCGGCGGCATCGCCGAGCAGATCGACGACGGAGTAAACGGCCTGCTCGTGCCGCCCGACGACCCGGATGCGCTTTGCGCGGCGCTGGAAAAGGTGATCGCCGATCCGGATTACCGCTACAACATGGCGCGCGCCGCATGGGCCAAAGCGAAAAAAGTATATTCGCTCCAGCGCGTCATCTCTCAGCTGAAGCAGGTGTACAACGAAACGGTTCCGTCCCCGTCCGAATAATGCACGGGACAACGCAGAAATCCGGCTTTGCGTTCCGCGAAGCCGGAAGAATGCTACATAGAAACATAGGAAATACGTAGTCGCGTTTTCTGCGAAAACGAAGCGTATACTTACGAAGCCGCATTTTCTGCGAAAATGCTTAGGAGGGTAAAAAAGTGGGCGTTCCGTTTCGTTTCATCCATGCCGCCGATCTGCATGTCGACAGCCCTTTCCGGGGGTTGAGCGCGGCGCCGCCGCACGTTCGCGAGGCGCTTGAGGATTCGACGTTCCGGGCGGCGTCCCGGCTGGTGGACGAAGCGATCCGGCGCGGCGCCGATTTTGTCGTCGTTTCCGGCGATTTGTACGATGCGGCGGACCGTTCCCTGCGCGCCCAGCTGGTGCTGCAGCGGGAATGGGAAAGGCTGCACGCGGAAGGCGTGCGGCTTTTTATCATCCACGGCAATCACGACCATCTCGGCGGCGAGCGGGCTCAGCTCGACTGGCCGGATAGCGCCGTCGTCTTCGGCTCCGGTCAGGTCGGCTGCGCGCCGGCTTACCGCAAAGACGGGCAGCTCGCGGCTTACGTATACGGCATGTCCTACGGCGAACGCGCCGTTGCTGAAAATATCGCGCTCCGTTACAAACCGCGGGCCGTCGGGCCGTACCATATCGCGCTGCTGCACGGCAATGTCGACGGGGATTCGGCCCATGATCCGTATGCCCCCTGCGCGCTTGCCGATTTGGCGGGCGGCGGGTTCGATTATTGGGCGCTTGGCCATATCCATACCCGCGCCGTTCTTCACCGGTATCCGCATGTCGTATATGCCGGCAATACACAGGGCCGGCATGCCCGCGAGACCGGACCGAAAGGCTGTTATATCGTTGACGTCTCGGCTGCAAAAGAGACGACTTTGACGTTCGCCCCGCTCGATGCCGTGCGCTGGGAAACGGCCTCCGTCCCGATTGACGGGCTGGAGAGCGAACAGGCGCTGCTGGATGCGATGGAAGTGGCTGCGCGAGCAGCGAAAGCGGCTGCGGAAGCGCGCCATCTCATGGTGAAGCTCCGATTCGAAGGGAGAGGGCCGATGCATCGGAAGCTGACGGACCCCGTGTTTGAACAGGAGCTGCTCGAAGGCTTGCGCGCCCGGCTGGACGACGGCGTTCGGACCTCGCAAGCCGATTCCGGAGCACCCGGTTGGATTTGGCCGTATGCACTGGACAATCATACGGGAAACGCGCTCGATTGGAAGGCGCTGGCTAAGGAGGACAGCTTTGCCGGCGAATTCGTCAGGCTGTGCGCGGCGATCGAAGGGGACGGCGCAGTGCTTACGGAGCTGGCCGGCGAGGCCTTGGCGCCGCTTGCGGCCAATCCGCGCCTGCGGCGGATCGTGCGGGATCTTCCGGAAGCGGCGCTTCGGGAATGGGTCCGGCAGGCAAAGGAACTGGCGGCGGGCATGCTGGCGGAGGAGGCGGACCAGACGGCTTCCGGGACCGGCGCCGGCGGAGGGGAGATATTCCCGTGAGGCTGATCGGACTGCATGCCGAAGGGTTCGGCAGACTGCACCAGTTTTCCTGCGATTTGGATGCGCCGATAACGGTCGTCTACGGTCCGAACGAAGCGGGCAAAAGCACCGCGCTGGCGTTCGTCCGTTCGATGCTATACGGCTTCGCGAAGCGGGCGAACGCGGCGGAACGGCAGGAGCCGGTTTTCGGCGGCCGCCACGGCGGACGGCTGGTTTTCCGGGGCCGGGACGGCTGCCGGTACATATTGGAACGTTATGCCTCCGTTCCGGGAAAAGTTTCGGTCCGCCGCATCGGCGATCCGGACGCGCCGGGGGATGAAGGCGGCACGGCGGAGATCATGACGCAGGCCGCTTGGGAGCGTCAATTTCTGGACGGCATCGGCGAGCGCATGTTCCGTCAGCTGTTCGCGATTACGCTGGCGGAGCTTCAGGCGGTCGGTATGCTGGAGGGCGACGAGCTTGGCAAGCAGCTGTACCATGCCGGCTGGGGCGGCGGCGCGGCAATCGCGAAAGCGGAGAAAACGCTCGGCACTCAGCTTGGAGAGCTGTACAAGCCCCGCGGCAGCACGCAGCGGATCGGCCGGCTGCTGAAGGAGCTCGAACGGACGGAGGACGAGCTTCGCCGGCTGGGCGACGGTATTGCTGCGTTTAACGAGCTGACGGTGGCGGCGGAGCGGGCGGCCGTACGGCTGCAGGAGGAGACGGACAAGCTGCCGCAGCTGCGGGAAAGGGCAGAGCTTCTTGCGAGAGCTTGCGGGATGCACGGCGTTTGGCTGGACAATCTGGCGCTGCAGAAGGAAAAAGAAGTGCTCGGTCCGGCGCGCCGCCTGCCGAGCGAAGCGCGTGCCCGTTTCGAAGCGCTGGCCGTGGAACGCGAGCGGCTGCTTGCCGGTCTGGACCGGGCGGATCGGGAGCTGTCGGCGGCGGAGCGCGAGCTCGCGGCGCTGGAGGATGAACGCCGCCCGGAGCTTCTTGCACATGCGGACCGGGCCGAAGCGCTGCTGCTGTCCGCCGAATCGGCGCAAGCCTACCGTCTGGAGCGCAGGGAAATCGAAGCGGAGCTGCGCGAGCACGGGACGGCGCTGTCGCGGCTGCTTGCCCGGGTTGCGCGCGATTGGAACGAAGAGCGGCTGAGAGAGCTGCGGGTCACTGTGGCGGACCGCGACTCGGTGCGGAGCTTTCGTCTGGCAATGGCGGAAGCGGAGGAAGACCGCAAACGGGCGGAAATGGAGCTTACGGCGCTTACGGAGCAGATCCGCGAAGCGTCAGATCAGCTTGGCAGGCTTGAGGCGCCGGCATCGGCGGGTCGCGACGACGAAGGCGTCCCGCAGCTGCTGCCGGAGACGCCGGAAGCGCTCCGCCAGGCGGCGCTTGCGTTCGAGGACGCCTGGCGGGAGCTGGAGCTGGAGCGGCTGCGGGACGGGCATGAGTCACGAGGCGCGCAGACGCCAGCCGGCGGCCTGGCCGCGCTGCTCGCAGCCGCCGGCGCGCTCGCAGCGGCTGCGGCCGGCTTCGCGGCCGCCGGCTGGCGCGCCGCCGCAGCCGCCGCGGGCGCAGGCGCCGCCGTGCTCGCGGCCGCTGCGCTGCTGCGGCGCAGGCCGCGCCGCGAAGCGGCCGCCGCCGCGGCGGCGCGGCTGGCGGCGGCCGAGCGCCGCGCTGCGGCGGCGCTGCGCGCGCTCGTGCGCGAGCCGGCGGCCGCGCTGGCGGCGCTGCTCGGCGGCGCGCAGCCCGCCGGCGCGGCAGGGGCGCCGCGCCGCGAGCCGCCGGGCGGGCCGGCGGCGGCGCAGGCCTACCGCCGCGAGGCGGCCGCCGCGGCCGAGACCGCGGCGCCTGCCGGCGCCTCGCCGGCCCGGCTGCGCCGCGCCGCCGCCCGCTCCCGCGCGGCGGAGACGGCCGCGGCGCAGCGGCGTGCCGGCATCGAGCCGCCGGACGCCGCTGCCTTCCTGGCGCGGCTGCGCGCCGCCGTCGCCGCGCGGCAGGATGAGCTGCGCGGCGGCGCCTTCGCCGACAGCAGCCGCCAGGAGCTGACGCGCCGGCTCGAACGGCTGAACGCCCGGCAGCTGGCGCTGTCCGAGTCGGCAGGCCGGGCGGCGGGCCGGCGCGCGGAGCTGGAAGCCGAGTGGGCCGGCTGGCTTGCGGCCAAAAGGCTGCCCGCGCCGCTTTCTCCGGATGCGGCGCTGGAAACGTTCGATCTCGCCGAGCAGGCGCTTCTCCGCCTCGAGACGCGCGACCGCGCAGCGGACAAAGCGGCGGCGATCGACTCCCGCCTGGCGCAGTTCGACGAGGAAGCGCGGAAGCTTGCCGACGTTTTCCCCGACCTGCTGCGCGCGGTCCGGGGCGACGTCTCCGCCGCGCTGCGGCTGCTGAAAACCGAGGCGGACAAGCAGCGGGAAGCCAAGCGGCGGATGGCGGAGCTCCAGGAACGGATCGGCGTGCTGGCGGCCGGGAAGGAAGAGCAGCAGGCGGTGCTGGATCGCATCGACGAGCAGCGCGGAGAATGGCTTGCCGCAGCCGGTGCAGCGGGCGAGACGGAATGGCTGGAAGCGGTGGAGCGTTCCGAGCGGCTCGCCGCAATCGACGCGGAGACGGCCCGGCTTGAGGCGCAGCTGCAGGCCGGACTGAGCCCCGTACAGCGGCAGCGGATCGAAACATGGTATGCGGAGGCCGATGAACGCGGCCTTGCGGAGCGAAAACGCGAAGCGGAAGCGGAGCTGGCCCAGGCCGAGGAGCGGATCGGCGGGCTGCGCGAGGAGCTGGGCCGTACCCGGCAAAAGCTCGATCAGCTGCTGCGCGAGAACGATCGCCGGCGGCTGGCCGCCGAGCGGGAGCTGCAGCTTGCCGAGCTGGAGCGTTTAACCGGCCGTTATGCGGTCTGGTCGCTCGCTTCGGCCTTGATTGGTCGAACGAAGCGAATCATGGAGCGGCAGAGGCAGCCGGCGGTGCTGCGCGAGGCTTCCCGGTTCATGCGCATCATGTCCGGGGGCCGGTACGTGCGCGTATCCGTGCCCGAGAGCTCGCCGGACATCCGGCTGGAAGCCGCGGACGGCCGCGAGATCGGCAGCGCATTTTTAAGCCGCGGAACGGCGGAGCAGCTGTACCTGTCCATGCGATTCGCGCTGGCGGACGAAGCGGCCGCGGAGCTGCCGATGATTTTGGACGACCTGTTCGTCAACTTCGACCGCGGCCGGCTGGAAGCCGCCATTTCGGTTCTGGGCGAGCTGTCCGGCCGGAGACAGCTGGTGCTGCTGACGTGCCACGAGCATATCCGCGACCTGCTGCTGGACAAACTGCCCGAAGCGAAGCGGGTCGATTTCGGATAAGCTGCAGCGAAGCCTGCATTTGCCTCAACATCGGATACCGGATCATTCTTGCAGCCGGACGAAGCGACAGACCGGCGATTAAACTAGATATGCCGACGAACCTCCCGGTTCAGCGCCGCTCGCCTCGGAGTGGGGACAACGAAAAGCACGTTTCCCCCAAACCTCGTCTCGCTAGAGCCGCCCGACCGCGGACCGCTGCCGGATAAGCAGGGCGAGCCAGCCGAGACTGATCAGGCCGAAGATCGGGTACAGCGTCGAGAGCAGCGTCCCGAATCCGATTTGGCTGGCGATATAGCAGCAGAACAGCACCGCGGTCGTCAGAAGGGGGACGGACAGCCTCGTCCGCTCGTGAAGCTGCAGCGTAAGGCCGTAAATGTCGGCGATCAGCGTCGTGAAAATTTCGGCGAAGATTAAAAAAATATACAGCCACTGCACGCCGCTCCCGAGCTCGCGGGCAATGCCGCCCATCGGGATGGCGAACTGCTGGATGCCCGGCATGTAGACGGATAGGGCGATGTGGCCGGCCAGCAGCATGAAGCCGATGCCGAGTCCGCCGACCCATGCGCCGGCGATGATCGTTTTGCGGTCGCTCATTTCGGCGCCGAGCGGCACGAGCACAGCCTGCGACATCGACAAATTGAAGGCGGTATACAGGAACGGCGACGCCCAGGCGGCAATCGGCGAATAATCCGACGTGAGCAGCATCCACCGGCTTGCGCCCGGCGTGCTCACCGTATCAATGATAATGAGCACCGTGAAAAACAGCATGGCCGGTACGACGATCGTATTGACCGTCAAAATCGCACGCATCCCTTTGCGCAGCAGCACGAAACAGCCGGCGATCGTGATGAGCAGCCCGGACTGGTATGAAATATTCCAGTTCTCGTTGAAAATCGAGCCGGCGCCGGCAAGCATGACGGCGCATACGCCGAACAGCACGAGCAGCATGAAATGGCTGATCCATTCGCCGAGCCGCGGTCCGAACAGCACCTTGTTGACATCCTCGTACGATTTGGCCGAGACGTCGCTTGCGATCAGCATCATTTTCGCGCCGAGCCAGATGAACATTACGGTCGCTACCGCAATGGTTGCCGCCCCCCAGTAGCCGAAGCGGGTAAAAAACTGTAAAATTTCCTGTCCGGTCGCAAACCCTGCGCCGACAATCGTGCCCATATACGTAAACGCGATTTGCAGCACTTTGCCCAGTCTTCTCATAACGGCAACCGACCTGCCTTTCTACAGGCTTGACCCGTTCGTGTCGATACGACCGAGACGTCCGCCGCGTGCACGATGTACGTGAGGACGTTTCCTCCTTCGCGGGTCAATCCGTTCTCTTACCACACTATGTCCGGACCCGGACAGGCATGACTCGAAAAAAGGCTTGCTGCCCAAATTTGTTCTTATCCATCCATACAGAGAAAGCGACTGATACCTGCTCTTATGCCCTTAATCTTCTCGATTGCCGTATTTATCGCGGCGCTCATCCTGATCGTCTGGAAACCGTGCGGGCTGCGCGAAGCGTATCCCGCTTTGGCGGGAGCGGCGCTGCTCTTCGCCTTCCGGCTGCTCGCGCCGGCAGATGCCGCCTATATTTGGAGCTTCGTCTGGGATGCGACGTTCTCGCTGATCGGCATTATGCTCTTTACCTCGCTGCTTGACCAGAACGGTTTTTTCCGCTGGGCGGCGCTTCATATCGTGCGGAGATTCCACCGCCGGCAGGTGCGGCTGCTCGTCGGCTTGTCGCTGCTGGCCGCCTGCATCACCGTTTTTTTCAACAACGACGGCACGATTCTGATTATGACTCCGATCGCGCTCGAGGTAACGGCGCTGCTGAAGCTGCCGCGCAAAGCGAAAATCGCCTTTTTGTTCAGCGTCGGCCTGATGGCCGACACCGCCAGCGCGCCGCTCATGATGAGCAATTTGACGAATATTCTGACGGCCGATTTTTTCGGAATCTCTTTCGGGGATTACGCCAAGGTCATGCTCATTCCGGGAATGACGGCCATTGTGGCGACCGTTGGAATGACGGCGCTCGTCTTCGGGAGAACGATCCGTCGGGAAGAAAACCGGGAGGAGGCGCCGCATTCGTTTCCCGCGCCGGGTTCGGCGATCGGCGACAAGCGGCTGTTTGCGGTATCCTGGATCATGATTGGCGTCATGATGGCGGGTTATTTGGTCTCGGGGAGACTGCACCTGCCGGTTATGGCGGTCGCGCTCGTTGGAGCGGCGCTGCAGTGGGCGGCATCCGCCGCGCTGGGAAAAGCGAATTTCCGCCAAACTGTAAGGCGGGCGCCGTGGCTGATCGTCGTGTTCGCGCTGTCGATGAATTTAATCGTGTACAGCCTGTATCTTCACGGCGCCGTCGGCTGGTTTCCGGATGCGCTCGGGCCGGTGACGGCGCAAGGAGCGGCGGCCGGCATTTTCGGGTCGGGCGTCCTGTTCTCGCTGCTTGCCGCGGCGGTCAACAATCTGCCGGCCGTGCTCGTTTCTTCGCTGTCGATCGGACAGCTCGGCGGCGGCCCTTCCTATTTGCCGTTCGCCAGCCTGCTCGGCACGGCGGTCGGCGCCAAGCTGACCCCGATCGGTTCGTTGGCCACGCTCCTGTGGCTGCAGCTGATCAGCCGCGGCGGGGCGCCGCTTACCTGGAAGGAGTACGTCAAATACGGGCTGACGTTTACGTTTCCTATCTTGTTTTGCGCCTTATTCGCATTATGGCTGGTCTGCCGTTGAAAAAAGCTTGATCGATACGATCCGTTCCGTCTTCGGGTCGACGTCCAACTTCAGCAGCGCATGTCCGGCTTTGTACGTCATGACGCTGCCGGTATTCGTATCCGGCTTGCCGAGCGCTTTGGCCGCGGCGTCCGCTCGGTCGCCGATACGAAGTCCGTTCAGGCCGGGATCGGCTTGCTTGCCGTATACTTCGACGAAGATGACCTTGCCCCCGGCGGTGCCGATGGAAAACCCGTCGAATTCCCGGACGGAGATCGTTTCGCCGCCGCTGCTCAGGGGATAGCTGTCTTTCGGCTTGCCCAGCTTGTCCAAGGCGGCGGCCTGCAAGCCGCCGAGCGAAATGCCGCTCAGCGCAGGCGCTTTCGGGTCCCAGCGGCCGGCCGGATCGCCGGTATTCGGGCCGGTTCCCGGGGAGGCGTCCATTTTGGCGCCCTCCGGGCCCGGCTTCTCGGACTCGGATACGGTTACGACCGGAATTTCACCGTTTTCCTTCGGCGATGTATGATAGGCCTGCTGCGGACTGCCCGGCACATCGGCACCCGTCCCGGCTTGTCCGGTTTCCGCCGCATAGGAATCGGCGGCCTTCCCGCCGCCGGTTTCGCTTTGACAGCCCACAATGACGACCGACAACAGGAAAATCGCGGCGGCTCGAGCCACGGTTTGCGAAGCCGTACGTTTCATGCCGATGTCCCTCCTCCGGGTGAAATCCGTAACTCCGTCTTTTTGTTTTGTTACTCCTTTAGACGTTTGAGCCTGGGAAAAGTTGCAGCTTGTTTGCTGCCGGCTCGATCTTTTTAGGCGCATTATTGCACTTCGGCGTGCGCTTGTGGTACGTTTAAATGAAAAAGGTTTTCGGTGGAGGGAAAGCGATGGAACTGTTAAAAGAACGCATTTTGCGCGAAGCTGTAATTATTAACGACGATGTCCTCAAGCTCGATGCGCTGCTAAACCATCAGGTGGATCCTCTGCTGACGATGGAGATGGGCCGGGAGTTTGCCCGCCGGTTCGCGGAAGATCCGATTACGAAGGTGATCACCGTGGAATCGTCCGGCATTCCGGTCGCATTCGCTGCCGCGCTCGCGCTGAACGTGCCGCTTCTTTTTGCCAGACGGAAAAAGACGCTGATCGCCGATCCCGACGCGCTGTGCGAGCGTGTGCCTTCGTTTACGAAAGGAATCGTCACCGACATCATGGTATCCAAGCAATTTTTGACGGAGGACGACACGGTGCTGTTCATCGACGATATTATCGCCAACGGCGATGCGGCGCGCGGGCTGATCAAAATTATCGAGCGGTCGGGAGCGAAGCTGGCCGGACTCGGCATCGTCGTCGAGAAATCGTTCCAGGCCGGAGCCCGGACAATCCGCGAGCAGGGCATTCGCATCGAATCGCTGGTCCGCATCGGCTCGCTGGAAGGCGGAAAAATCCGGTTCGAGTAGACGAACCGATCGGTGTCCAAAATCAGTCTCTTTTCGTGCAGCGCCTTTTGATCTATAATGTTCCTAAGTGACCGAGGGGAGGCATGAAGCATGGGGAATCTGAATGCGGAATTTTTACTGTCCAAGCTGGCCGGCGCGAAAGAACACTTCGAGCGCGCGCTCGATTGCAAACATACGGAATTTGACGACTTGTATCCTTATATGATCGAGCATCCTCAATTTTTCTGGTATAAACGGTATGTCGCATGGTCGGAGCTGCTGACGATCGTCAAATTGTCCGAAGAGCTCGGCGTCGATTGGCGGAAGCAGTTTTCGCAGAAGCAGGCGGATTACGTGACGGGCCGCGTCATGTCGTCCCGCGTTCTCGACGAATGGTACGAGACGAACGATTCGAAGGAACACGTAGGCTAACGGGCTGGCCGTAATGACAAGCTGCGGACCTGGGGCGACGGCTTTTGCCGTTCGTTTCAGGTCCATTTTACCTGTAAGGGGGAATATCGCGTGATTTCGGAAGAGGAGCTGGACGCTTACCGCCTGAATGGCACGCAGGTGCGCGTCGTCCGCGACGCGCTGGAAATGAACGACGTCGTCGGCACGGTCGTCGCCTGGGATGCGGAAAGCGTCGTTATCCGCAAAGCGAACCGGCGGGTCGTCAAGCTGAGCAGAAGCTACCGGTACGAGCCGGCTTCGCAGCCGAGAACGAACGCCGCCGACTAGCGGCGGAAGGAAGGTTGAAACCTGTTCGGCTTTTCAACGTAGAACCCTCTAAAGAGGCCTGTTTGAACGGCCGGAATGAATGGAGGCGTTCATGATGAAGTGTCCGGTTTGTGAAAATGTCCGGATGCGCGAAGTGGAACGGGAAGGCGTGCTCATCGACGTTTGCCCCGACTGCAAGGGCGTTTGGCTGGATCGCGGGGAATTGGACAAACTCATGCAGGGCGAACGGGAATACCGGGAATATGACGACGACGACCGTTTTGAGGGAAAATTCGACGAGCACAAAAGCCGGCCGCACGACAGCGGCGGATACGGCGGCTACGACAAGCACGGCCACAAGCGCCGGAAGAAAAAATCGATGTTTGACGTTTTCGGCGATATATTCGACTAATCGTTCGGCGCCCGCTTATTTGTTAGAAAATTGGAACTTCACGTCCGCGCCTTGACTTGCACCGCAGCCGGGTGGTACGATAGCACATGTGACTGCGCGGCAAGGCGCGGTACGATAAAGCTTTGCGGTCATGGCGGAATTGGCAGACGCGCTAGATTCAGGTTCTAGTGGTGTAACAACCGTGGAGGTTCAAGTCCTCTTGACCGCATACAGGATTGAAAAAACTCTTCTGCGCAAGTGCCGCAGAAGAGTTTTTTGCCGCAAGCCGAATTTTCGGCACATCCGGGACGACGCTTTAATCAAGCCGGTACTTAAGGTATAAGTGGGCGTATAAATGAAAACATCTCCACACGGCGGAAGGCAGTGTTATAATGAGTGTTGCGAACGCTTCCACCATTCAATTACGGGCGGCGTTTATTCGTCGCGGCGTACATAAGGAAAGCTTGGATCGCGTCACGAATCAAGGACGTAACGGGTGATCGTCAACATCATTCGGTCACGCCGAAGGAGGAGAAGAGATGGAGAAGCTTACCGTATTGGGCGCGGGGCTGATGGGCCATTCCATAGCGCTTACGGCCGCATGGGCCAAGATGGAGGTGAAGCTGCAGGGAATCGACCAGCCCGACTTGGAACGCGCGGATAAAGGCATTCGGGACAAGCTTGCGCTGCTGGATGCAAACGGCTTGATCGAGCCTGGGGAGCGGGAACGGATTCGGGAAAGAATTACGCTGCTGACGTCGGTCGAGGACGCCGTCGACGGCGCGACCTTCGTCATCGAAGCGATTCCGGAGCAGCTTCAGCTGAAACAGCAGTTTTACGAAAAGCTGGACGACCTGTGCGGCAGCGGCACCGTGCTGGCCAGCAACACGTCGGGTCTCAGCCCGACGGCGATCGCACGCGATATGAAACGGCCGTCCCGGATGGTCGTTACGCATTTTTGGAATCCGGCGCACCTGATTCCTCTGGTCGAGGTCGTGCGCGGCGAGCATACGGACGACGAGACCGTCGGACGGGCGATGACCCTGCTCCGCGAAATGAACAAAAAGCCGATCGAAGTGAAGAAGGACATTCCCGGTTTTGTCGGCAACCGGCTGCAGTACGCGCTGTTCCGCGAAGCCCAGCATATTTTGGCGACCGGAGCCGCGACGCAGGAGGACATCGACACGGCCGTGACGATGAGCCTTGGGCGCAGGCTGCCGATCACGGGGCCTTTTATGACGGCGGACATGGGCGGACTGGAAGTGTTTGATTCCATCTCCTCATATTTGTTCAAGGATTTGAACAACGACGGCGAGTCGCTGGCGGCGATGCGGAAGCTGGTGGACGACGGGCATTACGGGCAAAAGAACGGCGAAGGCTTTTACGACTGGACGCCGGAACTGTCCGAACGTATGAGCAGGCAGCGCGAGCAGGAGCTGATTCGCTTCCTGAAGCAGGATATGGAGCGGAAGGAATAACCCGGAATGTGAAGCGTCACCAATAACGAACTCTTTTCTAATAGGAGCGGCGAGGAAATCGCGGCCAGGCATACGCTCGGCGCAGACCGAGTACCGGGCTGCGTTTTCTTTTTTTTCTCCGAAAGGGCGGGGAATCGGCGACCATAAAAAAGTGTAACGGATATTAAATTCGTTACAGCAGCCGGGCGGGCGGCGAATGGTACAATTTAGTGAGCCTCTTTTATTGAACTTACGCGGATGCGGGTGTAAGATCACATTATGTACGCGTGTCCATTTTGAAAGGAGAATCGGCGAATGAACATCATCCGTTATTCCGCCGGGCTGGACGGCATCGTTCCCGAAGGCCGGGAAATCCGGAAGCTCGCGACCGGCTATTCGTTTGCGGAAGGTCCCGTCTGGTGTCCGCGGACGAGCCGGCTGTTTTTTACGGATTTTCCGAATCAGCGCATCCACGTCTGGAGCGAAGCGGAAGGGGCGCGTCTTTTCAAGGAGAAGAGCGGCCGTGCGGTCGGCATGGCGATGGACGCGGAAGGCCGGCTTATCCTTTGCGAATCGCTGGAGCGGCGGATTTCCCGCATCGAGCCGGACGGATCGGTGACACCGCTGGCGACGCATTATAATGGAGACCGGCTCAACAACACGAACGACGTCATCGTCAAAAGGGACGGCTCGCTTTATTTCTCCGATCCGTACAGCGCCATGCTGGGAGGCCCGCGTGATTTGAACTATAACGGCGTATTCCGCTGCGACTTTGCCACTGGTGAGGTCGAGCTGCTGACGGACGAATTCGAACGCCCGAACGGGCTCGCTTTTTCGCCGGACGAAACGCTGCTGTACGTCAACGACACGAACAAGCAGCATATCAAGGTGTACGACGTTGCGCCGGACGGAAGCGTGAGCGGCGGGCGCCTGTTTGCGGAGCTCGACACAAATACCGGGCCCGGCGCCGCAGACGGCATGAAGACGGACGAACGCGGCAACGTATACGTCACCGGTCCGGGCGGGATTTGGATCATCGCGCCATCGGGAGAGCCGCTGGGCCGGATCGAGCTGCCGGAGGTGGCGGCAAACCTATGCTTCGGCGGAAGCCCTGGTTCGGACCGACGGGATATCCTTTACATCACGGCATCGACTTCCCTGTATTGTGTGAGGCTCGAGGTTTGCGGGGCCGCATAAGAGAACGCTTTCATTTTGCGGCAATACATTTTCAATCGAATCGGGAGGAATGGACAATGAAATACGGTTATTTGGGACGGTCGGGCATGCGGGTCAGCCGCTTGTGCCTGGGTACGGCGGCATTCGGCAGCTCGATCAAGCGGCCGGGCGAATACGGCAGCGTGACGGAGCAGGAGGCGCACCGCATTATGGACGCCGCGCTGGATGCGGGCATCAACTTTTTCGATACGGCCAACGTTTACGGCGACCTTGGCCAGCGCGGCATTACCGAGGAGATTATCGGGCGCTGGTTCGCCAAAGGCGGCAACCGCCGCGAGCGGGTCGTGCTCGGCACGAAGGTCGGGCGGATGTTCGACGACGATACGATCGACGGGCCGAACAAGCCGCAAGGGCTGTCGCTGTATAAAATCCGCCGCCATTTCGAAGCTTCGCTGCGGCGGCTGCAGACCGACCATATCGAGCTGTACCAGATGCACCATGTGGACCGCAACGTGCTGTGGGAAGAGCTTTGGGAAGCGTTCGAGGGCCTCGTCCGTTCGGGACGAGTCGATTATATCGGATCGTCCAATTTTGCCGGCCGGGATTTGTTGAAAGCGCAATCAAGCGCCAAAGAACGTCATTTTATGGGACTCATTTCCGAGCAGCACGGCTATAACCTGATCAACCGCTTTGCCGAGAACGATACGATTCCGACGGCCAAGGACCTTGGCATCGGCGTCATCATTTTCAGTCCGCTTGCGCGGGGGCTGCTTGCGATCGACATGTCCCGTCCCATTCCCGAGCGGCTCGCCGGCCATGCGCGGAGGCTGCTTGAAACGCACCGGACGCAGATAGAGCAGTATTCCGCCCTGTGCCGCGAGCTGGGCCATAAGGAATCGCATGTCGCGCTGGCCTGGCTGCTCGCCCAGCCGGCAGTCACCGCCCCGATCATCGGGCCGTGTACGGTCGAGGAGCTCGAGGACTGCCTGAAGGCGGTCGAGATCGAGCTGGACGAGCCGACGCTGAAGCGGCTGGACGAAATTTTCCCGACGCCGCGCGAGACGAATCTGTTTCCGCAGCAGTAAGGCGGCTTCGAACCGATGAAACATTCGCCATGCACGATACGCGAAACGACGGCTGCCGGACTCGATAGGCTCGTTTTGGAAAACGGGCTGCTGCAAATAAGTATTTTGGCCGGTAAAGGGGCCGATATCTACGAGTTGATCTACAAGCCGCTGCAGATGGACGTACTGCTGAAGACAGGACCGGGGCTGGACGGCTTTCGCGGCCGAGACCTTGCGGAACGGCGGCTGCGTATGTATTCCGAGATTTACGTTGGCGGCTGGCAGGATTGTCTTCCGCACCGCGCCAGGTACGGCGGCATCGAAATTACCCAGGATAACGGCGGTATCGCCGCCACGCTGCCGTGGGCTTATGAAGTGACGTCAAACACGGAAGACACGGTATCGGTACGCTGCTTCGTGCAGCTGCCGGAAGTCCCGCTCGATGTCGAAAAGACGTTTACGCTTCAAAAGGGCGAATCGACGCTGCATATCACGCAGCGGATCCGGAACAGGGGCGATGCCGCCGCTTCGTTCACATGGACCCAGCATCCCGCGTTCGGCGGAACGTTTCTGGACGAGACCGTCGACGTTGAAGTGCCCGAGGGCTGCATCGCCTTTCACCCCCGGCAGTACGCTGCGGCGCAGGGAAGCGATCCGGCCGCCTTCGAGGAGCCGATCGACCGGATTACGCTGCACGGCGGCGCGCCGCGCGACATCCGGAAGGTGCTGCCGCGAACCGCGAGCGATCAGCTGTTTCTCGTGCTGAAAAACGCCGGCGAGCCCTGGGCGCGGCTGGTGAACCGCCGGAAGGGGCTTGGCGTTCAGCTGCGCTGGCAGCTCGACGCTTTTCCCTACATCCGCTACTGGAGCAGCATCGGACCGGGCATCTATACGGTGGCCGTCGAACCGTCCAACGACGCCTTCGCTTCGCTGGACGATTCGCTCGCGCACGGCACGTATCTGGAGCTGCAGCCGGGCGGGCAATTCGAAACCAGGTATTCGTGCGAGCTATTCGAAACGAATCGTGATCCGGCTTGACCGGAATCCATCAGGAAAGAAGGGCTGTACCATGGCGGTTGCCATTTCCGTTTCGAACGACAAGACGAGGCTGGGGCTTGCGCTCGGCCGGCTGCACGAGGCGCTCGCCGGCATCGGCGAGACGTGGGAATATGGGGTGCCGGACAGTCCGGCGTCCGTGTCCGTCATGATCGCGAGCGGCGCGGAGGAAGCGGCTCTGCTCGGGCTGACGCCGGATCCGAATGTCCGCGCCGAAGGCTTCGAAATTCGCACGGGAGACCGGCAGGGCGTACCGGCCGTATATGTGCTGGCACCGGACGAAACCGGGGCCATGTACGGCGTGTTCGAGCTTGCCGAACGGATCGAGGCGAACGGAAGCCTTGACGGGATCGAAGGCTTCACGGCGAATGCGCGGTTCCCGTTTCGCGCGCTCAAATTCAATCTGCCGTGGTCGAGCTACCGCATGGGCGGCGCCTTCGACCTTCAGCATCAGGCCGTCCGCGATCTCGGCTTCTGGCGCGGCTTCCTCGACATGATGGCGGAAAACCGTTACAATGCGCTGACGCTGTGGAACCTTCACCCGTTCCCGTACATGTTCAGGCCGAAGAACTTTCCCAAAGCTTGTCCGCTCACGGACGATGAGCTGGCGGTATGGAGGACGTATTGGACGTCGCTGTTCCGGATGGCGAAGGAGCGGGGCATCGAGACGTATATGGTCAACTGGAACATCTTCGTCTCGGACGCCTTTAAGGAGCATTACGACGGCGATGCCGTCAGCGACCTGGAGCATTATTTCGGCGACTCGTATTCCACGGACGAGATCAAACGGTACACCCGCGAATGCGTCACACAGATGATCGATGAATACCCCGATTTGACCGGAATCGGCACGTCGCTCGGGGAGCGCATGCACGATATGACTCCGCAGGACCGGCAGACGTGGATTGAGGACGTTTATTACGAAGGCATGAAGCGGGCGGGCCGGCCCGTCAAATTCATTCACCGCGCGCCGTTTTCCGTCGATCCGCACATTACGCGGGATTCGATCGAGCGGAGCGGCCTGCCGGAGCCGGTTTGGGTCGAGGTAAAATTCAACTGGTCCCATGCTTATTCCTCGCCCGAGCTGATGCTGACGCACGGCGGCTCGGCCGGCATGGAGGGCTACTGGAATCCGCAGCCGTCGAACTACAAAATCACCTGGATGGTGCGCAACGAGGATTTCTTCACGCTGCGCTGGGCGCAGCTGGATTTCGTCAGGGCCCATATCGCGGCGAACGGACACGATTACGTCGGCGGCTATTACGTCGGCTCCGAATGCTTCGTTCCGGCCGACGACTATTCCCATGTGAAGGACCATCCTCATATGGAATGGGAATACGCGTACGAGAAAAACTGGCTGTATTATATGCTGTGGGGCAGGCTGCTTTACGATCCGGAGACGCCGGATGCCGTCTTCGAGCAGGCGATCGGCCGCCGGTACGGCAAGCAGGCGGGCGGACCGCTGCTCCGCGCCTATTCGTCCGTCTGCGGCATGCCGATGGCGCTCGCTTCGTTTTTCGCGTTTACGTGGGACTTTACTTTATATGCGGAAGGCTTCATTTCGAGCGACAATTCGAAATGCGATTCTCCCGCCGAGGCGTTCATTTCGCTTGAGGACATGCTCGAGAGCCGAACGTTCGATCCGGCCTATCTGCCGCTCCGGGAGTTTGCGGAACGCGAGGCGCGCGGGGACGATATGGAAGGCCGCGTCACGCCGCTCGCGCTGGCGGACCGGCTGGAAGCGGATGCGAAGCGGGGACTTGAGCTGCTGAAGGAGATCGATTCGCCCGAACGGTCCGCACTGGAATGCGAGAAAGCGGATATTGAGGCATGGGCGAGTCTGGGGCTTTATTTTGCCGCCAAGCTGCGGGCCGGCGTCTGCTGCGCGCGCTATGAGCGGACCGGCGACGCCGCGGAGCTGCGGAAGGCCGCCGAATGGATCGGCACGGAGCATGCCGCCGGCCACTGGGAGCGGCTTGTCGCGGTGACGAAGGAGCATTACCGGGAGCAGCCGCTGCTGCACCTGGGCGCAACGCCTTTTACGTGGGAATTGTTTCGGCCGCAGGTTGCGGCGGATATCGATTTTGTGAACGGAAAAGGGGCGATGGAGCATGTTGAAGGTGATGATCGTCGAGGATGAGGACATCGTCCGGGATGAAATCAAACATTTGATCGACTGGGAAAATCACGGCTTCTCGCTGATCGCCGAAGCGCGGAACGGCCGCGAAGGCTTGCAGCTCTTCGAGGAACGGAACCCGGACATCATCATTTCGGATATTAAGATGCCGGGGCTCGGCGGGCTCGAAATGACGTCCACCATTCTGGACCGGCAGAAGCACAAAAAGGTCATTTTGCTCACCGCATTCGGCGATTTCGATTTTGCGCGGGAAGCGATCAAGCTTGGCATTCATTCCTACGTGCTGAAGCACGAGCTGGACGGCGCCGTGCTGGTGCAGGAGCTGAACAAGGCGAGGCAGCAGATCGAAGAGGAAGAAAGCGCCGAATATTTGGCCCGCAAGGAACATCTCCGGATGTTCCTGAAGCGGGTTGCGGCGCATCCGGACGACGCTTCTCCGGGTCTCGGCCGTCCGTTTCCCTGGCAGGGACGGACGGGCATGTTTATTCTGGGTTTCGACCGTGTGCAGTCGCAAGGGCAGCAGGGGCAAGCAGTGCCGGAAGGCGAAGGGGTGGAGCGCAGCGAGTTTATCGATTTCCTGTATACCCGCCTGTTCAAGGGCGTCGATGCCGAAGCGGCGGATTTGAACGGCCGCGAGGCAGCCGTGTTCGTCCGCGTGCCCGAATCGTTCAGCGAGAAAAAAAGGTACGAATTTTGCTGGTCGTTTGCCCGCCATCTGCAGCAGCGCATTTCGGAGGTATACGGCTGCACGGTATCCATTGCGATCGGGCCGGCGTTCGAGCATGCCCGCGATATCGGAAAATCGCTCCGGACAACGAAGCAAATCTATGCGCTCCGGATGTTCAGCAAAAGCAGCTGCATTCTGACCGATGTGCGGAAAATCGGCGTTCCGGACGGCGAATACGGCGCCGCGGACCGGCTGCTCGCTGAAATACGCGACAGCCTTCAAGCGGAGGAATACGACGTCGCCGTCAAAAAAATCGAAGAGCTGTTTACGCGCCGTCTCGTGGCGCTGCAGGATCCGGCTTTTGTGCGCAAGTGCGTGTTCGAGCTCGTCCGCATCGTCAACGCGCGGCGGCCGCCGCAGCAGCCGGTGATCGATCCGATCGAGAAGCTTGCGGAAATTTACGAGCTGGACAACGTCTTCGGTATCTCCGAATGGTTTGCGGACATCGTCCGGCAGCTGGCGGAGGAATCGAGCAGCAAATACAGCCGCAAAATCCGGGACGTGCTGCAATATATTCATGTCAACTATCAGCGGGACATCTCCCTGAACGAAGTCGCCGACCGGCTGGGGCTCAGCCTGATTTATACAAGCCAGCTGTTCAAAAAGGAAGTCGGCGTTTCCTTCGTCGCCTATATCGCGAGGTACCGGATCGAACGCGCCCGCGAGCTGCTGGAAACGGGTAAATACAAGGTGCACGAGGTCGGCGCGATGGTCGGCTACCAGACGGTGCAGTACTTCTGCAAAACCTATAAGCGGATAACGGGCAAAAATCCCGGCGATCGTTAACCATACAACTTAGACGGAAAGGGATGACAAGGCGATCGGTACTATGCGAATCAAGACGAAAATCGTGACGCTCGTATTTCTCGCCGTGACGCTGTCGGTCGTATTGATGGCCGTATCGATGTATTTGTTCGTCAACCCCATTCTGAGCAGGCAGACGATCCGGGACAATCAGGCTATCGTCGAGAAAATCGCCCAGCAGATCTCGTATACGCTCGACGATACGATTACCTACGCGAAGGGCATCATTGTCAACGACCAGCTGCAGACGCTGCTGAAGCGGGCGACCGTCTCGAAGGGCTACGATTATTTCTCATCGCTTTGGCAGATCAATTCCCTGCTGAAGGAATACGGCTTTCTGCGCGACAACATTATCGTCGATATGAGCGTTATCGACCCGCACAACAAACCGCTGCTGCTGAGCGGCGTCTATTACAGCCAGCTGAATGAAAGCTGGTTCGACCCTTTCCGCAATAACAATACGTTTAACGGAGTATCCATGCCGCATGTCGTGGTTGCGCCGTCGAACACGTCCAGTCTTTATGTAATGACCTACGTCATCAATATCTACGATAAGCAAAATCCGTCTCCGAACGTGTATCTGGGCAAGCTCCTGATTCATCTGGATTATAACGCGCTTATTAAACCGATGCTGGTCGACCCGTCGCTTGGCATCGCGATCGCCGCGTACAATCAATCGAACCAGCTGATTTACGCCCCCGACCGGAAAGCCTCCCCTGTCCCCGGCGAAATTTTGAATGGCGCTGCGCAGTCGCAAAACGCCGTATTAAAGTCGGGCCAATATTACCTGTCCGAAACGATACCGTCAACGAACTGGAAAATAACCGGTACGATTTCCAAACGAAAAATCAATGCGAACATCACCTATTTCAACTATACGATGGTGTATATTTTTCTCATCTGCCTGCTGTTTATGTGGATCATCATTTACCCCGTCGCCGCCAATGTGACGAAGCCGCTCCTGAAGCTGGTCCGCGGCATGAGGCAGGTGGGCAAAGGGGAATTTCAGACGCATATCGAGGTGAAGAGCGGGGACGAAATCGAGGAAGCGGCCCAGGTCTTCAACCGGATGGTCAAGGATATTAAAAATTTGATCGACGAGTCCGTCGAACGGGAGAAGAAGGAACGCGAGCTCGGGCTGAAAATGTTTATGCTGCAGATCAACCCGCATTTTATAGCGAACACCTTGAACGCGATCATGTACCTCGCCCGGAAGGCGAACGCGCCGGATATCGTCCGGCTGACGAAGGCGTTTATCTCCTTCATGCAGTCGACGCTTTACAATCATCCCGGCATGCTCGCGTCGATCAGCGACGAGATCCGTTATATCAACGATTACAGCCTTATTCTCAAATACCGCTATAACGATTCGGTCGAGGTGATCTGGCAGGTCGAGGAATCGTGCAAAGCGTATAAAATTCCGAAAATGATCCTGTACCCGCTGGTCGAGAACAGCATCTTTCACGGTCTTCTGCCCGCCCTGCGGAAAGGCTGGGTGAGGATCGGCATTTCGGAGGACGCGCAGCTGCTCCGCGTCAGCGTGGCGGACAACGGCATCGGTATCGCGCCGGAGACGCTGGAGAAGCTTCAGGCGCAGCTGGCTTCGCCGTCCGTCGACGAGAATACGAGCCATATCGGGCTGCTGAACGCCAACAACCGGCTGCGGCTGCTGTTCGGCGAAGCCGGCGCGCTTCAGATCGAAAGCGCCGAAAACGAAGGCACGCGCGTCAGCTTCTCGCTGCCGCTCATGCTCCTTGAGCACGACCCTAAAAATGTATAACGGATCCTAATTTTGAACCATGCTTTCGCGCTCCTGCGGATGGTACATTCAAGGTGCAGGCAGACGATAAAAAGAGGAGGAGCTGGAATGAAAGCTCGTATGAAAAGGGGATTTTCGCTGCTGCTGGCCGGGGTCATGTCCGCTGCGCTTTTGGCGTCGTGCGCCGGCGGCGGGGGCAAGCCGGCCGCCGACAACGGAGGCGGGCAGACGAACCAGGGCTCGGCGAACGACACGAAGGCGACCGGTAAAAAGACGGATATCAACATCTGGTTATGGGACGTATCGGACAGCCGCAAAAAGTACTACGAGGAATTTACGAAGCTGTATCCGCAGTACAACGTCGTGCTGACCTCGGTCCAGGCTAAGGACATGGCGCAAAAGCTGCAGACCGCGCTGGCGTCCGGGGCCGATTTGCCCGATATCGCCTGGCTGGAGCAGACGTACCGCGGCAAGCTGCTGTCGCTGAACATTTGGGAGGACCTGTCGAAGCCGCCTTATAATCTCGACAAATCGCAGGTGCTCGATTACCTGATTCCGCTGGAAACGACGGAGAGCGGCGTCTATGTCGGTCCCGAAGCGCCTTCCGTCGCAGGTATGGCGTACAAGCGGGCGCTGACCAAAAAATATTTCGGCACGGACGATCCGGCCGCGCTGCAAAAAATATTTACCGATTGGGATACCTTCATCGAAAAAGGCAAAGAAGTTAAACAGAAATCGAATGGAAGCGTATACATGTTCGCCAGCCTCGGCGACGCGTATCAGTTCCTGAAAGGCCAGTCGTCGACGCCGTTCATCAATGGCAACAAGCTGAACTTCGACCAGGGCGTGGCGCCGATTTTGCAAAAGCTGGTGGAAATGAAGCAGGCGGGCATCATCGATACGATCGATTCCGCGTCGCCGGCCGAAGGCACGTCGTACACGGACGAAACGCACATTTTCTATCCGTGCGCCAACTGGTCCGTCGACTTCACCATCAAAGCCAACGACAAAAACGGCATCGGCCGCTGGGGCTTCATGATTCCGCCGGGCGGACCGTTCCCTTACGGCGGCACGGTGCAGGGCGTTCCGGCGAAAGCCAAAAACAAAGAAGGCGCGGCCGCTTTGATCAACTTCTTCTTCATGACCCAGAAGGGCTCGGAGCTCGCGCGCGATCAGAAAGGCAACTTCTCGCCTTACAAGCCGGTGTACGACATTCCGAATTTCTACTCGCATAAAGACGAGTATTTCGCCGGACAGGACGTCATGAAAGCGTTTGAGACCGAAATTTTCCCGAACATCAAGTCGGTCCGCCTGCCGAGCAAATACGATCAGGATATCGACGATGCGATGAATGTCGCGATCCAGACGATCAACGCGTCGGATAACGGCAACGTCGCCGTCGCCGACCTGGTCAGCAAGATGGAAAACGATATTATGACCAAGCAGCCGGATATCGAGAAATAACAAGCCGGAGCAGGAGAGGGAGTTTGGTCTTGCCGACTAGCTCCCTCTTTTTTCAATCTGAAGGAAGATAAACGTAATGGCTTGAGACCATAGGGGAGAAGATTATTCCCTGCTATAGACGGCGTTTACCCGTTACATCCGGTTTTAACCTATTCGTAAGAAGGTGAAGATGATGCATTGGAATAGTAAAAAGCTGGTGCCCTACGCGCTGATTACGCCGTATTTTCTGCTCTACCTGCTGTTCAGCCTGTTTCCGATCCTGTTCTCGCTGACGCTCAGCTTCACGTCCTGGGACGGCATCACGACAAAAACGTTCGTCGGGTTCAAAAACTACATTCAAATTTTCACGAAGGACCCGCTGTTTTACAAGTCGATCCTGAATACGATGCTCATCATCGTCATCACGATTCCGCTGGAGATCGTGTTTGGGCTTTTGCTGGCCGTATTTCTGAAGGATTTCTTCGGCAAGTCGAGATCGGTGTTCCAGCTGATCAATTTCTTCCCGTATATTACGACGCCGGTCGCGATCGGGATCATCTTCCAGATTATGTTCGACTGGAAAACGGGAACCGTCAACCTGATCGTGGAGAAGCTCGGGGGGCATGCCGTCAACTGGCTCGGTACGGCTACGCCCGCGCGAATCGTCGTCATCATCATCGCCGCCTGGGTCAGCTACGGGTATAAAATGGTGCTGTTTCTGTCGGGTCTGTCGACGATTCCCGAGGAGCTGTACGAGTCGGCCAAAATCGACGGCGCGAAATGGATCCATTCGTTCTTCTATATTACGCTGCCGATGCTGAAGCCGATCATGATCTTCGTCGTCATTACGAGCATCATCAACGGCTTCAAGCTGTTCGACGAGCCCCAGCTCCTGTTCCAGACGGCTTCGCAGCCGATCGGGGGCCCCGATCACGCCGCCATGACGGTCGTCATCCGCTATTACGAGGTGGCGTTCCAGAACTTCCAGTTCGGCTACGGTTCGGCGATCGCGTACAGCCTCTTCATCATCATCGCGATCTTTTCGTTCCTGTCGCTCAAAGTGATGAACCGCGGGGAGGAGGCCTGACATGAATACGATCGTGAAGGTGCCGGTCTATTTGTTTGTGGCCGTGCTGTCCCTGCTTGCGCTCATTCCGTTCTACATGATGATCGTCATGGGCACGTACGTCAGCGAGGATTTGTATACCGGCCTGAAGCTGCTGCCGGGCAATTATTTGATTCAAAATTTCAAATCGATCATGGAGCAAAATTTTTTCCTCTTCTATTGGAACAGCCTTTACGTCTCGGTGCTGAATACGTTCGGGGCGGTGTTCATCAGCGCCTTGACAGGCTTCGCTTTCGCGAAATACAATTTCAAAGGAAAGAAAACACTTTATTACTTTATATTGGGAACGCTCATGATACCGGCCCAGCTCGGCCTGATCGGCTTCGTCGTCGAGATGCGCACGCTCGGGCTGGCCAACACGCTCTACCCGCTCATTATCGGCGGGCTGGCTAACGCCTTCGGCGTGTTCTGGATGACCCAGTATATTTCCGGGTCCGTTCCGAATGAAATCATCGAGAGCGGCAGGCTGGACGGCTGCTCCGACCTCGGCATCTTTTTCCGGATCGTGGTGCCGGTCATCCGGCCGGCGGTCATTACGCTGTTCCTGCTGTTTTTCCTCTGGTCGTGGAACAACTATTTGACGCCGCTGGTCCTGATCAACAAAGAGTCGCTGTATACGATTCCGCTGGCGATCTCGACGCTCGGGAGCGAATACCGGACGGACTATTCCGCCCGCATCCTGGCGCTGGCCATTGCGACGATTCCGATTCTCATTTTGTTCGGCTTCGGCTCGAAGCATCTGATCCGGGGGCTCGTCGGCGGAAGTATCAAAGGATAACGGAAGGAGCCGGTAGATGAAAACGATCGTACAGTTGGACGAAGGCTGGAAGCTGAAGGGCTTCGAGCCTTTCGAGGCTTTAAGCGCCGCAGACGGACGGCTGGCCGGCGCGGACGGCTGGCTCGATACGGCCGTTCCCGCCCAGGTGCACGAAGTATTGCTGCGCGAAGGGATAATCGAAGATCCGGCGGAGTGGGGCAAGACGCAGGCGTGCCAGTGGGTTGCCGAGCAGGACTGGATTTACAGGCGCACATTCGCGTTTGACGGCCCTGCCGGACCGGGCGTGAGGGCATATCTCCATTTCAAAGGACTGGATACGCTGGCCGACGTCTATGTGAACGGAGAGCTCGTCGCCCGCCACAACGACATGTTTGTGCCGCTTCGGACCGAGGTGACCGGCCGGCTGCGGGCGGTTAACGAGCTTGTCCTTCATTTTCGCTCGGCGCATGCGTATATCAGGCAGCTGGAGCTGCCGTCCGAATGGGAGGGGAAAATCAGGCGCAGCCGCCTGCTGCGCAAGCACGAGCATGATTTCGCCCCGTACTTGAGCGCCAAGCCGTATTTCACGCGCGTTGGCGTGTACGACAGCGTGCAGCTCGAGCTCGTCGACGAGACGGAAATCGCCGAGACCGATCTCCGGATCGGGCTGACCGAAGGATACCGGCAGGGGAAGGTGCAGACGACCGTTTTCGGCAGCGGGTATGCGGAGGGGAGCGTCCTGAAGCTCGAGGTCCGCGGGCCGGACGGGCGGCTGGCCGCGGAATACGCCGGACGAATCGATCCTGGCTCCGGGGGAAGCTGGCAGCACCGCTGCGAGCTGACCGTCGACGCTCCCGAGCTGTGGTGGCCGCGCGGCTACGGCGGACAGCCGCTGTACGAGGTGACCGTGACCGTACTGGCCGGCGGCGAAGTCAAGGACCGAGAGACGAAGCGGGTTGGCTTCCGCGACGTCGTCATGGAGAAGCCGCTCGACTTCGTCATCAACGGGCGGCGCGTAAAATTATGGGGCGCCCAGTCCGCGCCGCTTACCGGCATCACGCATCGCTGGGACAACGAGAAATCGAACCGGCTTCTCGATTTGCTGGAGAACGGCAACATGAACGCACAGCGCATCTGGGGCGGGAGCGACCGGTACGACGACCGGTTTTACGAGGAGACGGACCGGCGGGGCATTCTTGTCTGGCAGGAATTTTTTCACGATTACGGCATGTATCCCGATACGGACGAATACCGGGACCTGTGCCGGAAGGAAGCGGAATATCAGGTGAAGCGGCTGAAGCACCATCCGTCCCTCCTGTTCTGGTGCGGCGGCAACGAGTGTTTCATGGGCGCGGAGTTCGAGCTGCCCGGCGTGCCTTACATCGGCGGGGAAATTTTTCTCGAGGATTATAAGCGGATTTGCGAAACGCTCGACCCGGACCGTTATTATCATATCAATTCGCCGTGGGGAGGCGCCTACTGCAACGATCCGCTGGAAGGGGACACCCACAGCTATACGAACACCTGGTACGTGCCGGGCGCCGATTACCCGGTTCTGATCGCGGAGGAAATCCGCACCTCTCCGCCGGCGGAGAAGAGCTTCCTCCGTTATATGGGCGGGAGGGAACGGGCGTGGCCCGAAGGCTATTCCGGCCTGATTACGAAGAAGGACAAGTACCCGTG
Organism: Paenibacillus humicola; assembly: GCF_028826105.1. Taxonomy (NCBI): domain Bacteria; kingdom Bacillati; phylum Bacillota; class Bacilli; order Caryophanales; family Paenibacillaceae; genus Paenibacillus; species Paenibacillus humicola. The sequence continues at coordinate 1,958,555 of NZ_JAQGPL010000001.1, forward strand.
GCCCGATACGTGGACGGAGAAAACGACGACGTTCGGCTGGCGGAAAATTCCGCCGATCGAGCAGTTCTACGATTCGGACGATCTGGAATCGGCCGTGTATAAATTCGGCGCTGCGCACGGGCTTTATTTGCGCAAAATTATCGAAAACAACCGCAGGGGCAAGCCTTCCGCGAGCCCCGAAGGCGAGCGGATCTGCAAAGGGCATTTCGTCTGCCGTTGGAACGATTCATGGCCGGTCATTTACGGCTCGATGATCGATTATTACGGGGAGCCGTACATTCCTTATTATGCCGTGAAGCGGGCGTACGAGCCGGTGCTGCTCTCCTTTGACGTCGGCGATTTCATTTATTTGTGGATCGTCAACGACGGCATCCGGGATGTGAAAGGAACCGTTCATATCAAGCTGTTCGACCCGGAGGCGAACCGTTTCGCCGCCGAGACGGCAAGGCAGGTATACGCAGCGCCCGGGGAATCGGAGCTGATCTGCGACCTGAACGAATTCAAGCAATTTTCCCGCCAGTATGTCCTGTACGCGTATTTGACCGGCGAGAACGGCGAACGGCTCGCCCGGACGAACGATTTTGTCGATATCGAGAAGCATCTGCATTTTCCCGAAGCGAAGCTGACGTTGGAGACGGACGGCGAAGCGCTGATCGTGACGACGGACAAGTTCGCCCGGTGCATCGAGCTCGGCGGCGTTAGCGAAGACGGGGACGAGTTCGGCTGGCTGTTCGAGGACAATTATTTCGATCTGCTGCCTGGCGAAACGAAGCGGGTGAACATTTTGGGCCGGCACGCGAAAGGTACGATTACGGCCAAGCCGTATTATTCGCCTTACGCCAGCACGGTCGAGTACGGAGTTTGAAGGTGTTGAAGGAGGGATAACCTTGAAAATAACCGACGTCGAAGTGTGGGCATTGCATGGCTCGATCGACGCGGAATGGGCGCACGAAGAACGCTCCGCGAATCCGCTGGACTTCTATCCGGATTATGCGAAGCGGGACCAGCCTTCTGTGCCGGACGGCAGCCGGCTGCCGGTGGACCGGCATTACGTCGTCGTCCGGACGGACGAAGGGATCGACGGCCTGTACGGTCCGATCGTTTACGAGGAGCAGGCCCATATCATGGTCCGCACCATCAAACCGTTTCTGGTCGGCCAAAATCCGCTCGATATCGAGCGGCTGTGGGATCAGATGAGCGTCGGCCGGCACGCCCACACCGGTTATTTCATGATGGCGCTGAGCGCGATCGACAACGCGCTGTGGGACCTGCGGGGCAAATATTTCGGCGCGCCCGTCTACCGGCTGCTCGGCGGGCCGACGCGCACGGAAATTCCCGTCTATGCCAGCACGCTCGGCTTTTCGCTTGCGCCCGGCGAGGCCGGAAAGCAGGCCAAGCGGCTCGCCGAGGAAGGCTTTGCGGCGCAGAAATGGTTTTTCCGCCACGGCCCTTCCGCCGGAGGCGAAGGCAGAACGGCGAACCTCCGCATGGCGCGGGAGGTTCGGGAAGCGCTCGGCGAATCGGGCGACTTCATGCTCGACTGCTGGATGGGGTGGGATGTCCCTTATGCGCTGGACATGATGGACCGGCTGCGCGAGCTGCGCCCGCTCTGGCTGGAGGAGCCGCTTAAGCCGGCGCAGCTGGACGGCTACAAGACGCTTCGCGCGCGAGGCGCTCTGCCGCTTGCGGCCGGCGAGCACCTGTATACGCGAAAGGAGTTCAAGCCGTACTTTGACGCCGGCGCGCTCGATTACGCCCAGCCGGACCCCGACTGGACCGGAGGCATCACGGAGCTGCGCAAAATCGCCGTCCTCGCGGAAACGTACGACGTAAAATTCATTCCGCACGGCTGCACGGCAATGCCGAATTTGCACGTCATCGCAGCGCTTCCGCCATCCGTCTGCCCGTATCTGGAATACTTGATCCGGTACCAGCGGCAGCAGAACCATTTTCATAAGAACAAGCTCGTGCCTGCCGGCGGCTTCCTGCCGCTGCCGGAAAAGCCGGGTCTCGGAATCGAGCTTGACGAAGGGGCGATCGAAAGCAAAACGATATATGGGTAACCATCCAATATACGAACGAGAAAAAGCCGATCGGCTGCCGACCGGCTTTTTCCCATTCGGAATGTATTTCATCGCTAGGATCTCGTTTTAGATTTAAGGGATGAAGCTTGTATCGCCCTTAAGGAGGCGCTGGCTTGGTGGCAAGTCCCGGCATTCGTTTCCTACTTGCTGGCTCCAAGCCCCGACGACATGGCCATCAGCAGGTAGCGCCTCGAGAAAATGTAGCCCAATATGAGCGGCAGCGCGGACAGGACGACCGCCGCCATGATCGCCGGAATATCGACGGAGTGCTCGCCGACGAAGGACACGACCGCAAGCGGCAGCAGCCTCATGTTTTCGGATTGCGTCAGCACGAGCGGGAACAGAAAGTTGTTCCATACGCCGATGAATTGATAAATGCCGACGGCAAACAGCGCCGGAACCGTCAGCGGGACGATCAGCCGGATGAGCAGCCCGTATTCGCCCACGCCGTCGATGACCATCGCATCGTAAAGCGCGGCAGGGATATCGCGCACAAAATTGACCATGATGAGAATGGTGAGCGGAAGTCCGAACGCAATGGAGGGCAGGATGAGCCCCCAATACGTATCGTACATGCCGCCATGATAGATCATCGAGTAGACCGGGATAATCAGCGCTTGCAGCGGAATGGCGAGCGCCGTCAGGATCAGGTTGAAAATAAACTTGGTCGCCGCGGTCGTCACTTTGACGAGCACATAGCTGGCCGTGAGCGAGAACACGACGATGCAGACGACGCTGACGACCGATACGATCAGGCTGTTGGCGAAATAACGGACGAATCCGGAATGCATCACATCGATGTAGTTCTGGAAGGTCGGGTGGGCGGGCGGCAGCCAGACGCTGTCGACCAGAAACCCTTCTTGTCCGTGAAAGCTTGTAAACAAAATATAAAAGATCGGGTAAAACGTGAACAACCACCACGCCAGGGACAGCAGCACTTTGACGACGGTACTGATCCGGAAGCCGGCTTTCCCTGCTTGTGCGGGGCGCGGCATCGCTTGAACGGCTGCGGGTTGGTTCATGATTCAAGCACCTTCCATCTGGCTTTCCATTCTGGAGAAGCCCGTTGTTTTCACCAAAACGAGCGACAGCAGCAGGCCGAACACCGTCATCGTCACCGCGATCGTCGAGCCGGGGCCGAACTGATATTGCTGAAATGCCGTTTTATACATTTCCAGCGCGATCACGTCGGAGGAGTCGCCCGGACCGCCGTTCGTCAGCACGAAGATGATGTCGAAATAGGTGAGCGATCCGGTCAGCATGATGACCGAGGACGTGACGATCGTATTTTTCAGCTGGGGAATCGTAATGTGCCACAGCCGCGTCCAGCTCGTGACGCCGTCCAGCTGGGCCGCTTCGTACAGCGAGACGGGTATGGCCCTTGCCCCGGATTGATAAAGCAGCGTATGGAAAGGAATGAACTCCCAGGCGATAATGACGATCAGCGTGAACAGGACGGCATGCGTGTTCCCGAGCAGGTCCGCTACGTAATGCAAGTGCAGAATATTGGTAATGACGGCCTGCACCAGACCGAAGTTCGGATTGAGAATGTAGCTCCAGGCAATGCCGAGCGCCGCCGCGGAGAACAGCAGCGGGGTGAAATAAAAGATGCTCAGGACGGTCGTGAACCGGCTTTCCCGGGACAGGAACAGTCCGATGACAAGACTCAGGGGCGTTTGGACGGCCCAGCTGAGGACCATGACAAGCAGGGTCAGACCCAAGGCGTGATAGATGGTTGGCGAGCTCAGCTCGCTGGTCCAGTTTGCAAATCCGACCCAAACCGGCTTGGAAAGACCATCGGATTGGAAGAAGCTCGTGTATACGGCGTCGAACACCGGATAAATGATGAAGGCGAAGAAGAACACAAGCGCTGGCACAAGCAATAGGAACAGCTTCAAATTCAGGCGTTTGAAAAGCAATTTTCTACACCAGCCTCTCGTCGAACTGAACAACCGGCCGCGCGAGCCGTACGCAATCCGATTCGCGCGACCGGCATGAGCGTCAATGCAGGGTAACCGAGCTTATTTTGGCGCCGCGGCCATATTTTTGTTCATATTGTCCACTAATTGCTGCGGCGTTTCCTGCTTGATGAAGACCTTTGAAATATTGTCAAGCAGCTGCTTGGCCAAGGTGGCCGACAAGTATTGGTCCCAATACAGCTGAACGGTCGGAGCCTTCGCGATGATGCCGTGAAGCCAGATTTGGAAATCGGCGGTTGGAGACGCTTTTAATTGGTCGTCGATGTTTTTGACCGGGGGAATCGCTCCCAATTTGTTGATATACGCCGTTACTTCGTCATCGTTCAGGCTTACCTCTTTCAAATACGTCATCGCCGCTTCCGGATTTTTCGATTTGGAAGAGATCGAGTAGTAGCTGCTCGGCGCTCCCACGGCAATATCGCCGTACTGCGGATCGATCGTCGGGAACGCCGTGTAGCCGAGATCGCCGCTCTTGACGAAGTCCGGGTAGTTGGTCTGAAAATTGCTGTAAACCCAGGAGCCTTGGGCGATCATGCCCGCCTTGCCCGTGACGATCAGCGGCTCGGATTCGTTCTTGTCCGCGTCGAGGGACGTGTAGCCGGTCTGGAACGCGCCCATATCGACCAATTGCTGGCAGTATTGCAGCGCTTTCAGGATGGCCGGATCGGACCAGGAGCCCGGCTCGCCCTTGGCGATTTTGTCGAATACCTGTGTGCCGCCGAGGCGTGCGGTCAAATACTGCACCCAGATCATTTCCGGCCATTGGCTTTTGCCTTCCAGGGCAATCGGAGCGATTCCGTTATCCTTCAGCACTTTAACCGCTTTCAAAAGGTTGTCCCAAGTCGTCGGCGGATCGAGATTATATTTCTTGAACAGCGCTTTGTTGTAGTAGAGCAGCTCGCCCGCGCTGCCTTCGGTAGGCACGCCGTAGATTTTGCCGTCCACAGTGGCCGGGCCCCATACCGAATCGATGAACTTGTTCTTGTAGGCCGAATCCGCATTCAAGTAAGACGTCAAGTCCACGACATCGCCCGCTTTGACATAGTCGGCAAGCGGCCCTCCGCCCCAGTTGTAGAAAATGTCCGGCGGGTTGCCCGCTCCGAGCGAGATCCGGATTTTATCCTTGTACGGATCGTTCTGAAACCACTGCGGCGTAACTTGAATATCGCTGTGCGCCTTGTTGAATTTGTCGGTTTCGTCCACGATCAATTTCTGGCTGTCTTGGGTTTGGATGTCCCAGAGCGTTAATTTGGAAACGCTTCCGGTTTTGCCGCCGCTTGAGGAAGTGCTGTCGGATCCGGAAGCCGGCTGGGACGATTGCGAGGCGGAGCCGCAGCCCGACAGGATCGCCGACATCGCCAAAATCCCCGATAACGCAGGGACAAGAACGCGATAAAAGCTTGGTTTCTTAAGGTTCTTTTCCATATTGAGAGCTTCTCCCCTTTTTATTAATAAAGCGCCTTCAAAAAAAAGAGCCGACCTCCTTTCCAGAATGTACGCGCGTACATAAGAAGCAGAACGAGGAAGTAGCTACATTGATTATCGCCGTACCAGAAAAATCAATATAGTCGCATTATTTATATTAGTCTCTAAAATTTTCCTCGTCAAGAAATTGTTGAATCGTGTCAACACTGCTTGATTCCTCGGATTTTTCGGCTCTTGGGGGATGGATGACATGCCGGAGCAGCCATCAAATGGATGCAATTTTTTAACAAAAATTTCACAGTTACCCTTCTATTCCATGTTGATTGTAATTTCATTTTCAGGTATGAAGAGCCGACTGTTCGCGGCTGCCGGCTGACTTCAATGTTTCAGCGGAAAATCGTCCGCCGATTAGAGGGGTATTCGTCCGAAATTCGCGGCCGGCTGCAGGCGCCGAGGTCATTCGTAAACGCATTTTGGCGACAATCGTGACGTTACGGCAACGTGCGCTGCCGGTTTATAATGGGTGAAATCGACCATTATCTTATTCGGAGGGGCTAATGATGAATGACAATCTGTTTCCGTTGAAGCGGCGGGGCATTACGGCAAGCCGGATCGTTTACGGCACGACGGGGCTGGGCGGCAGCAACAATGTCGATCCGCTGACGGCGGAAGATGTTCGGAAAGCGGAGGAAGCCGTAAACGCGGCGCTGGAAGCCGGGATGACGATGTTCGATCATGCCGATATTTATTCTGGCGGGAAAGCCGAAGCCGTTTTTGGAAGCGTTCTCAGAAAGCGCTCGGGGCTGCGTGAAACGATCGTGATTCAGTCGAAATGCGGCATGCGGTTTGCGGACGGCGAGGCTCCGCACCGGTACGATTTTTCGAAGGACCATATTCTTCGTTCGGTGGACGGCAGTCTGCGCAGACTGGGGACGGAGTACCTCGACATCCTCCTGCTGCATCGGCCCGATCCGCTTGCCCGTCCGGACGAAATTGCCGAAGCGTTCGAAACGCTGAAGCGCTCTGGCAAGGTCCGGTATTTCGGCGTATCCAATATGAACGCCGGGCAGATGAAAATGCTGCAGCAGGCGCTGCCCGAGCCGCTCGTTGCGAATCAGCTGGAGATGAGCCTGCTCCGTTCGGACTGGGTCGATCAAGGGGTACTGGTCAATCAGCCGGCGTCCGCCGGCGTCGCCTTCCCGGAAGGGCTGCTCGAGCACTGCATGCTGGAAAACGTACAGCTTCAGGCGTGGTCGCCGCTTGCCAAAGGGCTTTATACCGGGCGGAAGCTCGACGACGCGCCGGAGACGGTTGTCCGCACCCGCGAGCTGGTGGCGGCGATGGCGGAGCGCAAAGGCACGACCGGTGAAGCGATCGTGCTCGGCTGGCTGATGCGCCATCCGGCTCTCATTCAGCCGGTGATCGGCTCGGCGAATCCGGAGCGGATCGGCCGCTGCCGCGACGCGGTGCGGCAGGCGGAGCTTATGACGCGCGAGGAATGGTATACGTTATACACGGCGGCGAAAGGCCGGACCGTCACGTAATCGGAATCGGATAAGGAGAATCGGCCGCACCGGCCGGGGCGGACGTTCCGGCGGCGTGCACCGCGGAGCCTCCGTGATCCCGGTGCAGCCTGGATGCAGCCGCGCCTGCGTTTCGGCTTCCCGGCGCCGGAGGGGCTTTCCAATTTGGTCAGGAAGGTGACCGAACTTGTGAAAACGCTTTTATCGATTCTGAAAGGACCGCGTTCCTTAAGGAACAAGCTGTTTGCCGTCCTGCTGTCCAGCACGCTCATCCCGCTCGCTCTAATCGGGACGATCTCGTATTATACGATTTATTCCGTGCTCGAGCACAAGATCGAAGACGGCATCCGCAGCAATTTGAGCCAGACGAAGCAGTCGCTCGAAACGTCGCTCAACCATCTCAAATACGTCTCGCAGCAGCTGTCCCTTGACGGCAGCGTCGGCCAGAACCTGTCCATTTATTTGGCGACGACCGATCTGTACGAGAAAAAGCTGAGGCGCGACGAGGTGGTCGACGAACTGAATCTGATCAGCTTTTCCAATCCGAGCCTCGGCATGGTCTGCTACTATATGCCGCAGGAGCGGAAAGTGCTGTTCGCCAACTATTGCCCGGCCTCCGGGCTCGATCTCGCCGGTCTGCCGGTATTCGACGATTACAGCGACTCCCTTGGGTTCGCTTATTACGGGCCGCATGGTTCGCTGAACAGCCTGAACGGCAAGCCGGTGCTGTCGATCGCGCGCGAGGCCGGGCTGGACAATAAGTCGCTTTATATTTACATCGAAACCGAAGGCGTGCAGAGCATCTTCGGCGACAGCGGCGACGGAGGGGGCGGCGGCTTCGGCGACGGCGCAAGCCTGCTGATCGTCGACCACAACGGCATCGTCACGTACAGCCGGTCCGAGTCGTTCCCGGTCGGCAGCCGGTATGCGGCGCAGCGAAGCGGCAGCGGCGATTATTTGTTTCCCGACGCGAGCAGCCAGGGCTGGAGCATCGTCAGCGTAATTCCGCGGGCGGACTACAACCGGGAAATCAATGAGTGGCTGCTGCGCTTCTTTGTCCTCGGGATCTCCTCCCTCGGTGTCAGCGTGCTGTTCGCCTGGGCCGTCTGGCGGACGGTGTACCGCCCGCTGCGCAGCCTGAGCCGGGAAATCGCGCTCATTTCGCGCAGCCATTTTCTGTCGCCGCTCAAGTTTACGGACGTGAAGGAATTCGACTTTTTGCTGCTGCGGTTTCAGGACATGCGGATGCGCATTCGCGAGCTGCTGCACGAAGTGAAGGAGAAGGAGAAACGAAAGGCAGCGCTCGAGGTCGAAAAGCTGATGCACCAGATCAACCCCCATTTTACCCACAACACGCTCGATACGATCCGTTGGCTGGCGCGCATGGAAGGCCACGACGAAATCGACCGGCTCGTCTCCACGCTGAACAAGGTGCTCTATTACAACCTCGGCAAAGGCAAAACGGCCACGATCGGGGACGAGCTCGGGGCGCTCGCCAATTACGTTACGCTGCAGCAGATCCGTTATAATTTCAAGTTCGACGTGCGGATCGATACCGACCCCGCCGTGCGGGACGCGCATATTCCGCGCTTCATCCTGCAGCCGCTCGTCGAGAACGCGCTGTACCACGGCGGCATGGCGGACGATGGCGTCATTCAGGTGACGATCGGGCGGGAGACGGACGGGCGGATCGGCATCCGCGTGACGGATAACGGAACCGGCATGGACGAGGAGGCGGTGCAGCGGCTGCTGCTGGGGCCGGACGAGCGGGATGGAGATGAGCGAAGTCCGCGCGGCAAGGCGGGCTTAGGGATCGGGATCCGATACGTCCGCCGTATGATCGACGTACAGTTCGGCGGCAGGGCCGACTTCCGGATCGACAGCGAAATCGGATTCGGTACAACGATTCGGATCCTCTTTCCATTCGAATGAAAGGAGCGTTAACAAGAATGAACGTGCTGATAGTAGACGACGACCATCTGGTGCGGAAAGGAATCGTTTCCCTGATGCCGTGGGACGACTTCGGGCTGAGGGTTGTAGGCGAGGCGGAGAACGGCCTGAGAGCACTCCAGTTTCTGGAAACCCATCCGGTCGATCTCATCATGACGGATATCGCCATGCCGAACATGTCGGGCATCGACCTGCTGCGCGAGGTGCAGAAGCGGTATCCCGGCATTTGGCTTGTCATGCTGACGTTTTACCAGGATTTCGAATACGTGCAGGAGGCGCTTCGGCTCGGCGCTATCGATTACATCGCCAAGGTGGAGCTGGAGAAGGACAACATGCACGACATTTTGGGCCGGATCGTGCGCAGGATGACGGAAGGCCAGGCAGGGCGTGGCGTTTCCGGAGAAGCGGCAGCCGCCGGTTCCGATGTCTCCGGCCCTGTTCCGGCCGGGGCGCAGCGGGCGCTGCTGCTTGTTTCGACGGGCCCGGAGGAGGACTATCCGGGCGGCCTGTTCGCACCGGCGCAGCGGCGGTCGTTATGCGAAATCGGCCGCGGCGTGTGGCTGCTGCCGGAGCTGCCGCCGGTACAGGAAGATGAGCTGCTTTCGGAATGGAACAAACATGCGGGGATGTCCAGCCGGTGGGCGGCCGTCCGGGTATCCGGCATTTGCGAAAGCAACCGGAACCGGGTTTGCAAGCTGCTGGCCGAGTATATGAAGCACGGCTTTTTCTACGAATACCGGCCGGGACGCGGCGTGTACAGCGTCGATCTCGGCGCGCTCGAGCGGGAAGCGAAGCCGCCGACCGAGCATGAGCTTTACCTGCTGCGCGAGCGGTGGTTGTCGCCGGAGCTGGCCTACGACGAGGCGGCGTTCCGGCGGCTGACGGCCGAGCTGGAGGCGTTCCGGCCTGCGTGCGACAAGCTGGAAAGCTTCTTTTACGAGGTGTTTATGCAGTGGAAGAAGTACGTTTCGTTCGATCCCGCCGCTTTGCTCGAAGGGGCGTCCTTACGCAGCTGGGCCGACTGGGCTATTGTGCTGGAGAAGGCGAGGAAGGCGATCCGGAGCGCATTTCTTGGCCATCATTATTCCGAAGACATGATGACGGGCATGATGCGGGCGGTCGATTATATCAACCGGAACATCGGGCTCGACCTGAGACTGACGGAGGTGGCGGAGCGCGTTCATATCAGCCGCAGCTACTTCAGCGAATGCTTCAAGAACATTACGGGCAAAACGTTTCACGAATATATGCTCGACGAGCGGATCGATGCCGCGAAGAAGCTGCTCTGCGAGACGAACGAGCCGATATACCGGATTGCCGAGCGGTGCGGGTATCCCGACGAGAAATATTTCAGCAAAGTGTTTCGCAAAAAGGTCGGCGTGCTTCCGAGCGAAATCCGGCGAAAACGGCACGGCCGGGAGGCCGGGCGGACGCGCGATGCAAGCCGTTGAACGGACCGGAAGCGTCATGCGTAATCTCAATGCGCGGCTCGGCACTGAACGCGCTCCGGACACAGTCAGCCGGCCTACGGACCTGGTGCGCAGAAGAGGTGTGCAATCGCCCGGGAAAAGGTGGAAATTCGCCCGCTGCGACGAATCGCCGCTCTTCAGCCGAAGACGTTTCTCCTCTCGGCGGGCGATGGAAGACGCTCCCTGCCGCTCCGCATTCCGCCGTATAATGGGTCACAGCTTCATCAATCCGTACAGGGAGGGATCGATATGAGCCGAAAATGGTATGCCGGAGCGCTGCTGCTGCTTTTGCTTTTTGCAACCGCCTGCAGCAAGGCGGCGGACAGCGGCGCAAATGCGCCGGCAAACGGAAGCGCCGGAACAGCTGCCGCGGACGCGGACGGCGGAGCCAAGCCGGACGCCGGCGCCAAACCGGAAGATCCGTATGCGCCGGAGCCGGAGCCCGTGACGGTCAGCATCGCGCAAATGCTGCCGCCCGGCGACTCCGGTCTGCCGCCGGGTCAAACCGTGGAAAACAACGTCATGACGAAGTTTTACGAGGATGCGCTGAACATCAAGCTGACGCGGGAATGGAGCGCCGTCCAGGGCGACCCGTACAACCAGAAGGTGATGCTTGCCATCGCCAGCCGCGAAATTCCCGACGCGATGCAGGTGAACGAGGAGCAGCTGCGCCTCTTGGAACGCGACGAGCGGGCGCATGCCGATTCCGCAGGACGTCTACGACCGCATGTCGCCGCGCGTGCAGCGGCTGTTCCGCATGGAGGATATTTCGGACCGGTACGAGCCGATGGACAACGTCTACGGCTTGTATCACATCCGTTGACGTTTGAACGGTCGAATGGAGTAACGTTTGCCGCTTCAGCGCATAAACCGGTTGCCAAAAACAGGGACCGGTTTATTTTTTATGCCATCGGTTCCTGCTGAGCATCGATCGGCCAAATTTGACGGAAGGCAGCGGACCTGCCGCAAGGTGAGTAATTTTTAATATGCCCCAAAAGCCGCGGATGGGCGCGGATTCCGCGGACGCGCCGTTTTTCGGACACGGTTTCGACGTTGACTTTGCAATTGGTTTTTGCTTACAATCGATTTGGTGGAAAGGAAACCAAGTGCCGGGAAGGAGAAAACCATGAGTTATCTTTTGGCGTTCGCGCTGTCATTCTGTATTGTCATCGGCCTTATTCCTCCGTTCAAAAAGCTTGCGCTTCGCATCGGATTCGTCGACAAGCCGCAATCCGGCAACCAACGCAAAATTCACCGCGACCCGATCCCGCTGACGGCGGGAATCGCGATCTATATCGGCTTTGCCGTCACGTTTCTGCTGTTCCTGCATGAATCGTGGGAAAGAACGGGGGCCATACTCGGCGGAGGCCTGCTGATTCTGCTCATCGGCATCGTCGACGACTGGTACAAAACGAACGGACGTGAATTTCCGGCGCTTCCCAAAACGATCGTGCAGGTCGGGGCCGCCGTGCTCGTATACGCATCCGGCGTCGTCTTTTCCGGCTTTCAGAACCCGCTAAACGGGGCTTACATAACGCTGCCCGAGTGGATGCAGTTTGCGTTTACCGTTCTATGGATTTTCGGCGTGACGACGGTCATTAATTTCTCCGACGGCATGGACGGGCTTGCCGGCGGCTTGTCCGCCATTTCCGGCGGAACGCTGCTGGTTGTGGCGCTCGTCATGGGACAGCAGGGCTCCGCCATGATGGCGGTCATGACGGTCGGCGTATCGCTCGGCTATCTCATTTTCAACCGGCCGCCGGCCAAAGTCTTTATGGGCGATTCGGGAGCGACCTTCCTCGGCTTCGTGCTCGGCGTAGTGGCGCTCGACGGCGCCTTCAAGCAGGCGACGCTGTTCTCGCTGTTCATTCCCATTCTGGCGATCGGCGTTCCGATATTGGACAATATCCGCGTCGTCATCCAGCGCATGGTGAAGGGCGTGCCGATCTACAAGGCGGATGCTTCGCAGGCGCATTTTCGGCTGCTGGCGAGCGGCATGAAGCCGGTTCAGGTCGTATCGTTTCTATATTTGCTGAACCTGTGCTTCGGGCTGTTCTCGATCGTGCTGCTGCTCGCGCAGTGGAAATGATCCGGATGAAAAAAGTTTGACTTCGCAGGACAAGCATGCTATTATCTTTCTTGTCGCTGTAAAAAGCGGTATGCGGTCGTGGCGGAATTGGCAGACGCGCTAGATTCAGGTTCTAGTGGTGTAATAGCCGTGGAGGTTCAAGTCCTCTCGACCGCACCATATATGACATTGAAGCCCTTCGGATAATCCGAAGGGCTTTTCGTTTTTGAATCGCAGTCTTCGGGAGTATAACCCAGCCACGTGTTCCCGCACCCAGGCTTGAACGCACCTTATGCGGATAAGCGGCGCTTTGTCCGGCAGACAGCCGTCCTGCCAATTGCTAGCAGGGATGGTCCGCACGTTCCCGGTCCGGCTTTTTCCTGCAAGCTTTTTTTCGTTCCGGGCCGCGCAACGCCGCCGGGATTGCATTGACAGAGCGCCAAATCTATGGGAAACTGATTTTGAACCGTATTTAGAACGGTGTTCAAAATAATGAACAGAGAGTGATGCGAAACATGAAACTGGTCCGATTTATTCAAAGCGGCGATACCGTGACGCGAAGCGGCGTGCTCGAAGGCGACGTCATCCGCGAATTTGCGGGGGACATGTACGGGCCGCTGCAGTTAACGGGAAACACGCTGCCGCTCGCAGAGGTTCTGCTGAAGGCGCCGGTCGAACCGAGGCATATTATCGGGATTGGCAAAAACTTTGTCGCCGCGGGAGATCCGAAGCCTGAGATTCCCGAGCTGCCGATCTTCTTCTACAAGCCGGTGACGACGGTGGTCGGCCCCGACGAACCGGTCCTTTTGCCTCCCGGCACTCCCGGAATCAAATTTGAAGCGGAGCTTGCCGTTATTATCGGCCGCCGGACCCGGAACATCGAGCCGGCCGAAGCGGACGCCGCGATTTTCGGGTATACGGTCGCCAACGATTTTGGCGCCACCGATTATTTTCACCCGGAAGGACACTGGACGGTCGGCAAAGCGTTCGATACGTTCTGTCCGCTCGGCCCGGTTGTGGAAACCGAATTCGATTACCGGTCGGCGCACATTCAGGCGACGGTGAACGGGAACGTTTTGCAGGATGCCCCGATGGAGCTGATCATTACGCCGGTCGACGTCATGATTTCCCGCATCAGCCGGTTCATGACGCTCATGCCTGGAGACGTGATCCTGACAGGCACGCCCGCGGGAGCGGAGATGGTCGGCGACGGCGATATCGTCGATTGCTTTATTGAAGGCATCGGCCATTTGCGGAACCGAATCGCACAGTCCTAACATTTTGAAAAGAGGGGAAACCAATGGAACGCTACAAGCAGATCGGAAACCTTCAGGTTGCAGAGACGTTATACGATTTTATTCATTCCGCCGCGCTTCCCGGCACCGAATTGGACGAAGAGCGGTTCTGGGCCGATTTCGAACGGCTGATCGCCGATCTTGGGCCCCGGAACAAAGAGCTCCTCGCGAAAAGGGACGAGCTGCAGAAGCAAATCGACGAGTGGCACGGACAAAATCGCGACCGGTTCGATTTTGCGGCGTACAAGGCGTTTCTGGAGGAGATCGGCTATTTGGAAGCCGAGCCGGACGATTTTCATATCGGCACCGAGAACGTCGACTCCGAAATCGCGCTGCAGGCCGGTCCGCAGCTGGTCGTTCCGGTCAATAACGCCCGTTATGCGCTGAACGCCGCAAACGCGCGCTGGGGAAGCCTGTACGATGCGCTTTATGGAAGCGATGTCATCGGCGAAGAGGACGGCGCCGGACGGACGGGCGGCTACAATCCGGCGCGCGGCGTCAAAGTTGTCGCTTATGCCCGCGGCGTATTGGATCAAGCTGCGCCTCTGACGCAGGGTTCTCATGCGGATGCGGCGGGCTATACAATCGCGGACGGCCGGCTGGCCGTAGCGATGGCCGGCGGGCAGACGGCAGGCTTGAAGGAGCCCTCCAAGCTGGCGGGCTATCGCGGCGATCCGGCGAAGCCGGAAGCGATTTTGCTGGTCAATAACGGGCTTCATATCGAAATCCAGATCGACCGCTCGCACCCGATCGGCAAGACGGACAAAGCCGGCGTCAAGGACATCCTCCTGGAAGCCGCGACGACGACGATCATGGACTGCGAGGATTCGGTTACGGCGGTGGACGCCGAGGATAAAGTGCAGGTATACGCCAACTGGCTCGGCTTGATGAAAGGCGATTTGACCGCAACCTTCCCGAAGGGCGGCCAAATGATGACGAGGTCTCTGGAGCCCGACCGTTATTATACGTCGATTTCCGGCGAGGAGCTGCGGCTGAGAGGGCGCTCGCTGCTTTTTGTCCGCAACGTCGGACATTTGATGACAATCGATGCGGTGCTGGGTCCGGACGGGCAGGAAATTCCCGAAGGCATTTTGGACGCCGTGGTGACGAGCCTGATCGCCAAGCATGATTTGCTCCGCGGCGGATCGACCGTCAATTCGGAGGCCGGTTCGATCTATATCGTCAAACCGAAGATGCACGGCTCCGCGGAGGTCGCGTTTGCCGACGAGCTGTTCAACCGGGTGGAAGAAATGCTCGGGCTCAGCCGCCATTCGATCAAGATCGGCATTATGGACGAGGAGCGCCGCACCTCTCTCAATTTGAGAGCGTGCATCCGCGCGGCGAAGGACCGGATCGCGTTTATTAATACGGGTTTCCTGGATCGGACGGGGGACGAGATTCACACCTCGATGGAAGCGGGCGCTATGATTCGCAAGAACAACATGAAATCGTCGGCCTGGCTGCAGGCTTACGAGCAATCGAACGTCGCGAGCGGCCTGGCGGCCGGACTGCAGGGCCGCGCCCAAATCGGCAAAGGCATGTGGGCCATGCCGGACCTGATGAAGGATATGCTCGAGCAGAAAGTCGGGCAGCTGAAGGCCGGCTGCAACACGGCTTGGGTGCCGTCCCCGACGGCGGCGACGCTGCATGCGCTGCACTATCATCAGGTGAACGTACGATCTGTTCAGGATGAACTGAAAAACGCCATCCGAAGCTACCGGGATGAAATTCTGACCCTTCCCGTCGAAGGCAAGCCGGCTTGGTCGCCCGAGGAAATCAAACAGGAGCTGGACAATAACGCTCAAGGTATTCTCGGCTATGTCGTCAGGTGGGTGGAGCAGGGCATCGGCTGTTCGAAGGTGCCGGACATCAACAACGTCGGGCTGATGGAAGACCGCGCCACGCTTCGCATTTCCAGCCAGCATATGGCGAACTGGCTGCGACACGGCATTTGCACGCGGGAGCAAATCCTGGAGACCATGAAGCGCATGGCCAAAGTGGTCGACGGGCAGAACGCCGGAGATCCGAATTATCGGCCGATGGCGCCGGATTTCGAACGGTCGATCGCGTTTCAGGCCGCATGCGAGCTCGTCTTCGAAGGCGGCGCGCAGCCGAGCGGCTATACGGAGCCGATCCTTCACCGCAGGCGCAAAGAATTTAAAGCGAAGACTCGCGTTTCCAACGCGTAACCTGGTATGAAAAGAAATGCAGGCGGCTTCCACGCGCCATCCGGCGGCGGGAAGCCGCCTGCATTCGTTTAACGGCCCGCTTATTTCCGGATGACTCCGGAAACGTATTCGTTCTCTTTCTCCGGGTCAAAATCCGTCGAGACGCTGAGCGATTCCCAGCGGTCCGTTTCGGCGAGACGCGCCTTGTCGACCGCGCGCGCGTAGGCGACCGCATCTTTGCCGAGCAGCAGCCGCAGGGGAGGATTTTCCTCGTTCACGGCGGCAATAATGGCCAGCGCGGCTTTATCCGGGTCGCCGTTCGGCTGATTTTGACGAATATGCTTCAACAAGGCGCCGACCGTATCCCGGTAAGGGGGAGCCGGTTCTACATGGCTCATCGACGAGCCGCCCCAATCGGTCCGGAATCCGCCCGGCTCGACGATGGTTACTTTGATTCCGAGCGGCGCGACTTCTTGATGCAGCACTTCGCTGAAGCCTTCGACGGCCCATTTGGCCGACTGGTAGGGGGCGAGTCCCGGAGCGCCGGTACGCCCGCCGATCGAAGAGATTTGGACGATATGCCCGAAGCCCTGTTCCCTCAGCACGGGGATCGCCGCTTTGGTCACGTTCACGACACCCCAGAAATTCGTTTCGAACTGCGCCCTGAAATCGTCGAACGTCGTTTGCTCGATCGATGATATGTTGCCGTAGCCGGCATTGTTAACGAGCACGTCCAGGCTGCCGAAGGCGTCGACGGCGGAACGGACGGCCGCTTCGGCCTGTTCGGCGTTCGTCACGTCAAGGGAAACGGCGCTTACCCGCTCGCCGTAGCGCTCGACAAGTCCGGCCAGCTGCTCGGGTTTGCGGGCGGTGGCAATAAGCCGGTCGCCGCGAGCAAGCACCGCTTCGGCCAGGCTGCGGCCTAAACCGCGGGAGCTTCCCGTAATGAGCCATACTTTAGACATGGAATGTTCCTCCTCCGTATAGGATGTTCCTTTTGTCTGGAATGTTTATTCCAACCACCTGATCATACGGCATGAAACGGTTTAAGTCAAGCGATTTTTGGAATATATATTCCGGAATTTCGACAATATTAAATTGAATTCTGGCTGAAATTTGGATGTAATTTCTCTTTTCCGTCTATTATATAGAATATAAATTCCAAAAACTTGACACTTATCGAGTGCGGTAATAAAGTGGTTTCAACGAGGTGCTTCGTTAATGGGAAAACGTGAGGATATTATGAGCGCAACACTCGATTTAATCGACGAAGAAGGACTGCAGTCGGTCACCTTCGCCAAAATATTCAAGCGGGCGCAGGTCGGCTCGGGAACGTTGTTCAATTATTTCGCCAGTAAGGAAGAGCTCGTCAACGAGGTCTATAAAGAAGCGAGAATCCATATGGGCGAAAGTCTGATGGCCGGGTATCAGCACGGACTCAGCCTATACGAGCGGTTTAAACGATTCCAGCTGAACAGGCTCCGGTTCGGGGTCGATTTTCCAAAAAAATTTTTGTTTATCGACAGCTATTCCTATTCGCCTTATATTTCGCCCGAGATCCGCAATATGGACGATTCGGGCTCGTCCCGCGCCGTGCTGGAGCTGATCGCCGACGGCCAGAAGATGGGCATCATCCGGGAGATGGATCCGCTCCTGTGCCATCAGCTGACACACGGGATGATCGCTGCCGTCGTCAAGGGCTACCTGATCCGAAAATATCCGCTCGACGAGCAGCAGGTACAGCAGACGATCGAGTCCAGCTGGAAGGCGATTAAGGTATAGCCGTTTCTGCCCGGACGCAGCAGAGCGGCGAATCCCAGGCCAAAGCTAGGCTGGGACCAGCCGGAGCCGGCATCTTGATTGTATGCTTCTAATTCGACAAAATCCGATTGTTTATGACAAAGTCGCGTTTTAATCATGGTATAATAAAGGAAATCATTCGCCAGGAGAGGGGCTTTTTGCCTGGCCCGCAATTGCGAAAAGAGGAGCGCTTGGTCTTGAAAAGCAGGAGACGCGAAGGGCTTTCGGAGGCGCCGCCGCCCGGGAGTGGCACGTCCTTTCGGCGAAGAGCCCGGGCCGTAACGCGGGCGGCGCTGTCACTCATCGGCAGCGGCGTTCCGCGCGCGATCGCGCTTGCGGCCGTTTTTATAAGCGGCTCGATGCTGCTGACCGGATTTCTGGTCTATACGTTTACGGAGCGGACGGTTTCGAACCAGCTGAAAGCTCAGGATCTCGTCCGCATTGCGGATGTCGTCGCCTCCCAAATCGACGGGCGCATCGGGCGGGCAGTTGAAACCGCCGGGCTGCTGGCGTCGGACGACAGCGTCGCGAATTGGCTGCAAAGCGGGGAAACCGACGAAATATACGGAAGTCTTGTCAAGAGCAGGCTTGCGCGCATGAAGCGCGATTTTGATTATGAAGACGCTTATATCGTCAGCCGGTCGACGGGGCGGATATGGAACGAATATGGGGCGGAGGCCGGCGCGATGGTTTCGGGCGATCCGGATGCAGATTGGTTTTTTCAACTGTTAAAGGACGGAAAAGCGTACGAGATCGTAATAGCCGATCGTCAGGCGAACAATCGGGCCTCCGTCCGCGTCAACGCGCGGATCGGCAGCAAGGACGATCCTCTCGGGGCGGCCGGTGTCCAGCTGACCCTTCGATCGTTCGCGGATGCGCTGCAGCAAACCGCTTACGGGAATAACAGCCACACCTGGCTGATCGATTCGGCCGGAAATGTGGTGCTTTCCGATACGGAAAGCCAGTCCGGCAAAAATGTGCGGGCGATTTTGTCGCCGGAGCTTACGGGCAGCCTGCTCGATACGTTCGGGAGAACGCTCGTCAAATCGGAGACGGACGATACCGGCGCCCTGATCGATTATATCAGCGACCCCGTCCAATCCGCAGGGCTTCAGCTCGTGTTCGGCGTGCCGCGCGAAAATACGGTCGCTTATCTCGATACGATCAAGGTCGGTGCGGCTGCAGCCGCATTGATCGCGTTTGCTTCCATCGGCTTTTTCTTCGTCTATACGTCGCGCAGGCTGGCCGATCCCTATAACCGGGCCGTAACGCGCAGCAAGCTCCTGGAGGAGCGCAGTGAGGAGCAGCAAGAAGAGCTCTCGCGTATTACCCGGCAGCTGCAGGATGCGGCCGCTTTTGCCAAACGCATTCAGCAGTCGGTTATGACGGCGGACAAGGTGCTGGAGGACGCTTTCCCGGAGCATTATATCCTGATGCGGCCGAAGGGTGCCGTCGGCGGCGATTTCTATTGGACCAAACGGACTGAAAAGGGCGTGCTGGTCGCTCTCGGCGGGTGCTCCGCGCACGGCGTTCCCGGGGCGATGATGGCTTTGCTCGCCGTATCGCTGCTGAACCGCATTGCGGAGCTCGAGAACAGGGACGATCCGGGTTATATGCTCGGCTCTCTGAACCGGCACCTGCGGCGAACGCTTTATCTGGCGGGGGAGCGACCGGAAGCGGGCGCGGCTGAAAACGGTCTCGATGCGGCCGTGCTGTACATCGAGGGCGAAAAGGTCGTCTATGCAGGTGCGCGGATGCCGCTTTTCATTCAGCGCCGCGGAAAGGTCGAGATTGTAAACGGCAGCAGCAGCGGCGTCGGATACCGGAGCACGCCGGATGATGCTCCATTCGAAAATGCAGCGCTGTCTGTGGAAGGAGCGGATACGCTGCTGCTTGCGACCGGCGGCCTGTTCGATCAGATCGGGGGAGAACGCAGCCGCGGACTGGGCAGGAGGCGATTCGTGCATGCCGTTCAGCAAGCGGCCGATTTGCCGCTGCATGCGCAGAAAGATCTCCTGATCCGCGAACTGGAGCGTTTCCAGGGCGAGGAAGAACAACGGGACGATATTGCCGTGCTGGCGATTCGCCCGGTTCTTGCCGTATGGGCCGCCCCGAAATCGTCGAAATCGGATCAGCAATCGGAATCATCCGATAGGAAATCGTCGAATAAAGAATCATCGAATATGGAATCGTCAAATAAGAAATCATCGGAAAAGAATTCAAACCCGTAACCGAATCCAAACAAGTCGAAGCAGGGTATCGACTACGTTTGCCGGCCGCAGCTGCCTTCCGCAGAAGCGGCTTTTTCCTTTTTCCACGCGGAAGCACATATTTTGGGCGGCCCGCACAAACAATGTGAAGAGTGCATTTCAAATCCGACAGAAAAAGGTGCAAAAAAAAACGATGAGACATTTAACCGCCGTAGTCACCGCCATGATAACCGCTGCATGGATGACGCTATGCCTGCCGATTCCCCTTAACGCGGTACATGGAGCGATGCGGGAGCCTCTTAAAGTTTCGCACGGCCGCAGTCTGGCCATCGTCATCGACGATTTCGGCAACGGGATGACCGGTACGGAAGAAATGTTCAAGCTTCCCGTCAAAGTAACTATCGCCGTCATGCCGTTCATGCCGACGACGAAGCGCGATGCGGAGCTGGCTCACAGGCGGGGATACGACGTCATCGTCCATATGCCGATGGAGCCGAAGAAGGGCAAGCGGGAGTGGCTCGGTCCCGGCGCAATCACAACGGACCTAAGCGATGCCGAAATCCGCAAGCGGGTGGAAGCGGCCATCCGCGACGTGCCGCATGCCATCGGCATGAACAACCATATGGGCTCCAAAGCGACGGCCGACGAGCGTGTCATGCGCAGTGTGCTCTCCGTCGTCCGCGAGCACGGGATGTTTTTTCTCGACAGCCGGACGACGCCGCAGAGCGTCATCCCGAAGCTCGCCGATGAGCTTGGCGTACCGAGGCTCGGCAACGACGTGTTTCTGGACGACGTCTATACAATTCAGCATATTTCCCGGCAGATCGGACTTATACGCAAGCGGCTGAACGAACAGGTCGCGTGCGTGGCGATCGGCCACGTCGGGCCGCCGGGGATGAAGACGGCCGCCGTCCTGAAAAATTCGATACCCGCCTTGTCGAGCCAGGCGCAGTTCGTCCGGCTGTCCGAGCTGATTATCGGATCACCGGAAAAGGAGGTAATTCCTCACCCCTGAGGCGATCGCCGAAGCGACCTCCTCCTGCCTGCGCGAATCGGTCAGCATCCGGCGGTCCGCGTCGTTGCTTATAAAGCCCAACTCGACGATGACGGCAGGTTGTTTAACGACATTAAGCAGATAAAACGTTTTGCCGACCGAGGATCTTCCGCTGCGGCCCTGCTGCCGGTTCAGCGCATCCTGGATAAAGAAGGCGAGCAGCGCGCTCTGCCCTTCTTTCTGGTGCAGAACGGACGGTCCGCGCGCGCCGGGACTGGAAGACCAGTTGACGTGGAGGCTGACCAGGAGCCGGGTCTCGATTTCCTTGGTCAGCTGGCTGCGCTGCGACAAATCGCGGCGGTGGCGCGAAGGCGAACGATGCCACTTGTTCTCGTCGCTCGGCGCGTAATCCCCCGTCCGGTTCAGCACGACGCGGATACCGCTGCGTGACAGACGCGTATACACCTTTCGGGCAACGGCTAGATTGATGTCCTTTTCCAGTACGTCTTCGTGCGAAGATCCGCCGTCGATTCCGCCGTGACCGGCGTCGATCACAACCTCGGCGGTCGGCAGCGCGCGGCGGTAATGAGGCAGGCGGGGATGCGGCTCTTCGGAATCGTCCTTGCCGATTTCGCCGTTTTGACCGTGTTCGGGAACAGCGTAAACGGCGGAAGCCGAGCTCTTGCCGCCTATACCCGAAGCAGGGGCGAACAACATTGCGGCTGAAATCAAAAATGCAGAAAGGATGCCTGCTCGGTGAAAGCTTGCCATTCGTTGACGAACCTCCTTGCTGAAATCGCGGGATTCTTTTAGCGTGGCTCGGCGGCAGGGAACTCATACATGTTTGTCCGCACCGGGTTGCGGAGATACTAGACGTAACGATGATTGTAAAGGAGTGAACCGTCATGGCAAGCCGGGACGAGCTCATCAAATATATGACGGAACGCGTGGTTGCCTATATCGATACGCCCCGCGAAGAGCGCAAAAAAAACCGCGTTGCAGCCAAGGCGTTGAAGGAGCCCTGGATGACGCGGTGGTTCGGCATGATGCCGGTCGGCTTTGCATTATGGTGGCGCGGCCGCGGCAAACGCGGCACGTACTCGGAGGATCAGCGGTAAAAGCGGCCGCTGCCGCGGAGCAGCTCAAGCGGTATATAGCGCGTGCCAAAGTCGTTGTCGATGGCGACGTAAAGCTGACCGTTATCCCAGTTATGATAGCCGATTGCGGACCAGACGAATAAGACCGTTTGATGGTACAGCTCCGCTGCAAACCGGATTTCCTTCTTTTGGTCGAGCAGACGGGTCAGCCTGCCGACATCGCTGCTGCCAAGCGGCGCCGATGTCAGCCAGGGCAGACGCGCATACGGGTCGAAGGCGGCGTTCAGCCGGAACGATGCCAGCTTCGCCTGCTCTCGCTGCTGGCCGCTTGCCGCCGAGAATTGAGGGTCTGCGGACTGCTTTTGCCAGCTGCTGCTGTCCACAGGTAGCGCTTCAGCGGTAAAGGCGTCGAAATACCGGACCGTTCCGTCAGCCTCGGTCCACTGCCATACGGCCAGCAGCGGGTGAATATATTTGCGCTCCAGCTTCGGCTGCGCTTGGACGGCGGCTTTGTAGGTCGGAAAAAATCCCTGGCGTACCAGCGATTCGTAAATCGCATTCGGATCAAAGGCCGGATGGGTGCCGACCCCATACTCGCCGAGAGCGAAGCCTCCGTCCTGCGTGGCGTTCACGATCATATAACCGACGGGTCTGCGTTCGTGCAGAAACGTGACGAGCCAGCCGTGCTGTCCGGGGCCGATCGGTGCGATCGTCCGTTCGGCGTCTTTCCATATCGAGAACCGGGGCTGCTCCGAAAGCGCCTCCGTCCAATGCTGCACTTCGGCTTCAAGCCGGGTTTGCTGCGGGGGGGCCGCCGAAGGGCTTGTCCGTGCTTCCGCCGTGGCGTTCGAGCCGGCCAGCATCAGCAGAATGGCGGCATACATCGGAATCCATTTTTTGCGCATCAGCTTTTTCACCTGCTTTGTTCGTTTTTGACGTAACGATATTGTAACCCGCGGCCGGACGAAAAGGCTGTTGGAACCTGTCGCGGCGAAGCGGACAAGCACCGCTCTATTTTTGACGTTTCGGTGGGAAGTTTCGTCCGGCTTTGTCGGCTGAAGGCTAATCGATGCCTTCCAGGTAAAAGATTCCGCAGTTTATGGCGGATGTCGTAACCCGCGGCTCGTACTGCCAGCGGATTTCCGCGGTGCGGCGCTGAAATTGCTCCAGATAGGCGGGTTTTGACGCATCGTCCGCCTGTTCGATGAGCGGCACATAATAATGGGCGATCGTGCCCAGCTCGTCGTTCAGCCGGGCTGCCGCCGCTTCCGCCCATCCGTAATCGTACGCGCGCAGCTTGCGCTCGAGCGTTTGCTCGATGATGGCCGCCGCCTTGCCGAGCGTCAGGGCGTTTTTCGCGATGTGCACGTTCGGCGGAAGCTTCGGCGTCATCCGGAGCCGGAGCAGCCTTTCGTGGAAGTTTTCCACACAGGTCCCGGTCGCAAGCGACACGCCGAAGGAATGGAACTCCTCGCGCTTCATGTCGCAGGCGAATTCGACCTTCAAATTCACGCCGAGCCAGGCGGTGTAAGCCGATGATTCCAACGGATGCGCTCCGCGGAGCGACGGCTCTTGAAACAGGCAGACGCAGCTGCCGCCGGATTTTGCCGATTCGAACAGCTGCTCCAGCCTGCGCGAGCCGAAGTGCAAATCCTCGCGAGGGATGCGCGCCGGCGCGTTCAGCGTGCCGTGCACGAAGCCGAGCGAGCGGCCGAGCGCCGCTTCCGCCGCCTGCGCCATGGCGCCGGCAGCGCTTCCCGGCGCGGCCGGCGCCGGCGCGCCCGGCCTGCCGCCGATTCCCGGCGGCGCCGCCTGCGGCCGCAGCTGCGGCGGCCTTCTGTCCGTCCGCGCGTCGGCAGCCGCAGCGCCGGCGGCTTCGTCGTATTTAGGCTTGTCGGTAACGAGCAGCATCGACATCGTTTCCGGCTCGGCGCCGGTCCGGTCCACGAAGCTCCAGTAAAACGGACGGTTCGTCAAATCCCGGTCGGCGCGCGGCGACAGCTTGACTGTAAAATGATGCGGCGATTTTTCAAGAATGCGGCAGTCCGTCGCTTCCAAATAACGCTGCACGAATTTGTGAACCTGCTTCTCGTTCACGGCCGTACCTCCACCTCCACCGTTTGTCCCATTGCGTTCAGAAGCGCCCCTGCGGCATGCGCCTCCTGCGGCGTTTCGTCCTCCACTTCGCTGCGGATTTGGCTGAGCGAATTGCCCAGATCGTCGATCTGCCGCCGCAGCTCCGCCGAATTGCCCGATTCGAGCATGGCGCGCGCGAGCCGCTGCTCAAGCGTCTGCGCGCCTTTCTCGAACCGTTCGAGGATATGGTCGAGCTCGCCGATGACGAGCTCGAACAGGTTGATCTTCTCGTGCAGCAGCCCGATGATATGCTCCTCGATCGTACCGAGCGTGCACAGGTTGTAAATTTTGACGTCGTTTGTTTGTCCGAGCCGGTGAACGCGGCCGATCCGCTGCTCGACCCGCATCGGATTCCAGGGCAGATCGAAATTGATGATATGGTGGCAGAACTGCAGGTTAATGCCTTCGCCGCCGGCCTCCGTCGCAATCAGCACCTGAGCGCGTCCGCGGAACAGATCCATCATCCAGTCCTTCTTGCCCCGGTTCATCCCGCCCCGGTACGGAACGGCTACGAGGTTGTGCTTGCGGAAAAACTGCAGCAAATATTCCTGCGTCGCCCGGTACTCGGTAAAAATAATGACCTTGTCGTTCATTTCGCGCACCAGCTCGATCGCCTTCTCCGCCTTCGTATTGGACTGGATGCCGCGGATGACCTCGACCAGCTGCCATATTTTAGCGCGTACCGGAGAGTCCTCGGGTGTTTTTTTAAACATATTGACCAGCGTCAGAAACACGGCGTCGCGGCTGCTGCACACTTCCCGCTGCAGCGTGACGAGCGACAGCATGCTCGCCAGGTCATGACCGGCTTCGTTGTATCGTTCCTTGACGAACGACGTCACCGCATCGTACAGAGCCTGCTCCTCGGGGGAGAGCACGAGCGGCACGTTTTTTACGATCCGCTTCGTAAACTGGATGCCGCCGTCGCCGCGGCGGTTGCGGATCATAACGGTGGACAGCGCCTCCTGGAGCTGGCCTTCGTTCTTCGGCTGCCGCTTGTCCACGACGAAATTGGCGGCGAACTCGCTTTGGCCGCCGAGCTGGCCCGGCTTCAGCAGCGTGATGAGATTGTACAGCTCGTCCAGCTCGTTCTGCACCGGCGTCGCGGTGAGCAGCAGGCAGTATTTTTTGCGCAGCTGATTAATGAACCGGTAGTTGGTCGTTTTCTTGTTCTTCAGCTTGTGCGCTTCGTCGATAATGAGCAGATCGTAATCCGCATTTAATAAAATATCGCGGTGCGGGTCGCGTTTGGCCGTATCCATCGAGGCGACGACGATATCGAACTGCCAAGTGTGCTCCTTCTTCTGGGCGACGGCGGGAATGCCGAATTTCTGGTTCAGCTCGCGCACCCACTGCAGGACGAGCGAGGCGGGAACGAGGATGAGCGCGCGTTTCACAAGTCCGCGCACGAGATATTCCTTCAGGATCAGACCGGCTTCGATCGTCTTGCCGAGTCCGACCTCGTCGGCCAATATCGCGCGCCCGCTCATTTCGTGCAGCACCTTGCGGGCCGTGCTGATTTGATGCGGCATCGGTTCGAAGGCTGGCAGGCTGCGCAGGCACTGCAAATCGTCGAAGCCGGTAATCAGCTTCGACTGCTCGGCCTCGACGGCGAGCTGATACAACGTCCAATCGTCCCAAGGGCCGTTCCGGTCGACGCGCTCCTGCAGGTTTTGCAGCCAGCTTCGATCGATTTGAAGGTGCGCGCTGGGGTGCAGCTTGCGTTTGGAGGAGCCGGCCGGCAGCTCGTCAGCGGCGGATGAATTCGTCGGATGCCCCATAATGGAACTCCTTTCCAAGGAAGGATTCGCTTTGTTTGTTAGTATGGCCGAAGGCCCGAAATTTCATAAGCGGAGATGCCGCGTGCCGTTCGGGCGCGCAGTTGAGTTCACGTACATCGGCCGATGCGGGGAACAGCGTTACATGTGGCCCGCAGCCGTCATGCACCGCCCACACGCACCAGGGAGCTGTGCGCGCTGCCAAAAACCGCATTCGCCCCCGGAGGCGGACAACTACCGGCATCAGCCCCGCACATCCGATTTCAATCGTAACGGGGCGGATCCCGCACGGCTTTTTCTTGCCTCGAACAGGTTGCCTGAACATGACATTGTAAGGTATACTTTAATCGATTAATACGATGAAGAAGGAGTAATCAGATGGACAAAGTATTGATTTTCGGACACAAAAATCCCGATACGGATACGATCTGCTCGGCGATCGCTTATGCGGATCTGAAGACGAAGCTCGGACAAAACGTCGAGCCTGTCCGTCTCGGCAGCGTCAACGGCGAAACCCAATTCGCGCTCGACAAGTTCGGCGCCCAGGCTCCGCGCCTGGTTGAAACGGTGGCCGGCGAAGCGAAGGACGTCATTCTCGTCGACCATAACGAGCGCCAGCAGAGCGCGTCCGATATCGACCAGGTTCGCGTCGTCGAGGTCATCGACCATCACCGCATCGCCAATTTCGAGACGAGCGGCCCGCTCTATTACCGCGCCGAACCGGTCGGCTGCACCGCAACGATTCTCAATAAAATGTGCAAAGAAAACGGCATCGCCATCGAGCCGAACATCGCCGGACTTATGCTTTCCGCGATCATTTCCGATTCCCTGCTGTTCAAATCGCCGACCTGCACCCCGCAGGATGTCGCGGCAGCGCGCGAGCTGGCCGAAATCGCAGGCGTGAACCCGGAAAGCTACGGGCTGGACATGCTGAAGGCGGGAGCGGATCTGAGCGACAAAACGATCGCCCAGCTGATTTCGCTCGACGCCAAAGAATTCCAGATGGGAGACGCGAAGGTCGAAATCGCGCAGGTCAACGCGGTCGACGTAAACGACGTGCTGTCCCGCCAGTCCGAGCTGGAGGATGCGCTGTCGGCGATTATCGCCGAGAAGAAGCTTGATCTGTTCCTGTTCGTCGTCACGGACATCCTGAATAACGATTCCGTCGGCATTGCGCTCGGTTCCAAGGCAGGCGCCGTCGAGCAGGCTTATAACGTCAAGCTGTCGGACAACAAAGCGGTGTTGAAAGGCGTCGTTTCGCGCAAATCGCAAATCGTGCCGGTGCTGACGGACATTTTGAGCAAATAAGGCTGCCGCGCTGCGGCTATCGACCGTTCGAACGCCGCCCGGCTACCGTGCCGGGCGGTTTTTCCGTTTTTCCGGGCACAAGCGGAGTTGAGGAGCCGCTAGGCGGCGGCCGGTCCGGCGGAGAAATCCTCCGGCTCGAGCGGTTCGCAAGGAATTCCGAGCCGGCCGGCTTGTCATCGGCCGAGCTATGCTCTATGCTGAAACAAGGTGAAGGTACTTTTGAAGCGGGAGCGAGTGATTTAACCGATATGGCACGAGTAGGCCCGAAATTAAACGCTTCCAATACGCTGCTGATGATTTCCAGCCTGTACTCCTCGCTGACGAAGGCGGAGAAGAAGGTTGCCGACGCGGTGACCCAAAACCCCGAGGAAGCGGTTCTGTCGACGGTAACCGATTTGTCGGAGCAGGCGAAGGTCGGCGAAACGTCCGTCATCCGGTTTTGCCGCAAGCTCGGCTTTCGCGGCTTCCATGAATTCAAGCTCGC
The DNA here is from genome assembly GCF_028826105.1 of Paenibacillus humicola. Classification (NCBI taxonomy): domain Bacteria; kingdom Bacillati; phylum Bacillota; class Bacilli; order Caryophanales; family Paenibacillaceae; genus Paenibacillus; species Paenibacillus humicola. The sequence continues at coordinate 1,986,320 of NZ_JAQGPL010000001.1, forward strand.
CGTCGCGCAGGATCTCGTCGACCGCCCGTCCGTCTCGAATGCGGAAATCGAGGAATCGGACGACGCGATGACCGTGGCCCGGAAAATGACGATGAAGCATGAAATGCTGCTGCGGAACACGCTTGACCTGATCAGCGCGGACAGCTTGCAGGAGGCTGTCCGGAGCATGCTGGCCGCCGCCAAAATCCACGTATACGGCGTCGGTTCGTCCGGCATTACGGCGCTCGATCTGCATTACCGGCTGATGCGCATCGGCCTGAACGTCGAGGCGCACCGCGATGCGCACATTATCGCCATGTCGGCGTCGCTGCTCGGCAAAGGCGATCTCGTCTTCGCCATTTCGACCTCGGGCAGCACCCGCGACCTCGTCGACCCGGTGCGGCAGGCGAAGGGAAACGGGGCGTCCGTCATCTGTCTGACCGGCCATATGCGCTCGCCGATCGCGGCCTACGCCGATACGGTGCTGCTTACGCCGGCCCGCGAGCTGCCGATGGAAGGCGGCGCACTGTCCACCAAAATGATGCAAATGCATTTGCTGAACATTTTATGCACGCTGCTTGCGCAAAACCGGAGCGAAGCTTACGCCTCGCTGGAGAAAACGGCCAAGTCCGTCGCGGACAAGCTCTATTGACCGCCGGCAGGGGCCGAGAACCGATTTTAACCGACGGAGGGAACGATGATGAAATATTTTGCCGTATTTTTGCCGATTATCGACACGGAAAAAAGCCGGATCTACCGGCCTCAGCATCTCGAGTTTCTGGAAAATAAACGCCGCGAAGGCAAAATTTTTGCGAACGGCAGGTTTACCGACGGATCGGGGGGCCTGGTCATCTACAAAGCGGAGTCTTCGGACGAGGTACTGGAGCTTGTCAGACAGGACCCGTACGTTGCCGAAGGGGCGAGAGGCTACGAGATTCACGAATGGGAGATGTCCCCGGTTTAAGGCTGTCGAAATAGCACAAATTTGCTCGAACTTCGGCGAACTTTAATCAAATTTAACCATCGGTGGATGTCGATATGAGACTGGAGAACCGCGCCTTTCGCGCGGTTTTTTTGCGTTTGTTCGACCGCTCGCGACATGCGACGATTTTGATCGGCACTTGCATTCTTAAAAAATGTCTAAAATAAAAATTTTCATATTTTCAATTTTAAAAAAGGTGTTAAAATGGGCATAAATGCCACTCGATTGAAGCGGCAAAAATATGAGGAGGAGAAACACATATGGGGTATGGTAAAAAGTGGATCCCCGCACTGCTATCTTTACTGCTGGCCGGCGTTTTATTGATCGGCTGTTCCAAAGGCACCGATAACGGGGCAAACGGAAGCAGCTCGACGCAGCCGCCCGCGAACGCCACAACGGGCGATACGTCCGGCCAGACGGGCAGCGGCGATCAAACAGCCCAGACGGCGGGTCAGCCCAAAGACGGCGGAACGCTTACATACGGCAGCTTTACCGACATTGTTTCGGTAAATCCGCTGTATATTCAGGACACGGGCTCCGGCGACGCGGCCTATTTTCTGTATGCCAATCTATATGACCTCGACAGACAGGGCAACGTGGTCGCGGAGCCTTGGTCGCTGGCGTCGGACAAAATGCAAGTTTCCGACGACGGCAAAACCTACACCGTCAAGCTGAAGCCGAATGCGAAATGGAGCGACGGCCAGCCCGTTACGGCCGACGACGTCATCTTTACGTTAAACACGATCCGAAATCCCGAGGCAGGCTCGCCCGGCATCAGCCAGTTCGATAAAATCGATACGATTACGAAGGTCGATGACCATACGGTGCAAATCAAACTGAAACAGGTATACGCACCTTTCCAATATGCGCTTGTCTCTTCCATTGTGCCCTACCATGTCTTGAAGGACATTGCGCCGAAAGATCTGCAAAACAACGCGTTCGGCAAGGATCCGAGCAAAACGGTAACGGACGGACCTTGGAAATGGACCAAGTGGGAGCAGAAGCAGTATTTGACCTTTGACGCCGACCCGAATTATTGGGGGCCGAAGCCGCATATCCAGCAGATCGTATATAAAATTTATGCGGATCAGAACACTGAAATTCAGGCGCTGCTTAAAGGAGACATCGATGTGACGGCCGCCATTCCGGTTACCCAGGTGGATGCGGTCAAGAATAAGAAAGGCTTTAACGTGATCAGCGCTCCGGGGCCGCAGTACGAATATTTGGCCTTCAACTTCGATCCGAAAAACTTCAAGGACAATTACTCTCCTTTCACCGGGGAGAAGACGAGACAGGCGATCGCTTACGCGATCAATCGTCAAGGCATGGTCGACAACGTTCTGAAAGGCACCGGCAAGCTGATCAACGCGCCTTTCCTGCCGGGAACCTGGGCGGATCCGGGCGATGCGGCCGTCAATTACGCTTACGATCCCGATCAAGCGAAGAAGCTGCTGGCGGAAGACGGCTGGAAGCCGGGATCGGACGGCATTCTGGTCAAGGACGGCCATCGGTTCTCGTTCGAGCTGCAGTATAACGCGGGCAACAGCCGCCGGGAGCAGGTTGCGGCCATTATTCAGCAAAATCTGAAGGACGTCGGCATCGAAGTAACCCCGAAGGGGATCGATTTCTCTTCCTGGGTCGATCAGAATGTGAATCCGGGCAAGTTCCCTGCCATTCTGCTGGCATGGGTGCTGAACACCCCGGATCCGGACGGCGAGTCGACTTTCTCATCCAAATATTACCCGCCAACCGGCCAAAACGTCGGCTGGTATAAAGACGAAAAGCTCGATCAGCTGTGGGTGCAGGGATATTCGACGACCGATCAGGCCAAGCGGAAACAGATTTACAGCGAGGTTGCGAAGGAAATTACGACGAATCTGCCCTATGTATTCCTGTATCAATACGGGACTCCGGAAGGGCTGACCTCCCGAGTCCATTACGCGGACGCGGACCGGCCGGAACCGTCGCTCTCTTATGGATATCTTTACCATGTCAACAACTGGTGGGTAGACTGATTTAACGGCGGAACGGGAAAACATCCGGCGAAGGGGAGGGAGCTTGCTCCTTCCCCTCTCGCCATAGTTAGGAGGAAAAAGCCATGACCGAATATCTGATCCGCCGAATCCTGCAGTCAATTGTCGTGCTTTTTTTGATCTCGCTGGCTACATTCGGGCTCATACACGCGGCCCCCGGCGGACCGACGCAAATTTTCCTCTCGCCCAGCCTGTCGCAGGCTGCGGCGAAGGTGCAGGCTCACAATCTGGGGCTGGATAAGCCGATTCCGGTTCAGTATGTCCGCTGGCTCGGCGATCTGATGAAAGGCAATCTGGGTTACACGTTCAAAAATCATCTTCCGGTCGGGCAAATTTTATGGCCGACGGTCAAAAATACGCTCGTGCTGATGATCGTAGCGTGGGTGTTATCCTTACTGATTGCCCTCCCCTGGGGGATCTATAACAGCACGGCCGAATACGGATTATCCGATCAGACGGCCTCGTTCGTCGCGTATATCGGGTTTGCGATGCCCACGTTCTGGTTCGGTATATTGCTGCAGGAATATTTCTCGCTGAAGCTCGACTGGCTGCCGCTTTCGGATATGCATACGATAGGGAAAGAAGGCGATATCGGCGATTTGGTGATGCACCTCATCCTGCCGGTTACCGTTCTGACGCTGGGCTTCCTGGCCGCTTACTCCAAATATTCCCGCTCGAGCATGCTTGAGGTGCTCGATCAGGATTATATCCGCACGGCGCGGGCCAAAGGCGTGCCGGAGCGGCGGGTCGTCTTTCGCCACGCGCTCCGCAATGCGCTCATTCCGATCATCACGGTGCTCGGTCTCGACCTGCCGACCCTTGTCGCAGGCGCGGCACTGACGGAGAATGTGTTCAACTGGCCGGGCATGGGCCGGCTGTTCGTGGAGATGGCGGTTGCCCGCGAATATTCCGTGCTGATGGCGATTACGATCATTACCTCCGTCATGGTTATCGCCGGCAATTTGGCGGCTGACATTTTGTATGCTCTCGTCGATCCCCGCGTCAAGCTGGGACGGAAGGGGGCGCGAACGGCATGAGCGATCTGCAGCTCCATAACAACGGCGCGGGATATGCGCCAGGCGCAGAGCCTCCGGTTGCAGCGGTCGTTCCGGTGGAGAAGAAGTCCGACGGACCGTGGAGGCTCGCCTGCCGGAAATTTTTCCGCAATCCGTACGCCGTCGCCGGACTCGTCGTCCTCCTGCTGTTTGTGCTGATCGCCGTTTTCGCCCGCGCCATCACACCGTTCGATCCGAACAAAATCGTATTGCTGGATGCGAACCTGCCGGCGGGCGGCAACCATCTGCTCGGTACGGACGAGCTCGGGCGGGATATTTTCACGCGGCTCATCTACAGCAGCCAGATATCGCTGACCGCCGGCTTCTCCGTCGCGTTCATCGCGGTGATCATCGGCACGCTGGTCGGTTCGATCGCGGGCTATTTCGGCGGCTGGATCGACACCATTCTGATGCGATTCGTGGACATGATGAACTCGGTGCCGCTGCTGTTTTTGAATATCTTGGTTTTGGCTATTTTTGGTTCAAAATTCATTTATATGATTTTAATTTTGGCGTTTACCGGCTGGGTGGGCGTCGCGCGGCTCGTGCGCGGGACGTTCCTGCAGCTGCGGGAAATGCAGTACGTGGAAGCGGCCAAAGCGATCGGCGTTTCCAGCTGGGGCATTATATTCCGGCATCTGCTGCGCAACGCCAGCTTCCCGATCATCGTCAACGCGACGCTGATGGTCGGCGGTGCGATTTTGAGTGAATCGGCGCTGTCTTACCTTGGACTCGGCATACAGCCGCCGCAAACGAGCTGGGGGCTGATGCTGTCGAACGCCCAGGAATTCATGCTGACTAACCCGCTTCTGGCGCTTTATCCGGGCCTGTGTATTCTGATCGTCGTGCTGGCGGTCAACTTTATCGGCGACGGCATCCGCGACGCGCTCGACCCGCGGAAGAGAGCCGGACTTTCACGAAGGAGGCTGGACAAATGGCGGAAAATCTTCTCGAAGTCCGGAGTTTGACGGCCGGCTTCATCACCGACGACGGCATCGTCAAAGCGATCGACAACGTGTCGCTGTCCATAGGAAAAGGGGAGACGCTTTGCCTTGTCGGCGAATCGGGCAGCGGCAAAAGCGTCACGTCGCTGTCGATCATGCGGCTGATCGATTATGCCGGCGGGCTGCTGAGCGGCGAAAGCATCATGTTCGGCGGCGACGATTTGCTGAAGAAAAGCCAGCGCGAAATGCTGCGCATCCGCGGCAACCGGATCGCGATGATTTTCCAGGACCCGATGTCGGCGCTGAACCCGGTCTTTACGATCGGCGACCAAATCGCCGAGAGCCTTCGGCTGCATCAGCAGATCGGCAAGCGGGAGGCCTGGAATCGTGCGGTCGAGCTGCTGCGGATGGTCGGCATCCCGGCGCCGGAAACGCGCGCCCGGCAGTATCCGCACGAAATGTCGGGCGGCATGTCGCAGCGCGCCGTGATCGCGATCGCGCTTGCATGCAATCCGGAGCTGCTGATCGCCGACGAGCCGACGACCGCGCTCGACGTGACGGTGCAGGCGCAAATTCTCGAGCTGCTCGGCATGCTGAAGCGCGAGCTCGGCATGTCCATTCTGCTGATTACCCACGACATGGGCGTGGCTGCGGGCATGGCGGACCGGATCGCGGTCATGTATGCGGGAACGATCGTCGAGGAAGGCACGACGCACGAGATTTTCGATTCGCCGAGCCATCCGTATACGATCGGGCTGCTGAAATCCATTCCGGGCCTAACGAGCGAACGCGGCACGGAGCTGCATACGATCAAAGGCAACATTCCGCCGATGAAAAATCTTCCTTCCGGCTGCCGCTTCCATCCCCGCTGCCCGCATGCCGAGGAGAAATGCCGGCTCGTAGAGCCGGTGCTGAGGCCCGTCGGAGGACCGGGCCACCTGTCGGCATGCTGGTTGGCCGAAGAAGCAAGCGCCGCAAACGGCATCGAGGCAGCACGCAGCGAGAAGGAGGCGATACAATGACGGCGGAAAACCTGCTTGAAATCCGCGAGGTCAAAAAATATTTTCCGATTAAATCCGGTCTGTTCGGCCGGGTTGCCGGCCATGTAAAAGCGGTCGACGGCGTATCGCTCCGGATCGGACGGGGGGAAACGTTCGGCCTTGTAGGCGAATCCGGCTGCGGCAAATCGACGCTCGGGCGGGTGATCCTGAAGCTGCAGAGCGCGACGGCGGGCGAGGTGCTCTTTAACGGACGCGACGTGCAGGCGCTCGGTTCTTCGGATCTTAGGCGGCTGCGGCAGGAGATGCAAATTATTTTTCAGGACCCGTTCGGTTCGCTAAATCCGCGTTTCCAGGTGCGGGACATTATCGCCGAGCCGCTTCGCCTTCATCTGAAGATGTCGGGCAAGGAAGCGGATAAGCGCGTTTGCGAGCTGATGGAGCTGGTGGGGCTTGACGCCTCCCGGCGAAACCGGTACCCGCACGAATTTTCCGGCGGCCAGCGGCAGCGGATCGGTATCGCCAGGGCGATTGCGCTCGGGCCGAAATTCATCGTCGCCGACGAAGCCGTCTCCGCGCTCGACGTCTCGGTCCAGTCGCAGGTCATCAACCTGCTCATGCGGCTGCAGCGGGAGCTCGGGCTGACGTATTTGTTTATCGCCCACGGCCTTCATGTGGTTCGGCACATATCCGACCGGATCGGCGTCATGTATTTGGGCAAAATGGCCGAAGTGTCGCGCACGGAAGAGCTGTTCGCCGCGCCGCTTCACCCGTATACCGCAGCCCTGCTGTCCGCCATCCCGGAGCCGACGCCCCATCGCAGGCAGGAGCGAATTATTTTGCAGGGCGATGTGCCGTCGCCGGCCAGCCCGCCGTCCGGCTGCCGGTTCCATCCGCGATGCCCGTACGCGACGGAGCGATGCCGCCGCGAGGAACCGGTTCTGAGGGAAGCTGTCCCGGGCCGCGAAGTGGCGTGTCATTTTCCGCTCGTGCAGGCATAGGGATCGGCCGCATTCAAGAATACGGATCAGGCAACGGATTGCCGCCGGAGTTTCGGATCGCCGAAGCTTCGGCGGTTTCTGTTCAAGGGCCTTCCATCCTCTCGGAAAAGCAGGCATCGCGAGACGGGAATAGCCATAAGGTAATAGAAGACGGCCGTTCCGTTCGGTGGTTCGGCTGCTTTCATTTTTATTCGAACTCATCTCTGGAGAATATATTTTTCTTAATTTTAATTAGCGGTGGAGAAGTTATCCGAACCGTGATACGATACGTTCAAATTACGGTCGATCGTGCCGGTCGCAATCGGCCCCGGAAAGGCGTGTGAACCATGAAAGCGGCGGCGGATATCATCGTCATCGGCGGAGGACTGGGCGGCTGCATGGCGGCATTGGCAGCGGCAAAATGCGGGCTGTGCGTCATCATGACCGAGGAAACGGACTGGATCGGCGGCCAGCTGACGAGCCAGGCGGTTCCGCCCGACGAGCACCGCTGGATCGAAAGCTTCGGCTGTACCCGGACGTATCGCGAGTTTCGCAGCCGGGTGCGAGCCTACTATAAAGCCCATTACCCGCTCACCGAAGCGGCTCAGGCCGATCCCCGGCTGAACCCGGGCAACGGCTGGGTGAGCAGGCTGTGCCACGAGCCCAAAGTCGCACTGCGCGTGCTGGAGGATATGCTGGCCCCGTATTTGAGCAGCGGACGAATCGTCATTTTGTACGGTTACCGTCCGATTGCCGCAAGCGTGAACGCCATCGGCGGCGACCGCGTCCGGAGCGTAACGCTGGACAATCCGTCAGAGGGGCGCCGTATCGAGCTTGAAGGCGCTTATTTCCTGGACGCGACGGAATGCGGCGATCTGCTCCCGCTTGCCGGCGTCGAGCATGTGTCGGGCGCCGAAGCGCGTTGCGATACGGGGGAGCCGCACTCGTCGGACGAAGCGGACCCTTTGGATATGCAGTCCGTGACGCACGTATTTGCGGTCGATCATATTGCGGGCGGCGATTTTACGATCGAGCGGCCGGCGATGTATTCGTTCTGGAGGCAGTACGTTCCGGCGTATACCGATTGCCCTTTGCTCAGCTGGCACGTGCCCGATGTTCATACGGAGAACGGCATGAAGCGGATGACGCTGTTCCCGGACGGGCGCGATCCGATGCCGCTGTGGACATACCGGCGCATCGTCGACCGCTCGTTGTTTGCGGAAGGGCTGTACGATAGCGACATTACGCTGGTGAACTGGAGCCAGAACGACTATTTTCTCGGACCGGTTTACGGCGTTTCGGAGGATGAGCGAAAGCGGCATTTGGCAGGCGCGCGCCAGCTCAGCCTGTCGCTTGTCTATTGGCTGCAAACCGAGGCGCCCCGACCGGACGGCGGCCGCGGTTATCCGGGCATTCGGCTGCGCGGCGACGTGCTCGGCACGGAGGACGGGCTGGCGAAATATCCGTATATCCGGGAATCGCGGAGAATCAAAGCGCAGTACACGATCACGGAGCATGACGTCAGCCGGGAGCTTCGCGGAGAACGCGGCATTCGCCGCTACAAGGACAGCGTCGGCGTCGGCAGCTATTACCTCGATCTGCACCCGACGACAGTTTCGAACAAAAAATGCTTTATTCCGACCGTGCCGTACGAAATTCCGCTTGGCGCGCTGCTCCCCGTCCGGGTGCGGAACGTTCTTCCGGCCTGTAAAAATATCGGCACAACGCAAATTACGAACGGCTGCTACCGCCTGCATCCGACGGAATGGAACATCGGCGAGGCCGCCGGCTATTTGGCCGCATACGCGCTGCGGCACAGCGTGACGCCAAACGAGGTGCACTCAAGCCGGGCCCATCTCCGTGCGTTTCTCGAGCTGCTCGACGGCGAAGGAATCGAGCGGCATTGGCCGGAAGGGATGGAGCTGTAAAAAAGCGCTGCTGCTTTAGGGGCTAAGGGCAAGGGCTCCCCGGGAACGGAAGAAGAGGCCGAACGAACTTTCGCGCGAAAGGAAGCGAAGCGCATGGAAGCCGCAATCGGCGCCGATATCGGCGGAACGAAAATCCGGTTTGCACTCGTGGACCGGAACGGACGGCTGCTCCGGCGGGAGTCGGTCGCAACCGAAGCCCGGCTCGGCGCAGCCCAAGTGCTGGAGAAAACGCTGTCCGGAACCGGGCGGATGCTCGAAACGGCGAAAACGTTGACGGGGATAAGCGGCGGTCCGCCGTCCGTCGCCGGCATCGGCATCGGCAGCGCCGGGCAGATCGATTTTCGCACCGGCGCGGTTGCCTACGCGGTCGATACGCTGCCGGGCTGGACGGGAACGCCGATCCGGCAGGCGGCGGAGCGGCGCTTCGGGCTGCCCGTTTGCGTGGATAACGACGTCAACGCGATTGCGATCGCGGAGCGGCTGTACGGCGCCGGCCGTCACCTGCGCAGCTTCGTCTGCCTCGCGCTCGGCACAGGCATCGGCGGCGCCGTCTTCGAAGCGGGCCGGCTTGTGCGCGGCGCGTTCGGCGGCGCCGGGGAGCTCGGGCACGTATCCATCGACTGCGGCGGTCCGCGCTGCAGCTGCGGCAACTACGGCTGCGTCGAGCTGTACGCATCCGGCTCGGGCATCGCCCGGCTTGCCGCGGAAAGCGCGGCCGCCGGCGGCTTCAACGCCGCAGCGTGGGGAAGCGGCGCACGCGGCGTGATCGCGGGCTGGCTGGCCGGGGACGCGGCCGCCGCGCAGGTGATGGCGCTCGCGATCCGCGCCCTCGGCACGGCCGTGAGCGGGTACATTCACGCGTTTAATCCGGAGGCCGTCATTATCGGCGGGGGCGTGGCCGAAGCGGGCGGGCCGTTCTTCCGCGCGCTCGAAGCGGAGGTGAACGACCGCACCTCGTCCCGGATGCGCGAGGCCTGCCGGATTCTGCCGGCTTATATCGGCAGCGACGCCGGCGTGATCGGCGCGGCGGGCCAAGTGTGGCTCTGCCGCGAAGCTGGAGCGGCCGATTCCTCCGCCTGACCGAAGTCTTCGGCTCCGGTTCATCACCGTCATGTGCCGTCACAACGCGCATCAGGGAGTTAGGCCGGAGCATGACGCTGGCCGGCGAACCGGTAAACCGCTCGGCGGCGGCGCGGCAAGCCGCACACTTCCGCTTTATGAGCGGCCGTGAAGAGCGTATACTGGATACGACAGCCGCTCTTCTTGCAGACGCCTGCGCTGCGATACGCGCGGCCAGGGGTATGAAGTGCCGGGCGGGTTCATTTTGGAAGGGAGCAATCGGTTTGTTGAAGTGGGACGGACATTCGCACAGTCATTTTTGTTATCACGGCAGCGGCCGGCCTTTGCGCGATTATTTGGAACGGGCGGTCCGGCTTGGCTTTGAACGCTATTCGGTCACCGAGCACCCGCCGCTTCCGGAGGGATGGGTGAAGAACGAGAAGCTGATGGCGGAGCTAGCCATGAGCCGCCAAGAGCTGCCCGAGTACATTCAATGCGTTGAAGAGCTGAAACGGGAATTCGAAGGCAGGCTGGAAGTCACGGCAGGGCTTGAGCTCGATTACCTGCACGGCAGCGAATCGTTTACGAACAGGCTGCTGGAGTCGCTGGACGGCCGGCTGGAGGACGTCCTCATTTCCGTTCATTTTTTGCCTGGGAGAGGCGGCATGCGCTGCGTCGATTTTACGCCGGACGATTTTCGCGAAGGGCTGATCGATTATTACGGCTCGATGGAGCGGGTCGTGGACGAATATTTTCAGCATGTCGAGCTGGCGGTCGCATCCGCTGCGGGATGGAAGATCCGCAAACGGCTCGGTCATATCCATTTGATCGAGAAATTCCGGCTGGCGCTGGACGGGATCGATGAGGAGCAGATCGCCGAACGGGTGCGCGCCGTCGTGCCGAAGCTGCGCGAGGCCGGCGTCGGTCTCGACGTGAACACGGCGGGCATGCGCAAAGACACGTGCCGGAAGCCGTATGCATCCGAATGGCTTGTCAAGGAATGCCGAGCGCAAGGGATTGAATGCGTATACGGCTCCGACGCTCATCATCCGGACGATGTCGGGCAAGGGTGGGAATGGTTCGCGGCGATTTGAAGCGTTCCGGTCCGGCTTAAACGCTCGGGTCTATGGACGACTCGCACCCGGCTGCGGAGAGGCAGCAGCTGAAGATGTTCTATCGCCGTTTCGTGTGCAGGGGGGGAATACGATGGCCAAATCATTGCGCTACCGGGAGGACGGCACGTTCAAAATCGTGCAGTTCACCGATTTGCACTGGGAGAACGGCGGCCGCAAAGACGCGCTGGCTCGCGGTCTGATGGAGCGGGTGCTGGACGAGGAAAAGCCGGACCTGATCGTCTTTACGGGCGATGTTATCGACAGCGGGGCGTGCGACGACCCGCGCCGCTCTTTCCGTCAAGCCGTGGCGGCGGCGGAAACAAGCGGCATCCCTTGGGCGGCGGTGTTCGGCAACCACGATACGGAAGTTGGCATTACGCGCGAGGAGCTGATGGCGGTGCAGCTGGAATTCCCCGGCAGCATTGCCGAGCATGGGCCGGCCGGCATTACCGGCGTCGGCAATTTTACGGTGCGGCTGTGCCGCCGCGCAAGCGGAGGGGCGACTGCTCCGGATAAGGCGCTGTTTTTTTTCGATTCGGGCAGCTACGGTACGACGCGCGCAGGCGGCTATGCGGCGTTCGCACGCAATCAGATCGAATGGTTTATGCGCCAGTCGGCTTTGCTTGCGGACGAAAGCGGCGGCGTCGTGCCCGCCCTCGCCTTCTTTCATATCCCGCTTCCGGAATACCGCGAAGCGTGGGAGAGCGTCACCTGCTACGGCACCAAGTTCGAGAAGGTATGCGCGCCGCCGGTCAACACGGGCATGTTTGCCGCCATGGTCGAAGCGGGCAATGTCATCGGCACGTTTGCCGGACACGACCATATAAACGATTACTGGGGCGAGCTGCACGGCATCCGGCTCTGCTACGGCAGACAGACCGGCTACAACAGCTACAGCAGGCCCGGATTTGCGCGCGGGGCGAGAATGATTTTGCTCGAGGAAGCCAAACCCGGCTTTCGCACGTGGCTCCGGCTGCAGAACGGCAAGGCGGTTCACGACCAGCCGGGGCACCGGCCGGCAAAGCGCAAAAATTGACCGGATGCGAAGTAGACCGAACGTGCCGTAGACCAGGCATGCCGGAAATCCGGCGCCGCACCACGTTTTTAATAAGCGGGGGAGCGGCTTTTTTGCTTTAGATTGGAGAAATTCTCCAAAATTATTTACAATAGAGGAAAATTTCTCTTTATCAAATCGAAGGCGGCTGGTATAATACAGTCAAGATTCGAGTTGGAGGTGATATCCGCCTTTCCGGTCCGTTTTGAATTCAAATGCCAATCTTCAGAAAATAGGTGAGTTGATGCGGACAAAGACCATCTCCAGCTTTAAGAACGGACTCATCGTTTCCTGTCAGGCGCTGAAGCATGAACCGCTGTTCGGGGCGGGGCATATGGCCGCAATGGCCGCCGCTGCGGAAGCGGGAGGAGCCGCCGCCATCCGCGCGAATACGCCGCGGGATATCGAAGCGATCAAGAAGAGCTGCTCGCTGCTTGTCATCGGCCTGTACAAGATGGATTACCCGGACAGTCCGGTCTATATTACGCCGACGATCCGGGAGGCGGAGGCAATCGTAGAGGCGGGAGCCGACCTGATTGCCGTCGACGCTACAAGAAGAACGCGGCCGGACGGGGAAACGTTAAGCGGCCTGCTCGGAGCTATCCGCGCCCGCTGGCCGGACCGACCGGTCGTTGCGGATGTTTCCACCTTCGAGGAAGGGGCCGCCGCGATGGATCTTGGCTTCGATCTTATCTCCACCACGATGTCCGGTTATACGCCCTATAGTCCGCAGCAGGAGAAGCCCGATATCGATTTGGTCGCCCGGCTGGCTTCGCTCGGCAGGAAGCCGGTATTGGCGGAAGGGCGCATCTGGACGCCTGCGCAGTGCGCCGCGTGTCTCCGCGCGGGCGCGCATGCTGTCGTCGTCGGAACCGCCATAACCCGGCCTCAGGAAATTACCCGCAAATTCGTCAATGCGATCCGCAGCTCGGTCCCTTTTGCTTAACGGCATCGTTCACTCACACTTGCATCCCTGCCGCTCGGCTCCATTTACGCTTAAGATCCCTGTTCACGCATCACGCATCAATCCGCAAGAGGCTGAGTGGACATCTTCACAGACGCCGATCAATTGTTCACCTTCAACAGAAACCGATCAACCGCTTACCTTTACTCATAAAAGAAGGAATATTCCATACATCATTTAAAGAATAACGAATTATTTCACTCTCTTTTCGAGAGGAGGACCGCACACACAAACCTGTTTTCTTGTTTTCATCGCCTTTACAGGCGCGCATTCTTATTCTTCCGGCACGGCTTCGCGTTCGACCAGATCATGAATACTCGTGTTTCTTTGTCGTTGAAACTGTCACGCGCCATCCGATTCAATGAATGCGAAGTTCGGACATCGACGGAAAAATGAAATCCAGTTCCGTTTTAGCGTTGCATTTTGAACGAAACGGGGGAAGAGCATGGCGGGGAAAATAAAGCTTACGGCGGCAGGTCTCGTCTGCGCGCTGCTGCTTTCGCTGCTGTCGGCCTGCGGAGGCGGGAGCAACGGCGGCACGGGCACCGGAGCGGATGGCGGGCAGTCCGGAAGCAATCAGCAGGGCGCCGCACCCGGGAACGGGGAGAAAAAGGACATTACGCTGCAGTTCTGGACCATTGCGCTCAGTCCGAACTTCGACGATTACATGAACGGCCGGATCCGGAAATACGAGGACGAAAATCCCGGCATCACAATCAAATGGACCGATTTGCCATACGATGCGATGGAGAACAAGCTGCTGACCTCGATCGCCGGCGGCAGCGCGCCGGACGTCGTCAACCTGAATACGGGCATGACGATGACGCTGGCCGGCAAAAACGCCCTGGTCGACATGAACAAGGAAGCGACGCCGGAGCAGCGTTCGATCTATTTCGAAACGCTGTACAATTCGGCGAAGCTCGGTGACAGCGTCTACGCGTTTCCGTGGTATTTCGGACTGTCGGCATTTCTGTACAACAAGCAAATATACGAACAGGCGGGCCTCGATCCGAACAAGCCGCCGACCACGTGGGAGGAGCTGAAGGAGCAGGCGATCGTCATCAAGCAGAAAACCGGCAAATACGGCTTCGTGCCGACGTATAATCCGCCGTCCGACTTTTATTTTTCCGGCGTTCCGGTCATCAGCGACGACAAGAAGACGATCATCCTCGACACGCCGGAAGCGCTCGAGTGGGCGAAATGGAACAAGGAGCTGTTCGATAAAGGCATCGTGCCGAAGGAGAGCCTGAGCTCGGACGCGAACTATGCGACGGACAAATACCAGTCGGGGCAAATCGCGACGCTCATTACCGGCGCCCAGTTTCTGAGCCGCGTGAAAACGAACGCCAAGCAGGTTTACGACAATACGCTCGTCGCCCAGATGCCGACGCTGAAATCGGGCAAATACCGGGCGGGGCTGATGGACGTCGTCGTCCCGGTGAAGAGCAAATATCACCAAGAAGCGATCGCGTTCGCAAACTATATCACGAACGACGAGTCGCAGCTGGAATTCGCCAAGGTCGTCAACATTCTGCCGTCCACGAAAAAAGCGGCCGCCGATCCCTTCTTCACGCAGGGCGGCGCCGATCCGGAATCGAAAGCGAAAATCATTACGGCGGAGGAAGCGGCCAAAGGCCAGGACTTCACCCTCGGCGTCAAGGACGAGAACAAAATCGTCGAGCCGCTGTGGAAAGGCTGGCAGCAAATGCTGCTCGGCGACGTCTCGCCGGAAGATTTCCTGAAAAACACCCAGGCCGAGATGCAGAAGCTGCTCGACCAGGTGAACGCCGGAGACGGCTGAACGCCGACGGAGCGCAGGAGCGGAGCTTACGTCCGCTCCTGCTTCCCGTGATTGCACCACTTTCGGGGGAGATGATAAGCCTTGAGTTCGCTTTCGAAGCTGCAGAGGCGGCAGGCAGGCTTCGCGTACCTGATGCTGCTGCCGGGCGCCGCGCTGCTCGCCGCGTTTACCTTTTACCCGATCGTCCGCGGGCTTCCGCTCGCCTTCACGAATTATTCGGTTGTCGATACGACCAAATGGATCGGCTGGGACAACTTTAAGCGGGCGTTTCACGACCCGACCTTCGGCCTGGCGCTGAAGCATTCGCTGCTATACGTGCTGATCGTGCCCGTCATTCAAATCCTGTCGATCCTGATGGCCGTGCTGGTGAACAACCGGCTGCGGTTCATCCATTTTTTCCGAGTCGCCTACTTTATTCCCGTCGTGACCTCCATGGTCGCGGCCGCGATCGCCTGGAAGTGGGTGTACCAGGAGCAGGGCATCCTCAACTTTTTTCTGCTGAAGCTCGGCATGATCCGGCAGCCGATTTCGTTCATGGTCGAGACGAAGCTCGCTCTGCTCGGCGTGATGGCCGTCACGGTCTGGAAAGGGCTCGGCTACTATATGATGATTTATTTGGCCGGACTGCAGTCGATTCCCGGCGAGCTGCAGGAAGCGGCGCGGATCGACGGCGCAGGCCGCCTTCGCGTCATCTGGAATATCACGATTCCGCTGCTGATGCCGTTCGTGCTGCTTTGCTCGCTTCTGTCGGTCATGGGGGCGATTCACGTGTTCGACGAAGTGTTCGTGATGCACGGTCCGTCCGGCGATCCGGCCTATTCGACGCTGACGGCAAGCGTGTATTCGTACAAAGTGGCCTTCCAGGATTTCGAGTTCGGCTATGCGGCGACGATCGGACTGCTCGTGGCGATCATTATTATGATCGTGTCAATCCTGATGTTCCGCTACACGCGCAGAGGGGGGCTGACCTACTATGAGTGAAGCCGCCGCCCGCGACCGGCTGGCTCCGCCGGAGCTGAAGGGCGTCTATAAAGCCAAACGCTCCTGGAAAAAAGCCGCCGCCCCGTTCATCCTGTATCCGCTGCTGCTGCTCGCGGCGGTCCTGTTTCTCGGGCCGTTTCTATGGCTGCTGTCGACCGCGCTGAAAACCGGCAACAACGTGTACGCCTATCCGCCGCAGTTCATTCCGAACCCGCCGACGTTCAAAAATTTTATCGACGTCTTTCATATTATGCCGCTCTGGCATTATATCGCCAACACCGTTTACATGACCGTCTACGGCGTCGGTCTGAATCTGCTGTTATGCACGATGACGGCGTATCCGCTGGCCCGGCTGAAGTTTCCGGGGAAAAACGCCATTTTCTTCGCAATCGTCAGCACGATGATTTTGCCGAACGCGGGCGGCATGATCGTCAATTTCATCACCATCCAGAAGCTCGGACTGTACAACTCGATGACCGGGGTCGTGCTGCCTTCGGCTATCAGCGTGTTTAACGTTTTTCTGCTGCGGCAGGCTTTTATTACGATTCCCGCAGACATGGAGCATTCCGCCCGGATCGACGGCGCGGGCGAATTCCGGATCTTCCGGAGCATTATGGTACCGATGGTCCGGCCGGCGGTCGCCACGGTCGTCATTTTCGATTTTATGGCGTTCTGGAACAGCCTGATCTGGCCGGTCATCGTGCTTGACGACCGGGACAAATATCCGCTCGGTCCGGCGCTGCAGTATTTGAACAGCGACCTGGCCTATAACTTCCCGTACATCGCGGCGGGCACGATCATCTCCGTCATCCCGATCCTGATCATTTTCCTCGTGCTGCAGAAACAGTTCATAAACGGGATGGTCGGCGCGGTCAAAGGGTAGTACAATACAATCATAGATAGCGGAAAAGGGCGCGGAAACGCCGGCGCGCAGGCCGGTCTCCGCGTTTTTTTGCTAGTCAGCGGAAGGAGCTGGGATGGACGATGACCGGACCGAAGAAAACGACCGCCGAAGGAAGCCGATGCGCGATCCGGCGGACCGGCGTTTTGATTGACGTGCACGATGCGACCGCCGTCATCGACGTCGAAGGAAAAGTCGTACGGATACCCGCCGCCAAGCTGGCCGAAGACATTCGCGCAGGCGACACGTTGGAGTGGAGCGGCGGGCTGTGGACGAAGGTTCGAAATGAGAACGGAAATGCAGCAAGTGAATGAAAATCTTCACAACCCGTTGAATAAAAATACATATTAATGTATAGTTATCCCATTCTGCTGTCATAGCCGGAGGGGATATAAGCGATGCAATTGGAAGAATGGCTGATGAACGCTTGGCCAGCGATGCATACGATCGTCCGCCAGGGATGGGTGCTGCGGTTTGCCGACGGTTATACGAAGCGCTCGAATTCGGTCTATCCGCTGTATGCTGGGGAAAAGAATCTTCATGCTGCAATCGAGCGATGCGAGCGCGAGTACGAGCGTGTTCACCTGGCGCCGACATTTAAAATGACGCCTTTTGCGCCGCCGGAGCTGGACCGGCTGCTGGCTTCGAAGGGATATGCCGTGCTGGAGCCGTCGAGCGTTCGCGTTTTGAACCGTCTTGATGCCGTTCGAGAGCCGGTCTTAACCGAAATGGAGATCGAGGAGCGGCTCGGCGGCAAATGGCTGGATCTGACGGCTTCATTTAAAGGCATGACCGGACATGACAAGGCGATTTTGCGGACACTGCTCGAAAACTCGCTCATACGGAAGGGCTATTTTATTTTGCATGATCGTTCGGTTCCCGTGGCATGCGGGCTTGCCGCGCTGGATCAGGACGCTGCCGGGCTGTTTGAAATCGTGACGGCTGAGGCGTACCGAAATCGCGGATATGGTGAGCAGTTGATTTTACATATGCTGGGCTGGGCGCGGGCGAACGGGGCGGCGGTCAGCTATTTGCAGGTCGTTCAAAGCAACGCTCCCGCCTGCCGCTTGTACGACAAGCTGAATTTTCAAGAAGCTTATCCCTACTGGTACCGGCAAAAAAGGCGGGAAGAGATTTAAACGGAAGCGTACTTTCATTAAAGAATGACGGCAAAAATGATGAAGGAGGCCGACAGCGATGCATTTTACCGTGCGGGAAGCGCAGGCGCAGGATACGCCTTTTTTGTGGGAGATGCTGTACGAATCGCTCTTTGTTCCGGAAGGACAGCAGCCCTTTGACAAAAAGATCCTCCACGAGCCTTCCATTGCAAAATATGCCGAGTGCTGGGGACGGGAGGGGGATGCCGGCTTCATAGCGGTAAACGGCGAGGGACAGCCTGCCGGGTCCGTAACCGCACGTTATTTTACGGCCTCGAATAAAGGTTACGGGTTTGTCCGCGAAGATATCCCCGAGCTCAGCATGGCGGTTAGCCGGGATTGCCGCGGCAAAGGAATCGGGACGGCGCTGCTTGGCCGGATGCTGCAGAGGCTCCGGGAGAACGGCGTCAAACAGGTTTCGCTAAGCGTCGATCCCCGTAATGCGGGTGCGGTGCGATTATACAAGAATTTCGGCTTTAAGGAAGCGGGACAGGTGGATACGTCCATCACGATGGTCGCTGAGATTACTGAAGACTGACCTTCTGCATCCGGTTTGTCAATCCGCAAAAATTCGGTCCTTACACAGCTTCACCTGTTCCACCATGTGTCCGATATTGCCTTCTCCGGCATATAAGGAGCGATCAAAAAAATCTTGGTCGAGTTCCGTCCAAAACAACTCGTTTTCATCTCCGCAAACCGTGACATCGCGCTTTAACCGGCCGGCATAGACCTCAACGTAACAATTTTGCGCGTAATAGGTGAAATCCATGATATGATGCAGCGTTATGTCATCGCGGGCGATGCCGGTTTCTTCGAGCAGCTCGCGGTATGCGGCTTCGATTCCCGTCTCTCCCGCTTCGATTTTGCCGCCGACCAGGTTGCGCAGCCCTTTATACGGATCTTTTCGCCGTTTGCACATCAGCATCCGGTTCCATTCCGGATTGTAAATCATGAGCACGTTGTACCCTTGCATCGTATGGCCTCCCTACAGCGTTTCAATAACCGATGTGAGCATGATCGAATTATAGCAGACGGATCGCTCCGGTACGAGTGGTGTAGAAGATCATAAAGCATCCTTTACATCCGGAATGCTCATGTTGACAATCATGAACAGTAGGCAATAGGATAAGAGCAGCGCTGCGATTATTTACCATTGGGTTATCCGGAGCGGGAGTTTAATACGAAAATCCGGGATCTTTACGAATGATATATAAAGCATACTTTTGCGGTTGAAGAACATCCAGTCGAAGGAGTTAACCATGAACATGATTCGAGTTGAACGATCGGAGCCGCTGTACGGCAGCGTCCGGATTCCCGGTTCCAAAAACAGCTCGCTGGCTTTGCTTGCAGCCGCTTGTTTGGCCGACGAGCCCGTGGTCCTTCACGGCATTCCGGACATTGCCGATTTACGGGTCATCTATGAACTCGGGGCAGATCTCGGACTGCGCGTCGATGCCGGCGCAAAGGGGACGGTCGCGATCGATCCGAGACCGATCGGCCATGCGATTCTGGATCCGGCGAAGTCTTCTTCGTTCCGGTCGGCTTATTATTTTATCGGTTCCTTATTGGCCAAATTCGGCAAAGTGTCCCTTGGCTACCCGGGCGGGGACGACTTTTTGCATCGTCCGATGGACCAGCATATTAAAGCGTTAAAAATGATGGGTGCGTCGTTTACATTTTTCGACCGCCACTATACGGTCGAGGCGAACGAACTGAAAGGAACGACGATTTATTTTGATGTGATTACGAGCGGCGCCACGATTAATGTGATGCTTGCGGCGGTTCGCGCGAAAGGAACGACGGTTTTGCTCAACGCGGCACGCGATCCGGAAGTGACGGATACCGCGAATTTTTTGAACCAAATGGGCGCGAAAATTACGGGAGCCGGTACGGACCAGATCCGCATCGAAGGGGTTACCGCTTTAAAAGGCTGTGCCTATACTGTCATTCCGGACCGGCTTATTGCCGGCGCGTTTCTCATGTCGGCCGGCGTCTCCGGCGGTTCGGTTACGGTGCAGGATATCGTACCGGAGCATCTGACGTCATGTTTGGCCAAGCTGCGCGAGATCGGATTGGAACTCGAAGCGGACGAGCATTCCATAACGGCCTATTCGAGCGGTCATCTGAGAGCGACAAGAGTGCGCACCGCCATGTATCCCGGTTTTGCCACCGACCTGCAGCAGCCGTTAACCGCACTGCTGACGCAGGCTCCCGGTAAAAGCATCGTCAGCGACCGCATTTATCCGTCCAGATTTAAACACGTAAGCCAGCTGATCCGGATGGGAGCCGATATCAAGGTCCGTTCGGGCGTTGCTTTCATTAAAGGCGGCGGCAGGCTGCACGGCGCGTACGTTCATGCTTCAGACGTCAGGGCGGGCATCTGTTTGATTCTTGCCGGACTTTGCGCCGAAGGGACAACGACCATTTCCGGCGTGCAGCATATTGACAGAGGATACGAGGATGTTGTCGGCTCCTTCCGCATGCTCGGCGCCAAGATCCGTTTGGATCACGCCGATGCTTCCGAAGCGGCCGGCATGTCGCTCTGACCATCGCCGGATGACGGAACGGGAGGCAATGGTACAGCTGCTTTCAGGTAACCTGTTCGAAAATATAACGCTGCTGAAGATGATTCCAATCTTCCGTCCATGCGGCTGGCGGAATCGATCGATCTTAAGAAAGCGGTCGTTCTGGAGCACCTGACTTACTGCGGCCGCCGATAGGGCACGTCACCGAACCCATGACGTATAGGAGTGTGGGCGGCATGAATTTGGCCAATCGTATTACCGTTATCCGAATCGGTCTCATCCCGATCTTCATCGTCCTGCTGCAGTCGTATCCGCAGTGGCTGATCGAGCGCTCGCACATTGTGTTCTGGCTTCACCAATACGGCATTTACGCGGGTACGTCCCTCTTTCTTCTGGCGTCGGCGACGGATAAGCTGGACGGGTACATTGCCCGGAAGTACAACTTGGTTACGAATGCCGGCAAACTGCTTGACCCGCTGGCGGATAAACTGCTGATCTCGGTCGCGTTTATCATGCTGGTTCAGGATCATTTGGTTCCGACGTGGATCGCGGTCGCGATTATCGGCAGAGAGCTGCTCGTCACCGGCATCCGAATTGCCGCAACCGCACAAAACATCGCGCTGGCCGCCGACACGTACGGCAAAATCAAAATGGTCGTGCAGGTGGCGGCGGTTGCCGTTGTGCTGACGCTTCATTTTCCCGCCCTGCACCTTTCCGCCGCACCGCTTGCTTGTATCGTCATGCTCGCCGCCGCCGCGGTAACCTTGTTCTCGGGCTACCGCTACCTGAAAGCGAATTACAGCCGATTAAGCCTTCATCTTTAACCTTCGCGAAGCTCGGCGTGGTGAGCACCTGAACATGCCCGGCTTGCGGTGGAAAATATCCCGAATGCCGAAGAAGAACGACCGGCAGAAGGAGCCAGCAAAATGAAAGCAATCGTGCTGGATTTGGATGGAACGCTGCTGGATGACCGGAAGCGGGTTTCCGAGCGGAGTCTATCGGCATTATTGCGAATTCACCGGCTGGGGCACCGGATTATTTTTGCGACGGCAAGACCGCCGAGAACGGTTAAAACGTTTCTGCCCGCCGAGCTGCTGCAGATCGGCGCATTCGTGTATTACAACGGGGCCCAGATCAGCTGCGGCCATACCCGGTTCGAGCACAGCGAAACGATCGGCTGCGGCCTGGTTGCCGAGCTGCTGGATGACTGCCGGATGCTTGAGCCGAATCTTCTTCTCGGCCTGGAGGCGCAGGATACGTTATATTCCCTGAATGAGAACCCTCCCGTTGCAGCGGTCGTAACTCCCTTCGAGCAGCTGAAACGGTTTGAGGCCGCCAAGGTTCTGCTCGCCCATTTTCCTTATACGGAATCCGTTGCGGAGAAGTTCGGCGTGCAGCTCAATATTTTGACAACCGACGGGGGAACGCTCGTGCAGATCGCTTCCAAACGGGCTTCCAAGGAACTGGCGGTTGGGATGCTGTGCGCCAGATACGGCATTTCCTGGGAGGATACGATCGTGTTCGGCGACGATGCCAACGATTTGGGGCTGCTGCGGGCGAGCGGATGGCCGGTTGCAATGGCAAACGGAATCGATGAGCTGAAAGCGGCTGCCCGGGAAATAGCCGAGTCCAATAATCAAGACGGCGTCGCCAAGGTACTGGAACGAATGCTTTCGCAAGGGGAAATAGCCGAGCTGCCTGCCTGCGGTTCATCCTAAAGTGCGTCAAAAACGTAACGAGCGCCTGACCCTGGTCAGGCGCTCGTTGTTGCGTTCGGCTGCGTTTGGACGGACGGGGCCTTGACGTCGGACCGGCCGACCACGAACGAGCCGAGCCGCGTGCGCTGAACGAGCCATGTCGTGAGCCACGACAGCCCCAATGCGACGGCGCCGCCCGCAAAGGTAAGCAAATGATAGACGACCGGCGCGCCGTTCATCACTTTTAGCCGCCAGAGCAGCAGGATGAAGGGATGAATAAAATAAATGCCGAACGAATAGATGCCGATGGAGAACAGCATCCGTTTCAGCAGACTAAAGCGGCTTTGCTCGATCCGTTTCGAGAAGTGCAGCAGCGCGAGACAGCTTACGGCCGAATAGGTATAATCCGAGACGAAGTTCAGGTTCGACAGGAACGGCTGCGGAATCCAGTGCGGATCCGTTTTTTGCAGCCAGGTCTGAACGACATAAAGGGCGGCGGCGAGCAGAAAGCCCGTAAAGAGCAGCCAGCCATGCGACGAGGCCCTGTTGTTCTCCCGTTCTTTCCATTTCCCGGCCGCGTATGCGCCCAGAAATAAATACAGCAGGTAAGAGCCGATAAACGTCCCGATTTTGTGCATATGGATGTAATAGTAGTTGAGCAGGTAAAAGGCGGTTTGCGCCGCGGCGCCGCAAAGCAGCGGATGATCGCGGACGAAACGGATCCGGAGTAGAGCATGTAGAAGCGGAAATATCGCATAAAATTGCGCGATGACGATTATAAAATACAGATGGGCATAGCTTCCGCCAACCGCCAGTCCATGGAAAAACCGGCTGACGCTCGCTTTAAAGCCCGCATGCGAGATCAGCATGACGACGGCCGAATAGAACACCGACCAGAGCAAATAAGGGACGACAATCGTCTTGATCCGTTTCCGGTAAAACGTGAGCCAGCTTCGGCCGCCAGCGGAGTCGTAATGATAGAAGAGCAGCAGCGCGCTCAGGAACATGAAAGCGGGAACGGCAAAATTGGCGGCCGTGTTGATGATATGATAGACCGGATAAAAGGTGGAATCCATCGGTAATTTGGCAGCCGCATAAGAGGTCGTATGTATGGCAAGCACCGCCAAAATGGCGATGCCGCGCAGCAGCTCGAGCTCCGCAAGCTTGATTCTTTTTTCCACAGCACCCTCCGTATGAATGATTTTGGAAGTCTGCGCCGGCAAGCGTTGAGAGCAGGGCCGCGAATTGATAGGCGCTTCCATTTATATAGACGTTTAACAAAGGAAAATAGTCCCATATTTATGCAAATATTTTTTGGATAGTCCGATTTTCCTTTTCAGGCAAATCGAGTCTGTTTCTCGGATATTTTTACCATATCGCCCAAACCTCATTATAATGCTTTACCCGCGTGAAAGCTAAAGAAATCTTTAGTTGATTATAGCGCCAGTCTATTACATAATTTACAGTGTGGAAGTGAAACGGATTGTTTGGAGCTTCGTATTAGGTAGCATGAACGCGGGCCGCCCGCGGCCCACGCAAAGCGAACATGCCAAGGAGGAATAAGCACGATGTCGATTTTCAAACGGCTTAGAGATCTTACGTTGTCCAATGTTTATGCCCTGATCGAGAAAGCGGAAGACCCGGTCAAGCTGACCGATCAATATATCCGCGATATGCAGGAGGACCTCGAGGACGCCGAGAAGGCGGTTGCCGCCCAGATCGCCATTGAGAAGAAATTCAAGCAGCTGTACGAGGAGCAGGAAGCGCTTGTGAAGAAGCGCGACGAGCAGGCGCATACGGCTGCCCAAATGCAAAATATCGACCTGGCTCGCCGCGCGCTTGAAGAGAAGAAAGAGGCCGAGCAGAAGATGGCGGAGTACAAATCGAGCTACGATCAGAACAAGTCCGCGGCTGACAATCTGCGCGCCAAGCTGGAAGAAATGCGCAAGCAGCTGACCGAGATGAAGAACAAGCGCGAAACGCTTGTCGCCCGTTACAACGCGGCCAAGGCGCAGAACGAGATAAACAAATCGATGACCGGCTTTAACAGCGATTCGGCTGCCGCGGGCCTGAAGCGGATGGAAGAAAAAATGCTGCAGATGGAAGCCCAGGCGGAAGCGAGCAACGAGCTGAACAGCAAGGGCAAGTCGCTTGACGACGAGTTTGCGGCGCTCGGCAAAGACAAAGCCGTCGACGACGAGCTGGCGGCTCTGATGAAGAAATACGAGAACAACAGCCAATAACGCTGGCAAGGAACAGGCAAGTAAGAACGTCCGGGGCCGTCAACCGCATGCGGGTTTGAGGGCCTCATGACGTTTTTTTTCTTGAAGGGAAGCGGCTTCCGAAATTGAACACTTGGGGGATGTCGAGATGACGCTGCACGATTTTGTGGCAATACTGGTCTGGACCGGTTCGGGGGCGGTGCTGCTTGCCGCCTTGATGTGTGTGGATTCGCTTTTTACCCGTTATAAGGATATGGACGAAATTAAAAAAGGGAACGTAGCGGTCACGACCCGGTTTATCATGAAGCTGCTTGCCCAGGCGTATATTTTGTCGCGGTCGATCGCCGCTTCGGACACGCTCGGCAACGCGCTGATTGCGTCCGTCGTTTCGTTTGTCATATTGCTGGTGCTGGAATGGCTGCTTCGTCTCATTTTGCGGCAAACCGTCGGTCTTCAGCTCGATCAGGGCACGAAGGACGGCAAAATCGCCCATGCGCTTCTGGCCGGGTCGCTTCACGTTGCCGGCGCGCTCATCATCGGTTCGCTGCTGTAATCTCGGGAAGGAGGGCGTAGTCGCATGAGCCTGTTTAAACGAATCAAAAATATCATGACAAAACCGGAGCCGCCCAAAGCGGAGAAAAGCATACTGACGATCGGGCCGGGCGACGTGTGCGAGGTGTCCCTGGTGACCTACCAGGTCACGGGCCGGACGCAGAACCGCCACCGCAATTTGGTCGTGCTGACGCTTCAGGACGGCGCAAATATCCGTTATCTGACCATCGAAGAACGGGAGCGGACGGTTTACGCGCTTTACGCTCCGATCGACGGCCGGCTTGACTCGGTCGACGAGGTGCCGACCGAGCTGGAGCTCGACGGCCGCATGTACCATTTGGAAGAGCAATATTCCGGCTTTATAACCGCATCCGGCAAGACGCCGTTCGTTCAAGGCGGCGAGCAGTATGTCTGGCAGTACCAATCCGACGATATGCATTTGCTGCGCATCGAATGGCAGGACGGCCGATTCATGCTGTATGAAGGCGAAGACGTGCTGCCGGCAGATGTCCGCGTATTGCGCGGAAGCTAGGGGGGGAGACGCATGCGGAGCAGGCTGTCCCTCTGGCTGAAGCATCTGGTCATCGTCAGCTTCATCGTTCCGCTGCTTGCGGCATGCGGAATTTCGGACACGATTGCGGACAAATACCCGCTTGAATCGGTGAGCGGAAGCGGATCGGCAACGTCCTACGTTTACCGGGCCGCGGGCGAAAGCGTACCGCAGGTGGCGAAGGAGCTTGCGGACGAGCAGAAGCCGCAGCAGGAATCGCCCGAGAAGAACGATCATATGTTTCTCGTTTACTCGGATAAAATCATTCATTTGCAGCAGGACGAGAAGAAGCCCGAGGATACGCTGGTCGAAGTCGATTCGAAGGAATATGTGCGCGACAACTACAGCTCGAGCTTCCTGCAGGGGTATCTGGTCGCGAGTCTCCTGAACGATTTGTTCGATTACGGCCGTTACGGCAGCGGAAGCTACCGCGGATATACGGACCGCGGCACGTACAAGCCGAAGACGGGCACGTACCACGTACCGTCGGCACAGGAGAAAAAGGCGATTCCGCCGATGACGGTGGAAAAGAAAGGTTCGATATTCCGGCGGTCGAAGGATGCGGATTCAAGCGCGGCCGGCACGGGCGGCATATTCAACAAGGCGCCCCCCAAATCGTCCGGCAAGATTACGCGCGGAAGCAGCAAATCCGGCGGCTGGTTCTCGCCGCCGAAATCGAGCCGGCCGAGAACGAAGAGCGGCTTCGGCCGAATTACGAGGCGAAGATAAACCTATAGCGGCAGCTGGTACGAAACTATTCGTCCAGCTGTCTTTTTGTTGCGGAAGGGCACGAATGGTGTACCAATTTGTGGCTGGTGTAGAAAAATTTCGACAGATACGGACTTTAAATCGGTAATTATTACGAATCCTATATTACCCCATGTTTCAGAAGTCAGTCGGCCGGGTAATCAAAATGTTGCCGAACCGAATTGATTTTGAATAGACATGGAGGAGTTGCGAATATGCTGTTGAATGCGTTCAGGAAAGTGAAATCGATCACTAAATTTAGCCCATCCGGTCATTCGCTGAAGGAGCTGCCCTGGATCAAAGGAAAGCTTTATGTCAACAATTCAGGAACGATCCGAATGGGGAAACAAATCCGGATTGTCGGAAAGCCCTGGGCATCGCAATTTACCGTTGATCCCGGAGCCCTATTGGAAATCGGCGATCATACGTTCATTAATGCCGGAGTCGGTATTGCCGCCTGCCAGAGCATCTCGATCGGGGATCATGTCAAAATCGGCCCGAGAACGAGCATTCTGGACAGTATTTATCACCAAATCGACGTAAACGACGGCGAACAATTGTCCAAGCCGATCCGGATCGCGAACAATGTATGGATCGGTACGCGCTGTACGATTCTTCCGGGCGTCACCATCGGCGAAAACTCGGTGGTCGCGGCGGGCAGCGTGGTCAATAAGGATGTGCCGGATAATGTGCTCGTCGCCGGAGTGCCGGCAAGGATCATCCGGGAGCTGAACGTTCCGAAGGGATGGATACGGCCTTAAGCGGCATTGGACTCGCTCGCGGTCATTTTCTCATAATTCTCATAAACGGCGAATTATTCTACCAAAATAGTAGACGGGATGGCTCTTTTTGAGCATAAATTATGAATAATCGGCATTAATGCCACAAAATTCTATGGATTTTGTTACAAGTTAAAGTAAATATCTAGCAATTTGATCACAAAATTGTGTCTGATTCTTTTTTTTGTTTGAGCTCGCCGGTCCTATTTCGCCGCTTATCGCTGTCGAACCTCGGGAAACGGAATGGGTAATGAGGCCCGTTGTCAGGATCGCTCTTCCTAATCGCGGCTATAAAATGATGAATCGCTTACAACCTCATTACAAAAGACTTAACCGTGTATGGTAAATTATTCCATTTCATTCCATTCATCCTTTGAGGTCTCTGTCGACAATTTCCGAAAGCATCGGATTGAGACCAAGGTCGCATTTTGGCGATGAAAAACATTTTCTGAAAATCAGTACTCCTGTAGCATGTCCATGTTTATACTCAAGAGGTATGTTGAGAGTATAAAGCCGTTGTCCGGGATTGGGGGGAAATCGTATCTAAATTAAAATTTTCTCATTTTCCCGGATATAAAGTCGCTGCATTTGCGAGGATTTCTGCCGGGAGTGGTGTTCCATGAGCAATAAGAAAGGTGATGATAGCGATGGCAATTCAAATCGAATCGAAGCGGCCTCTGATCGAGGAGCGAAATCGGATCGCCGAAGAGCTGCATGATCGTGTCTCCCAACATTTGTTCGGCATCATTTACGCGATACATTCTATGAAATGCGGCTGGCACGGCATGAGCGAAGAGCAGAAGCTGGAGCAGATGCAGGTGATTCAGGAGGCGGCGGCTACGGCTTCGCGCGAGCTCCGGGCCACCATTCACAGCCTGAGCTCGAATAAGAACGGCGACTGCTGGATCGGCATTATCCGGTCGCATCTTGCCAATCAGGCGAAGCTGAACGGCATTGACATCGTTTTTCAGGCGCCGAAGTCAGACAGCCGTCTGTCCATTCATTATCAGAAAGCCTTGTACCGCATTATTTTGGAAGGTGTGGGGAACGCGATCCGTCACGGCGGAAGCAGCCGCGTCAAGGTCGATTTGACGGTGCTTCCGAGAGCCGTCAAGCTGGCGATTGCCGATAACGGCAAAGGCTTCGACGTGCGGTCGAAGCCGTCCAAGCCGGGCTCCGGGTTCGGGCTGAACAATATGCGCGCTTTGGCGGTTTCCCTGGGAGGCACGTTCAGCATCGACAGCAAAAAGGGCGGCGGAACCGAAATCTTGGTATGGCTGCCGCTTGCGGATGCGAGGGATGAAACCGGCCAAAATACGAAAAGCGGGTGATCGAATTGAAAATCGTAATCGTCGATGACCATCCATTGGTCCGGAAAGGGCTGATTGCCGTTCTGACGCAGGAGGAAGGCATCGAAATCGCCGGCGAGTCGGAGTCGGCCCATGATGCCGTCCGGCTGATCGAGAGAACGAACCCCGATCTGGCGATCATCGATATCCGGCTCGGCGACCGGTCCGGATTCGAGGTGGTGGAGCGGCTCGCGCACCATCCGTGCCGCTTTATGATGCTTACCTCATCTTCGGCCGAGATGGACGTCCGCAGGGCGGAGGAATGCGGCGTCAACGGTTATGTACTGAAGGATTCCATGCCGGAGGAGCTTCTGCTCGCCGTCAAGATGGTTGGCAAAGGGCGCAAATATTATGACCAGGGGCTTATGGAGATGCTGATCCGGAAAGAAACGGACGATCCCATGCAGAAGCTGACCCCGAAGGAAAGAGAAGTGCTCGCATCGCTGGGCGAAGGCTTGTCCAACGGCGCGATGGCCAAAAAGCTGATGATCAGCGAATTTACGGTCAAAAAGCACGTCAGCCGCATTTTTCAAAAATTGAATGTCAGCGACCGTACGCAAGCTGCGCTGTTCGCGCAATCGCGGGGCTTGGCGGCTTATACGCCTCCGGAGGAACGGGAAGAGGACAAGCTTAAGGCTTATGGTACGAAAGTATAACGGCCGATACCTCAAAAGCGGCGGGATGGCATACGACCGGAGAACAAACAAAATCATCCTGCCGCGTAATAGTTTTCGGAGTCCCCCCCGCTATAAAATTGAGTAGAACCGAAGATTATGGCGAAAAAGTAGACAACGTGTCAGGTCGGAATCCGCAAATGAAATGGTGAAATTAGACAGAAAATTCAGAAATCAACGAAACCAACATGATTGAATGTATCGGAGGAACTCGTTTGGAACTGGTAAGATATTGGAACATTATCCGGAAAAAATTGTGGATGATCGCGCTGATCGTTATTGTTTGCTGCACGGCAGTCGGTTACTATACCAGCCATTTCATCAAGCCGGAATATGTCGCTTCCGCGGATTTGATTGTAGGCCCGAAAACAGGATCCAAAGCGAGCCCTGATGCAGGCTCCATCAACTCTAACATTCTGCTCATTAAAACGTATAAAGAAGTCATTCGCACGCCCCGCATCATGTCGAAGGTCGCAGAGCAATACCCTCAGCTGCAGGCAACCGCCGGCGAGCTCATTGCGGAAGTCAGTGTAAGCTCCGCCAATGACACGCAGGTGATGACCATTTCCGCGAGAGACCGGTCCTACGAACGGGCTTCCCGAATCGCCAATGCCGTTTCGCAGGTTTTTCAGCAGGAGGTTCCGGCGCTGTTCAAGGTGGACAACGTCACGGTGCTTAATTTGGCCGATCCGTCCGGACGGCATTTCCCGGTTTCGCCCAATCCGACGATGAATGTTGCGGTGACGTTCATTCTGACCCTGCTGGCCGGCATCGTTATCGCCTTTGTTCTGGACCAGCTGGACGATACGGTGAAAACCGAACATGACGTGCAGTCCCGGCTCGGACTTCCGCTGCTTGCGGGCATCCCCAAAATCAAAAGCACCGACGTGAATAACCAGGGCGATCCGATGCATATGACGAATCCGGCGGGGAGGAAGAACAATGTCACGCTTGATGCGTAACCAAACGCTGGTAACCGAGATCAATCCAAGATCGCGCGTTTCCGAAATTTACCGCAGCTTGCGGACTAACATCGAATTCTCGATCCAGGATTCGGCATTCAAAACGCTGGCCGTCACCTCCGCCTTGGCCGGCGAAGGCAAAAGCACGACGGCCGCCAATATCGCGGCGACGTTCGCCCGGACCGGCCGGAAGACGCTGCTGATCGATGCGAATCTGCGCGCTCCCGTACAGCACGACATTTTCGGCCTGCCGAACCATTTCGGTTTAAGCTCGGCTTTAACGGCGGGGAACGGCGTCGAGGAAGCCGTTCAGCGGACACACGCCGGCAGCCTTGAAGTGATGTGCTCCGGACCGATTCCACCGAATCCGTCCGAGCTGCTCGACTCGCCGCAAATGACGGCGCTGCTGAACGAAGCAAAAGAACGGTACGACGTTGTCATCGTCGACACGACATCCGTGCTGGAAGTGACGGATGCGCAGATCGTGGCCAGCAAATGCGACGGCGTTCTGCTGGTTATCAAACCGGGAAAAGTGAAAAACGAGATTGCCGTAAAGGCGAAAGCATCTCTGGAATACGGCAAAGCAACGGTTATCGGCGCGGTTTTGAACGAAGTCGGCCGCTGACGCTGCCGGCGGATTTCGCGGTTGTTAGGAAATGTCTCCTGCTCCTCTATCACCGGAGGCACTCGGTCATGCTGTGGGTTAGACTGCCTTAGACGTAAATCGTCAAGGGTGTGACGTGAGGACGGGTTAAATGCCTACTTCCATATTACTAAAAATACGAGCTATGTTTTATTCGCCGAGGAGAAAACATAGCTCGTATTTTTAGCTTCATGATATGGCACACATATAGAAAAAAACGGGTAGGGTGAGAACATATGAAAAAAGTGAGAAAAGCGATTATTCCTGCGGCGGGGCTCGGGACCAGGTTTTTGCCTGCGACCAAAGCGATGCCGAAAGAAATGCTTCCGATCGTGGACAAGCCGACGATCCAGTACATTGTCGAGGAAGCGATCGAATCGGGAATTGAAGACATCATCGTCGTGACCGGCAAAGGGAAGCGCGCGATTGAAGACCACTTCGACATCGCATTCGAGCTTGAGCATTCGCTTGAGGAAAAAGGGAAGCTCGATATCCTGCAAAAGGTGCAGCAATCCTCGAATGTTGAGCTCCACTATATCCGTCAGAAAGAAGCCAAAGGACTGGGACATGCCGTTTGGTGCGCACGCAATTTTATCGGCGACGAACCGTTCGCGGTGCTGCTCGGCGACGATATTGTAAAGGCGGAAGTTCCGTGCACCCGGCAGCTGATCGAGCAGTATGAGCAAACCGGCTGCTCCGTTATCGGCGTTCAGGCCGTCAGCTCCGATCAGACGCAGCGTTACGGCATTGTCGATCCGCTTGAGAAATTCGAACGGCTGTACAAGGTGAAGCGGTTTGTGGAGAAGCCCCCGCAAGGACAAGAGCCGTCCAACCTGGCGATCATGGGACGATATGTGCTCACCCCCGAAATTTTTGATTACCTGGGCCGGCATGAAATCGGCGCTGGCGGAGAAATCCAGCTGACCGATGCGATTCAGATGCTGAATGAAGAGCAGGGCGTCTATGCGTACGATTTTGAAGGCATGCGCTACGATGTCGGCGAGAAGCTCGGCTTTATCATGACCACAATCGACTTTGCGCTTCACAATGAAGAGCTCCGGTACGATTTGATCGAGGAGCTGGAACGGATTCTGGAGCGCGAGAAGGTGAGTGATTACCATGGCCCGTCGGTATGATCAGGACGCAGTCGTGAACATGCTGAAAACCGAATCGAAACGGCTTGCGCTCGGGAAAAGCGACGATCTGGTTTTCTATACGATCACCAAACGCACGATGGATATTGTCGGCTCGCTGCTGGGACTCCTGTTTTTCTCCCCGCTGTTTTTGGTCATTGCCATTCTGATCAAGCTGGAGGATCCGAAGGGATCGGTCTTTTTCCGCCAGACCCGAATCGGCAAATTCGAGAAGCCCTTTAAGATGTATAAATTCCGCTCGATGGTATCGAATGCGGAGGAGAAGCTTGCGGAGCTGCTCGCCCAGAACGAGATCCAAGGCGCGATGTTCAAAATGCGGGACGACCCGCGCATTACGAGAATCGGCAAATTTATCCGCAAAACGAGCATCGACGAGCTGCCGCAGCTCTTCAACGTGCTGAAAGGCGACATGTCGCTCGTCGGCCCGAGACCGCCTCTGCCAAGAGAAGTAGAGGAATATACGGAATACGACAAGCTCCGGCTCACCGTAACGTCGGGCTGCACCGGCTTATGGCAGGTTAGCGGACGGAATAATCTCAGCTTTCAGCAAATGGTCGAGCTAGATTTGGAGTATATACAAAATCGGAGCATTGCGGGGGATTTGAAGATCATATTCAAGACGTTCAAGCTTCTCGCCGGAGCCAAGGACGCTTTCTAACAAACGGGGGACGGATCGCAATGAAGAAAATCATGTTTATTACGAACCGGCTTCCATTCCCGAATACGGACGGACGGAAAAACATGCTGCTGCAGTACATTCGCCAGATGAAAGAGATTTACCCGGACAGCGAACTCGTCAATTTGTCGTTCGTGGACGACACCAGGTATTTGAAGGACCGGCCGGCTGAAATCGACCGGCTGGTCTGCCTGGAGCTGCCCGGACTGGCCGAGAAGCTGTTTAACGTCGCGGTTTACTCCATGCTGCTGCGCAAATGGCCGCTTCAGGTGGCTGTTTATTACAGCCGAAAAACCCACCGGAAAATAAGGGAAATCGTCAAGGAAGAGCGTCCGGAGTTTATTTTGTACGACATGGTGCGCGTAGCCGAATATGTGGCGGACGAGCAGGGGCGCAAGGTGCTAAGCTATGACGATTTGCTCTCGCTGCGCTACAGGCGGCAGCTGGAATGGTTTCAATACATTCCGTCCGTATTCGGAGGCTTCACCGGCAAGCTTCCCGGCAGCATCAAGCGGTTTGCGGATTTGAAGTTTATCCAGCGCTGGCTGATCGATTTCGAAAGCCGGCTGTTGGACAAATACGAGAAAAAGGTGGCCTCTCAGTTTCACCACCTGATCTTCACCTCGCCGGCAGAAGCGCAAAGCTTCCGGAGCGTTACCCGTCACGAGTCGTGCTACGGCATACCGATGAAGTTCGAGCCGGAGCAGCGCAGGGACCGGGGGCCGCGCCGGTACGACCGGAACAAGCTGGTGTTCGTCGGCAAGATGGACATCCCTCACAACAGCTCCGCCGTCGCTTATTTCTGCGAGCGGATTTGGCCCGTTATCAAGGCGAAAGCGCCCAAGGCGACGTTTTATATTGTCGGGAAAAACCCGACCCCCGAAGTGCTGCGGCTGCAGGAGCGGTATCCGGGCGTGATCGTGACCGGCGAGGTGGACGACGTGAAACGGGTCGTCGGCGACGCCGCCCTGATGATCGCCCCGATGCTGTTCGGGACGGGGATCAAGACGAAGATCGTCGAAGCCATGTCCTGGGGCGTGCCGGTCGTCACCAACCGGATCGGCATCGAAGGGATCGACGCGAATCACGGCGAGGACCTTTTCGTCTGCGATACGGACGAGGAAGTGGTGCAGAACGTGCTTCTGCTGCTGAACAACGAAGAAATCAACGAAAAAGTATCGCGCAATTCGGTCCGCTATGTGGCCAGCAATTTCAGCAGTTCCGCCACGCGCAAAAGCATGGAGCTGATCTTGTCCTAGCCACCGGCGGCGAGAATTGGGCGTCAAGTGCAGGTGCATCCGTTATTCGAAACTTAATTGTCGCGCTGTTTCTGTTCTCGCTGGCGGTCCTGACGTACGACAGCCTGCCGTATTTTCACTTCTCGGTTTATCGCCCGCTGGCGATGTTTCCGATGTTTGCCGCCTCGCTGCTCATGCTGCTCACCGGCTTCAAGTTCAAGCAGGGGGATTTCTTCCTGCTCGTTTTTGCGGCTTACAGCATCGGGCATTCGCTTGCCGTCTCGGTCGGATACGGGGATTTGGGCAGCAGCTTTAAGCATATCGTGACGCTGCTGTTCGGTATTTCAATGTACCGGGTCAGCCTCTACATCGCCGAGGAGACGAAGAAGGATCCCGGCCTGAAAGGGCGGATCGCCGCAAGCCTGATGATCGCGTTTATCCCTCCGCTGGCGGCCGGTTTTCTGCAAATGCTGGACGCGCTGTTCGTACACAGCGGCTTCTCCGGCTCGCTTACCGGCTTGTTCTCGGAGAAGGTATACCGCGGACGGATTCAGATGCTGTCCGGCGAGCCGTCGTGGGGCGCGATTCATATGCTGAGCGGCGGGCTGCTCATGTTTTATTTGTACAAGCAGGGGTACCGGAAGCAGCTTCCGCTGCTGATCTGCACGGCGGTGCTGATGGTGCTGTCGTTTTCCGCCTATGCGTACAGCGTGCTGCTGATTGCGCTGCTGATTTATGTGCTGATTACGAACAAGAACCGCGGCAGGATGCTGCTCGTGCTGGGCGCCTGCGTGCTTGTTATTGCAGTGGGCGTTCCGTTCCTGCTGCAGGCGTTCCATGTCAGCGGTTATTTCACCAGCCGGTTCCAGTTTAATTTCAGCCAGCTGATCGAGACGGACAATTCTTATTTCATCCGGGTCGTGTTCCCCGCCATCGGTTTTATCGAATTTGCCCATCACCCGATTTTCGGGCTTGGGGGCGGGTTCTATTATAAGGAATTTGCCGATATTTTGCTGAATCGTTTCAGCGACGGGCTGAAGTTCACGGAGGTAAGCGACCTCGTCAACCGCCCCGAAATGGCAACGTCCCGGAACCTGCTGGCCAAGCTGTTCGCGGAGGAAGGCCTGATCGGCGTCATTCTGTTCTTCGGGTTTTTGGGGACGATTCTGCGCAGCGCAAGCGGAAATCCGTACGC
This sequence comes from Paenibacillus humicola, assembly GCF_028826105.1. Taxonomy (NCBI): domain Bacteria; kingdom Bacillati; phylum Bacillota; class Bacilli; order Caryophanales; family Paenibacillaceae; genus Paenibacillus; species Paenibacillus humicola. The sequence continues at coordinate 2,021,214 of NZ_JAQGPL010000001.1, forward strand.
GAAATTCGCGTTCGCGCTTTGCATTGCGCTGATTATGAATTTCGATTCGTATTCCTTCGTGAACTTTTGGCTGTTATTCGGGTTCGTCCGGGGCGGATTTTTCAGCTCGGCACCGGCGGTTCAAGCCGCGGGAGCCGATATGCAGAGCATGAAGGGGATGAAACGGATTGCATGAGAGTTGTCATTGTAAATAGCTTGTACACGCCGCATATTATCGGGGGCGCGGAAATTTCGACGCAAATACTGGCGGAAACGCTGACCCAGGTAGCGGATGTGCATGTGCTGACGGTAGGCGGACAGAAACGTGGCGACGGCATTCGTACGGAATCGATAAACGGCGTCACCGTTCACCGTCTCCCCTACAGCAATCTGTACTGGATCGGAGACGGAGGGGGACGCGGCACGCTGCACAAAGTCGCCCGGAGGCTCGTCGATCTGTACAATCCGCTGCTGATTCGGGAGGTGCGGCGACGGCTTTCCGAGCTTGAGCCGGATCTGATTCATACCCAGAACCTGTCCGGGTTCGGGGCCGCCATCTGGTCGTCGGCAGGCAAGGAAGTGCCGATCGTGCATACGCTGAGGGATTACTCGCTTCTTTCGCCGGTCAGCTCGCCGATTTCGAATGCCGCGCTTGCGCGCGCGTATCACCTGACCTCGCTCGGCGTAAGCAGGCGGGTAGCGGCGGTTGTCGGCATTTCGTCGCACATTTTGAACCGGCATACGGAAGCGGGCTTATTCCCGAATGCCGTCAAGTCGGTCATCCCGAACGTCGTGGACGGCGATATCGCCGGCGCGGACAAGGAGTTTGACCGCAAGCCGCTGCGAATCGGCTATTTCGGCCGGATCGAGCCCGAGAAAGGCGTCCGCGAGCTGGCCGAAGCGGTGCGGTCGCTTCCGCGCGAGCTGGTGGAGCAGGTGACGTTTTGCGGGGACGGCAGCTTCAGACCGAAGCTGATGGAGCTCTGCCGCGAGGACAGCCGCTTTATCTTTACCGGCAAGGTGACGCCGATCGAAGCCCGGCGGTTCATGGCCATGGCGGACGTGACGTTCGTGCCGTCGATTTGGGAAGAGCCATTCGGCCGGGTCATTATCGAATCCTACCAGGTCGGTACGCCGGTATACGCTTCTGCCGTCGGCGGCATTCCGGACGCCGTCTGGAATCCGGAGGAGTTTCTGTTCGAGCCCGGCAGCGCCGATTCGATCAAAACGAAAATCGCCGCCTTCCACGCCTTGACGGGCGAGCAGAAGCGGCGGATAAAAGCCTTGTGCCTGCAGCACTGCCAGAAATTTACGAAGCAGTCGCTGCTCGACAATCATCTGTCGCTGTACGCGCAAATCGCGAAAACGAGCCGGGCCGGTTACCCGTTCGCAGCCGCAAACGGGAGGTGAAGGAGCTTGCGTAATCCGACGATTTATATGTCGCCCAAATTCAGCCCGGACAACAAATACAGCGAGCTGCTCACCCGCTCGATCGAGCGTGCCGGCCTTCGCGTCGAGCATTACGACAAGAAAGCCATGCTGAAGCCGAGCCGGGGCGATATCGTTCATCTGCATTGGCCGAGCAATTCGTACCGGGCATCCGTATTTCCGCTGACGGTCGTTAAATCGGCCCTGTTTGCCCTGCTCCTGCTTTATTACCGGCTGCTGGGCGTGCGGCTGTTCTGGACCGTGCACAACGTCTGGCCGCATTCGGGCAAATCGCGGTGGGATTACGTGATGCGCAAACTGATTTTAACGGTCTGCCATCAGGCCTTCGTTCTTAGCGAGACGGTGAAGAAGGAGGCTGCCGCCGTGTTCGGCGTGCCGGAGGGCAAGCTGATCGTGACGCCGCACGGTCACTACGTGGACGCGTATGCGAGCAGCGGCACCGATATCCGGGCGCGGTTCGGCATTCCGCAGGACCGGTTCCTGTTCCTGTTTGTCGGCCGGATCAACGCGTACAAAGGCGTGGACAAGCTGGTTGAGGCTTATGCGTCGCTAAAGTCGGAATCTACCGCGCTGCTGATCGCAGGGCGGGTCGATACTGGATACAACCTCGATTTTATCGACGGCGCCGGCGGCGGATCGATCACCGTTTATCCGCAGTTCGTGGACGACGGCGAGCTGGCCGATTACTTGAACGCAGCCGACGCGGTCGTGCTCCCGTATAACCAGATCTCGACATCGGGAAGCGCGATTCTGGCGCTGTCCCATCACAAGCCGGTCGTTGCGCCGAAGCTCGGCGCGCTCGGGGAGTACGTATCCGAAGGGTGCGGCATTCTTTACGATCCGGCGGATCCGGACGGCCTGCGCAAGGCGCTGCGATTGTCCATGGAGATGGATATGCGGGAAACGCGCAAGCATATTGCGGCGAAGCTGAGAGAGCTGGACTGGAGCCGGATTGCCGGGAAAATGATCGGCGTCTACACCGGCACGCATCAGAGGTACGAGGTGAATGCATGAAAGCGTCAATAGCGATTTGCACGCACAATCGCGCAGCGGATGTGAAGGAGGCGCTCCTCAGTCTGCTGAAGCAAAGCTTTAGCGGTCCTTTCGAGGTCATTGTCATCGATAACCGCTCCACCGACCATACGAAGCAGGTGGTAGAAGAATTCCAGCACATGGTCGACATCCCGATTCATTACGTCTACGAGGAGAAGCTTGGCTTGTCCGTCGCCCGGAACCGTGCGATCCGCGAAGCGAAAGGCGAATACGTGCTCTTCCTGGACGACGACGCGGTCGCCTCGGAGGATTGGATACGGAGCATCGTCGCCCTGTTCGACCTGGACCCGCGCATCGGATGCGTCGGCGGCAAAATCGATCCCGCCTGGGAAGGCAGCCCTCCGCTTTGGCTGCCGCCGGAAAACCGTCCCTTGTATACGATACTCGATTATGCGGACGAAATCGTAGAGATGGTCAAGCCGGCGATTCCGTACGGCGCGAACGTCGCGTTCCGCATGTCGGTGTTCGATAAGATCAAGCCGTTCCGGGAGGATCTCGGCCGGGTGGGCAGCAATTTGCTCTCCAGCGAAGAAACCGAGCTGATCGACCGGATCCGGGCGCATTATTCGGTCTATTATACGCCTCACGCTTCGGTGCTGCACAAAATTCCGCGCAGCCGGATCAGCCGGAAATGGCTGCTTCGCCGCATTTACTGGCAGGGCGTGAGCAGCGCGGTCAGCTCAAACCGGAAATCGGCCCTTTTCCTGAAATCGCTCGTGAAGGTGCCGGTTTTTGCGCTGCTTACCGTCGTGTTCGCTTACGACAAGCAGCGGATTTTTCGCAATGTGAGCAAGCTATTCTATAACAACGGCCAGATCAGCGGCGTGCTGCGTATTTATCAATGAACGTACTACTCGGGGTAAGGAAGTCGAAAAGATGATGAATGTACCGGCTTTGAGAAAAGCGTTGTCCGGCGAAGGCGTATTCCGCACGATTCTGAATACGAGCGCAGCCAATTTATTCATAATGGTGCTGAGCACCTTGACCTCCATCGTGACGGCGCGCTTGTTCGGAGTCGTCGGCAAAGGCGAATTTTCAGCGATCCTGTTTTGGCCGACGCTGCTTTCGGGCCTTGTCGGGTTCGGGCTTTCCACGTCCCTGATCTACAACATGAAGATGAATGCGAATTGGGCTGCGGCTTACGTGAGAGCAGGCTTCATGTTTCAAATCCCGGTCAGCATCGTTGTCGGCACGGTCGCCTGGATTTTCCTGCCCCATTGGCTCGGAAATTACCCGGCTTCCGTCGTCGAAATCGCAAAATGGTATACCGTCATTACGCTGCCTATGCTGCTGGCCGTCAACCTTCTGTCGGCGCTGACGCAAAGCTTGGACAAATTCAGCCTGTACAACGGTCTTCGGCTGTACGTGCCGCTCAGCAACCTGATCGGTCTGCTGGTGCTGTGGGCCTGCGGCGGTCTGAACCTGCAAAACGGCGCGATCGCGTTTTTCATCACCAGCATGATGGTCGTCTTCTGGTCGCTGTTCAAGCTGCGGCGCGAGCTCAGCTTCAACTGGCTGCGGAATTTGACGGACCGTTTCGTGCTGAAATCGCTTTTCGGTTACGGCGGAAGGGTGTTCGGCGTCGAGCTGCTCGGCACGCTTTATTCGCAGTGCGACAAGCTCATTATTCTGACGCTGCTGAAGCCGAGGGATTTCGGGCTGTATACGGTCGTTTATACGCTGTCGCGCGTGTTTAACGTCGTGCAGATGGCCATCTCGAACGTCATATTCCCGAAGGTGACCGGCCTCGATAAAGAGAAAATCGTCGCCACGGTCGGCAGAGCGTTCCGGCTGTCGTTCCTGCTTATGCTGATCGCCGTCATCCCGGGGATGATCATCGGCCGGTATTTGCTCGGGCTGCTGTTCGGCGCGCAGTTTCTGGAAGCGAGCACCGCTTTCTACCTGCTCTGCCTCGAATGTATTCTCGGCGGCGGCTCGTGGATTCTCGCGTCCTCATTCAACGCGATGGGACGACCCGGGCTTGTGGTGATGCGCCAGCTGATTGCGCTCGCCGCAACGGTCGGTCTTTTCTTCGTCTTTACCCCGCTGTACGGACTGAACGGCATTGCGCTGGCCCTGCTGCTCGGCGCGGTGATCCGGATCGTCGTTACGATTGCGTCGATGCGCGTGGTTTTCAAGGTGCGTGTCGCGGACATGCTGTTCGACAAAAACGATATGCGTTTCCTGTTTGCGCGTTTATCGCGAAAAGTTCAGTCCTGACGCCGACAACGGAAGGATGTCTGCTGCAAAGATGAGCACAAGAAAACGAAGGTTTGGCGAATATGTAAGATTTGCGTTCCGCCTCGGGCGCGGCATGCTGTTCAAGAGGAAGACGGACCGCTGCGGCAAGCTGCTTCGCGTCTGCGGCAGGGTGAAGGTATCGAAGGCCCCGCGGGCCAGGCTGCTGCTCGGCGATCGGGTAATGCTGTTTCAAAATACCGGGTTTTATTTGGATGCCGGCGACGCCGTGATCGAAATCGGCGACCGCACGTTCATTAACCGGCGGTCCGAAATCGTCTGCAAGCAGCTTGTGAAAATCGGCCGTGACTGTGCGATTTCATGGGATGTGTGCATCACGGATACCGATATTCACGCGCTGGAGGGGGCCGAGACCACGAAGCCGACCGTCATCGGGGACCGGGTCTGGATCGGCAACAAAGCGGTCGTTCTGAAAGGCGTTACGATCGGCGACGGCGCCGTCGTCGCAGCCGGCTCGGTCGTGTCGAAGGACGTGCCCGCAAATACGCTGGTCGCCGGCGTTCCGGCAAAGCCGATCCGGAATAACGTCCGGTGGCGCCTGTAACTGCAGGCCGCGCGAAGCAGCTTGAAGGAGAAAGAGACGTACAAAGGAGACGGATCGATGGAAACCATGCAGTTCGCTCATCCGATGGATGAGCTCAAAAACCGGCTGCGCCAAATCTTGAACGTAATCCCGCCCCAATCCAGCATTTATTACATCGATTACCCGGTTCACGGCAATGGCGGCGATCTCCTCATTATGAAAGGGACGGAGGCGTTCTTCAAGGATTACGGCATCCGGGTTCAGGCGCGCTACAGCGTGCTCGATTTTCCGGATAAGCTGGCGATTCCGAGCAATCATATCATCGTCCTGCACGGCGGCGGCAACTTCGGCGACCTTTATCCGGCGCACCAGAGGCTGCGCGAGAAAATCGTGGCGGACTATCCGGACCATCGCGTCGTGATGCTGCCCCAGACGATATTTTACAAGGATCCTGCCGAATTCGACCGCACGGCTGCCGTTTTCAACCGCCACCATGATCTGCACCTCTTCGTGCGGGACACGTTCTCGCAGGAAATGGCGCAGGAGCGGTTCAAGACGTGCGGCGTCTATTTATCCCCGGATATGGCTCACCAGCTGTGGCCGATTCGCACCCGGACCGTGCCCGAGAAGGAAATGCTTCTTTTCCTCCGCACCGATATCGAGAAGACGGCGGAGCAGGAGAAGCTGGAGGCTTCGGGTCAGGGCGATCATTTGGACTGGTCCTCGCTCTTCAGCCGGGCGGAGCACAAATCGATCCGTCTCTTGACGAAGGTGGCGCAGAAGAGCAAAGGCATCGTGCCGGTCGGCGCAATTTGGAGCAAATATACGGATTACCTGGTCGGTAAAGCGGTCAAGCGGTTCAGCTCGTACAAGACCGTACAGACATCAAGGCTTCACGGACACATTCTATCCTGTCTGATGGATAAACCGAACATCCTGCTGGACAATTCTTACGGAAAAAACGCAAGTTATTACCGTACGTGGACCGGAGGTATCGCAAACGCGCAGTTAATGGCGGACAAGGCGGGAAAATAGAATGGAGGGATCCTTATGAAAGTCGTACTTCTTTCGGGAGGCTCGGGCAAACGGCTGTGGCCGCTTTCCAACGATTCTCGGTCGAAGCAGTTTTTGAAAATTCTCAAAAATGCGGACGGCCATCTCGAATCGATGATTCAGCGGGTTTGGGGACAAATCGGGGAAGCCGGACTGAGGGAACACGCTTACGTGGCGACCAGCAAGCCGCAGGTGGAGATGATCTACAGCCAGCTCGGCAGCGAGGTCAATCTGATCGTCGAGCCGGAAAGAAGGGATACGTTCCCGGCCATCGCGCTTGCGGCCGCCTTCCTGTATTCGGTGGAGGGCGTCAACCTGAACGAGACGATCGTCGTCATGCCCGTCGATCCGTTCGTGGAGCAATCGTTTTTTCACCGGCTGAAGGAGCTGGAGCGGGTGCTCGAAAGCGCGGGCACCGATCTGGCGCTGATGGGCGTGCAGCCGACTTATCCGTCGGAAAAATACGGCTACATCATCCCGAAGCCGGATGAAGGCGACGGCCGCGGCTTCATCGAGGTGCAGAGCTTCCGCGAGAAGCCCTGCCAGGAAGAAGCGGAGGCGATGATTCGCCAAAACGGGCTTTGGAACTGCGGCGTATTTGCCTTCAAGCTCGATTTTCTGATCAACATTCTGATTGCAAACGAGCTTCCGATCCAATACGACGAAATGCTGAAGCGATACGGCAGGCTGCCGAAAATCAGCTTCGATTACGAAGTGGTGGAGCGGGCCAACCGGGTAGCCGCCGTTCGCTACGAGGGCTCCTGGAAGGATCTCGGCACCTGGAATACGCTGACCGAGGAAATCGAATCCTCGCTGATCGGCAAAGGCATCATTACGGACAGCTCGGAGAACGCGCATGTTATTAACGAGCTGGATATCCCGATCACGCTGCTGGGCCTGTCCGACGTCGTCGTCGCGGCGAGTCCCGACGGCATTCTCGTTGCCGACAAAGCCGCAAGCCCGCTCATCAAGGACGTGATGAAGCATTCGGAGCAGCGGCCGATGTACGAGGAGCGGCGCTGGGGCCGCTACCGCGTGCTGGATTACGTGAAATATCCGGACGGACGGGAAGTGCTGACGAAGCGGATCTTTATAGCGGCGGGCAAAAACTTGAGCTATCAATATCACAGCCTCCGCGACGAGGTGTGGACGGTCGTTTCCGGCCACGGGGAGATGGTGCTCAACGAACGACACTTTTCGATCAGCGCCGGCGATGTGCTTACGATACCGAAAGAGAACAAGCACAGCCTGCTTGCGATTTCGGACATCGAAATTATCGAGGTGCAGACCGGCTCGGAGCTGATTGAAGAGGATATCGTCCGGCTCGAGCTCGAGTGGAACGAGATCGTGCAGCTCTGCACGGTATAATCAAGAAGGAAACTTACGAAGATGCGTTTTCCTTCGGAAAACGCTTAGCTTATGCTTACGAAGATGCGTTTTCCTTCGGAAAACGCTTAGCTTATGCTTACGAAGTCGCGTTTTCTTCGAAAACGCTTAGGAGTGGATATCATGAACATTACGGTGATCGGCACCGGATATGTCGGGCTCGTATCGGGAATCTGCTACGCGGAGCTCGGCAACCGGGTGATCTGCGTCGACAAGGACCGGGCCAAAATCGACACGCTGCTCGGCGGCGGCATACCGATTTACGAGCCCGGTCTGCAGGAGCTCTCGGTCAAAAACAGGGAAGCCGGGCGTTTAAGCTATACCATCGACCTGCAGGAAGCGGTCCGGCAGTCGGAGCTTGTCATCCTCGCGGTCGGAACGCCTTCGCTGCCAAGCGGAGAGGCCAACCTGTCCTATATCGAACAGGCGGCCGCCGAAATCGCGGATGTGATGAACGGGCATAAAATCATCGCCGTCAAAAGCACGGTGCCCGTCGGCACGAACGAGCGGGTGCGGGACATCATTCGGAGCCGTACAAGCGAATCGTTCGACAGCATTTCGCTGCCGGAATTTCTCCGGGAAGGATCGGCCCTTCAGGATACGATGCATCCCGACCGGATCATTATCGGCGCCGATAACCATGAAGCGGCCGAAACGATCGCGGAGCTGCACCGTCCGTTGACCGACCGGATCGTCGTCACGGATATCCGCAGCGCCGAAATGATTAAATACGCGTCCAACGCTTTTCTCGCGACGAAGATTTCGTTCGTGAACGAAATCGCCAACATATGCGAGAAGGTGGGCGCGGATGTCACCCTCGTGGCGGAAGGCATGGGGTACGACAAACGGATCGGCCATGCTTTCCTGAAAGCGGGAATCGGCTACGGCGGCTCCTGCTTCCCGAAAGATACGCGAGCGCTTATCCAGATCGCCGGCAACGTCGATTATGAGTTCAAGCTGCTGCGCGCCGTCGTCGAGGTCAACCAGGATCAGCGGTTCAGCGTCATCCGCAAGCTGGAGACGATCTTCGACGGCCGGCTGGAGGGCAAGACGATTGCCGTCTGGGGGCTGGCGTTCAAGCCGAATACCGACGATGTCCGCGAATCGCCCGCGCTGGAGATTATTCGGCATTTGACGCGGAGCGGCGCTCATGTGAAAGCCTACGACCCGATTGCGATAAGCAATTTTCAAAGCATGTACGGCGAAGACAGCGGCGTCGAATGGTGCGGCGGGGCGATGGAGGCTGCCGCCGGCGCCGACGCGCTTTGCTTGCTGACCGAATGGGACGAGTTCGTACAAGCCGATCTGCAAGAGCTGCAATCGATTTTACGCAAGCCGATATTGATTGACGGACGAAATGTGTTTAAGGAAGAAGATTTGGCGGAAACTACTTTCATATATTACTCAATCGGCCGCCCACGCTTAAACCAGGGCGTTAAGGAGGAAATATCGGCCCTTCATTATTAAAAAGGGCGAGGAGATTTTGCAACCGTGAAAAAGAGATTTACGCTGCTGCTGGTCTTTATCCTGCTTCTATCGCTGATGCCCACGCTGGCTATAGGAGATGCGAAGCCGCCCTCCTACGAGATCGAAATCGACGATCTTCAGGATTGGAGCCAGGTGTACCAGCATTCCGGCACGCTTCTTCTGCAGACGGTCCCGAAGGCGCCGGATCCGACGCGCGTCATCCGGGGCGGAGATGCGGGAGAATACATCGTTTACCGGGCGAAGGGTAATCTCCGATCGTTTTCCGTTTACGGCAGTATCGCTTCAACAGTCAACCCGGTCAGTCATCCGTCCTTTGCGATATCGAGCGACGGCAAAAACTATCGGACCATCGTTCCGGACATCCATGAGGACACCGGCGATTCCGTCGCCATCGATTATGAATCGAGAAACTTTCCGGCGACGACGAAATTTTTGAAAATATCGTTTGCGGGCACCGGCACGGCAAGTTCGCCCTCGATCGGCAAAGTGGTGCTGAACGGACCGTCCAGCGTCGAAGCCAGCGTGCCGTCCGGTACGGTGCCTTTCGGGAGCATGATCCTGTTGAACCGGGGCAGCCAGGGCGACACCGTGTATTATACGACGGACGGCAGCGACCCGCGGTTCTCGCTAACCCGCAAGTTTTACAGTTCTCCGATCCCGGTGACCGGGAAGCTGCTGCTGAAGACGACCGCCGTCAACCATTCCGGCACGGGCCGTTCGGCGGCGAGCCGGGTGTCAACGTATCAGTATACGACGGACACGACGGCGGTGCCTCCGGACGGTTTGGACGACCCGCTTAATAACTTCAAGCAGCTCTTGAGCCGCGCGAACGTATATGAGGTCGGCAGCACCCCCGGCTATTTCGGCAACGACGCGGGCCGGATTACGCGCACGTCGACCGGGCCGGGCATACTGGTGTACCATTCGGACACCGATATGCACGCCGTCACGGTGTACGGCAGTTATTTTACCGGACTCCCGATCGAAGACGTGCGGATATCCGCCTCTGCCGACGGCAATACGTACACCGACGCGAAGGCCGAGTCGTATACGGCCGGCTATCCGTCGAGCAACTGGCAGCCGTACGCCTTCGAGGTATCGGCGCTGCCCGAGCATACGCAATATTTGAAAGTCGAGCTGATCGGTTCGGCCAAGTCGTGGTCGCCTCAAATAACCAGGGTGGTTATCAATCGGAACACCGCATCCGTTCATCTCCAAGCTTTCGCGGCCGATCAAGGCAAGCAGGTTTTTCTGTCCTCGGCCACGGAAGGCGCGCGCATTTACTACCGGTTGAACAAGGGGACGGACTTCCTTCCTTATAACGGACCGATTCCGCTTCAAGGCTACAATACGCTGGAAGCGTATGCCGTCAAGGACGGCATGGTTCCGAGTCCGATCCGGAAGTACGCGGTGAATGCGAGCAGCGATATCGAAGTCGACCGGTACGGTCAGATGACGAACGCGAGCTGGACGGGCAAGGTGAAGAGCGATGAGGACCTGGCGAAAGTGGCGCAGGATAACGCCGACTATTTCGGCGGCTTGACGGCTCCTTCAGACCGGGACCCTTACGGCGGATTGGCCGGAAGCGCACAGAAATACGGCTTGAAGGCGACAGGCTACTTTGACGTTCAGCAGATGGGCAGCCGCAAGGTGATGACGACGCCGAACGGAGATTTGTATTTCAGCCTGGCGGTGAACGGCGTAACGCCGAATGAAACCTATACGCAGGTCGCGGGCCGGGAAGAGAAATTCGAACAGCTGCCTCCGTACGAGGGCGAATACAATTTCGCTTACCTGGGGCAGGACAACTTCTCGTTCTATATGGCCAACAAATACGACGAGACCGGTGAAATTCCGACCGAGCATTCCGTGTACATGGAGGCGATCGACCGGCTGCGCGAATGGGGCTTCAACGGCGTCGGCAACTATTCGCCCGAGAAATACGGCGAGGAGGGCAAGCTCCCGTACGTCCGGATGCTTCCATTAAGCGGCATGAGCTGGGCGAAGCTCGACGGCATCTCGATTTTCGATATTTTCGCGCCGAATGCCGAGGCGAAGATCGACGAGGCTTTCAGTAAAACGCTGCCGGAGCACAAGGACGACAAGATGCTCATCGGTTACTTCATCGACAACGAATACGATTTTCAGAAGTTTTATTCCAACGTGCTGAATCTGAAGGCGAGCTCGGCAGCGATCAAGGGCAAGCTGGTCCAGGTTTTGCAAACGAAATACGGCTCGGTGGACGCGTTCAACGCCGCCTGGAAAACGGACTTCCGGTCGTTCGACGAAATGAAGGAAGCCCCGATTCCGCTGAAGACGTCCGAAGCCTGGGCCGACATGGACGATTTCTACAAGCTTTACCTGGATACGTTTTTCGGAACGGTGTCGAAGCTGTACCGCAAATACGATCCGAATCATCTGCTGCTCGGCGACCGCTGGATTACGACGGTGTTCCATAACAAGAAACTGATGGAGCCGCTCGCCGAAATCGAAGGCAAATACGTGGACGTGATCAGCATTAACTATTACACGTATTCCTTTGAACCCGATCTGCTTCAGGACGTCTACGAGAAATCGGGCGGAAGGCCGATCCTGTTCAGCGAATTCGGTTACGGCACGAGCGAAGAGGGACTGAATCCGCTGCTTGTCAATTCGGCTACGAATCAGTTCCAGCGAGGCATGCGTTACCGGAATTACGTGGAAGAAGCCGCCAGCCTCCCTTATGTCGTCGGTGCGCACGTCTTCAATTATGTGGATCAGGCCGGCCTCGGCCGTTACTGGCAGGGCGTTTGGGGCGAGCATTACAACTCCGGTCTCGTCAATGTGGCGGACATTCCGTATAAGAGCTATCTGCAGGGCGTCATGGACACGAACGACGATATTTACAAAATCATGCTCGGGGAACGCCCGAAATTTTATTATAATTTCAGCAGCAAGTAGAGGTGGGTGCGTTTTGATCGATTCCAGCGGCAACAACTTGGTCTTTCTGCTCTGTACGCCGAGAAGCGGCAGCTCCCTGGCGACGGTCATACTTCAGAATCACAGCAAAATGTTCGCCGCGCAGGAAATGTGGTTTTTGATGAGCCTCTGCGATTTGCAGGCGGCCCCGCGCCGGGCGTACGGCGGAAGCGGCATCATCAACCAGTTTTTCAACGGCGTCCTGCCGCAGGAATCGTTCGATTCGGCATGCCGGGCTTTTGCGCTCCAGGTATACAACGGCCTGCTGCAAAGCAGCGCCGGAGCGGAGCTGGCGATCGACAAGTCGCCCCGCTACTACTATTTGCTGGAATTTTTGGACCGGCTGTTTCCGTTGTCCAAACGGATCTGGCTGATCCGCAACCCGCTGGCCGTGCTTGCTTCCTACAAAAAAGTGAACCGGCACCGTGGAGAAAGCTTCGCGGTCGAGCAGCTGCTAAGTCCATCGTTCGATATGAAAACGGCGGATCTGACGGTCGGACTGTTCCGTTACGTCCATTATTTTGGGGGGGACAATCCGTATGCGTACCGGCTCCGGTACGAACGGCTGGCGTCCGATCCCCGGACCGAGCTGGACGGCGTTTGCCGGTTCCTGGGGCAGGAATACGAAGAGGGCATGGAATTGTACGGCGATTTTATGCACTCGGCCAAAACCGAATTGTATTTCAGCATGGGGGTCGGCGATCCGTTCGTGGCCAATCACACGAAGCCGAACCGCGATTCCATCGACATCTGGAAAGAGGTGCTCGATAAACGCGAAATCGAGCTGTACGGCCGTGTGCTGGGTGCGCGGGTATTCCGTGAGCTCGGCTATGAAGTAGAGCTGGCCGAAGCGGAGCGGCTGACGGGCGTGCGGTTTCCGGAGCAGCCGGACGAAGAGCTGCTGGACAAGCGCGCCAAGCAGCTGGCGGATGCGACGGGCTGCAGGTGGCAGGAGCATTACGCGATGCGTACCGAATCGGCTGCGGGGACGGAACTTCTTCTGCCGGAACCGGATGCGTCCGGCGTTAAGCCGGACTCGCAGCTGCTTCAGCTGCAGATGACCGTGCGCGCGCTCGAGCAGCGGCTGGAGAACAGCGCCGCCATGCAGAGTCAGCTGAGGTCGCAGCTGGACGCGGCCAGGCGCAAAATCGACCGGGTGAAGTCGCTTATTCCGTTCGGCGGCCGGCTGTCCCGGCTGGCTTCCGCGCTGTCGAACGGCGGGAGGAAGAAATGAGTGCGATTGCCGCGATTTTGAGCCTGGACGGCGGTCCCGTCAGCCCTTCGGACGGCCGCGCCATGATGGAGGTTATGCGGCGGTACGACGGCGACGATACGCACTCCTGGACGGACGGGCCGGTTTTTCTCGGCTGCCGCGCCAAATGGGTGACGCCCGAGGACGAAGCCGACCGGCTTCCCCTCTGGGATCCTGCCGGCCAGCTGGCCATCGCGGCCGACGCGGTGATCGACAACCGCCGGGAATTGTTCGGTCTGCTGGACATTCCGCCTGCCGAACGAGGCGGCATGACGGACGCCGCGCTTATTTTGCAGGCGTACCGAAAATGGGGACCGTCGGCTCCGGAGTATTTGACCGGCGATTTCGCGTTCGTCATCTGGGACGGGCGGAAACGGCTGCTGCTCGGCGCGAGAGACTTGTTCGGCAATCGCTGCCTCTATTATCACCGCAGCGGCCGGCGGCTTGCGTTCAGCACGACGATTGAGCCGCTGCTCGCGCTGCCGGGCGTGCCGAAGGAGCTGAACGAAAGCTGGCTCGCCGAGTTTATGGCGATTCCCGACATGTACGAATCGACCGATGCGGGGGCGACGCCGTACCGGGACATTCATCAGCTGCCGCCGGCCCATACCGTCGTCATCGCGAACGGAACCGCGACGCTTGCGGAATGCGGCTCCCTCGAGCCGCAGGAGACGGTGCGGCTGAAGTCGGCCGGCGAATACGAGGAAGCGTTCCGGGACGTATTCGCCGAAGCGGTGAAATCCCGCATCCGCACGCGCGGCCGGGTGGCCGCGACGTTAAGCGGCGGGCTCGATTCGGGCGCGGTCGCCGCTTTTGCGGCGCGGGCCCTGTCGGCGGAAGGGAAGACGCTGCTTAGCTACAGTTACGTGCCTCCGGCCGATTTTTCCGATTGGACGCCGGGCAGCCAGACGGCCGACGAAAGCCGGTTTATCAAGGCGACCGTCCGAAGCGCGGGCAATATCTCCGACCGGTATTTGGATTTCGCCGGCGTCAGCCCGCTCTCCGAGGTGGACGAATGGCTGGATATTATGGAAGCACCCTACAAATTTGTTGAGAATTCGTTCTGGCTGAAAGGGATTCACGAACAGGCCGGACGCGATGGAGCAAGCGTGCTCCTGACCGGGGCGAGAGGCAATTTCACCGTCTCGTGGGGGCCGGCGCTGTACTATTATGCGCTTCTGCTCAAGCGTTTGAAATGGCTGCGGCTGCTGCGGGAAATTCGGCTGTTCGGCGCAAACCGCGGCATCGGCAGGAAGCGGCTGCTGTCCCTGATCGGCAGGGAAGCGTTTCCAGTCCTTCACAGGAACGAGGACGGCGGTCATGCCGGCGGAAGCGATATTCCGTCGATGCTTATCAGTCCCGAATTCGCCGTGCGGACCGGGGTGTTCGCAAAGTTACGGGACAACGGCATCGGGCCTGGAGGAAGCACGATCCGGGATGCGGTCGAGCTCCGAATGGACAAGCTGCGAAGCCCGGCCGTCGGCAACAAGAACGGCGCGTCGGCGACCAAACTGTCGCTGCGTTACGGTGTGCTGGAGCGGGATCCGACCTGCGATCCCCGTGTCGTCCGGTTTTGTTTCTCGGTGCCGGTGGAGCAGTATGTCGGCGGCGGCATGGACCGCGCGCTGATCCGCAGAGCCACCAAGGATTATTTGCCCGACGAGATCCGGTTGAACCAACGTATTCGCGGTGTTCAGGGCGCGGACTGGGTTCATCGCATCCTGCCGGCGTGGGCTACTGCGAAGGCCGAGCTGCTGCAGCTGTGCAGCGACCCGGCGGCTGCGGCCTATCTGAACGTCGAACGAATCCGGAGCGCGTTATCGGGCTTCGGAGCGGGGCCGCGTCCGGAGCAGGCGTTTCATCCGGAGCTGCGCATGCTCATGCGCAGCCTCGTGATCTACCGGTTTCTGCGCAGATTTGAGTGATCCGCGAAGCTTTGCAAACGTATTTGAAAGGAGGTGACAACATGGAGAACCAAGCGAAAAAAGAATGGCAGGCTCCGGCACTGGAGTCCCTGAACGTCGGCGAAACGATGTACGGCAAAGGCAATACGCAAATTGATTTCGTGACGACGGACGATTTGGACGTTTACAACCCGAGCTAAGACAGAGTTATAGTTCATTCGTTTGTTTTATGTCCTTGCCGGGACTTCCCGGTCCGGGCAAGGATCATTCTTTTTCATTTCAAAGGAGCGAGTGCAGAATGTCGAAAATGTGCCTGACCGATCAAAAAGTCGTCCAGTCTGCGGGCAGCGTCGTCAGCGATATGGGCGGAGAGAAAGTCATGTTCAGCGTCAATTCCGGAAAATATTACAATCTTGGTCGAATCGGCGGACGGGTATGGGAGCTGATTGCATCCCCGACTACGGTGAGTCGGCTGGTCGACGAGCTCACGTCCGAATACGATATCGACCGCGAAACGTGCGAGCAGCAGGTAACCGATTTCCTTGTCAATCTGCAGAAGGAAGCGCTGATCGAGGTAAAGGACGTCGATGCGTAAGCTGAAGAAGTTTCTGGCGCTGCCGGCGGACAGAAAACGCCTGATGGCGGAGGCGTTCGTTTTTTTGGGGGTGGCGCGCGTCATGAAAGCACTGCCGTTTTCCCGGATTGCGCCGTATCTGGGCATGCGCATGGCGGAGACGCCGGCGGTTCACGACCCGTCCGACGAAGCCGTCATTCGCCAAATTTCGCAGTCGATCCGGGTGATGAGCCGCCACACATTCTGGGAAAGCCAGTGCATGGTGAAGGCGATTGCGGCCAAAAAAATGCTGGAGCGGCGCGGAATTCCGAGCACCTTGTACCTCGGAACGGCGCGGGACGGCAAAGGGAGCATGATTGCCCATGCCTGGCTTCGGAGCGGAGCGTTTTACGTGACCGGGGCGGAGGAGATGCGGATGTTCACCACGGTTGCCGTCTTCGGAACGCATAAACGCGTGGAGAGGATTGAAGGTGTCTGATATGGAGAACGATTGTATTCTGGATTCTGGCGCTTTTTCACAAGAACTGAACATCATGCTGGCGTTGCTGAAGACGGATGCCACTAGGCAGCAATCGGACAAGCCATCGCTGCCGAACATCGATTGGAATCAATTTGCGAAGCTGGTCCGGCATCACCGGGTTTATCCGCAGCTATATGCCGGCTGGAAAGATAGTGAATTGATTCCGGCCGATGTTCTGCAAGCCCTTCAGGACGATTTTAACAAGAATTTGTTTCGCATGCTCCGGTTAAGCGGGGAAATGGAGCGCGTCTGCGCCGCCCTGCATGAACGCGGCATCCCTTCACTTATGTTGAAAGGGCCGGTGCTGGCAAAGGAATTATACGGCGATCTGTCGCTCCGGACGTCGAAGGATCTGGATATTCTGGTCCCGGCGGAAGACGTCGAGAAAGCCGAGCAGACGCTGACAGATCTCGGCTATGCCGGCGAATCGAGCTTTCGGCGCGTCTTCAACTGGAAGTGGAAGTTTCACCATGTCTCGTATACGCATCCGCAGTCGCGGATCCAGGTGGAGATCCATTGGCGGCTCAATTCCGATATGGGCAAGGAGCCTTCGTTCGAAGAGCTGTGGTCGCGGAGACGGACAAGCTCGCAGGCGCAAAGCCGCGTCTGCCTGCCGGGCAGCGAGGATTTGTTCATGTACCTCGTATCGCACGGCGCGCGGCACGGCTGGTTCCGGCTCCGCTGGCTGGAGGATATCGACCGGATCGTGTCGCAGGGCTTGGACTGGGGGACGCTTATTCCGCTCATGAAACGGTACGGATGCCTTCACCTAGGCGGGCAGGCGCTCATTCTTGCCTCCGAGCTGCTGAATACGCCGGTCCCCCGGGAAGCGAAGCCGATGACCGCTGGCCGTCTTCCGCGCGAGCTGGCTCGCCTCGCCGCCGGCTTTATCCGCAGCGATGTCCCGCCCGAGCAGACAGCGACGGCGAAGGACGGGGCCAGAGCGTACAAAAGGTACCTGTTCGCGTTGAAAACGAAGCGGCAAAAGGCGTTCTACCTGATCAGCCAGCTGTATCCCAGCTTCAGGGACGCCGAAGCGCTGCCGCTTCCAAAGCCGCTTTATTTTCTATATTTTCCGCTTCGGCCTTTCGTCTGGCTTTGGCGGCAGATGAGGCAGCAGGCCTGATCCGCGGCGCGGGTTTATTCGCCGGTTCGGAGGGGGAACGGACTGAAACGGCGCGCGGCTTGCGAATATTGTTAGGGGGTCGCCGCTTATTCGACTCCAGCTGCAGCCTGATGCAGGCTGATTATGAAGATTGTCGGAGGAACGTATGAGCGTAATAGCCGGCATTCTCTGTCACAGCGAAGAGACGGTTCCGGCCGAAGACCGCATCCGTCTCATGAATGCCCTGCAGCACTATCCTGCAGACGACGAGCGCGACTGGCAGGGAGGACCCGTTTTTCTGGGGGGCCGGGCCCAATGGATAACCCCCGAATCGGTTCATGAACAAGTGCCTTTATACGATGAAAACCGCGGGCTGGCCGTTGCCGCCGATGCGATCCTCGATAACCGGGACGAATTGTTCGAGCGTCTGGGCATCGAGTATAACCGGCGGGATCGGATGACCGACAGCGAGCTTATACGATCGGCTTACGAAAAATGGGGCCAGGAAGCCCCCGCCTATTTAATCGGCGATTTCGCGTTCGTCATTTGGGACGAGCGGCGGCGGCTGCTCTTCGGCGCGCGCGACCTGCTCGGCAACCGGACGTTATATTATCGCAGCGACGCGCGCCGGTTCGCGTTCTGCACGGCGGTTAACCCGCTGCTTGAGCTGCCCGGCGTCAAGAAGGCGCTGAACGAGGAATGGCTGGCAGAGTTTCTGGCCATCCCCGTCATTCTCGATACCGCCGATGTCCGTTCTACGGTCTACCGCGGAATCGAACAACTTCCTCCGGCCCATGCATTTGCAGCCGCCGACGGAAAACTGACGCTGCGGCAGTACGGCAGCTTGACGGTTCCGGCCGACAAGCTTCGCTTGAAGTCGAACGGCGAATACGAAGAAGCGTTTCGCCATGTGTTTCGGGAGGCCGTCACGTCAAGGCTGCGCACGCACCGTCAGGTCAGCGCCAGCCTGAGCGGCGGTCTGGATTCGGGAGCCGTCGCCGCCTTTGCGGCGGATCCGCTGCGGCAGCAGGGCAAACGCCTGTACGCCTACAGCTATATCCCCGCGCCGGGCTTTACGGACTGGACGTCGCGGCGAATGGCTGCCGACGAAAGTCCTTATATCGATGCCGTCGTACGGCATATCGGGAATATGGAGCAAAGCAGTCTGGCGTTTCCGGGCAAGGATTCCTTCGGGGAAATCGACGATCTGCTCGGGGTCATGGAAGCGCCCTACAAGTTTTTCGAAAATTCGTTTTGGATCAAGGGCATTCTCGAAAAAGCCCGGGAGGACGGAGCCGCCGTGCTCCTGACGGGGGCGCGGGGCAATTTCTCGATCTCCTGGGGGCCGGCAATGGATTATTACGCCGGACTGCTGCGGAAGCTGCGCTGGATTCATCTGTACAGGGAGCTGAAGCTGTACGGCAGGCAGATGAACATCGGGCGGTCCCGCCTGCTGCCGGAAGTCTTCAAGCTGGCGTTTCCTTTTGCGGCATTGTCCTTCCATGCGAAACGCGAGCCGGATAGTCCGCAGCTCATTCATCCCGATCTGGCCGCAAGAACGAACGTGTTCGCGAAGCTGAAGGGCCACGATGCGGGCCTCGACGGCGTGACGTTCGACGAATATGCCGCCCGGGATTACCAGTTTGAACAATTTGCCGTTTCGAATCATCAGGGGACGTCGATCACCAAATTTTCGCTTCGTTACGGCGTTTGGGAGCGGGATCCGACGGGCGACCCGAGAGTAGTGCGCTTCTGCTTGTCGCTGCCGGTCAGCCAGTATGTGCAGCACGGGATCGACCGCTCGATCGTGCGCAGGGCGACGGCAGGCATGCTGCCGGACGAGGTGAGGCTGAACCAGCGCGTGCGGGGCGTGCAGGGAGCGGACTGGATTTACCGCATGCTGCCGAACTGGGGCGCTTTTATGGACGAGCTTCAGACGCTCTGCCGCGACCCTGCAGCCTCGCATTTTCTGAATGTGGCGCAAATCAAAGCGTCGATGGCTAAAATCGGATATTCACCGAAGCCCAAGCTCGCGTACGACGCGGATGCGCGGCTTCTCATGCGGGGGCTCATCGTTTACCGGTTTCTGAAGAGGCAGTTTTAAGAACCGGCCCCGCTTCGAAAGGAGGTGAATGCGATGAAAAAGCTCGAATGGAATCAACCGACGCTTGAAGTGCTCGACGTCAACATGACGATGGGAGGACCGAACGGAGTTGTTCCCGACAAGAACGGCAAAGGCTCCAACAACGGCCATCCTCATGAATCCTAAGTGCTCCTTTTGATCGAAACCGGAAAAAAGCGCCCTTATACGCTCATTGCGTATAAGGGCACCTTCGTTCTATCGCATCGTACTCCTAGACGAATAAGGTGAAGATGATGAAACAACCTGCTCTGAACGTATATAAAGCATTCGGGCTTCGGCTGGCAAGCGAAATCGCCCTGCCGGAAGCGCTGCGCGAACCGGACCAGGCCGGCGGACCGGACGTCCGCATCGAATGGGAGGACCTGAAGGCGCTCTGGGACGAACGCAAACAAGAAAGCGATTATTACGCGGTCCATGGCGACGAGTTTATGATGCATATTCCGGGCACGGCGATTTTTCGCGTGCAGGGCGGAAAGCGGATCGGCGTCTCGCCGGACGAAGGAGCCGAAGAAACCGGCATCCGGCTTTATGTGCTCGGATCGTGCATGGGCGCGATTCTGCTCCAGCGGAAGCTGTTTCCCCTGCACGGAAGCGCCGTCGTTATCGACGGAAAAGCGTACGCGATCGTCGGCGATTCCGGCGCGGGTAAATCAACCCTTGCCGCCGCGCTGGGCAAGCTCGGCTATCCGCTGCTGACCGACGACGTCATCGCCGTATCGGCGGCTGAAGACGGAAGTCCCGTCGTCATTCCCGCATACCCGCAGCAGAAGCTATGGCAGGAAAGCCTTGACATGCTGGGCATGCAGGACGGCGAATACGCTCCGCTGTATATGACCAAGTATGCGGTCCCGCTGTCGACCGGATTTTACGGGAGCCCAGTTCCGCTGGCGGGCATCTTCGAACTGAAGAAGACGGAGCTTGAAGGAACGGACATGCGCCTCCTGGATGGGCTTGAGCGGCTGCCGGCCATCCGCTATCATACGTACCGCCATTTTCTGGTCTCCCTTTTCGGTCTCGATCAGTGGCATTTCGGCGTCTCCGTGTCGATCGTAAACCACGTTCGCATGTATCAGCTTGCCAGACCGGCTCTCGGCGTGACCGTTCACGATTTGGTGACGCGGATTTTGAGCGAAACGGGCCAAAATGTGAAGATTTTGCACGGATAGGAGAGAACGGGCGTGGAGCATCTGCTGCAGTATTTCCGGAAATTGCACCGTTTTGCCGGCATCAAGCTGTATGTGAACGTGATCGGCATGATGCTGATCAGCGTGCTGGAAAGCATCGGGATTTATATGCTGGTTCCCGCGCTAGGGTTAATCGGCATTTTCAATTTGAATACAAGCGGGATTCCGTATGTCTCGCATTTGGTCAAGCCGCTGCAGGCGATGCCGGATCAGCTGAAGCTGCCGGCCGTATTGGGAGCGTTCATCCTGCTCGTCGCCGGACAGGCTTATTTGCAGCGCAGACAAACGAATCTGAACCTGGAGCTTCAGCACGGGTTTATCCGTTATCTTCGAATCGAGATTTACCAGGGCCTGCTGCAGGCCGATTGGCCCTTTTATTTGCGGCGCAGAACGTCGGATTTCAGCAATGTGATGACGAACGAGCTCATGCGCGTCAGCAGCGGGACGTATCTCGCGCTGCGGTTCGCGACGACGCTGCTGTTTACGCTCGTCCAGATCGTCTTCGCGCTGTGGCTGTCCGCTCCGCTGACGGCTTTGGTGCTCGTATGCGGGCTGGCGCTTGCGGTGTATGCCAGCCGGTACATCAGGCGCTCCAAATCGCTCGGGGACGAGACGTCTTCGCTGGCGCAGGATTATATGGGCGGGATGACCGACCATTTCAACGGCATCAAAGACATTAAAAGCAATATGACCGAGCGGCAGCATCTGGCCTGGTTTCAGGCGCTCTGCACGCGAATGGAGCAGAACCTCGTTCATTTCGGCACCACGCAGTCGGCCTCACAATTCGTCTACAAGGTCGCTTCCGCGTTTATCATTACGTGCTTCGTATTTGTCTCCTTCGAGGTATTCCACGTCCAGGCGGACAAGCTTATCCTGATCATTGTCATTTTCTCCCGGCTGTGGCCCAAATTCCCGGCGCTGCAGGCCAACTGGGAGCAGATCGCCCAGTCGATTCCCGCGTTCCGGAGCCTGGCGGATTTGCAGCGGGATACCGAGCTCGCCAAAGAAACCGAGACGCTGCAGCCCGCGGAGGGTGCGGAGGTTCGGATGTCGCAGGGCATCGAGTGCCGCGGCATTTATTACCGGTACAACGCCGGCCACGATACGTATGCGCTGAAGGATATCAATCTGTCGATCCCGGTCAACAGCATGACGGCGATCGTCGGCAAATCCGGCGCCGGCAAAAGCACCCTGATCGACATCCTGATCGGGCTGATCTTGCCGGAGAAAGGCGAGGTGCTGGCGGACGGCGTTCCGCTCGGCAAGGACGGCGGCTTTTTGCTGCGGCGGTCCGTGGGATACGTCTCGCAGGACCCGTTCTTATTCCATGCCAGCATCAGGGAAAATCTGCTGATCGTTGCGCCCGAAGCGACGGAGAAGCAAATGTGGGAAGCGCTGCGCTTCTCGGCGTCGGATGATTTCGTCCGGCAGCTTCCGCAGGGACTTGATACCGTGCTCGGCGACCGCGGCGTGCGGCTGTCGGGAGGAGAAAGGCAGCGGATCGTGCTCGCCAGGGCCATCCTGCGCAAGCCTTCCATTCTTATCCTGGACGAGGCGACCAGCGCGCTCGACAGCGAAAACGAAGCCAAAATCCAAGGGGCGCTCGACCGGCTGAAAGGCAAAACGACGATTATCGTCATCGCCCACCGGCTGTCGACCATCCGCGGCGCCGACCAGGTGATCGTGCTGGAAAACGGGCAGGTCGTCCAGCGCGGCGGTTATCAGCAGCTGTCCGCAGACGTCAAAGGAACATTCGGCAAACTGCTGGAATACCAGGCGGGGGCCCGCGCGTAGCAGCTCCCGTCCCCGTATTCCGATTCCCTCCATTCTTCCGCGCCGTCCCCTCCAATATACTTCCTTCCGGCCGCCGCCGGATCGTCAGCTCAGGAGTACGAATGCCGGCCGGGCAATTGACCCCGATGTCGGAAAATCCATAAAAAGGATTCGAAATTTTATCGTTCTTCGCACATTTTCATGTTTCTCGCGCCGGCCGGTTTTGATAAAATATACGGGCGAACCGACTTATTACGCTTTGCTGACACTGGGGGGCTATTCGCTTGTCGTCCGATCCGCTGTTTACTTTCTTATCCCCGCCGCTTCCGTACTTCATCGAATCGAACCGCAAAACGTATGCTCCCGGAGGCGAACACCCGAACCGCCGAAATATCGGCGTCTTCGACCTGCTCTTCGTTCACAGCGGCACGCTGCACGTCGGCGAGGAGCAGCGCGCCTGGTCGCTGGGAGCGGGACAGATGCTCATTCTTCGCCCCGACCGCTGGCATTATCCCGTGAAGCCGTGCGAAGAGGAAACGGTCTTCGACTGGGTTCATTTTCAGACGCCGGGCCCCTGGGAGGAGCTGGATGCCGGCAGCGGCGGCACGCTTCGGGGCGATTATTATTCGTACGCGATCCGCCTGCCGAAATCGATGACGCTCGCATATCCGGAAGAAGCGATCGCGCTGTTCGGCAAGCTGCACGAAGCGGCGATGGGCACCTCGCATGCCGCGTTCTGGCAGCGCCAGCAGTGGTTTCTGCACCTGCTGCAGCTATTTGACGAAGGCTGGCGCACCGATGCCGCCAAAGCGCCGATCGCCGTAGCGGAAGAGGCCGCCGCGTATTTGAAGCGCCATTACCGGACAACCGTCACGAACCGCCAGCTCGGCGACGTGCTTGGACTTCATCCGAACTATATCGCACGCTGCATGACCGAGGTGTTCGACTGTACGCCGCAGCAATATTTGCTGTCGTACCGGCTCGATCAGGCGAAGCTGCTGCTGATGAAAACGAACTGGCCGATATCGCGGATCGCGGGCGAGACCGGCTTCAAGCAGACGCCGCACTTCTCCCGGTCGTTCTCCGAGCATGTGGGCGTGACGCCGCTGCTGTTCCGCAAGCGCTACGCCGGGAGAACGCTCCCGAGCCGCCGCCGGGAGGATCCGGAATAATTCATTACATAACCAAAAGAGTGCCCGGCGGGCAAGTTATCAAGGAGAACGATTAAAACAAGAACAGGAACCCGCAGCGGGCTCCTGTTCTTGTTTTTGCACATATTGCATGATCAAGTGCTGGCCCGATGCCGGATGCGGGAGGGAAAAACGCGCATTCGCCGCCACGGCCGGCACCGCTGGTACCGGTTCATTTACAGGCACATTTCCAGGATCGCCTTCACATCCGCCTGCTCCAGCTTGCGGAACGAGCCGATCGGACCGAACCGCACCGCTTCGGCGGCCATCCGGTCCAGCTGTTCGCCTCCGATCCCGAAATCGGCAAGCGTCGACGGCGCGCCGATCCGGGAGAAGAAGGCGCGCGTCGCATCGATGCCGGCGAGCGCCATTTCTTCGTCCGTCCGCCCCGCACGTTCGATTCCCCACACCCGTTCCGCATATTGCGCGAAACGGTCCGTCCGCTCGCTGCACACATATTTCATCCAGTTCGGAAACACGATGGCAAGGCCGGCGCCGTGCGGGATGTCGTAGATGGCGCTGATTTCGTGCTCGATGCCGTGCGACGCCCAGTCGTTCTGCATGCCGACGCTGATCAGGCCGCCGTTCAGCGCCATCGTCCCGCACCACATCAGGTTCGCGCGGGCGGAATAATCGTCCGGCGCCGCGAGCGCCTTCTCGGCATTCTCGATCACGGTCTGCAGCACCGATTCGCACATCCGCTCCTGCAGCGGCGTATCGGGCGTCAGGCTGAAATACTGCTCGAAGACGTGCGACATCATGTCGACGACGCCGTTGACCGTCTGATCGGCCGGCACCGTATACGTGAGCGTAGGATCGAGAATGGAAAAACGCGGATAGGTATGCTTGCTGCCGAAAGCCCGCTTCAGCTTTTCCTCCCAATTCGTCACAACCGCATTGCCGTTCATCTCGGAGCCCGTCGCGGCCAGCGTAAGAATGGTGCCGAGCGGCAGCGCATCCTGAATAACCGCCTTTTGCATGCAAAAATCCCACACGTCGCCGTCGTACAAGGCGCCGGCGGCGATCGCTTTCGCGGCGTCGAGCACGCTGCCTCCGCCGACGGCCAGAACCAGCTCTACCTGTTCGCTGCGGCACAGTGCGATGCCTTTATGGATCGTCGTCAGGCGCGGATTCGGCTCGATCCCGGACAGCTCGACCGTCCGGATACCGGCTGATGCCAGCTGTTCCAGTACCTGGTCGTAGAGGCCCGTCTTTTTGATACTGCCTCCGCCGTAGACAAGCAGCGCGGTCTTGCCGTAAGGACGGGCAAGCTCGCCAAGCCGGGCAACCGTTCCTTCGCCGAAATAAACGGCCGTCGGATTGTGAAAGGTGAAATTGTTCATTCGCGTAAACCTCCTGTGTCGATTGGCACCTCGGAAACGATAGCTGCCCATGCATTCACGTTCCATTGTAGGCGATGGATTAGGGTCAGGCAAGCGGCAAAGCTCCCGGTTTCCGGAAAGGAAGAGGAGGCCCGTAACGTTGCGACCGGCTTATAGCGGAAATCCATGCCCCGGGCGTACTATTTTCGGCTCCGGTATGCATATTCATGTAAAAGTATTGTCCGTCCCTTTCAACGGACAGGGGGAAACAGGTGTCCGATCGGAGCTGGCACAAACGATTCCGAATTTTCTGAAAATGGAGTGCCAAACTGTAAAGGACCGTGTATAATGGAAGAAAAGTCGCGCATCGTGTCAATTAACTTAACAATATTTTAACAATGATCTTTCATATGGGGGTGCCGACTAAATGGTTTATGCCGCATCCACCGGTTTGTCCGCGCGCGATTTGTATCTGTTCAACCAGGGCCGGCTGTTTCACAGTTACCGCACGCTCGGCGCTCATCCGGTCAGGTCGCGCGGAAAGCGCGGCGTCCGCTTCGCCGTGTGGGCCCCGAATGCCCAAAGCGTCGGCGTTGCCGGCTCCTTCAACGATTGGAACGGGGACCGCCACCGGATGGAGATGCAGGGGGAGACCGGCGTCTGGTTTCTCTTCGTCCCCGATATCGGACCGGGCGAGGTGTACAAGTACGAGATCGTTACTCTGACCGGGAGCCGGATTCTGAAGGCCGATCCGTTTGCGTTCCAGTCGGAGCTGCGGCCGAATACCGCATCGGTCGTCGCCGATTTGGGGGAATACCGCTGGCGCGATGCCGCCTGGCATCGCCGAATGCGAAGAAGCAGCCCGTACCGGGAGCCGATGCTCATCTACGAAGCGCACCTCGGCTCCTGGAAAAACGACGGGAAGGAACGCTTCTGGACGTACGAAAGGCTCGCAAACGAGCTGGTTGATTATGCGGCCGATATGGGCTATACGCATATCGAACTGCTGCCGGTAACCGAGCATCCGCTCGACCAGTCGTGGGGCTACCAGGTGACCGGCTACTATTCGGCGACGAGCCGGTACGGATCGCCGCAGCAGCTAATGCGCTTTGTCGACCGCTGTCACGAGCGCGGCCTCGGCGTCATTCTCGACTGGGTGCCGGGCCATTTCTGCAAGGACGACCACGGGCTCAGGCTGTTCGACGGCACGCCGATTTACGAGGGCTCCGATTGGAAACGGGCGGAGAAGCCGCTGTGGGGAACGCTCGCGTTCGATTTCGGCCGGACCGAGGTGCAGAGCTTCCTGATTTCGAATGCGATTTTTTGGATGGACGTCTTCCATATCGACGGGCTGCGGGTCGACGCCGTAGCCAGCATGCTCGACCTTCATTTCGACAAACCGCACGAGCTGCGGACCTACAACTCCTTCGGCGGGACCGAGAACATCGAGGCGGCCGGCTTTCTGAAGCGGCTGAACGAAGCGGTGTTTCACTATTACCCCGGTGCGCTCATGGTCGCCGAGGATTCCTCGGACCGGCCCGCCGTTACCTCGCCGACCTACACGGGCGGGCTCGGCTTCAATTTCAAATGGAACATGGGCTGGATGAACGACATGCTGCGTTATATGGCCCTTGACCCGCTTGACCGCAGGTTGAACCACAACCTCATTACGTTTTCGATGCTTTACGCGTTCTCCGAAAATTACGTGCTTCCGCTTTCCCACGACGAGGTCGTGCACGGCAAACGGTCGCTGCTCGGCAAAATGTCCGGCGATTACGGGCAAAAATTCGCACAGCTCCGCCTTTTATACGGCTACTGGATGACGCATCCCGGCAAGAAGCTGCTTTTCATGGGCGGCGAGTGGGGGCAGTTCGACGAGTGGAAGGATGCCGAAGCGCTCGACTGGATGCTGCTCGGCTACGAGTCGCACGGCGGCATGCACCGGTATATCCGGTCGCTGAACCGGGTGTACCGGGAACAGCCCGCGCTCTGGGAGCGGGACTGCGACCCCGGCGGCTTCGAATGGATCGACGTCAACAATGCGGAGCAAAGCGTCGTCGTCTTTATGCGCCGCGGTCATGCGCCGGGGTGCCTCGCGGTAACCGTCTGCAATTTTTCCAATGCGCATTACGCCGATTACCGGATCGGCGTCCCGGAGCCGGGCGTTTACCGCGTCGCCGTTCACAGCGCAGACCCGGCTTTCGGGGGCAGCCTTCAGACGGTACCGGAGGCGCTCGAGAGCGAGCCGCTCCCGTTCCACGGGCGAACGTCCAGCGTCCGGTTTGCGCTGCCGCCGCTGTCCTTTATTTTACTGGTGTATGTTCCCAAGAAGCGCCGGACCCGCAGCGGTCGCAAGGTCCGGCAAGACGATCGCACAGTAAAGGGGAAATGTCCATGAGCCGAAAAAGAATGATTGCCATGCTGCTCGCCGGCGGCGAAGGAAAACGGCTCGGCGTGCTTACGAAGGATCTGGCAAAGCCGGCGGTCCATTTCGGGGGCAAATACCGGATTATCGATTTTGCGCTGAGCAACTGCGCGCATTCGGGCATCGATACCGTCGGCGTGCTGACGCAGTATCAGCCGCTAGTTCTAAATACGTATCTGGGCATCGGAAGCCCGTGGGGGCTTGACCGGCGGGATGGCGGCATGGCGATTCTTCCGCCGTACATGAAATCGAAGGGCGGAATGTGGTATAAAGGGACGGCCAACGCGATCTACCAAAATATGGGCTTCATCGACCGTTTCGATCCGGAGTACGTGCTCATCATATCCGGCGATCACATTTACAAGATGGATTACGACCTGATGCTGGCCGAGCACGAGGCGCGCGGCGCGGACGCGACGATCGCCTGCGTCGAGGTCGATTGGAAGGAAGCGGGCCGCTTCGGCATTATGCACGTGAACGACGACGGGCAGATCGTCGCCTTCACGGAAAAGCCGAAAACGCCGACCAGCAATCTCGCTTCGATGGGCGTTTACATTTTTTCGTGGCCGGTGCTGCAGCGCTACCTGATCCGCGACGAGTCGAACCGGCTGTCCGGAAACGATTTCGGCAAAGATATCATCCCGGCCATGCTGCAGGATGACGTCAGGCTGCAGGCGTATCGGTTCGGCGGCTACTGGAAGGATGTCGGGACGCTCGAATCGCTTTGGGAGGCCAATATGGACCTGCTCGCCGGCGAACCGCCGCTCGACCTGCACGACAGCCGGTGGCGCATTTATTCCGTCAACCCGAACCGGCCGGCTCATTATTCGGCACCCGGCGCCGAAATCGCGGGCTCGCTCGTCAACGAAGGCTGCGTCGTCGAGGGCAGCGTTCGCCGATCGGTGCTGTTCTACGGCGTACAGACCGGCGCCGGATCGCACGTCGAAGCGTCGGTCGTCATGCCGAACGTAAAGATCGGGAGGGACGTCCAAATCTGCCGGGCCATTATCGGCGAAGGGGCCGTCATCGCCGACGGCGTGTCCATCGGATCGCCGCACGGCGGAGTTACCGTCATCGGCAGCGACGAATTCGTCGCCGCCGACCATGCGCTAATGGAGGTGAAGCAGCCATGAATGCCAATGTGCTGGGGGTCATTAATCTCATTCACGAGTCGGATGAACTTGAATCGCTGACGGCAAGCCGCTGCCTGGCGACGGTTCCGTTCGGCGCGCGCTACAGGCTGATCGATTTCGCGCTGTCGAGCATGGTCAATTCGGGCATAACGAATGTCGCGGTATTCGCGCATACGAAATACCGCTCGCTGATGGACCATCTCGGCTCCGGGAAGGACTGGGACCTGCACCACCGCCAAAGCGGCCTGTTCGTGCTGCCGCCCGTCACCGGCGACATCAGCGAGGTCAGCCGGGGCGATCTGTTCCATTTTTACCAGCATCGGGATTATTTCACGCGCAGCCCGTTCGAATACGTCGTCATTACGCGCAGCCACATGGTCTGCAACATCGACTTCGGCCCTGCGATAGCCGAGCACCGGGCGAGCGGGGCGGATATTACCGTCATCTGCAAACGGCAGCTCGAGCCGCCGGACGGTAAGGCGCGCATGGTGGAAATCGGCAAGGACGGGCGGATCACCGCCATCCAGGACCATTACGGGCGGCTGCGCAGCGATGTCGTCTCGATGGAAATGTACGTGATGCGCAAGGACCTGCTGCTTGAGCTCGTCGATACGTCGCTGGCCCAGGGGCAGGATCATTTGGTGCGCCATGCGATCATGTCGCGCATCGGCCGCCTCGACATCCGCGCATACCTGTTCGACGGCTATCTTGGCGTGATCAACACCTTGGCGGGCTATTACCGCAACAGTATGGAGCTGCTCCGGCCCGACGTGTGGCGCAGTCTGTTTTTCGAGCCGGGACCGATCTACACGAAGGTGAAGGACGAACCGCCGGCGCGTTACGCGGAAGGGGCGATGACGAGCAATTCGCTGATCGCCAACGGCTGCGTGATCGAGGGCACGGTTGTGAACAGCATCCTGTTTCGCGGCGTTCAGATCGGCAAAGGGGCGGTCGTCCGCAACAGCATCGTCATGCAAAACGGCCTTGTCGGCGAGGGCAGCGTGCTCGAACGGGCGATTCTGGACAAAGACGTCACGATCGAGCCCGGACGCGAGCTGCGCGGGGCGGTGCAGAGCCCGTTTCTGGCGGTAAAGCGGAAGGTCATTTGATAAAGGTTAACGCGGCTGGGTCCGGGGAGGGGAAGCTTCAGTGAACATTTTATTTGCGGCTTCGGAGGCGGTGCCGCTCGTCAAAACGGGCGGCCTTGCGGACGTGGCGGGCGCGCTGCCTGCGGCGCTTGGCGGACGCGGCGCCGATGCGAGAGTGATTCTGCCGAAATACGGCTCCATTCCGCCGGAGCTTGCGGAGCGGTTCGAGACGATCGCCGTTTTCAAGGTGCGCCTCGGATGGCGCGAACAGTACTGCGGTCTGCTGAAGGCGGATGTGGACGGCGTCGTCTTTTATTTGATCGATAACGAGTTTTATTTCAGGCGGGAGGGGCTGTACGGCTACGGCGACGACGCGGAGCGGTTCGTGTTCTTCAGCATGGCGGTGTGCGAGGCGCTGTTCCATCTGGATTTCCGGCCGGACATCGTGCACTGTCACGACTGGCAGACCGCGCTCGTTCCGTTTCTGCTGAAAACGCGCTACGCTTACGAGCCGGTTACCCGGGACGCGCTCACTATTTATACGATACATAATTTGCATTATCAGGGCGTCTTCGGAAAAAAGCTGCTGCAGGACCTGACCGGCGTCGGCGACGATTTGTTCGACGGTCCCGCGGGCCTGGAGTTTTACGGGGCCGGTAATTGTATGAAGGGCGGTATCCAGTATGCCGATATGCTGACGACGGTCAGCCCGTCGTATGCGGAAGAAATTCAGACGGAGCGGTACGGCGAGAAGCTGGATGGGCTGATCCGCTGGCGGGCGGGCGATTTGCGGGGCATCGTCAACGGCATCGATACGGCGTCGTTCGACCCGATGAACGACAGTGCGCTCGATACGCCGTACCGGGGATCGCTGGTGCGCAAGCGCAAAAACAAGCTCGTGCTCCAGCGCGAGCTCGGGCTTCGCGAATCGGAGACGACGCCGCTTATCGGCATCGTCTCCCGTCTGACCGGTCAGAAAGGCTTCGACCTGATCGGCCCGATACTGGAGGAGCTGCTTCAGGAGGACGTGCAGCTTGCGGTGCTCGGATCGGGCGAGGCGCGCTTTGAGGAAATGTTCCGCAGCGCCGAGGCGCGGCATCCGGGCCGGGCGGCGACCTGGTTCGGTTTTAACGACCGGCTCGCCCGGCGGATATACGCCGGCAGCGATCTGTTCCTGATGCCGTCGCTCTTCGAGCCTTGCGGGCTCAGCCAGCTGATCGCGCTCCGCTACCGCTCGGTGCCGGTCGTGCGCGAGACGGGAGGACTGAAAGACACGGTAACCGCATATAACGAATTTACCGGCGAAGGGAACGGCTTCTCCTTCGCCGGCGCCAATGCGCACGACCTGCTGTATACGGTGCGCCGGGCGCTGTCGTTCTACCGCGACGGCGAGGCGTGGCAGCGGATCGTCGATAACGGCGCCAGGGAGGATTTGAGCTGGTCCCGTCCGGCCAAAGCCTATATGGCGCTTTATGGCGAATTGGCGTCGAAACGAAAGGAGAAGAGTGGATGGCCCGTCACCTCGTAATCGGCAACGGCCGCGTGCTGGTCAATTTGGACCGGAACTGCTATATACGCGATATTTATTTTCCCTATGTCGGCCAGCTCAATCACGTCGGCGGGCAGCAGTGCCGCTTCGGCATCTGGACGGAGGGGCTGTTCTCGTGGCTTGACGAGCCGCATTGGACGTTCGAGCTCGGCTATGTCGAGGACTCGCTCGTCACAAACGTCACCGCCCGGAGCGAGCGGCTCGGCGTCGAGCTTCATATGAACGACGGCATTCATCAGCGGGAGAGCATCTATTTGAAGCGCGTCGTGATCCGCAACCTGAAGCCGGAACCGCGCGAGTTCCGGCTTTTTTTTCATCAGGATCTCATGATCGACGGCTCGGAGGTCGGCGATACGGCCGCGTATTACCCGGACAATCACACCGTTTTTCATTATAAGCGTTCGTCTTATTTCATGTTTAACGGTTTTTCGGAGGAGGGCGGCATCCGGCAGTTTACGACCGGCATCAAGCGGTTCCATGCGGCGGAAGGCACGTGGCGCGACGCGGAGGACGGCAGCCTGATGGGCAACGCGATCGCCCAAGGGTCGGTCGACAGCACGCTCGCCCTGCACGCGACCGTCCCCGGCGGCGGCGATCAGACGCTCTATTACTGGATGACGATCGGTCATAATCTTGAGCAGGTCAAGCAGCTGAACCAGTACGTGCTCGATTCCCATCCGGAGAAGCTGCTGAGCCGCGTCGTGATCTATTGGACGCATTGGCTCAGCCGGGCGGATACGGAGCTCGGCGACCTGCCGCCGAAGGTGGCCCGCCTTTTCCGCCTCAGCCTGCTGCTCGTGCGGACGCAGACCGACGAGCACGGGGCGATCATCGCCGCCAACGACACCGACATTTTGCAGTACAACCGCGATCATTACAGCTACATGTGGCCGCGGGACGGAGCGCTGATCGCCGACGCGATGTCGATGGCGGGGTTCCAAAGCTTCGTATCGCCGTTTTTTCAGTTCTGCGCCAAAGCGCTGTCGCCGGAAGGCTTCCTGTTTCACAAATACAATCCGGACGGCACCGTCGGCTCGAGCTGGCACCCGTATTTTGTGCAGGGCGGCAGGCGGCTGCCGATCCAGGAGGACGAAACGGCGCTCGTGCTGCTGGCGCTCTGGAACGACTACACGCGCAATCAGGTCATCGAGCTGCCGCAGTCGCTGTACCACGGCTTAATCCGTAAAGCCGCATCGTTTCTTTGCGATTACATGGAGAGCGAGCTGTCGCTGCCGAAGCCGAGCTACGATTTGTGGGAGGAGCGTTACGGCATATGGACGTATACGGCTTCTTCCGTGTACGGGGGCCTCAAGGCGGCAGCCTTTTTCACCGAGCTGTTCGGCGATTACGAGGGCAGCGACCGGTTCCGGCAGACGGCCGAGACGATCAAGCGGGGCATCCTGACGCATTTGTGGGACGAGGAATCCGGGCGCTTCGCCAGAGGGCTCGTCCGGAAGGACAACCGCTGGGACAAAGATTTGACGCTCGAGAGCAGCCTGTTCGGCATTTGGGAATTCGGCGTGCTGCCCGCCGGCGACAGCCGCGTCGTCCGGACGATGAACGCGATCCGGGAAGGGCTTGCGGTACGGACCGGAGTCGGCGGCGCGGCGCGGTACACGAACGATTATTATTTTCAGCAGTCGGGCGATATCGGCAACGTGCCGGGCAATCCGTGGATAATCTGCACGCTGTGGACGGCCAACCACCGGATCGAAACGGCCGCCGTCCTCGCCGACCTGGAGGAGCCGCGCCGCACGCTCGAGTGGGTCGTCAGCCATGCCCTGCCGAGCGGCGTGCTCCCCGAGCAGCTGCATCCGCTGGACGGCAGCCCGATCTCGGTGGCGCCGCTCACATGGTCGCATGCGACGTTTGTGCAAAGCGTCTGCAAATACGCGGCGAAATACAAGGAGCTGGCCGGCGCCAGGCGCGGTTGACATTACTGCTGCGGCTTACGGATTCCGCTGCCCGGTTTGCGCTCCTCAGCGTATTTATGTATCCCCGCTTGTCCGAAAAACGGACGTAAAGAAACCGGCCTGCCCGAAGCCGGCCGGTTCCGGTTATGGTTCCATGCGGAACTTAATAGAAACAGCCGCGCAGAACGATGACCAGCAAGATGAAGAGGACAAGAATGACTCCCGTGCTGGTCCAAATGCCG
Organism: Paenibacillus humicola; assembly: GCF_028826105.1. Taxonomy (NCBI): domain Bacteria; kingdom Bacillati; phylum Bacillota; class Bacilli; order Caryophanales; family Paenibacillaceae; genus Paenibacillus; species Paenibacillus humicola. The sequence goes on from NZ_JAQGPL010000001.1 coordinate 2,054,679, forward strand.
CCAACGACAGGACTACAACCCGTTCCTACGCCGCCTACGCCTGGCATATATCCCACAGTGCATACCTCCTGAGAAGTTGATTTGTGATGTTTCATATCACACTCCTAATGTATGCCTCCGGCCCGGTTTCGATTGGACGTTTGTACCGTAGCATCCGCATTTAAACGAATGCCCAGCAGGACAGCTGAAGCCGGCCGCGGACGATTCGCCCGGCATGGCGTTCGGCTATCGTTAGAAAACGAAGCGCGCGTCCGGCCGATCGCCGTCATGCAGCGCACGCCTCGCGCCGGGAGCTGCGTGCTGCGAGAAAAAATCGCGCGCCGGATATCGCGCTGCGGCCAGTCAAGGCCGAGGGCGGGCAAACTGCCGGATATGTTTGATCCGGGCTTCGCCGCGGACGTTGCGCGCATTGCCGACGTGAACGGAGGCGGCCGCGCTGACCGCCGTGACATCGACACACCCGACGGTGATGCGCGGCTTCCGGTTGCTCCGGCTCATTTCGCCGGCCTGCTCCTCCTTCATTGAATCGGGCAGGGAGGGCAGCTCCCGCGAAAAAATCGAATACGACTCGAAATAAACGTTGCCGGCTTCGGCATGTCCGGCTTCCCGCTGCAAGGCAAGGGCGCGCACCTTGGAGCTGAATTCCTCCCTGTCGCCGATCTGGACGGCCGAAGCGGCGCTGGCGGAGACAATGCACAGCCTGCCGAGGGCGGACACCCGGACCGGGTAGTCGGCGAGTCCGGCCTCAGGGCGGGGCTGTACGCAAAACGGCGGCATTTCGTCTCCGTCTCTGTTCAAGCCGCACCGCCTGCGGCTCCGCGGTCCGTTTTGCCGCGCCCGGCATCCGAAGTGCCGTCCGGAACGCCGTTTGAAGCGGAAACGCCGTCCGCATTGCCGGCCGCATCGCTGTTCGCTTCGTTATCGTTTCCGAACGAATTGGTGCTCTCTCCTTCGGCCTGACCGGCTCCTTCCGGCGACTCAAGCGGAGCAAGCGGCCCCACGATCACCGATTCGGGCGGCGTGTCGAACATCGAATACAGCTCGACCCGCTCGGTATCGCCGATTTGCAGCAGCGAGGAGCTGGCGAGGCCGAACGCCTGGATCGTTCCGACGGACAGCGAATGGTTAACGACATGAAAACGGATCATCCGTTCATTCCTCCTTCCGGACCGGGCGCGCTCTGCAGCCGTGACAAATAACCGCGCATCGCGCCTTCGATGTCCCGGATCGTTTTGGTATATACGTCGCTTTTCAGGTTGGATTCGTTATTCAGCGTCTTCCCGTGTGAACTGCTCTGGTTCATGTAATATTGAATGCGCTGGCTCATCTGCTTTCGAATATCTTCCACGACGAGCCTTCGGTGAAAAGGATCGAGCTGAAAGCCGTATTCGGCTTCCAGCTCCGCCAGCCGGTCGTAAGCGGCCGAATCGAGATATCCGTCGATTTCCTTCCGGATTTCCGGGTACGGCGGGCCCGGTGCCATTCCCGGGGCTGCCGGCGCTCCGCTGAAGGGGAACGTGTTCGGCCCGCTCGTCTGAGGCTCGCCGCCCGGCAAATCGAAGGGCGTCTGCTGAATGCCCGCCCCGGCCGAGGCCGCGCCCGGACCGTGCGGCTGGGCTTGACCCGGGCCCGGCATGACGAGCTGCCCGATTTCCTTCAATTGTTCCTCGCCCGGCGGGGTCATGCCGATATTGAGCGTACCGTCCAGCTTCTCGACCTTCAGCTGGTCGAAATGATATTCCAAACTGTCGATATGATACATCGGCTTCGCTTCGGCCGCCTGGACGCGCGTATTCAGCTCATCCACCTGCCGGCTCAGCCGCACGAGTTCTTCCTGCTGCCGAACGAGCGTCTGCTGCAGCCGGGAGAGATGCTGCGACAATGCCGTCCAATTTTGCCACGGGTTGTAAACCTGGCCGCTGCCTGGCTGCATGCGCACACCTCCTTATCGAAGTTAGCTTAGGCGGGATTCGGAAGCGGAACGAACGTGAGCGGGTTTTCGCCGCCGAGCTGGGGAGCGGGTCCCGTGAACCCGCCCGTATTGTAAAGCTGCGACAGCGAGCTTATGGAACCGGCCGACCCGACCTGAAGCACGGATGAGTTGCTGATCGAGTCCACCCGCAGCTGGTGGATCGTAATGGTCTGGTGAACCGTCAAATTCATACGACGGAAGGCCCATCGTTTACGGCGTTCGAACCGGCGTCGAACAGATCGGGATCCGAGGTCGTCGTAGCGCTCACCGCATTATTGGAATTGGCCAGACTTCCGGTCAGAAAGGATCCGGATCCGGCATACGTTTTCGAAGTGCTGGAGGGCGAGGTTTGGGCGCAGTCGCCGAACTGCACGACCGAACCCGAGCCCACGCTGACGATTTTGACGAAGCCGACAATAGCGGGCATGCGTGGTCACTCCTTCTGTGGCGGGCTGATGTTACATCGTATGCGGCATTCGCCCATTGGTTCCTGTGAACCGCCTTGGGGGAGAAAGTGGCGCCCATTCCGGCGGCGGCATAAAATGGAAGAAAATCGTGCCGATAAACGGAGGTGCCCGGGCAAAATGGAAACCGAATGGGAGGAACTCGAGCGGTGGATGGAGAATCAGCGCCTGCCGAAAGGCTTTGAGCGGATGCAGCAGCCGGATTGGATCGATGCTTATGTTCGAAATATGATCGCGAAGGCGCTGCCGGCCGCTGCGTCCGCCGCCGGGAAAGTGACCGCCGACATTGCCGAAACGAAGCTTAGCGTAACGGTGAAATTTCCGCTCGGCGAAAATGCCGACCTGGACCGGATCCGGCTTGTCGCCATGGAAGACCGGATCAAGCTGTCCGGCTTGGGAGAGAACAATCCCGCGACAATCCGGCTGCCGAAGCTGGTTCTCCCGCACACATGCGATGCGCACTACGACGGCGCGGTGCTGACCGTCAGGCTGCGCAAGCGGCCGACGCGCAAAATTGCCGTTACGGCGGTAATCCGCACCGTTTGAAGGAGGAAAGCGTTGTCACCAATTTGTCCGAACTCGCCGGTCCCGGTATCTGGCGATCCCCGTCCCGGATCGCTTATAATACGGGTATAGACTTGCGTGGAGGAGTGTTCGAATTTGACGGTTGATGACGTCAGCAACATCCCCGCCGGACTGTTTATCACGGGCGCGGTGTTTATTTTGCTTATTTTCTCGCTGATCAGTCTGGGCATTTTGAAAATGTTCCAGCAGCAAGTCCGGGCCGGCTGGTTCAGCTTCGCCGGCGCCGCGGTCAGCGCGGTCGCGTTCGGTATCATTTTGAATATTTGGTTTGTTTGACCGGGCGCGGACAGGCGCAAACGGAAAGCCGTTTGCGTCTATTTTTATTTTGGCTGTTTGCAACTTGGGACGGCGAAATAATGAGAAAGCGAATTGCAGGCGTTATGATAGACAACGTCGGCGTTTGAATCGTAGAGATCCGCGAACGTCAGCTTTCTTAAGGTTCGAAAAGCATTACCGCGAGTCAGTATTACCTAATTAATATCACCTTGCAAGGCTGCCTCCAATTGAATTGGCCGTATCTCCCGTTACGGATAAACACCGAAATCTGCGCCGCATGGCGCGGATTTTTTTGTATATACAGAATTTCAAACCTGTGATACGATAAAACACAGACAAACGGAAACAAACAATCATAAATAAAGGTGATGAACAACATGCCAAAATCATTATGGAATCAAGGCGCCGAAGTTAAGCCGGGACTCGATGAGCTCGTTTACCGGTCGAATCTGATCGGAACGGACCGGACGGTGTGTAACTGGGGCGGCGGCAACACGTCGATGAAGACGGTCGTGCAGGATTTTCGCGGGCGCGACATCGAAGTGATGTACGTGAAAGGCAGCGGCTCGGACCTGGCGACGATGAAAGCGCATAACTTCACGGGCTTGCGCATGGAGGACATCCGTCCGCTGTTTGAACGCGAGAGCATGACGGACGAAGAGATGGTCGCTTACCTCGGCCACTGCATGATCGACAGCAAGCACCCGCGCGCGTCGATCGAGACGCTGCTTCACGCATTTCTGCCGTTCAAGCACGTCGACCATACGCATCCGGATGCCATTATCTCGCTCTGCTGCACCGAAGGCGGCCGTGAAATCGCGAAGGACATTTTCGGCGACCGGTTCGTCTGGGTTCCTTACGTGCGCCCCGGCTTCACGCTTTCCAGAATGATCGCGCAGGGCGTGCTGGACCATCCGAAGGCCGAGCTGGTGCTGATGGAAAAGCACGGCCTCGTGACCTGGGGCGAGACGAGCGAGGAGTGCTACAACAAGACGCTGGCGGTCATCGGCGAAGCCGAACGCTACATCGAGAGCCGCGTGAACGAAGGCGCGCTGTTCGGCGGCGCCCGCTACAGCCCGCTTCCCGAGCAAAAGCGCCGCGAGCTGGCGTCGTCCGTCATGCCGGCGATCCGCGGGGCGGTCAGCGATGCGAAGCCGATGCTCGTCACGTTCGACGACGAGGCGGACGTGCTGCAGTTCGTCGGCAGCCGCGACGCGGCGAAGCTGTCACAGATCGGGGCCGCTTGCCCGGACCATCTCGTGCATACGAAAATGGTGCCGCTCTACGTCGAGTGGGATCCGGCATCGGGCACGGCGGAATCGCTGGCGGAGGCGGTCCGCGGCGGCATTGCCGCCTTTAAGGCCGAATATGCCGCCTATTTCGAGCGGAACAAGAACGAGGGCGACGTCATGTTCGAAGCGGCCCCGCGCGTCATTCTCGTACCGGGCGTCGGCATGTTCAACACCGGCAAATCGCGGGCGATGGCGCAGGTAAGCGGCGCGCTTTATCACCGTGCGATCGCGGTCATGCGCGGAGCGACGACGCTCGGCTCGTTCGTCTCGCTGTCGGAGAACGAATCGTACAACGTGGAATATTGGCCGCTCGAGCTGTATAAGTTGACGCTTGCTCCGGCGGAAGCCGAGTTTTCCCGCAAAATCGCCTTCATTACCGGCGGCGCGGGCGGCATCGGCAGCGCAACGGCGCGCCGGCTCGTGGCCGAAGGGGCGCACGTCGTGCTTGCCGACCTCAACCTCGAAGGCGCGCAAAACGTCGCCGCGGAAATCAACGGCCAATACGGCGAAGGCCGCGCGCTTGCCGTGAAAATGGACGTGACGAGCGAGGAGCAGGTCGTCTCGGCGCTCGAGCAGACCGCCTTGTATTACGGCGGCGTCGATATTCTCGTCAACAACGCGGGACTGGCGACGTCGAGCCCGTTCGAGGATACGTCGCTGAAGGAATGGAACCTGAACATGAACGTCCTCGGCACCGGCTACTTCCTCGTCGCGCGGGAAGCGTTCAAAGCGATGAAGACGCAGGGCATCGGCGGCAGCATGATTTTCATCGGCTCGAAAAATTCAATCTACGCCGGCAAGAACGCCACCGCCTACAGCGCGGCGAAGGCGCTCGAAGCCCATTTGGCGCGCTGCATCGCAGCCGAAGGCGGGGCGCTCGGCATCCGCGTCAACACGGTGCTGCCCGATGCGATTTTGCAGGGCTCGGCGATCTGGAATTCGAACTGGCGGAACGAACGCGCGGCCGCTTACGGCATCGAGCCGGATCAGCTGGAGGAATATTACCGCAAACGGACGACGCTGCTCGTCAATATTTTTCCGGCGGACATTGCCGAAGGCGTCGCCTTCTTCGCCTCGTCCAAAGCGGCGAAAACGACCGGCTGCATGCTGACGATCGACGGCGGGGTGCCGGCCGCCTTTACAAGGTAAGCGAAAAATCGTTTCATTCCAGGGAGGAGATTCGAACATGCCGCATACGAACCGCCTGAACCATTGGGTCATTCCCGACGGGTATATCCCGCCGAACAGCACGGGGGAGCTGGAAAGCCACGAATCGATCTGCGTCCTGAATACCGGCGGCGTTGACGCCAATATCACGATCAACGTCTATTTCGAGGATCGCGCTCCGCTCGAAGACATGACCGTCGTCGTGCCGGCCAAACGGACGCTCCATATCCGCACGGCCGGTCTCCGCAGCGGCACGGAAGCGATTCCGAAAGGGGTACCGTACGCGGCGGAATTGTTCAGCGACGTGCCCGTTTACGTTCAATACAGCAGGCTGGATTCCACCCAGCCTGCCAACGCGCTTATGTCGGTCGTGGCATTCCCGGTGCCTGAGGGGCGGGAATAAGCGAGTTTTTTGCTCGCGGGGAGTATTTCAGGAAGCATCGCAAAAAACAAAGCGTATGCTTCCGAAGCCGATTTTTGCTCGCAAGGATGTATATTCAAAGATGCATCACAAAAATCTTAGCGTATGCTTCCGAAGCCGATTTTTGCTCGCAAGGATGCATATTCAAAGATGCATCACAAAAATCTTAGGAGGTCTCATTCATGAACGATCGCGCTTATGCTTTATTCGAAGAACAACAGCGAGACCGAGGCATCGATCTGGAGCAAGTCAAGACCAAACTGAAAGCGATTCGCATCGAAACGCCTTCATGGGGCTACGGCGATTCCGGCACGCGGTTCAAGGTGTTTCAGAAGGTCGGCGTGCCCCGCAACCCGTTCGAGAAATTCGACGATGCCGCCGTCGTCCACCGGCTGACCGGGCTCTGTCCGTCCGTCGCGATCCATATTCCATGGGATAAGGTCGACGATTACGGGAAGCTTCGCAGCCACGCCGAAAGCCTCGGCCTTACGATCGGCGCGGTCAACCCGAACCTGTTCCAGGACGAGGATTACATGCTCGGCAGCGTGACGAATGCCGATGCGGCGATCCGCCGCAAGGCGACCGATCACCTGCTCGAATGTGTCGATATCGCCAAAGAGACCGGTTCGCGCGACCTCAGCCTGTGGTTCGCGGACGGCACGAACTATCCCGGTCAGGCGGATATCCGCAGGCGCAAAGGGTGGATGGAGGAGTCGCTCGCCGAGATGTATAAGGCGATGACGCCCTCGATGCGCATGCTGATCGAATACAAATTTTTCGAGCCGGCCTTCTATCATACGGATTTGGCCGACTGGGGCATGGCGTACAATCTGGCGAACAAGCTCGGAGAGCAGGCGGCCGTGCTTGTCGATACGGGGCATCACGCGCCGGGCACGAACGTGGAGCATATCGTCGCGTATCTGCTTGACGAGCAGCGGCTCGGCGGCTTTCATTTCAACAGCCGCAAATACGCGGACGACGACCTGATCGTCGGCGCGATCAACCCGTACGAGCTGTTTCTGATCTTCTACCAGATCCTCGAAGCGGCAAGCGACCCCGGCGAGGGCGTCCGCGGCTGCGCAGAAGATATCGCGTACATGATCGACCAAAGCCACAATATCGAACCGAAAATCCAGGCGATGATCCGCTCCGTGCTGAACGTGCAGACGCAGTACGCCAAAGCGCTGCTCGTCAACCTGGACGAAGTCCGCGCGGCCCAGGAGGCGCAGGACGTGATGGCGGCCGAGGATGCCGTACGCAGCGCGTACGAGATCGACGTGACGCCGCTCCTGCATGCGCTGCGCGAGGAGCAGGGGCTGCCGCTCGACCCGATGAAAGCGTTCCGCGAAAGCGGCTACACCGAATCGATCGCCCATCGCGGCAAAGGCGGCGCGAGCTGGTGAAGGCGCTCGCTTTCGATCTTGGAGCCGGCAGCGGCCGGGCCGTGCTCGGTTCCGTTGAGGACGGGCGCCTTGCGATCCAGGAGGTACACCGGTTCCCGAACGAACCGGTGCAGGTCGGCGCCCGCCTGCACTGGGATATCCTTCGGCTCTATCATGAAATCAAGCACGGCATCCGGATGGCCTGGCGCGTAACGAGCGGCCGGGTTGCCAGCATCGGCATCGATTCGTGGGCGGTCGATTTCGGCTTGATCGGCGCAAACGGCGAGCTGCTCGGCAATCCGTACCATTACCGCGACCGCCATACCGAGAAGGCAATGGACGAACTGTTCGCGATCGTGCCGAAAGCGGAAGTGTTCGAGCGCACCGGCATACAGTTTCTGCCGTTCAATACGCTGTATCAGCTGTTCGCGCTGAAGCGGGACGGCAGCCCGCTGCTCGCCCAGGCGGAGCGGCTGCTGATGATTCCCGATCTGCTCCGCTATTTTTTAAGCGGCGAGATGCACGGTGAATTTACGAACGCGACGACGACGCAGGCGTACAATCCGACGACGGGCGGCTGGGACGACCGGCTGCTCGCGGCGGCCGGCGTCAGCCGGAAGCTGCTGCCGGACCCGGTGCGGCCGGGCACGCCCGTCGGGCGGCTCAGCCAGCCGGTGGCGGAGGAGCTTGGCGTTACCGCCATTCCGCTGATCGCGGTCGGCGAGCACGATACGGCTTCGGCCGTGGCCGCCGTACCCGCCGCGGGACCGGACTTCGCGTATTTAAGCTGCGGCACCTGGTCGCTGATGGGCACCGAGGTGCAGGCGCCGGTGCTGACGCCGGAAGCGCTGCGCCATAACTTTACGAACGAGGGCGGCGTTTACAACACGTACCGGCTGCTCAAAAATATTATGGGCCTGTGGCTGCTGGAGGAAAGCAAACGGACCTGGGAACGGGAGCGGGGAGCGACGATCGCTTATGCCGGCCTGCTGGCGCAGGCCGAGGCGGCGGCGCCGTTCCGCTCGCTCATCGACCCGGACGACGGGCGGTTTCTGAACCCGGCCCGCATGCCGGAGGCGATCGCCTCATTTTGCCGCGAGACGGACCAGCCCGTACCGGAATCGGACGGAGCGTTCGTGCGTTGTATTCTGGAAAGCCTGGCATTAAAATATCGGTATGTGCTGGAGAAAACCGAATCGCTCGCCGGCCGGACATACGACGGGCTTCATATGGTCGGCGGCGGCATTCAGAACGGCCTGCTCTGCCGCTTCACGGCAAGCGCCATCGGACGGCCTGTTCTGGCCGGCCCGGCGGAAGGCAGCGCGCTCGGCAATTTGGCCGTTCAGCTGATTGCCGGCGGAGCGATCGCGGACATCGCGGAAGCGCGGCGGCTGATCCGAGATTCGTTCCCGATCCGCGCCTACGAGCCCGAAGATGCGCCGCGCTGGGAGGAAGCTTACCGCACATTCATTTCGCGACTCGGACAGGACTGAATTTACCTATGCTTGCAGCCGAAAGATATGCCAAAATCGTTCAAATCGTAGGGGAGCGCGGCAGCGTCCGCGTCAGTGAGCTGAGCGAGCTGTGCGGCGTGACGGAAGAAACGATCCGCCGCGACCTGGACCGCCTGGAGCGGGAAGGAAAGCTGCAGCGCAGCCACGGCGGCGCCGTCAGCGTGAGGGAGGCGCAGACCGAAGCGCCTTATTTCGAACGCGAGGTCACGAACGCGTCCGAGAAGAAGCGGATTGCCGCCGAGGCGGTAAAGCGGATCGAGCCGCACGACAAAATCGCGCTCGACGCCAGCTCCACCGCGTTCTATATGGCCGCGGCGCTGCCGGACATTCCGCTCACGGTGCTGACCAATTCCATCCGGGTGGCCGCCGAGCTCGCCGGCAAGGAAAAAATCGAGGTCATTTCGACCGGCGGCCTGCTTTCGTCCCGCTCGTTGTCCTTTCAAGGGCCGCTGGCGGAGAGCAATCTCGAGCAGTATCATGTCGCCAAAGCGTTCGTTTCCGGCAAAGGGGTGCACCCGGAGCGGGGCATCAGCGAATCGAGCGAGCTGCAGGCCGCGGTCAAACGCAAAATGATCGGGATGGCCGACGAAGTATACCTGCTCGCCGACTCCAGCAAGTTTGGCGTCCGCGCCTTTGCGCACATCGCATCCTGCGACCAAATCCACCATTTGATCACGGACAGCCGGGCGGACGACGAAATCATGCAGGTCTATCGCAATCTCGGCATTGCCGTTACGATCAGCGAATAAACGCCGGCTGCCCGCATTCGTTTTGCCTAAATCGTGTCTGCCGCTTCACAGCCTGTCTTACCCGGGCCGAAGCGCAGGCGCGGTTTTTTTTACGCTGCGGCGGAGATTCGAAATCGGGTTCGGCGCCGGGGGACGGCGGATCTTTACGGAAAATTCAATTTCATCTATTCAATCGTCCCGGTAAGGGTTAAAAATAGTCAATAATCCAAGTTGCCAGAACATAAGATGGAGTATAAGATAAAGATATGAGAGAATATTCAGAACATTTCGCCGAGAAATAACGGGGAGGGATTGCCGATGAATAAGAGCCATGAAGTCGAGTATTGTAACCTGGAGCTTCGATTTGACCGCCGGCAAATCCAAAATTTAATTCGCGATCTGATTCAGGAAGGCTACTCGTTGTATTGGAGCGAAACGGACGTTTATTTTCTCATCTCGATCCGAAGCGGCCGGAAGCTGGTGAAGCTGCGGTTTCAGCGGGTAAGCGGGCGCTACAAAATTATCGGCGATTATATCATCAAGGACGAGAAGCTGTCCGAGCTGCTCGAGAAGCTGATCAACGACTCCCGCGGCCACGCCGTCGTCAAGCGGTTCAAGGACCGTCAAATCGTCATCGAGAGCATCATGTTTGGCGAAATTATACGTCTTGTGGAGGTGTCCGGCATGGAACACAGAATCATTTATCAGAAGAAGCCTTTCGTCACGGTGGAGGAAGTGATCCAGGCGTTTCAGTCGAAGCGCGCGGAAGAGCGGGCGTCGGTGCTCCGGTACGAGCTTGATTACGAGCTGTCGATTCTCCATGAGGCGATGCAGCAAAACCGGACGGAGGATGTCCGCAGGTCGAAGGAAAAGCTCGAATCTCTTCGGATCGAGATGATACAGCTTGAGTTGTAAGCGGTACAATCAGCGAATATAAGCTCCCGGTGCATGACGGACCGGGAGTTTATTTGTGTCTTCGGGCTCGTTTCCGCCGGAGGGTTTTCATTCCCGGGCAAAAGGAGTAAAATAGAGGTATTGTGTGCGGACAGGCGCCCTACCTGCGCGAAATCGCACGGAAGCAGAACCAATCTACATATAAAGGATGGAAGAATCCGATGTCCAAACAACAGATCGGTGTTGTCGGGCTGGCCGTCATGGGCAAGAACCTGGCACTCAACATTGAAAGCAGAGGCTTTACCGTATCGGTTTATAACCGGTCGCGCGAGAAAACGGACGATCTTATAAAGGAAGCGGCGGGCAAAAATCTCGACGGGACGTATTCGATCGAGGAATTCGTCGCTTCCTTGGAATCGCCGCGCAAAATTTTGATCATGGTTCAGGCCGGCACGGGAACCGACGCGACGATCGATGCGCTCGTTCCGCATCTCGACAAAGGCGATATCATCATCGACGGCGGCAACGCGTACTTCAAGGATACGCAGCGCCGCAGCAAGGATCTTGAAGCGAAGGGCATCCGGTTTATCGGCACGGGCGTTTCGGGCGGCGAAGAAGGCGCGCTCAAAGGACCGTCGATCATGCCGGGCGGCCAGGAATCCGCTTATAGGCTCGTCGAGCCGATTTTGACGGCCATCTCCGCGAACGTCGGCGGCGATCCCTGCTGCACGTACATCGGTCCGGACGGCGCAGGCCACTATGTCAAAATGGTTCACAACGGCATCGAATACGGCGATATGCAGCTGATCTGCGAAGCTTACGACCTGCTCAAGCGCGTGCTCGGCGTTGATACGAAGGAGCTGCAGTCGATTTTCTCCGAATGGAACAAAGGAGAGCTCGACAGCTACCTGATCGAAATTACGGCCGATATTTTCACCAAATACGATCCGGAGACGGACAAGCCGATGGTCGACGTCATCCTCGACTCGGCCGGCCAGAAGGGCACCGGCAAATGGACAAGCCAAAGCTCGCTCGACCTGGGCGTTCCGCTTTCGATCATTACGGAATCGGTATTCTCGCGCTTCCTGTCCGCGCTGAAGGAAGAGCGCACCCATGCGAGCAAGCTGCTGAAGGGACCGCAGAACGCGCCGTATCAAGGCGATAAAGCGGCCTTTATCGAAGCGGTCCGCAAGGCGCTGTTCGCGAGCAAAATTTGCTCGTATGCGCAGGGCTTCGCGCAGATGCGCGCCGCATCCGAGGAGTTCGGCTGGAACCTGCGCTACGGCGACATCGCGATGATTTTCCGCGGCGGATGCATTATCCGCGCCCGCTTCCTCCAAAATATCAAGGACGCGTACGACCGCGATTCGAACCTGCCGAACCTGCTGCTCGACTCGTACTTCAAGGACATTGTCGAGTCGTATCAAGGCGCATGGCGCGAGGTTGTAGCGACGGCCGTCACACAGGGCATCCCGGTGCCGGCGTTCTCGAGCGCGCTCGCTTATTACGACAGCTACCGCACGGAGCGGCTGCCGGCGAACCTGCTGCAGGCGCAGCGCGATTATTTCGGCGCGCACACGTTCAAGCGGGTGGACAAGGAAGGCACGTTCCACTTCAACTGGCTGAATTCCTGAGCCGGTTTCACCGGGACTCCGATTCGGGCAGCAGGCCGAACAGCGCTTCCGCGAGACAGCGGCGGAGGCGATCCGCTTCGGTGCTGAAGACGCGGTGCTTGATCAGCAGCATCGACGCTTCGGCAAAGCTTTGAAAGTTCTTGAGTAAACGTGGCTGGGGAAGAGCGAGCAATTCGGGCGCTTCGTCGGCCACTTTCTTTTTAATATATTCCAGAATCCAGACGGCATCCTCCAGACACATCGGGTAATCCGGACTCATAATCCGTTCGAGCCGGCCCTGTGTGGGATGCGGCTCACGGTGCAGAGCCATGCGCTTCATCTCCCGTTTACGAGAATGGACTAAAACTTCTTCATATCATCTGTACGGCAAAATCTTGTTTTTTATACCCTGTCCAGGCGAACGATGGTATGATAATTCAAAACCGCACGCTGCTGTATCTTCAATCGGCATTAAAAGAGGGGACGACTTCTGATATGACGCTTGCGAAACCCCATGTCGTGCTCGTCGGGTTTATGGGCACCGGCAAATCGACCGTCGGCAAGCTGCTGGCGGAACGCATAGGATTCCGGTATATCGATGCGGATGCCGAAATCGTCCGGCGCGAGGGCCGGGATATACCGGCGATTTTCTCGGAAAGCGGGGAAGCGGCGTTTCGCGCGGCCGAGACGGGTGCGCTCGAAGCGATTTTCGCGCGGGACGAGCCGTCCGTCGTTGCGACCGGCGGCGGCGCCGTCCTGCTGCCCCGCAACCGGGAGCTGATGCTGCGGCACGGCTTCGTGGCAGCATTGACAGCCGACCCCGAACGCATTATTTCGCGGGTGAAGGAGGATGCGTCGCGTCCGCTGCTGCAGGGCGACCTGCGCGAGCGGGTATACCGGCTGCTGGAGGAACGTAAAACGGCGTACGATTTTGCCCATCTTACAATCGATACGACGCTGCTTGACGCCCTGCAGGTGGCCGAGAAGATTGAACAAAACCTGCATAGGGAACGATAACCGCGAAGAGGAGCTGCCACATTCATGGATGTAATCGTAACGCCGACACCGGTGCTGAAGGGCGAAATTCAAGCGCTCTCTTCCAAAAACTACACGACTCGTTACCTGCTCGTCGCGGCGCTGGCGGAAGGGACGAGCACGATTCATTATCCCGCTCACAGTGAGGACAGCGACGCGATGCGCCGCTGCATCCGCGATCTCGGCGCCGTTATCGAAGAGGACGAGACGAAGATCGTGGTGACCGGCTTCGGACGCTCGCCGAGGGACGTTAAGGAGCTGGACGTCGGCAATGCCGGCGCCGTGCTCCGCTTCCTGATGGCGGTCGCCGCCCTCTGCCCCGGCGTCACGTTCATCAACCGCTACCCCGACTCGCTCGGTAAACGTCCGCACGACGACCTGATCGATGCGCTCGGCCAGCTTGGCGTCGAGGTGGACCATAACGAGGGACGGCTGCCGATCACGATTCGCGGCGGACGTCCGAAAGGCGGCAAAATTCGCGTATCCGGCAGCGTCAGCTCGCAATATTTAAGCGCGCTCCTGTTTCTCACTCCGCTGCTGAACGAGGACAGCGAAATCGAGGTGCTGAACGACCTGAAATCGAAGGTGGTCATCGGGCAGACGCTGGAGGTGCTGGAGCAGGCCGGCATCGTGGTGGAAGCGAGCGAGGACCTGATGTTCTATCGCGTTCCCGGCCGTCAGCGCTATCAGGCGAAAAACTATATCGTGCAGGGCGACTACCCGGGATCGGCCGCCATTTTGGCCGCTGCCGCCGTGACGCAGTCCGACGTAACGGTGCATCGTCTCGAAGCGAACAGCCGGCAGGGCGAGCGCGCGATCATCGACGTTCTCCGTACGATGGAAGTGCCGCTGACGCAGGAGAACGGCATCGTCCGCGTAAAAGGGAACGGCCGGCTCAAGGCGCTGGAGTTCGACGGAGACAAGGCGACGGACGCCGTGCTGGCGATGGTGGCGGCGGCGGTATTTGCCGAAGGCACCTCGCGTTTCTATGATGTCGAGAATTTGCGTTATAAGGAATGCGACCGGATCACGGATTACTTGAACGAGCTGCGTAAAGCCGGCGCCAATGTCGAGGAGCGCCAAAGCGAAATTATCGTGCACGGACGTCCCGAGGGCGTCGAGGGCGGCGTCGAAATCAACGCGCATTACGATCACCGGGTCATTATGGCGCTGACGGTCGTCGGCCTGCGCGCGAAGTCTCCCATTCGAATTCGCGACGCCCACCATGTGGCGAAATCGTACCCGCAGTATTTTGATCATTTGAAGGCGCTGGGCGCGAACGTCGAGTGGGCCGATTAACAACCGAAAGGAACGGTGACCGCCATGGCATTTGGAAACCCTTCGAGAGAAGAAATCAAGCGGATTTTGGAAGAAACGCAAACAATAGCCGTCGTCGGCCTGTCCGACAAGCCGGACCGCGCTTCCTACATGGTCGCGGAGGCGATGCAGGCGAAAGGATACCGGATCATCCCGGTCAACCCGAACGCGGAGACGATCCTGGGCGAGAAAAGCTATGCGTCGCTGAAAGAGATTCCGGAGAAGGTCGATATCGTCGACGTGTTCCGGCGCAGCGAGCATACGCCGGAAGTAGCCGCGGAAGCGTCTGCGATCGGGGCGAAAGTTTTTTGGCTGCAGCTTGGCGTTTATAACGAGGAAGCGGCGGAAATCGCGGCCCGCGGCGGGCTGAAGGTCGTCATGGACCGCTGCATCAAAGTTGAAGATTCGATCCTGCTGCCGCATGGAAAACCCAAATCCTGACACAAATAAAATACGGTACTCTTTGCAAAACTAAGGAAGGTTCAAGGACCTGAGCGCCCTTGAATACAGCCAACTTAGCATAATCAAGGAGGACAAACCGTGTATCAACAAGGGTTCCAAAGTCAGCAGCCGATTAACCAGCAGTTCGCGCAGTCGAACCGCTATCAACCGGCCGGTTTCGTTCAGTCCCAATACCAAGGGAGAGCTCAAAGCTTCACGCAAAGCTCGAACCCGGTCATTTCGCATGCCGGTTTGACGGCTCAGCAGCAAAACTACGGGATGTCTTCTGCCCAAACGTTTACGCAAAACAGCAACCCGGTGCTTGCGCATGCCGGCATGACGGCACAGCAGCAAAACATCGGCGCGCAAAGCGCATTCGGTCAGCAGTCGTTCAACCAATCGCACAACCCGGTGCTTGCGCATGCCGGCCTGACGGCTCAAAGCCAGCAAAATTTCGGCGCATCGATGAACCGCGGCCAATCGTTTACGCAAAGCAGCAACCCGGTGCTTGCGCATGCCGGAATGACGGCTCAAAACCAGCAAAGCTTCGGCGCGTCGATGAACCGCGGCCAATCGTTCGCGCAAAGCAGCAACCCGGTGCTTGCGCATGCCGGTCTGACGGCTCAAAATCAGCAAAGCTTCGGCATGTCTTCGATCAACCATGGCCAAACGTTCACGCAAAGCGCCAGCCCAGTTATCTCGCATGCCGGATTGACGGCTCAGCAGCAAAACTTCGGCGCTCAAATGGGACAGCAGCAAACGTACACCCAGTCGCATAATCCGGTTCTGGCGCATGCCGGTATGACCGCTGGCCAAGGCATTTCCTCGCATGCCGGCGCTCAATCCTTTACGCAGCAGTCCCAGCCGGTGATTTCGCATGCCGGCTTCACGGCCGGGCAGGACTTCAGCCAAAATCAGCACGCCGGCCAATTCGGCACTGCGCAAGCCGCAACATCGTACAACCCGGTACTGCAAGCGACGAATGCCGCTCAAAACGAAGGTCCGGTGCTTTCGCATCTGGGCTATTCGTCTCAGCAGCAATTCCGTTAATTGCAGCATCGGCAGCAGGGATTACACGAGCGGCGGACCGGAAGGTCCGCCGTTTTTATTTTGACAAAGCATGCCGCAGCGCGTACCATCAAAAGATAGAGGACATCTGCCAATGCGAAAGGGGGGTGCGGATGAAAATCAATATGATGGGGCACCTGCAGCAGCTCGGGAGATCGCTCATGCTGCCGACCATCGTGCTGCCCGGCGCCGCGGTCTTTCTCAGCCTGAGCGCGCTGCCCTGGGCCAGCATGGGACTGCCGAGCGTCCAAACCCATCTCCATACGGCGGGCATGGCCCTGTTTACCTTCCTGCCTTATTTATTCGCATTCGGCGTCGCCATGGGCATGACGAGCAATGCGGGCGCGGCGGGACTGGCCGCGCTGGCCGGCATGTTCATCTATACGGGCATCATTAATGCCAGTCATTACGAGCTGGAACCGACCGTTTTTACCGGCGTCATTATCGGCTTGTTCGCAAGTATTTTCAATGAGAAGTTTAAATCGATCAAGCTTCCCGAATATATTCAATTTTTCGGCGGGCCGCGGTTTGTGCCGCTGATTGTCAGCCTGTTCTCCGCCCTGTGGGCCATGATTATGGTCCAGATTGCGCCGGCCCTCCATAACTCGCTTATTGCGCTCGGCGACATCGTATCGTCCGGAGGCGGCTTCGGCGTCTTTCTGTTCGGTTTCGTGCTGCGCATTCTGGTCGTATTCGGCCTGCATCATCTCGTCAGCCACGTCTTCTGGTTTCAGGTCGGGGGGTACACGCTGCCGAACGGCCAGGTGGTATTCGGCGATTTGCCGCGATTTTTCGCCGGCGATCCGACCGCAGGCGCTTTTATGGCCGGCCTGTATCCGACGATGATGTTTGCGCTGCCGGCGATTGCGTTCGCCATCATTGACGAGGCGCGCGAGGATTTAAAGCCGAAAATCCGCAAAACGTTCCTGGTGGCGGCGCTTTCGTCGTTTCTGACCGGCGTAACCGAGCCGATCGAGTTCGCTTTTCTGTTCGTTGCGCCGTATTTGTTTATCGTCCATGCGCTGCTGTCCGGCCTCATGATGTGGTTCACCTACGAGCTCGGCATCCGGGACGGCTTCTCGTTCTCGGCCGGGGCGCTCGATTTTCTCGTCAACGAGCATCTGGCGACGAAAGGCTGGCTGCTCATCCCGATCGGCATCGTGTTCGGCCTGATCTATTACGTGCTCTTCCGGTGGGCGATCCGCAGATTCCAAATTCCGACGCCGGGCCGCGAGGAAGGCTCCCAGCTCGACGAATGGGCCGGCGACATTCCGTACCGGGCGCCGCTTATTTTGGAGGCGATCGGCGGTAAGGAGAACATCGTCCAAATGGAAGCGTGTATTACGAGACTGAGGCTGAAGGTGAGCAACGAGCGGCTGATCGACATCGACTCGCTGAAAGCGCTCGGGGCGGCGGGCGTCATCCGGCTAGGCGGGGGCAACGTGCAGATCGTGTTCGGCACTTATTCCGAGCTGATCCGCGAGGAGATGGACAAGGCGATCCGCCGCGACCAGTCGCGCGTCCTGTTCAACGCGCCGGTACAGGGGCGGATGATGCCGCTGACCGAGGTGCCGGACCCGATCTTCGCCGGCAAGCTGGTCGGCGACGGCGTCGCGTTCATGCCGGAGCGGGGCGAGCTGGTGGCGCCGGTCGGCGGCAAAGTGATTCACGTTTACCCGTCGATGCACGCGGTCGGCATCCGCACGCCGGAAGGGCTTGACGTGCTGCTGCACATCGGCATCGATACCTCGCAGCTGAAGGGGAAGGGCTTCAAGGCGCTCGTGAAGGAAGGCGATGCGGTCGTCCCCGGGCAGCTGCTGATCACCTTCGACTTAAACACGGTGCGCAAAGGCGGCAAATCGCTTGCGACGCCGATGGTCATTACGAATTCGGAGCGGGTCAGCTCCTGGAGCTTTGCGCCGTTTAAAACGGTCAAGCGCGGGCAGGCTTCGGTCATGTCGGTCGTGCTGAAAGAGAGAAGCGGAGGGGAGAAACCGTGATTCAAGGGATAGGGGCATCTGCGGGCGTGGCGATCGGCAAGGCGTTCGTGCTGCCGAATTGGGAATGGGATTTGCCCGAGCAAAAAATCGACGTCGGCGATTTGGCCCGGGAATTCGACCGGCTTTACGAGGGCATCCGCACCTCCAAAGTAGAGATCCGGCAGATGAAAGACGAGCTTCGCGAAGTGGTGGGCACGGACGAAAGCTACATTTTCGACGCCCATTTGGCCATACTGGACGATCCGGTATTCATGAACGAAATCCAGGGCATCATCCAGCGCCAGTATAAGGCCGCGGAGGTGGCCGTCAAGGAAGCGATCGATCATTTCGTGACGATGTTCGATCTGCTGGACGACGAATATATGAAGGAACGCGCGCTCGACATCAAAGACGTCGGCAACCGGCTGCTGAAGCATCTGCTTGGCGCGCCGGAAATTACGCTTCCGATCGATACGCAGCCTTTCATTCTCGTCGCCAAGGAGCTTTCTCCCTCGCAGCTGGCGCACCTCAATCCGAATCATGTGCTCGGCATCGCGACGCTGGCCGGGAGCACCACCTCGCATTCGGCGATCATGGCGAGGGCGCTCGGAATTCCGCTTGTCGTCGGGCTGGAATCGAAGCTGGAGGAGCCGATTGCGACCGGCGATTTCATGATTATCGACGGCGAGACCGGCATCGTGCATCTCGATCCTCCCGGGGAGATCGTCGCCTCCTATACCGAGCTGCAGCGGCGGCAGCAGGAAGAGCGCCAGCGGCTGAAAACGATCGTCGAGGTCCAATCGGTGACGCTGGACGGCAAGGAAATGGAGCTGGCGGCCAATATCAGCTCGATGAAAGAGCTGGATGTGGCGCTGCAGAGCGGCACGCACGGCGTCGGCCTGTTCCGTACGGAGTTTCTGTATATGGACCGCAGCCGGCTGCCGCAGGAGGAGGAGCAGTTCGACGTGTATAAGAGCGTCGCCGAGAAGCTGGACGGGCGGCCGCTCATCATTCGGACGCTCGATATCGGCGGCGACAAACAGCTCGATTATTTCGAGCTGCCCGAAGAGGAGAATCCGTTTCTCGGCTACCGGGCCATTCGCATCTGCCTCGACAAAACGGATTTGTTCAAGACCCAGCTCCGGGCAATCCTGCGGGCCAGCCATTACGGAACCGTAAAAATCATGTACCCGCTCATCTCGTCGGTGGAGGAGGTGCGCGCGGCCAATAAGCTGCTGGCGGAAGCGAAAGCCGAGCTGCAGGCGGAGGGAAAGCCGTTTAAGTCCGACATTGAAGTGGGCATTATGATCGAGCTTCCGGCCGCGGTCGTCATCGCCGACATGCTTGCGGCGGAAGTCGATTTCTTCAGCATCGGCACGAACGACCTGGTGCAGTTTACGCTGGCGGTCGACCGGATGAACGATCAAATCTCGCATTTATACGAGCCGTACCATCCGGCGGTGATCCGGATGCTCAAGCTGACGGTCGATGCGGCCAAGCGGCGGGGCATTCACGTCGGCGTCTGCGGCGAACTGGCGGGCGACGTCCGCGCGCTGCCGATATGGCTGGCGCTTGACGTCGACGAGCTCAGCATGTCGGCCAACGCGATTTTGCAGGTGAAAGAAAGGCTGCTGCGCCTGCAGCGGCGCGACAGCCTCGCGTTGTTCGACAATATTTTGGAATGCCCGACGAGCGGTCAAATTCATGCGATGCTCGCCGGCTTTCAGCCCGGAAACGCCGTCTCCGGCGATTGACGATCCGGTATCGCCGGTAGGCCGGGCGCCGCTTCGCTTGAAGCATCCGCAGGAAGGTGCGATCGACGGCGCAGCCTCAATCGGCATGGATGAACCACACGGACGCTCCGAGCATTCGGCATTGGCCGGATGGCGGGTCAATAAGCTGCTGAAGCGCAACCAGACCGCGGCGGCCGCCGGCCCTTTATTAACGGCTGGCGGCGGACAATGCGTCCACGAACGCTTTGGCGTACGGCGGCAGATCCGGCGGGCGACGGGCGGAAACGAGGTGTCCGTCCACGACGACCGGTTCGTCGAGCCAGACGGCGCCGGCGTTCTCCATATCGTCACGGATGCCGGGGGTGGAGGTTACCCGGCGGCCGCTTAATATTTTGGCGGAGATGAGCACCCACCCGGCATGGCAAATTTGCCCGATCGGCTTGCGCGCCTTGTCGAGCTCGCGCACGAGCTGCAGCACCTGCGGATAGCGGCGCAGCTTATCCGGCGCCCACCCGCCGGGAACGAGCAGCCCGTCGATGCGCGTGCCGTCCATTTCGTCGAACGAAATGTCCGCTTTGGCGGGTACGCCGTATTTGCCGATATGGGTGCGGTTTTTCTCCGGACCGGCAAACAGGACGGCGGCACCTTCCTCGCGCACCCGGTAAACGGGATACCAGAGCTCCAAATCTTCAAAATCGTCATCGACCAGGCAGATGACCGTTTTTCCTTGCAGCGACAACCAAAATCCCTCCTTATCGAGAACGATGAATCCGATTTTATTGTAACGAAGGTGAACCGATGAATCAAACGGGCGTCAAGCCGTCCCGCAGAGCGCTGCGCTTTATTCCGGCCGTGCTGGTCATGGCGGCCATCTTCACGCTTTCCGCTCAGTCGGGCAGCGAGCTCAATACGTTTCTGCCTTGGTTCCAAAAGCTGTTTCCGGCCATGCAGTCGTTCGACTGGGCCCACTTTATCGCCTATTTCGTGCTTGCGGCCGCATTCGATTTCGGCTTCGGCCGGCAGGGGGACCGCTGGACGGTCAAGCTGCTGATCGTGCTCCTGTCCGGCTTGTACGGACTGACCGACGAATATCACCAGTCGTTCGTCGCCGGACGCACGCCCGACCCGGCGGATATCCTTCACGACTGCATCGGAGCCGCGCTGGCTGTGCTGATTGCGGCGGTTCCGTTCGTACGGGAACGCTGGCGGCGGCTCGCCAAATAGCGGGAGAGTTAAAAATTACATCGGCGCGCGAAGAAGGACTTTTTGTAAAAAGGGTCGAAGTAGTTAGCCTGACTAGGACGCCGTCCGCGCAAGGCGGACAGGGGCGCTGCTTCCAGAAGGAGTGACCATTTTGCAAAAACGTTGTCCTTGCGGCGATGTTATGGTAATGAAACTGCGAACCCTTATTTATTCGGGTAAGGTTGAAATCGACAATGTGCCGATCTATTCCTGCCCTTCATGCAAACGGAGCGAGGTGTTCGCCGAGGTAAAGACGGACCTTACCGGACTGATCGGCAAACTGGGGACTCATCCGGTAAAACAAACTTACCTGTTTAACGAGTGGAATGAATGGGCAGATTTGTTAGTAGAGGCTTTTCACGACAAACGAATGTCGGATCCCGCGGCTGTGATGCGGCTGATGGAGGGGCGGATCGATACGCTGCTCGATTTGTATACGGTTGCGAAGTCCTGCGGGGACGAAGCCTGGATGGAAGATGTACATAAGCGGCTTGTTCAGCTGAGCCGCAGCTTGTCCCAATTGCGGGCGTAACGCCGATTGGAAGGGGGACGAATCGTGGAACGAATGCAAAGCTTAAGCTCGGTTACTCAGTGGCGGGACATTCTGGAGGCGTCGAACGCGAAGCCGCAGCTGCTGTTCAAACACAGCACGAGCTGCCCGGTGAGCGCGGGAGCGTACGATGAGCTGTCCAACTGGCTGGAGGACGCGGAAGCGAGCGATTTCGACTGTTTTCTCCTCCGGGTGATCGAGGACAGGGACGTTTCGGATGCCGTGGCTGCCGCGCTTGGCGTCAAACATGAGTCTCCCCAGCTCCTTTATTTGGCGAACGGCGAGGCGAAATGGCACGTTTCGCATTGGGATATCACATACTCGACATTAGAAGCTCATCTCGGGAAACATTGCGAAAAGTAATATTTTGTCGTATCATTACGGTAAAGTAATGCGGCGCGAGATTAAAATTTGAACTAATGGAGAGAAGGACCGTGACGGTAACCATTTATGATGTAGCAAGAGAAGCAGGCGTTTCGATGGCAACGGTATCTCGGGTCGTAAACAACAATCCGAACGTGAAGCCGCAGACGCGCAAGAAAGTGTTCGAGGCGATTGAGCGGCTCGGCTATCGTCCGAATGCGGTTGCGCGCGGTTTGGCCAGCAAAAAAACGACGACCGTCGGCGTCGTCATCCCCGATATATCGAACTCGATCTTCGCCGAGGTGGCGCGGGGCATCGAGGATATTGCCAACATGTACCATTACAATATCATATTGTGCAATGCGGACAAGAAGAAGGACAAGGAAATCCGCGTGATCAATACGCTGCTGGAGAAGCAGGTCGACGGGCTCGTCTTTATGGGCGGCGCCGTGACGGACGAGCATTTGCAGGCGTTCAAGACGGCGAACGTGCCGATCGTGCTGTGTGCGACGACGGATGAGAACGGCACGATTCCGTCGGTCGATATCGATCATGAAGGCGCAGCGTTCGATGCGGTGCAAATGCTGATTCGCGGCGGGCACAAGCGGATTGCCATGATCAGCGGTACGCTGCAGGATCCGGCCAACGGCTATGCCCGTTTTCAGGGCTACAAGCGCGCGCTTGAAGCGGCAGGCCTGCCGTATGACGAGAATTTGGTCCGGGTCGGCAATTACCGGTATGAATCCGGCGCGGAAGCGATGAAATATTTCCTTGAGCTGAAGGACCGCCCGACGGCCGTGTTTGCGGCGACGGACGAAATGGCGATCGGCGCCATTCATTGCATTCAGGATTCGGGTCTGAAGGTTCCGGACGATATTTCGGTCATCAGCGTCGACAACAGCCGTATGGCTTCGATGGTCCGCCCGCAGCTGACGGCAGTCGCTCAGCCGATGTACGATATCGGCGCCGTTTCCATGCGTCTCTTGACGAAGCTGATGAAGAAGGAGTCGGTGGACCAGGCGAAAGTGGTGCTGCCGCACGAAATCGTCAGCCGCCAATCGGTGGGAAGCAAATAGATGACGGAACGTTTTCGCAAAATCGGCATTATCGGCGCTATGGTCGAAGAGATCGATCTTCTGCACAAGCATGTCGAGAAGACGGGCTCTTTCGTAAAAGCGGGGATTACCTATGTGGAAGGAACGCTGCACGGCCGCAGCGTCATTTTTTGCAAATCGGGCGTCGGCAAAGTGAATGCGGCCGTCTGCACGCAGCTGCTGATCGACGCCGGCGCGGGCTGCGTCCTGTTTACCGGGGTGGCCGGCGCCGTCGACCCTTCGCTCGATATTGGCGATCTCGTCGTATCGACTTCGTGTTTGCAGCATGATATGGATTGTTCGCCGCTTGGATTTGCGCGCGGGCAAATCCCGTTTCAGGACGTCTGGGAATTTGCGGCGGATCCGGAGCTTGTGAAGCTTGCGTCGGACGCCTGCGAGGCGCTCTTTCCCGGCCGCAGCATGAAAGGCAAGGTGCTCTCCGGCGATCAGTTTATCGCTTCGCGCGAAACAGTCCGAGAGCTGCATGAGGAGCTTGGCGGCGCCTGCACGGAGATGGAAGGAGCTGCGCTCGCCCAAGTATGCGCGATGAACGGAACGCCGTTCGTCGTCATTCGCTCGATGTCGGATAAGGCGGACGGCTCGGCGCATGTGAATTTTGCCGAATTTACAGTCCAGGCCTCCATTCATTCGCATCGCATCATCGACGAAATGATCCGCCATCTGTAATCGTGAAAAAAGCTATCGATCGGACAGCCGCCTAAGTGGCTGTTCCATCGATAGCTTTTTTGTTTGCAAGGCCGCTCAGGAACAAAGACGCGGGCAGCCGTTTTCCGTTCGGCTAAGAAGGTGATGAGTCCTTCGCCATGTTATGTCGCTTCACGAAAGGCACGAGTCGGTTTCCGTCCGTCGGCCCTGCCGTCCCGTGCGTTGAGCGCGCTGTGCCCGGGAGGAGCGCGCGCGAGATGCTACTTGGCCGCTACGGCTTCAAGCGGCTTGTCAGCAGGCTTCGGCGCATGTTCCGTTGCAGGCTCCGTTTTCGGCGCATGCTCCGTTGCAGGCTTCGGCGCATGCTCTGTTTCAGGCTCCATTGCAAGTTCCGTTGCTGACCCCGTGCCGGCCGCTGCCGCACGCCGCGGACTGCTTTTGCCGTGCGGGATGCACATCGGCGTTCCATAGATCGGGTCCGGCATGATCTTGCACTTCAGCTGGAACACCTGATCGATCAATGACTCGTCGACAATCGCTTCGGGGCGGCCTTGTCCTTCAATTTTGCCGCAGCGGATGGCGACGATATGGTCGGCATAACGGCAGGCAAGATTGATATCGTGCAGCACCATGACGATAGTACGTTTTTCCCGTTCGTTCAGCTCGTAAAGCAGGTCCAGCACTTCGATCTGGTGCGTTAAATCGAGATAGGTGGTCGGCTCGTCAAGCAAAATGACCGGCGTATCCTGCGCCAGCGTCATGGCGATCCATGCGCGCTGCCGCTGGCCGCCGGAGAGCGAATCTACGGTTCGCTCGGCGAAATCGCTCATTCCGGTCGCGGCGAGCGCCGACATCACGGCGGCCTCGTCTTCGCGGGACCACATTTTCAGCCAGCTTTGGTACGGATAACGGCCCTGCTTCACCAGCTGCAGGACGGTGAACCCTTCCGGCACCGTCGGTCCCTGGGGCAGAATGGACAGCTTGCGCGCCACCTCCTTCGTGGACATGCCGGCGATATCGCCGCCGTCCAGCACGACGCTGCCGCGCTGGGGCTTCAGCAGCCTTGCCATGGAGCGCAGCAGCGTCGATTTGCCGCAGCCGTTGCTGCCGATAAACACGGTGATTTTTTCTTTCGGAATCGCCAGATCGAGATCCTCGAAAATGAAGGCGTCCCCATAGGACAAGCCGAGCCCTTTCGCTTCCAATACGCCCATAGCGGCATTCCTCCCGGTCAAGATTGATTGCGGTTCCGATACAGCAGATACATAAAGAAAGGTGCGCCGATCGCGGCGGTAAATACTCCGGCCGGCACATCCTGCGGCAGAAAAGCGGTGCGTGCCACCAGATCGGCGACGAGCAGAATGATAGCTCCGATCAGGGCGCTGACCGGCAGCAGGCCGCCGAACGACGGGCCGACGAGCTTGCGTGCAATATGCGGAGCCATAAGCCCGATAAACGAAATCGCGCCGCCGATTGCCACGGCCGAACCCGCCAGGGCGATGCTCAGTGTCAGCAGGACCAGCCGCTGCTTCTGCACGCGCGCGCCGGCGCTGCTGGCGACATCGTCGCCGAGCGCCTGGATATTGACCTGGCGGGCCTGCAGCCAGGTAAGCGGCAGCAGCACGGCGACCCACGGCAGCAGCGTAACGACGTCGTTATCCCACGAGGAGCCGTAAATCGTGCCGGTCATGAACGTCAGCGACTGGTTGGCAAGCTGCATCGGACCCGAAATAATGAACATATAGGAGATGGACTTGACCGCGGCCGAAATCCCGATTCCGATCAGCACGAGCCGAAGAGGCGAGACGCCGTTTTTCCAAGCCAATACGTAAAGCAGCACCGCGATCGCAAATGCGCCGGCGATTGAAGCAAGAGGCATCCAATGAATCGATATGGTACCCTGAAACAGAAAAATAAACAGCACGGCTCCGAGCGCGGCGCCTTCCGTAACGCCCGTAATATCGGGCGAAGCGAGCGGATTCCGGACGATTCCCTGCAGCACGGCGCCGCTGGAAGCGAGCGATGCGCCGACGAGAACGGCGATGACGATCCGCGGCAGCCGAAGCTGCTCGACGATGACCTGGGACGTCGGATCGGCCGAGCCGAAAATCGCTTTGACGACGGTGAGAGGCGAAATATATTCGCTGCCGATTCCCGTACTTACGATCATCAGCGCAGCGCAAAACGCAAGCAGGATGCCTGCGGTCCAAACGGTTCGTTTCTCGATCAGTGCGGAGAACGCGGAGCCGGGCGTGCGGTATGCAGAATATTTGCTCATTGGGCGCGTCTCCCTTTCCTGGCAATGTGGACAAAAAACGGCACGCCGATCACCGCGGTCATAACGCCGACGGGCACTTCCTGCGGCATGGCGATGTATCGGGAGCCGAGATCGGCCGATACGAGCAGCAGCGCGCCCATCACGGCGCAGTAAGGCAGCAGCCAGCGATGATCGGGGCCGGCGATGTGCCGCGCGATATGAGGGACGACGATGCCGACGAAGGCGATCGGCCCGGCAACCGCAACCGAGCCTCCGGCCAGCAGGATGACGGACACCGCCGCGAACGTTTTCACGTATGCGGTGCGCTGCCCGAGCCCTGTCGCCACGTCGTCGCCGATGCCGAGGACGTTCAGATGCCGGGGCAGAAGCATCGCGATCAGCATGCCGGCCGCCAAATACGGCAACGCGTACGACAGCTGGTTCAGGCTGCGTCCGGCGACCGAACCGACCAGCCATGCGAGGATCTGGTCGAACGCTCTGCCGTCCGTCAGCATTACACCTTGGGTTAGCGAAGCGAAAAAAGCGGCCATGGATGCGCCGGCCAGCGTAATTTTAACCGGCGTCATGCCGTCCCTGCCGATGCTCCCCATGAAAAAGACGATGCCGCCGCTGACCGCAGCTCCGGCCAGCGCCACCCATGTTAACGCGTCCAGTCCCGACAAGCCGAGCAGACTTGACGCCAAAATGATAAAGAACGCGGCTCCCGCATTGACGCCGAGCGTGCTCGGGGAAGCGATCGGATTGCGCGTGATCGCCTGCATGACAGCGCCCGCGACGGCCAGCGACGCGCCTGCCGATGTGGCAATCAAGGCACGGGGGACACGGGCCGTTCGAATAATGAGGTGTTCGTTGCTGCCGTTAAAATGAATGAAGGATTGCCATACGTCCGATAACGGGATGTTCGTCACTCCGAGCGTTATACTGCCTATAACTGCGGCTGCAAGCGCCAAACTGAAGCTAATTAGTCCCATAATTTTAAACATATTCCAGAATTGCTCCGATCAATGAGAGTCATTATCAGCAGGTTCATTTTGCATTTTAGAGGAAGCGTTCCGGCATGTCAACGACTTTGATAATCGTTATCAATTTTATGTTGACAAGGCGGGTTGGCTTCGTTATAGTTTTGAATTGTGAATGAGAATCATTTTCATTATAATCGATTTTGAAGGAATGCAGGGGGAACGACAATGACAAAAATGTGGACGAACCGATCCCGCAAACGTGCGGTATGGTGGGCTGTACTGACTTTGATGCTGACGATGGCGCTTAGCGGATGCGGAAAACCCGCCGCTAACGACAACGGCGGCGCCGCGGCGCCGGAAGGCACCGGTTCAACCAGCGCCTCCGGCTCCGGTTCGGCCGGGAGCGGCGAATATACGATTGAGCATGCGATGGGAAAAACCGTCATTAAAGGAACGCCGAAGCGGATCGTCGTGCTGACGAACGAAGGGACCGAAGCGGTGCTGGCGCTCGGCATCAAACCGGTTGGCGCCGTGGAGTCGTACGAGGGCGATCCGTGGTATCCCCATATTAAAGCGGAGATGGACGGGGTCACCGTCGTCGGCAAGGAAAGCCAGCCTAATCTGGAGCTTATTGCCGGCCTGAAGCCGGATCTCATTCTGGGCAACAAAATGCGCCAAGAGAAAGTGTACGAGCAGCTCAGCGCAATTGCGCCGACCGTCATGTCGGAAGACCTGCGCGGCAACTGGATGAACAATTTCAAGCTGTATGCGGAAGCGCTGAACAAGAAGGCCGAAGGCGATGCGCTGCTGGCCGATTTCAACAAACGCATCCAGGACTTTAAATCGAAAGCCGGCGACAAGCTGAAGGAAACCGTATCCGTCGTTCGTTTTATGTCGGGCAAAACGCGGGTGTACCATACCAATACGTTTTCGGGCATTCTTTTCAGCGAGCTCGGCATTGCGCGCAACGAAATGACGAAGAACGCCAAAAATACGTTCGCCGATGAAATTACGAAGGAACGTCTTCCGGAAGTGGACGCGGACCGGCTGTTTTATTTGACCTATGAAACCGGCGACGGCAAAGCGAGCGATACCGAGAAGGAATGGACGAACGATCCGCTCTGGAAAAATTTAAATGCGGTCAAAAGCGGCCATGCGTATAAGGTGGACGACGCGATTTGGAATACGGCGGGAGGCATTAAAGCGGCAAACTTGATGCTCGATCAGCTGTACGAGATTTACGGCTTGCAGAAATAAACCGAATCGCCGGTTGTTTGCGCTCGAGAAGGCAAACAACCGGTTTTTTTGCGCCTATGAGCTCGCCTGCCGATCATCCGGCGAGGCATATGCGCCTACTGCTTACACATCCTGTACGGCGATTTCCGCCGTCCGGCGATTGCGTTCCGCGATCTCTGCTCTTCTCGGCATCGGCTCCCATCCGGCCGTATCGTCGAGCCAATGGGGCGGAAGCGGATCGGGGCTTTCCGCCTGCCAGCGGCCCAGCCAGCCCTCCGGCAGCGGCACGTTGCCCTCCGCAAGAGCGGCTGCGAGCGGGTGGCCGGACATTTCCAGCCAGACAACCGCCCACGCGCGCGGTACGACGCGCCAGATGTCGTAGCCGCCGCCTCCGAGCGCAATCCAGCGGCCGCCGGCATAACGATGCGCCAGGCGATGAACGATCGCGGGAATGTCGCGGTAGATGCGCATGCTGCAGTGGATGTGCGACAGCGGATCGTTGGCGTGCGCATCGCAGCCGTGCTGGCTGACAATCACGTCCGGCTTGAAGGCCGCGGCCGCTTTTTCCACCGTTTGCGCGAAGCACTCCAGCCACGAATCGTCTTCCGTATACGGCTCCAGCGGGACGTTGATCGCGGTGCCGAAGCCCTGGTCCGCGCCGCGCTCATGGACGAAGCCCGTTCCGGGGAACAGGTATTTGCCCGTTTCATGAATGGAGTACGTCAAGACGTCGGGGTCGTGATAGAACGTCCACTGGACGCCGTCGCCGTGATGAACGTCCGTATCGATATACATGACGCGTGCGCCGTGCGTTAGCCGGATGCGCGTTATCGCGATCGAGGCATCGTTATACACGCAAAAGCCGGAACCGCGGTCCGGGAAGGCGTGATGCAGTCCCCCCGCCATATGATAGGCATGCAGCGCCCGGCCGCTCATCACCGTGTCCGCCGCCGCGGCCGAGCCTGCGGCAATGGCGGCCGCAGCGGCGTGCATGCCGGGAAAATAAGGCGTATCCCCGGTTCCGAGCCCGTATCCGGAAGCTTTCCGGACCGCTGCCGGGACGGGGGATTCGCCGCTCAGCGCCTTTACAAGCTCGATATAATCGTCACGGTGTACGGTTACAAGGAGCGGGCCTCCGTCCAGATCTGCCGCTGCAACCTGCTCGTTTCTCAATGCGCCGCTTATCTCCAGCAGACTTTCGGCAAGCGTAAGACGCATGGGATGAAAAGGATGATTGTCGTTGAATTTGTAGCGGGCTGCTCCCGGGTGCCGGATAAATGCCGCATGGTCCGTCATCGCGTACGCTTCCTCCTTTTGTTTAATACATAAACCGCTGCCGGAAGCGGACGCGGTCGAATTGCTCCACGGAAGCGAGCGGCACCTCGCTGCCGATGCGCACCATCAGGCAGTTGGCCGGGTGAGCGCAAATTTCCGGATCGTCGGTTGCGTACCAAACCATGCCGACCGATTTCATCAGCTTCTCCATCATCGCCCGGTAATCCCACACGTTCATCCGGGTCCCCTCTAGGTCCCAATGCCAATAATATTCCGTCGTATACACGATCGCGTTATCCAGCTGGCCTCCGGCAAAGGCGGTTTCGATCATGCGCCTGCCGATCCCCAGCGACCGGCAATCGTCCGCCACTTGGATGGCGCCAAGCTCGATCAGATCTTCCATGCCGCCCTCGGACCATCGTTCCAGCTCGCTTGGATAATGGAACGTCACGTAGCCGATCAGCAGGTTGCCGTCGCGGGCGGCGATAATCCGGCCCTCGGGGAGCCCGGCGATTTCCACCAGCGCCTTGTGCTGCTCCACCGGCCGGCGGAAGGCGTCCAGAGAAGGGTGCATCGAAAGCGATTGAAGCGATTCCGGAGGAATCGGCCCTTCGACGACGAGTTCCCGGCTGCCGGACGATAGACGAAGCGCATGGTGTTTTTTACGGTGCTCCAACAGATTCGGCCCCTTTCAAGCGCCTCTCGTTTACTATCACTTATAGCAAAAAAGCAAGCCTTTGAAAAGGGCGGGCGGCGGAAAAGAATGGCTCGACAGCGCGTAACTATGATATAATGTGAAAGCGTATTCCGGCGGCTATCCGCACTCGGAAACTGGGCAAAACGAGCTTTACAATGGGCAGGAGGATGATGAATATGGTTGACATGCATCAGGAACGGATACCCGCAAGCGGTTCCGGCTCGAACATGGCAAGCTACGAAGAAGCGCTTGAGACGTTCGATTTTGAACAGATCGAAAAGCAGTTTTCCTGGTACACGACGGGGAAAGTGAACATGGCTTACGAAGCGATCGACCGTCATGTGGAGAACGGGCTTGGCGGAAAAATCGCACTCTACTATAGCGACAATGCACGCGATGAATCGTATACGTTCGAACAGATGGCCAAGCAGTCGAACCGCTTTGCGAACGTGCTGCGCGGTCTTGGGATCGGGAAAGGGGATCGGCTGTTTATTTTTATGCCCCGGACGCCCGAGCTTTATTTTTGTCTGCTCGGCGCGCTGAAGGTCGGCGCGGTGATCGGACCGCTGTTCGAAGCGTTTATGGAAACGGCGGTCAAGGACCGGCTGCAGGACAGCGGCGCCAGCGCGATCGTAACGACGCCGGCGCTATTGTCCAGAATTTCCCGCAGCGAGCTGCCGGAGCTGAAG
The DNA here is from genome assembly GCF_028826105.1 of Paenibacillus humicola. NCBI lineage: Bacteria > Bacillati > Bacillota > Bacilli > Caryophanales > Paenibacillaceae > Paenibacillus > Paenibacillus humicola. Next base: position 2,085,612 of record NZ_JAQGPL010000001.1, read on the forward strand.
CATGTCATCGTCGTCGGCAATGACGTACAGCCCGGCGAAGGCATCGTCGACTACTACGCGGAAACGGCAAAGGCTTCGGACGATGCAGCGATCGAATGGCTTGGCCGGGAAGACGGGCTTATCATCCATTATACGTCGGGCTCGACCGGCAAGCCGAAAGGCGTTTTCCATGTCCAGAACGCCATGATCCAGCACTATTACACCGGCCGCGTGGTGCTTGATTTGAAGCCGGACGACATTTACTGGTGTACGGCCGACCCCGGCTGGGTGACGGGCACGTCTTACGGCATTTTCGCGCCGTGGCTGAACGGGGCGACAAATGTGATCCGGGGCGGACGCTTCAGTCCGCAGGATTGGTACGGCACGGTTCAAAAATACGGCGTAACGGTCTGGTACAGCGCGCCGACCGCTTTCCGCATGCTGATGGGAGCGGGAGACAGCGTCGTCAACGAGTTCGATCTGTCCAGCCTGCGCCATGTGCTCAGCGTCGGCGAACCGCTGAACCCGGAAGTCGTGCGCTGGGGGCTGAAGGTCTATAATCAGCGTATTCACGATACGTGGTGGATGACGGAAACCGGCGGACAGCTGATTTGCAACTATCCATGCATGGATATGAAGCCGGGCTCAATGGGCCGTCCGCTGCCAGGCATTCAAGCCGCCATCATTGACGACAACGGCAACGAGCTGCCGCCTTACCGCATGGGCAACCTCGCCGTGAAGACGCCGTGGCCTTCGATGATGCGGAAAATCTGGAATAACCCGGCCAAATACGAGGAGTATTTCCGGATCCCGGGCTGGTATATTTCCGGCGACTCCGCCTATAAAGACGAGGACGGCTATTTCTGGTTCCAAGGCCGGATCGACGACGTGATCAATACGTCGGGCGAACGCGTCGGGCCGTTCGAGGTCGAGAGCAAGCTGGTCGAGCATCCGGCCGTCGCCGAAGCGGGCGTGATCGGCAAGCCGGATCCGATGCGCGGCGAAATTATCAAAGCGTTCATCGCGCTGCGCGAAGGCTACACGCCGTCCGAAGAGCTGAAAGCCGACATTGCCAAATTCGTCAAGGAAGGGCTGTCCGCACATGCGGCGCCGCGCGAAATGGAATTTAAAGACAAGCTGCCGAAAACGCGCAGCGGCAAAATTATGCGCCGCGTGCTGAAGGCGTGGGAGCTCAATCTCCCGACGGGCGATTTATCTACGATCGAGGACTGATTTCATCCGTATACTCAAAACCCACATAAAAAAACGTCCGGCCGCATCTGGCCGGACGTTTTTTTTAGTTGGAGATCGATACGGCGGCGGAGGCGGGCGATTCGCCCGCCTGATTGACCGCGGTGACGTAGAAGGAGCCCTTCGACAAAGGCGAAATATATTCGAACCGGGCCTCGGCCGTGCTGCCGAGCAATCGGTATTTGTTCCCCGATTCGCTGAAATAGACATTGTACGCCGTTACGCCCTGAGAGCCGGGATTTCCGTTCCAGGTCAGCTTAACGCCGATATCCGACTTTTCGAGCTTCACGCCCGACGGGCTGGAAGGGACGCCGGACGATACCGTCCCGGTGCCGCCCTGCCCCGAATTGGCCGCTCCGCCGTCCTGATCTTGCGGAGTGACGGCCGTTCCGCCCGGCGGAGTGACCTGCTGTGCGATATAGGAACCGTCGGTTGATACGACGGCGCTCGGAACCGATTCGTGACCGCCGACATCGACGGCCGTTACGTAATAGCTGTACGAACCCGGAGCGGTCACATAGTTGACGAATTTCGAATCGTCCCCGGTTAGTACGGGCGCCATGGCGTTGGCATACGGTCCGTGATTCACCGACCGGTACAGCCTGTATCCGACCACGTCCTTCTCCGGTGAAGGGGAGAACGTGACCCGGAACGAGCCCTGCAGCGCTTCGAGCCGAATATTGGACGGCGGCGACGGCACATTGCCGTCATCGACGCGGGGATCCGTTTTGGACGGTGCCGAAAGCTTGGCGTCGGCCGGCAGGAACATGCTCATCGGCCGTCTGCTCTTCGCAGGAAGCTTCGACTGGGCGTCGGCAATTTGATCCATCAGCGCATCCAGCGGCTGCTGGCGCTTGACGACGATTTGGTCGGACGTCATATCCGCCGGAGTCGACGGCTGCGGGATATAGTTGACGCCGTTATACCGGATCGTCTTCATTTTCACCAGTGCGTCGTCCTGTTCCTTCGGCAAATATTTTTGATTGAAATAATCGGTCTCCAGCTTGCCCATTTGGCGGTCGAGGTCGCTCGGCAGTTTGCCGCTTACGCTCGACACGGTCGCTTTTACAATGCCCGAAGGCATCGTGAACTGCCGGGTCGGGAACAAATCCGGTCGGCTCTTCGTGACCTGGTTCATGATCAGCGTCCAAATCGACCGCGCGCGGGCGTGCCCCGCCTTGGACAGCGTATCGGCCTGCTTGATGTAGCCGGACCAGACGCCGAGCGTAATGTCGGGAGTAAAGCCTTCGAACCAGACGTCGCCGTAATTTTGCGTGGAGCCCGTCTTGCCGACGACCGGAATTTTACCGTACATATCGAACTGCGAAGCGATCGAATGGCCCGTCCCGGAACGGTCGGAAATGACCGTCCGCAGCATGTCCGTCATCAGGAACGCCGTTTGCTCCGAAAAGACGCGCGTGGGCTTGTTCTCGTGCTGGTACACGACGTTTCCGTTCGAATCCGTAATTTTGCTGATCATATACGCGTCGTTGAAGACGCCGTTATCGGCAATGGCGCCGTAAGCGTTCGTCAGCTCCTCGACCGATACCCCTTTGCTCAGGCCGCCGATGACGCCGGTCTGGGCATATTCGTCCTGGGGCTGAATCGTCGTTATGCCGAGCTTCCTCGCGAACTTCCAAGCCTCCGGTATCGTCACCATCTGATTGAAAATTTTCAGGGCAGGCAGGTTCAGCGACTCGTTCAGCGCTTCGCGCGCGGTGACGAGACCGCGGAATTTCAAGTCCCAGTTCATCGGAATGTGGAACCCTTTCTGCCCGTCCTTCATGACGATCGGCGCGTCGTCCAAAATGCTGCCCGGCTGGACGAGCCCCTTCTCGATCGCGGGCAGGTAGGCGGCGATCGGCTTCATTGCCGAGCCCGGCTGACGCGTCATTTGCGTAGCCAGATTCAGCTGCTCCTTATAGAAGTCCCGGCCTTCCAGCATGCCGATGATGGCACCCGTCTTATGATCGATCATGACGGCGGCGATTTGCTCCAGACCTTTTGTTTTGCTGTCCGGAGTGAAATTTTTCGGATTTTCGCCGATCTTGTGCATCGTATCGTAGACGCTTTTATCAATCGTCGTGTAAACCCGGTAGCCACCCTGCTGAAGCTGTTCCCGGGCGCTTTCCATCATCTGGGCCGTAATATTTTCCGGCTTCAGCTTCGGGTTTTGCAGCTGAAGCAAAATTTGCGCGCCTTCGCGTTCCGTTTCCAGCATGAGATACGGATACGTGTCGTAAGCCTTCTCCGCCGGCTTGGCGAGCGATTTGCGAATATCGAATTTCTTCGCTTCGTCGTATTCGGCCTGCGTGATCCGGCCGGTTTCGAGCATCCGCATCAGCACCGTATGCTGGCGGTCGATGGCGAACTTGATGCCCTGCTCGTTATATTGACCCTTGCTGGTAAACGCGGCATAAGCGGTCGGCCGCTGCGGCAAGCCGGCGAGGTAAGCCGCCTGCGCTATATTGAGCTTTTTCAGGTCCGTGATGCCGAAAATCCCTTTCGCCGCGGACTTGATGCCGTACAGGTTATAGCCGGTATTCCCGGTGCCGAACTGCACTTTGTTGATATAAGCGGTGAAAATTTGCTCTTTCGTCAGGAACCGCTCCAGCCGGAGCGCCAGGAAAATTTCCTTCGCCTTGCGGCTGTCCGTTTTATCGAGCGTCAGAAATACCTGCCGGGCCAGCTGCTGGGTCAGCGTGCTGCCGCCCGTCTGCGTTTCCTCGTTCAGCAGCTTCTGCTTGACCGCACGGGCAAGGCTGCTGAAATCGATGCCGATATGCTCGAAAAAGTTGTTATCCTCCGTCGCAAGCACGGCATTGATGACATTCTGCGGTATATCCTTCCACTGGACAAGCTGGCGGTCTTCGTCCGTCCGCAGCTGCCCGATCTGGGTTTTGCCGTCATTGAAATAGGCAAAGCCGGTGATGGCGTTTTCATCCAGCTTCGCTTCGATTTCCGCGCGGCTTCTGACAGGCTCGTCCTTCACGAAGGATGCGACGTAGCCCGCCGCGATTCCGCCCGTGAACAAAAGCGCAGCAAAGCCAAAAATAAACAGCCATTTGAGTGTAATCAGCGTCACGATTCCGAATGTCCGCCATTTGCTGTATCCATTCGGCTTATCTTCGCGCTCATGGTCCATAAGGTCGTACTCCTCCTCCGATTAACAGAGATTATTATAGCATAATTCGCCAAGGGAAGGCAGAATTGGGGGGTATTTTGTCCGAATGCCGGCCGGCGCCGCCCGCTGTCAGGGACTTTGGACCGCCTTTAAAGACGGGACATTGACTTGTTTCCGATCGGCGTGGTATAAAAGGCGAGCTCAAAGTCGATGATCCCGCTGTCGACGTGACGCCTCGGGACGGCGACGTCATCCAGATCGGCAAACGTAAATTCGCCAAGCTCAAAATCGAAAGGATTTAGGTTCGTTCAAGGAACGACGCCGGCGGCCGCACCGGTTTTCCGCCTGAAGAGACAGGCTTCGGGAAAATGTGACGAAACTTTGACAGCCCGGGCGCGTATTTATTATCCGGGACGTCTTCAAAGATTTGGATGATTCGGAAGAAGGGAGGGGACGCCGTGGAGACGCTTTTTTTGGCCTGTCTTGCCGGCGGCGTATTGTTTACCGTCGTGACGGCCGTTTTCGGCGATCTATTCGGTTCGCTGCATGACGGCGCACTCGATTTTCTCTCATTCGACGGCCATCATGCCTTCCACCCGATGCCTATCGTCGGCGGCATTACCGTTTTCGGCGGCGCCGGCTGGCTGCTTGAGCGGTACGGCTCGTTCGGGGGATGGGCGGTCGTGCTGCTGGCCGCCTGCTGCGCGGTCCTGTCGGGCATCGCCGTCTATTTCCTGTATATCCGTCCGATGGAGCGAAGCGAGAATTCGACGGGGTATTCGCTCGCCGAACTTTCCGGAGCGATGGCGGAAGTGCTGGTGCCGATTCCGGTAACGGGCTACGGCGAGGTGCTGGTGAGGACGGTTTCCGGCGTCTCCGGGCAGATTGCCGCCAGCTTCGACGGCAAGGCGATTCCGTCCGGCGAACGCGTCGTCGTTGTCGAGGTGAAGGACGGTACGCTGTATGTGTCCAAACTGGAGATGTAAGTCAAGGTCGTCGTACCCAGCAGAGAAACAGAAGTAAAGAGAACGGCTGAGAAAACAGAGAGATTAGAGAGAGGAGCATTTTAATTATGATGCCTGATTTTTTGACTGTACCGATTATTGTCGTCGCCGTTATTATCGTGCTCGGAATTGCGTTCTGGGCCCGGTACAAGACGGTCGGTCCGGACGAAGCGATGATCGTGACGGGGTCGTTTTTGGGGAGCCGAAACGTCGACGTGGATGAATCCGGCCGCAAGATCAAAATCGTCCGGGGCGGCGGCGCGTTTATTTTGCCGATTTTCCAGAAGGCCGAGTTTCTGTCGCTGCTTTCGCACAAGCTTGACGTATCGACGCCGGAGGTGTATACGGAGCAGGGTGTGCCGGTTATGGCCGACGGCGTGGCGATCATCAAAATCGGCGGCGCGGTCGAAGACGTAGCTACGGCGGCCGAACAGTTTATGGGCAAACCGACCGAATCGCTGAAGGGCGAGGCGCAGGAGGTGCTCGAAGGTCACCTGCGCGCCATACTCGGCTCGATGACGGTCGAAGAGGTGTACCGCAACCGCGACAAATTTGCGCAGGAGGTTCAGGGCGTCGCCGCGCGCGATCTGAAGAAAATGGGGCTGCAGATCGTTTCCTTCACCATTAAGGACTTGCGCGACAAGCACGGCTACCTGGATGCGCTCGGCAAGCCGAGAATCGCCGCGGTCAAGCGGGACGCCGATATCGCCGAAGCCGAAGCGGTGCGCGATTCGCGAATCCAGAAGGCGCGCGCCGAGGAGGAAGGGCAGAAGGCCGAGCTGCTTCGCGACACGAACATTGCGGAAGCGGCCAAGGCGAAGGAGCTGAAAGTGGCGGCCTTCAAGAAGGATCAGGATATGGCGAAGGCGGAAGCCGACCAGGCCTATGCCGTTCAGGAAGCGCGCTCCAAGCAGAGCGTCGTCGAGGAGCAGATGCGCGTCGAACTCGTCCGCAAGGAACGGGAGATCGATCTGGAAGCGAAAGAGATTTTGCGGCGCGAGAAGCAGTATGACGCGGAAGTGAAAAAGAAGGCGGACGCCGACCGTTATGCGGTGGAGCAGGCGGCCGAAGCCGAAAAAGCAAAACGGATGACGGAGGCCGACGCCATGAAGTACCATATTGAGGCGGAAGCGAAGGCAAACGCCGAGCAGAAGCGCCTCGAAGGCCTTGCGATCGCCGAAGCCGAGCGGGCGAAAGGCACGGCCGAGGCCGAGGTTACGCGCCTGCGGGGGCTGGCCGAAGCCGAAGCGAAGGATAAGCTTGCGCAGGCGTTCGAGAAATTCGGCGAAGCCGCCGTGCTCGACATCATCGCGAAAATGCTTCCGGAGCTGGCGGGCAAGGTCGCCGAGCCGATCAAAGGCATCGACAAGCTGACCGTCGTCGATACCGGTCACGGCGAAGGCGCGGCTCGCCTCAGCAACTATGTCACCTCGCTCATGGCAACGGCGCCGGAAATGCTGAAGAGCGTATCGGGCCTGGACGTAAGCGCGCTTATCAAGGGCTTGACGTCGAGGGCGCCTGCTCCGTCGGCCCCTCTGTCCGCGCCGATATCCGCTCCTATACCCGCACCGATTGCCGCAGCAGCCGAGCTGCCGAAAGCCGAATCGTAAACCGGTTCTCGCGGGCACGGAGAAGTAGAAACGGCTGACGCCGTCCATTGGCGGCGGAACTCGTTTCATCCTTTCGGCCGATAGCGAAAGCAAGGCGAAAGTATTATAACTCTACTCGCATAAAAAAAACCGTCCAAGGAAAATCCTTGGACGGTTTTGCATTAACGGCTGTAAAACTCGACGATTTGCTTCTCGTCGATTTCTTGCGGAAGCTCGGCGCGTTCCGGGAGACGAACGTAACGGCCTTCAACGGCGTTGTCGTTGAATTCCAGGTAGTTCGGCAGGAAGTTGCGGCCTTCCAGCGCTTCCTTGATCGATTTCTGGCTGCGGCTGCGCTCGCGCAGGCCGATGACGTCGCCGACGGAAACCGTATACGAAGCGATGTCGACTTTCTTGCCGTTTACCGTTACGTGGCCGTGCGATACGAGCTGGCGGGCGCCGGCGCGGGAATTCGCGAGACCGAGACGATAAACGAGGTTGTCCAAACGGCTTTCGAGCAGGATCATGAAGTTTTCACCGGAGATCCCTTTCATTTTGGACGCTTTGTCGAACAGGTTGCGGAATTGCTTCTCGTTCACGCCGTACATGTGACGAAGCTTTTGCTTTTCTTGAAGCTGAACGCCGTAACCGCTCAATTTTTTGCGCTGCGTCGGGCCGTGCTGTCCCGGCGGAAATGCGCGTTTCAATTCTTTGCCCGTTCCGCTCAGCGAAATGCCGAGGCGGCGGCTCAATTTAAACTTGGGCCCTGTATATCTGGACATGTGTCGAAAAACTCCTTCTTCAAATGGGAAGTTTGAAAATGGGTGTTTCGCCGGCTGCTGACTGCGCTTGATCCGAAATCAAATCCTGACGGGCATGTTCAGCCGCAGTCCCGTCAGCGCCAGCCGCCGTGAGGGTGACACAAAACTCCTCCCAATATTCAACTATAAATATTATATATATTCGCCTGTCGTTGTCAAGCGCGCTTTGCTTTCGATAGCAGCGAGATTTTGCGGATATCAGAAGCAGCAGCAGATAAAAGGATCCGAATAAGCCCGTTCCTTGCTTTCCCGGACTGCCGCATAAAGCGGACGGAAGAAACAGACGCTAAACGAAAAATTTCTTTCGCAGGGAGGGAAACCCGAATGAAAAAAACAATGGTGTCAGCGGCGGCGGCCGTTCTGCTGCTGACCGGATGCGCGAGCGGTTCTTCCGGTAAAACGCCGAAGGAGCTGCTGGCGCTTTCCATCTCGGGCTTGACGGGCGTCGACCATTACCGGTTTGCCGGAACTGCCGCCGTATCGGTCGACGGCGCCGAGGAACAACCGGTCGCGTTCCAGGGAACCGTGAAGGACCATAACGACATTGAAGTGCAGACAAGCGGCGACAAGCCGGTTCCCGGAATCGGGCACCCGCTGGAGCTGCTGAAATCGATCGAAGCCTCGGCGAGCCGCACGGAGCTGGCAGCCGATCGTTCGGGCAATCGGACGGCGGTGCTTCATATCCAGGCGGACGAAGCGAAAACGGGGAAGCTGTGGGCCGACCGGATTCGCGGCGAGTTTGCCCGCTTGGAGCGCCGGGTGCCCGCACTTTCCGGCTTGCAGAGCTTGAGCGGCGGGAAAGGTCGCGAGCTGCAGGCGGCGTACGAACGGGAATGGAAGCAGGAGCTCGATCGCTCCCGGGCCCGGCTCGACGGGATGCTGAAGACGCTTCGGGTCAACGCCGATTATACGCTCGTCGTCGACCGGACGAAGCTGCTGCCGATGCGGCTTCAGGAGCATGCGGAGCTGCGGTATTTCGCGGACGGGGCCGAACGGAGCGAGGTGCGGACGACCGATATGACGTTTGCGGCCGGCAAAAGATGAAGCGGTTGAACGGCACGTCCGGCAATCGTGCATCGCTCGGAAAAACATGGTAGGATGATGAAGAAAGGCTCGTTACCATGCGGTCCAATCAACATATACGGGAGGGTGAGCGTACGATGCGCGACAGCCGTTTGCAGACGCTGGCAGCCAATCTGGTGCAGTATTCCATCGACGTCAAGCCGGGAGAAAATATTTTAATTGAAATGATCGGCTCGGAGCGGGAGCTGGTGAAATGCCTGATCGAAGAGGTGGCCAAACGGGGAGGACGACCGTTCGTCGAAACGAATGACCGGTCCGTTTTGCGCACGATGCTGATGCATGCGACAAAAGAGCAGATTGAGCTGTGGGCTTCGTTCGACCTGAGGCGGATGGAGGCGATGCACGGCTATATCGGGATCCGTGCCGGCGAGAACGCAAGCGAGCTTGCCGATGTGCCGAGAGAAAATATGCGGCTGTACGAGCAGCTTTACAGCCACCCTATACATTTGGAACGGCGGGTGAAGCATACGAAATGGGTCGTGCTGCGGTATCCGAACCATGCGATGGCGCAGCTCGCCAATATGAGCACGGAAGCTTTCGAGCATTTTTATTTCAACGTTTGCAATTTGGACTACTCGAAAATGGATAAGGCGATGGATCCGCTCAAGGAGCTGATGGATCGGACGGATCGCGTGCGGATTGTCGGCCCGGGCACCGATTTGTCGTTCTCGATCAAAGGCATCGGTTCGAAAAAATGCTCCGGGCACCGCAATATACCGGACGGGGAGCTGTTTACTTCGCCGGTGCGCGATACCGTGCAGGGGACGATCGCCTACAATACGCCTTCCGTTCATTCCGGATTTACGTTTGAAAATATTTCGTTCACCTTCAAAGACGGCAAAATCGTCGAAGCGTCAAGCAACGATACGGACCGAATCAACCACATTTTGGATACGGACGAAGGCGCGCGGTATATCGGGGAATTCAGCCTCGGCTTTAACCCGTATATTCTTCATCCGATGAAAGACACGCTGTTCGACGAGAAGATCGCAGGAAGCCTTCATTTCACCCCGGGTCAATCGTACGAGGAGACGGATAACGGCAACCGTTCGGCCGTCCATTGGGACCTGGTGCTGATTCAGCGTCCGGAATACGGCGGGGGCGAGGTTTATTTCGACGACCGGCTGATCCGCAAGGACGGATTGTTCGTCATCCCCGAGCTGGAGGGGCTCAATCCCGAAAAATTGAAGTAAAGGCTCTTGTAAGCGTCACAAATTCAGGGTATGATGTAGAAAAGCTCTCTAGGTTTGTAACCAACAATTGGAGGGGATTCGTTATGTCCAACAACGCGGCAATCGTAGACATTTCTCAAACGGCTAATAAATTCCGGTCGTCCATCGTCCTGCAAGCTGAGAACAAGTATATCGACGTCAAAAGCATTCTCGGCCTGTTCACGACGCTGGTCGGCGGACATTCGTACGAGCTCCACGTCCATGGGTCGGACGCCGAAGAAGCAAAAGCCGCTATGGCGGAAGTATTTTCCAAGCACAATTTGAATGTGACGATCGTATCCGAATAAACGGTTCGATCCCGTGAAGCGGCCTGCCGGCTCGACCGGCGGGCCGTTTCGTTTGTCTATCGGAAAGTAACCTCCTTCTGCGCTTTGGACGGGCGGGAACCGGTTCTTGTTCGTTTTGACCTTGTACATTGCTCCGATTTCGTCTAATATAAGGATTATACGAGACCAGCGGCATTACGCACGCGCAAGGGGGAGTACGATGTCTTCGTCCGATGTTCTCATCCATTTGCATCAAAAGGCGCTCAATCTCCTTCAGGAAGATGCCGATAAAATCGAGAAGCTGATCGAAGTGCAGATGACCAATTTGACGACAAGACAATGTCCGCTCTATGAAGAGGTGCTGGACACGCAAATATACGGCTTTTCCCGGGAGGTTGATTTTGCGATCCGGGCGGGGCTGGTAGCCGAACCCGTCGGCAAGGATATCGTCAGCAGGCTGGAGCGGAATCTCGCCCAGCTGTACGAGGCATTAAGCAGCCGAACGAAGTAGCTTTACTTCGCGGCTGCTTTTTTATTACGCCAAAACCGTCTCCGTTAAGAGACGGTTTGTTCCAGGCTGTGCGATTGGAAGAGCGGCTTATATAAAATAAAAAGCGAGCCCGAGAATGGCGTATACGGCGATGAGCAGCGCCCCTTCGTACCAGTTCGTCCGGCCGTCCCGCGAAATCGACGTTGCGATAAAGACGGCGACCGCGATCGCGGCTAGCTCGACGGTGCTGAATACGATATTCATCGTCTCGCCGAACAGCGCGCTGACGAAGATCAGCACCGGGGCGACGAACAGGGCGATCTGCAGGCTGCTGCCTACGGCGATTTCGACGGCCGCGCCGATTTTGTTTTTCATTGCCAGCACGACGGCGGCGCTGTGCTCGGCCGCATTGCCGACGATCGCGATCAGGAAGGCGCCGACGAATACTTCGGATAAGCCGAATTTTTCGGTAAACGTATGCAGCGTATCGACAAGCCATTCGCTCACGAACGCGGTCATGACGGTTGCGATCAGCAGGAACAGCACGGAGGTCCATTTCGACCAGGCCGCTTCCTCGCCGTGGTCCGGAGACGTGATCTCTTCGTCGGCCAGCACGTCTTTATGGGTAATCATGGAGAAAATGAGCCAGAGCACGTAAGCGACGATCAGAATGCCGGCGATCGATAAGCTGAGCCATCGGCTCGCCTGAACGTCGAAGTGCTCCGCCGATGTGAAGATGGCGGGAATAAACAGCGCGATGACCGCCAAAATCATCAGCGACGAATTATGGCTCGCCAAATGGATGTTGAATTTCTGCTCTTTATATTTCAGCCCGCCGAGGAAAACGCTCAGTCCGAGAACAAGCAGCAAATTGCCGATGATGGAACCGGTTATGCTCGCTTTGACCATATCGAACAAGCCTTCCTTGACGAGGAATATGGCGATAATGAGCTCGGCCGCGTTGCCGAACGTCGCGTTCAGAAAACCGCCGAGCCGCTGGCCGGCGTAATGGGCGACGCTTTCCGTCGCTTTGCCGAGAAAGCCGGCTACGAACAGGATGGCCGCTGCGGACAGGATGAACTCGGTGACCGCTCCGAAATGCATATAATGCCCGATCGCGCTTAGGACAAACAGGACGATCAAGGCCGCGAAAAACCATTTTTGCTTCAACTTCCGACACCCCATTTTTTGTGCTGGTAAACAATCTGTAGAACACTATAGCGGAAAATGCTGGCTATGTAAACTTGCGGTTCGATCCGATTCCCCGTCTTGCTTTCGGATAAAGGCTTCATTACAATGGAAACATACGGAGAAAGAGGAGTGTGTGGCATGGCTGAAGACCTTCAAACCGGCATGATTCGTATTTCAGACGACGTAGTGGCCACCATCGCGGGACTGGCTGCGCTTGAAACTCCGGGAGTCGCCGCGATGTCCGGAGGCATTTCCGAAGGGCTGGCCAAACGGCTCAGCGGCAAAAACGCGCAGCGCGGCGTTTCGGTCGAGGTCGGTCAGCTGGAAGCGGCGATTGATTTGCGGATTATCGTACAGTATGGCATCCCGATTCAGGAAGTATGCCGCCAGCTTCAGGAAAACGTGCGGGAGGCCGTAGAGAACATGACGGGACTGAATGTCGTGGAGGTCAACGTCAAGGTCGAGGGTGTGGCGTTTAAAGACGACGAGCTCGAGGAAGCGGCAGCGAGAATCAAATAAGACGAGAAAACGAGAAAAAAAACCGCATCAGCGGTTTTTTTTGTTGCGGTTTTGGGTCTGCTCGGGCCGGTTGTGCTCGCGGGAAATACTGAGCAGCACGCCCATCGATGCCAGCGTGACGAGCAGCGAGGAGCCGCCGTGGCTGATGAACGGCAGCGTTACGCCGGTCAGCGGCATCGCTCCGGTTACGCCGCCGATGTTGACGACGGCCTGCAGCGCAATGATGCCGACGATGCCGACACCTACGATTGTGCCATAGCTGTCGGGGCATCGCAGGGCGATAATAAGCCCTCGCCATAGAAAAAATAAGTACACGAGCAGAAAAATCGTGCTGCCGATAAAACCGAATTCCTCTGCGATGACGGGGAAGATGAAGTCGCTGTAGGGATAAGGCAAATATTTCAGCTTCTGTACGCTGTTGCCGAAGCCGGCGCCCATCAGGCCGCCGTGTCCGAGCGCCTGAAGGGAACGGGAGAGGTTGTAGGTCGTATCCAGCTCGTCCGACGTCGGGTCCATAAATGCGGTAAACCGGCTGATCCGGTAATCCCACTGCTGCGGATGGGTCATGATCGATATGCTGGCCAGCAGCGCCACGATCGTTCCGATTATAATGCCGGAAATAAAAAGCTGCTTCAAATTCGCGCCGCCGGCAACGATCACGATCAGCGCGCCGCCGGCAATGATAATACAGCCGCCGAGGTCGGGCTGGAGCATGATGAGCCCGCAAATAATGCCGACGATGATGAACACGGGAAGCAGGCCTTTCTTGAAATCCCGGAATTTCTCGCCCTTCTTTGCGATGAGCGAGCCTAGGTAAAGGATCAGTCCGAGCTTGGCAAACTCGGTCGGCTGGATGCCGAGCGAACCGATTCCGAACCAGCTCCGCGCCCCGTTGATGGTATCGCCGACGAACGGGACAAGCGTCAGCATGATCATGACCGGTACGAAGTAGATGACGAACCCTTTCTTGAACTTCGTATACGGGATATTCATAATCACGAGCATCGTTCCGATCCCCAGTACCGCCCATAAAAGCTGCCGTTTCGTAAAATATAACGCGTCGAAATTGTAGGTTTTCGAGACGACCGCTATATTGGAGCTGGCGCTGTAAACCATGACAAGGCCGAATCCGACGAGCAGCAGCGTAAGTACGAGTAGTAAAAAATCGGGCCTGCCGCGCAGGCCGTTCGTCTTTGTTTTCATCATCCGGGCTCGCGCGCTTACGCGAGAAGTTTCTTCAGCTCCTGCAGCCGCTGGGTAGCGGCGTTCAGGACCGGCTGTGGAATCGGTGATTCGTAATCAAGACCGTGAGGAAACGTTGCCCGTCCGATATAAACGGATTCAATCTGCAGCAGCGCGTGCGCCTGCTCCAGCCTGCCTTCGACGGCGCGGACGTTGAAGCGGAGAAAATAGTCCTCCTGGCCCGCGCGGTCCTCTATTTTAAGATCGTACGTCGCCCGGTAATATTCCCACTGCCACCGGACAAAGCCGAGCTTCTCGGCAGATCCGTCCAGGTGAGACAGCTCGCTTGTCATGCCGTTTAAGCCTGTATTCTCAATTATCATGATGATCCTCCTGAAATGTTTTGTATCGCGTGAGCTTCCGTCCGAAACTGCGGCAGAGCTTGACTCCGGAAGCATTGGCTTTAATTTCGGTGCAGGCCCGCTTCCCGAGTCGGCGTACCGATACTGATCGAAACCTTGCACGGGTAGCGCGGACCAAGTTTTGGGCAGTTCTGTAATCATGATAGTATGTTTCCCTGGACAGCGCAAGCCTTACTCCGCGGAGGCCGACGGCTCAAAAGTGACATTTTTACGAAAAATGTCCGGGTTACCGCCGCGGCAAAACGCTTTCGGCATACGCGTCACTTCTGGTACAATGAGAGCAAAATAAAACAGTGCCGCAAGGAGGTTTGTACGCATGAGAACGAGTGAAGAAACGGACGTGCTGCTGCAAACCGTCTATCCGGATATGGTGGGATGGCGAAGATATTTGCACCGCCATCCCGAGCTGTCCTTCCGCGAGCGAGAAACGTCGGCCTGGATTGCCGCGCGGCTTCGTGAATTCGGCTGCGAGGTCGAGGAAGGAATCGGCGGATACGGGCTGATCGCGCGGATCAAGGGCGGCCGGCCGGGACCGGTCATCGCGCTGCGGGCCGATATCGATGCGCTGCCGATCCAGGACGAGAAGGAATGCGAATATAGGTCCACCGTCCCGGGCGTCATGCATGCATGCGGACACGATGGACATACCGCCGTGATGCTCGGCATCGCAAGCTTTTACGCTTCGCGGAGAGAGACGCTCGCCGGCGAACGCCGTCTGTTGTTCCAGCCGGCCGAAGAAGTGACGCCGGGCGGCGCGCTGGGTATGATCAAGGCTGGTGCGCTCGAAGGTGCGAACGTGATCTACGGCGTCCATCTTTGGACGCCGCTTCCGTACGGGAAGGTCGCGGCGAGAAGCGGTCCGCTGATGGCGGCGCCGGACGAATTTTTTATCGATATCGAAGGCCGCGGAGGCCACGGCGGGCTGCCGCACGATACGATCGACGCCATCGTCGTCGGCGCGTCGATGGTCCAGGCGCTGCAGACGATTGTCAGCCGCAGCGTCAACCCGCTTGAGCCGGCCGTCGTTTCCATCGGCTCTTTTCATGCCGGGAATGCCGCGAATATTATTGCGGAACGGTGCCGGCTGGTCGGCACGGTTCGAACGTTCAAGGAGACGGTCAGGGCGGGTATCA
Source organism: Paenibacillus humicola (assembly GCF_028826105.1). Taxonomy (NCBI): domain Bacteria; kingdom Bacillati; phylum Bacillota; class Bacilli; order Caryophanales; family Paenibacillaceae; genus Paenibacillus; species Paenibacillus humicola. The sequence goes on from NZ_JAQGPL010000001.1 coordinate 2,100,898, forward strand.
AGGACCGCCTCGAGACGCTGGTGATGCAGACGGCCGGGATGCACGGAGCGAAAGCGTCGCTCGAATACCGGGACGGATATCCGACCGTCGTTAACGACGAGGTTGAAGCCCGGCGGTTTTTCGCGGCGGCGGCGGAGACGTTCGGCAAAGAAGCCGTAAAGGAATCGGAGCTGATTATGGCGGGCGAGGATTTCTCCTATTATTTGAAGGAAATTCCGGGCTGCTTCATGTTTGTCGGCGCCGGAAACGGAGCATCCGGGGCGGTTTATCCCCATCATCACCCTAAATTCGATATCGACGAGCGGTCGATGCTGATATCGGCGCGCCTCATGATCGCCATGGCGGAGCATTATGCGCGCGAACGGATCTCGGGTATGGGGCAGTCGTAGCATCAACTGGCACGGGCGCCGGCGCATGAGCGGCTGCGACAATGGTCACCTTAAGGGGTGGAGTACGAAGGTGCTCGCTTTGCGATCATCCATCCTAGGAGGGAATGCGCTTGAAAACCGTAAAAGAGATCATGTCCAAAGATTGCGTGACCGCCACGACGAAGGACAATATTTACGAGCTCGCCGTCCTGATGAAACAGCACGATATCGGGTTTGTTCCGATTGTCGAAGGCAAAAAGCTGATCGGCGTCGTCACCGACCGCGATTTGGTCGTCCGAGGCTATGCCGAAAAGCATTCCGGTTCGTCCTCGGTGAACGAAGTGCTGACGCACCACATTAAAACGATCGAAGGCGGCACGTCGATCGACGAAGCGGCCAAAATTATGGCCGAGAACCAAATCCGCCGCCTGCCGGTCGTGGAAAACGGCGAGCTGCTCGGCGTCGTCTCGATCGGGGACCTGGCCGTTCGCGAAATTTTCGTCAACGAAGCAGGCGATGCGCTCAGCGGCATTTCGGAGCAGAAGCACCGGGAACCGGCCGCGGTTCATTGAGGAACGAAGACGCGTTTTCCGGCAAAGGTTCCGGGAACGCGTCTTTTTTATATCCGTACATAACGAAATGCAAGGCGGCGCCGGAGGCTTTGCGGAGCTAAGGCGAGAAGCATAAAAACGGCCCATTCTTTTCATACTACTAGAAACGAAATCGTTTCGGGGGATGATAGAATGAACCATTTGGAGCCGAAGCCGCTGATCGTGCAAAGCGATTTTACCGTGCTGCTCGACGACCGGCTCCCGGATTCGAACGCGGCCCGCGAAGCTTTGGCCAAATTTGCAGATCTGACCAAACGTCCGGGAGACATGCATACGTACCGAATTACGCCGCTTTCCATCTGGAATGCGGCTTCGTCCGGCATGTCGGCGGTGGAGATGATCGGGCAGCTTCGCGCTTACAGCCGTTATGAGGTTCCTTCGAAGGTCACAAGCGGCATCCGGGATATGGCGGGCCGCTACGGAAAATTGACGCTGGTGCACGGGGACGAAGGTCTACGGCTTGCCGGAGACGAAGCGCTGCTTCGGGAGATTGCGGCCGAGCCGTCGGTTAACCCATACGTCGGGCAGGACTTGCCGGGCGGCCCTCTGAAGGTAAAGCCCGAATCCCGCGGCCTGCTTAAGCAGGAGCTCATGCGGCTCGGGTACCCCGTGCTCGATAAAGCCGGATACCGTCCCGGCGAAGCGCTGGATATCGCTCTTCGCGAGCGGACGCTCGGCGGCTTCGAATTTCGGATGCGGGATTACCAGGAACGCGCAGTCGATTTATTTTACCGGGAGGGAAGCGCCGAAGGCGGAAGCGGCGTGCTGGTGCTGCCCTGCGGAGCGGGCAAAACGATTGTCGGCATCGCGGCGATGGCGAGGCTCGGCTGCGACACACTCATTTTGACGTCCAATGCGACGTCCGTCTCTCAGTGGAAACGCGAGCTGCTGGACAAAACGACGCTGGAGGACCGTCATGTCGGCGAATACGCCGCAAAGGCGAAGCAGGTGCGTCCGGTGACGATCGCAACTTATCAAATGCTGACGGGCAGGCGGCAAAAAGACGAGCAGTACCGGCACATGAACCTGTTCGGCGAACGGAACTGGGGGCTGATCATTTACGACGAGGTCCATCTGCTTCCCGCGCCGGTGTTCCGCATGACCGCCGATCTGCAGGCGACGCGCCGGCTCGGCTTGACGGCGACGCTGATCCGCGAAGACGGCCGGGAGGAGGACGTGTTTTCGCTGATCGGACCCAAGCGGTTCGATCTTCCTTGGCGCATGCTGGAATACAGGAGGCACATCGCGTCGGCCGCCTGCGCGGAAATTCGCGTTCCGCTTCCGGACCGTGAGCTGGAACGTTATGAGCGGGCGAAGCCAAGAGAGCAGGTGCGCATCGCAGCGGAAAACACCGCGAAAATCGCGGCCGTCAAGGAGCTGCTGAGGCGTCACGAAGGGAAGCCGGCGCTCGTGATCGGGCAGTATTTGTCGCAGCTCGGCCGAATGGCGGAGGAGCTGCAGGCGCCGGTGCTGACCGGGGAACTGCCGCACCCGGAACGGGAGGAGCTGTATGCGACGTTCAAGCGAGGAGAAATCCCCGTCCTTGTCGTCTCCAAGGTCGCGAACTTCGCCGTCGACCTGCCGGATGCGGCGGTAGCGATTCAAGTATCCGGCAGCTACGGCTCACGCCAGGAGGAGGCGCAGCGGATCGGCCGGATTCTCCGGCCGAAAGCGGGCGACAACAGCGCCTGGTATTATACGGTCGTCAGCGACGGCACGAAAGAGATCGAATACGCGCGCAAACGCCAGCTGTTTTTGCTGGAGCAGGGCTACCGGTACGGCATTCGCCGCTGGCCGTTCGACGCTTCCCCGGAAGCGTCTTCACCTTTGAACGAGCCGATTCCGGCTTTACGGCGGCAGGCCGCTCCGGCGGCGGAGGCGCTGCCATGAAGCTGCGCGAGGTCGCATTACGCCTATCGGAAGAGCAGGCCGGCGCGATTTCCGTATCTCGCCCGTGGGCCGGGGAGACCGAAGTGGTCTGGCCGGAAGCTCTGCTGGACGACAGCCGGCTTGCCCGCATATGGCCCCGCTTGACGGCGTCGATGCAGCGCACGATGACGGCCGTAATCCGGCGCTTCGGTCCGGCGCCTTTCTCGGAGGAGCAGCTGCTTGCCGCGATTCCGCCGGATATGCCCGGGCTCGAAGCGCGCTTCGGCCTAATGCAGCTGCAGCGGGCGGGCATCCTGTTCGCCGTCCGCAAAAGCTGGGGCGAGAAACGGTATGCGCTCCCACGCGACACCTTCTGCGGCTGGTGGCGGACGATTGCTGCGGGAGCTATTGAGCCGGCGGTCCTGGAGGAAGAAGACGTCAGACCCGGCGAACGTTCGGGAGGTCCTGCCTACGGGCTGCAGCTTCTGCACATGCTCGCGGAGCTGTACCGCTGCGGAACAGCGCTTACGTCGAAAGGAGTGCTGCCGAAACGGACGATCGACAAATGCGCGGCTCAGCTTGCCGCCCTGTCGGAAGAGGAGCTTTCGTTTCTGGCTCCTATGCGGGAGGATGTGCCCTATCCTTCGCAGCTGGTGCTGGCGCTCGATATCGCCGGCAAGCATGGCTGGCTGATGCGGGGAACGCATACGCTTTCGTTCAAACCGGAAGCGCTTGAACGATGGCTCGCCTTGACGCCGGCCGCGAGAGAAAGCGAGCTGATGCGGGATATGATGGAGCAGTATATCCTGTCCGGCAGCGAGCCGGCCCGAGCGGCTGCGGCGCTTTCCCTGATGCCCGTGCGGAAATGGTGTTCGCTGGACGGGCTGGCGGACGCCTTGCTCGTCTCCGGGACGGAGGAATCGGAACAGCGGGTTAAGGAACGGCTGGTTATGCTGAGCCAAATCTTAACCGCTTTCGGGTGGATGGAAACCGGAAGCTCCGCATGTTCCGGTGAGACGGCGGCACGCTGGCTTATCGATCCGCCCGGCTCCTGTGGCGATCCGTGCGCCGGCGGGGAAGCGGCGGTCCGCGCCGCGCCGGATGGAGAGCTGTTCGTTCCGCCGGACGTTCCGGGAACGACGATTTGGGCGCTTGAAATGATTGCGGAGCGGAAGCGCGCCGATCTGTTCGCTGTGTACCGGCTGACCGAACGCTCGGTTCGGTCTGCGGCTTCATACGGGTACGAGCCTGCGAAGCTGATCGAAATGCTCGAAACGATGTGCGGCGAGCCGCTGCCCGAGACGCTCCGTTTTGCGCTTGACGGCTGGCTCGCCGCTGCGGCGGAAAGCCATATTCCGGCCGGCGCTGGCAGCGCGGATGATCAAGAATGCCCGTTTACGCAGCTTCTGGATTCGTCCGCGCTGAACGGGTATGACCTGATCGCCGAGCCGCCTTCGCTTGGCTCGCTGCTGCGCGGCGGGCTGGAGGAGGTGCCCGCCGTCTGGACCCGGCAGCTGAGGGCGTATCATCCGTCCACATGCCGGGAGCTGCTGGAAAAGGCGTTAAGCTGGCGTTCGGCGGTTAAACTAAACCGCGAGGGCGACGTTCAGCTGTTCATTCCCGAGAAACTGGAGGAGCAGGCCGGCACCTGGGCGGTGACCGGACGGCTTGACGGAAGCGAGTGCGCCACGCTTCAGCCTCATATGTGGCAGGAGATGATGATCGTCATTCCCATGGAGCAGTGACGCCGCGAACGATGCCGGGCTCTACCTTTTCCTTCGGGCGTTGTGGTATGATAACAGGGAGGCGATCGGCCTCCAATCCATTGCAAAGAGGTGAGGCGACGTGCAAGCGATGCCTGCAGCCGGCTATCCGGACACGCTCCATACAGGGCCGGAAACGTCCGGCGAAACGTCCGTGCTGGACATGGCGGCGCTGCTGCTGACCGCATACGATATCGGGGATATGGTCAATCAATCGGCGGAAGTCGCCGAATACGCATATTGGAAGACGGCCGTCGAGCGCAGCGACGACGTCCGGAAGCTTGCCCTTCAGTTTCAAAAGGCGAAGGAACAGTTTGAGGAATGCGAGCGGTTCGGCCGGTTCCATCCGAATTATCACGAAGCGAAGGAAAAGGTGGAAGCGATCCAGCGGCAGCTGGACGAAATCGAATGCGTAAGCCGGTTTAAATCGGCCGAGCTGGCGGTGGACGCGCTTCTGCATGATATTGCCGCTCAAATCGCCGGGGCGGTCTCGGATACGATTAAAGTGCCGGGCAACGACCCGCTTCCGAAAGGCTGCGGCAGCGGAGGCTCCTGCAGCTGCGGCAGCGGCGGCTGCGGATAGGCGGAAGGCGAACGGACGGGGGGACGAGGATGTTTTCGGAACGCGTGGGGTATATCATTTGGGTCAGCGATCTTAAAGCGGCACGGGGGCTTGAGAAATACGGGAACGTTCATTATATGTCGCGGAAAATGCATTACGTGGTCATGTACATGAATTTGGACCGCTCCGATGAAATTATTCGAAACATTCAGCGGCTTCCTTTCGTAAAAAAGATAGAACGTTCGTATCGCAACGAAATTAAAACCGAGTATACGCGGGGCGTACCCGATAAAACCCGGTTTTACAGTTTGTGAGCAGCAGGCTTCCAGGCCGGTACCGACGGTTCTGGAAGTCTGTTTTTACATAAACTATCCAGAATGTTACAATAATGGGGCGGCTTTATTTTTCGGTTGTAAAATTGGACAGGCATGCTACAATGGAAGCAAATGTAGATATAGAACATAAGGCCTAATCCAGAAGAGGGGTGCATAGCGGTGAAAGACAAGATGACGGAAAGATGGGGCACCTACGAGTCGTTTCACGTCGTTTTAGGCGACAAGAAAGTCGCGGATATCGTCATCACGAACCATGCCAAAAGCCGCTGGGCCGACCGCATCGAAAGCGAGAAAACCGGTTTCGAAGACATTGCCGATTTCATGTGGCAGTGCCTGAAACAGGGGCGGGTCGAGCCTTATTACCGGAACGAGCAGGACGTATACTTAATCGATGACGATCTCGTGTTCGTTGCGGAATTCGCCACGCTTGAGAATGAAACCGATATCGCCGGCAACCCTCTTCACAAAATGATCGTGGTCACCTTTTTAGGCCGAATGTCGGAAACCATCGAATTGCGCGATTTGAAATCCTATTATTCCTGGCTGCGGCACTCCAGACGGATGACGCTCATCAAAAACAGCAGAAAAAGGAAATAATTCTTTTCTATTATTATAAGAAGGCATGTGCTCCGGACGGAGTGCGTGCCTTTTATATGTTCGGCTTGAACGTTAACGTTCCGGCTTTAGTCCGGTTTTTTAAGCAGGCGAATGAAGAAACATAGGTCAAAATACCGGGATAGACTTCAATCTTGTGGATGCGCCGGAGAACGATTATTGTATATAGGAGAGACAGAAAGGCAGGTCGACACAATGGCGCTCAATTTTCATCAGCTCCATATTTTCTATACCGTGGCAGAGAAGGGAAGCTTTTCGGCCGCGGCGGCCGCGCTCCATATGACGCAGCCCGCGGTGACGATGCAGGTGCAGTCGCTTGAGGATTATTTCGGCACGAAGCTGCTGCAGCGATCCACCAAAAAGATCGAACTGACCGAGGCGGGCAGAGCGCTCATGCCCTACGCGCAGCGAAGCATCGAGCTGATTCGCGAGACCGACGCGCAGATGTCCAAGTTTACGACGCAGCTTAAGGGCCGGCTTCAGCTTGGCGCCAGCCTGACGATCGGCGAATATATTTTGCCGCGCCTGCTCGGGCCGTTCGGGCAGCAGTTTCCGCATATCGCGATCAGCATGAAAGTGATGAATACAACCCAGATCATGGACGAAATCGTAAATCACCAGCTGAATTTCGGCCTGATTGAAGCGCCGGTCAACCATCCGGACATGCATATGGAAGCGGTTATGAGCGACGAGCTGATGCTGATTGTAAGCAAATCGCATCCGCTTGCCGATCGGGAGGAGGTCGAGCTGGCCGAAGTACTGAAATACCCGTTCGTGCTGCGCGAGCAGGGCTCGGGCACCCGCCAGGTGATGGAGGACGGACTGCGCAGCCGGAACTTCGACCCGGCGGATATGAAAATCATTATGGAGCTCGGCAGCACCGGAGCCGTAAAATCGGCGGTCGAGGCCGGTCTCGGCGTTTCTTTCGTATCCGCTTCGTCCGTCAAGCACGAGGTCGCCCTTGATCTGATCCGTACGATTCCGATCAAAGGGGCCGGCTTCAAACGGCAGTTTTATTCGATTTATTTGAAATCCGCGCTGCTGCCGATCTCGGCGGTGACGTTTCTCACTTTTCTGAGAGAGAGGGATTTGCAGCAATGGCTCTGAATCAAGCCGATCTTCATACGCATACGACCGCTTCGGACGGCACGCAGCGGCCGGCGGACAACGTTCGCATGGCGGCGGAGAAAGGCCTCGCCGCGATCGCGATTACCGATCACGATACGGTAGACGGCATCGCGGAAGCGATGGAGGCCGGCGCCGCGCTCGGCGTGATCGTGGTGCCGGGCGTCGAAATCAGCACCTCGGCCGGCGGCCGGGACATCCATATGCTCGGCTATTTTATCGACTGGCAAAACGAAGGGTGGCGGGAAAAGCTGGCCGGTCAGCTCCGGGTCCGCGATAAACGGAATGAGCTGATCGTCGCAAAGCTGCGGGAGCTGGGCGTCGCGATCACCATGGAGGAAGTGACGGCCGAAGCGCGAAGCCGGGGCAAGGAAGGCGGCTCGATCGGCCGGCCTCATATCGCCGCGGTCCTGCTGGCCAAAGGCGCCGTTCGTTCGATGCAGGAAGCGTTCGACCGTTATTTGGGGGAAGACGGGCTGGCTTACGTCAACCCGCCTCGGCTGCATCCGTTCGAAGCGGTTGACTGGATTCGCGAAGCGGGAGGAACAAGCGTCATCGCGCATCCGGGCTTGTACGGCGACGACGATCTGGTCGAGGATATCATCCGTTACGGAGCCCAAGGGATCGAGGTCTACCATTCGGACCACGGCGCGGAGGAGGAGGCACGCTACGCCGGACTGGCCGCAAAATACGGGCTGATCGCAACCGGCGGCTCCGACTTTCACGGCGAACGCAACGGCGTCGTCTTTCACGGCGCGATCGGCAGCCGGACGGTCGGCGTTTCGGTCGTGGACCGGCTGAATCCCGCCTTGAGAGACTGAACCTTCCGGTTACCGCTCGCTGCATGGTCATAAGCTGCTTCGGCCCTGGGCGGGATACGGAGCAATTCCTTTCTATAACCGGGACTGCGATGCAGGTTCGCCTCCAGCCCCGTTGCCATCCTGCAGAGATGGCCGTTTGCCGGGAGGCCGACAGCGTCAGGTCTTGATTTGCGAAGGCAGCTCTTTCATACGCTGTTCATCCGGTGTGATGAACAGCGTTTTTTGATGGTCGTAAATGACGAACCCCGGCTTGGCGCCGCTCGGTTTCTTGACATAGCGGACGAGCGTGTAGTCGACGGGCACGAGGCTGGACGATTTCGCCTGGCTGAAATGCGCGGCCAGCATCGCCGCTTCCTCGAGCGTCGCATCGCCGAATTCCGCTGCGCGAATGACGACGTGGGAACCGGGGATGTCCTTCGTATGCAGCCATGTATCGCCGGGCGCAGCCACCTTGTTCGTCAGAAAATCGTTCTGCGTATTGTTTTTCCCGACGTAGATCGGCACTCCTTCGGAGGATGTGTAGCAGAGCAGCGACGGGCGGGCCGGCTTGCGCCGCTTGGCACCGCGTTTGGCGCGGTCCCGCAAATAGCCCTGCTCCACGAGCTCCTCGCGGATCTCGTCGATGTCCGCCAGCGAAGCGCTGTCCAGCTGCTGCAGCAGCCCTTCCAAATAAAGCTGCTCCTTGCGCGTTTCATCCATCTGTTCGGCCACGACGGTCAGGCTGTTTCGCTGCTTCATATATTTTTTGAAGTAGCGCTGCGCATTTTCCGATGGCGTAAGCTGCGGGTCGAGCGCAATCCGGATAACCGGCTGATCCTCATCGTAATAATTGACCGTCTCGACAAATTCGTCGCCCCGCTCGACCGTGTGCATGCATGTCGTCAGCAGCTCGCCGAGCACGCGGTATTGATCGGCTCCCCGTGCTTCCTCGATCGTTTCCTGCAGCTTGGCCAGTTTTTTCTCGTTCTTCTGCCGCTCGTTCTGGAGGAAGCGAATCAGGTCGGATACCCGCTGCTTTACCGTATCCCGCTCGGCTTTGTCGCCGTAAAAAGCTTCCAGGCAGACGCTGACCGAAGCGAACGTTTCCGCGGTGCCGGACAGGTGGCTCAGGCCGGTGACCGAAAAGAAGGATTTGCCTGACGGTTCGGATGTTACGATTTGCGGCTCGTACCGGTGCGCCGCAAGCGGCTCCATCATCCCGCGAAACGCATCCCACATCGCAGACGCTGATTCCGGCGCTTCGGCTTCGGCCCGCAAGCGCATTGCGCGGAAGACGATCTCCTTCGCCAGCAGCGGGCTGAGGCCGCTGAACGCGGCGACGAGCAGCTTGTCCGGTGCGGGAGCGGCATCGGAAGAAGCGGCAGAAGCTTCTTCGGCTGCATGCTGCGCTTCCGCCGTACGACGGAGCGCGGCGGTGAAGGCCGCTTCGTCCAGCGCCTCAAACGGGTCGGTTTTCCCCTGCTCGGGCGGCGCGGTATAGGCCGTGCCCGGCATAACGACCCGGTAGCTGCTGATCGCCGGGGTGACGTGGTGGATGCCGTCGTGGATGAGATTCGTTCGTGGGTCGAGCAAAATGATGTTGCTGTGCCGTCCCATCAGCTCGACGACGACCGTTTTCAGCGAAATGTCGCCCAGCTCGTCGCGCTGCCGGACATCGATGCGGAGGATGCGCTCATTGCCGACCTGCCGCACGGCTTCAATGACGCCGCCTTCGCAGTACTTGCGCATCAGCATGCAGAACATCGGCGCTTCGAGCGGATTGACGAAGGTTTGTTCCGTCCAGTGAACGCGGGGATAAGTCGGATTGGCGGACAGCAGCAGCCTGCCGGAAACGGAGCCGCCGCGGATTTGCAGCACGAGATCGTGACCGGTCGGCTGATGAATTTTATGAATGCGCGCGCCGGCGCAAGCTTCAAGCTCGCGCACGACAGCGCGGGTAACGATACCGTCGAGTGACATAATTAGAGCTCCTCAAAGTTTTTTGCGATACTTCTTCGAATAAGCTTCTGCGCGAGCAAAAAACTCGCTTCGGAAGCATAGACTACGTTTTTTGCGATACTTCTCCGAATAAGCTTCCGCGCGAGCAAAAAACTCGCTTCGAAAGCATGGGCTTGGGTAGACGCGCAAATGCGCGGCTGCCCGCCCGTCTCCCTATCATGCCATAGATGGGACAAAAACTTAAGCCCCGCTTGGGATATTTTGCAGTTTGTCCGAATATGTTTAGGCATGAAGGCTGTCCGTCAGGCGGCAAGTAACGGGAGGGAGACGGGGCATGGAACAACGGAAGTGGCATCAAATGGAAAAAGCCGAGCTGGCACAAACGCTGCAGGCATCGTTCGAAACGGGCCTGGCGCCGGACGAAGCGGCCGCGCGGCTGCAGCAGGCCGGCCGCAACGAACTGTCGGAGGGGAAAAAAATCTCCCCGCTCGCGCTGTTTTTCGGTCAATTTAAAGATTTCATGGTCCTGGTGCTGATGGGGGCCACGCTCATATCCGGACTCCTTGGCGAATATCTGGATGCCATCACGATCATCGCGATCATTATTTTGAACGCCATTCTCGGATTTATTCAGGAATTCCGGGCGGAGCGTTCGCTGAGGGCGCTGAAGGCGCTGTCCGCGCCGGGGGCCAAAGCGCTGCGCGCCGGCGAAGTCGTTGCGCTTCCGGCAAGCGAGCTCGTTCCGGGCGATCTCGTGCTGCTCGAAAGCGGAGACCGGATTCCGGCGGACGTCCGGTTTATCGAAGCAAACAGCTGTTACGTCGAGGAGTCGGCCTTAACCGGCGAATCGGTTCCCGTCGGGAAGAATTGCGATCCGATCGCGGAAGAGGACATTTCGCTCGGCGATATGCGAAACGTCGGCTTTATGGGCACGATGGTGACGCGCGGTACGGCAAAAGGCGTCGTCATCCGCACCGGCATGAGCACAGAGATGGGAAAAATCGCCGATCTCATCCAGCAGACCGAATCGATGGAAACGCCGCTACAGCACCGGCTGGAGCAGCTTGGAAAAATATTGATCGTCGTCGCGCTCGGGCTTACCGTCATGGTCGTGCTGGCCGGCATCCTGCACGGGCAGCCGGCGTACGAAATGTTTTTGGCCGGCGTCAGCCTCGCCGTCGCCGCGATACCGGAGGGGCTTCCGGCAATCGTGACGATCGCGCTTGCGCTCGGCGTGCAGCGGATGATCAAGCGGCGGGCCATCGTGCGGAAGCTGCCGTCCGTCGAGACGCTCGGCTGCGCATCGGTGATCTGTTCGGATAAAACGGGAACGCTGACGCAGAACAAAATGACGGTGACGCGCCTGTGGCTTGGCGGCAGCGAGCTGGAAGTCACCGGCGACGGGTACGAGCCTTCGGGCGCCGTCTTCAAGAACGGCGAGCCGGTCGAGTTCAAGCACGATCAGCAGCTGCGCAGACTGCTGCAGGTCGCGGCCCTTTGCAACAACGCAACGATTCAAAAAATCGAAACCGCGGCCGAGCCGAAAAAGAAGAAAGGGAAAGAGCCGGACGTACACGAAGAGTGGGTCTTGAAGGGGGATCCGACGGAGGGCGCGCTTGTCGCGCTGGCGGCCAAGCTGGGCGTCTCGTCCAAGTCGCTGGAAAGCTTATACAAGCGCGAGAAGGAATATCCGTTCGACTCGGAACGAAAACGAATGTCGGTGCTCGTCGCCCATCAAGGGGGACGGCTGATCTGCACCAAAGGCGCGCCGGATATGCTGATGGAGCAGTGCACCTACGTGCTTTGGGACGGTAAAGTCGTACCGTTCACGACAACGCTCAAGCAGCGGGCGCTCAAAGCGGCCGAAGCGATGGCCGGCTCCGCGCTCAGGGTGCTCGGCTTCGCGTACCGCGATCTGAAGTCGTACGATGCGACCGAGGTGGAGGGCGACGTCGAATGCCAGCTGATCTTCATCGGGCTTGCGGGTATGATCGATCCGCCGCGCCGGGAAGTGCGGGATGCGATCGCCACGTGCCGCCGCGCCGGCATCAAGACGGTCATGATTACGGGCGATCACCAGCTGACCGCGGAAGCGATCGCCGGCCAGCTCGGCATTATGCCGCGGGGCGGCCTCGCGATCAGCGGACGGCAGCTGGCGGCGATGAGCGACGAGCAGCTGGACCGGCAGATCGACAACATTTACGTCTATGCGCGCGTATCGCCGGAGCATAAGCTTCGCATCGTCAAGGCGCTGCAAAACAAGGGCCATGTCGTCGCGATGACGGGAGACGGCGTGAACGACGCGCCGGCGATCAAAGCGGCGGACATCGGCATCGCGATGGGCATCACCGGTACGGACGTCTCGAAGGAAGCATCCTCGCTCGTGCTCGGCGATGACAACTTCGCCACCATCGTGGCGGCGATCGAGGAAGGCCGGGGCATCTATGAAAATATCCGCAAATTCATCCGCTATTTGCTCGCTTCCAACGTCGGCGAAATATTGACGATGTTCCTGGCGATGATGGCGGGGCTACCGCTTCCGCTCGTGCCGATCCAAATCCTGTGGGTAAACCTGGTGACGGACGGCCTGCCGGCGATGGCGCTCGGCGTCGACCAGGCGGAGAAGGATTTGATGCAGCAGAAACCGCGGCAGGCGAAGGAAAATATATTCGCCCGAAGGCTGGGCTGGAAAATCGTCAGCCGCGGCATTCTGATCGGCGTCTGCACTTTGGCGGCTTTTTGGCTTACGCTCCGCCAATCCAATCTGATCGAGGCGCAGACGGTCGCATTCGCAACCTTGGTCATGGCTCAGCTGATCCATGTCTTCGACTGCCGAAGCTCGCGTTCGATCTTCCACCGGAACATGTTCCAAAACAAATATTTGCTGTTTGCGGTGCTGTCGTCGGTGCTGCTCATGCTCGGCGTGCTGTATATACCGTCCCTTCAGCCAATTTTCAAAACCGTGCCGCTCGGGTTCCGCGAATGGTGCCTGGTCATCGTTGCGGCGGGCATCCCGACATTTTTCATGGGGATCGGCAGTGTCCTCGGCACGACGGACAAAAAGAAGAAGCGCACGTTCCGCTCCAAGCCTGCAATGCGCTGACTACGAGCCGCCGGATCGGCCGATCCGGCGGTTTTGACTGCTTCCGGATGTCTGGAGCCCTCGAGGTCTCCGCAGGGGGGTTGTGGGGGGCTCCTTTGTGCTTGAAAGTACAAATTATCCACCAATTTATCAATAGCCATTCCATGCGCTTTGCGGTATGCTAAAAGGATTAAAGACCTTCGACGGGTTACCGTTTCGAGCAAAGGGAGTGCAAACGAATGAACTTTACGAAAATGCATGGACTGGGCAACGATTTCATTATCGTCGCGGGCGAGCAGGCGCTGCCGGAGGGCGTCTCGGACTTGGCGGAGCGCCTGTGCAACCGCTTCTTCGGCATCGGAGCGGACGGGCTTGTATACATTTTGCCCTCCGAGAAAGCCGACTTCCGCATGCGGATCATCAATTCCGACGGGTCGGAGGCGGAGCAGTGCGGCAACGCCATTCGCTGCGTCGCCAAATATGTGTATGACAACGGCTTGACCGATAATACCGAGCTTACGATCGAAACGCTTGGCGCCGGCGTGCAGAAGGTCGTGCTGACGGTCGAGGACGGCAAAACGAAAACCGTCCGCGTCGATATGGGCGAGCCGATTTTGAACGGGCTGCAGGTGCCGACGACCATCGACGCCGAGCCTGTGCTCAACGCCAAGGTCGAGGCGGACGGCCGCGAATTTCTATTCACCGCCGTTTCGATGGGCAACCCGCACTGCGTCATCTTTGTCGACGATGCCGTCAATTTCGACCTGCATACCTGGGGACCGAAGCTGGAAGTGCATCCGCTGTTCCCGCGCAAAATCAACGTGGAGTTCGTCACCGTTCGCTCGCGCGATTACGCGGACATGCGCGTCTGGGAACGCGGCGCGGGCCCGACGCTCGCCTGCGGAACGGGAGCGTGCGCGACGCTTGTCGCCTCGGTGCTGAACGGGAAGACGGACCGAAAGGCGACCGTCTCGCTGAAAGGCGGCGACCTGCTGATCGAGTGGAACGAGTCGGACAATCATGTTTACATGACCGGACCCGCAGCCGAAGTTTACCGCGGCACCTTGTAAACCGAACGAGAAGGAGTTTTGGAGAATGAAACCGGATTTGCGGAAAGCGCTCGAAGCGCGGATCTTGACCGGTGACGGCGCGATGGGCACTTATCTCTACCATATGGGTTATCCGATTGGCGTCTCCTACGAGGAATACAACACGATCCGGCCGGACGTTATCGAAGGCGTCCACCGCCGGTACTACGAAGCGGGAGCCAGGGTGATCGAGACCAACACGTTTTCCGCGAATGCCGAAAGCTTGTCCAAATACGGCCTGGAATCGGAAGTGGCCGCAATCAACCGGGCGGGAGTGCGCGTCGCGCGGGGCGCGGTCGGTCCGGACGCCTACGTGGTCGGAGCTGTCGGCTCGATGAGGGCGGGCAAGCGGAAAAATATTCGGCCGACCCAGCTCGAGCAGTCGTTTTTCGTGCAGATCGAGGCGCTCCTGACGGAGGGCGCGGACGGGATCCTGCTGGAAACGTTCTACGATTTGGAGGAAATGCGGCTTGCGCTGCAGGTCGCGCGGCGCATGTCGGCGGACGTTCCGGTCATTTGCCAGTTCGCAATCGAAAGGGAAGCCCGCACGCAGGACGGGTATCCGCTGGCGGAAGCGTTCGAACGGCTGAAGGAGGACGGCGCGGACGTCGTCGGCTTCAACTGCCGGAGCGGACCGATGGGCATCCTGCGGGCGATCGATTCGATCGAAGGCGGCATCCCGCTGCCGCTGTCCGTTTTTCCGAACGCCGGCATTCCGGATTATGTGGACGGCAAATACATGTATACGTCCACGCCGGAATATTTCGCCGAATACGCGCTGAAATTCGCGGATCGCGGCGCGCGCATCATCGGCGGCTGCTGCGGCACGACGCCGGAGCATATTGCGGCGATCGCGAAGGCGCTCGAAGGGTACGAGCCAAGGCCGGTTCCGCCGGATGCGGCCGGCGTCGCCCCGGCGCCGCCGCGGCCGGTCGTTACGATTGCCGGCAGGCCGGACCGGGAGCCGGAGGCGGACGGCGCGAAGCCGCCGGAAGCGCAGGAGCCGACGATCGTCGAGCTGGTCAAACGGCGTCACACCGTCATCGTCGAGCTTGATCCGCCGCGCGACCTCGATATCCGCAAGTTTATGAGCGGCGCCGCAGCCCTGAAAGCGGCAAGAGCGGATGCGCTGACGATGGCGGACAACTCGCTGGCCGTGACGCGCATGAGCAATCTCGCGCTCGCATCGCTCGTCCAGCAGCGCATCGGACTGCGGCCGCTCGTCCATATCGCCTGCCGCGACCGCAACCTGATCGGCTCGCAGTCGCATATGATGGGGCTCGATGCGCTCGGCATCGACCACGTGCTTGCCGTAACCGGCGATCCGGCCCGCTTCGGCGATCTGCCGGACTCGAGCTCGGTATACGATTTGACCTCGTTCGAGATGATCCGGATGATCAAGCAGCTGAACGAAGGCATCTCCTTTTCGGGAAAGCCGCTGAAGCAGCGGGCCGGATTTATCGTCGGGGCGGCGTTCAACCCGAACGTCAAATATTTGGACAAGGCCATTGCGCGGCTCGAGCGCAAAATCGAATCCGGCGCCGACTATATCATGACGCAGCCGGTTTATGACCGCGAGCTGATCGCGAAGCTGGCGAAAGCGACGAAGCACCTGTCCGTGCCGATTTTCGTCGGTATTATGCCCCTCGCCAACGGCAGGAACGCGGAATATCTGCACAACGAGGTGCCGGGCATCCAGCTGTCGGACGATGTACGCAGCCGGATGGCGGGGCTCGAAGGAGAAGCCGGGCGCGCCGAGGGCGTGCGCATTGCGGAGGAGCTTCTCGACGCGGCGATGGACCATTTTAACGGTATCTATCTGATTACGCCGTTTCTGGCATTCGATATGACCGTGAAGCTGACCGAATACGTATGGAGAAAAACGGGCCGCTGATGCAAAGCTCGGTTTTTCTCTTGTTTTCGCAATAACACTTGTTCGCAGATCGAAAATGAATTAGAATAGAGCAATGGATGCACTTGCCATGCCGGTTTGTTGCGCGTATGGGGCGGGCTCGTCTCAGATTTTCCCCGTGCAGCGGGTGCCGCCGGAATGCCGAACGTATGCTCCGGACTTTTTTCGTCAAGAATAGTGCAATGGTTCTGTCGTTTTTTCCAGTATCCGGCAGGATGAAATCAACGATTCTTGCGTTCATCGATAGATCATGAATCTTGCAGGAGAAGTACGAGAGAGACCGGAGGGGGAACCTGACATGGCGATCAAACTCATTAATATCGGCTTCGGGAACATCGTTTCCGCCAATCGCATCATTTCTATCGTAAGTCCTGAATCCGCTCCGATCAAACGGATCATTCAGGAAGCGCGCGACCGCCATATGCTCATCGATGCGACCTACGGACGGCGCACGCGTGCTGTCATTATTACGGACAGCGACCATGTTATCCTGTCGGCGGTGCAGCCGGAGACGGTCGCCCATCGGCTTTCGACCAAGGATGACGATCACGACGAATAATGACGGGGAGTATTATGAACAAAGGATTGCTTGTAGTGTTATCCGGTCCGTCGGGCGTAGGGAAGGGAACGGTTTGCTCCGTGCTGCGGCGCAAACAAGCCGATCTCGTCTATTCCGTTTCGGCGACGACGAGGGCGCCGCGCCAGGGCGAAATCGATGGCATCAACTACTTTTTCAAAACCAGAGAGCAGTTTCAGGACATGATCGCCACGGACGCCCTGCTGGAGTATGCCGAATATGTCGGCAATTACTACGGAACGCCGAGGGATTTCGTGGAACGGACCCTTTGTGCCGGCAAGGACATCATTCTTGAAATCGAAGTGCAAGGCGCGCTGAAGGTGAAGGAGAAGTTCCCGGAGGGCGTCTTTATTTTCCTGCTGCCGCCGTCGCTCGACGAGCTGAAGCAGCGCATCACGGGCAGAGGGACCGAGGCCGCGGAGGTCATCGATCACCGGATGTCCGTGGCGATGGAAGAAATGAACCTGATTCAATATTACGATTACGCCGTCGTCAACGATGAGATTGATGCGGCTTGCCATCGGATACAAAGCATCATAACGGCGGAGCACTGCCGCAAGGACCGGTTTTTGGCCGGGCTGGAGGCAGCGAAGGAAGCGTCGAAAAAAGCCTAGAGCGGGGTGAGTGAAATTGTTATATCCTTCCATTGATGAAATGATGAAAAAAGTGGACAGTAAATATTCGCTCGTGGTCGCCGCATCGCGCCGCGCGCGAATGCTGCGGGACGGTACGAAATCGGAGCTGCGCTCGCCGAAGTCTCATAAATATGTCGGTGTCGCGCTGGAGGAAATTTACCACGACGTCGTCCAGGTAGAGACCGGGCCGGGCAACGGCAGCAAGGAATAAAGGCGAAGAGCCGCTGATAACAACCCTCGGGGTTGTTATTTTTTTCATCTTCATGACGACCTCATTTCAGGAGAAGGAGCGGATGTTCATGCTGCGCGGAAAAACGATCGTGCTTGGTATTTCCGGTGGAATCGCCGCCTATAAGGCTGCGGCGCTCTGCAGCAAATTGAAGCAGGAGGGCGCGGATGTCCGGGTGATCATGACCGAAGCCGCAGCGAAATTTATCGCTCCGCTGACGCTGCAGACGCTGTCGCGCCACCAGGTCTATCTCGATACGTTCGACGAACGCGACCCCGGCGTCGTTTCGCATATCGACCTGGCCGACAGTGCCGATCTGGTCGTCGTCGCTCCTGCAACCGCGAATATCATCGCCAAGATGGCGGGCGGACTCGCGGACGACATGCTCAGCACGACGCTGCTGGCGACGACCGCGCCGGTGCTCGTGGCGCCGGCGATGAACGTGCATATGTATGCGCATCCGGCGGTGGAGCGCAACATGGCGCTGCTGGCTGAACGCGGCGTGCGGTTCATCGAGCCGGGCACCGGGCAGCTCGCCTGCGGTTACGTCGGCAAAGGGCGGCTGGCCGAGCCGGAGGAAATCGTGCTTGCCGTTCGGAGCTGGTTCACGCAAAGCGCCGAGCTTGCGGGCCGCAAAATCGTCGTCACTGCGGGCGGGACGGTGGAACGGCTGGACCCGGTCCGCTACCTGACCAACGATTCCTCGGGCAAAATGGGCTTTGCCGTTGCCGAAGCCGCGGCGCTGCGCGGGGCGGACGTGACGCTGATCGCGGCCCGCACAAGCGATGCTCCGCCTGAAGGCGTCCGGCTGGTCCGCGTCGAATCGGCGGAGCAGATGCTGCAGGCGGTGCTCGCGGAATACGAAGACGCCGACGTCGTCGTCAAGGCGGCCGCGGTCGCCGATTACCGCCCCGTCGCCCGGTCGGTGAATAAAATCAAAAAAAGCGGCGAACGGCTTGTGCTTGAGCTGGAACGGACGGCCGACATTTTGCAGACGCTGGGCGAGCGCAAAACGCATCAGGTGCTGGTCGGCTTTGCAGCCGAAACGGAGCGGCTGGAGCATTACGCGATGGACAAGCTGCAGCGCAAAAACTGCGATTTTCTCGTCGCGAACGACGTATCCCGGGAAGGCGCAGGCTTCAACGTCGACACCAATATCGTGAACATATACGGGCCGCAGGGGCTGATCGAAACGCTGCCGCTCATGCGCAAGCGGGAAGCGGCGGACCGGCTGCTGACGCTCGTTGCCGCTAAGCTGGCGGAGAAGGAGCGCGGCGAATGATCGCCAAGGTCATCGTCGACGTGCCGAGCCGTCAAACGGACCGGCCGTTCGATTACATGGTGCCGGAGGCGATGAAAGGCTGGGTAGAGTCGGGAAGCCGCGTCGGCGTGCCGTTCGGCGGACGCGTGCTGCAGGGCTTTGTGGTCGGGCTTACGGAAACGGCCGAGGTGGACCGTTCGAAGCTGAAGGCGATTGCGGAGCTGCTCGATCCGATGCCGCCGCTTTCGGCCGATTTGATCGAGCTTGCGCGGTGGGTCAGCGACAAATACTGCTGCGCGATGACGACGGCGCTGCAGGCGATGATTCCGGCGGCGCTGAAAGGCAAGGCGGAGACGTACGTATCGATTGCGGAGGAGGACGCTCCGTCTCCCGGCGGCCTTCTGCCGTTTGGCGGGGACTGGCTCGAATATGTGCGGCGCGCCGGCGAAACGGTCCGGCTCTCCCTGCTGCAGGAGCGATTTCCGGATGCGGCCGGCGAAGTGAAAGAGGCGATTCGCAGCGGCTTTCTGCTGGAACGCGTCTCGATTCGCGACCGGCTGGCCGTCCGCAAGGTGGCGACCGTTTTTCCGCCGGCCGACCGGGCCGCCGCTGCGGAGGCGTTGGCGTCGTTTCCGCCGCGGGCGGCGAAGCAGCGCGATGTGCTGCGTTTTATGCTGGAACGCGGCGAGCCGGCTGCGCTGCAAACGGTGCTGCGGGAGGTCGGGACGTCGGCTTCCGTCGTGAAGGCGCTCGCCGGGAAAGGCTGGGTGACGATCGGCGAGGTCGAGCAGGATCGCGATCCGTTTGCCGGCCGGACGGTTGCGAGAACCGCGCCGCTTGCGCTGACGGCGAGCCAGCAGGCGGTGTACGAACCGATCGCCGAGGCGGTAAAGGAGCGCGCGGCGAAAATTTTTCTGCTGCACGGCGTGACCGGCAGCGGCAAGACCGAGGTCTATTTGCAGGCGATCGACTGCTGCCTGCAAACCGGCCGGCAGGCCATCGTGCTCGTGCCGGAAATTTCGCTGACGCCGCAAATGGTCGAGCGGTTCAAGGGCCGCTTCGGAGAGGCCGTCGCCGTACTTCACAGCCGGCTTTCGAGCGGCGAGCGCTACGACGAATGGCGCAAAATCCGGGAACGGCGCGCGCAGGTCGCCGTCGGCGCCCGCTCGGCGATTTTCGCTCCGTTCGAGCGGCTCGGCCTCATCATTATCGACGAGGAGCACGAATCGTCCTATAAGCAGGAGGAGAGCCCGAAATATCATGCCCGCGACGTCGCCGTGCGCCGGGCGCGCCAGCACGGCGCGGCCGTCGTGCTTGGCTCGGCGACCCCGTCGCTGGAAAGCTACTCGGCGGCTTCAAGGGGGACCGCGCTGGAGCGGGAACGGGCAGCGGCGGCGGCGGTTCGCGGAACGGACGCCGAGACGGGCAAGCCCGGCGGGATGGGCGCCGCTGCGGAAGCGGCGCGATTGGCCGGCGGGAAGCCGGGCGCGCCTGCCTCTTCGGGCCCGGCGTCCGGCTCGGAACCGGCCGCATCCGTAAGGATGGCGGGAAGTGCCGGGGCTGGGGCTGGGGCAGCCCCCTCGGCGCGAATCGGGATCGGCGCAGGCGATGCGGCCGCGCAGCCGGCTGCCGCGTCAGCGGACCGGTTCCCCGCGCTGCTGCCGCTGCCCGAGCGCGTGGGAGGCAGGCCGATGCCGCCCGTTCATCTCGTCGATATGCGCGCCGAGCTGAAGGACGGCAACCGCTCGATGTTCAGCCGCCGGCTGCACGACGCGCTGCAGGCGCGGCTCGAACGCGGCGAGCAGGCGGTGCTGCTGCTGAACCGCCGGGGCTATTCGACGTTTGTTATGTGCCGCTCGTGCGGTTTTACCGCCCTGTGCCCACACTGCGACATTTCGCTCACCTATCACCAGAAAACGCGCGCGCTTCGCTGCCACTATTGCGGACACGCCGAACAGGCGCCGGCCAAGTGCCCTTCGTGCGACAGCGAGCATATCCGCTTTTTCGGCACGGGAACGCAGCGCGTCGAGGAGGAGCTGTCGAAGCTGTTTCCCGGCATCCGCGTCATTCGGATGGACGTCGACACGACGACCGAGAAAGGCTCGCACGAAAAATGGCTGACCTTGTTCGGGAACCGCAAGGCCGACGTCCTGCTCGGCACGCAAATGGTGGCGAAGGGGCTCGATTTCCCATATGTTACGTTAGTGGGCGTCATCGCGGCGGACACGTCGCTGCATCTGCCCGATTTTCGCGCCGCGGAGAAAACGTTCCAGCTGCTTACGCAGGTGGCGGGACGGGCGGGACGTCACGAGCTGCCCGGCGAGGTCGTCGTGCAGACATACAACCCCGAACATTATGCGGTGACGGCCGCGCAGCGGCACGATTACGAAGCTTTCGTGCAGGAGGAGCTGAATCACCGGCGGTTCATGACGTACCCGCCCTTTTGCCGGCTCATTCTGATTACGCTGTCGCACGAGCAGCTGCCGCTTTTGATAGCGACGGGCGAGAAATTCGCCAAGCTGCTGGGCGAGGCCGCTTATGAGGAAGGCGTTCCGTCCTCGGAAGGGGGAGGAGCGCGCTTCGTCGATATTCTCGGCCCGGTTGCTTCGCCGATTCCGAGGATGAAAGATCGCTATCGTTTTCAATGTATGGTAAAATATCGTGGACATGTCGACGCCGTCGGCATGGTAAAACGGGCGATTTCCGCGCTTGCCGGCCCGCAGGGTCAGCCTCCCGTGCAGCTGAGCGTGGACGTGGACCCGCAGATGATTTTATAGCCGGCATGTGGAGGGAACGAACGTGGCCATCAGACTGATTGTGAAAGACCCCGACCCCGTTCTGCGGGAGAAAGCGGTGGAAGTGAAAAAATTTAACGCCAATTTGCATAAATTGCTGTCCGATATGGCGGAAACGATGTACGACGCGGACGGCGTCGGCCTTGCGGCTCCCCAGATCGGTATCTCGAAGCGGGTGATCGTCGTCGACGTCGGCGACGATCACGGACTGATCGAGATGGTCAATCCGGTTATCGTGGAGCGCGAAGGCGAGCAGCTCGGGCCCGAAGGCTGCCTCAGCATTCCGAATCTGAACGGCGACGTGCGTAGGGCGCAGCGGATCAAGGTCAAAGGCTTCGACCGGAACGGAGCGCCGATCGAGCTGGAGGCGGCCGATTTTCTCGCCCGCGCCTTCCAGCACGAAATCGATCACTTGAACGGCGTGCTGTTTACCGATATTGCGGACGCGGTGTACGACGCTTCGGAACGGCCGCGCAAGCGCGGGGAGTGAGCGCATGAAAATCGTATTTATGGGAACGCCGGAATTTGCGGTGCCTTCTCTGCAGGCGCTGCTCGACGCGGGTCATGATATCGCGCTTGTCGTCACCCAGCCTGACCGTCCGAAAGGCCGCAAAAAAACGCTGACGCCGCCTCCTGTCAAGGAAGCGGCGCTTTCGCACGGTCTGCAGGTCGCGCAGCCGGTCAAGCTGCGCGGGTCGGAGACGGTGCAGGCGATCGCGGAGCTGCGCCCGGATTTGATCGTGACGGCCGCATACGGGCAAATCCTGCCGCGTGCGGTGCTCGATATTCCGAGTCTCGGCTGCATCAACGTGCACGGCTCGCTGCTGCCACGCTACCGCGGCGGCGCACCGATTCAGCGCGCAATCATGAACGGCGAGAAAGCGACGGGCGTGACGATCATGTACATGGCCGAGGGGCTCGATACCGGTGATATGATCAGCCGCGTGGAGGTGCCGATCACGGACGAGGACACGTCCGGAACGGTGTTCGCGAAGCTGAGTCTCGCCGGTGCCAGACTGCTGACGGAGACGCTGCCGGCGATCGAGAACGGAACGGCCGCGGCGGAGAAGCAGAACGAAGCGGAAGCGACATACGCGCCGAACCTGACCCGCGAGGACGAGCGGATCGACTGGAGCCGCCCGGCGCGGAGCCTGTATAACCAGGTGCGGGGCTTGTCGCCGATGGCCGGCGCGTTTACGCTGTGGAACGGCGAGCCGTTCAAGGTTTGGGGCTGCCGGCCGTGCGGCGGCGGAAGCGCCGGAGCGCAGCCGGGCGAAGTGCTGGAGGCGTCGCCCGAACCCGGCATCGTCGTGCAGACCGGCGACGGCGCGCTCGCGCTGACCGTCATCCAGCCTGCCGGGAAGAAGGCGATGCCGGCGGAGGAATGGCTGAAAGGCGCGCGTATTTCACCGGGAGCCGTATTCGGCGGAGACGAAGCGTGAAGGGCCGGCGGAGCTCCGGTGGGCCGGAATCGACAGGCGGCGGCCGGTCCGCCGGCGGGGTGAATGGCGGCGTGCGCGCCGATACGAAGCGCAAGCGGCATCCGGCGGGCGGCGGCCCCGGCGATGCCCGAACGCAAAGCGCCGGAGCGGACCGTCCCAGCTCCGGACGCCCCGGCTCCGGCCGCGATGGCCGGCAGCCGTCCGGGGATGCCGCCGGCCGCGCCAACCCGGGGGGCCGCGGTTCTTCCGCGGAAGGAGCCGCGGGCAGACGCGGCGTGCGCACCGCCCGCTCCGTGGCGCTCGATACGCTCGTGAAGGTCGCCGAAGCGGGCGCTTACAGCAACCTGCAGCTGAACAAGGCGCTGCAGGACGCGCAGCTGTCCCGCCAGGATGCGGCGCTGGCCACGGAGCTGGTCTACGGTACCATACAGCGGCAGCGCACGCTTGATTACCGGCTGGCCGCGCTCGTGTCCAAAGGACTGGACACGCTTGCGCCGTGGGTGCATCAGCTGCTCCGGCTCAGCGCTTATCAGCTGCTTTATTTGGACCGCATTCCGGCCCATGCGGCGGTGAACGAAGCGGTGCAGCTCGCCAAGCGGCGCGGGCATGCCGGCATTTCCGGCATGGTGAACGGGGTGCTGCGCAATATGGAGCGGCGGCTCGTCGAGTTGAAAGCTCCTGCTGCGGAGTCCGACCCGGCAATGCGAATCGGCCTTACGCATTCGTATCCGGACTGGCTTGTCCGCCGCTGGATCCGGCAGTTCGGCATCGAGACGGCCGAGGCCATCTGCGCGGCCGGCAACGAGCCGCCGCATGCGAGCGTGCGCGTTAACCGGCTGCGGATGACGCGCGATGAGGCGATCGCGGCACTTGCCGCGGCCGGCATTGCGGCCCGCGAATCGCCGGTGGCGCCGGCCGCGGTGATCGCCGAAGGAGCGGGCAATTTGGCGCAAACGGAAGGTTTCGCGAAGGGCGACTGGACGATGCAGGATGAGAGCTCGATGCTCGTAGCCGAAATTTGCGCGCCGGCTCCCGGCATGCGCGTGCTCGACTGCTGCTCCGCGCCGGGCGGCAAAGCGACGCATCTCGGCGAGCTGATGGGCGACCGGGGCGGCATTGTCGCGAACGATGTGCACCCGCACAAGCTGAAGCTGATCGAAGACAACGCGCGGCGGCTCGGACTCCGCTCGATCGACGCCGTCGCCGGCGATGCGCTTGCGCTGGCCGGACGCTTCGAGCCGGGCTCGTTCGACCTCGTGCTGCTGGACGCGCCGTGCAGCGGCCTCGGCGTCATCCGGCGCAAGCCGGAGATCAAGTGGACGAAGACCGAAGGCGATATCCGCGATATCGCGGCGCTGCAAAGCCGGCTGCTGGACGAGGCGGCCCGGATGGTGAAGCCGGGCGGCATTCTTGTGTACAGCACCTGCACGATCGAACGGGAGGAGAACGGCGGGCAGATCCGTTCGTTTCTGGAGCGCAACCGCGGGTTTCGGGCGGATGTGAACTGGCCGCAGCCGGTGCTCGAACCGCTGCGCGAACGAGGCGTCATCGGCGAAGGCTTCGACGGGACGGCTCAGCTGCTGCCGCACCATTTCGGCAGCGACGGCTTTTATATCGCCCGCATGAAGCGCGAGGACTGACGGCAGGAAACGCTTCCCCGCCCCAATAGACAAGCTTCGGCGCCCATGACGGCCTTTGTGGCCTGCCATGGGCGTTTGTGGTAAAATAGGCGATGTCGGGCGTGAAAACGTCCCTAAACCATTTTCAGGAAACAGGTGTAAAACCGATGAAACCGTTCATCTACGACTATACGCCGGATCAGCTTCAAGATTGGATGAAAGCGAACGGGGAGCCCGCGTTCCGCGGCGCCCAGCTGTTCGATTGGCTTTATGTAAAGCGGGTCAAAAGCTTCGACGACATGACCAATCTGCCCAAAACGCTGCGGCAGAAGCTTGAGGACCATTTTCAATTCGTTACGCTCACCGAAATTACGCGGCTGGAGTCGAAGGACGGCACCGTCAAATTTTTGTTCGGGCTGCATGACAGCCACGCGATCGAAACGGTGATCATGCGCCACAATTACGGCAACAGCATCTGCGTCACGACGCAGGTCGGCTGCCGGATCGGCTGCACCTTCTGCGCATCCACGCTCGGCGGTTTGAAGCGCAATCTGACGGCGGGCGAAATCGTCGCACAGGTCGTTACGGCGCAGCAAATGCTCGATGCTTCGGGCGAGCGCGTCTCGAGCATCGTCATTATGGGCTCCGGCGAGCCGTTCGAAAATTACGACGCGACCATGGACTTTCTGCGCATTATGATTCACGAGAAGGGGCTCAACATCGGCCAGCGGCATATTACGGTATCGACCAGCGGAATCGTGCCGAGCATCTACAAGTTCGCGGAAGAGAATACGCAGATCAATTTGGCCATTTCGATCCATGCTCCGAACGATACGCTTCGCTCGAAGCTGATGCCGGTCAACCGGCGTTTTCCGTTCGAGGAAGTGATGGAGGCGTGCCGCTACTACATTGCCAAAACCGGCCGGCGGATCACGTTCGAATACGCGCTGATCGGCGGCGTCAACGACCAAAGCGAGCATGCGGAGGAGCTTGCCGACGTGCTGCAGGGGATGCTCTGCCACGTCAACCTGATCCCGGTCAACTATGTGCCGGAGCGGGATTACGTGCGGACGCCGCGCGAACAAATCTTTGAGTTTCACCGCATTTTGGAACGGAAAAAAATCAATGCCACGATCCGCAGAGAGCAGGGACACGACATCGCAGCGGCTTGCGGACAATTGCGCGCGAAACATATGGAGTCTACGGCGGGGTGATCGTGTGATGAAAATAGCAGTTCGGACCGATATCGGACGCATCCGGCTCCGAAACGAAGACCGCGGCTTTGCCGAGGAGACCGACAGCGGCCTGACCGTCGCCATTTTGGCGGACGGGATGGGCGGCCATCAAGCCGGTGACGTGGCGAGCCAGCTAGCGCTCGATACGATTCTGGGCGTCGTCCGCGGCGGCGCCTCCGGGGCGCTTTCGATCCATGAGCGCAAAACGCTTATCCGCCAGGCGATCCTGGAGGCGAACGAAGTCGTGTACGACACCGCCGCGCAAAACGAGCAGTACCGGGACATGGGCACGACCATCGTCGTGGCGCTGCTGCAGGCGGAAGACGGCGTCATCGGTCATATTGGCGACAGCCGTGCGTACAAATGGAGAGAAGGGGTGCTGTCCCAGCTGACGACCGATCATACGTTCGTCAACGAGCTCGTCAAGTCGGGACAGATTACGGCGGAAGAAGCGATCCATCATCCCCGCCGGAACGTCATCACGAGAGCGCTCGGCACCGACGAGCAGGTTGAGGCGGACGTCCGCGGCATTCCGTGGACAAGCGGCGATATGCTGCTTTTGTGCAGCGACGGGCTTACCGACATGGTCAGCGACGCGGACATCGCCGAGACGCTCGTCTCCAGCGAGCTTGATCTGGACGGCAAGGCGGACAAGCTCGTTTCGCTTGCGCTCGAGGCCGGAGGAGACGACAATATCACGGTGATCCTGCTGGATCATGCCGGCGCCGCGGAACAAGGGGAGTGAGCGACATGATTGGACACGAATTGGCGGGGCGTTACGAGATCCTTGACCGTATCGGCGGGGGCGGCATGGCGCTCGTCTATAAGGCTCACGATGTGCTCCTGAACCGGAAAGTGGCGGTGAAGGTGCTGCGTCAGCAGTTTGTGCACGACGAGGAATTCATTCGCCGCTTCCGGCGGGAAGCCCAGTCGGCCGCGGCGCTCTCCCATCCGAATGTCGTCAGCATTTACGATGTCGGGCAGGAAGAAGACATCCATTATATTGTGATGGAATATATCGACGGCAGCAATTTGAACGAAATCATTCAGGATCGGGCCCCGCTGCAAGCCGAAGAAGCGGTACGCATCGCCAGCCAGATTTGCGACGCGCTCGATCATGCACATCATAGCCAAATCATTCATCGCGATATTAAACCGCACAACATCCTGATCGGCAAAAACGGCCGCGTGAAGGTAACCGATTTCGGAATCGCGCGTGCCGTGACGTCGTCGACCATTACGCAAACCGGTTCGGTCGTCGGCTCCGTCCACTATTTTTCTCCGGAGCACGCCAAAGGCGTCAATACGGGGGAGAAGTCCGACCTGTATTCCCTCGGAATCGTGATGTACCAGATGCTGACCGGCCGCCTTCCGTTTCTCGGCGAAAGCCCGATCAGCGTCGCGCTGAAACATCTGCAGGAGACGTTTGAGGAGCCGCGGGAGGTCAACCCGTACATCCCGCAAAGCGTCGAAAATATCGTGCTGCGCGCGATGCGCAAAAATCCGCTTGAGCGCTACGCGTCGGCGGGTGAGATGCTGCGCGATTTGGAGACCTGCCTGCAGCCCGAGAGGCTAGACGAGCCGAAAATTTCGTTCGATCATTCGGATCTCGACGAGACGCGCGTTATGCCCGCAATCCGCGGCAGCATCGCGGATACCCCGCTCGGCGCGGCCAGAGCGGAAAAAGCGAAGGCCGAGGCCGAAGAACAGGACAATAAATGGGATTCAAGCGGCTTGGAGGAAAACCGCAAACGCAGATGGGTCAAGCCGGTCGTCACCGTCGGGGCTACGCTGCTCGTGATCGCGCTTGTTTTCTGGGGCGCCCAGACCGTGCTCGGCTGGTTCGACATTAAAGAGGTCGAGGTTCCGTACGTCGTGAACAAATCGGAGACGGATGCGCGTCAAATTTTGACCGATGCCGGGCTGAAGGTCCAAGAGCCGGTCGTCTATATGAATAACGATACCGTGCCCAAGGATTACGTGTACGACCAGTCCAAATCGAATCAGCGGGTGAAGGTCGGCTCCTTCATCCAGCTGTTTGTCAGCACCGGTCCTCAACTGGAAACCGCGGCCGATTACAAAGGGCAGTCGTACGAAGATGCCGTAACCGAGCTGCAGGCGCTCGGCGTAACCCCGGACCGGATTTCGCGGACACAGGACGCGTACAGCGACGAAGTTGATCCGGGAGCGATTATTTCGCAAACGCCGGCAGCGGGCCAGCAGTTCGATCCGAAAAAGGACAAGTTCGAGTTTACGGTCAGCAAAGGGAAAGAAACGTTCCCGATGCCGAATGTGGTCGGGATGACGCAGAAGGATGCAATCGATCTGCTGACGTCGAAAGGGCTCGTCGTGAAGGAATCGGACATCGTCCAGGAGAAAAGCTACAAGCCGCAGGGCGAGGTCATCCGGCAGGATCCGTATCAGGCGAACGACCAGGTTGCCAAAGGCTCGGGCGTGACGCTGACGGTCAGCTCCGGGCTGCCCGACGATGCAATTCAATATACGTTTAGCATCGTCATTTCACCGGCTCAAGCGGGCAAATCGAGCGAAATTCATATCGTTTATTCCGATGCGACGGGCGAGAATATCGATTGGGGCAAGAAAACGATCAACGATACGCAAACCTTCCAGGTGCCGGTCGTGCTTGCGCCGAATACGGAGGCGAAGGTAAGCATTTTCCGCGACGGCCAATTTGCCGATATGTTCTCGAAGACGTACGACGATGCGAAATCGGGTGTCGATTCGATGCCGAACACGATTCCGAGCATGGCGCCGGGCCAAGGAGAGACCGGCCAAACGGACGGCACGCAGGGGACAAACACGGATGGACAAAACACGGGAAACGGACAAAATACAGGAAACGGTACAGACAATGGACAACAACAACCGCAGCAGCCATAGCGAGGGCCCCATCGGACGAATCGTACGGGCGCTGAGCGGCTACTATTATGTTTTGCCGGAGCATGCCCCGCGAAACGAAGCGCCGATTCAATGCCGTGCACGCGGCATTTTCAAGAAGCGGGGCGAATCGCCGCTTGTCGGCGATCTCGTCCGGTTCGGCATCACGGAGAACGGCGAGGGCACGGTCGACGAAATTTTGCCGCGCTCCACGGAGCTGGTCCGGCCCCCGGTAGCGAACGTCGACCTGGCGATCCTCGTTTTTTCCGTCACGGAGCCGTCTTTGAATTTGCAGCTGTTGGATAAATTTCTCGCACATATTGAGCATTCGGGCATCGACGCGGTGCTTTGTCTCAGCAAGCGAGATTTGGCCGACGACGGCGAATTAGCGCCTGAAGCGGTGCGCGCGATCGAGGACGTCGTGCGGATTTACGAGCCGATCGGGTACGAGGTGCTGGTCACCAGCTCGAAGCGCGGCGAAGGAACGGAAGAGTTCGTACGGCGGCTGCAGGGGCATTTGGCCGTCTTTGCCGGCCAATCCGGCGTGGGCAAGTCGTCGCTGCTGAACGCGCTCGTTCCCGGACTGGCGCTGGAAACGAGCGAGATCAGCGCAAGGCTGGGAAGGGGCCGGCATACGACCCGCCATGTCGAGCTGATCGATATCGGCGGCGCATATGTGGCGGACACCCCGGGCTTCAGCCAACTCGATTTTGCGGAGCTCGGCATCGAAGAGCTCGGTAGCTGCTTCCGCGAAATGCGCGAGCTTGCGCCGCAGTGCAAATTTCGCGGCTGCACGCATCTCCGCGAACCCGGCTGCGCGGTTTTGGAAGCTTTGGAAGAAGGACGGATCGCCCCGAGCCGGCACGCCAATTACGTGCTGTTTATGGCGGAAATGAAAGAGAAAAAGCGGAGGTACTGACATGGCAATCATCGCACCATCGATTTTGTCGGCGGATTTTGCCGCATTGGCCGAAGAGCTTCAAAACGTAGAACGGGCGGGAGCCGATTGGATCCATATTGATGTGATGGACGGCCACTTTGTGCCGAATCTGACCTTCGGGCCGCTGGTTGTCGGCGCCGCGAGGACGCATACGAGGCTGCCTTTCGACGTGCATCTGATGATCGAGCGGCCCGAAGCCTATATTCCGGAATTCGTCGCGGCGGGAGCCGACCGGATTACCGTTCATGCGGAGGCCTGTACGCATCTGCACCGCGTCGTGCATATGATTAAGGAAGCCGGACTTCCCGCGGGCGTGGCGCTTAATCCGGCGACGCCTCTTTCCGTGCTCGAACATATGCTGGCCGATCTCGATCTGGTGCTGATCATGACGGTGAATCCGGGCTTCGGCGGGCAAAAATTCATTCCCGAATCGCTTGCGAAGCTTCGCCGGCTGCGTACGATGCTGCAAGCCGCCGGACGAAACGAGGTGCACGTCCAAGTGGACGGCGGCATTAACCCCGAGACGTCGCCGCTTGTCCGTGAAGCGGGAGCCGATGTGCTCGTAGCCGGAAGCGCCGTATTCGGCGAGAAGGACCGGGCCGCCGCGATTGCGGCGCTGCGTTAAGGAGGGATTTCGTGGAAGGACGGCTGAAGAAAGGCTTGCTGCTTGCCATATACAGCATGGGCTGCGGCCTTATGCTATCGATCTTTCCGTTTATTAAGTCCCCGTTCAACCTTATTTTCTCCCTGTTTGCGTTCGTGATCGGCATCTATTTTTTTCGAGGCTATCCGAGCCTTCGTTCGCGGCTCTTGTTTATCGGCCTGGGGCTTTTGTTTTTCTTTCTCTTCACGGTGATCATTACGATGATTTTGTATTTGCGGTCGCATCCGCAGGGTGCGGTTTAAACCGGCGGAGCACAAAACTGGGCGTACGGACGAGGCCGCCCGATGGAATAGGACAAATTGGCAGTGCATAGGATGGTTACATGAACGAAGGTTCCTGTAGCCTTTTTTGCATGATAGGGAAGTTTCGGATGCCGGGCGGATCGGGCATGGCAATGCGGACGGCCGGGCGCTGCCCGCAACGAACCGGAACCGCCTTCGGGGATGCTCACGAAGCAGCGTTTTCTCAAAAACGCAGAGTTGATGCTTACGAAGCGGCGTTTTATTTCAAACGCTACGAAGCAGCGTTTTCACAAAAACGCAAAGTTGATGCTTACGAAGCAGCGTTTTCTTTCAAACGCTACGAAGCAGCGTTTTCTTAAAAACGCAGAGTTGATGCTTACGAAGCGGCGTTTTCTTTCAAATGCTACGAAGCAGCGTTTTCTTAAAAACGCAAAGTTGATGCTTACGAAGCAGCGTTTTCTTTCAAACGCTACGAAGCAGCGTTTTCTCAAAAACGCAGAGTTGATGCTTACGAAGTAGCGTTTTCTTTCAAACGCTACGAAGCAGCGTTTTCTCAAAAACGCTTAGGAGGGGTGGAGCATGAAATTTTATACAATCAAGCTGCCGAAGTTTTTGGGCGGATTCGTAAAAGCGATCTTGAATACCTTTCAAAAAAATTAATGTCTGCGGCAGCCTGGCGATCCCACGGGTACCTGATCTCCGCGGAATAATCGCTTGCAGAAGCCGGCCGTGCCGCGGACGGCTGTTTGCTTTGTCTTCCGCCTGACGCAGCGCGACTGAAGGCGGCCGCCCTTGGACATGAAAAAAAAGCACCTGAACCCAGGTGCTTTTTGCCTGCAAGAAACTTGTCCGCCGAAACATCGGCCGGAGCAGCTTCCCGTTTGTGAATATCTAGAGCGAAGAGCGTTATACCCGGGTCACTTTGCCGGCTTTCAACGCGCGAGTGCTGACGTAGACGCGTTTCGGCTTGCCGTCGACGAGAATGCGCACTTTCTGAACGTTGACGCCCCACGAGCGGCGGTTTTTGTTGTTGGCGTGCGAAACGTGGTTGCCCGTTCCCGGACCTTTACCCGTAATGTAGCATTTGCGAGACATGGAATACACCTCCCTTGATGCCGTTGCGATAAACATACTTGAATATCTTATCACATCTCGCGCGATCCATCAAGCTGGAGGTAATTTAAGCAAACGGCTGATAATCGCCGAAAAACAGGCTCTGGACTTCTAAATCGGAGCTATTTATAGTACAATGATGATTAGTCCATAATAGATGGATAAAGGAGTGGTCGTTCATGCCTTTGGAGCTGAAATCGGAGCTTGGAAACGTCATCATCACGGATCATGTCATCTCCGTCATAGCGGGCTCGGCGGCGCTCGATTGTTATGGACTGCTGGGGATGGCTTCGCGCAAACAGCTGAAGGACGGCATCGCCGAGATGCTCGGCAGGGACAATTTGGCGCGCGGCGTGGAAGTCCGCCGGGAAAACGAACGCCTGCATATCGATTTGTACATCATCGTAAGCTACGGGACGAAAATATCCGAGGTGGCGCATAACATCCAGACCAAAGTGAAATATGTGCTGAACGAGGTGATCGGCCTCTCGGTCGATTACGTTCATATTTTTGTCCAAGGCGTCCGGGTATCCCGGTAGGAAGGGGAGTCATTGCTTGAGCAAACGGTTGATCAACGGATCGGACCTTACGAATATGCTCGTTGGCGGCGCGGAGTGCCTGCAGGCTAACGTCGAGCGTATCAATGCGCTCAATGTGTTCCCGGTCCCGGACGGCGATACGGGAACGAATATGAATATGACCATGACCGCGGGAATCCGGGAGCTGCAGGGCAAACCGTCGCCTGCCGCAGGCAAAGTTGCGGAAGCGCTTTCCAAAGGGCTGCTGATGGGAGCGCGCGGCAATTCCGGCGTCATTCTGTCGCAGCTGTTCCGAGGCTTCTCCAGAAGCCTTGCGGGGGTGGAGGAAGCCGGCACGGTTCAGTTTGCGGCGGCGCTGCAGAGCGGCGTCGATATGGCCTATAAAGCGGTCGTCAAGCCCGTCGAGGGCACGATTTTGACGGTGGCCCGCGAAGCGGCGAAGCATGCGGCGCAGGCTGCCCGCCGAACGAGCGACATGGAGCCGTTCATGCGCGAGGTGCACGCGAAAGCGCTTGAAGCGCTGCAGCGCACGCCCGAGCTGCTGCCGGTGCTGAAGCAGGTCGGCGTCGTCGATTCCGGCGGACAAGGCCTCGTCTGCATCTACGAAGGCTTCCTGCGAGCTTTGGAGGCGGAGGGCGGCGAGCGCGGCCCTATCGCGACAGCGGATCCGGCAGGACCGGCTATAACCGGCGGAATGGCCGCAAGACCTGCCGCGGCGGCGGCTGCGCAGTCGCCCGCGACCGCCCAGTCAAGATTATCGACGGATGCGATCACGTTTTTTTACGATATGGAATTTATGATCCGGCGCCGTTTGGGGGGCCGCTTCGCTCCGCGTTTTGACGAGGAGTCGTTTAAACGGCAGCTGGCCCGGGACGGGGATTCCATTCTCGTCATTGCGGACGAGGACGTCATCAAGGTGCACGTTCATACGCGGCGGCCGGGCGACGTGCTTAATTATGCGCTGCCCTACGGAGAACTGACCGATTTTCATATTTTGAACATGCGCGAGCAGCACCGGAGCCTGGGGGGCGCTGAGGCGGGCGGACAGCGCAGCGAGCCGTCCGGCGGGTCCGAGCCGGCGAACGCTACGGCGGCCGTCGAAGCGGCGGCGCTCGGCATGGCCGTGCCCGAGGTGCTCACCGGCACGCCGGCGGGCGACGTGCCGACGGAGCAGGCGCACGAGCTGGCGCCGTACGGCATCATCGCCGTGGCGCTGGGCGAAGGAATCGGTTCGATTTTTCTCGAAAATAACGTCGATATCGTGCTTTCGGGCGGACAAACCATGAACCCGTCGACGGAGGATTTCGTGAACGCGATCGAACAGCTTCAGGCCGAGCATATTTTTATTTTGCCGAACAACGGCAATATCATCCTGTCCGCGCGGCAGGCCGCCGAGCTGAGCGAGCGGAACGTGACGGTCATCCCGACGAAGACGATTCCCCAGGGGCTGGCCGCGGCGCTCGCCTTCCGGGACGACGAAGGCGCGGAGGCGAATGCGGAAGCGATGACGGGCGCATCCTCGCTCGTCCGCTCCGGGCAGGTTACGACGGCCGTGCGCGATACGGCGATCGACGGCGTCGAGATCAAGGAAGGCGACTATATCGGCATTTTGGAGAAGGCCATTATCTGTTCTTCTCCGGACATGCAGGACGCGTGCCGCGAGCTGCTGGCCGTCATGCTGGAGGACGGGGGCGAGCTGGTGACGATATTGACCGGCGAGGAAGCGGTGCGCGAAGACACCGAATCGCTTGTCGCGTGGGCGCGGGAAACGTTCCCGGAGGCGGAGTTCGAGGTGCACGAAGGCGGGCAGCCGCTGTACCCTTATCTGATTGCGGCGGAATAGAAAACGAGGTGACGGCATGAGCAGCGTGAAAATCGTTACGGACAGCTCGTCGGATATCCCGAAGCGGATGCGGGAGCAGCTCGGCATCGAGCTGGTGCCGCTCAAGGTGACGATCGGCGAGGACCTGTATTTGGACGGCGTTTCGGACAGCGGCGAGTTTTACGAGAAGCTGAAGGCTTCGCCGGAGCCGCCGAGGACGTCCCAGCCGTCGCCGGCCGAATTTTCGGAGGTTTACGGCCGCATCCTGAAGCAGCATCCGGACGCGTCCATCCTGTCGTTTCATTTGGCTTCGGTGCTGAGCGGAACATGCCAGTCCGCCATGCTGGGAGCGTCCATGCTGGAGACGGACGCCGACATTACGGTTGTGGATTCGAAATCGGCTTCGTACGGCTTCGGCGCTTTTGTCGTCAAGGCGGCGGAGATGGCGGCGGCGGGAAGCGCGAAGGAAGACATTTTGGAGGCATTCGAACAGTTCCGGCTTGACCGGAAGCTGTATTTTTTGGTCGATACGCTCGAATATTTGCAGAAGGGCGGCAGGATCGGCAAAGCGGCGGCGCTCTTAGGCACGATTTTGAACATCAAGCCGATTCTGACGCTGAGCGAGGAAGGGGAAGTGTTTCCCGTCGACAAGGTCAGAGGGCAGAAAAAAGCGATGGCGCGCATCGTGGAGCTGCTGAAGCGCGATTTCGGCCGCGACCCGGTCGACATGACGGTCGGATGGGCGTACCGGAGCGAGCTCGCGCTGGAGCTGGCGGGGCTGGCCCAGGCGGAGCTGAACGTCCGCACGGTCCGGCAGACGGAAATCGGTGCGGCGATCGGCACGCATGCGGGGCCGGGAACGGCAGCGTTATTTATGAATCGGGTGTGAGGATACGATGAAACTGGATCAGCTGCCGGTCCGCAGCGTAAAAGGCGTGAGCGCTCAGAAGGAACAGGAGCTTCACGCCTTTGGCGTCCATACGGTCGCCGACCTGCTGGATTATTTTCCGTTCCGGTATGAGGATTACCGTATTCGCGGGCTGGCTGAAACAAAAGACGGAGAAAAGGTTACGGTACTGGGCAAAATTATGAGCAACCCTTCGCTGCAGCGGTACGGGCGGGCCAAATCGCGCTTGACGTCCAAGGTTGCGGTAGACGGCGTACTCGTGACGGCGGTCTGGTTCAACCGTCATTTTCTGCAGGAACAGCTTGTACCGGGCCGGGATATTACGCTGACGGGCAAATGGGATCAGCGCCGGCTGCAGCTGACGGTCTCCGAATCGGAGTTTCCGGACCGGGGGGCGAAGCGTTCGGGCACGCTGCAGCCGGTCTATTCGGTCGGCGGGAGCGTCACCCAGGCATGGATGCGCAAAACGATCGAACAGGCGCTTGTGCAGTACGGCGCGATGCTTGAAGAGGTGCTGCCGCTGGAGCTGGTGGACAAATACGGGCTCATGCCGAGACGCGACGCGATCGCCCGCATTCATCGGCCGGACGATACGGATGAAGGCCAGGCGGCACGCCGCAGGCTCGTCTACGAGGAGCTGTTCCTGTTTCAGCTCAAGCTGCAGGCGTACCGGTCGCTCATCCGCAAACGGATGGACGGCGTTGCCCATTCGGTGAGCGCGGAGACCATCCTCGCCTTCGTCCGGACGCTGCCGTTCGAGCTGACGGCTTCGCAGAAGAAGGTGATCAACGAAATTTTGATCGACATGCGCTCGGCCGCCTGCATGAACCGTCTGCTGCAGGGGGACGTCGGCTCGGGGAAAACGGTCGTGGCGGCGGTGGCGCTGTATGCGTCGGTGAAAGCCGGCCATCAGGGGGCGCTTATGGTGCCGACGGAAATTTTGGCCGAGCAGCATTACCGGTCGCTGCAGAAGCTGTATGCCGATGCCGGCGTCGAGGTCGCGCTGCTTACCGGCAGCATGACCGACAAGCGCAAGCGGGATGTGGCCGCCGGGCTGCAGATGGGGCTGATCGACGTCGTCGTCGGCACTCACGCCCTCATCCAGGATGGGATCGAGTTCCGCAGCCTCGGCCTGGTCGTTACGGACGAGCAGCACCGCTTTGGCGTCAACCAGCGCAGCGTGCTGCGGCACAAAGGGATTAATCCCGACGTGCTGACGATGACGGCGACGCCCATTCCGCGCACGCTGGCAATCACCGCCTTCGGCGATATGGACGTCTCGACGCTGCGGGAGCGGCCGCAAGGACGGAAGCCGATTCTCACGTATTGGGTCAAGCACTCGATGATGGATCGGGTGCTCGGCTTTATTCGCCGCGAAGCGGAGGCGGGCCGGCAGAGCTATTTTATTTGCCCGCTGATCGAGGAATCGGACAAGCTGGACGTGCAGAACGCGATCGATCTCCACGTGCAGCTGATGCAGGCTTTTCCGGACATGAAGATCGGCCTTCTGCACGGCAGGCTGTCGGCCGGGGAGAAGGACGAAGCGATGCGGGACTTTTCTTCCGGCGAAACGCAGGTGCTGGTGGCGACGACGGTTGTCGAGGTCGGCGTCGACGTGCCGAATGCGACGCTGATGATCATCATGGACGCCGAACGGTTCGGCTTGTCGCAGCTGCACCAGCTGCGCGGGCGCGTCGGCCGCGGCGGCCATCAGTCGTACTGCGTGCTGATCGCCGACCCGAAATCGGAGACGGGGCGGGAACGGATGAAGGTGATGACCGAAACCGACGACGGCTTCGAGGTGGCAAGGCGCGACCTGGAGCTGCGGGGGCCCGGCGATTTTTTCGGCACGAAGCAGAGCGGGGTGCCGGATTTCAAGCTGGCCGATATGTCGGCCGATTTTGCAGTGCTGGAGGAGGCGCGGGATGACGCGGCGGAGCTGACCGGACGGCCGGACTTCTGGACGGCGGCCGCCTATGCGAGGCTGCACGATATATTGCGGA
The DNA here is from genome assembly GCF_028826105.1 of Paenibacillus humicola. Lineage (NCBI taxonomy): Bacteria > Bacillati > Bacillota > Bacilli > Caryophanales > Paenibacillaceae > Paenibacillus > Paenibacillus humicola. Next base: position 2,137,908 of record NZ_JAQGPL010000001.1, read on the forward strand.
AGGATCAACTTTTTCAAGGGGATTTGCTGGACTAGTTTTTTTCGGCGGTGCTGCGGCATATAGTACATCGAATGGCTGATAAAGCCGGACGGAGGTGCTGAAGACCGCAATGAGCTATACGAAATACGGCATTCGGCCGGAATTGGTCGAACGCGTCAAGACGAAAATGAAAAATCCGGCCGTCAAGGATAGAGTGAAAATGGCGCTTCACGGCGTCACAAAATACGATTTGCAGGATCGCGCCAAGGTGCGCCGGCTCGTCCGGACCTGCTCCGGCATCCTGCACGAGCCGTTGACCGAAACGCAGGAGGAGCAGATGATCGCCTTCGTGCTCGGGCAGCGGATCGATCCGAACAATACGCTTCATCTGCTCAAATTATGGGCGATGTTCCGCTGACCCTTCGGGGCCGGCGGTTTTTTTTAATCAAAGAGGGGATAAAATCCAGTGTTATCCGCAGGCTTCGAAACGGTTTTAATCGAGCCGCTTACCCCCTCCCTCGAGCAGATACGAGAGCAGTTGAAGGACCACGTTTTTTTGAAGGCCGTCTTTCCGGACAAATAATCGTCGGTTTGGTCCGGGCGCGGCTCGAACAGGGCTTTCTTCAGCCTTCTTTGGCGGCGCCTAAAGGCGCGATTAATGCGGGATCGTCGTTGGCGACGTTCCCGACGGCGGACGAGACGGGATAAGCCTCCATTTCGTCTTCCGGATAGGGGCGCAGCAGACCGCCGATCCTCTGCTGATCCTGAATCGACCGGTCCAGCCACTGCGCCTCGTCCTCCGGACGGAGAATAACCGGCATCCGGTCGTGGATCGTGGCCATCAATTTGTTCGGCTCGGTGGTCAAAATGGTGCAGGTGCTCAGCTTGCCGCCGTCCGGAGTCAGCCACGTATCGAACAGGCCGGCCATGCTGAACAACCGCCGGCTGCGCAGCACGATGCGAAGCGGCTGCTTGCCGTCCGCCGTTTTGCGCCATTCGTAGAAGCCGTCGGCCGGGATCAGGCACCGTTTGCGCCGGACCAGCTGCTTGAAGGCGGGCTTGTCCCATACCGACTCGGCGCGCGCGTTGATCATTTTGTAGCCGATTTTCGGATCATTGGCCCAGGAAGGGACAAGCCCCCATTTCAGCTCGCCAAGCCGGCTGCGCTTGCCGTCATGGATGATTGCGAATACCATTTGCCCGGGCGCGACGTTATATTTCGGCCGTTGATGCGGGACGTCCGTTTCTTCGATGAGGTAACGCAGCATTAGCTCCTCCAGCGAGACGACAATCGTGTAGCGTCCGCACATGACTTCCAATTCCTCCTTCGGCGTTCTCTTCTTGTATTATACAAGGTTCGCTGCGCCTGTGCGATATTCCATTATCCGGTAAAAATGTCGGCTTGAAACGGCTAAGCCGGCCGCGCCCTGCCTATACTGATAAGTAAAACGGGTAAAAAAGAAGGTGGCCGGATGGGGTCGGGACAAACGCGGCAAGGTGTGGCCAAAAAGCTGGCGGAGTGGCTGAAATGGCCGGAGCAGCTGTTTGAAATCGCGGCGGACAAGCTGCGTGCGCGAGCCGAATCAAGGCGGCTCGCCGAAGGGGCGAAGCCGGTCCGTTTGCGAGCGGAGGCGGTGCGGGAGCTGTTTGCGCTCTGGGCGGGCAGCACAGTTAGCCATGAAGCCTCGTCGGCTTTAGGACGCTATGCATCTACTGCCGGCAGGGCAGCCGGCGAAACCGAAAACGTCCGGGACGGCGGCGATGACGTGAAGGTTGCAGCGGCAAACAGGGAGTGCGAAGAGGGAGATGTGGAAGCAAGAGGGGGCGGAGCAGCGGCAGTCATCAGCGGCGCGGACCCCCGGTCGTACGGAGGCGGGAAAACATCAGCCGGGGATCGTGCTGCCGAAAGCCCGGCGGAAGAAGCCGGTAACGCTGCCGGGCGGCAGGGCGAGACGGAGCGGCCGGCATTCGGCGCGCGGACGATGAAATGGTGCGGCGAGGAGCGGTCGCTGCTATACCGCATCGAATTCGAGACGGAGCGCGCAAACCGCAACAACGTAACGCGCACCGAGGCGTACCGTGCCGTTTATTTTCGGCGGCCGGAGCTGCATTGGGCGCTGCTCGCCCATATCGTGTCGCGCAACGGCGGCTGGAACATGACCGACCTGAAGGGCGAGCTGCTTCCCCGGCTGCTGACCGAAGATCAGACCGAAGCGACCTTCCGGCTGCTGGAACGATGCAACGCCCTTATTTTCGGCGATGCTTATCCGCAGCTGCTTCTTTATGAGGCGGGGCGCAAGGCGGAGCGCGACTATTCGGGCCTTGCCGCGGCATTCGGGGTATCCGCTTTCATGGAGCCGGTCTGGGCGCTGTTCAGGAAACGTCGCGATTCGGCGCTGCTGACGACCGCACTTATCGTCAATGAGCAGCATGTGATCGAGCGCCGCGTCGTGCAGCACCCGGAATACCGGGAGCATGTGCTAAACAAACCGTCGTTTAAGGTGCAGGCGGTGCTGCAGACGAACACGGTCGTGCTGCCGTACGGCGTCCAAGCGGAAGCGGGGATGAAGCTCGCCGGACTGGTGCTGGAGCATTTCGGCGATTTGCGGGAGCGAATCGAATTCGGCAAACGGCTGTACGCCGTTTTGTTCGGCGTGCCGGAGGTACGGAGCGGGGCGCTCGAATTTGTTCGCGCGGTACAGCACACCGGTTCGCGCGCCGATTACGCTCCGCACCTGTTTACGAGCGTCCGAAGCGGGAAGAGCCGCGGCTTGTACAAACCGCGGCTGAAGGACGGCAAGCTCGCGCGGGGCGCAAAGCCGCTGTACAGCCCGAAGCTCGGCGACGCCTGGCCGGACAGGTCGGTGGAACCGCCTCGGCCGGGGGACTGGACAAGGTGGGCCGGCCCGGTCGAGTCCTATTTCGAGGAGCTGCCGCTTCCGCCCGTGTTCGAAGTGACGGACGCGCATTGGCTGGCGCTGGCGAAAATCGAGCTGGCCGTAGCCGGTGCCGAGCGGCTTGGATGGTCCAAATAATCGTTCGAATGCGACTTGGAACAGCGGCGCAGCTGCCGATTGAGACCCCCGCCTAAGTCGCCTCCCGCTTGACGGCATAGAGGATCCAGGCGCCCGGTCCGGCATCCGGTCTGACCGGTTGGTAGCCGAGCTCGGACAACCTGAGTTCCAGCTCGCCTAGATCGACGTCATGGAACGCGGATTCAGGCGAAATGCCGGAAGGACCGCCGCAGGCCGGCTTGTCGGCGCCGCGGGAACGCGGACCGGATGCGGGCAGGGTGACGCCGGCCAGACAAAGCCGTCCGCCCGGCAGCAGCACCCGGTCGATTTCGTCCAGCGCCTGCCGCTGCCGGCGGCGGTCCAGACTGTGCAGCGCAAAAGCGCAGGCGGCAAAATGGAACCGCGGCCGCTGAAAAGGCAGCGCCAGCACGTTGCCATGCACGGCTTCGATGTTCGGCAGCCGTTCGCGGAAGTGGCGCAGCATGGCCGGCGATTGTTCGACGGCCGTCATCGCCGCGCCGGCGGCCGCCAGCATCGCCGTCAGCCGGCCGGTTCCGGCGCCGGCCTCGCAGCCGTGTTCGCCGGACCGCGGATCGAGCCACTGCACGATCGTCTCATGCGTCCGCGCATAATCCGCTTCATCGATAAACGGGCGAAGGGCTTCCGTGACCGCCCGTTCTTTATATTTTTCGGCCAGGCTCCCGAAATCCATTGGGTCCTGCCATTCGTCGACCAAAGCCGCGCTGTCCCTGAGCCTTTGCGCCGCCTCTTCAACCGAGTGAAGCGGCAGACGCCCCCGAGCATTGCCGGCCGCCAGCAGCTCGTCTAGCGCGGTCAACGCGCGCGACAGCTTGGACCATTCGCGGTAAACGTCCTGCCTCGTTTCCTCCAGCTTCTCCAGCGGCCCGCTACCGCTTTGCAGTTCGCAATCGCCCGGCTCGATGCCGCGGGCGAGCTCTTTTACGGCGGATACCGGCAGACCGATGCCGCGCAGCGAAACGATCCAGCGGAGCGCGAGCAGGTCGCGGTCGTCATACGTCCGGTAGCCGTTCGGCGACTTTTGCGGCGAGAGCAGGCCTTTATCCTCATAAAAACGAATGGCCCGGGGCGTCGTCCCGAGCCTTTTTGCCGCTTCGTGAATATGCAGCCGCATGGAAACGCCACCTCCCGAGCCATTGTAAACGTTGACGCAGCGTCAAGGTCAAGCCTCCGGTCGCCAGCCGCCGGATTTTATTTCCCGCTTCCGCCGCTTTGCTGCAGCAGCTCCCACCGGTAAACGTACTCGAACAAAAATTCGAACGCCTCCAGGTGCCTTTTCGCCTCGAACGCATTCGCGCCCCAGGCGTAAATGCCGTGCTTGCGCAGCATGATGCCCGGAATGCGCTTGTCCAGCCGCTCCGTCACTTCCGGGACGATGCTCGGAATATGGGCGAAGTTGGACACAATCGGGATGTCGATCTGCGCCTCTTCCTCCCAAATATTGAACGCCTTAATGAGCTCGACGCCGTCAACCGGAATCGCTTTGCGCTCCCAAAACAGCTCGGAGACCAGATTGTTGAACACAGTATGGACGTGAAAAATGGCGCCGCAGCCCGTCAGCCTGTAAATTTCGCAGTGGATGAGCGTCTCGGCGGAAGGCTTCAGCCGCGTCGTCTCGCTTGGCTTGCCGTCCTGATCGACAAACAGAAAATCTTCGGGCGTCGACAGCGACTTGTCCTTCCCGCTTGCCGTAATGGCGAAATGGAACCGCCCGGGGTTGAAATCGCCCAGCCGCACCGACAAATTGCCGCTCGTGCCGGCAAACCAGCCGCGTGAGGCGAACAGCCGCTTCACTTCGGCCAGCTCGCCCAGGGCGCGCTGCTTCTCTTCAAGCGATAGAGTATCAAAATCCATCGTTTACGCTTCCTCCTCCAGCCGCTGCAAACGGTCCACAATGTCGTGGAACGTGTCGAATTCGGTAAACGGAAGCCCGAGCTCCCGGCATTTCTCTGTCAGGTGAGACCTGGCGAACACGACATCGGCCAATTTCGCCCCTTCGAAATCGGTTACGCTGTCTCCGATCAGAATGCGCGTATATGCGTTATTCGGAAAACGCCGGATGATCGCCGTTTTGCACATGCCGCAATCGTTATTGCAATGCTCGTCGCATGGATGCGGCCACGTAATTTCAATGCGCTCGCCCGAAAAATCGCTGCCATTGCAGTAAATATGATCCTCCGGAATGCCGAACGGGACCAGGAGCGGGTATACGAAAAAGTCGATGCCGCCGCTCGTGACGTAAAACTCGACGCCTTCCCGCCGGCAATACGCGAGCAGCTCGGCAAACCCGCTGCGGATGCGCGCGTTCGCAATCGAATATTCGATCACCTCGTCCTTCCAAGCGGCGGGCAGCAGGCGGAACAGCTCGCCGACGCCTTCGCGGATCGATTTGCGCTCCCCGACGATATCGCCGACAATCGTTTCCCAGCCGGGGGGATTAAAGCGGCGGATGATCGCGACGATGTTGTCGTTCTCGGTGATCGTGCCGTCGAAATCGCAAAATACGACACGCTTCTTCGCCTCGCCGGCTTCGCGAAGACCGTTCATTCCTTCGCCCCCCACAAGCCGACTGCCGCCTCAAGCGCTTCATTGCCCGGCTTTCCGGCCGCTTCCCGAAGCGGAATGCCGGACTGCGCCGCCGCCATTGCCTGGCGGAACGCTTGTCCGCCCGCAGCGGTGCCCATCGGATGTCCGTGAATGCCGCCGCCCGCGTTGACGACGACATCCTGGCCGAAATCGCGGAGGATGAGCGGCACGAGCCCCGGATGAATACCCGCCGAGGGGACGGGGAAGGCTTTGCGCACCGGCAGCGAGCTGTCCAGCAGCGCCGTTTTCACGGCCATATTTTCTTCCATCGGCATAACGACGGAGCCGTACGGCGACGGAAACAGCGACAGATCGGAGCCGGCGAGCCGCATCAGCTTCCCAAGCAAGAGCGGTGCGGCGATTCCGTAGTGCGGCGACGGATAAAGAGCGCCCGCCATTGCGGGGTGCGTGGCGATCGGCACGTTAATATCCCGATCGGCGCTCAGCTCGTGCAGCGCGTCGTAGCCGTAGGCGAGCACGTTGAACAGCAGGGCGTTGGCGCCGGCCGCGATTGCCCGCTTGGCATTGGCCGCGAGCTGCGACGTTTTGCCGGTCAGGTTGACGGCGTACAGCAGCTTCTGTCCTGTCCGCGACTCGGCCTCCCGCGCCGCTTCCATGCAGGCTTCGACCCGTTTCTCAAGCGGCGTGAGCGGGTTTTCGAACAAAATTTCGTCGTCCTTGATCAGGTCGACGCCGCCAAGCGCCTGCAGGTAAAACTGTTCGCGCAGATTCGCCAAATCGTGGCCGATGACCGATTTAAAAATGCTCATGAGCAGCGGACGGTCGTGTACGCCGAGCAGCTTTCGGACGCCTTCCAGACCGAATTTCGGACCGGGAAAGGCAGACAGGAAGCTTGGCGAAAATTCGAGATCGACCAGCTTGATTTTGCCGTCCATCGACAGCTTGCCGAAGACGGTGACGAGCAGGGCGGGGAGGTCGCGGCTGAAATTGACGTCCGGATAGGCGATTTTCAGATCGGCGTACCGCACGCCCGGCGCCGCGCCTTCCGGTTCATGGATCGTTACCGATACGACGCGCCCGAGATGCTTTTCCATCTCCGCTTTGCGCGCCTCGGGGAGATCGGTCCAGCTGCCGACCGTCAGGCCGACGGCGATGCTTAACCCTTTTTTATGGAAATCGGCTTTGTCGTCATAGCACCGATAGGTCGCGACGCAGTAAGCACCGTTCATTTCAGCGCGCTCCTTTCGATATCCTCGCCAAGCTCGCCCGCGCGCCCGGCGGCCCGTTCCACCGCGCCGATAACCCCTTCGGTAAAGCCGCGGGCGTCCAGCGTTTCGATTGCGGCCTGCGTCGTGCCGTTCGGGGACGTCACCTTGCGCCGCAGCTCGGCCGGGTCCTCGCCGGTAGCCTTAACCATGCTTGCCGCGCCAAGCACCGTCTGGACCGTCAGTTCGCGGGCGGCTTCGCCGGTTAAACCGAGCTTTCGCCCGGCTTCGATCATCGCTTCCATCATGTAATAAATGTAAGCGGGTCCGCTGCCCGATACGCCGGTGACAACGTCGAGCAGCGGCTCGGCGACGACGGCCGTCAGCCCGACCGCCTGAAACACCGATTCGGCGACCGCTTTCTGCCCGGCAGTAACGGAATCCGAGTAGCTGATGCCCGTTGCGCCGAGCCCGATCGTGCTGGATGTGTTCGGCATCGTGCGGACGATCGCCATTTTGCGGCCCAATATCGTCTCCATCGTGGCGATGCTGAGCCCCGCAATTACGGATACGATTAGCTGCCGCGGCGATACGACGCCTTCCAGCCGGCGGATCGCATCGGCCGCATCCTTCGGCTTCATCGCCAAAAAGATGACGTCCGCCTCGCGCAGTATCGCTTCTTTCGCGGCTCCTTCCGCGGCCGGTCGGACGCCGTATCGTTCGCTGAGCTCATAGAGCCGATCGGCATTTTGGCGGTTTAGCACGCCGATTTGCTCCGGCCGGGTCAGGCCGCGTTCCAGCAGGCCACGCACAATCGCTTCGGCCATCGAGCCCGCCCCGTAGAAGCAGAAGCGGAGGGAGCCGATTTCCGGCTTGGCGCCGGAAGATGAAAGCAGGGACATATCGTTAACCTCCTGTATAAACGAATAACTCATGACGTCAGCCGGCCGGCTGCATTCCTGCTCGTTAACCTCGAATCTGGCCGCTGCCGTATACGAGAAATTTCGTCGATGTCAGAGCCGGCAGGCCCATCGGACCGCGGGCGTGAAGCTTTTGCGTGCTGATTCCGATCTCCGCGCCGTACCCGAATTCGAAGCCGTCGGTAAACCGCGTCGAAGCGTTATGATAGACGGCTGCGGCGTCCACGTCCTGAAGGAATCGGCTCGCGCGATCGGGGTTTTCGGTGACGATACATTCGGAATGCTGGGTGCCGAACCGCGAAATATGGGCGAGCGCTTCATCCAATCCGGGCACGATGCGGATGTTCAAAATATAATCGTTATATTCGGTAGCGAAGTCGTCGTCCGTCACCGGTTTCGCCTCCGGAACGAGGCCGCGCGTCCGCTCGCAGCCGCGCAGCTCGACGTTCGCCGCCAGCAGCCGGTCCGCGAGGCCGCGCAAATGCTCCTGAGCGAACGATTCGTGCACGAGCAGCGTCTCCAGCGAATTGCAGACGGACGGGCGCTGCACCTTGGCGTTCATCACGATATCGGAAGCCATTTGCGGCTGGGCGCCTTCGTCCAGGTACGTATGGCAAATGCCGGCGCCCGTCTCGATGACCGGCACGGTCGCGTTCTCGACGACGTTGCGGATGAGCGAAGCGCCGCCGCGCGGGATCACGACGTCGAGCAAGCCGTTCAGCCGCAGCATTTCGTCAACGGACGCGCGGCTCGGATCTTCCACGAGCTGCAGCGCGTCGGCCGGCAGCGCGGTGTCCGACAACGCGTCACGCAGCACTTGAACGATGCGCGCGTTGGATTCGAGCGCAGCCGACCCGCCCCGCAGGACGACGGCGTTGCCGGTCTTGAGGCAAAGCCCGGCCGCATCGACGGTCACGTTCGGGCGGGCTTCGTAGATGATGCCGACGACGCCGAGCGGAACCGAAACCTTCTCGATGACCAGCCCGTTCGGACGCTCGAACCGTTCGAGAATTTTTCCGGTAGGATCGGGCAGTTCCACGATTTGCCGCAGCCCTTCGGCAATGCCGGCGATCCTTGCTTCGTTCAACGCGAGACGGTCGAGCAGCGATTCGCTCGTCCCGCTGCCGCGCCCGCGTTCGATATCCGCCGCGTTTGCCGCGAGGATCGAAGCCTGCTCGGCAACGAGCCGGTCGGCCATCCGGAGCAGCGCCTCGTTCTTTTGCCCGTTTGTCAGCCGGTTCATAACGGATGCGGCTTGCTTGGCAAGCAGCGCCTTGTCGCGTACTTCACTCATGATGAATTCCCTCCTAAGCGTTTTGTAAGAAACGCAATATTGAGCGCCGGGGATTGGATTGCATTGAAACGAGTCGCAGCACCGCCCGTCCGGTTCGTAGTCAAGCCTCCAGCGTGACCCATTCGTCGCGGTGGATGACTTCAATCCGTCCGACCTCGACGCGTCTGCGCACCTCATCGGTGCCGAGACCGGCAACGGCCTGAATTTGCCAGACGGCATAATTGACGACGCCGCGGCCGATCGTTTGTCCGCGCAGATTGACGACTTCGACGACGTCGCCGGGATGAAAATCCCCTTCGACGTGCCGGATGCCCGCGGGCAGCAGGCTTTTTCCCCCATGCAGCAGCGCTTCTTCCGCGCCTTCGTCGACGGCGATTTTGCCCTGGGGCAGCGAATGAAAGCCGACCCACTGCTTTTTCATCGGGAGGTTGTGCAGGCTCGTATCGAAATAGGTGCCTTTGCCGTCGCCGAGCACGGCCCGGCGGAGATCGTCCGGCTCGGCGACGCGCCCGACGAATGCGGGGACGCCGCCCCGCATGGCGATGCGCGCCGCTTCGATCTTGGAGCGCATGCCGCCGGTGCCGACCGAAGAGCCCGCGCCGCCGGCAATCCGCATGATGTCGTCGGTGATCTGGCCGACGCGGTCGATGCGTCCCGCCGCCGGATTTTTGCGGGGATCCTCGGTATAGAGGCCGTCCGTATCCGTCAGAATCAGCAGCTGCTTCGCTTTGACGAGATTTGCCACCAGCGCCGACAGCTTGTCGTTATCGCCGAATTTCTGCGCCAGTTCGTCCGTCGAGACGGTATCGTTCTCGTTAATAATCGGCAGCGTCCGCTGCTTCATCAGCTCCTCAATCGTCATCAGCGCGTTCTGGATGCGGCTGCGATTCGAGAAATCGGCGCGCGTGAGCAAAATTTGCGCAACGCCGATGCCGCCTTCTTCGCCGAAAGCGCCGAACGCCTCCTGATACGCCCGCATCAGCAGCGCCTGACCGACGGCCGCCGCGGCCTGCTTCTCGTGCACCAGCTTCGGCCTTGCCTTGTAGCCGATCCGGCGGAAGCCCGCGGCAACCGCGCCGGAAGTGACAAGCAGCACCTGATAGCCGGCTTCGTGCAGCGCAGCGAGCTCGCGGGCGAAAAACTCGATCCGCTCCCGGTTCAGTCCGCCTTCGTCCGAGGTCAGCGAGCTGCTGCCGATTTTGACTACGATCCGATCTGCCATAACGCCATTTCCTTTCCGCTTCCCGAAAATAAAAAAACTTTCGTCCTTCTGTTAAAAAGGACGAAAGTGCGACTTCCGCGATACCACCTTTATTAAAGCGGCAGGATGCCAGACGTGCAGCCATTGCCGCTTCCGCTTCATGGACCTGATAACAGCAGGCGCTGTCCGGCTCATCGCCGGCCGTTCAGGGGTGGGTTTCCTTCTGGCTCCGCGGTAAATTTTCTCAGCCGATCGAAATTTACTCTCTGGTCGCGGCAGCTCCAGCCGTACTGGTCCCGTCATCACGTTGGTGTTCAATTGCTTCAAGCATATCATGTTCGGCGGCGACCTGTAAAGATTGAACGGGGCGTGAAGCCCTGCGTTGCTCGGTGTGTTTGGCAGACGGGACCAGGTGGCTTCACCGATGCCCCGCCTCGCAGTCCATCCGCGTCAGCAGGACAAAACTCGCAGCCGATTATGCGTTAGCCCCGAACGAATGCGGCGCATTTGCCGGAAGCTTTTCCGTCAACGGCGAGTCGGGCGCCGGCAAGCCGCCGTTTATCCGAACAGCCCGAGACTGCCGAGGCGGCCGACCGCTTCTTCAAGGCGCGCTTCCGGCGCCAGCAGGCCGAGTCGCACGTAGCCTTCGCCGTGTGTGCCGAACCCGATTCCGGGGGCGATGACGACGTCGGCTTTCTCCAGCGCCAAGTCGGCGAACGATGCGGAGGTGTGCCCATTGGGCACGGGCAGCCAGCAGAAGAAGGAGCCTCCCGGCTTTTCGGCCTGCCAGCCGATAGACGCCAGCGCGGCGAACAGGGCGTCGCGGCGCCGTTCGTATGTCGCGGCCAGCTCGCGGACGCACGCCTGCGACCCGGTCAGCGCTTCGGCCGCCGCCGCCTGAATGCCGCCGAACAGGCTGCAGTAATAATGATCCTGGATTAAATTGATGAGCGAGACGATCTCGGCGTTGCCCAGCGCAAAGCCGACCCGCCAGCCCGCCATGTTGTACGATTTGGACAAGGTATAAAATTCCACGCCGATTTCCTTCGCGCCCGGCGTCTGCAGAAAGCTGACCGGCTGCACGCCGTCGAAACCGATTGCTCCATACGCGAAATCGCTGGCGACGACAATGCCTTGCCGGGATGCAAACTCGACCGTGCGTTTGTAGAAATCGGGTCCCGCCGCGGCCCCGGTCGGGTTATTCGGATAATTGACGAACATCAGCTTCGCCTTATCGGCGATGCCGGACGGAATCGCATCGTAATCCGGCAGAAAACCGCCTGCCGCCGTGAGCGGCATATATTCCATCCTGCCTCCGGCCAGCGCGATACCCGACCAATAATCCGGGTAGCCGGGATCGGGCACGAGGCAGACGTCGCCGGGATTCAGCAGGCATTGGCTGATTTCGACCAGGCCGGTTTTCCCGCCGAACAGAATCGCGACCTCCTTCTCGGGGTCGAGCTCCACGCCGTAATCCTCTTTGTATCGCCGCGCAATCGCTTCCTTCAGAAAAAGGAAGCCGCTGAACGGGGCATAACGGTGATAAACCGGGTTCGTCGCGGCCTCCTGAAGCGCCTTCACAATATGCGGCGGCGTCGGTAAATCGGGATTTCCCTGCCCGAGGTTGATCACGTCCCGCCCTTTGGCGGCCTGCGCGGCGGCTTTCCGCGTCAGATCGGCAAAAAACTGCTTCGGCAAGCCCGTCATCCGGCTCGCCGGGTCAATTTTGAACGATTTCGTCTGTTCCATCGCTACCATCACTCCACATGTTTGCTGCGCCGCCGGTTCATACTAATCCTGATTTCATGCAGGACGGAGCGGCATGCTTGTTCACCCCATAGGCAAGTTCGTCGATCGGAAATTCCGCTCCTTGCGATTATGCCTAATGTAGCATGATTCCGCCGCAGTGTCGAGTGCAGGAAACGGTTAAGCCGCGCGGCGCAGCGCCAAACATGTGCCGGTATCCGGACCTGCTTTTTTACGGCAGTCCGATCGTCTTCACGAAAGGCTCGATATCGGCTTTGAACTGAAGCAGATACGGCTTGCGCTCTTCGTCAAAAATCAGCAGAAGCTTCGGCTTGCCGGGACAATAGAACAGAAAGACGTCGGAGGTCCGCACCGTCAGCTCTCCGGTTCTGACCGTATAAGGAAGCGTAAGCGGTATGCGGTATACGAAGCCGCATTTGTCCCCCGGCGAAAGCTGCGGCGCCAGTCCGGTTACCGAGCCGAGCCATTCCCGGGCGAAGCCCTGGTACTGCTCGCTGTTCGGCACCGACTTGACGACCTTGCCCGCCTCCACGTCGAAGACTTGAACGGGCCGCATCTCTTCGCCCCCGGTTTGCCGCTGCAGCGCGCCGGCCGCGCCGAAAGGCAAGGTCAGAAGACAGACCAGGACGATAAGCGGAATCCATTTTGCCTTGATCATTTCGCTTCTCCTTCTATAGATGCAGAATGTGTTCCCCGTTACGGTTCCCATCTTGACACGGTTCCATGAGGCGTTATGATTAGGGAAAACATTCAACTTATGCTTTTTTGGACGGAGGGACTGGGAATGGCGGACGACAAGCTGCGCCTTGCACTCGTGCAGATGCACGTCGATGCGGGGCATCCGGATCTTAATTTTGCCCGATTGGAGCAAAGGCTCGAGGAAGCCGCGCAAGGACCGGTCAAGCCCGATCTGGTCATGCTGCCTGAAATGTGGAATACCGGCTATGCGCTGGAGCAGATCGGCCGCATTGCCGACCGGAACGGGGAACGGACGAAAAAGCTGCTTTCGGCGTTCAGCGCCAAGCACGGGATTCAGGTGATCGGCGGCTCGATCGCTGAGGGCAGAGCGGACGGCGTATACAACACGATTTTTGCGTTCGGAGCGGACGGCGAACTAGCGGCCGATTATTCCAAAATCCACCTTTTTCGATTGATGGACGAAGAAAAGCATCTGCAGCCCGGCGGAAAAATCGGCCGAATGACGGTAGCAGGGGCGGAAGCCGCTCTTATGATTTGCTATGATATCCGTTTTCCGGAGCTCGCCCGCAGGCTGGCGCTCGACGGCGCCAAGGCGCTGTTCGTGCCCGCGCAGTGGCCGCATCCGCGGCTTCATCATTGGCGGACGCTGCTGACGGCCCGGGCGATCGAGAACCAGATGTACGTGATCGCCTGCAACCGGGTGGGCGAAAGCGGCGGAACCGCGTTTTTCGGCCATTCGCTCGTGATCGATCCCTGGGGAGAAATCGTCGCCGAGGCGGGCGAAGACGAAACGATTCTCCGCGCCGAAATCGACCTGTCCCAGGTCGAAGCGGTGCGGGCGAAAATCCCGGTGTTCGAGGACCGCAGGCCTTCGCTTTATTGACGTTTTTCGCGGACGGCGCCGAAATGGCGCTCCACCGTTTCTCTCATCGTATCGATAAACGCTTCGGCCGCCTTCGACAGATAGCGGCCTTTGCGGCTTGCGGCGACAAGCGTGCGCGATGGCGACTCGGCGAGCGGCACATAAACCGGAGCGAGCTCCGTCCATTTGGCGCGCGTCACCATCTTCGGTACGAACGCGATGCCCATGCCCGCCGCGACAAGCGACTGCACCGTTTCGATATTGCCGCTTTCGAACACGATGCGCGGCTCGAAGCCGGATTTTCCGCACAGCTCGAGCACGATTTGGCGGAAGCCCTGGCCTTTCTTCAAGATGACGAACGGTTCGGACGACAGCTCGGCGATCGGCACGGGGAGGCCGCGTTCGGCAAGCGCATGGCCGGGCGGCAGGGCCAGGCAGATTTCCTCCTCGATCAGCGGCTGCCAGGTTAAGGTCGGCTCCTGCAGCGGGAGCGACAGGAGGCACAGGTCGGTCTGCCCGCTGGCCGTCAGCTGCTCGAGCCGGGACGAGCTGTCCTCCATCAGCACGACCTCGATTTCCGGGTATCGCTGCCCGAATACGGGCAGCACGAGCGGCAGCACGTGCGAGCCGGTAATCGGCAGGCTGCCGACGACAAGCCTTCCTTTTCGCATATGGGCGAGGTCGTCCAGCTCCTGTTTCAGCTGCTCGACGCTGTCGAGTATCGTCTGCGCTTTCTCGACGAAGACGGAGCCGGCGTGCGTCAGCTCGACCGAATTGGTCGTACGGCGGAAAAGCAGGACGCCGATCTCCTTCTCCAGCTTGGAAAGCTGCTGGCTGAGAGACGGCTGGGCGATATGCAGCTTCTCGGCCGCGCGCGAAAAATTTTTTTCGGCTGCGATTTGAATGACGTACTGCAGTTGGCGGAATTCCATGCGGCGCCTCCTAGTAAGCGTTTGTTCCGAAACGGCCTTCATAGGTCATACCTATGGCTTTTATAGAAATTATATCTTGGTTCAATGAAGAAAGAAATGCTATGATGTTTGTATCGATTTTACTAGAGCACGACGAATTGAACTTATGGGGTGACTTTTTCGATGGCGAAAACAATGTTTGAAAAGATTTGGGACAATCATGTCATTCATGCCGAAGCCGGCAAACCGAGCATTTTGTACATCGACCTTCATCTCGTGCACGAGGTGACGTCTCCGCAGGCGTTCGAAGGGCTGCGCTTGACGGGCCGCAAGGTTCGCCGTTCGGACCTGACGTTCGCGACGATGGACCATAACGTGCCGACGAAGGACCGGTTCAACATTACCGATCCGATCTCGAAGCAGCAGGTCGACACGCTGACGAAAAACTGTGAGGATTTCGGCGTAAAGCTGTTCGATTTGAACAACATCGATCAGGGGGTTGTCCACGTGATGGGGCCTGAGCTCGGCCTCACGCATCCGGGCAAAACGATTGTTTGCGGCGACAGCCACACCTCCACGCACGGCGCGTTCGGCGCGTTGGCGTTCGGCATCGGCACCTCCGAGGTCGAGCACGTGCTGGCGACGCAGTGTCTGCAGCAGGCGAAGCCGAAAACGATGGAAGTTCGTTTCGTCGGCAAGCGCAAGCCGGGCGTAACGGCGAAGGACCTTATCCTCGGCGTCATCGCCAAATACGGCACCGATTTCGCAACGGGCTACGTGCTCGAATATACAGGCGAAGCGATCCGTTCACTTTCGATGGAAGAGCGCATGACGGTGTGCAACATGTCGATCGAAGGCGGCGCGCGCGCCGGCCTGATCGCTCCGGATGCCACGACATACGAATATCTCCGCGGCCGCGAATACGCGCCGAAAGAGGAAGCGTTCGACCGCGCCGTCGAGATATGGTCGCAGCTTGCGACCGACGAAGGCGCCGCCTACGACAAAGTCGTCGAATTCGACGTCGATTCGCTCATTCCTCAAGTCACGTGGGGCACGAGCCCGGGCATGGGTGCCGACATCACGGGGAACGTGCCGAATCCGGCCGATATGGCGACGGAGAACGAGCGCAAGGCCGCCGAGAAGGCGCTGGAATATATGGGGCTGACGCCCGGCACGCCGATGAGCGAAATCGGAATCGATTATGTCTTTATCGGCTCCTGCACGAACGGCCGGATCGAAGACCTTCGCGCCGCCGCGGAAGTGGCAAAGGGCTATAAGGTCGACAGCCGCGTGACGGCGATCGTCGTTCCCGGATCGGGTCGCGTCAAGCTTCAGGCCGAAAAAGAAGGCCTCGATAAAATCTTCGTCGAAGCGGGCTTCGAATGGCGCGACGCCGGCTGCTCGATGTGCCTGGCGATGAATCCGGACGTTCTGCAGCCCGGGCAGCGCTGCGCGTCGACGTCCAACCGGAACTTCGAAGGACGTCAGGGCCGCGGAGGACGTACGCATCTCGTATCGCCGGCCATGGCTGCCGCAGCGGCGATCAAAGGCAAATTTACGGACGTGCGCGGCTGGACCTTCAAAACCGAAGTGATGAGCTGATCCCTGCGCGCTGAAGCAGATAACGACAGGCAACCCGAGAGGAGTTCGAATCAAATGGAAGCATTCAAAAAGCTGACGGGGCTTGTCGCCCCGGTTGACCGTGTAAACGTCGATACGGACGCGATTATTCCGAAACAATTTCTGAAGCGCATCGAGCGCAGCGGCTTCGGCCAATTTCTGTTTTTCGAGTGGCGGTGGGACGAAAAGGGGAACGAAATTGCCGATTTCAGCCTCAACCAGCCGCGCTATAAAGGCGCTTCGGTGCTGATTTCCCGCGCGAATTTCGGCTGCGGCTCCTCCCGCGAGCACGCGCCGTGGGCGATTCTCGACTACGGCTTCAAGGTTGTGATCGCACCGTCTTTCGCCGATATTTTCTATAACAACTGCTTCAAGAACGGAATCCTGCCGATTCGTTTGAGCGAAGAACAGGTGGAAGAGCTGTTCCAGCGCACGGCAGCGAACGAAGGCTACGAGCTGACGGTCGACCTGGAAAACAACAAAATCAACGACGGCGCGGGACTCGAGATCTCGTTCGACCTTGACGAGCACCGCCGCCAGTTTTTGCTGCTCGGTCTGGACGACATCGGCCTGACGCTTCAGCACGAGGACAAAATCTCCGCGTACGAAGCCAGCCGCGTTGCGTTCTGATCCGATTCAAGCCGCAGGCCCCGGCATTCGCCGGGGCTTTTTTTTGTGCCTGGGCGGGGAGTAACAATTTTCCTCAAATCGCAACTTTTTCTGACATGGCGCGTCTATATAAATATGTGTTGGCACCCTGCGCGAATGCCCGCGAAAAACCAGTCATCGAGGTGAATGATGAAGAAGTTTGTAACCGCTGTAATGCTGCTATTCCTGCTCTTTTCCATCTTTCCGTCCCTTGTCGCCGGCGCAGCGGCCCCCCCTACGCCGGCGCTCTATTTGAACGGCAAGCCGCTGCAATCGTCCGCCGAGCCTATGCTGATCGGACAAACAACCTTTGTGCCGATCCGCACCATCTCCGAAGGACTCGGCTTCAGCGTCGGGTGGAAATCGCCGAACGTCACCATTTTTAACGGCGAGACGAGCATGCAGCTGACAATCAGCAGCAAAACCGCACTTGTCGACGGCCAGAAGGCAGCGCTGAGCGCGCCGCCGGTCATCAAGCAGTCGCTCACGCTTGTTCCGCTTCGTTTTGTCGGTGAACAATTCGGTCTCAGCGTTTACTGGGATCAACAAACCAAATCGGTGTTTTTGTATCAGAAAGCGGCATCGCCACCCGCAGCGGGAGCAGGCGGGAGCAATACATCGCCGGGGGCTCCAAACGACTCGTCCTCGAACGGGAATTCTTCGGTACCGGGCGGCGGGTCCGATTCGGGCTCCGGAACGAACGGCGGCACCTCAGTTCCCGCAGACGGCAGCGGCGGCGGAAATGCTGACGTCCCGGATGCAAACGGGGATACCGTACAGCTCAAAGGGATTCAATATGACGGGCTGAGCAGCGTCTATTTGCCTTATGCCGGCGATGCGCCCCAAGTCAAAACGCAGGTGCTGACGAATCCGGACCGGCTCGTCATCGATCTGCCGGATACGGCGTTTGCCGCGGATTTTTCGCCAAGCTTCACGATGACCGGCACGCTGATGGGGCAAATCCTGATCGATTCCCATCCGACTTTGAAGGGGATTCGGTATTCGCTTTATTCGGACAACCCTTCGACCATCCGCGTCGTGTTCGACTTGTCGGCGCCGACCCAATATAACGTCGTGAACGATAACGGCGCGCTGCGCGTCGATCTGCTCGGCGCAACGGGACCGGCGACGCCTCCGGTCGTGCCGGCTTCGGACAAGCCCCCCGGGGCTTATAAAATCGTGATCGACCCCGGACACGGAGGCAAGGATCCCGGCGCGCTGGCTGTGAACGGCCGCAACGAGAAGGAATATAATTTGGCGCTCGCGCTCAAGGTGAAGGCGCTGCTCGACAAGGAACCGATGCTCCAGGGCTACCTGACAAGAACGGACGACACGTTCGTCGAGCTGGACGACCGGGCGAAATTCGCGAACGATTTGAAAGCGGACGTATTTATTTCGCTTCATGGCAATTCGATCGACAAATCAAGCGTATCCGGATCGGAAACGTATTACTGCCGTCCCGACAGCGTTAATTTGGCGAATATCATGCAAAAGCATCTTGTCATGGGGACCGGATTCCCGGACCGCAGCGTGCGCCAGGCCAATTTTGTCGTCATCAAAAAAACGACGATGCCGGCCGTCCTGCTCGAATCGGGCTACCTGACCAATCCCGGCGACGCGTCGGTTATGTTCGACGATGCGAAGCAGGAGAAAATCGCCGAACAAATCGTCGCGGGCATTAAAGAATATTTAAACCTGACCTAGGAGGATGCCCATGAAACACCAAGCGACTCCCCGCTTCCTTCTGGCCGCGGCAGCTCTGGTGATCGCGGCGGCGCTTGCCGGCTGCGGGACGAAAGAAGGTGCGAAGCCGCTGGCGGGCGCAGAATCGACGCAGCAGAGGAGCGGAGCCGGGGAGGGGACGGCCGACAAATCCGAGCAGATCAGCGTCTATTTCACCGATGACGATTTGACCGATCTGAAAGAGCAGAAGGCGGAAATCCGCTTTGCGGATGACAAGACGAAGCTTGAAGCAGCCTTCGCCGCCCTTCAGGCGAGCCCGACCGACCTCATTTCCCTTTGGAAGCACGTTCAGCTGCTGAGCGTCAAAATCGAAGACGGCGCGGCTGTGTTCGATCTCCATTTGCCGAACGAAGCCCGTCTCGGCGCGCCGGGAGAAGATTTGGCGCTTCAAGCGATCGAGAAAACGATGTTTCAGTTCGACGATGTCAAATCGATCGATCTCCTCGTCGACGGAGCGAAAGTCGACAGCCTGATGGGACACGACGAATTGGACCATCCGATTATGAAACCGTAAAGGGGAGCTTAACGCATGCAGCACAGCAAATGGTTCAAAACGGCGGCGGCAGCCGTCGTTTTCTCACTTCTTTCGGGCGGCGTTATCGCCGGCGTTCCGTCCGCTTCGGCAGCCGCCGCAGGAGGGTTTACCGACGTGCCAGCCAGCCACTGGGCCGCGAAGCCGATTCTTAAGCTTTCGCTGCAAGGTATCGTGCAGGGGAACAACGGAAAATTTATGCCGAACGACAACATTACCCAGCAGGAAGCGATCACGATGGTGCTCCGCTTCATGGACAAGGAAGCCGACGTCCAGCAGGATAATGCCATCGTTTTTCCGGACTCGTTCAAGGTCGACAATTTTTTCAAACCGTACGTCGTGCTCGCGCTGCAGCTTAACCTGATCGACCAGAACACGGAATTCAAGCTCGCCGAACAAAATCCGTCTTCTCCATGGGGCGAGCGCAAGGCGTCCCGGGAGTGGATCACGAAGCTGATCGTACGGGCAATCGGCCAGACGTCGCTGGCGGACAGCCTGGCGGCGTCGCCGGCAGCTTTCTCCGACAAAGGCAAAATCGACGACGGTTATGCAGGCTATATCAACGCCGCCGTTTCGCTGAAGCTCGTTAACGGCGTAACGCCGGATACGTTCGAGCCGCAAAGCCCGATCACGAGGGCGGCCATGGCGACGCTGCTCAGCCGGGCGGAAAGCCAGTACCCGGTTCAATATCCGGGCGAGACGACTGGCGTCCTTTCCGGCGAAGACGAAAACTCCGTTTCCGTGTACGCGAATAGCGCGGAAACGTCTTTTGACGTTGCGGACGACACGTATGTATACCGCTACGATTCGGATAAACCGACGACTCTCGACAAGCTTGATCCAAATACGAAGGTTGACGTTATCGCAAACGGGAACCAGGCGCTGTATATCGAGCAGCTTGACGGAGAACAGCAGGTCAAAAAAATAGACGGCACCTTCGACCGCATCGTACCGAGCGAGAACAAGCTGTGGATGTGGGTCGGCGATGAGCCGGTTTCCGTTATTTACGACAGCAAGCTGACGGCAACGGACGCATCCGGCGCCTCCATTCCGCTCTCTTCCCTCGTGAAGGACAGCAATATCGAGGTGCAGCAGGACACTTACCGTCCGCAGCCGCAGGCCGTTGCTGTTACCGTGCAGTCCGCGCCGGTTAACAAATCGGGTCAAGGCGTCGTGACGGGCGTGGACCAAACGGGCGGCACCGTCACGATTACCGATAGCGCCAGCGGAACGGCAGAGACGCTGAACGTCTCGCCGCGGGCGGATATCGTTTGGCAGGGGACGCTGCTGACGGGCGGACTTTCGCAAATTCAAACCGGCGATACGATTGCGTTCGACGTCGACAACAGCGTCGTGACCCGGATTACGATTCAGATGACGTCGGCCAAAACGATTACCGGCAAGCTCGTCTCCATCAGCACCGACACGAAGACGGTCAACTATACGAGGGACGGGAGCAGTGCGCTGGAAGCAAAATTTTTGGCGGATGCGGTTACGGTTCAGATCAACGGGCTGACGGGTACGAGCATCGCCGATCTGTCTGCGGGCGATCAGGTCCAGCTGTCGCTTGACGATCAGGGCAAGGTTTCGTCGATCAAAGTACTGAACCGCCAGGTCCAGCAGATGAACGGGGCTTCGATCGTCTACTTCGATCCCGATACAAATGCCTTGTTAGTAAATGATGATAATGGAAATGCGCTGGCCGTAACACTTTCAGACGCGACAAAAATCGATTATAACGGCAACATGCTTACACTGTCAGCGGCGGAAAGCCTATTTACTAAAAACCGTAAAGTTACGATCGGCTTCACGAACGGCAAGGCGGTCTCCGTCCAGTTCGTCTTCAACTATACCGGCAAGGTCGTTACGCTCGACCGGACGAACAACCAGCTGACGCTTCTGCTGTCGAACGGCTCGAACTTTACGATTCCTCTGGACAGCTATCCGGCCGTTCAGATTATGGGCAATCCGTCGGCCACGCTGGCCGATGTGAATCCGGGCGATACGGTGACGGCGCTGCTTAATGCGACGCAGGATAAAGTATCCGCCATTCAGGTGCAGACCACCGTTCAAGCCCAGATCGCGGCCGTCGATGCGGCTAACAACAAGCTGACGCTGAATATCGGCGGTCAAACCTCCGATTGGGCGGCGGGATCGCTGGCGATCACGGATGCGCAGGGCAATCCGATCGCACTGTCGAACCTCGTCGCCGGACAAACCGGCAGCCTGACGTATACGGGTTCGACGCCGACGTCGTTCCAAACGGTTGCGGTTACGATCGGCAAAATCAACGCGGTGTCGACGAATGCGCTGACGCTCGCGGACGGCAGCGGAAACACGTCCGTTCTGCCGCTTGGAACGGCCTATACGGTTAATAAAAACGGCGTTACCGGCAATTCGGCTTCCGCGCTTCAAAGCGGAGACTGGGTTGAGGTTCATCAAGATGCCGGAGGCCAGACGGTCGTAACGGCCATTGCCGGTTTGTCCAAAAAGTTTTGGAAATACGATACGGCTAGCGGCGTGTTATCGGTCCAGCGCGCGAACCTGAACGACTCGGATTACCAGTACAAGACGACGGCGGCGACGAAATATACGCAGGGCAATGCCGCCATTTCGGTCAGCCAGCTGATGAGCGGCGACAGTGTGACGCTTTATGTCTATAACGGCGTTGTGCTGGAAGTCGTAAAGTCGTCTTAACCGGCAGGCAGAAAAAAGGGACTGGCATGAGCAGCCAAGTGCGGCTCGTGCAGTCCCTTTTTGATTTTGGCACGATATTATTTGGAACTTACTTCGATCCAATTCGCGCAAGTGTGAAACCGCCGGCGCCAAGGACGGCATAAGCGAGGATGGCTTGCGGGTCTTGACTTAGACCAGTTCATACCGGATATCTTCGAAGCTTTCGTCATAATGGACGTGCAGCTCTTTTTCTTCCAAATACCAGACATTGTCTTCTTCGATATAAAACAAAATTCCTTCCACGACCTGCTTCAGCGCCGGCGACCGGGGCGTATCCTTCATCACCCCGAGCGAAAAGCCCGGCTGAACGCTGCCGTGACCGCCCAAGCGGACAAAAAAGCGCAGGCTGTCGCCCTCGCACAGCTCCATTTCCTGCTTGTACCAGCGCGCAGCCGGCTGCGCAACCACAATTTTCATACACGCCCTCCTCAAAGTTTTGTGAAGCGAACGCTTCAAAGAACGACTTCGCAGCAAAACTGGCTTCGGAAGCATAGGCTAAAGTTTTGTGAAGCGAACGCTTCAAAGAACGACTTCGCAGCAAAACTGGCTTCGGAAGCGTAGGCTAAAGTTTTGTGAAGCGAACGCTTCAAAGAACGACTTCGCAGCAAAACTGGCTTCGGAAGCATAGGCTTAAGTTTTGTGAAGCGGCCTCTTCCAAGAAACGACTTCGCAGCAAAACTGGCTTCGGAAGCATAGGCTTAAGTTTTGTGAAGCGAACGCTTCAAAGAACGACTTCGCAGCAAAACGGGCTTCGGAAGCACGGACCAGGGTGTGAGAATCTGAAAGCAATATGAAAGCGCTAACAATGTGCTTTATTCATTATACAACGCCGCCGGCGTTTTGTATGCGGAAAAATTGTTTGCCGTTTCGGTTAATTTTCATGAAAAAACGCCCCAAAATCGTTGATTTCGGCTGTTTTTCAGTTGCTTCTTGTGACAATTTTCGCTACACTTTGATTCGATAGCCCATACGGGGGAGAGAGACGGTTGAACGCGAAGGAGAGAATGACGCACATTTTGCGCGTGATCGGCGAGATGTTTCCGGACGCGCATTGCGAGCTCAATCACGAAAATCCGTTCGAGCTGACGATCGCCGTTTTGCTCTCGGCGCAGTGCACCGACGAAACGGTCAATAAAGTGACGGCCGATCTGTTCCGCAAGTACAAGACGCCCGCCGATTATTTGAGCGTCCCGATTGAAGAGCTGGAGCAGGATATCCGGCGTATCGGCCTGTTCCGCAATAAGGCGGCCAACATTCAGAAGCTGTGTCGGATGCTGATTGAGTCGTACGGAGGCGAGGTACCGCGGGATCACGAGGAGCTGACCAAGCTTCCCGGCGTCGGTCGCAAGACGGCCAACGTCGTCGTATCCAACGCCTTCGGCGTGCCGGCGATCGCCGTCGATACGCACGTGGAACGGGTATCCAAAAGGCTTGGCGTCGCCAAGCCCGACGACAGCGTGCTCGAAGTGGAGAAGAAGCTGATGAAGCTCGTGCCTCGCGATCAATGGACGGATACGCACCACAGGCTCATTTTTTTTGGAAGGTATCACTGCAAGGCGCAAAATCCGCAATGTTCCGTTTGTCCGCTGCTTGATTTATGCAAAGAAGGGCAAAAACGGATGAAACCCGCCGGGAACCGGAAAGCTAAGAAAAAAATAAATTAAAGTAAAGGATGATCGCAGCATGAAATGCATTTCGGTTTACACGAGGGATTTTGCGTTGTTTTCCGATATTTACGAGCAGATAATCGAGGCTTCGCCCGGCGAGAATGAAGAGCTTGTTATCGAAGGCGTGACGGTCAGCGGCGCGGGCGATGTGCCCGAGCAATATATCGAGCGCATGCGCATCAAGCCCGAGGTTGTCGTGATGAAAGAAAAAGAGCGCAACGTGACGATTTTGCAGCACGGCGACGTATTTGAAATTTGCCTGCCGGTCGTCGAGGCGGTATAAGCCGCTTTTTCGGACAGAGGCCGGGTGCAGAATACGGCCGGGATACAGGGAGAGAATGAGATGAGCCATCGACTGGAAACAGCCGCTCATCCGCTTGGGTCCGCACTGGAGCAAATGGCGCCGATTATGGCGTCCTCCGGCGACGGGCGCAATGCGGAGCGGCTTCTTGAGCTTCAAGGGAAACTGGCGGCTGGCAAGCTGACGGTCGCTTTTTGCGGTCACTTCTCCGCGGGAAAATCGACGCTGGTGAACCGGCTGTGCGGCACGGACTTGCTGCCGTCCAGTCCGATTCCGACGAGCGCGAACGTCGTGACGATCGCAAACGGAAAGCCGCAAGCCGTTATTTGCAAGCTGGCGGACGGAAAGGCGGTAACGGAAGCGGTTCCGGTTGAACGCGTGAACGATTACGGCAAGGACGGCGATACGATTCAGTCCATCTCGCTCTCCTATCCGATTCCCCGGCTCGGGGATCATACGGTGCTGCTCGACACGCCGGGCATCGATTCGACGGACGGGGCCCATCGGATGGCGACCGAATCTGCGCTGCATATGGCCGATGTCGTCTTTTACGTGATGGATTACAATCATGTGCAGTCCGAGATCAATTTCGCGTTTGCCAAGCAGCTGAAGGAATGGGGAAAGCCGCTTTATTTGATCGTGAATCAAATCGACAAGCACCGCGACCGCGAGCTTGACTTCGGCGAATACCGCAGGAGCGTGGAAGAGGCGTTTGCAAACTGGCATCTGGAGCCTAGCGGGACCCTGTACCTGTCGCTGCGGGTGCCGGACCACCCGCATTCGGAATGGGGCGAGCTGGAACGGCTGCTGCAGGAGCTGGCCGGGCTGCGGAAGCCGCTCGCGGCGTGCAGCGTCGACGCCTCTGCCCGACACCTGATCCGGGTGCACGGCAAATGGATGGAAGAAAAAAACGAACCCGAGCGGCAGCGCCTGCTGGCGGCGGCCGGCGGGGAAACGGCGGCGGAAGCCGTACGTGCCGAGATGGAAGAGCTGCACGGGCGGCTCGCGGCGGTCGAAGCGGAGCCGGAAGCCGTCCGCTCGCGCCTGCTGCACGACGTGCAGAGCCTGCTTGACAACGCGATCGTGACGCCGGCGGCGACGCGCGATCTGGCGCAGTCGTTTCTGGAAAGCCGCAGGCCCGGCTTCAAGGCGGGCCTGCTGTTCGCCGGCGCGAAGACGGCGGCGGAGCGCGAACGGCGGCTGGCCGCGTTCCGGAGCGATTTTGCGGCGCAGACGAACGCGGCGATCGAATGGCATTTGAACGATTTGCTGCGCAAGGCGGCCGACGCCGCCGGCTGGCGCGGCGAAGCGGTGGAGCGCGAGCTGGCCGAAACGATTCATTTCGAGATCGAGCCGGACTGGCTGCTCGGACATGTCAATGCGGGAGCCGTGTTCGGCAGCGAGTATACGATGACCTACTGCCGCGAGCTTGCCGCGGACGTTAAGGCGCTGTACCGCAAGCGGGCGATGGTTTGGATCGACCGCTTGGCGGGACTTGCCGCCGAGGCGGGCGAAGCCGCCGCGGCGCCCGTGCGCCGGCGGCTTGGGGAGCTGGGCTCCCAAGCCGAGGCGCTGGCGCAGCTGGCCGCGCTGGCGGAGCGCGCGGCCGCGCATTTGGCGCGGCTGGCGGCGCTGCTGCCGCCCGCGCCGCCGCGCCCGGCGCTGCCGCAGCCGCAGGCGCCCGGCGGCGGGGCGCCTGCGGCTGCGCAGCCCGCGGCGCCGGCGGTACAGCCCGCTGTGCCCGCGGCAGAGCCCGCGGTGCCGGCGGCACAGCCCGCGCCGGCGGCACAGCCCGCGCCGGCCGCGGGCGCGCTCGGGCCGCAGCGCGAAGCCGCGGCCCGGCTCAGCCGCGCGGCGGCGCTGCTGGCGCCGCACGCGGCGCTTGCCCCTGCGGTGCAGGCCATGCGCGACAAGGCGCAGCGGCTCGGCGAGAGCCGCTTTACGATCGCGCTGTTCGGGGCGTTCAGCGCGGGCAAATCGTCGCTCGCGAACGCGCTGCTCGGCGAGCCGGTGCTGCCGGTATCGCCGAATCCGACGACCGCCGCGGTGAACCGTATCGTGCCGCCGTCGGACGACGGGGCACACGGGACGGCAGCGGTCGTCATGAAGCCGCGCGCGGCGATGCTGGACGATCTGCGCTATTCGCTCGGGCTGCTGGGCGAAGACGCGGCGAATCTCGATGCCGATGCGCTGCTGCAAGCGATCGGCAAGCTGTCGCCGGAAGGCGTCCAAGCCGGAGGCCGGCCGCACTACAGCTTCCTGAAGGCCGCGGCGCTCGGCTGGCGCGAGCACGAACCGATGCTCGGGCAGCGGCTTCTCGTCGACGCGGATGCATACCGCCGTTATGTGGCGGAGGAATCGCGTTCCTGCTTCGTGAGCGAGATCGAGCTGTATCACGCCAATCCGTTGACCGCGGAAGGCATCGTGCTGGTCGATACGCCGGGAGCGGATTCGGTGAACGCCCGGCATACGGGCGTCGCTTTCAATTACATTAAAAACGCGGACGCGATTTTGTTCGTCACCTATTATAATCACGCGTTCTCCCAAGCCGACCGGCAGTTTCTGATGCAGCTCGGGCGGGTGAAGGACCAATTCGAGCTCGACAAAATGTTTTTTATCGTCAATGCAGCCGATCTCGCTGCAAGTGCCGAAGAGCTGGAGGGAGTGCTGGAGCATGTGGAACGTAATTTGCAGCAGCACGGTATCCGGTTTCCCCGCATGTTCCCGGTTTCCAGCCTGCAGGCGCTGGACGGGAAGCTGGGCGGCGACAGAGAAGCGGTCGACAGCTCCGGCATTACGGCCTTCGAGGACGCGTTCCTTGACTTTACGCGCGGCGATTTGGGCAGCTTGGCCGTCGCTTCCGCCGAGCAGGAGCTGACGCGGGCCCGCCGGACGATCGAGGAATGGATCCGTGCGGCGTCCGGAGACGCGGCATCGCGCGAGGCGGCAAAGCGGAAGCTGGCGGAGGATGCAGAGGAGACGGCCCGGCTGGCTGGCGGGCTGGAAGCGCCGGAGCCGAACGCGCAGCTCGCGCAGGAGCTGAAGGAGCTGCTGTTCTACGTGCTGCAGCGGGTTCAGCTTCGTTTCGGCGACCTGTACAATTTCGCCTTTAACCCTTCATCCCTGCAGGACGACGGGCGCGATTTGCGAAAAGCAACATGGACGTCTTGGCTGGAGCTGCAGCGGCTGCTGCAGATCGAGCTGGCGCAGGAGCTGCAGGCGACTTCGCTGCGCCTCGACAATGCGCTGAACCGGCTGGCCGCAAAACGCTTCGGCCTCGCCGCGGAGGAAACGGCCGGGCGGATCGCCGGCTTCGAGCCTTCCGTCTTCAAGCCGGCCGAGCTGCCGACGCCGGATGAGCTGCCCGCCTGGACGGCGGACAACGTCGAAGCCAAATGGCTGTGGAGCCATTTTAAATCGCCTCGATACTTTTTCGAAGGCGAAGGCAAAGCGGCGCTGAGGCGCGAGCTCGAAGGGAAGCTGGCGGAGCCGCTGCAGCGCTGGATTGCGGAGGCGGAAGCGGCGTGGAGCGTACGGTACGCCGAATTGTGGAACGGCGCGATGCGGGCGTGCGCCGCTGTCCTGCGGCAGGATATCGAAGCTTTCGCGCGGGGCAAGCTGGCGTCGCTGGATGCCGGCGATGAGGAGCTGGCGCAGCTCAAACGGCTTCATGCCGAGCTGTCCGCGCTGTAACGTCAAATCAAGCTTTAACGGCTTCGGGCTAACCGACATGTGCCCGGTCGTTAAAGCTTTTTTTATTGCTGCGGCCGTGGAGGGTTAAAGTCCGGGTATCCTTCGGGCTTTTATTTTTGCGAAAAACACCTTGTTTCACCGTCAAAAAGAAGGACGGAGCCATCCGTTTCTGCATGCTCGTAAGGAAAATCAATCGTTCGCTTTCGTATCGTTATCAATCGAAGGAAAGCAGCTTGCTTCAGCGCCAAATCGACGTCGACAGCCGTCCAATTGTCGGGCTTGAAAATAAATTTGCAAAAACGCGAGGCAAATGTGCAAAAACGGAGAAATACGCGCAAATCGGCGATGATTCAAGACGATATCGAAGAATACCCCCTAACTTTTCATCAGGATGGGAAAGGATGCGGAATCTGCCAACTATACGCGGAACTGCTCCGTTTGCCGTACCTTATTGATGCTGTTACTATTCATTCATGTTCACAAAATAGCAACAAGGAGAGGGAAACCCATTGGACGTCTTCAGGCAGCTCAAACCGTTTTACTGGGCGGAACGCAAAAGCATGATTGCCTCGATCTTGACGTTGATCACCGCCACGGCACTCGGACTGGTGTATCCGAACCTGCTGAGGTACTTGATCGACCATGTCATTACGCCCCGAAATTTTGAGAAGGTGCCGCTTCTGTCGCTGTCCGTCGTCGGCGTCGTCTCGCTGAAAGGATCGCTGACCTTCCTGAGCGGCTATTTCGGCGGCAGGCTCGGCAACCGCGTCGCCTTCCGGCTGCGCAACGCCTGTTACGACAAGCTGCAGACGTTGTCGTTTCAATATTACGACACGGCCAAAACCGGCGATCTCATGTCCCGTCTTACGGCCGATCTGGAGGCGGTCCGCAACTTTATCGGCTTCGGCTTCGCGCAAATTTTGAATATGTTCCTCATGATCATATTCGGTGCGATTATGATGATCTGGATGAACTGGCAGCTGACGCTGATTACGTTTGTCACGATGCCGTTTCTGGCCTTCACCGCCGTCCGGTTCGAGAAACGAATTCATCCCGCGTTCCGAGAAATGCGCAAAGCGATGAGCAACCTGACGACCAGCGTCCAGGAAAATATTACGGGCGTCCGCACCGTGAAATCGTTCGCCCGCGAATCGCACGAAATCGACAAATTTTCCGCAAGAAGCGAAGAATATAAATCGAACCAGATCGGGGCGTCCGGCCTTTGGGGCAAGTTTTTCCCGATCATGGAGCTGCTCGCCAGCCTGTGCGTCGTCGTGCTGCTCGTCGTCGGCGGCACCTTCGTCATCAAGGGCAAATTGACGCTCGGAGAGCTGGTCGCTTTCTTCAGCATGGTCTGGTACATTATCGGGCCGATGTGGAATATCGGGTTCCAAATCAACAACTACACGCAGTCGAAAGCGGCCGGAGAGAGGCTGATCGAGCTGTTTAACGAATACGTCCATGTCAAAAACGTCGAAGCTCCGGTCGTGGTGGACAAGAAGCACGTCCGGGGGCATGTGAGGTTCGAAAACGTGACGTTCCACTATCCGGATAAAGCTCCGGCGCTGACCGAGCTGAATATCGACGCCAAGCCGGGGGCCGTCATCGGACTGCTGGGCGGAACGGGTTCGGGCAAATCGACCATTATCCAGCTGCTGATGCGCGCATATATCGTGAAACAGGGCCGCATTACGCTCGACGGACTCGATATCCGCAATCTCGATTTGCGCAGCCTGCGCACGCAGATTGCGACCGTATTCCAGGAGACGTTCCTGTTTTCCTGCTCCATCCGCGACAACATCGCATACGGCGCCAAGGACGTGACCATGGAGGATATTATCAAAGCGGCGAAGCTGGCGAAGGCGCACGATTTCATTATGGAGCTGCCCGAAGGCTACAATACGATCGTCGGCGAGCGGGGGATGGGGCTTTCCGGCGGCCAGAAGCAGCGGATCGCCATTGCGAGAGCTCTTATCCGCAACCCGCACATCCTCATTCTCGATGACGCGACGAGCGCCGTCGATATGGAAACCGAGCATGAAATCCAGGCGGGCTTCAAGGAAGTTATGGCGGGACGGACGACGTTCATCATCGCCCACCGGATCTCTTCCCTGCGCCATGCGGACGAGATCATCGTGCTGGATAAAGGCCGCGTCGTGCAGCGCGGCAAGCACGAGGAGCTGATTCGCACGCCGGGTCCGTATCAGGATACGTACAACATTCAGTATGCCGACCGGCCGGATGACCTTCCCGTCATCGCCAGACCGGAGCAGGCGGAAAGAAGGGTCGCACAGTGAGCAAGGAGCAGGCGGCTCGCAGCGACAACCGCGAGCGGTTTATATATAAAGATGACGACGCGATCGAAAAACCGTTTAACTGGAAG
Source organism: Paenibacillus humicola (assembly GCF_028826105.1). Taxonomy (NCBI): domain Bacteria; kingdom Bacillati; phylum Bacillota; class Bacilli; order Caryophanales; family Paenibacillaceae; genus Paenibacillus; species Paenibacillus humicola. The sequence goes on from NZ_JAQGPL010000001.1 coordinate 2,167,669, forward strand.
CAGATGGCGCGTCTGTTTACGTACATGAAGCCGTACAGCAAGCAGGTCATTCCGCTTGTGCTGGTGATGATGGTGCTCGGAACGGCGACCAGGCTCGCCGTACCGGCGCTTGTCATCAAGGCGATCGACGAAGCGATCGATCCTCAGGGAGGCGTGCCAAGCCTCTCGAAATTATATATGTACGGCGGCATTATGCTCGCTTTATATCTTATTCAATGGGCGGCCAACACGTTCCGGATCAAATACACGAACATCATCGGCCAGCGGGTCATCTACGACCTGCGCCACGATCTGTTCAGCCACATCCAGAAGCTGTCGTTCCGCTTCTTCGACAAGCGGCCGGCGGGCTCGGTGCTCGTAAGGGTCACGAACGACGTGAACGCGCTGCAGGACCTGTTTACGAACGGAGTCGTTAACTCGCTGATGGACTGCATCCAGCTGGTCGGGATCGTGGTCATTCTGCTCGTATGGAACTTCAAGCTGGGCCTTGCGATCATGATCACCGTCCCGCTCATGTTTTTGGTGTCGACGGCGCTGCGCAGGCGCATCCGTTTCGCCTGGCAGGACGTGCGGATGAAGCAGTCGCGCATCAACGCGCATTTGAACGAAGCGATCCAGGGCATGCGGGTGACGCAGTCCTACGTGCAGGAGAAGGAGAACGCCAGCTTCTTCAACCATATCAATACGATCAACATCAAAGCGTGGAATAAGGCGTCCACGATGAACCAGGCGTTCGGTCCGATCATCGAGGTGACGTCGGCTATCGGCATGCTCATTTTGTTTTGGTACGGTTCCCACCTGATTCAGAACCGGGTGATTACGGTCGGGGTTCTGGTCGGCTTCGCGAACTATATCGGCAACTTCTGGGATCCGATCAACCGTCTCGGCCAAATGTACAACCAGCTGCTGATCGCCATGGCGTCGTCGGAGCGGATTTTCGAGTTTATCGACGAGCAGCCGACCGTCCAGGAAGGCCCGGTTGCGCGGATGCTGCCGCCTATTCGCGGCGACGTGAAGTTCGAGAACCTTATTTTCGAATACGAGAAGGGCCGGCCCGCTTTACGCGGCATTACTCTTGACGTGAAGGCGGGACAGACGATCGCGCTTGTCGGCCATACCGGTTCGGGCAAAAGCACGATCATGAACCTGCTCTGCCGGTTCTACGATCCGGTGGAAGGCGCGGTGCGCATCGACGGGACGAATATCCGCGAGGTGACGCTCGAGAGCCTTCGCTCGCAGGTCGGCGTCGTGCTGCAGGATACGTTTATTTTCTCCGGCTCGATCCGCGACAATATCCGGTTCGGCCGCCTGAACGCGACCGACGAGGAAGTGGAAGAAGCGGCGAAGGCGGTCGACGCGCACGATTTCATCATGGACCTGCCGGACGGCTACGAGACGCAGGTTCAGGAACGGGGCAACATTTTGTCGATGGGCCAGCGGCAGCTGCTGTCGTTCGCCCGGGCGCTGCTCGCCGACCCGCGCGTGCTTATTCTGGATGAAGCGACGGCCAGCATCGATACCGAGACCGAGCTGAAAATCCAGGAAGCGCTCAAAAGGCTGCTTAAAGGCCGGACCTCGTTTATCGTCGCACACCGGCTTTCCACCATTCGCAACGCCGACCGGATCGTAGTGCTCGACCACGGCGTGATCGTCGAACAGGGCAGCCACGACGAGCTGATGCGGCACGGCGGTACGTACCGCGGTTTGATCGAAGCGCAATATCGCTTTTTGTCGGCTTGAATCTTGCTTTTTCGCGAAGGAACCTCCACAATGGAAGAAAAACGTTGCGCTTGTCATGAAGGCTGACACGTCCGCCTCGCCTGCGCATTCGTAGCGTGCCTGCCGCTGCGGACGGATCCGCCATAGCGGAGACATCCCGGCCCGGGAGGCGGCGCGAACAACTTCCAGGAGGTTCTTTTTCTTATGTATGGGTCCCCCTTATCATCGCAAGCGCGCAAAATGATGCTGCTCGGCTCGGGAGAGCTCGGCAAAGAGGTCGTGATGGAGGCACAGCGGCTCGGCGTGGAAACGATCGCCGTCGACCGTTACGCGGACGCGCCGGCGATGCAGGTCGCGCATCGTTCCTATGTGATCGATATGCTGGACGGCGCTGCGCTGCGCGATTTGATTCTCAGCGAACGGCCCGATTTGATCGTGCCCGAGATCGAGGCGATCGCGACGGAAACGCTCGTCGAGCTCGAACGCGAAGGTCATCGCGTCGTCCCGACCGCCCGCGCGGCGAGGCTGACGATGGACCGCGAAGGCATCCGCCGCCTCGCCGCGGAAACGCTGGGGCTGCCGACGGCGCCTTACCGGTTTGCGGATTCGCTCGCCGAGCTTCGCGCCGCGGTTGCCGAGCTTGGCACGCCGTGTGTTATCAAGCCGATCATGAGCTCATCGGGCAAAGGACAGAGCGTCTGCCGCTCGGAGGCGGAAATCGAAGCGTGCTGGCAGTACGCGATGGATGGCGGCCGCGCGAAGAAGCAGCGCGTCATCGTCGAAGGCTTCGTTCATTTCGATTCCGAAATTACGCTGCTCACCGTCCGCTCCGTCTCCGGGACAAGCTTCTGCGCGCCGATCGGGCACGTCCAGAAGGACGGCGATTACATCGAATCGTGGCAGCCGCACGACATGACGGCCGGCCAGATCGAAGACGCGCAGGCCATCGCCAAGGCGATCACGGACGAGCTCGGCGGCAGCGGCATTTACGGCGTGGAGCTGTTTCTGACCGCGGACGGCGTGCTGTTCAGCGAAGTGTCCCCCCGGCCCCACGATACCGGAATGGTGACGATGGTCACGCAGGATTTGTCGGAATTCGCGCTGCATGTCCGCGCCATTCTCGGCTTCCCGATTCCGACGATCCGGCTGCTGACGCCCGGCGCGTCGCATACGCTCAAGGCGGACCGGGATGCCGAATCGTTTCGGATCGGCGGCCTCGAGCAGGCGCTGGCGCTGCCGAATACGCAGGTTCGCGTATTCGGCAAGCCCGTGACGAAGCCCGGCCGCCGGATGGCCGTCGCGCTGAGCACGGCGGGCGACGTCGAGCAGGCGCGCGAGCTTGCGGCGCAGGCGGCCGCCTCGCTTAAAATCGAATATTAAGCCGGCAAGAAGGAAACGGCCCGGCCCTCGCTCCCCCGTGTATATGCGGGGGGGCGAAGGTGCCGGGCTTTTTCGCATGCGCCGTTTCCGCGAAATTTGCAAATTGTGCGGGAAACCATTATTTTGAAGAGAGATGCTTTACAAGCGATTCTTACCAAGAAACGGAAAATATCGGATGGAGGAGAGGAGCAACACCTATGCGCGTGGAGCGATCGAACGGATTATGGAAGACGATTGGCCTTGCCGCGCTGGCGTCGACGCTGCTGCTGATTTTCGGGTTCGGGTATGCCGTGAAGGACATGCTTTGGCCGAAAGCCGAAGCGTTCGAGGGGCAGCCCGCCCAGACGGCGCCGCCGGCTGCGGCGGGCCTTGCAAATGCAAGCGAAATTCGCGTGACCGCAATCGGCGACTCGTTAACGAAAGGGACCGGGGACGAAACCGGCGACGGCTACGTCAAGCAGGTCATCGCGATGCTGCAGAAAAAATGGCCCTCAGTCCCGGTCAAGCTGAACAATAACCTTGGCATTAACGGTCTCCGGGCCGATCAATTGGCAAAATTGCTGCAGTCCGACAAAGGCTTCCGCTACTCCGTGTCGCAGGCGAATCTGATTTTGTTTACGATCGGGGGCAACGACCTGTTTCAAATCGCGACGGGCACCTCGGCCAGCGAAGCGACCGGGGAGGTCGACCTGAACAAGCTGAAGAAGGAGCTGCCGCAGGGTATCGACCGGCTGAAGCAGGTGCTGAAGACGCTGCATGAGCTCAATCCGAACGCGCAGGTCGTGTATGTCGGACTGTACAACCCGTTCTACGACGTCAAGGAATTGCGCCCCGGCAGCATCGAGGTGCAAAAGTGGAACGAGCAGGCGTACGAAGCGGTGCATCAATATGCGAACATGACGATCGTACCGACCTTCGATTTGTTCGAGAAGACGATCGGCACCTATTTGTCGTCCGATCATTTTCATCCGAATCACGTCGGCTACGAGCAAATCGCCGAGCGTATTGTCCAGTCGTTGAATTAGCATCGAAGGAGGTTATCGCCATGGCAACGAATATGCCCGCCAAATCGGACGAAGCGCTGGCGGAGGAACGACAGGCAGCCGCCTGGGAGACCGTTCTTTCCGTCGAAGGGCTCAAAAAGAGCATTCGCGGCAAACTGATCATTCACGACGTGTCGTTCGACGTCCGCAAGGGTGAAATTTTCGGCTTTCTTGGCCCGAACGGCTCCGGCAAAACGACGACGATCCGCATGCTGGTCGATCTCATCAAGCCGACGTCCGGCGTCGTCCGCATCTGCGGCCATGATGTGCAGCGGGATCCGGAGGAGGCGCTGCGGCACGTCGGCTGCATCGTGGAAAATCCCGAGGTGTATACCTACCTGACCGGCTGGGAAAATCTCGAGCAGTTCGCCCGGATGCAGCGCGGCATCGACGGCGAGCGCATCCTCGAGGTGGTCCGGGTGGTCGGGCTCGAGCAGCGCATCCACGATAAAGTCAAAACGTATTCGCTCGGCATGCGCCAGCGGCTCGGTATCGCCCAGGCGCTGCTTGGCCGGCCGCAGCTGCTGATTTTGGACGAACCGACGAACGGGCTCGATCCGAAAGGGATCAAGGAGCTGCGCGAATTTGTGCGGATGCTCGCCGATCAGGGCCTGTCGCTTTTTATATCCAGCCATTTGCTGAGCGAAATCCAGCTCATGTGCGACCGCGTCGCCATCATCAACAAAGGCCGCGTGCTGGCGGTCGGCACCGTCGACGAGCTGGTGAACCAGGCCGGCAGCTATGTCGTCTGGCAGTTCGACCGGCCGGAGGACGGGCGGCGCTTGCTTGCAGCCGATTCCCTCGTCCATTTTGTCGGGGAGGACGAGCACCGGATTGACGAAAGCCTGCTTGCATCCATGAAGAGTCCCGTCATTACGAAGCTGCCGGCGGAACGGATTCCGAGGCTGGTGGAGAAGGCCGTCAAATCGGGCATCGGGGTGCAGTACGTACAGCGGGTTGCGCCGACGCTCGAAGAGCTATTTTTGAAGATGACGGAGGGAGAGAGCATTGGATAGATTGCTGCCGCTGATCCAGAACGAGACGCTCAAAATATGGAAAAAGAAGCGTTTCTTCGTTATCATCGCCGTTCTCATCGTCCTCATTCCGGTTTTTACGTACGCGCAGCTTAAAATTTCGCAAAATAACGCGAAAAATTTTAAAGATTGGCGAAACCAGCTTGTGCAGCAGATCAGCGATTATACGAATACGTTGTCGAGCGACCGGATCCCGGAGGACTGGAAGCGGTACCGCCGCATAACCGTGCAGCAGCTCCAGTATTACCTGGACCATGACGTCAACCCGAATTCGCCGGACGGAGTCACGTTCACGCGCGGTTTTATGGAAAATTCCGTCACGCTGTTCTATCCGCTGCTCGTGCTTGCGATCGCCTCGGATTTGATATCCGGCGAACGGTCGACCGGCACGATCAAGATGCTGCTGACGCGGCCCGTCAGACGCTGGAAAATATTGCTGAGCAAGCTGATCGCCCTGACGCTGTACGTATCGCTGATCATCGTCGTCAGCGGGCTGCTCTGCTACCTGATATCCGGTCTATTTTTCGGTTACGGGGGCTGGGGAATTCCGGTGTTCACCGGCTTTCATATTAACGGCTCCGATGTCGACAGCACCTATGTGCACGCGATTCCGCAATGGAAATATTTGCTTATGCAATCCGGTCTCATCTGGTTTTCTTCCATGACGGTCGCGGTGCTGGCGCTGATGGTCTCGGTGCTTGTCCGGAGCACGTCGGCAAGCATCGTGACGATGATGGCGGCGGTCATCGCCGGAACGATTCTGGCGAGCATGTCCTCGTCCTGGCATTCGGCGAAATACGTGTTTGCGGTCAATTTGCAGCTGACCACCTACCTGGAAGGATCTCCGCCGCCGATCGACGGGATGACGCTCGTCTTTTCCCTTGTGACGCTTGCGGTTTGGACCGCCGCCGCGCTCATCGTATCCTTCGCCGTCTTTACGAAACAGGACATCTTGAATTAAAATAGCTTGAAGCGGCGGTAAGGGGTCGCCGGTCCGCGGCAGGAAAGTTTGCGTCAGCCGGTATTTTCGGCGAAGATAGAAGCAGGGAAGTAAAGCGAAGGAGGACGTGTATGACAGAGCAGTTGAATCTGTTTGCGGGCAAAGCCGCTTTGGCCGATCAACGCAACTACGAAGCCGACGACATACAAGTGCTGGAGGGTTTGACCGCCGTCCGCAAACGGCCCGGGATGTATATCGGGAGCACAAGCAGCTCGGGACTGCATCATCTCGTCTGGGAAATCGTTGACAACGCGGTCGACGAGCATTTAGCGAAATTTTGCAACGCCATCGATGTCTCGATTCATGGAGACGGCTCGGTCACGGTGCGCGACAACGGGCGGGGCATTCCGACCGGCATGCACAAGACCGGCATTCCGACGCCGCAGGTCGTGTATACGATTTTGCATGCCGGCGGCAAGTTCGGCGGCGGCGGGTACAAGAAATCGGGCGGCCTGCACGGCGTCGGCGCATCGGTGACGAACGCGCTGTCCGAGTGGCTCGAGGTCGAAATTTACCGCGACGGCAAGATACATAAGCAGCGGTTCGAATATTGGGTGGACAAAGACGGGAAGGAGCACGTCGGCGAGCCGGTAACCGGGCTCGAGATCATCGGCAACACGAACCGGACCGGCACGAAGGTGACGTTCAAGCCGGATGCGCGCGTGTTCCACGGCAATATCGCGATTAATTACGACACGCTGGCCGAGCGTTTGCAGGAAATCGCGTTCCTCAATTCCGGGCTGAAGGTGACCGTGAAGGACGAGCGCAGCGGCAAGCAGGACGTGTTTTATTACGAAGGCGGCGCCAGCCAGTTCGTCCAGTATTTGAACGAGGACAAAACGGTGCTGCATGACGTCATCCATTTCGCCTCGGAGAAGGACGACATCGAGGTCGAGGTGGCGCTTCAGTACAACGACGGTTATACCGAAACGATGGCCTCATTCGTCAATTCGATCCCGACGCGCGGCGGCGGTACGCATGAGACGGGCTTCAAGACGGCGTATACGCGCGTCATGAACGATTACGCCCGGAAGAACACGCTGCTGAAGGAAAAGGACAAAAATCTCGAGGGCAACGATTTGCGCGAGGGCATGATGGCCGTCATCAATATCAAGATGGCCGAGGTCGAATTCGTCGGCCAGACGAAGGACCAGCTCGGCAGCGCAGCGGCGCGGAGCGCGGTCGATGCGGTCGTCTCGGACAAAATGCAGGTGTTTCTGGAGGAAAATCCGCAGGTCGCCCAGATGCTGCTGAAGAAAGCGATCCAGGCGTCGAGGGCGAGGGAAGCCGCCCGCAAGGCGCGCGACGAAATCCGCAGCGGCAAAAAGAAGAGCGAGAGCTCGAATCTCGGCGGGAAGCTGACGCCGGCGCAGTCGAAGGATTTTTCGCGCAACGAGCTGTTTATCGTCGAAGGCGACTCGGCCGGAGGCTCGGCCAAGCAGGGCCGGGACTCGAAGTATCAGGCGATTTTGCCGCTTAAAGGAAAACCGATGAATCCCGAGAAGGCGAAGCTGGCCGATATTTTGAAAAACGACGAATACCGGGCGATTATCGCGGCGATCGGCTCGGGCATCGGGCCCGAATTCGACGCGGAGTCGTGCAATTACAATAAAATCATCATCATGACCGACGCCGATACGGACGGCGCGCACATCCAGGTGCTGCTGCTGACGTTCTTTTACCGGTATATGAAGCCGCTCATCGATCTCGGCAAGGTGTTTATCGCCCAGCCGCCGCTGTACAAAATCACGCGCAAATCGGGCAAGCTGGAAACCGTCCGCTATGCCTGGACCGACGAGCAGCTGCAGAACTACCTGAAGGAGTTCGGGAAGCAGTACGAGCTGCAGCGCTACAAAGGGCTCGGCGAGATGAACCCCGAGCAGCTGTGGGAGACGACGATGAACCCGGAATCGCGCACACTGCTGCAGGTGCAGATCGAGGACGCGGCGAAGGCGGAGCGGAGGGTCTCGACGCTGATGGGCGACAAGGTCGACCCGCGCAAGCGATGGATCGTCGAGAACGTCGATTTCACCGAGTTCGAGGAATAACAAGCGGATGCTTCGATGCGGCGTTCAACAAGCGCAGCGGAGGGCTCGCGAGGATTGACAATAACTTGTAGAGGTACACTGCCATGAGCATGCTGGAACAATTTTTGCCGGCGTTTCTGGAGGAGGTCGTCGGAGACCGCTTCGGGCGCTATTCCAAATATATTATCCAGGACCGCGCCATCCCCGATGTCCGCGACGGCCTGAAGCCCGTGCAGCGGCGCATCCTGTATTCGATGTACGATGCCGGGAATACGCCGGATAAGCAGTACCGCAAGTCGGCGAAGACGGTCGGCGATGTGATGGGCAACTACCATCCGCACGGCGACGCCTCGATTTACGAGGGGATGGTCCGGATGGCTCAGCCCTGGAAAATGGGGCATGTGCTGGTCGACGGCCACGGCAACTGGGGCTCGCTTGACGACGATCCGGCCGCGGCGATGCGTTATACCGAGGCGCGCCTGTCCGCCATCGCGATGGAGCTGCTCCGCGATATCGAAAAGCGCACGGTTCAATTCAAGGACAACTTCGACAATTCGACGAAGGAGCCGGTCGTGCTGCCGTCGCGCTTTCCGAACCTGCTCGTCAACGGGGTCAGCGGCATTTCGTCGGGTTTCGCCACCGAAATTCCGACGCACAATTTGCGGGAGGTCATCGACGCCTGCTCGGCGCTGATGGATGACCCGGATATGCCGCTCGACAAGCTGATGACGATTGTTAAAGGGCCGGATTTCCCGACCGGCGGGACCATTATGGGAGAAGAAGGCATTCGCGAAGCATACGAGACCGGCAAAGGGCGCATCTACATCCGCTCGAAAACGTCCATCGAGGATCTGAAGGGCGGGAGGCAGCAGATCGTCATTACGGAAATTCCGTACCAGGTCGTCAAATCGCGGCTTGTGACGGCGATGGAAAACATCCGCATCGAGAAGAAGGTCGAAGGCATTGCCGAGGTGCGAGACGAGAGCGGCCGGGGCGGGCTGCGCATCGTCGTCGAGCTGAAGAAGGACGCCGACGCGCAGGGCATTCTCGCTTTTCTGTTCAAGAAGACGGACCTGCAGGTCACGTACAATTTCAACATGGTGGCGATCGTCAACAAGACGCCGAAGCAGCTCGGCCTGAAGGAAATGCTCGCCGCCTATATCGATCACCAGAAGGAAGTCGTCACGTACCGGACACGCTATGAGCTGGAGAAGGCCGAAGACCGCGCGCACGTGCTGGAAGGGCTCGTCAAGGCGCTGAACATTCTCGACGACGTCATCGCCGCGATCAAAGCGTCGAAGAACCGCCAGGACGCCCAAAACAATTTGGTCGCCAAGTTCGGCTTTACCGAACGCCAGGCCGACGCGATCCTGACGCTCCAGCTGTACCGGCTGACGAATCTGGAAATTACGCAGCTGGAGAAAGAGCACAAGGAAACGATGAAGCGGATCGCCTATCTGCGCTCCATTCTCGGCAGCGAGAAGAAGCTGCTCTCCGTCATCCGGGAGGAGCTTCGCGATATCCGCGAAAAATACGGCATCGACCGGCGCTCGGAAATTCAGGGCGAGGTCGAGGAGCTGAAGGTCAACCTCGAGGTGATCGTGCCGTCCGAGGACGTCTTCGTTACGCTGAGCCAGGAGGGCTACATCAAGCGGACGTCCAAGCTGTCGTTTACCCGTTCGGGGGGCGAAATCGGCAGTGCCGGCGTAAAGGAAGGCGACGTCATCCGCACGATTCTCGACGTGAACACCATCGATTATTTGCTGCTGTTTACGCGCAAGGGGCAGTATTACCAGCTACCGGTGCATGTCATTCCGGAGTTCAAATGGAAGGATACCGGGACGGCCGTCGTCAATGTCGTGCCGCTGCCGAAGGACGATGCGGTCGTCAGCGTCATTCCGGTGAAGGAGTTCGACCGGCCCGGCCGCTCGCTCGTGTTCATTACGCGAAAAGGGCAGGTGAAGCGCACGGAGCTGAAGGAATACAAATCGACGCGGTCAACGGCGATCGCGGCGGTGAAGGTGGCGGACGGGGACGAGGTGCTGCGCGTCGATGTCAGCGACGGCGGACGGGAGCTGCTGCTCGTGACGAGACGCGGCATGAGCATCCGTTTCGCCGAGCATGAGGTGAACGCGATGGGGCGCGTCGCCGCCGGCGTCCGCGGCATTCAGCTGAAGGACGACGACGAAGTGGTCGGGGCGGAGTGGGTATCGGGCGACGAAGGAGAAGTGCTGGTGCTTTCCGAGCTCGGCTATGCGAAGCGCTCCCTGCTCATCGATTACCCGATTCAGGGTCGCGGCGGGAAAGGCGTCGCCACGTTCGAATTCAAGGAAGGCAAGCGTGTCCGCTCCAACGGCGAGTACCTGATCGGCGCTTTTCACACGAAGGAAGAGAAGACGCTCGTACTGCTGACCGCATCCGGCGTACAGCATACCGTCTCAACCGAAAAAGCGCCCATCGAGGACCGGAAGTCCGTCGGGCGCTCAATTGCCGCGGTCGATAAGAAGGATGTGCTTGCGGCAGTCTTTCCGAAAGCGGACGTGTAGCCGTCAGTCGAACGGCTGATGGGGGGGATCCGTCCTCTCCAGCAGCCGGACGGCGATCTCGAGCACAACCCACAGCGGCGCCGGCTCGTCAAGCACGTGCTGCCACTGCGAGCCTTCCCAAATTCCCGCTTCCTTCAGTCTTTGTACAAGCTCCAGCTTACGGTCGTCCACTCTCGATCACGCTCCGTTCCCTTTTTCGATACGGATCAACAGCCCACGTGAGCAGTCTATGTCAACCGTTGTCAAATGGTTCTCTTTTCTATCGATCGGTCGCACAAAATATTAACCTCGTTAATCTTTTATTCGACATGGGACATTGATATAATGATAGATAAGCAGAATAGTTGACAGGAAGCGGGTGAACAAGTTTGGTAACTGATGAATTTGCCCGGTTGTGGATGAAGATGACGAAGGAATGGAAGCTTCATCTGGAGGAGGAGTTGGCGCCGGGGCTGACCGAGGGGCAGCTCAATGTGCTCGAGCTGCTTTACCAGCATCAGCCGATGAAGCCGTCGGATCTGCTGGCCTACCTGGCGACGACGCCGGCGGCGATTACGACGCTGCTGGACCGTATGGAGAAGGGCGGACTTGTCACAAGAAGCAGAGACGAACGCGACCGGCGCATCGTTTGGGTAACCGTCACCGAGAAAGGCGAGGCGGAGATGACGCGCGGACTTGAAATACGCGACGCGTATATCAGTCAGGCGCTGGACCGGATTTCAGCGCATAATCAGCATCTGCTGCTATATTTGCTCGGAAAAGTCGCAAACTGAAGGCGGCCTGGCGCAGCGGAACAAAACGAGCGCTTCCTCTCGGCGGGAAGCGTTCGTTTTATTTGGGCGGCGTATCGCCCGGACTTATAGCCGTGACTGTGACGGCGGGCATGGCGGTCAAACGCTGCTCCAGCAGTTTGACGTTCCGAGCCAGCGAATCATAATCCGCCGGCTTCAGGTCAGGCGACTTCCGCATAGCGAGCAGCGACTGGGCCGGAACGACCTCGTAGCGAAAGACGCCGCCGCTTTCGTACCGGTGCACCCAGGTCGGAATCGGTTCCACCTGCCCGATGGCCGTTTTCCCGGTCCGATTGTCTTTATGGACGGGAACTTTGAAAATGGCGCCATAGTCCTTCGTACTGCCGCGTTGATTGGATAAAAAATTGCCCATCGAATAAAGAATAAGCCCGCGGCGAACGGTTCCGTCCGGCTCCAGCACGTTGATCGTCTCGTACGGCTGGACGACATGCGGATGAGAGCCGGCAATAATGTCGGCGCCTGCCGCAATCAGCCTGCGGGCGAGCGTTTCCTGGGAGGCGCTCGGCATCGGATCGTATTCGATGCCGAAGTGGAGCGCCACCGTAATGAAATCCGCGCCGGCTGCGCGCAGCCGGCGAATATCCTGTACCATACGGCTCTCGTCGATCAGCGAGACCGCATAAGGCTGATTTTTGGGCAGCGGGATGCCGTTCGTGCCGTACGTATAGGCGAGCAGCCCCATCTTGATTCCGTTGCGCGTCACGATCGTCAGCTCATCCGCTTCCGCCTTGGAGCGAGCCGTCCCTTTCGTGATGAGCTTCTGTTTGCGCAGCGCGTCCAGCGTTCGGGCGATGCCTGCCGCGCCGCGGTCGAGCGCATGGTTGTTGGCGTTGGTGACGATGGTGAACCCGGCATTTTTCAGCGCGGCGGCGAGCTCGGTCGGCGCATTGAAACGGGGATACCCGGACAAGCCCAGCGCCTTGCCGCCGATCGGCGTCTCCAAATTGGCGAGCGTCCAGTCGCCCTGCTTCAAAATCGGACGGACCGGATCGAAATAGGGATCAAAATGATACGTATCCGTCTTTTTGTCGTAAGCGCCGGGCAGCTCCGGCGAATGCGCCATAATGTCGCCGACCGCCACCCAAACCGCGTCGCTTCCGCCGCCGGCCTGAGCGGGGTTCCGCCCCGCGCCGGCGTTTTGGCCCGTGCCGTCCGAGGTCGTGGAGGCGGGCCCGCCGCCGGCTTCGGAGCCGCTGCCTGCTGCGGGCCTACCGTTGGCATTGGAGCCTCTGCCTGTTGCGGAGCCGCCGTCGGCTTTGGAGCCGCCGTCGGCATTAGGGCCGCTGCCTGCTGCGGTACCGCCGCCCGTTGCGGGACTGCCGCCTGTTCCGGAACTGCCGCTTGCGGCTGTGTTCCCCGGATCTGCTGCGGAGGCGGATCCGCCATTGCCGGCGGCATCCGTCCCGCCGCCGTTCCCGCCTTCGTTCGCCGGCGGTGCGCCCGGCGAGACGCGTTCGGGAGCGCCGGCCTGGCCGCTTGGCCCGCCGTCAGACGTATTCGGCGCCGGTCCGGTTTGTCCGGCGCGCCCGCCGCCGTCCGCGCACCCGCCGAATAGAACGGCCGCCGCGAGCAGCAGCGCCGCCGGAAGGAGGAAACGGAAACGTCTCATGTCAGCCGTTCCTCGCCTGTAAGCGCCAGCGCCCGCTCAAAGTCGTCCGGTTCGAAGCGGGCCCATTCTCCGGCTTGGGGCGGAAGCGACCGGAAAGCCAGCCATTCCTTCGATACCGGATGCGGGACGCCGACGCAGACAGACCACAGTGCAATATCGCGTTCGCCTTCGGCGGCGGGAGCGCCGTATTTGCGGTCGCCCGCGAGCGGGCAGCCGATATGCGACAATTGTGCGCGGATCTGGTGCGGCCGGCCGGTATGTAAACGAACTGCGATCAGCGAGCAGGGCTTGCGGACCTTCACGACGGTATAGTCCAGCAGCGCCTCCTTGGCGTCCGCGGCCGGACGCTCGTGGACGGTCACGATATTGCGTGCGGCGTCTTTGCGCAGATAATGCTTCAAAGCGCCCTCGGGCGCCGCAGGGGCGCCGAGCGCGACGGCAAGGTACCATTTGCCGAAAGCGCGGCTGCGCACCGATTCCGACAGCCGCGAAGCGGCTTTGGACGTTTTGGCGAACAGCATCGCGCCGCCCACCGGCCGGTCGAGACGATGGACGAGCCCGACGAATACATTGCCGGGCTTCGAATAGCGGCGTTTCAAATCTGCCTTGAGCCAGGTGACCATGTCCGGCTCGCCGGTGTCATCCGCCTGCGAAAGCATGCCGGGCGGCTTGACGACGGCGAGGAGATGATTGTCCTCGTACAGCACCTCCGGCTGTTCGTCATAAACCGGCCGTTGTCCGCCGGCCACTTATTCCGCCTCCCAGCGGCCCAATATGCCGCAGGGGAGCGTCAGGCCGGAAGCGGTAATCGGCAGGCCGATTTCGCCGCTGCTGATCCTGCCGCCGTGCCTGCGTCCGACCGTCAAATGAAGCAGATTGTGCAGCACTGCAGGCGAAAGGCCGGTCGTATACGAATTGACGAGCATGAAAAGCGGATCCGGCGACAAAATCGTCGTGCAGAAATCGAGGAAGGGGAACAGGTTCTGCTCAAGCTTCCACATTTCCCCGTTCGGCCCGCGTCCGTAAGACGGCGGATCCATAATGATGGCGTCGTACTGGCGTCCGCGCCGCTGCTCGCGCTGGACGAATTTGAACACGTCATCGGTAATATAACGGATCGTACGATTTTCGAGGCCGGAGAGCTCGGCGTTCTCCTTCGCCCATTGAACCATGCCTTTTGCCGCATCCACGTGGCAGACCTCCGCACCGGCCGCCGCGGCAGCGACGGTCGCGCCGCCCGTATAGGCGAACAGGTTAAGCACGCGGACCGGCCGCCCGGCGCTGCGGATCTTGTCCATCATCCAGCTCCAGTTGACGGCCTGCTCAGGGAAGAGGCCGGTATGCTTGAAGTTGGTGGGGCGGATATGGAATTTCAGCTCGCCGCCGTACGACACCGTCCAGCGCTCGGGCATTTTCGTGCGGAATTCCCACTCGCCGCCGCCCGAAGTGCTGCGGTGGTAATGACCGTCGGCGCTTGTCCATACTCCGCGCTCGCTTTCGATCGGCCAGATGATTTGCGGGTCCGGGCGGCGCAGTACGAACCGCCCCCACCGTTCGAGCTTTTCTCCTCCTCCCGTATCGAGCAGCTCGTAGTCGTTCCATTGATCAGCGATGTACATGCGTGTTTCCTTCCTTGGCGTTGAATTTGTAACCTACGCCGCGCACCGTTACAACATAGACGGGATTGGCGGGATCGGGCTCGATTTTTTTGCGCAGATTGCTGATATGCACCATGAGCGTACGCGTATCGCCCATGCTGTCGTGGCCCCATACGGTATGGTACAGGTCGTCCAGCGCATAGGCGCGGTTCGGCGACTGCGCCAATTGGACGAGCAGGTCGAACTCCTTCGCCGACAGCGCTGCTTCCTTCCCTCCGGCAATCACCGTCCGGGAAGGCAGATCGATCGTAAGGCCGTCGAACGTCAGCCGCTCTCCGGCTTCCCGGCCCGCCTGCCGCTGTTCGTTGGCCTGCTGCCTGCGCAGATGAGCCTTGACGCGGGCGACCAGCTGGCTCGGGCTGAACGGCTTGGTGATATAATCGTCGCCGCCGACCGCCAGACCGTGTATAATGTCGGTATCGTCGTCTTTGCAGCTGATAAACAGGACCGGCACGTCGGAAAAGGCGCGAATCCGCTTGCACACTTCGATGCCGTCCAGGCTTTTCAGCAGAATATCCAGGATGATCAAATCGGGCTGCAGCCGTTCCGCGAGCACGATCGCTTCTTCGCCGTCCCCGGTCATGTGGACGTCATAGCTTTCGCGTTCCAAATATAACGAAATCAGCTCGGTAATATCGGGCTCATCATCAACGACCAATATTGTGCTGCCGTTCATTTTTTTCCCCTCGCTTCCCCGACTATTATATCGTTTTGGGGGACCGATGGGCAATTCGCGTTTTTGGGGAGGTGCGGACCATACGCCGCAGAATCGTATTCGTTGCCTATATCGGCTTGTTTGCCTGGCTGCTGGCCGGCTGCTCGCAGACGAGCGAGCCGGTTCTGCCGAAAGCGCAGCAGGGCGTTCTCGATCTGCGCCAATGGTCGTTCCAAAATGACGGCAGCGTGCCGCTCGAAGGCGAATGGACATTCTATACAAGCCGGCTGCTGCTGCCGGAGCAGGCGGCTCCCGCCGGCGACGGGCGCACCGTCCGGATGCCGGGCTCGTGGAACAGCGAGCCTGAAGCGTACGGCATCAAAGCGGGTGAGGGCTTCGGCACTTACCGGCTGACGGTGCTGGTCCGTCCGGATGAGCACGTGCTCGCGCTGCGCATTCCGAGCATTTTAAGCGCCTATAAGCTGTGGATCAACGGCGACCTGGTCGCTTCGGAAGGAGAGGTCGGGCAAAGCCGGGAGACGTCGAAGCCCGAGCAGTATCCCCGCATCGTTTCGTTCGGCGGGAAAACGGACAAGCTGGAGCTGACCATTCAGGTGTCCAATTTTTATCATCGCATCGGGGGAATGCGGACCGGTTTCCTTCTGGGCGAAAGCGACCCTGTCGTCGGCGGGCAGCTGCGGTCGACGGTGGAGAATATGATCATTCTCGGCAGCCTGTTTATCGTCGGGCTGTACCATGTCGGGCTGTACGCGTTCCGCCGGCGGGAGAGCTTCACCATCCATTTCGGCATGCTCTGCCTGCTTGTCGCGGCGCGCAACGGCGTGACCGGAGACGCTTATTTGATCCAGCTGTTCGACCTTCCCTGGGCGCCCGCGATCAAACTGGAATATTTGTCGTTTGCACTCAGCGCCGTCGCGGGCTTCATGTACGTGTACCGGCTGTTTCCTTTGGAAGTGTCCAAGTGGGCGGCCAGAGCCGTCATCGGAATCGGCGTGGCGCTCAGCCTGTTCGTCCTAAGCTCCCCGTCCATCGCATTTACCCGGATGCTGCCGCTGTTTCAGCTGTTCGTGCTGGGCGTCAGCCTCTATGCGCTTGCCGTGCTCGTTTTTGCCTGCATGCGCCGCAGGGACGGCTCCTTCTTCGTGCTTACGGGCGTGGCCGTGTTTGTCGTCGCGATTTTGCACGATATTTTCCTGTATAACGAATGGTACGGTACGAAACAGATGGTGCCGCTCGGCTTGTTTTTTTTCATCCTGATGCAGTCGTTTATTATATCGAGCCGGTTTTCCAGCGCCTTGAACCGGGTGGAGACGGTGTCCAGCGAGCTGAGGGAGCTGAACGCGCACCTGGAGGAACGAATCGAGGAGCGGACGGAGACGCTGAGGCGCACGAACGAGACGCTGGAGCTGACCAACGCGGAGCTTGCGAAAATGGAAACGTCGCGCAGGCATTTGATGACCAATATATCGCACGATTTGCGGACCCCGATCACCCTGCTGCAGGGCTACCTGGAAGCGATGCGGGACGGGGTCGTCCGCACGGAGGAGCAGCAGCAGAAATATGTCCGGATGATGCTCGGCAAGGTCGGGGGCCTCAACCGGCTGATCGGCGATTTGTTCGAGCTTGCGAAGCTGGAAGCCGGACAATTTCAGTTCGATTTTATGCCCATCTCGGCGAAAAAATGGATGGAGCGGCTGTGCGATCAATACGAAATCGACGTGAGAAGCGCGGGAATCGCATTCGATTGCACCTTCCGGAGCGGAAACGGGCCGGCGGCGCCGATCGGGCCGCAGGCTGTCGTGCTGCGGCTCGATCTTGCCCGGATGGATCGGGTTATCGCCAATCTGGTCTATAATGCGGTCAAGCATACGAAGGCGGGAGGAAAAATAACGCTTTCATTTGCGTACGAGCGGCAGACCGGCCGAATTACGCTGCGGATCGACGATACCGGCAGCGGGATCGAGGCGGAGCATCTTCCTTATATTTTCGACCGGTTCTACATGAAGGACAGATCGCGCAACTCGGCGCAGGGCGGCAGCGGCCTGGGGCTGGCCATCGCAAAAGAAATCGTGGAAGCGCACGGAGGGACAATCGGCGCGGATAGCATTCCCGGCGAGGGCACGTCCATCCGGATCGTGCTGCCTGCCAAATTGACGCTTTAAATCGTTTCGCTCTGCTTGATGACGGCCATCATTTTGTCGATGGACTGCTTACGCTTATCCTGATCCATGCTGTTCAGAAGCCGGATCATTTCGATCGCCTCCGGCGACACGTGCGTTTCGGTTCTCGTTTGATCGCCGCCGATGATATAGTCGAGCGAAACGCCGAATAAAGCGGCCAGCTTTTTCAGCGTTTCATAAACCGGCTGCCGGTTATTGATTTCATAATGACTGTAAGCGGAACGGGTTATACCGATCTGCCGGGCGACTTCTTCCTGGGACAGGTTCATCTTCAGTCTGAGCTCTCTCAGACGGTCTCCCATTGTCATTTAAATTCTCCTTCAGTGAAAATACGGAATCGTACGTGCGCCGGCGGCAAGGAACCCGGCGTGCACTACCCTTAATTTATGATACAAAACGTATCAGTGTCAAGGGTGTAGACGAAAAATAGAACGAGAAAAGCGAGGCGGGACGCGTGATTTTACGTTTTGAGTGCGAATGCGGAAACGAAGTCGGCTTTCATCTCATGGGCGACCGGGACGAGCACGGCCGGTATTGGCTCGACGTCGAGGACGACGACCGGCTGGCGGTGCTGAGCGGGGAGGGCGGCTCGCTGCTGAAGTGCGCGTTTTGCGGTACCGTTTACCGGCTGCAGACGACGGACTAAACGGTTGGATGCGCTTTGCACAGCTGGCAAACCGGCCCTGGGGTGTATTCATTTTCCAACCTGTTGTAAAATGAAACCATGGAACGGGAGGGGGCGCGGGCTTGGGAAAAATCAGAGTTCTGATCGCGGACGACAATTCCTTTATTCGCGAAGGGATGAAAATCATCCTGAACAGTTTCGGCGATTTCGAGGTGCTCGCGACGGTATGCGACGGCAAAGAGGCGGTTGATTACTGCCGCAGCCACGAGGTCGACGTCGCGCTGCTCGATGTGCGGATGCCGAACATGAACGGCGTTGAAGCAGTGCGGGCGCTTACGGCGGAAACGGCGGTCAAGCCGCTTATTTTGACGACGTTTGACGACGACGAATTCATTGTCGACGCGGTCAGGTACGGCGCCAAGGGATACCTGCTTAAAAACACCGATCCGGAACGGATCCGCGACGCGATCAGAAGCGTGTACAACGGTCAAAGCGTGCTGCAGGACGAAGTGCTCGACAAAATCAAGTCGACGCTTATCCCCGACCGAAAACCGGCCGCTTCGCAGGCCGGCGAGCCGCCGATCGACCGGAGCCTCTTCACCGACCGGGAGCTGGACATTATGGCGCTGATCGCAAAGGGCTTATCCAACAAGGAAATTTCGAAACGCCTGTTTATTTCGGAAGGCACGACCGCCAATTATATCACATCGGTGCTGAATAAAACCGGGCTGGAGCATCGGACGCAGATCGCCATCTATTATCTTACCGGCTCGACGGGCGGCGACCGTCCAAGCGAATAAAGGAGGCGTCATGGAAGGGTGGGCCATCAGCTACAAGGCGGTGCTGCTTCTGTATGTCTTCGGCGCCGCTTTTTTTGACGGCGGGCATACTGCGGGGCAAGAGCTGGAGCTGCTTTCCTTTCTCCTGTATGTATGCTTGAATATCGCCGTTTATATTTGGAGAGGAAAACGTCCGAAGCAGGCGATGATCGGGCTGTCGATCGCGCTGGCTGCGCTTTGCGCCTCCAGTTTGCATCCGCTGTTCGCTCTGCTGCTTCCGTTTAATATCTATGAACTCGCGGCCTTTCATATCAAGCGAGGCAGGCTGCTGATCCCGCTGGCTCTGCTGCCGGCCCTGTTTATTACCCGCCCGCTGCTGCTGCAGTACGGGTTCGCAGCCGTCTCGGGTTATCTGCTGTTTGCCATGATGCGGCTGTTTGCGGCCCGGTTCGCCAAATTTGAGCAGTCGCAGGAGACGATGCGCGCCGACATCCAGCGGCTTTCGCAGGTGCTGAACGAAAATGAGGAATATCTCAAGCAGTCGGATTATACCGCGCGTCTGGAGGAACGGAACCGGCTGTCCCAGCAAATCCATGATCAGGTCGGGCATGCGATGTCCGGCGCGCTCATCCAGATGGAAGCGTCGAAACGGCTGCTCGCGAGCAATGCCGAACAGGCATCGCAGCTGCTTCAAAATGCGATCGCGATTTCCAAGGATGGCATCGAGAGCATCAGGCAGACGCTCAAAAGCACGAAGCCACCGATCGAACAGCTGGGCATCAACCGGCTGCGGCTGGCGATCGACGAATTCACCGGCACGCACGGCTTGGCCGCATCGCTGACGCATAGCGGAGATTTGGACGCCATTACGCCGCTGCAGTGGAAAATCATCCAGGAGAATATGGCCGAGGCGATGACCAATGCCGTAAAATACGCCGGCGCCACCCGCATCGAGGCGGACGTGACGGTGCTGAATACGTTCATCAAGGCGGTCGTTGCCGACAACGGCAAAGGCGCGGCAAAGGTGGTCAAGGGCCTGGGCATCATCGGCATGGAAGAGCGCGCGGCCGCCGTCAACGGTACGGTCATCGTCGACGGCACGCGCGGCTTCAGCGTGACGACGCTGATTCCGTATCGCCGGCTGCCGACGCCCAGTCCCGAACGGCCGAACGATCAGCCTGCCAAGCGTGAGCATGCCCTGGGGGAGGGCGTGAATGAAACGTAAGGCGAGCATGAAAAAACATGAATTTTCTCATAGCCAAAGGATGAATTTATGCACTGACGTAAGGGCGTCCTTTTTTTGTACACTGAGATCAGAATACGAGCTTGAGAGCGGGAGTGAAGCGGAATGAATGTGCTGGAAATCCGGAATTTGACGAAAAAGTTTGGGGATTTTACCGCAGTGGACAATATGTCGCTCCGCATCCGGGAAGGCGAAATTTTTGGCTTTCTCGGTTCGAACGGCGCGGGAAAAAGCACAACGATCCATATGATCGCCTCGCTGCTGCGCATCACGAAGGGCGAGATTCTGCTGATGGGCAAAAGCATCGAAAAAAACAGCCGCTTTGCCAAAATGAATCTTGGCATCGTGCCGCAGGATATCGCCATTTACGAGAATATGTCGGCCTATGAGAATGTCAGCTTTTTCGCGGGCCTGTACGGGCTGCGGGGCGGTAAACTGAAGGAGCGGACGGAAGAGGCGCTGCAATTCGTAGGCCTAGCCGACAAAGCAAACAGCCGGCCGGTCAATTTTTCCGGCGGGATGAAGCGCCGGCTGAACATCGCCTGCGCGATTGCGCACCGGCCGAAGCTGATCATTATGGACGAACCGACCGTAGGCATCGATCCGCAGTCGCGCAACTACATTCTGACATCGGTGCAGAAGCTGAACGAAATGGGCTGTACGATCATTTATACCAGCCACTATATGGAAGAAGTCGAGGAAATCTGCACGCGCATCGCCATTATGGATCATGGCAAAATCATTGCGGAAGGCACGAAAGAGCAGCTCAAAGCCATCATCACCGATACGAAGGACATCCGGATCGAGACGAAGTCCGCGGACGGCCTTCCGATGGAGGCGATCCGCAGCCTTCCGGGCATTCAGGCGGCAGAGGCGGACGAGAACGTCATCAAGATTCATTCGCGGACGGAAGTCAACAACCTGAACCGCATTTTGCAGGAGCTGTTGAAGGCCGGCATTGAAGTCCGTTCGCTGCAGGAGAAGGAGCCGAATCTGGAGACGGTCTTCCTCACGCTGACGGGCCGTTCGCTCCGGGATTAACGGCAGGGGAAAGGGGAGGAACAAATGAACATTCTCAGTATCGCGCGAAAAGAAATCAAAAGGGATTTTCGGGATATTCGAACGCTCATCTTTATGCTGGTCTTTCCGATCGTGCTGATGTTGATTCTGGGGACGGCGCTGACGAACGCGTTCAGCTCCAGCATTCAGCTGGGCGGCATGACGCTGCTGTATCGGGTGGACGCCGGCAGCGGGGCGGCCGCCGCGTGGCAGACGTTTATGAAAGGCGCCGCCGGTTCGGGCGTCGAATTCGTCAAGGCCGAGCCCGGAACGGACGGCAAAAGCAAGGTGGAAGACAATACCTATACCGGCTATGCGGACGTCACCGACAAAGGTGTCCGCTACTACGGCAGCAGCCGCAGTACGCTGGAAAGCAGCGTGATCCAGGGCATGCTGAACGTGTTTGCGGATAAATACAATCTGGCGGCCGGCGTGGCCGAGTCGGCGCCTTCGAAGGTCGGCGCGGTGCTCGCGGCTTCGGCGCGCGGAGATATCGTGCAGGAGCAGTCGCTGAATGCCGATCGTGCTCCCGGCGCGCTTGATTATTACGCGATGTCGATGACCACCATGATCGTGCTGTACGGGGCGATTTCGGCCAACTCCCTGATGCGCGGCGAAATTGCGCGGCGTACGTCGATGCGGCTGCTGGCTTCACCGGTTTCCCGGGCCGAGGTATTCATCGGAAAAATAGCCGGCAGCATCGTGCTGAACCTGCTGTGCGTCGTTGCAGTGGTCGTATTCAGTCTGCTCGTCTATAAAGCAAACTGGGGGAGTCATTACGGCGCCGTCCTTCTGGTCCTGTTAACCGAAATCATGTTCGCCGTCAGCCTGGGACTTGCGATCAGCTATTTCATGAAAGGCGAAGCGTCACGCGGCGTGCTGATGATCCTGACCCAGATTTTCTCCTTCATCGGCGGCGCTTATTTTCCGGTCGGCAGCGGGAACGGCCTTTGGAGCTACCTGCCCTATTTGTCCCCGCTGCACTGGGAAAACACGGCGCTTACGCAAATCATATACGCCGACAGTGTGCGGGGCGCCATTCCGGCAATCGGGCTGAATGCCGGCCTGGCCGCACTGCTGATCGCGATTGCCGCATTCGCGATGAAGAGACGGGAGGGACTTTAAACGGTGAACAATTTAATTTGGCTGATCCGAAAAACGCTGCTCAATACGTTCCGTATCCGAAAAAACGTGTTCGCCTATATCGGCATGCCCCTAATGGGGGTCGTGCTCTCGTTTATCCTGTACGGCCACAACCAGCAGAGCATGCTGCGGCTCGGCATCGCGAGCAGCGACGGCAGCGACGCCATTACCCGGGATGCCGCCGCTTTCGTAACCGGCCTGCAGCCGGTGAAGGTTACCGCCCTGAATGAAGCGGAGCTGCGAAAGGACATTGCCGCCGGCAGCCTCGACGCCGGGCTCGTGTTCGACAAAGGATTCGGCGAAAGCGTCCGGGCCGGGCGCCCGGCCGGCATCCAAATCATGTCCGTGAAAGGCGCGCAGGTCACCGCTTACATCAAGTCGATGCTAAACGAATATATTGCGAATGTCGCGGCGATCGGCTCGGCGGCCGGAACCGACGATGCGGCGTTCAAGAAGCTGTACGACGGCTACCGTGACGGCGGGTTCAAGGTCGCCGCGGAGCGGCTCGCGGACACGTCGTCCGAAAAGAATACCAGCTACCAGTCGATCGGATTTCTCATCACGTTTATGCTGTTTTCCGCATTCAATCTGACCGATTTGATTTTGAAGGAGAAGGAGAACCGCACTTACTTCAGGCTGCTGTCCTCGCCGGTCTCGGCTAAAATGTACGTGCTGGCCAATGTAATCGTCAGCCTTGCGGTGATGCTGATTCAAATCGCGATTACGCTGTTTGTCATGAAATACGTGTTTCATCTTGCCTCGGGAATACCTTTGGTCAAGACGGGAACGATGCTGCTGATGTTCGGTCTGACGGCGGTCGGCTTGTCGCTGATGATCGTGGCGCTTTCGAAAAGCAGCACCTCGGCCAGCGCCTTGATGAATTTGATCGTAACGCCGACCTGCCTGCTGTCCGGCTGCTTTTTCCCGATGTCGATTATGCCGGCTTCGGTGCAGAAAATTGCCGAATTTCTCCCCCAGCATTGGCTGCTCGACTCGTTCGTAAAGCTGCAGGAGGGAAGCGGCCTTGGAGGTCTGTCCCTTAATCTCGCCATCCTGGCCGCCTTCGCGGCGGCATTTGCGCTGATCGCCGTTTACAAATTCAGCCGCAGCAACGATACGCGCGTCTTTACCTAGACCCGGCGGTACCGGCAAGTAAAAATGTCAATGCCGTGCACGCTTTGCAGACGCCTGGTGCGTTTGGAAGGCTGCAGCCGTAAAGAGTTCTGCTGCGCCGATGACCTGGTCTCGACGATTTTCAGAAGGGCTGCCGCGAGAGGCGGCCCTTTCCTGCTGCCGGACGGAAATCAAAAGCAGCCTCTTGAAAAGGGGCGATGGACGAAGTACAATAAGTTTGATCGAAGTTGTACGTACAAGTTGGAGGGACGAATGGCTGGATGTCGGCCCGCACCGAAGCGAGATACCTTTCTTGCCATCATTTTTAGTTGAATCGGTGGAATTGTTCGTACAAGTTGTGAAAAACGATTTGCTGCTTTTTACAGGTAGTTTCAGCTCGTTATGAAAAACCGAACATGGAACGCCAAAACAAGCCGATGCTTCCGAAGCGAGGTGCCGCCCGCAAAGGCGGTTCGTTACGGAAGCCTCGCAAAACCGTTTGAGGAGGTCCAGCATGTTAAGTGTAAAGCCTTATCGATTTTGGTTCGTGACCGGCAGCCAGCATTTGTACGGACCGGAGACGCTGCTGGAGGTGGCGGAGCACTCGCAGACGATCGTTCGGGGGCTGAACGGCGATGACGCCGTTCCCTTCGAGATCGTATTCAAGCCGGTGCTGACGACGCCGGAGGAAATTTACCGGCTGTGCATCGAAGCGAATGCGGACAGCGGATGCGCGGGCATCATGACGTGGATGCACACCTTTTCCCCGGCTAAAATGTGGATCGCCGGCTTGTCCGAGCTGCGCAAGCCGCTGCTTCATCTGCATACGCAGTTTAACCGCGATATTCCATGGTCCACCATCGACATGGACTTCATGAACACGAACCAATCGGCGCACGGCGACCGCGAATACGGGTTCATCGGCGCTAGGATGGGCATCGCCCGCAAGGTTGTGGTCGGCCATTGGGAAGATGCGCAGGTGCGCGGCCGCATGGCCGGCTGGATGCGCACGGCGGCCGCATTTACGGAGAGCCGCTCGCTCAAGGTCGCCCGCTTCGGCGATAATATGCGGCAGGTGGCCGTTACCGAAGGGGACAAGGTCGAGGCGCAAATTCAATTCGGCTGGTCGATCAACGGCTACGGCATCGGCGATCTGGTTCAGCGGATGGCGGACATCGACGAAGCGCAGGTTCATGCGCTCACCGATGAATACGAAACGCTGTACGAGATTTCGCCCGAAACGCGCAGTACGCCGGCGCTGTGGGAGTCGATCCGCGAACAGGCCCGCATCGAGCTCGGATTGAAGGCGTTTCTGGAGGAGGGCGGCTTCTCCGCCTTTACGACGACCTTTGAGGATCTGCACGGCATGAAGCAGCTTCCGGGCCTGGCCGTCCAGCGGCTGATGGAAGCCGGCTACGGATTCGGCGGCGAAGGCGACTGGAAAACGGCGGCGCTCACGCGTCTCGTCAAAATGATCGCCGGCAACAAAGGCACGTCCTTCATGGAGGATTACACCTATCATTTCGAGCCGGGCAACGAAATGATTCTCGGCGCCCACATGCTGGAAATTTGCCCGACGATCGCGGCGGATCGCCCGCGCCTGGAGGTTCATCCGCTCGGGATCGGCGGCAAAGCGGATCCCGCCCGCATGGTTTTCAACGGCCGCGGAGGCCGCGCCGTCAATGCGACGCTGATCGATTTGGGCCGCCGCTTCCGGCTGATCGTAAACATCGTCGATGCGGTGCAGCCTTCCGAGCTTATGCCGAAGCTGCCGGTTGCGCGCGTGCTGTGGAAGCCGCAGCCGTCGCTCTCCGAATCGGCGGAAGCGTGGATTCACGCGGGCGGCGCGCATCACACCGTCTTTTCTTACGAAGCGACGCCGGAGCAGCTCGTCGACTGGGCGGAGATGGCCGGCATCGAATGCGTCTTCATCGATAACCGTACCGACCTGCTCGCTTTCCGCAACGGGCTGCGGCTGAGCGAAATGTATTGGCGGCTGCAGTAAGCGCCGCACGAATGCTTGACAAGCCGCGCCAAGCGGCCGGCTTTTTTACCTGCACCGGCTAAATGAATTCCTTTTGCGTCCCTTTCTGAAAGGGGCGTTTTTTTATTTTGCAGGGAAGGTTAACCTTCCGCCATCCTTTCTTTCGTTCGAAGAGCAGAAGCCTGTTCCGCCGACGGCAGACGGCGCCAGCCGTGTTTTCTTTCTTGGGGCGAGCATTCATGCTCTGTCACATCATTGGGCGAATGCACATATCGTAGAGGAGTTGCAAGTTATTCGGCTCCAAGGGAGGATAATGGAAAATGGCAATGACAGATGCGCAGGCGGCGCTCTTCGAGCACCGGTTCTGGCTGCAAATTCTCGGCGATCATGCTCGGTTCATCCGCGATGCGCTGGCACCTAAGGAGACGGGAGACATCCGGACAGCAAGCGAGCTTGTCCAAACGTTCGACAGTCTGCTTGCGGAGTCGCGTTCGCCGGAAGCGGAAAGCCGGCTTGCGGAGCTCAATCTGGCCGCGTACCAGGCGGCGACCGATCTGCGCAATTTTAAGCTGAACCTGCTGGAACGGATGCTGCTCGGCAAGGTGACCATCGGTCTGACGCCGACTTTCGTGAACCATATGGTGAACGAGCTGGAGGAATACTGCCGCATTTTGCATGCGCTTCTGGCCGGGCAGCCGGTGCCGCAGTTCTCGCCGCTTCACTACGATTTGCTGTGGCTGCAGGACGCTTTCGGCCATGCAGGCGCCATTCATATGGATCTGGACCGCGTCGAACGGATGCTCCTGGAGAAAAGCCGCCATTTCGAGAAGCATTTTCAGGCGCTGTATTTGAAGGCGGTGGAAATGGCGGGGTACATGCGGACGCAGCTCGCCGATTATCCGGCATTCCGGCGCTTCCATGCCGACATCGATCTGGAGATGAACCTGTTCCGCAAATTTTTGGCCGAACTGCTGGAGATGGAGCTCGGCGCGGAGGTGCTCGACCGGATCAGCCCGCTGATGCCGGATCATATGGGACGCGAGGAGTGTTATTATTTAACGAAGCTGGCACGGCTCGGCCTGGTGCCGTCACCGGGCTGCGACCCGGCGAAGCCGCGGGTGGAGTAAGCGGGAAGCAGCCGGGCGGGCCGGCATCCTTTCGTTCGTCGGACGGCTGCGAGCGGGTCCGGGAAGAAAGCGCGATAAACCGGCCATTTCGGCGCAAGACCGGCCATTTCGGCTCAAACCAGCTATTTGGGCACGATGGGAAGAATAGGGGACCTAAGGTCAACGGGAGTGATCCCGGTTGGCCTTTTTTTATGGCCGTTCGTTGATGTCCGCTGCTCAAGAAGCCGTTAGGAGCGGGTTGTTTTCTATTTTTCGGGCATAGAAAAGGAAATCTTCGATGTCAGATTCTATATTCTTTATGTCATATAATATAACGCAATATCGGCCTTTTTGGTATTTTAACAAAAATAAACGTTCGAAATTTGAAAATATTACAGTGAAACGGTCGTAGTTTTTAATTATAATGTAAATTAATCTAACACTAGAAACAGGGGAGTGAAGAAAAGGTGCGAGGACTACAGGATCCGGTGCTGATCAACGAATGGCACTCCGTCATAAAGTCGGAGGATCTGCAGGACAAGCCGGCGCAGGCAATCATTTTGGGTGAGCGAATCGTATTGTACCGGACCGCCGACGGCACGCCGCACGCCATGCGGGATCTGTGCGTTCACCGGGGAGCGGCGCTGTCGCTCGGCCATGTGCAGGATGATTTGCTGGTGTGCCCCTATCACGGCTGGATGTACGACGAACAGGGCCGGTGCGTCTGCATACCGGCGCAGCAGGAGCGCAAAATTCCGTCCAAATCGGCGACAAGCGTCTATTCATGCAAGGAAAAATACGGTCTGGTCTGGGTCAACATGGGGCAGCCGGCTGACGATATTCCGGTATTCGAGGAGCATGAAGATCCGTCCTACCGGTCCGTGGTCAGCGGTCCTTATCGGGTGAAGGCGGCAGCGCCCAGAGTGCTGGAAAACTTCCTGGACTTCTCGCACCTGATGTGGCTGCACGCCGGGCTGCTCGGCTCGCCCGACCATCCGGACGTGCCGGATTACAAGGTCATGCCCCACAATGGCGGCATTCGGACGGAGGCGGTGCCGATCTATCGGCCTCACGCCGACGCGAGCGGGAAGTCTACGGTCAATCTGTACGTGAAGGAGGCGCTCAGGCCGCTGACGGGGAAGTTCCGCAAGGAAACCGAAGGAAGCGGCGACGTGATTGCCATGATGCTGAATACCCGGCCTGTCTTGGCCAACGAAACGATCTGTTATATCGTCATCAGCCGCAATTTCGCGCACGACGTTCCGGATGACAAATATGTGGAATTTCAGGATCTGGTCATGGGACAGGATACGGCGGTCGTGGAAAGCCAGGAGCCGGAATATTTGCCGCTCGACCTGCAGGCGGAGCTCAGCCTCAAGTCGGACCAGATGTCCATCGCATACCGGAAATGGCTGAAAGAGCTCGGCGTCACGATCGGCACGGCATAAATAAGAGCTGGAGGGTTCATATGAGCGGGAAGAGGAGTAGGAAGAGGAGCAGGAAGACGGCGGCATTCGGCATGGTGATGGCATTATTACTTATTCTTGCGGCATGCGGCGGGGGAGGCTCCGCATCATCGCCCTCACCCTCGTCGGCGGGCGGCTCTTCGGGCTCCGGCGTCCAGCCGGACGCATCCGGCGAGAAGCCGCTGACGAAGGTGACGCTGAGGCTGAGATGGCTTCATCAGGCGCAGTTTGCGGGCTTTTACGCCGCAGTCGAGAAAGGCTTTTATAAGGACGCGGGCCTTGAAGTGGACATCCAGCCGGGCGGCCCCGATTTCCCGGCGGTTCAGATGGTCGCCTCGGGCGGCGAGCAGTTCGGCGTTACCGGTCCGGACCAAATCGTTCTCTCGCGGGAGAAAGGTGTGCCGGTCGTTGCGGTAGCGGCCATTCACCGTAAGTCCCCGTTCGTGCTGTTCAGCACGAAGGAGTCCGGAATCAAGACGATGAAGGATATGATCGGCAAAAATGTCGGCGTGAAGCTGAGCGGAAGCGAGGAGCTCGAGTACCGCGCGATGATGAAGAGCGCCGGCATCGACCGCTCGCAGGTTCACGAGACGGTCGTCAAGTTCGACATGGCCCCGTTCCTGCAAGGGCAGGTCGACGTTTGGCCCGGATACCTCATTAATGAAGTGCTGTCGGCCGAGGAGGCGGGCAAGGAGCTGAACATCATCAATCCGAACGATTACGGCGTCAACATGTACGGCGATACGCTGTTCACGACGGAGAAGATGATCAAGGACAAGCCGGAGATCGTCAAGGCGTTCGTTCAAGCCTCGATGAAGGGCTGGGATTATGCCATCAACCATCCCGACGAAGCGGCGGCGTTCGGCATGAAATACAGCGATCAGCTGAACATCGATCACGAAAAAGCAATGATGCAAAACAGCATCGACCTGCTAGACGCCGCCCATCCGCCGCTTGGCAAGATGGCGGAGGCGGATTGGGAAAGCCTGCAGCAGATGCTGCTCGACATGGGTTTCACGAAGAAGAAGCAGGGCGTTTCCGGGATGTTCTCCAATAGCTTTATCGAATAACGTAGCGGTGCGGGTTCTGGCGCGTCCGGCTGACCTGGCGCGCCAGCAAACACGCCCCGATCTGAGAGGAGCGGGCATCACGATGCAAATTCAAGCGGAGCCTTACATTTGGCCGTACGACGGAGCGATCGAGCCTCGCCGGACGGCGCTGCTCATCATCGATATGCAGACCGATTTCTGCGGGAAAGGCGGCTATGTCGAACAGATGGGATACGATTTGTCCCTGACGGCGCGGGCGATCGCTCCGATCCGCCGGCTGCTGGACCGGGTACGGCAGATCGACGGTTTCACCGTCATTCATACGCGGGAAGGGCATCGGCCGGACCTGTCGGATCTCCCGGCAAACAAGCGGTGGAGAAGCAGGATGGCCGGAGCGGAAATCGGCTCCAGCGGCCCGATGGGCAAAATTTTGGTTCGCGGCGAGCCCGGCTGGGACATCATCGAAGAGCTGAGACCGTTGGAAGGGGAGCCGGTTATCGACAAGCCCGGCAAGGGAAGCTTTTACGCCACCGACCTGGACCTGCTCCTGCGGAACCGGGGGATCACGCATTTGATTCTGACGGGTATCACGACCGACGTATGCGTTCATACGACAATGCGCGAAGCCAACGACCGGGGCTACGAATGCCTGATATTGGAGGATTGCACCGGCGCGACGGACGAAGGCAACCACCGGGCGGCGCTGAAAATGGTCACGATGCAGGGCGGCGTTTTCGGCGCCGTCAGCCGGTCGGAGGATGTGCTCACGGCGCTCGCGGGCTTCTAGAGTTCGCGCTTTGGAGGCAAGCCGCCGACAGCCGGGGACGGAGAAGGCGGCGCAATCAATCGAGACAAGGAGGGAACCGCTATGACGGCAATCGTCAACGGCTCTGTCGTACAGATGAAGGAACGCGGCCATTATGCCGAACCGGCGAGCCGGGAAATCGCCATCTCGCTCTAGAACTGCTCGCTCTCGTTCGGCGATGTGCACGTGCTTCGCGGCGTTTCGCTCGATATTTACAAACATGAGGTCGTGTCGATTCTGGGCCCGAGCGGCTGCGGAAAATCGACGCTGCTCAGGCTGATGCTCGATTTGCTCAAGCCGAGCGAAGGGGAGATCATGCATCCCGATTCGACCTCCATCGGCATGGTGTTCCAGAAGCCGATCCTGATGCCGTGGATGACCGCGCTGCAGAACATCGAGCTGACGCTGAGCATAGGGGCCAACCGGAAGCTCGGCAAGAAGGAAGCGAAGGAGAAAGCGATAAGCGCCCTGGAGCTGGTCGGCCTGAAGGACTTCGCCGGGCATTACCCGCAGCAGCTGAGCGGAGGCATGCAGCAGCGCGTCGCGATCGCCCGGGCGCTTGCCGCCGATCCGACCGTGCTGCTCATGGACGAACCGTTCGGCGCGCTCGACGAGCTGACCCGGGAGAAGCTGAACTTCGAGCTGCTCAGACTGTGGGAGAGCCCGGCAACCAGCCTCAGCACGGTCGTGATCGTCACCCACTCGATCCAGGAGTCGGTCATCATGTCGGACCGCGTGGTTACCATGTCGCCGAGGCCGGCCGGCGTCGAAGCCGTCGTGCCGGTGCCGCTCCCCCGTCCGCGAGAGGTGGCGATGGAGGAACTGCCGGATTATTACCATACCGTCAAGGAACTGAGAAAGCGGGTCAAACAGTCATGAACGAACAGGCCAAAACGATTCTGTATCCGGTCGGCTTCGCCGTCGGATTCCTTATCCTGTGGCAGCTCGCGGTCAAGCTGCTGTCGATCCCGGCCTATCTGCTGCCCGCGCCGAGCGAAATCGCCGGCGCAATCGACGGGGAGCTGATGCGCCATACGCTGGTCACCATGATGGAGGCGCTGGCCGGCTTCGTATTCGCCAATATTCTCGGCTTTATAACGGCTGTCGTCTTCGTGCATTCCAAGCCGATCGAGCTGGGAGCGTTCCCGCTGGCGATCGCGCTCAAGACGACGCCGCTGGTCGCGCTCGCGCCGCTGCTGATCGTTTGGATGGGAACCGGGTATTCGTCCAAAATCATCGCTTCGATGCTGATCTGCTTTTTCCCGATTCTGGTCAACAGCGTGAAGGGGCTGAAGGCGATCGAACACGAAGCCTGGGAGCTTTTCACGGCTTATAAGGCGAGCAGGTGGGAAATTTTTTGGAGGCTCAGGCTGCCGACCAGCCTGCCGTACGTTATGTCGGCGTTGAAAATTTCCAGCTCGCTGTCCATCGTCGGCGCGATTGTAGGCGAATTCGTCGGCGCGAACAAAGGACTCGGGTATGTGGTGCTGCTCGCTTCCTATCATTTGGAGACGCCGGTCATGTTCTCGGCCATTCTCGCCTCCGCAGCCTGCGGGCTCGTCCTGTTCTGGATCATCAACCTGATCGAGAAAAAGCTCATATTCTGGCAAAAGGTGGATGAAGTATGAAATGCTCCGTAATCAAAATTGCGACCGGCTCGCCGAGCGACGTCGAGGGAGTGCGCGCATGCGTGGAAGACGGAACGCTGCTCCCCGGCGAGGTCATTGCCGTAATCGGCAAGACGGAAGGCAACGGCTGTGTCAATGATTTCACCCGCGGGTACGCCGTCCGCTGTCTGAGCGACTTCTTCGCTCCGCTGGCGGAGGAGGCGTCCCGCATCTCGTATGTGATGTCGGGCGGAACGGAAGGCGTGCTGAGCCCTCATCTGACCATCGTCAGCCGCAGCGGCAGGCCGGGCGGCACGAAGGGAGCGGGGAAATATCTCGCCGCCGGCGTGGCCCGGACGAGAAGCATTCTTGCGGAGGAGCTGGGCCGGATCGCGCAGGTCCGGGAGGTGGCCGACGCGGTCCATCGGGCGATGGAGGAAGCGGGAATCGAGAGCCCGGAGGACGTCCATTTCGTCCAGATCAAGTGCCCGCTGCTCTCCTCGGGCGACATTCACGGCGCGCGCAGCCGGGGGGCCGAACTCGTCACGGAGGATACCTACGAATCCATGGGATATTCCAGGGGCGCGTCCGCTCTTGGGGTCGCGCTCGCGCTCGGGGAAGCCGAGGAGCTCCGGGATGCCGACATCTGCGACGGCGGGGACAAGTTCAGCAGCGTCGCCTCCGCGTCCGGCGGAATCGAGCTGGACTATTGCGAGGTCATCGTGCTGGGCAACTCTCTTTATGCCGAAGGACCGTACTTTATCGATCATGGCGTCATGCGGGACGCGATCGACGCGGAGGCGCTGCGGAGCCTTCTGGCCCGCCACGAGGGAGCCGAGCTGGTGCAGGTGCTGGCCAAGGCGGAAGCCGATCCGGACGGCTATGTCCGCAGCCGCCGGCATACGATGCTGAACGATTCGGACATCAACCATACCCGGCATGCCCGCGCCGTCGTCGGCGGCGTACTGGCGTCGGTGTGCGGCGATCCGATGATTTACGTATCGGGCGGAGCCGAGCATCAGGTCCCGCCCGGGGGAGGCCCGGTCGCGGCTATTTTCAAAGCGGTCACCTGACGCGAATCAAACCACTATATCAAGCTGCCATGGAGGAATCGAACATGATGACGGGTAAGGAAACCGTAGTATTGACAGGGGAAACGATGAAATGGGAGCTGATGCCGAACCATATCGAGCTGTACCACCGGGAAATTTTGTCCGCCGGGCAGGCGGATGCGCTTGGAATTCGGGCCAGCTCCATCCTGTGGGAAAAGCTCGGCGTTGGCGGACAGGTCGTGCCGCACTACCATGATGTTGCGGAAATCATCCATATTACGGCGGGCAAGGTGAAGCTGCTGTGCAACGGGGAGTGGAAGGGATACAAGGCCGGCGATACGTTCCTCGTTCCGGCGGGCGTCGTTCATTCGGTCGCCAACGACGGCGCTTCGCCTTCCGAGCAGATCAGCGTGTTTTTGCCGGTCGGCACGGATATTCCGGCCAACTCCTTCTTCAACACGACCCTCGTCGAAGACGTCTATTCGGAACAAATCCGATAAGCCGGGCGATGCGATGAGGAATCACGATCAGAGCAAGTTCACCTGCGAGGACATTCTCCTGATTCCCGATCTCAAGGATGCGGTCGTGCTCGCGGGAACCGAGGGCATGCGGCGGCCGATTACGCGCGTGAACGTCATGGAGGTTCCCGACGTCATCGACTGGGTCCGGCCCGGGGAATTCCTCATCACGAGCGGATTTCCTTTTCGGGACCGCCCGGAGCTGCTGGCGGACATCATTCCGCAGCTGAACGAGAAGGGGGTCGCGGCTCTCGGCATCAAGACCAAGCGGTTTATCGACCGGATTCCCGAGCGGGCGATCGAGATTGCCAACGAGCTCGGGTTCCCTTTCTTCGAGCTGCCGATGTCGATCGTTTTTTCTGATGTCGTCCGCGACATTATGGAGCGCGTGCTGGTGCAGGAGGCGCGCGAGCTGTCCCTGCTGCAGAGCCGGTTTCAGAAATTGTCGCAGCAGCTGCTGCTTGGCGAAGGGATCGAACCGTTTCTGAAAACGCTGGACGGAATGCTCGACAATCCGGTGCTCATTCTGGACGAGACGGACCACCTGTTCGTCTCGCCGCAGGCGGAGCGGATCGACGGCCTGCTGGACGAACCCGCGATCTGGACGCAGCTGCGGAGCGACATCAGCCTCGGCGTCAGCTTCCTCAGCCTCGGAGAACGGCGCATCCGGGTCTATATTTCCTCGGTATCGGGCAAGCAGCGCCATCACTCGCTGCTCATCCTGCTGGAGTGGAACCGCGAGCATACCGTTGTCGACCACTTGACCATCGACCGCGCCGGCGTGCTCGTCGAGCTGGAAATGGCGAACATCAACGCGCGCAAAGAAGTGGAGGCCCGGTATATCGACCAGTTTCTCCAGGACTGGATAACCGGCCGGATCGTGACGGTGGAAGACCTCAACCTGCGGGCCGAAGCTTGCGGCTGCCCGATCGAGGAGGGGCGCAGGCTTGTGGTCGGCCTGGTCTACTGGCATGACAGCAGGCCGCCCGTGAAAAAGCTTCAGCAGACGGTGAAGCAGCTGCGGGCGAGATGGCGCCCCGGGCAGCTGCAGCTTACGGTGATCGAGGGCGAGCTCGTGCTGCTGGCGTCGCTGCCTGCGGCCGCGCCCGATCCGAGAGCCGAGGTGCCGCTCGCGGAGCTGAGAAGCGCGCTCGGAACGGAAGCGCCGTACTCGATCTGCATCGGGCGCGAGGCGATCCGGCGGGAGAAGGTCGGCGAGAGCTACGGACACGCCAAAAAGATCCATGATATCGCCGGCATCTGCGGCCTGACGGAGCCGCTGATCGACGAGAAAAATCTCGGCGTGTTCCGGCTGCTTTATTTGCTGCCGGATAACGACGAAGTGCGGATGTTCCGCGACCGGTACATCGAGCCGCTGCTCGAGTACGACAGCAAGCATAATACGCTTATGCTGGCGACGCTGAAAACGTTTTTTATGCACAACCGCAATGTGAAGAAGACGGCCCGGGAGCTGTATACCCATTACAATACAGTGTCCTACCGGGTGGAGCGCGCCTGCGAGCTGCTTGAGATCGACTCGCAAAACGGCGACGATATGCTGCAGCTGCAGCTGGCGATGAAGCTGCACGACATGCGGCCCGCGGGACCGGCAAACGGCATGCAGGCATCGGGAAGGGAAGGGGCGCGATGACAATGGACATTCCAAAAAGGCTGACGATCGAGTGGCTGAAGATGAACTTGCAAAAGGGAAGCTGACGCCGGAGGAGCTGGTGCTTGAGCTGGTCCGCAGGGCGAAGGAGGACGCGGAGCTGAATATATGGATTACGCCGCCGGATATGGAGACGGCGCGTCCTTATTTGGAACGGCTTCGCGGGACTGACCCGACCAGCCTGCCGCTGTGGGGCATTCCCTTCGCGGTGAAGGACAATATTGACGCGGCCGGCTTTCCCACGACAGCCGCCTGTCCCGCTTTTGCGTATGAGCCCGCAGCAAATGCAGCGGTCGTGGAGCGGTTGATCGCTGCGGGCGCCATTCCGCTGGGCAAGACGAACCTCGACCAGTTCGCCACCGGGCTTGTCGGAACGCGAAGCCCGTACGGCGAAACGGCGAACGCGCTGCGCCAAGAGCTGATCAGCGGAGGCTCAAGCTCCGGTTCGGCGGTCGCGGTAGCCCGGGGGCACGCAGCGGTTGCGTTGGGCACGGACACGGCCGGCTCCGGCCGCGTCCCCGCCGCGCTGAACGGGCTGGTCGGCTTCAAGGCGAGCGTCGGGGCATGGCCTTCGCGGGGCACGGTTCCCGCCTGCGCCAGTATCGACTGCATCACCGTATTTGCCCATACGACGGAGGATGCACTGGCCATCGATGCGGCGGTTCGCGGATTCGACCCGGAAGACCCTTGGTCGCGGGCATTTCCGCAGACGGAAGTTGCGCTTCCTGGAAAAATATTCCTACCGAAAGAGGGGCTGCCATTCTTCGGACCGTTCGGACGGGAATACGAGGCGGCGTGGAATAGTGCCGTCGAACGCATCGAATCGCTCGGGCTGCCCGTCGAATCTATCGACTACGCGCCGTTCGCCGAGGCCGCGTCCCTGCTGTACGACGGCCCGTGGGTAGCCGAGCGCTGGGCCGATCTCGGCGAATTTGCCGAATCCCACCCGGGCGAACTGTTCCCGGTCACGGAGCGGGTGCTGCGCACGGGCGCTTCCTCCGCGCTGACCGCCGCTTCGGCCTTCAAGTCGATGCACACCTTGCAGGAGCTCCGCCGCAAGGTTCGGCTTGCGCTGAAGGACGCCGTGCTGATCCTGCCCACCTGCGGCGGCACGTGGAGCCGCGAACAGGTGCGCCGGGATCCGGTCGCGGCGAACTCCGCGATGGGCCTGTACACGAATCACTGCAACCTGCTGGAGCTGTGCGCAATTGCCGTCCCGGCCGGATATGCGGCGGCGGATACCCCGTTCGGCATCAGCTGCTTCGCGCTCGCCGGGCAGGACGGCCTGATCGGCGGCATGGCGATGCTGCTGCAGGGCGGCACGCCGCCGGCGAAGCCGGCGCCGGACGACAGTGCGCCGGACGCCAATATGCAGGGAACCAATACGCCGGGCGCCAGTGCGCCGGACGCCAATACGCAGGGCGCCAATACGCCGGATGCCAATATGCCGGATGCCTCTACGCCAGACGCCACTACGCTGAACGCCTATACTCCGGTCGCGGTGTGCGGCCTGCACATGCGCGGATTCCCGCTGGAGCGGCAAATGGCCGAGCATAGCGCCCGTTTCATCCGGCAGTCGGCTACGGCCGCCAAATATAAGCTGGTCCGGCTGAATACGTCTCCCGCCAAGCCCGGGCTGATCAGGCAGCTCCGGGATGGAAGCTCCATCGAGGTGGAAATTTGGGAGATGCCGCTCGCTGCGTTCGGAGCCTTCGCGGGTGCCATTCCCGCGCCGCTCGGCATCGGCCGTATCGAGCTCGAGGACGGAACGGAGGTCCCCGGCTTTCTGTGCGAAGGCTACGCGGAGTCCGAGTCCGAGGACATTTCCACATTCGGCGGATGGCGCGGCTACACGGCTTCATTCGAGCGAGTCGGCCCGAAGTGAATGTATGTTCATCCGTCCGATCGTCCATTTTCATGCGGAGTCGATTATGAAGTGAGTATGGGATGCTGCATGGACGTTTGTCCGGTCTGATCGTCCATTTTCATGCGAATTCGGTTCTGAGGTAGGTATGGAGTGCGGCATGGCCGGCGGTTCGTGCAGCTTTGTGCCATGTGATGCCCGGAATCTCATGCAAGAAGCCTTACTTCATGCAGGTTGATCGCGGTGTCGGGGGACAGGTATTTATACGCATAAAGAAGGGAGCAGGCGCTTCAAAAGCGGCCTGCTCCCGGTTTGTTATTCCGGCGGATTATTGGAATGTGCGCTGCGCTTGCGCTTGTGCCTGTGCCTGAGCGGCGTTCAATGCGCTGAAATGCGCCTGTTCGAGCTGGATCGTCTGCTCCAGCTGTCTGCACATTTGCGCCACCTGCTGCATTTGGTGCATGGCGATTTGATGGCCGTGCAGCGCCTGCTGGATGATTTGAACCGCCTGCTGCTCGCGTTTGGAAATTTCCTCGAGCTGAAGCGCGTTTTGCTGCTCCTGCTGCAGCATTTGCTGGTACATGTTGGTTGCCTGCTGCGTTTGGTTCATCAGTTGGCCGATAATTTGCTCGCACTGCGCAAGCTGCTGCGAATAGCTGTTTTGGTTGTACATACGTTCCTCCTGAAAACGAGTTGTTGGTTCTTACGCGAACTATTGTCACACGCCGGAAACGAAATTATGCATGGATTTTCCAAAAAAATGCGTATTTTTTCCTTTTCTCCTTCAGACGCCGTACTTGCTGCGGTAATGGGCCAGTGCCAGCAGCGGCCAGACGAGCGGGTAGCTTTCGTAGCGGGTATACATTTGGCCGGGCAGCGCGCCGCCTGTCGGATAACGCGCCGCGGGTCCGTCCGTTCCGACGTTCCGCAGCAGGTAATCGGCGGCCTTGCGGGCCGACTCGTCCGGGCGGTCCTGAACGGCGACCAGCGCATCGAGCGCCCAGGCGGTTTGCGTCACGGTGGACAGCGGCAGCTGCACGAACCGTTTGACGCGGTCGCTGACGCACGATTCGCCGAAGCCGCCGTCGTCGTGCTGGATATAGCGGAGCCATTCGGCCGCCTTCCGGATTTGCGGATGACGCGGATTTTCGCCGACGGCGATCAGTCCGGTCAAAGCGGCCCACGTGCCGTACAGGTAGCAGACGCCCCATCTCCCGTACCACGATCCGTTCGGCTCCTGATTCAGGTAAAGCCAGTCCGCCGCTCTGCGGATAAAAGGAAGGCGGACCGTAAGCCCGGCCGTCCCGCCCAAATATTCCAGCGCTCTGCCGGTCAAATCGGCGGAGGACGGATCGGCCGCCGCATCTCCCGCTCCGTCCAGCGGCAGCCATTTCACCAAAGGGCTGTCGCAGTTCCGTTCGAACGCGCCCCATCCTCCGTCGTCGTTCTGCAGGGCGAGCAGCCACTGCAGCCCGCGGTTGTGCGCCTCTTCGCCGGCCGGCGAGCCGCGGAGGCCGGCGATCGCCCGAAGCGCCGCAGACGTGTCGTCCACGTCGGGATTGATCGTATTGCAGTCGGAGAAGCCCCAACCGCCCGGAACGGCGCCGGGAGCCTGCAGCTTCCAGTCGCCTGTTCTTGTATGCTGCCTGGCGAGTAAATAACGGCCGGCACCCTGTATCGCGGGATGGGCGGCGGGAAGACCGGCCTTCTGCAGCGCATGACTGATCAGCGCCGTGTCCCATACGGTCGAGGTTGCATTTTGCAGCGTCGTTTGACCATTATTCCGGTCGGTTATGAGAAAAGATTCAAGACCCGCGGCAGCGTTTGCGATAACAGGGTGCTTCGGGGAAAATCCGGCGGACAGCAGCGCGTAAACCATCAGGACGGTGGCCGTCGTGTAGCTGTACAGCGTGCCGGACGGCTCCAGCCGGTCCAGCATATACCGGACGGCGCGTTCCGCCGCCTGCCGGCGGAGCCGTCCGGTCAGCCGTCCGGGCGGATGTTGCATCTGGCCGCCGGCATCATCTTCCGGGCGGAAAGCTTGCGCGCCGCGCCCGATGCCGCCCGGATGCGGAAGACTGCCGCCCGCCATCAGCCGGCGGTCGAAATGCCGCGCCCATTCGGCATCCGCGCGGAATGCGGGATCGCCGCCGGGCGGCCGGGAGAAGGCGGCTTCCGCCGGAAACCGTTCCGGCCCGAAAACCGGCTTGCAGTCGCCGAGCAGCAGCATCGGCGCCATATGGACGCGGGCATAGCCGGAAAACAGATGGAAATGCACCGGCGACGAAACCGGCAGCAGCAGGAGCGTAATCGGCACCGGAAACCATTTCGGCCAAGGATACCGCCCGTTCACGGCGAGCAGAAACTTCGTCATCAGGCTGTCGATTCGTTTGCGGCCGCCGAGTTCCGCGAACGCCTCGCCTGCCCGGCGGACGACCGATCCCGAATCGTAGCCGGCCGCAAGCAGGGCGTAATAATTTTCGGCCGTCGCGGAAGCGTGGCCGCCCGGTTCGTCCGGATAGACGGTCCACCAGCCTTCCGGCCGCTGATTCGCGGCGATCCGCTCGCAGAGCCGGCGTACGGTGCCGGCCCGCTCCGGAAAAACCGCGGTAAACAGCAGGACAACCGCGGCATCCGTCGTCGATCCCTCCTCGAAGAAGCCGAGACGCCAGCTGCCGTCGGCGCTTTGCAGCGTCAACAGCCTGCGGGTCAGGAAGGCGATTCCGTCATTTAGCCGGCCGGTCATTGGACTTGTCGCTTCGCAAAAATTTCGGCAAAATAAAAAACGGCAGCGGGTACGCATCCGACAGGCCGTTGATGTCGATCCATGCATAAATGAGCAGGAACGGCAGCAGGCCGATCGCCAGCAGGGCGATCACGAGCCCGAAGGAGAACGACAAAAGCATTTTGCTGACGGTCATCGACAACCATCTCCATTTCTCATCATTACAACCCCTCTGCTATATCCCTATGCCGGAAACGTCCTCCGATATGTAAAACTTACGAAAATCGGGCGGGTGCGGAGAACGAAAGCCGCCCCCTTCGCCGAATGATCGGCAAAAGGTGGAGGCTGCATACTGGGATCGCGCATTTTAGAGAGGAATTAGGTCAACGGTTAATAACGGTCCAAGATCATCTGCGTTTTCAGCTCGTCCGTCGGCAGAAACCAGCCCTGCTGCGTCAGCTCCGTCTGAAGCTGAGTCTTGAGGCTCGACGCGTCCGTGCGCGAATCGGTCTTGAACGACGCTTCGACAATGTAATCGCAGCCGCTGCCCGATTGCTGGATAATAGGTTATACCTCGATGTCGATTCCGCTGCCGTGCCAGGTGCCGCTCCAGCGCATCGAGGATGTGATGGCGGTTCAGGTCCGCACATTCATCGAATATATGCGAAGGGCTTGCGCCGAAGCGGGCGGAACGGAGGAATAACGCAGAGCGGCCGTCCGGCCGCGCGAAAGGAGAACGGATGACAATGGCATACGGGTTCAAAATCAAACGAATCTACGAAGCGCCGGACAGCGGCGACGGCAAACGCGTCCTGGTGGACCGGATTTGGCCGCGGGGCGTGACGAAGGAAAAGGCGCAGCTGGACGACTGGATGAAGGCGATTGCTCCAAGCGGCGAGCTTTGCAAGTGGTTCGGGCACAAGCCGGACAGGTTTGAGGAATTTTCCCGCCGGTACGAAGCGGAATTGGCCGGAGGAACCGCAGCGGACAACGTGGAATGGCTGCTCGCGCGGGCCGGCGAAGGACCGGTCACCCTGCTGTACGCCGCAAGGGACGAAGAGCATAATCAAGCCGTCGTCCTGAAGCGGTTTTTGGAAGCGGCGAAGGAATCGAAGCGTGACAATGGACGCGATTGATTTATAATGGAGAAATGACTAATGAACCGTAAAAAACGGCAGCGCGAAAGGCGGTACAAGCATGAAGGATCCGGTTTCCCGTCCGGCAGCGAAAGCGATCAAGGTGATCATCACCGGCGTTACCGGCATGGTGGGGGAAGGCGTCCTGCACGAATGTCTGAACCATCCGGACGTGGCGGAGATTCTGGCCGTCGGCCGGAGACCGTGCGGCGTCTCCCACCCCAAGCTGACGGAAATCGTGCATGGCGATTTTTTCGATTTGCGTTCGATCGCTTCAAGGCTGACGCCGTACGACGCCTGCTTTTTCTGCCTGGGCGTATCCTCTGTCGGCATGAAGGAGGAAGCGTATAAACGGGTCACCTACGACCTGACGATGCATATGGCGGAGCTGCTCGCGGAGTTTAATCCGGACATGACGTTCGTCTATGTCACCGGCCAAGGGACGGACAGCACGGAGCGGGGCCGCAGCATGTGGGCGAGGGTGAAGGGCAGGACGGAAAACGACCTGCTGAAGCTGCCGTTCAAAGCGGTGTATATGTTCCGTCCCGGCTATATGCATCCGACCAAGGGCCTGAACAATACGATCCGCTATTATGCTTTTATTACCTGGATGTATCCGGTATTGCGGAGGCTGTGGCCGAACCGGATTTTGACCCTGCGCGAGGTCGGCATCGCGATGATCCATGCCGCTCAGTACGGATACAGCCGGCCTGTGCTGGAGCCTCCCGACATCGCAAGGCTGGCGGGAACGCAAGCGACGGGGTGACGGAAACGATGGATAACGCCAGCATTCTCATTATCGAAGACGACAAGGCGATTGCGGATTTGCTCGTGTACGGGCTGAACAGGGAAGGATTTCGGACTTCGGCCGCCTCGACGGGGGCGGAAGGCTTGCGGCAGGTGGAGCTGGCTCGGCCGGACGCGCTGGTGCTGGACTGGATGCTGCCGGACATGAGCGGATTGGATCTGTGCCGGAAAGTGACGAGCGGCTCCGCCGTCCCGATCCTGATGCTGACGGCCAGGTCCGACATTGCCGACAAGGTGCTCGGCCTCGAGTTCGGCGCCGACGATTACTTAACCAAGCCGTTCGACCTCCGGGAGGTCGCGGCCCGCATCCGGACGCTGCTGCGCCGCATCCGGCAGGCCGGCACGCCGGACAGCCCCGCAGCGGACGATACCGATACGATCCGCTTCAAGGATATCGAGTTGGTGAAAAGCCGGCGGATCGTCCGCAAAAACGGCAGGGTTGTCGAGCTGACGCCCAAGGAATTCGATCTCCTGCGAACGCTCTGCGAATACCGGGGCAAAATTTTCACCCGGGCGGAGCTGCTCGAGTTCGTGTGGGGGAGCGGCTTTAGCGGCGATGCCCGGACGGTCGATACGCATATTCAGCGGCTGCGCAAACGGCTGGACGTCCATGACTGGATCACCACCGCGTTCGGCATCGGCTATAAATTCGAAAAACGGCAGCCTTAGCGCCGGAACCGGTCCGGAGCATGGCATGAACCGCATGATAAGCCCGAAAGTGCGCTTGAAGACTTCAAGCGTTCCTTCGGGATATTTGTCGTGCATTCGAGCTCGGAAACATCTTGGATACAACTTCGAGAACATTCGATGACATCTCCGGTTTATTTTTGTCTTGCAGCGGTCAAACGCAAGGGTTCAGCTTGTACATAGAGCCTGACGACGACCGTGACGAAGGTACGAGGAGGATGGAGAATGAAGCGAAAGAAAACCGCGGGTTTGGCGGCTGCCGGCTGCCTGATGCTTTTCGCTCTGACGGCCTGCGTAGGAAGCGGCCCGGACGGCGGAATTGCGGGCGGCACCGGACAAAACAACCGTAACGGAACGGACGCTGCGCAGTCCGGCGGCCCGGCTCGGCAGCCGGCAGACGGAACGAAGGCGGACGGAGACGGCGCGAAAGGAACCGGCGGCAAAACGACGATCGTGTTCCAGACGTTCTGGCCCGACGAGTGGCTGGCACAGGCGGTTAAGAAATACGAAGCGGCACACCCGAACGTCGACATCAAGCTGTCGGACGTTCAAACCGACGATTCGCATTTAGAAGCGGCCATCGAAAAATTTACGACGACGATGAATACGGCGATGCTCTCCGGCAGCGGACCGGATCTGCTGGAAATGGACCTGCTGCCGACCGACAAATATCGGAGCCGGAACCTGCTGGTCGATTATAACGAATTGATGGACAGTGATCCGTCCTTCGAGAAGGACGATTATTTCGGCAACATTTTGAAGGGCGCGCAGGTCGGCGGCGGGCTGTACGGCATGCCGTTATCGTTTTTCCTGTACGGCCTCGCGGGCGACGAAGACAAAATCGCAAGCACCGGCGTGACCGTCGACGACAAAACGTGGACCTGGAACGATTTCATCGATGCCGCGAGCGCCATGGTGAAGCAGGGGACGCTGAAATTCGGGATTGCAAGCGATCCGGAGTCGCTGCTGACGCAGATGGTCACCGACAACTATTCGCTCTTTGTAGACGAGAAAAACCGGAAGCCCCTGTTCGATTCGGATGCTTTTACCGGCTTGATGAAGCAGGTCAAGTCGATGCTGGACGAAGGCGTGATCAAGACGGGCAACGCCATCGGCCGCACGGATGCGTACTTCAGGCCGATCCAGATCAATTCGGCTTGGGACGATCTCGTATCGCTGCGGGAAATCGGCGAGCATACGAAGCTGTACGTCAAGCCGCATGCGGCCGGAACGGACGCCGGCGGCTATTTCCGGACGTACCGGACGATCGGCATGAACGCCGCGTCCAAGGTCAAGCCGGAGGCGTGGGCGTTTGTCAAGTATTTGATGTCGGACGAGCTGCCGCGAAAACCGGAATCCGCCGGTTTTCC
This sequence comes from Paenibacillus humicola, assembly GCF_028826105.1. NCBI lineage: Bacteria > Bacillati > Bacillota > Bacilli > Caryophanales > Paenibacillaceae > Paenibacillus > Paenibacillus humicola. The sequence continues at coordinate 2,211,160 of NZ_JAQGPL010000001.1, forward strand.
GATCAATAAGAAGCTGTTCGAGGATCAGCTGCAGCAGCTGCAGCAGGAGGGCACTGTGCAGGCTTACAAGGAAGGCCCGCTTCACGGCCAGGCGATTCCGGTCGACGACACCATGCTGGAGCAGCTGAAAAGCGATGTGACCGGGGCGACGCATGCCGTGTCGTACCAGTCCTCGCAAATCGAGGATATCATCTTGGACGAATCCGCAGCCTTTTTCAGCGGGCAAAAATCGGCCGAGGACGTCGCGAAGCTGATCCAGAACCGCGCGGAGACGTATCTCAATGAGTAGGCTCCGTTTCCGGCGGCTGCGCGGGGACGGCCCGGCCGCCCTGCTGTTTCTGGCGCCGAGCGCGGCCGGCTTCGCCGTTTTCTATGCGATCCCGTTTGCGATGGGCCTCGCGTATTCGTTTACGGACCAAACGATTCACGGCTCCTTCGCCGGTCTCCGCAATTATGAGGCGCTGCTGGCAAGCGGCTCCTTCCGCAAGGCGGCGGCCAATTCGCTGCTTTTCACCGGAGCCGGAGTTCCGCTCCTGATCGCCGTGTCGCTGCTGCTCGCCCTGCTGCTGAACCGGCAAATTTGGCTGCGGAACGTGCTGCAGACCGCCTTTGTTCTGCCGCTCGTCGTTCCCGTCGCATCGGTCGTCATGATCTGGCAAATTTTTTTCGACTGGAACGGCACGCTGAATGCCTGGATGCACGCGCTCCACGGGGGGCGCACGGACTGGCTGAAATCCGACTGGTCGATGGATGTGCTGATCCTGATGTACCTCTGGAAAAATATCGGCTACGACATGATTTTGTTTCTCGCCGGGCTTCAGTCGATCCCGAAGGATTATTACGAAACGGCGCTCATCGAAGGGGCGGGCCGGCTGCGGCGCCTGTTCCACATTACGCTCGTCTATTTGACGCCGACGATGTTTTTCGTGCTGCTGATCTCGATCGTCAATTCGTTCAAGGTGTTCAGGGAGACGTATCTGCTCGCCGGCGATTATCCGTACGACCGGATCTATATGCTGCAGCATTACATGAACAACATGTTTGTCAACCTTGATATCCAGAAGCTGACGGCGGCGGCCGTTCTCATGGTCGGCTGCATGATCGTGCTCGCAGCCGGGCTGCTGACGGCCGAACGCCGGTTCCGGGACTTTACGGACTCATGAAAGGGAGGGAGCGCCGTTGAACAAATTGCCGCTTCTCCCCCGGCTGGCGCTGACCGCCGCGCTGGCACTGCTAGCGCTCGTCATGGCGGTGCCGGTCGTGCTGACCTTCACCAACTCGCTGATGACGGAGCGGGAAATCGGCGACAACTACGATCTGCTCGGCCAAATGACGAACGCCGCAGCGGGACACAAGGACGATTTCGTCAATTTGAAGCTGATTCCCGATTGGCTCTCCTTCGGGCAGTATGACGAGGTGCTCGTTCAGACGCCGAAATTTCTGCATATGTACTGGAATTCGGCGGGGATGGTCGCGCCGATCATCGCGGGCCAGACGGCAGCTGCATCGCTGGCGGCTTATGCGCTCTCCAAGCTGCGCTTCCGCGGGCGGGATAAGCTGTTTATGGTTTATTTGATGACGATGCTGATGCCGTTCCAGGTGACGCTCGTCCCGAACTATATGGTCATCGAACGGCTGGGGCTCATGAACTCGGAGGCGGCAATCGTGCTGCCGGGCATATTCGGCGCCTTCGGCGTCTTTATGCTGCGCCAGTTTATGACCGGCATCCCCTATACGTACATGGAAGCGGCCAAAATCGACGGAGCGGGCCATCTGACGATTTTCACCCGCGTCATTCTTCCGCTCGTGAAGCCCGGTATCGCCGCCCTCACGGTGCTGCTGTTCGCCGATTATTGGAACATGGTCGAGCAGCCGCTCATTTTCCTGCAGGATGCCGCGAAGCAGCCGCTGTCGATCTATTTGGCGCAAATCAACCAGGATGCGCGCGGCGTGGGGTTCGCCGCTTCCGTGCTGTATATGACCCCGATGGTGCTGCTGTTCCTGTATGCCGAATCGTATTTTATCGAAGGGATCCAGCTGTCCGGGATCAAAGGGTAGCTTGGCGTTAGGAGGGAATACCGAATTGGAAGTACCGACATCAGAGCAGCGCCGGGCAGGCAGGAAACGAACCGTTCGCCTGCTGGCTGTCTTGTTTTTCGCTCTCCTCGGCGGCTTCACCCTGCTCAGCAACACCCTGCTGACGATGACGCTGCCGAAGGTAGCGGCCGTAACGGCAGGCAGCGGTTCGCTTCTCCATACGTTCCAGGGCAGCGCGACCGTCGCGCCCGGAGATGAGGCGATGCTGACGAATCCCGCCGGCTGGAAGGTGACGAAGGTGCTGGTGAAGAAGGGGGACCGCGTCCGTAAAGGCCAGACGCTGGTCGAATACGACGGCGGCGAGGCGCAGCAGCGGTTTGTGGATGCGCAGGATGCGCTGAAGAAGCTGAAGCTGTCGATCGGCGGCCTGCAGGACGCGTATATTCAGGCTTCTCACGACAACGATCCCGCAGCGGTCAAGAGCGCCGCCGACACGCTCGAAAGCGCAAAAATCGATCTCGATACGCAGGAGCGGCACCTCGGCGAAATGCAGAAGCAGCTTGAGGAAGGGAGCCGGCTGACCGCCCCTTTCGACGGAATCGTGACGGAGGTCCATGCGCAGGAAGGGCTCGCCGCAGCCGGCGAACCGGATATCCGCCTTGCCGACCTGGCCGGCGGTTTTCAAATCGCGCTTCAAATTCCGGCTGAGCTTGCGGACATGCTGAACGCCGGCGAAAGCCTGGATGTTCAAATTTCCGATCCGGATGCCCGGACGGTTAAAGGTCCAATCGCCGGCATCGAATATAACGGTGCATCGGACGACTCGTCCGGGGGCGAACCGGAGGGCGGTCAGCCGGCTGCCGCGACCGGCCGGCTGCTCGTCCGTTTGGCGGACAAGACGCTGAAAGGCGGCGAACGGGCCCGGGTATCGATCTCGAAATCGAAGAGCTCCGATGCGCAGCTCGTGCCGATCGGCGCCATCCGGCACGACGGCGAAGACGCCTACGTGCTGACGGTCGAGGAGCGGCAGGGACCGCTTGGCAACGCGTATTACGCCGTCCGTATGCCGGTTACGGTCGTCGACGAGAATGAGGCGGAGGCCGCCGTCACCGGCTTGTTCGATCAGCAGCAAATCATTACGGAGAGCAGCGAGCCGATAATGGACGGCAGCCGGGTAAGATTGTGATTCCGAGGAGGAGGAGGAAACGATTGCATGCTGGACAAACTCGGCTTCCTGTCCTATGGTTAGAACGGAGGCGGTACCGTGAACCAGGCAAAAATTTTAATAATCGAGGACGAGGAAGCGATCGCGGATCTGCTTGCCTACGGCCTGCATAAAGAAGGCTTCCGCACCCTATCCGCCCGCAGCGGGTCGGACGGGCTGTCGGCGGCCGAAACCTTCAAGCCGGATCTGCTGCTGCTCGACTGGATGCTGCCGGATATGAGCGGAATCGAGGTCTGCAAGCGGGTGACGGCCGCGTTTAACGTCCCGATTTTGATGATTACCGCAAAATCGGACATTACGGATAAAATTCTCGGCCTTGAATACGGCGCCGACGACTACGTTACCAAGCCGTTCGATCTGCGCGAGGTCGTGGCGAGAATCCGCACCATTCTCCGCCGGAAGCTGCAGGCGGCCGGGCAGGCCGGCAATGCCGGAGGGCTCCGCCTGCGGGTCAAAAACATCGAAATTACCGAAGCGGAGCGCGACGTCCGAAAGGACGGCAAAACCGTCGATTTGACGCCGAAGGAATTCGATCTCCTGATCGCTTTATGCCGCAGCAAAGGAAAAATTTTTACGCGGATGGAGCTGCTGGACGAGGTATGGGGCATCGATTATTTCGGCGATACGCGAACCGTCGATATTCATATCCAGCGGCTGCGCAAAAAGCTGGAGCTCGGCGACGTCATCCAAACCGTTTTCGGCGTCGGCTACAAATGGGACAGGCAGGCGGACTAACGGCATGCGGCTGACGATCAAAGCCAAGTTTCTGCTGGGACTGCTCGTTATTTTCACCGTATCGCTGCTTCTGCTCAACCATTTTATCGTGCGGATCATCGATTCCAGCAACGAGAAAATCATCACGCAGGACCTGGTCGAGCTGAAGCTGAACAGCAGCGTATACGTCAGGCAGACGTTTATGATCAATCATTTCGACAGCGACGACATCTATTTCCGGCAGATCGCCGGGGATATGGTGCAGGAGCTGCACGCCGTCACGTCGAGCAGCGTCGGCGCCTACTCCGTTGGCGGAGCGCTCTTGAACGCGTCCGACAAAAGCGCCTTCGCCGGCGCCGAAGACAGCGATCTGAAGCTCGCCGTCGCAGGCAAAACCGCGTATACGGTGTTCGAATCGGGCTCGGACGCGAAAGTCTATTATTCATATCCGGTCGTCGTCGACGGCAGGAAGGTCGGCATTTTGCGGTTCGCTAAAGATTTTATGCTGCTGCACGAGCAGAGCCGGCAGATCGTCCGATTCGTTTATGCGGTGACGATCATCATTTTCGCGGCGGCGTTTCTGTTCTCGTATTTGTTGTCCGGCAACGTCACGGCGCCGATCGTCAAGCTGACGAAGGCGTCCACGGCGGTCCGAAACGGGGATCTGTCCGTCCGGCTCAAACTGAAGCGGAAGGACGAGCTCGGCAGCCTGGCGGACAATTTCAACCGGATGATCGAACGGCTTGGCACGCAGATCGAACGGATCAAGCGCGACCGGGACCGGCTGGATGAACTGAACACGCACCGCAAACGGTTTTTCGATAACGTGACGCACGAATTAAAAACGCCGCTCACGTCCATATTGGGGTATGCGGGCATCATCCGGGAGAACGGCTTCAGCGACAAAGCGTTTTTCGACAAGGGGATGAACCATATCGTAAGCGAAAGCGAGCGTCTCCATGCCTTGGTGCTGAGGCTGCTGGAAGCGTCGATGGAGACCTCCACGCCGGACGCGATGGAGCCCGTCGATGCGGGGCGTCTCCTTCAGGACGTTTGCGAGGCCATGGCGTTCAAAGCCGAAAGGTACGGGAAGACGATCCGGAGCGGCATCGGACCGGCGCTCTGGGTGCGGGGCAGCGAAAACCGCCTCCGGCAGCTGTTTATCAATCTGATCGACAATGCGATCAAATACGGCAGTCCGTCTTCCGTTATTTTCGTCAACGCCGTATCCGCCGAAGGCGAGGCTCGGGTCGAAATCGCAAACAGCGGGGACGAAATCGACCCGGAATTGCTGCCGAAATTGTTTGAGCCGTTTTACCGCGCGGACCGGAGCGAACTCGAAGAACGCGGCAGCCGCGGGCTCGGCCTCAGTATTTGCAAGACGATCGTCGACGAGCATGCGGGCAGCATCCGCATCGTCAGCGAAAACAAACGGACAAGCGCCGAAATCGGACTGCCTGCCGCAGGTCCTCCGGAGGAATTGGGATGAGAAAACGGACCTTCATCGGCATGCTCTCGTGCTTCCTGGCCTGTATGCTGCTCGCCGGCTGCGGCGGCGGACCGAAATCCAAAACCGTCGTCATCCCGGAATCCGAATTCGGCGGCGAAGCCGCAGGCGGAACCGGTCACTTCGACGTAAGCAAAATCTACAAGCTGGATTTCGCCGGACCCTACCGGGAGCTGCTCGGATGGAACGACAACGAACGCGTTGCCGCCGTCACGGGACAAACGGAGGCGGACCGGGAGATCGAACGGATCGATTACAGGTACAACACGCGCCAACTGCGGGCGAAGCTCGGCGCCGGCGATATCGTCTCCGGTTTATCGCCGGACGGCTCCTTCGCCGCCTTGTACCGGTCGGATCCGGGCACGAGGGGATGGAAGCTGTCGTTATTCAATCTGAACGCGCTGACCGAAACGGTGATTGGAGACAATTTAAATCCTTATCAGGCGGAATGGTCGAATAACGGGCAGTACGTTTCGTACGTCAAGTACGGGCCGGACGGGAAGGAGCCTTCCGTCGCCGTCTTCGACCGCAAGCTGAACCGGACGGAGCTGTATCGTCTGCCCCCCGCCTGGGGCGGCAAAGACGCACCCTCCAGCCTGAAAGTATCGGATGACGGGAAACGCGCGCTGCTGATTCTGTCGGGGAAGCAGCCGCGGCTTGCAGCCGGAACGTTCAAAGGCCATGACATCGCAATCGGATTCGAACGTCCGCTGACGGGCAATTCGTTCGATTTTCTAAATAACGATCAAATCGAATATATCGGGGCGGACGGCTCCCTGACGTTATACGACAGCCGCAACGGGAATATCGCTTCCCTGGCGCAAAATGTAGAATCCTTCCAATTGTCGCACGACCGGAAAAAAATCGTCTATTCCACTTCGCAGGGAGACGTCCATGCGGCGGAGGTGCGCGGCAACGGCATCGCAAACGACAAGCTGATTTTCAAAGGACTGCTGGCCGTTCGGCTTCTCTGGAGCCCGGACGACGGCAGGCTGCTTATGGACGGAAGAAAAATGTACACGGCGACGGCGCCAGCCCCTACCCGCGACGCGCAGGATGGCAGCGAGCCTCTGGTGGTCACGTTCGAATAGGCGCCGTCCCGGTGGCCGGCACCTTCCGGCTGACCCGGCGGCTAAAATTCGCTGTAGTCCGTCCATTTTTACAACCACAACGGTCCCGTTACCTGTTAAAATAAACGAAGAGGGCATGAGGCCCGCCGGTACCAAAACACGTTAGGATGATGGGCCATGATCCGAATGCGTTCGTGCTACATCAAGGATTATCCGGGCAAATGGGAAATGAATAAAGAGCCGACCTCCTACCACATCATCGTGCTGATCACGAAAGGCAACATTACGTATTGGGTGGACGAGGATACCGTCTATTTGAATCCCGGCGACGTGCTGTACATTCCGGCCGGCTGTCAGCGGGGCGGCTTCGCGGTGAACGACCATCAGCGGTTCGTGACGCATTTCTCCATGGACGACGGCGACCGCAGGCTGCTGCCGCTGCTCGGCGAGAACCGGCACTGCAAAACGCCGCTCAGCGGCCTGGACTACTTCAAGCAGCGCTTCATGCTGCTGCGTCATCACTGGCTGATGGGCGGTCCGTATCAGGAGGCGACGCGCTACGGCATTTTGCTGGAAATGCTCGGGATCATCAGCTACGACCGGGACAACTGGAAGGTGCCGGCGAAAAAGCTGGATTTGGCGGCGGATATCCGCAAATATTTGCTCGACCACTACCGGGAGCCGGTGACGCTTGACGATCTGGCGAGCTACACGGGGCGGACGCCGAATTACATTTCCCACCTGTTCAAACGGATATCCGGTTTCTCGCCGATCGATTATTTGCATCATGTGCGCATCGCCAAAGCAAAGGAGCTGATGTTCGACAAGAAGATCCCGATCGGTGAAATCGCCGAACGGACGGGCTTCTGCGACCAAGCCTATTTCACGCGGGTGTTCAAGAAGCTGACCGGCTGTTCGCCGACCGCTTTCCTGAAGGGAAGCACGGACTGAACGATTCGGCGTCCTGCCTGTACCCCTGTGTTTCTTCCTGATGGTGGAAGGAATCCGCTTACATCGTAGAATCGTACAAAAGATATGAGGATTATGTCTCGAAAAGTTCCCTTCGCGGACCCTATGATAAGGGAAGGATGACCTTAAGGCTATCCGCAAACGGAAGGGGATGTTGGGAAGTGAATCCATCTTGTCTGCAGTACAGCTTGACGGAAGAAGAACGCCGCACGTTTAACGAAACCGGTTATCTGATTGTCGAGGACGCATTGTCGCCCGAACAGGTCCAAGCGCTGACGGCGGAAACCGACCGCATCTACGAACGCAAGGTGAACGAAGGGCACGATTCGAAGACGGCATTGTTTTATCCAAATTTCATTCCCGACCACGAGCGCTTCCTGGGGCTTGTCGATTACGAAAAGGTGCTGCCGAAGGTTTGGGGCATACTCGGCTGGAATATTTACCTCTACCATGCCCATATGATCGTCACGCCGCCGTCCGGACAGGCGAAGACGAACAAAACGTTCGGCTGGCATCAGGACAGCGGCCGCGTGAATGTGGAAATGGAATCGCATCCTCGCCCCCGGCTGTCGCTGAAGGTCGCATATTTTCTGTCCGACCTTTCCGTGCCGGACCGGGGCAATTTCTGGATTGTGCCCGGCAGCCATTTAAACGATACGATGGCGCTGCCGGAAAACCGCGAAGGCCAGCCCGAAGGGGCGATTCCGGTCTGCGTCAAGCCGGGCACGGCCGTCTTCTTCGACCGCCGGCTTTGGCATACGGCTTCGCCGAACTGGTCGGACGTGACGCGCAAGGTGCTGTTCTACGGCTACGGCTACCGCTGGATCCGCACGAAGGACGACATGACGGTGCAGTCGCTGTGGGAGAGCAGCGATCCGATCCGCCGGCAGCTGCTCGGCGCGGGCGTGAACTGCAACGGGTATTACAGCCCGACGGACGCGGATGTGCCGCTGCGGGTGTGGCTGAAGGAGCATCAGCCGCAAGCGGTGAAGTAATCTAAAGTCCGCAACATTTTCAGGATTATGGGAGGAGCTTCAATATGGCAGCAAGCAAGAACGGGACGACGATCGGTTTTATCGGAACAGGGGTCATGGGAAAAAGCATGGCCAAAAATTTACTCGGCGCCGGTTATGACGTAGCGGTTTATAACCGGACGAAAAGCCGCGCCGCCGACCTGCTCGAGCTCGGTGCCGTTTGGAAGGATACCCCGGCGGAAATTGCCGCCTCGGTTGATGTGACGATCACGATCGTGGGGTATCCCGCGGACGTGGAAGAAGTGTACTTGGGCGAGCAGGGCATCGTTGCAAACGCCAAACCGGGCTCCATCGTCATCGATATGACGACTTCGACGCCGTCGCTTGCCCGCCGGATTTACGAGGCGGCGAAAGCGAACAACATCCGCGCGCTCGACGCTCCCGTCTCGGGCGGCGATGTCGGGGCCCGCGAAGCGCGGCTGACGATTATGGTCGGCGGCGACGCGGAAACGTTTGAGGCGGCGAGGCCGGTTTTCGAGGCGATGGGCCGCAATATCGTGCTTCAGGGCGAAGCGGGCGCCGGCCAGCATACGAAGATGTGCAACCAGATCGCCATCGCCTCGAATATGATGGGCGTGTGCGAAGCGATGGTTTACGCGAAGCGGGCCGGGCTCGATCCCGAGCGCGTGCTGGAGAGCATCGGCGCCGGCGCAGCGGGAAGCTGGTCGCTCAGCAACCTGGCGCCTCGCATGATCAAAGGCGATTTCGCGCCCGGCTTCTATGTGAAGCACTTTATCAAGGACATGAACATCGCGCTCGAGGCGGCAAAGGAAATGGGCATCGCAACGCCCGGCCTCGCGCTCGCGAAGTCGCTCTACGACGAGCTGGCTGCGGGGGGCGATGGCGACAGCGGCACGCAGGCGCTCTATAAGCTGCTCATCGCGAAGGAGCAGCAGGCTGCCGACTGAGCGAGGGCGAGCGGACTGCCCGCAAGCTCGGAAGAGAATCGAACGAGCTTGCCTCAGCCGAATGCCGGCCGCCTTGTCTGGCCGTTCGGTCTCGGAGAGCATCCTGTCTGCAGGCAGGCGCTGCGGGCGTGACTTCGCCGGCCCGGAAAGAGAAGAGACGAAGACGCCAAGCCGGCCGGCTTGGCGTCTTTGTCATCCTATTCACTGCATGTTGTAATATCTCGCATAAATGCCGTTCATGGCCATCAGCTCCGCATGAGAGCCTTCCTCCGCAATACCCTGCTCGGACAGCACGATAATCCGATCGGCATGCCGTACGGTGGACAGCCGGTGGGCGATGACGAAGGTCGTGCGGTTTTTCGCCAGCTGCTCGAAGCTTTCCTGCACCGCCTTTTCGCTTTCGTTGTCCAGGGCCGAGGTAGCTTCGTCGAAAATGACGATCGGCGGGTTTTTCAGAAACACGCGCGCAATGCTGATACGCTGCTTCTGACCGCCGGACAGCTTGACGCCGCGCTGCCCGATATAGGAGTCGTATCCGTCCGGCAGCCCCATGATAAAGTCATGGGCATTCGCGCGCCTGGCCGCCGTGACGACTTCCTCATCCGTCGCTCCGGGCTTCCCGTACAAAATATTTTCCTTCACCGTGCCCGCAAACAGATATACATCCTGCTGCACGACCCCGATCCGGTCGCGCAGAGACTTCAGCTTCACTTGTTTAATATCCGTGCCGTCGATTTTGATCGAGCCTTCGCTCGTTTCGTAAAAACGCGGAATCAGGCTGCAGAGCGTCGTTTTCCCTACGCCGGACGATCCTGCAAGCGCGACATATTCGCCGGGATTTACCGTCAGGTTGATCCGGCTGAGCACGTTGCCCGCGTCCCCGGCGTAGCGGAAGCCCACATCTGCAAATTCCACCCGGCCCCGCACCTCGCCTAATTCCACGGCGTCTTCGGTATCCGCGATATCCGGCCGAACGGCCATCAATTCCGTAAAACGCTCAAATCCGGCAATGCCGTTTTGCAAATTATGGGTAAAATTGACGAGCCTTTTGACGGGATCGACCAGCGTATTGATATAGAGCAGGAAGGTGATGAGCTCGGTCAGCGTCAGCCGGCCGTATTCGATCAGCACGGCGCCCGCGACCACGACCGATAAATTGATGAACGTGATGAATGCGGTCAGCCCGTTGAAGAACAGCGCCTCGGCCAAATACCCTTTACGCCGGCTTTCCAGAAAACGGCGGCTTTGGCCGGCGAATTTCTCCATCTCGATGTTTTCGTTCGCAAACGACTGCACCACCCGGATCCCGGCCAAACTGTCCTCGGTTTGCGCATTGATGTCGGCGATCCGTTCCCGCGTCGTTTTTAGCGCGTCCTTCACCTTCACGCTGTAGCGGTAGGCGAACAAAAACATGATCAGCAGAATGATCGCAATCATCAGCGTGAGGACGCCGCTCATTTGCGACAAAATGAGGATCGAGCCCGCGATGCGGACGAACGAGATGACCGTATCCTCGGGCCCGTGGTGCGCAAGCTCCGAGATATCGAACAAATCGCCAGTGATGCGCGACATCAGCTGCCCGGTGCGGGTGTTATCGTGGTAGGAAAAGGAGAGCTTCTGCGCATGCCGAAACAAATCGTTCCGCATGTCGGTCTCCATCCGGGCGCCGACCATATGTCCGCAATAATCGGTATAGAAGTTGCTGATGTACTCCACGGCCATCAGACACAAAAAAATGCCGGCGTACTTCGCGACCGACGCGGCATCGATGCCTTCGCCGCCGATCGCCTGGCCGGTAATTCGATTGATGATGAGCGGATAAGCCAGCACGGCCGCCGAAGCGAGCGCAGCAAAAAACAAATCCGCAAATAGCGCTTTTTTATAAGGCCTGTAATAGGCAATAAATCGATTGAATGTGTTCACGAATCAAACCTCCGGCCGTTAGCGTTCCCGTTAAGGATAAATTGTCTGTGGAATGGCTGCTCGCCTTCGTCGATTTCGAAAAGTTTTTCATCATGGATCCCCTCCAGCCGTTTTGTCTTCATGTTATCACCGGACCGCCGGGACCGGCAATTGAATAAACGATTATAATTGTTTGTGATCGGCCGCGGGCCGCTGCCGGTCGCTTTAACTCCTGCAGGGTGAACGCCGTATGGCCCTATTTTTACGCTCGGGCGGCTTCCCGCGGATTCCGCTGAAACGACACGATAAGAAAAGGACAGGCAATTTTCCTCTGGGGGAAAATCGCCTGTCCTTATTGCATTCGGGGTTCTGCCTACATGCCCATTTGTTCGCCTTCGTGGCTGATCAGCCATGAAATGCCGAATTTGTCCGTAACCTGGCCGTAGTGTTTGCTCCAAAACGTTTCCTGCAGCTCCGTCACAACGGTGCCGCCTTCCTTCAGCTTGTGGAAGGCCGATTTAATATCTTCGGCATCTTTGCTGTTATAGGCGATGTTGACGTTGGTTCCGACCGTGAACGGCATCCCGGGGAACACATCGGAAAACATGAGGCTGCTTCCGCCAATGTCCAGCCGGGCATGCATGACCAGATTTTTGGCTTCCTCCGGCAGCGGATAATCCGGATGCGGCGGGGCGTCTCCGAAGCTCATGATTTGCGGATTGTCGATGCCGAATACCTCCGCGTAAAACAATACCGCTTCCCTGCAATTTCCGTTGAAATTCAAATACGGGCTGATAGACATTTGTTTTCACTCCCCGAGTATGATAGGGCTTTGCAGTTCAAATTGTATCATTTTAAGGAGGTTTGTCCAAATAAATCCTTTTTCCATTTTTAGTTTTAGGGGAGCTGGCCGCGATTTTTATCTTGACTTGCACGCTGCTGGAAGATATTATGAGCTTCGCATCGGTTGTTTAGTAAATTAGTAATTTAGTAAAATAAAACGGCAAACTCGCACAGTCCTGCGTTTGCTGCCCGCCGTTGAAAGGAGACGAACTTCCCCGATGTTTCAGAACCGGTATGTTCGAACGATCGTTTTATCCCGGATTGCGCTGCAGTTTGGCATTTGGATCCGGAACTTTGCCGTCCTTCTGGAGGTAACGGAACAAACGCATAACGATCCGCTTTATGTTTCGCTCATTTCGGTAGCGGAATATGCGCCGATCTTTATTTTTGCCTTCATAGGGGGAACGTTTGCCGACCGGTGGAAGCCGAAACGGACGATGGTTTGGAGTGACGCGCTCTCGGCCGTCTCCGTCTTGGCCGTATGGGCGGTCCTCCTGCAAGGCCGATGGTATACGCTGCTGCTGGGAACGTTCGTTTCTTCCAGCTTGTCGCAATTTTCTCAGCCATCCGCCATGAAGCTGTACAAGAAGCACGTACCCGTCAAACAGCTGCAAGGCGTCATGGCGCTGTCCCAGTCGTTGACGGCCATTTTCATGGTCGCAGGGCCGGCAATCGGCACGCTGATTTATGCTCAGGCGGGGATTGAAGCTTCTCTTCTGCTGACGTGCGTTTTTTTCTCGGCTTCGGCCGTCGTCTTAACCATGCTTCCCCGCGATGCCGAAGAGGGGAAGGGGCAGGAGGCGGAAAGCTTTATGGCGGATTTGACTTCCGGCATCCGGTATTTATGGCAGAACCGGGCGTTAAGAATCCTTAGCGTCTCTTTCGCCGCCGCCGGGCTGGCAGCAGGACTCATTCAGCCGCTTGCGATATTCATCGTCATCGAAAAGCTGAGCCAGGGCCGGACATTCCTGCAGTGGATGCTGATGGTGAACGGTGCCGCGATGCTGCTGGGCGGGGCGCTCATTACGGGAATTGCGAAAAGAGTAAGGCCGCACGTCCTGCTCGCGGCGGGCCTGATCGCCAGCGCGCTATGTACGGTCGGCGTCGGCGCGTCGACGCGGATCCCGCTGACGATCCTCCTTCAGGCCGTCAGCGGCCTATTTTATCCCTGCATTCAAGTCGGCATTCAAACGATGATCATGAATAATACGAAAGCGGCTTTTATGGGGCCCGTCGGCGGGGCGATCACGCCGGTTTTTATGGGAATGATGGTGAGCGGCATGTCGTTGTCCGGATATTTCAAGGATGCGTTTTCGTTGTTTGCCGTCTACGCCGCGAGCGGCAGTCTGCTGGCGATCGGCGCGCTGCTGCTCATTCCGCTCATACTGGAACGCTCTCGAATGATGGATGAAAAAATGTGACGGCACTCCGAAATACTTGTCAAATATGAAGCACCTAAGGATTGACAAATCGTTTTTCATGCTCTAATATATCGTTTAACTTCTTCATATCCGAAATGTGAGGATTAGAACTAGTAGAAGTGAGATGACGTTCCAGAGAGCCGTTGGGTGGTGCGAAACGGTATCGTCGTTCATTTTGAACTCGTCTATGAACAGCTGCCTGAACATGTAGGGTAAGCCGGAATTCCACCGTTACAGGGATAGATGGTGATGGCCATCGAAAGAGCTCATTTCGATTGCGAAATGAATTAGAGTGGTACCGCGGGTTCAACCTCGTCTCTATACGCAGAGACGGGGTTTTTTTGTTGATTAAAGACCGGGTTTAATCAACCCCGCTTGACATATAGATGAGGTTTATTTCGCATAGGAGGAAAATATATGAGCCGAAAAATAATCGTGTTCGACACGACTTTGCGCGACGGAGAGCAGGTGCCGGGCGCCAAATTGAACATAAAGCAAAAAATCGAAATCGCGCAGCAGCTGAAACGGCTGAACGTGGATATCATCGAGGCGGGTTTTCCCGCTTCGTCCGAAGGCGATTTCAAAGCGGTGCAGGAGATCGCGCGAACGGTCGGGGACAGCGCAGCGGTAACGGCGCTTGCGCGGGCGGTCAAAAGCGATATCGACGCCGTATACGAAAGCGTCCGTGCGGCGCAAAACCCGCTCATTCATATCGTGCTCGGCACGTCGAACATCCATGTCGAGAAAAAATTCAACCGGTCCAAGGAGGCGGTGCTGCAGATGGGCGTGGATGCGGTCAAATACGCCAAAACGCTGCTTCCCGAGGTGCAATATTCGACGGAGGATGCCTCGCGGTCGGACTTCGAATATTTGTGGAGCACGATCGAAGCCGTCGTCAAAGCCGGCGCGACCATGATTAATGTGCCGGATACGGTCGGATACGCCGTTCCGGAGGAGTTCGGCGATCTGGTCCGGAGAATCAACGAGCGGCTGAAAAATTTGAACGACCGAGTGGTGCTGAGCGTGCACTGCCATAACGATCTCGGGCTGGCGACGTCGAATACGCTGAGTGCGGTCTACAACGGCGCCGAAAAAATCGAGTGCACGATCAACGGCCTCGGCGAGCGGGCCGGCAACGCTTCCCTCGAGGAAGTGGTTATGGCGCTTAACGTGAGAGCGCATTACTATAACTGCCATACGGATATCAATACGAAAGAGCTGCTCCGGACGTCAAGGCTGGTCAGCCATTTGACGGGCCTCGATGTTCAGGTGAACAAGGCGATTACCGGCGAGAACGCGTTCGCGCATTCCTCCGGGATCCATCAGGACGGCCTGCTGAAGGACAAGCAGGTGTATGAAATCATGGCGCCGGAAGAGGTCGGGGCGGAAAGCATGGAGCTTATTCTGACCGCGCGTTCCGGGCGCCACGCCTTCAAGAATGCCGTGCGCAAAATGGGCTTCGATACGAGCGACGAGGACGATTTCGAGCGGCTGTTCGGCAAGTTTCTGGCGCTTGCCGACGCCAAGAAGGAAGTGTACGATCATGACATCTTCTACCTGGTGACCGCACACCGCACGATGGATGCGGCCGACAAGCAGCTGTTCGAGCTTACGTCCTTCCAGGTCGTGACTAACGATCTGTCTCCGACGGCAACCGTCGAGCTCAGAAGGGGTGGAGACGTTTTGAAAGGCAGCAGCATCGGCGACGGCCCGATCGACGCCTTGTACAGCGCTATCAAATCGCTTGCAGGGCTGGACGTGCAGCTGAAGGATTACAAAATCAACAGTCTTTCCCGCGGCAAGGAAGCGATCGGGCGCGTCAATATCCGAATCGAACATGAAGACCGGACGTACTCCGGGCGGGCGATGGATACGGACATCATGAAGGCGAGCGCCAATGCGTTCGTGAATGCCATTAACGCCGTCCTGCTGGACAGCACAACCGGGCCTGTGTAAGCCCGCGCGCACCGTAAGCTATATAGTCAATATGCTGATTAATAGCCAGCCATATAACCGCCCTGTTAAGGGGCGGTTTATTGTTGGATGCAGCTCCATCCGCTTACCGCACATTGTCCATCCTCATTATTACCCGCAGCCACTACCGTACCGTCGGATTTAAGTCCGAGCGTATGGGCACACCCCGCCGCAACCGCTCGAATGTCGCGCCAATCCTTTACATTGCATTGGCCATGCCTATTCAAACCCACAGCAATCACCGTTCCGTCGGATTTAAGACCCACGGTATGATAGCTTCCCGCTGCAACGGCAGCAATATCGCGCCAGTCGCTTACATTGCATTGGCCATGCTTATTCCCGCCGGATGCCGCAACCGTGCCATCCATTTTAAGCCCGACAGTATGCAGGTACCCCGCCGAAACAGCGACCATGCCGTGCCAGCCGCTTACATTGCATTGGCGATACTTATTGTTGCCCGCCGCCGTTACTGTGCCGTCCCATTTCAGACCGACTGTGTGCCAGTCACCCGCCGCTACCGCTGCAATATCATGCCAGCCGCCTACGTCGCATTCACCCTCATTATTTCGACCCGCAGCCACCACCGTGCCATCCGATTTAACCCCAATCGTACGGCACCAGCCTGCCGCAACGGCAACAATATCGCGCCAGTCGCTTACATCGCATTGGCCATGCCGATTCCAGCCCACAGCCGTCACCGTTCCGTCCGATTTAAGACCGACAGTATGGGCATTACCCGTGTTCCTCGCCATATGAACATTACCGGCAGCAACCGCGACGATATGGCACCAATCGCTTACGTTACATGAACCGAATTTATGATCACCCACTGCCGTTACCGTACCGTCCGTTTGAAGACCGACGGTATGACGACGCCCCGCCGCTAGCGTAGCGTTACGCAATCGTTTCGTCGCAAACACCGCTTCCTTCCGTGAAATGCAGTCCTTAGCTTCCAACACAAATGAAAAATTTCCGCCCGTCCCGCCGTTTAGCCTAATAGTAAGTCATCGTCGAAGTTTGGCGTTCGTATCTTCCATAGAAAACAGATATGAGGGATACCGGCATGTTTTCTTATTCGATGATGCAATCTCATCCTATTCCATACTCAATTCCCATGCTTGGAAGTCACTGATCTCGACCCGGCCGGGCTGTTCGGCAAAAACCGATACCCCGTCGCTGTCCGCACGAAGCGGATAGATGCGCCCGGTTAAGCAATGCGACTCGTTTACGAAAACTTCGACCAGGGAATGATCGACGAACAGGCGGACCTGCAAGTCTTCACCTGGAGCATAAACGAAGTCGCCTTCAATCGCACTTCGGCGGGGCTCTTCGGCAAGGCTCGATTTGGCGCGGTCCAGCGAAAACCGGTTGTTCTGGCAGTCGAAGACGAGAACCGATTCTTCTTCGAAAGAGGGCGAATGGAGCAGCTTCAGGCCGAAACGGCCGCACGCTTCGGAAGGGCGGAACGAAACGGCGATTTCGAGCGCCCTGCCGCGAATGCCGGTCCGCCATAAGCCCGACTCGAGCGTCCACCCGGCAGGAGTCAGCTGTAAGGCGCGCAGCGATTTCGTTTCCTCAGCCGGCGCGAACCGCAGCGTTCCGTCCTCCGCCAGTATCAGCTCCCGGGGCAGGGACATCACGCCCGCCCAATCCGTTATTCCGGCGAACGAGCCCCGGGAAGCTTCGGGGAGCCATCCCCACATCAGTCTTCGGCCCGCCGGACATAAGAAGGTGAGCGGTGCGTAATAGCCGTCCCAGCCGCCGAAATCCACGATTCCTTCTTGTTCGGGCGTAAAGGTTCCGTCCTCGTTCCATTCCCCGGCCCAGTGCTTGACCCGGTCGCCCGGAGAAGCGATAAGCACCCATTTCGACCCGAGCCTGAAAAAATTAGGGCATTCGAAAATCGGGTCGTCGCCCCGAAACAGCATGGTCCAATACGTCCAGCCGGCCAAATCCGGGGATCTGTGAACGAGCACGCAGCCTTTGCCTTCATGGCTGCCGCCGACAACCATGTACCAGAGCCCGTCCTCCTTCCATACGAACGGGTCGCGCCATTCGCGGATGTCGAGGGGGCTGTGCGAGGCGGCGGTCAGCACCGGATTCGTCTTCGCTTTCTCCCACGTCGTCATGCCGTCCGTGCTGAAGGCCATCCACTGCTCCGCTCCGTCTGCGGCATTCCTCGCGCCGGAACCGACGCTCGTGTAAAAAATTTTCGGGACATGTCCATCCAGCACGGCGCAGCCCGAATAACAATGCAGCTCTCCCGATTCCGCGGAAGGGGAAAGCGCGTGCGGCAAATGGTCCCAGCGGACGAGATCCTTGCTTTTGGCATGTCCCCAATGAATATCGCCCCACTCGGCCGCATGCGGGTTATGCTGGTAAAACAAATGATATTCGCCGTTATAATAAATCGCGCCGTTCGGATCGTTCATCCAATTTTTTTCGGGCATCAAATGGTACCGGGGACGCAGCAGGTCCGTCACGTTATCCCTCCTGGTCATTTTGCGGCGAAATGAACCGCCCGGCGCAGCTCGGCGAGGTCGCACGCCAAATCCCAATACGGTTCCTTGCCGTGCATATATTCCAGCGACCAGCAGCCTCGGTAACCCGCATCCAGCAGCATGCGGATTTTGCTTTCGAGCTCCTCCCGCGACGGGATCCGAGCGCGGTCGAAATGCACGTGGATGACATGCGGCGCAACCAGCCGGTCACCCGTTTCCTTGTCTTCGAGCCAGCGGTCCGAATCGAGAATGAGGCCGAACGAAGGGCTGTCCACCATGTCGGCAATCCGTTTCAAGTTTCCTGGGACCATGGACGACGCTTTATGGTTCTGAATCGCAATGCGAAAGCCGCGTTCGGCGGCGATGCCCGAATATATCCGGTATTGCTCGGCGGCGTATTCGAACTGCTCGTCCGTCATATGAGGCTGGTCGACGCCGATATCGATGCCCATAATGCCCGCGTTCAGGATGGAGGCGATATCCAGAAAACGGAGCGTATCCCGGCGCTGCCGCTCCCGTACGGCCGGGTCGTCATGCCAGACCAGCATGTCCGAGGCCAGAGACGTAATCGCGATGCCTTCCGCATCCGCTGCCGCTTTGATTCGGCGAAAATAGCCGTCGTCCATCGACGTGAACATGCCGGGCCAAATATCGGCGCAATCAAGATGATAACGGTATTTGAGGCTTTGAAGATAGCCGAAAATCGAAAGCTCTCCCGCCGCAAACAGCTCGCGGAAAGACCAGGAGCCGATGGAAAATTTCATGAGCCAGCCTCCTCCAAAAAAATAGTGCGTCCGGCAGGAGCCAAGGATGCTGAAAAGGCGCTTTGCAACCGTTTTCACTCAATATTTCATCTTACAAGGATAAGGCGCTTTTGTCCATATGACAGATTTACATGTTCCGCTGTTCAGCGAAAACAATGCTATTCGAAACGAAACAAAACGAATATAATGAAAGCAAACGAAACTATTATTTTCCGTTTCGGTTCGTTAATTGCCGCCGGATCGGCGGTTCAAGCTGGTTATACATTGAAGGAGGCAGTTGTTGAAATGGAAACGAGTCTAACCTTGACTCTCCGCCGGCCCGGAGAAATCGAAATCACAGCGAAAGAGCGGCCCGCGATCGGGGATCGCGAAGTGCTGGTAAAGGTCGCGGCGTGCGGCATTTGCGGAACGGACAGGCATATTTACCATGGCAGTTACCCGGCATCGTACCCGGTGACGATCGGCCATGAGTTCGCGGGTGTAATCGTGGAGACGGGAAAAGACGTTCGCAGCGCAAGCATCGGCGACCTGGTCTCGGTCAACCCGAACATCTGGTGCGGGCGGTGCGCCGCCTGTCTGGAGGGAATGCCCCACCTGTGCGCCGGCATGACCGCGCTCGGCGTCGATCTGAACGGCGGCATGGCCGCATACTGCGCAGTGCCGGAGCATCTCCTGTACCGCATGTCCCCGGGGACCGATCCGCTCAAGGCGTGCCTGGCCGAACCGATCTCGTGCGTGCTCCACGGGGTCGACCGGCTGCAGATGAAAGCGGGCAGCCGGGCGGCCGTGTTCGGCGGCGGCTTTATCGGCCAGCTGATGCTGCAGGCTTTGCGCATGCAGGGAGCCGCCGAGGTCGTGCTCGTCGAGCCACAGCCGCTCAAACGCCGCGCAGCGGAAAGCCTGGGCTTCGCCGCCATCGATCCCTTAAGCGAGAAGGACAAGCTGGAGCGGCTGACCGATTTTGACGTAACGGCCGATTGCGCCGGCGCCGGCGACGTGCTCATGCAGTGCGTCAGGCTGACGAAGCGGGGCGGCGACGTGCTGCTGTTTGCCGCGTATCCGCAGGGAAAAGCCGTCCCGGTGGAGCCGTTCGATATTTTCCGCAAAGAGCTGCGCCTCATCGGCACGTTTACGTACCCGGATACGCAGCTTCGGGCGGTTCGCATGATCGAAGCCGGCATGTTCGAGCTGGATCCGATCATCTCGGAGGTGGCGCTTCATGACGTCGCGGACGTGCTCGAAGGCAAGCGGGACGATCGCATCATTAAAGGCGTCGTGAGATTGCCGTAACGGAGGAGACGCCATGAAGGTCATTACGATCGGCGAGCTGCTGGTGGAAATCATGCGGACGGAGACGAACCGTCCGCTTTCGGAGCCGGCGCCGTTCGCCGGCCCGTATCCGAGCGGAGCGCCCGCCATCTTCATCGATGCGCTTGCCAAGCTCGGCTTCGCGACGGGAATCGCCGGCGCGGTCGGCGATGACGCCTTCGGACGCTGCCTGACGGAGCGGCTGCGGCAGGACGGCGTCGACTGCGCGCATATTTACCGGCTCGAGGCGAAGACGACGGGAATTGCTTTTGTCACCTATTCCGACGACGGCTCGCGGGAATTTCTGTTTCATATGAAGGACTCGGCGGCGGTGGAGGTCCCGGAGCGGCCGGAGCCGGATTTCCTCCAGGGAGCCGTCGCGCTTCACGTAAGCGGCACGAGCCTGACCTCGAGCGAATCGCTGCGCACTCTGATTTATGAAGCGGTGCGGGCGGTCAAACGCGAAGGGGGCGTGATTACGTTCGATCCGAATTTGCGGCCGGAGCTCGCCGGGGAACGGTCATGGGCCGAATGGTACGAGCCGGTGCTGCGGGAGACCGACATCCTGCTTCCGAGCGGCGAGGAGCTGGAATGGCTGACCGGCTGCCCGGGTCCGGAGGAAGCGGCGGTCCGGCTCGCGCAGCGCGGCATCGGCCTCATCGTGCGCAAAATGGGCGCCGGCGGCTGCGAGCTGTACGAGAACGGGAAACGGACCGCTGCGGCCCCGGGCTTCAGCGTCGAATGTATCGACCCGACAGGAGCCGGGGACTGCTTCAGCGCGGGCGTTGTCTACGGCTATTTGTCGTCGTGGCCGTGGGAGCGGACGCTGCGGCTCGCCAACGCACTCGGCGCGTTATCGACGACGAAGCTGGGGCCGATGGAAGGGACGCAGAACCTGCAAACGGTTCTCGATTTCATGAACGATCATTAACCGGCATTGCGAAAGGATGGAGCGGGTTTGACATTGGTTTCATCGACGCCTTTATTGGCGGAAACGAGAAAAAAGGGATACGCGGTCGTCGCCTTCAACGTGCACACGATCGAGATGCTGCAGGCGGTCGCCGAGGCGGCGGAGGAAAGCCGCTCGCCGCTTATCGTGCAGACGACGGTCGGCACGGTGAAGCATTTGGGTATCGACTATATCGTCGGAGCGGCGAAGGCAGCGGCAAAGCAGGCGAGCGTGCCGGTTGCGCTGCATCTCGATCACTGCCAGGACTTCGAACTCATTCTAAAATGCATTCGCGCCGGCTACACGTCGGTTATGATCGATCAGTCCATGCACCCGTTCGAGCGGAACGTCGAGATGACCCGCAAGGTCGTTGAAATCGCCCGGCCGCTGAATGTGAACGTCGAGGCGGAGCTCGGCAAGGTCGGCGGCGTCGAGGACGACATCCGCGTCGAGGACGATGCGGCGTCGCTCGCCGACCCGGAGGAATGCCGGCGGTTCGTCGAATTGACGGGCGTGCCGACGCTGGCGCCGGCGATCGGCACCGCGCACGGCATTTATAAAGGGGAGCCGAACATCGATTTCAAACGGATCGAAGACATCGCCGCGCAGGTTGACGTGCCGCTCGTGCTGCACGGCGGCTCGGGCATACCCGAAGCGCAGGTGAAGCGCTGCGTCGCCCTCGGCATGGCGAAAATGAACGTGGCGACCGAGCTGAAAAACGCGTTTACCCGCGCGCTGCAGAAGTGCTTCGCCGAGCGTCCGGACGACCTCGATCCGCGTTCCTACATGGTCCCGGCCAAGGAGGTCGTGAAGCGGCTGGCGCTGGAGAAAATGCGGCTGTGCGGCTGCACGAACAAGGCGTGAAGGGCGACTCTCGCTGAAAGGTGGCTGTAAAGCGCATGAATCATTATTTGGTCGGGATCGATATCGGCACCTCGGGCTGCAAGGCCGCGCTTTTTACGCCGGGCGGCGAGGTTCTGTACCAGGGGACGAAAGCGTATCCAACGCTTTATCCGAGCCCGGGTTACGCGGAGCAGAATCCGGAGGAGTGGTGGCGGGCCGCGTGTCAGCTCCTGCGCGACATGCTCCGGCAAACGGGCGCCGATCCGCGCAAAATCAGGGGGGTCGGGGTGAGCGGCCAAAGCGGCGCGGCCATCCTGCTCGGCGAACACGGCCGGCCGCTGCGGAACGCAATCATTTGGCTTGACCGGAGAACGGCGAGGCAGTGCGAGGAGCTGGTAACAGCGATCGGCAGGGAGCGGCTGTTCTCCGTGAGCGGCAATCCGGTATCGCCGTCCTACATAACGGGCAAAATCCGCTGGATCCGCGAAAACGAGCCGGACATTTATAAGCGGACGCGGAAGCTGCTGCAGAGCAACGGCTATATTGTCTATAAGCTGACCGGCGAATTCTCGCAGGACGTTTCGCAGGGGAACGGCCTGCATGCGTTCGATATCGGGAAAGCCGGCTGGGATTATCCGCTCGCGGAGCAGCTCGGCATTCCGGGCGATTGGCTTCCCCGCGTCTTCGGCTGCAGCGACATCGCAGGCGCGGTCACGACGATGGCCGCCGCGGAAACCGGGCTTGTTCCCGGGACGCCGGTCGTGGCCGGCGGACTCGATGCCGCCTGCGCGACGCTCGGCGCCGGGGCGATCGGCGCCGGACAGGTGCAGGAGCAGGGCGGACAGGCCGGGGGCATGAGCATCGTCATGGACCGGCCCGTCAAGCACGAGCAGCTTATTCTGAGCTGTCATGCCGTCAAGGACAAATGGATTTTACAGGGCGGCACCGTAGGCGGGGGCAGTCTGAATTGGATGCGGAGAGAGCTGGCCGGCGCGGACGACGGCGATTTTTTCCGGCTGGCGAACGAGGAGGCGTCACGCATCCGGCCCGGCAGCGGCGGGCTCGTTTTTCTGCCGTATATGGCCGGCGAGCGCTCGCCGATTTGGGATCCGGCCGCCAAAGGCGTTTTTCTCGGGCTGACGTACGAAACGACCAGAGCGCATATGATCCGGGCCGTCATGGAGGGGTGCGCGCTCGCGCTGAAGCACAATCTCCGTACGGCGGAGCAAAGCGGCGTGCCGGTTCATGAGCTGTACAGCGTCGGCGGCGCGGCCAACAGCGGGCTGTGGACCCAGATTAAAGCGGATATAACGGGCAAAACGTTCCGCATTCCGTCCTCCGATTCCGCCTCGGCGCTCGGCGCCGCCATGCTGGCGGGCGTCGGCACCGGCATTTACGCCGATTTCCGCGAAGCGGTGCACAGAACGGTCCGCCTGCAGCGGGAGTTCCATCCCGAATCGGCGCATGCCGGCGTGTACGAGCAGGTGTACGGCGTTTATCTGGAAACGTATGCACGATTAAAAGAACTTTTTCCACGAACAGGCTGGTGATGGCAGTGATGAAAGCCGCAGTGCTTTACGCGCAAAACGATATCCGGGTGGAATCCGTCGAGATGCCCGTTCCGAAGGCGCATGAAATTGTAGTCAACGTCAAAGCGACCGGCATTTGCGGCTCCGATTTGCCGCGGGTGCTCGGAACCGCCGCGCACCATTACCCGATCGTGCTCGGCCACGAATTTTCCGGAGTGGTCGCGCAGGTCGGCGAAGGCGTGTCGAAATGGAAAATCGGCGATCGGGTGGCCGGCGTCCCGCTTAAGCCCTGCTTCCGGTGTCTGGACTGCCTGGGCGGAAATTTCGCGCAGTGCAAGCATTACTCGTTTATCGGCTCGAGGGAGAACGGCAGCTGGGCGGAATATGTGGTCCTCCCCGAAACGAACGCGATCGCGGTGGACGACGCCGTCAGCTTCGAGGAGGCGGCTTTCGTCGAGCCGTCGGCGGTAGCGCTGCACGCGCTGCAGCTGATCCGTTTCCAGGGCGGCGGGCATGTCGCCATTCTCGGCGGGGGCAACATCGGCCTGCTTGCGCTTCAATGGGCGAGACTGCTGGGCGCCAGGGACGTGACCGTCTTCGATATCGACCCCGCGCGGCTGGAAACGGCCAAGGCGCTCGGCGCGGATTTTACGATTCTGGCGACGGATCCGCATGCGGAGGACGAATGGAAAAGCGTCACGGGCGGCCGGGGGTTCGACGTCGTGCTGGAGACGGCCGGATCGGACGCGACGATGCGGCAGAGCTTCGAGCTGGCCGCCGCCAAGGCGAGCGTCTGCTTTATCGGGACGCCGGTCCGCGATCTGACGTTTTCCCATCGGCAGTTCGAGCTGCTGAACCGGAAGGAATTTACGCTGACGGGTTCGTGGATGTCGTACAGCGCGCCGTTTCCCGGCCGCGAGTGGGACCTGACGATGGACGGGCTGCGGCAGGGCCGGCTGAACTTCAAGGCGCTGATTGACAGGAAGCTCCCGCTGGACCGCATTCAAGAAGCGTTCGAGCGGTACCGGACACCAGGTGCCGTCAAAGGGAAAATCATGCTGATCGTATAGCGGAGAGGAACGTTTCGCCATGGAAGAAAGGCGCGAGCGCAAAATGCGCCGGTTGGAGAGGCACCGGTTTATCGTCGATTATTTGACAACGAACAAATCTGCCGACGTCTCCTTTCTGAGCGAAAAGCTGAACGTTTCGGAGGTGACCGTCCGAAAGGACCTGCGGCAGCTGGAGCTGGACGGGCTGCTGCAGCGCAGCCACGGCGGCGCGGTGCTGAACGAGCGCTTGTTTGCCGAGCCCTCCTTCATGGAGAAGGAGGACCGGCTGACCGGGGAGAAAACGGCGATCGCGGCTGAAGCGGCGGGCTTGATCGAGGACGGCATGACCGTCGCCTTGTCCTCGGGAACGACGGTCGGCAGACTCGCCCGCATGATTAAAGACCGGACGTCGCTCACCGTTGTAACGAATGCCATGAACGTGGCGAGCGAGCTGACCGGGGCGGCGGGCGTGCAGGTGTATTTGACGGGCGGCTATATCCGCCCGCACACGTTCGCGCTGGTCGGCGAAACCGCCGAAAATGCGCTTGAAGGCGTGTATACGGACTATATTTTTTTCGGCACCAACGGTCTCAGCTTTGAGCATGGGTTGACGACGCCGAGCATGGAAGAGGCCCGGGTCGTGCGAAAGCTGATCGATCACGCGAAGCACGTCGTGCTGCTCGTCGACCACAGCAAATTCAATCATACGGCTTTTTACCGGATAGCGGCCGTGGACCGGGTTCACACGGTCATAACGGACCGGGAAGCGCCGGCGGAGGAAGTCGCCAGACTGGAGGCGGGCGGCATCCGGGTGATCGTCGTGTAAACGCGCAGGGCCGTCTGGCGTTGACGGACGGCGAATAATCGGCTACGATGGAAACTATAAATACGGTAAAAGTTTCTTCGTTGTTTAAGACGGGGTTTACGGTGCGGGAGGATTGGATGGAAGAAACGAATCGCTTGCGAATCGTACGTGCGGCGCAGGAGCTGTTTTATATCCGGGGGTACAAGAGCGTCACGATCAGCGGCCTGGCCGACAAGCTGGGCATGAGCAAAAAGACGATTTACCAGTATTTTTCGGGAAAAGAAGAAATCGCGGCCGCCGTTATCGAGGACACCTTGTCCCGAATCGATGCGGCCATTCGGCTGTCGGAGTACGAATCCGAGCAGCCGCTGCAGGCTTTGCGGCACGCGCTCGAGCAGGTCAAAAAGCAGATTGCCGGCCTTAGTCCATTGTTTCTCGAGGATGTGCAGAAGCTGCTGCCCGGGCTGTGGCAGCGGATCGAGCAGTTCCGCGCCGGGAAAATCGGGTTTATCGAGCGGCTGCTGCAGCGCGCGCAGGAAGCGGGGCTGGCGAAGGACATCTCGCCTCGGCTGGCGATGGTTATTTTTCTCGAGGCAACGCAGGCGCTGGTCAAACCGGATGCGCTTGCACGCCACGGCTTTCCGATGACGGACGTGCTGGATGCGCTCGTCGATATTTTCTGCACGGGCGTTATGCAGCCGGAAGGTGCCGAAACGAATGCCGGCTTCGCCGGCCGATAGGCGGAAGAAGCATGATTTAAGAAATCTTTTATTTTTACCGCGCATTCTTTTTAAACCGATTTCCTTAATCTTAAAGGGAACAACGGTTTAGGAGGAAGCGGAAATGAAAAAATGGGGCTACGGCCTGATGATTCTCGCGCTGCTCGGCTACGGGGCCGCCCATGTCAAGCTGCAGGCGGACGGCGCGGCAACGCCGGACACCGTGGTGAAGGAAGGCGCTCGGAACGCTCCCGCCGCGGATGTGCGGACGCTGCACGTCTCAAGGGACCAGGTTTATAAAGGCGCTTTATTATTGGTCAACAAGGACCACCCCGTACCGGAGCACGATGAAGACGCCGGGGCGGCCGTTCTCTTGTACCGGCATCCGGAGCTTCTGAAGGGCTTTACGCTGCTGGATCATTCGGTTCGGCTGTCGCCGGGGCTGGCGGAGCGGTTTTCGGTCATGGCAGAGGCGGCGGCAAAGGACGGGGTCGATCATTTTATGATCAGCAGCGGCTACCGGGACAAGTCCAAGCAGGATCAGCTTTACCGGCAGATGGGCGCCGAAAAAGCGATGCCTGCGGGCTACAGCGAGCATAATCTCGGTCTTTCGCTGGACATCGGGTCCACGCTCGGGGAAATGAGCCATGCCCCGGAAGGGCAGTGGCTGAAGCAGAACGCCTGGAAATACGGCTTCATCCTGCGTTACCCGGAGGATAAATCGGCGATCACGGGCATTCAGTACGAGCCGTGGCATTTTCGCTACGTCGGCCTGCCGCACAGTGCGATCATGCAGCAGCACGGTTTTGTCCTGGAGCAGTATTTGGACTACCTGAAAGAGGTCCATACGCTGACGGTGTCGGTCGAAGGTCAATCCTACACCGTATCGTACGCTGCTGTCGGCTCCGGCACGACCGTTCAGGTGCCTGCGGACGGGCAGTACGAAATATCCGGCGACAATATGGACGGCGTCATTGTGACGGTCCGTTCTTGAAACCGGAAAAGGAGTGAACCGGAACGTGAAGAAGAAGCTCGTCGAGGCGGCCGTTCAGGCGCTGTTCGCTCTGTACCTGTACGTGCTCGTCAAAATCATTTTATTCAAGTTCGCGCCGGTCGATTTGGCGTTTCTGCGGGAGCGGCTCCGGCGGAATATGGAATCGCCCGGCTGGATCGCCGGCCGCCTCGAGCAGGGCAATTTCGTTCCTTTCCGGGAAATCTCCAGGTCGTATCACGCCATGTCGGAGCACGGGCTTGTCAACCTGTATGGGAACATCGCGATATTTATTCCGCTGGGGCTGTTCCTGGGGCGGATGCCGGCAGGCAAAATGACGGCTGCAGGCGCGCTGCTGAGCGCTCTTGGCGTCAGTCTCGGCCTGGAATGCGCGCAGGCGCTCCTTTCGATCGGCAGCTTCGACGTGGACGATTTGATTCTGAATACCGGCGGCGGGCTGCTCGGTTTTATCGCCTGGCGGATTTCGGTTAAAATAAATGGAACGAACGCAATGATTCAGGGAGCAGGGCGAAGAAAATGAAGCCGATTACGATACTGATTGCCGACGACGAAGCGGAAATCGCCGATCTGATTGCACTGCATCTGGAACGGGAAGGCTACAACTGCCTCAAAGCATGCGACGGCTTGGAAGCGCGGACCGCGATTCAGACGCAGTCCGTCGATTTGGCCATTCTCGATATTATGATGCCCAAGCTGGATGGCTATGAGGTCACGCGGCAAATCCGGGAGCAGCATTATCTGCTGCCGATCATATTTTTAAGCGCCAAGACGTCCGATCTCGACAAAATCGAAGGGCTGCTGCGAGGGGCGGACGATTATATGACCAAGCCGTTTAATCCGATGGAGCTGGTCGCCCGCGTGAACGCCCAGCTGCGGCGGTCGCTGCAGTTCAACCAGCCTCCGCAGGCCGGGAAGCCCGTTCTGGAGGCGGGAGGACTGGTCATTCATCCCGACGAGCGGTCCGTATTTCGATACGGCAAGCCGGTTCCGCTGACGCCGAAGGAGTTCGATATTTTGTACCTGCTGGCGAGCTATCCCAAAAAGGTGTTCAGTCCGGAAAACATTTTCGAGCAGGTGTGGGGCGAAGCCTATTACGAAGGCACCAACACGGTTATGGTCCATATCCGCACGCTGCGCAAAAAGCTCGAAGACGACCGGCACAAAAACGCGCTGATCAAAACCGTCTGGGGCGTGGGGTACAGCTTCAATGGCTGAGACGCTGCGCAGCTTCCGTTTCCGGATGGTCCTGTATTTCGCGCTGAGCATGCTATGTTCCGCTGTGGTTACCTATGCGCTTTACCGGCTGCTGCAGCTTTATTACCATACGACTAAACAAGAGAGCCCGCTGGCGAAGGTGCGGTATTTCATTCGGGATATCGGGGACCTGAACTTTTTCCTCATTGTCTTCATTCCGCTCTCGGTGCTGTTTTTCTTCCTGTTCACCCGCCGGTACGTCGCTTATTTTCGCGCCATTTCGGCAGGCATTAACCGGCTGGCCGGGGGAGATTTTCACCATCAGGTTTCGATTCCGTCCGGAGACGAATTCGGGGATATCGCCAGAGACATCAATCTGGCCGGAGCGAAATTGAGGCAGGCGCTGGAGCGGGGGGATTTCGCCGAAAACAGCAAGGAGCGTCTGGTGCTTAATTTGGCCCACGATTTGCGCACGCCGCTCACCTCCGTCCTGGGTTATTTGGATTTCATCCTTCAGAACGACAAGCTGTCCGCCGGGCAGATCAATCATTATGCGGGAATCGCATACGCGAAATCGCAGCGGCTGGAGCGGCTGATCGACGAGCTGTTCGAAATTACGCGCATGAACTACGGACAGGCGCCGATTGAGAGGCGGGAAATCGATTTGAGCGGTCTGCTTCATCAATTGAACGAGGAATTGGTCCCGCTGTTCGAAAAGCGGCATGTCGAGACCCGGCTCGATCTCGCTCCGCATGCAGTGGTGCAGGGCGAAGGAGAACTGCTCGCCCGCGTGTTCGAAAATTTGCTGACCAACGCCGCCCGCTATGGAAAGGACGGCAAATTTATCGATATCGTCTGCACCCTTGAAGAGGAGACGGTCGTCGTGCAGGTGATCAATTACGGCGACAGCATTTCCCCGGAAGAGCTGCCGCATATTTTCGATATGTTCTACACCGGCGACAAGGCGCGCGCTCATCGCGACGACAGTACGGGGCTCGGCCTGTTTATCGCCAAAAATATCGTCACGCAGCATGAGGGCACGATCACGGCGGACAGCAGCGTCATCCGCACCGTGTTCGAGGTTCGGCTGCCGCGCGGCGAAAAAAGACCGGAGCGAAACGAAAATTAATTATTTACCGAACGGTCTCAATATGGTATGATCATCGGTGAAAGGAGGCGACGGAGGCGTGGCCAGAACGAAGGAATTTGACGAGGATACGGTGCTGCTAAAGGCCATGCGGTTATTTTGGCAGCGCGGCTATGAGAAAACTTCCATGCAGGAGCTCGTTTCGCATATGGGCGTGCACAAGCGGAGCATGTATGACACCTTCGGCGACAAGCGCACGTTATATATGAAGGCGTTGAACCGGTACAACGACTTTATCGGACAACGGCTCCGGCATAAATTGGACAATGCCCGTTCGTCCGAAGAGGCGATCCGGCTGTTATTCGAATTCGTGATCCGGGAGGAGGACGAAGATCCGAAAGGCTGCCTGATCGTCAATACAGCCGTCGAGCTGTCGCTGCTTGACCCGGAATGCAAAGCTTGGGTGAACGAGAAACAGGAATGGTTGGAGCGTACAATTCGCGAGCTGATCGAAGCGGGGCAGCAAACGGGCGAATTTTCAAAGACGCTTGACGCCGGAGCGCTGGCCGCCTATTTTCATAATGCGCTTACGGGACTGCGCGTCATGGCGAAAACGACGGATGACAAAGAGAAGCTGCACCGCGTGATCGAGACGACGATGTCCGTTTTGAAAGTCTAATTTTTTTTAGAATTATGAGACCGTTCGTTCTCGAATGGAAGCATCAATAGGAGCACAGGATAAACGAATTCGAGAGGAGCATGTAAAATGGGTCAATTATCGGGAAAAACGGCATGGATTACCGGAGGCGGCAGCGGGATCGGACTGGCGGCAGCCAAATTGTTCGCGGCGGAAGGAGCGAATGTCGCCGTTACCGGCCGCAATATGGATAAGCTGAACGCGGCAGTAGAGGAAATCGGTGCAAACGCGATTGCGATTCAGGCGGATACGACCGATCCTTCGAGCCTCGAAATAGCCGCAGCGGAGATAGCCGGCAAATTCGGCAAGCTGGATGTCGTATTCGCAAATGCGGGCATACCCGGTCAGACGCTTCTGGG
The DNA here is from genome assembly GCF_028826105.1 of Paenibacillus humicola. NCBI lineage: Bacteria > Bacillati > Bacillota > Bacilli > Caryophanales > Paenibacillaceae > Paenibacillus > Paenibacillus humicola. Next base: position 2,241,580 of record NZ_JAQGPL010000001.1, read on the forward strand.
AAGCACGGAGATTTCCGCCTTTCAGGACATTCTGAACGTGAACATAACCGGTGTTTTTTTCACCGTTCAGGCAGCTTTACTCTACTTAAGCGACGGGGCGTCGATCATTCTGAATGGCTCGGTGCTTGCGAAAGCGGGCGGCCCGGGCTGGGCCGCATATGCGGCGAGCAAGGGGGCGGTCAGCAGCATGGCCCGGGTGTTCGTATCCGAGCTTGCGCCGCGCGGCATTCGCGTGAATACGGTCATACCCGGTGCGACGCGGACGCCGATCTGGGGCCAGCCTGAAAGGCTGGAGCAGATTGAAGCCGGTCTCGCAAGCGGAATTCCGCTTGGCCGTCTGGGCGAGCCGGAATATGTGGCCAATACCGCCTTATTTCTGGCTTCGGACGCTTCGTCGTACATCACGGGCGCCGAAATCAACATCGACGGCGGCATGATTTCTTCACCGCTCGGCGCTCCGATTTACCGCCAAAGATAAGGCTGGTTATTGCCTCGAGCCTGTTAGGGAAGACCCTCCGGAATCGGATTCCGGGGGTTTTTCGGCGTTTCCGCCGGTGGACGGCTCGAGACCTGCCTGTACCAAACGGCGATTTCAGTCAAAAAAAGGCTTTGAATCAAAACTTATGTTAATAAAACTTACATATAAATGACTTCAAATGATGTAATACGACGAAATTAAACAAAAAACCATATTGTATTTCTGGAATTTTGATGATATAAGTAAATTGACGTAAAGTAATATAACACATTTGTGGCAATGTGCAGGCCCGAACGCTCTTGATTCTCGGAATGATTTTATCCTCCCTAGAGAAAGGAAGATGCCCCAAATGGCTACATTAAGGGACTCCATGATCGAACTGGACCCCATTTTCGGCGTTGTCGGCGACGAAGAGAAGGTCAGCGCGTACGTGAAGGAAGAACTGGCCGGCATGTATGATGAATACGAGGCCGATGCGCTCGGAAATCAATATTTTGTTCAAAACGGAACGAACCCCAGGGTCAAGCTGATGCTTGCGGCCCATATGGACGAAATCGGCTTCGTCGTGCATCATATCGACGACAAAGGGTTCATTTATTTTATTCCGGTCGGCGGTCATGACAGCCGGGTTGTCATTAACCAGGTACTCGCAATCAATACGTCGAAAGGATTGGTCAAAGGGGTTACGGGAAGCAGACCCGCTCATATCGTAAGTGCGGAGGAACAAAAAAAGGGGATTCCGATCCAGGAGCTTCATCTGGACGCCGGCACTTCGAACAAGGCGGAGACGCTGGAGCTTGGCGTGAGGGTCGGCGATTATATCACGTTTGAACGCAAGGGGGAATATTTGAACGGAGGCAAGGTGTTTACCGGAAAAGCGGTCGACAACCGTGCCGGCTGCGCCGTGCTGATCGAAGTGATGAAGCGGCTGAAAACGAAAGCGGTCGCCCCGACGGTATACGGCGTATTCACCGTTCAGGAGGAAGTGGGTCTCCGCGGCGCGCAGCCTGCGGGATTCCGCGTTCAACCGGACGTCGCCCTGGCGATCGACGTCACGCTTGCGGGAGGAACGCCGGGCATTCAGGACCGCGAGCTGCCGGTCGAATTCGGTGCGGGCGCGGCGATCAAATGCTACGACAGCGGCCTTGCCGTTCCCAAAAAGCTGACGAACCGGCTCGTGGAAACGGCCGAAAAGTACGCAATTCCCTACCAAAGGGAAGTGCTGGCAAAGGGCACGACGGACGGACACGCCATCGCCTTAAGCGGAAGCGGCGTATTGACCGGCTGCATTTCCATCCCCTCCCGCTATATTCATTCCGCAATCGGATGCGTTCATCTGGACGACCTGGAGCACTGCGTTCAGCTCATCGTCAAATTTATCGAAGATTTCACGGAAAAAATATAGCGCAGGAAGCCTGCGGAAAAAAGGAGTGATTGAGATGCCAATCGCGCTCGTCACCGGGTTCGAGCCCTTCGGAGGCGAACCGGTCAATCCGTCGTCGGAAGCGGTAAAGCGGCTGGCCGGCAAATCGTTTGGCGAGACGGAGGTATTCGTCGTTACGCTGCCGACCGTATTCGGCCAATCGGTCCGGGTGCTGAAGGAAGCGATGGACGAAATCCGGCCGGATATCGTCATCTGCGTCGGACAGGCGGGAGGACGTCCCGATATTACGGTCGAGCGGGTCGCCATTAATGTCGACGACGCCGTGATTCCGGACAATGACGGCAACGAACCCGTCGATGTCCCCATCGTCGCGGACGGACCGGCCGCATATTGGTCGTCGCTGCCGATCAAGGCCATCGTCAAGAACATGAGAGAGGCCGGAATTCCGGCATCCGTCTCGCAAACGGCCGGCACCTACGTATGCAATCACTTGTTTTACGGGCTCGCGCATCTGATCGCCACCGAATTTCCGGGCGTCCGCGGCGGCTTCATTCATATCCCGTTCCTGCCTGAGCAGGCCGCCCGCCGCGGCGGTTCCCCCAGCATGAGCCTGGACGCCATCGTGCGCTCGCTCGAAATCGCGGTACAAACGACGGCCGTGCATAAGCGGGACATCGTCGCCGCAGGCGGAGACATTCATTAACAACGTGTTCATTACAGTTTGAATAGGGGCGGATCAGGATGAAAAAGAAAAAAACGAAGCTTTTTTCGGCGGCATTAGCCGTTCTGTTGGCGGCAGCGGTAACCGGATGCTCGGGAGGGAATGAGCCGGCCGCCGGAGCCGGATCCGGAGCGGCGTCCGGTTCCGGCTCCGGGGCCAAGAAGGATGAGCTTGTCGTTGCGATCCCGTCGGATCCGGGCGGTACGTGGGACCCCATCGATACCTTCACCGTACCGTGGGCAACGGTCGCCTCCAACATTTTTGACGGGCTCGTCGAGCGGGGCGAGGACCTGAAGCTGGAGCCGGGGCTTGCCGAGTCGTGGACCTACAAGGACCCGAAGACGCTCGAGTTCAAGCTTCGCCAAGGGGTAACGTTCCAGGACGGAGAGCCCTTCAATGCCGAGGCCGTCAAATTTACGTTCGACCGGCTGCTTGGACCCGACGGGGAGAAAAGCCCGCAGCGCTCCAACTACGATTCGATCGACAAGGTGGAGGTTGTGGACGACCATACGGTCGTATTTAAGCTGAAGGCGGTCGACCCCGTGTTGATCACCAAGCTGGCCGGTTACGGCGCGATGATCGTGCCCCCGAAATATTATAAGGAAGTCGGGGACGAGCAGTTCAACGTCAAGCCGATCGGAACGGGGCCGTTCAAGGTGACCGATTACGTCAAGGACGATCACGTCACGCTTGAAGCCTACCCGGAGTACTGGGGAGGGGCGCCGAAATTGAAAAAAATCACATATCGTTATATTCCGGAAGCGACCACGCGCATCGCCGAGCTCCAGACCGGCGCGGTCGATATCGCTTCCTCCATCCCGCCGAGCCAGGCGTCAACGATCGAGTCCGATCCGAATCTGACGATACAGAAGGCCGGCAGCCCGACCGTAAGTCTGATCCGTTTCGATGTATCCCAAAAGCCGCTCGATAACGTCAAAGTTCGCCAAGCCATCAACTATGCCATCAATAAGCAGGAAATTATCGATACGATTTTGAACGGGTTCGCAAAACCGATCTCTTCCCTGCAGGGCGATATCTCTTTCGGGAACAATCCGGATCTGAAGCCGTATCCATTCGACGTCGACAAAGCCAAGCAGCTGCTGCAGGAAGCCGGCGTACAGCCCGGGACGAAGCTGACGTTCTCGATCGACGGCTCCGATGCGGTATTCAAGGAAGTGGCGCAGGCTGTCGCAACCTACCTGTCCGACGTGGGCCTGACAGTGGAAATCAAGCCCCAGGATACACAGACCATGTATAACGATTTAATCCCGAAAGCGGCCGCCGGCAGCATGTACCAGTTCGGTTGGGGAGGATGGACGCTCGATTTCGACAATACGGCGTACCTTCTGTACAAGAAGGGCCAATTTTGGAATCCCAGCTACAGCAATCCGGAAGTGGACAAGCTGCTGGATGCCGAGCGGTCCTCCGTCGTGCAGGACGACCGAAAAAAAATCTTTTTCCAATTGACGCAGCTGCTGAAGGACGAGGCGGTTGACGTTCCGCTTTATCAGACCATGACCGTATGGGGCGTCAACAAGAAGGTTGCGGGTTTTGTCACGCCTCCCGACGAGCGTCTTCGCTTGAAGGATGTCAGCTTCCAGTAAGACCGAAAGGCCGGCGGCTCTCCATCGGCTTTATCGATTAGGGGTGTGCAGATCGATGATGAAATTTCTCGTTCGACGTTTGGTTCATACGCTCATCGTCCTTTTCGGCATTTCGCTCATCGTGTTCTTTTGCATTCGTCTGACCGGCGACCCGGCAGCCGCGATGTTTCAGGGCACCGGACAGCCCACGAAGGAGGCGCTTGACCAGATCCGCCATGCGCTGGGCTTGGACAAGCCGCTGTGGGAGCAGTATGCGACATTCATCGGAAATATGCTCAGCGGCAATATGGGGCATTCGTTCCGCAACAACGAGCCGGTTTTCAGCCTGATCGCGGAACGCATGGGCGCTACCGTTTCACTTGCCGCGGGCGGAGTTGCCGTGGCGCTTCTGATTGCATTTCCGGTCGGGATTCTGTCTGCGGTGAAGCGGGGCGGGCTTATGGATATGTTCGGACGCATATTCTCGCTCGCGGGCATTTCGTTTCCGAACTTTTGGCTGGCCATTATGTTCATTCTCGTTTTTGCGGTTCATCTGCACTGGCTCCCCGCATCCGGATATAACGGGCCGAAGTATTTGATCTTGCCCTCGCTGTCGCTGGGGCTTATATTGGCGGGCGTGCTGGCCCGCCTGATTCGCTCCAGCATGCTCGACGTGCTTCACCAGCACTATATCCGGACCGCTAAAGCCAAAGGCGTTGCGGAATGGGCGATCATTATCCGCCACGCGCTCCGGAACGCGCTCATTCCGACGATTACCTTTCTGGGGCTGCAGCTGGGCGCACTGCTGGGGGGAGTCGTCATTTTGGAGCAGGTCTTTTCATGGCCCGGCGTCGGCCGTCTCGTGCTCGATGCGATCAACGACCGCGATTATCCGGTCGTGCAGGGCTCCGTCATGTTCCTCTCGTTCCTTTTGATGCTCGTCAATCTGCTGGTGGATATCAGCTACGGGTTCATCGATCCGCGCATTAAACTCGGGAGGGGACGCACATGAAAACGGAGGCTCGGCTATCGCTCGTTCAATCGGAAAAGGAGGAACGAGTCAAGCCCGAAACGAAAGAATGGCGGCGAATCTTATCGCGATTTGTACGCAATCCCGGAGCGCTCATCGGAGGCATTTTGGTACTGCTTACCGTGATCTGCGCCGTGGCGTCTCCGCTGCTGGCTCCGTTCGATCCGCTCAAAGGCGGTTTGTCCGAACGGCTGGCGCCTCCATCCTTCGGCGGCGGCGGGCACTGGCTCGGCGCCGATGCGGTCGGGCGCGACCTGCTCAGCAGAATCATTTACGGCGCGCGGATCTCGCTGTTTGTCGGTATTGCGTCCGTTGCCATATCGACGGTAATCGGCGTCGCAGTCGGCCTTGTGTCCGGCTATTTCGGCGGATGGATCGACGACCTGCTCATGCGGATCGGCGATATCAAGCTGGCCTTTCCCTTTATTCTGCTGGCTATCCTGGTCATGGCCGTGTTCGGCACGGGAATCGGCAAATTGATATTCATCCTCGGCATTACCGGCTGGGTCGGCTTCGCCCGCGTCGTGCGCGGGCAGGTGCTGACCATTAAAGAGCTGGAATATGTGCAGGCCGCCCGTTCCGTCGGAGGGACGCACCTGCGCATTCTGCGAAAGCATATTTTGCCGAATGTCATGTCGCCCGTCATCGTGCTGATTACGCTTAATATCGCGACCAACATTTTGCTGGAAGCGGGACTTACCTTTTTGGGGCTTGGCGTCGATCCCGTCATTCCCTCGTGGGGAGGCATGCTTTCGGACGGCCGGATGTACGTCACGACGGCGTGGTGGGTCGCCACGTTTCCGGGAATCGCGATCATGCTGACCGTCCTGGGGTTTAACCTGCTCGGCGACTGGCTCCGCGACGAGCTGGATCCTAATTTGAAGGTGTGACGGGGATGGAAAATCTTCGCAGTATATGGAGCATAAAAGGCTGGCTCGAAGACCGGAACGGCGACGACGTTCCCGACGATGCAAAGGTGCGGTTCGTGCTCGGCCGCGGCAGCGCTTCGCCGATCAGGCGCGGCTTGGTGGAGCTGGCGGGCCGCCTCGGCTTGGAGACGACCGGTTTGACGCTGCCGCTCATCCGGTGGGACGACGAAGCGGAACTGCTGGAGCCGTGCCAAGTATTTATCGGCACCCGGCATAAAGGCTTTTGCAGCGCGGTCATTCCGGATTGGCATGCCTGGCAGGATAAGCGGGACGCGCTGGGGGAAGGGCAAGGACTGATCGCAGTAGTGAAGCTTCAAAACGGCGAAAACGCGACGATCGTAACCGGCAAAGATCAGGAAGGCGTATACAACGCATGCCTGTATCTCGCTTCCTTTGCAGATGAGGAGTCGGCTGGAGGCGGTGATGATCCGGAAGGAGAATGGATCGTTGATGCGCCCGCAGCACGGGAGGCCGATACAAGCGAGACTTATTTGATGGATACAATCGGCGGCAAGCCTGCGTGGGGCGGCTCAATCGGACTCGAGTCGCTTTTCACGGAGGAAGGATTGTTCAAGCGCTGTGAGGATGACCTATCCAATGTGCTTCGGCTCTGCTTTCGGTCCGCGGAGTGGGGAGACGGCGAATCTGCGGCAGCCGCCGATTTGACCGCCCGGATCGCGCTGGAAGCGACGGGACTTCATTTTCCGCTTACAAAGGAATCGGCGGACGGGCAAGGAAACGAATGGCTTGCGATCGATCTGCAGGAGTCGGATTCGCCGGCGTGCGTCCGTTTGGAGCGGCCCGGCGGAAAACTGCGGCTGGTTGTCGAAGGAACGAACATGACGGACACGGTCCAATGGATCGTAAGTCAGCTGTTCGGATCCAACGACCGGCCGCTGGAGCGGACGTGGCGGCAGGCGGCGGCTTTGCTTCGCAATCCAACGCATCCGATGCGCGAGCGGCTTCTTCACGAAATCGCGCTGGAACGAAAGCTTCGGGAATCCGGCGGCGCGAAGGCCGATATTGCGCTCGCGGAACGTTTCGCCCATCCGATCGGACTTTGGCGGAAAATGGTTGACCGAACCGGAGCGGAAGCCGAAATCCAGATCGTGCCGGAGGAACCGGCGTTCATCATGCAGTGGGATGATGCAGGGGAATTCGCGAGGGTAACGGAGCAATTCGCCGGAGTACTCCCTTCCGTCAAGGCCGGCGGCAAGCTTCGCGTGGAAGCCGGCGTAACCTTAAGTCCGGCTTCTCGTGAAAGGCTGTCGGAGGAGCTTCGAAGACTGGCGGCGGAACAGGGCATTACAGCGGAACCGTGCATTCGCAGCGCATGGAAACAAGGTTATTCGTGGATCGAGCAGGAAGTGCTTCCCCTGGTGAAGGCAAATCCCGTCCGTTCCGTTGAAATCCGATTCCGTTCATTCGAAGCGCCTGACGAAAGAAATAGCCTTGAACTAAAGATCCGCTGGCTTCAAGAGCTGTATCCGATCGACGAGGTAATCGGCAGCGAGCTCGGGATCGGCGCAGAACAAGTCGCGTTCGTTATGGATGACCGTCTCTCATGTACGTATAGAGTGATTGTCCGGGATCGCGAAGGGGAAGAAATCCAAGCCTTCGAATTCGAAGCGAAGGCCGGAGAACGGTTATTCCTTCCGGGAATGGAGGAGGAGGGCCGGGTATATCCGCCTGCCGGTTGGCTGCGGATAACGGCCGGTGAGGAGGTTCTATGCGATCGTGCCTTGGATACCGACCCGGAACGGTTTTGGGACTGGTATCAGGGTCCTGTCCTCAGACGGTTGACCGAATGGGTGGAGGGAAAAGGCAGGATCGACGCCCAGCTGTTCGGAAAACTGGACTGCCGGATACGAATGGATACGGAAGAGCGGATCCTGGGGGTCCGGGAGGAAACGTTCTCGGTGCTGGAAGCGCTGCATGAGGACATTTATTTTAACACGCTGGATTATATGAGCGCATTTGGAAAACGAACGGGAAGGGACTGGGAGGCGCCGGGCCAAATTCTGCCCTGGCTGGAATCGGTTTGCGGGGCGGCGCCGGCCGCAAGCGTCGAGGTGTACGATCTTCCGCAGCTGTCCGGGCGGGTCCGCTTGAACGGCCAAGCGGTTGAACCGGCTCCGTGCCCGGCGGATCTGCGGATCGCCGGCATTTTTTTGGCTGGCGATGAAGTTCGTTTTCTTCTCGAAGGGGATCGGCCGGACCTCGCGGAGCTGGAGAAGTGGCTGGGGAGCCTATATCTTTCGGAACGGGGCGAATCGCCGTCCGGAAAATTGCCGGGGGCGGCCGAAATCCCGATGGACCGTGTCATTGACGACCGGGCGCTGCAGTATTTTTATGCGAACATACCGCAATCGCCCGGCGTGTCGGTTCAGCCTCTCGAGGCGTCGTATCAGGGAAGAGAGATTTCCGTCGTGGAAGTGACGCTCCCCGCCGAATCCGGCATCGTATCCAGCCGGAAGCTTTCGCTTTGGAAGCCGACGATTTTCATTAACGCCCGGCATCATGCCAACGAAGTGTCCAGCACAAACGCCGCGCTCAAGCTTATCGGCGATTTGGCCGGGGACGAAAGCTCTCTGCTTAAGCGTTGCAGCATCGTCTTCAGTCCGATGGCGAACCCGGACGGCGTCGCCGCGCATTACGCCATGTTCCGGACAAACCCGCGGTGGAAGCTGCATGCAGCCCGGTATAACGCCGCCGGATTCGAATTTGCGAGACACCGTTTTCGCGATGACACGCCGTACGGCGAAAGCCGGATTTACGGAAAAGTGTGGAAGCGTTGGGCTCCCGACGTGATCATCGACGACCACGGCGTTCCTTCGCACGAGTGGGTACAGCCGTTCAGCGGCTACAACAGCCCGCCCCGGTTTCCCGTCTCGTACTGGCTGCCGAATGCCTTGATCTATACCATCGTCCTGACGCTGGACGATACGCATTATCCGCTTCACGCCGGCATCCGGGAATCGGTTCTGAGCATGCTTGCCGGAAGCATGAAGGCAATCGACGGCATCCGGAGCGGTAACGAATATTGGCTCGAGCGCAACCGGAAATGGGGAAACCGGTGGCTGCCGGAACGATTTCCGCTCGAAATCGAGGACGGTCTGATCACATACAGGCTGAAGGGCAGCCCGGGCCCGGACAGCTGCAATCCGGGCGAACGGTACTCGTCTCTCGTCAGTCTCGACCTCATTACGGAGGCGGCAGACGAGACGGCGGACGGCGCATACTTGGAAGAGTGCGCCCGCGCGCACTACGAGCTGGATCTAGCGGTCGTTCGGTGGCTTGCCGCTTTTCGCCAGCCGGTACACCGGAAGCGGACGGCGGCCGGATCCGGCACGGTCGTAAGCTTGAGCCGTCCGCGGCCAATACAAATGTGACCCATGGAGGTGAGCGGGATGGCCCGAATCTTGGAGGTCACTCAGCTGACGACCAGCTTTAAAAAGGATAACGGACGCTACCCCGTCGTGGACGGGCTTCACCTGCATGTCGAAGAGGGAGAAACCTTGGGCATTGTCGGCGAGTCCGGCTGCGGCAAGAGCGTCACGTCGCTTTCGATTATGAGGCTCGTCGCCCCTCCCGGACAAATCGGGCGGGAAAGCCAAATTTTGTTTAAAGGCACGGATTTGAACCGGCTATCGGAGCGTGAAATGCGCGGCATTCGCGGTAATGAGATGGCGATGATTTTCCAGGAACCGATGACCTCCCTGAATCCGGTTCATACGATCGGCATGCAAATCGGGGAAGCGCTGAAGATCCACCTGAGGCTGGGTCGGGCGGAAGCGCGAAGGCGGGCGGTCGACTTGCTGACCCAGGTTGGGATTCCGCGGGCGGAGCAGGTGGCCGATGCTTATCCGCACCATTTGTCCGGCGGTATGAGACAGCGCGTCATGATTGCCATCGCTATGTCCTGCTCGCCCAAGCTGCTCATTGCGGACGAACCGACCACTGCGCTGGATGTCACGATTCAGGCGCAAATTCTCGATTTAATGAAACGGCTCCAGGCGGAAACCCGCATGTCCGTCCTCATGATTACCCATGATCTCGGGGTCGTTGCCGAAACTTGCGACCGGATCATGGTCATGTATGCGGGAAAGGTGGTGGAAGAAGGGCCGGTCCGGTCCATCTTCGATCAGCCTTCGCATCCTTATACGAAGGGGCTTCTGGCATCCGTGCCCGCATTGGACGCCAGGAAGCAGCGCTTGTACTCGATTCCGGGCAGCGTCCCCGGCTTTCACGAAATGCCGGCGGGCTGCCGGTTCGCGCCGCGCTGCGCGGAGGCGATCGACATTTGCCGGATAAAGGAGCCGGAATTGGAGATGATCGGGACGAAGCATTCGTGCCGCTGCTTTGTTGCTCAGGAGGGGGGCGTGCCGGCATGAGCGGAACGCATCTGCTGAAGGTATCGGGTTTAACGAAGCATTTTCCCGGAGAAAGCGATCTGTTCGGCCGGCCGACCGGGTACGTCAGAGCTGTCGACGGCGTCGATTTCGCCGTTCGATCCGGCAGCACGCTCGGCATTGTCGGGGAAAGCGGGTGCGGCAAATCGACGACCGGCCGGGCGATCCTGCGGCTCATCGAACCGACCTCCGGAGAAATCGAATTCGACGGCATCCATTTGACGAAGCTTTCGAGCAAGGACATGCGCAGGATGAGACGGCACATGGCGATCGTCTTCCAAGACCCGTTCGCCTCGCTCAATCCGAGAATGACGATCCGGGAAACGCTGGCCGAGCCGCTTGAGATTTTCAACGTCGGTACGCCCAAGGAACGCATGAAGCAGATCGAAGAGCTGCTCGAAATCGTCGGGATGAACCGAAGCCACCTGAAACGGTACCCGCACGAATTCAGCGGCGGGCAGCGGCAGCGGATCGGCATCGCCCGCGCGCTCGCCACGAAGCCGAAGCTTGTCGTGGCGGATGAGCCCGTGTCCGCGCTGGACGTATCCATCCAATCTCAGGTGCTGAACCTGATGCAGGAGCTGCAGCGGTCGTTCGGGCTGACCTATCTGTTCATCTCGCACGACCTGAGCGTAGTGCGTCATATTAGCGACCGGGTCGGAGTGATGTATTTGGGACGGATGATGGAGCTTGCCGACAAGGACGATTTGTACGAGGAGCCGCTGCATCCCTACACGCAGGCGCTGCTGTCGGCCGTGCCGAGGCAGCACCCCGACCAGGTGCGGGAACGGATCATTTTGCAGGGCGATCTGCCGAGCCCGGCGAGCCCTCCTTCTGGCTGCGCTTTTCATCCGCGCTGCAGGGAATGCATGGATATTTGCAGGACGCAGGTCCCGGAATGGAAGGAAGCGAAGCCGAACCATTTTACGGCCTGTCATTTATATGCGTAACGAATAAGAGCCTCCGGCTTCAGGAAAAAGGCTGTTCCCTTCAATTCGGGGATCAGCCTATTTGCGAGCGGCATCGCGCCGCTATGGAAAAAGGCGGTTCGCGGCGGCGCGCAGCTTGTGCGCGTCTGCCGGCGAACCGCCTTTTTATATAAACGAAAGAAATAAATGCTATTTCAGCCGCAGCAGCATCGTCCACAGGTCAGGCGTCTCGTAACCGAGCTTCCATACCGCAACTCCTGCCCAATCGTATTTCTTGATAAGGTCGATGCGCGCCTTCACCGTTTCCGGCGTTTCCGCCCAGAAGACGTGCGTATGGCCATCCTCGGCGTAGGTGTATTTCTTCTGCTTGGATTTCGGATCGTAGACGACGTCGGCCTGCTCCCGGGCGATTACCTCCGGCACGTCCGACATCGCGATCGCCCGGCTGGCAATCGGCTTACCCGCTGCGTCCAGCGTGAAGTCCCGGACGTAAAAAGGAATGCCGAGCATCAGCTTGTTTCGCGGTACCCCGTAAGCGATATAATTTTTGATGCCCTGCTCGGCCCAGGGCAGCTCGCTCACCGACCCGGCTTCGTCGCTGCCGCTCCAGTGCTGGTCGTAAGCCATCACAACGACGCGGTCGACGATCCCGCCCAGAATCCGCTGATCGTATGCGGTGAATTTGTCCCAGCTGACGTCTCCGCGCGGAAGATCGATCGACACCGTCAATCCGCGCTTATGCGCCGCTTCGGTAAAATTGCGGACAAACGCCGTATAGCGCCCGCGGTCTCCTCCGGCCATCAATTCGAAATCGAGATTGACGCCGTCCACGCCCAGCTCCGACAGCCGCTCCATAAGCGAGCCGATAAACCGGCTCTGCCCTTCCGGATTGCGGAGAAACGCGCTGGTCAGCTTCGCATCGAACTGGTTGTGCACAAGCGGAATCACCTTCGTTCCGGTGCCCTTCATCCGCTCGACCAGCTCGGGATCCGAGTAATCGTTCAGCGCTCCGTCCGCCGAGCCCAGCTCGAACCAGGTCGGCACATCGGCGTCCAGCCCCTGGGCCGCCCCGGCCTGCGTCAGGATCGACTGCGTCCTGCCCGTCCCGTTCCAGCCCCAGTAAAGCAGCTTGTCTGCATTGCTCCACAGCCTCCGGCCGTCCGCCGTCACAACCGCGGCACCGGCGTAGCGAGCGGCGTAATCGACCGCGGCCTTGCGCGTATGGAACGAACGAATCGGCTTATCGTTCTGCAGTACCGTCAAATACGGGACGTTCGTCCACCACTCGCGGCCGCCGCTTTCGATCGAAGCGCCGGGCAGCGTTTTGGCCAGCGCCAGCGCGCCGGCAAGGCCGTAAAACGAATGCACCGGCCTCCCGTACTGGAGGACGCGAAAAGCAGGGACGTTCGAATAGACGTCGAGGCCCGTTGCCGAATTGCGCACCGTGCTCCCCGGCACTTTCGCCGCAGCGCGCATGGCATCCAGCAGGAAGGCATAGTCGGGTGCGCCGGCGGTGCCGTTTGCGTCGATTGCGTAGACGGGCGTCCGCTCCCGCTTCAGCCGCTTCTGCTCATCCGACAGGTTGTCCCAAATCCACTGGTTCGACGACAGCTCGATAATATGTACGTTGCTGTACGCTTTCGCCGTTTTTTTGGCATCGGCAAGCGCGGCGAAGCTCCACTCCGGCAGCGTTTTGTCGCCCTGGTACAGCCGGTACTTCGGATAGGAAGCCGAAATCCAGCCGGGCTGCTGCAAATCGCGGATTTGCGCAAAGGGCAGCTTGGCCGCGAACGCTTTCGCATCCGCGAGCGTGCGGAATTCCCTCTGCGGCGTCGTGAAGCCGTTCTCGTAAACCTTATAACGCGGGAAATCGTCCCAGATCCACTGCCGGGTTGCGATTTTTTCGACATGGCTGTACGCGAACGTTTTGGCATAGGAGACGGCGCCGGATTCGGATGCGAACTCCTTCAAAACGTTGTCGTTCTGGTAGACGCGAAATTTCGTCGCTCCTCCGGATTCCGCGTCTGCGGCCTTCGCAGCCGAAGCGCCGGGCCCGGTTTGAACGGCCAGCAGGACGGCTGCCAGAACGGTCCATTTCGCAAAACGTATGAAAATCCACTCCTCTCGGACGATACTTCATTAGACGCTGCGAGGAGGCGCCCGGTTGCGAACGAATCGACAATTACCGACATTTACCTGCCGCATACCGGCGGGCTGAGAGCGCGATCGCCTGACACGATTTTACAAATTCCTTAACCTTGGAATTAATATAAATCTGTCTTATGTTTAATGGACGCATTTACGGCCATAAATAATTATAAGATTCTATTATATATCATACCGAAGACGAGAAGTAAACCGCCGATATGGGAACGATATGGGAGGGATCGGGAGGAATAAGGAGGATCGGCCGGGTCACCCCCCCTCTGCCAAGGTGAGCCAAAAATAAGCTAAATTATCGCACAATTCTGGAAATGACCACCAACCCGATTCATGATAGCCTTTAAAGTGTTCAAAAAACGGAAAGGGTGTGGAAGTGCGTGAAGAAAGGTTGGGTGACCGCCGTACTGGCGCTGCTGCTTCTGTTTGCAACGGCTTGCGGCAACGCAGCCGACCCGGGTGCGGCAACAACGAATGGAGGGGGCAATTCCGGCAGCGGCGGAAATTCCGGCGGCGATGCCGCGAGCGGCGTGCTGGCGGAAGCGAAGGAAAAAGGCTATATTACGGTCGGCTTCGCCAATGAGAAGCCTTATGCGTATAAGGATGCGAACGGCGAGCTGACCGGAGAAGCGGTCGAAATCGCCCGCACGATTTTAAAGCGGCTCGGCATCAACGAGATGCGCGGCGAGCTGACGGAGTTTTCCTCGCTGATCGCGGGGCTGCAGGCGAAGCGGTTCGACTTGATTACGGCCGGGATGTTCATCAATCCCGAGCGCTGCCAGGCCGTCCTTTTCGCCAATCCGGAATACAGCATCGGCGAAGGGATTGCGGTCAAGAAAGGAAATCCGCTGAAGCTGACGAGCTACAAGTCGATCGCGGATAACAGCAAAGCGAAGGTCGCCGTCATGGCGGGCGCGGTGGAAATCCAGTATTTGAAAGCGTCCGGTATTCCGGACAGCCAAATGGTCGTCGTGCCCGATCAGGATGCGGCGCTGAGCGCACTGCAGTCGGGGCGGGCTGACGCGATGACGATGACCGGACCGGCGCTGCAGTCGCGGCTGGACACGGCAGGCGACGCGAACCTCGAGCGGGTGCAAAATTTCGAACAGCCGACAGTGGACGGCAAAAGCGTGCGCGGCTACGGCGCGACGGCTTTCCGGCAGGACGATACGGCCTTTCAGCAGGCTTTCAACGCCGAGCTGGATAAAATGAAGCAAAGCGGCGAGCTGCTGGACATTTTGAAAAAATTCGGCTTTACGGAGCAGGAGCTTCCGGGCGACGCGACATCCGCACAGCTCTGCCAGGCGGGATAAGATGGAACCGACCTGGTTCAAGCTGTATCCGCTGCTGCTCGAGGGCACCAAAATTACGGCGCAGGTGGCCGGCTTATCGGCCGTCCTGACGCTGATCATCTCCGCGGCGGCCGGCTTGTGCCGCGTATCGGGCTTTGCGCCGGTGCGCGCCGCAGCCAAAGTTTACGTCGATTTCTTCCGCTCGTCGTCTCTGCTCGTGCTGCTGTTCTGGATTTATTTCGCGCTGCCGTTTGCCGGCATCGAGCTGCCGAAGCTGGCGGCCGCGGTGCTGGCAATCAGCCTCAACTGCGGGGCGTACGGCGCCGAAATCGTGCGCAGCTCGATTCTGGCCGTGCCGAAAGGGCAATACGAAGCGGCGGTGGCGCTCAATTTAAACCCGACGCAGACGATGTGGAGGGTGATCTTCCCGCAGGCGTTTCTCCGCATGCTGCCGCCGCTCGGCAATTTGCTCATCGAGCTGCTCAAATCGACATCGCTCATCTACTTCATCACGATGTCGGATTTGACGTACGAGGCGATGATTCTGCGCAACAATTACTATTCCTGGACGCCGCAAATCTTTTTGCTGCTGCTGGTCATTTATTTCATTCTGGCTGCGATCGTAACGACAATCGTCCGTTTGCTCGAACGCCGGTTCGCGGCATGGAGGTGATCGTCTGATGTGGAGCTGGGATTATGTAATCTCCATCCTGCCCGATTTGCTGCGCGCCTTCCGCGTCACGATCGCGGCGACCTTGGCCGGCTTTGCGGTCGCCGCCGTCTTCGGCCTGCTGCTCGCCGTCCTGGGACGGTCGGGCTGGAAGCCGCTGCGGCTGGCGGTCCGCGCCTTTGTCGAATTCGTTCGCAGTACGCCGCTGCTCGTGCAGGTTTTCTTTCTCTATTACAGCGTGCCGATGCTGACCGGTTTATCGCTGCCGGCCTTCGCTACGGGCGTCATCGGGCTCGGCATCCATTACAGCACGTATATGTCGGAGGTGTACCGTTCGGGCATCGACGGCGTGCCGAAGGGCCAATGGGAGGCGGCGTCGGCGCTCAATTTGACCAAAACGCGGACGTGGCTGTCGGTCATTCTGCCGCAGGCGATACCGCCGGTCATTCCGGTCATGGGCAATTATTTGATCGTCATTTTCAAGGAAACGCCGATACTTTCCGCCATAACGCTGGTCGAGATGCTGCTGACGGCCAAAAATACCGCTTCGGTTACGTACCGCGTCTTCGAGCCGTACACGATGGTCGGCGTTATTTTCCTCGTCATCAGCTATGCAATGTCGCTTGTCGTCATGCGGTTCGAGAAACGTCTCAGGAGGTGATGCGAAGATGAATGCAGGACTGAAGGAAAAGGAAGCCGGGCTGCTGGAGGACGGCGTGTCGTCGGCGGCTCCTTCCGCGCCGGTCGTGAAATACGACCAGGTGACGAAAAAATTCGGCGATTTGCAGGTCATTAAGGGCGTCGACCTGGAGCTGCTTCCCGGCGAGAAGGTTTCGATTATCGGGCCCAGCGGTTCGGGCAAAACGACGCTCGGCCGCATGCTCATGACGCTCGAGGAGCCGTCGAGCGGCGCGATCGAGCTGGACGGCGAGCCGCTGTGGCACATGGAAGTGAAAGGGAAATGGGTGCGCGCAAGCGAGAAGCACCTGCACCGGATGCGGAGCAAGGTCGGCATGGTGTTTCAGCATTTCAACCTCTTCCCGCACCTCAGCGTGCTGCGCAATGTCACGATGGCGCCGCGCGCCGTGCTTGGGCTCGGTAAGGAGGAAGTACACGACCGCGCGGTAACGATGCTGCGAAAGGTCGGCCTTGCGGATAAGCTGGACGTCTATCCGTCCCAGCTCTCCGGCGGGCAGAAGCAGCGCGTCGCGATCGCCCGGGCGCTCGTCATGCAGCCGAAGGTGATGGTGTTCGACGAAGTGACGTCCGCGCTCGACCCGGAGCTTGTCGGCGAAGTGCTCGAGGTCATCAAGGAAATTGCCGCCGAGGGAGACATGGCGATGATGCTCATCACGCACGAAATGGAGTTTGCACGCGAGGTGTCGGACCGCGTCATCTTCGGTGCGGACGGCCTCATCGTGGAGCAGGGCACGCCCGAGGAAATATTCGGCAACCCGCAGAGCGAGCGGCTTCAATCGTTTCTGCGGAGGTTTCGTTAAGGGAGGCGATCGGCGATGAAAGCTGCAGCCGGCATCACACTCGGCAGACCGGACGCGTCGGACGGCGCCTCCGTCTGGCAGCTGGTCAAGGAATCGGGGACGCTTGACCTGAATTCCGCCTACTGCTACATCATGCTGTGCGATCTGTTTCGCGATTCGTGCGTCGTGGCGAAGCAGGACGGCGTAACAGTCGGTTTTCTGTCTGCCTGCCGCATGCCCGCAAGCCCGGATACGCTGTTTGTCTGGCAGGTCGCGGTGTCGGGCGGGCAGCGCGGGAAGGGAATCGGCACCGCGATGCTGCAGGAGCTGCTGGACCGGGAGGAGCTTGGGGACATCCGGTACGTCGAGGCGACGATCGGCCCTGAGAACGACCGCTCCCGAAGGCTGTTTATGAGCTTGGCCGCCCGCCGCGGCGGACAATGCTCCGTCAGCGAGCGGTATCCGGCGAACCTGTTTCCGCAGGGGCAGGGCGCCCACGAGCCGGAGCTGGCGTTCCGCGTCGGCCCGCTGCGCCGTCCGGGCGAACCGGCGAGGGGATGAGCCGCCGCCGATTTGACATCCATACCAAACCCGGGAAACAAAAAGGAGGGATTCGATGAACGTTCAGACCCAATCGTCCATGAAAGTATTCGAAAAGCTCGAATCGGAGGTGCGAAGCTACTGCCGCAGCTTTCCGACCGTTTTTACGAAAGCGAGCGGCGCTTCCATCTGGGATGTGAACGGCCGCGAATATATCGATTTTTTCGCCGGTGCCGGGGCGCTGAACTACGGCCATAACAATGCTCTCATCCGCCGCAGGCTGGTCGATTATTTGCTGGCGGACGGCGTTACGCACAGCCTCGATATGGCGACGAAAGCGAAGGAGGACTTTCTCACCGCGTTCGACAATATCGTGCTGAAGCCCCGGGGACTCGAATATAAAATCATGTTTCCGGGCCCGACGGGCACGAACGCCGTCGAAAGCGCGATGAAAATCGCCCGCAAGGCGACGGGACGGACGAATATCGTCTGTTTCACCAACGCCTTCCACGGCATGTCGCTCGGCTCCCTGTCGGCGACAGGCAACAAATTCAAGCGGGGCGGGGCGGGTATTCCGCTCGGGAACACGACCTTCGTTCCCTATGACGGCTATTTCGGCGAGGCGATTGACACGAGCGCCATGCTGGAGAAGCTGCTTGGCGATCCCGGCAGCGGCGTGGAGCTCCCGGCCGCCGTCATGCTGGAGACGGTGCAGGGAGAAGGAGGCCTGAACGCGGCGAGCTTCGGCTGGCTGCGCAGAATCGAGGCGCTGTGCCGCAAATTCGGCATGCTGCTGATTGTCGACGACGTGCAGATGGGCTGCGGCCGTACGGGGACGTTCTTCAGCTTCGAGGAAGCAGGCATCCGGCCCGACATCGTCTGTCTGTCCAAATCGATCGGCGGCTACGGGCTCCCGCTGGCGCTGACGTTAATCAAGCCCGAGCACGACCTGTGGGCGCCCGGCGAGCATAACGGCACGTTCCGGGGCAACAACCTGGCGTTCGTTGCCGCCGCCGAAGCGCTGTCCTATTGGCGGAGCGAAGATTTCAGGATGGAGCTGAAGGAAAAGTCGGCCGTCATCCGGTCGGCGCTTGAGCGGCTGACGAAGAAGCATCCGGAGCTCCGGACACGCATCAAAGGCCGCGGCATGATTCAGGGCATCGCGTTCGAACGGCCGGAGCTTGCCGCCAAGCTGTGCGCGATCGCCTTTGAAAAGGGCGTCATTATGGAGACGTCAGGCCCCCGCGATGAAGTGGCGAAGCTGATGCCGCCGCTCACGATCGGCGCCGACCAGCTCGCATCCGGCCTTGCGATCGTCGAAGCCGCCTGGAGCGAGCTGCTGAAGCGGGAGACGATACCGGTGAAGGCGACGGTATAAGCAAAGAAGCCGGGCGTTCAATACCTTACTTTATTCGAAGGAGCGGATTTTGCCGTGATTGTCAAACATTTAAACGAAGTGGTAGGCACACAGGACGATGTCGATACGCCGAACTGGAATGCAAGGCGGCTGCTGCTGCGAAAGGACGGCATGGGCTTTTCGCTGAACGATACGATTATCAAGGCGGGGACCGAGACGCTTATCTGGTACAAAAACCACGTGGAGGCCGTGTACTGCATCGAAGGCGAAGGGGAAATCGAAGTGGTCGGCGGGGAAACGTACGCCATTCGCCCCGGCATGATGTACGCCTTGAACGGCCACGAGAAGCATCTGCTTCGGGCAAGCAGCCAAATGCGCATGGTGTGCGTGTTCAACCCGCCGCTGTCGGGCAGAGAAGTGCACGACAAGGACGGCGTATATCCGCTTGTGGAAGACTAATTTCTGAACCGAGGGAGAGGATTCGATGTATCCGTTTGTCAGAACCGAACAATACTCCGTCACGAACGAAAACGACGCTTATCCGTCCCGGGTGGACGACACGCCTTCGCTGCTGGAACGGAAGGACCCGGTCGTCTATTCGGAATGGACGAAGGACAGCCCGCTGAGCCGGGAGCAGCACGATTTCTACGACCGGAACGGCTACTTGTTTCTGGAGGGCTTCTTCTCGCCGGAGGAAATCGCCGAGTGGAGGCAGGAGCTTCGCAGACTGCAGCAGCTGTACCGGGATCGCGAGGCCGACTATGTCGTCCGGGAGCCCGAAAGCCGGGAGGTGCGGTCGATCTTCGCCGTTCACGACCATAACAAGCTGTTCATGCAGCTGGCCGCTCATCCCCGGTTGGCGGCGATCACGGATTACCTGCTCGGCTCGGTAACGTACATCCACCAGTCTCGTATCAATTTCAAGCCGGGCTTCACGGGGAAAGAATTTTATTGGCATTCGGATTTCGAAACGTGGCATGTGGAGGACGGCATGCCGCGGATGCGGGCGCTCAGCTGTTCGATCGCACTGGAGGACAACTTTCATTTCAACGGGCCTTTGATGGTTGTGCCGGGCTCGCACAAGAAGTTCGTGACCTGCGTCGGCCGGACGCCGGAAAACCATTTCAAGCAGTCGCTCCGCCGCCAGGAATACGGGGTTCCGGACCATGAAAGCTTGACGAAGCTTGTGGAGGAAGGCGGCATCGATACGCCGGTCGGACGCGCGGGCTCGGTCGTGCTCTTCGACTGCAACATCATGCACGGCTCGAACAGCAATATCACGCCGCTTCCCCGCAGCAACGTATTCCTCGTCTATAACAGCATCGAGAACGAGCTCATCGAGCCGTATTCGGGGCAGGCTCCAAGGCCGGGATACATCGCCACGCGCACGTTCGGGTAATACCGTGTGGACCGCTCTTTCGATCGTTGCGATCAACATCGCGTACGTATCGGCATTTACGCTGCGCCTCATTCTCGTCATTAAAGGGCGGAGAGGCGCGGCGTCCCTGCTTTCGATGGTGGAGGTCTTCATCTATTTGGCGGGGCTGGACCTCGTCCTTCGGAACCTGTCCGATCCGCTTCATATGATCGCATACTGCGTAGGCTTCGGAGCGGGCGTCTATTTGGGCAGCCGCATTGAAGAATATTTGGCGCTCGGTTATTCCGTCGTGCAGGTGATTGCCGATTCGATGATCGTCTCGCTCCCGGACAAGCTGCGCGCGCACGGCTACGGCGTCACGTCGTGGCTGGCCGACGGCAAGGACGGCAAACGGCTCGTCATGCAGGTGCTGGTCAAGCGCAGCAACGAAAAGAAGCTGCTCGACAGCATCATGACCGTCGCGCCGCGGGCGTTCGTCATTTCGCACGAGCCCCGGAATTTCAGAGGCGGCTTCTGGGCGAAAATGATCCAGCGGTAGACGGATCGATAACGGGCAAAAAAATAAAACGAAAAGCGGCCGGTCAAGACAAATGCCTTGACCGGCCGCTTTTCGTTTGCCTGGATTTCCCGTTTTAGACGTCGATATCCGCCCAAAACTCCTCGTCGGCATCCAGCTTGATCTGCGAACGGTAGACGCGAAGCTGGTAATGCTTGAGCATGTACCGCTCGATCGCCTCGAGCAGATTCGCTTCCACGATATACTGGCTTCGCCCCGAGATCCAAACCTCGGCCGTAAAGCCGTATTCCTCGTCCCACGCAAGCTGTACCTCCACATCGTTCGGCGAGATGCCTTTGCGCTCCGCCATATGGAGGCAGACGGCGTTGATGATTTCGTCCGTGTAGATGCGCATCGTTTAATAGCGTCTCCTGACATCGGGTTGGCCCGGCTTCCTTCGGTTCCGGAAGTACGTCACGAGGCTTCGAATGATGACGAACAGGACGTAAATCGCCAGCAGGTTAACGATCAGCCCCATGAAATTGCCGAAAAATCCGGTTCCGAACATGCTGCCGAACAGCAGGCCGGCAAGTCCGCCGATCATCAGTCCTTTCATCAGGCCGCCGCCGCTGAAAAATCCGCGGTTCGGCGTTGTCGTGCCGGCGGACGCTCCCGTCTTGGCGCCCGGACTCGACGAGGTGACGTTGTCGGCAGGCTTGGATGGCTGATGGGTTATGCTTTGACGCGGCGATTTCAATCCCCCTCGCGGTTTGGCGTCGACCGCACTTGCCGTAAAGGCGAAAAATACGGCGAATACGAGCGAAAACAGTAAACTTTTCTTCATGATCGTCAGGCTCCTTTTCTATTAAACGGGTATGGTAGGCGTTCTTGTGATACAATTACGTCTAATATAGACGATGGTTTCAATTTTCATCCGTTTGAAAGAAAGGTTGTGGCCGCATGGGCTTCGGCGGGACGCATTATCCGGAGGCATATATCGATTATTTGATCGAATTTCACGGTACGCGCGACTTTTTCGAATGTCATGAGCTGCTGGAGGAATATTGGAAGGAGCATCCCGGGGATCCGCAGGCGGACGGCTGGGTCGGCCTGATTCAGCTGGCGGTCGGCGCTTACCATTATCGCAGGGGAAACAGGCAGGGGGCGGCGAAAATGCTGCGCTCGGCGGCATCCCGGCTGACGGCGGAGCGGCTGGAAGCGCTCGGTTTGAAAGGCGCACAAACGGCCGCCGCGATCGAGGGGATGATTCGCGCGCTCGATGACGGTCTTCCGTATGCGGATATCGATCTGATCTTCCGCGACGGCGGGCTGCTGGATGCCTGCCGCGGGCAGTGCGCGGCACGGGGCCATGCATGGGGTGCCCCGAGCCCGGAGCTTGAGGCGCTCGTGCACCGGCATACGCTGCGCGACCGGAGCGACGTCATCGAGGCGCGCCGGGCCGCGTCCGCAGCCAGACGAAACGGGAACGAGGGCGGCGGCTAAAAAACGGCAAAAAAAGCCGGACCGGCGAGCCTGCATACGCAGGCTCGCCGGTCCGGCTTTTTTAACGGAGTCCGTTCATTTGTTCGCCAAATATTCGTTGCCATCGGTCACGAGATCGAGCCTGCCCGTCGTCGGATCGATGATGAGGCCGTGAACCGGCGTGTTCGGCGGCAGCAGCGGATGGTTGCGGATGATGCCGACGCTGCGCTCGACGCTGTCCTGCACGCTGTCGAAGCCTCGGAGCCAGCGGTTCAAGTTGATGCCGGCATGCTCTAGCGTCTCGAGGGTTTCCTGCGGAATGCCTTTCTCGAGCATATGGCCGACGACCGTGTCGGCGTTCAGCCCCGTCATGCCGCATTCATAGTGACCGATGACCAGCACCTCGTGGGCGCCGAGCTCGTATACCGCCACAAGCACGCTGCGCATGATGTTGCCGAAAGGCTGCGTCACGATACCGCCGGCGCTCTTAATCATTTTGGCGTCGCCGTTGCGCAGGTTGAGCGCCTTCGGCAGCAGCTCCGTCAGGCGGGTGTCCATGCAGGTGACGATCGCGAGCTTTTTGTCCGGGAACCTGTCCGTCAAATATTGCTCATATTGTTTTTCTTCCACAAATTGGCGATTAAAGGATAAAATATTTTCGAGTGTATGCATCGTCAAATTGCCTCCCCGGGCAGTTGTATATTGGCAGACCTCGGCTATTGCAGAAGCCGCATATGAACCGTATAAATCTGATTGTCGCTTTTCAGGCTGAACGCGTTACGCGCTTCATTAAAATCGATGCGCAGCCGGGGCTCGAAAAAAACCTCCTGCTTCGGATCGTACCAAACCGGATACGGGCTTCCCTCGCCTTTCCGGTCGTCCGCCTCCGGTGTTTCGATCAGCTTCAGTGCCGGCACGCCGTTTAAAGCACAGCCGCAACCTTCGGTGTCGTACAGCAGCTTCAGGCTTTTCCCGCTTTCGCGCACATAACCGGCCAGCTTCTCGGCGGCCGCCGGCGTAAAC
Organism: Paenibacillus humicola; assembly: GCF_028826105.1. NCBI lineage: Bacteria > Bacillati > Bacillota > Bacilli > Caryophanales > Paenibacillaceae > Paenibacillus > Paenibacillus humicola. Next base: position 2,264,922 of record NZ_JAQGPL010000001.1, read on the forward strand.
GTAAATTGCATTTCTTCAGCTCCTCTCCCGTTCTTTCTCTCTCTATTCGTCCTTGCTCGGATTACTGTTGATTATACGTTTTGCAAAAAGTATGATCAAGTGGAGGGGTTCGCAGCATCTAAATGATGGAAAGGCGGATGAGCACATGGCGACGAATGCCGAAACGGCGTTGCAGAAATTTACGGATCGGATCAAGCAGATTAAAAGCTACGAGGAAGCGCTCGGCGTGCTGTATTGGGATTTGCGGACGGGCGCGCCGCGCAAAGGGGTGGAGGCGCGTTCCGAGGCGATCGGCATGCTCTCCGCGCAAAGCTTCCAGCTCGCCACGGCGCCGGAGCTCGGCGAATGGCTGAGCGAGCTGGAGCAGCCGCAGACGCTTGAAGCTTTAAGCGAGATCGACCGCCGTCTGGTCGCGGAAACGCGGAAGGATTACGACCGCAGCGTCAAAATACCTCCCGGGCTCTACCAGGAATATGTCGTGCTTACCTCGCAGTCGGAATCGGTCTGGGAAGAGGCGAAGGCTTCAGGTGATTATGCCTCGTTCGAGCCGTATCTGGACAAAATCATCTCCTATACGAACCGGTTCATTGATTTGTGGGGGCCGAAGGAGACGCGCTACGACACGCTGCTCGATGCGTACGAGCCGGGGATGACGACGGCGGAGCTCGACCGCGTGTTCGGCGGGCTGCGCGGGAAGCTGGTGCCGCTGGCCGCCGCGATTGCGAATTCGCCGCACCAGCCGGACCGGAGCTTTTTGCAGCAGACGTTTCCCAAGGAAGCGCAGAAGAAATTCAGCCTGTTTATTCTGGAGCAGATGGGCTTCGATTTCGGCGCCGGCCGGCTCGACGAAAGCGTGCATCCGTTCGCGACGGGACTGAATCTCGGCGATGTGCGCATCACGACGCGCTACCTGGAGCACGACGTGACGAGCGCCCTGTTCGGGACCATTCACGAAGGCGGGCATGCGCTGTACGAGCAGAACATCATGAAGGAGCTGCTCGGCACGACGCTTTGCACGGGCACCTCGATGGGCATTCACGAATCGCAGTCCCGCTTCTGGGAAAATGTGATCGGCCGCAGCAAGCCGTTCTGGCAGCGGTATTTCGGCGATTTGCAGCAGGCGTTCCCGAACCGGCTGGACGTGGACGTCGAAGACTTTTACCGGGCGACCAATACGGTGAAGCCTTCGCTGATCCGGATCGAAGCGGACGAGCTGACCTATAACCTGCATATCATCATCCGTTACGAAATTGAAAAGCTGATCTTTAACGAAGGCGTGAAAGTGTCCGAGCTGCCGGCGGTCTGGAACGGCAAATATAAGGAATATTTGGGCGTGGAACCGGGCAGCGACGCGGAAGGCGTGCTGCAGGACGTGCACTGGTCGGGCGGCGCGTTCGGGTATTTCCCGTCCTATTCGCTCGGCAACATGTATGCGGCGCAAATCGCCGATACGATGGAACGCGAAATTCCCGCCATGTGGGAGCTGGTCGGCCGCGGCGATCTGCTGCCGATCAAGGAATGGCTGACGGACAAGGTATACAAATTCGGCAAGCTGCGCACGCCGTCGGAGCTCATTAGCGGCATTACGGGCAAGCCGCTCGATCCGGATTACCTGTTCGTTTACCTCGATAAGAAGTACCGCGACATTTACCGACTGACTTAATCGATCCATGCGCGTGCCCGCCCCGCGAGCATGAGCTGCGACAGAACGCGTACCGTTCAGCCCTCCCGGCTGAACGGTACGCGTTTTTTTATGCGGCAGGCAGCGTCCGTCCATTCCGTCAAACCCGACGATACGCGGCTCAACCGTTTGAAGGGGGTCTAAACGAATAACAGAACCAGGATGCCCGGCGATGCCGTTTCACCAAACGGGCAGAAGCCGCATAGGCTGTAATACTCAAACTGCTGCGGCAAAACTGGGGGAAGGTTCGATGGCGATCAGAAGGAAAACAGGGGTGCTGCTGCTTGCGGCGGCGATGCTCGCCGGGCTGCTTGCGGGCTGCGCCGGAAAATCGGGCGGCGAAGCGGTCAAGATCCGGCTCGGCGAGGTGACGCGCTCGCTGTTCTACGCGCCGGAATATGTAGCGCTGGGCAAAGGCTTTTTCAAGGACGAGGGGCTGGACGTCGAGCTCCAGACGACCGCCGGCGGCGATAAAACGATGACCGCGCTGCTGTCGGGCGTCATCGACGTGGCGCTCGTCGGCTCGGAAACGTCGATTTACGTCTACCAGCAGGGCGCGACGGACCCGGTCATCAATTTCGCGCAGCTGACGCAGACCGACGGAACGTTTCTCGTATCCCGCAAGCCGGTTTCGAATTTCGACTGGAACAGCCTGAAAGGGAGCACGTTTCTCGGCCAGCGGAAAGGCGGCATGCCGCAGATGGCCGGCGAATTCACGCTGCGGAAGCACGGCATCGACCCGCATCAGGATCTGAATCTGCTGCAAAACGTCGATTTCGCCAACATTCCGGCCGCTTTCGCCTCCGGTACGGGCGATTACGTGCAGCTGTTCGAGCCGCAGGCGTCGATTTTCGAGAAGGAAGGCAAAGGGAGCGTCATCGCGTCGTTCGGCGTGGAGAGCGGCCATCTGCCGTACACCGTCTTTATGACGAAGCAAAGCTACATGGATAAAAACAAGGATACGGTGCAGAAGTTTGCCGACGCGGTGTATAAGGCGCAGCAATGGGTGAAGGAGCACAGCCCGGACGAAATCGCCGACGTCGTCATGCCGTATTTCAAGGATACCGACCGCGATATCGCGGTGCGGGTCATCGAGCGCTATAAGGAGCAGGGCTCTTATGCAACCGATCCGATCATCGACCAGAACGAGTGGAACAACCTGCTGGACATCATGACGCAGGCCGGCGAGCTGAAGGATCGGACGCCGCTCGACAAAGTCGTCGATAACACATTTGCGGAAAACGCGATGAAATAACGGCCGGCGGGCCGGAAAGGAAGGATGAGCATGGAAACGGCTTTGGAGCTGCGGGACGTATCGCACGTTTACGTCCACGACCGGGGTGCGACGCTAGCGGTGGAAGGGCTGAATCTCACCGTCGCCCGCGGCGAATTCGTCAGCCTCGTCGGACCTAGCGGCTGCGGCAAAACGACGGTGCTCAGCCTGATGGCCGGCCTGCTTCATCCGGCGCGCGGCACCGTCACGGCCGGCGGCGAGCCGGTCGGGCGTCCCACGGCTCGCATCGGGTATATGCTGCAGCAGGATTATTTGTTCCCGTGGCGTACGATTATGGATAACGTCCTGCTCGGGCCGGAGCTGGCCGGCACGAGAAATGCCGCTTCGTCCGCCCGCGCGGAGTCGCTGCTCGCGGAGCTGGGCCTTGCCGGAGCCGGAAACCGTATGCCGCACGAGCTGTCCGGCGGCATGCGGCAGCGGGCGGCGCTTGCGCGCACGCTGGCGACCGATCCGGAGGTGCTGCTGCTTGACGAGCCGTTCTCCGCGCTGGACCTGCAGATCAAGCTGCAGCTGGAGGATCTGGTGCACGAGACACTCCGCGGCCGGGGCAAAACCGCCGTGCTGGTCACGCACGATTTGGGCGAAGCGGCCGCGATGAGCGACCGCGTCGTCGTGCTCGGCCGCAATCCCGGCCATATCCGGGCCGTCTTCGACATGCCGCCCGCGCTTCGCAATGCGGTGCCGACCGAGGCGCGTAAGCTGCCGGAATTTCATTCGACGTTCGAGCGGATCTGGGAAACGCTGGAGGAAGCGGAGACGTCCAAGGCAAGGAGCGATGAACGATGAACATAGACGATCGTGTCAAGGCCGGAGGAGCGGGAGCCGGCGGCGGGAGCGAATATCCCGGCGGCGCGGGTGACCGGGGCACGGCCCGCCGCGGCTGGATTGCCGAGCTGCACGCGGATTACATGCGGCGGGCCAGGCGCACGGTCTGGTCGGTGAGGCTGACCCAGACGCTTCTGCTCGTCCTGTTTCTTGCGCTGTGGGAGGCTGCGGGCCGCAACGGCTGGATCGACGTGCTGCTGTTCAGCTATCCGAGCAAGCTGCTGGCGCAGATCGCCTCGATGGTTGCCGACGGTTCGCTGTTTCCGCATTTGGGCGTTACGGTCGGCGAAACGATCGTCGGCTTCATCCTGGGCACGGTGCTCGGCACGGCGCTCGCGGCGCTGCTGTGGTTTTTTTCCTTCGTGTCCCGCGTGCTCGACCCTTATCTGGTCGTCCTGAACAGCATGCCGAAGGTTGCGCTCGGACCGGTGTTCATCGTCAGCCTCGGCCCCGGCTTCATGTCGATCGTCGCCACGACGCTTTCGATCACGGTCATTATTACGACGCTTACCATATACGGCAGCTTCCGCGAGGTCGATCCGAACTACATCAAGGTCGTCCGCCTGTTCGGCGGCTCGAAGGCGAAGGTATTCCGGCTCGTCGTGCTTCCGGCCTCTTATCCGGCGATCGTCTCGACGCTCAAGGTCAACGTCGGGCTGGCCTGGATCGGCGTCATTGTCGGCGAATTTCTGGTGGCGAAAAGCGGGCTCGGCTACCTGATGATTTACGGCTTTCAAGTGTTCAATTTCACGCTTGTGCTCTCCAGCCTGGTGCTGATCGCGGTCGTGGCTACCGTCATGTACCGGCTGGTCGGCTATCTGGAGCAGCTGCTGCTGGGCGCATCGCGCAAGAGCGGCGGGAGCTGACGCACGCGCGCCAAGGGGACGGAGCCGGCATGGACCATGCCGGGCCGTCCCTTTTGCTTCGGCAGCCGGGGCAAGCGCGGGCCCGGGAAGCGGTTCTCCGGTAAAGCTTTTCGTTTTGGCGGTTTACGAGGCATTGAACCGGAAGGTGAACCATATATATAGTAATGAACGGACGGAAGCGAAAAAAAAGACGGCCCGGGATCGGACCGCCGTCAGCAGGCGCGCATGATTTTCCACGGAACAAACGCCGCCGCATAACCCTCGGATTCATGCCATTCTACCTTCGCCGAGCTTTACGAATCAGCGAAAAAATGAGCGTTTTCGGCCATTTCGGAGCAATATCTATTTGTTCTTCTCAGTTTTATCAACAAACGCCTATGTCCTGCATACACTTTAAATGAATGATTGTATGGAGGAGGTTAGATCGATGGCTTATGCAGATAAACAGCTGAGAAGAGAGATTATAACGAAAGCTGTCTGCGGCAAAGGTCGTAAGTTTTCCACAGTAACCCATACCGTTACGCCGCCTCATCAACCCACGAGCATTCTCGGTGCGTGGATCATTAACCACCAATACGAGGCGGTGCGTTCGGGCGACGGCATCGAGGTTATCGGTACTTACGATATCAACATTTGGTATTCTTACAACAAAAACTCGCAAACCGACGTAGCAAAGGAAACGTTATCCTACGTCGAGCATGTGCCGCTGGGCTACGTTGACCCGAAGCACCGCTCCACGACCGAAGAAGTGACGGCGGAGGCGACGCAGGAGCCGAACTGCATTGAAGCGAACATATCGTCAAGCGGCACCGGCGTCGTCATTCGCGTCGAGCGCGAGTTTGCCGTGGAAATGGTCGCCGAGACGAAAATCGTCGTTCCCGTGCTGCCGGGCGGCGACGATTGGGAGTCCAAGGCGCTCGAGTTCAGCGAAGACGAAGGCGGCGATTACGAAGATCTGGATCCGGAGCTGCTTGACGACGAGCTGTAAAGCTGGAGGTTTACGGCGAAATCGTATGCTTTATCCTATGCGGCGGAGGGGAAGGATTCGAGGGCGGGAGCCCTCTTTTTTTATTATTCATTTGCATGAAATTCCGATGGATTGTTCAAACCGGATCTGGAGGAAAAATCGGCTTCGCCGCCAGGGGCGCGCTTTCTTGTATCACGGGCGAAAAAATAACGCCGGCGGCACGTTCGCTGAGCCGGAAACTATTCGCGGAACGGAGATGGCTTGGGCATGGGCAGCGTATGGTTGTGGGGAGACGGACTGCCGGATTTGCGGCCGGAGTTTGCCGCAGAGTGGGAGGACGGCGCGCCCGCCGAGGATGACGCCGTCGCCGTGTGGGGGACGCGGCCGCTTCCGGCCGCTTCGCCGGGCGGAGCCCCGGCCGGTTTCGGCGCCGGGCAGCCGCTGATTCTGAATGCGGGCGCGGCATCCTTCGCGGCGCTTCCCGGCGCCGAGCTGCGCCGGCGGCTGGCGCGGGCGGGTGTTGCCGTGTCGGCGTCATTCGCGCACGGAGGACGGGGAGCGTTCGCCGGCGGAAAGCCGTGCCGGCGTCCTTCGCGCTCGGGAGGGCAGCGGCGCGAAGGCCCGCTGCCGGCGCCGGAGGCGGCGGGCTGCTGGAGCTCGGAGCGGGTCTATGCCGTCTCGCTGTTTCACCTGCGGCCGATCGAGGTCGTGTGGCGCCAGTCGTCCGGCCTCGGCGGGGATGCCGCCGGCGAGGTCGATCCGGCTGTGCCGCTCTGCCGCAGCCTGACGAAGCTGGCGGCCAAGGCGCTGTATGCGGCCGGGCTCGAAAACGGCACCGCCGAGCTTGCGCGGGAACGCGGCGGACGGCTGAAGCTGCTCGGTCTGCGGGTCCCGGACGGCCGGGAGCTGACGGACGGCCCTTGGCTTACGGCGCTGCGCGCCTTTGGCCGGGAGCTGACCGCGGGGCGGGAGCAGGGCGGCGGGCCGAGCAGGGAGATCCGCATCGGCGCCGACCCGGAATTTCTGCTCCTGACCGAAGCGGGCAAAGTCGTGCCGGCCGCCCGGTTTCTGGACGGACTCGGCGGCGTCGGCAGCGATTCGGCGCTCATCGGCGGCCGGGTGATGCATCCGCTGGCCGAGCTGCGTCCGGCTCCCGCCCGGACGCCGGAAGGGCTTGCCGCGAACGTGCGCGTGCTGCTGCTCCAGGCGGCTTCGCGCATTCCGGACCCGCGTCTGCGCTGGGCGGCGGGCGGCATGCCCGTCAGCGGCTTCGCGCTCGGCGGGCATCTTCACCTCAGCGGCGTCGCGATGACATCGCGGCTGCTGCGGCAGCTCGACAGCTTCCTCGCAATGCCGCTCGCGCTCGTCGAGTCGCCGGAGGAGCGCCGGCGGCGGCCGCGCTACGGCTCGCTCGGCGACTTCCGGCTGCAGCCGCACGGCGGCTTCGAATACCGGACGCTGCCGAGCTGGCTCGTGTCGCCCGCCGCGGCCAAGGCGGCGTTCGCGCTGGCGCTCCTGTGCGCGCGGGAAACCGAAGCGCTCGATTATGTGCCGGCGCTGGAAGAGCGTTATATCGCGGCCTATTACGACGGAGACAGGGAGACGCTGCGCGAATGCCTGGAGCCGCTCGCCGCCTGCATGGCGCGCACCGCATCCTACAGCGGGCTCGCCCGGCATATCGAGCCGCTGCTTGAAGCCGCCCGCCGCGGGCGAACGTGGGATGCCGCATCCGATCTGCGGATCAAATGGCGTATTCCGCCTTACGGCTGAAGCCGCGCGTCCGCTCCACCGGGGGGCGCTTTTCTGCTATAATGAAGCTCTGGCAGCTGTTATTTCGAACGATTCAGGAGGAGCGGCATGGCTTCATATACCCCGATGATCCAGCAGTACCTGGCCGTCAAGGAAGAAGCGAAGGACGCTTTTCTTTTTTTTCGGCTCGGCGACTTCTATGAAATGTTTTTCGACGACGCAATCAACGCGTCGCGGGAGCTGGAAATTACGCTGACCGGCCGCGAGGGCGGCGGAGATGCGCGCATTCCGATGTGCGGCGTTCCCTACCATTCGGCCGAAGGATACATATCAAGGTTGATCGAAAAAGGCTATAAAGTAGCGATTTGCGAGCAGGTCGAGGATCCGGCGGCGGCCAAAGGCGTCGTGCGCCGCGAAATCGTGCGCGTCGTGACGCCGGGCACGGTCATGGAGACGAAAGCGCTCGAAGGGGCGGCGAACAATTTTATCGTCGCGGCGGCGGAAGCGGACGGCGCTTACGGCATCGCCGCGTGCGATCTGTCGACGGGAGAGATGTACGCAACCTCGTTTTCCTCCCTGCTCGACCTGCTGACGGACGAGATCAACGTCTACAGGCCGGCGGAAATTGTCGGCGACGCGGCATTATTGGAGCGGCTGCGCCCGGCCGCGGCCGGCTGGAACCGGCCCGTGCTGTTCACGGACCGCGAGCCGATGGAGGAAGCGCGGCTGGCGCTTCAGTTCGAAGGGACGAGGCTGGATGCGCTCGATCCTGCGCGGCTGCGGGCGGTCAGTCTGCTGACCGGCTATTTGGACGATACGCAGAAGCGGTCGCTCGCCCATGTCCGCAGCATCCGCAGCTACGAGCCGAACCAGTTCATGGTGCTCGATCCGTTTACGCGCCGCAATCTGGAGCTCGCGGAAACGGTTCACGACCGGAGCAGGAAAGGGTCGCTGCTTTGGCTGCTCGACCGTACGCGCACCTCGATGGGCGCCCGGCTGCTTCGGCGCTGGATCGACAAACCGCTGCTCTCGAAGGAGGCGATCGACGCGCGGCTGGAAGCGGTGGACGAGCTGCACCGCGATTTCATGCTGCGCGACGAGCTGCGCCGCGAGCTGGGCGGCATTTACGACCTTGAGCGGCTCGTCGGCCGCGTCGCGTATGGAACCGCCAACGGGCGCGACCTGAACGCGCTGAAAGCGTCGCTGGACCGCGTGCCCGCCATTGCCGGCCTGTGCGCCGGCTCCGGCTCGCAGACGCTTCGCGCGCTGGTGGACGGCATCGACGACTGCTCCGATCTGGCGGCGATGATCGGCACGGTCATCGTCGACGACCCTCCGGTTTCGGTCCGGGAAGGAGGGCTGATCCGCGCCGGCTACGACGCCTATTTGGACGAGCTGCGGGAAGCCGGGGCGAGCGGAAAGAAGTGGCTTGCCGAGCTCGAGCGCAGGGAGCGCGAGGCGACGGGCATCAAATCGCTAAAAATCGGCTACAACAAAGTGTTCGGCTATTTCCTCGAGGTGTCCAAGGCGAATTTGGCGATGCTGCCGGAGGGTCGTTACGAGCGCAAGCAGACGCTTGCCAATGCGGAGCGGTTCGTGACGCCTGAGCTGAAAGAGAAGGAGCGGCTTATCCTGGAAGCGGAGGAGAAAACGGTCGACCTCGAATACGAGCGGTTCATTCAGCTCCGCGACCATTTGAACACGCAGCTGAACCGGCTGCAGCGGCTGGCCGGAATCGTGGCGGAGCTGGACGTCCGCCAGTCGCTCGCCGCGGTCGCCGCCGAGCAGCGGTACGTACGGCCCGAAGTGACGGAAGGCTACGATCTGATCATCGAGGAAGGGCGTCATCCGGTCGTCGAGGCGGTGATGGAGGGAACTCCGTTCATCGCCAACGGGACGGAGCTCCGCAAGGGCGGCCCTTCGATGATGCTCATTACCGGGCCGAATATGGCCGGCAAAAGCACGTACATGCGGCAGGTCGCGCTCATCTGCATCATGGCGCAGATCGGCAGCTTCGTGCCTGCGAAGAGCGCGGTTATCCCGCTGACCGACCGGATTTTCACCCGCATCGGCGCCGCCGACGACCTGATCGGCGGGCAGAGCACGTTTATGGTGGAGATGAAGGATATCCAAACGATGACCGCGAAGGCGACGGCGCAAAGCCTCGTCATCATCGACGAGCTGGGGCGCGGCACCTCGACCGGGGAAGGGATGGCGATCGCCCAGGCGGTCATCGAGTTCGTTCATAATGAAATCGGCAGCAAGGCGCTCGTTTCGACGCATTTTCACGAGCTTGCCCATCTGGAACAATCGCTGCCTTCGCTCGCGAACGCCTGCATGGCCGTGCAGGAAACGGCGAACAGCGTCACCTTCCTGCGCAGGCTCGTCCCGGGCGCGGCGGGCAGCAGCTACGGCATTTACTGCGCGCAGCTGGCGGGGCTGCCCGAGTCGATTATTAGCCGGGCGTATACGCTGCTCGAAGCGCATGCGGCCGCTGCAACGGCGGAGGGCGCGTCGCAGGCGGCTGCCGGAGCGGCCTTGGACGAGCCGGCCCGGCCTGCGCCGCAGCGCGTCTCCGCATCGATGCGGACCGAACCGGGTGCGGAGCCGGAAACGGCCGTGCCGGACGCTGGCGCGGGCGGAGCGGCAGCGTCCGGGAATACGCCGGAAGGCGCCGCGCTTTCGGTGAATGAGACGGCCGGAGACGCCGCATATATTGCCGCGCTGCGGGATGACGGCCCGGACAGGGAAACGGCATCGGGCCCGCAGCCGGCCGTTCCTGGCCGGAGCGACGCGCATGCGGCTGCGCTTCTGCACGATGAAGCGGCGGCAGCGGGCGAGGTCGTGCAGCTGTCCATTTTCCCGGACGCCGGTCCGGAGCCGGTCCGGACGCGCAGAAATAATCCGAAGGCCGAAGAGCTGGCCGCGCAGTTAAAGAAGCTCGACCTGTTCAATCTGACGCCGCTGCAGGCCATGCAGTGGCTGAACGATATGAAGCTGAAGCTCGGCGAATAGGCCGGGAAGCCGGCCTGCCGGCAAGGAAAGGAGGCGGACGCCAATGGGGAAAATTCAAGTGCTGGACGAGCAGCTGGCCAATCAGATCGCGGCGGGCGAGGTTGTCGAACGGCCCGCTTCGGTCGTGAAGGAGCTGGTCGAGAACGCGATCGACGCGGGCGCGACGACGGTCGACGTCACGGTGGAGGAAGGCGGTCTTGCGCTCGTTCGGGTTACCGACAACGGCTCGGGGATCGAGGCGGGCGATATGGAAACGGCTTTTTTCCGCCATGCGACGAGCAAGCTTTCGTCGGGCAAGGATTTGTTCCGCATCGCGAGCCTCGGCTTCCGGGGCGAGGCGCTGCCCAGCATTGCGGCGGTCTCGCGCGTCGAATGCGTCTCGTCGGCGGAGACGACGGGCCTCGGGCGCAAGCTCGTCATCGAGGGCGGAACCGTCCGGTCAAACGAGGAAACGAGCGCGCCGAGGGGAACCGACATCTCCGTGCGCGATTTGTTTTATAACACGCCCGCAAGGCTGAAATACATGAAGACGATCCAAACGGAAATCGGCCATATCGCCGATTACGTCAACCGGCTTGCGCTGGCGCATCCGGGCATCGCTTTTACGCTGAAGCATAACGGGGGGCTGCTGCTGCGGACTATCGGCGGCGGCGACCGGCTGCAGGCGTTCGCGGCGATCTACGGCACGTCGTCGGCGAAGTCGATGCTGCCCGTGGAGGGCGAGCACCCGGACTACGATTTGCGGGGCTTCATCTCGAAGCCGGAGCTGACGAGAGCCAGCCGGGGCGGCATTACCGTCGTCGTGAACGGGCGCTACATTCGCAGCTTTGTCGTCAACCAGGCGCTGCTGCAGGCGTACCATACGCTGCTGCCGATCAACCGTTATCCGCTGGCGGTGCTGGAGCTTGGCATGCATCCGTCACTCGTGGACGTCAACGTTCATCCCTCCAAAATGGAAGTTCGCTTCAGCAAGGAAGGGGAGCTGAAGCAGTTCATCGAAACGGCGCTCGGCCAGGCATTGGGCAGGCAGCGCCACATTCCGGGACCGGCGCCGGAGCGCTCGAAGCCCGTTTACGTGCAGGAGCAAATCTCGTTCCACCGGCCGGAGCCTTCGTTCGGACCGGCTGCAGACGCCAGCGGCGGACGCCCTCCGCTGGGAGCGCCGTCCCCGTCCGCAAGCTGGCGGGACGGACAGCCGGACGGTTCGCGGCGGACGCCGGTATCCGGCCGGCCGGCCGCAAGCGGCGGCGGTGCCGGATATGCGCCCGAGGAACGCGGCCGGACCCCGATTCCGCGGGACGCGGCGGAGCGGCTGTATGCGCCTGTTCAGCGGGAGGGCACGGATACCGCGGACGCCGTATACGAAACGGCGGCGGCCCTGGATTACGGCTTTAGGCCCGCCGCTTCGGTATATGACCGGCCGCCTGGGGATATGCCGGAGCTGGATAAGCGCGTTCCGGCGGCTGAACCGCCCGCGGCCGCCGGAGAGCTGCCGCCGGCTCCGGACGTCTCTTCGTCCCGGTCCGCCGGGGGCGAAGACCGCCCGGCTTTTCCCGAGCTGTACTGGATCGGCCAGCTTCACGGAACTTACATCGTGGCGCAGAACGAGGAAGGCTTGTTTTTGATCGACCAGCACGCGGCGCACGAACGGATCCATTACGAATATTATTTGGACAAATTTGGCCGGCCGGAGCCGGCCAGCCAGCCGCTGCTCGTGCCGCTGACGCTCGAATTTACGCCGGCGGAAGCGGCGGCGCTCGCGGAGAAGCTCGGCGCGCTGGCGGCGGTCGGCGTCGAGCTCGAGCCGTTCGGAACGAATACGTTCCTCGTCCGCGCCTGTCCGGAATGGTTTCCGCGAGGCGAGGAGCAGGCCATCGTGGAAGAGATGGCCGAATGGCTGCTCGGGGAGCGCGGCGCGATCGAGGTCGGCAAGCTTCGCGAGAAATCCGCGATTATGTGCTCCTGCAAGGCGTCGATCAAAGCGAACGACCGGCTGACCCGCGAGGAGGGCGAGGGCCTGCTCCGTCGTCTCGCCGCCTGCCGCATGCCGTATACGTGTCCGCACGGCCGGCCGATCGTCGTGCATATAACCGCCTATCAATTGGAAAAAATGTTTAAACGGGTGATGTCATGATCGTGACCACGCCGCGCCAATGCCCGCCGGCTCTCATTGAATACGCCAACGGGTTGGCCGCCGAGCTGGGGGGCCGTTACGTGCCGCGCCGGCGGGAGACGCTGAGCGGTCTCAAGACGCTGTACGGCGATGCAAGGCTGCTTGTTGCGGACGAGCGCGGACTGCGTTATTATGAGGACTCGGACGAACCGTTTTATTTTCATCCGAGCATGGCATACGTCCGCGTGAAACGGCTGCGCAGAGGCGAGCGGGATCCGCTCGTCGAGCTGTCGGGCTGCCGTCCAGGCGATACGGTGCTGGACTGCACGGCGGGCCTCGGCTCGGACGCCATCGTTTTTTCGTACGCCGCCGGACCGGAAGGCCGCGTCACCGCGCTCGAAAGCGAGCAGCTGCTGTACACGATCGTACGGGAAGGTTTGAAGACGTACGCCACGGACCATCATGACGTGAACGAGGCGCTGCGCCGTATCGATGTCCGGCTTGCCGATCACCGCGAATATTTGGCCGCCCTGCCGGACAACTCGGCCGATATCGTCTACTTCGACCCGATGTTCCGGCAGCCGATCCACGAGTCCGCCGCGCTGCAGCCGCTGCGGGCGCTTGCGAATCCCAGCGCGCTGAGCGCCGATACGATCCGCCACGCGGTTCGGGTCGCGCGGCGCTCGGTCGTCATGAAGGAGCATAGGGAGAGCGGCGAATTCGAACGGCTCGGCTTCCGGCTCCGCCACGCCAACAAAATTGCCTATGGAGTGATCACACCGCCATGAGCGCCGAACTCGGTACAACGGGCAAGCCCCGGCTGCTCGTGCTCGTCGGGCCGACGGCCGCCGGGAAGACGCGGATAAGCCTCGACATCGCCAAAGCGTGGAATGCGGAAATCATCTCCGGCGATTCGATGCAGGTATACCGCGGCATGGACATCGGAACGGCGAAAATCCGTCCGGAGGAGCGGCAGGGCGTTCCGCATCATTTGATCGATATTTGCGAGCCGGACCATCCGTTCTCGGCAGCGGAATTTCAGCGGCTGTGCACCGGACTGATCGCCGAAATCACCGCACGCGGCAAACTTCCTTTTATCGTCGGGGGCACGGGCCTGTATGTGGAATCGGTCGCGTACGGCTACGATTTCGCCGAAGGCGGCTCGGACGAGGCGTACCGGTCGGAGCTGCGCGAATACGCGCTCCGATGCGGCACGGAGGCGCTCCACGCCAAGCTTCGCGAGGTCGATCCCGCTACGGCGGAGCGCCTGCACCCGAACGATCAGCGGCGCATTATCCGGGCGCTGGAAATCCGCCATTTAACCGGCGTCACCTTGTCGGAGCAGCTGGCCGGCCAGAAACGCGTTTCACCTTACGAATTATGTATTGTCGGCCTGAATATGGAACGCGCCAAGCTGTACGAGCGCATTAACGAGCGGGTCGACGCGATGATCGCCGAAGGGCTCGTGGACGAGGTGAAGCGGCTGTTGGACGCTGGCGTGCCGGCGGACTCGGTGTCCATGCAGGGACTCGGCTATAAAGAAATCGCGCTCTGCATCCGGGACCGGATCCCGCTTGCGGAAGCGGTCGAGCTGCTGAAGCGGAATACGAGGCGGTTCGCGAAGCGGCAGCTGTCGTGGTTTCGGCGGATGGAAGACATCGCCTGGGTCGAGGCTTCCGAAAATATTCACGAGAATTTGCGCTCGTTTCATGCTATAATAGCAGGAAAGTTTGGAGTGGATCTTGAATATATTACTAACCAATCTTTTTAACGATGGGGGTAACGACCAATGAACAAATCAATCAATATTCAGGATACGTTTCTGAACCAATTGCGCAAAGACAGCGTTCCGGTGACGGTCTATTTGACGAACGGGTTCCAAATTCGCGGCGTCATTAAAGCGTTCGACAACTTTACGATCGTCATTGACAGCGAAGGTCGTCAGCAAATGGTGTACAAGCATGCCATTTCGACGTTTACCCCGCAGCGAAACGTCTCGCTTATGCAGCAGGAACCGTCCCACGACGCCTGATCCAAAGCGCTGACATCGTCAAGTACGGACTGGCAGCGGACCGCGCGATGAAACTTTTTCAGCGCGCGGTTCGTTAATTGAATAGCGGCGCGAAGCAGCAACCCGCTTTCGAGCTGGGTTGCTTTTTCGTTCCGGCGCTTAATCGGGCGCTGTTTCAAAACGGCCGGCGGAGTTTAGTTGAATCTCGGGCACAGAGAAACGGGACCTGGCTCCCGCGGCAGGTTAGGAGGGGGATCGGCTATGGCTGATGGACCGCGCAACAAGAGCAAAAACGCGCCAGGGGCGCAAACGAACCGAAAAAAGAACACCAAGAAGGGGAAAAAGCGTTTTACGGTGCGAAAGCTGGCCGTCTGGCTGTTTTTCACGGCCGCCGTCGCCGTCATTTGCGGCATTATCGGCTATTTGCTCGTCATTTTGAACGGGCAGCGCATTCTGAGCGAAAACGCGAACAAATTCGAGCTTCCCGAAACGTCCATCATTTACGACACAAACGGCAAAGAAGTGACGAAGCTGTTTGTGGAAAACCGCGAGAACGTCGAGTTCAAGGACATTCCGAAGCAGCTGCAGGAGGCGTTTATCGCTACCGAGGACCGGCGCTTCGAAGAGCACTCCGGCATCGACCTGTGGTCGATCGGGCGCGCGCTCGTCAAGGACGTCGTGTCGCGAAGCGCCGCCGAAGGCGGCAGTACGATTACGCAGCAGCTGGCCAAAAACCTGTTTTTGTCGCAGGATAAAACGCTCTTCCGCAAAGCGACGGAGGCGTCGATCGCCGTCGCCCTGGAAAACCGCTATTCGAAAGACGAAATTTTGACGATGTACCTGAACCGGATTTACTTCGGCAAGGGGGCATACGGCGTCAAAGCGGCCGCCAAGGTATATTTCAACACGTCGCTGGATCAGTTGAAGCTGTGGCAAATCGCCACGCTCGCGGGCATTCCGAGGGCGCCGTCCACGTACAATCCGATCGACAATCCGGAAAAATCGATGGAGCGGCGCGCGGTCGTGCTCAAGCTGATGCTCGATCAGGGCTACATTACGCAGCAGGAATACGAGCAGGCGAAGGCGCAGGTCTATGACGCGGATATGTTCTCGAAGCCGAATACGCAGGTGTACGCCTCGTTCGTCGACTTTGCGGTCAACGAAGCCGAGGAGCGAACCGGCCTCAGCGAGGAGCAGCTGCGCGCCGGCGGCTATAAAATCTACACGACGCTGAATACGAAGGCGCAGTCGGTGATGGAGAAGGAATTCGCCGACGATAAAAATTTCGAGAAAAGCGTGGACAATCAGCAGGTGCAGGGCGCTATGATTATCGTCGATCACCGCGACGGCAATATCCAGGCGCTCGTCGGCGGACGGGACTACCAGAAGAAAGGGCTCGACCGCGTGCTGGTGCCGCGCCAGCCGGGCTCCGGCTTCAAGCCGGTAACCGTCTACGGCCCGGCCATCGATACGGGCGACTGGTACCCGTGGTCGATCGTGCAGGATACGAAAACCTGTTACGGCAGCTATTGTCCGAGCGATTCCAATGCGAACAAATATCTCGGCCCGATCACGATCCGCCAGTCGATCAAGGAATCGCGCAACGCTTCGGCGGTATGGCTGCTGAATCAGATCGGCATCACAAAAGGGCTCGATTTCGCCGACCGGCTCGGCTTCAAGCTGGATAAAAAGAACGACCGCAATCTCGCGATCGCGCTGGGCGGCCTGACCCAAGGCGTCACCCCGCTCCAAATGGTGACGGCTTACAGCGCATTTGCCAACGGCGGCAAGTCGGTAGACCCGCACAGCATCGTGAAAATTACGGACAGTCAGGGCCGATCGGTTTATCAATACGATCCGCCGGCTCCTAAGCAGCTGATGAAGCCGTCCACGGCCTGGTATATGACCGACATTATGCAGGGCGTGGTCGAAAAAGGCGGCACCGGCACGCAGGCGAGAATCGACCGGCCGGTCGCCGGCAAGACGGGGACGACGCAGCACGGCATCCCGAACTTTCACTCGAGCTATAACCGCGATGCCTGGTTTTCCGGATTTACGCCGGAATGGACGGCGGTCGTTTGGATGGGCTACGACAAGACGGATAAGCAGCATTTGCTGAAGAAAAGCAGCTCCCAGTCGGCCGCGATGTGGGGCAAGGTGATGGAAGAAGCGATGAAGGGGATGCCGGTCGAAAGCTTCAAGAAACCGGCCGGCGTCCAGGACAAACAGCCGATTCCGGCCGTAACGGATTTCTCCGCCGTCTACGACGAAGCCAGCAAAGCCGTCAAGCTGTCGTGGACGCCGCCGGAGGGCAATTTCAACAACCTGACGTACCGCGTGTACCGCAAGGAAGCCGGCGAGACGGAGTTCACGAGAGTGCTCGATGCGCTCTCTGCGACCGGCGTCGACGATATGAGCGTAGCGCCGGGGATGACGTACGAATACTACGTCACGGCTTACGACGCCCAGGACGATGTCGAAAGCGCGTCTTCGCAGCATGCCGGTCTGACGATTCCGGCGGAGCAGCTGAATCCGCCGCCGCCTGGCGATGGAACCGGAGTCCCCGGTGACGGAACCGGCGTGCCGGGCGACGGATCCGGCGTCCCCGGCGATGGCGGCCAACTGCCGAACGGAGACGGGCAGCAGCCGGGCGGAGACGGACAGCAGCCGGATGGCGGCGGTCTGTTCCCGGGCGGGGACGGCCAGCCGCCGGGCGATAACGGCGGCCAGGGCGGCCAGCCCGGCGACGGAACCGGGCAGCCCGGCGGGGACGGCGGCGGCGGTTCCGCCGGCGGAAGCGGAGACGGCGGTTCCCCGCCGCCTCCCGGTCAGAACGGCGGGACGCCGAATGACGGTTCCGTACCGCAGAACGGAGGCGGTGCGCCGAACGGCAGCACCGGCACCGGAAACGGCTTCAGCTCCGGCACAAGCGGGACCGGCGGATCCGGAACGACGAACGGGCCCGGAACTGGAGGAGCCGGGGGCATTACGTTCGGCACGGGCGGCTAGCAGGCTTCGCCGCACGAAATGTGCCGCGCAGCCGGTATAGCCCGGCCGGCTTCCGGCGAGTGCCGTGCCGGCCTCGTCTTGGACCGGCGGAGCAAAAAGAATCGAACATGACGTGCAAGAAATGCAAGCGTCTTTCATATGCTATACAAAGAAGAGGGGAGAGCGGCCAAAGCTCTCCTTTCTGCCATTTTTGCCGTTTCGCCCTGCGGGAGAGCCGCCGGATTTTACGCATACCGGCTTGCGATCGCTTCGAATTTTGCCCCCGAGTGGAGATCACCGTTAAGTTGTGGTAAAGTTTTGGATACAATCCCTTGTTGATCAGTTAGTTTCGATCCTAACGGAAAGGTCGTTCCGTATGAAGCGAAAATTTTCTGACCGTGCCAATTGGCGGCGCATCTTGCGCAGAAGCTACACCTGTCTGGCGATGGACGGCGATGAGTTCAAAGGGCTCGTGACGCTGTACCGGATCCATGAATTGCGGGAACCGCTTTGGAAGGAATATAACGGACGCCGGCTGTGTCTGGCCGACCGCGGCTATTTGTGGATGCAGCATTTTCCGCGCGGTGAGCATTTCGTCGTGACCACGATGTTTGATGACAAGAACCGTGTCGTCCAGTGGTACATCGATATTTGCAAAACGCAGGGGCTGACCGACCAGCAGGTGCCGTGGTTTGACGATTTGTACCTGGACGTGGTCGTGCTGCCGAGCGGCGAAGTGTTCCTGCTCGACGAAGACGAGCTCGAGGATGCTGTGCGGCAGGGGACGCTCAGCAGCAAGGACGCGGCGCTGGCGAAGAAGACGGCGGGCCGTTTGATGTCCTCGATCAAGAGCGGCCGGTTCCGTTATTTTACGCTCAGCCTGAAGCATCGCAAGACGCTTGCCGCCCAAAGCGGCGAGGTCAGCGAGTCGTGAGTGCCGCTCCCGCAAAGCCGAAAGCTCGCAGCGGCGGGAAGTCGGACGCGCCAGGCGGCGGCAGGCCGAAAGCGCCTGGCGGTGTGAAGCCGAAAGCGCCGGGCGGAGCCAAACCGAAAGCGAGAGGCAAGCGGCGGAAGAAGCGCCGATTCCGGCCGGCCGCGGCTTTGCTGCGGACCGCCGCCGTCCTTGTCTCGCTCGGCGCGTTCTGGTGTGCCTATTTGCTGTGGGTGATCGCCGGCTACGAGCTGCCGAAGCCGATTCCGAAGGCGGATGCGGCGATCGTGCTGGGGGCGGCGCTCTGGAACGACGTGCCGAGCCCGGGGCTGCAGGAGAGGCTTGACCATGCCGCCGAGCTGTACAAGCAGGGAAACGTCGGCTATTTGCTGCTGACCGGCGGTCTCGATCATAACGGCTCCCGCCTGACCGAAGCGGAAGGCATGCGCGATTATTTGCTGAAGAAGGGAATCCCGAAGGGCAGGCTGGTGCTGGAGAACGATGCCCGGAGTACCTATGAGAACCTGAAATTCAGCCAGCCGCTGATCGCGAAGCACGGCTGGACAAGCGTGGTCATCGTGACGCACGATTATCACGCGCCGCGCGCCGCCGAAATCGCCCGTTACCTGCATTACAAGCCGGATACCGCCGTCCTCGGCTACAAGTCGAAGGTGCTGCCGCTAGCGCAGCAGCAGCTGCGCGAGGTGCTGGCTTTTACGAAATGGAAGCTGGACTCCGTCCTGCTCCGGTTCGGGCTTCAAACGCCCGATGCCTTCTTTTGACGCTCCTTTGCCGCAAATCTGTTAATATGACCGGCTCCGCAGGAATACAATGGAGCAAGCGGTATGCGCTCCGCGGCCGGCTCGTCTGGCAGCCGGCTGCATGTGCGCGCCAAATGATGCGGATGCGAAGGACAGGTGATGGAGCAGATGAACGAACGAGTCGTGAATTCCGGGCAATCCGGCGGCGCAAGACCTTCGCGGCAGATCAACGTAGTGCTTCGAAGCAGCGAATCGGCCGCCCCGGCGAGCGCCGCCGCGCAGACGCTGGAGAGCGAGCCTGCCGCCGTCAGGCAGCTGCCGGCAAACGATCCTTATCTCGATATTCAGCGCGAGCTCGATCCGATGGTCGGCTTGGAAAACGTCAAGCTGCTCGTCTATGAAATTTACGCACTGCTGCAAATCGGACGCATGCGAACGGAAGCCGGATTATCCGGCGGCTCGCACGTCTATCATATGATTTTCCGGGGTAACCCCGGTACGGGCAAAACGACGATCGCCCGCATCGTGGCGAAGCTGTTCAACAAGATGGGCGTACTGTCCAAAGGTCATCTGATCGAAGTCGAGCGTGCCGATCTGGTCGGCGAGTATATCGGCCACACCGCGCAGAAGACGCGCGATCTGGTGCGCAAGGCGCTGGGCGGCGTTTTGTTTGTCGACGAGGCGTACAGCCTCGCGCGCGGAGGCGAGAAGGATTTCGGCAAGGAAGCGATCGATACGCTTGTGAAAGCAATGGAGGATTACCGCAACCAGTTCGTCCTCATTTTGGCCGGTTATCCGCTCGAAATCGAGCATTTTTTGATGACCAATCCGGGCCTGCCTTCGCGGTTTCCGATTCAAATCGATTTTCCGGACTATTCGATCGATCAGCTGATCCAGATTTCCGAGCTGATGGCCAAAGAACGCGATTATACGCTGATGCCGCAGGCGCTATTCAAACTCCGCCAGCATTTGCTGCAGGAGAAAACGGCCTCGCTGTACGCCTTCAGCAACGCGCGGTACGTCCGCAACATCATCGAGAAGGCGTTCCGCCATCAGGCGGTGCGGCTGCTGCAGCAATACCCTTCGGGCTCGCCGGGCAAGCAGGAACTGATGTCGATCCGGCCGGAGGATTTGCGGTGGGAGACGAAATAAAGGCTATTTTGGACATGGAAAGGGGCAACCACAAGCCGGATGCGACCGACAACATACGATACGGAGGACGGGCTGCGGGACCGCGCCATTTTGGTCAGCCTGGTAACGCCCGATATTCGAAGAGGGTCCGCCGATCCCGAGCATTCGCTGCAGGAGCTGGTCCGTTTGGCCGAAACGGCCGGCGTCGAGGTGCTGACCAGCCTGACGCAGCATAAGGAATCGCCCGACTCGAAATGGTTTATCGGCAAAGGCAAAGCGGGCGAGGTCCGGGCGCTGGCGGAGGAGCTCGGCGCAACGACCGCAATATTCGACCAAGAACTGTCCGGCGCCCAAGTACGCAATTTGGAACAGACGCTCGACTTGAAAATCATCGACCGCACGCAGCTGATCCTCGATATATTCGCCCAGCGCGCCAAGACGCGCGAAGGCATTATCCAGGTCGAGCTGGCGCAGCTCAGCTATCTGCTTCCGCGGCTGTCCGGACACGGCAAAAATTTGTCGCGCCTCGGCGGCGGAATCGGGACGCGCGGTCCGGGCGAATCGAAGCTGGAGATGGACCGGCGCCATATTAGACGCCGGATTTCCGATTTGAAGGCGCTGCTGGACGAGGTCGTCCGGCACCGCAATCTGCACCGCGAACGGCGAAAAAAATCGGGCGTGCAGCAGGTCGCGCTCGTCGGCTATACGAACGCCGGCAAGTCGACGCTGCTGCGCGAGCTGACGAAAGCCGACGTGTACGTCGAAAACCAGCTGTTCGCCACGCTCGATCCGACCTCGCGGACGCTCGAGCTGCCGAGCGGCAAGGAAGTGATTCTGACCGACACGGTCGGCTTCATTCAAAATCTGCCGCACGATCTGATCGCAGCTTTCCGCGCGACGCTGGAAGAGGTGAACGAGGCGGACCTCATTCTTCACGTCGTGGACAGCTCGTCTCCGATGCGCGATGAGCAAATTTCGGTCGTCGAGGAGATTTTAGGCGATCTCGGCGCTTCAGGGAAGCCGCAGCTGACCCTTTTCAATAAAATCGACTTGAGCGGCGGGCCGGCGCTCGGGCTGCTTCCGGCTGCCGGACCGGATTCGATGGCGCTCAGCGCGTTCTCCGCGGACGATCTGCTGCGGCTGAGGCAGGCGATTCAGGACAAGCTGACGGGCGATACGCGCACGTTCGTTTTTCCGGCGGAGCGGGGCGATCTCATTGCGCTCGCTTACAGGACCGGCGAAGTCGTCGGACAGGAGATCGAAGGGGATACGCTGCGCATGACGGTGCAGCTGAACAAGCAGGATTTCGAGGTGCACGGCTACAGGCTGGAAGCCTATATCGAGCCGCGATAGTTTGCGATTGACGAGAAGGTAAGAGGGGACAACGCGAGTGGAACAGCAAAGCCATTGGAATACGCTTCTGCAGTGGGCGGAGGCGGCAGAGGAAGAGGTGCTCGGTTCGTTCCGGGAGCTCGATAAAACGGCGGAACACAATCAGTGGAAGGTGATCCGCGCATTCCAGCGCCATAAGGTAAGCGATTTTCATTTTAGCGGATCGACGGGCTACGGCTATAACGATTCCGGACGCGAGGTGCTCGATCTCGTCTTCGCCGACGTATTCGGCGCCGAGGCGGCGCTTGTGCGTCCGCATTTCGTCTCGGGGACGCATACGATCTGCTGCGCTCTGTTTGGCCTGCTGCGCCCGGGGGATGAGCTGCTGTACATCACGGGACGTCCGTACGATACGCTTCATAAGGTGATCGGCAAGCCCGGGGACGGAACAGGCTCGCTGCAGGATTTCGGCATCGGTTATGCCGAGGTTCCGCTTCGCGAGGACGGGGGCGTCGACTGGGACGGCGTCGCCGCCCGGATGAACGGGCGGACGAAAGTCGTCGGCATTCAGCGTTCGCGCGGCTATGACTGGCGCTCATCGTTTACGGTGGACGAAATCGGGGAAATGGTGCGGCGGGTGAAAGCGATCCGGCCTGACGTGCTCGTGTTCGTCGACAACTGCTACGGAGAATTTACGGAACGGCTCGAGCCGACGGAGGCCGGAGCCGACCTCATCGCCGGCTCGCTGATCAAAAACCCCGGCGGCGGTCTCGCGCCGACCGGCGGCTATGTCGCCGGAACGAAGGAAGCGGTGGAGCTGGCCGCTTTCCGGCTGACCGCGCCGGGCATCGGCGGCGAGGTCGGGGCGACGCTGGGGACGCTGCGCGCCATGTACCAGGGGCTGTTTCTGGCCCCGCATCTGGTCGGACAAGCACTGAAAGGAAGCGTTTTTGCCGCGGCGATGTTCGAGCGTCTCGGCTTCGAGACGAAACCGAGCCGGGACGAGGTGCGCACCGATTTGATCCAGGCGGTCCGGTTTACGTGCAGCGAGCAGCTGATCGCGTTCGTTCAGGGTGTGCAGCGGGCGGCGGCGGTCGACGCCCACGTCGTGCCGGAGCCTTGGGCGATGCCGGGCTACGAGCATCCCGTTATTATGGCAGCGGGCACGTTCATGCAGGGCGGCAGCCTCGAGCTGTCGGCGGACGCGCCGGTCCGCGAGCCCTATATCGCTTATATGCAGGGAGGGCTTACATATGCCCATGCCAAATTCGGCGTCCTGAACGCACTGCAAGCGCTTGCGGAGCGAGAGCTGATTGTGATTAAACCTTACATAACTTGACATGTTTTTGGCAGCGGGGTACAATAGGGGCATACAATCCGATATTGGAAGGTTGATGCTGCATGGGTGACGATATACGCAGAAATATGGCGCTTTTCCCGATCGGCATCGTCATGAAGCTGACGGACCTGACCGCGCGGCAGATCCGTTATTACGAGCAGCACGAGCTGATTGTGCCGGCGCGAACGTCCGGCAATCAGCGGCTGTTTTCCTTCAACGATGTGGAGAGGCTGCTCGAGATCAAGTCGCTGATCGAGAAAGGCGTAAATATCGCAGGAATTAAGCAGGTCATGAATCCGGTTTCGAAGGAATCGGAAGAAGCGACCGTTATGAGCGAGCAATCGGAAGTGAAACGGCGCGAGCTGTCCGACGCGCAGCTGCACCGTCTGCTGAAGCAGGAGCTTCTGGAGAAGAGACCGGGCAAGGCCTCGCTTATTCAAGGCCAGCTGTCCCGTTTCTATAACAGAAAATGACACCTTACACCTTCGAAGGAGATGATACCGTGAGCTATACAAAAGATGACATTATGCGCATCGCCCAGGAACAGAACGTCCGGTTTATCCGACTGCAGTTCACCGATCTGCTCGGGACGGTCAAGAATGTGGAAATCCCGGTCAGCCAATTGCCGAAAGCGCTCGATAACAAAATGATGTTTGACGGTTCTTCCATTGAAGGTTACGTCCGCATCGAAGAATCCGACATGTACCTGTACCCGGACCTGAGCACATGGGTTGTATTCCCATGGGTAACGGAAGACCGGGTCGCCCGGCTGATTTGCGATATCTATATGCCGGACGGCACGCCGTTTGCCGGCGATCCGCGGGGTATTTTGAAGCGCGCGCTGAAGGAAGCGGACGAGCTTGGCTTCACCGCGATGAACGTCGGCCCCGAGCCGGAATTTTTCCTGTTCAAAACCGACGAGAAAGGCGAGCCGACGACGGAGCTGAACGATCAGGGCGGTTATTTCGATCTCGCGCCGACCGATCTCGGCGAGAATTGCCGCCGGGAGATCGTGCTGACGCTCGAGGAGATGGGCTTTGAAATCGAAGCCTCCCACCACGAAGTTGCGCCCGGCCAGCACGAGATCGACTTTAAATACGCGGATGCCGTCAAAGCGGCGGATCAAATCCAGACGTTCAAGCTCGTCGTGAAGACGGTCGCCCGCCAGCACGGTCTGCATGCGTCGTTTATGCCGAAGCCGCTGTTCGGCGTGAACGGGTCGGGGATGCACTGCCACCAGTCGCTTTTCCGCGGCAACGACAACGCGTTTTTCGACGAAAACGACAAGCTCGGCCTCAGCCATACGGCTCGTCAATATATGGCCGGCGTCCTGCGCCACGCGCGCGGCTTCGCCGCCATTACGAATCCGACGATCAATTCGTACAAGCGTCTGGTGCCAGGCTATGAGGCGCCGTGCTACGTCGCCTGGTCGGCCAGCAACCGCAGCCCGATGATCCGCATCCCGGCTTCGCGCGGGCTCAGCACGCGTATCGAGGTGCGCAACCCGGATCCGGCCGCAAACCCGTATCTTGCGCTGGCCGTCATGCTGAAAGCCGGTCTGGACGGCATCCGCAACAAAATGCAGCTGCCGACGCCGATCGACCGAAATATTTACGTCATGACGGATGAAGAGCGGATCGACGAAGGAATCCCAAGCCTTCCGGTCGACCTGAAGGAAGCGCTGGACGAATTGCTGCGCGATGAAGTGGTGTGCGATGCACTTGGCGATCATGCGCTTGCGCATTTCTATGAGCTGAAGGAAATCGAGTGGGATATGTACCGCACGCAGGTCCATCAGTGGGAACGCGATCAATATTTGACGCTGTATTAATGCGAAACAACGAAAAACCCTTTGGCGCCTGGCGCCAAAGGGTTTTTTTGTGTAACGGCGGGCTGCGTGTTATGCTCCGCACGGGGAGTCTTTCCATGGCATACGATGCACCAAAAGGATGGAGGCGGTGCTCGTAAGATGGCCAAGTCAAACAAGCAGGCAGGCTTTCGGCTTCCCCCGGCGGTTCTGCGGAGAACGGCCGCTTATTTAGTCCCGTTTTACCGGAAAATCGCTGCGGACCGCACGTTTGCCTGCCGGTGGTCGGCTGCCGTTCGGGGTCTGGACCCGGACCGCATGCAGCGGCTTTTGAAATCCGTCGTTCCGCGGGCGCGGCTGGACGGTTTGTCCACAAACGGAATCGGCTATTTTATCGACTTTGCGTTTCCGGCGCCGGTGCTTCAGTATTCATGCGGCACGTCGATTCCGCCCGGTAAAGCCCGGTTTGCGTTTCCCGCTCCGGCCCACCGGAAAATCGCCGCAGCCGTGCTCCCGTTTTACAGAGCGCTGTCTTGTTCGCCGGGTTACGCAGCGGCAATCGCAAAATCGGTTCGGGAAGGCCGGCGGGAGGCGCTTTCCCGGCTGGTGCGCTTATATGTCCGATCGGCGGCGCTCCGTTCGGCGGATGTCGACGCCGCCGGCATCCGCCTTGTGTTTCGGTTTACAACGGGCAAATATGAATACGACCACCTGCTGTACCGCGATATTCCCGACTGATGGCGTCCGAAGAACAAGAAAAGGGAGCCTTGAAGCGATTCCGACTGGAATCGTGTCAAGGCTCCCTTTTTTTCACGTGGATTCCGAGCGATCCGTGCGCCGAGGCGTTTCTTTCTTCCCCTCGCCATGCTGTCCTCGCGCTAGTGAATATCGCGGAACAGGCCGACGACTTTGCCCAAAATCGTCACGTTCCGCAAACGAATCGGTTCCATCGTCGGATTTTCCGGCTGCAGCCGGATATGATCCTTCTCTTTGTAGAAGGTTTTGACCGTTGCTTCGTCGTCCTCCGTCATGGCGACGACGATTTCTCCGTTGTTGGCGGTTTGCTGCTGGCGGACGATAACGTAATCGCCGTTCAATATGCCCGCTTCGATCATGCTTTCGCCAATGACGTTCAGAATAAAAAGGTTGTCGTCTCCGACCTTGCTCGCCGGAAGCGGAAAATAATCCTCGATGTTCTCGGTGGCCGTAATCGGAAGGCCGGCCGTTACTTTCCCGACGACGGGCACCTTGGCGACGGTCAGCGGGAAAGCGAGCTCCGACTCGTCCGAATCCAGTATTTCAATCGCCCGCGGCTTCGTCGGGTCGCGGCGGATCAGCCCTTTCTTCTCCAGACGATCCAGATGCCCGTGTACGGTGGAGCTGGAAGCAAGGCCGACCGCTTCGCCGATTTCCCGGACGGAAGGCGGGTAACCTTTCTCCCGGACCTCGGTTTTAATAAATTCGAGTATCGCCTGCTGGCGGTTGGAAAGTTTCGACACCTGAATCACTCCAATGGTTCATTTGTGTCAAATTATAACACAGAACCGGAGTTCGTACAAACATAAGTTCGAGAAAACAAAGGTTCGCATCAGCCTGCGAACAGACGTTCTAAAATGGTATTGACTCCAAACATGCGTTCGTGTTATTGTTGGTTTAACAAATAACAGAACAAACGTTTGGGGTGTTGCGGAATGATGACGACTATTTCAACGTATTCGAATACGCAGGGCAAGCGTGCGGCTGCGAACGGCACACGGGAAGTGCAGCGGAGGCTGGACGGAGCGCCGAAGGCAAACGTAAGAAGCGTGGAGCGGCTTATGATGAAGTTTGCCATCGCGGGGCTGCTCGTTATTTTATTGTTTTCAGGCTTGACGCTCATGCGCACGGATGCGAGCGGCGAACGGCCTGCCGCGCCGACGGCGCAGGAGAGGGTCATTGTCGTCGGAGCGGGCGATACGCTGTGGTCGATTGCCGGCACGCTCCGGCATGAAGGCGAAGACGTCAGGCAAATCGTTTACGAGCTGAAGGAACGGAACAATTTGCGGTCAAGCGTCATTCGCGCAGGGCAGACGTTAATCGTTCCCGCGGATTGATTTCCGGTCCCGGTACACGCCATCGCATTCCGGTTTGGCTGCATGTTTATGAATCGCCCTCGCCTGAGCCTGTCCGGCTTCACGGTGACGGGCGATTTTTGTCTCTCAATCGCGGCATGCGGGCGTTTCGCGTGTAGTGAAGCCTTCTTGACAATGGTAGAATAAAAATGTCAAAGTAAAAGACGGAATGTTCGCTTGCTGGCCAGAAAGGAGCGATGGGAAATGGGAAAGCTGATCGATCGGATCAACGAGCTGTCGCGCAAGCAGAAAACGGTCGGTTTGACGGCCGAGGAAGCTGCCGAACAAGGCGAGCTGCGCCGTAAATATTTGGACAATTTCAGACGGAATTTCCGCAATCAGCTCGATGCGATCAAATGGGCCGAGGACGAGGATGGAGACTCCACGATCAAGCACTGACGCCGCGGCTTCGGCAGCATCTCATTTTATCATCCGGCAAACCGCAGAGGGACTTCGAAGTCCCTCCGGACGGCCGGCGGTTTTTCATGAGAAGGAGGAGAAGAGAAGATGGAATATCGGCTGCTTGGACGAAGCGGACTTGCCGTTTCGGAGCTTTGCCTGGGTACGATGTCGTTCGGAAATACGACCAGTGAGAGCGATTCGATCGAGATGGTTCACCGTTTCCTCGACCGGGGCGGCAATTTTCTCGATACGGCAAACGTGTACGTTGCGGGACGGTCGGAGGAAATCGTCGGCAAGGCGATCAAGGACCGCCGCTCGCAGGTCGTGCTCGCGACGAAGGTGCGCTTCGCCACCGCGGATCATCCGAACGGGGTCGGCGTATCGCGCAAGCATATTATGGATTGTGTCGAAGCCAGTTTAAAACGGCTCGATACGGATTATATCGATCTTTATCAGGTTCACGTCTGGGATCATGCAACGCCGATCGAAGAAACGCTGCGCGCGCTGGACGATCTCGTCACGGCCGGCAAAGTCCGCTATATCGGCTGCTCGAATTTTTATTCCTGGCAGCTGATGAAATCGCTTGCCGTCAGCGATGCCAACCGCTATGTACGCTTCGTTTCGCTCCAGCCGCAGTACAGCCTGGTCAGCCGCGAAATGGACCGCGAAATGATGCCGCTTTGCCTCGAGGAGAACGTCGGCGTTATTCCGTGGGCGCCGATTGGCGGCGGATTTTTGACCGGACGCTACACCCGGGAGGAGCCGGTCTCCGGGCGCCTGACCGCGAAGACGGGCGAAAGCTCGTGGGCGCTGCGCGCGAACGAGCATAATTTCGAGGTGCTGGATGCGGTGCTTGCCGCGGCGAAGGAGCTGGGGAAAACGCCCGCCCAGGTCGCGCTCAATTGGCTGATCCACCGCAAAGGCATTACGTCGCCGATATTCGGCGCGAGCACGCTGGAGCAGTATGAGGACAACATCGGGGCGGCCGGCTGGAAAATGCCGCAGGAAACGTGGGACAAGCTTGACGCCGTCAGCGCGCTTCCTTCGGAATATCCGAAACGGTTCATCGCGAAATTCGAGCGCCCGATCGAACGTCAGTGGTAAAGAAGCTTAAAGCAGTTTGAGGGGGAGCATACGTGTCTCGTTCCTGGGAACGCAAGGTTCAGAAAAACCAAAAACAAATTAACGTGCGGCGCAAGAAGATGGGCCAGTCGCCGATCCAATTCGGCCAAGGCGCGTCCGATCCTTCCGATACGTACAAAGGACGCAGCCTGTTGCTGCCTGCGTTACTGGTCCTGTTTGCGATTTTGTACGTCATCCTTTACATTGGCAGCCAGATGAACCAGATGTTCTGGTTTACGATCGCTTGTTACCTCGTGCTGGCGGGCCTGTTATTTCTTAGGCGCCCCTACCTGACGGTCGGCAAGGATTTTCTTCGGACGCGCCGCTTCGGCGGAGACCGGACGGTTTACCAGGACAACATCAAATCGATAACAGCCCAGAAGGGGTATGTCATCGTCGGCCAGAACAAAGGCGGGAACTGGGTGTTCTCCAAGCTGATCAACCGGTACCCGACGGAAGCGATGACGGAACGACTGCGCACGTTCGCCGCAGTTCACCGCATCCCTTTCGAAGAGAAATGATATGGAGTGGAGCATAAGCGATGGCGAAGAAAAAGGCGGTACTATTCGATCTGGACGATACGCTGCTTTGGGACGACCGAAGTGTGAAGGAAGCGTTCCAGGCGACCTGCGCGGCTGCGGCGGAGAAAACGGGCGTCGATCCGGACGCCCTTGAGGAAGCGGTGCGCCGCGAAGCCCGGTCATTATACGAATCGTATGAAACGTTCCCGTTCACAAAAATGATCGGCATCAATCCGTTCGAAGGGCTTTGGGCCAATTTCACCCAGGGCGAACAGGAACAATTCCGCAAGCTGGAGCGGTTGGCGCCCGGGTACCGCCGCGAGTCCTGGACGCGCGGGCTGCGTGCACTCGGCGTGAACGACGAGGAGCTCGGCGCGGAGCTGGCCGAACGGTTCCCGGCGGAACGGCGCAAACGGCCGATCGTCTATGACGAGACGTTCCGCGTGCTGGACAAGCTGAAGGGCCGCTTCAAGCTCCTGCTGCTGACGAACGGTTCGCCGGATTTGCAGCTGGAGAAGCTGGCGGGCGTACCGGACTTGGCACCGTATTTCGATCATATTGTCATTTCCGGCCAATTCGGCGAAGGAAAGCCGGCCGCCTCGATTTTCCGTCATGCGCTGGATCGGCTCGGTGTTCAGCCGGAGGAGGGCATTATGGTCGGTGACAAGCTGACGACGGACATTTTAGGCGCCAATACGATCGGCATGACTTCCGTCTGGATTAACCGTCACGGCGTGCAGCACACCGGCGAAATCGTGCCTTCGCACGAAATACGGCATTTGGAGGATCTGCTCCCGCTGCTCGGCGAATAACGCATACCGAAAACCCGCCCGGCCGCAGTCAGGCGGGTTTTTCCATTCCCTTTTCCGCGAACGCTGTCCGCCAGCCGAGATTGCCTCCAGCGCTCGTCGACTTGCCTTTTCCGTCAGGGAAGGGGGACGACGGAAACTGCGGCATCCTTCCTCGAATCTTGCGCACGTCGGCTTGCCCTTTCGTCATGAAAAGGGTAGGACGGAGCTGCGGCATCCTCCCCCGAATCTACGTATAGCCGTATTTGCTCATGACGGCGCTGCATTCGGTTTGAATGATGCGGATATCCGCATCGGAAACCGGATTTTTATGGCTTCCCACCTTGTAAGCAAGCGTGAGCTCGATCTCTTCCTCGGTCACGTCCGCCACTTTGGAAATCAGATCGAGCGTTGCCTGGTCGCGGTTAACGAGGTTTTCGTAGACGACCAGGTGGGCTCTCGGATCCTGCTCGGCCAGTTCCAAATAATAGCCGGCATTTTCATTCCATTTGGTCGTGAAATCGCCGATGCGGTTGTACCAGCCGACCGAGCTGCGCCACGTGTCCACGGGATGGCGGACGATCAGCAAAATATCGGCTTCGGGAAAACATTGCCGGAATAACGTCAGCGCCGGCCGGCCGTACCGGACCTCCTTAAAACCGATCCGGTCATGGGTATCCCGGAAAGGAGCGTAAAGCCGGGCGAACAAAGCGCGAACGGAAGCGATTACCGCTTCGTCCACATAGGTGCTTTCCGGCGTCATGTTGGCGATCCACTGGTTGGCGTCTTCCCCGTTGCCGAAGAAAGCCTCGCGTTCACTGCTGCTGTGATCGGAAAAATAACGAATCAGCCGCCCGATGTTCTCGTAATCGTTCAGCACCCCGCCGTGCTCGCCCCAAATCAAGCTTCCACTGCGCCGGTTGCATATCCGCTGGAGCAGGGTCGAACCGGACCGTTGAACGGGCGCCGCAACGATCAGGTGAATCGGTTCGTTTTCGGTTCGTTCCGACATAAGCGAGTTCAGCCTCCTTGTCCGTTCGCGAAATGAAATTCGCTTACAATCTTTTAACCTGTCTGACGGAAGCGGCATACAATGTGGTATCAAGGGAGTGACCGCATGCTGCTTGTATTTGTTCTGGATACGGGAGCCAACGCCCGTTCCCTGCAAATGACGGAACGGCTGGTCCGGTCAGCGCCGATAAACTGCCGGGTCGTCCCGCTCCAACGCGATTTTGCGGCTGCGATGAACCGGGAAATTTTAAGCGGGTATACGGAACCTTTCTTCGTTACGCTGCTGGCGGGGGAGTCCGTGGATGAATCGTTTCTTAGCCAAGCGGATGCGTGGATGCGGCGTGCGGACGACACCGTCGCCGGCTTGCTGCTCAACCCGGAGTCCGGCTGGAATGGAGACGAGAAACGGGACCCGCCGCGGGGACCTGTCGTCTGGCGGACGGAAGCGGTACGGTCCGGGAACGGTCCGGGCTTTGCGACTCTCGACCGGCTGCCGTTCGAACGATATGTACTGCTCGAGCTGCAGTACAGGCTGACTCCGGCATGGCGGTGGAGCGAAATCGCGGCAGACTGCTGGAGCGTCCGGCGCGGATCGAACCCGGGCTGGATGCGGACACGGGAAGAATGGGAGGCGCTGGCGCCCCTATTGGCCGCCAAGCCATCCTCCCAAACCGCCGGCTGCCGCCCGCTGTTCAGCGTCGTCATCTGCACCTACAACGACGCGCCTTATTTGAAATGGGCGATTCGCAGCGTCTTCGTCCAGCAGTGCCCGGATTGGGAGCTAATCATCGTGGACGACGGCTCGCACGATGAAACAGCGCTCATCCTGGAGGCGGAAGCAGCGGATCCCCGCGTAACCGTTCTTCGCAATGAAACGAACCGCGGAAAAGGCTTCAGCCTGAATCGTGCGCTTGCCCATGCAAAAGGAGCATGGCTGGTGGAACTGGATGCCGACGACTGGTTAGCGCCCGACTGCCTTTCCGTATTCGCAGCACATATTCGAAGCGAGAGCGA
The DNA here is from genome assembly GCF_028826105.1 of Paenibacillus humicola. NCBI lineage: Bacteria > Bacillati > Bacillota > Bacilli > Caryophanales > Paenibacillaceae > Paenibacillus > Paenibacillus humicola. The sequence continues at coordinate 2,296,701 of NZ_JAQGPL010000001.1, forward strand.
GAGCGAAAGCGAGCTGCGAACCGGCGCTTATTTTGCCGGTCATTATGAATGGCAGCAGCTTAGCGGCGGACACCAGCCCGTCTACCGCAATATCCGTCAGCCGGCCCGGTTTACGCCTGAAACGTTATTGGAATACGCCGAACCGCTGGCTCCGAGATGCTTCAGCCTATCGGCGCTTCGCGAGCTTGGCGGCTGGCTGGTCTCGGATCCGTTCGGCGGCTCGCTATATGAAGATATACAAATGCTGCTGCGAATGGCGCAATTTTACGCCGTCAAGCGCTCGGACGGGACCCTGTACCACCGCAGGCTTCGTCCGGACAGCGTCACAAGCGTCAACAGGACGTCCTATTCAAGCTGGAAAAAATGGTTTCTGCAAACGGTATGCCGAAGCGGAAACGAATGATACGTCTGCGTAAACGGGCGCGTCAGGCCGGCAGAAACCGGACATATTCGGTATTGACTTCCAGTACGCTTACCTGCGTTCCCGGCGTATAAGCGGAGGGACTGACCTGGACGGTAAAAAATCCTTGGCTGACGCCGGACAGAACACCGGTCACCACCTGCGACATTTGAAACACTTCGACTCGGCGGCCGATAAAGCGCGCCAACGCCTGGGAAAAATCCATCTTTTCACACCTCTTATTCGATAGTCGGTTTACACAAACGAATTGATTTCGGCAACCGGAATGAGTACGATGGCGCCCGACGGCTCGGTAATGGCCACATAATCGTTTCCGACCTCCGTGAGCGTTCCTGTAATCGTACCGGCGTCGGTTTCGATGATGATCGCCGTGCTAATCCGGGAATTCAGCGCATCGCGAAGGCTTTGCGTGATCGGCGGGGCGCTGATGATCGCCTGGATCGAATTGACGTCGCTGCGAAGCTGGTTCGTTATCGCGGTGAGCTGCGAGTAGCCGGATGTCAGCTGCGAGTAGCCCGCGGTGAGCTGCGAATAGCCTGCAGACTGCTGGTCGATCCGGGTACGAAGATCGAGGGCGACCTGGTCGACACGCTGTTGCAGCTGACGGATCAGCGAGAGCAAGGAGATGCCGGGCTTCTTTTTTCGTTTCCGGACGATTTTCCGGCATCGAATGACGGGCTTCGGCTTATGCTTCGGAGGGCATGGGCAAAGCCGAAGCTTTTTCGGTTTCACTTTACATACGGTCACGCAATTCATCTCCCTTTTGTTCCGGTTGCTTGTAACTTATGCTGGACAGATAGGGGGGGAAGCTAGTCTATTTGAAGATGATGAATTCACCCAGACAAGCAAAAAAAGCCGGCGGACGCCTTTTGGAGCGCCTGCCGGCCGCCTTTTACCTGCAGTAAAACATGAACGGTAAACCTATCGTGCCGGATAAACGCCGCCTTTCTCAAGCCTGTTCAGGATATGGGCGAGCGCCACCTTCGCGCGGCTGGTCCAGGAGTTCTTGAAGGCATACCGCTGCCGCATGCGGACCTTCATCTCGTGATTTTCCTCGATCGCTTTCGCCACGGTCTCCGCGGCATTGCCGGCGTCAGCGAAATAGACGAGATTGCGGAATTTTCCGAGCTCCTGCATGTTCGAGGCGACAACCGGCTTGCCGGCCGAAATATATTCGTAAAATTTGACGGGATCGCAGCCGGCGATCATTTCGGTAAGCAGAAAAGGAATCAGGGCCGCGTCGAACCAGCTCAAATACGCCGGCAGCTCGCGGTAAGGCTTCATCCCGAGAAGCGTTACGTTCGGATGCTCGATACTCCGGTTGTACAGCTGGTTTGATCCGATCAGCACCACCGGGAAACAGTCGGCGATCCGGTATACCATTTCCGCATCGAGCCAGGTGTAAATGGCGCCGTAATACCCGACGAGCGGCCGGCCTCCGGTATCCGGCAAATCGGCGGGACGCGGAAGCCTGCCCGCGGCAGGCTTGAAGTGATCGAAATCGGCGCCGTTCGACAATAGAACGGTTGGAACGCCCCGACTCGTATGCTCCCTGAAAATGGCGCCGGACGAAGCGAACGTCAGCTGCGTTTTCTTTTCCATGACCGGGATGATTCCGCTCCAGGCCGAAAACTCGCCGGCAGCCAGGTCGCAGGAGTCGAAAATCGCCAGATCGTGATCGTAGCAGTCGATGAACCAGCCTTGGTTCACCGCGCACCAAAACACCAGCTTGCCTTTTACAAGCGGCTTGAAATCGACGGAACGGTGGATGACCGTGAAATTCGGCAGCTCGGGGAACGGATGATAGACGGGCGTTTCCTGGGGGAACAAATCGGCCGGATTGATAAAGACGACATTCGCGCCCGCCTGGGCGAGCGCCTTCATCATCTGCTGCGGACGCTGATGCATGAATTGATAATCGATCGCAGGGGGATACACGATCGTAAGATCCAGCCCCAAATTTCCCACCTCCTTCAATAATTTCGATAAGGCAGCAGCTTTTCTCATCTTATGACAAACCGTATGCGCGGGGCTGTGCGCCAACCTACTGCCCGCCGGCAACAGGCGGTGCCCTTTTTTTGCTTGTCCAAGTCATGTACCTAGTCATGTTCATGCTGCGGGCATAAACTAGCTTCATGGCAACAAAAAGGCTTACGCATAAGATCCGAAGGAGGACATCCGATGAAAATCCTGTTCCTCAACTCGGCTCCGATCGTAAAGTTGGGCATGGGGCGGGGTTTTGTCAGGCTCGGGCATGAGGTGGAATTTATTCATCCCGGTGAGCAGGAACCGGACGTCATGCTGGCCAAAATCGATGCGTTCAAACCGGACCTGCTGTTCACCGATGGCGGAGTCGGGCGGGTGGAAGCGATCACCGGCATAATCGACCGGACCGGCATCCCGCACATTTATTGGGGAATCGAGGATCCGGTCGCCCGCAACATGTCGCTGGCGTACGGGCGAAAATCGGTCCTGACGCTGACGACCTTTACGGAATGGATCGACGAGCTGTACCGGCCGAACGGCATTCGCGCGATTTCCGTGCCGTTCGCCTGCAACCCCGGCTTCCACCGGCGCGGCGTTTACCGTCCTGAGCTCGCCCGCGAGCTTGCGTTCGTCGGCAACAATTACGAGGTGCATCCGAACCGGCTTGCCGGGAACCGGCTCCTGTTCGAGCCGCTGATCGGGCGGGGGGCCGACATCGCCTTCTACGGCGGCGCGCATTGGGTCAGCGGGAAATTCGCGTTCCGCATACCGCAAGACATGTATAAAGGCTACATGGCTTACGAGCATTGGCCGGATCTATGCGCGTCCGTGCCGTTCATTCTGGGCGTCCACAGCATCAACGGCTCGAAAACGATGCAGTCCATGCGGACGTTCGAGGTGCTCGGCTGCGCCGGTTTTTTCTTCACGCAGCATACGACGGCCATCGAAGCGATGTTCGAGAACCATACCCATCTCGTCTGGTCGCGGTCGCCGGAGGAAACGCTCGAGCTGTACGACTATTACAGAAGCCGCCCGGATGCGATGGAGCGGATCCGAAAGCAGGGCCAGCAATTCGTGTACGATCATCATACGTACGACCATCGGGCGGCGCAAATTTTGGAAGCCCTGAAGCCGCTTCTGTAAAGGAGGACGACATTGGAAAACAAACTGGATTCCCGCTTTTTCGTGGACACGGATCCGAAGACGGACGAAATCGTGTTCAAGCTGCCGAATACATGGTGGAGCCGCTACTATGAATACGAGTGGGCAAAGCAGTTTCCGGAGCCGGACGACGTCGTGCTCGACGCCGCGAGCGGTGTCGACCATCCGTTCAAATTTTATTTGACGACCGTCGCGCGCGAAGTCCACGCCTGCGATATCGATCCCCGCATCATGACGCCGGAGCGGGTTGTGGAAGCGATCCGGAGAAGCTGGTTCGGACCGGAGGCCGCCGACATCGTACAGGCGAAGTATATTGGGAACGTTCATCTGAAGTGGGGAAATTTGGCCAACCTGCCTTACGGAGACCGGACGTTCGATAAAGTGTTCTGCATTTCCGTGCTGGAGGAAATGCCGGAGCGGGACCGGAAGGCGGCCTTCGTCGAGTTTGGCCGTGTCTTGAAGGACGGCGGCTTGATTGTCCTGACCTTCGACTATCCGAATATCGACCTGAAGCAGCTCTGCCGCGACGTCGCCGCAGCCGGCCTGGAACTCGCCGGGAACGCCGATTTCGAGAAACCGGCGAACGCGATTTATACGGAGATGTGGGGCGGATTGCATTGTTTCCGGTGCGTGCTTCGGAAGAGGGAGCCGGCCTGACCGCGAAGCGAACAACATGAAAGCCCTTGGCCGCGCTCCTTTTCGAAGCGGGTCAAGGGCTCTCTTTTCGCGAGCGGCGTTCGCAAACGGCGCTTAAGTCTGCGATTTCTGGAAGGACGGGTCTTCGAACGGATGCGCGATCCAGCCTTCCGTCTCGATGAACAGGCGCACCGCCACGATCTGCCGGTTGTCCATCAGCGTGAAGAAATGGGGCTTGTTTTCCGGAACCGAGATGACGTCGCCGGCTTCGAGCTCGACATCGAAATAGCCGACGTCGTCCGTTCCTTTAATGATAAAAATGCCTTTGCCGGCCGTAATGGCGCGCACTTCGTCCTCGGTATGCGTATGCACCTGTTCGAATTTTTTCAGCAGCTCCTCCAGATTCGGCGTGGCGTCGGACAGGGCGATGATGTCCCAGGTGCGGTAGCCCCGGCGATCGGCGAGATCGCGGATTTCCCCGTCAAACGTCGACAAGATTTGCTGCTTCTCTTCGTCGTTCAGCACGAATTTTTCGCGTAGCGCCGCAGGCAGCTTCTCCGGATTCCAATGCTCGTACAGCACTTCCTGCTTTTCCAAAAAATCGCGGACGTTTTGTTCGCCCGTTATGCGTTCGTCCGTCTTGCGGATTCGAATCTCTGCCATTTTTGCACGATCCCTCGTTTCCGATAAGTTCATCTTAAAATTCCGATAAAACCACTATATAATAAATCGGTTAGGCTGTCGATATTAGAACCTTTTCACGTTCTCCCGATTCTGGTACACTAAGGGTTAACGATTTTTGAGCCGGGTACGGGCCCGATGACCGGGTCTTGTATCAGCTGCAACGGGAAGGAAGTACGCGCTACGATGAAACCGACATTACAGGAATTGATGAAAGAACGCATTCTCATACTGGACGGCGCCATGGGTACGATGATCCAGCGGGAAAACCTCGGCCCGGACGATTTTGGCGGCGAAGCGCTGGAGGGCTGTAACGAAATGCTCGTCCTGACGCGTCCCGATATCATCCGCGGCATCCATGAGGCCTATTTCGCGGCCGGCGCGGACATCGTCGAAACGAATACGTTCGGCGCGACGAGCGTCGTGCTGGCCGAATACGACATCCCCGAGAAAGCGCGGGAGATCAACCTGGCGGCGGCGGCCCTCGCCTGCGAAGCGGCGCAGAAGCACTCGACGCCGGAGCGCCCGCGCTATGTCGCCGGTGCGATGGGGCCGACCACGAAGACGCTCTCCGTCACGGGCGGCGTCACCTTCGACGGGCTGGTAGACAGCTACTGCGAGCAGGCGGCCGCTCTGATCGAAGGCGGCGTCGATGCGCTGCTGCTGGAGACGTCGCAGGATACGCTGAACGTCAAAGCCGGGAGCATCGGCATCCGCAAGGCGTTCGAGCTGACCGGCCGGAAGCTGCCGGTCATGATATCGGGCACGATTGAGCCGATGGGGACGACGCTCGCAGGGCAAAGCATCGAATCGTTCTATATTTCGCTCGAGCATTTGGAGCCGGTCTCGGTCGGCCTGAACTGCGCAACGGGACCGGAATTCATGCGCGATCATATTCGTTCGCTCGCCGGCATTTCCCGCGCGGCGATCAGCTGCTACCCGAACGCCGGCCTGCCGGACGAGAACGGCAACTACCACGAATCGCCATCGTCGCTCGCGGCCAAAATCGCGGCGTTCGCCGAAAGAGGCTGGCTCAATATTGCCGGCGGCTGCTGCGGCACGACGCCCGACCATATCCGCGCCATCGCGGAGACGCTGAAGACGTTTGCGCCGCGGACGCAGTCGGGCGACCACCCGCCGGCCGTCTCGGGCATCGAGACGGTCTACATCGAAAGCGCGAACCGGCCGTACATGGTCGGCGAACGGACGAACGTGCTCGGCTCGCGCAAATTCAAACGGCTCATCGCCGAGGGCAAATACGAGGAAGCGGCCGAAATCGCCCGCGCCCAGGTGAAGAACGGGGCGCATGTCATCGACGTCTGCCTGCAGGATCCGGACCGCGACGAAGCGGAGGACATGATGCGGTTCCTCGAGCTTGTCGTGAAGAAGGTGAAGGTGCCGCTCGTTATCGACACGACCGATCCGAAGGTGCTCGATCTGTCGCTGAAATATTCGCAGGGCAAGGCGATTATCAACTCGATCAACCTCGAGGACGGGGAAGAGAAATTCGAGAAGGTCGTGCCTCTCATTCATAAATACGGCGCGGCCTCCGTCGTCGGCACGATCGACGAGCGCGGCCAGGCCATCACGCGGGAAGACAAGCTCGAAGTGGCGAAACGCTCGCATGACCTGCTCGTGAACAAATACGGGATGAACGCGGAGGATATTATTTTCGACCCGCTCGTCTTCCCCGTCGGCACCGGCGATGAGCAGTATATCGGCTCGGCGAAGGAAACGATCGAAGGGATCCGCCTGATCAAAGGAGCACTGCCGAAGTGCCAGACGATTCTCGGGATCAGCAACGTATCGTTCGGCCTGCCGGAAGCGGGCCGCGAGGTGCTGAACTCCGTGTTCCTGTACGAGTGCACGAAAGCCGGGCTTGACTATGCGATCGTCAACACCGAGAAGCTCGAGCGGTACGCCTCCATTCAGGAGGAGGAACGCCGGCTCGCCGAAGAGCTGATCTACAACACGAACGACGAGACGCTCGCCGCATTCGTGGCCGCTTTCCGCGACAAGAAAACGGCGAAGAAAGAGAAAACGTCGAATTTGACGCTTGAGGAGCGGCTCGCCTCCTACGTGGTCGAAGGCACGAAGGAAGGGCTGATTCCGGATCTCGAGGAGGCGCTGAAGAAATATACGCCGCTTGAGACGATCAACGGGCCGCTGATGCGCGGGATGGAAGAGGTCGGCCGCCTGTTTAACAACAACGAGCTGATCGTCGCCGAGGTGCTGCAGAGCGCTGAGGTGATGAAAGCGTCGGTCGCCTATCTCGAGCAATTTATGGAGAAGAACGAGACGTCCGTCAAGGGTAAGATCATCTTGGCGACCGTTAAAGGCGACGTGCACGACATCGGGAAAAATCTCGTCGAAATTATTTTGTCCAACAACGGCTACCGGATTGTCAACCTCGGCATTAAAGTGCCGCCTGAGCAGCTGATCGAAGCGTACCGGAACGAAAAAGCCGACGCCATCGGCCTCTCCGGCCTGCTCGTCAAATCGGCCCAGCAGATGGTCGTGACGGCGCAGGATTTGCGCAACGCCGGCATCGATGCGCCGATTCTGGTAGGCGGCGCGGCGCTGACGCGCAAATTTACGAAAACGCGGATCAGCCCGGAATACGACGGCCTCGTCCTGTACGCGAAGGATGCGATGGACGGGCTGGATATCGCCAATAAGCTGATGGACCCCAAGCACCGGCGCACGTACGAAGAGGAGCATGATGCGCTGGTAGCGTCCGGTTATGGAATCGAGGAAGAGAAGAAGCCGCTGCCGGAGCCGAGCCGGGCCGTGCGGTCGAACATTTCGCCGGATGCGCCGGTTTTCATGCCGCCGGATCTGGAGCGCCACGTGCTTCGCGACGTGCCGATCCCGCAAATCGTGCCGTACGTCAACATGCAGATGCTGCTCGGCCATCATCTCGGGCTGAAGGGCAGCGTCGAGCAGCAGCTGGCCGACCGGAACGAAAAGGCGGTCTCGCTGAAGGAAACGGTTGACGGCATTTTGGAGGAAGCGGTATCGAAAGGCATTTTGCACGCGCACGGGATGTACCGGTTTTTCCCTGCGCAATCGTCGGGCAACGATATCATCGTTTACGACCCGAAGGAACCCGGCAGGGAAATCAAACGGTTTACGTTCCCGCGCCAGCAGGTGGAGCCGTATTTGTGCCTGGCCGATTTTCTGAAACCGGTGGACGGCGGCGTCATGGACTACGTCGGCTTCCTCGTCGTGACGGCGGGACAGGGCGTCCGTGAGCTGGCTTCCGAATGGAAGGACAAAGGCGATTATTTGCGTTCCCATGCGCTGCAGGCCGTCGCGCTCGAGGTCGCCGAAGGACTGGCGGAGCGCGTGCATCATATGATGCGCGACCAGTGGGGCTTCCCGGATCCGCTCGACATGACGATGAAGCAGCGTCATGGCGCCCGTTACCAGGGCATCCGCGTTTCGTTCGGCTACCCGGCCTGCCCGAACCTCGAGGATCAGGAGCCGTTGTTCGATCTGATGAAGCCGGAGGATATCGGCGTGCAGCTGACCGAAGGCTTTATGATGGAGCCGGAGGCGTCCGTTTCGGCGATGGTGTTCGCCCATCCGGAAGCGCAATATTTCAATGTCGAGAAAAGCTGATCCGGCAGAGCAGGAGCCGCCGGACGGCATCCTTTGATTGGGCATACCCTCGGCGGCGGGAAGCTGTATTACGTTTCCGCTTCGGAGGGTATTGCTATAGAGACGAGCGCCGCAAGCACGAAGCATCGCCGGAGGCGGCGCGTTATCGGGAGGGATAGTGGTCATGCGGGTGATGTTTCTGGGCACGAGCGCGGGAAGGCCGACGAAAGCCCGCAACGTGACGTCGATCGCGCTGCTTCTGCCGGAGCGCGCGGGCGCTTTCTGGCTGTTCGACGCCGGGGAGGGCACGCAGCACCGGCTGCTGGAAACGCGGCTGAAGCTGAACAAGCTGGAGCGCGTTTTTATTACGCACCTGCACGGCGATCATGTTTACGGGCTGCCCGGCCTGCTGAGCAGCCGGTCGTATTTCGAAGGCGCCGGGCCGCTCCAGGTATTCGGTCCTGCCGGGCTCAAAGCTTATATCGAGCATGCGTTCAAAATGACCGGCGCCCGGCTCGAATATGAGCTCGATATCCGGGAAACGGCGCCCGGACGGCTTTGGCAGGACGAGTCGTTCGCCGTGGATGCCGCCGAGCTTCAGCATCGTCTGCCGTGCTTCGGCTACCGGATCGAGGAAGCGGCGAAGCCAGGCCGGCTCGATACGGAGCGGCTGGCGCGGATCGGCCTCCCGCCCGGTCCGCTCTACGGAAGGTTGAAGCGCGGTGAAGATGTCGTCCTGCCGGGCGGGGAACCGGTACGCGCCGCGGAGGTGGTCGGCCCGCCCATGCCGGGCAGGATCGTCACGATTTTGGGCGATACACGCCCTTGCGACAATGCAGTCGTTCTGGCGAAGGGCGCCCATCTGCTCGTTCACGAGGCGACGTTTGCCGCGGGAATGGAGGAGAAGGCGGCGGCCTACGGACATTCGACGATCGCCCAGGCGGCGGAAACCGCCGCCAAAGCCGGAGCCTGCCGGCTCGCCGTCACGCATTTCAGCTCGCGCTTCAGCCCGGAGGCGGTGGATGAAATGGTCGGCAGCGTGCAGGACGTGTTCCCGAATACCGTTCCGGCGGAGGACTTTTTGGAGCTCGAGGTCGGACGGCCCGAATAACCGGTTTTGTCCGCACGACTGGCGGCCGGTTTTCGAAAGCTTCGCCGCACCGCCCAATCGTAAATAAGCGCCGCGCTGCGCAATGCAGACGGCGCTTTTTCGCTGTCCGGGACCTGCGGGAGGTCAGTCTTCCTGGCGGCTTTGAAACTTCGCCTCGTCCTTGATTTCCGCTTTCATGTCCTCCATCGATTGTTGGCGTTGCTCGTTCTTCGCTTCGACGTCCCGCTTTTCCTTCGGAGAAATTTCTTCGGCATGCTCGTCCAAATAGTGCTGCGCCTCATGCAAATTTTCTTCCGTGTTGTGGACCGCCTGCTGCAGGTGTTCGACGTTATCGGCGCGGTCATCCGGTTTTGCCACGATTGCTCGCCTCCTTGGAAAGATTTTTCGGGTCCCTGATCTGGCCCGCTTTAGGTTGCGCCCGTGCGAAAAACCCTATTCACCGGACAGCCGGGGCCGCGAACGCCCGCGAGCGTCGTTACAAAAACACGCACCGCGGCCGAAAGCCGTGCCGGAACGGACGGAACCGGACCGGGGCTTTTTTAATTCGACATTGACGTATATAATAGGGGGAACAACCGTTCTAGCCATGGAGGGATGTCTGACGTGTTCGGTAAGAGGACGCTTCCCGAATTGATTCGTGAAATGCGGGGCAACGAACATATTATCAACTGGCACGAATTGGAGCCGCAGGACGCGAAAACAAGGGAAATGCCGGAAAGCATAGACCCCCGAATAAAAGCGGCGCTCGGCAATAGAGGGATCGACCGGCTGTACACGCACCAGTATACCGCTTACGAAACGGTGCGCAGGAACGAAAACATCGTCGCCGTCACCCCGACCGCTTCGGGAAAAACGCTTTGCTATAACCTTCCCGTGCTTCAGGCGGTCGCGGAAGACGACGGCAGCCGCGCGCTGTACCTGTTCCCGACGAAAGCGCTGGCGCAGGATCAAAAAAGCGAATTGAACGAAATCATCGCCGAGATGGGCATCGATATTAAAAGCTTTACATACGACGGCGACACGTCGCCGGCCGTCCGCCAGCTGGTCCGGACCGTCGGGCATATCGTGATCACGAACCCGGACATGCTGCATGCGGCCATTCTTCCGCATCATACGAAATGGGTCAGCCTGTTCAGCAACCTGAAATACGTCGTTGTCGACGAACTGCATACATACCGGGGCGTATTCGGGAGCCATGTCGCGAACGTCATCCGCAGGCTGAAACGAATCTGCGCCTTCTACGGCAGCAGCCCGATCTTTATTTGCACGTCCGCTACGATTGCGAATCCGAAGGAGCTGGCCGAGCAGCTGACGGGCAGCCCGATGCGCCTCATCGACGATAACGGGGCGCCAAGGGGGCGTAAGCATTTCGTTTTCTATAATCCCCCCATCGTGAATAAACCCTTGAACATCCGCAAAAGCGCAACGGCGGAGGTCAACGACCTGGCGCGGCAATTTTTGGCCAATAAAATCCAGACGATCGTGTTCGCCCGAAGCCGGGTCCGGGTCGAAATCATTTTAAGTCATTTGCAGGAACTGGTGAAAAAAGAAATCGGAGCGAAATCGCTAAGAGGATACCGGGGCGGTTATTTGCCGAACCAGCGGCGGGAAATCGAGAAGGGATTACGTAACGGCGATATTTTGGGCGTCGTCAGTACGAACGCCCTGGAGCTGGGAGTGGACATCGGGCAGCTCCAGGTATGTATCATGACGGGCTATCCCGGCAGTGTGGCAAGCGCTTGGCAGCAGGCGGGGCGGGCCGGAAGACGGCATGGGGAATCGCTGGTGCTGATGGTAGCCGGCAATACCCCGATCGATCAGTACATCGTCCAGAACCCCGAATATTTTTTCGACCGGTCCCCGGAATCGGCGCGAATCAACCCGGAGAACCTGATGATCCTTGTTGATCATTTGCGCTGCGCCGTTTACGAGCTTCCTTTTAAAAAGGACGAATCGTTCGGACCGCTGGAGATAACCGATATTCTGGAGTACCTTGTCGAGGAAAAAGTGCTGCATGCCGCGGGAAATACGTATTACTGGGCGAATCAGTCGTTTCCCGCCAGCGAAGTCAGCCTCCGCTCGGCTGCGCAGGAGAACGTCGTCATCGTGGACCAGTCGGATGTGGCGAACGTGAAGATCATCGGGGAAATGGACCGGTTCAGCGCGATGACGCTGCTGCACGACGAAGCGATCTATTTGCACGAGGGCGTGCAGTATCAGGTCGAAAAGCTGGACTGGGACCATAAGAAGGCTTACGTGCGGGAAGTCAGGGTCGAATATTACACGGACGCCAACCTGGCGGTGAAGCTTAAGGTACTGAACATCGACCGGACGGACAACCGGCGCGGCACCTCGATTCATTTCGGTGACGTCGTCGTGAATGCGATGCCGACGTTATTCAAAAAAATCAAACTGACCACGTTTGAAAATATCGGATACGGGCCGATCAGCCTGCCCGAAGAGGAGCTGCACACAAGCGCCGCTTGGGTCGAGCTGAAGGAGGCGGTGCCGGACATCGGCACGAAAACGCTGGAGCAGCTGCTGCTCGGCATCGCCAACGTTTTCCGGCATATCGTGCCCATACACGTGATGTGCGACAGAAGCGACATCCACGTCGTGTCGCAAATCCGCGCCGAGCATACCCAGCTTCCGACGATCTTCATTTACGATCATTATCCCGGCGGAATCGGATTGGCCGACGACGTCTACAAGCGTTTCGACGAAATTAAAGCGGCCGCGCGGAATCTAATCCGAAGATGTCCCTGCGAAGACGGATGCCCTTCCTGCATCGGCACGGAAATCGAAGGCTCGAACGCCAAGCAAAAAAGCATCGAATTGTTGGGGGTACTATGAATAGGTATCGTTACGTGTTAATCGGCCCGGCAACGGCCTTGATGCCATGGCTGCGGAAGCCGCGTGCCGGCGGCTGCTCGGAAGCGGGAGCGACCGTATGAGCGGGGGGCTGCGCGAAAAGCTGCTGCGCCTGCGCGGCGCCGCTGGGCAGGCCGGCGGGACGCCGGAAGCCGGCAGCTCGGACGGCGACGGTCGGGACGGCCGGCAGCAAGCGCCGGAGTACGGCTCTGCGGACGGCGCCGGACCGGGCGGCCGCAGCGCTGCGCCGGCCGCAAGCCGGCTCCCTCACGGGGCGGCGGAGCCTGCCGCCGAGGGCCGTGCGGCTGCGGGCCTGCCGGCGTCGCCCGGCGGCCGCGCGGCAGAGACGCCTGCAGGCGCCGCGGACGGCGAAGCTGCGACGCTGCCGCCGGAATGGGCGCCGCTCGGCGTCCGCGCGGCGCGCTCCGCCGAAGGCGATTTTCTGCTGCGCGTGGTGCGCTGCCCGCTGACGCAGCGGCACGGCATCCACCGCCTGTCGGAGCTGACGCTTGCGGCGGCCGGCCTTGCGGCGTTTAACGGCCGGCCGGCTCCGGCTGCCCGGGCAGGGCGAGGGCGGCAGGGCGGAGCGGCGACGGGGCGATCCGGCACCGAAGCGGCGGTGGAGGCGGAGAAGCTGCTGTTTCTCGACCTGGAGACGACAGGGCTCGGCGTCGGCGCGGGCAACATTCCGTTCATGGTCGGCATCGCTTATAGCGACGGAGCGGGATCGTTCGTCATTGAGCAAATGCTCATCCGCCACCCGGCGGAGGAGCGGGCGATGCTCGCCTACCTGCAGGATAAGCTGCCTGCCTTTACGCATCTGGTGACGTATAACGGACGCACGTTCGATTGGCCGGTCGTCCAAAGCCGAATGATCATGAACGGCTTTCGCAGCTTTTCCTGGGATTTCGTCCATATCGACCTGCTGCATCCGTCGCGGAGCATCTGGCGCAACACGCTCGCCTCGTGCAAGCTGAGCCGCGTCGAGGAAGAGCGGCTCGGCATCGAGCGCGAGGACGACGTTCCCGGCTCGCTGGCGCCTGCGATCTATTTTCAGTTTCTAGCCGACGGGAATCCGCTGCCGCTTCTGGGCGTATTTCGCCACAACGAGACGGATATGCTGTCGCTTGCCACCCTCGCCATCCGATTCGGCCATTTGCTAAGCGAACGGCTCGATCTGGCGCTGCCGCACGAGCCGGAGGCGGAGGAGCTTCTGCGCACCGGGCTATGGCTCGAGAAAATGGGCGCGGCGGGCGCCGCCGAAACGCTGTTCGCGAAAGTCGAAGCCGACGAGAAGGCCGCCGCGCCTCTCCTGTGCGCGCTCGCGGAACGGGACAAGAAATGTGGAAATTGGCCGCGGGCTGTGGTATTGTGGCAGAAGGCTGTGCGAGCCGCGGAGCGAAGCTCCCTGCCGGGATGGGAAGCGCATATCGAGCTTGCCAAATATCATGAGCATAGGACCAGGCGGTTCGACCTGGCGCTGGCGTTTGCCGAAGAAGCGCTGGAGCACGCGCAGCGCCGTTATTCCGGCATGCGCACGGACGCCAAGCGGCGCAGTGAGCTCGACGGCATCCGCAAGCGTATCGACCGGCTGAGGGCGAAAACGGGGAGGAAATCCGGATGACCATACGAGAATTGAGATGGGCCGTAATCGGCTTTGGAAATATAGCGAAAACGCATATGACGGCGCTTCGCGCGCTGCCGGTCATCAAGAAAACGCCGATCGTTCCGGTGCTGGACACTTTGGTGACGCGCAGTCCGGAGAAGCATGCCGCACAGGCGGAAGCGATCGGGTTCCGGAGGGTCGTGCATGAGGCTGCCGAGGCGGCTGCGGACGAGCGGGTCGACGCTTTCGACGTCTGCACGCCGAACGCGAACCATTTCGCCGACGTTTCGCAAGCGCTGCAGGGAGGCAAAGCGGTGTATTGCGAAAAACCGGTGACCGAATCGTACGCCCGGTCGAAGGAGCTGGCCGATAAGCTGGAGAGCCGGCCGGAAACGCTGCAGCAGCTTGCGTTTACGTTCCGCTACCATCCGGCGGCGATGCGCATCAGGAAGTATGTGCAGGAAGGCATTGTCGGGGACGTGCTGCAGTGTAAAATTTCGTACCGGCGCTCGGGCTACCTGAACCCGGAGCGTCCGGTCAGCTGGCGGCTGCAGAGCGGCATGTCGGGCGGCGGCGCGATCAGCGACCTCGGCGTCCACGCGCTCGATCTGCTCCGCTATTGGTTCGGCGAGCTTGCCGACGTGCGGGGGCGGACGCACACTTACGTGAAGCGCCGCCCGCATGCGGACTCCGGCGAGGTTGTCGACGTCGACGTCGACGACTGGGCGATGATGCAGTTCGTCACCGCAAGCGGAGTCGTCGGGACGGCGGAGGTTTCGCGCATCGCGCTTGGGTCGGACGCGTTCGACATCCAGATTGTCGGAACGAAGGGCTCCATCACGTGCGACCTGGAACGGAGCGCTTTTCCGGCCGTACATCTGCTGAAGGGCGGAACGCCCGCGCTGCCTTCGCCGGAAAGCCTGGAACTGCTTCCGGACGAGAAAACGACGATGGGCTTTGCGGTCGATACGCATTTCGGCGCGCTTCATCATTTTCTCCTCCGCTTCGCGGGCGAGGACCGCTTCAGCGGACTTGCGCCGTCGATCGCGGACGGCGTGCAGGCGGAATATTGGGTCGACCGCGTGCTGCAGGAAAACAGGGAGTGGGCGTAATGTCACGAAGCCTTCACGCAAAATCGCCGCTGCGCGGCCTTCTGATCGATTTGGACGGGACGCTATACCACGGAAGCCGGATGATCGACGGGGCGGATCGGCTGATCCGTTACCTGCGCGGGCGGGGGCTGCCTTATTTGTTCGTCACGAACAATTCGTCGGCGACCCCGGAGACGGTGGCGGAACGCCTGAACGAAATGGGCATTCCGGCCGTGCCGCAGGAGGTGTGCACGTCCGCCCAGGCGGCCGCCCGCTATGCGGCGCGGCGCAAACCGGGCGGCGGCGCCTATGTCGTCGGCGAATCGGGACTTTGCCGGGCGCTGGAAGAAGCGGGGCTCCGGCTCGCGGAACCGGACGGCGAAATGCCCGATTTCGTCATCCAGGGCATCGACCGGTTCATGACCTATGAGAAGCTGGCGCATGCCGTCCGGTTCATTCGCGCCGGCGCGGAATTCGTGCTGACGAATCCGGACGTGCTGCTGCCTTCGGAGGGCGGCCTGATGCCGGGGGCCGGTTCGATCGGCGCCCTGCTGCAGACGGCAAGCGGCGTCAAGCCGACGGTAATCGGCAAGCCGTCGGCGATCCTGATGAGCTATGCGCTGGAACGGCTGGCACTCGGCGCTTCCGAGACGTGGGTTGTCGGGGACAATCCCGCGACCGACATAGCGGCCGCGGCTGCGGCAGGATGCCCTTCCGCGCTGGTGCTGACAGGGCTGGCGCGACGGGACAGCTTCCGGCAGCTGCTGGAGAAAGCGAACTGCGAAGCCGACGAAATCTTCGACGATTTGCATACATTGCTTGCGTACATAAAGGACAAGATGGAACTACACGCGTAACCTTAGGACAGGAAGGAAGATTTCGGATGCCGGAATGGCCGGAAATGGAAAACTATCGTGAGCAGCTGGCCGCTAAAATCGCCGGACAGCCGATTATCGGCGCGGAAGTCTCACGGGAAAAATCGATCAATATGGACAAAGAGACGTTCATCCGCGAGCTGGCGGGGCGGACCGTATGGTTCGTCGAACGGCGCGGCAAAATGCTCGTCTTTCATCTGGACAACGGCAAGCGGCTGGTGCTGCACCTGATGCTCGGCGGTATGATCCGGTTCGGCGGCGAAGAGGATTTGCCCGGCCGCTCCGTTCAGGTGGCCATCTCGTTTCCGAACGGAACACTGAGCTTTATCGGGCTGCGTCTCGGCTATCTCCATCTGCTGACGGCAAAAGAGGTTGCCGGGAAATTTTCGGAGCTCGGGCCCGATCCGTTCGATGTCCGGCTGACGCCGGTGAGATTCAGGGAGCGGTTCCGCGGCAAAAGGGGCTCTTTGAAAAGCGCGCTCGTCGACCAGCACGTGCTGGCGGGCATCGGAAACTGCTACGCCGACGAGATCGCGTTCGACGCCGAGGTGCGGCCGGACGCGCGGCTGCAGGACCTGGAGCCGGAGACGTGGGACCGCCTATACGGCTCGATGCGGAAGGTGCTCCGCGAAGCGGCATCTTACGGCGGTTATATGGAAATGCCGCTGTCGTCCGAGGATACGCGGACAGGCGGCTACAACGAACGCTGCCGCGTCTACGACAGGGGCGGCGAGCCCTGCCCCCGCTGCGGCGCCGCGATCGAGCAGGGGGAAATCGGCGGGCGCAAATTTTTCAGCTGCCGCTCCTGCCAGCGGGACAGGTAAGCCGATGATGAGACTCGGCTGCCACGTCAGCACCCGCGGCGGTTACGCGGAGTCGGCGCGGAGAACCGCCGCGCTCGGCGCGCAGGCGTTTCAATATTTTCCGAAAAATCCGCGGAGTCTCGCCCTCAAATCGTTCGATGCGGCCGACGCCCGGCGGTGCGCGGATTTCTGCCGCGAGCGGGGCATCGTGTCGATTGCGCATGCGCCGTATCCGACGAATATCGCCGCTGAAGATGCCGAGCACCGCGCCAAGACGGCGCTGTCGCTGCTGAACGATCTCGAAATCGCGGAATCGTGCGGATCGCTTGGGGTTGTCGTTCATTTCGGCGTATATAAAGGGCCCGACCCGCTCGAGGGCTACCGCAACGCGGTAACGACGCTGAGCGCCGTAGCCGGGCGGTGGAACGGGCGGGCGAAGCTGCTGGTCGAGAATCAGTCGGGCGAGCATACGTTTATGGGAGCAACGATGGAGGAGCTGGCGCAAATCCGCTCGCTCTGCGCGCAGCCGGAGAAGATCGGCTTTTGCCTCGATACGTGCCACTTGTTCGCAAGCGGCGTTTGGGAAGGCTCGGCGGGCGCCGCTTGGCTGGATAAGGCGGCGGAGCTGGGCGTGCTCCCCAATACCGCGGCGTTCCATCTAAACGATTCGGTGCACAAGTCGGGATCGAAAAAGGATCGGCATGCCGTCCTGGGCCAAGGCTTTATCGGAGAAGAGGGACTGAGCTGGCTGCTTGGCCATCCGCATCTGCGCGGGATGCCGTTCGTGCTGGAAACGCCGGCGGGTCCGGACGGAACGCACCGCGGGCAGCTGGAGCTGGCCCGCCGTTTGGGGGGAGAAGCATGATCAACGTCTATCTGGACGATTACCGGCCGTGTCCGCGCGGGTTTGCGCTGGCCAAAAATGCGGAGGAGTGCATTCTGCTGCTGGAGCATGAGCGCGTCGGCATTTTGTCGCTCGATTATGATTTGGGCTGGGGACAGCCGACGGGGCTTGAGGTTGTCCGCTATATGGTCGCTTCGGGGAGGTATCCGCAAGCGGTCTATTTGCATTCGTCCAGCCCCGCGGGACGGATGCAAATGTATCACTTGCTGTCGCAGCATGCTCCGCTCGAGGTGCGGCTCCATAACGGTCCGATGCCGGAGCGGCCGGGAGCTGCCGATTAAGCGCATCATTTGAATGAATACAGCCGCCTACAAAGCCCCGTTCATGCCGGCCGCGGCCGGGCAGCCGCAGCAAGGCTCCCGTTTGGGCGGAACGTTAGAGGAGGAACCGGAATGATACATCTTCATCAATTGACACTGCGGCGCGAGGAACGCCAAATTTTGCAAGGGGTCGATTTATCGGTCGGAAAAGGCGAGCATTGGGTTATTCTCGGCCGCAACGGTTCGGGCAAGACGTCGCTGCTCGAAATGATGACCGGCTACATGTTTCCCACCTCGGGCACGGTTGACGTGCTGGGCAGCCGCTTCGGCGAATGCGACGTGCGCGAGGTGCGCAAACAGATCGGTTACATCAGCCAGTCGCTCGTCGAGAAGCTGACGCTTTACGATCCGGTATGGGAAGTTATTGCGACCGGGGAATACGGCTTTCTTCGTTTTTACCAGGAGATCGATCCGGAGGTGAAGGCGAAGGCCGTCCGCATGCTCGGACGCGTCGGGCTTGCGCATACGGCCGAGCGGCCGCTTGGCACGCTGTCTCAGGGGGAACGGAAGAAAGCGCTGTTGGCCCGCGCGCTGATGGCGGATCCGAAGCTGCTCATTATGGACGAGCCGTGCGCCGGTCTCGATCTGTACGAACGCGAGAAGCTGCTCGCCGACCTGTGGCCGTTGGCGGAAGACGGGCTGACGCTCGTTTACGTCACGCACCATATCGAGGAAATCGTGCCGGTTTTCACGCACGTCGCGCTCGTTCAGGACGGCCGGATCTCGGCTTCCGGCCCGAAGGAAAACGTCCTTACCGGCGAAACGCTGAGCGCCGCTTACGGCTGCAGCATCGATGTAGAATGGGCGCACGGCCGGCCCTGGATCCGGGTGGCGCCCGAAGGAGCGGGAAGTTGACGCGGCTCATTTGTACGGCAAATCGCGGCTTTTCGGTCTATGCAATGGAGGAGCTGAAGCGGCTGTTTGCCGGCTTCAGCCTGCAATTCCGGCAGCTTGCCGCCGGCGAGATCTTCATGATGGAGGCGGACACGGGACGCGAAGAGGCGCTGCTGGCGATCCGGGGGCGGGAACCGATATTTTTGCGGCATGTGCAGCCGATTGACAAGGCGCTGCCGATCCGGGGCAATGCCGACGATTTGCAGGCGTTGTCGGAGCTGGTGCGCAATGCCCGCCTCCGCGGCGAAGGAAAGACGGTTGCCGTGCATCTGCGCCGCGCCGATGGCACGCGGTATCCGTATTCCGCAGCCGACACGAAAGCCGTTGTCGACGCGGTATTGGCCGAGACCGGAAGCGAGCCGGCCGTCCAGTCGCCGGAGCTCATTTTGTCGCTGTACGCCGGGGAGGAAGAACTGTATGCCGGCTGGGGCACGCCCGAGGAGCAGCTTTCCGACTGGCCCGGAGGCGCGATCCGGTTTCAGCGCGAGGAAGGGCAAATCTCGCGGGCGAAGTTCAAGCTGCTTGAAGCGGAGCGGGCGTTCAAGCTGCATCTTGCCGATTTTCGCAGCGCGCTCGATATCGGTGCGGCCCCCGGCGGCTGGACCTCGCTGCTGCTGGAGCGCGGACTGAAGGTCACGGCGGTCGATCCGGCAGAGCTTCACGCTTCTCTGGCGGGTCATCCCCGGCTGACTTACATGAACAAAAATGCGTCCGAGGTCAAATTTAAGCCGGCTTCCTTCGACCTGCTCGTCTGCGATATGAGCTGGAGCCCGATGCTGATGGTCAAGCTGGTGCTCGAGCTGGAAGCGGCGCTGGCCGGCGGCGCGGCGGCGATTATTACCGTCAAGCTGATGCACAAAAAGCCGCTGCAGACGATTCGCGACGTCATCGCGAAGCTCGAGACGGTTTTTGAGCTCCGCAAAGCGAAGCAGCTGTTTCACAATCGCGATGAAATTACGATATACTTGGTAAAGCGATAACGACAAAACCATTCGGCGCTGCCCTTGGGAAAGCATCCCGGCGGAAGCGGACGCAAGTCCGTTTCTTTCGGGATGCTTTTTTTGTTCGTTTTCCCGGTCAGGCGCCCGGCCCGGGAAGCCCCTGCGAACTTCGGGAGCGCTGTAGAAGGAGGACATCACGAAATGAACGTCAGCAATGATTTTATTGAAGGCGTGTCGTTTGAAATCGGCAGCGTCATCGGCGGCCGCTACCGGATTGCCGGCATGATCGGCCGCGGCGGCATGGGCGAGGTATATGCCGCCGAAGATTTGCGCCTGCAGGGGAAGCTGAGGGCGCTTAAGGTGAACAAGCCGCCGACCGCGGACGGCTTGTACGGAGCGGAGGAGGCGTCGCTGCTGATGCGGCTGAGCCACCCCCGGCTGCCGCAAATCGTCGATTATTTCCCGCCGGGAGCAGGCGGCAGCGAGATGCTGGTGACCGATTACATCGACGGGGTTACGCTGCAGTCCTTTATGGCGTCGCGCGGCGGCGCGCTGCGGCCGGCCGAGGCGCTGGATGCCGCCGTCCAGCTGTGCGACGCGCTGCATTACCTGCACCGGCAGCAGCCGCCGGTCATTCACCGCGACCTGAAGCCGACGAACGTCATGATCGACCGCGCCGGGTATGTGCGCCTGATCGATTTCGGCATCGCCCGGAGCTTCAAGGCGGGGCAGGCGGGCGACACCGTCCAGCTCGGCACGCCGGGCTTCGCCGCCCCGGAGCAGGAAGGAAGGCGGCAGAGCGACGCGCGGACCGACGTGTACGGGCTTGGGGCGCTGCTCGATTATTTGCTGAGCGGGGTGAAAAGGCCGCTCGATGCGGAAGCGCGCCCCGGAAGCGGGAGCCCGGCGTCGCGGCTGCTGCCGCAGACGGCGTCCGTCATCGCGGTCATGACGGACGCCAGACCCGAAGTCCGCTACGCTTCGATGGCGAAGGCGGAGGAAGCGCTTATGGCATGCCTGGAAGCGGAGAAGAAGGCCGAAGCAGCCGGCGGCCGCGCTTCCCGCGGAAGCGGGGGCCTGCACGCAGGCATCGGCGGCCGATCGCGGCTTTCCTCGTCGCCGGCTTCGGGCGAAACGCCGCCCGGTTACAACCGGCCCGATGCGGACGCTTTTCCGAAGCAGCGCCGCATCGCGGTCGCTTCTTTGTCCTCCGGCGCCGGCGCGACGTTCGCCGCCGTTACGCTGGCTCGCCTGCTCGCGGCCCGAGGCATCTCCTGCGCAGCCGTCGAGCATCCGGCCGTGGAGCCGGAATGGCTGGCGCTGCTCGATCTGGCCGGGAAAAAACCGGATGCAGGCGGAGCCGCGGGGCCGCTCGACCCGCGATATATCCGCGTACAAGCCGGCGGAGTGCTGTGGCACGCGCTCCAACCGTCGCAGGAAGCGGCAGGCGCCGACGATGCGCTCAAATTCCGTCTCATGACGGAAGCCTTGAGGCAATCCGTCGTCATTACGGATTTTTCCTCGCGGTGGGTTGAAGAAGCGGCGCGGGAGCAGCTGCTCGGCGCGGACGAGCTGCTGTTTGTCGCCGACCCTTTTCCTTCCAAGTGGACGCCGGTCCGGGTAAGGAAGGCGCAGGCGCTCTCGTTCGAGCGGAGCAAGGCCGGCCTCGCGACCGTCTGGCTCGCGAATAAAGACTGCCGGTTCCGCGGCCGCCCGGAATGGCTGGCTATGCTCCCTTCCAAGCCGTCGGCGGTCGTGCCGCTGCTGCCGCAGGAGCGGTGGCTGGATTTTATTTGGTTGGGACTTTGGGCGACGGACGAACGCGGCTGGATGAATTCGCTGCAAAGCGCGTTCGGACCGCTCGCCGACCGCGTTTTTGCACCGTCTTGACACAATCGGGGAATTCGTATGATACAATGGTACGCGGGCGGCGACTGACGTCGCAGGCCCAAACGATATCTACGAATGAAACGGAGCCAAGGAAACGATGAGTTTATTGACAGTCGAAGAATTATCCCATAATTTTGGAGACCGCACGTTGTTTAAAAACGTCTCGTTCCGCCTCTTGGCGGGCGAGCGCGTCGGGCTTGTCGGCGCGAACGGCGCCGGGAAATCGACGCTGATGAACATTTTGACGGGCAGCCTGCTCAAGGACAGCGGCCGGGTCGAGTGGACGCCGAAAATCCGCTACGGTTATTTGGACCAGCATACGAAGCTCGCGCCTGGCAAAACGATTCGCGACGTGCTGAAGGACGCTTTTCTGCCGCTGCTCGAGCTTGAGAATGAGCTGAACGATATCGCCGGGCAAATGGCGGATGCCGATCCGGACAGGCTCGACGAGCTGCTCGTTCGCATGGGCGAAATCCAGGAGGAGCTGGAAATCGGCGATTTCTATCTCATCGACGTGAAGGTAGAGGAGATGGCGAACGGCCTCGGCTTAAACGCGATCGGTCTTGACCGGGACGTGGCATCGTTAAGCGGCGGCCAGCGGACGAAGGTGCTGCTTGCCAAGCTGCTGCTGGAGAAGCCGACGGTCCTTCTGCTGGACGAGCCGACGAACTACTTGGATGAAGAGCATATCGCGTGGCTGACCCAATATTTGAAATCGTACCCGCATGCATTCATGCTGATTTCTCACGATACCGGCTTCATGAATGAAGTGGTGAACGTCATTTATCATCTCGAATTTGCCAGGCTCACGCGCTATTCGGCGAATTACGAGAAGTTTCTGGAAATGGCGGATATGAACAAAACCCAGCATATCGAAGCTTACGAGAAGCAGAAGGACTATATTAAAAAGCAGGAGGATTTCATCCAGCGCAACAAAGCGCGCGCATCGACGAGCGGACGGGCGAAAAGCCGCGAGAAGCAGCTCGACCGGCTGGAACGGATCGACCGGCCCGAGGAGGCGCCGAAGCCGACGTTCCAGTTCAAGGAAGCGCGCACGAGCGGCAAAACCGTGTTCGAAGCGCAGGGGCTCTCCATCGGATACGACCGGCCGCTGCTTCCGCCGATGGACGTGCTGATCGAGCGCGGCGACAAAATCGCCGTCGTCGGCTGCAACGGCGTCGGCAAGTCGACGCTGCTCAAAACGGTCCTCGGCCTGCTGCAGCCGCTGGCCGGCACGGTTTACCGCGGCGATTACCTGCACCCGGCTTATTTCGAGCAGGAAGCGAAGGCGCCTTCCTTGACGCCGCTCGACGATGTCTGGAACGAATTTTCGAGCATGAACCAGCACGAGGTGCGTGCCGCGCTCGCGCGGTGCGGGCTCAAAAACGAGCATATTACGCGCGCGCTGAACCAGCTGAGCGGCGGCGAGCAGGCCAAGGTGCGCTTATGCAAGCTGATGATGCGGGAGAGCAACTGGATCGCCTTCGACGAACCGACGAACCATCTGGACGTCATAGCCAAGGCTGAGCTGAAAAGGGCGCTGCAGGCGTATAAAGGGACGGTCGTACTCGTTTCCCACGAACCGGAATTTTACGAGGACTGGGTCACGAAAGTGTGGGACGTCGAAGCCTGGTCGATGCGTCGGTAGCGGCAGACAGACGCCCCGCCTTCGCTTGCAAACGGGGGGACGCTTCTTTATGATAAGGTCAGCGGTCGCTTGCCAATTCAGTCATCGGAGGTAGGTGAAGACCATGAAAGAACGCATACTCGTTATTGAAGACGAAGAAAGTATTGCGCGGATTTTGCAGCTTGAGCTGGAGCACGAGGGCTACGTGGTCGGTCGGGCTTCTGACGGCCGCAGCGGCATCGAGCAGGCTTCGTCGGGCGATTGGGATCTCGTGCTGCTCGACGTGATGCTGCCGGAGCTGAACGGGATCGAGGTGCTGCGGCGTCTGCGCCAGGCGGGCAACCCGATTCCGATCATTTTACTGACGGCCCGCGATACGATTCCCGATAAAGTAAGCGGCTTTGAGCACGGCGCCAACGATTACGTGACCAAGCCGTTTGCGATGGAGGAGCTGCTGGCGCGCGTCCGCAATTTGCTGCGCATCTTTCAGGCGCAGCCGCGCGAGGCGGAAAGCGCCGACGTTATCAAAACGGCGGATTTGGCGATCGAGCTGCGCACCCGCAAAGTGTACCGCAAGGATTTGCCGATCGAGCTGACGCCGCGCGAATTCGAGCTGCTCGTCTATTTGGCGGAGCATCGGAACGAAGAAAAATCGCGCGAAGAAATTTTGTCCGAGGTATGGGGCTACGACTTTATCGGCGAGACCAACCTCGTCGATGTCTATATCCGTTATTTGCGCCAGAAAATCGATAAAGGCTTCAGGCATAAACTCATTCATACGGTGCGGGGCGTCGGCTACATGCTGAAGGAGCCGGATGCATGACGCTGCGAAGAAGGTTTACGTTTTTTACGATATTTTGGCTCATTTTCATTTTGATCCTGTTCAACATCTTCGTTTATTTGTTCGTCATCAATATCACGCTTCGGAGCGAGGATCAGCTGATGACGAACAAGGTGAATATTTTGCTCGAGGACAAGCGGATCGACAAGCCGGCGGGGCTGTCGGATCCCGACCTGCTGACCGATTATTATAATGCCAGCGAACTGATGCGGATCGTCTCGCCGGAAGGCAGGGTGCTCAATACGTCCGGCTCCGATCCGCAGCTGCTGGCGCTGAAGCCGGTGTTCAGCGTTCAGCACGATACCGGGATGATCTATATCGACAACCGCCGCGTGCTGTATATGAAAGTGCCTCTATATAACGGTACGCAGGTGATCGGAACGCTGGAGCTGTACCGCATGCTGACGCTGCTGGACAGCTATTTGCGGGTGCTGGTCATCGCACTGACCGTTACCAGCGTCGGGGCGATCATGTTCGCCATTCTCGGGACTTACTGGTTCACGTCGCGCCTGACATCGCCGATTCAGCACATGGTGCAAACGATGCGGGAGATCGACCGGAGCGGCAAGCTGCGAAAAATCGAGCTCGGCGGCAAAGACCAGTCCGCCGAGCTGCTGTCGCTGGCGCGGGCTTTCAATCAAATGATCGACCGGCTCGACCGGACGTTCGAGCGGCAGAAGCAGTTCGTCGCCGACGCTTCGCACGAGCTGAAGACGCCGCTGACCGTCATCAGCAGCTACGCTGGGCTGCTGAACCGCTGGGGGCGGGACGACGAGAATGTGCGCGACGAAGCGATCGAGGCGATTTCGAAAGAATCGGCCCGGCTTCAAAATTTGACGAAATCGATGCTGATGCTGGCCGAAGCCGAGCAGGAGGACTGGCTCAAGCTCGAAACGTTCGATCTTGTCCATCTCGCCGATGAAACGGCCGACATGCTCCATATGACGTTCCACCGGCTCATCCGGGTGCAGGCGCCGAAGACGGATGTCCGGCTAACGGCCGATAAGGAAAAAATCCGGCAGCTGCTCGTCATTTTGCTCGATAATGCCATTAAATACAGCAAAGAAACGATCGACGTGACGCTGTCCGTAAACAAAGGGCTTGTCCGGATGGCGGTGGCGGATAAAGGGATCGGGATTCCGCCCGAAGAAATGCCGCATTTGTTCGAGCGGTTCTTCCGGGTGGACGGCGCGCGCCGGCGGTCGACCGGCGGTGTCGGCCTCGGGCTGTCGATCGCCAAACGGATCGTGGACCTGCACGACGGAAAAATCGACGTATTCAGCAAACCGGACGAAGGCACGACGATCACCGTCACGCTGCCACAAAAAAAATAGCCGGCCGGCCGCGGCGCCCGGCGCGCAGTCCTGCATGAGGACTGCCGGCGGACGCGTTCGCGCCGATCGGCTTGTTGTTCACCGCTTCATGCTGCCTAGCTTGTCCGGTCAGAGGACGCGGCGGGCGGTAATATAACGCTTGCTCCAGTACGAATTGATCGTCGAAAATTTTACGCCGCCTTGACCGTACGTATGAAGCATGCGGTTGTTGCCGGCATAAATGCCGACATGCCCGATTTTTCCGCGCGAATCCGGCGTGGAGAAGAACACCAGGTCGCCTTTTTGCAAATGGCTGCGGGAGACGTATCGGCCTTTGGCCGCCTGCTGCTTCGACAGGCGCGGCAGATGAACGCCGACTTTGCGGAACACATATTG
The DNA here is from genome assembly GCF_028826105.1 of Paenibacillus humicola. NCBI lineage: Bacteria > Bacillati > Bacillota > Bacilli > Caryophanales > Paenibacillaceae > Paenibacillus > Paenibacillus humicola. The sequence continues at coordinate 2,322,672 of NZ_JAQGPL010000001.1, forward strand.
CGTAAACGACGAGCAATCGAAGACGTAGCTGACGCCGGTCGGCGCACCGAATTTATACCGGACGCCCAAATAGTTGTCGCCGATGGCGAGTACGCGCGCGCCGGTTGCGGAAGAGGCCGCCGCTTTCGGGGCATGCCCGAAGGCAGCCGCGGCGGAAAAACCGATCATTGCAGACAGCAGTATAGCCGTAAGTTTACGAAAAAGTTTGTTTTGTGCCATAAGATGTCATAACCTCCTATACGGTAGTCGATTCGGACACCCGATCACTATAACAGAGATTTGCCGTGCCAGCCTTTGGCAAAGGAGGCGCTATGCCAGCGCTCTCAACGGTTTGCATAGAATTATGAGAATTGCATTAGAATCTTCTAATTTAGGAGGAGTGAGGAGATTGACGATAAGGGTTTGTGCGGTTCAGTACAAGCTGGAGGACATCAGTCAATTCGAACAGTTTGCCGCCCAGGCTTCCCATTACGTTCGCAATGCTTCGGAGTACGACGCGCAGTTCGTCCTGTTCCCGGAATTTTTCACCACTCAGCTGCTGTCCGTCCCTGACGGGCAGGGCAATCCGCTCGGCATCGAGCGGCTGCCGGAGTTCACGCCGCGTTACTTGGCGCTGTTCCAGGGGCTGGCCCGGCAGTACGGCATGCATATCGTCGGGGGCACGCACGTCGTCGACGCCGGAGGCGGCAAACGCCAAAATGCGGCACACCTGTTCTATCCCGACGGGCGGATCGCCGTGCAGCCGAAGCTGCATTTGACTCCGACCGAGGTGGAAGCGTGGGACATGACGCCGGGCGAATCGCTGGACGTCTTCGAAACGGAGTTCGGCACCATCGCCATGCTGACCTGCTACGACATCGAATTTCCGGAAATCGTGCGGATGGCGAAGGCAAAAGGGGCGGACATCGTGTTTTGCCCGTCCTGCACGGACGACCGGCACGGCTTCTACCGGGTGCGGTACTGCTGCCATGCCAGAGCGGTCGAGAACCAGGTGTACGTCGTGACGACGGGCACCGTCGGTTCGCTGCGCAGGGTCGATTTTATGCGCGCCAATTTCGGGCAGGCGGCGATTCTATCGCCGAACGATATCCCGTTCCCGCCGGCCGGCATTGTCGCCGAAGGCGTGATCAACGACGACATGCTTGTCGTCGCCGATCTGGACTTGCAGCTGCTTGAGAAAGTAAGGGCCGCCGGTTCCGTGACGACGTGGCGGGACCGCAGAACCGATCTGTATCCGGATTGGAGTTAATCGAGGGGGAGAGCGAGCGTCCGATGCGTAAACAACTGATTGTCTATGTTTCGGGAAAGCCTGTCCCGGCGACGATTCGGAATTATTCGCTTGCGGATGTCGAGGGCATGATCGCCGTGCAGCGGGAATGCTTTCCGCCGCCGTTTCCGTCCGGGCTGTGGTGGAATGAGGATCAGCTGCGCGAGCATGTGACGCGGTTTCCCGAAGGTGCGCTGTGCGCGGAGATCGGAGGACGGCTCGTCGGTTCGATGACCGCTCTCCTGGTTAGTGAAGCGGCGGCCTCCGGAACGCACAGCTGGGAATCGGTGACGGACGGCGGCTACATCCGCAATCATGACCCGAATGGCACGACACTGTATGTGGTGGACCTTTGCGTCGTGCCGGAGTACCGCAAAGCCGGCATCGGCAAATGGCTGATGCAGACGATGTACGAAGTCGTCGTACATCTCGGCCTGAAGCGGCTGCTCGGAGGCGGCCGGATGCCGGGCTACTCCCGATATGCGGGCGAAATGCACAGCACCGCAGTATTTGGACAAGGTCGTGGCTGGAGAGCTGCGCGACCCGGTCGTCTCGTTTCTGCTCGGCTGCGGCCGGATGCCGGTCGGCGTAGCTGCGGACTATTTGCAGGATGAGGAATCGTGCGGCTTCGCCGCGCTGATGGAATGGCGAAATCCGTTTTACGGAGAGTAGTGAAGGAACGGCCCGTAGATGCAGTTTTTGCTCGTTTTGCCGAAAGTACATAGGAGAGAGGGAGAGTTGTCCGTATGGAATATAAGCGCATTCAGTCGATCGACGATCCTTTATTCGCGAGCATGCACCGCATGATGCAAACCGTCTTTCCGCCCGAAGAAGTGCTGGCTTTCGACAAATGGAAGGAGCCGCTGGAAGACCGCGGCATCCAGGTTTACGCCGCGGTTCACGAAGGAGAGGTCGTCGGGGCGACCGAATACCGCTTTTACCCGGATTTGAAGGTCGCGATGACCGACTTCACCATTATCGGCCAACCGGCGCTCGGCATCGGGCGATTCCTGATGCGGAATCGGGAGCGGGATCTCGCGCGGCTGGCCGAGGCGGCCGGGACGGACCGGATCGGGATGTTCGCGGAAATCTACAATCCCGCCAAGACGGAGCATGATTTCGGCGGCGTAACGCCGATGAACCCTTACGTCAGGCGGGAGGTGCTGTCGCATATCGGATACAAGCGGCTCGATTTCCCCTACCTTCATCCGTCGTGGGAAGAAAACGGCGAAGGCGTCGGCGGTCTCGATCTCTGCTTCCTGCCGCAGGATGAAGCGCTCGATCGGCTGCCGGCTTTGCTTGTCACGACGTTTCTCGACCGCTATTATTCGGCATTGCCGGACAAGCCGAAGGAATGGCACGACATGATGGAGCGGCTGCGGCAGCAGGACGATATTGCGTTAAAGCCGATTTGACGCTTGCTTAAGGAGGCGTGGACGCATTGACGACCATTACATTTTGGGGAACCGGCGATTCGATGGGCGTGCCCCGGGTTTATTGCGATTGCGAGGTATGTATGGAAGCGCGCCAAGGCGGGGTTAACCGGCGCTTTCGTTCGCTCGTTCATCTCGACGATCCCGAATTCGGAGACATGCTGATCGACTGCGGACCGGATTGGCGCGGCCAAATGGAGATGGCGAACCGGCGGCGGATCGACCGGATACTGATCACCCACGCGCATTTCGATCACATCGGGGGGCTTGCGGAGTGGGCGGATTTGTGCCGGTGGCGGGAAATGAAGGGCCAGGCGTACGCCATGCCGGAAGTCATCGACGAAATCAACAGCCGCTTTCCGTGGATTCACCGGCAAATCGACTTCATACCGATCCCTTCGGACGGCCGGATTCGTTTCGGCGGCTGGCAGGTGCTGTGCTGGAAAGTGAACCACGGGAAAAACGGGTATGCGTATGCGTTTCGATTCCATCATGAGACGACTGGGCGCGCCTGGGCGTACTGCTCGGATTCGATCGCGCTGCCGGAGGAGCAGCTCGCCCCGCTCCGCGGACTGGATCTTCTCGTGCTCGGGACGAACTTTTACCGTGAGCCGTTTCCGCTGGAAACGAGATCGGTCTATGACGTAACGGAGGCGCTGGACGTGATCGCGTCATGCAAGCCGCGGCGGACAATATTCACCCATTTGTCGCACGATATCGATCTTCGACGCGATTACGGTCTGCCCGAGCGCGTCTCGTTCGCGTCAACCGGCTTGACGGTAACCGTCTGAGCCGATCGCGTTGATGAGGCGCTGCGGCTCAATGCCTCTTCCGGATCTCGGACAACTCGCGGCGCGATGCTTTCCAGCCGCTTGACATCCGGGGTTGTCCCGGGATATGATGGACGTGATTCGATAGGTAAGGGGAAATGTTCATGATTACAGGTGTTCTTAACTCATAATTGGATATTCGGCACGCTCCCGCTTTATTGTAACGGGAGAAGTCTGCGCGATTTGCTTCACTCCATTCCGGCGGCTTCGGAACCGGGATTGGTTTGTTGTACGGATCGCAGTCAACGTGTCGGCCAAGAGTTAAGAACATGACGATTCCCCCTTTATCCATAAACGGGTATAATCGCGTGCTCTTTGAGCACGCTTTTTTTGTTCGATAGGAAAGTTTTGTAAACTTTCGCTATGGATTCGCGGGCTAAGATGCGTTTTGCCGGAATGGCAGGCGTCAGCTTTTTGCCCGCGGACCGGCGCTTCGGGAAAATCACCGGTACCGCTTCCGTACGGGCGAGGCCGGCAATTTCCGAAGTGAACGCCGGCAATCCGTTAACATCGACAGGGCCGGGACGCGCATGCGTTCCGGCCTTTTTTGTATGGATTTTATCGAATCGATTCCGCACGTCAAGGAGGCAAATACAGGTGAACGAAGCAAGCTTTATCAAGCTGGAGTATGACAAAATAAAGAAGCGTCTGGTCGAATATACGGTTTCCGATGCTGGAAGAACGTTGGCGGAACGCCATCGGCCGAGCGGCGACGAGCGGCCGGTGCGAGCCTGGCTGCGCGAAACCGGCGAAGCGGCGCAGCTGTTGGCAACCGGGGCGAGCGTACCGCTGTCGGCGATGGAAGGGATCGAACCGTTCATCGCGCTGCTCGGTAAGGGAAAAATGTATACCGAGGAGGAGCTCGGACGCCTCGCTTCATGGCTGGCTGCGGTTGCCCACATGAAGCGTTACATGGACGCCAAACGGGATACGGCGCCGACGATCAGCGAATACGCCGATTCGATGTCCGACTGTCCCAGTCTGCGCGAGGAACTCGACCGCTGCATCCGGTACGGGGAGCTGACGGATCAGGCAAGTCCGGAGCTTGGCGATATCCGCCGACATCTCGCGGCCGCCGAAGACCGGATCGAGAAAAGGCTGCAGCAGCTGACGGCTAAATATAAATCGGCGCTGCAGGAGCAAATCGTGAGCAAGCGGGCGGGTCATTTCGTCCTCCCGGTCAAGCGCGATCTGCGCAGGCAGGTGCCGGGCACCGTATGGGACGAATCGGCGAGCGGGCAGACGCTGTTCGTCGAACCGGCCGACGTCGCCGGGCTGCAGGCGGAATGGCAGATGTGGAAGGCGGAGGAGGACCGGGAGCGGACAATCGTTTTGTCCCGCCTGTCGGAAATGGCCGAAGCGGAAGGCGAGCGGCTGAAATGGAATTTGGAAGCGATGGCGGCGTTCGATTTTATTTTCGCGCGGGCGAAGCTGTCCCGGTCGTATGACGGCATCGCGCCGGAGCTGCTGGACCGGCCCTATATCCGACTGGTCGGCGCCAGACATCCGCTGCTCGGCGAAGGCTGCGTGCCGCTTGACGTCGAAATCGGCGGCAGCCGCCTCCAGCTGATCGTGACGGGGCCGAATACGGGCGGAAAAACGGTGGCGCTCAAAACGATCGGCCTGCTGGCGCTGATGGCGCAATCCGGCCTGCTCGTCCCGGCGGCGCCGGGAACTGCTTTCGGCTTGTTCCGCCATATTATGGCCGACGTCGGCGACGGGCAGAGCATCGAGCAGTCGCTCAGCACCTTTTCAGCGCATATGGCAAGCATGCGCGAGATACTGGATTCGGCGGACAGCCGCACGCTCGTTCTGCTCGACGAGCTGGCGGCAGGCACGGACCCCGGTGAAGGGATCGCACTCTCGATCGCCATTCTGGAAGAACTGCTGAATCGCGGGTCGGTCGCCGCGGCGACGACCCATTTCAACGAAATCAAGCGGTACGCCGCGCAAACCGAGGGCTGCACGAACGCACGAATGGCGTTTGATGCTGAAACGCTGATGCCGCTGTACAGGCTGGAAATCGGCGAAGCGGGGGAAAGCTATGCGTTTGCGATCGCCCGCCGGTTCGGTTTGCCGGAGCGCGTCGTCGCCCAGGCGGAAGCGCGCATCGCCCGGGTAGGGCAAAGCCGTCAGGAGCCGAGCGTACCGGCAGCGGGCGTCCGGAAGGAACTCCGGCCCCGGGAAGCGGAATTTGTCGCTCCGGACACTCAATCCTCCGCTCGTCGTGACGGAGCCGGCGAACAAGCGACGGAAAATCCGCACTCCGCCGCGCAGCCGGAGCGAACGAAGCATTTTCAGGTCGGAGACTGCGTATGGATTCATCCGCTGAAACGGACCGGCATCGTCTACCGGCCGGCCGACGAGCGCGGAGAGGTCGTCGTGCAGATCCAGGGCCAAAAGCGTCGGTTCAACCGCAAGCGGCTGTCGCTCTACATCGAAGCGGCGAAGCTGTATCCGAGCCAGGATTACGATATGGATATCGTCTTCGACACGAAGGCGAACCGCAAGACGCGCAAGCTGATGGGGCGCAAGTACGTGACCGGTCTGCAGATCGAAACGCCGAATCCGGATGAGCCGGACCGGTAACGTATGGTACCGCCTTGCCGCCGTTCGCGCATCTGCCGTCAGTCCCGGCTTTCGATGACGAGCAGTTCGCCGTCGCGGATGCGCACGATGCCGGTTTCCGCCTCCAGCACGTTGCTGATACCAAGCGACTGGCCGATTTCAAGCGTCGCCTCGCGCAGCGGATAGCGGAACCCCTCCAGCGTAATGCCGGTCACGGACGGTGTGAGCGGAAGCAGCGATACGTACGGGAAACCGGAGGCAGGCAGCGTCAGCTCCTTTGCCGCGAGCCGGATCCGGTTGTGCTCGTCGACAATCATGGCCTCTACGCCGTTACGGGCTGCGGTCCGGAGCAGGTGCACGTTCGCCAGCGAGTGGTCGAACCGCGTGCCGAGCACGCCGAGCAGGAGCACGCTTGCCGGGCGTTTCGTCAACGCGAGGCGGAACGCAAGCTCCGTGTCGGTATAATCTTTGTCGACCGGGTCGCAGTCCAGTGTTTCGCCGCTGCGCAGGCGAATTTCCCGGAGCTGGCCGGGCGAGACCGAATCGAAATCGCCGAGCGCCGTATCGGGCCGCAGACCGTTGTCGATCAAAAATAAGGCGCCGCCGTCGGCTCCGATCAGCACATCGTCCGGCTGCACGGCTTCCAGCGCCCAGGGTCCGAGCCGGCCGCCGGAAAAAATAACGATTCGCGGGTTGTCCATTCTCACGGGTATCAGTCCTTTGCCGATGGAGTCGCTTCTGCCAGTATACTCGTATCGGGCGGGGTTGAACAGAACGCTCTTGCCGATTGTCCCCTCCGCGGCTAAAATGAGATAGGACAAAAATCAGCCCCGTTTTTTGTGCATGAGCGAAGACGGGGAAGCGGGGAGCATCATGGTGTGAACTGGCATATGGACATGGATATTTTTACTTGGCTCAGCATTATCGGCACGATCGCGTTTGCGGTGAGCGGCGCCATCGTCGCCATGGAAGAAGAATACGACATTCTCGGCGTCTTCGTGCTCGGACTCGTGACGGCATTCGGCGGAGGCGTCGTTCGCAATCTGCTGATCGCCGTGCCGATCTCCACGCTGTGGACCCAGGGCATGCTGCTCAAAACGGCGGTCATCGCAATGGCGATCGCGTTTGTGATGCCGGCCAAATGGATCCAGCGCTGGCGCAAAAGCGAAGCGTTTTTCGATGCGATCGGACTGTCGGCGTTTGCGATTCAGGGCGCGCTGTACGCAACGGGCAAGCATCCGCTGAGCGCGGTCATCGTGGCGGCCATGCTGACGGGCATCGGCGGCGGGATGATCCGTGACGTTCTTGCGGGGCGCAAGCCGCTTGTGCTGCGGGACGAAATTTATGCGGTGTGGGCGATGGGCGCCGGCGCGGCAATCGGGCTCGGCTGGTTTCAAACCCCGCTCGAGCTGTTTATCCTGTTTTGTATCGTCATTGTATTTCGCATGCTTTCGGTTCATTATAAGTGGAGATTGCCCCGCCGGTCGCTGAAATTCACGCTGGCGCAATCGGTACACGCCGAAGAGCAGCGGGCGGCGATGCAGGAAAGCGATCAGCCTAAGGAGGGACGCCCGTGATATCCGTATTGTTCGTTTGTCTGGGCAACATATGCCGCTCGCCGATGGCGGAGGCGGTGTTTCGGCATCAAGTGAAGGAGCGGGGGCTGGAGGACCGGATTGCCGCCGATTCCGCCGGTACCGGCGACTGGCACCTGGGCAAGCCGCCGCACGAGGGGACGCGCGCCCTGCTGGATCGGCTCGGCATTTCGTACGAAGGCATTCGCGCCCGGCTGGTGCGGCCCGCCGATTTCGAGTCGTACGACTATATCGTCTGCATGGACAGCGCCAACGAGCGGGATGTGCGCCGGCTGTTCGGCTGCAGGTCCTCGGAGCGGGCGCAAGTTTTGAAATTTATGGATCTGCTGCCGGAGAAAAAGACGGCGGACGTGCCCGACCCTTATTATACCGGCAATTTCGAGGAAGTGTACGAGCTCGTGGACGAAGGCTGCGGGCGGCTGCTGGAGCGGATTTGCAGCGAGCGGCTGAATGAAAGCCGCGTCTAGCCGCCCGGAAAGGCATCCTGTTATGAAATAAAGACCGCACGGTCACAGGCTGGATTGAAGCCGGTTTGACGGGTGCGGTCTTTTGTTTTGCCGTTACGGTTCGGTGCGGAGAAAAGCTTTCAAGGCGTCCGGAATATACTGCTGCCAAAATCCCCATACATGCCGCCCGTCATGCTCGCCGTAACGGACGCCGGCTCCGTTTGACGTCAAGATTTCGTTCATGCTCCGGTTCATGGCGACAAAATCGAATACGCCGCGGTCGGTTTCGAACGCCGTTTCCTGCAGACCGACAATCATGTACACCGACAGCCAGTCCAGCGGGCCGGCCTGCTTCGCGATCCTTTGCGATTCGGGATAATAGGCGCCGGAAAGCGAAATGACGCGGCGGAACAGGTGCGGGAAAGCGAGCGCCAGGTGAAGGGAGACCGTGCCGCCGAGCGAATCGCCGGCCAGCACCCGCTCCGAAGGATCGCGGCGCACGGGATACTTGGCCTCGATAAACGGGACGAGCTCTTCGCCGAAAAAGGCCGCGTACGGCCGATGCCGCTCGCCGTCCGGCGAATATTCCGCGGTTCGCACCTTTTTGTCCACATCTACTCCGACGATGATGCACGGCTCCAGCCCTTCGTCCAATATAAGCCGGCCTGCGATTGTCGCCACCCGTCCGAAGTTGAAAAAATCTTCTCCGTCCTGGCAATAGACGGCCGGATAGCTGAGCAGCTCGTTGTAACCGGGAGGCAAATAGACGCGCAGATTACGGCGGCCCTCCGGAAGATATGCGCTGTCAACCGTTTCTTTTACAATCGTTCGTTTCAGAAAGCGGGCGTCGGTCAAACCAAAAACTCCTTTCGGAAACTGCATGGATTGCGTGCATTGTGGGTAAACAAAAGAAAGGAAACACTGCCGTTATTCGTGCTTTTTCGCCACGTTGTATCACCCTGTTACATAAGATTCTAAGTCCTGTTACATATACAATGCATGAATAATCAAGGGGGAAAACAAGCGAAATCAACGGTTTCTTTCCGATTTGTCTTTGACCGTATCACTTAAACAGGTTTATAATCATTCTATAACAGAGACACGCGGTTTTTCAAATACTCCACCGAGGTGAACGTTAATGAGCAAGGTGATGAGCAAGCTGCCTTACGAGGTTCAATCCGAGCCGGTTCAGCCGTTATCGGTTTTGTCGCTGGAAGGCGACGTTGTCAATCCGGACTTTATGCCGAAGCTGTCGGACGAACAGCTGAAGGAAATTATGTACCGTATGGTGTTCACGCGCACCTGGGACGAGCGCGCCGTCAATCTCGGCCGGCAGGGACGACTCGGTTTCTACGCCCCCGTATCCGGTCAGGAAGCGTCGATGATCGGAAGCGAATATGCCCTGAATAAAGACGATTTCGTTTGCCCGGGCTACCGCGACATGCCGCAAATCGTATGGCACGGGCTTCCGCTGTACCAAGCGTTTCTGTATTCGCGCGGCCATCAGCACGGCGGCCAAATTCCCGAAGGCGTCAACGTTCTTATGCCGCAAATCATTATCGGCGCTCAAATTTTGCATGCGACCGGCATCGCGATGGCGTTCAAGAAAAAAGGCGAGAAGCGCGTGGCCATTACCTATACGGGCGACGGCGGCTCCTCCGAAGGCGATTTCTACGAAGGCATGAACTTTGCCGGCGCATTCAAGCTCCCGGTTATTTATGTCGTGCAAAATAACGGCTATGCGATTACGACGCCTTTTGAGAAGCAAACGGCGGCGCTGTCGATCGCACATAAAGCGGTGGCGGCCGGCATTCGCGGCGTTCAGGTCGACGGCATGGACGTGCTTGCGGTGATCAAAGCGGTGTCCGATGCGGCGGAGCGCGGGCGCAGCGGCGAAGGCGCGACGCTGATCGAAATGCTGACCTACCGTTTCCGTCCGCATTCGATGTCCGACGATACTTCGAAATACCGGACGAAGGACGAAGAAAGCGAATGGGCGCTGAAGGATCCGCTGACGCGCTTCGGCAAGTACCTGGAGAAAAAAGGGCTTTGGACGGACGAGGATACGGCCCGCGTGAAGGAAGAAGCGAAAGCGGCCGTAAACGAGCAGATCAAAAAAGCCGAAGCGGCGGAGAAAATGACGGTCGCGGGACTGATCGATTCGATGTTCGAGCATACGCCGGCCCACCTGGAAGAGCAAAAGGCCGATTTTCAATAATAGTGGCGGGAGGAACCTTCGACAATGGCTCAAATGAATATGAAAGAAGCGATCCGCGACGCGATGCGCGCGGAGCTTAAGAACGATCCGAATGTACTCGTGTTTGGCGAGGACGTGGGGAAGGTCGGCGGCGTATTCCGCGCAACCGAAGGGCTGCAGGGCGAATTCGGAGCGGAGCGCGTTTTCGACACGCCGCTCGCCGAGTCGGCCATCGCCGGCCTTGCGGTCGGTATGGGGACGCAGGGCTTCCGCCCGATAGCCGAGATCCAGTTTGTCGGCTTTATTTACGAAGCGCTCGACCAGATGTTCGTCCAGGCGGCGCGCATGCGTTTCCGTTCCGGCGGCCGCTATCATGCGCCGATCGTGTTCCGCACGCCGTTCGGCGGCGGCGTAAAAGCGGCCGAGCTGCACACCGACTCGCTGGAGGGGCTCGCCATTCAAACGCCGGGCATGAAGGTCATCGTGCCTTCCAATCCGTACGATGCGAAGGGCCTGCTTATCTCTGCGATCCGCGACAACGACCCGGTCTTTTTCATGGAGCATCTGAATTTGTATCACGCGTTCCGCCAGGAAGTGCCGGAGGACGCCTATACGGTGCCGATCGGCAAAGCGAACGTCGTCCGCGAAGGCAGCGACGTCACGATTATCGCATACGGCCTCATGGTTCATACGGCGCTCAAAGCGGCCGACGAGCTGGAGAAGAAAGGCGTCAAGGCGGAAGTGATCGACCTTCGGACGCTGATGCCGCTCGATATCGACACGATCGTCGCCTCGATTCAGAAAACGAACCGGGCGATCGTGGTCCAGGAAGCGCAGAAAACATCGGGCGCGGCGGCGGAAATCATCGCCCAAATCAACGAGAAAGCGATTCTTCATCTGGAAGCTCCGGTTCTTCGCGTGGCGGGCCCGGATACGGTATACCCGTTCGCCCAAATCGAGGACGCATGGCTGCCCGGCCCCGCTCGCATCATGGCGGCCGCCGATAAAGTCGTGAACTTTTAACCCCATCTCTACGAAATGAACGGCAGGGCGCCAAGATGAAGAAGGAGGTCGCGGAAAGTGGCGAAATTTGAGTATCGTTTCCCTGAGCTGGGCGAAGGGCTGCACGAAGGCGAAATTATAAAAATGAATATCCAGCCGGGCCAAACGGTAACGGACGAAGATATCATCATGGAAGTACAGAACGATAAAGCGATTGTGGAAGTGCCGTGTCCCGTAAACGGCAAAGTGCTTGAGGTGCTCGTAAAAGACGGACAAGTATGCCGCGTCGGCGAGCTTGTCGCCGTCATCGACGCCGAAGGGGAGCTGCCGGCCCAGCCGGAAGCGGCCGGCGGCGGACACGATGAGTCGGCATCCGCTCCGGCTCCGGCGGCGGAAGCGCCGAAGGCCGAGCCGGCGGCACCGGCAGCCGCGGAAGCTCCGGCGGCTCCGGCGAAAGCGCAGGGCGGGCTCGTCCTGGCGACGCCAAGCGTGCGCAAATACGCGCGCGAGAAGGGCATCGATATCGGTGCCGTAACCGGTACCGGCAAGAACGGCCGCATCACCCGCGAGGATATCGACGGCTTTGCGGCGGGCGGAGCGCCTGCGGCGGCTGCTCCGGCTCCGGAGAAAGCGGCGGCCGACGCGAAGCCGGCGGCGGCCGCAGCTGTGCCGACCGGCGAACGCGTCGAAGAGCGCGTGCCGTTCAAGGGCATTCGCAAAGTGATCGCAAACGCGATGACCAAGTCGGTGTACACCGCTCCGCACGTAACGCTGATGGACGAGGTCGACGTGACCGAGCTTGTCACGCTCCGTACGAAAGCGAAGCCGCTCGCCGAGAAGAAAGGCGTCAAGCTGACCTACCTGCCGTTCATCGTCAAAGCGCTCGTAGCGGCATGCCGCCAGTTCCCGGTCATGAGCTCGATGCTTGACGAAGAGAAGCAGGAGATCGTATATAAGAAATATTACAACATCGGCATTGCGACCGACACCGAGAACGGGCTGATCGTTCCCGTCATTCACGATGCCGACCGCAAGAGCGTCTGGATGATCGCGGACGAGATCCGGGATCTGGCTACGCGCGGCCGCGACGGCAAGCTCGCCCCGCACGAAATGAAGGGCGGCACGATCAGCATTACGAATATCGGCTCCGCCGGCGGCATGTTTTTCACTCCGGTCATCAACTTCCCGGAGGTCGCGATTCTCGGCACGGGCCGGATCAGCGAGAAGCCGGTCGTACGCGGCGGCGAGATCGTTGCGGCTCCGGTCATGGCGCTGTCACTCAGCTTCGATCACCGTCTCATCGACGGCGCAACGGCGCAAAATTTCCTGAACTATATCAAGCAGCTGCTGGCCGATCCGCAATTGCTGGTTATGGAGGTGTAACCCATGGTCGTAGGCGACGCTTCACTCGATATCGATACGCTGGTCATCGGAGCAGGCCCCGGCGGTTATGTGGCGGCGATACGCGCCGCTCAGCTCGGCCAAAACGTGCTTGTCGTGGATAAACAATACGTCGGCGGCGTATGTTTGAATGTGGGCTGCATTCCTTCCAAAGCGCTGATTTCGGCATCGCATCAATACGAATCGATGACGCACGCTTCCTCGTTCGGCATCACGGCCGGAGACGTGAACGTCGACTGGAGCAAGGTGCAGGCGTTCAAGGACGGCGTGGTCAAAAAGCTGACCGGCGGCGTGGCAACGCTGCTCAAAGCGAACAAAATTCAATATTTCGGCGGCGAAGTCATGTTCATCAACGAGAACGAAGCCCGCGTTTTCAACGAGCATGAGGCACCTCGCTACCGCTTCAAAAACTGCATCATCGCCACCGGCTCCCGGCCGATCGAGCTGAAGGCGTTCCCTTTTGGCGGACGCATCGTTTCGTCGACCGAGGCGCTGTCGCTGCCGGAAATTCCGAAGAGCCTCGTTGTTATCGGCGGGGGATACATCGGCATCGAGCTCGGCCAAATGTACGCCCGTTTCGGCGCAAAGGTGACGATCATCGAAGGCGCGGACACGATTTTGCCCGGCTTCGATACGGATATGTCCTCGCTCGTCGCGCGGAAGCTGAAGGGCGCGGGAGCCGAAATCGTGACCGGCGCGCAGGCGAAAAGCGCGGAGCAGACGGACAGCAGCGTCACGGTGACGTATACCGCCGGCGGCGAAGACAAGCAGGTGACCGCGGATTACCTGCTCGTAACGGTCGGCCGCCGTCCGAACACGGACGGAGAGCTCGGTCTCGACCTGATCAACATGAAATTGACCGACCGCGGGCTGATCGAAATCGACGAGCAGTGCCGCACCAGCATTCCGCATATTTACGCGATCGGCGATATTACGGCCGGTCCCGCGCTCGCGCATAAGGCGATGTACGAAGGCAAAGTCGCAGCCGAAGCGATTGCGGGGATGCCGAGCGTGATCGATTACAAATGCATTCCGCTCGTCGTCTTCTCCGACCCCGAATGCTCGAGCGTCGGCTACAACGAGAAGGAAGCGAAGGAAAAAGGCCACAATGTCAAGGTCGGCCGCTTCCCGTTCAATATTAACGGCCGCGCGCTGTCGCTCGGCGTGAACGAAGGCTTCGTCAAAATCGTGTCCGACGCCGATACGGGGCTTGTGCTCGGCGCGCAAATTGCCGGTATCGAAGCGTCGAACATGATCGCCGAGCTCGGGCTGGCGATCGAAATGGGCGCGACGCTGGAGGATATCGCACTGACGATTCATGCGCATCCGACGCTCGGCGAAATCGTGCTCGATGCCTCCGAGGTGGCGCTTGGTCATCCGATTCACGCGATCGGCAAATAATTTGCCTTGTTATTTTGGTTCAGAGCAAGAGGTCAAGCCCGCTTGAAGCGGCTGGACCTCTTTTGTGCATTTTCCGCCCGGGTTGAAACAAGCCCGAATTTAAAGGGGGCCGCGCACGCATGGCAAAGCAAAGCAAATCCGCAAGCGAATCCCGTTCCACGATGACGCAGCTTATTTTTCCGTCGGATACGAATTACCACGGCACGATGTTCGGCGGCAAGTTGATGGAGTACATGGACAAAATCGCGGCCATTACCGCCATGCGACATGCGCGCGGGCCCGTCGTGACCGCGTCCACTGACAGCCTGGATTTTGTCGCGCCGATCCGGGTCGGAGAGGTAATCGAAGTGGCCGCTGCCGTCACCTGGACGCACAACAGCTCGATGGAAGTGTTCGTCAAGGTTCAATCCGAAAACGTGTATACGGGGGAACGGCGAACGGCGGTCACCGCTTTTTTCACCTTCGTGGCCTTGGACGAGAACGGCAGACCGACGCTCGTGGCGGCTGTCGTCCCGGAAACGGAGGAAGAGAAGACGCTGCACGCAACCGCCCCGGAACGGTATAGCCAGCGAATGGAACGCAAGCAGGACCGAAATCGGGACAGACAAAACGAAGGCTAAATGGTATGATAAAGAGATGAAGATTGCCGATGAGGGGAGAGTCTGCAGGTTTGAAAGACTACTTGGACTTGCTGAGGGACGTGTTGGAGAACGGAACCGATAAAGCCGACCGGACCGGCACGGGTACGCGTTCGGTGTTCGGGCGGCAGCTCCGTTTCGACCTGGCGGAAGGCTTTCCGCTTGTGACGACGAAACGGGTGCATGTCAAATCGATCATCCATGAGCTGCTTTGGTTCTTAAAAGGGGACACGAACGTCCGCTATTTGCAGGAGAACGGCGTGACGATATGGGACGAATGGGCCGACGCGAACGGCGATCTCGGGCCGGTATACGGCTCGCAGTGGCGCGCCTGGGAAACGCCGGACGGTCGCAGGATCGACCAGATCGCCCAGGTGGTCGAATCGATCAGGCGGAACCCCGATTCGCGGCGTCATATCGTCAGTGCGTGGAACGTGGCGGAAATCGACCGGATGAAGCTGCCGCCATGCCATTTCGTTTTTCAATTTTACGTGGCGGACGGGAAGCTGTCCTGCATGATGACGATGCGTTCGTCGGATACGTTTCTCGGACTGCCTTTCAATATTGCGCAATATGCGCTGCTGACGCACATGATCGCCCAGCAGTGCGGCCTTGAAGCCGGCGAACTTGTATATTCGGGCGGCGACGTTCATATTTACAGCAATCATTTTGAGCAGGTCAAGCTGCAGCTGACTCGCGAGCCGTATCCGCTGCCGAAGCTGGTCATCAAACGAAAGCCGGACTCGATTTTCGATTACAGGTTCGACGACTTCGAAATTGTCGGCTACAAGCATCATCCGACGATTAAAGCCGAAGTCGCCGTTTAGGAAGGAGCGGGCTTTGCGGAATGTCCATAACACTGATCGCCGCGATGGCGAAAAACCGGGTCATCGGCGCAAATAACGGCATGCCCTGGAGGCTGCCGGCCGAAATGGCGCATTTCCGCCGGTCGACGCTCGGCAGGACGGTGCTGATGGGGAGGAAGACGTTCGAATCGCTTGGCGGGAAACCGCTGAAGGACCGGCGCAATGTCGTCCTGACGCGGCAGGCGGGCGCGGTGTTCGCGGGCTGCGAAACGGTCCGCTCCGCAGAGGAAGCGATCGAACGCTTTGCCGCAGGCGAAGAACTGGTTGTGATCGGCGGCGCGGAGGTGTACAAGCTTTTCCTGCCTGCTGCGGATAAGCTGCTGCTGACGGAGATCGATGCGGAGCCGGAAGGGGACGCCTTCTTTCCCGTTTTCGACCCGGGCGAATGGCTTCTGACCGGCACCGAAGCGCATCCGAAGGACGAGAAGAACGCATACGATTTTTGCATCCGGACCTACGAGCGAAAGCCTTGAACGAGGCGCACTCGGCATCTTAGGATTGACGAACGTTATGTTATATAGTACAAATGATTGTACGGAAAATCCATTTCACGGAATCGGCGCACTTGCTACGATAGTGAAAATGACTTCCCGCTCCGGGTGGGGAAAGTTTGATATTGAATAATGAGCGTTTTCCCGATATAGTTTTAACAGATGGTAGAGTTGGCAACAGGGAAATGGATGGAGGATTAAGCGATCATGTCTACACCTACTGGATTTATGGACTATAAACGCGAGCTGCCCGCCGACCGCGATCCGCTTGAGCGGATCAAGGATTGGGACGAATTTCATAAACATTTCAGCGAAGATCAGCTGCGCACGCAGGGCGCCCGCTGCATGGATTGCGGAACTCCGTACTGTCATACCGGGATCGAAATGTACGGCTCGGTTTCGGGCTGCCCGGTCAACAACCTGATTCCCGAGTGGAACAATTTGATCTATCGCGGATTGTGGCGCGAAGCGCTCGACCGTTTGCATAAAACGAACAATTTTCCCGAATTTACGGGACGGGTTTGTCCGGCTCCATGCGAGGGCTCGTGCACGGTAGGCCTGATCGGCGATCCGGTGACGATCAAGACGATCGAGCAGGCCATCATCGACAAAGGCTTCGAGGAAGGCTGGGTCGTGCCTGAGCCTCCCAAAATGCGTACCGGCAAGCGCGTGGCCGTCGTCGGCTCCGGCCCGGCCGGTCTCGCCTGCGCCGCCCAACTGAACAAGGCGGGTCATACGGTAACCGTATACGAGCGCGCCGACCGGATCGGCGGTTTGCTCACCTACGGCATCCCGACGATGAAGCTGGATAAGAAAGTTGTCCAGCGCCGCGTCGATCTGCTCGAAGCCGAGGGCGTTCAATTCGTCACCAATACGGAAATCGGCAAAGATATCGGGGCGCAGCAGCTCGTCGACGATTTCGATGCGGTTGTCCTTTGCGGCGGAGCGACGAAAGCGCGCGAGGTTCAAATCGAAGGCCGTGAGTTGAAAGGCATCCATTTGGCCATGGATTACTTGAACGGAACGATCAAAAGCTACCTCGATTCGAATCTGGAAGACGGGAACTATATTTCGGCCAAAGACCAGAACGTCATCGTCATCGGCGGAGGCGACACCGGAACGGACTGCGTGGCGACCGCGCTCCGTCACGGCTGCAAATCGATTACGCAGTTCGGTACGCATGCGAAAGCGCCGCTCGAACGCGATCCGGAGACCAACCCGTGGCCGCAGTTCCCGAACGTGTATACGCTGGATTATGCGCAGGAGGAAGCCCGCGCGTTGTACGGCTCCGATCCGCGTGCGTTTTCGGTCCTGACGAAGAAATTCGTCGGCGACGAGAACGGCAACGTGAAGGAACTGCACACGATCCAAATCGAGCGCTACGTCGATGCGGAAGGACGTAAAATCTACAAAGAAATTCCGGGCACCGAGCAAGTGTGGCCGGCGGATCTCGTGCTGATCGCCGTCGGTTTTGAAGGACCGGAAAACACGATTATCGATCAGCTTGGCATTGCGCAGGACCGCCGCTCCAACGTAAAAGCGAAATACGGCGACTACCGGACGAGCGTCGACAAAGTATTTGCCGCCGGCGATATGCGCCGCGGACAAAGCCTTGTCGTTTGGGCCATTAACGAAGGCCGCGAAGCGGCACGCGAGGCGGACCGCTTTCTGATGGGCTCCACGATGCTTCCGTAATCATATTCGACTTTTTCAACTGCTTCACGGCATTAGCCGTTTCTTTATCGGACGCCAACAAACGCGGCCGAATGACTTTCAGCGCCTGCGGGCGCTTTTTGTCGTTTTTGGCATTTTCATTGGATGACCTTGTGGACCCAAGCGGTTTGCCGTCTCAACAGGCGGCGAACGATGATAAGGATTTTACAGCTCCGGCTGTGTTCGAAGAAAGGGGAGAATCTCGTGATTCAATATGGAGCCGATCATACAACGGAGCTGTCATTTACCGCCTTCCACCCGCGCATCGAGCAGAGAGACGAACAATGGGTCGATATCGAGCTGCGGATGGAGCTGGCCGAACAAACCCCCGTACCGGAGGGATTGACCGACCTGACGGCGCTCGTGATCTGCACGTCGGGAGGCGTCATTGCGCAAATCGTGCCGCTCGACGAAGGCTGCGACTGTGAATTTCAATTTACGGCGGGAGAGAAAGAGCAGATCCGCGCCTATATCGAAGGGCCGGAAGTCCAGGCCGCCATTGCCGGTCACTCCTCCACAAGCTGAGGAGCGGTATGGTAGACTTATAGCAAGAGCAGACGAAACGGGTCATGACCCAAGAACTGCTGCGGATCAGTCGTATTCGCGTCATGCGACATTCGGAGGGGAAACATTGAAGACGTTAATTGTTGCCGAGAAGCCGGACATGGGCCGGACGATTGCGGCCGCGATCGAGCCGAAAGCCCAAAATAAGCGCACTTATTTGGAGGGCGAACGGTATATCATCACGTGGGCGATCGGCCATTTGATCGGACTGGCCGAGCCGGATCATTACGACGCGCGGTACAAACGTTGGAACGACGCCGATTTGCCGATTATACCGGACAGGTTCAAGCTGTGGCCGAACCCGCGCACGAAGGATCAGCTGAAGACGATCGGCGAGCTCGCCAAGCGGTGCTCCCGGCTTGTCAATGCCTGCGATGCCGGACGCGAAGGCCAGCTGATCTTCCATTTTATCCGGCAATATTTGAATCTGAAGCAGCCGGTCGACCGGCTGTGGATATCCGATTTGACGCCGGAGACGATCCGGCGAGGGTTCGGCTTGCTGCGAAGCGACCGGGAATACGAGCCGCTGACGCGCGCGGCCCGGGCCCGCAGCGAAGCGGATTGGCTGATCGGCATGAACGCCTCGCGCGCATTTACGATTCGTCACCGGGAGCTGCTGTCGGTCGGCCGCGTGCAAACCCCGGTGCTGGCGCTGCTGTATGACAAGCATCGGGAAATCGCCGCGTTTACGAGCGAGACGTTTTTCGTCGTACAAGCCGCTTTCGCTCAGCCGAAGGCCGCTTATAAAGGGATATGGGTCGGAGACCGGATCACCGAGCGGGAAAAAGCCGAATCGCTGGCCGCAAAGGTTAAAGGGAAGCCGGGCAGGATCGTGAGCTTTGAAACGAACGAAACGAAAGAATATCCGTTCCGTCTGTACGATCTGACGCTGCTGCAGCGTGAAGCAAACGGCAGGTTCGGCTACCCGGCCAAAAAAACGCTCGATATCGCGCAGGCGCTTTACGAGAAGCATAAGCTCATTACATATCCGCGTACCAGCTCCAACTATGTGACGGAAGAAAACATCCCGGTGATGGGCAGCGTGCTGAATATGCTGAAGCAAACGGAATATGCCGAGCTGGTTGAAGGCGCGGACCGCGGCAGAGTCCATAAAGGGAACAGAGCCGTCTGCAATCCGGCGAGAGTGGAGGACCACCACGCGATTTTGCCGACGCCGAAAAAGCCCGGCGCGCTCAGCGCCGAGGAACGCAATTTGTACGATATGATCGTCCGGCGATTCTTGTCCCACTATTATCCCCCTGCGGTATATCGCAATCACGAGGTGATGACCGAGGTGGAGGGAGAGACGTTTCGGACGCGGGCGAAAGAGCAGCTCGACCCGGGCTGGCGGGTTGTGCTGAGCAAGGACGAAGGCGAAAGCTCCGCCCGGAAAAACGCCAGAAAGAAAAACGACGATCCGGCCGATGACGCCGCCGACGAGCTGCTGACGACCGACAAGCCGTTTACCGTCGATGCCGGCCAGCCGGTGCGGTGCGAGGATGCTGAGGCGCTCGAGAAGGCGACCCAACCGCCGAAGCCGTATACCGAGGGCACGCTGCTCAAGGCGATGGAGAGCGCAGGCAAATCGATTGAGGTCGAGGAGCTTCGCGACGCAATGAAGGAAACGGGGCTCGGAACGCCGGCCACCCGCGCAGCTACGATTGAACGTTTGAAGCAGGTCGGCTATATCAAGCCTTCCGGCAAACGGCTCGATATTACGGCGAAAGGGTGTGCGGCCATCGAGCTGATCCGCGGAGCGGGCGTCGAGCTGTTGGCTTCTCCCGAGATGACCGGACGCTGGGAGCAGCGGCTGCACCAAATTTCAAAAGGCGAGGCTTCGGACGAGTCCTTCATGGAAAAGGTGAAGCAGTTCGCCGAGCTGATCGTGCAGAAGGTGCGGCTGCAGCGCCCGGCCGACTCGAGTCTGTTTGCGTCGGCGAAGGAACCCGGTACGAAGCAGCGGACCAAAGGGTCCGGACGCAAAGCGCGAGCCTCGACCGGAACGGGAAGTCGGGGAGGCTTGAAGCGGACGAGCAGCCGTACGGAGCTATCGGAGCGGGCGGCGGGCACCGGGCCGAAGGCGGCGGTTCGGACAGCCGATGCCGAGGCGCCGCGGGTTATCGCGCCGTGTCCCCGGCCCGGCTGCGGCGGCAGTCTGGTCGAAGGCAAGCGCGGCTACGGCTGCTTGCGATTTCGCGAAGGGTGCACCTTCGTCATTTGGAAGGAGCAGCAGGGGCGAAAAGTGACGTCCGCCATGGCCAAGTCGCTCGCGGTGAAAGGGGAGACGCGCAAAATGTCCGTCAAGTCGGCGGACGGGTCCGCCTCATCCGGCAAGCTGATTTTAACCGATCCGTCGAAAGGAACCGTGCGGTTCGTCCATACGTCCTCATAACGGGTTTAAGACCGTCAAACGGGTCACAACAAACAGGCTTGCTATTCATGGTCGAACATGGCCATGAATAGCAAGCCTGCCTCGGCTTCCGGCAATAAGATGCGGAACACCCTGACCGGAACGCGAGAAAAACCGTTGTCTGTAAGCTCTGCAATGCCGTTCTATCCTTGACCGGACCGGCGCCGGACGTAGTCGCTGATATTCGGAGGAACATCCTTTAAATCGGAAAGCGTCAAGAACGCGCCTTGCGGCGGCACGTTAATGTTGACTATGTTATAAGCCCATTCTTCTTCGCTCTTCATATGAATGGCGTTGATCCCCGCTGTGAGCGCAGGCAGGACGTCGGTGCGAATCGAGTTGCCGATCATCCATGTCGAACTGCGGGGAAAGCCGCCCTCCGTCAAGATCCTCTCCATCGCTTCAAGGTTTTTATGCGGCCGTACATAAATTCGCGTGCCGAAATAACGCTCGAGCCGCATTAGCTTAATTTTTCGCTGTTGAATGAGCAGCTCCCCGCCCGTGTATAAGTGCAGGTCGTGCCCTTGCTCCGACAGCTTGTTGAGCGTTTCCTCCATATTCGGATACGGCTCCACTTCATGCTCGTACACGCTTCGCCCAAGCTTCCAGAGCAAATCCTCCTCGACAGCCGAACGGGCCCGGCCCGTCAAATCGGAGAAATACCGATAAGATTCCACAAAAGATTGAGGAAAATGATCGCTTGCAAATCCGATGACCTGGACGCCGGCAATATCGATTTCCGTCTGCTTGTCCCTGATCGTATCCGGGGAGATGCCGCAGCCGCCAAACCAGGAAGCCATTGCATCGATAAATTGATTGATGACCAGATAAAAATAACGGTTGCAGTAAATTAATGTATCGTCCAAATCGAACAATATCGTTTGTTTATTCTCTTGTGTCATCCGTATGGCCCCTTCTCAGTAATTCCGTATAACCAATCTACTCCATTCTATGAAGAAACGTCAAATCGCATACGGACCGATGATTTAACAAATACTGTAACCGGAGGTGAGAGCGATGCCATGGAATAAAGCGGACGAGAAGGAGAACAAATCGAACGAATCGAGCGTCAGGGAAGAAGCGAGAACGCCGGACAGCCGAAAAATAGCCGAACGGCCGGCCAGCCTGGACGGTGTAAATAAGGAAAAGCCATGATCGGATAACGCTTCAAAATAAACGCGCCCCGCTCCGCGTCCGAGCGGATGCGAGGCGCGCGGCGAAGCGGCAACGCCGGACTCCGGGCGGCTTCAGGCATATTTTAGCTTTTTGGCGTTCAAATCCCGCTTGATGAATGCGATCCGTTTGCGCACGTAGAAATCATAGCTCTCGCCTTTCAAATCGCGAGGCGTGATCACCTCCCCCGCCGTATTGTCGATAATGGTGAGCGTGCCGTCGGCATAAAACTTGAACGTCAAGTCCCGAAACGGCCGGTGCTTCTCGATAAAACGGTAGTTTTCACAGTTGCGCATATGATCAACCTCCTTTTTGAAAAGACGAGAGAAAACAGAACGTTTGTTCTGTTTTGATTATACCAAACATTTGTTCGGATGGAAACTATTTTTTGTTTCCCGTAAACTAGATAAATAGAATTGACTTTCCGATGGTTAAAGGAGCGCCTGTCATGATAAAAGTCATCAATTTGTCGAAGCGAATTCCGGGCGGTCCGGAGGTGCTGTCGGCCATATCGCTGGATATACAGCCTGGCGAATTCATTGCCGTCAAGGGAGCGAGCGGAAGCGGCAAGTCGATGCTGCTGAAATGTTTGGCTTTGCGGGAGAAATGGAGCGGCGGCTCCTATATGGTGGATGGCGTCGATATATTGAACAAAGGATTGTCCGGCTTGATGAAAATCCGCCGGGAAATCGCTTACCTCGAAGAAAAACCGATTCTGTACCCGAACCGAACGGCCCTGAAAAACGTTTTGATCGGTGCCGCCTACCAGACGCCGATTTTTCGCAGAATTACCGGTATGGTGCGGAGTGACGATTACATGGGCGCGATGGACGTCATCGAGAAAATGGGGCTGCTCGACAAAGCGCACATGAAAGCGGAAAAGCTGAGCGGCGGCGAACGGCAGCGCGTCGCGGTGGCAAGGGCGATCGTGCATGGCGCCAATACGCTGCTGGCGGACGAGCCGGTATCGGGCCTCGATCCCCATACGGCCGAGCGGGTACTGACCGACCTGAAGCAGATGTGCCGGACGCAGAACATATCCGTGGTCGCCGTGCTTCATCAGGGCGATTGGGCGGAGCGCTTCTCCGACCGCATTGTCGGGCTTAACGCCGGAAGGCTGGTGCTCGATATCCGGGGACGCAGAATGACCGAACGGGAGAAAATGCTGCTGTAACCGGGCTTAATGCCTGAATCGAATCGGTTACGAGGGCGCTTACAAAGCGACATATCTGGAAAAGGGAGCAAGCCGCCGGCATACAATGGAGCATCAACCTATAACAGGCAGGTGTCTAGGGCATGGCTTTTCAATTCCCGGCGGTCGTTCACGCCTCCAGAATCACGTTTCCGAAAGCGGAGCTCTGGGTTCCCGTCATCAGCGGTCTGCACAATGCGGCCGCGCGCAACGCCATCAACGAAGCGATCCGAGCCGCCGTCCGCGAGCTGGTCGCCGGACAAGGGTCGCTGGACGATCCCCGTGCCGAAATGCAGGGTTGGTTCGAAATCAAAAACAATCAAAAAGGGATTCTCAGCCTGTCGCTGTTTAATTATGCGTATACGGGCGGAGCCCACGGCCTCACACTGCAGCAATCGCTGACTTTCGATATGGGCAGCGGCAAATCGTATACGCTGCCGGAGCTGTTCAAGCCGGGCAGCCCTTACGTCAGGCGGCTGTCCGATCTGATCAAACTGCAAATTCAAGCCCGCCAAATCGCAACCATCGAGCCATTCGAGTCCATACGGCCGGATCAGCCTTTTTATATCGCCGACCGGTCGCTGGTCGTTTATTTCGCGCTCTACGAGCTTGCGCCATATGCATTCGGTTTTCCTTATTTTCCGATTTCGGTTTACGACCTGACGGATATCATCAATCCGAACGGTCCTCTCGCGCCTATGACCGTTAACGACTAATCGGCATGCCGCAGGGAGCAGGCGAGCCTGCCCGCGGACGCCGGCAGGGCGGTCCGGACAACATGAAGGAGCGCTCTAAGATGATCGTTGGAATCGCAATACTCGTTTTAATTGCCTTCACCGCCGTGTTGTTCCTCCGCGGCAGGCTGAGCCGTCGAACAGCGGGAACGACACGCCCGCAGCCGCAGGCTTTCATCCCGGAGCGGCAGCCCGGGCCCGCAGCCGATGCCGGCGCGCCGCCGCCTGAGCCGGCGTCCAAGCCGGATCCGGCGCAAAAAGGCGCGCTGCCCTGCGGCGTCCTGATCGCCGACGACCAGCGGGCGATCCGGATGCTGCTGCGGGAGCTGCTCGAGCTCGGCGGGCTGACGGTATATGAAGCTTCCAACGGCCGTTCGGCGATCGAGCAGGCCCGCAATAAGGGGATCGGTTTTATTCTGCTCGATCTGAAAATGCCGGATATGGACGGAATCGAGGTGTTGGAGGCGATCCGCGCGTTCCGTCCCGACGTGAAGGTTGCCATGATTACGGCCAGCAGCGATCCGGACAAGCAGGAAGCCGCCAATCGGCTCGGCGTACGCGCTTTTTTTACGAAGCCGTTTGATATCGAATACGTAAAATCGTTTGTGATTTCCGAATTGGGCGGTTGAACGATACATCCAAGAGGAGGCACCGAGATCATATGAAGCCCGTTCAATGGATTGGAGCCGCCGTTCATCTGCTGCTCGGTCTTGTTTTTCCGTACGTGCTGGGCGGAACGGTTGTCCTGACGTATGGATTGATGTCCCCTTCCACGGCAAAGCAGAAGCTGGCAGGCGCCCTTATCGCCATTGTCTACGTCGCGATGATTACC
Organism: Paenibacillus humicola; assembly: GCF_028826105.1. Taxonomy (NCBI): domain Bacteria; kingdom Bacillati; phylum Bacillota; class Bacilli; order Caryophanales; family Paenibacillaceae; genus Paenibacillus; species Paenibacillus humicola. Next base: position 2,347,425 of record NZ_JAQGPL010000001.1, read on the forward strand.
GCGGTCAACGTTATGGTGCTCAAATACTTGCCCCGCAAAAGCAAAATCAATTCGGCCGTCATCCATGCCGCGCTTTTTGCCGCAGGGGCTGCCGTCATGTTTGCGGCGCTGCGCCGCTAGCTTGTGCCGGGGGCGTATTTCGGCTGAAACGGTGACGCTTGTCAGACGGCTTCCACGCCTTCGATGAAATGGACCGAAAATTCAATCCGTAACATGTCCCGCCATAAAATTTCCCGGCCGTCTGCGGCCATTTCCCGGGGAAGCGCAGGATGCAACAGATTGAGATTATTTTCGACAAACAGAGGAGAGCAGCAGCATGATCAATGCGGATGGAGGCGAAACGATGCCAACGCTCGGAAAATTAATGTCCTTAAATATCGCGCGTCCGATTTCCGTCCGGCACGGCTCGAAGGAAGTGCAAACCGGGATATTCAAGCAGCCGGCAGGCAGGCCGCTGGAGCTGTCGAAGACCGGTCTCGAAGGCGACGCTCAAGCCGATCTGGTCAATCACGGAGGCGCGGACAAGGCGGTCTGCGTTTACCCGTTCGCGCATTACGATTTTTGGGAAAAGGAGCTTGGTGCGGCGCTGGCCTTCGGTGCCTTCGGCGAAAATTTCACGGTATCGGACCTGGACGAGCGTTCGCTTTGTATCGGCGATACCGTGCACGTCGGGACCACGCTGCTGCAGGTGAGCCAGCCCCGCCAGCCTTGCTTCAAGCTCGGCCTGAAACACGGCCGGCAGGACCTTCCGGACCTTGTGCAGCTGCTTGGGTATACAGGCTTTTATTTCCGCGTGCTCCGGGAGGGGAAGGTCGCGGAGGGCGATGAGCTGATACTGGAGCGGCGCCATCCGGAGGGGATGACGATCGCCGAAGCGAACCGGCTGCAATACCGGGACAAATCGGATATTAACGGCATGAAACGTCTGCTTGGCATAGCGGAACTGTCGGACAGCTGGCGGAAATCATTCGAGTTCCGGCTCGCCGGACTGCAGGCGTGAAGATGATGGAGCGTCCGGGAACGAAGGCGGCGGATGGAAGCAGATTTGCCGTCTTTTTGGAGCAGTATGCATTTGACGAACCGTGGCGGGCCGTTAAGGAAGAAAGCGGCATGAACAACACGACGCGCATGGTATACGCGGACGGCCGGAAATACGTGCTGCGCGTATACGACAACCACTGCGACCCGGCAATCGTTACTGTCGAGCACGCCGTCCTGCTCGGGCTGTCGCGCTCTCGGCTGAGGTTTCAGGTGCCCCGCCCGGTGTCGAATCGCGGCGGCGGAACGATTACGGCGGCGAAGGACGGCAAGCTGGCTGCGCTGTACGGCTATATCCAGGGCACTCGTCCGTCCGCGGATGACAGGGACCATATCCGGGGGCTCGGGGCTGCGGCCGGCGAGCTGTCCGTCGCGCTGAAAACGGCTTCAATTGCGGCGGCGCCTCTATACACGCCTTATTATGATTTCGCGGAAACGCACGGCTGGGCTGAAGGCGAGGTGCTTCACCGGCTTGCGGAGCGCGAATCCGGGACGGGCGGCTGCAGGCGGGAGCTTGAATTGCTGCTTGCGGAGCGGGTACGGCTCGCTGCGCTGAAGGAACGGTTCGCCGCGCTGCCGCGCCAATGGATTCACGGCGATCTAAACTTTACGAACGCGGTTGCCAGGGAGGATCAAATCGCCGGCCTGCTCGATTTCGAATTTTGCGCGGTGGACGCCCGTGCGATGGAGCCGGCGGTCGTGCTTGCCGAATTCCCGGACGCGGACCTTGAAGCGGCGCTGGACAAGTTCGCTCTGTTCTGCGAAGGTTTCGGACGGCATGTCCGGCTGAGCGGAGACGAGATCCGGCTGCTGCCCGAACTGATCAAGCTGCGGATGATGGATGTTGTTCTCCATTTTGCCGGGAGGTTTCGCGAAGGACTCGATCCGGGGTCTGTCTGGGAAGGGCAGATCAGGCGAGCCGCATTCGTGACGGAATGGCTGGACGGTCATCGCGGCGCGCTGGCGGCGCTGTTCGAACGGTATTTCGCGTAATGGCGGCGGAGGATGGTAGACAGGCGGATATTTTTCGAAGCATCATCGGCTTCGGAACCGCCATATACATATAAGATGAGCGAAAATGAAAAAGAAAACACCCGGGAGGAAAGCGGCGATGAATCTCGCGCAAGCGCTCGGCTACGGTCCTCAGGACCGGCTTCTGATTGTAAACGCCGACGACTTCGGTTTATGCCATTCGACGAACCAGGGCATCCAGCAGCTGCTGGCCGATGGCGTCGTTTCTTCGGCGACTGTGATGATGCCGTGCCCTTGGGCGAGGGAGGCGGCGCTTTGGAGCGCCCGTCACCCTCATCTGGACGTCGGCGTCCATTTTACGTTTACGAGTGAATGGGATTTGATGAAATGGGGGCCGGTGAACCGCGGCGGCGCAACGAATTCGCTTGTGACCGGTGAAGGCTATTTCCCGAAGGACACCAAAACGTTCGAGCGGCAGGCCGATCCGGTGCAGGTGAAGAACGAGCTGACCGCGCAGGTGGAAATGGCGCTCGCGCTCGGCATCGAGGTTACGCATGCCGACAACCATATGGGCAGTTTATATGGCCTGCAGACAGGCCGGCATTTCTTGAGCGAAGTGTTCGACGTATGCGCGCGCTTCGGCCTTCCGTTCCGGCTGCCGCGCCACCTGCTGCTTGAGGATGGCCAGATCGCCCCGCCGGAGCTGGCGAGCCAGGCCGCGAAGCTTGCCGGCGAAGCGGACGCGAAAGGCGTCGTCGTTCTGGATTATTTGCTCGGACTGCCGTTCCATGAGGCCCCCGGCGATACGTATGACAGCTTCAAGGCGGATATGATCGCGCTGCTCCGCAATCTTCATCCGGGCGTATCCGAGATCATAATCCATCCGGCGCTCGTGACGAACGAACTGCTCGCCTTTCACGGGGCGCCGGCGCGCAGGGGAATGGAAATGGAGCTTTTCCGGGACCCGGATATCCGGCAGACGATTCGCTCCGAAGGCATCGTCCCGATCCGATGGCGCGATCTCCGCACGCTTCAAAGACGGCTGTCCGGCTTCGGCAAATAAAAGCACTCCGAGCATGTACAGCGGGGCGCCAAACAGCGGCCTGCCATACGAGCCGGCGGACAAGCCGGGCCGAAAAGAAACTCTATTCGTTTTTTGTCAAAAATGGTATACTGATAGTTGTGAATTTCATAAGTTTTCTGATAAATCGGGAAGGGAGTGGGGGAATTGGCGGTTCTTCCAAAACAGAACGAACTCGGTTTCTTCGAAATTCGCCTGGAGTCGATCGGCGGATTGGGCGCCAACCTGGCCGGCAAAATGCTGGCTGAAGCAGGCGTGGTTGGAAGCGGTTTCAATGGGGTCAGCTTTTCCTCATACGGATCGGAGAAGAAAGGCTCGCCGGTTAAGGCGCATATCCGGTTTTGCGACCTGGACACGAATATCCGCGATACGACGCCGGTTGAACGGCCGCATGTCGTGGGCATTTTTCACGAAAATTTGTCCAAAACGGTCAACGTCATCAGCGGCATTTATGAAGACAGCGTCGTACTGGTCAACTCCTCGAAAACGCCGGACCAGCTGAAGGAAAAAATGAAGCTCCTCGGCGGAACGATCGCCGTCGTCGATGCCACCGGCATTGCGCTCGAAGAGAACAACCGGGTGAATATGGCGATGCTTGGCGGCCTGTTCCGGCTTTGCGATTTCCTCGATTTCGAACATATGAAAGGCATCATCCGCAAATCGCTCGAGAAAAAGTACCCGCAGGCGGTCGAACCGGCCCTCCGTACGTTCCAGCGCGGCTACGACGAGGTGAAGTCGCAGTCCTTCAAGCTGGCGGAAGGTACGGCGATGCCGGCGTTCAAACGGTGGGACATTCCGGCGCTCGGCTACGAAACGCAGCCGCTCGGCGGCATGATCACGAATCCCGGCAACAGCGTGCTGAAAGATTTGAGCATCTCCCGCAACGGGATGATGCCGCATTTCGACGATGACAAATGTATCCACTGCGCCGCGTGCGACACGGCCTGCCCGGATTTCTGCTTCGTTTGGGAAGAGCAGCCGGACAAGAAAGGCCGCCCGCAGATGTTTCTGCAGGGCATCGATTATCAGTACTGCAAGGGCTGCCTGAAATGCGTCGTGGCGTGCCCGACCGAAGCGCTCAGCTCCGAGCGGGAAACGGACGGTTACGGAGACGAGCACCGCGTTCCGCATCGCTTCGCCTGGGCTGCAAACTGAGTCGGACCCGGAGGCATACGGACTGCATAATTTGGTAATAGAAGGTTTCAAGGCCCAATGGACTGAATATACAGGCGATTTTCTCGGGGGCTGATCGGTTATCCGCGCTGCCATAAGCGGCGGGAACGGATCTTATTGCGTCAGCTCGATAAGAGAGGGGAGAAGCAGCAGTTATGGCGATTGAAATCAATAAAGAAGTGAGCCGGGGCACCGTCGAACAGCGCATGGTTTACGAATCCGGCAACGAAATGGCGGCTTATGCCGCACATCAGATCAATTACCATGTGATGGGGTATTTTCCGATTTCGCCTTCGACCGAAGTGGCGCAATTTCTCGACTTGATGAAAGCGAACGGGCAGCACGATATCAAGCTGATTCCGGCGGACGGCGAGCACGGCTCGGCGGGTATCTGCTACGGCGCTTCCGCGGCAGGCGGACGCGTGTTTAACGCAACAAGCTCGAACGGTTACCTGTATATGCTCGAGCAAATGCCGGTGCAGTCCGGAACGCGCTTCCCGATGGTGATGAACCTCGTCTGCCGCTCCGTATCCGGTCCGCTCGACATTCACGGCGACCACTCGGATTTATATTTTGCGCTCAATACGGGCTGGCCGATTCTGATGTGCCGCGATCCGCAGGCGGTTTACGACATGAACATCATGGCGATCAAGCTGGCGGAGGACTCCGACGTTCGTCTACCGGTGCTCGTTGCGTCCGACGGCTATTTCACGTCTCACCAGAAGCGCCGCGTCCAAACGTTTGCGAACCGCTCCGACGTGCATGCGTTTATCGGCGAGCTTCCGCCGCAAGGATACGCGCACGTGCTGGACCGGAACAATCCGATCACGGTCGGGCCTTACATGAACGAGCCGGATTATATCAACAACTGCTATCAGCAGTCGATGGCCATGTACAGGGCCGGCGTCGTATTCGACCGCATCCGCAAGGAATATGCGGCGCTGACCGGCCGCGACTATCCGATACTCGACCTGTACCGGATGGAGGATGCCGAAGTGGCGGTATTCCTGATGAACTCCGCATCCGAGATCATCAAGGACGTGGTCGACCAGCTCCGGGCGAAAGGCATCAAAGCCGGATCGATCGCGCCGAACATGATCCGTCCGTTCCCGGCCAAGGAAATCGCCGAGGCGCTGCGCGGAGTCAAAGCGGTAACGATCGGCGACCGCGCCGATTCGTACGGCGGCCACGGCGGCAACATGGCCAACGAAATCAAGGCGGCGCTGTTCACGCACGGCGTCAAGGATACGCTCGTCATCAGCCGAATATACGGACTCGGCGGCAAAGATTTCTACGCGGAGGACGGCCATCATTTCTTCGAGCTGGCGATCGAGGCCGCCAATACGGGCAAAATCGAGAAGGCGTTCGATTATTACGGCCATACGCCGGGAGATCCGGACAAAGCGCCGAAGCGCGTGCTGGAGCCGTTAAAATACGAGGATCTGAAGACGGGCCTGATTACGGTTAACCGCGACGAATCGACAGGCAAGCTGAAGGTGAAGGTGCCGCCGGTCCGCCAGCTGACGAAAAAGCCGAAAAGGCTGGCGCCGGGCCACGGTGCATGTCCGGGCTGCGGCATTTTCTCGGGGCTGGAGCTGTTCTTCAAAGGCATCGAAGGCGATATCGTGGCGCTGTATCAAACGGGCTGCGCCATGGTCGTCACGACCGGCTTCCCGTATTCGTCGCATAAAGCGACGTATATCCATAACCTGTTCCAGAACGGGGCGGCCACGCTTTCCGGCGTCGTCGAAATGTTTTGGGAGCGCAAGCGCCGGGGTGAGCTGGACCATCTCGGCCTGAAGGACGATTTTACGTTCGTCATGATCACCGGCGACGGCGGCATGGACATCGGCATGGGTCCGGCGATCGGCAGCGCGCTTCGCAATCATAAAATGATCATTGTCGAGTACGATAACGAAGGCTACATGAATACCGGAGCTCAGCTGTCCTACTCAACGCCGCTCGGCCACCGCACCTCGACGTCCAACGTCGGGAAGCATCAGGGCGGCAAGCTGTTCCATCATAAGGATACGGCGCAAATTATGGCCGCGACGAATATTCCGTACGTGTTTACCGGTTCGGAATCGGTGCCTCAGGACCTGCTGCGCAAAGCGGCGAAAGCGCAGTACTACGCGCAGAACGTCGGCCTTGTGTACGGAAAAATATTGATCACCTGCCCGCTGAACTGGCTTTCGGAAGAGAAAATCGGACAGACGCTGATCGACGACGCGGTCAATTCGTGCTTTTTCCCGCTGTATGAGGTTGAAGAGGGCGTAACGACGATCACATTCAACCCGGAGGAAAAAGGCAAACGGATTCCGCTCGGCGACTGGCTGAAAAATATGGGCAAGACGCGCCATATGACCCGTCCGGAATACGCGGAAGCGCTCAAATCGTTCGAGGACGAGGTCGAGCGCCGCTGGCAGCGGCTGAAAGCCAAGCACGAAAGTCCGTATTTGTAAAGGGCGGACACGGTTCATCCGGGGCGCGCATATGCGCCCCGTTTTGATTGGAGCGTCCCCCTTAAGGGACATCGAGGCGATCATTGCTGCATGATCGCCGAAGGCGGGAGGAATGGCGGAATGCCGGTTGTGTTGAGGCACCGGGTCACCGGCGAAGTTGCAGCCGGGATGCTGCGCAATGCGTACGATATTATGTATTACGGCGCGCTTTGGTGGGAGAATACGGAAAGTGCGGAAGCGCTGTCCGGCGATGCGCTGGCCGCCGCCGGTTATGGCGAAGGATCTGATTGGGACCTTCTGGAAATTGGTGAAGACCGGCTCAAGATGATGAACGTCAAGCTGAACAACGATTCCGGCCGCCGTCTTCTGCTGGGGCGGGACGGCACGATCACCATGGAAAGAAGCCGGCCGCGCTAAACGCCGCCGAGCAGCGTTTTCTTCGAAAACACTAAAGTGAGTGCTTACGAAGCGGCGTTTTCTTCGAAAACGCTTAGCCTATGCTTACGAAGCGGCGTTTTCTTCGAAAACGCTAAAGCGAGTGCTTACGAAGTTGCGTTTTCTCCGAAAACGCAAAGCTTATGCTTACGAAGTTGCGTTTTCTCCGAAAACGCTTAGGAGGGTAGACATGAACGTCGCGCAGAGCGATCATTTTATACTGCTGAAGGAGCTTCGGCCGGGTACGGGGGCGGATGCGGAGGCGTTTCGGCTCGGCGAAGGGATGCGGAGCGAAGGCTTTGCGGCCGTGCGGCGGTTTTTGGACGATTTTCGCGGCTATTTGCGCGAATTCGACGAAACGGAATGCGGGCAAGCGGCGGAGCTGCTGCGGTTAGGGCGGCTTGTCCTTCCGGAGCCCGGCCGCATCAGTCCGTCGTGGACCTATATCTGGCAGGAATTTGACGGCATTATCCGCACGAAACGGTATTTGTTCGGCAGCATCCCCGAGCGGGGCCGTGTCGGGGAGTGGCAGGTGCTGCTGGATAATCCGTTTTCCAACCAGAACATCGCGGTATACCCCGGGCTGACATTCCTGGAGGCGGCGTACATGTTCGCCTACTTCCGGACCGATTTGACGAATAACGAATACATCCGTCTGCAAAAGGTTGATACGGTCGTCACCTTCACGGGGGCTGATAGGGACGGTCTCGATTCGTGATGAAGTGCCTCTTTAATGCAAAAAAAGGTTTTGATGATCCGGCCCGGCGAAGCCGGCGTTCATCAAAGCCTTTTTGTCATGAAGGGCGGAGTATTGGCTTCCGGCCCGGCTGATCCCGGATACGCGCCCGTTCATTTGCCCGGACGGGAATAGCCGCTCGTATAAATGACGACAAGAATCAGAAAACTTCAGATGTGCCGTGCTGCCGGCATAACGTTTTACATCTGGTCGATCAGCCGATGTTCAAGACTAACCAGCAGGCAGCCCCGAGTGCTAGAGCCGCAGCTGCGGCGACAAATGCAGCATAGCCGATTTTTGTCTGCACCGTGGCGGTTTGGCGGTCGTAAAAATCCGGTTTCCGCCCCATGCCGAGCCACATTTCACCGGTCAGATTCGCGACGGTCAAGGCGAAGCTTTTCAGGATCGTCATCCGAACACCTCCTGGAACGATTAATGAAAAGATATTCCGATTGCGCTGCCGTTAGTCCACGCCGGCCTGAAGCGCCTTTTTGAGATAATCGGCAATTTTTCGGCCGTGGAAGCGGCCCGATTCGATGAAGATTTCGTTCGCCTTGTGCCTGGACGCGACGACGCCGGCCAAAAAAATGCCGGGCACGTTCGTCTCCATCGTCTCATCGTCGAAAGTCGGATAGCCTTCCGGCTCGATCGTAACGCCGATCGAGGTCAGAAACTCGCGGTCCGGATGGAATCCGGTGAGCGCCAGCACAAAATCGTTCGGCAGCCGTTCCGATCCGTCCGGACCTTCGATGAGGACGTCCCGGGAAGTGATTTCTACGACGCGCGATGAAAAACGTATGGCTACCCGGCCATTGTTAACGAGGCTTTCGAACGCCGGACGCACCCAGGGCTTTATGCTGGGCGAGTAGGTTTCGCCGCGATACACGATCGTTACGCGGGCGCCCGCACGTTCCAGTTCGATCGCGGCATCGATCGCCGAGTTGTTCCCGCCGATGATGGCAACCTCCGTACCGGTATACGGATGCGCTTCGCGGAAAAAATGACTCACTTTTTCCAGCTGCTCCCCCGGAATGCCGAGCTCGTTCGGATGATCGAAATAGCCGGTTGCCACGATGACGGCCGATGCGCGGCGGGTTAACGTCTCTCCGTGCCCGGTAACGCTTTGCACCTCGAATCCGCCTCCGGGAACCGGCCGGACGGCCGTAACCGTTTCATAAGCTCGGATGCGCACGCCGCTGCGGAGCGCAACCGTTCGGTAATAATTGAGCGCCTCGAGGCGCGACGGCTTCTCGCCTGCGGTCGTGAACGGAACGCCGCCGATTTCCAAATTTTGCGGAGAGCTGAAAAACTGCATGTAAGTCGGGTACTGGGAAATTGAATACACGATGTTCCGCTTTTCAATGAGTAACGGGTTATGGCCGGCTGCCTGCAAATCGATTGCCGCGGCAAGACCGCACGGCCCTGCTCCGATGATGATGATTTGTTCGTCGTGCATTTGCGCTAAAGCTCCTCCTTGGTCCTGATTAAAGCGCGGATGAATGGGAACCGCCGCGTGCCATGAGTTCTATTTTATCACATTTCGACCGCTCGTTCCCGGCTATAGGCGGCCGCCCCATCGTTTTCCGGTTGACAGCGGTTCGGCAGAAAGGGCAATTGACTCTGTGTACAGGCGGCGGAATGTTGTATAATAAGCTGAAAACGCGAGTTTAACATAATGAAATAAACAGATGCCACAAAGAAGCGTTTGTTTTGCAAACGCCAGCTCATACTTGCGAAGCCAAGTTTTGCTTACGCAAAACTTCTCAGGAGGAGATAGAATGCGACGGCGTTTTGTAATCGAAGCCGTAATGGTAGCCACGTATGGACAATTGCTCGTGCCCAGCAGGCCGGTCGATTTTGTCTTGCCCTATTCGACGATTCTGGAGCTTTACGATATGAAGGACGGCGCGGAGCCGGTCATGGACGATCCCGAGGACGACACACACGTCAAGCAGAAAATTGCCGAGCTGATCGGCTTTTTCGAGGATCCGTTCAACCGTAAGAAAATCGAGCGCGCGCTCCAGATGCCGTGGCGCGAAAGTCCGCCGCTCCTGCTCAACGACACCATTCAGTTCACCGTCGTGCACGCGGTGGACAACGCCCAGTACGGCGAATATTTCGATCCGATCGAGACGGAGCTTGTCCTGACGTCGATGAAGCTGAACGTGCCGCTGCTTTCCGACCAATTCGAGTTTCAGGACCGTCTGCTCGAGGCGGAGGTGCCGGTTCAAATTTACGATATCGAGGATTACGAATTTGCGGTCGAGGAAGGGATCGCGCCTTCGGAATGGGAATCCTCGCGGGATTTGTAACGCCGCGGAAAGAACAATTTATAAAAAAAATTTATTTTCACCCCTTCTTGCGTTTCCGCGGGAAGGGGTGTTAAAATTTATTTGTTCTTAAATTTGTCAAATTTGCCGAAAGGGGTCTGATGGCTATGATTTTGCTTCGGTTCGGCGACCGGCGGCTTAAGCGGATCGTTGCCCATCGGCCTTGCTTCTTGCGCACCCTATAGGCGAACACACATTCTGCCTAGGCTGTACGTACAAGGAGACTTCGAGCCCATGCGGCCCGGAGCCTCCTTTTTTATTGGACAAAATGAAGAATAAATGAAAAAAAAGGAGTGAAAACATGAATGTATTGTTACGGCTGGTCAAATATTTGCGGCCGAGCGCCAAATGGGTCGTCCTGTCGACGCTGCTGCTCATGCTGGGTACCGTCGTCGATTTGATCGCTCCCTGGCTGCTGCGGGAAATTTTCGATAAAGGCATTCAGCAGGGAAGCATGGCCGTTGTCCTGACGTACGTGTTTCTGCTCGCGGGCGTTCAGGTCGTCAAAAGCATCGGGATGTTCTGGCAGGGCCGCTCGCAGGAGCTTGTCGGGCAGAACGTCGTGTTCACCCTGCGCAAGCAGCTGTACGACCATCTGCAGCGGCTGTCATTCAGCTACTACGACAAGGCGCAGACCGGACAGCTGATGTCCCGGATGACGGGCGATATCGAGGCGGTCAAAAATTTCATCGGCTTCGGCGCGATGATGATGTTCATGGGCGTGCTGACGTTCGCCGGCACGATCGGGTTTATGCTGGCCATGCAGTGGCAGGTCACCCTGATCAGCATGGTGACCATTCCGCCGCTCATGCTGGCGCTGTGGAGCTTCAACCGGAAGGTCGGGCCGGCCTGGGGGCAGATTCGCGAGCAGATGGGCCGGTTAACCACGACGCTTCAGGAGAACATATCCGGCATCCGCGTCGTCAAAGCGTTCGCGAGGGAACAGTCGGAGAAAACGAAATTTCAGGGCCGGAACGAACAAAATTTCGATACGAACATGGATCGCGCCAAAATCGAGGCGAAGGCGTTTCCGCTGATGGGCTTTTACGGCGGCCTGACGTTTCTGATCATGATCTGGCTCGGTGGCTGGTATGTGGCGAAAGGCGAAATGACGCTCGGCACGTTTATGGCGTTCCAGTGGTATACGTGGGGAATCATTTGGCCGCTCAATATGCTGGGCTGGCAAATCAATATTTTTCAGCAGGCGGTCAAGGCTGCGCCCCGCGTGTTCGAGGTGCTCGACACCCCGGTTGCCATTGCGTCGCCGTCGGCGAATGCGGCCGATCCGTCCCGGATCGCCGGCAATGTATCGTTTGAGCAGGTATCGTTCCATTTTGCCGATCAGGACCCGGACAAAGACAACGGCGTGCTCCGCGACATTACGCTGAACGTCCGGCAGGGCGAAGTCGTGGCCGTGCTCGGCGCGACAGGCTCGGGCAAAAGCAGCCTGATCGCACTGCTGTCCCGCTTCTACGACGTGTCGCGCGGCAAGCTGCGCATCGACGGCGTCGATGTGCGTGAATACGAGCTGGACGGACTCCGCCGGAAAATCGGCATCGTGCCGCAGGAGACGTTTCTGTTCTCGGCTTCGATCCGCGACAACATCGCTTACGGCGTGCCGGACGCGACGCAGGAGCAGATCGAATGGGCGGCGCGCAAGGCGCAAATCCATACCTTCATCGAGCAGATGCCGTACGGCTACGATACGCTGATCGGAGAGCGGGGCGTAGGGCTGTCCGGCGGCCAGCGGCAGCGGGTCGCGCTTGCCCGGGCGATTCTGATGGACCCGCCGATTCTCGTCCTCGACGAAGCGACCGCCAGCGTCGATACGGCGACGGAATCCGCGATTCACGAGGCGCTGCTCGAAGTGATGAAGGGGCGCACGACGTTCATCATCGCACAGCGGCTTTCGTCCGTGCAGCGGGCCGACCGGATTGTCGTGCTGGACCGCGGACGGATCGTCCAGCAGGGGACGCATAAGGAGCTGCACGCGCAGGAAGGGTTTTTCCGGAATCTGTTCAAGCAGCAGGAAGCGGCCGCCGCGCGGTAAAAGACTGATAACTAATGGCATAAGTCATTAATGACATTAAATAAAGGAGGCGGACATGAGTCAATTCGAATGGGATTCCGACGACGAGATTGAAGAGAAGCCGTTTAACCGGACGTACATGAAAAGGCTGATGCGTTACGCGCTGCCCTACCGAAGCGTGCTGGGCTTCATTATCGCGATCGTCCTCGTCAATATGGTGCTTAGTCTGGCCGAGCCGCTGCTGCTCGGGTATATGATCGACGACGGCATCACGCCGAAGCATTTTGCCGTCATTCATTGGATCGGCGCGTCGCTGCTTGCGATCCGGCTGATCAGCTGGCTGCTCGGTTATTTTCACACGAAGATGATCAATTTTACCGGTCAGCGGATTTTGTACGATTTGCGCCAGCAGCTGTTCGATCATTTGCAGATGCTGTCGTTCCGCTTCTTCGACGGAAGGCCGGCGGGAAAAATTATGTCCCGGATTACGAACGACACGAATGCGATCGGCGAGCTTATTAACGGCGGCCTCATTACCATTGTGATGGAGACGACGCATTTGGTCGGCATCGTCGCGATTTTGCTGTGGATGGATTGGAAGCTGGCACTGCTTTCGTTTGTGACGATGCCGCTGCTGTATTTGATCGTCGCCAAGCTGCAGCCGAAGATCGAAGGGGCTTGGACGCGCTCGCGCAAAACGATGTCGGCCATCAACGGCAATCTGAACGAAACGATTCAGGGGATCCGCGTCATCCAGGCGTTTTCCCGCCAAAAGACGAATAACGCGAGGTTCGAGCAGCTGAACGCGAACAACAAACAAGCCTTCATGCGGGCCGTGACGCTGGAATCGACCGTTTGGCCGCTCGTCGAAATGATCGGCATGCTCGGAACCTGCATCGTTATCTGGTTCGGCGCCCGGCAGGTCATGAACGAGGCTTTTACGCTTGGTTTTATGATGGCGTTCATCAATTACCTTTGGCGCTTTTGGGGACCGCTCAGCGCCTTGTCGAAGGTGTACAGCCAGGTGCTGTCCGCCATGGCTTCGGCCGAGCGGATTTTCGAGGTTCTCGATACCGAGCCGGAAGTGAAGGACCGCTCCAACGCGCGGGAGATGAAGCCGATTGGCGGCGAGGTCGTATTCGACAACGTGTCGTTCCGGTACGGAGCGGATAAGCCGGAGGTGCTGCGCGGCGTCAACCTGCATATTCGGCCGGGCCAGCGCGTTGCGATCGTCGGGCCGACCGGCGCAGGCAAAAGCACCATCGTCAACCTGCTGATGCGGTTTTACGACGCGACCGGCGGGCGGATTTTGATCGACGGGCAGGACGTGCGGGACGTGACGCTGTCTTCGCTGCGCCGGCAGATGGGCATCGTGCTGCAGGACTCGTTTATTTTCTCCGGCACCATCGAGGAAAATTTGCGCTACGGCAACGAGGAAGCGTCGGACGAAGCGCTGCGCGCCGCGGCCGGGCATGTCCGGATCGACCGGTTCGTTTCGCAGTTTGCGGACGGCTACGACACACAGGTCGAGGAGCGCGGCTCAAAGCTGTCCGTCGGCCAGCGCCAGCTGCTCGCGTTCGGCCGGGTGCTGCTGTCGGATCCGCGTATTCTCATTTTGGACGAGGCGACGTCGAGCGTCGACACGGAAACGGAGCAGCATATTCAAGAAGCGCTGCAGCATGTGCTGCACGGACGGACCGCCTTCATTATCGCGCACCGGCTGTCGACGATCCGGGATGCCGACCTGATTTTGGTCGTTCAGGACGGCCGGATTTCCGAGCAGGGCACCCACGACGAACTGATGAAGACGGACGGGCTGTACCGCAAGCTGTATACGACGCAATTCGAAATGCAGCAGGCGCTTGCGCTGCAGACAGGCGCGTAGAAGCCCTGCCAGCCTCCTTACCCGAATTTTGGAGTAAGGGGGCTTTTCTTCAGGAAGCCGAGAGATCGGCTGTGCACTTGCCGGATTCCCCTTGCTTCAGATCCTCCGTCGAAGATAAAATAAGGTTCGGGACTTCCGATCCCAAATCGTTTCTTGTGAGGTTGTTACGACGATGAACTGCACAACTTTCGTTCGTTTAAGGTAAGAAAAGGCACGGTATGCAGCCCCGCGTTTTTTTGTTCGTGATGCGCGGGTTTGTTTGACTGTGCCTTTTTTCATTCACCGAAATCGAATGAAAGGGTGCATATAAATGAGTAATTCGTTTTTTTTCGGCCATGAAGGCCTGTTCCGTTGTCCGATTTGTCATGACGCCATGCGGCTGATCAGCGGCAAAAGTCTGATCTGCTCCCGCCGCCACGGCTTCGATATTGCCCGGCAGGGCTACGTCAATTTTCTTCGGCGGCCGCCCAAATCCGGATACGGCAAAAGCATGTTCGAATCGCGTGCGGCAATCGTCCGAAGCGGATTTTTCAGACCGCTGCTGGAACGGGCCGGAAGCGAGCTGTCGCTTCTGCTGCAGGCAAGCGGGGAGCGGATAGCCATCCTCGACGCCGGCTGCGGTGAGGGCTCCCATCTGGCTTTTTTGCGGGAGGAGCTTATAAGAAAGACGGAGCGCGGCGTAATCGGGGCCGGGCTGGATATCGCGAAAGAAGGTGTGAGGATCGCCGCAAGGCAGCATCCGGATCTCGTCTGGTGCGCGGCGGATATTGCCGAGTGCCCGTTTCAAGACGGCTGTTTCGATGCGATTCTGAACATTTTGTCCCCGTCCCGCTATGCGGAATTTCAGCGATTGCTCGTACCGGGCGGAATTGCGCTGAAAATCGTCCCCGGGAACGATTATCTCCGTCAATTGCGCGTAAAGCTATACGGCTCGTCGTTCAGAAGAACTCATCCGGGCGATTCGGCCGCCGGTCTTTTCCGCACTCGCTTCGAGCTCCTGCGGGAAGAGCGCGTCCGGTACGAGGTCAAGCTGGACCCTTCGCTGCGGGAACATCTTTTCCGCATGACGCCTTTGTCGTGGGCGGCGCCGGAAGAGGAGGTGCAGCGCGCAATGGACTCGGTCGGCGGTGAAATTACGGTTGATTTGACGATGCTGATTGGGAGAAAAAGGTGATCGGCGGCAATTCCGCCAACCTGTTCGCCACGGGCAGCCGTCCGAAACCGGTGTGCCTGCCCCTTGCATGACAGGTCATCAAGCGATATAATAAGCGGCAATAATCAAACAGTCCGATCATGCCGATGAAGAGCATCCAACTCGGAGGCGTTACGACCGGGATGTCCCAAGGCTCAAGCGGCCTCGAAAAGGCGTCCTCTAAGTATTCCGGCACCGCCCCGTTACCGGCGGATCGAGATGGCCGGACCTGTGCGTCCGGCAATTTGGGTGGCACCGCGAGCGCGCTCCTCGTCCCATGGACGGATGAGGAGCGCTTATTTTTGTTCGCGAAAAGGAGTGTTTCACCCATGCTGGACATGAAAATGATCCGCTTGCGGGCGAAGGAAGTTCAGGAAGCCGCAATCCGGAGAAAAATTCCGTTTGACGTGAAGGAGCTGATCGCCGCTGACGACTGGCGCCGCATGCAGATGGCGGCGGCGGAGAAGCTGCGGGAAGAGCGTAACCGGTTTGCCGCCGCCATTAGTGAGCTGTTGCGAGGCGGACGGATACGGGAAGCGGAGGAGAAGAAGAAGGAGGCTGCAGCGCTGCACGACAGGCTGGCTCTGGCAGAGACCGGGCTGAGGGACGCCCGAGAGGAGTTTGACCGGCTGATGCGGCTTGTGCCGAATTTGATATCGCCGGATACGCCGGAAGGGGATAACGACCGGGACAATGTGGAGCTGCGAACGGACGGTCAGCCGCCGCAATTTGAATTCGCCCCGAAGGATCACGTCGAGCTGGGCCGCCTGCTGGACCTGATCGATGTCGATCGCGGCGTCAAGATCGGAGGTTCGCGGCAATATGTGCTGAAAGGAAACGGTGCGCTGCTTCATCGCGCGGTCCAGCAGCTGGCGGTCGATCTGCTGCTCGAGCAAGGTTTTACGCTGCTTGAACTGCCGGCGATGACGAAGGAGGAGGCGTTTGTCGGAACCGGATTTTTTCCCGCAAGCCGCGACCAGAGCTTTGCCGTCGATGGCGAGAACCTGTTTTTGGCCGGCACGGCGGAGGTGCCGCTTGTTTCGTATTATGCCGGGGAGACGCTCGATTTAAGCCAGCCGCTGCTGCTTGCCGCCGCGGGGCCCTGCTTCCGGAGCGAGGTCGGTTCGGCAGGCCGCGACGTACGCGGGCTGTACCGGGTACACCAATTTGCTAAGGTGGAGCAAGTCGTCCTGTGCCGCGCCGATTTGACGCTTGCGGAGGAACTGCTCGTGCGGATCACCGCTCACGCGGAACGGCTGCTGCAGCTGCTCGAGCTGCCCTACCGGGTCGTGGCGGTATGCGCCGGCGATTTGTCGGCCAAAAATTACAAGCAGTTCGACATCGAGACGTGGATGCCGAGCCGGAACGCGTATGGCGAAACGCATTCGGCATCGCTGCTGCTCGATTATCAGGCGCGGCGTTCGAATATCCGGTACTGGGACGAAAACGGTCGGCTCGCCTTCGCCTATACGCTGAACGGCACGATGGCAGCCAGCCCGCGCATCCTCATTCCGCTGCTCGAATGCCATCAGCGCGAGGACGGCACGGTTCGCATCCCGAAAGCGCTCCGGCCTTACATCCGCGGATTGGAGGAACTGAAGTAAGGCGGCTTGGAGCGGAGTTTAAACGCCGAGACAGATGGCCTTGCGAATACCGGAAGCCGCGTGCAAGATTCGGCCGGCTGCATAACGGGGTGCCGGGGCGCTGACAGACGCTTCGGCACCCCGGCCGGTGCAAGATTTTCCCAAAGGGCTATGCTCCGCCCTTCCTCAAGCGGTATACTGGTTCTATCGGCTTGAAACCGCTATTTGAATGGAAAATGAGAGGAGCGCTTACCAGATGAGCCTGCAATCGATCCACACGTTGGCCGAACGCATCCGAACCAATGTTGGAAGCGTTATCGTCGGCAAAGAAGAGATTATCGACAAGCTGCTGATCGCCATCATTTCGTCGGGGCACGTTCTGCTCGAGGACGTTCCGGGAACCGGCAAAACGCTGCTGGCGAAGGCGCTGGCAAAATCGATCGACAGCACGTTCAAGCGGATCCAGTTCACGCCGGACCTGCTGCCGTCCGATCTTAGCGGCATTCATTTCTATAACCAGAAGCTGTCCGAATTCGAATTTCGGCCCGGGCCGCTCTTCGCGAATATCGTGCTCGCCGACGAAATCAACCGGGCCACGCCGCGGACGCAGTCGAGCTTGCTCGAATGTATGGAGGAGCGGCAGCTCAGCATCGACGGGACGACGCACCGCTTGGACCGGCCTTTCCTTGTCATTGCGACGCAAAATCCGGTCGAGCAGCAGGGCACGTTCCCGCTGCCTGAAGCTCAGCTCGATCGTTTCTTGTTTAAGCTGAAAATGGGCTACCCGACGAGGGAGGAAGGACTCGGCATTTTAAAACGGTTTCTCGTCGAGAATCCGATCGACCGCCTGGAGCCTGTCGCCGGGCGGGAGGAAATCGCCGAAGCGCAGAACGCTTTTCCGAGTGTCTTTGTAAGCGACGATCTGCTGATGTACATGCTCGCGATCGTGGAGGCGACGCGCAGCCATCCGGACGTATCGCTCGGCGTCAGCCCGCGGGGCAGCCAGGCGCTGCTGCGCGCCAGCCAAGTGCATGCGGCGCTGCGCGGCCGGGATTTCGTTCAGCCGGACGATGTGAAGGCGATGGCCGTCCCCGTACTGGCGCACCGCATCGCGCTCCGCAGCGCGCAGCGGCTTCGGGCCGATGCGGCCGAGCAGCTGGTCGCAAACATCCTGAATACGATCGAGGTGCCGTCGGACGCTCCGCTCGCATCGCGGTCCTGACAGGCGCTTGGCGAACGGAGGTGATTGCCGGTGGGTATCCATTGGTTTATTTTAAGCGCTGTCGCCGTCATTTTGGCCCAGAGGTGGCTGTTCCGCGGCTTCGCCATGAAACGGGTAAGCTACACGCGCACGTTCAGCGTAAACCGCTGCTTCGAGGGCGACCGGATCGAAATGATCGAACGGCTTGTCAACCGCAAGGCGCTGCCGCTGCCGTGGCTGCGCGTCGAATCGCTGCTGCATACGGGGCTGAAATTCGAAAGCGGCGCCAATTTCGACGTCAGCAACGGTCAATTTTACCAAAATCATAAAAGCCTGTTCAGCCTCATGGGCTACAAGCAGCTGACGCGCCGTCATGCCGTTCAATGCGTGCAGCGCGGCTGCTACCGGTTGACCGGCGCTTCGCTGACGACCGGAGATCTGTTCGGGCTGTTCAAAAAATGGACCCAGGTCCCGCTGCAGGAGGAGCTGCTCGTCTATCCGCTGCCTGCGGAGCATCCCGAGCTTAGACTGCCTTCCCGCAGCTGGCAGGGCGATATTACAGTGCGACGCTGGATCGTCGAGGACCCGTTCTACGTGACGGGCGTGCGCGATTATCAAGCGGGCGATCCGCTGAAGTCGGTCAACTGGAGCGCGACGGCGCGCGCCGGAAAGCTGCAGGTGCACCGCCGGGATTATACGGCCGATTACCGGCTTCTCGTGCTGCTGAACGTCGAAGATCACGAGGATATGTGGGAGGTCGTGAACAACACCCCGCTGATCGAGCAGGGAATCCGTTATGCGGCGGGGCTGCTCCAGTATGCGACCGAACAAGGGCTGGAGACGGGCTTTGTTACGAACGGGCACGATCTGGACGTTCCCGGCGTGCCGGTCGCGACGCCGATGGGCAGCGGCAACGAACATTTGACGTACCTTCTCGAATGTATGGCGAAGCTGGTTATCGCGCGCACCGTTCCGTTCGACGAATTGCTGCTTCAATTGGCCGAGGAGCGGGAGGAGCGCTGCGATTTGGTCATCCTGTCCGCTTTCATGAGCGACAAAATCGCACTTGCCGTCGAACGCCTCCGGCGGGCCGGACACAGCGCCGAATGGCTGCCGATCGAAGAGCGGCGTGAAGGGGGAGCGGCATGAACCGGGACTTGCGGATCGGAACCATCGGACTTGCTTTCGTCCAGGGGCTCGCGGAGCTGCTTATGTTTTTGCCCCTGGCCATGATGATTTCCGCTTATTTTCTGCACGATGCCGGCGATTGGCTCTGGCTCGCGCCGGCACTGGCGGGCTATCCGGCTGGACGGGCGCTGAACGGACTGCTGCGTTTCCGGCATCCTTTTCCCGTTGCGCTGGCCGCCTTGATCGTCGGCGCTTTGACCGGGTGGCTGCTTTTCGGGTTGAGCCGCGCAGGAGCGGCCTCTGCTTTGGCCGTTTGGATCGCCTGCTACCGGGGCGGCATGACGGCGGTCACGCCGTGGAGCAGGCGGTTTATGACCCGGCATTATATCGTGGGGCTTGCGGTTTATTTTCTCGTATCGGGCATTTTTGGACGGATGGCCCCGATGCGTCCGCTGCAGCTGCCGCTGATCGGCTTCGGCATCGCGGCCCTGCTGCTGTCGCTGTTTGCGCTCAATCGCGGCTTCGTAAACGACGAAGCGCTGTCCGCGGACGACAAGCCGCGGATCGAACCGACCGTTCGCAAGCACAACCGGCTGCTTGTCGCGGTCATCACGGGAATTGCCGTTCTGATCGTTCTGTCGTATCAGCTGCAGGCGATATTCGGCGCCTTGTGGGAGCAGGTGCGAGGCTGGCTGAACCGGCTGCTCACCTTTTCGCCCCCAAAATCGCCGCAGCAGACGCAGGAGCCGGCGCTGCCGCAGCAGCCGGCTTTACCGCCGGGCAGCGGCAAGCATTTGCCGCACTGGGTGGATTGGCTCACGTACGGCCTGACCATTCTGGTGGTGCTGGCCGCTCTCTGGCTGCTGCTGCGCAAGCTGCGCAGCCTTCCGGAATGGCTCAACCGGCTTCGCGCCAGGCTGGCCGCCATGTTCGGACGCGATAAAAACCGGCCCGATCAAGGGTACACCGACGAGGTGGAAAACCTGCGAAAACCGCCGCTTATCGACCGCTTTCGGCGCAGCATCGGCTGGGAGAAACGGGAGCGGTGGAAGGATCTTCACGATAACGAATCGCGGCTTCGTTATTTGTATCGTCTCGGCGTCGGCCGCACGGTCAAGAGCGGCTATGCATTCAAGCCATACTTGACGCCGGAGGAGCTGAGGGAGGACGCGCGCGCCGCCGGAAAAGGCGATCCGCTGCCGGAAGAGCTGGTGAGGCAGTATAACAGCGTCCGCTACGGCGCGAAAAAAGTGACGGATGAGCAGCTGAATGCTTATTCATCCGTTAAATTGGAGCCGAAAAAACGCTGATTTTGGGAGCGGCATATACATAAAGTTCCAGTCCAAGGCGCATCCTAATTTTGGATCAAATTCAAGGAGGAGACGTTCATGGACAATCAAGGACAGCCGCTTAACAGCCAGCAGCTCACGTACCAGCAATTTCAGGAGCAGATGCAGAAACGGCAGGAGCTCGAACGGATGCAGGCGCAGCAGGCGATTCGCAGCGTCGGTCTGGACCGGAATTCGATGCAGATCAACCAGCTTGTAATCGAGCTGCAAAACATCCAGCGCGAGCTTCAGCTTGCCGAGAACCAGCTGCAGCAGCAAATGGATGCGCAGAAACGGCAAATTCAAAATATTCAGCAGCGCTTGCAGCAGGCCGAGCAGCAGGTAAGAAGCTCGATGTCCGCGGTCGTATCGCAACCCCAGAACCAGCCGATATCTGCGGCCGCGTCGCAATCCATGCCCGCGATCGCATCGCAACCCCAGAACCAGCCGATATCTGCGGCCGCATCGCAATCCATGTCCGCGATCGCATCGCAGCCCCAGAATCAGCCGATATCTGCTGCCGCGTCGCAATCTCAGCAGACGCCGGGCAGCGGCTACTTCCAGTAAGCCTATTGCTGTAAATCGTACGTACGGAGACTCTTGGACTTTTTGTCCAAGGGTCTCTTTGCCGTTTACACATAGCCGGACGTAAACCGGGGCAACCTGTAGATACGTCCAATTCAAATCCAAGGAGAGTGGATCGAATGGTAAACTTTATCGTCAAATGGGCCATAAACGGCGTCATCGTCACGCTATTGATGATGTGGTTTTCGGATGCCGATTTCTGGGAAGCCGCGCTGACGGCGACGATTTTAACTGTAATCGCTTATATCATCGGCGATCAA
Source organism: Paenibacillus humicola (assembly GCF_028826105.1). NCBI lineage: Bacteria > Bacillati > Bacillota > Bacilli > Caryophanales > Paenibacillaceae > Paenibacillus > Paenibacillus humicola. The sequence continues at coordinate 2,368,843 of NZ_JAQGPL010000001.1, forward strand.
TGGGTTTTAAGAACGACGAACAATACGATTGCCACGATTGTGGATTTTCTGCTGGCGGTCGTGTATTTGCTGATTGCCGAGTATATTTTCGATTGGGGTCTGAACTTCGGCGAAATTCTGATTATTTCGGCCCTTGTGGGAATCGCCGAATTTTGTTTTCACCGATATTTCCTTCAGGATGAAGGAACGACCGCATCATGACCGACCGCCATTCGTCCATTCAGTTTCAAATCCGGGATCTGAAGGCCGAGCTGTCCGCAGCCGCCCTGGAAAGCGGTCAAATGGTGCCGGAAACGATTGCGGGCGATCTGGATCGACTTTCCGCCATGATCGAATCGTGCGGGCAAGCGCGGATCGCCGGACACGACCAGAACAAGCCGCTTGCAGATTTGTCGCGCTGCCGCGCGGAAGCGACGAAGGTGTCGAAGAGGCTGGATGAGCTTCGCACGGAAGCCGCGCAGCGATACCGGCAGCAAATCGGAAGCGATAAAGACCGTTTCGAGAAGCTGCCGGAAACGATTCAGCAGCAGCAGGCTCCCGCTGCCTTCGGATGGAAAAACGCTTTTCACAGGATGACCTCCTGCCTCGATGAGCTGGACCGGATTAAGGCAAGTCTGCTCGACTGGGAAGGAGAGCTGGAAAGGCGGGAACTGAAGCGGAAAGGCGTACCGTTCGGGGATGAATCGGCCGCCGCCGTCCATTTCGCGGATAGCGAGGACCGGCCGACCCTGTCGCCGTAATCCCGGAGTCAAACAACCGAATCGAATGCGAGGCAGAAATCGCGCCGCCGCAGCGACGAAAGTCGAAACGGCGGCTTTGTCGTATTATTAGGGTTTCTATTACTGGAGAAGAAAAGCTGTTTCACAGTCAAATGGGGCGGCCGGCTGTTTCTTCTTTCAATTAATGCGGCAGCCTGATGCTCCGTTTATAGAGCGGATAGAGCCATTTGACGCCGCTCGGCGTCAGCGTGTCCGCGGCAAGATGCGAGAAATAGCCCGCAGCCGCCACGGCTGCGATCCCTTGCAGGGCAAGCTGCTTCTCAAGCCCCCAGCCGATCGCCGACCATGCCGCCAGCGCCCAGCACGTATGAGACAGCCCCCGGTGATTGAGCCACGGCACCCAGGCGATATAAACGCCGAGTCCGGTCAGCCAGTTCATTCCCGTCTGAAGTCCCCAATAGATCAGTCCGCAGCCCGCCAGACAGACAAGCGCGTTGCGCAGCATCCCTTCCTTCGTGACCAGGCCGAGAAGAAACGCAACGACAGCGGCAATTGCAAAATTCGGATAAAGCAAATGGCGGAAGACATACAAATATACCGCTGCGGCAATCATGCCGAGGCCGCCGAAAAGGGCCAGCTCTCGCAGCAGGTGAGACAGCTTGCCGAGCTTGCTGCTCAGCATGTTCGTCCCGTCCAGATCGGGGCTCAGCGCCGAAAAAGCCGCGACGGCGATATAGATCGTGGCGTTGGCCGGCGCGAACGGGTAATAGGCGGCAGCGGCGGCTCCGATGGCGATGCCGATGGCAAGATGCGTAGAACCTTTCATAAAACCTCCATTATGTAAAAATACGAATGTATGTTTGCTTATTATACACGTTCAGGGACAATGTGGCAACAAAATCGCATACGAACTCGCTATAAGCGCGCCTAGTTTTATCGGCGTCGAATTGTTATCGTTGTCATAGAATCGATTCTATTCGAAATGGAGTGATTTTAATGCTGAAAAACCGGCTTTCCATCAGCAGCTGGAGCCTGCACCGCTGCCTGGGGCCGCTGCGCTGGACGGTATGGGACGACGCCGCCAAGACGCAGTCGGTCAAAATCGAGGATCAGCCGTCCGAGCTGGAACTGACCGAGCTGCCGAAAGCCGCCGCCGAGCGCGGGCTGTCGTTTTTGGAATTATGCGATTTTCATTTCCCTTCGCGGGACGAAACGTATTTGACTGAACTGCGCCGGGCATTCGATGACGCGAACGTCAAATTTCATACGCTGCTCGTCGATTACGGGGATATATCGTCGCCCGATCCGGTGCGGCGCAGCTCGGATATCCAATATTTGAAAGGCTGGATCGATACCGCCAAAGCGGCCGGGGCGGCGTCCGTCCGGATTGTGGCCGGCGAGCAGCCGGCAAACGACAAGGAAGCGATAATGCGCAGCGTTCAGGCGCTGCAGGAGCTGGAGCGTTATGCCGAAGGCAGCGGCGTTGCGGTCGTCACCGAAAATTTCCGCGAGCTGACGTCTGCGGTAAGCAGCTGGTCGCAAATTGTCGATGGCGTCGGCGGCGATTTCAGCACGATCATCGATTTCGGCAACCTGGCTGCGGCTGAAAAGGAGGATGGGGTCCGGTATGGCGCGCCGAAAGCGCATTCCATTCATGCGAAGCCCGATTACGAAAACGGTGTGATGAATGAAGAACGGTTTATCCGGATGCTGTCCATCCTGGACGAAATGGGATGCGACGCACCTGTATCGATCATATTCGATCGGCAAGGAAACATGTGGGAGGGCATCGAGCGGATCAAGCAGGTTATGCTTCAGACGACCTGAACGGCGATCCAACAGGTACATGGATCTCTGCCGCGCCGACAAAAGTAATCGCGGCCGCTGCCGAATACTCATCACATGCGGCCGAACGGCATCGTGCAGCGCATACGGCGCGCCGGGAGCTGCATGCGGTGCGAAAATCAAGGCCGGCGTTCCGATAAGGAGCGCCGGCCTTTTCGCCGCTTAATACAGGCTGCGCCACAAATAAAAGGTCGCATACGCCTCCCAGCCTTTCCAGCCGGCGGCAAGGGCACGGATTTCGGCAACCGTCGGTTTGGCGTCCGTACCGAGCGACGCTTTGATTGCGTTATGCAGACCGACGTCGTCAATCGGAAAAGCCGCCGGATGCCGCAGGCAGCGCATCAGCACGTAGTTGGCCGTCCAAGGGCCGATGCCGCGAATGCCGACAAGCCGTTTCTCGGCCAGATCCAGGCTTTCCGCTTCCAGCAGATCGGCTTTGGTCAAGCTTCCGTCAGCAATCAGCTGCGCGGTTCCGATTAAATATTCGGCTTTCCTCGACGTGATCTGAAGCCGCGTCAGCTCCCGCGGATCGAGCGCCGCTATCCGCTCCGGCTTCGGAAAGAGCCGGTACGATCGCTCCTCCCAGACGGCCTCGGAACCGAACGTCTCCACGAAACGTTTCTTGAGCGTATAAGCAAAAGCAAGATTGATTTGCTGCCCGAGTATGCCCCAGCACAGCGCTTCGAATAGATCGGGAATGCCGATGTTGCGCAGGCCGCGAAAACGCTCCGCGAGCGGCTTCAGCAGCGGGTCCTCTGCAGCAAGGCCGTAAAACGGGCCGAGGTCGGTATCCATATCGAACCATTCCGTCAGATACAGCTCCACCGCCTGCTTCGTCTGCGTATCCACCGGACCGTCGGCGGCCAGGATGCGGATCGCCAGTCCGCCTTCCGGAGCAGGGCGGATATGGGCCAGCACGGCTCCCTCGCAGCGTTCGATCAGCTTGTAAATGCCGCTTTCGTCAATATGGTACAGGCATTCGTCGGGGGAACGGGACAGATATGCCGCCGTTTCCGCATAACTGAACGGATCGGGGACCGGCATCGTCCAAGCGAATTGTCGTTCGGTGAGCATCGGGCGCCTCCTGACCAAGCACAATCGTTTATTCTAGTTGTACCATAAAACGGCCGCCGGCGCTTTGGCAATCTTGCTATTCCATTTTATAATCCTGCCAATCGACTTCGATTGCCTTACGATTAGGCTGCCGGAGAGGTATACTGACGTTGGAGGTGGGAAGATGAACGGAACGAAACCGACCGACGAACAGTGGCAGGCCGTTGTCCGGAACGATGCGGCGTTCGACGGGACTTTTTATTACGCGGTCAAAACAACCGGCGTGTTCTGCAGACCTTCTTGCAAATCGAAACCGCCGCTAAGAGCGAACGTCATCATTTTTTCCGATGCGGAGCAGGCGCTTTTGGCGCGTTTCCGCCCCTGCAAGCGGTGCCGACCGTCGGACCCGCTGAGCCCGGATGAAGCGTGGACGGAGCGCATCGCAGGCTGGATCGACAGCCGGTACGGGGAACCTCTCTCGCTCGGCGCGCTGGCCGAATTGTTCCACGGCAGCCCTTTTCACCTGCAGCGGACGTTCAAACGGATAAAAGGAACGACGCCGGCCGTTTATATGCAGCGCGTCCGTATCGAGAGAGCCAAAGAAACGCTTGCGGCCTCGGATAAACCGGTCTCGGCGGTCGCCGCCGAGGTAGGCATACCGAACGCCGCACACTTTGCGACCTTGTTTCAGAAGCAGACGGGCATGACTCCGACCGCATTCCGCAGCGCCTGCCGGACGGATCGCACGCAGTAAATCGGCTTTTTAATGGAAAAACGTAACATTACAGGAAGATAAAGCGTCTATTCTATCGGTTTCCATTCAATAGGAGGTCGATAGCATGCATGGCTCGATAAAAAAATTTACTCGTTTCGCTGCAGCAGCGGCAGCGGCGGTATTGTTTGCCCTTCCTGCGCAGGCGGAAGGGCATTCGCCGCCGCAAGCTTTTTCATCCGCCCCTTACGCTTTTATCGGCGTTGAAGCCGGTGAATTCCATTCCGTGGCTGTTCGCAAGGACGGATCGGTCTGGACGTGGGGACGGAATCTGTTCGGCGAGCTCGGCACACAAGAGCATCCGACCGTCGGCGTCGTAGAAGCGCCGGTTCGGCTCACGGGGCTGTCGCATATCGTGTCCGTCGCGGATCAGCTTGCGGTCAAATCCGACGGAACGGTATGGGAATGGGGGGGCTCCGCCGGTCTGCCCAGGCAGATTCCGGGTTTAAAGGATGTCCGGTCCGTCATGCTGACGGCCGGCGCCGGATACGCGCTGCAGAAGGACGGCGGGATTGTTACTTGGGCGATCGGCGGCGATTCTGGCGGACGAAATCTGAAGCACGTACCGATTAAACCTGCGGCTGCAATTGCCGGAGCAAACATAAGCGGAATCGCTTATGCGGTCACTTCCGGCGGTGAAGTATGGTGGTGGCAAACGGCTATCAATGCCGATTCGGGCGCCGTCATGATTTCGAGGCCGTCCAAAGTCGCGGGACTGCCGGCGATGAAGCGGGTTTCCGCTTTCGATGAGCAGGCTTACGGTGTCGACCGGTTGGGCCGGGCATGGAGCTGGAAGCTGGCGAGCGTGTACAAGCCGGGAATCAATGCCCGTTACGAAACGGTCGCGGGCCGGCCTTCATTATTTCATCCCGAGCTGAAAATAGCCGATATCAGCGCCGGAAACGGCTGCGTGCTGCTGCTGACGGTATCCGGGGACGTTTATGCGTACGGCCGAACGGCGAACGGGAAGAGCGGGAAAATAAGCAATCTCTCCGGTATTCGGGCGATTGCCGCCGGCTGGCATCATAATTTGGCGATCGACGGGCAGGGCCGGATATGGGGCTGGGGCGGCGACCGGTGGTACGAAGCCGGAGCCGATCCGACTTCCCCCGTCGACGGAATGGTGTACCGGCCGATACGCGCCAGCCGGGCGGTCACGGTAATTGTCAACGGCGCGCTGCTCGATACCGCTTTCCCGGCGATGATTTCCGGCGGTGCCGTTCAGGTTCCCGCGAGGGCGGCGGCCAAATCCTTGGGCATGACCTTCGGCGTCCGGACCGGCCCGGACGGGACGATGACGTATACCTTGAAGAACGGCGACCGTACGGCTGCGTTCAAGCTGGGCGACCGGAGCGTCCTCATCGGCGGCACGACCGTCCAAATTCCGAACGCGGCCAAAGCGATGCCGGGAGCGACCCTGGTTTCGGCGGACGTCCTGAGGCAGCTCGGCTTTAGCGTGAACTGGGACCAGTCGTCCGCCACGCTCGCCATAACGAACCCGTAATCTGGTTCGACGGGTTAATTTCAGGCCCTAGAAGCCATATTAAAGCCGAGCTTCAATATCATGCGACGAAGTAGGTGGACATATGGCGGACAGAAATATCCTGGCCTTTTTTGACCGTCCGGAGCAGGCGGAAAAGGCATTGTCCGAGCTGAAGCAGCTTGCGCTGACGGCCAGCTCGATCGACCGGGTGGACGGTTACCCGGGCGACGGCAGCGACCGGATCATGAACCCGATTACGAGCGATTTTCCGGGTCTCGGCTATTTGACGCTCGGAGGCGATTTCGACAGCCGCGACGCGGGCATTTTGGCGGCGGCAAGCGTGAGCGCGAGCGGCATGAGCTCGGGCGGCGAGGACAACGAAGTCAGAGGCAAAAACATAGTTCTGACGGCCGTCGTGAATGAAAAAGACTACGAGCAGGCGATGCGGATCGTCGAACGAAACGGCGCGCTCGTCTGAACCGAAAAGCGGCCGGTCCGGCAAACGGGCCGGCTGTTTTCCCGCGTTCCGGCGACGGCGCTGTCCTTGATCGGCGTTCTTTTATCCGGCATCAGCCATTAACCATCCATCCGGCTTATCATTGCGGGGAGCGTCACCGGTTCTGCAGACATACGATAGGATAAACGGATGAGAGGTGACCGGCCGCTTATGCCATCCTATCGGATTATCGTCGATTTGTCGGACAGACAGCTTTATTTGCTGGACGGAAACATCGTCGTGCGCGGATTTCCCGTCGGTATCGGCAAAATGGTCACGAAGACGCCGAAAGGCGAGTTTACGATCATCAATAAACAGGCCAATCCGGGCGGCCCTTACGGGGCATTCTGGATGGGACTTTCGAAGCCGCATTACGGGATTCACGGGACGAACGATCCCGCCTCGATCGGAAGAGAGGTTTCACACGGCTGCATCCGTATGTATAACGCCGATGTCGTCGCTTTATCGCAGCTCGTGCCGATTCATACCCGCGTGACGATCCGTCCCTAGCTTCCCAATGCACGAACTTTCCAAGCGCGGGCTCCCGGCCGCGCGCTTTTCTATCCCGGCTGATTCGTCTATAATAGATAGGATTATGCATCGGGAGTTGATGGATGTGCCCTTCTTGCATCGTTTGCGCGCGGTGCTTTCGAAACCGTTCCTGTTCTTTACGCTCATTATGGCGGTTAAACTGGCTGTCGTGTGGAGCGTCGTCTTTCACGGCAGCGGAAGCAGTCTGTGGCTGATGCTGGCGACGGGGATCCCGTCCGTCTGGTTCCTATTCTGCCTTGTGGAGCTGGCGTTATACCGCCGCAAGCTGGGCGCCTATCTGGTATTCGATCTTATTTTGACCGGCATTTATTTTGCCGTCATCATGTATTACAAATATTTCGGCGTCATCGTTACCTTCCACGAGCTGCGGCAGGTCAATCAAGTGTCGGATGTGAACAGCAGCGTCATTTCGCTGCTTGCGCCGTACTATCTGTTCATCTTCACCGATATCGTCGTGTTGGGCGGACTGCTGCTGTTCCGCCGGAAAGCGAGAGCCTGGGGGCGGCGGATTGCCGTCCGCGGACGGCGAAGCTGGGCCGGAGCCGGCACGGCGGTTTCGCTCGCCGCCTGTATCGGCAGCATCGTTCCGCATATGGACAGCATGAATGAATTTATGCAGGCGCAGGGAATGGGCATTTTAAATTATGAGGTGTATGTCGCCTTCGCGAAGCCGACCATGCCTGCGTTCAACTCCGTTGACGTGACGCAGGAGAAGATCGACCGGGCTAAAGGCGTCGCGCAGCCGGCGAAGCCCGCATTATGGCAGGCCGCGCAGGGCAAAAATCTTATTATCATACAGCTTGAAGCGTTTCAAAATTTTCTGATCGGTCTGAAAATCGACGGCAAGGAAATAACGCCGAACATGAATGCGCTCGCGGACAGAAGTTATTATTTTCCTCATTTCTTCCAGCAGGTCGGTCCGGGAAATACGTCGGACGCCGAGTTTGTCGTCAATACTTCTCTGTATATTCCGCCGAACGGCGCCGCCGCGGAAATCTACGCCGACAAGGCGCTGCCGAGCATGCCGAAGCGGCTTGCCGCCGCCGGCTACGATACGGCGACGTTTCACACGAACGACGTCAGCTTCTGGAACCGTGACCAGCTGTACCAGGCGCTCGGTTGGGGCACGTATTACGACCACGGCTTTTTCGGCGATGAGGACCCGGTCATGTTCGCTGCGTCGGACGAGGTGCTGTACGACAAGACGGCCGCCAAGCTGGCGGAGATGGACCGAAGCGGGAAGCCTTTTTACGCACAGGTGATCTCCATGTCCGGACACCACCCGTTCGGCATTCCGGAGCGCAAGGTAAGGATCGGGCTGCCGGAGCAATACAGGGACACGATGGTCGGGGATTATCTGGAGGCGCAAAATTACGCGGATTTTGCTCTGGGACAGTTCATTGCGAAGCTGAAAGCAAGCGGCGTTTGGGAGAACAGCGTGGTCGTCCTGTACGGCGATCACCAGGGCTTGCCCATCTATTCGCTGAACAGCAGGGAACGGGAGCTGATGAACGGCTTCTATAAACGCGAATACGGCGTCACCGATATGATGAATATCCCGCTGATCGTATCCGTTCCGGGCAAAGACGGACAGCAGATGGAGCAGATCGGCGGCCAATCGGATATTTTTCCGACGGCGGCGAATTTGCTCGGGATATCGCTGAACGATCAGCTGCATTTCGGGCAGGATTTGTTCAACCAGACGGTCAATTTCCTCCCGCAGCGTTATTATTTGCCGTCCGGGTCGCTTATTACCGGTCAAGGGGCTTTCGTGCCCGGCACGGGCTACGAAGACGGAACCGTTTATCCGTTGAACGGCGGAGCCGCGTCCGCCGGGGCCGTCACCCGGGACGAGTTCGAGCGGGCGTACGAGCTGATCGGCATGTCCGATTCTTATGCCGCCTCATTACCCGAAAGGAAATCGGCGATTAAGGGCTGAAGCGAAGATGGATATCGTCATTTTGGAGCAGTTGGACGAAACGTACTGGCCGGCGGCTGCGCAGCTGTACGACGAGGCGTTTCCGAAGGAAGGCCGGAAAAGCGAGGCGATTATCCGCGCCATGTTTACGAAAGGAATGTGCCGGCTTTACGTCGGGCTGTCCGGCGGGGAGACCGTCGCCATGGCGATTGCCGGCGAGACGGAGGAGGGGCGGATGCTCCTGATCGACTATCTTGCCGTCCGGGAAAAGCGGCGGAGCACCGGCATCGGCGCCGAATTCGTTCGGCGGATCGCCGATTGGGCGAGACGTTCGCAGCGGCTCCGCGGCATCTTAATCGAAGTCGAGTGCGAGCCGGGCGAGACGAACGAGCGGCGGATCCGCTTCTGGCAAAAATGCGGCTTTGCGCTGACCGGTTACGTTCACCGCTACATTTGGGTTCCCGAGCGTTACCGGGCGATGACGCTTTCGTTTGATCCCGGGAACCCGCTGCCTGCGGACGGCGAAGAGCTGTTTCGGCACATTGCGGCGTTTCATGCACGGGCTTACCGCAAATAGCCGTCCGGCGAAACGGCCCCACCGGCGTCCTCCGCTTCCGGGAGAACCGGCCCCAAGCCGATGGCCGCAGCCGGCGCCGTCAGGCCGATTTCCAAATTCGGATCGACCTGAAAGGAAGAGCCGATAAACGTACAGCGGTCGAAATCGAAATCGGGCGAAGTGATCAGGATCGTGCAATCGGTAAACGAGCACCCGATATAATGGTTGCCTTCAAATACGACCGTTTCGTTAAGGAATTCTTCGTTCATGACAACATTCATCGCATTCACTCCAATTCTTAGATAGGATTTCACTATCGTAACAGATTCAATCTGCGATGTTTGTCGCAAATTGCGCCGACGGAAAACGAATTTTTGAAAAGGCAGCAAAGCCGCGCAGGCTTCGGGACTCTCACCCGAGCCGTCATCTGCGCGGCTTTGCTCTCATTATATGCAGCGTCCGGCTGCGAATTGCCACCGGACAACCCGCGCAGCCGCAAAAAAACGGCGGCCGAATCGGCCGGCCGCGGCGAGAGGATTTAACACAAGGCGAATACAATTTGAAAATCGGGCACGATGCACGGATTGAGGAACGGATAGCAGTAACCGATGACGAAGCCGAACAGATTCGTAACCGGGAACATCACGAACACGTTCGAGAATGTAAAAACGAGCGACCACCGGTTATAGCAGAAGCCGGGCAAAATGCGTTCTTCCGGCTCGCGCTGAACGAACCCCGGGCCAAACTGCGCGAACTGCACGGCCTGCTGCAGCGATTGCGGTCGCTGCTGAATGAACGACTGCAGAAGACCGGGATTGTTCTGGAGCATGTTGAACAGGAATATCATCTGCTGCGGCGGCTGGCCGAACGGGCGCTGGAACTGGCCCAAAATGCCGGGAAGGTTGGCCGGCGCCAGCTGCGGCGGTACCCCGCCTGGTTGTCCGGGCAGGAAGCCGCCGCCGCCGGGAAGTCCTCCGCCGGGAATTCCTCCTCCGCCGGGCAGGAACGGAATTAAGCCGCCCGGCCCCGGCTGGCCGGACAAAGGCAGCGGGCTTTGACCTTGAATAGGGAATGCGCGCTCCGGTGAAGGAACGAACACGTATTGAAATTGCTGACAATTGCAGGGCATCTCGGTTTACGCACCTTTCGTTGTGTGGTTCGCATCGATCCGATAATAGCCTATGCGGCATCCGCCCAACGGTGCATCCAAAACGCGATATCGACAGCCGGGGATGGACGCGAGTATAATGGGCGGTGATGCATGCAGCTTTTTCGGGGCGAAGGAGGATGCCGGATATGGAAGTTTATTTTTGTATGACGTGCGGTTCGCCGCTCGAAACGAGACTGGTTGACGGAACGGAGCGAAGAGCGTGCTCCTCGCCGGACTGCAAGTTCGTTCATTGGGGAAATTACAGTATCGGCGTCGGGGCGCTCGTCATCAAGGACGAGAAAATATTGCTCGTCAGACGGGCACAGGACCCCGGCAAAGGCTTTTGGACGAACCCCGGCGGATATGTGGAGCAAACCGAGCTGATTCACGAGACGATCCGCCGGGAAGTGATGGAGGAAGCGGGGGTCGAGGCTGCGGTCAGAAGCGTCATAGCGGTTCGCGATCAGCCTCGCCAGATCCATAACGTGTATATCGCGTTCGCGATGGATTATGTCGGCGGCGATCCGGTTCCGGACGGGTTTGAGGTGGACCGGGCGGGATTTTTCAGCCTGCGCGAGATGGAAGAAATGAACGTGGCCGGGTTCACGCGCTGGCTTGTGCATGCCGCGCTGCAGCGGAAGCAGGACGGACTTACGATCGACAAAGAGCCGATCGTGTCTCTTGACGGCTATGGGCTGTACCGCACGGAATGAAGAAAGCGCTTTTTGCGCTGCTCGTGTTCGCGATCCTTGCCGGATTAGGCGGTTACGGGGCGATGCGTTATGCTGCCCCCCGCCAGCCGCTCGACCTGAACTACAAGCATGTCCCTATCGGGGACCTCGCCTTCGGGATGGTTCGCCGGCTTTCGCTCGACCTGATTTTGACCGAGGCCGACGTCAATAATATCGGTAAGGAAGCGCTGGCGGGCAAACGCGACTACAGCCCGGGCGTGCGCATTGATGGGGCCCGTTTCCGCCTGAGCGGCGGCCGGCTTATAGCCGACGTAAACGTGACGGTCAAGAACCGGATTCCCGTAGGCCTCACCGTGACGTACAAGCTGGATTGGCGCGACCCTGATTTGATCGCCGAGGCGGAAAAAGCGAACGTGCGAAATATTTCGCTGCCGGTGCACCATTTTCGGGATATTGTGATTCCGCTTGGGAACAAGGTGCCAAAGCCGCTTCGGATCGAGAGCGTTACTGCCGGGGAAGGTGAGCTGACGGTCCGTTTGATGCGGCCGAGCCTGAAGGATTTGCCACTACTAACGGAGTGATTGCTGACTCATGCTAAGGAAAGACCCTGCGGGGCCAATCGATCCGAGGAGGAGTCGTGGCATGAGCCGCAAAATGTTCAGGCTAGCATGCGCCGCCGGCTTGAGTTTGTCTTTGGCGGCCGGTTCCGGCTGCGCGCAGAAAGCCGACGATAACGGCGTGACGACGAAAAGCGTCAAACGAAGCGTTCCGGCGCCGAAGCAGAAGGCGTTCGTCCCGGACAATTCGACGGGCTATGGCAGGTCGAACTCGCTGTCGTACGACCTGCGCGGCACGCCGGTCAATCCGGACACCGGGAAGCCGGCGAAAGGAAAGGAATACGTCCGGGACGCAAAAGGCAGCATGAAATCGAATGTGAAGAAATGAACTTCCTGCCGCATAAACAGCGATCACCGGTTCCAGCTCGAATCCGCCTGACGAAGGCGGATTTTTTTATTTGCAAGGTTTTTTTCTCTGCCCTTTCGCTGCAGTATTTAAGCGGTAGAAGCTTGTGCCCGCCGCCCAAAAACGTCTCGGCTGTTGTTTCTGAACAGGCAAAGCGACCCAAATTCGTATCGCTCCGCGAAAATTGTAAGTTCAACATCCTTATGCTTGCGGAATACGAAAGGACGGTTATGAAAACGACAGTCGAACGACAACCGGCGCAGCAAAAGCCGGCAAAACGAACTGCAGCCAAACGGAAAACAGGCAAACGATTTTTCGGGAAGACGATGCTTCTCGTTGTGGCGTTTCTGGTGATCGGAACGGCGCTGTCCTTCGGAGCGTTTCGCGTGCTGGTGGCGGCGCAGGACGTCTCCCGGCTTGACGACCCGCTGCCGGCGCCAACGGTCATTTACGATTTTGGCGGGAAAGAAGCAAGCCGGATTTCGCTGAACAAAATCGAACCGGTCCGATACGAGGAGCTGCCGCAAATGCTGATCGACGCGGTCGTCGCGGTGGAGGATAAACGGTTTTTCGAGCATGACGGCATGGACCTGCGCGGCATGGCGCGGGCGCTCGTCACCGATGCTTTCGCGGGGGCGAAGGTGCAGGGCGGGAGCACGATCACGCAGCAGCTGGCCAAAAACGTCTTTTTGTCAAGGGAACGGACATGGAAGCGGAAGTGGGACGAAGCGCTCCTCGCGCGGAAAATCGAGCAGCAATACAGTAAGCCGCAAATCATGACCATGTATTTGAATCAGATTTACTTCGGCGAAGGCGCCTGGGGTATCAAACGCGCCGCGGCCGTTTATTTCGGCAAAGAGCCGGCCAAGCTGACGCTGCCGGAAGCGGCGCTGCTCGCAGGTCTCGTCAAGGCGCCGTCCGCGCTGACGCCTTACAAGCATCCGGATCAAGCGAAGGAACGCCGCAATCTGGTGCTGCAGCTGATGAAGGAGCAGGGCTATATCAGCGCGCAGGCGTACGCAATCGCCAGCAAGGAGCCGATCAAGCTGAGGGACGCGGGTGACGGCGGTCAGGAATCCGGCATCCAGTACCCCTATTACGTGGATGAGATCATTCGCGAGGCGGGCGAGCGGTACGGGCTGAGCGAAAACGATGTGCTGCACGGAGGCCTGCGCATTTACACTGCGCTCGACCCGGCCGTGCAGCAGGCGGCTGAGAAGGTGTACGCCGACGATGCGCTGTTCCCGAAAGGAATGGGCGGCGAGCTCGTGCAGAGCGGCGCCGCGCTGGTCGATCCGCGGGACGGCGGGATCCGGGCGCTCGTCGGCGGGCGGGGCAAGCAGCCGTTCCGCGGCTTCAACCGTGCCGTGCAGCTGAAGCGGCAGCCCGGCTCGGCGATGAAGCCGATCGCCGTGTATACGCCGGCGCTGGAGCAGGGCTACAAGCCGACGGATACGGTGCTGGACGAGCCCGTCGATTTCGGCGGCTATGCGCCGAAAAATGCGGGCGGTACCTATCACGGCGAAGTGACGCTTCAAGATGCGCTGGTAAATTCGTATAACGTTCCGGCGGTCAAGCTGCTCGACCAAATCGGCATCGACGCGGGCATGGAGGCCGCCGCCCGGTTCGGCATCCCGCTGACGGACGCCGACCGGACGCTCGGCCTGGCGCTCGGCGGATTGCAGGAAGGCGTCTCGCCGCTGCAGATGGCCGAGGCGTTCGGGGCGTTCGCGAACGACGGACGGCGCCTGCCCGCCCATACGATCGTCCGCATCGAAGCGGCGGACGGCACGGTGCTCGCCGAAGCGGCGGGGGGCGGAGCCGTACAGGCGACAAGCGCGGACGTCGCCCGGACGATGACGGCGATGATGGAGGGCGTCGTCAGCGACGGGACCGGCGAAGCGGCCGAGCTGGACGGCCGCCCGGTCGCGGGCAAAACCGGAACGACGCAGATGCCCGGCACGGGAGGCGACGGAGCGAAGGATAATTGGTTTGTCGGGTATACGCCTCAGCTTGTCTGCTCCGTCTGGCTCGGTTACGACCAATCGGATGCGAGCCATTATTTAACGACGACGTCCAAAGCGGCCGCCGAGGTTTTCCACGCGCTGATGACGGCGGCCCTGCAGGGCCAGCCGGTGATGGAGTTTCCGAAGGCCTCTTTGCCGGGCGGCGGCAAACCGTCCAAGGAAGATAAGACGAAGGACCGCGAAGACGGCGGCGAACGCGGCCGCGGCGGGAAGAAGCAGGACGACAAGCACCCGGATGACGACGGACCGCGGGACGATACCGGCAAAGGCCACGGGCACGGCCGGGGTCATGGTAAAGACAAGGATTAACCGTATTCTCATAACCGAAGGCAATCGCTTCTTATCTATCGTCCATGAGCGCTAAACGCATTCCCCATTCAGGTGCGGCAGCAGCCGATTTCGGCGGGTACTCCGTCCAGATAGGGCTATTTCCATAAAACGCACAGAGCCGTTCGCGCGGCGGGCTGTGCGTTTTTTCGCTTCATTTGACGGAGAAGTTTGCATGCCTCTTCGGCTCATGTCCTCTGCATGCGGCGGAGAGGGTTCCAGGATAGCTTAGATGCTGATCGAAAAGCTGCCGCGACGTCTCCCGTGACGTCTCCCGTGATGATTGGTGATATCACCGGCTGGAGCTTACTTTTCTTTTGCCTCCCGCCATTGTTTTTCCGTTCCTACAAAAAAGGTCGTTTTTTCAGCTTCCCGCAATCATACAAACCGCTGCGAGCGAAATGAAAACTAGAGCCCAAAATCCGGAACGACGTGACATTCTAATCACAGCCGATCCACCTCCATTTACAAATTTCTTCCATTCGAGCATAACCACACAGTATAATAAAAACCAATTCGTATGGGAACGGAGATTAACCCGGGCCGAAAAATGAGTGCAAAGACGTTTGTACGATGCGCCCGTTTTGTGCTATTGTCAGGGTTGACACTAGTTTGCCAGGGAGGGGTTTGACGTGGCCGAGAAGCAGCGTGTGCTTGTGTTTGCCGGCTCTTACGCGGAAGCGGAGTCGAAGGGCGTCTATGTCTATGAGTTTGATGAAACGACCGGGAATCTGACCTTGCTGGACGAGGCCGCGGGCCTCAAAAATCCGACGTTTTTGAATGTCGATGCGCAGGGCCGCAAACTTTATGCCATCACCGAAGGCGTTTCGGCCGACGGGACGAAGATCGGGGAAGCGGCCACGTTCGCGTTCGATCCGGCTAGCGGCAGGCTCAGTCCGCTCGGGCGGACGGCAACGGTCGGCGCCCCGACGTGCCATATCCAGCGCGACGCGGACAGCCGCGTGCTGATCGTCGTGAGCTATCACGGCGGCATGGTCGGCCTGCTCTCCATTGCGGAGGACGGACAAGCCGGAGAGCTGCTGGACGTGAAGCAGCACGAGGGACGGAGCGTTCATCCGGAGCGCCAGGACCGGCCGCACCCGCATTCCGCCTTTTTCACGCCGGACGGCCGTTTCGCGCTCGTGCCGGATCTGGGGCTGGACCGGGTCTTCACCTACGCCGTCGACAAGGAAAACGGCCGCCTCGAGCTGCGCGGCGCAGCGGAGACGAATCCCGGCGCCGGGCCGCGCCATCTGGCGTTTGATCCGGCGGGCCGATTCGTCTACGTGATCAACGAGGTCGATTCGACCGTAACCTCGTATGCGTTCGAAGCGGACGGCGGCAAGCTGACTCCCATCGCAACGGTATCGACGCTGCCGGACGGTTATCGCGGCGAAAATATTACGGCCGAAATCGCCGTCTCTCCGGACGGCCGTTATGTCTACGGCTCCAACCGGGGACACGACAGCATCGCCGTGTTTGCCGCGGACGCCGCAACCGGACGGCTGACGCCGGTCGGGCACGTCTCCGCCGAAGGCGGACATCCCCGAAATTTTGCGCTGACGCCGGGAGGAGACTATTTGCTGTGCGCCAACCGGGATACGGACAATATCGCCGTCTTTAAGGTCGATAAAGAGTCGGGTATGCCGACGTATACCGGACGGGGCGCGAGCCTGTCGAAGCCGGTTTGCGTCCGGCCGGTTTATGTATCTTAATTTCTTCCGAAGCGGCTGCTCGCATGAACACGGCGGGCAGCCTTTTTCTGCATCCTTTAAGCATAATGATGGAATTGTAACCCTTCGTGAAAATGATCCGCCGCAATAATCGCCGCTTTGCCCGCAGTCGATCGTTTGCCTGGGCTGACTTTCAGCCGCCTTTTCTGTCCGTTCGGCAACCTGGAATCCGGCCGAATCGGTGATGTTCTGCCGCCGGTTATTTTTTATACTCGGGATAAACGAATCGGTATGGAGGCAAAGCGATGAAAGAAGAGGTCATTGTGTTCATTATCATCCTGGTACTCGGTTTGAGGCAGCTGAGGGAAAAGAGGGTGAGCGGCTTCAGGATTTGGATTTTGCCTGTCCTGATGCTGTTGGGGACGGCCCAGGCAATTGTGTCCGACTGGAACCTTTCGGTTTTTGCGCCGCCTGTGCTGATTGCAGGATTTGCAGCCGGCTCGCTGCTCGGAATCGTACGGGGGAAATTGACGCAGGTGAAAGGTGATGCGACGGGCCGCGTCACGATGAAGGGTTCCATGGCCGGATTTTTGATATGGGTCGCCATTTATTTCATTGAAGTCCTGGTGCGCCAATTTGGCAGCGGAGTCCAGCTGCTTGCCGGTTTTCTTCTTATGGCTAGCCTGGGTTCCGTTATGCTGCGCAGAATTTGGATTTATGCCGCCTATCGCAAAGAAGCGGCGAAATGGGCCGGCTCGCGGCGCTGAACCTGTTTCGGCCGGCCGGATGGCGGACGATTCGCAGGTTGCGGCAACGGGAGGGATAACGTGAAGGCGCTGCTGAGCGGCAGGGTCAGCCCCATAATTGCTGGCCGGCTTGCCGTCCTTTTGATTGTCATGTTCGTGCTGGCCGGCTATGTTTTTGGCCCGCAAGAAGACTCGGCTTGGAAGATGGCGTGCATTTATGCGTGCTTTGCTCTGCTGATTACCGTGCAGCTTTACTTTCGCTTCAGCGGCAGCCGCCACGTTATCGATGCGCAAATGGCAGCCGAAGCGGCGGCGGCCACGCTGCTGTTTGCGCTGCTGATCGCTTCCGAGCCGCAGGCGGTCCTGTTGTATTTGCCGGTCGTTTACCGCTGCGGGCGGAGCATGCCTTTTATCCGGGGCATGCTGGCTCTGCTTGCCGTGTTCGGTCTCGCCTGCCTTGCGGGGGCTGTGGCCAGGATACCACTGGACGAGTCGATTATGCTGCTGAATCCGAGCTGGGTGCTTGCCTATGTTCCGGGCTGGATGCTCCGCAGCGAAGAAGAGAAGTTCGCCCGGACGCAGAAGCTGCTGGAACACATTCGCAGACAGCAAGCCGATTTGGAGGAAGCACATACCGAGCTCATTCAATATGCGCTGGAGGCGGAGGAGCACGCCGCCCTGCGCGAGCGCGGTCGGATGGCGGGTGAAATCCACGATACGGTCGGCCACTCGCTCACCTCGATCATTCGCGGATTGGACGCATGCCGGGAGCTGCTTCGCAGAAATCCGGACGAGGCGGAGCACTATTTGCTGGCGATGAGAAGCTCGGCCAAAGAAGGGCTCGACGATATTCGTCACGCGCTCCGGTCCATGCAGGACAACGAGCAGCGGTTCCTGAAGGGGGATTGGGATTCCATGCTGGAAAGGCTGGCTCACCGGGTCATGCAGACCGCCGGGGTGAAGGTTTCGGTCGATGCGCCCATCTCGGTTCCGGAAGCGAAACGGTTTGCCGTGTATCAGGGTATTAAAGAAGCCATAACAAACGCGATCCGGCATGGGCAGGCAACGGCGATTACGATCCGGCAATACGAGGTGGACGGGCGCATCTACGTCGAGATCGCGAACAACGGTTTTTTGCCGCAGCGGCCGGTCGAAGCGGGCGTCGGGCTGAAGCATATGGGCAGCCGGATGAGGAGCGCGGGCGGTTTTATGGACTACGGAAAAGCCGAAGGTGCGTTCCGGATCGTACTAGGCTGGCCTAAAACGGCGGAAGGAGAGGAGGAAACGGGGTGACACCTGCATTTCGAGTGGCGATTGCCGACGATCAGACCTTGATACGCAAAAGCCTCATCATTGTTCTGGGGCGGCACCCGGAGATCGAGATCGTCGGCGAAGCGTCCGACGGGCAGCAAGCCGTGCGTCTCGCGGAGGAGAAGCAGCCCGATTTGATCCTGATGGACATCCGGATGCCCGTTATGGACGGCATTGAAGCAACCCGGCTCATTCTCGGCCAAAACCCGGGCATAAAAGTCGTCGCGCTGACGACGTTCGAGGAAGACGAGCTGATCGAAAGCTGTTTGTCCGCCGGCGCTGTCGGGTATTTGCTGAAGGATTTGACGACCGAAGATCTGCTCCGGGCGATCGAGCTGATCCGCAGCGGCGAGTCGATTTTGCCGGGCTCTTTTGTACGAAAATGGGCGGCCCGAATGACGTCCGGCAATAAGCCGGTGGTGAAATCGGGGACCGGCGGCGAATCGGTCGCCTCAAACGGGAGCAAGGTGCGTATCCAATTGACGGACAGGGAGCTGGAGGTGCTTCGATTACTGATGGACGGGCTGAGCAACAAAGAGATGGCCGGCAGACTGTTCGTCAGCGAAACGACGGTCAAAAATCACTTGTCCGGCATTTTTGCGAAGATGGATGTCAGGGACCGCACGCAGGCGGTTCTTTTTGCCGTTCAGAACGGGCTGCTTTAAGCGGGCCCGGCTGCCCGGCTGCCCGGGTGCCGGGATCGTGGTTCGATGCCGGTTCGCCTGGCATCGGAACCTGCGGCTTGGAAAGAGCCGGGCCAGCTGCAGGGCAGGCCCGTTTCTTCGTTACGGACGAAAACGGGGCAGCATCGGGCGGAGCTTGCGAATCAGCAGCGCGGCGACGGCTGCTTTTATCGCGTCGCCGAGCAAAAACGGATAGCAGCCGAGCGCCATCGCCTTTTGCATCGAATATTCCGCTTTGTACGCCAGCCAGGGAACGCCGGTGACGTAAAGGAGAAGGCTGCCGAACAAGAAGATGGCGATCAGCAGCACGACGAACTTGAACGTCGACAGCGGTTTGCGGCTGCGGAACAAGCTGTCGCTGACAAAGCCGATCAGCAGCGCGGCAATCGGGTACATCCAGACATAGCCGCCGCTCGTGCCGAGAATAAGCGACAGTCCGCCGCTGCCGTGAAAGAGCGGCAGCCCGGCTGCGGCCAGTACAACGACGAGCGCGATGCTGGCGAAGCCGTAAACCGCGCCGAGCAAACCGCCGGCCAGCATGATGGCGAGCGTCGACAGCGTGATCGGGACCGGGGTAAACCAGAGCGGCACCGTGACGAACGTGAATGCGATGAACAAGGCGGCGAATAAAGCCGTGAAGACGACTCCCCTGATCCAATGAAGGGGATGAGGCTGCGCGCCCGCCGGGGGAACGGCATCTTGCAAGGAAGGCATTGTCTAATCTCCTTTCAAATGTTAACCTGTATGTATAGTTTTGGTTAACAATAAGCATTTTAGCACGGGATGCTCCGGTTGAGAAGAGGGAAATCGTGAACGAAAACAGCGAGCTTGTTTTTACGGATGTCAGCGTGGAAGGTTATACAGGGGAAAACGGAACGGGCTTTCGACTGAAGGATGTCCGATTGACGCTTCGGCCCGGCGAATGGCTGAATATTGCGGGGACGAACGGCAGCGGAAAGTCCACGCTTGCCAGACTCATTGCCGGCCTCGCGGCGGAAGGGACGACGGGAACAATCGCTCGCGGGTTCGCCGGCAGTGAACCGGCGCCGTACGTCATGCAGCAGCCTGACGCGCAGCTGTTCGGCGAATCGCCGAAGGAAGAAGTCGGGTTTGCGCTGGAATGGCTGGGCTTTGCGGAAAAGGAGATCGACGCACGAACCGGGCAGGTGCTGGAGCGTCTCGGGCTGCTGCCGCTTGCCGGCTTCGGCTGGGACCGGCTGTCCGGCGGTCAGCGCCAGCTGGCCGCCGTTGCGGCGGCCGCGGCGGGGCGGCGCCAGCTGATCGTCTTCGACGAAGCGACGTCGATGCTGGACGATGAATCGCGGAGACGGGTCGGGCTGCTGGCGCAGGAGCTGCACGCTTCCGGGTGCGCCGTCGTCTGGGTGACGCAGCAGCTGGACGAGCTGGACCCGGAGGAGAGAGTCATCGCGCTCCTCGATGGAAAGATCGTATACGACGGGACGGGACGGGAATTTCTGCTCGGAGGCGAGCCTTATGGCGGGCCGGCGCCGTGCGAGCGGTGCGGCTTAAGGCCCCCGTATCTGGCTTCGCTTGCGCTTGCGCTCTACCGTGCGGGAAAAATCAAACCGCCGCTGCCGGCGACGGCGGATGAATGGCGGATGAAGGCCGGTTCCGCATGGTAACGATCGGGCAGGCGGCGGGCGAACTGCATCTGCGCGGCGTGAAAGGCGCAGGCGAGCTGCGTTTGAAGCCGGGGACGATTACCGTGCTGCTCGGTCCGAACGGCGCGGGCAAAACGAGGCTGCTCGAAACGGCCGCCGGACTGGTCGAAAGCGGCGGCATCCGGGTTTCGTATGGACAGGAGCCGATCCGGATAACGCCGAGGCCTGGCTTTCGCGGCAGCAGGCTAAACGCCGCCGCGCTTTTGTCGTACGGCTATGCGTGCCAATCGCCGGAGGAGCAGCTGTTCTGCCGTTCTGTCGAAGAGGAGCTTCGCTATGTACTGAAGCCGTTTCGGCTGAACGAACCCGAACGGGAACGGCGCATTGAAGCGGCGCTGGCCGCAGTCGGATGGGACAGCGGCTGGCTGCAGCGCGACCCGTATTTGATGAGCGGCGGCGAGCGGCGGCGAGCGGCGCTCGCCTGCCTGTTTGCGGTTCCGGCGGCATGGCTCCTGCTCGACGAACCGACCTCGGGACTTGACGCCGCCGGCTGCGCGATCGTCGGCCGTCAGCTGGAGGCATGCGCCGCGGCCGGTCAGGGCGTGCTGCTCGTATCGCACGAGAGCGACTGGGCGCTCGCTCTGGCGGACGTCGTACTTCTGATGAGCCCGGAGGGCGGCATCCGACGGTGCGGGCGCAACGATTTGCTGGCGCACCCGGAACGGTTCGGTCAATGCGGCATGTCGGTCCCGGTCTGGCTGCAGGCGGCCCGTTCCTTTTGGCTGGCCGGCGTGCCGGCGGACTGCGTCTGGCAGCCGGACGATCTGGCTTCGGCTGCGCCTACCTTGGGCCAAGCGAGCGCATCGGCAGGGGAGGGCTTTGGCCGGACGGAGGAGCGGCCCGTATTGGCCGGCGCCGTGCCCGTGCCGGACGCAGAGCCGGCTCGTCGTACCGGAACCGGCTCCGAACGCGCCGGCGCCGTGTCCGTGCCGGACGCAGAGCCGGCTCGCCGTGCCGGAACCGGCCCCGAACGCACCGGCACGCCCGCCGCAGCCGAGGAAGCGCGACCCCGCACGGCGGCTGACGCGTATCTGCCGGACGAGGCGGCATCTGCCGGTTCGGCCGCGCCTTCGGCGGCCGGCCATCGGGCTGCCGCATCGCCGTCACCGCTGGCGGCTTACGACCCGCGGTCGGTGTGGCTCGCGTATCTCCTGGTTTCCGCCGCCGTCCTGAGTCAGCGGACGTGGCTCGGAATCGCCGTTTCCGCGCTGGCTGTGACTGCGATCGCCGCCGCTTTCCGCATCCCGCTCCGCCGATGGCGGGGTGCGATTACCGCGCTGGCTATATTTACGCTCATGCTGTCGTTGTTTGCGGGGATCGAAATCGGCCGGGGCGGGCTCATGTTTGCGGTGGAACCGTTTCTGGCATCGCTAAACTCGCTGATTCGTCCGTGGCTGGCCATGCTGCTCGGCCTTGGACTGCCGCTTGCCGTGACGCCGCTGCGGCTGCGCCGCTCGCTGGAGAGGCTGTTCGCACCCCGCGGACGCGTTCCGCTTTGGGCACAGCGGCTGATCCTGGCCGTGACGCTGCTGCTCCGCTTCATTCCGGTGCTGCTGTCGGAATGGGAGCGCTTCGCGCGCATCGCCGCCGCGCGGGGCAAAGACCCGCGCCGCTCCTGGCGCGGCGCGGCCGGGCGGCTGCGCGACATCGCGACGCCGTTCCTGTTGGCGCTGTTCCGGCTGGGCGAACAGGCGGCGCTTGCGCTCGAAAGCCGCGGCGTCGGCAGGCGCCCTTACCCGCTCGTCAGCCGCAGCCGGCTGTGGCGGCCGCGCGACAGCGCGCTCGCCGCCGGCAGCGCTGCCGCTGCTTTTCTGTTATGGCTGCTGGGCCGTTTATAGGGCATGCCGCCTCCGAATCGCGAATATCCTATAACGACAGCTTGAACCGGGGCGGTGTTGAAGATGGATGCAAATCAAGCGGCCGTCAATACGCAGCAGAAGCTCATTCAGGACGAGGGATATGAAGTGCTGGAGATCGTACGGTCGGATAACGGCTGCTGGCTGATCGTCTACTCGCCGCCCGGACGCTATGATCTGTACGGGCGGGTCGTCTACCCGACGGGCGTCGCGACTTCGCGGCACCGGAACGATCTGGTGTTTTTCGTAAGGAAAAAGCCGGCCGAGCCCGCGTTAACCCTGCAATATATCCGCATTCTCGGCGATAAAATCAATCAAGGCTACGGCAGCGCCATGATGCGCAATCTCCTTCAAATGGCCGAGAATGCCGGGATTGCCACCATCGACGGCCGGATGCGCGATTCGGATAACAAGGAGCACGACGAGCGGCTCCGTCATTTTTATACGAAATTCGGATTTGAAATCGGCAGCGACCGCAGCATTCGCCGGCACGCCAAAAAGGGAAGCCCACCGTGAAAAAGATGCACGCCGGGCTTCCCTTTCTCATGCGCCCGTGCCGTTCCAGGCCGCTTTTCCTCTGAAAACCGCTTCCTTATGCCTGCGGCTTGGCGGCGAACCGCCGTTAATGAACGGTTTCGTTGTCAAACACGAGATCGTCGATCAGCTCGTTTTTGTGCATGAGCGACAAATGGAGCCCGTCGTAATCCTTCTCTTTATCCAGCTCTTTCATCAGCCGGGCGGCGATGGTACCCGCATCCTTCACCTGCTCCCGGCTGCGAAAATCGATATAGCCCGTCAGCTTGCGGCTCTGAATGTCGACCGTGGCCGTACCGACCGGCAGCCCGCCTGATGCGTCATAGATTTCGTAGGTGAGAATGCTCCCGTCGTCGCGGACGAGAACGACGTCATACTCGTCCGGTTCATCGCCGATCATGATCATCGGCGTTTCGAGCAGATCGTCGTGCGTCAGCTCCACCGTTTCGATCAGCTCGCCGTTATACCGGTGCTGGATGGCGAACGTATCGACAAGCTGTTCGTCGAATTCGGATACGATCAGCTCCGTTGCCGCTTCCAGCTCGAAATCGTCCGGCTCGAGGCGCCAGTTCACCTGGCCTGTAACGTCGGGCAGCTCGGTGCGGAGATCGCAATGCGCGATAACGCTGCCTTCCTCGTCCTTCAGCTCCGCCCGCATGCGGCTCTGTTTCTCGCTCACGATGTCGAGCTCAAAGCCGGCGTCAATACCCGTCTCGTCCGGCTCGAATACGTCTTCTTCGGCACCTTCGTCCGCGAATTCATCCTCGTATGCGGCATCCTCGTCAAAGGACGAAATGACCCGGTCGTAGCGGCTGGCCGTCACGAACAAATCGAATGCTTCCGCGCCGACCGCATCGGCAAGCAGGCGGATATAATTTTCCGCGAAGGCGGCGGCGCGTTCCTTCTCCTTGCTCTTCAGCGATTCCTTGTCGAGCTGCAGGGCTCCCGTCAGCCGGTCGTTCTCGCGGTACACCATCGTTAAGGAGCCGACGAACCGGCCGCCCAGCAAAAGGTCGGCCGCTTCGCCGCCGGCCGTTTTCAAATTCGGTCTGATCTCGAAATTGCGCATCGAGCTCCGCCTCCCTCAAGTTGACTGAAGTTGCACGTTTAGCTTTGCCGGATCGCCAAGGAAATATCGAAAATGCCGGGGAAAAATAGAACGCAGCCGCCGCAAATTGTGGTAATATACTTTTCAGTCCATTTTTACCGGAATCCTAGTCTTAAACGGAGGTTATCATGGCAGGCAATCCACTCGCGTATCCGCTTGAAACGACCCGCCGGACGGCGCTTTCAAGAGGACTGGTTTTATTGATGGCTGTATCCTGCGGCATTTCGGTGGCCAATTTGTATTACAGCCAGCCGCTTCTGGCCGATATCGCCCGGACGTTCCACACTTCAGCGCGCGACATCGGCTTTGTATCGATGCTGACGCAGATCGGTTATGCGGTCGGCATGCTGCTGTTTATTCCGCTCGGCGATACGAAGGAAAGGCGCGGCCTTATCGTCACGCTGCTCATCGCCGTCGGCCTGTCGCTGCTCGCCGTCGCGACGGCGGCCAGCTTGCCTTGGCTTTATGCGGCCAGCTTCGCCGTCGGCGTCACGACGGTCGCCCCGCAGATGATCATTCCGCTTGCCGCGCAGATGGCCGCCCCGGAGGAACGGGGGAAGGTAATCGGCAATATCATGAGCGGGCTCCTGATCGGTATTTTGCTGGCCCGCACGCTGGCCGGGTTTGTCGGCGACTGGCTGGACTGGCGCGCCATGTACCTGCTGGCGGCGGTGATGATGGCCGTGCTGGCGGCCGTTCTGCGGAAAATGCTGCCCGCAAGCTATCCGGACAAGACGATGACATACGGCAAGCTCATGAAATCGCTCGGCTCCCTGATCGCCGGGCAGCGGACGCTTCGCGAAGCGTCGCTGATCGGCGCGCTGATGTTCGGCTCGTTCAGCGTATTTTGGACGGCGCTGACGTTCTACCTGGAAGGGCCGAATTACGGCTACGGCAGCGAGGTCGCCGGTTTGTTCGGGCTGGTCGGCGTCGTCGGAGCCGGCGCCGCTTCCTTGATCGGCCGGGCCAGCGACCGGGTCGATCCGAAATGGATGGTCGGCTTTGCGATCCTAACCGGATTGTTGTCCTTCTGCTCGTTCAGGCTGTTCGGGAGCGCGCTGTGGGGACTAATTATCGGCGTTATTTTGCTCGACCTCGGCGTTCAAGGCGGACAGGTGTCGAACCAGACCCGGATTTATGCCCTGCTGCCGGACGCCAGAAGCCGGCTCAACACGGTATACATGGTCACGTCGTTCGTCGGGGGCTCGCTCGGTTCGAGCTTCGGCACCTTCGCTTGGAGCCTGTGGGGCTGGCCGGGCGTATGCGCGGTCGGGGGAAGCCTGACGATTTTGGCATTTTTGGTTTGGCTGGTTCACCGGATCGTCCGGTAAACGAGTGAAATCCGCACTTTCGCTAAATTTGAATATTTTTTGGCCAAAAATTGAACAACTGATGAACAAATCCCGTATTGTGTGGTATACTAATGACAATGAAAGCATTTGCATACGATACGGGAGTGATGCATATGACAACCAAAACGGCGACCATCAGCCAAGCCTCCCAGAAGGAGCCGAACGTGACCCGGCTCGTTCACTTGATGACGGCTACGGCATGGACCCTGCTTGGCATCGGTCTGATCCTGAGTCTGCTCCATTTGAATCAATTTAATGATCATAACCGGACGCTGATGGTCGGAATCGGATTTATGGTCGCCAGCGTACATGTTTACTTCATTCGCACCGCCATTCATCTCGTCCATACCCGTGCGCAGTCCTCGGGCGGAGACGAATAACCGGTTCGAAAGCAGCCCTTCAAGAGCGATCTTGGAGGGCTTTTTTCTTGATTCCGTCGAAAAGGTTAGCTTTTCCGGCTTGCTGCCGATTTATAGTTTAGGAGCTTTGTTAAACCTTACTATTGATTTATGAAAATCGCCTTATCGAAGGCGATTAAACATACTTTTACGGTGTTTATTACATTTTACAATTTCGTTATTTAAAGGAAAAATCACGTCAATATCCGCACCATAATCAGCGATCAATTCTCTGCACATTCCGCAAGGTGAAACGACTTTTATTTCTCGATCCTCGTCTTCAGGGTCGGGATGGCACACGGCAACGATCGTTTCAAAATCATGCTCTCCTTCCGGTAACTGCTTTGCCAATCGCGATAGCTTCAGCACAAACCGAAATTCTTCCGACATTCGCCTCTAGATGAACCGCAGGAACGATGGTTCCATTTCTGGTTCTAAGAGCAGCCCCAACAACGTGCCGATGGTAATTACCGCTTGCCGGTTCCGAATGTAAATCGGACATGCCTGGGAAGAATCCGCCTCCAATCCGACTTCTTGTCGGATCGGTGACTAAAGTTTGGCGGAAAAAAGACGATCCCTTGACGTATTTGTTAAAGCCCCTGTAGATTCGGCATCGTTCTGCTAAGGTAAAGGTAAGGAAATCCGCGCAAGGCTCATGTTGGATATCGACGAGGACATCAGGGCATGCAGGCAAGGGAGAGGATGACATGCGACGAACGAAAAAATGGCACCGGGCGGCGGTTACGGCCGTGCTGGTGCTGACGGCGGCTTTGCTTTCGGGCTGCGGTGAACAATTGATTGTCATGAACCCGAAAGGGCCGATCGGCGAAAGCCAGAAGGATTTGATTTTGATCGCCTCGGCGCTGTGCGCCGTCGTGCTGATTCCGGTGCTCGGGCTGACCGCTTTTATCGTTTGGCGGTACCGCGACCGGAAAGGAACGAAGGCTTCCTACCGGCCGAACTGGTCGCACAGCACCGTCATGGAGACGGTCTGGTGGGGCATTCCGATCGTCATTATCGCCGTACTTGCCGTCGTAACGGCGAAATACACGTATGCGCTCGAGCCGTCGAAGCCGATCGCATCGCAGCAGAAGGCGATCACGATACAGGCATCCTCCCTGGACTGGAAATGGCTGTTCACTTATCCGGATCAGGGCATCGCGTCCGTGAACGTGCTCCATATCCCGGTCGGCGTTCCGGTCCGGTTCGAGCTGACGAGCGACGGTCCAATGAACTCCTTCTGGATTCCGCAGCTCGGCGGCCAGATGTATACGATGTCCGGCATGGCGATGACGCTGTATTTGCAGGCGGACGAAGCGGGCGTCTACTTCGGATCCGGCGCCAACTTCAGCGGCGAGCATTTCGCGGACATGAAATTTAATGTGGACGCGACATCCCAGACCGATTTCAACCGGTGGGTGAACGAAGTGAAGCGGACCTCGCCGGCACTGACCGAAGCGGGCTTCGAGCAGCTTTCCAAGCCTGGCACGACGCAGCCGCTCGTGTACTCGTCCTTCCCCGACGGATTATTCTCGAAGATCGTTTCGAAATACGCCGCGGGCCACAGCCACGGGCAGTCGGAGCCGGGAATGAAGGGCATGAACGGCATGGACGGCGGAAGCGGCACGGACATGAAGGATATGGATATGAAAGATATGGACATGGGCGGCATGGATATGAGCAGCCATCAAATGAACGGCCGCCAGGCGGAAGCCGGGACGAGCGGCCATGCCTCCCATTAAGCGATAGAAAGGAGCCCGAATATGCTGGATCACATCAAACAATTTGCATCCGAGTTTTTCGTCACGGGCGATCCGCTCATCCTCGGGGCGCAGGTCAGCATCGCGCTTGCGACCGTCGCGGTCGTTTTCGTTCTGACCTATTTTCACAAATGGGGCTGGCTCTGGCGCGAGTGGCTGACCAGCGTCGACCATAAACGAATCGGGATCATGTATATCATCTGCTCGCTGCTTATGCTGTTCCGCGGCGGGGTCGACGCGCTGCTCATGCGCTTGCAGCTGGCGGTTCCGAACGCGCATTTTTTGGAGCCGGAGCATTATAACCAAATCTTCACGACGCACGGCGTCATCATGATCCTGTTTATGGCGATGCCGCTCATGTTCGGCCTCTTCAACGTCGTTGTTCCGCTGCAGATCGGTGCGCGCGACGTCGCGTACCCGTTCCTGAACTCGCTCAGCTTCTGGATGTTTTTCTGGGGCGCGATGCTGTTCAACGTCTCCTTCATTATCGGGGGATCGCCGGACGCCGGCTGGCTGTCGTATCCGCCGCTGTCGGAGCTGTCGCACAGCCCGGGCATCGGCCAGAACTTCTATATTTGGGGCATTCAAATTTCCGGTATCGGGAGTCTGGCGACGGGCATCAACTTTATCGTCACGATTCTGAAAATGCGCGCGCCCGGCATGAAGCTGATGAAAATGCCGATGTTTTCCTGGTCGGTGCTGGCGAGCTGCGTCGCGATCATTTTTGCTTTCCCGATTTTGACGGTGACGCTGGCGCTCCTGTTCCTCGACCGTTTTCTCGGGGCCCACTTCTTCACGCTTGCGAGCGGCGGCAACCCGATGATGTACATTAATTTGATCTGGATGTGGGGCCATCCGGAGGTATATATCGTCGTCCTGCCGGCCTTCGGCGTCTTCTCGGACGTGGTCGCGACGTTCGCGAAGAAGAAGCTGTTCGGCTACAAATCGATGGTGTTCGCGATGATGAGCATCAGCATCATGTCGTTCTTCACCTGGCTGCACCATTTCTTCACGATGGGCACGGGCGCGGACGTCAACGTCTTTTTCGCGATCACCACAATGATTATCGCCATACCGACCGGCGTCAAAATTTTCAACTGGCTGTTCACGATGTTCCGCGGGCGGATCACGTTCTCGACGCCGATGATGTGGACCGTCGCGTTCATTCCGTGCTTCGTCGTCGGCGGCATGACCGGCGTGCTGCTGTCGGTCGCCCCGGCTGATTTTCAGTTCCATAACAGCTACTTCCTGATCGCGCATTTCCATCAAGTGCTGATCGGCGGCGTCGTGTTCGGCTATTTCGCCGGCCTTTATTACTGGTGGCCGAAAATTTTCGGCTTCAAGCTGAACGAGCACTTGGGCAAATGGGCGTTCTGGTTCTGGAATATCGGGTTCTATGTCTGCTTCATGCCGCAGTATTTCCTTGGGCTGATGGGGATGACGCGGCGCACGTACACGTACGATTTCGACATGGGCTGGGGACCGCTCAACCTGATTTCGACGATCGGCGGCTTCCTGATGGGTCTGGCGTTCCTGTTCCAGGTCTGGCAGATCGCTCACAGCATCAAGTTCATGCAGCGCGATACGACGGGCGATCCGTGGAACGGCCGCACGCTTGAATGGTCGATTCCTTCGCCGGCACCTCTGTACAACTTTGCCGTCCTGCCGCAGGTCGAAGCGACCGACGACTGGTGGGAGACGAAGGAGAAGCTGGCCGCCGGCGAGAAGCCCAAACCGCAAGGGCCGATCGAACCGATTCATATGCCGAAAAACTCGGCGATCCCGTTCGTGAAATCGACGCTCTGGTTTTTCGCGGGCTTCGGCTTCGTTTGGGATTGGCTGTGGCTCGCGATACCGGCGATGATCGGCATCGGCATCTGCATGCTGGCTCGTTCGTTCTCGTACGATACCGACTATTACATTCCGGTTGACGAAATCCGGCAGACGGAAGCGAAGATGAGGAGGGCGACGGTCTGATGGCACACGCACACGCAGCAGCATCGGAGCATGTCCACGATGACCATCACGGGCATCATGAGCATGACGGGCATCACGATCAAGAGTCGCTGAAATTGTTCGGCTTCTGGATCTTTCTTATTACGGACTGCATTCTGTTCGGCACGCTGTTCGCCACCTACGTCGTCCTGCGCAACAGCACCGCCGGCGGTCCGGAAGCGCACGAGCTGTTTGAAATGCCGGGCGTTATCGCCGAGACGTTCATTCTGCTGACCAGCAGCTTCACGAGCGGTCTGGCCGTGCTGTCGATGCATCAGGGCAGCAAGCGCGGCCTGATCGGATGGCTGGCGGTGACGGCGGTGCTCGGCGCCTCGTTCGTCGGGCTGGAAGTGACCGAGTTTGTGAAAATGGTGACCGTGGAGCATGCGACGATCGCCACCAGCGGCTTTCTGTCCGGCTTCTTCGTGCTCGTCGGCACACACGGACTGCACGTCTCGGTCGGCCTGATCTGGATGACCGCGCTGATGATCCAGATCGGCAGACGCGGCATTACGTCGGTCACAACGCGCAAGGTCGGCGTAATCAGCCTGTACTGGCACTTTCTAGACGTCGTTTGGATTTTCGTCTTCACGGTCGTTTACCTGATGGGGGTGATGTAACATGGCGCAAACCGAATCGGCCGCCGCTCATCATAACGGGCACGGGCATGGGGGCGGGAACGCGTCCCACGGGTCGCTGAAATCGTACGTCATCGGCTTCGTGCTGTCGATCGTGCTGACGATCATCCCGCTTGTCGTCGTAATGAATCATATGCTCGGCCGGACGGGGACGATGATCCTGATCGTGGCGATGGCCGTCTTGCAGTTCGCCGTCCAGCTGTTATTCTTCATGCACCTGCGCGAAGGAGAGAACGCCAGGTGGAACGTTTTGGCGCTGGTGCTCGGCCTCGTCGTCCTGATCACCATCGTAGCCGGATCGATCTGGATTATGACATACAATACGCCTAATATGTAAGGGATAAGAAGACAATCCCGTTTGCGCGCGTCCGGAATGCTCGGGCGCGCGCATTTTTGCATGAAAAATTTAATTCGGCTGTGGCCGCCGATGCCTCTGGACGACTCATCGTCAGGGTGGTAAAGTGACAGAAGAAGCTGGCGCCAAGGAGCGAACGACGATGACGAAGGACGACAACAGGCAAGCCCATCCGTATTTCAAACATGCCGAAGCCGCGTTTGCGCAAATTCCGCCGGCGGCGGAGGGCTTGTCCCGGCTGCAGGCGGCTTTTGAAGAAGCCGGGGAGGATTTTATCGCCATCGAGCTGAAGACCATGATCGCCCGTCTGGACGAGCTGCGCGAGCTGCTTGCCAGCGGTCCGCAAGGCTAGAGCGTTTCGGAAACCTGGGGCTTAGGCGACTAGATCCACGACAGTGAGGTTGGTACGATGCGGGTTCATACGTTCACCATTCAAACCGAGTTGCAGCGGGAAGATTTGCTGGCCATTTCAAACCAGTCGGCTCGTTTTATATCCGACTTGAAGCTGGAGTTTACAAATAACGACACCCTCCATACGGTCGACGTTAAAAGCCTGATCGGCATGCTGCTCGTCCCGATTTCTTCCGGTACGGAGGTTCGGCTTTCCGCGCAGGGGAAGGACGAGGAAGAGGCGCTCGAATACGTATTGGGACTGTTCGAGAAGCACGTTGTCAGCTAACGGCCAGCCCTGTTCCGCAGGAAGGGAAGCCCGGCTGCGGTGTACATGCGAAACCCCGCTTCGGCGGGGTTTTTTGCTGTGAGCAGCGGCCGCCGGGGGTAACTGCACCCGGATTCGTGCCGGGCAAAAAAACGGGCGCATGCCGGTTCTTAAGGCGAGGCGGAGCGGGGTAACGGCCCCGCGCCAATCTATTCTTCCATTCATAGAATGTGGAAGGAAAGAATATGGAGGCGACGATATGCCGGTATGGGATTCGGGGCTCATCGTTAATCGCGGCATCGCGCGAACGGAACAAGTAACGGTATCGCTGGTCAATCGGGGATGGCGAAGGCAGACGGTTACCCTCCAAATCTATACGCTGGAACCGGACCGGACCGGACCGGGCTGCGTGCACGAAAACGAGCGATGCACCCTGCCCCTTGAATCGGCCGGCAGAAGCGGGAGCGCGTGGAGCTGGTCCGCGAACGTCTCGGAGCTGCCGGCTTTCGGCGTTCGCATCGGAGCGGCCGGCCCCGGAGCCCAAGGGCTCGTCGTCTCCGCCTTGCAATTCGGCGCGGACGGGCAGCTGCTGGCGAGCCGGACGCTGGAAGCCGCTCAATGGGGACCGGAGGAGCCCGGGCTTGCGTTCGTGGTTAACCATACGCAGCATACGGTGACGGCGGTGCAAACGGCCGGCGGCTGGCATGCGGCGACAATCGATATGGGAGATGGCAGTCTGCCGCGCCAAATCGCCGTAACGGCGGACGGCTCACGTGCTTTCGTTACCTGCCAAGGCGATAAAACGGTCAAAATCGTCGATACGGTGCTGCAGTCCGTCTGCGGCGAATTGACGTTTCCCGAAAGGGCGGTGCCGTTTGCCGTCGCGGCTTCGCCGGTCGGCCGGAAAATATACGCCACGACGCTGGTTGAAGAATACGCCGCGGTGGTCGACGCCGCCGAAGGCGCATTCATCAGGCTGATCCGCCTTCCGAAAGGAAGCGACCCGTCCGCGGTCGCCATGTCGCCGGACGGGACGAAAGCTTACTGCTGTCTCGCCGGCGCCGGGGCGGTTGCCGTCA
This sequence comes from Paenibacillus humicola, assembly GCF_028826105.1. Classification (NCBI taxonomy): domain Bacteria; kingdom Bacillati; phylum Bacillota; class Bacilli; order Caryophanales; family Paenibacillaceae; genus Paenibacillus; species Paenibacillus humicola. The sequence goes on from NZ_JAQGPL010000001.1 coordinate 2,401,224, forward strand.
TCGATGCGGAGCAGGACCGGCTCATAACGACGGTCAAACTGCCGCCGGGCAGCCAGCCGTCCGCAGCGGCTTTCGCTCCCGGCGGCGAATATGCCTATATTGCCGACGCCGGACTGGATCAGGTGCACATCATAAGAACACGGTCGAATGCTGTCTGCGGCACCATAGAGCTTGACCGCGGCAGTTCCCCGCAGCATCTCGCCGTAACCCCCGACGAAGCGCTTATTTATGCGGCATGCAGCAGGAGCGACGAAATTGCCGTGCTCAACCCGCTGCTGAGGAAGGTGCTCACCACGATCGAGCTGCCCGGCGGGAGCAGTCCATCGGCGCTTGCGATGACTCCTGACGGGCTTAAGGTGCTGGCCGCGATGCTGGCGTTCGGTTATGTCGCGGCCATCGACGTGCAGAGCCAGCAGCCGGTCGCGATTATTCCGACGGGCGGTTTTCCGTCCTCGGTCGCCGTCTCGCCCTGCCTGTTTCTATAAGATCCAAGCGGTATTTGCCGGAAGGCGGGCCGCTTCTAATTCCGGCGGGCGGCCGGGGACCATATTTTGAGAGAGGCGGAAGCCTTTAAATGATAAGGGGCTATCCTTGGCTGTGCCAGACAAAAGGATAACCCCTTGATTCTTCATTCGGTCAACGCAGGCTTTCCGTACGGAAAGCCTGCGCTCACATCGCTCGTTCCGATCGTGTCGTCGGTTTTATTGCTTTCCTTCCAGCGGCAGCCAGTTCAGCACGCGCTGAATATTGGCGTCCCAGTAGCCCCATTCGTGCTCGCCCGGGCCTTCTTCATATGTAAGCGGCAGACCGAGCTTCAGGGCGTGGTCGCGGAAGCGGACGTTGTCCTTGTACAGGAAATCTTCCGTTCCGCAGCATTGGAACATCGCGGGGGAAGGGGCGCCCGATGCAGCCAGGTCGGCTGCGAGCCGCATCGGATCGTTTCGGCTGCCGACCGCTTCCTCGCGGCTGCCGAATATGTTCCCCATCTCCTCCGAACGCCGTTCCATCAGGCTGTCGAGACAAACCGCGCCCGACAGGCTGGCAACCGCCGCATACCGGTCCGGATGACTCAGCCCGAGCTTGAATGCGCCGTAGCCGCCCATCGACAGGCCGGCCGCGAACGTATCCTCCCTGCGGTCCGAGAGCGGGAAGAACGAGCGGGCCAAGGCCGGCACCTCCTCGCTGATAAATTCCCAATACCGGCCGCCGCGTTTCATGTCCGTATAGTAGCTGCGCTGAACGGCCGGCATGACGACGGCCAGCCCGAGCGGAGCGACGTACCGCTCGATCGACGTGCGGCGAAGCCAAATCGTATGATCGTCCGACATGCCGTGCAGCAGGAAAAGCGTCGGATGCTTGCCGCCCGAAACGCGCGTCTCCATGCCGATCTGCGTGTACGTCGTCTGCGGCAATATAACCGTCATCGACGTGGACAAGCCTAGCGCTTCCGAGAAAAAATCGCATTGAATTAGGGCCATTAAGATTGACCTCCTTATGAGATGGGTATTCGTGTCAACGTTATTATCGGCCCCCCCATTATAAACTCGGGCTCCTCTTTGAGACAATCCCAATTGGCGCCTTTTTCGCACGAATATTTCTCGGCATCGACACCTTTGGCGTCGGCCTCTTGAAGCCGGTGCGGGAGAATGTGCGGATACGCGCAAAATAACGTCAAAATGCGGTATGCTAAAGGCAGATCGTCCAGCCGCCGGGCAGCGCGCGAGCGGTGCGGCGGCGTACGAGAAGGAGGAAAAGGATGCAGACCGATTCGCGGCAAACGAAGCCGCCGGCAGCCGAGCGGGGGGCCGGACAATGGGATAAGCCGTTCATCAAGGCGAACGCGGAAGCCTTGAAGGCATGGAAAATAAAAGACATCGTCGTCCTCCGCGGGGACGAATTGGCGATCGAATGGCACGAATCCGGCTTGGACAAGGTGGCGGCCGTTTATTCCTGCACGAAAAGCGTGCTGTCCGCGCTGATCGGCATCGCGATCGAACAGGGCCGGATCGGAGGTATCCGGCAGCCGGCCGGCGATTTTTTCGGCGAGCTGAAGGAGGACGGCGACGTTCGCAAGCGGGAAATTACGATTGAACATCTGCTGACGATGACGCCGGGCTTCGATTGGCCGGATTTCGACAAGCCGTACTGGAAAATGAAGCGCACGCCGGACTGGCTGCGTTTCGTGCTCGAACGGCCGATGGCCCATCAGCCGGGCACGGCGTTTACGTACAATTCCGGCGGCTCTCATCTGCTGTCTGCGATCATTACCCGGGCAACCGGCATGACGGCGGCGGAATATGCGGAACGGGAGCTGTTCGGCAAGCTGGGGTTTCGCGCCGTGCGCTGGAACGGCCAGGGCGGGGTCAGCGAAGGCGGGACCGGCATGCATATGACCTCGCTGGACATGGCGAGGTTCGGGCTGCTTTATTTGCGCGGCGGACGATGGAACGGCGAGCAGATCGTGCCGGCCGGCTGGGTGCGGGAGTCCGTTGCCGTCCGGAGCAAGGGACTGCAGCATTACGATCCGCCGATTTTCGGAGGGTACGGCTATCACTGGTGGATTTCGCCGCAGGAGGTGAACGGCTGCGCCGATTGTTATTTCGCTAAAGGGTACGGCGGCCAATATATTTTCGTCCTGCCGGCGCTTGACCTGGTTGCCGCGGTCCGCAAGGAGCCGACGGGCAGGAACGAGGCCATGCTGTCGAAGCGGATGCTGTTCGAGCGAATCGTGCCGTTTCTGCGGAAACGGGGACAAATTCCGAATTAGCCGATCCCGTTCATATTCCGTTCAAAAAACGAAGGTAAGCTGGTTCCAAGAGCGAAACAGCCGCCGTTTTATACGGCAGGGACCAAAGGATGGGATAGAAAATGAAGGACACCGCCCAATCGGCCGGCAGCGGTCTTGAGAAAGGAAGCTGGCGCTTGTTTTTGCGCATGCTGTCGCAAACGAAACCGCCGCGGGCGCTGATGGCGATCGCGCTCGTCATGAGCGTCGTCTCGACGGCAGCGGCGCTCGTCATTCCGATGGCGACGAAAAATCTGGTCGACGGCTTCTCGATCAGCAGACTGAGCTTCGGGCAGATCGCCGGCATCGCCGGCATCTTAATTGCGCAGGCCGCCGCCAGCATGGCTTCGATTTATATGCTGAACAGGATCGGCCAGCAGATCGTCGCAGGCCTGCGCGACCGGCTGTGGCGCAAGCTGCTCGTCCTGCCGGTCGGCTACTACGATAACCACCGGACGGGCGAGACGATCAGCCGGATGACAAACGACACCGGGGTCGTCAAAGCGCTGATCGCGGAGCATTTAACCGGCTTTCTGACCGGTATCATTTCGGTTTGCGGCTCCGTCGCGCTTCTCCTGTATATGGACTGGCGAATGACGGCCGTCATGCTCGGCGTCATCCCGATTGCGGCGCTGTTCCTCGTCCCGCTCGCCCGGCAGATGTACCGGATCTCCAAAGGGCTGCAGGACGAAACGGCGTCGTTTACGGCCGTGCTGACCCAGGTGCTGTCCGAGATCCGGCTCGTGAAAGCGTCGAACGCCGAAGCGCGGGAGTACGAGAGCGGAAACCTGGGCATTACCCGCCTGTTCCGGTTCGGCCTGCGGGAAGCCAAGGTGCAGGCGATGATTGCGCCGCTCATGTTTCTGATTATGATGATGCTGCTCGTCGTCATCGTCGGCTATGGCGGCATGCGCGTATCCTCCGGCGCGCTTTCGGCCGGCGAGCTGGTCGCCTTTATTTTGTACCTGATTCAAATCGTCATGCCGATGACGCAGATCACGAACTTCTTCACCCAGTTTCAAAAGGCGGTCGGGGCGACCGGGCGCATCATCGCGATTCTGGAGACGGAAGAAGAGCCGCATCAAGGCGGCGCCGACGTCGGCCGCGGGCAGCTGGCGCTTCAAGTCGATCAGCTTTCCTTCGAATACAAAGCCGGGGAGCCGGTGCTTTCCGGCATCAGCTTCGGCGTCCGCCCGGGCACGGTCACGGCGATCGTGGGCCCAAGCGGCAGCGGGAAAACGACGCTGCTCAGCCTGTTGGAACGGTTTTACCGGCCGACGTCAGGAACAATCCGGCTGGGCGGACGGCCGATCGACGAGTTTTCGCTGAAGTCGTGGCGCGGGCAGTTCGGCTACGTCTCGCAGGAAAGTCCGCTGCTCGCCGGCACGATCCGCGACAACATCTGCTACGGCATCGATGCCCCGGTTTCGGACGAGGAGCTGCGCCGGGCTGCGGCAATGGCGTACGCGGACGGGTTTATCGAAGAGCTTCCGGACGGGTACGACACGGAGGTCGGCGAGCGCGGTATCAAGCTGTCCGGCGGGCAGCGGCAGCGGATCGCGATCGCCCGGGCGCTGCTGCGCAATCCGAAAATTTTGATGCTCGACGAAGCGACGTCGAGCTTGGACAGCAAATCGGAGCAGGTCGTTCAGGATGCGCTGAAAAACCTGATGGCCGGCAGGACGACGCTCGTCATCGCGCACCGGCTGTCGACGGTCGTCGACGCCGACCAAATCGTCTTTATCGAGAAGGGCAGGCTAACCGGTATCGGTACGCACGAGCAGCTGCTTGCTTCGCACGATCTGTACCGGGAATTCGCGACGCGGCAGCTCCGCCTGGACGGAGGTAACGGCGAGCGCCGGCAAAACGGCCGGCCGGAAGGCTCCTTCGAACGTGCCGCCGGCCTGGACAGTGCCCCAAGCGCCGCCCGCGCGCAGCGATTGCTCGGTCATTAACGGGAAATGGAAAGTTGCGGCACATGTCCAGGCTCGACGCTCCGTCGAGCCTGGACAGTTTCCGCGGCTTTCCTTTTTTGCTTGATGAAGCTCCCACGCACGCATCATACCGATTTGGCTAATCCGCTTTTTTCCTGGAAGTCTCTTCCCCGGCCTCGTTCATTTTTGTTAAACTCTTTAATAGGCCTGCTCGCAGCAGGAGGGAACGCCTTGAAGAGGACGAATTATGAAGGGGCTTAGGCGCATGAGCAAACAGATTCTCATCGTGGACGACGATCCGAAAATCGCGCAGCTCGTCGAAATTTATTTGCTAAACGAAGGGTACTCGGTGCGAAAGGCCGGCGACGGGCTTCAGGCGCTCGAGCTAATCGAACGCGAGCCCGTCGATCTTGTCATCCTGGACATCATGATGCCCGGACTGGACGGGCTCGGTGTTTGCCTGCGCATCCGCGAACGCCGGACGACGCCGATTCTGATGATCAGCGCCAAAGACGGCGACATGGACAAAATTACCGGCCTGATGACCGGCGCCGACGATTATATGGTCAAGCCGTTTAACCCGCTGGAGCTTGTCGCACGGGTAAAATCGCTGCTCAGGCGGACTTACTACCAGACGCAGCCGCAGCCGCCCCAGCAGGAGCATCTGATTCGCATCCAGTCGCTGGTCATTGACAAGCTGACGCATTCGGTCCAGATCGACGGCAGGCCGATCAAGCTGACGCCGATCGAATTCGGCATTCTCCATCTGCTCGCCAGCCAGCCGGGGCGCGTGTTCAGCTCGGAGGACATTTTCGAAACGATCTGGAAAGAGAAATATTACGAATCGAACAATTCGGTCACGGTCCATATGAGCCGTTTAAGGGACAAGCTGGTCAAGGAAATGGACGGGGAAAAGCTGATCCATACGGTGTGGGGGGTCGGCTATAAAATTGAAGCTTAGAAGGATCGTCCCGCTCGTATGGAGCCTGATTTCGACGACGCTCGCTTTGTTCGCCCTTACCTTGATCGGCAAAGTGCTGCTCTACTCGACTTTCGCGCGCATCGACGTGCTGACCGTCTTCCGCTGGCTGAACCGCTGGATCGGCTACCCCGATACGTACGGCATCGCCGCGGTGCCGCTCTTTCTTGCGTTCGCCGCTTATTTCTTCGCCCGGGACAAGCGGATCCAGAAAGAGGCGTATATCGCCACGATCGCCGAGAACGTCCAGCGGATCGCCGGCGGCGATTTCCAGCACAAGGTGCCGGTCCGGCAAATCGGCGAGCTGGGGCAGCTCGCCGACAATATCAACCGGTTCGTCGAGCAGCTGAAGCTGTCGCTGGAGGAAGAGCGCCGGGCGCAGCAGACGAAGAACGAGCTGATTACCAACGTCTCGCACGATCTCCGCACGCCGCTTACGACGATAACCGGCTATCTCGGTCTGATCGAGCAGGATCTGTACCGTGACGAGGTGGAGCTGCGCTATTATATTTCGCTCGTATACGAGGAGTCGGAACGGATGAGCCAGCTCATCCAGGATTTGTTCGAATATACGCGGCTGCGGAACAACGAGATGAGGCTGCAGACGGAACTGATCAATCTCGGGGAAATGCTTCGCCAGCTGACGGAGCAGTTCCGTCTGCAGCTGGATCAGGCCGGCCTGGAGCCGCGCATCCGCATCGGCGCGTATCCGCTGATGGCCGCTGCGGACGGCAACAAGCTGCGCCGGGTGTTCGAGAATTTGATGATGAATGCGATTAAATACGGCAAGGACGGGCGTTACCTCGATATTGACGGGTGCATCGATAACGGCGAGGTTGTCATTGATCTGATCAATTACGGCGAAATCATTCCGCAGTCCGATTTGCCGAATATTTTCGAGCGATTTTACCGGGTGGAGAAATCCCGCTCGACTTATACGGGCGGCTCCGGGCTCGGCCTCGCCATCGCCAAGCAAATCGTCGAGCTGCACGGAGGCTCGATCGGCGCGTCCAGCGGGCCGGAAGGAACGGTGTTCAGCGTCCGCCTGAAAGCGGCGGCTTGACACGCCTGTCCGGCGGTTACCGGGCATCGGGCCGTTCTTTATTTTTGTTGTGGAAATCGTAAGCTTTTCGCAATATTTTCGTACAGGCGGTTTAAGCATCCGGGAAGATAATGGTCTTAACGAGATCGACCCGAGAGGAGTTGTCCCCTTTGACAGCCGCCGCCTGGATGAAAAAAACGTTACGGCTTACGCTGGCGTTTGCCGCTCTGTTCCTGTTTCTTTCCCATTGGACCATGCTTGCGGAGAAGGCCGACGCCCTCAAGCGCCGGATCGCATCAATCGATTTGAAAACGGGTTCGGTGCCCGCCCCGCGCCTGCAGGGCGAGGCCGCCTATCTGCTGGACGAGCGGACCGGAGCGATGCTGTACGGAAAAAACATCCATGAGCGGCTTTACCCGGCCAGCACAACGAAAATTTTGACGGCGCTCGTCGCCATCGAGAAAGGCAATCCGGACGATGTCGTCACGGTAGGCGACGAGGTTCGTCTGCGCGAGCCGGACGAAAGCTCGGCCGGACTCGTGGAGGGCGAGCAGATCAAGCTTCGCGACCTGCTGGCCGCGCTGCTGCTGCCGTCCGGCAACGATGCGGCGCGTACGGTCGCCCGGTATATCGCAACAATCGAAACCGGGAAAAACGTATCGGCCGAGGAAGGGATCCGCTATTTCGCCGGGCTGATGAACGAGAAGGCGCGCAGTCTCGGCGCGACCGAGTCGCATTTTGTCAATCCGCATGGACTGCAGGACCCGGACCATTATACGACGGCGCGCGATCTCGCCCTGATCGCCCGTGCCGGCAGGAGCAATCCGATGCTGCGGCAGATCGTCGCCGAAACGGCCCATACCGTCCGCACGCCGCAGGTGACGCAAACGTACGTGAACCGGAATCAGCTGCTTAACCGCAGCAGCGAATTTTACGACAAATCCGCAAGCGGCATGAAAACGGGCTTTACGAACGAAGCCGGCTATTGTCTTGTCGCCTCGGCGACACGCGGCGGCCGGAGCCTGATCGCCGTCGTGCTGCACTCGTCGGAGAACGGCGTCTGGAACGATGCGGAAAGGCTGCTCGAATACGGCTTTGCTTCAACCTGACTTAAGGCTTTGGTACGTTGCCGTTCTTTGCCCCGCCCGCTACAATGGAAGTAACGGGACGAAAGGGGAGCAGCGCTATGAAAAAAGCTGTCGTGCTTGCATTCCTGCTGCTGCTGTTGGCGGCGGGAGGAGGAACGGCGAGCGCCGACTGGGCGTTCGATTTTGTCGTTTTCAACGGCTCGATGTATCAAACGACCGGCGAATTCGTCGATTCGGCGATGATCGGACCGGTTATCGGGAAGGTGACGTCCTACTCGGATCAAGAAGGCGTCTACAGAGGCAATTTCTCCAATGCTTTTCCGGCCGGTACGGAATATTACCAAATCGCCGGCACGGCGGCAAAGGCGGCGCTGGCCGTAAAGACCGGGGAAGACCGGTTCGTGAAGGCCGTGTTTACAGGGCCTTACGGCGGCTCCCGGGCATCCTCCCCGCAAACAGGCCCGATGATCGGCGCGGCCATGAAAAGGCCGAGCGGACTGAACGATTACCGGCTCTGGTTCGGCTTGGCCGGCGGCGTGCTGGTGCTGCTGATTCTTATCGGCTTTTTCCGCAAAAAATAGGTTCGGATGACCGGAGAAGCCGATCCGCATTTCGGCGAATGTGAAATTTTTTAAAGGATTCCTAACTTTTATTGATTTCATCGGAAGCGTTCCCATCCTATAATGAGCTTGTAACCGATAGATTCGGATGATCAAGTCGAAATCCTGGCACGTATGCATGCAGGATAACATTTTTTTCGTGGGAGGTTACGATGAACGAAGCGGTTAAGCTCGAAAAGGCTTGTACGGACATGGAAGAATATCTTTTCGACCTCAGGGGGTATCTCATTCTCGAGAACGCCCTGACGCCCGAGCAGCTGGCAGCATGCAACGCGACCTACGATGAACTCGAACAATTCGGATCCCGTCTTGAAGAACCGATCGGCTGGATGGGGAATGTGAGGGTACGCAAAAACACCGGCCAGCAGGAGCTGTTTCTGTCGCAGCTCTATGAGGCCGGGCCTGTATGGGAAGAGCTGATCGATCATCCGTCGTGGTTCGAGAAGGTCAAGCATTTTATCGGAACTGACGATCCTCAGAACTTTGACGGCCATCACGGTCCCATGTTCATCGACGAAAACTTCGGCACCATCAGGGGGAAAGACGGCGCGATCCGCCTCCATTCCGGAGGCGATGTCGGCACCATTCGAACGCAGTTCCGCTACCATGCCGGTAAATTTCACTGCGGGCAGATCAATATTTTGATGGCGCTTACGGACATCGGTCCCGGCGACGGAGCGACGATGGTCGTGCCGGGCAGCCACAAGTCCAATATCCGGCATCCGCAGGCCGTTAACATTGGGGATGAAAATAAGCAGTATTCAAGCGTCGATGACGTCGAAGGGGCGATCGAATGCCATCTTAAAGCAGGCGATGCTTTAATGTTTGTGGATGCGATTGCCCACGGGTCGGCTCGCCGCGTGAATGAAGGAAACCGGCGGATCGCGGTTTATCGGTACGGCCCTTCTTGGGGGTTTTTCCGCGGCCCCCTTTGGCCAAGCGACGAGCTGCTGGAGCGTACGACACCGCAGCGCCGTCAGATTCTGATGCCGCACCCGATACCTCAGCGTCCGCCGCAGCGTTAGCTTGGCGCTTTCTTCGTCGAGCGTGCCGAAATACTCTGCAGGCGCAAGGCTCTGCCGGGTATCGATCTCGCGATAGCTTAAAACAAACCGAAAATCGGCGGTTCCACAAGCGGCGTTGTACAAACAGCGCCGTTTGTGTTTTTGAATAGCGGACGTTACGGATTGTTGCCGTGCTGCTTGTTCGGAAGCTTGGCCGAAGGCGTGCCTTTGCCGTAATGCTCCCGGTTTTTCTCGTCCTTACGCTGGGTTTTCTTCACGTGTTCCACGAATTCCCCCGTATCCATCGGCTCGTTTGCCACGATCATTCATCCTTTCTCACTGATAATTATTATCATTCATGGGTATACTGCGGAACAGAGAAGAACGACGGGCAGTCTTTTTGCGGAAGACTGCCCGGCCGGTGAAGCTAAGCTTTCGGTTCGAACGTTTTGCAATCCGTTTCTTCGGAATGACTCGCCTGCTTGCCGTGATGACTGACGACATAAATCGACTTCGCGTTGCATTCGTTGCCGGGAGCCCAATATTTGCAGGAATTGACTTCGCACAGTACGTCCTTCGCCATGGCTCTTCACCTCCGTTCTGCTCTTAGCATGGTCGTTTTGCCTTTCTTTTTATACTTTGCGGTCGTCGGCCAAGCCGGGTCATAACGAACGCCGGCGATACAAAAGGCTCCGGCCGCTGCGTGCGGCCGGAGCTTTATTGCGCCGCCAAGCGATTAAGCTCAGCTTCGCCAGTCAGGAGCGGGAACGGATTTCCTGGCGCATGAACAGCACGTAGGAAATGCCGAAGCAAATGATCGTCGCGGCGACGAGCCCGACGATCTGCGGCCAGCAGAGGAGCAGGCTCTGGCCGAGGGGAAGCGGGCTTGCGATCGCCCCCACGACCTGCTCCTGCGTCAGCGGGCCGAGCGAACGGACCGACGGCGTCAGCAGCGTGCCCGTCGCCTCGGTGAACAAATACGCCGGCGACAGCCGGTTCAGGAACAGCATCATATTGGCATGCCGCAGCAGGACGGGCAGCGGGGCGTTGTCGTCCGGGGCGGTCGCGTTGTCGATCAGTCCCGTAATCATGGTGTAGAAGACGGAGAAGAAAATCCACAGCGCAATGCCCGAAAGCGCGGATGTCGCGGCCTGGCGGAAGCGAATCGAGAACAGAAGCGATAGGTTAAGCCAGAAGCCGACGTAGAAAACCGCAACCAGAATGAACAAGATGACGCGCACCACTTCCTCGGGGGTCGGCGGGTACCCGATCGTATATAACCCGAGCCCCATCACGAGAAAGCCCAGCGCAAACAGCACGACGGCGATCAGCAGCAGCGACGCGATAAATTTGGCGAGAATAAAATCGTCCCGGTAAACGGGCTGCGACAGCAGCCGGCTCAGCGTCCCTTTGTTCCGTTCGGAATTGACCGCGTCGAAGCCGAGCGCGATGCCCATAAGCGGACCGAGAAACGAGACGAACGTCGTAAAGGTCGGCAGTGTACCGTCGGAAGCGGTGAACATCTGCAGAAACAGGAAGCTCGTATCCGTCTGGTCCGTTTTGACACCCGCCCGGAGCGCCGTAACGGCGGCATAGATCGAGCCGATGCAGGCGAGGGTAATAATGCCGATCAGGATGCCGAACCGCCAGCTGCGCATATGGTCCCCGAATTCCTTCTGCACCATGATCCAGAACGGGGACACGATCCGGCGGTCCCGCCGCAGCTCCTCTTCGCCCGCGGGGATGCCGTCCCCGCGGCGCCCGAAGCGGGATTCCGACAGCCGCTTCAGCCAGCCGTTAAGTCCTGCCGTTGTTTCGCTCAAGCTTGCCGCCTCCTTCGAAATACCGGTGGTAAATATCGTCCAGGCCGTACTGCCTGCGCCGGACCGAATACAGCTGCGCGCCGCTGTCGATGGCGGCTTTGGCCGCCTCCGACGTCAGATCGCGGCTGCAGACGAGCACGGCGGCGGACGCATCGCCTGGATTCCCGGCCGCGTCCGGCCCGCGGAATTCGAGCACGCCGTCCAGTTCGGCCAGCTCACGGGATAAAGCAGGGGTCCAGCCGGAAGCCTCCAGCTCGACTGTAATCGTGCCTTCGTCGTCCAGCTGCTCTGCCAGCGACTTGATATCCCCGGAGGCAATCAGCTCGCCCTGGACGAACAAGCCGACGCGGTCGCAAATTTGCTGCACCTGGTGGAGATGGTGCGATGAGAGCAGCACGGTCAGGCCTTCGTGCCGGCTTAGGTCGTTGATAAGCTGCAGCAGCTCGCGCACCCCTTCGGGGTCGATGCCGAGCGTCGGTTCGTCGAGTATGATAACCTCCGGGCGCTTGATCAGCACATCGGCGATGCCGAGCCGCTGCCGCATGCCGCGCGAGAACTGGCCGACCCTCTTGTCCAGCGCGTCGGACAGCCCGACCCTGTCCAGCAGCTGAAGCGCCTGGTCATGAGCATCGTCCGGCGGAATCCGGTTCAATCGGGCGGTGAAGACGAGGTTGTCGAGCGCGGTCCGGTCCTCGTAGAAGCCGACGTCGTCGGGCATATACCCGACCCGCCGCTTCACCTGCAGCGGCGCTCTCGCCGGGTCGAGCCCGCAGACGCGGGCGGTGCCCGAGGTCGGCTCCGTCAGGCCGAGCATCATCAGAATCGTCGTCGTTTTTCCGGCGCCGTTCGGTCCGAGCAGCCCGAAAATTTCGCCTTTCGCGATCGATAAATTCAATCCTTTGACGGCGGTCTGCTCGCCGTATTTTTTTGTCAGCCTTTTCAGCTCGATGATCGGCTGCTCCACCTTTACCGCCTCCCGTATTTGCGGAACAGGTAGTAGATGCCGGCAATGACGGCGAGAATGATCAGGATGCCGACCCAGCCCCAGAGGACCGACGATTTGACGGCGACGCGGATTTGCGCATCCGCCGTTTTCTCCGGAGCCGTGGCCGTCATGCCGACGACGTAGTCGCCTGCCAGCGCCTTCTTGTCCGCTTTGATGGTCGCCTGCACGTGAGCCGTGGCGCCGGCTGCGATCGTGTTGACGGTCGACGGCTCGAACGACACTTCCCAGCCGGTCGGGCTGTCCGCCGACATGCTGACGTTATCCAGCGAGGCCGAGCCCGTATTCGTCAGGACGAGGTCGAGCTTGCGCGTCGAGCCTGCGGTGACGTCGGTGCTCAGCAAATCGTTCGACGTGCTCAGCTTCAGATCGTAAGTACCGGTGACGACCGCTTCGACGGTCGTTTTGGCGGAGGTGGAGTTGTTTGACGCTGAAAGCGGAATTTTGTACGTTCCCGCCTTTACCGAATCCGGCGGTTTGACGCTGACGCTGATCGACGTCTCGCCGTTCGCGTCGACATCGACCGAGGTGACGCTGTTGCTGCCGCTCGTAAAGGTGACGTCCCAGCCCGGCTGCGCCTGCGCTGCAAGCGCGTAGGTCTGCTTTTCCGCGGTCCGGTTGCGCAGCGTTGCGGTATACGTGAACGTCGAGTCGGAATGGCCTTGCATATTCGGCTGGTCCGTCGTCAGCTCCGTCCGGAACGTTCCCTGCTCGGAGACGTCGACGACGAGCGGCAGCGTGCTGTCCCCGGCACTGACCAGGAACTTGTAGGAGCCTTTGTTGATTTCAAGCGGCACGTTCAGATCCAGATTGACCGTCTGCGTATCGCCCGGCTTCACGGCGAGCTTGCTGACGGTCCTTCCGCCGGCGCTCAGGTCGTAGGTCCAATTGTTCCCTTCGGGATTAAAGCTGAGTCCGACATTTTGCGTAGCGCTTCCATGATTGATGATGTCGATGGAGTACGAAATGGAATCCCCCGGAGGAGCCGAAAGCTCCAGGTACGGCGTGTACAGCTCGACCGAGCTTGCGGCGTTGACCGGCGATGCGCCGATTCCGGCGACGCCGGTCACAAGCGCGAAACAGATTGCGAGCAGCCAAGCGAGACTTGGCTTGCGGCATGCACGAAGCATGCGAATCCCCTCCTGTTTGAATAAAATGGCGGCTGCGCTGCCGCAGCATACATAAACGGTACGGATGCCGGATGCGTTTGGATTTACGCTCGGCCAAAAATTTTTTGTTTTCGGTCCTCCGTTTTTTTGGTACAACGGTAATAGAGAGAAGGTTCGCGAAGAGGAAACGGACGAAAGGAGGGGGCAGCGTGAAGCAGCAAAATGACGGCATGTGCGGCGTGCTGCGCGACATGTGCGGCGGATCGGCGGCGGCGTTCGACTTGTTCTACGCCCGTTACGCGCCGCTCGTCATGCAGGTTGCGCTTCGCATGATCTCGGATAAAATGGAAGCCGAGGACGTCTGTCACGATGTCTTTATCGAGGTCCTGCGGCGCGGGGAAAGCTACGATCCTCTGCGCGGTTCGCTGGAGTCCTGGCTGGCGGTAATGACCCGCAGCCGCTGTCTCGACCGGATGCGGCGAAGCAAACGGGTGATGCCCGGCGAAATCGGCGAAAGACGGTCCGCGCCATCCGCCGATGCGGCGGAGGAGCTCGCGTTGTCGCATTTGCAGCAGCAGGCGGTGCGCGACGCGCTGCATGCGCTGCCGGAGCATCAGCGGCAGGCGGTCGTCGGCAGTTATTTTACTCCGCGGACGCAGCGAGAGCTGTCCTCGGCCTGGAACGTCCCGCTCGGAACGGTCAAATCGTGGGTCAGGTACGGCCTGAACAACATGCGCAAACAGCTGGAGAAGCGCGGTTGGGCGGCGGAAGCGGAGAACGGCGCGAAGGAGGCCCGAAGATGATCGGATCGGAAAAGACGCTTCAAGCGTGCAGACGGTTGTACCGTGAGGAAGATTGGATCGATTGGCTGCTCGGTCATAAATCGCCGGTCGAATTCGCGTCGATGCACGAGCATTTGTCCGTCTGCCCGCAATGCCGCAATACCGCCGCGGAATGGAGACCGCTGCTGCAGAACGCGGAAATGCCGGAAGCGTACGCGGAGCCTTCGGCCATCATGCCGTCCGAGTCGGTCCGCCGCAGCTTGCGCGCGCATGTCGCAACGCGGGGGCTGCTGAGGCGGCTGCACAGCGGCCTGTTCCGGCATAAAGGCTGGGCTGCAGGGCTAATCGCCGCCGCCGTCCTGCTGCTCTGCCTGACCGGACTGTTCCGGACGGTATATGTGCCGAAGGAGCAGCGGGACCTTTACGTCGCCGAGCATGAGCCGGACGCCGTTTCGTTTCTGAACGACCCCCGGACGGCGAGCTTCAGGGTGCAGTCGCTGAACGACGAGGTCGGCGACGGGTACGTCTGGTTCAACGACAGCTCGCGCGAGGTGTTCGTGCTGCTGGAGGGCGTGCTGCCGAGCGACAGCCATGTGCTGCAGGCGTGGGCGGTGAACGGCTCCGGCCATGCGAATTTGGGGTTGCTGCGTCACGACGAAGTGAGCAAAGCGCACTTTTATTTCAAAGGCGACGAGCTGGCGAAGGTGGACAATATCGCTTTGACGGTCGAGCCGAGCGGCGGCAGCCGCATGCCGACATCGCCGGATGCGATCGTGTTTCGGCTGCAGCATCATTAGCGGCTTCGGCAGCCGCAGTGGCGGAGCACGGCAGCCTGTAAGCGAGTAAAGAAGGAGGCGCAATGCATGTCAAGCGAATCGGGCGGTCAGGATAGCTTTCCGAAATCGTTCGGGTTTCCGGCGCTCGAAACGCCGAGGCTGAGGCTGCGCCGGCTGTCGGCTTCCGACGCCCCCGCGGTGTTCCGGTATATGTCGCAGGAGATCGTCATGCGCTATTACGACCTGCCGGTTTTCCGAAACTTATACGAAGCGGAACGGATCATCGGCCATTGGAACAGGCGGTTCGAGGATGGCGAAGGGATTCGATGGGCTCTCGAGCTGAAGGAAAGCGGAGGCATGATCGGCACCTGCGGCTTCCATAATTGGCAGCGGGAGCACTGCAGGGCGGAACTCGGTTACGAGCTGTCTCCCGATCATTGGGCGCGCGGCTATATGGCCGAAGCGCTGCAGGCCGTCATCCGCTTCGGCTTCGGCGCGATGCGCCTTAACCGGATCGAGGCGTATACGGAGCCTGAGAACGTCGCTTCGATCAAGCTGCTGCTGAAGTCGGGCCTTGTGAAGGAAGGGCTGCTGCGCGAAATCTTTTTCGAGAAAAACCGGTTCTTCGATGCGGTCGTTTTTTCGCTGTTGAGAAGCGAGTACGAGGAAGGCGGGGACTTTCCGGCTCAAAATTAATGACCTTAATTATTAATCAGGCAAATTATATTTATTTGCGGCGGGATGCGCTTCGGGCAGAAATATATGGTACGATCATGTTGAAAAATGTATGCGCTTTCGAAACCAGCATTGAAAGAGGTGCGCTTGCGATGAGAGATATCGTTCCCAATGCATCGCGTGTAAACGTTCCGTTAGCCGCCCCGTCCGCCCTGCCGCGAATTTCCGGTTTGCCGGACCCGTTCCGGTTTATGGACGGGACGCAGGTTTCCGGCGAAGCCGGCTGGAACCGCCGCCGCGAAGAGCTCAAAGTGCTGATTCAGCGGTACGAATACGGGTGGCTTCCGCCGGCGCCGGACAAAGTAACCGCGAGCGTGAACGGCAAGCTGCTCACCGTGACGATCGCCGCCGGCGTGAAAGAGGCGTCGTTCCAGGCCGAAGTGACGCTTCCCGCCGGATGCGGTGAGCCCTGCCCGGCCTTCATCCATACGGGGCGGCTGGACGCCGGCATTTTCCTATCCCGCGGGTATGCGCTTGTCGAATTCAAGCCGGGCGACGTAGCCGCCGACAAAAAAGACGTCCGCGCCGGCGCGTTCTACGAGCTGTATCCGGAGGCGGACGCCGGAGCGCTGATCGCCTGGGCGTGGGGCTTTCACCGGGTAATCGACGCGCTCGAAGCGGTGCCGCAAATCGACCGGAACCGGATTGCCGTTACCGGGCATTCGCGCTTCGGCAAAGCGGCGCTGGTCTCCGGCGTTTTCGATTCGCGCGTCGCCGTTACGATTCCGGCTTCCTCCGGCTTGTCGGGCGCCGCCAATTACCGCTGCTTCTACGAGGAGGGCGGGGCAAACGAGAAAATCGAGAACATATACAATTACGCGCCGCATTGGTTCACGCCGCTGCACGGCGAATTCGTCGGCCATGCGGACCGGCTGCCGTTCGATCAGCACGAGGTGATGGCGCTTGTCGCTCCCCGGGCGCTGCTGATCACCGAAGGGACCGAGGATTATTGGACCAACCCGCAGGGAACCGGCCTCTCCTACCGGGCGGCGAAGCGCGTCTACGACTTTCTGGGCGCCGCGGACCGGATCGGTATTGCCTACCGGGAAGGCGGACACGGCATGACAACGGAAGATTTCACCGCCATGGCCGATTTTGCAGACAAGCAGTTCGGGCGCAGCGAAGGCGCGGCCTCCGGCCGGGATTTCGACCGGGTGCCCTACCCGGAAGAACCGGAAGCCATGAATTGGCCGAGCGTTTGATCTGAACCGGGCTGCGCGGTCCGGAGCTTGCCGCTGCCGTTCCTTACGCCCTCCGCAAGGAATGCAAGGCTTGTCCTGCGGACCGTTGAAACCTTCGCCGCGTGCCGGCTTCGGCCGCGCGTCGAAGGTTTTTCGTTTTTTCCGCTTCCGGTGTATGAAGATAGGGCGATAGCGGGCGTTTTCAGCCGTTCGCCGGCAAGGCGAAGGACAGCGGAGGAACAACTAGCCGATATCAAATACGTCCAGTTATTCAACGGTATCGTCCATTGAGCTTGGGCCTGTCATGCGCAATAATGTAGGCATGGTTTATTAACAGGAGAGAGGATGAAGTCGTTTGCGGAAAGTGAAAATCGGCTTGATCGGCTGCGGCCGCATCAGTCACATTTATTTGAAGAACTGCACCGAAACGTTCCAGCATATCCTCGAGGTGCGCGCCTGCGCCGATCTCGTTCCGGAGCTTGCGTCGCAGCGGGCCGAAGAGTTCGGCATTCCGAACGTGTATACGGTGGACGAGCTGCTCGCCGATCCGGAGATTGAAATCGTCCTGAATTTAACGGCGCCGGCCGCTCATGCTTCGCTGAATCTGAAAGCGCTTCAAGCCGGCAAGCACGTTTATACCGAGAAGCCTTTCGCGCTGACGCGCGAGGATGCCGACGAGGTGCTCGCCCTTGCCGAAGCGAAGGGGCTGCGGGTCGGCTGCGCGCCGGATACCTTTTTCGGCTCCGGCCTGCAGACGTGCATCAAGCTGATCGACGACGGCTGGATCGGCCAGCCGTATGCGTCTTCGGGCACGATCATCATGGGCAACGCTTCGGGCGGCATGCACCCGAATTTTCAAAATTTCCTGAAGCTCGGCGGCGATCCCGTCATGGATATGTGCCCCTATTATTTGACGGCGCTGATTGCGATGCTCGGTCCCGTGCGCCGCGTTTCCGGCTCCGCGCAGCAGCTTCGCAAGGAAGTGACGGTGCTGAACCCGAAATCGGCCCGCTTCGGCGACACGGTCCCGGTCGAAGCGCCGACGAACGTGTCGGCGACGCTCGATTTTGAAAACGGCGCCGTTGCCAGCCTGCAGGCGGCGAAGGAGAGCTTCGGCTATATGCCCCGGATGGAAATTTTTGGAACGGAGGGCAATTTGTCGGTTCCCGATCCGAACTTCTTTTTCGGGCCGATCGCAATCCAATTCGCAAACGGCGGATCGAAGGAAATTCCGATGCTGCCGGGCTTCCAGACCGACACCCGCGGAGCCGGCGTGGCGGACATGGCTTACGCGATTCAATCCGGCAGACAGCACCGCGCAAGCGGCAAGCTGGCCCGCCATGTGCTCGATATTTCGCTCGGTATTTTCGAATCGTCGGCGCAGGAGCGCCATATCCAGATCGAATCCCGCGCGGATCGTCCGGCTCCGCTGCCGCTGGGGCTCAAATACAACATGCTCGACGCGTAAGCGCCGCAATGATTTCACGGACGAAAGGATGATCGAGACGCTATGAAACGATTTCCGATCGGCCTGCAGCCCTATACGATTCGCGAGGAGCTGGGCAGAGATTACACCGGTTCGATTGAAAGAGCCGCTCAAATCGGGTTTACGGGCATCGAGCTCGGCCGCCCGCCGGAAGGAATGACGGTGGCGGAGCAGAAGGCGCTTCTGGACCGGGTCGGCCTCCGGGTGATCGGCTCGCACGGCCCATTCAACAATCTGGATTTCAGCGTCGGCGAGCTGGCCGATTATTTAGAAGAGGTCGGCGGCCAATATATCTCCGTCTCGCTGCGCTTCGAGTCGCTGGACGATCTGCTTCGCAAGGCGGAGACGCTGAACAGGCACGGCGAAGCGGCAAGAAGCCGGGGCATTCAGCTGCTGTACCATAATCACAACTGGGAATTCGAACGGTTTGGCGGCGAATATGCGCTTGATCTGCTGCTGCGCGAAACGGATCCGGCGCTCGTGCATATGGAGATGGATACGTATTGGGTGAAACGCGGCGGAGAGGATCCCGCCGATTTCATCCGCAGCCGTCTGTCCGGCCGCTGCCCGCTGCTGCACATCAAGGATGTGGAGGCCGGCGAGGAGCAATTTTTCGCGGAAATCGGCGAGGGCATCCTCGACTTTGAAGCGATTTTCCGGGCGGCCGAGGAGGCGGGCACGAAATGGCTGATCGTCGAGCAGGACGCCAGCCGCCGGCCCGCGTTCGAAAGCCTGTCGATCAGCTACGGGAATTTAAGCCGCATGAACGTCATCGAACGACCTTAAAGAAAAGAGGGAGTCCGCTTGCTGCCATTCATTACGGTTGCCGGAGACGTGGTCAAAAAAGCGGGGACGGGGCTCGGTCCGAGACAGATTCACGATTACGAGCTGCTTTATTTTCCAGACGGCGGAAAAAGCGTTTACAAGGTCGGCGACAAGGCGTATACCTTAGACGAACCGAGCTTTATCGTGACCCGGCCGGGCGAGCATCATGTGTACGAATACGATCCGCTGCAGCCGTCGAGACATTTGTTTATCCATTTCGAATACAACCCTGCGAGCAGGTCCGATTCGCCGCTGCGCATTTTGGAGCCGGGCGGGCCGTCCGTCATTCCGGTGAAGGGGGAGCTTCCGGTCGGCATGATGAAGCAGATCCTTTACGTCGCGTATGCGAATTCGGACCGTCTGCAGCAGCGGGGAAGCGCGCTTCTGCTCGCGCTGCTCGAGGAGATCGACGGGCTGTGCGCGGGCGAGCCGAAGAACGGGCAGCCGGACCGGATGCCGCCGCAGATCGTCAAAGCGCTCGACTTTATCGACAAGCATCTGGAGCAGCCGATTACGATCGATTCGATCGCGCAGAAGGTCGGCTGGTCGCACGAGCATTTCTCGCGCTCCTTCGTCCGCTATCTCGGCCGGACACCGCGCGAGATGGTCGTGCAGCGCAGGATCGAACGGGCGTGCCAACTCCTCCTGTATGGCGAGAACAGCATCAAGAACGTCGCCTACGCCGTCGGCTTTGCCGACGAAAATTATTTTTGCCGCGTATTCAAGACAGTGAAAGGCATTACGGCGTCGAAATACCGCAAAAAATATTTTAATCCGTACTATAAGGATCTCTATCCGGTCAGCGAGAGCGATTCCCTGTACCCGCCGAACCGGATTCTGTACATCGCAGGCGCGAATTAATCGTAAGGAGTGAGGTAATGGAGCAGGCAAAGCTGCGCGCCGGGCTGATCGGCTACGGCTATGCGGGCCGGACGTTCCACGCCCCAGTAATGACGGCCGTTCCGGGCATCGCGCTCGTCAAGGTGGTCGAACGGCGGACCGAAGCATCCAAAGAACGTTATCCGTGGGTGCAGATCGCGCGCGACGTGAAGGAGCTGTACGAGGATCCTCTGATCGATCTCGTCGTTGTCACGACGCCGAGCACGGATCATTATACGTTTGTGAAGGACGCGCTTGCGGCGGGCAAGCACGTCGTCGTCGAGAAGCCGTTCACGACGACGTCGGAGGAAGCCGGCGAGCTGATCGCACTCGCGCGCGAGAAAGGTCTTACCCTCAGCGTTTTTCATAACCGGCGCTGGGACGGCGATTTCCTGACCGTGCAGAACGTGGTCCGGCAGGGGCTGATCGGCGATATTACCGAGGCCGAGCTGCGCTGGGAGCGCTATTTTCCGGTGACGAATCCGGGACGCTGGCGGGACAACGGCGAGAAGGGCTCGGGCACGCTGTACGATCTTGGGGTTCATTTTATCGATCAGGCGCTCACTTTGTTCGGCATGCCGCAGACGGTGACGGCGCACGTGGGCAAACAGCGGGAGGGAGCCGTATCCGACGACTCGTTTGACGTGACGCTCGGCTTCGCAAGCGGCCTGAGAGCCAGACTCCGTTCGTCGATGCTCGTCCGCGAGCCTGGCCCGCGATACGCGCTGCACGGCACGAAGGGCAGCTTCGTCAAATACGGCTACGACCCTCAGGAAGCTGCGCTCCGGAACGGACAAACGCCGGCCGAGCCGAATTGGGGCGTGGAGCCGGAAAGCGAATGGGGCGTGCTGAATACGACGCTTGGCGGCAATCTGCACGTGACGGGCCGGATCGAGACGATCCGCGGATCGTATGCGGACTATTACCGGAACGTATACGATCATATCGTGAACGGGAGCGAGCTTGCCGTGCGGCCGGAGCAGGCGCGCGACGCGATCCGGGTCATCGAGCTCGCGCTAAAGAGCGTCGCGGAAGGGCGGACGGTCGAAACCGCCGCTCAAAACTAGACAGAAAGCGGGTGACTTTAAGTTGTTTCCGTTTAAATGTGCGTTAAACGCCTCAACCCTATTCCCGTTCAAGCTCGGACTGAAGGAGCAAATCCGCATCGCGGCCGAGGCAGGCTATGAAGGCATCGAAATCTGGGTGCGCGATATGGAAGCTTATACGGCGGAAGGCGGCTCGCTCGGCGAGCTGAAGCGGTATGCCGCCGATTCCGGCATTGCGATTGCGAACGCAATCGCCTTCTTCAAGTGGTCCGACAAGGATGCCGAAGTCAGAAGCGCCGGCTTCGCGCAGGCGGAGCGCGAGATGAACATGCTCGCGGAGCTGGCCTGCGCCGCCGTAGCGGCTCCGCCGTTCGGCGATGTGGAAGGGGTGCCGCTTGACGACATGGCTGCGAATTACGCCGCGCTGTCCGAGCTTGGCCGCAAAACCGGCGTTGAGCCGTATTTGGAGTTCTGGGGCCGGGCGAAACGGCTCTCCACGCTTGCCGAAGCGATCTACGTCGCGGTGCAAAGCGGCGAGAGCGGCGCGAAGCTGCTGCTTGACCCGTTTCATATGTATACGGGCGGCAGCGAAATAAGCGGCGTCGGTTTTTTGAACGGGGAACGGATCGGCATCGTGCATGTCAACGACTATCCGGCGCAGCCGGAGCGGGCCGTTATTGCAGACCGGGACCGCGTTTTCCCCGGCGAAGGCGTCGCCCCGACGGCTCGTTTTGCCAAGCTGCTGCACGAATCCGGCTATCGCGGCTTCCTGTCGCTTGAGCTGTTCATCGAGCATTTTGGTGCCAAGAGCGCTCTGGAGGTCGCGTCCGAGGGGCTCGGCAAAATCAGGAGCGCCTATTCGCTGTAGCGGATAAAAGCCGTGAACGGAAGGACAAACGGACCGGTAGGCGAAGGCTTGCGGCCGGCTTGAAAACCGCTTTCGAAACGGTCAGGGAACCATTTGAAGCAGCCAGCACTATTGTTGGCTGTTTCTTTTTTGAGTACTACATGAACGGGGGCATTGCGCCGGACGATTCGCGCGTGCGAACCTAAGATTGACAACGGCGAACGAGCCCACTACAGTTGTAAATAGCAGCAGGCATCCGGGCGACTGAAGCACCCATTGCGCTAGGACGGCAAACGTGTCGATCCAATGACCGGACCGCCGTTTTCAGTTTATTTTAAGGTTTGTCCGATAAGATGTAGGGTAATGTCCGGTGATCTTTATTAGGGGGGAAAACGTTGCAGAAATCTGCAGTCAAAGTAACCAAAAAAATGCAGCGCCAGCTGGAGCAAAAGCGGAAGCAGAGACGGACGAGAATGTTGATGTGGTCGACGGGAGCCGCATTCGTGGCGTTGATTGTTTTGGCCGCCATCTTCAAACCAAGCTCGAAGCTCGATCTCCAATACGACACGCTGCCGCTGAACGGAAAGGCGGACGCGCCGGTCAAAATCGTCGAGTTCGGGGATTTCAAATGCCCTTCGTGCAAGCTTTTCAGCGAAAGCATTTTGCCGCAGCTTCAAAAGGACTTTATCGACAAGGGCGATGTCGGCTTCTATTTCGCCAATTTTACAATCATCGGTCCCGACTCGAATACGGCGGCATTGGCAGGTCAGTCGATTTTCCATCAGAACAAGGATGAATTTTGGAATTTTTATCACAAAATTTATGCGAATCAAGGCAATGAGAATGTACAATGGGCGACGCCGGATTTTCTGACCGATTTCGTAAAGCAGCAGGGGATCAAGGTCGATGCGGATAAAGTCCATCAAGATATCGTGAACGGCACGTACCAGAAAGAGGTCACGGCGCAGATCAATCTCGGGAAAAAGGGCAATGTCAACGCGACCCCGACCTTGTTCATTAACGGCGAAATTTTTACCGACGTCTTTAACTACGGGCACCTGAAATCGGCGATCGAGGCGGCGATGGCCAAATGATGCGGCAATACGCGCTGTTCTGCGCCTGGGTCGTATCGCTCGTCGCGACGGGGGGCAGCCTGTTCCTGAGCGAGGTGATGAACTTTACCCCCTGCAAGCTGTGCTGGTTTCAGCGGATATTCATGTACCCGCTGGTCTATCTGCTCGGCAGGGCGGCTTACAAGAACGACCGGGGAATTGTAGGGTATGCGCTCCCGCTCAGCATCTTCGGCGGCTGCATCTCGCTGTATCATTACTTGGAGCAGAAGGTGCCCGGACTGGCTAAAATACTTCCCTGTACGCAGGGCGTCCCGTGCAACGAGGATTATTTGAACTGGTTCGGCGTCATTACCATACCGCTGATGGCGCTCGTCGCCTTTATTCTGATCACGATTTTTCTGATCGCCGGCAGAAGGAACGAGGCGGACGGAACGGATGATGAGCTTGCCGATTAAATACGGTTTGCAAAAAAACTCGCTTTCGCCGCAATGACCGGCTAAGCGAGTTTTTTGCTGTCTGCGGCAGGCCTCTCCGGCGACCGGAGTTCAATCGGTTTCCCGCGGCGCTCCATCAGGACGGTCAGGCTGACGAGCGTAACGAAAACCGTCGCCCCCATATCGGATAAAATCGCAAACCAGAGCGTGAGCCAGCCCGGTATCGTCAGGAGCAGGGCGGCGAGCTTCAATCCGAGCGCAGCCGCCAAATTGAACTTGACGATCCGGCCTACGCGCCGGGCGATCGCGATCGCCTCCGGCAGCTTGCCGAGGTGATCCTGCATGAGCACGACGTCCGCCGTTTCGATGGCGCTGTCCGTTCCTTTGCCCATCGCGATGCCGAGGTCCGCCGCGGCGAGCGCAGGCGCGTCGTTCAAGCCGTCGCCGATCATTGCCGCGCGACCTTCGCTCGACAGCGCCCTGATTTTCGCCAGCTTCTCCTCCGGCAGCAGGCCGCCGAACCAGGCGGACACGCCGCAGGCGGCCGCCGCCCGCTGCGCCGCTTCCGGGTGGTCGCCGGTCAGCATCACCGTCCTGCGAATGCCGGCGCGGCGCAGTCGTTCCACAATCGTTCGGCTTTCCTCCCGCAAAGGGTCGGCAATGCCGAGTAGGCCAAGCACGCCGCGTTCGTCCGTTACGATCGTCAGCGTAAGGCCGTCCGCCTTCAGCGCCTGGATCTGCTCGCGCACGTCCGCGGAAATGTCAAGCCCCGCCAGACTGCGCTCGTTGCCTGCGATATAGCGGTCGCCGCCGATGCGGGCCCGGACGCCGCTGCCCGGCAGCGCCTCGGTCTCCTCGGGGTCCGGAAACGCTTCGGCGTGCCGCGAAGCTTCCGCCAGCACCGCTTTGGCCAGCGGATGCGAAGACGACTTCTCGAGCGCGCCGGCAATGGACCAAAACCTCGCTTCGTCATAGACGACGGAGCGGACGACGGCCGGGCGCCCTTCCGTCAGCGTCCCGGTTTTGTCGAAGGCGACGGTGTCGATGCGCCCGAGCTGCTCCAGAAACACGCCGCCTTTGATCAGGACGCCGTTTCGCGCGCAGCGGGCGATGCCGGACAGGATCGCTACGGGAGACGACAGGATAAGCGCGCATGGGCAGCCGACGATCAAGACGGCCAATCCTTGGTACAGCCATTTGCTCCATTCGCCGCCGAACGCAAGGGGTGGAAGGATCGCAACGGCAATCGCGATGACGATGATCAGCGGGGTATAATAACCCGCAAACCGGTTGATGAACAGCTCGGTGGGCGTTTTCGTTTCCTGTGCTTCTTCCACGAGATGAAGAATTTTCGCGAACGAAGAGTCGCTGTACGGTTTGTCGATGCGGACGTGCAGCACGCCTTCGTTGTTCAGGCTGCCGCCGAATACGGCGTCGCCGGCCGCTTTGTCGACCGGGAGCGATTCGCCGGTGAGCGCCGCTTCGTTCACGGAGCTGCGGCCCCGTTCGACGCGTCCGTCCGAAGGGATTTTCTCGCCCGGCCTGACGATGACGAGATCGAACCGCTGCAGCGAAGCGATCGGCACGACCGTCTCCGTTCCGTCCATCAGCTTGACCGCTTGCTTGGGCGCCTCCTGCAGCAGCGTTTCCACCTGCCGCCGCGCTTTCTCCATGCCGAGCCCTTCGAGCAGCTCGTTCAGCCCGAACAGGATGGCGACCAGCGCCGCTTCCTTCCAGTCGCCCAGCCCGACCGCGCCGATCAGGGCGATGGTCATAAGCGTATCGATCGTAAATCGAAAGGCGAGCAGATTTCGCAGCCCTCGCAGGAAGGTCGAATACCCGCTGACGACGATGGCGGCTGCGTACATGGCGATGCGAAGCCAATCGGGCAGTACGCTTGCGAGGAGCGCGGCGGCGCCAAACAGCACCGCGGACAGGATAAGCAGCGCATATGCCGTTCGTCTGCCGCTGCCGTGAGCATGCGAATGGCCGTGTGCATGATGGTCGTGCCCGTCTGTCATATGGGGGTGCTCGCGATCGACGTCGGAGTGGGGATGCTCGTGCGCGGCAGCCGTTTCGTGATCGGCTGCAGCATGCGAATGAGCGCGATGTTTTCCATGCCCGTGCCTAGGCCCGGAGGAATGCTCGGCCTCCGCTCCGTGTCCGCCGCCGCTTCCGTCATGAAGCGGATGCCCCTCTGCTGCGGCATCGACGTGAACGGAATCGAGCTCGGCGCGGTCCGATTTCAATATTCGGCGCACGTCTGCCAGGGATACGCGCGGGTCGAGCTTCAGCTTCCCGGAAGCGAAGCTGAGCGTTGCGGATTCGCCGTATTCCAGCGCCCGGATCCGCCTTTCGAGCTCCATGGCGCAGCTGCCGCAGGAAAGACCTCTGACGCGGTATTCGTTCATGAGCCGCCCACCTTCGGTCGAATTTTATATATGAATACTTGCTCATATAATAAAACCAATGCCAAAAGAAGTCAATTTAAATTTCGTATGCTATAATGGGGAGCACAATAATTAGACACGGCTGGTGACATTACGATGATAGATAAAACGATTCAAGAGGGATGCGACGACAGCTGCGCCGGAACGGAAGCGGATATTCACGGCGTCAAAGCGCAGCTGGTTGACGAAACGTCGGCCTCCGCGATGGCAGATCTGTTCAAGACGCTCGGCGACCCGACGCGCATTAAGCTGATTCACGCGCTCCTTCAGAGCGAGTTGTGCGTGCACGACCTGACCCGGGTGCTGGAAATGGGTCAGTCGGCCGTGTCGCATCAGCTCCGTTTTCTGCGCAATATGCGGATCGTCAAACGGCGGAAGGTCGGCAAGACGGTTTATTATTCGCTCGACGACGATCACATTGAGCAGCTGTTCCTGCAAACGCTGCAGCATTTGAAGCATGAATAACGGCTTCGGAAGCGCTAGAATTCCTTCAGTATATTCATGAACGGCCTCCTGCGCTTGGCGCATCGGCCGGAAAGGGCGGATCGCCGCCCTTTGACCGTTTCTCAGTGAAAAACAAAAAACCGGCATCGAACCTGTAAGGCTCGTGCCGGGCCCGGCTCTTTCGCGGTTATTCCCAAAGCCCCAGCTCCTCGTAAACCTTCGGGGAAACGACCCCGTTCGGCGCCAGGCTGCGGTCCCGCTGGAACCGTTTCAGCGCCGCCGACGTGTCCGCCCGGAATTTGCCGTTGCAGCTTCCGTTAAAATAGCCGGCGCTCTTCAGCCGGGACTGGATCAGCTGCACGTCTCCGCCGACATCGCCTTCCGCCAGCTGTCGCGGCTCGTCCCTCAAATCGCCCAGAACATGGCCGAAAATCGTCACTTTGGTGCCGATCGGAATCAGATCGTACAGCTCGAGGACGTCCCTGTTGTTCATCCGGATGCAGCCGTGGCTCAAATGCTGCCCGATGGAGAACGGCTTGTTTGTGCCGTGAATGCCGTAGCTCCCCCAAGGGACGTTCAAGCCGAGCCAGCGCGGGCCGTATGACGGTCCCCAATTTTCTCCTTTATACGTAATGCGATATTCTCCCGCGGGGGTAGGGGTTGACGGATTGCCGACGGCCACCCGGTACGTCTTGAATTTTTGGCCCTGCGCCCGTACGATCAGCTGGTGATAAAGCGGATAAACTTCAATTGAATACAGTCCTTGGTCCGCAACGATCGGCAGCGAAGAATCCGCGTAGCCGTCCGCCTTCCCGGCCGTGATCAAAATGCCTGCCAGCAGCAGGGGAATCAGCGCAAGTCGAAAGGAATGTCTAATCATCATCGATCTCCGCATCAAAATTTTTTCATATCTGCCGCTAGTGTAACCTTATGTTTCAATATCATACTTGGGCAAGAACGGAATTCCCGGACAATAGACCGGGCACAAACAAAGCCTCTTCCGCTGATGAAGCATGACTAATCGGAAGAAAATGGAGAGATGGGCATGGAACACCGGCTGATGGCGACCGCTTTTTTGTTCAACGGCGAACGGGTCTTGATGATGCGAAAAAGGGGAAGCCGTCTTTACGATGCGGAATTTTGGAGCGGTCTTGGAGGTCATCTGGAGCCATGCGAGCTGGGCTGTCCCATGGAGGCTTGTCTCAGGGAAATTGAAGAGGAATCGGGCATCCGGGCGGGCGAAATGACGGGACTCAGGCTCCGCTATATTTTGCTCCGGCTGAAGGAGGATGAAATCCGGCAGCAGTTCGTATATTTCGGTCAAACGGAGAAGACCGATCTGCGGGCATCCGATGAAGGGGAGCTGTTCTGGATCGACAGGAAGGACTGGAGGAGTGTTCCTGTCTCCAGGATTATCGCATGTATGATGGATTATGAAGAGAAGCATCCGGACAAATGGGAAGTGATGGTCGGGACGATGTCCTTGGACCAAGACGGCAGGCCGGCCGTTCAATGGTCGGCGCTGAACGATCCGGTCGTATTTTGAGACACGTGTATGCCCGGCAGCTTCTGAACGAACGACGCTGCAGGCGATAACGAAAATATGCATTTCGAGCTTCCTCACCGAGGACGAAGTACGTGCCGCTTGGACTTTTACCCGCTCCGTTGTCAAACGTCCGCGGTCTTGACAGCCTGCATTTGTTTGTTTTTGCGCAAAAAAACGCAGGAATCGATAAATACTTCTGAAATTCCCTCAGCTACAATGATAGAGAAACGATCGTGGCGAAGCGATACGGATGGGAGTGAAAGGATGAACATTCTCGTAACGGGCGTGAACGGTTTTATCGGGGAAAAGGTGGCAAGGAAGCTGGCCGAAACGCACGAGGTAATCGGAATGGCGCGGAGTCCGTTGAAAGGGGAAGCCGGGTTTCGATTCGTTAAGGGCTCCTTCGGTCAAACGGATGACCTGCGCCGACTGAACGGGTTCCAAATCAACGCCGTCGTGCATTTGGCGGCGGTCACCGGCGGATGCAGCGAAGAGGACGGGCTTGCCGTCAATGTACAGGGGACGGGCAGGCTGTTCCGGTATTTGCTGGACAACGGCTGCCGCAGATTCGTGACGGCCAGCTCGATTGCCGCGGCCGGCTGCCTGGATGACGAATTCGTACCGCTGGCGCTTCCGATCCCGGATGACCACCCGTGCCTGGCCAAAGACGCATACGGCTTCAGCAAGACGATGGTCGAAGAGCTGACGCGGTATTTTCACCGGAATCATCCCGGTACCGAATTCGTGAATTTGAGACTCGGTTCCGTCGTGGAGGACGAACGCTGGACGCCGCCGCGCATCGAAGCGGTGGAAAGACTGACGCTTCCGTTCGTTCTGCTGGCGCGCGTCTATGCCAGCGACGTGGTCGAGGGGATTGCGCGGATTGTCGAGGCGCCGGTTAAAGACCGGGTGGTCACCTGCAATTTTGTCGGTCCGGATATCAGCTCGAACGTTCCCGCAGCGCAGGTCATCAAGTCTTATTTGGGGAAAAAAGCCGCTGCCTTTAATCTGGAGATATACCGGAGCCGCGAAGGAGAGTTCAAGCCGCTGTACGATATCGGGCGGCTAAAGGAGGAATTTGGCTTCGAGCCGGCGAAATCGACGCGGTTTCCGGCCGCGGCGGAAACGTTGGACAGCCGATAAACGAGGTCCGAAAACGGCAAGCCGGGCGCCGAGGCGGAGTAATACCATTGGTTACGAAATACACGAATACGTCCGGCCCCCGGGCGGAAAGCATGGCGTCTCTCGGTAGGCCGGTCCGCAAGAAACGGGCGACCGAAGGGAAAATAGACCTTATTTATGACCGAGTTGTTCCGCCAAACCGATCAGAAGTCCTTCATTTCCACGTATGTAGCAGAGACGGTACGAATTCTCGTACTGGACCACTTCGCCTACGAGCACAGCACCATGTTTGGCGAGTCGGGATACCATTTCGTCAAGGTCCTCAACGGCGAACATGACGCGCAAATATCCGAGAGCATTGACAGGAGCGGTTCGGTGATCCGATACAGCAGGCGGGGCGATAAAGCGCGAAAGCTCAAGCCGGCTGTGGCCATCCGGGGTAACCATCATCGCAATCTCTACGCGCTGCGAGCCCAGCCCGGTCACGCGGCCGGCCCATTCGCCTTCGATTATAGCCCGCCCTTCGAGCTTCAAGCCAATCTCCTCGAAGAAAGAGATGGCTTCATCGAGGGATTCGACTACGATGCCGACATTGTCCATACGTAGTAATTTGTTATTTACCATCGTTTGATCTCCTTCTGTGTGCAAATTTATATTTTACGAAATTCAATTCGTGATGCCTGTAATAAGACCGTTTTACGCAATAAAATGACACGGATACCGATATTCTAAACTCCTAATATTTCGACTCCTTTATCCATTCGGAGTTCCGATATATTTCCTGCTTTTGAATAGCGATATTACCCTGATTATAGAACATTAGTTCGTATAAATCAAATATGAACAGCAAAATTTAACATAGCCAAAGCAAAATGGCGGGCCTGTTCCGGCAAAATGTTCCGGGACGGGCTTTTTCATTTGCCGGTCCGGCTCCGGCAGTTTCGTACGCCGTAGACGAACGAATGCACGTGAATTTAGGTAAGAACAAACGAATGCGTGTGAATTTAAGCGAGAAAACTCGTTTTGCCGTTCCCAAGCCCCGAAATGTATGCTATAATTAAAATGCGAACAAACGTTCGAAGGGGTGAGGTAATGATCCGGATCAAAAGTGAGGAAGATACGGGAATCGGCACCGCCCGGTATGCCGGAATCGACGAGGTGGTCGCCTTTATCCAGCAGCATCTCTACGAGCCTCTCCCGCTATCGCGCTTGGCCGGCTACGCCTCTTACAGCCCGTTTCATTTTACGCGCATCTTCAAGGAGAGAATGGGGCTCTCGCCCCTTTATTACGTTTCGTCGCTCCGGCTGCAGATGGCCAAGGACCTGCTGCTCCGCACCGGCCTCAGCATTCGCGACGTCGGGCTGGAAATCGGGCAGCAGAGCCTCGGGACATTTACGACCCGCTTTACCGAACGGGTGGGCATGACGCCGGCCGAATTTCGCAATTCGCGGCTGCAGGCGGACAGCCATCTGCGATCCCTGCGAATGCTGGACAATTGGAGGACGTTTCAGCCGCCGGGAATCGGATACGCCGATGTCGAGGGCACAATTCGGGCGGAGGTGCCGTTCGAAGGCATCGTGCTGGTCGGACTGTTCGCCAAACCGATCCCCGAAGGTGTTCCGCAGTACGGAACGCTGCTGTCTTCCCCGGGGAAATTTCGGCTGCCTGGCGTCCGGCCCGGAACGTATTATTTGATGTCCACGTCGATTCCATGGGGCATGCAGGCACTAGACGTTCTGCTGCCGCACAATACCCTGCGCGCCCGCTCGTTGACGCCAATCGTTGTACGGACGGAACCCCTCGTTCCGCACCAGCACCTTACGCTGCGAGCGCCGCGTTTGGACGACCCTCCGATACTTGTCTCGATTCCGCTGCTGATGGACAGGTTTTTGCGGCAGGTAAGGGAAAGCCGCAACCGGTAAGGAACAAGCGTTTTTCGGCGAGCAGGCCATGCGGCAGGCGAATGAGCAGGCGGCATAGCCGGCGGGTTTTGCCGTTCACTCGGTACGCAGGTACCGCTTATCCTTTAAAAATAACCGCCAGAACAGCACGAAGGCCGGAAATAAGATGGCGGTTCCAATTCCGTAGCCCCACAGCAGGGATACAAACATCGTATGATTCGTAAACCCGGCTTCCACCGTCAGATCCGGGTAAATGATATAAGGCAGGTGCGCTCTGCCGTAGGCGAAGCTGGCCAGCGCGAACTGCACGACGACGGCGGCGACGGCCAGCCGGGGCCAGCCGGTTCGGCCATCGCGCCGCCGGATCCACAGCGCTCCGTACCCGGCCAGGAAGGCGACGAGCGACAGCAGAAACCAGATTTGCTGTCCGCTCATTCGGACGACGATCCATGACGCTTCCGGTTCCATCGTCACAATGACCAGCACGGCCATCATCAGAGCCAAGGGACCAAAGATGATGGCAAGCGACCGGTAACGAAGTGAAGAGACTTCGTCTCCGGCTTCCCGCCCGTAATCGCACAGAAACAGCGCTGACAGAAAAAGCTCCGTCATAATGCCGAAGCCGACATGGACGTATAAGGTCGGGCTGCGCAGCAAGTCGCCGAATTCCAGCTGAGGGTAGCCTTGTTTCGTATGGATGAAGCCTCCAAGCGTCATAGGCAGAATGCTGACGAGCAGGCCCGGGATGAGCAGGCCGGTCGCTCCGGAAACGAAGCGGAGAGCTTGAACGTGCTGCTGCACGGAATACGCGTATACGATAAACGCGCTGCGAAACAGCAGCAGAATGAGGACGAGGCTGACCGGCAAAAGAAGCAGAGTGCCCAGTACATTGGCGGCGCGGGGGAAAAAGACGACGAGCGCCACGACCAGCAGCACAAGAAACACGTTGGTCACTTCCCAGGACGGGGACAGGAAGCGGTTGGCGATATCGGCCGCCCGCGGATTTTTTCGGCTGTAATACAGGGACCAGAAGCCTGCCCCGAAATCGATCGACCCTGCGATGGAGTAAATGAACAAAAACACCCATAGAATCGTAATTGCCAGCGTTACGTCGTTCATGCGTTTCTCCCTTCCGGCTTGCGCAGCTCCAGCATATCCGGCGTTACCGGATGCCGCTTGAAGTAATGGAGCATCACCGCGGAGGTCACGATCAGCAGAAAGACGTACAGTCCCAGAAACAAGACGAACAGCGTGCCGAGCTGCTGGGTTTTCGTCGCGGCGGAAGCGGTTTTCTGGATATGGTAAATGGTCCACGGCTGCCGTCCCGTGCAGCTGAACACCCATCCGGTCTCGATGCCGATCATGGATAACGGCCCGGTGAATATAAGCGACCTTAGCAGCCAGCGCGGATATGGCTTCTTGAACGCAAGCCGCAGAACAATCGTCAGGCCCGATGCCAAAATGAGCAGTGTGCCGATGCCGACCATCAGGTTAAAGAGGGTATGGATGAACAGCGGCGGCCATTCGGCTTCGGGGAAGTCGTTCAGCCCTTTTACGACGGTATCGAACCGGTTGCCGGCGAGAAAGCTCAGCGCCCATGGAATTTCAATCGCCCCTTTGATCGTGCGGGTATCCCGGTCGGTAAAACCGCCGATCGCCAGCGGTGCATAGTCCTGCGTTTCGAACAGGCCTTCCGCCGCAGCCAGCTTCTCGGGCTGGAACCGGTGCAGCATTTGAGCGGTTTCATGCCCGTTGACCGCAGTCATCACCGACATGAAACAGCCGACCAGCAGGGCAAGAATCAAGCTTTTGCGGTGATACTCGCGTTCACGCTCGGATCTTTCACGGCGGAGCAGCTTATACGCCGAGACCGAGGCGACGGCGAAGGCGCCGGTCATATAGGCCGACAGCAGGACGTGCATCGCAGTCGTAGGCAGACTCGGGTTGAATACCGCTGCGAGCGGGTCGACGTCCATGACTTGGCCGTTTACGAGCCGGAAGCCCTTGGGCGTGTTCATCCACGCATGGGCATCGGTAATGAGTACGGCGGACAGGCTGGAGCCGATCGCCACGAAAAGGACGCTTATAATCCGGACGGACGGCGAGAGCCGGTCGGCTGCGTAGACGTAAATGCTCATGAACAGCGCTTCCAGGAAAAACGCCCAAATTTCGATCTGGAAGGGCAGGGCGATCACCTGCCCGACGATTTCCATAAAGCCCGGCCACAGCAGCGACAGCATAATGCCGACGATCGTTCCCGACGGAATCGCGACGCCGAGAATAATCGCGAAGCCTTTGGTCCACCGCTTGGCCATCGTGGCGTAATCGCGGTCTTTCCGGATTTGATACCAAATTTCCGCGATGACGATCATAAAAGGCAGTCCGACTCCCATCGTCGCGAAAATGATATGGAACGCCATGGACGATCCGAACAACGACCGCGCTAACGAAACGTTATCCATACTTTTCCTCCGTTTCGGCATGCTTGATTCGGATAGTTTGGGCAATCGAATGCCAATGTATGCCTCAAATGGATGGAAAAGCTGAAAACAAAAAGGACTGCAGCTCAGCTTGTTCAAGCCGTCCTGCAATCCCTTTTGTTGGTAAACGGCGCCAGCTAGTCACGTGCCGATGTTAGCGAACAGGCTTCACTCCGGCCGGTTTACCCAGTTGGGCGGCGTGCCTCCCTGTAGCGCCTGAATTAAATTATCGGCCGCCATATGCCCCATTCGCAGCCGGGTTTTGACGCTGGCGCTGCCGATATGGGGAAGGGCGACGACGTTCGGGAGCGTCAGCAGCGGGTGATCCGTTGCGACCGGCTCCCGTTCGAATACGTCCAGCCCGGCGGCCCAGATCGTTTTCGATTTCAGGGCGTCGTACAGCGCCGCTTCGTCGACGATACCGCCGCGCGACGTATTGACCAGCACGGCCGTCGACTTCATCAGCGACAGCTCCCGCCGCCCGATCAAGCCATGGGTGTCCGGGGAATAGGGAACGAGAATGCAGACAAAATCGGATTCCCGCAGCAGGTCGTCCATCTCGGCGTAGGTGAGGCTCAGCCGCTCTTCGGCGTGCGGCTTACGCGTCCGGCTGTAATAGGAAACCTGCATGCCGAATGCGTCCGCCCGGCGGGCGAGCGCCTCCCCGATCCGCCCGAGGCCGATGATGCCGAGGCGCGCGCCATACACGTCCTGGCCGGTCAGCTGCATGGGCGACCACGTCACCCAATCGCCCCGGCGGAGATAATCGGATGCTTCCACGAGCCGCCGCGCCGCCGCCATGAGCAGGGCAAAGGTCAGATCGGCCGTCGTCTCCGTCAGGACGCCCGGCGTGTTCGTCACTTTAATCCCGCGGGCGGAAGCGGCGGCGACGTCGATATTGTTGTAGCCGACCGCCATGTTGGCGATGACCGACAAGCGTTCGGCGCCAGCCAGCAGCGTATCGTCGATCTTTTCGGTCAGCAGGCAGAAAAGGCCGTCGGCATGGCGGATCTCCCGTTCCAGCACCTCGCGCGGCACCGGAACGTCCTCTTCCGGCCACATCGAAACTTCGGCCGCTTCGTTCAGTTTCGCCACGATGTCACTGTCGATTTTCCGGGTTACATAGACGTGCGGTTTCATTGCACTACCTCTTTTCCGTTCCGTATGGTTCCGCGCTCCTCGCCTCGGAGTGGGGACAACGAAAAACACGCTGCCCTCAAATCGGAGCGTCTTCCCCGCAAGTATAGCCGGACCGGCTTTCACTAGGCCGTAAGCGCTTACCGCTAATTGTGCCCGGAGCCGAGCGCCGGCAGGCGGGGAACGTATTACGAACACGTTTATCCGCATTCTAGCAAATGGAATTTGCCCTGACAAGACGAGATTTGTTATTCGTTCCCTCCTTGCTCGCGAATCGGCTGACGGGGCAGCCGGACGGTTACGGTCGTTCCGCCCCCGTGCCCGCTATGGAAGGACAGGCCGTACGAAGCGCCGTAAAAAAGCTGGAACCGGTTATGAATATTGGACAAGCCATAGCCGTGCCGCTGATCCGGAGCAAGCGGGCGGGTGGCCCGCCGGATCTGCTCTTCGGTCATGCCGACGCCGTCGTCGGCGATCAAAATCCGGATATTGCCGCAGTCCGTTTCGATCCGGATCCGGATATGGCCGGTCTTGTCCGGCTTTTCCATGATCCCGTGCAGGAAAGCGTTCTCCACGATCGGCTGCAGCGATATTTTCGGAATCGCCGCGTTCAGCAGGCTTTCGTCCTCCACCGCGATTTCGAGCCGGATGCCGAAGTCGAACCGGTGATTCTGAATCTCGGTATACAAGGAGATGTGGGAAAGCTCGTCGCCGATCGTCACGATTTCTTTACCGTTGCCCAACGTTAATTTGTAAAATTTTTACAATATAACAATAAGCTTCGATATTTCCGGCACGTTCCGCTCGATGGCGATCCAGTTGATCAGGTCCAGCGTGTTGTACAAAAAATGCGGATTGATTTGCGATTGCAGCGCTTTCAATTCGGCGGATTTGATTTCGGTGCCGAGCGCGAACTGGTCGTTCAGCAGCTGCTTCGTATTTTCGATCATGTAATTGTAGTTTTCCACCAGCTGGCCGATTTCGTCTCGCCCGAGGTTGGCCTTGATCGTCTCGAGGCTCCCCTCCTTCACCCGCTTCATCTTTCGGATAAGCAGCCCGATTCTACGCGACATCATCCGGGATAGAACAAAGGCGATCAAATACGCGAACGTCCCCATGATCAGCATGGCGAGCAGCGTCTGATTCCGGATATTTTTGCTCGAGGCGAGAATTTCCCGGTACGGTACGATCGAGATCAAATTCCAGTCCGTGCCTTCGATCCGTTTGGCGCCGGCCAATATGTTTTCGCCGTGCCAGGTGATTTCTTTCCAGGGCGAGGCTGTTGCGATTCGGCTGTCGTGGCCAGCAAAACAGGCATCTGCACGGGCGATTCGCTGCGGCGGACAGTCGAAGCCAGCCTGACCCGCCTGCAGACGGACAGGCTTGATGTGCTGCAAATTCACGGTATGAGCTATTCGGAGCGCGACCGGCGAGCCGTCCTGGAGCGGGGCGGAATACTGGAAGCGATGATCCGGCTGAAGGACGAAGGCCTCGTCCGTTTTATCGGGTTTACGAGCGAGGACAATAACGACGCGGTCTATGAATTTATACGGTGCGGGCAATTTGACATGATGCAAATTTGCTACAACCTGTTCATGCAGCATCCGTTCGACCCGAACCGCCCGTTTGGCAGCATGCTGGAGGCCGAGAAGGCGGGCATGGGCATCGCCGCTATGCGGACGACGACCTCGGGGCTGTTTCAGCGCTGGATGCAGGCGGTGCACAAGGAAAATACGTTCGATTACACGCCGGCGCTCATTCAGTACGTGCTCGCCAATCCGTACGTCGACGTCGCGCTGGTCGGCATGCGAAGCGCCGAGCAGGTCCGAAAAAACGCCGCCCTTTGCGGCGGCGATGCGCCGGGAAGGGTGAGTCTCGATGACATTTTCACCTATTACGTTTAATGCCGGATACATGTGCGTCGATGCTTATGCCCATGTCGGAATCCCGCGCTTCGGATCCGTCGGTCAGCTGATCGGCAATATGGACAGGCACGGCATCCGCAAATCGGCGAGCGTGCTCGGACCGCTTGTGCCGGATCTGGGCGCGCTGTACGAATCGGTGAGCCGCTACCCGGACCGCCTTCGCGGCTTCGGCATCGTCTTCGGGGCAACGGCCGGTCAGCGCGCCGAGCTGGCCTGCATTCAGCTGGAAGCGGGAGCGCTCGGCATTCGGATGGGAGCCGGCGAAGCCGCCGGGAATCCCGAGATACTAAGGGCCATCGGCGAACGGGGAAGATGGCTCTACGTCTTCGATCCGTACTCCGACGAGCGGGTAGCAGGGCTGCTGCTCGAGTGGCTGGAGCGTTATCCCGGCGCCAGGCTCGCCGCCCCGCATTTTCTGAAGGCCGGCTTTATCGCAGACGCAATCGGCGGGAACAGAGCGGAGCTGCTCCGGCATCCGCATTTCTACGCGATTCTGTCCCGGCACGGGGAGATGGAGAGCCGAAAACCGTATCCGCACGACGATTTCCGCCCTTGGATCGAGCATCTCATCGACCATATGGGCTGGGAGCGCATCTTTTGGGGCAGCGAATATCCGGTGCTGTATTGGCGCAACGAAACGATCGCTTCCGCGATTTCGTGGATTCGGGCTTTGGTCCCCGAAATAACGGACGATCAGCTGCAGGGCTTCCTCGGGGGCAATGCGCAGCGGGTGCTGTTCGATACTCCGCCCCCGCCCGTCCAGCAGGTGAAGACGCCGGAATGGGTTTCGGCGCAGTTCGAGTTCGACCGGGAGGTACCCTTTTTCCATCCGGGCGGAATTTCGGTGCCGTCGGCGCTGTACCGGCGGTTGTTTGACCGTTATATGGAAGACGTCAACGGGTCCGGCACGGCGTTCGGCGATTATTTGCTGCAGCTGCTGAAGGAGCGCCTCGACATGGACTGAGGAAAAAATTTTACCCATAATGCGAAGATTAAGCTATTACCCGCCGTCCGGAGCGAATGATATGATGTTGATACACGGGGTGACAAAGGAGGAAGCAGCGACAATGAAAGCGGAAAGGCAGGCTGATCCGGTCCGGGTCACGGAGCGGTTCGATTTCGGATGGCGGTTTTTGCTCGGCGACGCGGAAGGCGCGGGTCAAGAGCATTTCGACGACAGCGCTTGGCGGACGCTGGATCTGCCGCACGACTGGAGCGTGGAAGGCGAGTTCAGCGCCGATCATCCGGCCGGCGGCGACGGCGCGTATTTGCCGGCCGGCATCGGCTGGTATCGTAAGCGCTTTATTTTGCCGGAGCATTCGAACGGGCGGCATGTGGAAGTGCGGTTCGACGGCGTGTACATGAACAGCGAGGTCTGGATTAACGGCCATTATTTGGGCAAAAGGCCGAACGGCTATATCGGCTTTCATTACGATTTGACGCCGTATTTGCATTCGGACGGCCGCAGCAATACACTCGCGGTCCGGGCCGACAATTCGGAACAGCCGGGCTCTCGCTGGTATACCGGCTCCGGGATTTACCGGCACGTCTGGCTGATTCGCACCGGCGCTGCGCGACTGGACAACTGGGGCGTCCATGTGACGACGCCGGACGTTTCGGCTTCGCTCGGGACGGCCAAGGTGACCGTGAACGTCGTGAACGAGCTGGGAACTGGCCGGTATGCGAGCCTAAGAACCGATATCGTCGATGCGGATGGAACTGTCGCAGCCTCGAAGACGGCTGGCGCATTTTTGCCGGATCTGGGCACGTACGCGATGAGCGTCGATCTCCAGGTAAACGATCCGAAGCTGTGGTCGGAGGTCTCGCCGTATTTGTACACGCTGCGAACGTCACTTTATATCGACGACCGGCTGGCGGACGAGATGGAGACGCCGTTTGGATTTCGTGCCATCGCGTTCGATGCCGACCGCGGATTTATGGTGAACGGCGCACGCGTGAAGCTGAACGGGGTCTGCCTGCATCATGACGGCGGCTGCGTGGGCGCAGCCGTTCCCGAACGGGTATGGGA
The DNA here is from genome assembly GCF_028826105.1 of Paenibacillus humicola. Classification (NCBI taxonomy): domain Bacteria; kingdom Bacillati; phylum Bacillota; class Bacilli; order Caryophanales; family Paenibacillaceae; genus Paenibacillus; species Paenibacillus humicola. The sequence continues at coordinate 2,439,710 of NZ_JAQGPL010000001.1, forward strand.
ACGAAGACTTCAATTGCTGAAGGAAATGGGCTGCAATGCCATCCGGATGAGCCATAACCCGCCGTCGCCCGAGCTGCTGGACCTGTGCGACCGGATGGGCTTCTTCGTTATGGACGAGGCGTTCGACGAATGGACGCATTCAAAAGCGAAGAGCGGCTCGGCGGCTTACGGGTATTACAAATATTTCGACGAATGGTGGGAGCGCGATCTGACGGACATGCTTCGCCGGGATCGCAACCATCCGTCCATCATTATGTGGAGCGTCGGCAACGAAATTCCCGAGCAGTCGCAGCCCGCCGGTCCCGGCCTGCTGAAGCGGCTTATGGACGTCTGCCGGAGAGAGGACCCGACGCGTCCGGTAACGCTGGCGTGCGATAATATCGGCTCGGACATCAACGCCGCAACGGACGAGTTTCTGGAGCTGCTGGACGTCGTCGGCTACAACTATGTGAACCGGTGGCGCGGACGGACCGAAACCTTCTATGCGGAGGACCGGGTCCGTTACCCGCAGATGAAAATGATCGGCAGCGAGCATTCTTCCGTGCGCAGCACCCGTGCGGATTACCGGCTGAGCGGGCCGCTTACGGCGGATACGCGCAGCGACGAAGCCGCGGCCTGGCGCAATCCGACCTATTACACGGGCATGATCCGCGCCGAGCGGCTCTGGAAATTTACGCGCATGCACGATTACGTGGCCGGCGATTTCATGTGGACGGGCATCGATTATTTGGGCGAAGCGCGCTGGCCGAACAAAAGCAGCAGCGCCGGCGTCATCGACCTGTGCGGCTTTCCGAAGGACGGCTATTATTTTTATAAAAGCCAATGGACGGCGGAGCCGATGATTCACCCGTTTCCCCATTGGAACTGGGAAGGCCGCGAAGGGCAGATCATTCCGGTGCTCTGCTACACGAACTGCGATACCGTCGAGCTGTTCGTGAACGGCAAATCGTTCGGCGTGAAAAGCTGCGAATTTCCGCTGCAGGGGATGACGAAACGGTACGGTCATTACGACAAGCCTTTCGTGCACGCCACGACGTCGGACCTGCATCTCGCCTGGGACGTTCCGTATGAGCCCGGCGTGCTGCGGTTTGTCGGCACCAGAGACGGGAAAGAGGTCTGCGTCGCCGAGCGGGAAACGACGGGGACACCGGTCCGGCTGGAGCTGGAGACGGACCGCGGCACGCTTGCGGCGGACGGCACGGATGCCGCGCATGTGACCGTGCGGCTGACGGACGCCCGGGGCAGGCTGGTTCCGGCAGCCGACTGTTCCGTTTCGTTTTCGGTGCAAGGAGCGGGTACGCTCATCGGGGTCGACAACGGCGATCCGGCAAGCCGCGAATCATTTAAATCGAATACTAGAAAGACGTACGGCGGTCTATGCCTCGCCATCGTTCAAGCCGGGCTTCATCCGGGCACGGTCGTCATTCGGGCGGAGGCCGAAGGGCTGGAAGCCGCCGAAGCGACCGTACGGGTGCAATAATCGGCAAACTTACGAGTACGCATTCGGACGGCGAGAAAGCGCTTTAATTAAAAAGGCGGGCGGAACTGGACGAAGATGCGCCGACTGCCGGAGCCTGAGCTCCGCCTGCCCCGCTTCCGTGGCAACGGCCTGGCTGCTTCGCTCAGGCAAACGCCCAAATTGGAGCCGGCTTCCGCCTGCCTGCCTTGCGGCACTATCCCCTCACGTTCCGGCCCTCTGCCGGTCCTGTCCGCAAGCGTTCATAATGAATTGACCAGTCAACGTCAATCTGATCGTTTCCAATCGTTTTTGATTTTCATGTAGGTTCCTATGCTGCCCACCGTGTTTATTCGCAGAAGTTTCGACAGGTTTGCCTTAACCTTGCAAGGGGGGAGAATCTTGAAGCTTTTGGTTGTCGACGACGAGAAAATGACGCGTGAAGGAATCGCAAGAAGCATCGGCGGCGGACTCGGTATCCGGCAGATCGAGCTCGCCGACTGCGGCATGTCCGCGATCTGCAAGCTGGATGCTTTTCAGCCCGATATTGTGCTGACCGACGTCCGTATGCCGCTGATGGACGGCATCGAATTAGCCTCCAAGGTCCGCAGCCGCCTGCCGGAATGCAAAATCATTTTCATGAGCGGGTACACGGACAAGGAATATTTAAAATCGGCCATTCAATTGAAAGCGATTAACTATATCGAAAAGCCGATCGATTTCGACGAGCTGAAGGAAGCGCTGCAGACGGCCGTCAGCCTCGGGCTGGAGGAGCAGCAGAGCAGACGGCGCATCACCGAGCTGAACCGGACGCTGCTCGAAAGCATTCCGCTCATGAAGGCGGAGATCGCCTCGCAGCTGACAAGCGCAGGCGCCGAAGTCGGCTATCTGCTCGACCGTGCGCGCACGGCGGGGCTTGCTCTGCCGGAGTTCGGCGTCTTTCAGACCGTCATCGTGAAATTCGAGCCCCGGCATGCAGGGGGAAACGAGGCGGAGTGGATGCCGGTCCGAACGGCTGTCCATCATGAGGCGGAAACGTTCTTGATCCGTCGGGGGATGGGCTGCCTGTCCGTGCTGAAAGACGGCTCGACGCTCGTCTGCCACCTGCTGAACCCGCGCGCGCCGATTTCCGCGCTCGCGCTCGAAGAGCTTGCCGGACGGCTGTCCGCGTCTTATGCGGACCGGATTCATGTGTCCGTCGCGAGCGGCCAGCCGGTCGGCGAGATCAAGCGCGTTTTCCGTTCGTACGAGCAGGCGGAGGCTTTGCTCCCCGCCGCCTTTTATCACGCAAGCGGCACCGTACTGTCCAAGGCGGGTAACCCCGAGCCGTTCGTCTTTGATCCGGGGCTTCCCGAACGGTTCATGGACTGCGTTACGTCGGAGTCGCAGGAGGAAGCGCAGCGTCTGCTGGATGACCTGGCAGCTGCGCTCGAGCGCCGCGACCGGACGCCGGTCGAAAGCACCAAGCGTTATTACTGCAGGCTGCTTGCTCCGCTTGCCGACCCCGCCGGGAAAGACGGCGACGGGCCGGAGCCTTCCCCGCTTTGGGAAACGATAAACCGTTTCGTATCGCTGCGGGATATCGCGGATTTTGCGGATGCCGCGCTCTGCAGAAGCTTCGAGGAGCGGCGGAAAGAGAAGGGGACGAGGCGGATCGTCCGGGAAGCGATCCGTTATATTCACCGTTCCTATGCCGACGAGGAGCTGTCCATTCAGAAAATATGCGAATTTACCTTTCTGACGCCCGCCTACCTGTGCAGCCTGTTCAAGGCGCATACGAATCAGACGATTAACGGCTATATCACCGAATACCGGATGCATAAAGCCAAATCGCTTCTGTCCGATCCGAAGCTCACCATTCAGCAGATCGCCGTCCTTGTCGGCTACAGCAACAGCAATTATTTCGCCAAGGTGTTCCGCAAGCAGGCCGGGATGACGCCTTCGGAGTATAGGGAAAGGCTGTCGTAGCGCCGATGGGGGGCTTGTACCGGAAGCTGCTTTACGACATGAAGCTGCGCCATAAGCTGCTGCTGTCCTATCTCGTGCTGATCGTCATTCCGCTCGGGCTGTTTCAATGGCTCGCTTCGGACAAAATGTCCGGCCTGCTGGAGCAGCATGTCCATTACGCCGCCCGGCACGGCTTCGAGCAGACATATGCCTTCCTCAGCTATAAGCTGGCCAAAATGGCGGAAACGACGGATGTCATCGTCGTGAACGATTCGGTCATCCAGGCGATGGAGGCCGACCCGAAGCAGCCCGGCGTCGACAGGCAGCTCGACGATTACACGTCGCTGAAGCAGTTTTTGCGGGCGCTTCAGAACAAGGACGTGGCGCGCGTCGCCCTGTATGTGCCGGAAGGCTTGATTTATTCATCGGATCACGAAAACTTTTATCCGCTCGACCCGAACGCGGACTCCGAATGCCTGCGGAAAATGAATGCGGAGAAAATGACCTATTTGTGGTGCACCCCGTCCGAGCTCGGATACGAAACGGGCACGAGCGACGGACACCTCTATCTGACCCGCTATATTCGCCATTCCTATAATTATTTGCTGCCGGCCGCCCGCGTCAATCTGGAAATCGATAACGCGACGGTGCTGGCGATTCTGAGCGGAGCGAACGTCGTCAAGGACAGCGTCAGTTATCTCGTGTCCTCGGACGGCAAGGCGGTCGTCTCGTCGAATCCGGGCGCCGCCAGCGGCATTCGGCTGCCCGCCCTGCGTGCGCCCGATCCGGATGCCGGTTCCGCGTCCGCAAACGTCGGTGATTATTTTGTTCTCTACCATGCCGTTCCGTCTTCGCAGTGGACGATGGTCACGGCCATCCCGCTGCAGCAGATCGTCTCCGAAAGCGCCAAGCTCAAATACGACCTCTATATGTGGGTGGTCGTCATCGCCACGGTCGCGTATCTGCTGGCCGTCTGGCTGGCGCATTCGATGACGAGGCGTATTTCCCAGCTCGTCAGGCGGCTGCGGAACATCGAGAAGGGCGGGCTGATCTCGCTCAGCCGGATGGGCGGCAAGGACGAAATCGGCGAGCTCGTCCAAACGTACAATCTGATGCTCGAGCGCATCGACCGGATGAACCGCGAGCAGTTCAAGCTCGGGCAGGAGGTGAAAAACGCGGAGCTGAAGGCGCTGCAGGCCCAAATCAACCCGCATTTTCTGTACAACACGCTCGACCTGATCAACTGGATGGCGGACCGGGGGATGCAGCACGATATTCAGCGCGTCGTAAAGTCGCTCAGCCGCTTTTACAAGCTCAGCCTCAATAGCGGCCGCGACCTGATAACCATTCGCGACGAGCTGCGCCACATTTCGTTTTATATGGACATTCAAAACATGCGGTTCGAGCATAAAATTTCGTTCCATATCGATGTCGATGAGGAGGCGATGGCCTGCATCATCCCGAAAATTACGCTGCAGCCGATCGTCGAGAACGCCATTTATCACGGCATCCTGGAACGGCCGCAGCGAACCGGCTCGATCCGCGTAAGCGGGACCAGACGGGGCCGCGAGCTCATTCTCGCCGTCGAGGACGACGGTGCCGGCATGGACGAGGAACGGCTGTCGAAATTGAACGGGGGGGAAGCGTGCGTCAGCCGGGCATCGGGCAGCGGGTACGGGATCCGGAACGTGCGGCTTCGCATCGAACAATTTTTCGGCCCGCCGTACGGCCTCGTTTACCGCAGCGAACCGGGCACGGGTACGAGAGCGGAAATCCATATTCCGGCGGTCCTGCCCGGAGAAATGACGGAGAGCTGAGATGCCGAAAGATTTTACCCCTATTCGAACAATCGTGCGATTTACCGGCGCCGGCAACGTTGCTACGATTAAGTTAACCGCAAAACATTCGAACGTATGGGAGGGATAGAGGTGGAGCAAGAAGGCTCGCTCAAGCAAGCCCAAACGGGCAAATTGAAAGCGCTCGCATTCTCGAATGCCAGACGCTGGAGCTTCGTCAAATCAATGATCGCGTACCGGACGCTGCTGCTCATGCTGCTGCCGGCGTCTCTTCTCATCTTCGTCTTTGCCTATATTCCGATGGCCGGCCTCGTGCTGGCGTTCAAGCAGTTCGATTACCGCATGGGCATTTTTCACAGCCCCTGGGCGGGCCTCGACAATTTCTCGTTTTTCTTCTCCTCGGGGCAGGCGTGGCTTGTAACACGCAACACCGTGCTGTACAATCTGGCGTTTATGGCGACGACGACGGTGCTTCAGGTCGGCTTCGCCATCGCGCTCAGCGAAATCGGCGGCAAAACGTTCAAAAAGATCACGCAGTCGGCGATGTTTTTGCCCTACTTCATTTCGTGGGTCGTGGTCGCTTCGATCGTGTACAATCTGCTCAATTTCGAACACGGCTTTCTGAACGGCGTCCTGAAAAGCTTCGGCATGGAGCCCATCAATGTCTACAACACGCCCGGCTTGTGGAAATACCTGCTCGTCTTCTTCAACGCCTGGAAAATCGTCGGCTACGGCACGGTCATCTACCTGGCGGCGATCGTCGGCATCGACCAGCAAATTTACGAAAGCGCGGAGATCGACGGCGCGAACGTCTTTCAGAAAACGTTCCACATTACGCTTCCGTCGATTTTCCCGACCGTCATGATCCTGCTGCTGCTGGCTATCGGCCAAATTTTCCGCGGCGACTTCGGGCTGTTCTACAACCTGGTCGGCAACAACGGAGCGCTGTTCGACGCCACGGATATCATCGATACGTTCGTGTTCCGGGCGCTCGTGACCAACGGGGACATCGGCATGGCTTCGGCGGCGGGCTTTTTCCAGTCGGTCATGTGCTTCGCGACCATACTCATCACGAATCTCGTCGTGAAAAGAGCGAACAAAGATTACGCGCTGTTTTAGGAGGTGAACACGTTGAAAACGATGACGAAAGACCAGCTGCTCTTTCATGCGGTAGGCTACGTTCTGGTCGCGATTTTTTCGGTGATCTGCATCATTCCGTTCGTCATGGTTATTTCTTCCTCGTTTACGAGCGAGCATTACATTCAGACGAGCGGCTTTACGCTTTTTCCCGCCGATTTCTCGACCGAGGCTTACCGTTTCGTGTTCCGCAACCCGCTGACGATTTTCCGGGCGTACGGCGTCACGCTGCTGGTTACGGCCGTCGGCACGGCGCTGGCGGTATTTCTGAATACGATGACCGGCTACGTCCTGCACCGCAGGGATTTCAAATGGCGGAACTACTTCTCCTTCTACTTTTTCTTCACGATGCTGTTCAACGGCGGACTCGTGCCCTGGTACATTTTGTGCATCAAATACCTGGATATGAAAAATCAGCTGTTCGCGCTGTTCGTGCCGACGCTCATCTCCGTCTGGAACATCCTGCTCGTGAAGGGCTTCATGATGAGCGTGCCGCACGAAATTACGGAGTCGGCCAAAATGGACGGCGCCGGCGATTTCCGCATCTTCGTCCGGCTTATCCTCCCGCTGTCCACGCCGGTGGTCGCCACGATCGGGCTGTTCACGTCGCTGTTCTACTGGAACGACTGGTTTGCGAGCCTGATTTTCATCTCCGATCCGAAGCTGTATACGCTCCAATATCTGCTCTACAATCTGCTGGCCAGCATCGAATCGCTGCGGATGGTGACGGCGGCCTCCGGCATCGTGGTCGACACGTTCCCGACGGAGTCGATCAAGATGGCGCTGACGGTCATCGTGACCGGGCCGATCATTCTGCTCTATCCGTTCGTCCAGAAATATTTTGTAAAAGGGCTCACCATCGGCGCCGTCAAAGGGTAACCCCGGCTTCCCCCGGTTCGTATACCGCACATGAACAATGAGGAGGGTGTCAACATGAAAGGGTTTACAAAAACGCGCAAGGCCGGTCTCGTTTTCGTCGTCATGACGCTGTTGGTTGCGGTGCTTGCCGCCTGCTCGGGCGGCGGCCAGGATGCGGCGAATTCGCCTCCTGCAGGCAGCGGCGGCGAAAATGGCGGCGGCAATACGGCAGCCGGCAAAACGGTAAACGGCGTCGACCTGTCTAAGCACGTCAACTTGAAGATGTACCTGCTCGGCGACAAGCCGGCGGACGGCGATGCCGTGCTGGCGGAGCTGAACAAGCTGATCGGACGGGATTTGAACGCGACGCTGTCGATCGAATATTTGCCTTGGAGCGATTGGCAGCAGAAGTACCCGCTCATCCTGGCCTCCGGCGAGAACGTGGATCTGATCTACACGTCGGACTGGGCGCTCTACCAGCAGGAAGCCGCCAAAGGCGCGTTCGTCGAAGTAACGGACGATATTTTGAAGAAGTATATGCCGCTCACGGCCGAGAAGCAGAATAAAATTTCGCTCGACCAGGGCCGGCTGAACGGCAAGCTCTACTTCGTGCCGCGCAGCGACGCGACGTACACCGGCGAATCGGCCGTGCTGATCCGGGGCGATCTGCGGGAGAAATACGGCCTGCCTCCGTTGAAGTCGACGGATGACCTGGAAAATTATTACAAGTCTGTCGCCGCGAACGAGAAAAGCATTTTCCCGCTCGCCAATTCGCTCGACAACAGCGCGAAAAGCATTACGTTCAGCCAGCCCCGCAACAACGTCACGGTCTATACAACGATGATCGGCGTCGGCGAATTCTCGTATTTGTACGATAAGAATAAACCGTTCTCGGTCGATCAGGTCAGCTACAATTTCTTCCAGCCGGACTACCCGGCCTGGGCGAAGAAGATGAAACAATGGGCGGATGCCGGTTACTGGTCCAAAAACGCGCTCGTCAACAAGACGGAGACGCGCGACGCGTTCGAGAACGGCACGTCGGCGTCCATGGTGTGGAACATCGGAACCGTCGGCGCATCCGCGGACAAGGTGCTGAAGGAGCATCCCGAATGGAAGCCGGAAATTTACGACGTAACGCCGAATTCGATCAAGCAGCTGGGCCTGTACACGAACGACGGCATGGCGGTCGCGTATACGTCCCAGAACGTCGAGCGCAGCTTCATGCTGCTGGACAAATTGAAGTTCGACAAGGATTACAACCAGCTCTTCATCTACGGCGTCAAGGGCAAGCACTGGATTCCGGAAGGGGACGACAAATACAAGCCGGGCCCCGATTACGACAAATATAAAGGCGGACAGAACGGCACCTGGGGCGTCAACAACCAGGAAGACTCGCTGACGCTCGTCGGCGAGAACAAGGCCGTTGCCCAGCTGCAGAAGGAATGGGAGCCGAAAACGGTACATCCGATTACGGAGGGCTTCAAGTTCGATCCGACAAAGGTCAAGTCCGAGCTCGCCACCTTCACGTCGCTGGAAGCGAAATACGGTCCGCTGCTCGACCTCGGCCTTGCCGGCGACGTCGATAAAACGCTGGCCGAATTCAAGGATCAGGCGATGAAAGCGGGCTTTGAGAAAATCGACAAGGAACTGAAGACGCAGCTGGAAGCCTATATCAAAACAAAACAACAATAAAAAGGAGCGTGTGCAAGCCGTGATTTCGAAGGAACTGATGCTGTCGAAGGAACAGGTGGAGCAGTGGTACGAGGAAGGGTACTGCATCGTCCGGGAGGTGATCCCGCAGGAGGAGCTGCCGAAATACCGCGAGGCGTTCGAGCGGATGGTGACGAAGGTCCGCGCCAATCCGAGCCGGGAGCGCTACAATACGCGCCTCGTCAAAGCGATCGACAAGCAAAACCCGGACGCGATCAGCGAGCTCGAAAGCTGGGGCTGCGATTTCCTGCTGCACCCCGACCTGTACGAGCCGGCGTTTACGGACTACCTGAACAACGAAAAGCTGCTGTCGGCGCTGTCGAGCATTCTCGGCGACGACCTGCGCGTATCGGGGCTCAAGGCGCTCTGGTCTCCCGAAGGCGTCGACTACGATCTGTTCTGGCACCGCGACGGGCTGAAGGAAATTTATTCCGAGGATGGATCCCAGCGGCATGTCCAGTTCAACACGGCCCTGTACCGCGACGACAGCTTCCGGCTTGTGCCGGGCTCGCACCGCAGGCCGCTGACGGAGACCGAGCTGGCGCAGGTACGCAAGGGCGTCGCCGATTTGCCGGGGCAGAAAATTTGCGTGCTGGAGCCGGGCGACGCGCTGTTCATGCATTCGATGGTGCTGCACCGCGGCAAAGCGCCGCGCACCGATATGCGCCGGACCTTCCACTATATCCTGGCGCAGACGAGTCTCCCCGTCGGGACGAAGCTGCTGAACCAGTACAAGGGCTGGTACGAGGAGCAGCGGCTGGGCGAGAAGCTGGCGCCGGCGGCCAAGAAGCTGTTCGACAACTTTTTTCAATGGGAGGGCAGAACGGAGAACGACGACTGGTATCCGAACCTGCCGTATAAAGAATAAGCCGGAAACGGCCATTTGAAGGTTTTCCGACTTTCATACAAGAGCGGCTTGGCGGGAAGCGATTTCCCTGCCAAGCCGCTTTATTTTTATCGTCTTAAGGATCCTGCTTCAAAGCGAGGCAGCCGGGATACGGATGTTTTTGGCGCAGCCTTTTATAGAACGGGGAACCGTTACGAAAGCCGTTTTCGCAATGATTAGCACCTCCGAAAGTTGGGAACGATGGATAACAAATCCGGGCCAGGAGGTACATCCATGAACGTTTTCGACAGCGTGGTTCGATTTCTTTCGTCGGACAGCCGGCAGCCGGATAACAAGCCTCCGGTAAAGCAGGAACCGGTTCCGCTCTCTTCTTTTGATGAAAATATACGGATGCTGCGCTCCGTTTACACGAATTGCCCTGACGTCGTGTTTCGCGACTTCCTTGTCGGCAGCGGCCAAAACGCGATGCTGATTTATATCCAGAACTTAGCGGGCGTCGAGCTGATCGATGAATTTGTGCTTATCCCCTTGATGAATGAATCCGGACCGATCGCCCCGAACGAGCTGGTCAAGAAATTGCCGGTTGCCAGCATAAAGACAGTCGCGACCGTCGGCGAATGCGTGGAGGAGCTTTCGAGAGGCAATCCGCTGCTTTTTCTTGAATCCATTCCCGTTTGCTTCGTTGTGCCTTTAGCCAGAGCGGAGAGCAGGGCAATCGACGAACCGACGGCCGAAGGTATCGTGCGCGGGCCTCGGGAAGGATTTGTCGAACAGATCGGACTCAACATATCGCTGCTTCGCCGAAAAATTAAAAGCCCCGAGCTGAAAATGGCGATGCTGACGATCGGACGTCTCACTCGGACCCAGGTGGCCGTCGCTTATATGCAGGGAATCGCGGATGAAAAACTGGTCGAGGAAGTGATGAACCGGCTCCGGCGGATCGATATCGACGGCGTCCTGGAGAGCAGCTATATCGAGGAAATGATCGACGACAATACATGGTCGATTTTCCCGCAGGTGCTGAATACGGAACGGCCGGATACCGCTGCGTCGGGCCTTCTGGAAGGGCGCGTCGTGATTTTGACGGACGGCACGCCGTTTGCGCTGATTGTGCCGATTACGCTGTTTTCGCTGTTACAATCGGCTGAAGATTATTATCAGCGCTTTTATATCAGCACGTTTACCCGCTGGCTTCGTTACCTGTTCGGCATGCTGGCGCTGCTGCTTCCTTCGTTTTACGTCGGCATACTGACCTTTCATCAAGAGATGATTCCAACGACGCTCCTGATCCGCATTGCCAGGTCACGGGAGGAGGTTCCGTTCCCGGCGCTGGTCGAGGCGCTCCTGCTGGAAGTGACGTTCGAAGCGCTTCGCGAAGCGGGCATCCGGCTTCCGAAACAGATCGGCGCCGCCGTCAGTATCGTCGGCGCGCTCGTAATCGGTCAGGCGGCGGTTTCCGCGGGGCTTGTATCCGCTCCGATGGTTATGGTCGTGGCGATTACGGGCATCGCTTCGTTCATGATGCCCCGCTACTCCGTCGCCAACGCCATCCGGCTGCTGCGGTTTCCGATCATCATGCTCGCCGGCACGCTCGGGCTGCTGGGGATCATTCTTTCGATTATCGCCATCGTCATCCATCTGTGCTCGCTTCGTTCGTTCGGAGCGCCTTATTTAGGCCCGCTGGCGCCGCTTGTCCGGCAGGACTTGAAGGATACGCTCGTCCGAACGCCTTGGTGGTCGATGAACAAGCGGCCGATGCAATCGGGAAAGGCGAATCTGTACCGGCAGCCGGCCCGGCGGAAACCCGGCTCTGCCGGCGGCGATTAGACTCAAGAGCGATGGCGCATGGACGAAAATCGCTGGGCAAGGAGGATGCGAATGCTCGAGAAAGGCAAAATATCCGCGGCTCAGATGGGCATTATGATGTACCCGGTCGTCGTGTCCAATGCGGATCTGATGGTTCCGGCCATGACGGCGAAAGAAGCGGCCAGGGATTTGTGGATGGCGCCGATCATCGCTTCCCTCAGCGGATTTATCCTCGTCTATATCATCTTTCAGTTGAGCAAGCTGTACCCGAAGCAGACGATCGTCGAATACGCGGTTCTGATCACAGGCAAAATACCGGGCAAAATCATCGGCCTGCTTTTTCTGTTTTATTTTGCGTACAACGGCGGGAATATCCTGAAACAATACGGGGAATTCCTGGTCAGCATCTTCCTGAACCGGACGCCCGAGGTGGTCATCATAGGCACGATGGTTCTGCTGTGCGGCTTCGCCGTCCGAGGAGGTGTTGAGGTTATAGGGAGGACGGCGCAAATCTTCGTTCCCTGCGTGGTCATTCTGTGGATCACGATCATCGTGCTGCTTGTGCCCGACTTTAAGGTAAACAATATGTTTCCTATGCTTGAAAGAGGGATTGTGCCGCCGCTTCGCGGGGCCATCCTGGTGCAGCCGTGGTTTACGCATTTCGGTCTTCTGGCGATGCTGCTGCCCTATGTTGCCGACCGCGAAAACGGATTGAAAGCGGGTACGCGCTGGCTCGCCGCCATTATGGTGACGCTGACGGTGCTCGATCTGACCGCTCTGTTCATCTTCGGCGCCATTACCGCCACGCTGTCGTTTCCAATGATGGAAGCGACCCGGTATATCTCAATCGCCGACTTTCTCGAGCATTTGGAAGCGTTCGTCATGACCATCTGGGTTGCGGGCACGTTCGTTAAAATTTCGCTGTTCTATTATGTGCTGACAATCGGCTCCGCGCAGTGGCTCCATCTGTCCGATTACCGCCCGGTCGTATGGCCGCTCGGATTTCTGCTTGTCGTGTTCGGGATGTGGGCGCCGGGCGTATCGGAGCTGGCGGCCTGGTGGACGTCGACAGCACCCTTTTTTGCCAATACGATTCATTTTGTGATTCCGCTTCTGCTTCTGCTGCTCGGGCTGCTGCGCAGGAAGCTTGCCGCAAACCGGAGGGATACCGCCCGATGAGCACAACTGTCGAAGCCCGCATTCTGCGGCTTCTCCGTTTGCTGATTCCGGCCGCTGCGCTCCTCGCATTGACCGGCTGCTGGAACCGCAAGGAAATTAACGATATTGCAATCATTACGGCTGCGGGCATCGATAAAAAAGCGAATCAGATCGAGCTGTCCATTCAGGTCATGATAACAAAAGGCGGGGACAGCGGCCAGCAGGAGCTCGGCTCGGACGGCAGCACCGGAGGGATGCGCTCGCTTGTGCGTTCGGCGACCGGTGTGACCGTCCCGGACGCCATGGCGAGGCTCCAGGAGCAATTTCCGCGCAGGCTGTTCTGGAGTCACTCCGACGCGTTTATTTTCAGCCAAAGCTTCGCGAAGGAAGGCTTGCGCGAGCAGATCGATTTTTTCGGCCGGCATCCGCAAATGCGAATGCGGTCTTATGTATTTGTCAGCAAAGGGTCCGCCAGGCATGCGCTGGAGATGCTTCCGCCGCTGGAGCGAACGTCAGGAGAGGCGCTGCGGGAGCTGGCCAATCTCGGGACGCTGCTGAACGTGACGACAAAGGAGCTGCTGCAGATGCTCGTCGGCGATGCGGGGACCGCCGCCGTTCCGATTATCGAGCAGCTGCCGCGGCTGCACCGCGCCGATCGCATGAATACGATGCCCTACATCACGGGCACGGCGGTCTTTAAAGACGGCAGGATGATCGGTACGCTCAACGATAAGCTGACCCGCGGTCTGCTATGGCTGAAAAACGAAATTCGCACGATGGTCATTACCGTCAAGCCCAAAGGGGAAGATGGTCTCATGTCGTTCGAGGTGCTGCGGGCCAAATCGGAGCTGGTGCCGGAAATCCGCGACGGCATCTGGAGCATCAAGCTGAACATTAAAGGCGACGACGACCTGATCCAGAACACGACGCCGCTCAACATGTCGAATCCCAAATTCGTCAAGATGATGGAGAAGCAGCTGAACGAGGAATTGAAACGGCGCATCGAAGCGACGCTTGATGTGCTGCAGCATCATTACAAAGCCGATATTATGGGCTTCGCCGATGCGTTCCACCGTAAGTATCCGCGCGAATGGAAGCGGAGCAAGGCGCGTTGGAACGAAATTTTTCCAGAGGTCAAGGTGGAAATCGACGCCGATTTAAAAATCAAGCGGCCGGGCATTTCAACCGTTCCGCAGGGACTGCCGAAAGAGCAGGTGAAGATGAAGTGAACAGCTTCGCCGCTGTGCTTATGATTTCGCTGGTACCTCTCGGCATCTTCGTGCTCAACTGGCCGCAGGTGAAATATAATCCGGCAAGGGACAAGGCGGCTTTTCTCCTGCTGCTGGCGGCGGTGTGGGGACTTGCCATCGCCCTCGTGTTCAATCCGGAAATGCCGGGACCGACGGATTTAATCAACTTCGTCTTCAAGCCGTTCGGCAAGCTGCTGCAGTCCTGATCATGCATGCAAGGGCGAAATGACCGGGCTGACGGTTTATTGGGACTGAATGCCGCATACCGCAACGATCGCAATTCGAATCCAAATCAGCTCGCATTCGGCCGAAAGGCTGGATGAGGGCTGATATTCGTTTATTCGGACGTCAGCGTTCACTGCTGCCCTAGTTCCAATCCCTCTAAAAACCAACGGGAAATCGGTTTAAACCCCCCCCATAATACCAAATTTAATCACAAAAAGTGTTGACCGATTAAATGAAAGCGGTTAATATTACCCCATAAGCTTCAACAAACCACAAATAAAACGCATAAAAGACAACTAATCCGTCATAATCGTTGTGGGTTGTTCGATAGCGATATGTCGATATTTAGGGGAGGATTTCATGAAAGCGCTACACAAATCAACGCTTGTTCTCCTGTCGCTGGGCCTGACCATGGGCGGCGTGTTGGCCGGCTGCAGCAGCAAGGACGGCGGCACGTCCGGTAATGCCGAGTCCGCCGCGGGCGGCTCGAATGCGAAGCAGGAGAAAGTGCAGCTCGATTTTTGGACGTTCTGGGGCTCCACGACGCGCCGTCCGATTATCGAGAAAATCATCAACGATTTTAATGCCTCGCAGGACAAAATTTTCGTTAAACATACTTATCTTCCGTTCGGCGACATTTGGACGAAGGAGCTCGCCCAGGTCGCGGCCGGCAATCCGCCGGACGTTATCGTCAACGATATCACGACCGTCGCTCAGCGTGCGGTCAAGAACCAGAACACGAATTTGAAGGATTTGATCGGCAGCGACGACATTCAAAGCCGGTTTTTCCCGGAGCTGTGGAAAACGACGCTTTATAACAACGAACCGTATGCGCTTCCGTTCGTGACCGATACCCGGGTCATGTTTTACAACAAGAAGCTGTTCAAGGAAGCGGGCCTCGATCCGAACAAGCCGCCGGCAACGTGGGATGAGCTGGAGGCGGACGCGAAGAAGCTGGACAAAATCGGCAGCGACGGCAAAATCGAGCGTCTCGGCTACGAGCCGACGATCGCCGGCGGCTGGGATCTGTTCCTCGCCGACTCCGACGGCCTGCCGCTTGTCGACGACCAGGGACCGCATATCAATACGCCGTCGAAAATCGAAGCGCTCGGCTGGGTGAAGAGCTGGTCCGACCGCCTCGGCAAAAAAAATCTCGACGCTTTCAAGGCCGGCTTCGGCAGCCAGCAGAATGACCCGTTCATTGCCGGCAAGCTCGGCATCAAGATCGACGTGGCGACGTTCTGGACGCAGATCCGGGACTTCTACCCGAACAAGGAAGACATCGGCATCGCGCCGCTTCCCGAATTTAAACCGGGCACCGGACATAACAGCATCGGCGGCGGCTTCGTGCTCGAAATTCCGAAGGGAGCGAAGCATCCGAAGGAGAGCTACGAGTTCATGAAATATTTGACCGACGCTGCCGCACAAAAATATTGGGCGCAGAAAAACTTCGACAATGTCGCCAACATCCAGGCTTCGAACGATCCGGAGCTGCAGGCCGATCCGGTGTATAAAGCCGCGGTGGATAACCTGAAAAATACGAAGGTTTCGGTCGTGCCGATTAATGCACCGGACTTCCGCAACCTGATCAACCCGGAGGTCGACGCCGTCCTGCTCGGCAAGGAGACGCCGAAGGAAGGGCTGGACAAAGCGCAGGCTGCCGTTCAGAACCTGATGGATCAAAACAAAACCTAACGAAAAACCGATTTGAAAAGGGGTGGAGCGGTGGTTGGATCGCCGCTTCGCCCCTTTTCCTTCATTAATCATGTGCAATCGTTCAATACAAGGAGGGTTCGTCATGAGTCGAAGCTTACCGGCGTCCGCCGGCGCCGGCGCTATGAAGCGGCGCAGCAGGAAGCTGTCGCTGGAGCGGCGCGAGAAGGCTTGGGGCTACTTGTTCGTTTCTCCGTGGGTGCTCGGTTTTCTGGCTTTTACGGCCGGGCCGCTGCTGTTCTCGCTTTACGCCAGCTTCACGAATTACGACATTACGTCGCAGATGGACTGGGTCGGCGTCAAAAATTTTCACCGGATGTTCAAGGAAGACCCGCTGTTCTGGATTTCGCTCAAAAATACGCTGTTCTATGTCGTGCTGATGGTGCCGCTGACGACGCTATCGTCCATCCTGATCGCGATGCTGCTCAATGTGCGCATTCCGGGCATGCGGCTGTTCCGCACGATGTTTTACCTGCCGTCCGTACTGTCCGGCGTTGGGGTCTACCTGCTCTGGATGCAGCTGCTCAATCCCGAGTCGGGCCTCGTAAACCAGATTCTGTCCTTGGTCGGCATCGACGGCCCCTCCTGGCTGACCGACCCGAACTGGACGAAGCCGGCAGTCATTTTCATGAAAATGTGGAGCGTCGGGGGCGGTATGCTGATGTACTTGGCGAGCCTGCAGGGCGTGCCGGAACAGCTGTACGAGGCAGCCGAAATCGACGGGGCTGGCGCGTTCCGCCGCTTTATTACGATTACGCTGCCGATGATCAGTCCGGTGATTTTCTTCGAGATCGTGACGGGACTGATCGGCGGCTTCCAGATCTTTCAGGAAGGCTACGTCATGTCGGACAATACCGGACCCGGCGCACCGATGAACTCGCTCATGTTCTACAACCTGTACATGTACCTGAAAGCGTTTAAGGTGTTCGACATGGGCTACGCGATGGCGATGGCCTGGTTCTTGTTCCTCATCGTCATCGTCATTACGATTGTCAACATGCTCGTATCCAAATACTGGGTCCATTATGAAGGGGGAGATCAGCGATGAACATGGCCGCGGCTGCCGCCGCCCGCAGCGGCTTTTTCCACAACCGGAAAAACCGAAAAATGCTGACCCGGATAATCGTGCTCATCCTGCTGACCGCCGGCAGCGTGTTGTTCGTTTTGCCGTTCTGGTGGATGGTCTCGACGTCGCTGAAGTCGCCGCAGGAAATCGCCCAATATCCGCCGACTTTCTTTCCGGCGCAGTGGCACTGGAAAAACTACGAGGAAGCGTGGCAATTGGCCGATTTCACCACCTATACGATCAACACGCTGACAATTGCCGTATTCGCCGTTATCGGGCACGTGCTGTCCAATACGTTCATCGCGTACGGCTTTGCCAAAATTCGCTTTCCCGGCCGGCAGTTCCTGTTCACCGTGCTGCTCAGCACGATGATGATTCCCGGCTTCGTCACGCTGATCCCGCAGTACATTTTGTTTGCGAAGCTTCACTGGGTCGGCACGTACCTGCCGCTCATCGTGCCCGGATTTTTCGGAGGGCCGTTTTCGGTCTTTATGCTCCGCCAGTTTTTCATGACGATTCCAAACGACCTGATTGAAGCCGCCAAGATCGACGGGGCCAATCATTTGTATATTTGGTCGCGGATCATGGTACCGCTGGCGAAGCCCGCGGTCGCGACGATCGCGATTTTAACGTTTAACGGGGCGTGGAACGATTTTCTCGGGCCGCTCTTGTACGTGAACGACGTCTCGAAATATACGCTGCAGATTGGGCTGGAATCGTTCAAGGGCACCGTTTCTTCAGCCGGCATGCAGTGGCATTATTTGATGGCCGGCTCGCTGATCGTGCTGGCGCCTGTCGTCCTGTTGTTTTTCCTGTTCCAGCGCTATTTTATCGAAGGCATGAATATTTCCGCCGGCACGAAAGGGTAAGCCATACAAAATTTGAACGACGAAAGAGATGATTTGATGGATGCAAAGCTCAGACCGACCAACGTCATTACGCTGAAGCAGGCGCTCGTTACAGCGGAAAAGCACGGCTATGCGACGGGATCGTTCTCGCCCCGGTATACGCCGATGATCCGGCCCGTGCTGCGCGCGGCGCAGCGGACGAACTCGCCCGTCATCGTGCAAATATCGCATAAAGAGCTGGTCCGCTACGAAATTACGACCCGGCAGTTCGGCGAGGAGTTTTACGAGGGGATCGTGTCCGAAGGCATTACCGTGCCGGTCGTCCTGCACCTGGATCATACGAAGGAGCCGGACACGATCGTGCAGGCGATTGAAGCCGGTTTCACGTCGGTCATGATCGACGCCTCCGAGAAGCCGCTGGAGGAAAATATCGCCATTTCACGCGAGATTGCCGAATACGCACATGCGCACGGCGTCTCCGTGGAAGCCGAGCTCGGCATGATCGGCACGACCGATTTCGTCGAAACCGACAAGGATGAGGAGCTGTATACCGATCCACAGGAGGCGAAGCGGTTCGCGGACGAGACGGGCGTGGATGCGCTGGCCGTTTCGTGCGGCACGGCACACGGCGTGTATATGGTAAGGGAGCCGAAAATCGACTACGCCCGCCTGCAGGCGATCCGCGCGCTGACGCCGGTCCACCTTGTGCTTCACGGCGGCTCCGGCGTGCCGGCAAGCATGATGATGCAGGCGGTCAAGCTGCCCGGAGGCGGCGTCAGCAAGGTGAATATCGCCACCGATCTGGAGCTGTCCCTGCTCGGGGCGCTCGGCCGCGAGGAGCGGATGACCGACGAAGAGTGCCGGAGCCTGCCGGCAGACCGGCTCGAAATCGGCCGCTCCGCTGTGGAAGGCACCGTCGCCGGCAAAATAACCGGCTTTCTCGGCAGCAGCGGCGCAGCCGCTTATTTTTAAGGCGCGGCGCTTGGATCAAACCAATTCGAAAGGCGGGGGCGGAGAAATGGCGCACGCGGTAAAGCTGGCGGAAAATTTCTATGTTGTTGCGGGCGACAAGCTGACTCATCCTTGGGACGCCAGCGCCTATCTGTTCACAGGCGGCGAGCCTGCGCTCGTCGACTGCGGAAGCTCGGAAGGCTATCCGACGCTGAGAGAAAATTTGGCGTCGCTCGGGGTAAAGCCGGGCGACATCCGCGCGGTTTATGCGACGCATGGCCACTGGGACCATCTGTCCGGGTTCGCGGCGCTTCGGGAAGAAAGCGGCGCAAAGCTCTTTATCCACGCGAACGACCGGCTGCAGACGGAGAACGGCGATCCGGAACGGACCGCCGCCTTCCTGTACGGCATGCCGTTTCCGCCGGCGAAGGCGGACGGTACGCTGGAAGAGGGGGACTCGGTCCGGGCCGGCTGTTATGAGCTCGAGGTCATCCATACGCCGGGTCATACGCCCGGGAGCGTTTCTTTTCGGTTCCGCTCGCCCGTCGGAACGATCCTTATCGCAGGGGATACGATGTGGGGCGGGTTTCACCCGAAGGTCGGGTCCGACCTGGACGATTGGGGCGCGTCGCTCGACAAGCTGCTGGCGCGCGATTTCGACCTGATGACGTTCGGCCATCTGCATCCGACGCTTGTGTACGACGCGAAAGCGAAGGTGGAGGAAGCGCGGCGCCAGCTCGGCACCTACTTGAACCCGTGGTTCAAGCCGTTCCATGAAACATTCCGCTATTGAATGGCTAGCGATTCGAATGAACGGTGTGCGTGGTTGCTTGACTGTTTACACGGCTGCACCGTACATGAGCCGTTCGATCCATTCGATTGGCCGCCTTTTTGAACGATGTAGCGAGAAGCCCGCCCCGGCGGACGAAAAACCAATTGAGCGAAAAGAGGGGATTCGCGTATATGAAGCACCGCAAACTGTACATGATCGGCAACGCCCATCTCGATCCCGTCTGGCTGTGGCAGTGGCAGGAAGGGTTCCAGGAGACGAAAGCGACCTTCCGTTCCGCGCTCGACCGGATGAAGGAGTACGACGATTTTATTTTCACGAACAGCTCGGCGGCCAATTACGAATGGGTCGAGAAGAACGATCCGGCCATGTTCGAGGAGATCCGCGAGCGGATCAAGGAAGGACGCTGGCAAATCGTCGGCGGCTGGTGGGTGCAGCCGGACTGCAACATCCCGGGCGGCGAATCGTTCGTGCGGCAGGGGCTGTACGGGCAGCGGTATTTTCACGAGAAATTCGGCGTGACGGCGAAGGTCGGCTACAACGTGGACAGCTTCGGCCATCACGGCATGCTGCCGCAAATCCTGAAGAAAAGCGGCATGGACTATTACATCATGATGCGTCCGATGCCGAACGAGAAGGGGCTGCCTTCTCGTTTGTTTCATTGGGAGTCCGACGACGGCAGCCGGGTGCTGGCGTTCCGCCTTCCGTTCGAATACTGCACATGGGGCAAGGATCTGGAGAAACACGTCCGCAGGTGTGTAAGCGAGATGAAAGAACCGTTTAACGACCTGATGGTCTTCTTCGGCGTCGGCAACCATGGCGGCGGTCCGACGAAAGAAAATATCGAAAGTCTGAAGCGGATGAACGCGCGGCCGGATTTTCCGGAAATCGTGCCGGCCGGGCCGAACGACTTTTTCGCGGACGTCGAGCGCAAAGGACTGCCGATTCCGGTCGTCCACGACGACCTGCAGCATCATGCGAGCGGCTGCTACGCGGCGCATTCCGGCATTAAGCTGTGGAACCGCCAGGCCGAGAACAAGCTGATCGCGGCGGAGAAGTGGTCCGCCATCGCGCAGCGGGTGACCGGCCAGCCGTACCCGGACGATTTTCACCGCGCGTGGAAAAACGTGCTGTTTAACCAGTTCCACGACATTTTGGCAGGGACGAGCCTGGAATCGGCTTATGAAGACGCCCGGAATATGCACGGGGAAGCGATGAGCATTGCCGACCGGAACCTGAACTACGCGGTCCAATCGCTGTCCTGGAACATCAATATCGAACAGGCCGAGGGCATGAAGCCGATCGTCGTGTTTAATCCGCACGCGTGGAACAGCCGCGTTAACGTCGAGCTCGAAATCGGCGGCATCAAGGAAACGACGATTCTCGTCGACGAGACGGGCAAGCAGGTGCCGTACCAGACGGTGCAGCCGGAGGCGACCTCGGGCGGCCGGTTCCGGCTCAGCTTTATCGCCGATCTGCCGCCGATGGGCTACCGCGTGTACAAGGTGCTGCCGGAATCGAAGGAAGCCCGTGCCGGGGAACCGATCGCGGCGACCGACGTATCGCTCGAGAACGACTCTTTACGCGTCGAGTTCGACCCGGAAACGGGCTTCATCACGAGCCTGTTCGACAAGAAGGCGAACTACGAGGTGTTTCGCGGCCCCGGCGCGCGCCCGGTCGTCATCGAAGACCGCTCCGATACGTGGAGCCACAACGTGTTCCATTTCAACAACGCGATCGGCGAATTTAAGGCGACCGGCGTCCGCCTCGTCGAGCACGGCCCGGTGAAATCGGTCGTCCGCGTGACGAGCGAATACGGCAGGTCGGCACTGGTGCAGGATTTTACGCTGTACCGCGAGCTCGGCTGCATCGACGTCGCCGTAACGGTCGATTGGCGCGAGCATTTCAAAATGCTGAAGCTCGTGTTCCCGGTCAATCTGGTGTTTACGAAGCAGACGTACGAAATTCCATACGGCTTCAAGGAGCGGGAGCATAACGGCGAAGAGGAGCCGGGCCAAAGCTGGGTCGACTACGGCGGCACGCAGCGGGACGGCGGCCCCGTATACGGGCTGTCGCTGATAAACGACGCCAAATACAGCTACAGCATCATGAATAAGGAGCTGGCGATGACGGTGCTGCGCAGCCCGATTTACGCCCACCACGATCCGCTCGTGCCGGATCCCGGCGGTCATTACTCGTTTATCGACCAGGGCATTCAGCGTTTTCGCTACCGGCTGCTTCCGCACGAAGGAAGCTGGGAGGAGGCCGGAACGGTACGAAGTGCGCTCGAGCTGAATCAGCGGCCGGTGACCGTGATCGAGACGTATCATGAAGGCAGGCTCCCGCAGAAAGCGTCTTATGCCGGCGTCGAACAAAGCGGCATTATCGTGAGCGCCGTGAAAAGGGCCGAAGATAACGACGATCTGATTGTCCGCTGTTATGAAACGGACAAACGGGCGGTGCGCGCTTCGATTTCGCTACCACTTGCGGGACGCACGATCGAAGCGGATTTCGCACCGTGCGAAATCAAGACGTTCCGCGTACCCGCCGATCCGTCGCAGCCCGTCACCGAAACAAACCTGATCGAGTGGGAGTGAGCGGCATGACGGTGCAGCGCATCAGCTTAAACGGCAGCGATTGGCTGCTGAAGGATTTTGTCGGCGAGGACTGGATCTGGCGCAATTCGGAAAAGCCGGATACCCGCGACGTGCGCTGGTGGCGGCCGGGGACCGTTCCGGGTACGGTGCTTCACGATTTATGGGTCAACGGAGAGGTGCCTGACCCCTATTTCGAGCGTAACAGCCTGCTCGTCGAGTGGGTGCCGCAGAGGACGTGGCTGTACCGCAAAACGTTCTCGGTTCCCGAGTCCCTGCGCGGCCGTCGGGTGAAGCTGCAATTCAAGGGTGTCGATTACGCCGCGCAGTTTTTTTTAAACGGGGTGAAGCTTGGCGAGCATGAAGGCATGTACACGCCGGCGGAATTCGAGGTCGCGGATCTGCTCCTATACGGCGGCGACAATTTGCTGGCCGTGGTGATCGGGAAAGCGCCCGACGAGCAGCCGCAGGTGAGCAAAACCGAGTACGTCCGCACGCATAAAAGCCGGATGACGTACGGCTGGGATTTTTGCCCGCGCATGATTCATCAAGGGATTTGGGACGATGTCTGCCTCGACGTCACGGGTCCGGCCGCTATCGAGGACGTGTATGTGCGGCCGGAGCTTCGGGACGATTTTTCCGCCGCGCGGCTGTCGGTATCGGCAGCCGTCTCCTCGCCGGAGCGCGTTTGGGCGCAGGTAAAAACGGTCATCCGCTTCGGAGGCTGCGATATCGCGTCGCACGAAGCGGCGTATACGCTGGAGCCGGGCATGAACCGGCTGAACGCTGCCGTGACGCTGGACCGCCCGAAGCTGTGGCAGCCGAACGGCTCAGGTTCGGGAGCTCCTCATCTCTATGAAGCGATTGTGAACGTTTCGGTTCCGGATGAAACGGAGCCCAGCCGCGGACTGTCGCTGTCGGCATCGCGAACGACGGCGTTCGGCATCCGCAAAGTCGAGTTCATGCGCAACGATACGCCCGACCTTGAAGCGCGCCCATATACACTCGTCGTGAACGGCCGCAAAACGTATATCAAAGGCTGGAACTGGGTACCGATCGACGTCATGTACGGCGTCGAGCGTCCCGCGAAGCTGGAGCGGCTGCTGCAGCTGGCAAAGCGAGCCGGCGTCAACATGCTGCGCGTCTGGGGAGGCGGTCTAATCGAAAAAGACGCCTTCTACGAGCTGTGCGACCGGTACGGCATTATGCTCTGGCAGGAGTTCATTCAATCCAGCTCGGGCATCGCCAACAAGCCGAGCGAGAAGCCGGAATTTCTGGCGATGATGGAAGGCGAAGCCCGGCAGATCGTGCCGCGCAGGCGGAATCATCCCTCGCTCGTCATCTGGTGCGGCGGCAACGAGCTGCAGGATAAGGACGAAGCGCCGCTGGACGACCGCGAGCCGGTGCTCGGCATTTTGCGGCGCGTGGCGGAGGAGCTGCATCCGGACGCGCTGTGGCTGCCGACTTCGCCGTCGGGACGGCTGTTTCTGAACAGTCTGGACAACATCGAGCGGGATCCGGACGGGCTGCACGACGTACATGGTCCTTGGGAGCACCAAGGGCTTCAGGGGCAGTACGAGCTGTACAACAGGGGAACATCGCTGCTGCAAAGCGAGTTCGGCGTTGAAGGAATGACGAATTTAAAGACGCTGCGCCGCACGATATCGGCAGCAAACGAGTGGCCCGCCAGCAAGGACAACCCCGTCTACTTCCATCGCGGCGCATGGTGGAATAACGAACCGCTGGTAACGGCGTCGTTCGGCGGGGAAATCCGCGGCCTCGCGCAATTGATCCGCGCCAGCCAATTTCTTCAGGCCGAAGGGCTGCGTTATGCGGTCGAATCCCATCTCCGGCGCCGCTGGCGGAACAGCGGCACGCTGCCGTGGCAGTTTAACGAGCCGTTTCCGAATGCCTACTGCACGTCCGCACTCGATTATTTCGCGATGCCGAAGCCGGCGTATTACGCGGTGGCGCGGGCTTACCGCCCCGTAACCGCGACGGCGTCCTTCGCGGCGCAGGCTTGGGCCGGACGCGAAGTCTTCGCAGCCGAGCTATGGGCGGCCAGCTCGCTCGGCCGCATTTTGGAAGGCGTACGCGCCCAATGGACCATTGCCGGGGCGAGCGGGCGCGTTTATGCATCGGGCTCCACGCCGGCGGCGAACGTTCCCGCGGACTCGTCCGTCCGTCTGGCGCATATCGAACGCCCGCTTTCCCATATCGGTGAAGAGCTGTTTTTCCTCGATCTCGAGCTGTTCGGCACGGACGGGGAGCGAATGGCAGACAACCGCTACCTCTTTACGGCCGCGGGGAATCTGGCGCCGATGCTGCATATGCCGGAGGCGGCGGTCGAGGTCAGCATGACTGAGGCGAAGCCGGAAGGAAACGGCGAAATTGCCTGCAAGCGCAGCGAAATTGCCGGCAAGCGCAGCGATATCGCCGAATGCCGCTCTGATGAAACCGCCGGCACCGAAAGCCTGGTTAACGGCAGCGGGGAAGCTGCGGAGGCGGCGGCTGCCGCCCGGGATTCCGCCTGTGCACAAATCGAAATCGTCAACACGGGCGATTGCGCCGCGCTGCTGCTTCATCTCGAACGGGCCGGCGAACCGGACGCCGCCGGCTGCGTATATTTTTTGGACAACGATTTCACGCTGCTGCCGGGGGAGAAGCGCGTCATCGCCGCCGAGTGGCGGGACGTTCCCGAAGGGCTGCGGCAGGTCGAATTGTCCGGCTGGAACATCGCGCTCCAAACGGTTTCATGCTAGAACGGACAAAGGTTCGACTCGATTCGCCGCATTGCGTTATAATGAAGCAAACCGATTAAAGTCCGAAGTGAGGGTTTCCCTATGATCGTGATCCAGCGCCGGAATAAAATCAAAGAATTGCTTCTTCAGGAGCGCAGTGTCAAAGTCGCCGATCTTGTCAAAGAGTTCCAGGTATCCGAAGAAACGATCCGGCGGGATTTGAACCAATTGGAAAAGGAAGGCATCATTCAAAAAAATTACGGCGGCGCCATTTTGACCGAGGACCTTCAGCACGTCATCTCCGCCATTCTCCCCGTACAGCAGCGCAAGTTCCAGTATTACGAAGAGAAGGACGCGATCGGCCGGGAAGCGGCTTCGCTTGTCGGCGAAGGCCAAATCGTCGTGCTGGACTCGGGCTCGACCACCTGGTGCGTCGCCCGCCATTTGAAGGAAGTTTCGAACCTGGTCGTTGTGACCAACGGCATGAACGTCGCCGAAGAATGCAGCCAGAACGAAGAAGCGTCCATTTTCCTGCTCGGCGGCAAGCTGGTCAAGAAATCGATGTCGCTTGTAGGGCCGCAGGCGGTCGACGAGCTGAACAAATACAGCGCGCATTATACGTTTCTCGGCACGTCCGGCATTACGCTCGGCAAAGGCTTCACAAGCTCGGACCTGTACGAAGCGGAAGTGAAACGGGCGATGGTCAAAGCCGGCAGCAAAATCGTCGTGGTCGCCGACCACAGCAAATTCGAGCGGCAGGCGCTTGTTTCGTTCGCGGGCTTCAAGGAAGTCGACATCGTCATCACGAGCGATCTGGCCGACGAAGGCGTGCTGAGAGCAATCAGGTCGTTCGGCGTTCAGGTGATCGTTTGTCCGGTCAGGCAGACTTTGAAAGAAAAACCGGATTCGAAGGATGGGCCGGAGCGATAAAACCGATCCGCCGCATTCCGCTTAGGGAACGATTGGAGTGATGGAGCCATGACCTCGAATATATACGACGATGAGAACTTTTTCAAAGGATACAGTCAGCTGGACCGTTCCGTTAAAGGGCTGGACGGCGCTCCCGAATGGGAAACGATGCGTTCGATGCTGCCGGATTTGAACGGAGCGGACTTGCTCGATCTGGGCTGCGGCTTCGGCTGGTTTTGCCGTTTTGCCAGGCAGAGCGGGGCGGCCAGCGTACACGGCATCGACGTCTCGGAGAAAATGCTTTCGCGGGCAAAGGCCGATACGAAGGATGCGGGTATCGCTTACTTCAAAACGGACCTGGAGTCGGTTGAACTGAGGCCGAACCGCTACGACGCTGCATACAGTTCGCTCGTGTTTCATTATATTGCCGACTTGCGCGGGCTGTTGGCGAAAATATATGCCTCGCTGAAGCCGGAAGGCCGTCTGGTCTGCTCGGTCGAGCATCCGATCTACACGGCGTCCGCCGCGCCGCAGTGGATCCGGCATCCCGCCGGTTTCCGGACGTGGCCGGTCGACGGCTATCAGCGGGAGGAGGCGCGCACGACGAATTGGCTCGCCGAAGGCTTCACCAAGCAGCACCGGACGTTCGGCACGTATATCAATCTGCTTGTCGGAACCGGATTTACGATCGAACGCGTGGTCGATTGGGCTCCTTCCGCCGGCCAGCTTGCCGAGCATCCCGAGTGGGAAGAGGAGCTTGACCGGCCGATGTTTCTGCTGATGTCGGCGCGGCGCTTGTCCGACTGAGAAAAAAGGCTTTTCCGGCCCTGCCCGCCGCCGCGGGCGGCGTCCAAGAACCATTATCTGCGCCAAGAATGTAAATCGCGGGCCCGTCTTCGCTGTACGGGCCCGCGATTGTTTATCTCCGGTAAACGATTTCCCCGCCAACCATCGTCCAGACGACCCCATACTCATCGTCCAGCAGCGCCAGATCCGCATCCGCGCCTGGGGCGATACGGCCTTTGGCCGCAAGGCCGAGCAGATCGGCCGGCGTGCGGGACGCCATCGCGACGGCGTCCCGCAGCGGTATGCCGGCACGCACCGTTTTGGCCAGCGCTTCGTTCATCGTGACGGTGCTGGATGCCAGCGTTCCGTCGGCCAGCGTGGCGACGCCCTGCGAGACCGTCACCCGGTGTCCGCCGAACAGGTAAGTGCCGTCGCCCATGCCCATTGCCTGCAGCGCGTCGGTAATCAGCACCATTTTGTCCGGACCCTTCTCTCTAAACAGCAGGCGCACGACCGCGGGATGCAGGTGGACGTCGTCCACGATCGCCTGCACGCTGACGTGCGGCTCCTCCATCGCGGCGACGACCATGCCGGGGTCCCGGTGGTGAATCGGGCGCATGCCGTTGAAGCAGTGGGTGACATGGCTTGCCCCGATGCGGAACGCTTCCTTCGCTTCCTCATAGGTCGCGTCGGAATGCGCGACGGCTGCGATAATGCCGCGGTCGTGCAGGAAGCGGACCATGTCAAGCCCGCCGGGAAGCTCCGGCGCCAGCGTAACCATGCGCACAAGCGATCCGGCCGCGCGCAAAATCGTTTCCATCTCCTCCGCATCGGGATGCCGCAAAAACCGCTCGTTCTGCATCCCCTTGCGCTTCGCGTTCAAGTACGGGCCCTCCAGATGGAGCCCGGCGATGCGCGCGCCGGGTTCGCGGCCGATCGTTCGCGATACGCTGCCGATCATGGCCAGCAGGTCCTCGACCGAAGACGTGACGGAGGTGGCGAGGAAGGAGGTGCACCCGGAACGGGCGCACGCCCGGGAAACGGCTTCGACGCTCTCCGCCGTGCCGTCCATCATGTCGAAGCCGTCGGCACCGTGAATATGAACGTCGATCATGCCCGGAATGAGCAGGCATCCGCCGCCGTCGAGCACCATGTCCGCCGTTTCGGGCAAGCCGCCTGGTCCGGTGACGGCGGCAGCAATTTTCCCGTCTTGGATCCGTACGCTTCCCGGTATCGGATCCGAATCGGAACAGAGGCGTACGTTGCGAATTACACATGCAGTCATTATTGCCACTCCTATCTCTCATTGGTTACCCGCCGCCGCGGCCGTACCTTCCCGGCGCGTTTATTTGCCGTTCCGGTACTCCCGCGGCGACATCCCGCAGTATGCTTTGAACTGCTTATTGAAGGCGCTTAGCGACTGAAAGCCGCTATCGTCCGAAATCTCGATCACGGTCCGCTCGCTTGTCCGGAGAAGATCCATCGCGTGCTGCACGCGCAGCTGCACGATAAAATCGTGCGGCGACAGCCCCGTAAGCGTTCGAAACTGCTCGAAAAACCGGGTTTTGCCCATGCCCGACCGGCGGACCAGCGAGTCACCGTCCAGCGGCTCCCGGTAGTGGTCCAATATATAGCCGATGGAATCCGCGACTTCCGTCTGCGGCGGCGGCTGCGCGTCCCCGGATGCGAGCGTGTCCGCCGCATAATCGCTAACATGCAGCAAAATGGCGATCAGCGCGGCAAACTGCCGGGTTTCCGCCGCCGCGTCTCCCCGCTGCTGCGCGGATATTGCGGCCTCGGTCAGCTCCCGGATGCGCTGTGCGTGAACGGAGGAAGCGGGGATGCGCGGAGCGACGCCGCGGCCGGCATAGAACGGCACGAGCAGCCGGCTTCCGCCGGGCACGGCCCGAACCGCCGAAGGCGTGAACAGGATCAGGACGGCCTCGAACGGGCGGTCCGGCTGCGCGTAGCTCCAATGCGGCTCGAACGGGCGGCACAGAAACACGTCCCCCGGCCGTCCATGGTAGAGGCTGCCGCCGAAGCGGTAGGTCAGCTCGTGCTTTAGCAGCACCCCGATTTCCAGGCAGTCGTGCACGTGCAGATCGTGCTCCTCGGGCGAGCCCACAATCGGGATAAAGGCAAACGATTTGGTCAACTTCAGCCGTTCCACGTACATGCTTTCACCTCTAATTGCCGAATCGTCCGGCTCTGCGCGTCCGCGGACAAAATGACGCGTTTTCGGCCGGAACGAATGAGAAAACCCTGCTTTTTCATGGTACATTGAGTTTGCAGCGATTACAATAACGGGGTGAATCTGATGCGACTTTATTTGATTGGAGCGGGCGTCATTGCCCGTACGCATGCGGAAGCGGCGGCCAAGCTGCCGGAGCCGGCCGAGATCCGCGTCGCCGACCCGAGTCCGGCCGCGCTGGCGGCATTCTCCGAGAAGTTCCCGGACGCCGTTCGGTTCCCGGATGCGGCTGCCATGCTGGGTGCGGAGGAAGCCCGCGAGGACGATATCGTCATCGTGGCGACGCCGCCTTTTGCCCATTTGGAGCCGGTGAAGCTGGCGTTCCGGTCCGGCCGTCATGTGCTGTGCGAGAAGCCGCTCGCGATGAACGACAACGAGGCGGCGGAAATGCTACGAGCCGCAGAGCAAGCCGGCAGGAAGCTCGGCTGCTGCAGCGTCCGCTTTAAGGGCATGGCCCATATGGAAGCGGTGAAAAAAGCGGTGGATTCCGGCGTATTGGGGGAGATTTACCATGTCGGCTTCGTGCATAAAAGCGCCCGCAGCCGGGCCGGGATCGAATACCAGCCGGCAAGCCGATGGTTCCTCGACTCGTCCAAAAGCGGCGGCGGCATTCTGATCGATTGGGGACCGTACGATTTCGCGACGCTTATCGACGTGCTGCAGCCGGCGGAAATCAAGTTCAACGCCGCATGGCTGCGCCAGCCGGAGACGGAGGCCGATCCCCGCGACGTCGTCTTCGATGTGGAAACCCATGCAGGCGCCTTCCTGACGTTCCGGGGAGCGGGCGGTCCCGTTCACGTCAACTACGAGCGCGCGTCGTGCGCGCACGGCGAAGAATACGCCCGCGCAGAGATCGAAGGGACGAGCGGGGCGGTGCGCTGGAGCCCGTTCGACTCCAGGCAGCCCGTGTATATCCGGTACGACAAGGACGGTCAAATTGTGGAGGAGCGGGTGGAAACGGGCCCGCCCGGACCGCTGACCGTCATGGATAACCCGCTCCATCACTTTTACCGGGAGCTGCACGGCGGTTCGGCTTATGCGAACGTCGATGCGCGCGCGGTCGATCATTTTCGCTGCTTGTCCGCGTTTTACGCCTGCGCGGAAAGCGGCCGGGAGGTCACCGTCGCGATTGCGCCTGCCAAGGAGGAATCGAAGTGAACGTGCGGGGCTACTCATCCAATCTGTACGGCTGGACGGAACGCTGGAAAGCGGACGGCAGGGCGGAAGACGATAAGGAGATTTTCCGGGCTTGCGCCGAAGCGGGGCTGGATGCCGTCGAAATCGACGCCGATCCCGGCCGGCTTGGGCTGCTGAGGGAGTTCGGCCTGAGCGTCTCCGCCGCTTACATCGGCCTTCAGCTTCATGAGGCGTATGACCCGCTGGAGGCGGCGGTGCTTCCTGTCGCGGAAAGGCTTGCCGCCGCGGGCGGAACCGACCTGCTCGTCAATGCCGATCCGTACGGCGGCTGGAAGCAGCCGCTCCCGAAGCCCGAGGACCTCGTCAAGCGGCAGGGGGAGAGCCTGTCCAGGCTGGCTGAACAGACAGCCCGTATGGGACTTCGGCTCTGCCTGCACAACCACGCGGCGGACCGTCACAACGCCGAGGCCGACCTTCGCTCGGTCGTCCGGTACGCCGAGCCTGCGGTCGGCCTGTGCGTCGATACCGGCTGGGCGCACGTAGCGGGCTGCGATCCGGTCGATTGGGTGCGAACGTATCCGGAGCGGATCCGGGCGGTCCATTTGCGCAATCAGCGGGGAACGGTGCCGGCAGAAGATTTGACGGAGGGGGAAATCGACCTCCGGGCTTTCGCCGGCGCCCTCGGCGCGGCGGATTACTCGGGCTGGATGGCGCTGGAGCTGTGGCACCCGCAGGAAACCAAGCCGCTCCGGTCGATGGAGGAGGATGTGCGCCGTTCGATCGCTTATTTGAAAAGTCTGATCGGTTAGCCGTACAAAACGCGAATAGCCGCCCCTCGCCCGCCTAATCCGGCGCGGTCGACGGGCGGCTTTTTCTGCGGCATCGTGCGTCATTCATCCTTAATAATAGCCGGACGGCTCCTCCCACCACCCGACGGACAGCACAACCTGAGCGGGCGTTTCCGACTGCGACAGGAAGGTGAACACAATGGCGGTTCCGGGACCGATGATCCAGTAGCCCTGCTTCTCGCCCGACACCGATACGAACGGGGGAACCGTTCGCGTGGCGACCGGCTTGCCCGCAACCTGGGCGGGATTGATGCTCGGACCGAACTGAATTTGACCCCGGGGCTCGGGCATCGGCCGCAGGGTGAGATTGGCGTTCGTAACCTGCATGGAGACCGAGCCGCCGGACGGAATCGCGGTGCAAAACCACGTTTTCGACAGCATCGGCGCCTCCGACATGTTACTGATCACGAACTGGTTCAAATAAACGGTAACGCCCGATTGCGCGGGATTCGCCAGTCCCGCCCACGTGTAATTGTCGTTCGTTGCGGGAAGCGAGTCCGCTTCTCCCAAAAAATACTTGCCCTGCAGCGATTTGAAAAACGGGTTTGTAATGTCCACCACATTTGCCGGATCGCGTGAGTTCACCCGTACCATCATCCTCCCTGAACGGTTTCCGATATATATCCATATGAGCGGCGGGTACGGAAAATGCCACCGCGTATTGAACGCACGGCGGCCCTGTGGTATGTTGATTTCGTGCTGCGGCGCGAGCCGTACGAGGAAAGCGGCATGGATTCGAACGGGAGGGAACGGGCGAAAAATGAAAGCGATGAACAGGAGCGAGGTGCGGCGCGCACAGGCGAGAACAGAGGAGCTGTTCGACAAAGCGGGCATCGTGCTGACCGAAGAAGAGAAGGCTGCGATCGAGGTCGCCGATTTCGGACTGGGACAGCTCAATGCGCAAGGGCTGGAGCTCATCACGTACATCAACACGAACCGGTACTGCGCGAAGGAGCTTGCGCTGTTCCCCGGGCAGACATGTCCGGAGCATTTGCACCCGCCGGTGGACGGGCAGCCCGGCAAAATGGAGACGTTTCGGTGCAGGGCCGGCTATGTGCTGCTGTATGTAGAAGGAGAGCCGGCGGCTTCGCCCAAGGCGAAGCTTCCCGCGGGAAGCGAGGCGCATTATACCGTGTTCCGCGAGATCGAGCTGTATCCCGGCCAGCAGTTCACCATTCCGCCGGGGACGAAGCATTGGTTTCAAGGCGGACCGGAAGGCGCAATCGTGTCGGAGTTTTCCAGCACGAGCCGCGACGAGTTCGATATTTTCACCGATCCGAACATCGTCCGCGTGCCGGTCATCGCGGAAGAGGATTGAAAAAACGGCTGAACGGGCGCCGCGCCCGTTCAGCCGTTTTTATGAGGCCGCATCTTGCGTATAACACTCAATGGCCTTGCGCTGCAGCGCTCTTGCCGCCCGGCGTGTCCCATTCCGGCAGCGAGGCGACGTAGCCGTCGGACATGCTGACCAGCTTGAGCGCCCGGTCGTACACATCCTTGGATTCAAGCGGCTTCGCGACGGTTCCGCCGTTCAGCGGGAACGTTTTGCCGTCCGTATAGCCGGCGCCCGGCTCGAAGGCGCCTTTGGCGGAAATGAACGAGCCGGAGGGCAAATAATAACGCTCCGGCAGCACGTTGCCGGTATGGTTCAGCAAATCCTCCCCGAAAATAACCTGGTCCTTGAGCGGAATCCCGACCAGATTCGCGATCGTCGGATAGATGTCCGACTGGCCGCCGATTTGCGTGAACGTTTGCGGCTTCTCGTTCGGTACGTGGATGACGAGCGGAATGTTCATCATGTCGGGAACGCCGTAGCTGCGTTTGTAAATGCCGTCCATCAGCTTTTTCTCCGTGCTGTTCAGCGAATAGACGGGCAGGCCTTGATGGTCGCCGTACAAGACGACGACGCTGTTGTCCCAGACGCCGTTTTTCTTTAATTCGTCGATGAACTGGCCAAGCGCGAAATCGGCGTAATTTTGCGCCTGAATATAATCCCCGACCAGCGTACCCTTGAAGCGCGCCGGCAGCTCCATTTTGAATTTGCGCTCCGGAATGCGGAACGGATGATGGCCGGACATCGAGATGAGCTGGACGTAGAACGGCTTGCCGGTTTGCTGCATTTTCGCCAGCTCGTCGGACGTCTTGGCGTACAGCACCTCGTCGGAGGAGCCGAGCATGACCTGATCGCTGTGGCCGAAAAAATGGTCGTCGTAATATTTGCCCCAGCCGAGCGCTTTGTACAGCTGGTCCCGGTTCCAGAAAATGACGTCGTTTGTATGGAACGTCGCCGTTTGGTAGCCGTGCGCGGCAAACGTCTTCGGCATGCTGGGAAGCGCCTTGTCGGCGTATACCTCGGAAGCCGCGCCGTTCGGCGGAACGTACATCGACGTGTTGACGACGTATTCGGCGTCGGCCGTATTTCCCTGTCCGACCTGCTGGAAGAAATGGGGGAAATAAAATGAGTCGTTCACGAGCTTATTCATGTTGGGCGTAATTTCTTTGCCGTCGAGCTTCAGGTTGATCAGAAAATTTTGGAACGCCTCCAGCTGAATGATGATGACGTTCTTGCCTTTCGCCGCCTGCCAGAAGGCCGGCTGCGCCGGATCCGTAATGCCTTTCTCCTGTTTGACCATGGCCGGCGTGACCGATTCGGCGGCGATTTTCATGTCTTTGGATGGAGCGAAAGCGGCGTATGCCTCGTAGTTGAGGACGCCCATATCCTGCGCCTGCTGGAATTCGTTCATATCGTCCCGGAAAGGGAGGATGACGAGCCCGCAGGCGACGAGCGCAAGCACCTGACCGGCCGCAAACCAGCTGCGGCCTTCGCGTACGGACAAGCTGCGCCCCCAGGCGCGAAAGCGCCGGCTGAAGATGATCAGGGCGAGCAGCAGGACGATGTCGGTAAAGATGAACAGATAATACGGGTCGAGCAGCGAAACGACGCTGCTATTGACCTCCGATACCTGGTTCACCTGGCGAAGCTCGTGGAAAGTGACGATGACGCCGAAATATTTGTAATACATGATGACCGCAAAATAAATAATCGTCACGAGCAGATCGACGGCCAGATAGACGATCAGCTTCTTGCGGTAGGCGAAGCTTTCGATCAAGCAGAACAGAAACCAGACGGACGGGATGCCGGTCAGGAACATCATGCCGAAGCCGCCCGATGTGGAATGAAAGACGACGCTCCATACGAGCAGCAGCTTCAAAGCCATCAGGATCGAGAAAAAAACGAACGGCTTCCGCAGAAGCCGGCTCCATCGAAGGTTTGTCAACATAAGTCCTCTCCTTTTCCTCGTCGCTTACTGCGAGCCGGTCTCGCCGCTTTTCGCGAATCCGGCGGGGCTCGTTAAAAAGTTCGGTAGACATACGGATCGGACGGCGCTGCGATTTCCTTCCAAGCGGTCGTCTTCAGCACGGGAATCGTTTGTTTGAACGGCTGGTACAGCTCCGAGGTCAGCGTGCCGGAAACGTGAACCCACGTATCGTCCTTCAGCACGGTCCCCTTCGGAAATTCAACGAGCATGCCAAACACGCCGGAATCCGCGACGCAGTGGATGAACCCGAAACGGAACACGAAATAATGGTCATTGTCCACCTGCTCGCCTTTATAAATGAACCCGTCGAACCCGAGCGTTCTTCCCATAAAATCGTCCGGATAATTATAAATCGCCTCCAGGCCGGTCAAATAATCCGTATCGTTTAAGCTGACCTGCTGCTTCCCGGTGAAGCCCGACAGCTCCTGCTGCGACACCTTGCGGTAGTTCGCTTTGCCGTAAAACACGCTCGTATCCGGCTTCAAAAACTGATGAAATCCCGGATTGTCCGACGACACGTCCAGACTCGGGAATGAGAACCCTTTGGCTTTGACGAAGCTCGAGTCCAGCGTCTGCACCGGGAGGAAGATGCCGGTCGCAATCGGAAAAATCAGGATCGAGTATGTCAGCGCCCGTTTGAGCCTGGATTCATGATGCGAATGGCCGTGCGCATGCGCATGACCGTCATGGTGCGAATGGCTGTGCTCGCCATCGAAACCGTGCGCATGACCTTCTGAATGGCCTTGCTCTCCATCGTGCGTATGCGCGCCGGACCGTTTTTGCGCCCGTTCCTTTCGATACTGCCGCACAAATTCGAAAATGAAAAACAAAATGAGCAGCACGATAGCGCTTTCCGACAAATAGGCGAATTTCATATTAATGTATTTGTCCAGATTTCCGCTTAAATGCAGCTGCAGAATCATAAAGGCCAAGCCTGCCAAAATATAGAGCCGGATCAACCGAGCCACCTCCCGACAAGCAGAGATACGACCAGTGTGGCGGACGCCGTGAGCGCAATCAGTACGGCAACGAATCTTCCCTTGAAAATGCCCAGCAGCATCAGCGTGTTTTTGATATCGATCATCGGCCCGAATACAAGAAAGGCCGTGATCGAGCCGAGCGAGAACGTGCTCCGGAACGAGGATGCGATAAAAGCGTCCGCCTCCGAGCAAAGCGACATAATGAACGCCATGACGATCATGACAAGCGACGACGTGATCGGATTGCTGCCCATATGAATGAGCGACGAGGTCGGAATGAAGGTCTGCATCGAGGCTGCGATTAACGCGCCCAGCACGAGAAATTTGCCGACCGAGAAAAACTCCTCGACCGCATGCACCATCACCTCGTACAACTGCGTGCCCAGCGGCGGCTTCGGCGCCGCGTACGAAGGCTCGGCCGCGGCGGCGATTTCCGCTGCAGCGGTACCGGCGCCGCGAAACGGCAGTGCCGGGAACAGAACCGAGATCGCGATCGAGACGAGGAACGCGACGGCAATCGCCGCTCCGGCGCGGATCCCGGCCATCTGCCAGTCGTTGCCGAAGGCGATATAGGTCGCGAACAGGACGATCGGATTGATGATCGGGCCGGTCAGCATAAAGGCGATGCCGGCGCCGAGCGGCACGCCTTTGCCCAGCAGCCGCCTCGTAATCGGCACGATTCCGCATTCGCAGGCCGGAAAAAAAACGCCGATGCCGCAGCCGAGCAGCGTGGAGAGCAGCCGGTTCCGCGGCATGATGCGGGCGATGAAGCTTTCCGTCAGGAAGGTCTGAATCAGTCCGGAAACAATAACGCCGAGCAGCACGAACGGGATCGCTTCCATCACCATGCTGAGAAAAATGGTGTTCAGCTGCAGAAAGGTTTTCACGCGGACCTCCTTTAGAACGGCACGTTCCGGCGGCGGACGAGCGGATCGCATCGAAAAATAGTAATGATTACTATATGTTAATATAAGCCCACGAAAGTCGTCAGCGCAAGAAATACGGACTGCCAAGTGTGCCAATTTTTTGAATGATCGGAGGACAATTCGGGATACTACCTGTTGGGCGTCTTCACCTTGGATTCCCATGTGTACCGGAAATTTTTCCGAAAATTTTGAAAGTAAAGCAAATATTCTATATTAAGGGTGGGTTCAACCAATGGCAACCGTATTGTACATAACCGCACATCCGCACGATCACACGGCTTCTTACAGCATGGCTGTCGGCAAGGCGTTCATCGACAGCTACCGCGAAGCGCATCCGCAGGACGAGGTCGTTCATCTCGACCTGTATAACGCGCACATTCCGGCGATTGACGCGGACGTGTTCAGCGGCTGGGGCAAGCTGCGCTCCGGATCGGAGTTCGAGGCGCTGTCCGATGCCGAGAAAGCCAAGGTCGGCCGCCTGAACGAGCTTGTCGATCAGTTCGCCGCCGCCGACAAATACGTGTTCGTATCGCCGATGTGGAACTTCTCGTTCCCTCCGGTGCTGAAGGCGTATGTCGATTCGTTCTGCATCGCCGGCAAAACGTTCCGCTATACCGAAAGCGGCCCCGTCGGCCTGTTGACCGGCAAAAAGGCGCTGCACATCCAAGCGAGCGGCGGCATCTACTCCGAAGGTCCGATGACGAGCTTCGAAAGCGGGCACAGCTATTTGGCCAAAATTATGAGCTTCATCGGCGTGCCTTCCTTCGAGGGCATCTTCGTCGAAGGCATGTCCTATACGCCGGATAAAGCCGACTCGATCAAGCAAGCGGCCATCGAGATAGCAGGGGCTGCCGCAAAACAGTTCTAAATCCGTCTTCGCCGGATTCTCCTATTCCTACGGGGGATCCGGTATTTTCATTTCCGCGTGCCCCATCGGAAGAATTAGGCCGCCGGTTTCATTAGAAGCCGGTCTTTTTTATCTTCGTCTCAGGCATAACGGGTGAAGCTCGCGCCGGCATGGGCTTTTACAGGGAAACACGGGAGTGGTATCATCTTTGGTAATCAAGCATCTGGTTGAAGAAACAAATGACAGCAGGCCAGCTGCTGCAGCCGGGCAAGTGGCATGCGCCGAAAGGAGACTGTAGGATGCCGAAAAAGAATCCCCCGGGCTTTTGCTTTGTCGGCGATCATCCCGTCCTTGATTTTATCAACACGAAGCTGAGCTCGTACGATTTATTGAAGGATTACCCGTCCTTGCTGAATTGGCTGCACGAGGCGCATTTGCTGAGCAGGGAAGAGGCGCTCGCCTATGAACAACGATGGCCTCAAGCTCAGACCGATGAAGCGGCCTCCACCGCGATCGAACTGCGAAGCAATCTGATGCAGTTAATCGAGAAATGCAGGAACAACCGGCCAATCGCGGATACGGACCTGAATCCGGTCAATCATTTGCTTCAGGATCGGGCGGTTGCCGACAAACTGGCGCTCATGGACAACCGGTTTATCGTTGAAAGGCGTCTGGTGATCCGCAAACCCGTCGATCTGCTCGTTCCCATAGCGGAAGCGGCGGCCGATTTGTTGAGCGCGAACAAGCTTCATCTCGTCAAAAGATGCGAAAATCCGAAATGCATGCATTATTTTTACGATACGAGCAAAAACGGTTTGCGCAGGTGGTGCAGTCAGAAAACGTGCGGCAATCGAATGAGGGTGAACGCTTATCTGCAGAGGCACCGGGATAAACAAGAGGCAGCGGACAAAGATTAATCAACAAGCCTGAAGATAAGGGCTTGTTTTTTTATGCTCCTTTTTATTAATGGTTAAAAATGTTCTTTACACGTTAATAAAACTGGAATATAATGCTTTTAGAATCATTTAGGATGTTAAAACCGCAATGAACCAGCTATTTCAAGGAGGAATCCATCTTATGGCAATCGTTTTGTATGTAACCGCCCATCCGTTCAATCACGATACGCACAGCTTATCTGTTTGTAGGAAATTCATGGAGACGTACCGGGAAGTCAACCCCAACGACGAAATCATTCATTTGGATCTGTATCGCGAAAATATTCCGCAATTTGACGCGGATCTGCTGCAGCGCTGGGGCCAACCGCCCGCCGGACCTTCCTTCGAGGAGCTGAGCAAGGAATCGCAGGCCAAGGCTCTTCGGGTGCATGCGCTGGCCGACCAGTTCGTTGCGGCCGATAAAGTCGTGATTGCAAATCCGGTATGGAATTTCTCGATCCCGCCGCTTTTGAAGACGTATATCGATGCGATCAATATCCCGGGCAAAACCTTCAAACGCAGCAATAACGGCATGCGGGGCTTAGGAGGTCTTGAAGGGACTCAGAAGGGGAAAAAAGTCGTTCATATTCAAGCCTCCGGCACGGTGCTGTCGCATGGGAAATATCAAGACGTCGAACTTAGCCATCGCTATGTGAAGGCAGTCATGAACTTCATGGGGATTGAACATGTGGAGGCGATTTATGCGGAAGGCATGCACGAGCGCCCCGACCTGGCGCAAAAGATCATCGAACTAGCGATGGAACAAGCGCGTACGATCGCGAAACGATTCTGATTCGGCTTTATTTCTTCGGCAAGCCGGCTTTCCGTATTAGGGACGGCCGGCCTTTTTGGTTTATAATACAGATATCGCCAGCAAGGAGGGAGAATAACGATGAGCTACGAAGCTTATTTTCAGACGAACCGCGAGCGGCATTTGGACGAGCTGAAGGAATGGCTGTCCATTCCGAGCATTTCCGCGCTGTCCGCGCACAAGGAAGACGTAAACCGGGCGGCGCAGTGGGCCGCGGACCGGCTTGCCGAGGCCGGACTTGAGCATGTGAAGGTCCACACGACCGGAAAGCATCCGATCGTCTACGCCGATTATTTGCATGCGCCGGGCAAGCCGACCGTGCTGATTTACGGGCATTACGACGTGCAGCCGGTCGATCCGCTGAACCTGTGGACGACGCCGCCCTTCGAGCCGGACATAAGGGACGCGAAGCTGTACGCGCGGGGGGCGACGGATGACAAAGGCCAGCTGTTCCTGCATATTAAAGCGGTTGAAGCGATCTTGAAGCAGGAGGGCGGGCTGCCCGTCAACGTCAAATTTTGCATCGAAGGCGAAGAAGAAATTTCAAGCCCGAGCCTGCCGCCGTTTCTGAACGAGAACCGGGAACTGCTGGCGGCCGACGCCGTACTGATCTCCGATACGTCGCTGATGGAGCCGGGAAAACCGGCGATCAGCACCGGGCTGCGGGGTCTGTGTTCGCTGGAGGTGAGCGTGACCGGCGCCAATACCGACCTCCACTCCGGTACATACGGCGGCGGCGTGCCCAATGCGCTTCACGCGCTGGTTGCGCTGCTGGCTACGCTGCACGACGAGCGGGGGCGCGTCAGCGTCGAAGGCTTTTACGAGGGCGTGCCGGAGCTTTCGCCGCTCATGCGGGAGGAATTCGCCAAGCAGAAGCTGGACGAGAACCGGCTGCGCGAGAGCCTGGGGCTTGAATCGCTGTACGGGGAAGAGGGCTTCTCCTTCGTGGAGCGCGTGGGCGCGCGCCCGACGCTGGAACTGAACGGGGTGTACGGCGGCTTCCAGGGCGAAGGAACGAAGACCGTAATCCCGAAGGAAGCGCATGCGAAAATCACCTGCCGTCTGGTCGGCGATCAGGATCCGCAGGATATACTCGATAAAATCAAGCGGCACCTGCAGCGTCACATTCAGCCCGGCGCACAGCTGCACATTCAAGAAGGCGAGAAAGCCCGCGCCTTCAACGCCGATCCGTCCGACCGCATCTTTCAGCTCGCCGCGGACGCCTACGAGCAGGTTTACGGCACGCGCGCTCTGTTTACGAAAGACGGCGGCTCGATTCCGATCGTCGCGGCGTTCAGCCGCGTGCTCAGCGCCCCGGTCGTCATGATGGGCTTCGGCCTGCCGAACGAAAATCTGCACGCGCCGAACGAGCATTTCCATCTCGAGAACTTCGATAAAGGGCTTCGAACTCTCGTTGCATTTTTGAAGCTTATGTAATCGCACACGAAAATCGCGAAGCCGCCGCGCTTCGCGATTTTTCCGTTCTTGCCGAGAGAGCGGAACGCCCTCCGGCTTGCCGGATGCTTACGTTACGCCGGCTTATGACTGCGAATTAGCCGGAGGCTCAGCGGTTTTGACCGGGAGCGTGTAGGAGTAAAGACGATTGTCCTTCCGGAGCGGACTATTGTTTTTAAAATAAAGAACGGCGCCTTTCCGCCCCGCATACTTCAAGTAATCCCCATAAAAGGGCACGTCGTTCGTGACGGCGTACTTTGCGTCCTCCGCGTCCAGCAGCTTGTCGTACAGCTTTACGCTCGCGCCGGTTTTTCGGTCGACCAGCGTGAGAAGACCGGACTTATTGGGGCGGATAAGCAAAAAGTCGTCGCCGGCGCCTTCGACGAAATAGTTATCGTCTTCGCCGCCGAGCTTGACGAGATTGAGCGTATCCGTCACGTTCCCCGTGC
Organism: Paenibacillus humicola; assembly: GCF_028826105.1. Lineage (NCBI taxonomy): Bacteria > Bacillati > Bacillota > Bacilli > Caryophanales > Paenibacillaceae > Paenibacillus > Paenibacillus humicola. Next base: position 2,480,257 of record NZ_JAQGPL010000001.1, read on the forward strand.
CGTCCTCGATTACCCGCAGCGTCCTGCCGTTTGTAAGCAGCAAACGGTTCCCGTACCGCGTCACATTTTGCTCGAACCGGTTCCAATAGAGGACGTCGGACTGGCGGATGACGGCGCCGTTTTTGAGCACCAGCGTATAAATATGGTTGTTCAAATGCGGCTCGCCGTAATTATTCGTGATGGTCAGCAGCATAAGTCCGCCTGGTGTCTTGGCGAAATCCATCTGCGCCCCTTCATACAGCTTGGAACCCAGATTGGCAAGCTTTCTTGTGCGGCCGCTCCCGTCTTTTACGAACAGCTCGCCCGTGTTGAAATGAATGCTGTACGTCATGCCGCCGTACGTTTGGCTTGCGCCTGCAAATGTATGCAGCCCCCCGGCACTGACGATCCGGTGCTTGGCATCCCACTCGACCGGACCTCCTTCGAGCGCCGCCGCGATAAACCGTGCAGGCAGATACAGCTCGCCGTTATATAGAAACGGGGCCCCGTAGACATCGACGAGACGGCTGTCGATTACGCCGGTTCGGCTTCCGACCCGGACGGCGGCCATCCTTCCGTAGCCGTCAAACTCCGCGCGCCGATGCGATTTGTCCCACTTTGACGTCATGCCTGCCGACTCCAGCAGCGAGCTTGACAAATAGGCGGCGCCGTCTTTGATCAGCGCGCTCCCCGTCGCCTGGCCTCCGCCCTCCATGATCAGCCGGCTGTATGCAGGCACGGCAGCGCTTGCAATAGAAGGCACCGTCAGCGCCGCTGCCAGCGACGCCGTTAAGATCCATTTTCCTCTCACGGCTATTCCGCCTTTCCCGCTAAAATCATTCAACCGGATAGACGGGCGAGCCGCCAGAATAGTTGCATGGCAGCGGTCATTGTAATAATAAAAATTACAATTACTTTGAAATTTTAAGATTCCGTTAAGCAGGCTGTGCTATACTTTCGATTTGAACGATTCGGAATGGAGAGGACAAGACTTGCGAAACTATTTTTTTTCGGGTAAAAGGACCGGCTGGCCGCTGGCGGTCCTGCTGCTGATCGGCATGGCGCTGAATTTCTTCCTGCAGGCCGCAACGCTGGGGATGAACGTCTGGCAGGTGCTGGCGTGGATTTCGAATTATTATTGGATGTTTATCACCGGCGGACTCGTCCTGTTTTTTCTGCTGCTGGCGTTCGCTTCCGTGTTTAATGTTTACGCGGGAACGCTGATCGTGCTCATCATCGGCGCGCTGATCGGCATTTCGGATTATAAAAAGCTCGGCACGACGGGCGAGCCGCTGTATCCATGGGATCTGCTGCTGCTTAAAAATGCCGGGGAAATGAGCAAAATTACAAGCGGGATGGTCTCGCCGCTGGCGATTGCCGCGGCCGTCGTCGTCCTTGCCGCGCTGATCTTCCTGATCGTCAAGCTGCCGAAGGTGAGGCTTCCGCTCGGACTGCGCATTCTCTATGCCGCCGTCTCGATCGCCGCGGTCACCGCGTTTGTCCAGGTGCTCGGAGGCAGCCATACGAAGCTGTTCGGGGCGATCGACTATCAAAATATTTTTTGGAACCAAAAGGTCAATTATTCGCAAAACGGCTTCCTGTTTGCATTTGCCGCCAATTTGAAGCAGAACCTGATCGAGAAGCCGGAAGGCTACAGCGAGGCGGCCGTGACGGCAATTGCAAAAAAATATGCCGCGATGCCGGATCCGCAGCCGGTCCAGGAAGAGGAGCAGCCGAACATCATGTTCATGATGGACGAGGCTTTCTTCGATTCGACCCGCCTGCCGACGCTGAAATTCAGCGAGGATCCGCTCAAATTTATCCATGGCGGGGAGAAATCGACGCCTGCCGGTTACATGCTGTCGCCGGAATTCGGCGGCAATACGGCGAATATCGAGTTTGAGGCGCTGACGGGCATGTCGATGTATTTTCTGAAGGACGGCTCGATTCCGTATCAGCAAAAAATCGTCAAGGACGCTTCGCTGCCGTCGATCGTCAGCATCTTGAAGGACCGCGGCTACCAGGCGCTGGCGCTGCATCCGTTCGACAAAACGTTTTACAACCGCAACCGGGTGTATCCGATACTCGGCTTCGACAAATTCACGTCGCAGACGGAAATGCCGGATCCGCAGCGGATTACGCCAAACGGCTATATTTCCGATTTGTCGGCCGTGAAGGAAGCGGTGCGCGAGCTGCAGGCGTCGGACAAACCAACGTTTCTGCATCTGGTGACGATGCAAAACCATTTCCCGTTCGTGAAAGGCAACAACGGTCCCAATACGGTAACGGTGACGGGCGAGCCGGAAGGGCGCAAGGACGAGCTGGAAACGTACGTGCAGGACACGAAGCTGACGGACCAGGCGCTCGCCTATTTGGCGAATGCGATCAAAAGCATCAAACGCCCGACGATCGTCGCCTTCTGGGGCGATCATTTGCCCGCGCTGTCCGCCGATATTTATACGAAAGCCGGCTGGGACGGCAGCCCGCGGCTGAAGCACGAGACGCCGCTGCTGTACATCGCCAACTTCGATATCGGCAAAACGCCGGTCGGCACGCTCAGCCCGGCTTTCATCGGCCCGACGATTTTCGAGCTGTCAGGGCAGAAGCTGCCGCCGTATTACAAGCTGCTGGAAAAGGTGAAAGCGGAAATTCCGGGGCTGAACAAAAACGTGCTGATCGGCGGGAACAATACCGTCATCACCGGGCTGTCGAACGAGCAGAAGGCGGTGCTGGACGACTACCGCATGATCGAATACGATTTGCTTGAAGGCCGCGGCTACTCGAAGCAGCTGTTGTTTCAATAACGGTCTGCAGCGTCCGATGCGCGGGAACGGCCCCTTTGTGAAGAGGGGCCTATTTTGTGTTATGATAGGTTTAATTATCGGATGGATGAAGGGGAAGAGGAAGTGAATCTGGAACTGCAGCAGTTTAAAGCCGAATTTTTCAAAGCGCTTGCCCATCCGCTCCGCATCCGCATCCTGGAGGTGCTGTCGGAGGGGGACCGGACGGTGAACGAAATTCAATCGATCATCGGCAGCGAAGGTTCGGCGGTATCCCAGCAGCTCGCGGTGCTGCGGAACAAGAACGTGGTATCCGGCAGCAAGGACGGGACCTCCGTGACATACAGCCTGCGGGATCCGCTCGTGAAGGATCTGCTCGTCGTCGCCAAGCAGATATTCGACAATCATTTGGTCGGCACGATTACGCTGCTGGAGCACATGCGGACGAACGAACAGTAACGGCTCGAACGAAAGACAACGCCTGACGGCAAACGCCGTCATTTCGGGCGTTGATTTTTTTTGGGCCGAGGATTATGATTATCGATATATTCAAATAATCAAATATTAATAAAAAAGAAGGTTTGATCATGAAATGGTCGGGGAGATTCGAAGGTTATGGCCTGCACATGCTGCGGCGGGATCTTGTATCAGGACTGATTGTCGGGATTGTCGCCATCCCGCTGGCGATGTCGTTTGCGATCGCATCCGGCGTGAAGCCGCAGTTCGGTATTTACACGACGATTATCGCAGGTTTCCTCATTTCTCTGCTCGGAGGGTCGAGGTTTCAGATCGGCGGGCCGACCGGCGCCTTCATTCCGGTTCTACTCGGCATTGTCCTGCAATTCGGGTACGGGGATTTGCTTATCGCCGGAATGCTTGCGGGCGTTCTGCTTATTCTGATGGGCGTCTTCCGGCTTGGCGCACTGATCCAGTTCATTCCCCGTCCGGTGACGGTCGGCTTCACGTCAGGCATCGCCGTCATCATTTTCTCCGGCCAAATCGCCAATTTCCTCGGCCTGCGGGACATCAAGCGGCACGACGATTTCCTGTCCAGCATGAAAGAAATCGGCCTTCATATTTCTACGGTCAACCCGTACAGCATAACGACGGCAGCCGTATGTCTGGCCGTTATCGTCCTGATGCCGCGGCTGCTCCCCCGGATTCCGGCCTCCCTCATCGGGCTTGTCGCATCGGCGCTCGTCGCGTCGGTCTTTTTCCACGGGAAGCTCGCTACAATCGGATCCGCTTACGGCGTAATCCCGAGCACGCTTCCGACGCTCGTCATTCCGCACTTGACGTTCGATAAAATCATTCAGCTGCTTCAGCCGGCTTTCGTCATCGCCATGCTCGGCGGCATTGAATCGCTGCTCTCGGCCGTCGTGGCGGATGGCATGTCGGGCAGCCGCCATAACAGCAACCGCGAGCTGATCGGCCAGGGCATCGCCAATCTCGCGGCTCCGTTGTTCGGCGGCATTCCCGCAACCGGCGCGATCGCCCGCACGGCGACGAACATTAAGAGCGGGGCCGCATCGCCGGTCTCAGGTATGGTTCATTCGATCGCCGTGCTGATCATCCTGATGGCGTTCGCGCCGCTCGCCTCCGCCATCCCGCTCGCCGGCATGGCGCCCATCCTGATGGTCGTCGCCTGGAATATGAGCGAGCGCAAAGAGTTCGTTCATATGCTGAAAATGAAATCGGGCGATTCGCTCGTCATGCTGCTGACGTTCCTGCTGACGGTGCTGACGACTTTGACGACGGCCGTCGAAATCGGGCTGGTCATGGCCGTCCTGATGTTCGTCATACGGATGCGGGACAGCCTGATCGTCTCCAAGGTGCTGCCGGATCCGTCTTCGCAAAGCGGGAAGGTGAGGCCTTCCGCGGTCCATGACCGCCGCGATTGCCCGCAAATCAGCATTTATTCGATCGAAGGTCCGTTGTTCTTCGGCGCGGCTAATCAGTTCGAACGGTCGATGGCGGACACGCTTCGCCTGCGTCCGAAGGTGCTGCTGCTCCGAATGGCGAAGGTCCCTTTCATCGATGCGACCGGCGAGGCCCATTTGGCCAGCGTTGTCGGCCGTTTCCGCCGATCCGGCGGCACCGTGCTTGTTTCCGGCATTCGGCCCCAGCCGAAAGCTTATTTACACAAAACCGGTCTGGCGGAACAAATCGGCGAGGACCGATTTTACGAGCATACCGGAGAGGCGATCGGGGAAGCGCTGGGAAGGCTCGAGCTTCACCAATGCGCCGGCTGCAAGCATAACGCGTTTCGCGAGTGCGCCGCGCTGTCATGCGCCGCGGCACAAACCGGTGCAAAGTAACGGACGCCGGCACAGCGAGTGCATGGTTCCCGCTGCCTCAATGGGCAACCTGCTGATTGATTTGCGCGCCTTTATACGTCAGCGATTACGATGCTGCAATTTCGGGCTGTCGGGCCGCTCGATCTTCCTCCCGCTGGTATCGGTTTTGATGCGGCCCTCCGGCTTCAGCGGACATTTCTTGCGTATTTCATTTTTTAAAAGGAAATGAATGCGGTTTCGCGAATACGTTACGTGAAGCGTCTCCGTCGTAACGGACCAGGGGCGCAGCGAACGATCGCGTATGGGAGGAATCGACATGAAGCTCGTGTACGACCAGAAGGACGCCGTCATCCGATTCGGCGCAGAGCAAATCAAGAAAAGCCTGACAAGCGGCGGACAATTTGTCGTCGAGCAGTTCAGCGGGCGGGGAAAGCCGGCGGATCCGGCCAAAGGCATCGTCATCGACAAGCAGTCCGCGCGGAGGGGGCAGCCGCCCAAATATGAACCGCAGTCGTTCCGGATTGTCCGCGCGAAGGATTTGATCCGGGTCGAAGGCTCGGATTCGCGCGGCGTCATGTACGGATGCCTCGAGCTCGCCGAACGGATCGCCCGCGGGGCGGTGCCGGGAGACGGGGAAGAAATCCGCCAGCAGCCTGCGCTCGGCATCCGCGGCATCAAATACAATTTGCCGTTTGCGCCGTTTGAAGCGGGAGACCCGTTCGTGCAGAACGAGGCGACCTGCATGGATTTGGATTATTGGAAGGCTTATATCGACATGCTGGCGCTGAACCGGTACAACTGCCTCAGCTTGTGGTCGGAGCATCCGTTTCACCTCATGGTCGTGTCGCCGAAGTTCCGGGCGGCCAACCCGTTCAGCGATATTGAGATCGACCGCAATATCCGGTTTTTCCGCGAGGTGTTCCGGCATGCGGAAAGCCGCGGAATCGACATTTATCTGTTCACCTGGAATATTCGGCTCATTCCCGAAGCCGCCGTCGGGCTCGGTCTTCCCGAAGCGGCCGGGGATGTCGGCGATATGTACGGCGAGCTGATCCACCGCGTCGGCCAGCCGCTCAACCGGTTCCGCGCGCAGTCGGAGGTCGTGCGGGACTATTTTCGGGAGATGGTGCTGCAGCTGCTCATTACGTACCCCGAGCTGAAAGGGCTCGGAACTTCGGCCAGCGAGTGGATGGACGGAAGCGGGCACGAACGGGAGCAGTGGATCGTGGAAACCTACGTGGAGGCGATCAAGCAATCGGGCCGCGACATTCCGTTCATTCACCGGACGAACATGCAGAACGCCGGCAAGGAGATCAAGGAGATGGTGCAGAGCCGGTTCGACCCGGACCGCTTCTATATCAGCTGGAAATATTCGAACGCGCACTGCTATTCGCACCCGGAGCCGCAGTTCGAGAAGCTGTGGGGAGCCTGGGAAGGCATCGACCTGGAGTCGACGCGAATCTACTATACGGTTCGCAACGACGACGTATTCGCTCACCGCTGGGGGGACCCGGATTATGTGCGGGCGTACGTGAAAGGCATGCTGAAGCCGTACGTGAAAGGCTTTTATTGGGGCGCGGACGGCTATGTGTGGGGCAAAGACTTTCAGCACGTCGACTACGGCCATCATACGTGGCGGTACGATTTTGAACGGCACCTGTTCCAGTTTCAGCTATGGGGCCGGTTATCCTACGATCCCGACGCGAGCGAGGAGATATGGAGCCATCTGCTGAAGCCGCATTACGGTCCGCAGCATGCGACCTTGTTCCTCGAAGGACTTCGCCAGGCGTCGAAAATCATCCCGGCGGTCAACCGCCTGTTCTGGATCGATTACGATTTTCAGTGGCATCCGGAAAGCTGTTTGTCGCAGGTGAGCGGCTTCAAAACGATCCTTGACTTCGTCGATGCCGCGCCGATGCCGGGCGTCGGCGTCATGAGCATCGCCGAATACGCCCAGGCGGAGCATAACGGAGAGCTGGAAAGCGCTGCGGCCGCTTTCGCCGAAACGCCGCCGGACATTATCCGCATCTTGTCCGAAGCCGCAGCCGGGACGAAAGCGGCCGCATCCAGGCTCGAAGAGGAGCTCGGGGAATTAAGAGGGGGCCATGCGGAATGCACCCTGTACGATTTGCTGGCCTACGTGGAAATGGGCCGGTATTACGAGCGCAAGTTTACCGCGGCGCTGTACCTGAACCGCTACGCGGCGAGCGGCGACGCCCGTTTTAAAGAGCAGGCGGCGCAGCAGCTGGAGCAGGCGGTGCACAACTGGGAACGGCTCGGCCACTATTGGAGCCTGCACAACAAGCCGTATTACATGGCGCGCGTCAAGCAAACCTTCGGTTACCCGTATTACTTGGACGATGTAAAGCGGGATGTGGAGCTTGCCCGCGCATTCGAAGGGTAATCGGGCCTTCGTTCAACAAGTAAGGGGAGGACAAGCTGTCCTTCCCTTACTGTTTTGCAGCGAAACCTACTCATTCATCGGTTTCGCTTTTTTATTTTCCTTCCATAACGCCCCGGGCCAAAAAGCGTACCGCCCAAGTACCGTCGTAATGGCGGGAACCAATAATGGACGGACAACAAAAGTGTCAAGGAGGACCCCGATCGCCGTCACGATTCCAAACTGCAGCAGCACTTGAATGGGAAGGGTAGCCAAAACGGCGAAGGTTCCCGCAAGGATAAGTCCGGCAGAGGTGATGACGCTGCTCGTTTCGCTTACGCCGTTCGCGATGGCTTCGCGGTGCGGCTGGGTTCTCCGATTTTTCCAAATGCTCGAAACCATAAAAATGTTATAATCTTCCCCGAGCGCGACCAGAAACACAAACGCATATAACGGGATCAGTCCCGAGATGGCCGGCATATGCAACCCGTAACGGATGAGCAGCCAGCCCGCGCCTAAAGCGGATAAAAACGAGAGGACCACGCTCAAAATCAGATAAATCATCGCGATAACCGAACGCAGATAGAGCAGCAGCAAAACGGCAATGATGAGAATGACGACCGGAATGATGACTTTCATATCATGGCCCGTCGCTTTTTCGGTATCATACAGCTTGGAGGTTTCGCCGCCGATCCAGAAATGGCCGTCCGGCTGAATTCCCGCGTCCGCAAGTGTTCGAGACACTTGGTTTTGAATCGCGGGAATGGTTTCAACCGACTTCGAATCGTAGGGGTTTTGGTTCAGCGTGACGCTGTACGATTCGTAATTTTCGCTTTGACCGCTTTCCGGGCCTGCGGTTTGCTCGACGAACGGAAGCTTCGATAACGCTTCTTTTAACGGCACGCTTTTGCCTTCCGTATTGACGATGACTTGGACGGGGGCCAATTCTCCTGATGAGAAATGCTCCGCCATTAAGTCAAACCCTTCCCTTGACGGCATGTCTTTCGGAAAGGACTCGATTAAATTTTGCGTGTATTGAACGCTTGGTGAAAATCCCGCCAAGCCGCCCAGGACGACCACACTCAGTAGAATGACCGTCCATGGCTTCGAGGCGACGAGCTCGCCGAGACGCTTGCTGAAGCGGCCATGGGCTTTGTACCGGCGGAGCTTCCTCTGTTTCTTTTGCTCCAAAGACAGCAGCATCTCTTCGGTCCGCGGAATAAACGGGAAAAACGATATTCGGCCCAAAATCGCAAGCAGCGCCGGAAGCAGGGTGACCGCGGCAATACCCATAATTAGAATGACCAGGCTGAAAGGAACGGCAAAGCGCCGAAAGGAGCCGTATTGCGCGAGGAGCAGAGCGCTTAAGCTGAGAACGACGGTTATCGCACTCACGCCGATCGCCCCGCCCGACTGCCGGATTGCAAGCTGCAGCGCCTTGAATTTATCCGATTCCACAAGCAGCGTTTCCCTAAATTTGGATACGAGAAACAAGCAGTAATCGGTTCCTGCGCCGAACAGCAGCACCGTCATAATGGAGATGGCCTGCGAGTCGACGGTAATAACGCCCTCCTTCGCCAACAATCCGAGGATCGGTCCGGTTACACCGTACGCAAATCCTACCCCGATCAGCGGGACAACGACTAATATCGGCGAACGGTAAAGCAGAATTAACAACAGCAGGACGAGCAGAACCGTCGAAATTAATAAGGTCACATCCGCTTTGCCGAAAAGCGCGGCCGCATCCGTCGCAATGCCTGCCGGTCCGGTAATACGGACATGCAAACCGGGATCCGTTACCTTGCTGTCAAAAAGCGCTTTCGACTGCCGGGTTGAAATATCGTCTTCCAGCTCTTTGAGGCTGGCGGACAGCGCATCCGTACTGGCGTCCGGCTTCATGAATACCGGCGTTACGATCGACGTGCCGTCCTGCGAAGCGGAGGCTTTTAATGCTTCGGGCGGAAGCTTTGCGAGCGGCGGAATAAAACGCTGCGCAGACAGCGGATTTTTCTCTAAATGCTGATATAGATCCGTAATCGATCGGTAGTCCTGTTCGGTCAGACCGCCGCCGCGGTACCAGACGAGGAGAGCGGGGATGCCCGTGTTATCCGGAAACTGTTCGGCGTTCACCTTGTCGGCTTGAACGGACATCGCATCCATCGGCAGGTTGGCCGCTCCGTTGTCGGTTACCTGATTGACATTGGGAAAAACGGCGGATAATCCCGCCGCCAGCAGAACCCAGACCGCGAAGGTTGCCCATCTTCCTTTGCGGCTGAATACGGCTTCCAGAAGAGAATTGAGCGGCTTTGACATCGTATCCTCCATGGGGAAAGATTGATTTTTAATTTCCTTTTGATTACCATTAAAATTATATATACCGGTTGGTTAATTTTCAATTTTTATTTTTTAGAGGAGAAGATGCTTGTTGTCGCAGCTGGAGGGGAAACGGTCGATCGGCCGGCCCAAAATGACGGATGGAGCAAAACCGACGAAGGAACTGCTCATGCAGTCAGCCATCGGCCTGTTTTTAAAGTATGGATTTCAAAAGGTTTCGATGGATGACGTTGCGAAGGAAGCTTCGATGACCAAGGCGACCGTTTATTATTATTTTGAATCGAAGTCCGAGCTCTTTAAAGAATCGATGGTCGCGTTAATGGCACGGGTCCGGGAACGGATCATGGCGCTGCTGTCGTCCGACAAGCCGCTTCAGGTCAGGCTTTTCGATGTGGCGATCGCCCATTTGGAGGCAACCACCTCGTTTGATTTGGAAGGATTCATGCGGGAATCCCGAGCGTCTTTAACAGCGGAGCAGGTTCGGGAAATGGTAACCGCGGAGGAAACGATGTATGCCTGTATCGAGCAAGCGTTCGCGGAAGCGATGGAAAAAGGCGAAATTCCGGAAATTAACGCAGCATTCGCGGCTCATTCTTATATTGCCCTGGTCAAAGTCGGAAATGTAAAACGGCCGGACGGCACTTCATTTTTTTCGGGAGCGGAGGAAGCGGCCCGAACGATCGTGCATGTTTTCTGGACAGGCTTTTTTGGAGGACGGTAAGTTTTCATGGGATGAAAAAGAAGACTGTTGAGATTTTAACCCAGAAAGGCCTGATTTCTCAACAGTCTGATTGACCGCTCGTATTCTTTACCAGGGCAGCGTATTGCTCTCGAACAGGAAGGAGCCTGTCGGGCCGTCGTCCGGCAGGGTAGCGGCCAGAATGCTTGTGCGCGCGCCATCGGCTTCGTCAATATCCGCCGCTCCGCCGCCGAGACGGGTGCGGACCCAGCCGGGGTGAACCGAGTTCACCTTGATCGGCGTATCGCGAAGCTCGGCAGCCAGGTGAATCGTAAAAGCGTTGACCGCCGCTTTGGACGCGTTATAAGCGAACGTTTTTACGCTGTAGACCGGCGAGGACGGTTCGGCCTGCAGGGTAAGCGACCCCAGGACGCTGGACAGATTCACGATTCGCCCCGCCTCCGATTTGCGGATCAGCGGCAGCAGCTGCTGCGTCAGGTCGATCTGGGCGAAAAAGTTGGCGTCGAAGGTGTCGCGGACCAGCTGAAGCGGGATCGTGCTGGTTCGGTTGACCACCCCGACGGAGACATTGTCCTGGTCCAGCAAAATGCCCGCATTATTGACCAGAATGTCCAGCTTCCCGTACTTTTCGTCCAAATAGCGGAAAGCCGCCTCATTGTCTTCGTGTACGTTAATATCCAGCTTGATGCCGGATACGTCATACCCGTCCTCGCGGAACTGCCGGGCAATCTCCGTTCCTTTTTGGGCGTCGCGGGCGCCGATAATGACCGTGGCTCCCAGTTTGGCCAAACCGCGTACCGTCTCCAATCCGATGCCGCGAGTTCCCCCGGTCACCAGAGCGATTTTGCCATTTAAGTTCGTTGTCGTCATAAGCAGGATCTCCTTTTAAATGATTGGGTATAATAATGGCTATTTGAGAATGATCATTCTCTTTTGGTGAAAAAAAATGAAACAAGCACTGCGGTTTAAACCGCTTTGTTTCTGCTAAACCTTTCTTTCCACCTCCTGAAACGTAGTATAGCATTATGAGAACGATCGGTAAAGAATTATTTTTTCTGCGTTCTATTTCGATCGATATGAGCCGAAGAAGGCGGCCAGCTCCGTGACGGAGCTGCCTTCGACCCGGCCGGAACGGCAATGTGTTGCACGAGCACTCGGAAGATAGTTTCGTGTGAAGCGGCACAAGCGGCATAGTTTCCCATTCAAAACCAGCCGAAATCCGTTCTAAGGGGACGGCTCTTACTGCAGCATAATGAGCCTGAACTGCCGGGCGTAAGGCCGCAGCTCGGCATCGTTCTCCACAAACGCGGTCAATACGCGCAGCAGCGTCCGGTTAGGCGGCTCCGCTTCCGTCTCTCGGCGCAGCATCCCGACCACCTCGAGCAGCTCCTGCCGAACCGGCTCCGGACCCGGATGCGCGGCGGCCTGCGCTTCGAGCGACTGCAGCAGCCGCTTCGCCGTTTCCAGGCGCGCCGCCGGGTCCGGCGGATTGAGCTGGTTGAAATATGCGCTGTCCGCGCTGAGCACGGGCTTCACGCGATTCCGGACCATATCGGACGCGACGGCGTCGAGCCGTTCGACCAGGAACAGCGCCAGCTCGGCCATTGGCAGCGCTACGATCCGCTGTACCGCGTAAGACAAATATTCCTTCATCATGCCGCGAAAAATGACGACGGCATCCCATATATTTTCCTTTATCGACTCGCCGTATGCTTCGTAAATGCAGTCCCGCTGAAGCGTTAGCAGGTTGGACCGCTTCTTTTTCCAGGCGGCGATAAACGCTTCGTTGTCCTTGATCGGGAGCTCTTTAAACTCGCTCGTAAAAAAATGATTCTCGAGCATGTACTGAAGCATGAATGCGACCTTCCGGCAAAAACGCTCCTTGGGGGTCAGGCCCGAATGCTCGCGGTCGAGCTCCCGCGCCTGATCGAACATCGTCCGGTGGCACGCTTCGAAAACCGAGGTGAACAATTCCTCCTTGGACGCGAATACTTTGTACAGGCTGCCTTTCGCGATGCCGCAGGCTTCCGCGATATCCTGCATGGAGGCGGCCATGTAGCCCTTTTGCTTGAACACATCCGCGGCAATGGCGATGATTTGACTTTTTTTCGACGCTTCCATTTCGATCCCCCGACTTCTTCCGATCCGCTGTCATCCGGAGGCGGACTTTTTGAATTGACACGTGAAACTAATGAGTCATATAATGAACTCGTGAGTTCTCGTTCCATTATACAGCAAGGAGGTGACCAAAGCGAGAGGCGCTTTGGGGAAAAATGAAAATCGGTGAAGGTATTGAAATGCTTGAGGTATCGATGGATATGGGGGGCAGCAAGTTTGTCATCCATCCGATCGTCGTGCAGGACGGCGATACGAGCGTGCTGGTGGACACCGGCATGCCGGGACACGAAGCGCAGCTGATCGAGCTTATGAAGCAGGCGGGCGCAGGAGATGGGCCAGGCGCGATTATTCTCACTCATCAAGATCTCGATCATATCGGCGGATTGCCTTATTTCTTGACAAACGGCGGCCGTAAGCCGGACTTATACGCGCATGCCGACGACAAGCCTTATATCGACGGCGAGCTTCCGCTCATTAAAATGCCGCCGGAACGGCGCGAGGCGCTTCTGCAGTCGCTGCCCGAAAAGCTGAGCCAGGCGTTCGAGCGCGTTTTTTCGCCCGAATCCGGCCCGAATGTGACGCATACGATCGCGGACGGGGAGAAGCTGCCGTTCGGCGGCGGGCTTGTCGTCATCCATACGCCGGGTCATACGCCGGGGCACGTCTGCCTCTATCACGAACCGTCGCGCACCTTGATCGCCGGAGACGCCATGATCGTGCAGAACGGCGAGCTTCAGGGGCCGAATCCGGGCGTGACGCCCGATCTGCCGCAGGCTTTGAGGTCGCTCCGCAAATTGAACGACTACCCGATCGACACGATCGTCTGTTACCACGGCGGCATCTTTAAAGGCGACTTCGCAAAGCGGATCGAAGAGCTGGCTTCCAGCGTATGAACGGCCTAAGACTTAAGCGTGCCGCGGATACCCGGACGGTAAGGTTTCTGGCATCCCTTGCGGCCGGAATTGCCGGCGCGCTTGTCTTCCAGCTGATCCATCTGCCGATTCCATGGCTGCTCGGCTCGATGATTTCGGTGCTGATCTGCTCGAGACTGTTCAAACAAATCAGGCCGCACTGGCCGGCCCAAATTCGAAATGCGGGCATGATCATTATCGGCTACACGATCGGGCTGTCGTTCACGACGGAGACGCTGCTGCAAATCGGGCGTCAGCTTCCGCTCATGGTGCTGCTGACGCTGCTGCTTATGGTTTGCACCGTCGGAATTGCGGCGATCGTTTCCTTTTTTTCCGGCATCCCGTTCCCGACGGTGCTGATGGGGAGCATACCCGGCGGCCTGTCGCAGATGGTGATGCTGGCCGAGGAAATGAGGGGCATCGACATCACCGTCGTGACCTTCCTGCAGGTTTCCAGGCTGATGATGATCATCATCACCGTTCCGCTGCTCATTTTCAGTCCTTTGTTCGAAACGGCGGCCGGCGGTCCGGCGGGAGAGGCGGCAGCCGGAACGGCGGCGGGCTGGGACGGCTTGTTTCCGAACGTGCTCGTCTTTGCGGCCGTATGTATCGTCTTCGCGCTTGTTCTGAATAAAATCAAGTTTCCGACCGCTTTCCTGCTCGGTCCGATGCTCGCTACGATCGTGCTGCATCTGTCGGGATTTCCCGGCTCGGCGCTGCCGGCTCCGTTTCTGGACGCCTCCCAGCTGATGGTCGGCGTTTATGTCGGCATGCTGCTGAAGCCCGAGCAGCTGAAGAACAAGGTGCGGATCGTGCTGCTTGCGGTCGTCAGCGGGATTCTGCTCATCGCCTGTTCGACGGGCCTCAGCCTGCTGCTCACCGTGCTGCAGGGCGTGACGCACGGCACCTCGTTCCTGAGCCTATCGCCGGGGGGCATGGACCAGATGGGCATTATCGCCCAGGAGGTCGGCGCCGATCTGTCGATCGTCACCTGCTATCAGCTGTTCCGGACCTTTTTTATTTTCCTGGCGGTCCCGCCGATTCTGAAAGCGATATTCCGGGCGCTGCTCCGCGGCAAGCCGACGAACGAGCCGGCGTAACCGGGCGCAATGCTTCGAATCCGCATGTATGAACGGAAAAGGTTCATCAAAATGAAAAAAGCATCGCCCTGTCGAGATACGGAATCTCGACAGGGCGATGCTTTTTGGAACGGATTATTTTTCGACCGTCGCCCGGCCGATATCCGATAAATGACCGGCCGCCGCGGCGGCTTTTTTGCTTTTTCGAAGGTACGACAGGACCGCCGCGAACAGCAGCAGGACGCCCATCGAATAAAAGACGATATGCAGCCCGTGAATGAAGCCGTTCATCGAAGCGTTGGCGCCGTCCAGCCCGACCATCGTGCCCGAGAAAATCGCCATCATCGCATCCTTCGGAATGTTGCTCGTAATGATCGGCATGACGAGCGCGATGCTGAAGATCATGCCGATATTCTGCAGCAGCGACATGATGCCGGAAGCTTCGCCCCGGCGAAGCGGGCCGGCCGAATTCATGACGCTGCCCGTGTTCGGCGAGTTGAACAGGCCGGAGCCGATGCTGATGACGACCATCCATACGGCCTGCAGCACATACGAGCTGTCCGCTTCCGCGTTCATCGTCAGCCCGACGATGCCGGCCATGCTGACGAGCAGCCCGAGCGTCGCCGGCAGCACCTCGCCGAAGCGATCGCCGATCCAGCCCGAGATCGGAGCGAAGACGAGCATGCCGATGGCAAGCGGAATAAGCAGGATGCCGGCTTTGAGCGCATCGAACGACATGACGCCTTGATAATAGAAGATAAGCATGAACATGATCGCCATCCGGGCGAGCGAGTTCAGCGCGCCGGAATAAACGCCCATCGAGAACGTCCTATTCAGCAGCAGCGGGAGATGCAGCAGTGCCGCCGGGTGGCGCATCTCGATCCGGATGAAGATCGGGAAGCAGACGACAAATAACAGCGCCGACACCCAGACGACGGGCGAGCTCCACGACTGCAGCGGGCCCCAGGTCAGCGTCAGCAGCAGTCCGGTTACGGACAGCGTATACGTAATCAGGCCGCCGAGGTCGAATTTCTTGGCGGCATCCGCGGATTTCTCGCGTTTAAAGCCCATTGTCCATAAGCCCCACAGCACGGCGATGACGCCGAAGGGCACGTTGAACCAAAAGGTCCATTCCCAGCCGTACGCCGTCGTCAGCCAGCCGCCGAGCACCGGACCGACAATTTGGCCGATCGCCACGACCGTAATGTTGATGCCG
This sequence comes from Paenibacillus humicola, assembly GCF_028826105.1. Classification (NCBI taxonomy): domain Bacteria; kingdom Bacillati; phylum Bacillota; class Bacilli; order Caryophanales; family Paenibacillaceae; genus Paenibacillus; species Paenibacillus humicola. The sequence continues at coordinate 2,496,051 of NZ_JAQGPL010000001.1, forward strand.
AGCGCCTTGCCGAGCTCCTGCTTCGGGAAAGCGTCGGCGACGATCGCGGTACTGATCGCAATCAGCACTGCGCCGCTGCCGCCTTGGAGGATGCGCCAGAAAATGAGCATCGTGGCGTCTCCGGCGAAGCCGCTGATGAACGATACGATCGTGAACATAATAATACCGATCAAGTAGAGCCGTTTGCGCCCGATCCGGTCCGCGATACTGCCGGCCAGCAGCACGACGACAGTTTGGGCGACCATATACGCGAGCATGATCCACATCGCCTGAAATACCGAAGCCTTCAGCCCGCGGATCAGCTCGGGGAGGGCAATAATCAACGTGCTGAAATTCAATGACGAGAGCAGCGCCCCCAGGCTGGTGACGGACAAAATCCACCATTTTCGACTACTGTCCTGATTCAAAGCTTCTCCACTTCCTTCAAATAGTTGTCTCTTTTTGAAATTCTGTATTTATAGAAATATCGAAATAGAACTCGATATTGTTTTTTCGGGGGAACACGCCTGCAGGCATTCTCCTTAATGAGCAATTATACGCCCGACCCCAAGCCGATGTCCAGACCGAAAACTCCGGCGAATAACTTACATAATCCGAAGAAATGGTTTATGATAAAAGATGGTATACGGTTAGGTCATTATTGCAACGGAGGTGCTGTTGATATGTTAAAGCGTCAAATCGGCCGTTTGGGTTACGAGGGCTCCGTCGTCATGTTCGGCGCGGCCAGTCTCGGCGGCGTTACGCAGGAGGAAGCGGACGAATCGATCCAATACGCTCTTCAGCATGGAATCAACCATTTCGATACAGCCGCGAGCTACGGCAACGCTGAAGTCCGGATGGGACCGATCATCAGCAAGGTTCGAGGGGATATTTTCCTGGCCACCAAGACCGGGCAGCGTACGAAGAAGGAAGCGAAGGAAGAGATTTACCGCTCGCTCGAGCGGATGAAGGTCGACAATGTCGACTTGCTCCAGCTGCACGCCGTCGGCACGATCGAGGAGCTGGACAAGTGTACGGCCGCAGGCGGCGCGCTGGAGGCGGCCATCGAGGCGAAGGAAGAAGGGATCGTCAAAGCGATCGGCATTACCGGTCACGGGCACGACGCGCCGGCCACGCATTTGGAAGCGCTTCGCCGCTATCCGTTTGCAACGGTCCTGCTTCCGCTCAACTATTATATGTACGGTTTGCCGGAATACCGCGCCGCATTCGACGCGCTGATGGAAGAAGCGGGCAGGCAAAATGTCGCCGTGCGGGTCATCAAAGCGATTGCGAAGGCACCATGGCGCGAAGGCGAGGACAGGCGGTACGCCACCTGGTACGAGCCGTTCGACCAGCAGGAAATCATCGATGCCTGCGTCCATTTCGTCCTGTCGTTCCCCGGGCTTGCTGGCTTCGCCAGCGCCGGCGACATTCACCTGTTCCCGAAAATCGTCGACGCCGTCGAGCGTTTCGGCTCGATGACGGACGAAGAGGCTTCGCGGGTTCTGAATTCCATTGCCGGCTATACATCGATCTTCGGCTCGCCGACTTCGATCGCGTGAGTCCGGACGGACATGGCGGGCGAATGCCCCGAAAGGAGTAAACATGCTTCAGGAGAAAAGGGAAGCGCTGAACAAAATACTGCGGGAGATGGAGCGTGTCGTCGTCGCTTTTTCCGGAGGGGTGGACAGCACGTTTTTGCTTAAGGCCGCCATGGACGAGCTTGGTCCCGAGCACGTACTCGCGGTTACGGCCGATTCGGAAACGTATCCGTCGGAGGAGCTGCGGGAGGCGATCCGGCTGGCGGAGCTGATCGGGTCTCCGCACCAGGTCATCGAAACGTCGGAGCTTTCGATCCCCGGCTACAGCGAGAACACCTCCAACCGCTGCTATTTTTGCAAACAGAGCCTGTTTGAGCATTTGATTCCGATCATGAACGAGAAAGGCTATAAAAACGTCGTCTACGGGCTGATCGCCGACGATATGAACGAGCACCGGCCCGGCATGCAGGCGGCGAAGGAGATGGGCGTTCGCGGCCCGCTCGCCGAAGCGGGCTTGACCAAGGAAGAGATCCGCACCCTGTCGCGCAAGCTGGAGCTGCCGACTTGGGATAAGCCTTCGTTCGCCTGCTTATCCTCCCGCATTGCTTACGGCGAAATCATTACGCAGGCCAAGCTGACCAAGATCGACAAATCGGAGGCGTTCATCAAGTCGCTCGGCGTGCGGCAGGTTCGGGTCCGGACGCACGGCGAGATGGCCCGGATCGAAGTGGTGCCGGAGCAGATGCAGCTGATTCTCGACAACTACGGCAAAATCGGAGAGGCACTGCAGTCGTACGGCTATAAATACGTCACGCTCGATTTGCTCGGTTACCGCAGCGGCAGCATGAACCGGCTCCTGACGGCGGAGGCCTGACCGATTTCCGACAAACTCTCGTTCCCCGCCGGGAACGGGAGCTTTTCTTATTTTCCGGCTTGGAGACAAACGATGCGCGGCCGGACAAAAATTGATCTGGGAGCCGAAACGGCGCCATAAAGCAAGAATTGTCACTTACACGCTTTTGAATAAGACGTTAAGATAAGTATGAAAGCGCTGCCAAAATGATCGCGTTTCAATTGTAACTGGGGGCGTTACCTTATTCAAACGGGGAGTGGTTACTCAGATGTCCATCCGAAAGCGTTTCAGTATGCTCACGGCAATGGTGGTCCTGCTCGGCATGACCGCCGCTTGCAGCGGAGGCGGCGGCCAGCCGGCAAACGGCGGAGCGCCCGCGCCGGGCAATTCCGGAACGAACGCCGGAACACAGGGGAATGCGAGCGCCGATTCGGGCAAACCGCTGAATCTGCAGTTTCTCGTTCCATCCTACGCCGATGCGCCCAACATGAACGACGAGTATTGGACGGAATGGCAGAAACGGACGAACACGAAGCTGGATGTCGAATGGGTCCCGTCCGGCGACTACGACACGAAATTCGACCTGGTGCTTGCATCCGGCAATTTGCCGGAAATTATCGTCTCGACCAGCCTGACCCGGCCGACGCTGATCAATGCGATCAACCAGGGCGCATTTTGGGACCTTACCCCGTTCCTCGGGGACTTCAGCAAGTATCCCAACATGAAAAACAACAGCGGTCCGAACGTGTGGAATTATATGAAGCTGGACGGAAAAATTTACGGGCTGCCGCGCAACCGGCCGCAAATCGACCTGGGGATCAAAATCCGCAAGGACTGGCTGGACAAATTCAAGCTGCCGATTCCGAAGACGCTCGACGAATATGCCGCCGATCTGAAAACGATCGTGAACGGCGACCCGGACGGCAACGGCAAGAAGGACACGATCGGCATTATCGGCGGCGGCTTCCTATTGGCCGACGGCGACGACACGTTCCTTAGCGCATTCGGCGGGCTGAAGCCGGTTTACGACAAAGACGGCGGCATGATCAACAGCAGGCTGACGCCGAATTATACGAGCATGGTGGAATGGTTCCGGAAGCAGTATGCGGACGGCATTCTCGCCAAGGAATTCTCGGCGATCAAGAAGACGCAGGCCGAGGAGCTGTTCTCGACCGGGCACGCGGCGTCGTACGTGCGCAACATTTGGCGCGACTACACGTGGGAGCAGGAAAACAAGAAAACGCAGCCGGGCGCGCAGATTATTACGCTTCCGCCGATGCAGGGACCGGGCGGCGTATCGGTCAGCCTGGCCAGCCCGACCTTCGGCGCCTTCTATATTTCGAAGAAGGTTCCCGAGGAGAAGGTAAAGCAAATTCTCGATTATTTCGAGAAAACGACGACGAAAGAGTATACGGATTTTAACTATTACGGCATCGAGGGCGTGCATCATACGGTGGTGGACGGCCAGCCGCAGCTGACCGACCTCGGCGTGAAGCAGGTGACGACGAATGCGCAGCAGGTGTTCTCGCTCGCTTTCAACAACGAGATGAAGGTCGTCAATCCCGCGGCGCCGAAGGCGTACAACGACGCCAAGCTGAAGGATGTGGCGGTTTACGGCAAGGTCGGCACGCTCAATCCGTTCGCCATCATCAGCTCGAATACGTGGAGCACGACCTGGCCGAAATACGAGAACGACTGGGAGGCTATGGTCACCAAGGCGATCGTGGGGCAGATTTCGATGGACGATTATAAGAGCTATGTGGATAAGCTGAACAACAATCCCGATTTCAAAAAGGCGTATCAGGAATTCGCCCAGAGCTACAAGGTGTATTTCGGACAACAATAAATGCCGCGGCGAACCGGGGGAGGTTTATGGCAAATTGGAACATTCCAGGTAACGGAGGTCCGGGTCGCAAACGGGGACATGGATCGTATTTTTCCAGACTGATCGGACTCGGCTGCATCTCCTTTTGCATTCCGGTCATATTGGCCAGTGCGGTCTACTATCAGTTCTCCATGCACCGGGTCAAAGAGCAGATGCTGACCGGCAGCCAGTCGTCCCTTATCATCATGCGCGACCGGGCGGAGCGCATGCTGCAGGACATCGAACAGGAATCCCACCATTTGGCCGTTGACCCGCTCCTGACGGGCATTTTTACGAAGCCGGAGCTTGCCGGCAATCTGTTCTGGCATCAGAAAATATTGGACCAGATCGAAGTGGTGAAAAACACCGACGGCTTCATCGATGAAATTTATTACTACAACACCGTCGACCATGCGGTGCTGTCCAACCGGTACGGCGTCATCGCCAAAGACGCCTACCGGTACCGGGACGACATCGACCGGACGATTGCCGGAAGCGAGCCCTCAGAGTGGGCCTACTTGCCGGAAGCGCAGCGCGACGGCGATTTGACGTTCGCCCGCCTGCTTCCGGCGCCGGCCGGCGGCCGGCCGCAAGGGGCGCTTGTGTTCCAGGTCGAAACGTCCGCGATCAGCAAATTTCTGGAGTCCGACACGTACATTTTGCCCGGCCGCCAAAGCTTGTTTTTTATCAATTACGTCGGTCTTGACAAGCAGGCGGATAAAATCCTCGATGTCCATTCGGCGTTAAACCGGCTGCCGGGGATCGAGACGATCCTGAAGACCGATAAGAACGAGGACCGTTTTACGGCCGAGGGGATCGACGGAAAGCCGGCGACGTACATGTATTTGAAAACCGTATACGGCCGCACTTACGTCAATGTGGTGCCCAACAGCGCCATGGCCGGCCAGCTGAACTGGATCCGGGGCGTCACGCTGCTGGTGCTGTTTATATTTCTTGCGTTCGGCGCGGCGATCACCTATTTCAATTCGCGGAGGGCGTACAACCCGATCGAGCAGCTGATCCGCCACAGCAAGTCGCTCAGCGCCCGCCAGCTGCAGTCGAAGGAAAACGAATTCGATTATTTGAAGGAATGTCTCGACTTTCTGAACACGGAGACCGAGAAGCTGTACGGCTACATGGCCCACATTCAGCCGACGCTGCGGGAGCTCTGCCTGCGGCAGCTTGTAACCGGCGATTACGTGCGCAAGGAGCCGCTGCTGAGGGACTGCGAGCAGTACGGCATCTCGGTACAGGCGGCGAGCGTCGTCGTCATCGTGGATACCGACAATATCGGGAAGGATAAACGGTTCCATCCGGAGGAGCAGGGCGTCATTGCGTTCGCCATTTCCAATGTCATGGAGGAGCTGCTGCGGGAGGAAGAGGATATCCGCGGATACGTGTTCCCGTTCAAGCGCAGGGGCGTGGCGCTGCTGCAATTTTTGAACGTCAAGGATCAAGCGGTTATGCTGCGGCGCACACTGAAATACGCCCGCTCCGTATGCGAATCGCTCGGCAGCTACCTACGGATGGACGTGTCGGCCGGAATCGGCCGGCTGTACCTGCATATCGACGATGTTCCGGTATCGTACAAGGAGGCGGAGACGGCCCTGCAATACCGAATCTTCAAGGATATGAATCCGGTATTGTATATTGAGGACCTGGAAATGGAAAAGAAACACGCGATGTTCCGCTACCCCAGAGGGCAGGAGGCGGCTATGATCGCCGCATTGGAACGGGGAGAACCGCAGGAGGCGGCAGCCAGTCTGAATGCGTTCGCCCAGCACCTGAGCAGCTCATCGTGCAGCTTCCTGCATCAAAGCTACTATATGCTGCTGTCGGCCATTATGAGAAGCCTGGAAATGCAGGAGGTCAGCGTGCTCGATATATTGGGGCATAACCTGTACGGCCAGCTTCAAACGAAGCAGACGTTCGAAGAAATTTACGACTGGTTCGCGGAAACCCTTTTTCCGCTTTATCTGTGGATGACGGACAGACACCGCAGCGAATCGGAGCAGTCGGCGGTGCAGAAGGTATGCCGGCATATCAGGGAAAATTGCGGCAGCGACCTGTCGCTGGTGCAGTGCGCGGAGCTGGTGGGCATGAGCCCTTCACACTTGAGCCGGCTGTTCAAAAAAGAAATGGGCGTCAATTACCTCGAGTTCGTCGTGGAATGCAAGGTGAGCGAGGCGCGAAGGCTGCTGACGGAAACCGACCGCAGCGTCAGCGAAATCGCGAACGCGATCGGCTATTCGGAGCGAAACCTAAACCGGATTTTTCAGCGGTATTTTCATATGTCGCCGAGCCTGTTCAGGCTGAGGCAGCGATAACGGCTATTTGGAAAGGGATGGTTTCATGAATAAACGGCTAGACGCAATCATCGTAAGACGGAGCTCGGACGCCGTCGCCGGCAGCGAACCGGCAGGCTGGGCGGCAAGCCGGCTCGCGGCGGTCTGCGCGGAGCGTGGCATCGCCGTCCGCGAGTCGGAGTCGCCGGACGGCAGCGAGGCCGAGCGGCTGACGCTCGTCATCGCCGGACCAGAATCGGCGCATATCGCCGGCGGGATGACGGAGGAACGGATTCCGCGGGAGGCGGAATCGTTTTGCCTGCACCGGTATGCGGCGGGCGAGCGCCAAATCGTGCAGGCGGCGGCGCGGGATGCGCGCGGGCTTGTTTATGCGGTGCTGGAGCTGGCGGACCGGATTCGCCTCGCGGACGATCCGCTGGAGGAGCTGTCCCGGATCGGATGGCTGGAGGAAAAGCCGTCATCGCCCGTGCGCAGCATAAACCGCCTGTTCGTCAGCGACGTCGAAGACAAGCCGTGGTTTTACGACGAGCAGTTCTGGGACGATTATTTGACCGAGCTGGCGGCGCATCGCTTCAACCGGCTGCACCTTGCCCTCGGGATGGGCTACGATTACGGGCATGACCCGGGCGTGCAGGACAACTATTTCTGTTTTGCCTATCCGTTCCTGCTCACGCTTCCGGACTATGAGGTGCGGGCGAAGGGGCTTGAGCCGGGCGAGACGGAACGAAATCTCGCGATGCTGCGGCATATTGCCCGGGAAGCGAAACGCAGAGGCATTCACTTCCAGCTCGGGCTGTGGAATCACGGCTACGATCCGAGCGAAAGCCCGCATGTCCGTTACCCGATCGAGGGCATCAAGGAGGAGACGCATGCGCGGTACTGCCGGGACGCGGTCCGGACGCTGCTGCAGGCCTGCCCGGACATCGACGGCGTCACGATCCGGACGCATTACGAGGGCGGCATCCCCGAACCGGCAGAACCGTTCTGGCAGGAGGTGTTTGCGGGCATCGCCGAATGCGGACGCCGGGTGGAAGTGGATCTGCACGCCAAAGGCGTCGACTGGGACCGGCTGAATATGGCGATCGAGGCCGGACTGCCCGTCATCGTTTCGCCCAAATTTTGGGCGGAGCATATGGGACCGCCTTATCATCAGGCCGCCATCCGGCCGCTTGAGCTCCCTACCGAGCGGACGGACCGGCCGGATATGATGTCCATCACCGCAACGTACCGCCGCTTCACCCGGTACGGCTACGCCGATTTCCTGCGCGAAGACCGGAAATACGGCGTCCTGTACCGGATCTGGCCCGGCACGCAGCGGGTGCTGCTGTGGGGAGACCCGGCGATGGCGGCGGGCTACGGGCGGGCCGGCACCTTCGGCGGCGCGCTCGGCGTGGAGCTGTGCGAGCCGCTTACGTTCAAGGGACGCAAAGGCTCCGGCACGGAAGGCGGCCGCGACCCATACAAGGATCCCGCGCTGCGGCTCGGCGGGCAGGAGTGGAGGAAATACGGGTACAGCTACCGGTTATGGGGACGGCTGCTGTATAACCCGGACGCCGACCCCGAATCGTGGCGTCGGTATTTGCGGGCCGAATTCGGCGGCGGCGCGGAGGCGTGCGAGCGGGCGCTGGCCCATGCCAGCCGGATTTTGCCGCTGCTGACGGCGGCGCATCTTCCGTCTGCGGCCAACAATGCGTTCTGGCCGGAGATGTACGCGAATATGCCGATCGTCAAAACCGGAAAAAAGACGGGCTACGATTTCGATACCCTGGAGCCGAAGACGTTCGGCGCCGTCAGTCCGCTCGATCCCGCACTGTTTTACCGGATCGACGACTTTGCGGACGACCTGTTGAAAGGCGATCTCAGCGGCAAATATTCGCCGGCCTGGGTCGCGGATCGGCTTGATGAGCTGGCGGCCGAGGCCGAACGCGGCCTGGCCGACGCGGAAGCGCTGGTGCGGGACCGCGAATCCGCCGTCTACCGCCGCTGGTCCGTCGATGCGGCCGTGCAGTCGGGACTGGGCCGTTTCTTCGCGCATAAGCTGCGAGCCGGCATCCTGTACGCGCTGTTCGAACGGACGGGCGGCAGGGAGCTGCTGGAAGAGGCGCGAAGCGAATACCGCTCCGCGCTCGGGCACTGGAAACGAATCGTCGCCATGACCGTGGACGTCTACCGGGAAAATATTACGTTCGGCTACGTGCCTTATATGCGGGGGCATTGGAGCGACCGCACGGCTGCAATCGAAGAAGATATCGCCGCGATGGAGCGGGTGCTCGAGGCCGCGGACCGTGTCTTAACGCCGCAGGTACAGGAGGCGGCTTCAGTGCAGGCGGGAACAGGAAGTACCGCTGCCGGGGTGCCCGTAACGGCGGCGGCGGTTATGAAAGCCGGCAGCCCGGACGCCGCCAGGCCGGAGATCGTCCACACGCCGCCGGTGTCGTTCCGCCGCGGAGAGCCGGTACGCCTGAGCGCTGCGCCCGATGGGGACGCCGGCGGTCTGCGGGTGCTCCTTCATTACCGGCATGCGGAGCAGTCGGAGGCTTGGAGACAGGCGGAAATGGAGCGGCAAGGGGCGGCGTTCGCCGCCGAAATCCCGGCCGAATACACCGGCGCACCCTATCCGCTCGTATATTTCTTCGAGCTCAAGGACGCTTCGGGGCGCGCCTGGCTGGCTCCCGGGTTTGACGATACGCTGTCGGGTCAGCCGTATTATGTGCTTCGTCAGGTTTAACCGGACAATCGAATCTGTTGCCGATTACTTTATAGGAGGTGACCGTCTATGCAGGCGACGGCCGGAACGGCGGAGAACGTTCAAACGGGAACGCGGGGAGGCCTCTGGAGGCGGATCGTCCGGTACAAAGCGCTATACGCGCTTGCCGCGCCGGGCATCGTTTATTTTATCGTTTTCAAGTTTCTGCCGATGTGGGGGCTTGCGCTCGCGTTTCAGGAATACAACCCGTATGCGGGCATTTTCGGAAGCGATTGGGTCGGGCTTAAGCACTTTCGCGAGCTGTTCACCGACCACAATTTTTATCTGATGCTGCGCAACACCTTTGCAATTAACATCATCGGCCTGGTCTTTATGTTCCCGGTTCCGATCGTGCTGTCGCTCATGCTGAACGAAATCCGGCACGAGGTGTTTAAACGGTTTAACCAGTCGGTCGTGTACCTGCCGCATTTTCTGTCCTGGGTCGTCGTGGCCAGCCTGACGTTCTTCATTCTGTCGACAGACGTCGGCATCGTGAATAAGATCATCGCCGGAACGGGGCATGAGCCGATCGCGTTCCTTTCCAATCCGAATTACTTCTGGGGGCTCATCACGCTGCAAACGATGTGGAAGGAGGCAGGCTGGGGCACGATCATTTTCCTCGCGGCGATGGCGGGCATCGACCCGACGCGCTACGAGGCGGCGGTTGTGGACGGTGCCAGCCGCTGGCGGCAAATTTGGCATATTACGCTGCCGGCGATCCGCCCGACGATTCTTATTCTGCTCATTCTGCGGCTCGGCCAGATGGCGGACGTCGGCTTCGAGCAGGTTCTGCTCATGCTCAATCCGCTCGTCACGTCGGTCGGCCAAGTGTTCGATACGTATGCGTATACGATCGGCATCCTGCAGGGCGAGATCAGCACAGGCGTAACGGTCGGCATGTTTAAAGGCGTCGTCGGCCTCGTGCTGGTGCTGGCTTCCAACTATGCGGTGAAGAAAATGGGCCACGAGGGCATTTACTAGTAGAGGGAGGGAGGCCGCTGTGAGCTTTGTCGCCACCAAAAAATTAACGGCATTCGATTACGTCAATTACACGATTTTGACGGTCATCTCGCTCGTTTGCATTTTCCCGTTCATTTACGTGTTCAGCGTTTCGTTCACCGACCCGAAAGTGTATGTCCCGCTGAAGTTTTATTTGTTTCCGGATCAGTGGTCGCTGAGCGCGTACCGGTATATTTTATCGACGAACAGCTTTCTGAACGCGCTGAAGAGCACGGTGTTCATTACCGTCATCGGGACCGCGCTCAATCTGGCCGTCTCGTTCACCTTCGCGTACGTGCTGACCAAGAAAGAGGTGCCCGGCCGGTCGATTTTGATGGGGGCGGTCATCTTCACCCTCGTGTTTAACGCCGGCATTTTGCCGAGCTATCTGCTGGTGAAGGAGATGCACCTGCTCAATTCGTATTGGGCGCTGATATGGCCGACGCTGACGAGCGCATGGAGCCTGATCGTCATCAAAGGCTTCCTGGAATCGCTCCCCGCCGAGCTGGAGGATTCCGCCCGAATCGACGGCTGCTCGGACTTCGGCGTCTTCTTCCGGATGGTCATCCCGCTGTCGATGCCGGCAATCGCCGCGTTTACGCTTTTTTTCGCCGTCAGCCATTGGAACACGTACTTCAACGCGCTCATTTATTTGTCCGATTCGCGCAAATGGACGCTCCAGGTGCTGATCAAGTCGCTCGTCATCGACTCCGACTCCAACGGCGTCGGCCAGGCCGGAGCGGGCGGCGACGACCGCGTGCTGCCGCAGGAAACGATCCGCATGGCGGCCATCGTGCTGTCCATGGCGCCGATTCTCGTCGTGTACCCTTTTCTGCAGAAGCATTTCGCCAAAGGCGTCATGCTGGGATCGGTCAAAGGTTAGCGCTTCGTGCGCCGCGGAACATGCGGTAACAAGCAGCGAACCGCTTATTGAAAAAGCCTTCAAAATCGCGAGCCGGCTCGCAATTTTGAAGGCTTTCCGTTTCCGCTATGAACTCGCGTGTTCGCTTATTGCCATGGTCCCTGCTGCATCATCTGCTGCCCATGCGGCATCATTTGCTGTCCTTGAGGCATCATTTGCCCCTGTCCTTGCGGCATTGGCATCTCCGAATACGTCTTTTGGCAGAGCATGTGGGAAATACGGGGAATGGACACCATTTCCCCCGCTCTCAGCCGGTTCGGATCGGCGATATGCGGATTGGCTTCCTCCAGAATGGGATGGGGGATATTGTATTTGTGGCCGACCGAGGCTAAGGTTTCGCCGGGCTGAGCCTGGTGCTGGGCAAACAGCATATCGTCCGATTTTCCGTCCCGGAAGAAAGGGAAGAAAAACGGCGAAAAGAAGAAAAACGGGAACAAGAAACGACGGGGAAAAAAGGGATGGGGAAACGGGCGAAAGAACGGGCGTCCAAATCCGCCGCCAAAACCGCCGCCTGGAAAAAATCCGCGCTCCATTACACAACCTCCGTTTGAAAAATAGTCAAATGCCTCTATACAAAGTATTGCATTGCGGTCAAAGCGTGACGGTTCGGATGAACAAAAGTTGACGATTTTTTCGTGCTTGAATGGACAACCTTTCCGGTTTTACCGGATTTCATTGACCTCCGCCCGCTCCGGGAGTATAATTTTCTCCAATTCGGGTTTTTAGACAGCGTTTTCAATTAAGAGAGGAGTGAGCCTTCATGTATACCTTTGCCAATAAAATCGTCTGGGTGACCGGCAGCAGCACGGGCATCGGGAGGGCGGCGGCGATCGAATTCGCCCGGCATGGCGCCGACGTGATCGTGCACGGCAACCGGAGCGTGCAGCAGGCCGAGGAAGTCGCGGCGGAAATCCGGAAGCTCGGCCGGAACGCAATGCTCGTCATGGGAGACGTCGGCAGCGCTGCCGAAGTGAAGCGGATGGTCCGGGAAATCGGCACCCGCTTCGACCGGATCGATGTGCTGATGAACAATGCCGGAGCCCTGATCAAACGGGCGCGGCTGGCCGATCTGGAGGAAGAGCTGTGGGATGAGGTTATGAACGTGAACCTGAAGTCGGTTTACCTGGTGACGAAAGAGGCGCTGCCGCTGCTTCGGCAAGCCGGGAAAGGCCGCATCATCAACGTCACGTCCGTCGCCGCGCGCAACGGCGGCGGCTTCGGTTCGCTGGCCTACGCCGCATCCAAAGGCGGCGTCAGCACGCTGACCCGGGGGATGGCGAAAGATTTGGTCGAATACGGCATCACGGTCAACGGGATCGCGCCCGGCGTGATCGCGACGCCTTTCCACGACCGGTACTCCCCGCCGGAAATCCGCAGCAAGGCGCTCACGACGATTCCGATGGGACGCGAAGGCACGCCGGAGGAGTCGGTTGGCGCCGCGCTGTTCCTCGCCTCCGATTACGCCAGCTATTTGACGGGCGAAATCATCGAAGTGAACGGCGGCCAGCTGATGGATTAGGCTTGTCTGCCGCCGTTTTGTCCAGGCCCGCATCGCAACCCGAGCGGGCTTATTTCGTATGCGGTCCGGATGCCGGACGAACGCGGCGTACTTCCGCCTGAAGCATCCAAAGCGCCATTTGCAGGGGGACGGCTTCCTGGAACAATTGGGGATCGTACCCGGTTTCGCGTTTGATTTTTCGTAACCGGTAAATGAGCGTGTTGCGGTGAATATACAGCGCTTTAGCGGCTTCCGTAATGTTCTGGTTGCTGTCGAAGAACGCCTGCAGCGATTCGGCGAATTTATGGACGCTTTCCGGAAAAACCCGGCCTGCGAATCGTTCCCTTGCATGGGCGCTCATCTGGTAAATCAGTGCTTTCGATTCGATGTCGGAGTACGTGTTGATTACCCGGTCGGGTTCGCCGATCAGCAGGGCAAGCTCCGCTTCCCGGTATGCACCGGTAACTTTATTCCGATCGTACACCGGCTCGGTCAGGCCGATTCGGAACGGGAAACCCCACCGCTGAAACGTTTCCCGGAGCAATCGCAGCTTCAGCTCCCGCTTCGCGCCGTCCAAGCCGGAAAACAGGATAAACAAGCGGTTGACGCTGATAAATCCGGCAATCGTTTGACCGATGGTGTCCTCGATTTGCCGCATCAGCGTTTGACTTTGAAAGGTCCGATCCTGAATGTCAACGAGACAAACGTCGAAAGGCGGCCGCAATCGGACGTTCAGCATATCCAGCCTTTCGTCAATCAGCTGATTGTTCGGTTCCCCTCGAATCAGCTCCTCAATGATGGTTTCCATCGTCTGCCGCTTCCATTCCGACTGCTGCATGAACAGGGTCTGTCTTAGCATCAGCTCCGTCGTCATTTTCACAAGGCCGCCGAATTCCCGAACTTCCTGGGGCTCCCCCGTAATCCCGATGACGCCGACAATTTGGCCCTGAAGCTCGATCGGCAGATTTATCCCCGTTTGCGCTCCTTTCCACCGTCTTTGATTGGCTTCGTCAATCATGAGCGGCTTGCCCAGCCGAAGCACCTCCAGCGCGCCTTCATGCACCTGATCGAGCCGCGCGGCATCGCCGGATGCAATAATGATTCCGGATTCGTCCATAATATTTATATTCCGGTTCAGACGGTGCATCGTTTCCTTTACGATCATGTCGGCAATTTCACGGCTTAATATGGGTCATCCCCCCTGAACTGGTTTAATGTTCGTCCTGATATATGTATTATACACAAAGAAATCGTTTTATTATTTAGCAAATTTGTTTTCTATGCACGATGACGAATGCACGGTTACTCTTTATAATAGATCTGTGTTTAATTTGTAAGCGTTTGCGTGATGAAAGGCGTTGATTGAGATTAAGATTGTAATTGCACCCGATTCGTTTAAAGGAAGCGTTTCCGCCATGGAGGCGGCCTTGTACATGGAGAGAGGGGTGAAAAGGGCTCTTCCCGATGCCCGCACGGTGCGGGTTCCGGTTGCCGACGGCGGCGAAGGCACGCTGGACGCCCTGATTGCCGCTACCGGCGGCAGAAAAGCGGAAGTCACCGTCACCGGGCCGTTGGGCGATCCGGTCAAAGCCGAATACGGCGTGCTCGGCGACGGGAACACGGCCGTCATTGAAATGGCGAGTGCTTCCGGGCTTTGTCTGATTGAAGACGACCGGAAAAATCCGATGGCCGCCACGACCTACGGTACGGGAGAGCTCATTCGAAAGGCGCTGGACGACGGCTGCCGGAGCTTTATTCTGGCTATCGGAGGCAGCGCCACAAACGACGGCGGTATCGGGATGCTGCAGGCGCTCGGGATGCGCCTGCTCGACGCCTCGGGGATGCCGGTCGGATTCGGCGGGCAGGAACTTGGCCGCATCGCGGCCATCGACGATTCGCAGTGGGACCGCCGGATTGCGGAGTCGGCGTTCGTGATTGCCTCGGACGTGCAAAATCCGCTGGTCGGGCCGAGCGGAGCCTCCTATGTATTCGGCCCTCAGAAGGGCGCAACGCCGGACATGATCGGGATTCTCGACCATGCCATGTCCCGTTTCGCGGACGTCGTCCAGGCGAAGACCGGGCTTCGGCTTCATGACCGGCCCGGCGCGGGTGCGGCGGGAGGCCTTGGCGGCGCGTTCCAGGCGTTTTTCCCGGCGCAGATGAGACGGGGCATCGATATTGTGATCGAGCATACGAAGCTGCGGGAGCATTTGCAAGAGGCGGATCTCGTCTTCACCGGGGAGGGCCGGGTCGATTTCCAGACGGCTTCGGGCAAAACGCCCATGGGCGTTGCGCAGGAAGCGAAGAAGCTCGGCATTCCGGCGATCGTCATTGCCGGTTCGATCGGTCCGGGCATCGAATCGCTTTATGAATTCGGCATCCTGAGCGTGCACAGCATCGTCAACGCCCCCATGACGCTTCAGGAAGCGATGGAGAAAACGCCGGAGCTGCTGTCGCAGCGGGCGGAGCAAATCGTTCGGACCTTCTTGTACACCAACCAACAATCGGAGTTCTAACATCAGGGGAGGAAATGACAACATGAAAATTAAACAAACCATTGAAAAGGTTCCGGGCGGTCTGATGGTCGTCCCGCTTATGCTGGGCGCTTTGATGAATACGATCGACCAGATGCATATCCCGGTCGTCATGCGTTTCCTGAAGTCGCTTGGCGTTGCGCCCGCCAGCGATGGCGTCTACGAATTTATGAAAATCGGCGGCTTCGCGGAATCGCTGTTCAAGACCGGGAGCTTGACGCTTATCGCGCTGTTCTTATTCTGCGCCGGCAGCCAGATGAATTTGCGGGTCGGCGGCATCGCCTTGAAAAAGGGCGTTTTGCTGACCGCAAGCAAGTATCTGGTCGGACTTGGCGTCGGGGTGCTGTTCGCCAAATTTTCCGATCCGATGCACGGGCTGCTCGGGCTTTCATCCATGGCGATCATCGCGGCGATGACCAACGGCAACGGCGGCATGTACGCGGCCTTGACCGGACAATACGGGAACCGCTCGGACGTCGGCGCCGTATCCGTCCTTTCTCTCAATGACGGGCCGTTCTTCACGCTGATGGCGCTCGGCATGCTGGGACAAAACTTCCCGATCATCGCGTTTATTGCCGTTTTGCTGCCGATCGGGATCGGGATGCTGCTCGGAAATCTGGATCCGGACATCCGCGAATTTTTGCGGCCCGGCGAAATTCTTCCCGTCCCGTTCTTTGCGTTTGCGCTGGGGGCGGGGATGAACCTGGCCAATTTCTTCAACCCGCAGGTCGTCGGTGCGGGCGTAACGCTCGGCCTGCTGACAACCATATTGACCGGCGGAATCGGGATTCTGGTATTCAAGGTGTTTCGCGAGAAAAGCTTTATCGCTCCTGTAGCGGAAGCGTCTACGGCCGGGAATGCCGCCGGGACTCCCGCAGCGATTGCCGCGGCCGCTTCCGTTGCGGCCGGCTCGGGGATGATGTCGGCCGCCGATGCTCAGGCTTATCAGGATGTCGTCAATATCGCAACTGCGCAGATCTCGATTTCGACGCTGACGACGGCCGTTTTGTGCCCGGTTGCCGTCATTTTGGCCGCACGGTACTTGAAAGGGAGAGGAATCGACACGAAGGCGGAAGCCGGCGGGAAATAAGCATAATCCTTCTTAATGATGCAAACAATATTCGCAGCGCTTCATTGTTCTAACAAAGAACATTCATAATGCTTCATAATCGGGCAGAAAATCAAATGTAATCCTTCAATATCGTGCAGAAAAACAAATGCAATTCTTTATAATCGTGAGGTAATGTGATGAAAACAACCCTATTGTACGGCAAGCAGGGACTGACCGTAGAAGTGCCGGACAACGCCGTGATCGTCGAGCCCAAGGATCTTCCGGGCTTGCCGGATGAAGAGCAGGCGGTTAAGAAAGCGCTTCAGAGCCCGATCGGCTCGCCCGCGCTGCGCGACATGGTGAAACCGGCGGACAAGGTCGCGATCGTGATCAGCGATATTACGAGACCGACGCCCAATCACAAGCTGGTTCCCTGGATATTGGACGAACTGAATCATATTCCGCCGGAAAATTTCGTCATCGTGAACGGGACCGGCACGCACCGCGACCAGACGAGGGAAGAATTCGTCCAAATGCTCGGGGAACAAGTCGTCGACCGTATCCGGATCGTGAACAATCATTGTAACGATAAGGACTCGCTCGTCAATTTGGGGCCGTGCAGCTTCGGCTGCGACGTTTACCTGAACAAGGAATATGTGGAGGCCGATTTCCGCATCGTGACCGGGTTTATCGAACCTCATTTTTTCGCCGGCTTTTCCGGGGGGCCGAAAGGAATCATGCCCGGGATCGCCGGTATCGAAACGATCATGACCTTCCACAACGCCCGGATGATCGGGGATCCGCTCGCCACATGGGGGAATATGGATGATAATCCGCTCCAGCATATGACCCGCGAGATCAACCGGATGTGCAAGCCCGATTTTATGCTCAACGTCACCTTGAACGGTCGTAAGGAGATTACGCAGGTGTTTGCGGGCGAGCTGTTCGAAGCGCACGAGCAGGGCTGCGCTTTCGCGAAAGCGCATGCGATGATTCGATGCGACGATCGGTTCGACGTCGTCATCACGTCCAATTCCGGCTATCCGCTCGACCAAAATTTATACCAGGCCGTGAAAGGGATGAGCGCCGCCCATAAAATCGTCAAAAAGGGCGGAACGATTATCAGCGCCGCCGAATGCTCGGACGGACTGCCCAATCACGGGAATTATGCGGAAATTTTGCAAATGCGAAAAACGCCGCAGGAGATTCTGGATCTGATCGGCAGCGGCAGCTTCCGGATGCTCGATCAATGGCAGGTGCAGAAGCAGGCCGTGATCCAGGTATGGGCCGACGTGTATGTATACTCCTCCTTAAGCGACGACGTCGTCGAAAAGGCGATGTTTCGCCCGACGACGGACATCGAAGATACGCTCGGCAAGCTAAAAGCGAAATACGGCGAGTCGATGACGGTAGCCGTGCTGCCGCAGGGACCGCTGACCATTCCTTATGTGGAAGAATAAACAAAACGGTACGATTTGATGCACATTGATCTGCAGCCTCCAACTTCGGTTGGAGGTTTTTTAATTTTTTGAAAAAAAAGACATTGACAAAAAAAAGACCGCTGACTTAAAATTCATTATAACGACATAATGTTACGAATTATGACGTGTCCATTCCATTTATATACCCATAAATCATCATTTCCTGACAAAGAGCACACATGTGACATGTAAATGACATAAAATTTCCCAACCGGAAAGAAGGCGATTCGAATGGCAGAGCTAAACCGGCTAAACCGCATTCCATTATATTTACAGCTGAAAGAGGTCATTACCGAAAAAATCGAGAACGGCGAGTGGCTTCCCGGGGAAAAGATTCCGACGGAAGACAGTCTGCAGAAGCAGTTCGACATCAGCCGCATTACGGTGCGGCAAGCGATCAGCGACCTTGTTGTCAGCGGGCTGCTGACGCGCATTCAAGGGAAAGGCACCTTCGTCGCCGAGCCGAAGCTGGCCAATATCCGGCCCGAGCTGACCGGCTTCACCTACGAAATGGGCGGCCATCACGCCGTCGAATCGCTGGTGCTCGACTGCTCCAAAATGATCGCGAGCGAGAGGATCCGCCGGAAATTCGACCTTTCCCCGAATGTCGAGGTGATGAAGCTGGAGCGGATCCGGCTTGTCGACGGGCAGCCGGTCGGCCTGCAGAAGGCGTTCCTCAATATTTCGATTACGCCCGGCATCGACTTGAACAAATACGACTTCTCGAGGCAGTCGCTGTATGCCTCGCTTGAAGCGGAAGGCGTCGAGCTGCTGGAAGCGGAGGAAACCGTCGAAGCGAAATTGGCGGACGATCTGCAGGCCTCGCTGCTCCGGATTCCGGCCGGCGCGCCTGTGATGCACCTCACCAGGCTGACCAAACTAAAGGATGGGAGGACATACGAATATGCAGAGATGATCTTTCGAGGAGATAAGTACAAGTATACCGCCAAGCTGAATTTGAAGCCGTAACGCGATTTGGAGAAAAGCCGGGTCAGCCGGAACAACTAAAACCACGATTCAAACTGGAGGAGATTCATTTGTCGGGAGTATTTCCGGAGAAAAGCAACGCAATCGTCGATATCTTTAAAACGGATAAGGCCGTCATCGGTATGATTCACTTGAAAGCGCTGCCGGGAGCGCCTCACTTCCCCGGAGGGAACCTGGACGCGATCTTTGATTTCGCCATGAACGACGTCAAGGTGTACGAGGATTGCAAGGTCGACGGGCTTGTGCTGGAAAATTCGTGGGACATTCCGTTCTCCAAGCCGGAGGACATCGGGGTGGATACGGCAGCTGCATTTGCGGCGCTGGCCGTCCGCATCAAGCAGGAAACGAAGCTGCCGATCGGCATCAACTGCCTTGCCAACGGCGCCATTCCCGCGCTTGCCGTCGCGAAGGCGGCCGATCTGCCTTTTGTCCGCGTCAATCAATGGGTGAACGCCTACGTGGCCAACGAAGGGTTCATCGAAGGGCCTTCGGCGAAAGCGATGCGCTTCCGTTCCCAAATCAAAGGCGACGATATTAAAATCTTCGCCGACGTGCACGTCAAGCACGGAAGCCATTCGATTGTCGCCGACCGCACCCTGGCCGAGCAGACACGAGATGTCATCTTTTTTGACGCGGATGTGCTGATTGCGACGGGGAATCGCACGGGCGACGAAACGCCGACCGATGAAGTGCTCGGTATCAAGTCGAATACGGTTTTGCCGGTCATTGTCGGCAGCGGCATGAGCGTGGACAACGCGGAGAAAATTTTGTCGCTGTGCAACGGCTGCATTGTCGGCAGCTCCCTCAAATTCGACGGGAAATGGTGGAATCCGGTCGATCCGGACCGCGTCAAGGCGTTTATGCGAGTCGTAACCGAGCTGCGCGCGAAGGAAGGTGTCCCGGTTGAAGGCTGATCCGTCCGACATCGTCGTCTTCGGAACGATCGACATGGATTATGTCTGTTTCGTGGATCGTTTTCCCGATATTGGCGAGACGGTGACGACGAGCGACTTCGGCCAGTTTCCCGGCGGCAAAGCGGCCAATCAGGCGGTTGCCGCCGCCCGGCTCGGCTCCAGGGTTTCCCTGGTCGGCCGCGTCGGCGAAGACGAAACCGGCCGGCAGCTGAAAGCGCAAATGGAAGCGGAAGGCGTAAATCACGATTTCGTGCATTATACGCCGGGCTGGAAAACGGGCATTTCGATGATCCAAGTGGACCGGGACGGCCGCAACACCGTCGTGACGTATCCGGGAGCCAGCGCCAGGTGGACGAAGGAAGATATCGATCGGGCGGAAGCGAAGATCCGGCAGGCGAAATATGTCATCCTGCAAATCGAAATGGATTTGGAGGTTGCCCGTCACCTGATTCGAACGGTCCGGCAGGCCGGCGTGAAGCTGATTCTCAATTTGGCGCCTGTCGTTGCGCTTGATCCGGAGTCGCTGTCGATGGTCGATATTCTGATCGTGAACGAAACCGAGTCCTCCCAGCTTACCGGGATGACGGTCCACTCGGTGGAGACGGCGCATACGGCGGCGCAAATGCTGGTCGAGCGAGGAGTGCGGCAGGTCGTGATCACGCTTGGCGAGGCGGGGGCCGTCGTGAAGGACAATGCGTTGTTCGTCTACGCTCCCTCGCGGAAGGTCAAGGCGGTCGATACGACGGCCGCAGGTGATTGCTTTGTTGCGGCGGCGGCTCATTTTCTGAGCAAGGGCGAGAAGTTGGCAGAAGCGGTTCGGATGGCGGCGGAGGTCGCGGCGCTGTCCGTCACCAAAACGGGGGCGCAAACCTCGCTCCCGACCTACGAGGAATATATCAAATGGAGGGAAGAAAAATGAAAAGGTTGCTGAATTCCGGTTTCATTGCCATGCTGGCGGTCATGCTGTTACTGGCGGGCTGCAGCGGAGGAGCCAAAACGAATACGCCTGCCGGCGATTCGTCGACTCCGCCGTCCTCGTCATCCGGATCGGAAACGACTCCGCCGGCGGCTGCCGGAGGTACGCTCAATATTTCGCTGTACCTGTATCCGACCAAGCTGGATCCGAAATATTCCGTTTCCATTGCTGAGAAGAACTTGTATCAAAGCCTGTATGACAAGCTGCTGGACATTGATAAGGACGGCAACCTGATCCCGATGCTGGCGGAAAAGTGGGAAATTTCGGACGATAAGAAAACGTATACGTTCCACCTGCGCAAAGGCGTTAAATTTCATGACGGAACGGATTTCAACGCCGATGCGGTCAAATTTAATTTCGATCGCTACATGGAGGACGACTCCGCGCAGAAAAACGCGCTGAAATCGGTCGATACGGTTACCGTCGTCGACCCGTACACGGTCAAAGTGCAGCTGAAGCAGCCGTTCGCGCCGTTCCTTTCGCTGATGATCGAAAAAGCGGGCATGATGGTGTCTCCGGCGGCAGTAAAGAAATACGGAGCGGATTTCAATAATCATCCGGTCGGCACCGGTCCGTTCATGTTTAAAGAAGCGGTCGCCGGCTCGTCGGTCACGCTGGAGAAAAATCCGAATTATTGGCAGGCCGGTCTGCCAAAAATGGATCAGGTTGTCTTTAAGACGATTCAGGACACGAACGTCGCTTTCGTCAACCTGAAAAGCGGCGACGTCGATATCACCGACAAATTCCCCTACAAAGAAATCGACAGCGTCAAGAACGACCCGAAGGTGACGTTAATTAACGAGCCGTCGCTCGCGTTCGAAGCCATTTACTTGAACACCGCGAAGCCTCCGTTCAACGACAAGGCGCTGCGCCAGGCCGTGGATTTGCTGATCGACCGCGACGCGATCGTGAAGGTCGCCCTGAACGGCGCAGGCGTGCCGGGGCATTCGCCGTTCGCGCCGAACGTCTTCGCGCACGGCGACAGCGACATCGCGGCGAAGCCGGACCTGGCCAAAGCGAAGCAGCTGCTGAACGGCAAAACGTATACGTTCACGCTGAAGGTCGGCACTCTTCCCTCGGACCAGCAAACCGGGCAAATGATTCAGACGATGCTGAAGCCGGCAGGCATCGACGTCAAGCTGGAGAAGGTCGAGGTCGCCGCCTTGGACGAGCAAACCAAAAGCAAAAACTTCGATGCGGTGCTTGCGTATTGGAGCGGACGCCAGGATCCGGACCAAAGCATTTACGACTGGTTGTACAGCACGGGCACTATGAACTATTCCGGCTACAGCAACCCGGAGGTCGACAAGCTGCTCGACGAAGCGCGCGCCGAAACGGACAATGCGAAGCGCAAGGCAACTTACGATCAGGTGATGGCCATCGTCCAGCAGGACGTTCCGAACGTTTACCTGTATCACGTCAACAACACCATCGGCGTTTCCAAAGCCGTTCAAGGCTTCACTTATATTCCCGACGGTATGATCCGCACGGCCAATATCAGCAAATGATAACCTTTTAACGAGGGGAATTGTTCATGGCCTATATTCTCAGACGTCTGTTGTTGACCGTTCCGGTCGTGTTTATGGTGACGATCATGGTATTCTCGCTGCTGCACCTGCTCCCCGGCGATCCGGCATCGGTCATTCTCGGTCCGGACGCCACGCCGGAAATGCTGGCTGCGCTTCGCGAGCAGCTCGGCTTGAATAAACCGATCGCCCTCCAATATTGGGATTGGTTAACCGGCGTCCTCCACGGAGACCTGGGCCATTCCCTGGTTAACAATATTCCGGTCATCGAGCTGATCCGGCAAAGCTTTCCCGCTACGCTGGAGCTGACGATCGGCACCTTCATCGTCGTCGTGCTAATCGCGCTGCCCGCCGGCATTATTGCGGCGGCCCGGCCCGGCCGGTTAGCGGATTATTCCAGCTCGCTGTTCGCGCTCTGCGGCATGTCGATTCCGCATTTCTGGCTCGGCATGATGTTCATCGTGCTCTTTGCGATGAAGCTGGGGTGGCTGCCGGCCTCCGGATACGTTCCGTTCACGCAAAATCCGGTGACGAACTTGTCGGCGATGATTCTGCCGATCCTGTCGACGGGGCTGCGGGAATCGGCGGTTCTGATGCGGATGGTGCGCAGCAGTCTGCTCGACGTGATGAACGCGGACTATGTTCGCACCGCTTATTCGAAAGGACTCCGGGAGCGGACCGTCGTGCTGCGCCACGCGTTGAAAAACGCGCTCGTTCCGGTCGTGACGACGAGCGGGCTCATCGTGGCCGGTTTGCTCGGAGGCCTGGTCATTACGGAATCGATCTTTTCGATTCCGGGCTTCGGCCGGCTCATCGTCGATTCCATCTTCAAACGCGACTACGTAACGGTGCAGGGAGCCGTGCTCGTATCGGCGCTGCTCGTCATTTTCATCAATCTGCTGGTTGACCTGCTGTATACGGTCATCGATCCGCGGACGAAGTCCGGAAGGGGGGCGAAGTAGCTTGAACACGCTTGCTGAAACGTCTGCCGAGCAGCCGTCCGAAGAAAGGTTCATCCGCCTCCGGGCATTCGCCCGAAACAAGCTTTCCGTCGTCGGCGCGGTTATTATCGTGCTGCTGGCGCTGACCGCCATCTTCGCGCCTGTTATTGCGACGCACGACCCGATTAACGATCAGGACTATTCGGCCGTGCTGCAAAATCCGAGCCACAGCCATATTCTCGGGACGGACGATATCGGCCGGGACACGTTTTCCCGTCTGGTGTACGGAGCCCGGCTGACGATTCTCGCTGCGGTCATTTCGGTCGGCATCGCCGTCGTGATCGGCGTCCCGATCGGGCTGATTACCGGCTATTTCCGGGGATTCTGGGACGAATGGATCGTCATGCGCGCCGTTGACGCGATTCAGGCGTTCCCGTCCCTGATTCTGGCGCTGGCGATGGCGGCTGCGCTGGGCGGCGGGTTTTACAATGCGATGATAGCCATCGGAATCGGCTTTATCCCGGCTTTCATCCGGATTACCCGCGCGCAGGTCATTTCCGTCTCGTCGCTCGAGTATGTGCAGGCGGCGCGCGCGATCGGAGGCGGCCACACGCGCGTCATGTTCCTGCATGTGCTGCGGAACTCGCTGTCGCCCATCCTGATTCAAATGACGCTTGCCATGGCTTCGGCCATCATCCAGGAGGCGGGGCTGTCGTATCTCGGTCTCGGCGCAAGCCCGGAGCAGCCAAGCTGGGGCTCGATGCTGTACATTGCGCAGGGTTACCTGAACAACGATCCGCTGCTGGCGGTTTGGCCGGGGCTAGCGATCTTTCTCGTCGTGCTCAGCTTCAACCTGCTCGGCGACGGCATCCGGGAGCTGCTCGATCCGAAGCTGAAGAAATAATGCCCGGTTATTTTATAGCGGAAAGAGGCATGAACTATGGATACGCTACTGGAAATCAGCGGTCTCAAGACCGAGTTCGGAAGCGGCCGAAGGACGATTCCGGCGGTCGACGGCGTCGACTTGTCGGTCGGCAAAGGCGAGATCGTCGGCGTCGTCGGCGAATCCGGCTGCGGCAAAAGCGTCACGTCGTTATCCGTCATGCGGCTGCTCCCGCGAACCGGCGCGCGCATCGCAGCGGGCTCGATCCGGTATAACGGCGCCGATTTGCTGAAGCTTTCGGAGGATGAAATGAGGTCGATTCGGGGCAACGAAATCGCCATGATTTTTCAGGACCCGATGACGTCGCTGAACCCCGTGCATACGATCGGCGCGCAGCTGAGCGAAGCGGTCATGCTGCACCGCAAGCTGTCGAAAAAGGAAGCGCTGCGCCACGTGGTCGACATGATGCGCAGCGTTCATATTCCCGGAGCGGAGCGTCTTGTGCGCGAATATCCGCACCGGCTGTCGGGTGGCATGCGGCAGCGGGTCATGATCGCGATGGCGATGTCGTGCAATCCGGGTCTGCTCATTGCCGATGAGCCGACAACCGCGCTCGACGTGACGATTCAGGCGCAAATTCTCGGTCTGATGCGCGAGCTGCAGCGGGAGCAGGGCACCTCGATCCTGTTCATTACGCACGATTTAGGCGTCGTATACGAAATGTGCCAACGCGTCGTCGTCATGTATGCCGGCCAAATCGTCGAGGAAGCGGAAGTGGCGGCGCTTTTCGAAAACCCTTCCCACCCGTATACGCGGGGGCTGATGCGGTCGATTCCGCGGTACGACAGGTTACAGAAGCGGCTGGACTCGATTCCGGGCCAGGTGCCGATGCCGGGTTCGGTACGGCAGGGCTGCCGTTTTGCCTCGCGCTGTCCGGAGGTGCAGCCGAAATGTCTGGCGGAGGCGCCGCCTCTATTCCGCTTGGACGACAAACGGAAAAGCCGCTGCTGGCTGCACGAACAATCCGCCGTAAAGGAGACTGACGGGATATGAATCCGCTGCTGGAAGTGAAGGGACTCCGCAAATATTTTCCGGTCCAGTCCGAAGGTATCGGCAAGCCGAAGCAAATCGTGAAAGCGGTCGACAATGTGACGTTCGATGTGATGGAAGGCGAAACGCTCGGCATCGTCGGCGAATCGGGCTGCGGCAAATCGACGACAGGGCGCTCGGTTCTTAGGTTAACCGAGCCGACCGGCGGAGAGGTTGTCTTTCAAGGGCGGAATATGATGGCGCTGAAGTCCGGCGAGCTGCGGAAAATGAGGCGCCACATGCAGATCGTCTTTCAGGACCCGTACGCCTCGCTCAATCCGCGCATGACCGTCGGGGCCATTTTGGAAGAACCGCTCAAGATTCACGGCTTGTCCGGTGGAAGCGAGCGGAAGCGGAGCGTCATGGAGCTGCTCGAGATCGTCGGTCTGACCGAGCGGCATTACCGCCGTTATCCGCACGAATTTTCCGGCGGCCAGCGCCAGCGTATCGGAATCGCCCGGGCGCTGATCACGAAACCGAAGCTGATCGTCGCCGACGAGCCCGTCTCCGCCCTCGACGTCTCGATTCAATCGCAAATTTTGAATTTGATGAAGGATTTGCAGGAGCAGTTCAAGCTGACGTACATGTTCATTTCCCACGATCTGTCCGTCGTGCGGTATATCAGCGACCGGATCGGAGTCATGTATTTGGGACGGATGGTCGAGCTTGCGCCCTCCGGCGGCTTGTTCGAGCAGCCCCTGCACCCGTATACGCAGGCGCTGCTGTCGGCCGTGCCGCAGCCCGGAGGTCAAGCCGCCCGCGAGCGGATCGTGCTGTCCGGAGATGTGCCGAGTCCGGCGAATCCGCCTTCGGGCTGTGCGTTCCATACGCGCTGCCGGTCCTGCATGGACCGGTGCCGGACGGAAGCGCCGGCGTTCCGGGAAATCGCCAAAGGGCACTGGACCGCCTGTCATCTTTATTAGCGTCACACATGAGCGTGCGGCAGCCGGCACCATCACCGCGAATTGACCGGTTCGGAGGTGCCGGAACTGCTGCGTCTCGGCTTTCACGGCTGTTTTCTGGAAGGGGAGCCTGAATGCGGTTCCATGCCGGCTCCGGTTACGGACGGTAGCGAATCGGCTTGGAATCCGCCCGTATGTATAACGGGTGCCTGGGGAACCCGTCTTTTGTCAAGCCCAGCGCGTACAGATCATACCGGGACAGCAGGTTTAACACTCGTTGATGCCGGTCCCAGAACGATCCTCGGGTACCCCAAGCCAATAAAACCAAGTCCGACCTGTTGACGGCCGCAAGCATGTAAGCATCGTTTTGTTTTCCGACCGGATCGGCGGCATGCATCAGCTCATCCGGATGCGCGGTCCGGTAAGCGAATAGATTGACAACCTCCAAGGAACCGTACCCCCATGCTTTCGCAAAGGCGATACACCTTGCGATTGTCGGATCGTTCCGGCGATCGTCCGCCGTGCTGGGATTCAGCATCACGAAGGCGGCTTTTGGCGCATCCTCCTGCCAGCATCTCCATAAGGCGTACCGGTATCGCCCGCTTGAATCGATGATCGCGCCGGCCCTTCGATCGTCCGGGATTTGCATGGTTCATCATCCTTTATTCGAGCTTCATGGGTCCCCATCCAAACAAGTTCAGTGCACTTTTCACAAAATCGCTGCTGCCCGTTTCCGGCCCGGCTGGGGCACGAGAGTTGTACGATCAGCTTTAGCTGACGGATTCGGCCGCCGTCCCATTTTGAAACCTAAGTCTCGGCATTGTGCGCTGAAATGATATTCATGAGATGTAAATATAAACTATTAATAACATCAATTAGAAATTAAAAGGAGACGATATAAATGGCATCTTTAACTCCGGACACGAATCTGGCTTCTTATTTCGATCATACGCTGCTCAAGCCCGACAGTACAGCTGCGGACATAAACCGCCTGTGCGAGGAAGCGATGCAGTACCGCTTCGCTGCGGTGTGCGTCAATCCCTGCTGGGTGCCGCTGGCCGCGGAACGCCTTCAAGGCTCGGGCGTTGGCGTCGCCACCGTCGTCGGTTTTCCGCTCGGCGCGAGCAGCACGCTCACGAAAATGAACGAAGCGAGGGACGCGGTTGCCGCCGGAGCCGCGGAAATCGATATGGTGCTGAATATCGGCACGCTGAAATCGGGCCTGATTATTGAGGCGGAGAAGGATATCGCCGCGGTAGCGGAAGCGGTCTCGGGCCGGGCTCTTCTAAAAGTAATCATAGAAACCGGGCTGCTGACCGATAAAGAAAAAGTGATCGCCTGCGAACTCAGCAAATCGGCGGGGGCGGATTATGTGAAAACGTGTACCGGATTCTCGGCGGGCAAGGCGACGCCGGAGGACATCGCCTTGATGCGCCGGACGGTCGGACCGGAAATGGGCGTGAAAGCATCCGGGGGCATTCGGGATTTGGCGGCCGTGCGCGCTTTGATCGCAGCCGGCGCCACAAGAATCGGGGCCAGCGCCAGCGTGGCGATCGTGACCGGAGGAAGCGGCCAAGGCTATTAAAAGCTTGATGAATACAGGCGCTGAGGATCGTGCGAATTTAGGTCCTTCGGCACCGTCATGTTAATCGGCTCCCGGCTCTGCTACAACGATATTTATCCGTCTATTCACCCGGTACGGAGCGAGTCATCGATAAATAGTCCCGTTAATTGTCGTCATAACATTGGAAATTTAATCGAAATATATCAAAAAATATCGAAAAACCTCGATTTAGCTATTTATTTATAATATTTTACATGTTAAAATATGAAAGTATTTTATCCCTATGGAGGTGTCATTATGAGTGAACAAATCGCAAGAGCGGCAAACCCGGCCGAACAAGCCAAGCTGTTGAAGGGCCAGCCCGCACCCAAGGATGCGCAGGACCAGAACGTAACGTATAATGTCAGCCTGGGTGTAAAAGACGGCGAATTTACGCTGAATTGGAGCGTTACCCCGCAGGTGTACGGCAGATGGGACTGGGTCGGCGTATTCCAGAGCGCACAGGACGCCCAATCCGACCCGGCGGGTACTTACATGTTCCGCGGCTGGCAGTGGGCCGAGAATGGAAGCCCTTATCAAACGGGCATCGATGCCAATAACGGTTACGTGATTGCTTATATCGTGTGGAACTACGGGGCGGACGCTTATCAGGCGGTCGCAATTTCCGATCCTTATTAATTTTCCGATCCCTGTTCATGGATTCGAAAAGCACTTATCTTACGAACTGCAGCCTGCTTCTTCGCGAAGCGGGCTTTTTCTTTCCCTTTCAGCGGGAGTGGAGCCGCGTCCGTCAAGGCGATTTTGTCGAATCGGGTTGAAACCATCCGGAAAACGGCCAATTGTTTGCGGCGGGAAGGAGATGCGAAGGATCGCGTCGAATTGTCTGAATAGAACCGGCGAGACAAACCGGGCCGGAAGCCATTTACCCGTAAGGAGGGGAAGCAAGATGACGATTCCGACAAAAATGAAAGCGGTTGTAGCCTACGCTCCCGGCGATTACCGGCTGGAGGAGGTGCCGGTCCCGTCGCCGGGTCCCGGCGAAATGCTTGTGAAGGTGGAAGCGTGTGGCATTTGCGCGGGCGATATAAAAGCTTACGGCGGCGCGCCGAGCTTCTGGGGCGACGAGAAACAGCCCGCTTATATAAAGGCACCCGTTATACCGGGGCACGAGTTCATCGGCCGGGTGGCCGCGCTGGGCGAAGGCGTTTCGGGCTTTGGCGTGGGAGACCGGGTCATTTCCGAGCAGATCGTGCCCTGCTGGCAGTGCCGTTTTTGCAAGAGGGGCCAATACTGGATGTGCGAAAAGCACGACCTGTACGGGTTTCAGCATAACGTAAACGGCGGCATGGCGGAGTATATGATTTTTACGAAGGAAGCGATTAACTATAAAGTGCCCGAGGAACTGCCGATCGACGACGCGATCCTCATCGAGCCGTACGCCTGCTCGTTCCATGCGGTGCAGCGCGCGCAAATTCAATTGGGCGACATCGTGGTCATTTCGGGAGCGGGAACGCTCGGCCTCGGTATGATCGGCGCCGCGAGGCTGGCCGGCCCGGGAAAATTGATCGCGCTGGACCTGAACGAGGACCGGCTCCGGCTGGCCCGAAAATTCGGCGCGGATCTCGCCCTGAACCCGGCCGAGGTCGATGTCGTCGCGGAAATCAAGGGGATGACGGAGGGCTACGGCTGCGACATTTATATTGAAGCGACCGGTCATCCGAAATCGGTCGAGCAGGGGCTTTCCATGATCCGCAAGCTCGGCCGGTTCGTCGAATTCAGCGTGTTCAAAGAGCCGGTGACGGTCGATTGGAGCATTATCGGCGACCGCAAAGAGCTGGACGTACTCGGCTCGCACCTCGGACCGTACTGCTACCCGCTTGTGATCGACGGGATTGCCGGGGGCAGGCTGCCGACGGAGGGGGTCGTCACCCACAAGCTGCCGCTGGAGCGGTTCGAGGAAGGCTTCAAGCTGGTGCAGAGCGGGAAAAATTCGCTTAAAGTCGTACTGGTGCCGTAACGCAGCAGGAGAAGGAGGACAAACGGTGAAGCTGACAACGATGCAGATGAAAGAGATTTTTAACCGCGTCGCGGACCGTATCGAGGCGGAGAAGGAC
The DNA here is from genome assembly GCF_028826105.1 of Paenibacillus humicola. Taxonomy (NCBI): domain Bacteria; kingdom Bacillati; phylum Bacillota; class Bacilli; order Caryophanales; family Paenibacillaceae; genus Paenibacillus; species Paenibacillus humicola. The sequence continues at coordinate 2,525,721 of NZ_JAQGPL010000001.1, forward strand.
TGGCTGTCCGAACTGGACCGCGCGCTCGGCGACGGCGACCACGGCGTTACGATGTCGACCGGCTGGCAGGCGATCCGGAAGAAGCTGGACGATTTCGGCGAGGGAAGCGAATGCGCGGAGCTGTTCAAGGCGGCGGGCATGACGTTCCTGAGCGCGGTCGGATCGTCGGTCGGGCCGCTGTACGCCACGGCGTTTATGCGCGGCGCGGCCGCGCTGCAGGGAAAGCGGGAGCTGGACGAAGACGATATCATCGCGTTTTGGACGGCGGCGGTCAAAGGCATTCAGGAGCGGGGCAAGGCGCAGGCGGGCGACAAAACGATGCTCGATACATGGATGCCTATCGTGGAAGCGCTTCAGGCGGGGAAAAGCGAGGGAAAGGATATCGCGACAACCTTGAAGGAAGCATCCGCCGCCGGCAAACGGGGAATGGAGGCGACGAAGGATATGCTCTCCCGGCTCGGGAGGTCCAGCAGGCTGGGCGACCGGTCACTTGGGCATCAGGATCCGGGCGCGACTTCCGCGTACCTGATCTTCTCCGCCTTCTGCGACGGAGCGCTCGAAGGGCAAAGCGCATGAACGTATGCGAAGCGGCAGCCCGGCTCAGCCGCAAGGCTGCCGCTTTCGCTTGATGCATCCGGCTGCGGCGGCCGGATGCCCGTTCGCCGCGCGGCAGCAAGAAATGTCTGTAGGAGGCCGATGCCGATTTTGCTACAATAATGGCGACCGGCCATGAACAATGCGAGGAGGCAGCATCGAAATGGATGGTACTGATACGGTATTTCCGGTTCGCCGAGCGATCGATCAAATCCGGGAAACGGCGGGCCCGGGAGCTGCTCCGGAAGAAGCGGCGCAGCCCGTCTCTCCTTACCGGATCGCGGCTTCCCTGATCGTGTCCCCGGAGAACGAGGAGCAGACGGCAGGCGTGCTGCGGCTGGCGTCCGCCAACCGGTATACTGTCGTTCCTCAAGGCGGCGGCACGAAGGACGCGCTTGGGGGAGCCGCGGGGAAAGCCGACATTTTGCTTTCCATGCGCAAGATGTCGGGCATTTTGCAGCATTCCGTGGGCGATCTGATGGTGACCGCCCTGCCCGGAACGACGGTCGGCGAGCTGCAGGACAAGCTGCGCGAGGAAGGGCAGTTTCTGCCGCTGGATCCGGCCTGGAGCAGGCAATCGACGATCGGCGGCATGACGGCCGCGAATGCTTCGGGTCCGAAGCGGGCGCTTTACGGGTCGGTCAGGGACCATCTGATCGCGTCCCGGGCGGTGCTTGCGGACGGCACGATCATTCGCACGGGCGCCAAAGTGGTGAAAAATGTCGCCGGCTACGATATGAACAAATTGTTTGTCGGCTCCATGGGCACGCTTGGCGTGCTGACCGAGCTGACGTTTAAAATCCGCCCGCTGCCGGCCTCGGCCGGTCTGGCCGCGTTCCGTTCCGGCGGCCTCGGCGAATGGAAAAGGCTGCAGGAATCGCTGCTCGATTCCCAGCTGGAGCCGTGCGCGGCGGAGCTGATCAGCGCGGCGGAGGCGCAGGAGCTGTTCGGTTCGCCCGAGCCGATGGTGCTGGTCCTGTTCGAGGACGTCGAAGCGTCCGTCCGCTATCAACTGGACCGGCTGAAGTCCGCTGCGGAGGACGCAGGGCTGAAGCCGTTTGCCGAAATTTGCGGCTGCGGGGAAACCGAGCCGGTCATCGAGGGGCTGCGCGCATTGGCGCCGAATGCGCTCGATGCGCCGCCTGACCGACTGATTGTTTCGATGAAGCTGCTGTCCCGGCTGACGGATGTGCCGGACATTTGCGAATTTGCGGTAAAGAGCGGCGAAGAAGCGGGGCTTCAAGTCCGATTCGGCGGCGGGCTGTACACCGGAATCAGTCACGCGACGGTCGCCGCCGATTGGCAGCGCTTGCAGGAGACGATCCGGTGGATACGCAGCGTTTTCGTCTATATGGAGGAATTGAATGGCGGCGCAACGCTTTCCTTCGCGCCGCCGGAGGTTCGTTCCGCCGTGCCCGCGTGGGGAACGGACCGCAGCGGCAATGAATTGATGCGCAGCGTCAAGCAACAATTCGATTCGGCCCATATTTTAAACCGCGGCCGTTTTGTGGGAGGGATCTGATCGTGACAGCCGAAGTGAAGCTGCCGCCCGTCTTGAAGTCCAATTATCCGTTCGAGGATGCGCCGGAAGAGGACAAGTTCTCGCAGTGTGTGCACTGCGGCATCTGTCTGGAGGCTTGTCCGACCTATCAGCAAACGGGGCTCGAAGCGCATTCTCCCCGCGGACGCGTCTACCTGATCAAATCGGTGGCTGAAGGAAAAATAGACCTGAACGAATATTTCGCCGATCCGGTCGGGACGTGCCTGGACTGCCGCGCCTGCGAAACGGCCTGCCCGGCGAACGTGCAGGTCGGCTCCCTGGTCGAGGAAGCGCGCGGCCAGCTGTATAAATCGGAGCCGCCGAGCGGGGCGTCCGGTTTCGTGCATTCCTTCTTTCTGCACAAGCTGTTTCCGTACCCGAAACGGATGAACCGGATGTACAAGCTGCTGAAGCTGTATCAAAAAACGGGGCTGCGCTCCGCGGTGCGGTCAACGAAGCTGCTGAACATTTTGCCGGCGCATTTGCGGGAAATGGAACGGGCCGTGCCGGAGGTGACCGCGCCTCCCGTGCTGCACCGGATGCCGGAGGTACTGCCGGCGTTCGGGACGAAGCGGGCGCGGGTGGCGATGCTGACCGGCTGCGTCATGGACGTCATGTTCGGCGACGTCAATGAAGCGACGGTGAACGTGCTGCGCCGGAACGGCTGCGAGGTGTGGATTCCGCAAAATCAAAATTGCTGCGGCGCGCTGCACGTGCATGCGGGCGACCGGGATACGGCGAAAATGCTGGCCCGGCGGAATATCGACGTGTTTCTGTCGCAGGAGATCGACGCCGTCGTCATTAACGCCGCCGGCTGCGGCTCCACGCTGAGAGAGTATTGGGAGCTGTTGAAGCACGATGAGGCGTACAGCGCCAAAGCGCAGCAGTTTACCGACAAGGTGACGGACGTGTCCCGGTTTCTCGACCGACTCGGCCTCATTCCGCCGGAAGGCAGGCTGGACCTGACCGTTACGTATCACGACGCCTGCCATCTGGCCCATGCGCAAAAAATCCGCAGCGAGCCGCGGCGGCTGCTGGAAGCGATTCCGGGTCTCCGAATGGTGGCGATGCCGGATGCCGACCGCTGCTGCGGAAGCGCGGGCGTCTACAATTTGACTCATCCGGATATGGCCGGTCAGCTGCTGGACCGGAAAATGGACGACATTCCGGCCGGCTGCGACGCCGTCGTCATGGGCAATCCGGGGTGCATGATGCAGTTCCGGGTCGGCGTCGTCCGGGATAACCGCCCGGAAGAGATTTTGCATACGATTCAGCTGCTGGATTGGTCTTATCAAGGCGTCAATCCGCTTGCGCGCGAGGGGGTCTAAAACCAGATGGATCCGAAGAAACGCGACGTTTTCATCGCCGAGATGACCCGCCTGCTCGGCAGCCGGTCGGTGCTGCACCGGTACGAGGATCTCCTTGCCTATGAATGCGACGGCTATACGATTCATAAAGGCCTGCCCGGCGCCGTTCTATTCCCGGCGAACACGCAGGAGGTCGCGGCGGCCGTCCAATATATGCACCGGCAGCAAATTCCGTTCATCCCGCGCGGCGCGGGCACGGGCTTAAGCGGCGGGGCGACGGCGCTGAACGGGGAAGTGCTCATCAGTCTTGCGCGTATGAACAAGCTGCTTGAGGTCGATTATTTGAACCGGCGGGCCGTCGTGCAGCCGGGGTACATCAACCTGAAGCTTTCCAATTCGATTTCGACCAAGGGCTATTATTATGCCCCGGACCCGTCGAGCCAGGCTTCCTGCACGATCGGCGGCAACGTCGGAGAGAACGCGGGCGGGGCGCACTGCCTGAAATACGGCGTCACGACCAACCATGTGCTCGGGCTCGAGCTCGTCCTGCCAAACGGCGACATCGTCCGGCTGGGCGGCGTTCCCGACGCGCCGGGCTACGATTTGCTCGGGGTGCTGACCGGCTCGGAAGGGACGATGGGGATCGTCACCGAAATTACGGTGCGCATTCTCAAAAAGCCGCAGGGCGTCAAAACGGCGGTTGCGCTGTACGACGACGTGAACGACGCCAGCCATGCGGTGTCCGACATCATCGCCGCCGGAATCGTTCCGGCCGCGCTGGAAATGATGGACAATACCGCGATCGAAGGCGTCGAATCCGGCAACTACCCGGTCGGCTATCCGCGCGATCTCGGCGCCGTGCTGATCGTCGAGGTCGACGGCATCGAGGCGGGCCTGCAGCATCAAATCGACCAGGTGCTGGAGGTTTGCCGCAAGCACAACGTCCGCGAAGTGAAGCAGGCGGCGGATGCCGACGAGCGCGCCCGGTGGTGGGCCAACCGCAAGACGGCTTTCGGCGCGATGGGCACCATCTCGCCCGACTATCTGGTGCAGGACGGGGTTATTCCGCGCAGCCGATTGCCGGAGGTGCTCGCAGAAGTGGCTTCGATCAGCGCCAAATACGGGCTGCGGATCGCCAATGTCTTCCATGCCGGGGACGGCAATCTCCATCCGCTGATCCTGTTCGATTCCCGCATTCCCGGGGAGAAAGAGAATGCGGTGAAGGCGGGCTCGGAGGTGCTGAAGGCATGCGCCGAGGTCGGCGGCTCCATAACGGGCGAGCATGGCGTCGGCATCGAAAAAATGGAGGATATGCGCTATATTTTCACGGATGAGGAAATCCGGGTGCAGTTGTCGCTTCGCGAAGCGTTTAATCCCGACAATCTGTGCAACCCGGACAAAATGTTCCCGAATCCCGCGCGCTGCGTGGAAGTGAAGCATGTGGCCGCGGCGGCGAGGCCGTAAACGGGAAGATCCGCGGGCGGCTGCATTCGGCGCAGCGCCGGGTCATAGGCACGATAAACAGGTGAACAAGGCTGTATCTCAAAGTAGACGGGATCTACTGGGATACGGCCTTCTTCTATATTCGAGCGGCTTAATACTGCTGCCGGGCAACTTAAGAAGGGGGAAGTCGTTCATGAGCATCAATGGGAACCGGGAAGAAAAGCCGCTGTTCAGCATGAAATCGACCTTGCTGAGAAGAATGATCATGCTGATGCTCGCTGCAGCCGTTCTTCCCACCGTTATCGTAGGCGTCAGCAGCTACCTGTTCTCCGCGGAGGCGCTGCAAAACGAAGTGAACCGCGCGAATCTCCAGCTGCTCGAGAGTACGTCCGCGTCGATCGACAGCGAATTGCAAAACATTCAGGACAGTACGCTGCAGATGCTTTTTCTGCCTCTGTTCAGCAGCTCCGCGCTTCAGAAGGTCAAGCATGCCGAGCTGGATTACAACATGCTGGTCTCCCAGTTTTTCCTTCCTTTTCAAAATAACCACAAACTCGTGCTCGATATTTCGATGTACGTCAAAGACAATTACATCCTCTCCTCCTCGTCCGGCTTGTTCCGGGTTGTGCCCGTCTACGACCGGAATAAGCTGAACGACGCGATCGGGTACCGGAAACCGTTTCAATGGGTAAATGAAGTGTTTCGAATCCGCCCGAACGATCCGGACGACGGCATTACGTTTATCAGCAAGCTGCCGCTGCAGGACAGCAGCCCGCTTGGGCTGATGCTCGTTCGCATCGACAAAAAGCTGTTCGGAAATGCGCTTCAAGGCTCGATCGTATACCCCGGGCAAGTGAGGGCCGTCGTCGACAACGAGGAGCACACGGTGTTCAATTCCTCCGCATCCGCGATCCCCGCCGCGCTGCTCGACCGGATTCGGGAAAGCGGCGGAACGAACCATAAGCTGCATTTTCGATGGAACGACCGCGACTATCTGGTTACGACGCTTACCTCGCCGTATACCGGCTGGCAGTATATCGATCTGATTCCAGCCGGTCAGCTGAACGCCAAGTCGGCGGGGATCGGCGTCATTACCGCGGCCGTTCTCGCCGCCGTTCTGCTGCCGGCCTTCGCGTTCACGATTTTGGGCACCCGATGGTTATACCGGCCGGTTGCCGTCTTGTTGTCCCATATCAGGCGCGATGCCGCCGGGAACGAGACGGACGGGGACGAAATCGGATTCGTGGTGCGGCATTGGCTGGCTTTGAAAAACAAGACGAGCGAGCTGCAGCTTCAGCTGTCCCACCAGCTGCCCATCCTTCAGGAATCGTTTGTCATGCAGACGCTGCAGGGGCATCTGATCCATTACACGCAAACCGAGCTCGAAAGCCTGTTTCAGCGTTACGGTTTACCGCATCGGGCGGCATTCGCCGTATTTGTCCTGATTTGCGACCGAAGCTCCGGGGCGGAGGGGAGATTTTCGGAACGGGATCAGGATTTGATCGTGTTTGCCATGAAAAATATTGTCGGCGATATGGCGGGCAATGCCGATCATTCGTTCCGCGGAATTGCCGTCAATCTGCTCAACGATCAGGTTGCCGTGCTGCTGTGGAGCAGGCCGGAGACGGACATCGACGCAAAAACCGACGAAGGCTGGAACGCATCGGTGAAGGCGTTCGCGGAGGAGGCGAGGAGGGTGCTGACGAATTACCTGCGGCTGCCGACCACGGCCGGATTCGGTACGGCGACGAATGAAATCCGGGACCTGCCGCAGTCGTTCCGCCAGGCCGTTGCCGCTTTAAATTCGCGGCTGGTTGCCGGGAGCGGGCAGGTGATCGACCAGGACAACATTTTTCTGAAGACAAGCGGCAGTTACCGGTACCCGATTGAACTGGAGCAGCATTACGAGGAGTCGTTAAAACGGGGCGATTTGGAGGAAGCGCAGCGCATGCTGCATGAATTTTCCAGGTATGTGTTAGGGGCCACAAATGCAGCGAAAATCATTCATATGTCGTACACGCAGCTTCTGGGCACCACGATCCGCGCCATGTACCTGCTGGGCATCGATTTGGACACGGTGTTCAAGGATGAAGAGCCTTACGACCGGCTGCGCAAAACGCAAAGCATGGAAGAGCTCAACGCCTGGTTTGTCCAAAAGCTGATCGTACCGGTCGTCACGTTCGTTCAGAACAAAACGCTGCTGGAGCACGAGCAGATGATCGACAATGTCGCCGCCTTCATCCGGGACCACTACGATACCGACCTCTCCCAGGATCAATGCGCCCGCGATTTCGGCGTCGGCCGGACTCACCTCAGCAAGCTGTTTAAAAGGTTCAAGCAGGTCTCGTTTACCGATTATGTCACGCAGGTTCGGATCGAAAAAGCCAAGGAGCTGCTGCGGAAGACGGATCTCCCGGTAACGGATATTTCGGTGCGGGTCGGCTACCTGCACACGCAAAATTTCATTCGCGTGTTCAAAAAAATCGAAGGCGTGACGCCCGGCATGTATCGCGAGCAATCGTAATCCGGATGAACGTCCCGCCGGTCAAACGCCGGCTCGGCGCCGTAATCCGGATGAACGTCCCGCCGGTCAAACGCCGGCTCGGCGGGGCATGATGATAACGTCATTATCGTCCCCGGCGCCATGCCGCGCGCTTTTGCCGATGCTCATTTTGTGAGCCCGCGTCAAAAGCCGGCACATCGGGAGCATCACAATTCGCTCATTGTGCGTACATTTCGGCGTGCTTACAATACGGATTAGCATTCCGAAATTCAAATCACGAAAGGGTGAGCGTATTGACGAAATCGCAGGACACCGCATTATCGGCCGATAAGCAGGTTCAACTGCCCCATCAGAACGCGTCTCCGCACCGCCTGCGCCGCTGGCTGACGGGCTGGGGACGAACGTTCCGGCAGGAGAAATATTTGTATGTCCTGGCGCTGCCGGGCCTGTTGTTTTTCATTCTCTTCAAATATGTGCCGATGTGGGGATTGACGCTGGCGTTTAACGACTATTCGCCTTATTTGGGGTTTTTCAAAAGCGAGTGGGTCGGGTTTGCAAACTTTAAAAGCTTTTTCCTGAACCCGGACTTCTGGCTGCTGTTCCGGAATACGCTTGGGATCAGCTTTCTCAACATCCTGTTTTTTTTTCCCGCGCCGATCGTGCTTGCGCTTCTGCTGAACGAATTGCGAAACATGGCCGTTAAACGATGGATACAGACCGCGGTATATTTTCCCCACTTTCTTTCCTGGGTCGTCATCGCGGGAATCTGCTTCCTGACGCTGGGCGGAGACGGCATCGTCAATCATTTGACCGTGAATGCCGGCGGGAAATCGGTCGACTATTTAACCAATTCCAGCACCTTTTGGGCACTGCTGACGGCCCAATCGATCTGGAAGGATTCGGGATGGGGCACGATTATTTTCCTCGCCGCCTTGGCGGGCATTAACCCGGAATTGTACGAAGCGGCGCGCATGGACGGCGCCGGCCGGTGGAAGCAGGCGCTGTATGTAACGCTTCCCGGGATTAAAGCCACCATTATCATTTTATTGATTCTGCGGCTGGGGCAGGTGCTCGATACCGGATTTGAGCAGATTTATTTGATGTCCAGCTCCGCGGTCACGCAAGTGGCCGACGTTTTCGACACGTATGCTTACCGAATGGGCATTCAGAACGGGCGGTTCAGCTTTGCGACCACCGTCGGCATTTTCAAATCGGTTGTGGGACTCATCCTGGTCATTACCGCGAACCGGATCGCCAAAAGATTCGGAGAGGAAGGAGTATATTGATGAAGCCGCACCCTGCAGCCCGCCTGTTCGACGCTTTCAATTACGCCGTTCTCGTTGCCTTTTCGCTCCTGACGCTGGTGCCGTTCCTTTACGTTGTGATCGTTTCGTTCACCGATCCGATCGAATATGCCACAACCCCGCTCGTCATCGTGCCGAAGCATTGGAGCCTTGCTTCTTACCGGTTTATTTTGTCGACCGCCACCTTCCCGCACTCCCTGGCCGTCAGCGGCGCGCTGGCTTTGATCGGAACGGCGTGCAGTCTTATCCTGACCAGCGGGCTCGCCTACGCCTTGTCCCGCAAAACGTTCCGGCTGAAGCGCGTCATCATGCTCGGCATTTTGTTTACGATGCTGTTTAATCCGGGCATGATTCCGAATTACCTGCTCGTCAAGGAGCTCGGCCTCATCGACACGCTGTGGTCGCTCATTCTGCCCGTGCTAACGAGCGCCTGGTATGTCATCCTGATGCGAAGCTTCTACCTGGACATTCCCGACGAGCTCGAAGAGTCCGCGAAAATCGACGGCTGCACGGATATCGGCGTCTTCTTTCGCATCATGCTGCCCGTATCGCTGTCGGCGATGGCGGCGTTCAGCCTGTTTTTTGCCGTCGCGTACTGGAATACGTATTTTAATGCCGTGCTGTATATCAACGATGCGGCGTTCCGGCCGATGCAGGTTGTCCTGCAGCTGCTGCTGATTCAATCGTCCACCCAAGTCGGCGATCCGTCGGTCGCGCAAATGCTGCAAAGCGATCAAATGCTGCCGCCGCAGACGATTAAAATGTCGGCCGTCGTCCTGGCTTCGTTCCCGATCATCCTCGTCTATCCGTTCCTGCAAAAATATTTCGTCAAAGGCATGATGGTCGGTTCCGTGAAAGGCTGAGGCGGCTTCGTTTGCAAGGAGGTGAGAAATGGCCGGCGTGTGGATTGACCGTCTATTGAAAGCGAGAGAGAACATTTGAGGAGGCTCATGTATGAAAAAAGGGTTCAAAAGCTTCGGATTCGGCATCCTATCCGCTTCGTTACTGCTGGCGGCAGGCTGCAGCTCCGGGAAAACCCCGGCCGGATCCGAACCGTCCGCAGCTTCGGCGCCGGAGAAATCGTCCAAACCGACGGAAATCAACATTTTGACGACGACGTATAACTCGGTGCCGAGCAACGATCTCGACAGCCTGAAACAAATCAACGCCAAATTTAACGTCAAAATCAACGTCACCTACGTCCCGGCCAACAATTATACGGACAAATTGAACGTGATGCTGGCCGCCGGCGATCTTCCCGACGTCACGCTCGTCTGGGACGCCACGACGCAGACGTTCGCGAACGCAACGAAGCAGGGCGCTTTTTGGGATTTGACGCCTTACATTAAAGACTATCCGAACTTGGCCGCTTATCCGCCTGAAATTTACAGCAATGTAGCCGTAAAAGGAAAGACGATGGGCATTCCCCGCGTCCGGCCGATCGTCGGCCATCAATCGCTGCTGATTCGCCAGGACTGGCTGGACAAATTGGGGCTGAAGGCGCCGACGACGATGGACGAATTTTATCACGTAATGGAAGCGTTCACTAAGGACGATCCGGACGGCAACGGCAAGGACGATACGTACGGGTTTGTCGGCCAAGGTACGCCGGCGCTGTCCACCTACGATTTTTCGATGTTCGGCAACGGTCTGCAAACCTATGTCGACGAGAAAGGCCAGCTGATGCCGAGCTTCTTCAATCCGAAAATGAAGGACGCGCTGAGCTTCTGGAACAAGGTGGACAAAGCGGGCATCATGGTGCCGGACCTGCCGCTCCTGCAGACGAGCCAAACCCGGGATTTCATGACCCAGGGCAAAGCGGGAATGGGCTTCTCCAACGTTTACGACGGCCATTTGTATACGGACGATCTCTCGAAGGTTAATCCGAAGGGCGTCATCAAGCCGTATTTGTTTCCCGCGGCACCCGACGGCAACGTCTACATGGAAGCCGCGCCGGGCTCGTTCGGCATTTTCATGATCAACAAAAAAGTAAGCGAAGCGAAATTAAAGAAAATTTTAGAAGTTTATAATTACACGGCAAGCCGCGAGGTTTATAATTTAGTAGCGTACGGCATCAAAGGCGTGGACTACACCGAGAACGATGCGGGCGATATTACGCAGACGGAAGTCGGCAAGAAGAAGGGCTATGCCTTCGATACGTCCGCTCAATGGGTTTCCAGCTATTACGACAAATACGTTAAAGCGGACCTGCCCGGGATGACCCCGGAAACGAAGGCGTATAATCACAAGCTTGTCGATCAGATCGCCACCTTAGCCAAGCCCAATCCCGGACTCGGTCTCGTCACCCCGACTGCGCTCGAAAAAAGCGCGGACTGGAACAAAAAGATCAACGACATGGAAACGAACGTCATCATCGGGAAAAACACGCTGGACGATTGGGACAAGTTCGTGCAAAGCTTCAAGGACGATCCGAGCTTCCAGAAGCACTTGAAAGAGCTGAACGAGCTGTACCAGGAGAAGCTGAAGAATCAATAAAACGAAGGAGGAGTTGGAAATGAGATTAAAGGACAAAGCGGCCGTCATTACGGGCTCGTCTTCCGGAATCGGAAGAGGCTGCGCGGAGCTGTTCGCCGAAGAAGGCGCTTACGTGATCGTCAGCGACGACGGGGCGCGGGAAGGTCTGGGGCAGCAGGTCGCCGACCGGATCGTCGCCGCAGGGGGAAGAGCAAGCTACTTCCGGGCCAATGTGCTGAATCCGGATGAGCTGCAGAAACTGATTCGTTATGCCGAAGAAACGTGCGGACGGCTCGACATTTTGATGAATAATGCGTATACAGGCCGCGTGGCATCGGTCGTCGAGCAGGAGGAAGCGGATTGGGACGTCGTATTCGGTTCGTCGGTCAAGGCGGCTTTTCTGGGAAGCAAGTATGCGCTTCCGGGGATGATGAAGGCGGGAGGCGGCTCGATTATCAATACCGCGTCCGTGCACGGGCTGCTGGGCGGAAGAAGACATTCGGCGTATGCCGCCGCCAAAGCCGCCATCATTAATTTAAGCCGCCAGATGGCGCTGGATTATGGGAAGCACAATATTCGGGTGAACGCGATTTGCCCCGGCAGAATCGTCACGGAAGGCAAGATTGAATTTCTTGAGAAATACCCCGAGGAGGTTCGGCGGCAAAAAGCGACCTATCCGCTCGGAAGGCCGGGCACGATGCGCGAGGCGGCCATGGCGGCTCTTTTCCTTGCGTCGGACGAATCCTCCTTCGTTACCGGCCACGCTTTGGTGGTGGACGGGGGATTAACCGCCCAGCTTGCGGACGGGGTAGCCGAATCGGTCGAAGAGGGCCTCGGCATTTGGAACCAATGAAGGAGAGCACGGGAACGGTTATGAACGAGAATGCGGCAATACTGGCGTATATCGGAACCTATACCGAAGGGGAGAGCGAAGGGATTTACGTCCTCCGGATGAATCCCGCCAGCGGCGAGCTGTCCTATACCGGCAGCGCTGCCGCCGGCGAGAACCCGACCTATCTGGCGATCGACCCCGGCAGGCGATATTTGTACGCCGCGAATACGATCGACGGCGAAGGTAAGGTAAGCGCTTACGAGATTGATTCCCGCACGGGGCTGCCGCGCTATTTGAACGAGCAGCCTTCGGGCGGCTCCAAGCCGGTCCATCTCGTCGTGGGCGGCGACGGCCGATACGTGCTGGCGGCGAATTTCGGGAGCGGCAGCGTATGCGTCCATCCCGTGCGGGAAGACGGGAGCCTCGGGGCGATGACGGATTTCAAACAGCACGAGGGCTCCAGCGTTCATCCGACCCGACAGCAGGGACCGCGCGTCCATTCCATTACGCTGGACGGCGGCGGCCGCTTCGCGGCGGCCGCCGAGTACGGTGCCGATCAAGTGATCCTTTACGGTCTGGACCCGGCAAACGGAAGCTTACAATTCCGTTCGTCGGTGCCGCTGGAAGCCGGGTCCGGCCCGCGTCATTTCGCTTTTCACCCTCGTCATCCTTGGGCCTATGTGATCAATGAACTGGGCAATACGATTACCGGCTATGATTATGATCCGGCTGAAGGCCGTCTCGTGCCGAAAGAAACCGTATCGACGCTGCCTGAACATTATCGCGGCGTCAGCCATTGCGCGGATGTGCAGGTAAACGCCGAGGGGACGTTCTTGTACGGCTCGAATCGCGGGCATGACAGTATCGTTGTTTATGCAATCAACCAGACCGACGGCAGGCTTGAATACAGGGGGCATGAGCCGTCGCTCGGAAAAGCGCCGAGAAGCTTCGCGATCGATCCCACGGGAAACTTTTTGCTCGCGGCTCATCAGGACAGCGGCAATATCGTCGTATTTCGCATCGACCGCAAGAGCGGCAGACTGCATCCGACAGGGTATCAAATCGAGGTGCCGATGCCGGTTTGCGTCAAAATGATGGTGCTGCCGCCGCAGCATGAACGGGCCTAAACGGATGCTAAAGGAGCGTGATTTCGATGTTTAATGGTACCCCCGATTCAGCAGCGTTTCCTGAAGTGATACTCGTCCTTGACCGCCACGATCCGCTTGCCTCGCAAGCTTCGGTCGTATGGGCGGCGGAGCAGCTGTCGGAAGCGCTGAAGGAGCGCCAAATTCCCGCCGGGTACGCCGAGGAGTACATACCGGGATCCGGTGCGGCCGTGCAAATCGTAATCGCCGGACCGGAGTCGCCGCTTGTCCGTTCGGCTTTCGAGCAGGCTAAGGTGAATTTGCCCGAGGAGGCCGAAGCATTTGCCGTGGCCGCGTCCCCTGGGCTGATCGCCGCCTCCGGCTTCGACGCCCGCGGCCTCGTTTATGCCGTGCTGGAGCTGACGGACCGCGTCCGATTGGCCGAGAATGCGGCGGCAGCGCTTCGGGACACGGTTTCGTTCGCCGAAAAACCCGCCAACCGGATCCGAAGCGTAACCCGATTATTCGCCTGCGAACCGGAAGATAAGCCGTGGTTTTACGACCGGTCGTTCTGGGACGGCTATTTGACCGAGCTTGCGGCGCAGCGCTTCAACCGTTTCTGTCTCGCGCTCGGCATGGGCTACGATTACGGCCACGACCCCGATGTGCGCGACAATTATTTCTGTTTCAGCTATCCGTTCTTGTTTCGCGTGCCCGGTTACGGCGTGCAGGTTGCGGAGCTTTCCGAGGAAGAGAGGCGGCGCAACTATGACATGCTTCAATATATCGGGGAAGCATGCAGGCGCAGGGGGCTTCATTTTCAATTGGGCTTATGGAATCATTCGTACGAGTTTACGGACAGCCCGAATATGAATTATTCGATCGAAGGGATTACGCCGCAAAATCATGCCGAATACTGCCGGGACGCGATCCGGGTGCTGCTGAAGGAGTTTCCGTCCATCGACGGCCTGACCTTCCGCGTTCATTACGAAGGGGGCATTCCCGAGCCGGCCTACGACTTTTGGCGCGTTGTCATGGAGGGAACGAAGGATGCCGGTCGGCGGGTCGAGATCGACATGCATGCCAAAGGGATCAACGAGGAATTGCTGAAGGTGGCGCTGGGGACGGGACAGCCCGTTCAGTTGTCACCGAAATACTGGGCGGAGCACATGGGACCTGCCTATCACCAGGCGGCCATCCGGGAAAACGAATTTTCGCCGCCCGATCATTCGACGATGGATATGCAGGCGATTACGGCGTTATCCCGCAGATTTACCCGGTACGGATACGCGGACTATATGCAGGATGACCGCGCCTTCGGAGTGATGTTCCGGCTGTGGCCGGGCACGCAGAAGCTGCTGCTTTGGGGTGACCCGGAGATCGCCTCGGGATACGGCCGCTATGCAAGCTTCTGCGGCGCGCTGGGCATCGAATTGTGCGAGCCGTTAACGTTCAAAGGCCGCAAAGGATCGGGCTCGCCCGGCGGCCGGGAGCCGTACCTCGACCAAGCGCTGCAGCTGCCGAACCGGGACTGGATGAAATACCGCTATTATTACCGGTTATGGGGACGCCTGCTGTACAATCCGGATGCGGATCCCGCTTCCTGGCGGCGTTACCTTCGCCAAGAGTATGGCGGGGCGGCCGCTTCCTGCGAGCAGGCGCTTGCCCATGCAAGCCGGATTCTTCCGCTGGTCACGGCCGCTCATCTGCCGTCCGCAGCCAATGTCGTTTATTGGCCCGAGATGTACACCAATCAGCCGATCGTGAACACCGGAGCTTCCACGTATTACGATTTCGACACGCCGAAGCCCGGAACGTTCGGCGCTTCCAGCCCGATCGATACGGCGCTGTTTTACCGGGTCGACGAGTTTGCGGACGACATCGTCCGGGGATTTCGCCGGGGGAAATATACCCCTCTGGAAACCGCCGGCCGTCTGGAGCGGCTGGCCGATACGGCGGAAATCCATTTGTCCCAAGCGGCGCGTGAAACGCAGCACCGCGATGCTCCCGCGTTCCGCCGGTTTGAGACCGATACGGCAATGCTGATCGACATCGGCCGCTTCTTTGCCGCGAAATTCCGCGCTTCTCTGGCTTATGCGCTGTTTGAGCGCAGCCGGGATTCCGCCCGGCTGGAGGAGGCGCTGCGGCTGTATAAGTCCGCCGCCGATTCGTGGAGGCACCTCGTCTCCATCTCGAAGGACGTCTATAAACCGGACATCACGTTCGGGTATACTCCGCATGTGAGAGGGCATTGGGCCGACCGGCTCCAGGCGATCGAACGCGATATCGAAGCGATGGAGCTTAAGCTGCGCGAAGCGAAAGCGGCGGCGGAACCGGCGGATGAGGGCAAACTGGCGGCTGCGGCTCCGTTTTTGCAGGACAGCAGGAAGAAGGAGCGGATGGCTTGCAGGCACGAAGCTCCGGATCATTTTCGCAAAGGGAGCGCCCTGGATGTGGCGGTCGAAGTGCCGGATGCGCCGGCCGGTCTCAGAATTAACCTGCATTACCGGCATGCGAATCAAGGAGAGCGCTATAGGCTCGCGGAAATGTCGCGGACCGGCGATTCATTTTCCGCCCGCATTCCGGCCGATTATACAGACTCGCCGTTCTCGCTCCTTTACTATTTTGAAGCGAAGGACGACGAAGGCGATGCATGGCTGTACCCGGGCTTGAACGAACAGCTTTCCAACCAGCCGTACTATATGATTTCCGCGGCAGGCGAATAAAGTGAAAAAGCAGCGGCGCTTGACAACAGGCGCCGCTGCTTTTTGATTACTCGACGATAAGCCGTTTTACTTTCGCTATCGATCCGACGGCCTGCGGCGATACGACGCTGTCCTCGAGCGCCGGCAGATCGTCTTTGCGCGGAGCCTGCGTCAGACCGCGCGCTAAAGCGTAAGGCAGCCCGTCCGCGCCGGCTTGTTCAGCAGCTCCTTCAGCTCGTCGTCCAGCTTCAGGATCGAGAGGGAGCAGCCGCCCATTTCCAGCGAGGTGACGTATTCCCCGACAAAGGAACGGGCAATCTTAACGTTGCGCGTTTCCAGCTCGTCGGCAATGTTGTCATACATAATATACAGCTCCATAAGCGAGGTGGAGCCCAGGCCGTTGACAAGCACGGCCACTTCGCCGCCGCTGCAGTCGAAATCGCTTAGAATCGTTTGGACGAGCTCTTTGGCCACGTCTCTGGCGGGAAGCAGCGGGCCTCTGCGCACGCCCGGCTCGCCGTGCACGCCGAGACCGATTTCCATTTCATCGTCGCCGAGGGTGAAGCTCGGCTTACCCGTTTGCGGCAGTGAACAGGGCGACAGCGCCACGCCCATCGAACGCACCCAGCCGTTTGCTTTCATGGTCGTCGCGTAGACTTCCTCAAGCGAGGCGCCGGACTGGGCTTTCGCCCCTGCGATTTTGTAGACGAAAAATTCGCCGGCAATGCCTCTGCGCCGCTCGGCTTCTTCCTGCGGAGCGGAAGCGACGTCGTCGCCGACGATGATTTGCTTTACGTCGATGCCCTCCATCTCGGCCAGCTCGGCCGCCATCGAAAAATTCATGCAGTCGCCGGAGTAGTTGCCGTAAATCAGCAGAATGCCTTTCCCTTGATGCATGTCCTGCATTGCGGCCAGGATCGGGTAAGGGGAAGGGGAGGCGAAAATGTTGCCGACCGCCACGCCGTCCGCCATGCCTTCGCCCACATAGCCGATGAAGGCGGGTTTATGGCCGGAGCCGCCGCCGATGACGACGCCGACGGTATCCGGTTCCTTCATCACGCGGACGACGGCGCGCGGGTCGCGCTCGCTGCGGCGAACGATCGCCGCGTTTGCGCGCAGGAAGCCGGCGAGCATGTCGTCAACAACTTGTTCCGGATTGTTGATCAGCTTCTTCAAGTTCGCTCTCCTCCTCGAATTCCTTCTGCTCGTAGTATTGAATCCGGCTTATTTTGCCGGCGGATTTGCCGCCCTGGAACTCGCTTTCCAGCCAGACGGAGACGATGCTCTTGGCCAGCTCCGGCCCGATGACGCGCGCGCCCATCGTTATAATTTGCGCGTCGTTGCTCTTGCGCGACCGTTCCGCGGAATAACAATCGTGGCACAGCGCCGCCCGGACGCCTCTTACTTTGTTGGCGGTGATGCAGACGCCGATGCCCGTTCCGCACAGCAGGATGCCCCGCTCGAATTTTCCGCCCTGGATCTCCTTCGCGACCTTGAACGCAACGTCCGGATAATCGACCGGATCGGTGCTGTAGCACCCGTAGTCGGCGGGCTCGTGCCCGAGCGCGACCAGATGCTCTTTGACGATTTCCTTCAATGTGTAGGCGGCTTCATCGCAGCCGATGGCAATTTTCATCGTATTGGCTCCAATCGTGAGAGGATAATGGTATCTACCAGATGGTGTAGCCGCCGTCAATGACAACGGTTTCACCAGTCATGTAGGATGACGCGTCGGAAGCGAGGAAAACGGCCAGGCCACCCAGCTCCTCCGGATTGCCGAGCCTTTTCATCGGGATCATCTGGAGGATCGGATAATATTCGCCGCCCGGCTCGAATTCGGGACCGGTCATGCTCGTCTTCATATAGCCCGGGGCGATGCCGTTCACGCGTATGCCGTGAGGCGCCCATTCGGAGGCGAACGACTTCGTCGCCATCACAACGGCGGCTTTGGACGTGTTGTAGGCCGCCTGCAGCTGCGGCGTGTTGACGATAAAGCCGGACATGGAGGCGATGTTGACGATCGAGCCGCCGCCCTGCCGGATCATATGCTTGGCCGCTTCCTTGGAACAAATAAAAACGCCGTTCAGATTGACGTCCATGACGGCCTGCCAATCCTGCACGCTCATTTCTTCGGCGGGCCCCCGTTTCAGGATTCCCGCATTGTTGAGCAGAATGTCGATCGAGCCGAACTGCTCGGCGACGGCGTTCATGACCTTCCCGATATCGGCTTCATCGGTTACGTTGCCCCGAAAGGCCGCGCAGCGGACGCCGTGCTCTCGTTCGATTTCGCCGGCGGCGGCCCGGGCCAATTCGACATCCATGTCGATCAGCGCGACGCTGGCGCCGAAGCTCGCGAATGCGCCGGCCATCGCTTGGCCGAGTCCGCGCGCGCCTCCGGTGACGACCGCCGTTTTTCCTTGCAAGGAGAAAAGTTTTGTATAGTCCATTCAATTACCTCCCGCTTGCTTGCAAATTGATCTGGCAGAGAAAATATGAGGAGCATCAGTTCATCCCAATTATTTATGATCGGGCAGACCTTGTCAATGCTTAAGCCGTTCGATTGAAAACGGCTGCAATGCCGCGCAGCAGCTATACTTGGAGATAGTAAGTACCAAGCGATTCAGTCGTTTCCGCCTATTGGAATCTGAATTATAATAGAGAAGGACAACGGAGGAAAACGCTTACAACCTTTCGGCAAAAAAAAGATCCATAGGAGGCGGAAAATATGGCAGCATCGAATCAAGTCGCATTTCGTCAATTGGGGCGTTCCGGCGCGCGGGTATCCACGCTCTGCTTGGGCGCAATGAACTTCGGCAACCGGACGGAGGAGAAGGACTCGATTGAAATCGTTCATCGTTTTCTGGATGCGGGCCTTAATTTTATCGACACGGCCAACGTTTATTCGCGAGGCGTATCCGAGAGCCATGTCGGCAAAGCGATCAAGGACCGCCGCGACAAGGTGTTTCTGGCAACCAAGGTGCACGGCAGGATGGGCGACGGGCCGAACGACCAGGGGAACAGCCGCGTCCATATCGTGAAGCAGGTGGATGAAAGCCTGAAGCGGCTGCAAACCGATTACATCGATTTATACTGGATTCATCGTCCCGATGCGAATACCCCGATCGACGAAACGCTGCGCACGCTCGACTATTTGGTCAATCAGGGGAAGGTGCGCTATATCGGCCTCTCCACGTTCCCGGCCTGGCAGACGATGGAGGCGATCGCGGTCAGCGAGCGGATGAACCTGGAACGGTTCGTCGCGGAGCAGCCGCCGTACAACCTGTTCGACCGCAGCATCGAGGAGGAAGTCGTTCCGGTCTGCCAGAAGTACGGCCTTGGCATTATGCCGTGGGGTCCGCTTGCCGAAGGCTGGCTGACAGGCGCTTACCGCAAAAACAAGCCGTTCCCTGCGGACACGCGCATCGGCCGCAAAAATCTCGATCCGAACGCCGGCTATATCGTCGAACGCCTGAATGCGATCGAGGCGCTCATGCCGATCGCGGAGGAGAAAGGCGCCACGCTCAGCCAGCTGGCGCTGGCCTGGATGATTCAGCAGCCCGGCGTCACGTCTCCGATCATTGGGCCGCGAACGATGCAGCAGCTGGAGGATAATCTCGGCGCGCTGAACGTCGAGCTGAATTCGGACGATCTGAAGCGTATCGATGACGTGCTCCCTCCGAAAACCCGCCTCGGCGGCAAGCGCCACTGGGAGTAGGAGTCGGAAGGCGCATGAGGGCTCCCATAAAACCTCTTCCCGGGTGGAAATCCGCCCGGGAAGAGGTTTTTTCATGAATCGCGGCGAACACGCGTGCTTTCCCCCAGGACGATCTTCGTCGACAGCCGAATGACCTCGAAGGGCTTGTCCGGACGCCGGATCCGGTACATCAGCTGCTCCGCCGCCCGCAGTCCCAGCTGGAACTCGTCGTTGGATACCGTTGTCAGCGAAACGTCGAGCAACTCCGTTTCTTTAATGCGGTCGAAGCCGGACACGGCCAAATCCCCGGGCACATTCAAACGGTTTTCCTTGGCAAAGCGGATGGCGTGAATCGCGGTAATATCGTTGGCGCAGACGAGTGCGGTGGGAAACCGCTCAAGCGCGCCGAGCGCCTCGGCAACCCCTTCGAAAGACTGGTATTTGGACGCGTGATGACCCGTGATGCAGTAAGCGGGAACGAGCGGAACCTGTCGTTCGTACATCGCTCTGGAAAACCCCTTCCACCGCTCGAACATGCTGCGGGACGTAATATCCCCCATAAACGCGATGTCTCGATGTCCCGAATCGATCAGATGGCAGACAATCCGGTACACGCTTTCCTCGCTCTCCATCAGCACCAGGTCCGTCTGCAGCTCGGTCAGCGGAAAGGCGGCGTGCATATCGATAAACACCTTCGGGATCGGCAGGGCCGTCAGCTTTTCGGCGTACGTCTTGTCCAGATTTCCCGCCACGATAAATCCGTCGATCGGGCCGCCGATCATGGGAGGCAGGACGAGCGACCGGATATCCTCGTTATTGATGAATGAAATCTTCATCTCGCAGCCGTTCCCGCGAAGCGACTCCTCGACGCCGCGCATCAAATTCATCCAATACCCCGCATTGACGGACATTTTGGTCAGAAAGGCGATGCTTCTCGTGCCGCGGACGGCGGCAGCCGGCTTGTCGGCGGCCGGAATCGATTTCTTGTAGCCCATTGCGACGGCTTGCTCGACGACCTTTCTCCGGGTCTCCTCCGAAACGCTCGGGTGATTGTTCAGCGCCTTTGACACCGTATTTCTCGAGATGCCCAGCCGACTGGAGATGTCGTGGGTCGTCACTTTTTTGCTCACCGGTTTCCCAATCCCTTATTTGTCATTTAATAGTTCTATTTTAAATGCTGACCTTTGAATGTCAAATTCGTCATCAAATTTGTAATATTCGTAATGTGACAAAATGTCGAAAAATGCAATGCATAATGTTACAAATTTGATGCAGGAAACAGCAGAAAATCCCGATCGACAGCCGGTTAAAATGACAGCCGTTAAAATTATATATTTACAACAGGCGGAAGCGGACTTATAATCGAGGCAAACAGATTGATGTGCATTTTTCCAAAATGTAAGATTACATACTCGGAATTTTGTAATATCAATCGTTTTTTTGTTTGATTTGGTAAGCGCTTTATTTTCCAAAGATGAGGAGGGTGAAACATGAAGAAACGAGTTCTGCTTTACCTGTCGTTTATCATGATGCTCGGCATCGCTGCCTGCTCGGGTTCGGGCGGCGGCAATGGAACCGGCGGTTCCGGCGCGGCTCCCGAAACGGGCGGAAACGATGCGGGCGGTTCGCAAGCCGATTCATCTCCGATCGACGTCACCATGACGTTGGCGGCGGGCCCGAAAACGCCGGACTCCTGGCTCGAGAAGGAGCTGGAGAAGCATCTGTCGGACAAATTGAAGCGTCCGGTGCAGATCGACAGCATCATGCTTCCGGGGTTTGACCAGATCAAGACGAAAATCAACCTGATTATGAGCGATCCGAAAACGATGCCGGACGTGATCTGGTACTTGGGCGACATGAACAAGGAGTACAGCACATGGTCGCAGTCGGGAATCATTCATGACCTTACGCCCTATTTGCAGCAGTACGGACAAAATATTATCAGCTATTACAACAAGGATAATCTGTTCTACTCCTGGGACAAAAGCGGCAAAATGTTCCGGGTTCCGGCTGACATCGGCGAGCCCGGGACGATGACGACCATTTTGCGCAAGGATTGGATGGATAAGCTCGGGCTCAAGGTGCCGACCACGGTGCCGGAATTTATCGACGTGCTGCGGGCGTTCACGAACGACGACCCGGACGGCAACGGCAAGAAGGACACGTACGGCTTCTCCGGGCCGGCGGAATGGCGCAGCTTCGCGCCGATCCTGTACGCCTACAAATCGAATCCCGACTATTTTATGGTTCAGGACGACGGCACCGTCAAATACGGCGCGATTCTCCCGCAGACCAAGGAAGCGCTGCGAGTGCTGCAGGGCATGTACAAGGAAGGGCTGATCGACCCGCGCATGCTGCTTGTCGGGCAGACGGACGGCTCGAAGTTCGACGATATTATGCAGCAGGGCAAAATCGGCGCCACTTACCGCTGGAACGCGTACTTTTCGCCGGATAACAACGTCATCGCCGGCCTGAAGGCGACCGATCCGAAAGCCGAAATCATGTCGATCGAGGCGATCAAGGGCCCCGACGGCTTCAGCTCGGATTATCCGGAACAGGTCGGGGGCTGGGCTTACCTGTCCATTACGAAAAAAGCGGAGAAGCCGGCGGACGTCATGCAGGTGCTGAACGAAATCGCGTCGCCGGAATCTTACCGGCTCATCCGCTTCGGCAAAGAAGGCGAGCAGTATAAGGTCGAGAACGGCAAGTTCAAATCGCTGATCGATCCCGAGGAATCGGCGAAGCTCGGTCTTGGAAACTTCGATTGGTACGTGGGCCGCAAGGATGCGCTGACGTTCACGTATCCGCCGGAGGTGAAGGATTTGTGGGCGCGCAGGGAGAAGACGTCCGACCCGATGCGCAAGCTTCGCGTCGAATTCAAATCGCTCGACCGGCCGGCATGGACGGAATATTCGCCCGATATCATCAAGCTCCGGGACGAGACGTTTTACGGCATCATTTCGGGCCAGCGCAGCATCGACGATTTCGACAAATTCGTCGATCAGTATTATAAAATCGGCGGCAAACAGGTGGAGGAAGAAGCGAACAAGCTGTATGCGGCGCAGAAGGAAGAATACGCGGCTTACAGCGACTGGTACGACAAAAATATCGTTCCTTACAAAGCCCAGTGATCCGCCGCCGGCTCCCGCCCCTCCGGCGGGCGGGAGCCGGCTTCCGTTCGGCCGTCACCCGGGCCATCTTCCCGAAGGATTGGAGTGTGGATGATGAAGGTCAAGGATCTGGAGTTGAAGGCTGCATCCCGGCCGGTCGGTAAGGCCGCTTCCGGCAGGCTGCGGTGGCTCGTCCGCGATCTGAAGCGCGATAAAGCCTTGTACCTGCTGCTGCTTCCCGGTCTGCTGCTCATTCTCGTCTTTAAATATATTCCGATGTACGGTCTGGTTATCGCGTTTAAGGAGTACAACATTTTTTCCGGCGTCGGGGCGAGCCCCTGGGTCGGTCTGCTGCAGTTCGAGCGTCTGTTCCGGACGCCGGACTTTACGAAAATATTCGCCAATACGTTCATCATCAGCTTCTTGAAGCTGGCGTTCGGTTTTCCTGCTGCGATCGTCCTTTCCCTGCTGCTGAACGAGCTGCGGAATATGGCCTTCAAGCGGTTCACGCAGACGATCGTCTACCTGCCGCATTTTATCTCGTGGGTCATTTTCGCGGGGATCATTACGATTTTTCTGAACCCGGTGGACGGCGTCGTGAACTTCGTGCTGAAGGCTTTCGGCGGGCAGCCGATCAACTTCCTGACTGAGCCTTCGTACTTCCGGCCGATGCTGGTCGTCACGGACATTTATAAGGAAATCGGGTGGGGGACGATCATTTATTTGGCGGCGATGTCCGGCGTGGATCCGCACCTGTACGAGGCGGCGATCATGGACGGCGCGAACCGGTTCAAGCAAATGTGGCACATTACGCTGCCGTCGATCCGTCCGGTCATCATTATTTTGTTCATTCTGAGCCTGGGCAATATTCTCGAAGCCGGTTTTATGCAAATTTTTCTGCTGTACAACCCGCTCGTGTACGACGTCGCCGACGTCATCGACACGTACGTGTACCGCAAGGGCATTCTGGAGTCGAATTACAGCCTCGGCGCGGCGGCGGGCATTTTTAAATCCGTCATCGCGCTCGCGCTCATCGTGCTGACGAACAAGATCGTGAAAAAAACCGGCAACGACGGCCTGTGGTAAGGAGGGACCGGGATGATCAAAAATACGCCGGGCGAAAAAATTTTTATTGCGGTCAATTATGTGTTCATGATTTTTGTTATGATGATGATGTTGTACCCGTTCTGGTATTTGTTCATGTATTCCATCAGCGATCCGAAGCTGTCGGCAACGGGCGGCCTGTTTCTGAAGCCGAGCGGCTTCTCCCTGGCCTCCTATTCGCTGGTGTTCAACAACGTCTCGTTCCTGTCGGGGTTTCGCGTTTCGTTCATCGTGACGATTGCCGGGACGCTGATGGCCGTCTTTTTCACGGCGACGACCGCCTATGCGATTTCGAAAAAAAGGCTGCGGGGAGGAACGTTTTTCACCTTCATCTTCCTGTTCACGATGCTGTTCAACGGCGGAATCGTACCGAGCTACCTGCTCGTGAAGGATCTGCACCTGCTCGATTCGCTGTGGGCGCTCATCCTGCCGAACATGCTCGGCGCGTGGAACATTCTCGTCATGCGGACGTTTTTCGCGGGCATCCCGGAGGAGCTGGAGGAGGCGGCCAAGATCGACGGCGCATCGACGCTGCGCATCTTTTTCAGCATCATTTTGCCGCTGTCGAAAGCGGTGCTCGCCACCATCGGGCTGTTCGTCGCGGTCTTTTATTGGAATGATTTCTTCTCCACGATTTTATATATAACCGACAAGAACAAATGGGCGCTCCAGGCCGTGCTGCGGGACATCGTCAACAATGCCTCCTCGGCGATGCAGAGCCAGGGCGTGTCCATCGGCTACCAGCAGACCGTGTCCGAAAATACGGTGAAAATGGCTTCAATCGTCGTCGCAACCCTTCCCATCCTGATCGTGTACCCGTTCATCCAGAAATATTTTGCGAAAGGCGCCATGATCGGGTCGGTCAAAGGATGAGGAAGCCGCCCGTCATCGGGCGGTACGGCTGCGTTCGGCAACAGCATATCATTTTAACGTTTTGGAGGTAGGACGAATGGAAAAGGTTCGTTTTCTGATGATTGGCGTCGGCGGCATGGGAAGGCAGCACATTCGCAAGCTTCTGGAGGTGCCCGAAGCGGAAATCGCCGCCCTGGCGGATCCCTCGGACGCCGCCGTGGAGCGGGTCAAGACGGACTTCCCGCAGCTTGCGGACGTCGCCGTCTATAAGGATTACAAGGAAGCGATCGCCGAAGCCGGCGCGGACGCCGCCGTCATCGTTTCACCGCACAGCATGCATTTCGAGCAGGGGATGGCGTGCCTGGACGGCGATCTCCATGTCCTGATGGAGAAGCCGTTCGTCGCCGGTTCAGAGAATGCGGCGCGCATCATCGCCCGTGCGGAGGAGAAGAAGCGGCATCTGGCCGTCGCGTACCAGAGGCACCTGATGGGGCCGTACATGTATATCCATGACTTGATCGCGAAAGGCGAGCTTGGCAATATCAATTATATTTGCGCGTATCAGGCGCAGCGCTGGCTGATCGGCGCCAAAGGCACCTGGCGGCAAAATCTGGCGCTGTCGTGCGGCGGCCAGCTGAACGATTCCGGCAGCCATTTACTAGACGTCGTGCTGTGGTTGAGCGGGCTGGAGCCTGAAAGCGTTTCCGCTTTTATTGACAATCGCGGCACGGAGGTCGATATCGACTCCGCCGTGACCGTCCGCTTCCAGGGCGGCGCCATCGCTACGTTCAATGTGGTCGGCAGCGCCAGCATCGGCTGGCATGAAGACGTCTCGATTCACGGCGATAAAGGATCGATTCTGTACCGCAACAATAAAATTCTCGTGGCGAGGGAAGGCGAGCGGGGGCTGACGGAGGTGCCGGAGGAAGAGCTGCCGGCATCGAGCGATCCGGACCGCAACTTTGTCGATCTTGTGCTCGGCCGGATCGGCGAAGCGGCCGCACCTTCGAGCTGCGGCCTGCGAATCGCCCGCTTGACGGAGGCGGCATGGAAAAGCGCGGCCGAAGGCAGCCGCGTCATTCCGCTGACGCACGAATAGGCTTGCGCAAAGCCTTAGACCGTGAACGAGATCGGAGGGACGGACATGATCAAAGGATTGACCCGGGCCGGACTCGGCTGGACAGGGAGCGATGAAGAGCTGATCCGCAAGGCGGCGGAATACGGCTTCGGCGCGGTCGATACCGACGCGAAAGCGCTGATCGGCGCTTTGGGCGCCGAAGGGGCTTCCGGTCTGCTGGCGGAGACCGGCGTTGCGATCGGCGCGATCAACCTGCCGGTGGAATGGCGCAGGACGGACGCCGATTTCCGGCAGGGGCTGCCTGCCCTCGCCGAATCGGCGGCTGCGGCCGCCTCGCTTGGCTGTACGCGCTGCATCACGTGGATCATGCCTTCCACGGATTTGCCGGCCGCCCCGCTGATGGCGCAGGCGGTATACCGGTTCCGCGTATGCGCGGAAATACTCGGCGCGTACGGGCTGCGGCTGGGGCTCGAATTCGTCGGCCCGCATCATGCCCGCACGGCGAGGAAAAATCCGTTTATTTGGACCGCCGAGGAAACGCTCGAGCTGATCGCCGCGATCGGGCTGCCGAACGTCGGCATGCTGATCGACAGCTATCACTGCCATACGACCGGCTTCGGTCCGGAACGGCTCGAACGTCTGAGCGGGGAACAAATCGTGCACGTCCACATTAACGACGCCAGGGATTTACCCGTCGAAGAACTGAGGGACAACGACCGGCTTTATATCGGCGAGGGCGTGATCGACCTGAAGGGGTTCCTGCAGGCGTTGAAAAAAACCGGCTACGACGGTCCCGTCGCGCAGGAGGTGCTGACGCCGCAGCCGCCTTCGGATTCTACGGACGAGCTGCTGAAGCGAACGAAGGCCGGGTTCGACCGGCTGTTTGCGGAATTATAACGCGATAAAAGGCGATACATTCAGACCTGATCGGGCGATCAGGTCTTTTTGTCTGTCTTGGGCCTGCCGGCGAAGCGTCAGGCCGTTTGCCACAGGTTGGAAATCGATGGGCAGCCTTGTATAATGATGAATTAGGCGATTCATTATTGGAAATGGTTGCGGCCTTCATCGGAGCAGCATAGCGCTATCATAGGAGGAATTAAATCATGGAACCAAAAGCCAAGAGCCGGCCTGTTCTGACGGAAGGGCCGATCGCCAAGACGCTCTTCCTGTTTTCCCTGCCCATCCTGTTCGGAAACGTGCTGCAGTCGCTTAACGGATCGATCAACTCGATCTGGGTCGGCCAATTTTTGGGGGAAACCGCGCTTGCCGCGACATCGAACGCGAATATCATCATGTTCTTCCTGCTCAGCCTGATCTTCGGCATCTCGATGGCGGCCGTCATTCTCGTCGGGCAAAATTTAGGCGCGCAGAAGGTCGAAGAAGCCAAACGCGTCGTCGGCACGAGCGTCGTGTTCTTCGCCATCACGTCCGTGATCGTCGGCGCGGCCGGCGTTATTTTCTCCCCGCATATTCTGGATTTGCTGAATACGCCGCCCGACGCGAAGCCGTTTGCCGTCACGTATACGCAAATTATTTTTGCCGGTATTCCGTTCATGTTCGGCTACAACCTGGTTATGGCCGTCCTGCGCGGCTCGGGCGACGCCAAGACGCCGTTTTATTTCCTGCTGTTTTCGGCGGGGCTGGACGTGCTGCTGAATCCGCTGCTCATTACGGGCTTCGGGCCGTTTCCGAAGCTCGGCATCGGCGGGTCGGCCACGGCGACGTTTTTCGCGCAGTTCGTCAGCTTCTTCGCACTGCTCGTCTACTTGTATATGAAAAAATATTTTCTTCGCATCACAAAACAGGATCTTCACCTGCTTCGGCTCAATTGGCCGCTCGTCGGCATTCTGATCCGCAAAGGACTGCCTATGGGGCTCAACATGGTCGTCGTCTCGGTCAGCAACCTGGTGCTGATCCATATTGTGAACGCTTTCGGCTCCGAATCGACCGCGGCCTTCGGAGTGGCGAACCAAATTTCCAGCTACGTGCAGATGCCGGCCATGGCCGTCGGCGGGGCGGTGACATCGATCGCGGCGCAAAACATCGGGGCGGGAAAATGGGACCGGGTCAGCCGCGTCACCTGGACGGGAGTCGGCTTCAATATTTTGCTGACGGGGCTGCTTGTCCTCCTCCTGCACCTGTTCAACCGCGAGGCGCTCGGCCTGTTTCTGCCGATTCACGGCATGGCGATCGAGCTTGGCATCCACATTAACAATATCACGCTTTGGTCGTTTATTATTTTCGGCATCTTCAACGTGGTGGCGGGCGTCGTCCGTTCGTCCGGGGCGGTCATCGTGCCGCTCATCGTATCGTTCATCGCGCTGCTCGTCATCCGCATCCCGCTTGCCTCGTATTTCGGCAGCCGTTTCGGGTTCGATATGATCTGGTGGAGCTTCCCGATCAGCTTTGCCATCGCCGCCGCGCTGAACGTGCTTTATTATTTGTACGGCGGCTGGCGCAAAACGCGCATGATGGAAGCGATGAACCGGGCTTAAACGGTGCGATGGTAATAATCCGCAATCAGCCGGTCCATGACGCGGCTTGTCCTGGCGCCTGAAACGCCGGTGCTGGGACATTCTCCGCGGCCGAGCAGCTGATCGACGATCGTTTGAATAAGCGGCTGCTGAATATGCTCCGGATGATCGATCCGAAATTCCCGGACACCCTGCTGCGTTTCGACTACGACCGGCCGGTTATCGAACGTGCTGAACGTTATTTTTCCTTCCGTGCCGACGATTTCGTTCCGGTCCGCATGGGTGTACGACGAGAAGCACCACGTTCCCGTCCCGTATATGCCCGACTCGAACTGAAAGGCTCCCGTCACGATATCCTCCGCTTTATAGCATCCGCCTTGATTGGCCGCGAAGCCCCGTGCTTCGGCGATCGGCCCCAGCAGCTCGTCGAGCAGGTCCAGCGTGTGGCTCGCGACGTCCAGAAAGAGGCCGCCGCCTGAAATGTCCGGCTGTACCCGCCAGGAGTCCGCCGCTGCCGGCCTTCCCAGCTGGACGGTCGTGACGAAACGGACGTCGCCGATCACTCCGCCTTCAAGCAGCTCTTTCACTTTGCGGAAACGCGGCAGCGCCCGCCGGTAGTACGCGACAAACAGCGGTACGCCGGCTTGCCGGCACGCTTCGATCATGTCCTCGCATTCGGCGGCGTTCATCGCCATCGGCTTTTCCACGTAAACGGGTTTGCCCGCCCGTGCCGCCATCAGCGTATATTCCTTATGAAAAGCCGGGGGAGTGGCGATATAAACGGCATCCACACCGGGATCGTCGATCAGGTGCTGCGCGTCGCTGTACCAATTCGGGACGCCGTGCCTCCTGGCATAGTCTTCGGCGAGTGCCGCGTTTCGGCGCATGACGGCTGCCAAACGGGAGCCGTTTGCTTTCCGGAATCCCGGGCCGCTCTTCACCTCCGTTACATCGCCGCAGCCGATTATGCCCCATCTTACCGTTTGCATGTGATCCATCCTTTCGCGTTCGGTTGCTCGACCGATTTTCTCTACTATAACGATTCCCGCTGTATCCTTCAATCCGGTTTTCCGCTAGACTGAACCTAATCCGCAACGATTTTTTCCAAAGAGAGGAGAAGGGCCGGCATGCATCTTGGGACGGACCCTCTTGGACAGCTTCGGTTTCGGCTGAGCGGCAGCTGCGGCAAAGCGCGGTGCGAGCCGGGCTGGGATTGGCGCGCGCCTGCGCTCGCCGACTACGATTTGTGGTACGTGGTGTCGGGCAGAGGCACGATGCTGGCCGGCGGCCGGCGCTTCGGCCTGGCCAAAGGCAGCTGCTTTCTTCTCAGGCCCGGAGACAAGCCGATCGCGGAACAGGATCCGGCCGATCGCCTGACCGTCATGTATATTCATTTTGAAGCGCTGCAGGACGGCCGGCTTTATAAGGAGCGTCTTCCGATCGCGCGTTATACCGAGGTGGACGAGCCGGTCTGGTTCGAAAGCCTGCTGAACCGGATGCTGGTCTGCAGCGAGCTGGCCGACGATTTGGCGGCGGGGGAGTTCGACGGCCTGCTTCGGCTCGCCCTCTTCGCGCTTATGCGGCAGCAGGCCCAGTACGGGGAGACCGGCGACCTTTCGGCCAAACAGCGCCGGACGGTAGCGAAGGTGTGCGCGGCGATCCGCGGCAGCGCGGCCGGAAATATGACCGTTGCCGATGCCGCCGAGCTGTCCGGCCTGTCGGCCGAATATTTGAGCCGGCTGTTCAAGAACGTGACCGGGGGTTCGCTTCAAGCTTATCTGACCAAAACAAGAATGGAACGGGCGATGCTCCTGTTGACGGAAACGTCCATGAACGTCTCGCAAATCGCCGATGCGCTGGGGTATGCAAACGTCTTTGGATTCAGCCGCCAGTTCAAGCGTTATTTCGGCGAACCGCCTTCGCACTGCCAATTCCGGAGCGTCGCCGCCCGTCCTCACGGCCGCGCCCGGCGGGATGAGCCCGTATCGGGAAAAGGATAAAAATTGTGTTCCTTCGGTCATGTTCCGCCGCCCCTCCGAAATGGTACGATATCGGCAAAAGGAGGGATTGCCGGATGAATACCGAGCAGCCGGACCGGACGCTGTATGCGTACCGGACGGCCGAAGAGGCGGAACTGGCGGAAACGGTCGCCCGCACGCTTTACCGGTACGACCGTGTGGAGGACGAACGCATTGCTTCTCTGCGGGAGCTGACGGAAGCGCATGTGAAACGCTTTTGGGAGCGCGGCTATCTCGTTATCGAGCAGGCGCTGTCGGATGATGAGGTCGAAAGCGCGATCGAAGCGGTCATGGACATTATTCACGGCCGCTCGGCAGGCTCCCGCATCCAGTTTGTCCGGCCGGAGCACGAGCTTGGCAGCGATTGGGAACGCGAGCTGGCCGTCCGCAAACTGAGCGAATTTATCGATCACGAGCCGCGGCTGGCGGCAGTCGCCGCCAAGGAATCGATTCTGTCGGCGATGGGCAGGCTCTTCGGCGAACCGGTCAAAATCGTGCAGGATCAGGCCATTCTGAAGCCGCCGTCCGGCGGAGCGGAGAAGCCGTGGCACCAGGACATGGCCTACGGCAACCTGGCTTACGACCGTCCGGTCATCGGCGCCTGGTTCGCACTCGACGAAGCCGGGCTGGACAACGGGTGCATGCATGTCATTCCTTATTCTCACCGTGACGGAGCCGTTCCGCATTATGCTGTCCGGGACTGGCAGCTGTGCGATACGGCGGTTCGCCTCGAACGCGACGTGGCCGTTCCGCTAAAGCCGGGCGGCGTGCTGTTGTTTTCGGGGCTGCTGCATCACGGGACGCCGCCGAACTTTACCGATAAACGGCGGAGATCGGTTCAAATCCATTACGCGCCGCAGTCGGCGGAAAAGCTTAAGCCCGGCGAATACAAGCGCATGTTCACCAACGCCATGTCCCGCGCGGAATGCTGAAAGCGGATGATATCCCCGATTTTCCCGGCTTCTGGAAGCTTGGCAAACGCCCGCTCCTGTGCGATTATAAATTTATATCCAATTGGGAAGGGGAATGACGGGTGAAAATACGGTGTGCCGTGCTTGACGATTATCAGCAGGTCGCTTTGACGATGGCGGATTGGTCCGCCGTAGCGGACCGCGTTGAAGTGAACGTGTTTCACGAACATTTCGATGACGAGGATGCGCTTGTCGCCGCAATCGAAGATTGCGAGATCGTCGTTATTATGCGGGAAAGAACTCCATTCCGCAGTCCGCTGCTGAAGCGGCTGCCCAATTTGAAGCTGCTCATTACGACGGGCATGCGAAACGCGTCAGTCGACGTGGCTGCAGCGGCGGAGCGGGGCGTCGCCGTATGCGGCACGGGCGGGGGAGGAAACGGCACGGCCGAGCTGACCTGGGCGCTTATTCTCGGCTTGGCGAGAAAGCTCGTTCCGGAGAATGAAGCGCTGCGTACCGGCGGGAAGTGGCAGAGCACGGTTGGCGTCGATTTGATCGGCAAACGGCTCGGGCTGATCGGGCTCGGCAACATCGGAAGCAGCGTTGCCCGGGTCGGGCAGGCGTTCGGCATGGAGGTTGCGGCGTGGAGCCCCAATCTGACCGCTGAGCGGGCTGCAGCCGTTGGCGTGACGCTGGCGGGCTCGAAGGAAGAGCTGCTGGAGAGCAGCGATTTCGTCTCGATTCATATCGTGCTGAGCGAACGGACGCGCGGACTGCTCGGCGCAAAGGAGCTCGGCTTCATGCGGCCGACCTCTTTTCTCATCAATACGTCACGCGGGCCGATCGTCGACCGGGACGCGCTGCTGGATGTGCTTCGGAACGGTAAGATCGCCGGAGCGGGGCTCGACGTGTACGAGACGGAGCCTCTGCCGGCGGAAGACCCGCTCCGTTCGCTGCCGAATGTGCTGGCAACGCCCCATATCGGGTACGTGACGGAAGCGGCGTACCGCGGATTCTACCGCGATATCGTCCGGGACATTGAAGCTTATTTGGACGGCGCTCCCATCAACCTGCTCCGGTAACCGGTTCGATTTACAGGATGAGGAGAAGCTGGCCCGTGCATATGCCCAAATCGAAGGGCGCACGCACCAACACCTGAATGTCGAGCGCGAGAAATAGGTGCCGCTCTTCAACGTTCGGCCGCAACAACGAAGCAGGCTGCCATCGGGCGGCCTGCTTTATGCATGGCGGCAAAACGCAATGTTAGCGGCGGCCTGCCGAACGCGAGTCTTCCAACCGATTGTGAAATCGCAAGAAAACTCCAGAAAAAGTAATTTTGTTCTAGCGGCACATCCCCTCGTGCGAGTATAATTAATGCTTGCAGCGGCGGTGCGGAACTTATTTCTGCGGTACCTTCGACGCTCGACGATAGAGAGAGAATAACCGGATAGGAGAACTGATTGACGATGCAAAAACGAACTTCTCATTTACGCTTTGCGCTTCTTCTCGGCGCATTTTCCGCGCTCGGTCCGCTGACGATCGATATGTACCTGCCTTCGTTTCCGCAAATTACGGAAGCGTTCGGCACGAAAGCTTCGCTCGTGCAGCTCAGCCTGACCGCCTGCCTGCTGGGTCTCGCCTGCGGACAAATTATAATGGGCGCGTTGAGCGACGTGCACGGAAGACGGAGGCCGCTCATTATTGCGCTTGTCTTCTATTTGACCGCGTCGTTCTGCTGTGCGGTCGCGCCGAATATCGGGTTGTTTATTGCCGCGCGGTTTATACAGGGATTTGCCGCCGCAGCCGGCATCGTCATCTCCCGCGCCATTGTCCGGGATGTGTTCAGCGGCCACGAACTGACCCGATTTTTCTCGCTGCTGATGCTGGTCAACAACGCGGTGCCGCTGCTTGCTCCCGTTGCCGGCGGGGGAATCATCTCGTTTACGACGTGGGTCGGCGTGTTTATCGTGCTGGGTGTCGTCGGCGTGCTGCTGGCCATGCTGGCAACGTGGGGACTGACCGAATCGCTGCCGGCGGAGAAGCGGACGCCGAGCAACCTCGGTCAGCTGCTGCGCAATTTCGGCTCGCTGCTGCGCGATCGTCAATTTACCGGGTATGCGCTGGCGCAGGGGCTCATGATCGGAGGCGTTTTCGCCTACGTATCGGGCACGCCGTTCATTTATCAGAACATATACGGCGTTTCGCCTCAGCTGTTCTCCATCCTGTTCGGGACGAACGGCATCAGCCTCATCATCGGCTCGCAGCTCGTCGGGCGTCTGGTTCATATCGTTACCGAACGCCGTTTTGTCATCATCGGTCTCACACTGGCCGGTCTGTCGAGCGGCGGCGTTCTGATCTGGGTTTCGTTCAAGGGACCGCTCGCGGGGCTGGTTGCGCTGCTGTTTCTGTTCGTTTCTTCCATCGGCATCACGGCAACGTCGTCGTTCTCGCTGGCGATGGAGTCCCAGAGCCATATTGCGGGAAGCGCGTCCGCCCTCCTCGGCGTCATTCCTTTTATACTGGGCGCCATCGTATCGCCGCTCGTCGGGATTGCGGGGGAAGATACGGCCGTGCCGATGGGCGTCATCATCTTTATGACGAGCTCGCTTGCGCTGCTGGCGTATTTCGGATTGGTGAGAAAAAGAACGAAGCGGGAGCGGAAGGAAGAAATAACGGTCATGTCCTGAACCGGCGTACACACAATAAACCCCGTAACGGAAACGCCGTTACGGGGTTTTTCAGCCGCCCGGGCGAACCTTCGCCAGCTGCGGCATTATCGGAAGAACAGGAACCAAATGACGACTATCCAGAACGGGGTCACGATCAGCGCGCCGTTAAACAATCCGAATCGAAAATTTCGTTCCTCCTGCTTCAGCGCGTCGGTTTCCGTTTCGGGCTTTTCGGCTTCGAAAGCGGGATGCAGCCTGGCGCTTGCCGGCAAACCGGTTTCGAGGCCGGATTTTCGCTGGATGATTTTCATGAAAGCATCCCTTCTTTCCTGTTGTCTTCATCGAAAATAGAACTTTTGCTATGGAGTATGGTCTGATTATTTAGTCGCTGTTTTATATATCGGCAATACTTTGGTAGGAGTTTATACCCTATTTCTATATTTCTGAAGACATAGAAGGCAGCTTTGTGACCTAGTTGTGATACGATAATATTCAAGGTAGAAGCAAAGCAGTCCAATCACCGAACGGGAAGGAATGAAACGGAAGATGAAGATGAACCGGATTGGCCGTTCCGACTTGATTGCCGGAGAGATCGGGCTGGGCTGCATGTCGCTTGGCACGGACGAACGCAAAGCCGTCTCCATGATTCACCGCGCCCTCGAGCTGGGAGTCAATTTTCTGGATACGGCGGATTTGTACGACGGCGGACGCAATGAGGAGCTGGTCGGCAAAGCGATTGAAGGACGCCGGGACCGCGTCATCGTTGCGACCAAGGTCGGCAACCGCCGCATTCCGGGTCGGGAAGGCTGGGTGTGGGATCCGTCGAAAGCGTATATTTTATCAGCCGTCAAGGATAGCTTGCGAAGGCTCAGAACAGATTACATCGACCTGTACCAGCTTCACGGCGGAACGATTGACGACCCGATCGACGACACGATCGAAGCGTTCGAGCAGCTGAAAAATGAAGGGCTGATTCGGTATTACGGCATATCCTCCATACGGCCCAACGTGATCCGCGAATATATCCGCCGTTCGTCGATCGTCAGCGTCATGAACCAATTCAACATCGTCGACCGCCGCGCGGAAGAAGAGGTGCTGCCGGCGCTGAAGGAAAACGGCATCAGCGTCATTGCCCGGGGTCCCGTGGCGAGCGGGCTGCTATCGGATACCAAACGCGCGGAGAAAGGCTATTTGAATTACAGCCTGGACGAAATCAATCGGCTCCGGGAAAAGCTCGGCGAGCTCACGGGCGGCAGCCGGAGCATGGCACAGCTGGCGATCCGCTATTCGTTATCCGATCCCGCCGCAGCGGTCGTCATTCCGGGCGCGAGCTCGCTGCAGCAGCTGGAGCACAATGCCGCCGCCGCCAATCTCGAGCCGCTGAGCGCGGACGAAATCGATTGGATTCGTACGATCAGCAAGGCGAATCGTTATGAGAATCATCGATAAGACAGTCGCAGTGGAGGGAGCTTTCCATGTCAAACCGTGAAATAGAGGCGATTTCCGATGCCCGAATCGCGCCATGGCTTGTCGTGGACGATGCGGAGAAAGCGGCCGGCTTCTACGCGGCCGCATTCGGGACGCGCGAGAAATACCGTCTTGCGGGCGAAGACGGCAGGCCGATAATCGTTCATTTAGCCGTCGGCGAAGCGGATTTCTGGATCCAGGACGAACCCGGAGCCGGCTCCGGGTCCCCCGGACAAGCTGCGGTCCGGATGATTCTGACCGTCCGGGATCCGGATGCCGTATTCGAACGCGCCCTGGCTGCCGGAGCAGTCGAAATCGTTCCCATCAGTGAAGGACACGGCTGGCGTATCGGCCGCATCGCCGACCCGTTCGGCCACCACTGGGAAATCGGAAGGCCGCTCGAAGCCTGATTGTCCGCCGATAGTCTAGCGCCTTGACCGCAGCTGCGCGTTCCGCAGCGGTCAGGCCCGGCGCCGCGTGTCTTGGCCTTATCGCCTCGGGAAGGACGCCGGTATTTTTTGTAGCAAACATGTTGATGAAGCCGCGATGATCGCGGCTTTTTTCCATTCCGTTTTTTCCCCGGCCAATTCTTTAGACTTTGTTTAGATTTGATTTAGAGCGGCGTTACACCTGGCGGGTAAGATGAAATCCATAAGGCTCCGGCAAATCGGCCGAGGAGGCGAGGCGGGGAACGGCAATAAGGCGGCCGGAAGCCGAATTCGATTTACTTGGGAGGTAAAACATGAGAAAAAAATGGCTGGCGGCGGGAGCCGGCATCGGCGTCGGCGCCGTGATGCTGTTTGCAAGCGGGTTCTCCGCAATGGCGGATACGTCCGGATCGGATGCGTACAAATCGGCGCTGCTTCAAACGAAAGCGGAAACGAGTCTGACCGCGGATGCGGACCTGACCATTACGGATAACGGAACGAAGCTGCTGTCGGGCACGGCGAATATCAAGCTGAACCGCGAATCGCAGTCGGCCAGCTTAGCCGCGGAAATCGGGAGCGGCACGCAGACGCATGCGTTCCAGGTTTATCGCCAGGACGGAAAAACAGTCTTTAAAAGCGGAGACAGCGACGTGTACCGGATCATGCAGTCTAACGAGCCGGATTGGCAGCACGGGGGCGGAGATCATCCCGCTCAGCCGCCTAAGGCTGTGGAGCAGCTGTTCGACACCTTGACCGGCAATGTCCGCCAGCTGGCCACGGTCGAAACGGAGGCGGATGGGAGCAAAATCGCTTCCCTGCATCTGACGGAAAGCCAAATTCCCGCTGTGGTCAATGCAATCGGATCGCTGGCGGCATCCGGAGCATCCGGGGGCAAATGGCATCATGCCGAAGGCAAAAGCGGCGGCGGCGGTCCTTTCGGTCCAGCGGAGTTCGACATGAATCTGCCGAAGCTGACGGACGAAATCCGGGTGGACTCGATCAATCTGGACGCCAAAATCACCCCGGATAACCTGCTGGATGAACAAACCGCCGAAATCGGCATCAGCGGGAAGGACGATTCCGGTACCCTTCACGATCTGGTCGTCCGGCTGCATGTGGATTTCTCCGGCTATAACCAGACAAACCCGGAGCGGATCGATTTGACCGGCAAGCCTACGGAAACGATTCAAAATAAAGGTCCCGGACGCGGCGGCTGGCATCATTAAGGTACGTCCGCCGGGCGGCGGTATTATGCGGCCCGGCGGCCCGTTTTTTCCAATACGAACGGAAGGGAGCGGTCCAGTTGAGCGTCATACTGGAAATAAACCGGATGACCAAATTATATAAAAAGGGCAGGGGGGTCCGGGACGTCAGCTTCGAGATCGCAGAAGGGGAGGTTTTCGGATTTGTCGGGCCCAACGGCGCCGGCAAAACGACCCTGTTAAAGATCGCTACCGGATTGCTCCGACCGGATCAGGGAATTGTACGCATCGGCGGGTACGATCTGGCGGAGCATTTCGAGCGGGCGATGGCGCTTACCGGCTGCATCATCGAATCGGCGGAAGCTTACGAATACATGAGCGCTTACGATAATTTGAAGCTTGCGGCGCGTTATTATCCCGATCTGCCGAAAACACGGATCGATCAGGCGCTGGAAGAAGCCGGACTTTCCCGGTACAAGAAAGAGCGGGTAAGCGGCTTTTCGCTCGGCATGAAGCAGCGGCTGGCGCTGGCTTCGGCGCTGCTGTCCCATCCGCGGCTCGTCATTTTGGATGAACCGACCAACGGTCTGGACGTCGAAGGTATGGCGGACGTCCGGAATACGATCGCCCGGCTGGCCCGCGACCGCGGCATCGCGTTTCTCGTTTCCAGTCATCAGATTCATGACCTGGGCATGATCGCCGGCCGGATCGGCATCCTGAACAACGGCAGTCTGGTCAAGCTTGCCCGTCCGGAGGAGTGGCTGTCCGAAGGCAAAACGCCTGAGCAGTTTGTGCTGCCGTATGTTCAAACCGCAAAGGGAGCGGATGTTTATGCATAGCGGATACGCAAGCCTGCGAAATGAGATCGAGAAAATAGGGAGGCGCAAAAGCGCGAAAGGCTTTCTGCTGCTGACGCTGATCATTCCGGCCGTTGCGGCGCTGCTGCTCGCCATGCTGAAAAACAATACGGGCATGATCTGGGGGCTCGGAAGCAATCTGCCGCTCATCATGCTGCGCTTGTTCACGGCCGGCCTGATCCCGCTCTTTCTGTTCATGGCCGCAGCGGATGCGTTTCCCGGCGAAGTCGCCGCGCGTACGTTAAAGCTTGCGCTTGTACGGCCGGTATCCCGGGCGAAAGTATTCGCATCGAAGGTTTTGGCGATGGGGGCTTATATTGCCCTCTACCTGGCGGTACTTTGGCTGTCGTCCTCCATATCCGGCTGGCTTTTAGCCGGAAGCGGAATGACGGGCAGTTTGACGGACGGCCTGAAGGCTTACGCGGTTTCTTTCGTCCCGATGATGGTCACCGGCGTTATGGCGGCCTTCATCGCGCAATGGTTGAACAACAGCTCCGGTGCCGTTACGGTCGCGATTATCCTGTATGCCGCGGCCAAGCTGCTGCCGTTCGTTTTCCCGGCATTTTCGGTATGGTCCGTTTTCTCGTACACGAACTGGTACGTGCTGTGGCTCGGGGGCGGCGCAGCTGCCGGCAAATTGCTGAATTCGTTCGCGCTGCTGCTGTCGTACGGGATCATGGCCTACTCGGCGGGGCTGCTGCTGTTCGAACGAAAACAGCTGTAGCCGTGTAAGTAGAAAGAAAAGGGGAGGATGAAGCGTATCATGAAAACCGCAAAAGAACCCATTGGAGTAAAACGCCGGCGTCCGGCAGCATCCGAACGGGAGCCTGGCGAGCAAGGAAATGTGCGGATCCGGATTTTTCGGCAGATTTATGCGTTCGCGGCGGCCGCTTATCTGGTGTGCATCATCCTTCAAGTATTTTTCGCGGGGCTCGGCATTTTCGTCGATTCCGGCGAGCTGCAGCTGCACCGGGCGTTCGCAAACGATTTCGAATTCGGCTCTGCACTGATGTTTCTGCTGTCGTTTCCCGGTCAAATCCGTGGCGGCTTGCGATGGTGGCCGCTCGCATTGCTCGCGCTTACGTCGCTGCAGCATATCACAATCCAGTTGGCTGCAGGGATTCTGCCGGCGTTCCATACGGTTGATGCCCTGCTGTTGTTTGCAATCGCGATGCATACGGCAAAGCGTTCTTGGCGGTGGCTGCTGCCTCGGCGTAGCATGGCTTAGAGGAACATCGGCTCGGAATACGATTTGCCGGCGGCTGCCGTCGCTTGCGGAAAAACGGCTCTTCCCCGAGGAGTCGTTTTTAGCTTTTGGCGGAATGGCAGTACCGTCTGCGGGACTCCTGAAAGACAGGCAGTGCGTTTATCGGGGGCATTATTTTCAACAAAATTCCGCTTGTCATACGAATATATGTTCGGTAAAATAAAAACAAACGTTCGCAGGCGGAGGGGTTTCAATGTCACTTGAACAGCATGTCGGCAGCATCTTGAGAATCGTGTACATGGACCGAAACAACCGTTTTACGAAACGAACGATTCACGTTTTATCGATTGCCGACGGCCGGGTCAGGGCGTATTGTCTGACTTCCAAAGGGCACCGGGTGTTCCGGATCGACCATATTTTGGCGTTCGAAGCGGTTAAACGTCTTTATACCGGCTGATTTCCGACTTTTTGATTTTGTTAACAAGGGAAATTGCAGATGTCGACGAATCATTACTAAAAGAATGAAATTCCAAATTCTGTTGTATCGTCTCCGTTTATGAACAAGGGGGGAATCGATATCATTCACAATTTATATGAAACCCATCTTGAGGTGAAGAACCTTGCGGCTTCCGTTGAATTTTACAAAAAATTGGGACTCCATACGTGGAAGACCGCGGCGGCCGTCTATTTTCACGATCCCGACGAGAATGAGCTTGAGCTGATCGCATGGCTGCCGGATGAACCGCAAGAACCCGGGACGGTGCCGTATTTAAGCGAATGGAACGAGAGATTCCGGAATAAACCGTTAACAGAATGATGGGAGGGAAAACGATGATGAAATTGACATTTGATCAGCGAAAACAGCTCATTGAAAACGGTTACGTGGTGGTTCCCGGCGTCGTTTCGGACCTGCTCGTCCGTCGTGCCGTAAAGGCGATCAACCATGCGCTCGGCAAAAGTGCCCATGACGCCCAGCATGAAACGAATTACGTGCGGGAGCTCGGCCGCCGGGCGGAAATCACGGATTTGTTCAACGAGACATCGGCTAGTGCGCTCCTCGATTCGCTCGTGGGCGAAGGGAATTACAATCCGATCGTCAGCGCCCAGGTCGCGCTGCGATTTCCCGATTATCAGGATCCGCCGAACCCGTATGCCGGCGCTCATCTGGACGGCATGCTGAAGCTGAAGGACGGCATCGTGGAAAATTTCACGGCGCTGGTCGGCGTTCTGCTTAGCGATCAGCCGGAGCCGAACATGGGCAACTTTATCGTTTATCCCGGATCGCACCGGCTTTACCGGCACTATTTTGAGGAGCACGGCCCCTGCGTGCTGCTGACGGAAGAAGCGTTCCGGACGATGCACCGGTCGCCGAACGTCATGCTGCCGGAGCCGGTCCAAGTAACGGGACGCGCGGGAGACCTGGTCATCTGTCATTATCAGCTCATTCACGGCGGCGGCCCAAACGTTTCCTCGTCGATCCGGTATTCCTGCTATTACCGGGTCTATCACCGCGAAGTGACGCAGGATTGGGAAACGCCGCTGGTCGAGATGTGGAAGCATTGGCCGGGCTTGAAGGACGATTTGGAGCGGGAAGGGGCGGCGAACTAGGTGGACGAATTGGAGCTGGTGCTGGATGCCCGGGCGCTGCTTGCCGAAGGTCCGGGCTGGGACGCGGCGGAAGGCCGATTGTATTGGACCGATATATTGAAGGGAGAGGTACATGTTTTCGACCCGAGGACGGGAACCGATCACAGCTACCCGGCCGGTCAATATGTCGGTGCGGTCGTGCAGACCGGGAGCGGAGATCTCCTTCTGGCCGCTCATCACGGCTTTTACCGGTTCCGGCCGCAGACGCTGGAGCTTGAGCATTTGGCCGACCCGGAAGCCGGAGCGGAGACGAGGTTCAACGACGGAAAATGCGACGCGGCCGGCCGATTCTGGGCCGGCACCATGCATCTCCGGGAGGAGCAGCCGATCGGAGCGCTGTATTGTCTGGACACGGACGGCCGGCTCATGCAAAAAGCAGCCGGCATTACCTGCTCCAACGGCCTGACCTGGAGCCCGGATCATACCAAAATGTATTATATCGACTCGCCCACGAAACGCGTCGTGCAGTACGATTTTGATCTCGAAACGGGAGAAATCCGAAACGGCAGAAAGGTAATTACCATTCCGGAAGGGGAAGGGACCCCCGACGGCATGACGACCGACCTGGAAGGCATGCTGTGGGTAGCGCAGTGGGACGGCTGGTGCGTGTCGCGATGGAATCCGGAAACCGGGGAACGGCTTCGCCGGGTGAACGTACCGGCCGCACGAGTTACGTCATGCATTTTCGGCGGAAACGAAATGAACGAGCTTTATATCACGACTGCGCGCACGGGAATATCGGAGCAGGCGCTTCGGGATCAGACGCATGCGGGCGGAATTTTTCGGATCCGGACGGACGTTCCGGGCATGGCAACTTTTATTTATAATGGCTAGCAGGATGTTTGCTATACGAACCTATTCAGTGTTATTACAAACCGCGGGGGAATACGTTAATGAAGCCTATTCGAAATTCAGCTAAAGCCGTCATTATGGAGCGGGATCGGATCCTGTTGGCAGCGCCATGGTGAAATAGATAAGAGCGACGAAATCGTTCGTCCCCGGAAAGGCGGAACCGGCTATGTATGCCGTGGAATTGTTTTTTGATGCCCCGTTTGAAGCGTATGTGAGATCGGTTTGGAAAACGCTGAGCGACCGGAATATCAGCACCGAAATGCAGGATATATGCGGCGTCCGGCCTCATCTGACGATGGCGGTTTACGACGATATTCCGCGGCTGGATACGTTTTTCGAACGTTTCTCCGCATGGACTGAGAGCTCCCCTGCCATTCATCTGAAGTTTGACGTCCTCGCTTTTTTTCCGGCCTCGGGAACGTTATTTCTGGGTCCGACCGTAACGGACAGCCTGATCCGATGGCATCGCCAATATCATGCTGAATTTGACGAGCTGCTTCCGAATCCGCATTCGTTTTACGTTCCGAATCAGTGGGTACCGCATTGTACGCTGGCGATTCGGCTGACGCCGGATCAAGCCGCCGAAGCGATGGCTTTCTGTTATCCGGATTTTAGACCGCTCCAAACCCGGGTTATTGAAGCGGGAGTGGTGAAGCTCGGTTACGACTCGAATCATAGATGTACAAGCAGCTCTACGATTCATTTCGGCCGGGTAGGCGATGAATGCCGCTAACAAACAACATCCCCGAGCTTTTTGAAGAATAAAGAGGAAATGGAAGTTCCACGGGGAATTGGTTATATTGGGAATTTGGAACAAGAGAGGATCTATCAACATGGAGCAATGGGAATACAGGACGATGAAATATAGGACAGGCGGATTTTTGGGGGGCAAGGTGAATACGGATGACTTTGAAGTGGGATTGAACCTGTGCGGAAGCGAAGGCTGGGAATTGGTTTCCTGCTTCGATACCAACTCTGCGCAAGGCGAATCCCGGGATGTTATTGCCGTGTTTAAACGAAAAAAAGGATCGGCTTTATAAATTAGGGAAAATGACCAGCCCCTGGGCGCACATGCCGCATACAGTATAGGATACGAGCATGAAAGGCAGGGGACCAGAAGTGAAGAGCAACCAAAGAATAAGCAGAAGCAAGCTGACGAAGCATCGGGTCATGTCAAGAGATGCTCGATTGCGCAATGCGCTGCCGGCAACGTATCGGATGAATAAAGCGCGTTTTTTCAGTATGCTGCAAACCTATCGCAGCATCATTGTCAAGCCAACCGGAAAATGGGGCGGCGAGGGCGTCGTTCTGGTGGAAGAGTCCGCTCCCGGCGAGTACAAGGTTCACGTGGAGAAAACCCGGAAAACTTTCTCCACTGGGGAAAGCTTGTATGCTTACGTGAAACAAAAAGTACGCTCTGCCTGTATCGTTCAACGACGGATACGGCTTGCTGCCGTCGGAGGAAGGCCTTTCGACCTGCGGGTTATGGTTCAGCGTCACCGGGAGAAAACGGACTGGAAGGTTACCGGAAAACTGGCTAAAATAGCAGGGAAAGGGTATATCGTCACCAATATCCGGCGAAGCAAAGGGAGAGTGGCCTCTGTCAGCCGCGCCATCCGGCAATCCGACATGAAAACAAAGGATGTTAAAGCGATATGCGGAAAAATCGACCGGATTGCGCTTCGCTCGGCCAAAACGCTGCACGCGTATTATCGCAGCATTGATACGGTGGGGCTTGATATCGGATTGGACCGGAAAGGGCATGTCTGGATCATCGAGCCCAATTTTACTCCGATGATCGGCCTGTTTTTGCATTTAAAAGATAAAAACCAATATCGGCGAATCATGTCCTATCGTCGCGGCCGTGCCGTGACGTAACGGGCGGGCTGGCCGGTAAGCCTCTTTTGGCGAAGGGCTGATGCGTTCATGTGAGATTTCGCATTTGCCCGGTGCCGCTTCATACAGGATTCAAGTATGTCGTGTATGCTGAAGCGGAGAGGTCCAACCGGCGGTTTTGAGGAGTGAGTGGAAGAAATGGGTAATGCCATAAATGGCACGATCGAATGGCTGCTCGATTTTGCGCAGCTGGACGGCTACAACATATTGCTGCTGACGATTCCGCTCGCGATTTTGCAAGGATTTCTCGGCTTTTTTCCTTTTACGACGATCATCATGCTGCACATCTCCGTACTGGGCCTACGCAACGGTCTTATGATGAGCTGGCTGACGGGAACGATTGCATCCATGGTCGCGTTTTATTTTTTTCGTTATATTTTTTCGGGTTGGGTGAACCAAAGGCTGCGGAAAAAGGTTGAGCGCTACGAAAAGTGGCAGGCGTATTTTCAGCGATACGGGGTATGGGCGATCATTTTTCTCCGGACGCTCCCGATCATGCCGAACAGCCTCGTTTCGTTCATGTCTTCCGTCTCGCCGATCAAATCGATTCCATACTTAGTTTCATCGATTTTCGGGAATTTGTCCAACATTTGGCTGTTTGGCATTATCAGCTCCAAAATTTTGATGCCCAAAACCGATATCCGGATGCTCTTGTACACGTACATCGGCTTTTGCGTGCTGCTGTGCGTTCTGTTTTTGGCGCTTCATTCCAAACGGAAAATCAAAACAGCCGGTTCCCGGCCGAAAGAAGGGGACCTGCACGTGTAATGACGCTTGACGAAAAAACGGTCCGTGCCGCCGCGTGCGCCTAGGACCGTTTTTGCTAGCCGGAACGGGACAGAAGTGGGTGAGAAAATAGGGAACCGGCTTGAAAAGGAGGTCGGGGGAAATGTTTTATGTCAATGCCAGAGCCTTTATTGAACGTAAAAAGGAGAACGAGACGGAAATCGTGCTGCAAACCCGAAACAAACCGGGCGAACAGGCGTTAGAACTGCCCGGCGGCAGGCTGGAGTTATTCGAACCGATATTGGACGGATTAAAGCGGGAAGTGTTGGAGGAAACCGGGCTTGCCGTGATCGAAGTCGAGGACGGCCAAAAACGGATCGACACCGCCGGCATTAACGATGACTTTGAGGTGGAGTGTGTAGCGCCGTTTTGCGCCTACCAAACGATTAAAGGGCCGGTCGATTCGATCGGTATGTACTTCATCTGCAGTGCGGAAGGCGAATTGTTGGCGGAAGGCGACGAAACAACAAATTTAATGTGGAAGCCGGTACAAGAAATTGAACGTATGATGAAGGAAAATCCTTTGCAGTTCTCCGATGTGGACCGGGCCGGAATCCTTAATTATTTAAAGCACCGCTTC
Source organism: Paenibacillus humicola (assembly GCF_028826105.1). Classification (NCBI taxonomy): domain Bacteria; kingdom Bacillati; phylum Bacillota; class Bacilli; order Caryophanales; family Paenibacillaceae; genus Paenibacillus; species Paenibacillus humicola. Next base: position 2,570,341 of record NZ_JAQGPL010000001.1, read on the forward strand.
GGTTCGCGGCTTGTGGAGTAGCAGATGCACGGGAAAAGCGAACGTGATTTGAACAAAATCATCGGTTTATTTCAAGAAGAGATGCAAGAATGTCTGGCCGGAATTTATTTGCACGGCTCGCTGTCGGTGGGATGCTATAATCCCGAAACGAGCGATATCGACCTGCTTGTGATTGCAAAAGATAAACTGGCGGCCGACGCTTACATAAGGATAGCACGCGGACTCCTGGCCATAGACGATGGGCGGTACGGCGAAGGCGGGATTGAAGTCAGCATCGTGTTGGAAACGTATATGCAGAGCTTTGTTTACCCGACGCCTTTCGAATTTCATTATTCGCCGTCGCACCGGGAAAGCTATCGGTCGGATTCTGCCTATGTGTGCGGCGATTTGGAGGATCCGGATTTGGCGGCACATGCCGTAGTTAGCGGAAAAAGACGACCTGCACGTCCATTTAACGGCTCTGATCGATCAGCAGCAGAAGGACGGCGGTGATGGCCGATTCACTGGCAGCCGGTCAGCCCTGCCGGGGAATTGGAGTGGCGCGGCTGGGTGACGGTTGAACGATTGCGAACCTTAAGATCGTACGGAATCATTTAACTCGCAAGCGGTTGTGAAGCCGTAAATATTCGGACCGATAAGGAAAAACAAAGGGGGTATCGCTTCTAGTGGATGAATGCTCGAGCATCATGGGGATTCCCGTGCCGAAAATGACGATGCAGGAAACCGTCGATGCGATCAGCAGGGAAATTACGCAGCATAAAGCGGAGCTGTTTCATGTTATTACGTTAAACCCCGAAATGACGATGGCCTGTCAGCACGACCCGGATTTGCGGCGGATTGTGAATGAAGCGGGTCTGCTCACGGCTGACGGCATCGGAATTATCATGGTATCTCGCCTGAAAGGAAATCCGCTTCCCGAGCGCGTAACCGGCTGCGATTTGCTGGTGGAATTGCTCGAGAAAGCAAATGCCGCATCATGGTCGTTTTATTTGCTGGGTGCGGAGGAGTCTACCAGTCGACAGGCTGCAAAAGCGATTCAAGAAACATACCCCGGGGTAACATTGCTTGGCAGGCACCATGGATATTTTGCCCCTTCGGAGGAGGAACGGATTTTAACCGAAATTCATTCGCTAAAACCCGATGTGCTCATTGTTGCCCTTGGAGCTCCAAGAGCCGAGAAGTGGATTGATCAGCATAAGAACAGACTGAACGCCAAAATCGCCATCGGTGTCGGGGGGAGTCTGGACATCATCGCCGGAAAAGTCAAACGAGCGCCGGTCATGTGGCAGAGGCTGAACGCGGAATGGCTGTTCCGGTTAATCAACCAGCCGTCCCGATGGCGCAGACAGCTGCTGCTGCCCCGTTTTGCTGTACAAGCTTTACGGTATAAAGAAAAATAACGAAATCGGAAGGAGACCTGACTTATGAAATGGAATCTGGCGGGTAAAACCGCGATTGTCACCGGCGGGAGCGCCGGGATCGGACTTGCGACCGCAAAACGTTTGTATGCCGAAGGAGTGAATGTCGTCATTACCGCGCGGGACGAAAAGAAGCTGGCCGAAGCGAAGGCTTCGATTACCGGATTGCGCTCGGCCTCGGATCGTCATTCGGGCGTCGTCGCGGTCAGCGCCGACCTGCGGCAGCCGGATGCGGCGGCGAAAACGGTCGAAGCGGCCATTGCCGGCTTCGGGCGGATCGATATCCTGGTGAACAATGCCGGTGCAGCCAAAGCAGGCGCTTTCCTGCAGCTGTCGGACGAAGATTTTACGGATGCCTGGAGCTTGAAGCTGCTCGGCTATATCCGGATGGTGCGCGCCGTGCTTCCGCATTTCATCGAACGGGGCGACGGCCGAATCGTCAACATCATCGGAACGGCGGGCCGCACGCCTGCCCCGACCTTTTTGCCGGGCGGCACGGCAAACGCCGCGCTGCTTAATTTTACGAAAGGCGTCTCCAAGGAGCTGGCGCAGCACCAAATTCGAATCAACGCGATTTCTCCGGGCCTGACGCTGACGGAACGGGCGGAAACGCTCGCCGTTCAAGAGGCGGCTGCCAAAGGCATTTCGGTAGAACGGCAGAAGGAGGAAGCCGCTGCCGGCATTCCGCTCGGACGTGCCGTGCAGCCGGAGGAAATTGCCGACATGGCTCTGTTTCTCGTCTCGGACCTGGCTGCATCGATCACGGGTACGGAGGTCGTCGTCGACGGAGGCCGCCAGCCGGGATTTTAGACGGAAGACCGCCGGAACGTATCCTTTTACGATCGATGCCTTCGCAGGGCGCGAGGGCTTGCATTTATTTTTCATGCCTGATTTTATCCCAACTGCCGCGCCGGCTGTCTGCCGTGCGCGGCATTTTCATGAGAGGAATAAAAAGGGTATGAGCGTTTTTTGGCGAATACGGTCATAGATCATGCTATCCAGAATATTTTAACTTCGGCATGAAAATTATGGGATTCAGGGAGGGCAAGTGAATGATCGAACAACAGGCAAGCGCGGAAGCGGGGAAAACGGCGGCCCGAACGGGTATCATTGACTGTGACGTGCACCCTTACCCGCGAAATGCGGCGGAAATCCGCTCCTACATGACGATGCCCTGGCGGGAACGGTATAACGGCGGCGGCCGCGGCTTTTACGGCAATCCCGTGCATGGCGACCGTCTGGACGCCAGGCCTTCGCAGGGCGGACCTTCGGGCTCGGACCCGGAGCTGCTCCGCCGGCAGCTTATCGACGAATACGGCTATGCGCATGCGATCCTGATGCCGCGCGCTTTTTGCAATCTGCATCCGGACCCCGACTTCGGAAACGCGATTGCCGCGGCGTTCAACGACTGGCTGGCGGACACTTGGCTTAGCAAATACAATCCTGACAGCGTATTCAAAGGCTCCATAACGGTGAACCCTCAAGACCCGCAGGCGGCGGCGCGCGAAATCGAGCGATGGGCGGGTCATCCGCATTACGTGCAGGTCATGACCGATTCCGGCGCGCGCGCTCCGTTCGGCCAGCGGCAGTATTATCCGATTTACGAAGCCTGCGAGAAGCACGGACTTCCGTTCGCGATTCACCCCGGCACCGACGGGATGGGCATCAACGTGCAGCCGTCCCCGGGTTACCCGACGCATTATATCGAATGGCATACGTGCCTGTCGCTCAGCTTCCAGGCTCACCTGGTCAGCTTCATCACGGAGGGCGTGTTCGAGCGGTTCCCGAATTTTAAAGTCGTGCTGGTCGAAGGCGGCGTTTCCTGGCTGGCTCCGCTCATGTGGCGTCTTGATGCGGAATACAAGGCGCTGCGGTACGAGGTGCCGTGGCTGAAGCGCAAGCCGAGCGAATATTTGCTTGACCATGTGCGGATTACGTCCCAGCCGCTCGAGCGGCCGGACAACGACAAGCATCTGCTTCAAATCTTCGACATGATGGACGCGGAGCGGATCCTGATGTTTTCCAGCGATTACCCGCATTGGGATTTCGATTCTCCGACCCGCGCTTTTCCAAAGCTGCCGGAATCGATGCACCGGCGGATCTTTTACGAGAATGCGCGCGAATTTTACAACCTATAGGGGGAGATTCGAATGGGCAAACACGTGGTCGGCACCGTTGCCGAATTTCCGTCAGGCGCTCGGAAGCTAGTCGTTCTGGAAGGACGCCCGGTCGGCGTATTCAATGTGAACGGCACGTTCTATGCACTTAGAAACACCTGTCCCCATCAAGGCGCGCCGCTCTGCGCCGGCACCGTGACCGGCATGACCCTGGCTTCCGAGCCCGGCGAATATTTGTACGGCCGGGAAGGGGAAATCGTCCGCTGTCCGTGGCACGGATGGGAATTCGACATCACGAGCGGCAAATCGATTTTCGATCCGAACAAATGCCTGGTGAAATCGTATGAAGTGACGGTCGAGGTACCGGTCGAGACCGAGGACCTTTCGTCCGAGGAGCCTCCTTCCGTGGAGACATATCCCGTTTCCGTCGAATCCGGCAGCGTCGTCGTTCATTTATGAACGGCGGCGCCGGCATCCATCAAGAGAGTCGCGAAATTTCGCGGCTTTTTTGATCTACCGGTAAGATTGCCTTTTCACGCTGCCGGCTCGCAAAGGTCCGCCTATCTGAACCTGCATGTTCCAAATATATCTGCACAGATCCAAAAATAATGAAATTGTTGGCAGGCGGTGAAATCCCTATACTTAAAAGACATCTAACGGAGGTGAAGCTAACGTGACGGACAGCGAAAGCAGAACCAAAAACGCGCTGGTAACCGGAGGAAGCTTGGGGATCGGCAGAGGGATTGCACTAGCCCTGGCTGAAACCGGTTACAATGTGGCGATCAGCCACCTGAACGAGCCGGAGGAAGCCGCGAAGGTTGCAGACACGATTCGGGAGCGATACGGCCGCTCTTGCTTCGTGTTCCAGGGCGATCTGACGCAGGAGGATACGCCGGCGCGGCTGGCGCGGCAGGCAATCGACGCGCTGGGCGACGTTCATGTGCTGGTGAATAATGCGGGCATCACCATCATGAGCCCGCTCGTGGACATGGACCCGGCCCGGATGGACGCGCTGTATCGGCTCAATTACCGCGCGCCGCTCGTGCTGATGCAGATGATCGGCCGGCACATGATCGAGCGGACCATTCGCGGCAGCATCATCAACACCGCCTCGACCCGCGGAGAACGGGCGTATCCCGCCGATTCCGTATACGGCGGACTGAAGGCGGCGCTGATCCGTTCCGTCCAGTCGATTGCGCTGGAGCTTGCGCCTTACGGCATCCGGGTCAACTGCATCGCCCCGGGCGCCATTCAGGTACGCGAGGCGCGAAGCGAGCATTACGCCAGGCTCGGGGAGCGGATTCCGCTCGGCCGGGCGGGGACGCCGGCGGATATTGGAGGAGCCGCCGTATGGCTGGCATCGGACGCTTCTTCGTATGTGACGGGAACGACGATCCGGGTGGACGGCGGACTTATTTTGCCGGGCATGCCGGAGCGGACGGACACGGGCTCGGGAGCAAGCACAGGGGCAGGAACGGCGGCAGGAGCAGCTCAAGGCTGGGGAAGCCCAAACAAATAAGGAGATGATCGTTTATGAGCGAATTGAAAATTACGGATGTTAAAGCCATCCTGACGGCGCCGGACGGCATCAATTTGGTCGTCGTCAAAATCGAGACGAACGAACCGGGCCTGTACGGCCTCGGCTGCGCGACGTTTACGCAGCGTTATTTGTCCGTCAGGTCCGCCGTCGAGGATTACATGAAGCCGTTTCTGATCGGGAAGGATCCGCAGCGAATCGAGGATATTTGGCAGACCGCGATGGTGAGCTCTTATTGGCGGAACGGGCCGGTGCTGAACAATGCGATTTCCGGCGTCGATATGGCGCTGTGGGATATCAAGGGAAAAATGGCCGGCATGCCGGTTTATCAGCTGCTCGGCGGCAAATGCCGCGAAGCCGCTGCCGTGTACCGCCATGCGGACGGCCGGGACGCCCGCGAGGTGGAGGACAACGTCAGGCGTTATATGGAGCAGGGGTACCGTTATATCCGGTGCCAGATGGGCGGGTACGGCGGGCGAAACCATATTATCCATGCTCCTGAAAACGCGCAGCCGGGCGCCTATTACGATCCGGACACCTATGCACGAAGCGTTCCGGCGCTGTTCGAGCATATTCGTACCGCCATCGGCTTCGAGATTGAAGTGCTGCACGACATTCACGAGCGGGTATCCCCGATCGAAGCGGTGCGCATGGCGAAAGCGCTCGAGCCGTACCGGCTCTTCTTCCTGGAGGATGCGCTTCCTCCGGAGCAGATCGAATGGTTCCGTACGATTCGCGCGCAGTGCGCCGTTCCGATCGCCATGGGTGAGCTGTTCGTGCACCCGAACGAGTGGACCGGCCTGATTGCGGAAAAGCTGATCGACTTTATCCGCTGCCATATCAGCGCGATCGGAGGCATAACGCCGGCCCGGAAGCTGGCTGCGCTCTGCGAGTCGTTCGGCGTGCGTACGGCATGGCACGGCCCGGGCGACGTCTCGCCCGTCGGACATGCGGCCAACGTGCATCTCGATTTGGCCGTGCCGAATTTCGGCATCCAGGAATGGAACGGCTTCTCGGACCGGATGAAGGAGGTTTTCCCGGGCTGTCCGGAAATCCGGAACGGTTACGTCTACGTGAATGACAAGCCCGGACTCGGCGTCGATCTCAACGAGGAATTGGCGGCCAAATTCCCGTGCGGCACAGAGCTGCCGAAGTGGACGCTCGCCCGCATTACCGACGGTACGTCCGTCCGGCCCTAAGCGGCCGGACTGCACCACCACGCCGCATCCGCGCACATTCTGCCCTGCGTGCGGTGCGGCGTAAAAAAATCTCGCTCCGAAAGAAGAGCCGATGCTTCCATCGCTGATTTTGCTGCACGAAATGAATGCAAGGCCATCAATGCCATATTTTTTGAGAGGACGGAACCAACGTGAAAATAACGAAAATCGAACTGATTCATGTGCGGCCCCGCTGGTCGTTTCTGAAAATGACGACCGACGAAGGCCTCGTCGGCTGGGGAGAGGCGATTGTCGAAGGCAGATCGCGCACGGTGGAGATGGCCGTCAAAGAGCTGGAGCCCGTGCTGATCGGGCAGGACCCGCGTCGCATCGAGCATTTGTGGCAGTCCATGTACCGCGGCGCCTTTTATCGCGGCGGCCCGGTGTTGACCAGCGCGATCAGCGGCGTCGAGCAGGCGATGTGGGACATTCTCGGCAAATCGCTCGGCGTGCCGGTCTATCAGCTGCTCGGCGGCGCGGTGCGGGACCGGGTGCGCATCTACTGCCACGTCGGCGGCGGAACGCCGGAGGAAGCGCGCCAGAGCGCCAAAGCGGCGGCGGAAAAGGGCTTCACCATGGTGAAGACCGGCTTGAACGGCAAAGCACGGTTGACGGAGCCGCCAAGCTTTATCCGGCAGCAGGTAGAGCGCATCGCGGCGATCCGGGAAGCAATCGGCCCCGATTGCGAGCTCGGCATCGATTTTCACGGAAAAATCGCTCCTGCGCTTGCCATTCAGCTGATCAAGGAGCTGGAATACTTGAAGCCGGCCTATATCGAGGAGCCCTGCCTGCCCGAAAACGTGGACGCGCTCCTTCAAATCGCGCGGTCGACGCATCTCCCGATCGCCACCGGCGAGCGGCTGTTTACGAAATGGGGCTTCCGCGAGGTGCTGGAGAAGCAGGCGGCGGCGATCGTCCAGCCGGATCTTGCGCACTGCGGCGGCATCCTGGAAGGGAAGAAAATCGCCGCGATGGCGGAAACGTATTTTGCCGCGATCGCGCCGCACAATCCGCTGGGCCCGGTCAATCTGGCCGCCAGCATCCAGCTGGACGCCTGCGTCCCCAATTTCCTCGCCCAGGAGCATGTCACGCTCGGCGAAGGCTATTTGCGCCGGCCGTTCGAGGCGAAGGGCGGGTATATCGAGCTGCCGACGGCCCCGGGTCTCGGCATCGAAATCGACGAGGAAGCCATTCAAGAGAAAATTTACTCCGGAGATTGGGATACGCCCAGATGGTTTCATGACGACGACGGCTCCGTTGCGGACTGGTAAACGTTAATCGTAAGGAGGGAGAAGCTTGCAGTCAACCGATCGAACGGTCATCGTGACCGGAGGCGCGGCGGGAATCGGCCAAGGCATCGCCCAGTGCTTTGCCGAAGAAGGTTCCCGCCTTCTTATTGCGGATTGGGACGAAGAAGCCGGCAACCGGTTTTGCAAGGAGCTTCAGGACGGCGGCAGGGATGCCGTATTCATCCGGACGAACGTCGGCGAAGAACGCGATCTCGACCGGATCGTCGAGACGGCGCTTGCCCGCTGGGGCCGGATCGATGTTCTGGTCAATAATGTCGGCACGCATCTTTACAAGCCGATGCTGGATATTTCCGCCGACGATTTCGACAGGGTCATCGCAACCGATCTGCGCGGGCATTGGCTGCTCAGCCGCAAGGCGATGCCGGCTATGATCAGCAGCGGCTCAGGCGCCATCGTACATATTTCGTCCGTCCATGCCTGGGCGACGCGGCCAAACTTTTCCGTTTACGCCGCCGCGAAGGGCGGCATCGTATCGATGGCGAGGGCGATGGCGCTCGAATGCGCGCCGCACGGCATTCGCGTCAACACCGTGCTGCCGGGCTACACGATTTCGTCCAGGCTGCAGCAGCGGCTGAACGAAATGCCCGCCGAAGAGCATGAGGCCTTCCTGAGCAAGCAGGCGTACAACATTCCGCTCGGCCGGCTGGCGCTGCCGCAGGACATCGGGCATGCCGTCGTTTTTCTGGCGAGCGGCAAAGCCTCGTTCATCACAGGCGCCTGCCTAGCCGTGGACGGAGGCGAAACGATTCACCTCGATTTCTAACAAGTTATACGGTCGTTTTGCCGCAATGAAGCGGGCGGCAGCCGATTCTTTCAAAAGCTGAAAATATCGGAAGAAATCAAAAGTTTAGCTCGTTCATAATCCTCCTCCGAAACGGTATGATGAACATGAACTTTCGGCCGAAGTTCGACCATGAGGAGGGGGAAATGAAATGCGACGAATGGGACGAAACGCCGTCATCTCCGCGGTTGTCATTGTCTGTCTGATCTTTGTAAGCGCTTGCGGATCGAACGGCGGCGGCAATTCCGGCTCAAGCGACGGAACGGCCGGCAATGCCGGTGAGAAGCCGCAGGGGTCGGGCAGTGCAGGCAAAGGCGGCCCGGTGACGATCAAGCTGACGTTTACCTCCGGCGAAATTTCCAAGGAACAGATCGCCGAATTCGAGAAAGCGAACCCGGGCATCAAAATCCAGCAGGTTGATGCCGACTATAACAAGCTGATGACGATGGTGGCGGCGGGCAGCGCGCCGGACATCATCCGGATTTACGCGGCGACCGAGCTTCCGAACTACGTAATGAAAGGCCTTGCGATGGACCTTACGCCAAGGTTCGCAGCGAGCAGCGTCTTCAAGGAAGACGATTACCTGCCGGTCGTCAATCTTTACAAGTACGATACGGCCAGCGGCAAGCAGGGAATCGGGGACATTTACGGTTTCCCCAAAGACTGGTCGCAGGATTTCACGCTTTTTTACAACAAGCAAATTTTCCAGAAAGCAGGCATTCCGCTTCCGAGCTCCACCGAGCCGATGACCTGGACCGAACTGCTCGATCTTGCGAAAAAGCTGACCAAGAAGCAGGGCGACAAGGTGTCGCAGTACGGTCTTGTGTATTACAACGGGAACACGGCGCTCAACCAGGATTTGCTGCTGCTGCAGCTGGCCCAAGAAGGGAGCAGCATCTACTCCGACGATTTCGGCAAAGCCGACTTGAACAAGCCGGAAGTGAAAAATCTGATGAACTACTGGCTCGATGCCGTCAAATCCGACGTCGGCCCGAATCCGCTCAATCAGGATACGACGTTTTCCGGCGACCTTTTTGTTAACGGCAGCGCGGCCATGATGATCTCGGGCTACTGGTTTACGGGCCTGCTGCGCGGCGACGAGAAGGCGAAAACGCACCTGAACGATTTCGGCATGGCGCCCGCTCCGGTCATGGAGGGCGGAACGCGGATGTCGCCGACGGGAGCGGCGGCGGGCGGCATCATTTACAGCAAAACAAAGCATCCGGACGAAGCGTGGAAGGTGTTCGAATGGTTCCTTGGCGGCAAGCCGGCCGACGACCGCGCGAAGAGCGGCTGGGGACTGCCGGCGACGAAATCGAGACTCGCGCTCCTGCCGAATACGACGGAGTTCGATAAATCGACGCTTGCATTCGTCAATAACGAGCTGAAGTACGCGGACAAATTTATCGGCTACAATCCGTACATTTCGGCGCAGGCGGCAGCCTCGCTGTTCGACAAGCATTTCTCGCCGGTATATTTCGGCAAATCGACGGTGGATGAAGCGGCATCCAAAATCACCAACGATATGAATGTGCTGATCCAGGAAGGCAAAGACGTTCTGGGCCTCCAGTAGCCGGGAACCGTGCGAAGGAGGAACGAAAATATGTCGAACCAGCCTGCTGCGGTTTCTCTCGAACGGCACGCAAGCCGCAAGCGCAAGATGCGCAAATCCGTCAGGGAAGCCATCGAATTTTACTGTTTTGTATCGCCATGGTTCATTATTTTTATTTTGCTCGGCCTCATTCCGCTGCTGTACGGGCTGTACTTAAGCTTCACGAATTTCACCGGCTTCAACAGCGGACATTTGCGGTTCGTAGGCTTCCGGAATTACGACCGCATCTTCACCGATTCGGATTCCATCTACGCCCTCGGCAGGACGTTCTTCATTACGGCGGTCAACGTGCCCCTCGGCATGATACTCGGCTTCCTGATCGCGGTGCTGCTCAACAATTCGGTGAAAGGCGTCGGCATATTCCGGACGATCTTCTACCTGCCGTCGATCATTCCGGCGGTGGCCGTCGGCCTGCTGTGGCGGAACCTGCTGGCGAAAGGGAACGGGCTGATCAACGAGCTGCTCGGCCATCTGGGCATTCCGGCGGTCGACTGGCTCGGCTACGACCATGCGACGCTGTCGCTCATCATTCTGCTCATGTGGGGCAGCGGCGGCGGCCTGATCATCTATCTCGCCGGGCTGAAAAGCGTGCCGAAGGAGCTGTACGAATCGGCGGAAATCGACGGCGCTTCTGCGGTTCAGCGGTTTCGCGGCATAACGATTCCTCTGATGACGCCGGTGCTGTTCTTCAACCTGATCATGGGCATTATCGGTTCGCTGCAAATTTTCGTTCAGCCGATTATGCTGACGCAGGGCACGAACGGCCTGCTCAATACGCCGCTCAAGCCGAACTACCTGTATCTCGTGCACGCGTTTCAGCAAATTTTCGCCTTTCAGCGGTACGGATACGGACTTGCGCTGCTGTGGCTGCTGTTCGTGATCATCCTCGTTTTCACTTTGGTCGTGTTTAAAACGAGCCGGTACTGGGTCCACTACGAAGTGGACCAAGAGGGGAGGTAGCGGACGATGGTGAACACAGGCATCAACCGGCCGTCCGTCAGAGCCGCGCTGTACGTCGTCCTGATCCTGCTGTCTCTGCTGTTTTTCCTGCCGGCGTTCTGGACCTTCACGAATTCGCTGCAAAAGATCAACTCGCTGCCGACGTTCCTGCCGACCGAGTTCCATTTCGAGAATTACCGGCTGGCGGTTACGCTGATCGATTTCTGGACCTATACGCGAAATTCGGTCATTATCACCGGCATCTCCGTCGTGCTGACGCTGTTCTCCAGCGCCTTCGTCGGCTATGCGTTCGCCAGGCTGCAGGCGCCGGGAAAAAAATATTTGTTCCTGTTCGTCCTGTCGACCATGATGCTGCCGGGGATCGTCACGCAAATTCCGACGTACATCCTGTTCAAGCAGATCGGGCTGACCGGCACGTTCATCCCTTGGGTGCTGTGGGGAATTGGCGGGTCGCCGTTCAATATTTTCCTGTACCGCCAGTTTTACGCCTCGTTCCCGAAGGAGCTGGAGGAAGCGGCGAGAATCGACGGATGCTCCACATTCCGGATTTTCTGGAACATCTTCGTCCCGTTGTCCGTCCCGATTATCGCCACGATTGCGATTATGGCGTTCAACTTTCATTGGGGAGCGGATTACCTGACGCCGTTCATGTTCCTGACGGAGGATAAATACCCGCTTGTGACGGCGCTCGCCTCCGTCGGCTATACGTACCCGGAAAATCCGAACGTGGAGCTCGTCCAGGTCGCCAACGCCGCCCTGATTCTGTTCATCATTCCGATCGTCGTCATCTTCTTCATCGGGCAGCGCTATCTGCTGGAGGGTGTGCTTTCCTCGGCCGTGAAAGGGTAATGGCATGGTTGTTCCGCGCATAAAATAAGATTCCCTCGGTCTGCCCTTCGGCAGGCCCGGGAATCTTCTATTTTTGATCGGTCGAAAAGGTAACGATTCGCCTTGCTTTCGCTATAGATCTAAGGGAAGAAGCTTGTTCCGCCGCCGATAGACGGCGCAGCCGTTCTTCTTGAAGGGGGATTCCGATGCACGGTTATAAGCTGATGATCGTCGACGACGAGCCGGAAATTCGCGAAGGGCTCGGGGCTTTCGATTATTCGGAGCTCGGCATCGAGCTTGCGGGCTGTTATGAAAACGGTATCATTGCCTATCAGCGCATCCAGAAGGAACCCGTCGACGTCGTGGTCACCGATATCCGTATGCCGCTGATGAACGGACTCGAGCTGATCGAACGGATCCGCAAAGAATTCGGTTATATCCAGACGATTATGCTGACCGGGTACGACGATTTTGAATACGCGAGAAAAAGCCTGCAAAACGGCGCCGTCGATTACTTGCTCAAGCCGATTGATTTCCACGAGCTGAAGGCCTCGCTTGCGAAAGCGGTCGGCGTGCTGAACGAGCGGCAGCAGACGCGGCTGCGAAGCACGATTCTGGAGCGAAAAGCGAAGCTGCTGGCCAAATATCTCCGGCACTGCTTTCTGACCGAGCTGATGAACCGCCCCCTGACGCCCGACGAAATCGAGGAGGGCTGCAGCTCCGGCGAGCTGCTGCTGGACGGCGGCCGTTATACCGTTGCGGTTCTGCGGTTGGATGCGGCGATGGCAGCCGCCGGACCGTATACTGGAAAGGACTGGAATTTGATCGTCTTCACGCTGGACAACATCCTGACGGAAATTTGGGATGACCATTACGGCTATCATACGGTCGACCGGAAGAACGGCAGCTGTTTTCTGCTTGCCGCGAATCCCGAGGTGCAGTCCGAGCCCGGGCGGATGATCGCGATTTTGCAATCGATCCGTAAGGAAATGCTGCGCTTCCGCGGACTGCTGCGTTCGACGGTGTCGATCGCCGTCGGGCCTGAAGTCGGCACGCTGGGCGAGCTTCCGTTCTCGCGCAGCTGCGCCGAATCGCTGCTGGGCGAAACACCGGATACCGAGGCGGAGTACCGGTCCGGCATGCCGGGCGTCAAGCCAGCCGCAGAGCCGGACGCGGGAGCGGAATCGCAGATCGGCAGGCCGGACGATCCGCCCGCAGCCGAATCGCCCAAAAGCCTGATCGTCGAAGAGGCGAAAAAGTACATCCGCCTGCATTACGAACGGTCGATTACGCTGCGGGACGTCGCGGATAGCGTCCACGTCAATCCCACCTACCTCAGCTGGCTGTTTAAAAAAACCGAAGGCTTAAGCTTCGTGTGTTATTTGACGGACTGCCGGCTGAACCATGCGAAGCGGCTGCTTGCGGACCCGCAGTACAAGGTGTACGAGGTCGGGGAAATGGTCGGCTACGAGAATCCCCGCTATTTCTGCGAAATTTTCAAAAAAAATACGGGGAAGACCCCGCAGGAATACCGGAACCGGCTCCTGACGGCTTCGCTTCCGCTTCATTGACGGGGCGATCCGATGGGCATCCGCAGCTACAAGGCGAAGCTGATCGTCATCGCCGTGCTTTTTACGCTGGCGGCGCAAGCGGTATTTATCTGGATCGGTTATGCCGGCGCCAATGAAATCGGACAGGATGTGCAGGTTTCGACGGAGGAGCATCTTTTTCAATATTCGATCTCCAACGTGACCGGTTATTTAAACGACGCCAATTCGCTGATGACGCGGCTCGGCTCGACCGATTTCACGGTTTATTCGCGCGCCTATTTGAATCTGCAGCCGCCGGCCGAGGCCGCCGCCAAAATCGCCGATTTGAACGTCAGGCTGAATGCGCTTGAAATTTCTCCCAAGCTGGTGGACAAAATTTTCATGCTCGGCGATAACGTAAATCAGCGAAGCTTCGTCAAATCCACGGATTCCGCCGAATTGTCCGAGGAGCCGATTCCGTGGATCGACGATTTGCGGGATTCCGGGCTGCTGGATACGTTTCTCAAGGTATACGGGCTGCCGGTCTATTTCGCGAAGGGGCAGCTGACGGCGAAGCTCGATGCCATGGAGGGCCGGCTGCCGCCGGACCAGATGCTGCGCTTGCGGCATTTTTTGCAGCAGGTGGAAGGCCATTTGGTCATCAACAACGGCATTGACGATACCAAGGTCATGAGTTTCATCGTCTTAAGTCCGGAATTTCTCCAGGATACGCTGTCCGGGGGAGGGGAATCCGGCTTGTCGCTGTTTCTGGACCGGGAGAACCGGATCGTCTGGACGAACATGCCGGAAGGTCCGCTGAAGGCAAGCATCGTTCGCCTTGCCGCCGAGAGCCGGGAACCGGCATCGGCATGCGACTCCGACGTGCCGAACAAGCTCGGGAAGCGGATCAAGGCGTGCATGCTGCAGCCGTACGGCTTTAAGCTGATCACGGCGGCTGACACAGGGGGGGCGAGCGGCCCGGCAAACCTGCTGCTTGTCCGGTACCTGTCGCTGTCCTTCGCCGCGATCGTCATCACGTTCGTCGTCGCGTATGTATTTTCCGGGATGATTTTCCAGCCGTACCGGACGTTGTCCAATCTGATCCGGGCCCAGGCCTACGCGAGCGAAATCCGGAACATTCCGCTGTCCTTGATCCAGCGGAGGCTGGCATCGATTTCCCTTCGCCAAAAAATCGCGACGCTGCTGCTCCTGTCCGTGATCGTGCCGGCCGTTTCGGCCGGGTTTTTGTACGCATGGCTGCTCGGCACCTATTCGGTCGACCAGGTCAACAAGGCGCTGACCCGCACGTCCGCGGAGATGGGCAAGGTCGTCAAGCTGCGCAAGGAGGCGTACGAAAATTTAATCAACAAGCTGTCGGTGGACGACCGGCTGCAGCGTTATTTATTTCTGTCCGTCCCGCTGATGGACAGCTACCCGGTGTCCAGCCCGGATATGTTCGTCTCGCTCTATCCCGAGCTGAGCGACGTGTCGTATTTCGCTCTGTACAACTCGTCCGGCATCGCCCGGTATTCGTCCATTTTTCTCAACAACCTCGATCTGTTTTCACAAAAAATCGATCCGATCCCGGCGCTTCAGGACGACGGCGCGCAGCCGATCATCTGGGTAACGGGGAAAAGGGACGTGTACGGCCGGCCGGCCGTCTCGCTGATCAAAAAATCGCTTTATCCCGTCTACGCGGCCAGTCCGGATATGCAGCAGCTTGGGTACCTGGAGCTGGTGCTGAAGGATAACGCATTCCAGCCGGTCGACCCCGACCATAAGCTGGATTTTGTCATTCTCGATCGGAGCGGAGGCGTCATTTACCGGAGCAATTCGAACGCCGAATACGTCGATACGGCGGTTCAGCTCCGGGAACGGCAGCAGGGAGCGGCCGCCGCGCCGGTCGCGATGCGTAAGACGGCGGGTCAGGAGCAGGCGGTCGCGCCGCAGCCCATCGGCAGGACGGGATGGACGATGTACGTCTTTTATCCGTTTGACGAGATCCTGAGCGCTTCCCGGCAAATCTTTTACCGCGATATGTTTATCGTGCTGCTGGCGATCATGATTGCGTACGCGATTTCGTGGATGTGCTCGCTGTTCCTGGAGCGGCCGGTGAAACGGCTTCAATCGATGATGGAGGAAATTGGCCAAGGGCATCTGGAGCGCCGCTTCGGCTACGAGGCGAGGGACGAAATCGGCAGCCTGGTCATCAGCATCAACAAGATGATCGCCCAAATCCGTTTCCTGATGGACGAAAACGTGAAAAACCGGGTGCGGGAGCAGCAGCTGATCGCGCTCAAGACGAAGGCGGAGCTGAGCATGCTGCAGCAGCAGATCAACCCGCATTTTCTGTATAATACGCTGGAAGCGATCAACATGCGGTCGAAGCGGTACGGGGCCGAGGAAATTTGCACGATGGTCGGCAGCCTAGCGAAAATATTCAGGTTCAGCATCAGCAGCGGAAGCGAGATCGTGACGGTCGAGGCGGAGATCGAGCATATCCGAAACTATATGACGATTCAGCAGCTCCGGTTTGCAGGCAATTTTTCCGTCGAATGGCAGTTGGAGCCGGGGGCGCTGCCGCGCAATATGCTGAAGTTTATTTTGCAGCCGGTCGTGGAAAATGCGCTTAACCACGGCATTATGGAATATTCGTCGGGAGGCGCCGTGCGAATCAAGGCGGCCGTGGAAGGCGGCAGGCTGCTGCTGGAAGTCGGCGACAACGGAATCGGCATCGAGCCGAAACGGCTGGAGCAGCTCAGGCAGTCGCTCGCGGCCGATTCCGGCGAACCGGGGGAAATCAAGACCGGCCGGGGCGGGGGCGTCGGCCTGAAAAACGTGTATAACCGGCTGAAAATCCATTACGGCGACCGCGCCTCCATGACGATCGACAGCCGGATGATGGCGGGAACGGTCGTGCGGATCGTGCTGACGGAGCCGGCCTAGAAGAGGCGATTTATTGATTCAGCTTCTTCAGCAGCTTTTTGCCCGCCGCAAACGCCGCCCATAACGACTGCGCGAAAAAGAAGGTGCCCCAGAAAACGGCCGGAACGTGCGTAATTTGCCGCAGCACGGTGGCGTCGCCCGCCTGCCCCGGCGTCTGCAGACCGAGCATGAAGACGTCGAAACCGGCGCGAACCGAAGCGGCGAGAATGACCAGTAAAATAACGGCCGTGACGGTAAAGGCGAATTCCTTCTTTTTCGTGACAAGCGTGTACACGAGCAGAAGAATGAAAAGGATCAGCCAGATCATGCCGTACGCATTTCGAACCCAGAAGACGATATTCGCCGCTGCGAGTACGAGCAGAATGACCGGCACGATCCGGTAACGGCTACGGCTCCAGAGCGAAGCCAGCGCCAGGATAAAAATTGAGGAAAACACGTAGCCGGCAAGCCCGGTCGCAAACCCGCCGGCCCAGGACGTATACGAGCTGTAGGTCAAGCCTTCGGTATTGGCGAACAGCGAGATCGAGTAGACATGACCCTGGAACAGCAGCGCCGTCAGCGCATGCCCGCTTTCGTGAACGAGCGTATTGGCCGCGCGCAGGAAATTTCCCACGACGGGAAGGTTCAATAAAACCAGAACCAGCAGCGCGATCGCAATCATTTTCCATTTCATCGGCATCCACTCCTGCTGCTTTATACGTGGCGGAAGAAGGATTGTTTCGGGCGGCCCGTCAGCGTGCGCGGGAACCGGCAGCGACGGGGGAGGTCTCCGAAGAGGCCCGATATTTGGCCGGCGATACGCCGTATTTGGCGCGAAACACGCGGTGGAAATAGGAGTAGCTGGAAAATCCGCTCGTCTCGGCAATTTGCTCCAGCGTCATGGAGCTGTATTTCATCCTCTCCAACGCGGCGTTAAGACGGACTTCCATGGCGTATTGGATCATGGTTTGGCCATAGCAGCTTTTATACAGGTGAACGGCCCGCGACAGGCTTAAACCCGCATAGCGCGCGGCCTCTTCCAGCTTGAACGTGACCGTGGCGTGCTCCTCGATGAACCGCTTGAGCCTCAAGGCGGCGAAGGCGGTGCGGTCCGTCAGCGTCGTTTCGGTAATCGCCCGGTCCAAATACAGGCAGAGGCCGCGCAGCAAATAATCCGTCAGCTCCGCATTCTCTTCATGCGGGCCGCGGCGCTTCTCCAGCAGCAGATTCCGCCACAGGCCAAGCAGTTTATCGTCGATCGCGATCCGGCTCAGCGCCGGACGGTTCATCCGGCTCCACCAGGCATCGATCCAGGAGCCGCTGCAGTATAAATAATAATCGCCGCTCGACACTCTTCCCTCTGCGCCGCCTTTTTCGACCCGAAGGTCATACTCGTCTCCGGGCTTAAGCAAAAGCAGGTCGCCTGCCTGCACCTCGTGCCAGTCCCCCCGGCAGTACACCTTGCTTGTCCCTTCCGTCTGCAGCCGAAAAAGGTAGTTGGGCAGACCGCTTTTGTAGCTGTTATTGAACGGCTGCGAATGATAGGAATAACTGCAAATCAGCAGGTTCGCTTCCAATCCGGTTCGACCTCCATACGGGAAAGTAGCCAAATAGTTCAGGTCATGCAATATCGTTTATGTTCAGTTTAACCTACTTTCGTGTATGATGGTATCGGGTTTTGCAGTGAAATAATCTAATTGTCGAGGTGCGACCATGAGAAGAATGGGCATCGGCCTGCAGCTGTATACGCTCCGCAATGAGCTGGCGCAGGATTTCAAGGGCACGCTGCGCAAGGTGGCGGAACTCGGATATGAAGGCGTGGAGTTCGCCGGGTATGGCGGAATACCTGCAGACGAGATGAAATCGCTGCTTCAGGAGCTGGGGCTTAAAGCAATCGGCAGCCATGTCGGGCCGGCGGCGCTTCGCGGCAGCCTGCAGCAGGAAATCGATTATTTGAAAACGATCGGCGCGCAGTATTTGATTTGCCCGCATGTGGCGGCGGAGGAACGCGCCGACGAAGAATCGTGGAAGCGCTTATTTTCGCTGTTTGAGGAAGTCGGCGCCGAGGCGCGCGAACAGGGACTCGTTTTCGGCTATCACAACCACGCGTTCGAATTTGAAAGCCGTATCGGCGGCGAATTCGTTTACGATGCGCTGTATGCGTCGACGAAGCCGGAATCCGTTCAAGTGGAAATGGACGTCTGCTGGGTCCAGTTTGCCGGACAAGATCCGCTGGCCTATATCCCGAAATATGCCGGACGTCTGCCGCTGCTCCATTTGAAGGACTTCAGCAAGGATGAGGAAGGCAAAATGAAAACGCTCGAGCTCGGACAGGGCGTCGTCAATCTTCCCGCGGTTATTCAGGCTTCCTCGGATGCCGGCGTGCAGTGGCTGATCGTCGAGCAGGACCACTGCCAAAATCCGCCGCTTGAGAGCGTGGCCAGCAGCCTGAACTGGCTGAAGCAGCATTATTTGAACCAATTTTGATGGATAAAGGAGACGGATCCCATGAGCAAAATTAAAGTCGCGGTCGTCGGCTGCGGCGCCATCGCGCTGCGCAGACATGTACCGGAATATGCCGCCAATCCGAACGTCGAATTCATCGCGTTCGCCGATCCGAAAATCGAACGCGCGCGGAAATTTGCCGAAACCTACGGCGGCAAAAGCTACAGCAGCTATGAAGAGCTGCTGAAGAACGAGAAGCCGGACGCGGTCAGCGTCTGCACGCCGAACTATCTTCATGCCGAGGTCGCCATCGCCGCCGCCAATGCCGGCGCGCATGTGCTGGTCGAGAAGCCGATGGCCGTCACGGCCGAGGAAGGCGAGCGCATGATCGAAGCGGCCCGCAAGAACGGCGTGTTCCTGATGGTCGGCCACAACCAGCGCCTGATGCCTCCTCACGTGAAAGCGAAGGAAATTCTCGATTCCGGCAAATTGGGCCGGGTGCTCACGTTCCGCACCTCGTTTGGCCACCCGGGTCCGGAAGGCTGGAGCCTCGACGGGCGGAACAGCTGGTTTTTCCGCAAGGAAGAAGCGATCATGGGCGCAATGGGCGACCTTGGCGTGCATAAATCAGACTTTATCCGGTATTTACTCAGCGACGAAGTGGCCGAAGTGGCCGGGTTCGTCGGCACGATTCATAAGGAAGGAACCGACGTCGACGATAACGCTACCTGCATCCTGCGCATGAAAAGCGGCGCGATCGGCACGCTCGTGGCCAGCTGGACGCAGTATAAGGGCGGCGACAACAGTACGACGCTCTGGTGCGAGAAGGGTGTCATGAAGATCGGTACGGTGCACGGGGACGAGGTCATCGTCGAGCTGGTCGACGGCATCTCCGAGACGTACAAGGTCGGCGCTATGGCGACGAACGAGAAGCAGGTGCCGAGCGGGGTCATCGACGCTTTTGTCGAATGCATTCGGACAAACACGCCGCCAAGCATCTCCGGCGAGGAAGGTCTGCGTTCGCTCAAAGTCATTTTGGCCGCCTTCGAATCCCAGGCAACGGGCAAAATCATCAAGCTGTAAGCCGGCATTTACCGA
This sequence comes from Paenibacillus humicola, assembly GCF_028826105.1. Classification (NCBI taxonomy): domain Bacteria; kingdom Bacillati; phylum Bacillota; class Bacilli; order Caryophanales; family Paenibacillaceae; genus Paenibacillus; species Paenibacillus humicola. Next base: position 2,590,118 of record NZ_JAQGPL010000001.1, read on the forward strand.
AAAACCTGCACATGCGATGCAGGTTTTTTGTCTGCTGACATACAGAGACGATCGCGGCAACCGGCGGACGGGTCGGCGTTTGCGGCGCGTCGGCCGGATTCGGAATCCGCTGTCACGGACGGCAGCAGAAATTTGATGAAGGATAATGCCGACGGCTGGCGAATACTTCCTCAGATTGAAACATTCCCAATGCAGAGCGGTTTCCGGTCCGAAGCCCGCGATCGTTTGCACGGATCGGGGCGGATCGGCCGCAGCGCCGAAGGAGGCAGGGCCGAATGCGATTCCAGGACGTTTTGAGCGGTAAAAAATACGATTTGGGGCATCCGCTCGACAGAGGCACCCCGGTCTGGCCGTCTCATCCGCCGTTTTTCATGACGCTGAACAACAGGCATGGAGACGTCCCCGACGCCTCGAACTGCGGGTACGGGTCCGCCAATGAAGTCATCGTCACGAGCGGTCATCACTCGACCCATATCGATGCGCTCGGCCATATTTCCAGTCATGGCGCTCTTTATGGAGACGTTGCGGCGGCCGATGTCCAGCGCGGGCGGGGACAGCAGCGCGGCCTCGTCAGCCACGGCGTCGAAACGATCGAGCCGATCGTCAGGCGAGGGATCATGCTGGACATTCCGCTGCTGAAGGGGAAAAGTCATCTGGAAGCCGCCGAACCCGTCACGGAGGGCGACTTGCAGGCGGCGGCCGGCAAGCAGGACGTGTCCGTCCAGGCAGGCGACTGCGTGCTGATCCGCACGGGCTGGTCGCGGTTTTACGGCGACAAAAACGTCTATCTCGCCGGCGGCGGCGGGCTGCCCGGACCGGATATTACGGCGGCGAAATGGCTGGCGGGCAAGGGAATTTTCCTTACCGGGAGCGACACGATCGTGTATGAGCAGATGGTTCCGGACGGTCCGGGGCTGCCCGTTCACCAGGAGCTTATCGCGCGCTGCGGCATCCACCTGATCGAATGCCTGAACCTCGAGGAATTGGCGGCGGATCAAGTATACGAATTTCTGTTTGTTTGTATACCGCTCAAAATTACCGGCGCAACAGGCTCTCCCGTCCGGCCCGTGGCGATCGTGTGACGCGTTATCGGCAGGAGAATATGCAAACGAATACATAAAGGAGATGAATCAGCGGATGACAGAAGCAAAGACATTCGATTTGACAGGCAGGGTCGCACTCGTTACAGGCGGAAGCCAGGGGCTTGGACTGGAGTTCGCGAAAACGCTGGCCGGCGCGGGGGCCAAGGTCGCGGTAACGAGCCGCGACGAGCGCAAAGCGAAGGAGGCGGCCGATCAGGTTGCCGGCTCGACCGGAGGCGAGGCGATCGGCGTGACGGTGGACGTGACCGATTCCGGCAGCATCGGGCGGATGGCGGACGCGGTGGTCGACGCTTTCGGCCGGTGCGACATTTTGATCAACAATGCCGGGATTAACATTCGCAAGCCGATTCTGGAGTATGACGAAGACAGCTGGGATCTGGTGCAGACCACGAATTTGAAGGCGCCCTTCCTGTGCACGAAGGCCGTTGTCCCGCATATGATCCGGCAGAACTACGGCCGAATTATCAATATCGCTTCCATGCTCGGGCAGGTTGCGCTGCCGGAACGTTCCGCGTACTGCTCCAGCAAAGGCGGTTTGATCCAGCTCACCAAGGTGATGGCGCTGGAATGGGCGTCCCATAACATTACGGCCAACGCCGTTTGTCCGGGGCCGTTCGCAACCGAGCTCAACAAGGTCGTCATCGAGAATCCGGAGGCGAACAAGTTTTTCATGGACCACCTGCCCGTCAAACGGTGGGGCGAACCGGGCGAGCTGTCCGGGCTGATCCTTTATCTGGCTTCGGATATGTCGAGCTTCATGACGGGGTCGGCCATCACGATCGACGGCGGCTGGACCGTCGAATAAAGAGAAGATTCCGGCTGTTTCCATTCAGTTGAACGAGGAGGAAGGCACATGAAATTCGGATTAACCGCTTATGGAACCGTTTTCTATATGGGCATTCACCCGAAAGCAACACGTCCGCGCTTCACGGCGAAGGATCAGATCGACATGGCCGAGGCATACGGTCTGCAGGGCGTCGAGCTGCCGTACGATACGCTGCGCAGCGGCGATGCCGACGAGACGGCGGAATATGTACGCAGCAAAGGGATGTTTCTCAATATCGCGGCCGGCGGCTACGATACCGCCAACTTGAAGGAAGCGATGCGGCTGGCGAACCGTGTCGGCGCCATCACGGTACGGACGGTCGTCGGCGGAGCCAAAATCGGCGGCGACCGCCGGCTGATGGCGGGCCAGTGGCAGCCGTTCCTGCAAACGCTGCTCCGCAATTTCGGCGAGGTCATGGCAGCGGCCGAGCCGGGCGGCGCCAATCTGGCGGTGGAGAATCATCAGGACCTGGCCTCCGAGGAACTGCTTTGGCTGTGCGAGCAAATCGGCTCGAAGCAGTTCGGCATCACGCTCGATACCGGCAACCCCTTGGCCACGGCCGAGGAGCCGGTCGATTTCTTCCGCCGGGTCGCCCCGCACGTGCGCAACGTTCATCTGAAGGATTACAACATCTTCTGGTCGGAGGAAGGCTACCGGCTGGCCCGCTGCCCGCTGGGGCAGGGCGTGATCGATTTTCCGGCGCTGCTCGGCATTCTGTCCGAAGCCAATCCCGGCGTGACGCTGTCCGTCGAGCACGGGGCGTTGGAAGCGCGGCATATCCGGGTGCTGATGGAAGACTATTGGACGGAATACCCGCCGCGCACCGCGCTGCAGCTTACCCGTCTGCTGCGGTTTGTCGAGGATCATGCGCGTTCGAGAGGAGATTGGCGCACCCCTTACGAGAAAGGGGAATCTCCGGAGGCGATCGCGGCCTACGAAATCGACGAGTTGAATCGCGGCACGGCGTATTTGGCCGCTCTGATGAAGCAGTACGCATAAACGGCGGCGGCGTGACCGCCGCTTGCCCCCAAGCCGAAGCGGATATCGGCAGCACCGCGTTCACAAACATCGCTTCGCAGGTTGAAGGTTCATCCATCCTATTCCATGAGGTGAATACGAATGCCAACCATCGATTTGCAAGGGAAAAACGCCGTTGTCACCGGTTCCAGCCGCGGGCTCGGCAAGCAGTATGCGCTTGATCTGGCGGCAGCCGGCGCGAACGTCATCGTCCACGACGTGAACGAGGAAGCGGCTGCGCAGTTTAACGAAGCGCCGTCCGGCAGCGCCGTCGCTTCGGAGATTGCCGCTCAGTACGGCGTGAAATCGTATTTTGTCGCAGCCGACTTAAGCGACCCGGAGCAGACGAAACGGCTGATCGACCGGTCGATCGAGCTGCTTGGCTCCATCGACATTCTGGTCAACAACGCGGGCGGGGATATCGGCGCGAATACGCCGCGTCCGGATCCGAACGACGCGCTCGATATTTCCGTGGAAGACATTCGCGCCGTCGTTGAACGCAATCTGCTGTCTACCATGTACGCCTGCAAGTTCGCCGGGCTGCATATGCGCGAGCGCCGCAGCGGCAAAATCGTGAACGTCGGCTCGATCGCCGGGCACGTGGCGGTCAAAAACGGGCTCATTTACGCCGCCGCCAAAATGGGCGTTTCGCAGTATACGCGCAGTCTCGCCGAGCAGCTTCGCCCTTACGACGTGAACGTCAATTGCATTTCGCCGGCTCCGACCTATACGGCGAGGTTCCTTGCGACGCGCACCGTACAGGGGCAGGAGGAGCGCTCCCGTTTGCAGCAAATCGCGCAGCCGAAGGATATGTCCGACATCGTCATGTTTCTGTGCGGGCCGCAATCCGACGCGCTCTCCGGCGAGACGATCGTCTGCTGGAAGTAACGAGGCTGTTTGCTGCTTCAGAAGGCTGGATTCGGCAGGATCCGAAATTAACCCAGGCAGAGAAGGGGAGTACGGATGGGCAATCGGTTAGCGGGTAAAACGGTTATCGTAACGGGCGGTACAAAGGGCATCGGTAAAGGGATCGCCGAAATGTGCGCCGTTGAAGGCGCCAATGTGACGGTCAGCGGGCTGGATGAATCCGAGGGCCTTCAGGTCGTGCGGGAGCTTAAAGAGAAGCTGGGCGCCAAGGCCGTATTTGCCGGCGGCGACATTTCGCAGGAGGAGACGTGCAGGCGGATCGTCGACGACACGGTGCAGGCTTTCGGCAGGGTGGACGGACTGGTCAACAACGCCGGCATTTATCCGCGAAGCAGCCTGCTGAATACGACGGAGGAGCTGTTCGACGCGGTATTCGCCGTCAATATTAAAGGGGCTTTCTTTCTCTGCAAATACGCGGTCGCCTCGATGATCGAAACGGGAGGCGGCTCGATTGTGCACATCGGCTCCACGCACGGCTATAAAGGCGGTAAAGATTTATCGCCTTACGCCATTTCCAAAGGAGCGCTGCTGACGCTCAGCCGCCATATCGCATCCAATTACAGCCGGGACAAGGTCCGTTCGAACTGGATCACTGTCGGCTGGGTCGCATCGGAGGGCGAAATCGAGCTGCACGAAAGGATGGGGAAGGGCCGGGAGGAATTGATCGCTTTCGCGAATTCCCGCATCCCGAGCGGCAGAATGCAGACGCCGGAAGATATGGCTTACGGCGCCGTCTATCTGCTGTCGGACGAATCGAGTCAGGTGACCGGCTCCGAGCTCGCCATCGCGGGCGGACTCAATATTTAACAGCAGACTCAGACTAAGGGCTGAAACGGAAAGGGGAACAACGGAACATGATGCAGCCGAACGTTCGAACAGGAGCAGCGCTCATCCGGGAAATCGACGAAACGAAGGTGCCGTACGGCATGGTCGCCATCTGGTTTCTCGGGCAGGTGAGCGTTGTCATTAAAGGCGGGGACAAGGTCGTTTATGTCGATCCTTATCTCGCATCTTCGCCGCACCGGCAGTTTGCGCCGCCGCTCCTTCCGGAGGAGGCGGTAAACGCCGGCTACGTGCTGATCACGCACGAGCATAGCGATCATCTCGACCCGGACACGATTCCCTCCATGGCGAAAGCGGGGAACAAAACCGTATTTGTTGCGCCGGGCTGCTGTCTGGAGGCGCTGGCGTCCATGGGCGTGCCGCAGGAGCGGCGCGTGCATGCCGTCACGAACGAGTGGCTTTCGTTCGGCGATTTCCGCGTCAAGCCGCTGCCCTCTGCGCACGAGGAGCTGGAATACGACGAGAAGCTCGATCATCGTTATGTCGGCTACGTGCTTGAGCTGAACGGCGTCAAGCTGTATCATGCCGGCGATACGACGGTTTATCCGGGGCTGATCGAGACGCTTCGGGCCGAGTCGCTCGACCTCGGCCTGCTGCCGATCAATGGCAGAGACCCGTTCCGGAACAGCCGCAACATCATCGGCAACATGAACTACCGCGAAGCGGCGGAGCTGGCGGTCGCCGCCGGAATCGACACCGTCGTTCCGACCCATTACGATATGTTCGCGGGCAATTCCGAGCATCCGGGCTATTTCGTCGATTACCTGTACGATAAGCATCCGGCGCAGAAAAGCCACGTCATGGCACGGTTCGAACGGTACATTTATGTTTCGGGGCGCGCGCTGAAATAGCAGCGGCCGTTCCGCCGCTCAGGCACAGTCCATGAAAAGCCGCGAGAGCTTCTTCTCCTTTGGCCCGTTAGCCGAAAGAGAAGAGTTCGTTCCATCGCGGCTTTTTGCGCATTACCGGTTGAAAAACGCTTTTAACTGCTGTGCGACCGGCTCCGGCGCATCCATATCGGGCGCATTATGGCCGAGCCCGGGCAGCATGACCGTTCGCGAATGAGGCACCAGGCGTTCGAAAGCCCGAATAACCTCCGGCTGTTTGAAGTCCGGGTTCTCCGTCCCGATCATCAGCAGCGTTTCGGCCGAAACGTCCCGGTATTTTTCCATATCGGCGACGGCACGGGCGGCTTCGCGGACTTCGATCGGCAGCGTCGGCAGCAGCTGAACCATCGACGGCCATTCCGGATGATGATGAATATGCTGCCGGATGTTTTCGAGCTGTTCATCGGGAATATGATTGCCGCCCACCGCTTTGAAAAACAGGATCAGCGAATGGACATAATCCTGTTCGGCGAGCGCTTTCTCGAATTCGGCAATCCAGCCGGTCGGCACCATATGGGCGGTGATCGGAGGCTCGTAAATGGCGATTTGGCGCAGCGGCAATGCGGCTGCCGCTTCAAGGGCGATCAGGCCGCCCAGGCTGTGGCCGAAAACAAGCTCCGCCGACGTTTGCGCCAATACGGCTGCAAGATCCTCCCGTTCCCTCCGAAAGCTGTAATCGGCGTCCATCGGACCGCTGCCGCCGCGGCCTCTGCGGTCCATGATGCAAACGGTAAACGTATCGGACAGCAATCGGGCCAGCTGCTCATAGTGGACCGCGGCACGAAAGGTGCCGTGGACGATAACGAGCGCCGGTCCCCGGCCGATCGTGCGATAAGCGATTTCGGTGCCGTCCGGCGAGATGACGGTATGGTCAACAAACGGTTCGTTCATATTCATCTTTCCCTTCCCGGGGTAATGGTAATGGCTGGATATGAATACTATAGACCCGAAACATGAACTAATTATGAACTTTACTCCATCCGAACGAAAGGAGGACGTCAACTGGATTTTGAAATGACGATCAATCTCCCCATCGCCCCGCACGAGGTGCCGGTATTGCGAGAGTGGGTCGGCTGGGAGGGCCGGCAGGCCGATTATCCGCTTTTATTCGAACGCTGCAATTTCTGGGCAGGCTGCAGAGACGAAGCCGGCACCCTGATTGCGTTCGGTTATGTCGCAGGGACGGGTCTGCAGCATGGTTATATGGAAGATATCATCGTTCATCCGGATTACCGGGGGAAAGGAATCGGCCGGGCTTTGGTCACCGCTTTGCTTGAGGAGGCCGGGCGTTTCGGTTTGGAAATCGTAACGGTTACTTATGCGCTCGAACATGCCGGATTTTATTCGAAAAGCGGTTTCAGCCCCTGTTCCGGAGGCCTTTGGAGGAGAAGGGGTTCGACGGAAAAGTAAGGAGGAAGCATGACAGAAGCATTCTGGCAAATCCGAAGCGGAATCCGTGACAGTCTGGAATCGACTTATCGATGGTGGAAAGCGTGGCTGGAGCGGCACCGGTATATTCGGCTGGCTTACGCGGCGTATGCCTGGATCTCGCTGGCCGTGCTGGTGTTCGGGCTGATCTGGTACAAGGATGTCCGCACGATGATGGTGCAGTATTTATGGTCGTTTTATGTGCTGCTCCAATTCTGGGTCCTGTGCCGGAGCAAAACGCTGAAATGGCGGACGGCCGCCGCCTTCGTCCTGGCGGGCATCCTGTTCTCCGTACCGTTTTCCGTGCTTGCCGTGTCGGCGGTTCATGCGGTTTTCGGCGGCAATCCGTCGGATATCTGGTCAACCGCCGGTCTGACGCCGGTTGCGGAGGAAACGTTCAAGCTTATCCCGCTGGCGGCTTTCCTGCTGTTCTCGCGCCGCGCCTCCGCCCTCAGTCTGGCGGATTTTACGCTGATCGGAGCTGCATCCGGCACCGGCTTCCAGCTGATGGAGGAGCTGAGCCGTCGCTGGATCAATTCCGGCGTGCTGGCGGACAGGTACGGCTACAGCGTCACGATGCTGGGCGGCGAGACGATTCACTGGGATCTTTTTACGCTGTTTCCGGGCCGGTTTGAGGAAAGCTTTTTGCCGACGGTCATGAGCGTCAGCCATCCGGTGCATACGGCGATGATCACGCTCGGCTGCGGTATCTCCTGGCGGCTTCGGAAGAGATGGACCGCGTGGATCTATTGTTTTCCCGCTCTGCTGCTGCTGTGGGCGATCCTTGATCATGCCGCGTATAACGGGCAGTATGAGCTGCCCAAGTGGATCATTCGCCTGAACGACTGGACCGGCAGCGGGTATAAGACGAAACCGGTGTTTCTCTTCATGCTCGCCTGTTCGCTGCTGGCCGATTACTGGGCGCTGAACCGGGTGCGCGCCAAGGTGCCCCGGCTCCCGACGGAAACGTGGATCAACCCGTTCTCCGAATGGTGGAGCATGGGACTTGCAATCGTGCGCCGAAATGGAAGGTTCGGTTATTTAGCCAAGCTTTTCCGCAGCAGGCGGGAGCTGGGGTTCGTGCTGCTGTACGGCAATGCAGAGGCTGCGGGCACCGAAGGCGAGACGCGGGAGCGGATCAGGCGCATTTTCGCCGCTGCGGCCGGGGCTGCAATTCTGCTGCTCGCTGCCGGCGCCCTGGCGGGAATGGCGCAGTTCGCGACAAGCGGCACCGGCTCCGCCTGCTTCTCCTGTCTGTTCGATTCCCTGCAAAATTGGTGGGACGGGCTGAGCGGGCTGGAGAAGGGGACGATCATTCTGGGTGCGCTGGCGCTGTCTCTGCTGTTTTTCGAATTTTGGCCAGCGGTCGGCATCGCGCTTACCATCCCCGGCATCGCCGGCAGCGGCCACGAAATCGCCAGCGATATCCGCGATCCGAAGCGGCTCCTGACGCCGGCTAACGCCGCCTCGCTGGCGCTGGCGCTGCTGCTCAGCCGCCTGCCGCTCGGCAAAGCGATGGAGTGGGCGGTGAAACGGGGACGGGGCAGGCTCGCGAAATGGCTGGAAAAGCTGCTTCGCAAGGAGCGCGATTTGCCGGGGCCCGAGAAACCGCATGGGCCGCCGGAGCCCGAAAAACCGCCTAAGCATGGCGACGGCGATCCCGACCGTCCGCCCGACAAGGACAATGACGCAAATCCGGCCGCGGCAGGAGAACCGGTGCATGAGGTCGAAATTGTCGATCAGCGGGGCAATCCGGTAGGCGAATTCGACGAAATCGATCTGAAGAACGGCGTTTTCTACGAGGACAAAACGGCCAAAGGCCTGGACATCATCAATCCGAGAACGGGCCTGCCGGCGCAGACGCCTCAGCAGTTTGCGGACAAACAAATTTTGGCGAAAACCCGCAACCGTATTTTGAATTTGCAGACCAAGGCGGCCGCCACCCGGGCGACGCCTCACGGATCGAGCGAAATCCCCTCGATCGACGACATCAAATCGATCCGCAAGTTCGTGTTTCGATTAGACGGCGACACGCCCGAGCTCAGGTCGGCCGTCGAAAACAGCCTGAACCGGCTGCGGTCGGAATTTCCGGATTATACGTTTAACGTTTTGTTTGGAGGGAAGCCGTAATGGCGATCAGCGCATTTATCCCCGAGCCCGAGAACGAATTCGAGCAGCTGTTCAGCGTGCCGGTCGCGACCGAGGCCTTTTTCCAGGCATGCTGGGAGCCGGCCGTGGAACCGCTTGGGCTGCAATGGGTCCCGGGGTTTGCTTCGGGGATTGACGTAACCAAAGATGATTTGCCCGCCGTGCTGGCGGAGCTTGAGAAGCTGAAGCTGTGGGCGGAGACGGAACTAAGCGGCGACCGCCGGGACAAGATGCTGGAGCGGCTCGAACGGCTCGCCGCCGAGCTTCCGCACGCTTTCCGCCGGGAAGGCGCCGTCGTGTTTATCGGCTGACCTGAGGCTGTCCGCCGCAGACGGCCTGCCGGACAATCCGCGTTTGCCGGGATATCTGGATCCGGCCGTCCTGCCGACGGTTCAAGCGGCGGCCGGTCCTTAATTTTCCTATTAATGAAAGGAGAGGACGATACGAATGGATTTTGCGAATCACATGAAATCGGAACGGTTTCTCATCGTCCATGCGGACGATTACGGGATGTGCCATACGACGAACCGGGCTATCATGCAGCTGCTGGACGAAGGCGCCGTTACATCGACGACGCTGATGGTGAACTGCCCGTGGTCGCTCGAAGCGGCGGCAGCCGCCGCGAAATCGAAGTATGATGTCGGCGTACATCTTACGCTGACGAGCGAATGGGACCGGTACAAATGGGGACCGGTTTGCCATTCAAGCGACGTCGGCTCGCTCGTGAACGAGCTCGGCCATTTTCCGGCGGCATCCGAACCGGTTGTGCAGAGCGATCCGGAGCAGATCAGGCGAGAGCTCGTCGCGCAAATCGAAACCGCGCTGCGCATGGGCGTGGATCCGACGCATCTCGATAACCACATGGGCTCGCTGCGGCCGTTCATGGAGCTCTATGTGGACCTCTGCGGCATGTACCGGCTGCCGTTCCGTTTTCGGAAAAATCCGCAAAACCGGATCGGGAACGAAGAGGAAATCGCAAGGAAGGCGGACCGGTCGGGTATTCTGTATCCCAACGAGATCGTCGCCCTGCCGTTTTATTTGGAGGATGGGGACGACTATGCCGTCACGAAGCAAAGGGCTGTCGATCTGCTGAAAGGGCTGAAACCCGGCGTTACGGAGCTCGTATTTCATCCTTCCCTCGATACGGAAGAATTGAAAGCGATTACGGATACGTGGCAGGCGCGCCGCTATGAATTTGATGTGTTCCGCGACCCGGAGGTGCAGCAGGTTATCCGGCAGGAGGAGATCCGCCTGATCGGCTGGCGGGAGCTGCGGGAGCTGCAGCGGCAGGCCGGGTAAGCCGGCCGCCATATGTTCTGATGCAAAAAGCCGTATGAATGCCGCGAATGCCGCGGCATTTTTTTCGACATTTAGCCCTTGGAGGTGAGCAGCTTTGGAACCGGTTCAAGAAGCGATTGAAGGAATTGGTGTAAGCTGCAGCTCCTTATGGATCAGCGGTAAATTGCAGCTTTCCGGCTTTAAGCTGACCATGCTCATAAACGTATGTAAGGTCGAAATCGCCGATAAATTCGGTATTCGAGATACTTCCCGCAAGCGTGGCTTTTAAAATACCTTGGTCAACATGATAATAGATGATGCTGCCAAAACCGACTTTTCCATTCAAGTTGAAGCCGGGGTTCTTTTTGGTCAGCTGTACCGGTTTTCCTTGAAGGGTCATTGAAATTTCAACCCCTTGATTCGTCTCGGAAATTTGCGATTGAACGTTTCGACTCACGTACGACAGCGGATCTTCGACTTTGACTTCCTTGAAGCTGCCGACGTCGACGACATGAACCTGTTGAATATTGAGACCCGTACCGCGGCCAGTCGTTAAAATCACGACGATTTCCTTGCCGCCGTCATGGTGGTTGAGGTCTGCGGTCAGAAGAACAGGCGGAGTCCCTGTCTCGTCCGTGTAGGACCAGTCGTACATTTTTCGGTATCCGTCAACGTCCAGTACGAGCCCTTTCCGGCCTCTCGTTTCATACAGCTTCACCGAGATTGAAGCGTCGGCTGCGATCAGCGCGAGCTTTCCCTGCGGGCTTGATTTCATCACTGCCCGTTTTTTCCCGGAGTCCCACGAAACCGACGAACCGGTCAGCATGGCGATCATGCGGAGCGGAACCATAATTTGCCCGTTTTCGAACGAGACGGCAGCCTGCAGCTTGTAGGAATGGCTGTCATTCATGACGATCGCGCTGCCGTCATGGAAGGTGTATAATTGCCTTGCAAATTGAACCTCTGCCCTTTTGCCGGACGGGTGCGGAAGAATCGGGGTATCGAACAGGGATTTAAACATGGACAGCGGCACGAATGTGGTCCCTTTCGACAGATAAGCGGTTCCGTCCGTTTCCGTTTTGCCGTCGATTTCAAGCTGAACGTTATCGGCTGCACTTGCATGCGGAGAGGATAAAAGCAAACCGGAAACCGCAATGGCAATAAAGGTGAACTTGGGGACAAGCTTCACGTTAACGAACTCCTTTTCCCGAAACGATTGTCGCGATGCTCTTTTTTAAACGCAGGAAGACTTCCAAAAGTTGCAAGAAATGAATGGGCATTGAAGCGTTTGAAGGTCGACCCTAATCCTTGGCGAAACATTCGCCCGTCGGAAACGTACAACTTTTACAGCAACTTTCATGTTTACCAAAATGGAGGTGTCGTGACATGGCCGACGAGTTGTACGAACGGCTGCTCGCAGCCAAGGGGCGGAAATATCGGCTGGAGAAGGCCGAAAGCAGGCGGGCGGCGCTGCTGAAACGTAAGCGGGAACAGGAGCGGCAGATCGTGGAGCTGGAGGTCCGGCTTGAAGCGGAACAGGCGGATGTCGAGCAGCTGACCCGGATGTCGCTGACCCATCTCTTTTATACGATCCTCCGCAGCAAAAACGAACAGCTGGAGACCGAGCGACAGCAAGCGCTGGCTGCCGCTCTTCGGCTGCAGGAGGCGAAGCAGGCGCTTTCGCGGGCACGGAGGCCGAAATCGTCCGGATCGGAGACGAGCTCGCAAGTCTGCTTGACGCGCCGAGCGAATATGAACGATTGATGGCGGAACGGGAAACGATGCTGCGTAAATCCTCTTCGACCGCAGCCATATTGATGGAAATGGAAGCGCAAATCGCCGATCGGACGATTGCGGCCCAAGAGATAGAAGAAGCGTTAACGGCGGGAAAACGCGTGCTTGCATCGCTGGAGGATGCCTCCGCGAGCCTGGAGAAGGCGGAAAATTGGGGGAAATGGGATTTATGGGGCGGGGGCCGCATGTACAGCACGCACCGGAAGCATGAATACGTGGATGACGCGAAGCAGCACATTCATGACGCGAACCGCCTGCTGCACGATTTTCAGGATGAGCTTGCCGATGTGAAGCGTGGAATCGATATTTCGATTGATATAAGCGGGATGCTGAAAATGGCGGACTATTGGTTCGACGGCTTAATCGCCGACTGGATGGTCCAAGGGCGGATTAATAACGCCCAGGAGCGGGCGCTGGAGGCGATTCACCGGGTACGCACGGTCGTCGGGCAGCTGCAGGCCGAGCACAATGCCGCCGTATCGGTGCTGGCGGGAAAGAAATCGAAGCGAATCGCCTGGATTGAAGGCACAAGCCCGGATTAAAGCCGGGCACGGCGTCACGAAGGCGCAAGTCCGGCGCGTGTTATCGAAACGTTTGCAATCCTTTCCGATACCTCTTACAATGATGGCAAGTTTAAATATAAGAAACAATTGGTAACGGAGGAGGAGAAGGACGAATGAAGGAAAAGGTGAATCGTTCGTATGTTCATGATCTGATGGAGCGCATCCTGCTGACGCCAAGCCCGACCGGGTATTGCCGTCAGGTGATCGAGCTGCTGCGCGTTGAAGCCGAAAAGCTCGGCATGTCCGGCCGCTTCCTGCAGAAGGGCGGACTCATCATCGACGTGCCCGGCACAGCCGCGGACAAAACGATCGGAATCACGGGTCATGTCGATACGCTCGGGGCGATCGTTCGCTCGATCAAGCCGTCCGGCACGCTGCGGCTCAGCCCGGTCGGCGGGTATATGATGAACAGCATCGAAGGCGAGTACTGCAGTATTCATACGCGCGGCGGTGACATTTACAGCGGTACAATTTTGACGACAAAGCCTTCCGTGCATGTATTTTCAGATGCGAGGGACCAAAAGCGGGAGGAAGCGGTTATGGAGGTGCGCATCGACGAACGCGTGTCTTCCGAGCAGGAGGTCAAAGCGCTCGGCATTCGGCCCGGCGATTTTATTTCCTTCGATCCGCGATTCAGAAGCTTCGGCAACGGATTCGTCAAATCGCGGCATTTGGACGACAAAGCCGGCGTAGCCGCGATGTTCGGCACGCTTGAGCTCATATCGCGGGGCGAAGTGAAGCCGCTTTATCCGCTGAAATTCATTTTTTCCAACTACGAGGAGGTCGGTCACGGCACTTCCTCCATCCCTTCCGACATCAGCGAAATGATTGCCGTCGATATGGGCGCGATCGGCGACGATTTGAACGGCACGGAATACGGCGTTTCGATCTGCGCCAAGGATTCGAGCGGTCCATACGATTATGACATGACCAGCCGGCTGATCGAGCTGGCGGAACGCGACGGGATCGGGTATGCGGTCGATATTTATCCCCATTACGGGTCGGACGCTTCGGCGGCCCTGAGAGGCGGCAACGATATCCGGGCGGCCTGTCTCGGACCGGGCGTATCCGCATCGCACGGCATGGAACGGACGCATATGGATGCGGTGGTTCAAACGGCCGCGCTGCTTGCGCTTTATGTGAGCGAAGGCTGATACCCGCACTACTGCGGCAGATGAAACCGTACAAATCGGGAGGCTGAAACGGGAGCAAACGATCCCGACGTCTCGAAGGGGGCGCCGATGCGCAAAAAGCTGACCTACGAGGTTGTATACGACGAGTGCATGCGCCGGATTCGCGAAGGCGTATGGAAGCCGGGGGAGCGCCTGCCGTCCATCGAGGAGCTGGCGGCCGAGCTGGGCGTCGGCATTTCGGCTGTCCGGGAAGCCGTCCGCATTTTGAGCATGCAGCAAATTTTACGGGTCGAGCAGGGCCGCGGAACGTATGTACATGACGAAATACCCGCGGACCGCGCCAATGACCACCTGTCTTTCCTGGAAAACGCTTCTTGGATGCAGCTGACGGAAGCGAGGCTGATCATCGAACCCGAGCTCGCGGCGATGGCGGCGGAGAAAGCAACCGCGGACGAAGCGGCGAAAATTGTCTCGAATGCGCGGCTCATGCAGCGAAAAGTGAAGAACGGCCGGGATTTTTTGAAAGAGGATATGGAATTTCACCGCCTCGTCTCGCTGGCCAGCCATAACGACGTGATGGTCAAAATGATCGGCGTTATCGGCGATCTGCTGCTGGACAGCCGGCGGCATACGATGCGTATCCCGTCGGTGAACGAAAAGGCGGCGGCCTATCATTCCCTGATCGCCGGCGCGATTTCCAAAGGAGACGCAAAGCAGGCCCGCGAGCTGATGCGCCTGCATATCGAGGATATGATCGGCGAGCTCAGCCTGACCCATGCGGAGCAGGAAAGATAAATACGGCAGCACGGACTTTGTGCCGGCTGCCGTTTCCGATGCTCAGAGGCGCCACAAAGCTGCGCCAAACGAATGGAGTGCGATTCTTCGTCTTGAACCCGTTCGAAGTCCTATGATATATTTAATCTGAAAACGTATTCATCATAGGACTTATATTATAATGGCAGGAGGTCGTCCATTAATATGATCCGCATACCCAGCGGTCACAATCCTTACGAGGGCAACGTGCAGGGCAAGGCCAACGAGCCGATTACGGCGGCCGGCCTGCTGGACCGCGCATACCGCGAGACGGGCGGCCAATATGCGGGCGGCCAGCCGGACTGGACGCTGGAAGCGATTTACGACCGGCTGGAATATAACGCTCCGCGGATCGCGATTATCGGCGGCTCCTCCGACCATCCGGCGCATATCCTCGATTTTGAAACGGTAAGCAAGGCCGCGCTGAAAATTTGGCACGAAGGCGGCGTGCCGTTTTATTTCAGCACCCCGGTGCTGTGCGACGGCACCGCGCAAAACAACATGGGCATGTCTTATTCGCTGCAGAGCCGGAATGCGATTGCGGAAATCGTCGTCAATCAGATGGAAGCCCATTCCTACCATGGCGCGTTCGTCATTCAGGGCTGCGACAAGCAGCCGCTCGGCGTGGTGAGCGGGCTGGCGCATCTCGACCGGCTGCGGCGTTACCGGGGCGAGCATCACGTGTTCGCTACTTTTTGCCCGTCGCACGTGCTGAAGGGCGGCACGATCCCGGATGACGTAAAAGCGGAGTTGGATGCGCTTGCCAAGGATGCGGAGGCAGCGGGCCATGCCGATATTGCGGCGGATATTCTCGAAGCGGCGAGCTATATTTTGCAATGCTCGTCGAATACGGCTTTTCAGGGCGTGCTGGAGCGGGCTGTCGAAGTCGGGCTGCTGTCGCACGAGAAACACAAGGCATTCGAGAAAAGGCTGGCGGTCAGCACCTGCGACGCAAACGGGGGCATCTGCGCGTTTCACGGCACCGGCAACAGCTCGCGCGAAATAACGGCAGGCTTCGGTCTCGTGCATCCGGCGCTGGAGCTGCTGACCGAACCGCCGGCGCAGGCGCAGGTGGACGCCGCAGTCGAAGCGCTGTTCAAAATCATTCCGCGGCCGGAGTGCGGCGTGAGCGAGCTCGTCGCCGCCAATATCGGCAACGCGATTCGGATCCACAGCGCAAGCGGCGGATCGACCAACCTGACCATGCATATCGTCGGGGCGATGATTTACGCCGGGTACGATTTCTCGCTGGCCGATCTGGAAGCGATTGCGACGCGTCAGCCGATTCCCGACCTGTACGATTACAGCCTGACGGAAGGACGGGATATTTATGTGCTTGCGCGCCAATGCTGCTCCGGGCAAATCCGCGGCATGGAGACGCTCGTTTACGAGCTGACGCGCAATGGCATCGATATGGAGCTGGACGCCCCGACGGCTGCGGGACTGACCTGGCGGGAGCGGCTGGCCGATCCGCGCGGGCTCAGCGCGGACGGAGCGGATGTGCCCATTATTTTAAGCAAGCCGAGGCGGGCGTTCAGCGGCATCGACGTGCTGCGCGGCAATTTTTTTCAGGAAGCGGTCGTAAAAATCAGCGGCATGCCGACGCGGCAGCTCGACCATTTCGATGAAAAAGTGGCGTTCGTGCTTTATTTCGAGAACGAGGACGAAGCGAACCGGAACCTGCTGGACGTCACGCTGCTCAGCCGGCTGCGCGATCAAGGCGTCTTCCGTCCGGCCGCGATGCGCCGGATGGCGATGCACAATGCCGGCGTCCCGGAGACGGAGCTTGCGCAGATTTCCGATGCTGAGCTGTTTGATCGCATGGTCGCAAACGAATGGCTGCGGCTGGCCGTCATTATTGCCGGGCAGGGGCCGGAGGCGTTCGGCATGCCGGAGATGTTTACGCCGATGCAGCACATCAATGCGCACCGCGGGCTGCGAAAGCTGACGACGCTCATGAGCGACGGCCGCTACTCGGGCGTCTCCTACGGCGCGGCCATCGGGCATGCGACGCCCGAAGCGTTCGGAGGCGGCGGCATGCTGTATTTGCAGCAGGGCGACTTGTTCCACCTTCGCTTCCGGGCGAAGCGGATCGAGCTGCTCGATCCGGAACTGTTCGAAGCCGGCATCGTTCAGCCGTACAGCGGCGATTTGGCCGCCGAACGGGCGGAGCTCGGCAGGGAGCGGCTCGAACGCATGCGGGTCCGGCAGCGCCGCGTGGCGGCATCGAACCGGATGGCCGGCTGCACGGATGCATCGCACGGCGTCGTCCCGCTTGCGGTGGCGGCGGATGCCGACCTGCCGTGGCAGGGGATCGGCACGAACGCTCCGGCTGCCGGCAACGCTTCGGCTTGAGTTTTTTCCGCCGCGCCCAGCATATCGACGAGCCTAAGTACTCGGGGCAAGAAGCAGGCGCGACGGGGTCGAGAGGCTGCTTCACACGGATCTTTTAAAATGAGTCAAACTGGATTTGCATGCCATATTAAATCACGATTTATCCATAATGGGAAGCAAGGAGAGCGAAAAATGGAACAATCGAGAGCGTTATTGCGTTCGATGGGACTGCCCGACCGCGAGGCCTACGACCTGCCGGATTCAGCCAAACGGTTTCCGGACGGCGCGCAGTACCGCGTGGAAATTCCGAGCGTCGAAGGACCGGCGGCGCTGAGAGCCGTTTTTGAAGAAGCCGACCGGTACGGCGTGACGATCCACCGGGTGTCGCAGGGCAGCGGCATCATGCTGCAAACGGACGAAGAAATCGGGGAAATGGTTCAGCTGTGCGCCGACCGCGGCGTGGAGCTCAGTCTGTTCGTCGGTCCGCGCGGTACTTGGGATATCGGCGCACAGCCGTTCACGCCGGCCGGCAAGGTGATCGGGCTCCGGCACGAAGGCGTCGACCAGCTGGTCTATGCGATGGAAGACCTGCAGCGAGCCAACCGGCTTGGGGTCCGCGGCGCACTGGTCGCCGATGAAGGGCTTCTGCTCCTGACCAAAGAAATGAAAAAGCAGGGGCTGATCGCGCCGGACTTTGTCGTCAAAGTATCGGTACAAATGATGGCCGCCAACCCGGCCTCCATCCGCCTCATGGAGCAGCTTGGCGCGGATACGTACAACGTGCCGACTTCGCTCACGCTGCCCAAGCTGGCTTCGATCCGCCAGGCGATCGACATTCCGATCGACCTGTACGTGGAGGTTCCGGACGGCTTCGGCGGCTTTATCCGCCATTATGAAATTCCGGAATTGATCCGGCTGCTTGCCCCGGTTTATATCAAGTTCGGGCTGCGCAACCATCCCGACGTCTACCCGAGCGGAACGCATCTCGAAGCGACGAACGTCGCGCTCTGCCGCGAACGCGTCCGCCGGGCGTACCTGGGGATGCAGATGGTCGAGCGTTACGGCAAGCATCTGACGACGTCGAAGCTGGGAGCGCCGGGTCTTGGCGTTCCGGTACCGGCCCAAAGCAAATCATAACCGTCAAGGCTCGTAAATGGTCGGGTTGCAGTATGGTTTCAACAATGAAGCTGGCCGTATCATTGAGAATCGTGCACCTGGATACCGAACAGAACAACAACTAGCAAACGCCGGTTTTGACGGGCGCTTTATGGAATTTGCAAGAAGGGCGGCTGAAGTCTATCGCGATCGATCGTCACCGGCTCGCCAGCCGCACCTCACGAAGGCGGAACGCACGAGCGATGCAGGACATTCAGCAGAAGGTCGCGAGATGTACGGTTTTTCTCGGCTATACATGCCGACTCCAAAAAGAACTCTCCAAATACGGAGAGTTCTTTACATTTTATCCACGTGATTCCAGTTGTCCGTGTGATTCCAGAAGCGGAAATGGCCCATAACATGCTACTCATCCCATTTGGAATGAAGAACATGGTGGCAAAAGTTCGGACGCACATATCCCGGAAGAAGCAGCTCGCATATGTCGGCGTTAATCGTTCCGTAGGTGGTTTCCGGCTTGTGTTTGAAGCCTTCCAAAAACGTTTGCAGGATCTGTTGTTTAAAACGGCTGCGAGGAAAAGCCCCGACAACCTGCTGCCTCATTTCTGCCGGGATGAGATCGAAGTTCTTCCCGACCACATCGTAAGCAACGCCAAAATTCATCAGCGCCGCTTCGGTTTCCTTGTATTCCACGATTCCGACGGTCGTATGCAGGGCGACAGCATCCCACACCAATCGAACGGAATCTTCCGGTACCCCACGGCTTTTCAGAAAATCCCGGGCGGCATTCGCCCCATCGACCTCAAACCGTTTGTCCGCGCTTCGGAATGCGGGAGTGAGGCCGATGTCGTGGAAAAGCGAGCTGATATAAAGCAATTCGGAATCGTACTTCATCTGATTCAGGCTGCCTTTCATCGCCGCAAACAGGAAAACCCGGTTCGAGTGATTCCACAGAAGGTCGTCGGCATGCTCGCGCACTAATTCGGCCGCTTCTGCGGCTAGTTTACTATCGGGTATTTTAATATCCGCAATAAAATCCGTCATCGGCAACTCCCCCTTTTCATGCATTAACCTGCCATTTCCATATTTCTCAATGCTGGATAGGAATATGCGGAGACATTCACGCCAAAACTTCCCAGTCTTTTTCCTTTCCTCCTGACCGGTAACGCCCATTGCAATTTCCGGATACCTGCATTCGCTGCAGGCAGGGGCAGCGCGTAGCCAATCCTGACCAATCGACATGAGAAGGGTCATCGAAGGGAAGACTAACTATACAAACTGTGATAAAATTCATTTGTTACCTCCAACCGTTTAGGCGAATACTGAGCTCGAGCAAAAGAAATCATAAAAGGGTGTGTCGAGGTGTCGAAACTCCAAGACATTATTACGATATGCAGAAAAATCATTTATTATAAAGGCTACCAAGCTACATCG
This sequence comes from Paenibacillus humicola, assembly GCF_028826105.1. Classification (NCBI taxonomy): domain Bacteria; kingdom Bacillati; phylum Bacillota; class Bacilli; order Caryophanales; family Paenibacillaceae; genus Paenibacillus; species Paenibacillus humicola. The sequence goes on from NZ_JAQGPL010000001.1 coordinate 2,609,759, forward strand.
ATCAGCGATATCTTGGATGAGGCTCACATCGGAAAAGGACAGTTTTATCACTACTTTTCATCCAAACGCGAACTCGGCCTGGCAGTCGTCGATGATCTGGTCAAGGAATGGGACAGGGAAGTGTTCGAGGGCATATTTGCAACTGATCTTGATCCTATCGCGAAATTAAATAAAATGCTTGATAGGACATTGACCATCCATACGGGCGAAGAAGGGAAATCGGGTTGTCCCGTAGGGAACCTTGCCGTCGAGATGAGCGAACACGACGAAACGTTTCGGTTAAAAGTCCACTATATATTCGACCGGTGGATTTTGTCGATCGAAAGCGTGCTCAACGAGCTGATTACACAGGGGCATATAACGTCGGACATCGATGCCAAGAAGCATGCACGAGCCATCGTATCTATGATCGAAGGCGCCATCTTATTAATGAAGAGTCAAAAAGAAGCCGGCTTTCTCACGAACGCTATCGAAATCATTCGCGCGCAATATCGGCTCACATGAGCCCGATTGCATGCTTCCGTTTTTTTCTATTGTGTATGCAAAGCGATTTTGTTATGATTCGTCTGTACCGAATGGTAGGTACAAAAAAACTACGCTCACGAAGGAAGGGGGACTCAGATGCTTGGCGATCATTTTTTTTGCCGAATCTGTACCGACAAGTAGGTACAAAATAAAGTTAAGGAAACAAATGCACGGCAAGTGATGCCTTTTATAAACAGCGAAGATCATGACCAAGATCAACCGCGTCGACATGAAAATTTTCGAAGATTAGGATGAAGCCCGTTATCGTTGTGGAGTATGCCGATATGGTAACAGGTAATTTGATTAATGTTTCCGCAACGATCAGGAAATGACCTTTTTCAAAAACAACTAAAATTACTAGTGAATGGAGCGAAACACATGAAAATAATGGTCATCGTTACCCACCCGAATATCGAATCGTCCGTCTGGAATAAAACATGGGCCGACGAATTGAAAAAACATGATGAGATCACGATTCATGAATTATATAAAGAATATCCGGACGAAAACATTGATGTCCATCGGGAGCAGCAGTTAATCTTGGCCCATGACCGGATTATTTTCCAGTATCCGCTATATTGGTACAGCGCGCCGCCGTTGCTGAAAAAATGGTTTGAAGACGTGCTGCTGTACAACTGGGCATACGGTCCTGAAGGAAATAAGACAGCCGGCAAAGAAATCGGGGTCGCGTTCTCGTATGGCGCGCCTACGGAAGCTTATCAACCGACCGGTTCCAACCGCTTCACGCTGGAGGAAATTTTGGTTCCCGTCCAAGCGCTTGCCAACTATATCAGCGCCGTGTACCTGCCTCACTTTGCGTATAACACGCTCGACTTAACGCGCTTGGCGCAAAGCAGCAAAGATTACGTACGGCATATTAAGACGGTTAAGCCTTTGATTGTACGAAAACGCAATGATTGACGCGATTTGTCCCCGGTGCCGGATGGAACGGCCAGTCTGCGTACCGCTCTGAAACAATTGCTTGAAGGTACGAATGCCGAGGTTCGCTTGAACCCAGGCATTCGTCCGGAAGGCGAAGACTACCGGAAGGTGATGACGGCCGATTGGGCGGAACTGCGCGATTCAAAGCCAGAATGAAACAACCGGCGCACAACCTTCAATACAGAAGGAAGATAACTTTGCCATTGGCTATCGAATTTCACCAGAGGAACCGTTTACCCATTGATTAACGATTTCTGATGCATTTGAATGCTGCTCTTTTAAAGACTCGGATTTATCATGCAAATATATGTAACAGGGAGATGCTTGACATTGGGTAAGAAGAATAGGAACCCATTGATTGCAATTATTGCAATTGCATTAGGTGCTTTCTCAATTTCTCTTGCAGAGTTTTTGCCAGTTGGTCTTCTTTATGAAATTAGCCGAAGCTTTGATGTATCGGAGGGAACTGCCGGAATTACAGTGACATCCACATCAATACTGGCGGCCATTGCGGGTCCGATTCTTACGATAGCTATCGGACGTCTGGATAGGCGGATGGTGGTTCTCGGACTGTCGTTGCTGCTTATTGTATCTAATGTACTCTCGATGATTACAACCCATTTCTTTGTGCTAGTCATTGCGCGAATCATTCTTGGAATCAGTGTTGGAGGATTCTGGGCTGTGGCTATGACAGCTCAAGCAAAGTTAGTTCCGCAAAAGAAGGTAGCAAAAGCGACCTCGATTGTCCTTGGAGGATTTGGGATTGGCACGGTCATAAGTGTTCCATTAGCCTCTTTTATAGCCGCACATTTTGATTTAAGGATCGTTTTCACGATAGGATGCATACTTGCGATTGCTGTTTTCATCATCCAGTTCATACTGCTTCCGAGAATTCCGATGGAACAGGGGATTCAAGGAAAAGATTTCCTGAAGCTGTTAAAAATAAAGAAAGTAGTAACGGTCTTTGTTATTGCGATTCTCACTGTGGGTGGTCAATTTGCGGCCTACACGTATATAACACCTTTTTTCCAAAAAGTGACTGGAATCGGCCCGAATCTACTTAGTGCGATATTGCTCGTTTATGGGATTGTTTCTTTCATAAGCAATTTTGCCGCGGGTTTCATAGCCGGACGCAGTCTCAAGAGATTGTTAGTGGGGACAGTCGTTATTTTCCTTATTTCATTACTGGGCATTTCACTGTTTGGAGATAACGTTGTAATTTCAATCATTGCTTTCATTATTTGGGCGGTCGCCTGGGGAATGGCTCCCTTGGGCCTGCAGTTATTGGTTTATTCAACTGCTGGGAATGCTATAGAAGCCGTGAGTCCGATCTATGTAGGTATTTATCAATTGTCTGTCAGCTTGGGAGCTTTAATAGGCGGTTTGGTAGTTGATACGACCAATGTAAACGGCGCGATGTGGCTGGGAACGTTCTCGTTCGCTTTGGTATTCATCCTTCTTACGGTTACCTCGACAGTCAATAACCGTTCTCTAGTCAGTCAAACAGAATAAGGAAAAAATTGTTGAAGTTAATCGTGCTTAATCCCTTAAGAAGAAGCGTTCGTCATCGGGCCGATAGAGCACCCCGAATTGATTCAGGATTCCGAAACGGCTGCACGTATCCGGCGAAAATCATACAGCTGATTAAGGAAGAAGGTATCGTTCCCGCAAAGTCTAGTAGAGGTCAGAAAAGTACAGGGGACACCGTTTGGATTGTCGACGGTGCTTGGTCACGCTATTGACGATGTTCATCGGACGGAATGAGGGGTCAGGCGCAGACGATTAACAAATTTTTTAGTGTACAAGAAGGTGACAATTCCGGTCGGATATTTGAAAAACGGTTGTTCGCCTTTTCGACAGGCGATCGGACTGAGGATGGTCTTTTCATGAAAAAGAAAGCTTTTTGTCCGTAAACCTGACATTAACCGACAGGACACGCCAGTTTATCCCCCTGTCTTTTGATGCAAATATTTGCAGTTTGACGAGTTCTTTTGTACACTTTCCCTATTAAGTTGATTTGCGTATCCGATCAGCAAAGGGGAATAAGGGCAAGTGCAGAACAAAAACAAGACCGTCGTCAAGTCCATGGATCTTCTGAATCTGTTTTTGTCGCATACGAAATTGAATTTGAACGAAATGATTCAGCTGTCCGGCATTCCGAAAACCTCCGTGCACCGCATGGTCGGTTCGCTGGAGGACATGGGCTTTCTGCAGCGGGATCATGAAGGGAAGTATGCGCTCGGACTGGTGTTTCTCCAATTCGGCAATCTAGTGGCGGAGCGGCTGGACATCCGGAATATCGCTCTGCCGATCATGCGGGAGCTTCGCGAGCGGGTGGGCGAAGCGGTTCATCTTGTCGTCAAGGACGGCAGGGAATCGATCTATATCGAAAAGCTGGATACGGACCACCCCGTACGCCTGTACACCAAAATCGGACGCAGGTCGCCTTTGTACGCGGGAGCCTGCTCGCGGATCCTGCTCGCCTTCATGGATGAGACGGAACGGGAGCAGTACCTGAGCGAGGTCGAGCTGCTGCCGATCGGGAACGGGACGATTACGGCCAAGGAGAAACTGCGGGCGGTGCTGGAGACGTCGAGGAAAAAAGGCTACAGCTTCAGCCTGTCCGAGCTTGAAAATTATACGGCCGAGCTGGCTGCGCCGATCTTCGATCATAACGGCCGGCTGACGGCCGGCATCAGCGTCGCAGGGCCCGAGGTCCGCTTTCACAAAGACCGTTTGCCGGAGCTGGCCGAGGATGTCATGCGGGCGGCAAATGAAATTTCGCATATGCTCGGCTGGATCGAACCGGTGGCCGGTTCGACGGCGGGGTAATGGTTATAGGAGCTCATCTCCGGACGGAGAATGGGCTTTTTTTATCCCCTTATATCATCCACAACCATTTTTTAAATCCCCATCCAAATTAACGAAATTGTGTTATAAAACCTACACAAATATGACGAAATAATGTTACCTTAAATCACAAAGAAATTCCTTGATTTTTATCATTCCAGCCTTATAATAAAACTAGGTTTTAATTTTCGGTACTTAAGTTCCGAAATTCGGTATTGCGAGATTCGGAACAATTTTTATAGATTCCCATCGAAGATGTCGTCTATCACAACATGAACGCGGGAGTGATCGCATTGCTTTCCCTTCAACAATTAAGAGAGATCGTGAAAATGGTCGAAGAATCGGGTATTCAAAAATTCGAGTACGAGACGTCCAGGGTGATCATTGCGAAAAACGACGGCACCGAAATTTCCGTTCCGGTGTCCGCTTCCGGGCCGCTGTATGAGCCGGACAAGCCGCGCGAATCCCATATGGCTTTTGCGCCGTCGCCGGCGGACGGCGTTGAAACCGCGGCTGCCGAGACAGCCGAAAAAACGATTACCGCTCCGATGCTGGGCACGTTCTACGCTGCGCCGGAGCCGGGGAAAGAGCCGTTTGTGCAGGCCGGCAAGCAAGTAACCGCCGATACCGTCGTTTGCGTATTGGAAGCGATGAAGCTGTTTAACGAGATTAGGGCCGGCGTTGAAGGGGAAATTGTGAAGGTGCTGGTAGAAGACGGGGAATTCGTCGAATACGGTCGCCCGCTCTTCTTGGTCAAAACGGATTAATCCGATTTAACAGTGGGAAGGGTGGCCGTGACGTGTTCAAAAAAATACTGATCGCCAATCGGGGCGAAATTGCCGTCAGAATCATACGCGCCTGCCGCGAAATGGGAATTGAGACTGTCGCGGTATACTCGGAGGCGGACCGTCAAGCGCTTCACGTGAAGATGGCGGACCAAGCGTTTTGCATCGGACCAGGTGCTACGAAGGACAGTTATTTGAACATCGCGAACATTATGCACGCGGCCGTATTCGCCCAGGCCGACGCCATTCATCCCGGGTACGGATTTTTGGCGGAGAACCCCGATTTTGCGGAAATTTGCGATGCGTTCGATATCGAGTTCATCGGTCCGGACGCCGACGTCATCCGGCAGATGGGAATGAAAGCCGCGGCGCGGGAAGCGATGAAGCTGGCCGGCCTGCCGGTCATTCCCGGAACGGAAGGCGTCATTGAAGACGAGCGGCTTGCCGTCAAGGTTGCAGCCGAAATCGGCTATCCCGTCATCGTGAAGGCGGCTTCCGGCGGCGGCGGCAAAGGGATGCGGATCGCATACGGCGAAGATGGCCTGATCCCTTCCATCCGGCATGCGCGGAAGGAGGCGGAGAGCGCTTTTGGCAACGGGGATGTTTATCTGGAGAAGTACTTGGAAGCGCCGCGCCATATCGAAATTCAAATTATGGCCGATAAACACGGCAACGTCGTTCATTTGGGCGAGAGGGACTGCTCGATCCAGCGGCGGCATCAGAAGCTTGTCGAGGAAGCGCCGTCTCCCGCAATCGACCCGGAGCTTCGGAAGCGGATGGGCGAAATGGCCGTGCGGGCCGCAAGGGAGATCGATTATCACGGCGCCGGCACGATCGAATTTCTGCTTGACCGAAGCGGACGGTTTTATTTTATGGAGATGAACACCCGCATTCAGGTCGAGCATCCGGTGACCGAATGGGTGACGGGTTTCGATCTGGTCCGGGAGCAAATCGCCGTCGCCGCGGGGCAGCCCTTGTCCTTCCGCCAGGAGGATGTGAGGCTGCAGGGGTGTTCGATCGAATGCCGGATCAATGCGGAAGATCCGGACAACCTGTTTATGCCGTCCCCCGGGAAGGTTACGGCCTATTTGCCGCCAGGCGGCTTCGGCGTAAGGGTGGACAGCGCCGTCTATACGGGGTGCGTCATTTCGCCGTTTTACGATTCGATGGTAGCGAAGGTCATCGTGTGGGGGAAAGACCGGACGGAAGCGATCGGGCGAATGAAACGGGCGCTCGGCGAATTTGTTGTCGAAGGCGTGGATACGACGATACCGTTTCATCGCAAGCTATTGGATAACGAAAGGTTTGCCAGCGGGGATTTTCAAACCGATTTTCTGGAAAGCGGCCTAATCAGCGGGGAGGATACAGCATGCGATACAACTTCGATGAGCCGTTTGGAACGTTTTGTTCAGACTCAATCAAGTGGAATTTCGTAAAGGACTTTTTCGGCGAAGAAGATCTGCTCCCGATGTGGATTGCGGATATGGACTTTGCAAGCCCGCAGCCGGTCATCGACGCGCTGAGGGAAAGAGCCGCGCAGGGAATTTACGGGTATACCGCGCGGCCTGGCTCGTTATATGAAGCGATTTCCGGCTGGATGATGCGCAGACACGACTGGGCGGTTGAACGCGATTGGATTTGTTACTCGCCCGGCGTCGTAACGGCACTGATCGCATGCGTTCAGACATTTACGAGCCCGGGTGACGGCGTCATCATCCAGCCCCCCGTCTACCCGCCGTTTGCGAAGCTGGTGGAAGGAAACGGGCGGAAGGTCGTCGCAAACCCGCTGATCCATCGCAACGGACGTTATGAAATGGATTTTGCCGATTTGGAGCAAAAAATAAAAGAAACCGGAGCCCGCTTGCTCATTTTGTGCAGCCCGCACAATCCCGTCGGAAGAGTGTGGACCAGGGCGGAGCTGGAGCGGCTGACGGAACTATGCCTGGCGCACGGCGTGCTGATCGTCTCCGATGAAATTCATGCCGACCTCGTTTTCCCGAACCATAAGCATACCCCCCTTGCGGTTGTTTCCGAGAAAGCGGCCGCCAGCTCCATCATCTGTATGGCGCCCAGCAAAACCTTTAATATTCCGGGATTGTCTACTTCTTTTATCATCATTCCCAATCCGGATTTGCGCGAAGCGTTTGATCGCACGCTTCAGGATGCGCATCAGTCCATGACCAATACGTTCGGCATCGTCGCCTCCGAAAGCGCGTACCGGCATGGTGATGAGTGGCTGAGCGAGTGCCTGTCGTATATTCGCGCAAACACCGACTTCGCGATTGCGTTTTTCGAGCGGAATTTGCCGGAAATCCGAACGACGAATCCGGAGGGGACCTTTTTGCTGTGGCTTGATTGCCGAGACTTGGGGATGGATCCGTACAGCCTTGCGCAGTTCATGATCAAGGAAGCGAGGGTAGCCTTGAGCAGCGGTTCGGATTTCGGCAAAGAAGGGGACGGATTTCTGCGCATGAACCTTGCCTGCAGGCGGTCGACGCTCGAAGAGGGGCTGCGCCGGATTGAAAAAGCTGTTAAAGTGAAAATAAGCACAATATAATGACGGCATTCGAGCCGATCTTCCAAATACAATCAGGGGGTGCGTCATGGCTGTCAGGCCTGTCAGACTGGAGATTAAAGATTTGCTGGTTGGATATAATTCGCAAGGCCGGCAAACGATAGCATTAAAGGATGTTAATTTAAAGGTGGGCGACGGCGAATTCGTCTCCGTCGTCGGACCGAGCGGCTGCGGTAAATCGACGCTGCTTCGAGTCGTTTCGGGGCTTCTGAAGCCGCTGTCCGGTGAAGCGCTCGTCGATAATCGGCCGATAACCGACGTTCCCGACCATATCGGCATGGTATTCCAGAACGACGCCTTGCTGCCGTGGAAATCCATTCTCGATAACATCCGCCTGCCGCTTGTGATCAAAAAAATGTCGAAAGCCGAACAGGAAAAGGAAGCGATGCGGCTCATCCGCATGGTGGGACTTGAAGGCTTCGAGCATTTTTATCCGAAGCAGCTGTCGGGCGGCATGCGCAAACGGGTCGCGCTTGCGCGCACCTTTGCCTACGATCCGTCCATTTATTTAATGGACGAGCCTTTCGGTCCGCTCGATGCCCAGACTCGCGTGGTGATCGGGGAGCAATTCCTGAAAATGTGGGAAGCCGTCGGCAAAAGCGTCCTGTTCATTACGCACGATATCGAAGAGGCGGTCGCGCTGTCGGACCGCGTGGTCGTGATGTCGAAACGGCCGGGCCGGATCAAGGCCGAATTTACGGTCGATATCGAACGTCCGCGTCCGTTTTACGAAATTCGTTTTGATCCGCGTTTCAGGGAACTGCAGCGTGAAATATGGGAGAGTCTGTCAGAAGAGGAATAGGGGGAACGATATGAAACAGGCACAAGCAACAAAGCGGGAGGCCGTCTCTGACCCGGAGGTTGCCCTCGTCAAACCTGTATCCGGATCGGATGGTCCGGATCGCGCAAGACCGAAACGGACGTCCGGCAATTGGTCGGTATGGGGCGGCAGAATCGCCGTCGGCGTCGTCCTGCTGGGCATCTGGCAGCTGCTGTCCGGAACGGTCATTAATGAATTTTGGTTCAGCAAGCCATCCCTGATCGCAGGCCGCATCATCGAAATCGCATTGACCGGAGAGCTTTGGCGCCATTTAGGAACTACGTTGGAGGAATGCCTGGCGGGCATGGCGATCGGCATGGTTGCCGGAACTCTGCTCGGCATCGCCGCGGCTTTCGGGGGCATTGTCGACAAATGGCTTCATCCTTACGTGATGGCGATTTACAGTCTGCCACGCGTTGCGTTGGCTCCGCTCTTTATCGTTTGGTTCGGGATCGGCTTTTCCTCCAAGGTCATCATGGTCGTGGCGATGGTTCTGTTCGTGGCGTTTTACAACTCCTATGAAGGGATCAAAAACATCGACCACAGCCTGCTCGATATGATGAAGACGTACAAAGCGAACCGGACGCAGGTCATGCGGTGGGTCATTCTCCCGTCGATCACGGTCTGGATTTTCACCAGCCTGCGGCTGAACATCGGCATGGCGCTGATCGGTTCGGTTATTGCGGAAATGGTCGGCGCAAACAAAGGCCTCGGCTATTACATTACTTACTCGTCCAGCCTGCTGGATACGACCGGTATTTATACCGGACTCGTGCTCATCATGCTGATCGCGCTCGTGCTTGAGCAAATCATCGTGCAATTCGAGCGGCGGCTGCTTCGGTATCGTTGAATCGGGTTTCAGTTCCCATACATCGATTCAAAAAAAATAAGGGGAGTAGATGTCATGGTTTCGAGAAAAATGAGTTGGACCGCCATGATGGTGGTCATGATCGCACTGCTGATTTCGGCCTGCGGCAAAGGCGCGGATTCGGGTCAAACGCCTGCCGCGGGTAACGGCGATACGCAGACCAATCAGCCGTCCGGCTCGGATACGACGGCCAAGCCGGTTCATATCAAGGTCGGCCTCGTATGCGGAGGGATGACCCCGCTGCTGGAGCAGATCGGCGTCAATGACGGCTCGTTCGCCAAAGCGGGCCTCGAAATCGAGAACGTCTGCTTCACCGCCGGAGCGGACGCCGTTCAGGCGCTCGTCGGCGGCAGTCTGGACATTAACCTCGGTTCCTTCGAGCACGTGCTGAAGCAGCAGAAGAACGGCCTCGGCGTCAAAGCTTACGGCGATATTTACAACGGCGTCGGCTACTCGCTCGTCGTGAAAAGCGATGCGACCTACAAGTCGGTCGCGGATCTGAAAGGCAAGACGCTTGCCGTAACGAAGGTCGGCAGCTTGTCCGACACGGGGCTCCGTCTCGGGCTCAAGGACGAAGGACTCGATCCGAACAAGGACGTGACCATCATCGGTGCGGGCAGCGGCGCGAGCATGCTGGCTGCGATTCAAAGCGGCAATGTGGCCGGCGGCATGGTATCCGAGCCGACGACGTCGCAGATGCTCGCGGACGGCAAATTCCGCATTCTGTATGATCCGGCATACGAATTCGCCGGTATTACGGTCATGGCGAAAACGGACTGGGTCGACAAAAACAAAGAAGCCATGCAAACCTTCCTGAAAGTGCTGAAAGAAGTCAACGACCGGACGCAGGCGGATCCGGGAAGCGCCGTCGAGCCGATGAAAAAGGATTTCCCGAAAATTTCGGACGACGTGCTTAAAACCGCCATCACGAACCAATTGAAAAAAGTGCCTCAAGGACTCGAGATTTCGCAGGCGAGCGTGGATAAAGTGACGCAATCGCAGATCGAAATCAAAGCGATCGACAAAGGGCTGCCGTTCGACCAGACCGTCGACCTTAGCTTGTTAACCAAATAAGAAAGAAGGCTGTACAGATGGCAAAGGATCTTCGCACGTATTTGCGGGAGCTGTCGGAGCGCACTCCCGATCAATTGAAGGTTGTCGACCAGGAAGTGAATCCGCGCTTCGGCATTACGGGCTATGCGGCCAAGCTGGCCGAGCAGGGGCAATACCCGGGACTGCTGTTCACCAATGTGGAAGGCGCGGACCCGGACATATCGTGTATTTCCAACCTGCTGACCGACTACGACCGCATCGCGTTATATTTGGACTGCGACGTGCAGGATATCCCGCGGGTATACGGCGAGCGGCTGAACAATAAAGTCGCTCCGGTCGTCGTTGAGCGCGAGTCGGCGCCGGTGAAGGAAGTGGTGCTGCGCGGCGACGAGATCGACCTCGGCAAGCTGCCGATTCCCGTTCACAACCGGCTGGACGGCGGTCCTTATTTGTCGGCCGGCGTTATGGTCATCAAAGACCCGGAGACGAATATTACAAATGCGGGGATTTATCGTCACCATATTTTCGGCAAAAACGAAATGGGCGTCTGGTTTCTCGGCGCCCATCACGGCGGCCTTATTTTTAACAAATACAAAAAAGCCGGCAAGCCGGCTCCGATCGCGATCGTGCTCGGACACCACCCCGCTTTCGTCATGGGCGCTGTTTCCCGTCTGCAAGGAATGGGCGGCGAATACGAAGCGGCGGGCGCGCTTATGGGCGAGCCGCTCGAGCTCGTGAAAGCGGAGATGTCTGATCTAATGGTTCCGGCCAGAGCCGAGCTCGTGCTCGAGGGCGAAATTTTGCCGGACGAGATGCATCCGGAAGGCCCGTTCGGCGAATGGCCGGGGCATTACCTCGGCGGCGGTTCCGTCCCGCTCATCCGCATTACATGCATTACGCGCCGCAAGCACGCGATCTTCCAGGATATCGTCGCTTCGGGACGCGAGCATCTGGTCGTCGGCGCCGTCCCGCGGATGGGAAGCATTTATCAGGCGGTCAAAGACGCGGTTCCGAGCCTGAAATCGGTCAACGTGCCGCACTACTGCCGGATGAACTGCTATTTGTCGCTGGACAAGGAACGGGATTCGGACGTGAAGAAAGCGGCGTTCGCCGCGCTGAACACGGAGCAGGAGAACCTGCGCGCGATCGTCGTCGTGGATTCGGATATTAACGTATTCAACGGCGAAGAGGTCGCTTGGGCGATGGGCACGCGCTTTGACGCCGTGAACGACCTGACGGTCATTCCGAAATGGAACGGACCGGGCGGGCTGCTTCCGACCAACTGGGAATACCTTCCGGACGGAACGCACAAGGCGAAAATGTCGAGCGCGGTTATCGTCGACGCGACGAAGCCGGCGCCGCCGATTCCGTACCCGGAACGGACGCGCGTGCCGAAGGAATTCGCGGACGCCGCCGATGTTAAAGCGATTCGCGAATTGACGCGGGAAGAGAAAGGCAAGTGGTTTGACTAAACGTCCCGGTTCGCCTAAGGGAGGATACGAATGAAAATCGTAGTAGGCATTTCCGGCTCAACTGGCGCAATCTACGGAATCCGGTTGTTGGAATGGCTTCGGAAGCTGGAGGTCGAAACGCATCTGATCGTCAGCGGCTGGGCCGAGAAAACGATCGCAATCGAAACGGACTACACGATCGATCAGGTGAAAAGCCTCGCAACGAAGGTTTATTCGGCGGGAAATCAAGCTGCCCTGATCTCGAGCGGATCCTTCGTCACGGACGGGATGGTCATCATACCGTGCAGCATGAAAACGCTGGCGGCGGTCAGCCACGGGTACGCCGACCAGCTGATCGCAAGGGCGGCGGACGTCATTCTGAAGGAAAGGCGCAGGCTCGTTCTCGTTCCGCGGGAATCGCCGCTGAACGAGATTCATCTGGAAAATATGCTTCGCCTGGCGAGAATGGGAGCATCGATCGTCCCGCCGATGCCTGCCTTTTATAACAAGCCTAAGAGCGTTCAGGACATCGTGGACCATACGGTTGCGAGGGTGCTGGACCAATTGGGTATCGACAATTCGGTTTCGAAGCGGTGGTTGCAGCATGAATAATTCAAGTCCATATCAGCCGGACGATTTACGCACGTTCGAGATCGTTCCGCTCGGCGATTCGGCGCTTTCCGTCGTCTTCGGCGACCGGATCGGTCCGGAAACCCATAAGCGGGTCCGGCAGCTGGCGCTCTATCTGGAGCGCCAGCCGTTCCATGGCATGATCGAATTTGTGCCGGCGTTTACGTCGGTGGCGGTTTATTACGACGTGATGGCGCTGCTGGACAAGCATGCGAACGTCGCTGAGCCGCGGCACCGGCAGTTTCCGTTTCAAATCGCCGCCGCGCTGATGGACAAGATCGTGCGTCAGCTCGGTTCACTGCCGGTGCAGCAGGCGAAAACGGTCGAAATCCCGGTCTGTTACGGCGGCGAATTTGGCCCTGATTTGGAAACGGTAGCCGAACAAAACGGGCTGACGCCGCAAGAGGTCATCGACATTCATAGCGGCGCCGATTATCTCGTTTATATGCTCGGCTTCGCGCCCGGTTTTGCTTACCTGGGCGGTATGTCCGAACGGATCGCCGCCCCCCGGCGGCAAACGCCGCGGCTTGCGATTCCGGCGGGCACCGTCGGAATCGCGGGCAAGCAAACCGGCGTGTATCCGATCGAGACGCCCGGCGGGTGGCAGCTGATCGGCCGGACGCCGATGGAGCTCTTCCTGCCGAAATCGTGGCCGCCGGCTTTGCTGGAAGCCGGAAACGTCGTCCGGTTTTACCCGATTTCCCGCAGCGAGTTCGACGGATGGGAGGAATCCCGAACATGAGCGTACGCATTCTCAAACCGGGCTTGCTGACGACGATCCAGGACCGCGGCCGTTTCGGCGCGCAGAAATACGGGATCATCGTAAGCGGGCCGATGGATTCTTACGCGCTTCGCATCGCCAATTTGCTCGTCGGCAACGACGAGGCTGCCGCCGGTCTGGAAATGACGATCGTCGGTCCGGAAATCGAATTCGAGGCCCCTGCGCTTCTGTCCGTATGCGGAGGCGACTTGTCACCGTCGTTGAACGGGAATCCGGTTCCGCTGTGGCGAACGATTTTTGCGCCGGAAGGGAGCAGACTTGAATTCGGCGAGCTGAAGAAGGGCTGCCGCGCCTATTTGGCGGTCGCCGGCGGATTCGACGTACCGGTCGAGATGAGCAGCCGCTCGACGTATCTGCGGGCGGGCATCGGCGGCTGGGAGGGACGGCCGCTGCAGCAGGGCGACCGAATCCCCGTCGGGGAACTGCCGCCTCGCAGTTTGAGTCTGCTGCGGAAGCTGAGGCGCGGGGCGGGAAAGGAAGATACCGCGGTCAGCCCATGGTCCTTGTCGGCCGATTTGCTTCCGGCATATGCTCCGGATCCGGTCATCCGGGTAATCGACGGCGCGGAGAGGGAGCTGTTCGACGAGGAGAGCGTCAGCCGCTTCTTCAGCGAAACGTACCGGGTTTTGCCGCAGTCGGACCGTATGGGCTACCGCATATCAGGCGGGAAATTGAAGCTGAAGGAGCAGGCGGAATTGATTTCCTCGCCGGTTACGTTCGGAACCATTCAGGTCCCGGCCGACGGGGACCCGATCGTGCTGATGGCGGACCGGCAGACGACAGGCGGATACCCCCGGATCGCGCAGGTGATTTCGGCGGATTTGCCTCTGCTTGCCCAAGTGAATTTGGGCGGCAAGGTTCGTTTTCGCTCCGTCTCGCTGAAGGAAGCGCAGCAGCATGCCGTGATCGGCGAACGGAAGGTCAGGACGCTTCGTCACGGGCTCGTTTTGCAGTCGGTAAACTAGGAAGGAGGTCATTCAATTGACATACGTCGATTTGAACAGTGATATGGGGGAAAGCTACGGCGCATACACGCTTGGGAAGGATGCCGATCTTTTAAAATACGTCACGTCCGCGAACATTGCCTGCGGCTATCATGCCGGGGATCCGGCGACGATGAGAAAGACGGTGCAGCTTGCGCTGGAGAACAAGGTGGCGATCGGGGCGCATCCGGGGCTGCCCGATTTGATCGGGTTCGGACGCCGTGAAATGGCGATCTCGGCAAAGGAAGCCTATGACATGGCCGTTTACCAAATCGGAGCATTGTCCGGATTCGTACGATCCGAAGGCGGCAGGATGAACCACGTGAAAGCTCACGGAGCGCTCTACAATATGGCGGCGACGAACCAAGCGCTGGCCGAGGCGCTCGCGGAGGCGGTTTACAAGGTGGATCCGGAGCTGATCATGTTCGGGCTTTCGGGCAGCGAGCTGATCCGTGCCGGCGAGAAAATCGGTCTGCGAACCGCGAGCGAAGTGTTCGCCGACCGCACGTACCAATCCGACGGAACGCTGACGAACCGGCGGCTGCCGGACGCGATGATTACGGACGACGATGCGGCGGTTGCCCAAGTCATCCGGATGGTTAAGGAAGGGATGGTCAAAACCCGCCAGGAGACGGATGTCGCGATTAAAGCCGATACGATCTGCATTCACGGGGACGGCCCGCATGCGCTTGAGTTCGCCGCGAAAATCAAATCGGCGCTCACCTCGGCGGGCATCGACGTCCTGGCCCCAGTTTACAAGTAAGGAGACCGACAAGATGGAGACTTGGAATCGAACGGCGGACGTGCTGGTAATCGGCTCCGGAGCGGCCGGACTGATGGCGGCCAAGGCGGCGGCGGACGCCGGCGCCAAGGTGTTGATCGCCGATAAAAACCTGATCGGCCGCGGCGGCGCCACGATTTTGGCGCAGATGACGGTCGCGGTCGCGCTCGGGGAAGCGGAGGAAGACAATCCGGATATTCATTTTGAGGATACGATGGAAGGAAGCCGCGGACTTGCCGATCCGGACATCGTCCGGGCGATCGTAGACCGCGGGCCGGAGCTTATTCTCGAGACCGAATCGTACGGCGTGAAGTGGGCGCGGACCCCTGAAGGAAAGCGGTCGCAGGTCGTCTCGCCGGGCCATTCCCGGAAACGCTGCGTTTACGTCGATATTTTGAATACCGGAGGCGCGACCTCGGCCGGCCTCAGGAAAGCGATTTGGAAGCATGAAAATATCGAAAAAGTGAAAAACGTGATGATCACGAAGCTGGCGGTGGAGGACGGACGGGTCGTCGGCGCGGTCGGCTTCGCACTGGAAGGGCTGCAGCCCGTCTGCATTTCGGCCAGCTCCGTCATTCTGGCGACCGGCGGCCTGACCGAGCTCTATGCGCGCAACAGCGCCTCCGCGAACATGACGGGGGACGGCTTCCTGCTGGCTGCCGAAGCGGGCGCGGAGCTGCGCGATATGGAAATGGTGCAGTTTTTTCCGATTGCGCACCTGTTCCCTCCGCTCGTCGGCATCGATCCGATCATGTGGGACCCGTTTCGTTACAAGCTGGGCGGACGCCTGCTCAACGGACTTCATGAAGAGTTTATGCATCATTACAACAAAGAGGTCTCCGGTAAATATACGGCGACACGCGACCAGACCTCCTTCGCCATTTTCAAGGAAGTGGAGGCCGGCAGAGGCACGCCTCACGGCGGCGCTTATCTGGACTTCCGCCAAGTACCGGAATCCAAGCTGAAGGAAGCGTTCGGTCCAGTCATCGACCTGCTGTTATCGCAAAACGTCGACTTGACGAAAGATATGGTCGAAGTCGCCCCGATGGCGCATTTCATGCTCGGCGGCGTCCGCGTGGATGCGAGCATGCGGACGAGCGTTCCCGGCTTGTACGCTTGCGGGGAGCTCATTTACGGCATGCACGGCGCCAACCGGCTGTCCGGCAACGCCATCACCGAAGCGCTGGTCACGGGACGGATCGCCGGCGAGACGGCTGCGGCAAGCGGGCTGGAACACGCCGCCCCCGAGAAAGTATCCCGGGTGCTGGATGAGGAATGGGGCCGCCTGCAGCGGCTTTGGCATCCGCGCGAGGTCACCCGGGACGACGGGTCGCTGCTCGCCTTCAAGCGGGAAATCCAGCGGATCATGTGGGAAGGCGCAGGCCCGCTCCGGACGGAGGAAGGGCTCGTCAAAGCGCGGGAAGAGCTTCGGGCTCACGCGGCCCGGCTCGGCGACATTGCACTGGGACGGCATACCGGCTACGCGCTGTCGCTGGCGGAGAAGGTCGAGGCGGAGGTTATGTTGAGGCTGGGCGAGGCGATTATCGCCGGAGCGCTTACGAGGCGGGAAACGCGCGGCGCGCATGTCCGGCTCGATTACGAACAGCAGAACGAGCAAGCGGTTAGCTCCAGCTTTACGCTGGACGATCAGCGGCAGTGGCGGATGGAGGAACTCCCCATCGCCAAGTCGAGTCAATAGGCGGAAAGGAGCAATAGACATGTCGTCGGCCACAACCTTGCAGATTACTCGAGGCGACGCGGAGAGCGGAGCCAAAGTCGAACAATACGAAGTGCCTTATTACGACGGAATGAGCTTGCTGGACGCGATCTTTTGGCTCCGGGAGCATGTGGACCCGTCGCTGTCCGTCCGGTATTCGTGCCGTTCCGCCAATGCGTGCAAAGAATGCGCGGCGGTCGTGAACGGGAAGGCGGGTTATTTGTGCAGCATTCGCGCGGTACCCGGCGGAAGTGCGCGGATCGAACCGCTCCCGGCGCTGCCGTGGGTGAAGGATATCGTCACAAAAATGGAGTAGGAGGCGGCTTGGATGTCCTGGCTTCGACCGAAAGATTTATCCCAAGCGCTGGCGATGTTAGACGATTGCCGCCCGGCCATCGTTTGCGGCGGTACCGATTTATTCGTCAATTCGCAGCGCAGGGATGCCGAATGGAAAAACAAGACGTGGATGGACATCCGTACGCTGCCTGAGCTCAGGCAAATCCGCCTGACCGGCGAAGGGCTGGAGCTTGGCTCCGCAGTGACGGCCGCCGAGCTGTGGCAGCATCCGCTCGGCGCAAAGGTGCCCGCCCTGCAGCAGGCCGCCAGAATCGTGGGAGGCTGGCAAATCCAGAACCGGGCTTCGATCGGCGGCAATCTGGCCAATGCTTCGCCCGCTGCGGATATGGTCGTACCCTTGAGCGCATACCGGTCCGTAATCCGGCTCCGCAGCTCGGAGGGGCTGCGCGAATTGCCGGTGGACGAGTTCATACTCGGGCCGCGCAAAACGGCGCTGCAAGAAGGAGAGCTGATCGAATCGGTTCTCATTCCGGCGCGGATGCTGGATACGCCGCAAATGTTCCTGCGCCACGATCAGCGGGGAGCGACGGATATTTCCATCGTCTCGGTCGCGGTCGTGCTCAAAGGGACGTCAGACGGACCGATCGCGTGGGGGGAACGGCTTGCCTGGGGAAGCGCAGCCGTCGGCGCCGCAAATCCGGTTCCGCTGGCGCTTCCCGAGGTTGACGCGGAATGGGCCGGCGAGCTGACCGCGGAGAAGGCGGACCGCATCTCCGGACGGTACATGGAGCTATCCCGGCCGATCAGCGACGTACGTGCAAGTCAAGACTACCGGCAGGCAATGGTCCGGGTGTTCATGAACCGGGCCGTGAAGCGGATTGCGGAGGGACAGGATGTCTTGGGGCCGCAATCGATGCGCAAGTAACGATAAAGGAGCGGACACGGAATGAAAGAGACCTTTTCGATCGCCATGTCGGACAGCGACCGCACGAACGCGGTTCTGACCGGGCGGGCGTCGCTGCCGGACTGCATTCTGGAGCCGGTTAAAGCGTCAATCGAGGAAATATTCGAGCGGCAGGCGGCAGAGGCGGTATTCGACATTTCCGAAATGTCGCTGGCTTCTTATTTGATCGGGCTCGGACGGGGCGAAATGCGGCTGACCGCCATCCCCGTTTTTTTGTCCCGCGCTTTTCGGCATAATGCCATATACGTTCGTTCCGACAGCGGCATTACCCATCCTTCGGAGCTGCGCGGACGGCGCTTCGGTTTTCCCGAGTACCAGATGACCGCGGCCGTCTGGGTGCGCGCGCTGTTTCGCCATGAATGGGGAATTCCGACGGAGGATATGAGCTGGATGACGTACCGTGCGGAACGGATTCCGGTGGAGACACCGGCGGCGCGGTCGGAGAAAGACGACATTTTTGCGGCGCTGGTTGAGGGTGAGGTGGACGCCATCATGACCGCTCGCCGTCCGCCAAGCCAATATTTTCCGAATACCGGCAATGGCGGCGCGGTTCGGCGTCTTATTCCCGACGTCTGGAACGTCGAGCGCGACTATTACGCCCGGACGGGCATTTTCCCGATCATGCATCTGGTATCGCTGAAGAAAAGCACGGTCGAGCGTCATCCCGGACTCCCGGGTCAAATGTACGAGCTGATGCTGAAAGCGAAAGCGGACAGCGCCGCGCAGCTGCTGGAAACGATCAAGCTTCAGGCTTCGGTTCCGTGGCTGTGGGAATCGGTCGAGATGAGCATGGACAAGATGAACGGCGATATTTGGCCTTATGGCATGAAAGCGAACTGGCCGCAGATCGAAACGTTTATGTCGTATTTGGTCGAAGACGGCCTGCTGAAGGAAAAGCTTGCGCCGGAGCAGGTGTTCGATCCTTCCGTTCTCGGCACCTAAAACAACCGATCCGAAAGGAGATGCCTGATCATGAGCAGCCTAGACAACAAGGTGTCGTTTCAAATCAACGGGCGGCAGGTCCGATGGGAAGGCGATCCGGTACGGGCGCTGGCGGATGTCCTCCGGGAAGATCTGGAGCTGACCGGGACCAAGATCGGCTGCAGGACGGGAGAATGCGGAGCGTGCACCGTTCTGATCGACGGGCAGCCGGTCAACTCCTGCCTGATTCCGGCCGCAGCCGCAGCCGATGCGGAAATTGAAACGATCGAGCATTTGCAGGATCAGCCGGTCTTTCAGCGCCTGGTCGAGGCGATGGCTCAAACCGGCGGCGTTCAATGCGGCTTCTGCACACCGGGCATAATGGTAACGCTGTGGGCCTGGCTGCAGGACCGTACGCTGTTCGGCGGCGACGTGACCTCGGCGCTTAAGAACAACCTGTGCCGCTGCACCGGGTACCGGAGCATTATTTCCGCGGTGGAGCAGGTCGTAGAGGCGGAGGTGAGCGGGCGGTGAGTATGGAAACGAAACGAAAGTCGCCGCTTGATTTCACATCCAAGCTGACGGGACAGACGCGGTATATCCATGACATGAATTTACCGGGACAGCTGGTGGCCGGGATCGTGCGCAGCCCGCACGCCCATGCCCGCATCGTCCGGCTCGACGTATCCCGGGCAAAGGAAGTTGCCGGTGTGAAGGCGGTGCTTACCGCCGCCGACGTTCCGGATTTTGCCTACGGGCCGACAAGATTTAAGGATTGGAACATTTTCGCCCGCGACCGTGTGCTGTTCGTCGGGGACGAAGTCGCGGCCATTGCCGCCGAATCGGCGGAAGCGCTTGAGCGGGCGCTGGCATTGGTCGAGGTGGAATACGAGGTGCTGCCGGCGGTATTCAGCGCAAGCGATGCGCTGAACGACTCGGCTCCCCTCCTGCACGAGGAAACCGCGCAAAATCGCCCGATGCACATCCGCATTGCACGCGGCGATTTCGAAGAGGGGAAGAAAAAAGCGCACGTCGTCTGCGGCGGCCATTACGAGACCAACCGCATTTATCAAGGCCATCTCGAGCCGATCGCCGTGCTGGCCAACTGGTCGGAGGAGGAAGGGCTGACGCTGTGGGCCGGCTCCCATATTCCGTACCGGGCCCGGGAAACGTACGCGGCGGGACTTGGCCTGCCGGAGGATCGCGTGCGGATCGTTGTGCCGCCGATCGGCGGCTCCTTCGGCGCGAAGTACGTGCTGAAGGTTCACATGGTCGCCGCTGTTCTGACGATGGAGACGAAACGTCCGGTTAAAATTGTCCTGGACCGTTTTGAGGATATGCTGACCGCTCATCCGCGCGTGCCGCTGTCAATTGACATCGAAATCGGAGCGGACAAGGAAGGCAATTTCGTATATAAAGACGTCGTCGTACACGGGGACGCCGGTGCGCGCATTTATTGGAGCCCGAACGTGATCGCGACGGCGTGCAGCCGCCCGGACAACATTTACCGGTTCCAGAGCGTCCGTGCGGAAGGCCATCTGTGCTACACGAACAACAGTCCGACCACGTGCATGCGCGGTTTCGGCAACGCCGAAATGCTGTTCGCCGTGGAAAGCGTGATCGACGACGTGGCGAACGCGCTGGGCATGGATCCGGCGGAGCTTCGGCTGCGAAACATCGTGCGGGAAGGCGAAACGACGATTCATGGCTATAAATTGGATACGTGCCAGCTTGAGGCCTGCATCCGCAAGGCGAAGGAGCTGTCGGGCTGGGACCGCCGCGATAAGCTGCCGCCGAACCGCGGCTTGGGCATGGCGCTTGCGAATCACGTGTCCGGCTACAGCGGCATCGACCTGCGGTTCGAAGGCTCGACCGCCGTCGCCCGCCTGAAATCGACGGGTGAAATCGAGATTGAAACGGGCGAGATCGAGTTGGGTCAGGGGATGACATCCACCTACGCCAAGATCGCGGCGCAGGCGCTGCAGATCGATGAGAGCCTCGTCACGGTCAAGTCCGGCGACACGTCGAAGCATCCGTTCGGCATCGGCACGCTGGCATCGCGCGCCACCGTCATCGGCGGCAACGCGGTGCTGCTGGCCTCGAAGCAGCTGGCGGAGCGGGTCGCCGCGCTTATCAAAGACCAGCTCGGTGCGGAAGCCGTCTATGCCGACGGCGCTGTCGAACACGGCGGCAAACGTTATTCGCTGCAGGACATCGCAGCGTGGCATCGTGCAAGGCACGCCGGGGACGAGCTGTCCGTCAAAGCGACCTACCGTCCCGATACCGAATTGCCGGACGCTTCCTTTTACGGCCATCCGTCCCCGAACTATCCGTTTGCTGCCCATGTGGCGGAGGTGGAAGTAGATCCGGAGACGGGCCGGACGAAAGTCGTCGGCTATTGGGCGGTGCACGATTCCGGTACGATCCTCAACAGGACGATGGCGAAGAGTCAGGTCGTCGGCGCGGTTGCGCAGGGAATCGGCTGGGTGCTTATGGAGGATCTGGTCGTACGGGAAGGGCAGGTTCGCAATCCGTCCATGATGGATTACCGGATGCCCGGAGCGACGGATATTCCGCCGGTGGAGATTGACTTTATCGAGGTGCCGGACCCGAACGGCCCGCTCGGCGCCAAGTCGCTCGGCGAGGTCGCGCTTGATCCGGTACCCGGCGCGATCGGCAACGCCATCGCGCATGCCGCCCGCGCCCGCGGCACCCTGCTGCCGCTGTCGGCGGAAAAGGTTTGGCGCATGATGCAAGACAAAGCGTGAGGTTATTGTCCCATCATCGATCCCAGGAGGTGAGCGGAAGATGAAACAAATTCGGGAAACGCTGCGGCGTCTAATGGCCGAAAGAAAACGAGCCGTTCTGGCAACCATTATTCGCGTCGAAGGGTCGGCTTACCGGCGAGAAGGCAGCCGATGCTTGTTCACGGAAAACGGCGAAATCGTCGGTATGCTGAGCGGCGGATGCGTGGAAGCGGATGTCCGGGAACACGCGGAAGACGTTTTCGCGACCGGGAGGCCCAAACGGATTGTCTACGATTTCCGCTCCGACTCGGACGATGTGTGGGGAATGGGCGCCGGCTGCAACGGCGCGATTACGATCTGGCTTGAATTGTTCGATCCTGTGGGGGAAGCGGATGCGGCCGGGCGAATTGCCGCCGATTTCGAAGCGAGATTGTCGGCCGATGCGCCGTTTATTTCGGCGATGGTTGTCGATTCGCAGGCTCCGTACCCGGCCGGATACCGGCTGACTGCGGACGAGCTGGCAGCGTCTCTTCCCCTGGCGGAAGTATCGATCGGTTCGGCAGAACTGCGGAAGTTGACTTTCAAGGGCGTAACGCTGACCGCGTTCGTGGAACGGATCGCTCCCGCGCCGAGCCTTTACATTGTCGGGGCCGGTCCGGATGCGATGCTGCTTGGCCGCGCGGCTCACGCGCTGGATTGGAAAGTCACGTTTATCGATCACCGTACGGGCGAGGAACAACGTTCGCAGCTGCCGAACGGCTCGAGCTGGCTTCAAGTCCCGCGCGGCGACTTCTCCGGCGTGCCGGTGCACGACAGCGTGTACGTCGTGCTAATGACGCACAGCATCGGACTGGACATCGAAGCGGCGCGCCGGTTTCTGTTTTCGCCCGCAGCTTATCTCGGCATCTTGGGCTCGAGACGAAGAGCGCAGCAAATTGCGGAGGTGCTGCGTGAGGAAGCCGGCAGCATAGCTGCGGATCTCTCCGTTCTGAACAAGCTGCATGCTCCCGTCGGACTCGATATCGGAGCGCAGACGCCCGAAGAGATTACGCTCAGCGTCATGTCGGAGCTGCTGGCCGTCCGCGGCCGGCGTTCGGGCGGCTCGCTTCGCGAACGGCTTCCCGCAATGGAACGGGAATCGATGCCCGCACACCGGTAAAGAGCCATTCGAGCAACACTGCATGCAGCGTGCTGCAAAACGGCGGCTGGCTTTCGCAGCATAGACCTTGTATCGTATCGTGAAAGGCCGCTCTTCCGGGCGGTCTTTTTCAATTGTATTAGACAAAAACTCGAGGCTGGAGAAAAGGCATACACCGCCCGCCGCTTTTGGCAGAAGTAGCGGCAATCCTGACTTTATAACGAACAGAGCTTGAGTCGAAAATGCCGTTGTTCATATCAATTCTCGCGATTTCCGACTTGTGTATGGAAAGAAATTGGCTTATAGTAAAGGTGAAGCCATTTCTTTTTGTCCTGATGTTCGTTATATAGAACAATCATTGGAAAGGATGATTAGTCACGGAAAGCTCGGATATTGTTATCGGGGAACATGTGTTTCGAATCGCTTTCGGGACGCCGGCCGCCAGGTCCCTCTTCGAGCGGACATTTCCGACCCTGTTCAGAAGTGCGAACCGCCGCCCGGCCGTATTCGTACTTTTGTCCGAAGGATACGGGGCTCCGTTCACCGATTACGAGATCGGGATCGAACGGGGGCTGCGCTGGACCCTCTATTCAAGAACGGATTACCGGATCGAAGCGGACGAGAATTTTAAAACGGTCACGGTCCGGGTGTATGACGGCTTGGCGTTAAAGCACGCCTTTATGCACTTGTATAGTCTCCTTATCGTACATGCCAAATGGGGGCTGCTTTTTCATGCCTCCTGCGTAGCCGACCAAGCCGGCTGCTATCTGTTCGCCGGTCATTCCGGCGCCGGCAAGTCGACGGCCGCCGGCCTGTCCCGGCCGAGAGGGATTATTGCGGACGAAGCCGCGGTCATCCGCATTCGGCCGGACGGGGCGGCCGTGTTCCATTCGCCTTTTCGCAGCGACGATCAGAGCCGCGCCTTCGGCGAGAACGGATCGTGGCCGCTGAACGCCATTTATTTGCTCCGCCAGGCGGAAAAGCATGAGCGTGCCGCCTTATCGAAATGGGAAGGCTTTATCCGGCTGACCGATCTGGTATTTTTCTGGAATCCCGGCTCGGGGGAGACTCGGACGATCATCCGGCTGCTGCAGCTGCTGGTCGATCAAGTTCCCCAGTTCGACCTGTATTTTCGCAAAGATCCTGACTTCTGGGAGTTGATATCTTCATGATCCGCTACGTGCGCAAGCCCGGCTGCGAGACGATTGTCCTCGATGACGAAACGATGATTCTGAATCCGTCCGCGATGACGGTGACCCGCATCAACGATACCGGATTATTTTGCTGGTCGCAGCTGAGCGAGCCGCACACGTTCGAGAGGTTGTCGGCCTCGGTCCGGGAGCGCTTCGGGATATCGGAGGCCGACGCCCGGCAGGACCTCTCCGCATTTTTGAACCGGCTGCTGGAGTGTGGACTGATTGAAACCGGAGATGAATGAGCCGTTGTTTCGCTCCATCCGGCGAACGATCCGGAAGAACGGCTGGCTGGAAATACCGGCCCGGGGCACCAGTATGTTTCCGCTCATTCGAGAAGGCGATGTATGCCATTTCTACCTTGTTCAAGAGGAGCAGATCAAGCGAGGCGACGTCCTCTTATTTTATTCGGAATCCGGGCACCTGGTCGCCCACCGACTGATGGCCATCCTGGAAGACGGGGAAAATGGAAGGCGGTACGTTTGCAAAGGCGATTCGAACCTGGGCCGCGACGAACCTGTCGGGTTCGAACGGGTGCTCGGCGTGCTGCTCAGTATTCGCCGCAATGGCAACAGGGTCATCCGTCCGAACAGCCGGCCGGCTGTCCTGTGGTCGCGGGCAGTTATGGCAGTGCCCGTCATCTCCGGGGTGCTGAAGCGGTTCGCTTCCCGGACCAGTCCGGCCGGAGCGGGGGAACATACGAATGGTCAAGTCCTTTAAATCCGCCTTGACGGCAGGCGGCGCACGAAGCGCTTATGCACTGCTGCTTCCGTATATCAGAAAGAGGTTTAAAGCTTATCTCGGCTTGCTGCTGCTTGTGCCGCTCGATATCGGGCTGACCCTGGCATTCGCCTGGTTTCTGGGAGAAATGACCGATGCTGCGGTGCGTCAACAATTTTCGCGTCTCGGCGAGCTTGTCGTAATCGGCGCCGGGCTGAGCCTGCTGACTATCGGATCGGGGCTGCTGCGCAATCGTTTGGAGTTTACAGCCATAAACGGCGTGAAGCAGGAGCTGTCCGAACGTCTGCTGCAGCATCTGCTGCTCCTGCCGGCAAGCCGGACCGACCGTCTGCATACGGGCGAGCTGACGTCCCATTTCCAGCAAGACCTTCACAACCTGGACGGATTGATCGGGAGCAATCTCGTTCAATGGATCCGGCTGCCGCTCGTTTTTGGCGCGGTGCTCGTCTACATGATTCATATTCATTGGGTGATGGCTGTCATCGGTCTTGCGATCGTCCCGCTGACGCTGGGAGCCGGCGCGATTCTCGGGCTCCTGCTGCGGCGAAAAGCACGGGAGATCCATGACCGCTACGGATATATGAACCGGCTGCTTACGGAAACGCTGCAGGGGATCTCCGTCATCCGTTCTTTCCTGGCGGAGCGGCTCCGGGTTCGAAAATATACCGATGTTTACGGCGAGCTGTACGGCCTTCATCGCAAGTATACGCTGCTCCAAGGCTGGATTCGCGCCGGCGGCGAAGCTGCAGGGGCGGCGATTTTTATGATCAGCCTTTGCCTGGGGGCGTATTTCGTGTCCGAACAGGTCATATCGGTCGGCGCTCTGCTTGCATTCGTCAATTTGTCCGGCCATTTGCTCTATCCGTTGACCGGCATGGCCGGCTTGTGGCTCGGCATTCAGGAGTCGTCTGCGGCCGCCGACCGGATCGGTGCTATGCTGAATGAACCGGCCGAGTCGGAGGAGCTGCCCGAACGTCTGCCGGCTCCACGATGGCAATCGATCGAATTCCGCGAGGTTGGCTTTAGCTATGACGGCCGGCAGCCGGTGATTGACGGGCTGAATTTGACGGTCGCGGCCGGCCAGACCGTTGCGATTGTCGGCGGCAGCGGGGCGGGAAAGTCGACGCTTTTTTCACTGCTTCAAGGCTTCTATAAGCCGGAGTCCGGAAGCATTTTGCTGGACGGCGTTTCCGCCGATACGTTGTCCGCGTCGAAGCTTCGAAGCGCATTCGCCCTTGTGTCGCAGGAAACCTTCCTGTTCTCCGGTACGATCCGCGACAACCTGCTGCTTGCCCGGCCGGATGCCGAGCAGCACGAATTGGAGTCGGCAGCTCGGTATGCCCAAATTCACGATTTTATCCTTACGCTGCCGAACCGCTACGAAACAGAAATCGGCGAGAGGGGCATCGCGCTCTCCGGCGGGCAGCGGCAGCGCATCGCCATTGCGCGCGCGATTTTGCGCGATGCGCCGATCCTGCTGCTGGACGAGGGCACCGCTGCGCTGGACAGCGAAACGGAATTTCAGGTGCAGCGGTCGCTGGAGCGGCTGATGGCGAACCGCACGACGATCGTCATTGCGCACAGGCTTTCGACGATTCGCAGCGCCGACCGGATCGTTGTGCTCGACCGGGGAACGATTGCGCAAAGCGGAACCCACGACGAACTGATCGCGGGGCCCGGATTGTACCGCAGCATGTATGTGCGCCAGCAGCTGCAGGAAGGAGGGGAATCGTATGGTCTGGAAGCTGCTTCATGCCCTTTATAACGAAAAAGCTCCGTTCCCGGTCGACTCCGAAACGCTTGACGCATCGCTGGACGATATCGGATATTTTCGTCTCGAGCCTCAGGTTTACCGGCTGCTGAGCACCCAGAACAAGCTGGAACGATTGCCTGACGCGCATAGGGAACGACTGAAAACGAAATTCGATGAATCGGTCATGCTTAATGTCTATATCCAGTTTGAAACCGAACGGCTCTTTCATGCGTTCGAAAGCCGCGGCATCGATGTGATTCCGCTGAAGGGCGTCCGTTTCGCGGCCAAATATTTCGGCCATATCGGCGCCAGAAGCACGTCGGATATCGACCTGCTTATTCGGCCGGGCGACGCGGACCGGGCGGCCGATTGCGTTCGGGCGCTTGGTTTCGCCTGCGAGGAGCCCTATATCCGCGGGCATTTTCATGCCGGTTTTTCCAAACCGCTGCCCGGACGACGCCAGCCGCTCACCGTCGAGTTGCAGTGGGACCTCTTGATGGACGGGACGTCCAATTTCAAGCCGGAGCCCATGTGGCGGGACGCGCTGCCGTTAAAGCCGTACAAGCATGTGCTGGAACTGTCGGAGTACCATACCTTTTACATGATTTGCCTGCACGGCTGGAAGCACGGTCTCGATTCGCTCAAATATTTAATCGATATCGTGCAACTGATCCGGGTGATCGGCGAACGGATTGATTACGGCGAATTGTTCGAAGATGCGAAGGCTCATCGGACGTATAGGCGCCTCGCAAGCACATTGTCGGTCGTATACCGGCAGTTTCCATTCCTAGAGGAACGGAAGCCGCTCGATCTTCCGAAACGCGGCGGAACCTGGTGGTGCTACGAATCCATTCGCGGCAAGCGGACGGCATCATGGATGCGGTACGTTCGATTTGTGCGGTACCAATGGTTCGATTTCGATTCGCCGGTGCACGGCTTCACGGCATCGATTCAATATTTAGAGTCGCTGCTGAAGAAGCCGAAAGGAGGTGAATACCATGGACAAACCGGTTTACAGGAAGCCGGAGGTGCTGGATCACAGCACGATCAAATTTGAGACGAAGGTCAGCGGCAGCGGCAAATTCCCCGGACTTGGGAACGGCGTGAACGGCAAACCGGCGAAGGAACGGGGAGATTTTCCGGGCAAAGGCGCGACCGGCGGAACGTTCCCGGGCGTAGGGCCGACACACGGCCATAGACCATAACGCGGAGCATTTTCAGTTAAAAATCTGGCATCCAGGCCGCCGGCATAATGCCGGCGGCTTTTTGCACGGTGGCGGCAACCGCAGCCCGCGCAGCCGGATTGTACGCAACTGGATCTACGCAGCCGGATCGTACGCAGCCGGTATGTCCGCTGCCGGCACACTCAGTGACGCTGCAAGAGGTAACTCTTTCGCGGATACCCTGCTTTACGGTTCGATGACCGCACGGTCACCCAACGGCTTCACATTCCAAATCCTCCTCCAACGATCCGATTTCATTAGAAATCTCTCCTGCGAAGCGCAAATCCCCTATTTTTATAGCTCGAAATCGAAGGCGGAAGCAGCGCGGATGCCGTTTAGAAAACATGTATAAGGGTAAATAAGAAAGAGAAAGCCCGGAATAATTTTCAAGTCATCCACAATTTTTGGAAAAAATCGGGCTTGAATGGCGGCGTCGACTGTCCATACATTTTTATTAGCAGACGAGCGTTGCGAGTGCTAATGCATCGCGCTGCAACGACGTCAAAGTTGCGATAGGAAGCCCTTCATAAATGAACTTCTCCATCAATCATGGATGACATGGTGCCGCCGGACGTTCCACTTATGAATGCGGGTTCCTATTTTTATTCAGCGAATTGGAGGGATGTTTTCACATGAAGGCTTTATTGCTGGCTGGAGGATTAGGCACAAGGCTGCGGCCGCTTACGGAGCGCTGGCCCAAGCCGATGGCCCTTGTCGGGAATCGGCCTTGGCTGGAGCATGTCGTCCTGCATCTGAAAGAAGAAGGCATCGAAGAAATCGTGATGGCCGTGAAGCATGCGCCCGAAACGATCCGTCAATATTTCGGCGACGGAAGCCGGTGGGGCGTAAACATCCAATATGCGATCGAGGAATCGCTGCTCGGGACGGCGGGCGCCATCAAAAATGCCGAGCCTTTGCTCGGGGACCGGTTTCTGGTACTCAATGCGGATATCATTCAGCGGACACCGCTCGTTCCGCTGATCGATTTTCACCACAAAAGCGGGGCGCTCGTGACGATCGGCCTCACGGAAGTGGAGGATCCGTCACATTACGGTGTCGTGGAGCAAGCCGAGTCCGGCCGCATCGCGCGTTTTGTCGAAAAGCCCGCTCTTCATGAGGCGCCGTCCCGCCGGATCAACGCCGGTATTTATGTCATGGACAAAGAAGCGCTTCGTTATATCCCGCCGAAACGGGAGGTATCGATCGAACGGGAGACGTTCCCGCTGCTCATTGAGCAAAGCGGCGGCTTATACGGACGGCTCCTCGGCGGATATTGGCTTGATATGGGGACAACCGATCGCTACCGCAAGCTGCACCGAGACATTCTTGACCGGACTTTTCCGCTGCAGCTGCATGCAGCGGAACGCGATCAGAGCATTTGGATCGGGGAGGATGCGGAGATCGGCTCCGGCGTACTGATCGTTCCGCCCGTTCTGATCGGCAGCCGCGTCCGCATCGGCGAGCGGAGCGTCATCGGCCCGTACACCGTCATCGGCGACGATTGCGAAATCGGGGCGCAGGTGCGTTGCGCCGAAAGCATTCTGTGGGACCGCTGCAAGGTTCGCATGGGCGCGCAGCTGAACCATTGCATTTTCGGGCACGATCTCGAGCTTGGACCGCATCACAGGCTGCACGAGGCTGTTATGAATCGCGTACCGGGAGGGATTTCGTGATGAAACGCATCGCTTTTATGAGTACCTATGTACCGCAAAAATGCGGACTTGCCACCTATACCCATCATCTTCGCCAAAGCATACGGACCGCGCGCAGCTGGAGCGGCATCGATCCCGTCATTGTCATGACCGCCCAAGACGACCGGAAGCTGCCGGAAGATCCTTCACTATGGATGCTGCCCAAGCATGAAAGGTCCGCTTACCGGGCGATGGCGGCAAAAATAAACCGCAGCGACGTAGGCGCGGTTTCGCTCCAGCACGAATTCGGCATTTTCGGCGGGGAAGCCGGCTCCTACGTGCTCGATTTCATCGAGCGGCTGGACAAGCCCTTGATTACAACGTTCCATACCGTGTTCCAGCATCCCGAGGAGCCGTATCGTTCCATCCAGGAGCGAATTGCCCGTCGCAGCGACCGAATCGTTGTCATGAACCGGAAGGCGATTGTTTACCTGCAGCAATCGTATGGCATCCCATCGGTGAAAATCGACTATATTCCGCACGGCACGCCGGAGCCTCGCACAAATGAACGGGCTGCGATCCGGGAAAAGTCAGGCTGGGCGGACAAAAAGGTGCTGCTGACCTTCGGGCTGCTGAGCAGAGGCAAAGGCTTGGAGACGGTCATCCGCGCGCTTCCCGATGTGCTGCGTAAGGTGCCGAATGCTTTGTATGTCATTATGGGGCAAACCCACCCGGAAGTCCGCCGCACGGAAGGAGAAGCGTACCGGGAGCAGCTGCAGTCGCTCGTTCACGAGCTTGGTCTCGACAAGCATGTCCGGATGGTGAACGAGTATGTGGATGAAGATCGGCTTGCCGATGCGATTGCGGGCTGCGATCTGTACGTAACCCCTTACCCGGGACTGCAGCAAATTACAAGCGGTACGCTGGCTTATGCGATCGGTCTCGGTCGCCCCGTGCTGAGCACGCCGTACAGTTATGCGGAAGATATACTGGGCGGCTGCCCCGAGCTGCTTGTACCGGCGGGCGATTCGGAGGAGTGGGGGCGCCGGATCGCGTCCATGCTGTCCGATCCGGCGGCGCTGAGACAATGGGAGGACCGGATTGCGCGTATCGGCCAGGGAATGCAATGGCCGCAGGTCGGCAAAGCGCACATCCGGCTGTTCGACCAGGCGGCGGCAGCGAAGCATCCTGAAACGGATCGCGAAAAATCCGCCTTATCCGCAGGAGGCAGGCGGATTGTTTCGTGAATGACAACAAAATGAACGTAAGTTTTCGCCATCTTGAACGGATGACGGACGACACCGGGCTGCTGGAGCACAGTATGGGGCTTATCCCTCGTCGTCAAGAGGGCTATACGACCGACGACAACGCTCGCGCCTTATGGGCTTGCTTTGTCTGGCTGGAGCGGCTCCAAGATATGCCGCAGACGGAGGAAGCGCGGAAACTGCTGCTCCGGCTCGCGGAAACATATTCCGCATTTTTGCTGTGGGCCCAGCGTCCGGACGGGTGGTTTCATAATAATTTTCACTACGACCGCACGCCGGAGCGGGAGGACGTTTCGGACGATTGCCTGGGGCGCGCGATTTGGGCGGCTGCCGCCGCCTGCGTGCAGCCGTTTCATCCGGGCCTAAAGCTGCCGGCGGCGAACGTGCTGCTGGGTGCACTGCGGCATATCGAAACGATGACATCTCCCCGCGGCTGGGCGTATGCGCTGTCTGCGTGCTGCTTGCTGATGCGGCTTGAACGGCAGCAAGAAATCCGGGGCTTGCCTGCCGGACTTATCCGGGAAATCGGCATTCGCTGCTCCGCTTACGTGAAGGAGCTTGAAGCAAAGCTGCTGCAGCTGTACCGGGTGCATGCCGAGCCGGGCTGGAGCTGGTTCGAACCGGTGCTTGCCTATGGTAACGGCAGCTTGCCCTGGTCACTGCTTGAGGCCTGCCAAGCGTCCGGAAGCGAGAGCGGCCTGAAGACGGGACTGCTGACGCTCGACTTTCTGACGGAGAGGATGATGTCCCCGCAAGGCTCGATTCGGCCCGTCGGCAACCACGGCTGGGGGACGAAGGACAGGCTGGCGATGTGGGACCAGCAGCCGCTGGACGTGATGGAGCTGGCACTCGCCGCCGATACGGCGTACCGGGTCACGAAGAGGCGCGAATACCGGGAGACGGTCATCAGGTGCCGCGAATGGTTTTACGGAAGAAACGACGCCGGCACTGCGCTTATCGATTCGCAGGAGGGCGCGTGCTGCGACGGACTGACGCCGGATGGACCGAACGCGAACTGCGGTGCGGAATCGATGCTGGCCTACTTGCTAACGGAAGCGATCTGGAGCGATGCCGTACTGGAGGAAGCCGAGGACGGACGACGGGCAGCGACGATACCGGCAAAGCCGCAAATCCTTTCCCCCCGTTAATGGACGCCTGATTGTCCCTGTCAGCATACCGGCGAAATCGCAGATCCTTTCGCCCATTTGTTGGACAGTACATTTTCCCGGTTAGAAAGAGGTGGAGAGAGCAGCGGGTCTTGATAGGATGTTTCCTCGCATAAGAGCGGACCGACCGGCTTGCGGATGCGGCCTGCAGTCACTCCGAAACGAAACGAAGGGCGCCCCGGCCGATTGCCGGACGGCGTCCTTCGCGTTTTTACCGGGCGTTCACTTCATTGCCTGTTCGGCCGCTGTATGCATGGGCATGCGGGCGGCTTCCGCTCACGGTCGTATAGCCCTCGAACAAATGGTAATGCCCGCCGCCGGGAAGCGGAATGGCCGGGCCGGTCGTTCCTCGGATCTCATGTGTGTGACCCATTTCCATGGAAGTTACGGTGTTATAGCTGTGAACGTGTGGCACGCCGCTTGGTGCGGGCGCCGTCCAGCTCGCATAGCGGTGCGAGTGGCCATTGTCCACGGAAGTGACGCCGGAAAAGGAATGGACGTGAACGGGTCTTCCATTCCAGGACGTAATGTAAAGCTTGTGCGAATGCTCGCCGTCGTCGCCGGCATCCATGATAAAACCGCTGACCGGTATATTCATAAGGTCTCCTTTCTTTCCAATGGGTGAAATTACAGGATCAGTATATGGAGGGCGATGGCGGAGGCGTAACGGCGTTTGCCCGCCCAATCGTCCATAATCGGCACTTGGGGGTCCGCGGCCGCGCGTCAGGTATTTCTTTTTCAAGATACGATCTTCTAACAGATGTCGTTTATTAGGGTTTTTGGTGGATATTGTGGCGGATTTGAGAGAAGTTTGGGGTTAGGAGCAACTTTTCTTGGCCGTCATTCGTCAATCCTAAGGCAACGTTAAAAGCGAATTGGGAGATGTTAACATGAAAACGACGTTCAAAGCACTGACTTATTCCGCCGTATTGGCCGGCATCATGACGCTAGCCGCGTGCAGCTCAAACAGCTCAAACGGCAACGCATCGCAGACGAATCCCGTGCCGTCGGTACCTGCAGCTCAGACGTCCAGTCCGGGCGGCTCCACAGCCGGGGGAGCGGGTTCGTCGGAAACGGGAAGCAGTGCCACAGGGACGTCCGTCACCGGAGGAGCAGCCGATTCGTCCAGTCCGGCCGGTTCCACAGCGGGTCAGTCGACCGGATCCGGCAAAACGACAACGACGAACGATGACGATACCGCGCAGCTGAAGGAACTGCTTGCGTCCGCAAAGAAGGGGCGCATTCCGGGTATTCCGTTTGCGGCGCATACGAATTTGATCGAGGATGTCCAGAAGTCATGGGGGAAGGCCGACAATACGGATGCGGCGGGCAAAGGGCTGTACGCCACATACAGCAAGAAGCATGCCGTCATCGGATTTAATAAAGGGGAGCAAATTTTCGACGTACGCTCCAACGATCCGAAGCTGCAGACGCTGACCTTGAAGCAGATCGAGCAAACGCTCGGCAAACCTGCCGATATCACGAAAAACGGGGACGACAGCATCTATATCTATCAAGCGAACAGCGATTACCAGTTGAAATTTATTATTCCGAAATCGACGGGCAAAGTGGACCACATTTCCGTTTACGCGCCCAAAGATTCCATTAATAATATGGCCGGATAAAATAGTTTGGATTCAACTTGAAGGGAGGGATCCAAGGGCTCCGTAGTCCAAGGGTTCCGCGCAAAAAGCCGAATAAGAAACCGCAGGAAAATGCCGCTCAGTGCGGCATTTTTTTGTGGTCAATCGCAGGCGGCGGGGAGCGGTAGAACCGAGCTTAAGAGGAATGGCGGGGCGGCGGCTTATTGGCAGCACCGGCAAAGGGACACGTCAGGCATTGACGCTCGACAAAATGCAAGCTATAATGAATCGAGAAATCAGTTACTTAGTAATTTAGTAAATTCACTAAATCGAATAAAATGAGGGATGAAATTGAACATACCGACAACGTTAAAACATAAACCGGTCATCGTTTCGGAAAATTACGAGCAGGTGGATGGGCGTTATGCCCGGAATACGGACGCCAAGGGGCTCTCCCTTGGGCTGGCCCAGTGGAACGACCGGGGGAAAGTCGATATTTCCGCCAAGGTGTGGCGATATACGGGGGAGAAATGGTCCCGCCAGTCGGAGGAGCTGCCGCTTCATCGCGTGCTGGATTTGTCGATTCTCATTTGCCGCGCTATGGCGCATTTCCGCGACGCTTACCGGTATGAGCATTTGTACGATCCGCAGCAGCCGGTCATCGACCGCATCGGCCTGCAGGGGGACGCCATGACCGTAGCGGTCTGTACGGAAAACGACAAAATCGACGAGGATATGAAGCTGTTCAGCCAGGCACTCAGCTCCGACGACGAGCTGATTGGAGAACGGCTTCGCACGCTGGCCCGCATTTTGAAGGAAATGGGCTATTAAATCCTCGCTTCGGAAAGGAGGACAAAATGGATAAGACGAAACGCAAGGAGCTGCTGGAGGAATTTAAACAGATCAAATCGTACATGGGGGCGATCCGGATCACGAACCGGGCCAGCGGCAAAATCTTCGTCGCCGCCTATCCCAATCTGAAGAACAAATGGCTGACTTTGCAGGCTCAGCTGGACATGGGCCGCTTTGCGAATGCCGCGCTTCAGAAGGATTGGAAGGAGCAGGGCCCCGATGCCTTCGATTTCGAGGTGCTCGAGGAAAAGGAATCGGGCAAGGTAACCGATATGCGCTGGGAACTGAAGCAGATGGAGAAGCGGTGGTTTGAGAAGCTGCAGCCTTTCGGCGACCGGGGGTACAATAAGCCGCCGGCGAATGGATGAAGGACGAAAGGAAGTAAAACGGAATCGAAAAAATGACCCGTCAGGCTTGCGCGCCTGGCGGGTCTTCGTTTTATTCTGTCCGTAAACTTGCCGCTGTTCAGGCCGTTTGCTCCTGCTCCGGTTTCGGCTCCGTTTGCGGCGCCTCGGCCAAATGGACGC
Source organism: Paenibacillus humicola (assembly GCF_028826105.1). NCBI lineage: Bacteria > Bacillati > Bacillota > Bacilli > Caryophanales > Paenibacillaceae > Paenibacillus > Paenibacillus humicola. The sequence continues at coordinate 2,644,521 of NZ_JAQGPL010000001.1, forward strand.
GCCGTATGAAAAAGCCCAGGATGAGCGCGATGCAGCCAATAAAGAATGAAACAAGAAACGCATTGTGCAGCCCGGCAACAAGCCCCTCCGCAGGATTCGGATTCGGCGTCGTCGCATTATATTTTTTCGTGCCGGCCGACATAATGCTGATAAACAGCGCCGTGCCGACGGCGCCTGCGACCTGCTGCAGCGTGTTCAGGATCGCCGTTCCGTGCGGGTACAGGTGGCGGGGAAGCTGATTCAGCCCCGTCGTCTGCGCCGGCATCATGACAAGCGAAATGCCCACGAGCAAAATGATATGGAGCGTCACGACGAAGCCCGTGGTCGTATGGACGGAAATGCCGGTGAACAGCCAGATCGACAGCTGCACGAGAATCAGCCCCGGCACGACCAGCACGCGAGGGCCGAACCGGTCGAACAGCTTGCCGGAAACAGGCGCCATGGCACCGTTGATGATACCGCCCGGCATCAGCGTGAGCCCCGCCTTGAACGCGGTCATCATCAGCGCGGTCTGCAGAAACAGCGGAAGCAGGATCATGGTCGAGAACAGCGTCATCATCAGCACGAGCATCAAGACCGTGACGAGCGTGAACATCGGAAATTTAAACGTCCGCAGATCGAGAATCGGATCGCGCACGGTCAACTGACGGACGATGAACAGCACCAGCGCCAAGCCTCCGGCGATGAGCGTCCACACCACTTCGGGCGTGTCCCACGAGCCTTCGCCCGCTTTGCTAAAGCCGTATACGATGCCCCCGAAGCCGATGCTGGACAGCAGGATCGATAAGATATCGACCTTGGGCCGGGTCAGATCGGACACGTTGCGCAGAAACGCACCCGCGAAAATGACGGAGAAGGCTGCGAGCGGTATGACGAGGTAAAACAGCCAGCGCCAGTTCAGCTGGTCGATAATGAGCCCCGCCAGCGTCGGCCCGATGGCCGGCCCGAACATGATGACCAGGCCGATCATTCCCATTGCCGCGCCTCTTTTGTCCGGGGGGAAAATAATCAGGATCGTATTCATCAAAACGGGCAGCATGAGACCCGTCCCCAGCGCTTGAACGATACGTCCGGCGAGCAGCACTTCGAACACGGGCGCCGTTCCGCATATGACGGTTCCGGCCAGGAACAAAATCATGGCTGACAGAAACATTTGCCTTGTCGTAAACCACATTTGAAGCAGCGCGGTGACCGGCACGAGAATACCGATGACGAGCATATAAGCCGTGGACAGCCATTGAATCGTGGCCGGCGTCAGGCCGAATTCGGTTATCAAATCCGGAAACGCGATGTTCAGCAGCGTCTCGTTCAGAATGGCTACAAAAGCGCCGATGACGAGCGCGGCGACGATCGGCCCTTTTTTGATTCCGGTTAAATCGGGTGAAGCGTGAGCCGCTTCATTGGAAACGTTCAAGTCGGGTCCCCTCCAGCGAACTGCTTTTTGCAAATCTTATTTTCCCATATTACCATTTCGGGGTACTCAAGAACAACCGTTCGCTTTCCTTTTACATGAATTTTATTTTTGCTCCTTCCTGGGCGGGCGGACAAAGAATGGAAGACGGGACAAAAATGTCCTATCCCCGTCCGTCAGGGGGCAAAAAAGTCCGGTTGCGGGCAAAAAAGCGATCCGCTATGTTGTTCCTATCCCAATCAAGAAAGGAACCGGAAATGACAGATGAAGAGCGGTTCGCGATCGGCGATCTGATTTATCGCAATCCATTGGCTAGTGAAGACGATGTGCGCGATTTTAGGATGGAGGGGGAGGCCGCGGTCAGCTTTCCACTCGGCCGGATGCGGCTGGAGAACAAGCTCGATCCCGGGCTCGGACAGCAGTCGAATTTCGTCTACTGGTGCCCGATCGATTTCCCCGAAAACATTGCGGTCACGTGGGAGTTCCGGCCGCTGCGGGAGCCGGGCTTGTGCATCCTGTTTTTTGCGGCGAAGGGCAAAGGCGGCGAGGACTTGTTCGACGACCGGCTGACGGCAAGAACCGGGGTTTACGGGCAGTATCATCACGGGGATATCCATGCGTATCACGTCTCGTATTTCCGGCGAAAGGAAACGGAGGAGCGCGGCTTTCATACGTGCAATCTGCGCAAAAGCTACGGTTTTCATCTGGCGGCTCAAGGCGCCGACCCGATTCCGTCCGTAAGCGACGCAGTGCCGCCGTACCGGATGAAGCTGGTGAAATGCGGCCCGGAGATTCTGTTTGCCATTAACGGGCTGACCATTTTTCATTGGATCGACGACGGCAGGCGTTACGGAGAAGTGCTTGGCGGAGGCAAAATCGGCTTTCGCCAAATGGCGCCGCTCATTGCCGAATACGCCGATCTGAACGTCTATGACGTAACCAAAATACGCGATACGGGAGATGATCGTTGATGACAGCGAATCAAACGGTTCGGCTGCGCTGGCTGAACGGCGGCCCTGCCGGGTCCGCCGGCGTTACATGGGGGATCCCGTGGGCCGAAGGGGAGCTGAAGCGAGAGGAACGCGTCGCCCTGCTTGCGTCAAACGGGCAGCGCGTTCCCGTGCAGAGCTGGCCGGCGGCCTACTGGCCGGACGGCAGCGTGAAATGGAGCGCTCATTCGGCGTCGTTCGCCGGCGGGGCGAACGATTCCTACGTCCTCGTCAAAGGCGAACCGGAGCCTGCCGATGCGCCGCTTCAGGCGAAAGACGCGGGCGATTATATCGAAGTGGACACCGGAGGCATCGTCTGCAGGGTGAACAAGACGGGATCGTCCGCCATCCGCTCGATTAACCGCGGCGGAACGCCGCTCTGCGCGGACGGAAAGCTGGTTTGCCTTCTTGAGCAGCGGCATCGGACCTCCGGAAGCACGGTTTACCGGGAAGAGACGTTTCACGGCGAGATTACGGGAGCGGTTCTGGAACAGAGCGGACCGGTTCGCGGCGTGATCAAAATCGAAGGCAGGCACCAAGCGGTTTCCGGCGCGAGAAAATGGCTGCCGTTCGTGCTCAGGCTCTATTTTTACGCCGGGCAGATCGGCATCAAAGCCGTCCATACGTTTCTGTATGACGGCAACGAACAGCAAGACCATATAAAAGGGCTCGGGATGACGTTCGCCGTCCCGATGAGCGGGCCGCTCTACAACCGGCATGTCCGCTTTGCCGGAGATACCGGCTTTTTCGCCGAATCGCCGAAGCTGCTCGCGACGCTCCGCACCCGCGGGAAATACGAGGACTTGTACAGGCGGCAGACGGCCGGGGAACCGGTAAGCTTCGATCCGCAGGAGGACGACCGGTTTCTCGAGCTGCTGGACGATTCCGCGGTCTGGGACGAGTTCAAGCTCGTGCAGGCATCGTCCGACCATTTCCGCATTTCGAAACGGACGAAGGCGGAATGCGCCTGGATTAAGGCAGGCGAAGGCCGAAGATCCGGAGGGCTCGTCTATGCCGGGGGCGAAAGCGGGGGACTGGCGGTCGGCATCCGCAATTTTTGGCAGAAGCATCCTTCCGCCATGGAAGCCGTAGGGCTGTCGAAGGACGAAGCCGTCCTGACCGCATGGTTCTGGTCGCCGGACGCCGGTGCGATGGATTTGCGCCATTACGATACGGAAACTCATGTCGCATCCTCCTACGAAGGCTTCGAAGAGATGCGCGCCACGCCTTACGGCATCGCGAATACGAACGAGCTGACGATCTGGTGCCTGGACCGGACGCCCGGGCAGGAAACGCTGCGCGCGATGGCGACGGAAGCCGAGGCTCCGAGCCTGCTTGTCTGCGAGCCGGAGCATTACCATCGGACCGGAGCCTTCGGCGTTTGGAGCCTTCCGGACCGCAGCCGGCCGGAGCGGGCGTTTTTGGAGGAGCGGCTTGACGCCGTCATTCGATTTTACAAGGATGAAATCGAGCAGCGGCGATGGTACGGCTTTTGGGATTACGGCGACGTGATGCACAGCTACGACCCGGTGCGGCACGTCTGGCGGTACGATATCGGCGGCTGCGCCTGGCAGAATACGGAGCTGGCGCCGAATATGTGGCTTTGGTACATGTTTCTGCGCAGCGGCAGAGAGGACATTTTCAGGCTGGCGGAGGCGATGACCCGCCATACGAGCGAAGTCGATGTGTATCACTTCGGGCCTTACGCGGGTCTCGGGTCGCGCCACAATGTCGTGCACTGGGGCTGCGGCTGCAAGGAAGCCCGCATCGGCATGGCGGGGCTGCACCGGTTTTATTATTATTTGACGGCGGACGAGCGGATCGGCGATATTATGGACGAGGTGAAGGATTCGGATTTTTCGACGGTGGGCCTCGATCCGATGCGCTCCTACTTTCCGAAGGACGAATTTCCGACCCATACCCGGGTCGGCCCGGACTGGGCGGCGTTCAGCTCGAACTGGATGACGCGCTGGGAGCGGTATGAGGATACGGCGTACCGGGATAAGCTGCTGGTCGGCATCGCTTGCATCAAAAGCATGCCGTTCCGGCTGCTCACCGGTCCGGTGTACGGGTACGATCCAAAATCGGGCGAATTGTTCCATTTCGGCGACGACAACTGGGGACGGCATCTCGCTATTTGCATGGGCGGGCCGCAGGTGTGGTTCGAGCTGGCGCGGCTGCTGAAGGACCCGGAATGGGAGGCGATGATGGCGGAATTCGGCGAATTCTATTTACTCCCGAAAGAGGAAAAGGAGCGGCGGACCGGCGGCGCCATCCGCCGCGGCAGCTTCGACCACCCGGTGCTGTGCGCGTCGATCGTGGCGTACGCTGCCCATAAACATAACGACAAAGCGCTTGCGAGGCAGGTATGGGACATTTTGCTGCAGGACCGTTTCGGACTTGAGGACCCCGGGGACGCGCAAGCGGTGGCACAGGATTATTTGAGACCGCTGAACGAAGTGCCGTGGATCAGCACCAATACCGCCTCGCAATGGTCGCTGAACGTGATCCTCGGGCTTGAGCTGATCGGAGAGGCTTTGGTTGAACGGGCGGAAGCGGTTAAATCATGAGCGAAGCGCCTTATCGGGTATTGCCCGGTAAGGCGTTTTTTTACGGATTCGGGAGAGTTGCAATTAAAATATATTGAATATATATATTTAAAAAGCCGCCGATTCCTCTCTAACAGCCAAAACGATGTACTGCCTTCAGGAAGCACACGTATCGGAGGCATATAACTTAAATTTTTATAAATTTTAAGAAAGTCGTTCCCCATGCATTTCTTTATTGTACATATTCTATATATATGATATATTCAGGGCGATTGCGGCATGCAGGAGAATCAAGGGGAAGCTATGGAAGGCAGCGGAGGATGCCGATGCCGCAAATGCCAGGCGTCGTTTGCTTCGAACTCACTTTTCAAAATCGGGAGGTTGTCGCATGTCTGCTGAGCTGTATCAGGGGCCGCTGGCTGTTTCCGAGCCCGGTGAATTTACGGAGCTTGACCGCTTTATGTTTGAATCGTGGGGATATCTGGTGATCCCGAACGTCCTGTCCGCCGATCAGGTGCAGCAATGTCTGGAGGCGTCCGTCCGCCTTCACGAGAAGGCGGGCACGACGGGGTGGGCGCAGGTTGGACGGGGGTTCGAAACGGAGGCGGCGCTGGAGGAATTGATCGATCATCCGGCCGTGCTGCCGAAGGTCAGGGCCTTATATGGCGACCGCTTCATTTTGCAGTCCGCCTGGTGCACGAAGCAGCCGGCGTTCGGGGGCCACGGCGGCTGGCATCAGGACGGCTCGGGCGCGTACGATTTCAAGCGGCTCGGCTACCCGATTCCGCTGCTCCAGCTGCGCGCGTCGTACCTGCTAACCGATCAGTCCCGCCCGCGGATGGGCAACATGGAAATGATCCCGGGCAGCCACCGGGCGCAGGTGCCGCTGCCGCCGGACATTCGCGCGGCAAAAGGCGATCTGCCGATCGGGCACGTCATCTGCGCGCCGGCCGGCTCCGTGCTGCTGTTTCACAATGCCGTCTGGCACCGCACGTACGCGCACGACGGCGATTACGACCGGTACACCGCCCACTATATTTACAGTCCGCCGTGGGTCCGGTTCTCCGACCGGTTTCATAACGATAAGGATTATTTGCAGCGCACGACGCCCGTACGCCGCTATCTGGCGGGCGAATTCGAGCGGCCCGACGCGCCGTTCGGGGCCGGGTATCCGGCGACGGTTTTCGGGGACGAATAACAGGGACATAAACATCTTACAAACAGCATAGCCGGGAAGAAAAACAGGTCAAGTAAAAGCGTAGTAACGCTTTTATTTGGCCTGTTTGGCGTTTTATCCCGTTCAAGGCTTCTGCCGCTGTCCAAAATTAACCCGAATGAATCTTGTCTACACCACGTAATCTTAAAATAAAACGCGGCAGCGGACGAGGTCTATTCATTCATGCATAGCGGACGATCTCAAACGAAAGGGGAGTGGTATGGCCGGCAAAGGCAATGAATCCAACAACGAAACCGGGAGGTTCGAGCATCGATGAAGAAAGGATTTTTAACGGTATTGGCGGCCGCTCTTATCGTTTCCGTAAGCGCTTGCAGCGGAAATGGAGGCGATGAGCAGGCAAAGGGCCCGGACCGGGAATCCCCCGGCACGGAAGCTTCCGGCTCCGGGAAGACGGGAGAAGACGCGCCGGGACAAACGATCGACCCGTTCGGCAAATACGACCAGCTGGTGACGATGAGCACCGGGCAATGCATCGACCCGACGGCCCAGGATACGCTGGGGCCGGGGGAGACGCCGTCGGATAACGTATACACAAGAGCGATCGAGCAGGAGATGAATATTAAAACGACCAGTTACTGGACCGTCGCCTGCACCAATCTGGACCAAAAGGTGAGCCTCGCCATCGCCAGCAACGATTTGCCCGACGCGATGAAGGTCAACAAGGTTCAGCTCAGAGAAATGGTGGAATCCGGCCAGCTGGAAGAGATGACGGAGGCCGTGAAATACGCGTCCCCGTTTATTCAGGAGGCTTGGAAAACGACCAACGGCGAGGCGATGGCCTCGGCCACCTTCGACGGCAAGCTGATGGCCATTCCGGGCGTCGGCAGCTCGGACGGCGCCCTTCACAACCTGTGGATTCGCAAGGATTGGCTCGACAAGCTGGGTCTTGAGCTGCCGAAGACGCTGGACGACCTGGAGAAAGTGGCCAAAGCCTTTGTAGAACAGGATCCGGACGGCAACGGAAAAGCGGATACGATCGGCATCATGGGCACGGACGCGAACGATCCCCTGTATCCGACTTTTCTGGAAGGAACGGAAAAAGGGCTCGGCAGCATTTTCTACGCCAAAAACGCTTATCCGGGTTATTGGGTGAAGGGCTCGGACGGGAGCGCCGTCTACGGCTCGATTCAGCCGGAAACGAAGGAGGCGCTTTCGGTGCTGCGCAAATGGTATGCGGAAGGACTGATCGATCCTCAGGTGGGCGTGCGCAAGGACGACAACGAACCGATCGTTGCCGGGAAAGCGGGCATTTTCTTTCAAGCGCTGTGGGCCGCTTATACACCGCTGACGGATGCCTGGAAGAACGACCCGAAGGCCAACTGGCAGTCCTACGCGCTGCCTCTCGATGCCAACGGCAAATGGAATCAGACCGTCAACGCGCCGACCGTGGAATGGCTGGTCGCCAAGAAGGGCTTTAAACACCCGGAAGCTGTCATGAAGCTGGCGAATTACCGCATGGCCAAAGGCGATCATTTCGAGGAGGACTTAGGCGTCGAGGGATCGAATATGCCGCTCCGGACCTCCTTCGACCGGCGGGATCAAATGACGGCAATCGCGAAGCTGATCAAAGGCGTATTCGAGGAAGGCCAGCCGAAGGAAACGCTCGACGTCGATTTCGAGCCGGCTTTATATCCCGACGATTATAACAAATATGTGCAGGTCAAGAAGAAGCCTTACGATAACTACGATATTCAAAATTGGAATCTTGAGGATATGGCAGGTTTCACTCGAATGTATGTACGGGTGGTCGGCAGCAGACCGCTTATGGATCCGAATCGGAACGACGTCGAAAGCCTGATCTGGGAGCAGACGCCGACGATGACGAAGCGCTGGGCGAATTTGATGAAGCTGGAATCCGAGACGTTCTATAAAATCATCTTGGGCTCCGCTCCGCTCGATTCGTTCGATCAATTCGTCGAAAGCTGGAAAAGACAGGGCGGCGATCAGATTACGAAGGAAGTACAGGACTTCCTGAAGCAGTGACGAGCCGAATGGACATAACGGGGCGCCGGATGAAGGGGCGCCTCTTTATGTGAACGGGGAAAGGAAGGAGGAACGCGATGAAATCGAAAGGTTTTGTCAAGCATTACGTGCTGATGCTTCTGCCGGGCTACGCGTGGGTGATCGTCTTTTGCGTCATCCCGATGTTCGGGATCGCCATCGCCTTTCAGGACTTTAACCCGGTGAGGGGCATTCTGGGCTCCAAATGGTCGGGTCTCGATACCTTCGAATATATGTTCCAGCTGGACGACACGAAGACTATTTTCGTGAACACCTTGTTTATCGCCTGCATGAAAATCGTCGGGAATCTGATCGTTCCGTTAACGTTTGCGCTGATGCTGAACGAGCTGCGCATCACGATCCTGAAACGGTCGATTCAGACGATCGTCTACTTGCCCCACTTTTTGTCCTGGGTCATTTTGGGGGGCATCGTGCTCGATCTCTTTTCCTACACGGGACCGGTCAACCAGCTGCTGGCCTTATTCGGAGCGGAACCGGCGGTCTTTTTTGCCAAAGCGCCGCTGTTCCCGTACCTTGTCGTCGGAAGCGACATTTGGAAGGACTTCGGGTTCAATACGATCATCTATCTCGCGGCTATGACGGGAATCAACCCCGCCCTGTACGAGGCGCACGCCATCGACGGAGGCGGCCGGATAAAAGCCCTTTGGCATATCACTCTGCCCGGGATCCGGACGACCGTGGCGCTGCTGGCCGTGCTCAGTCTCGGCAATGTGCTCAATGCCGGATTCGATCAAATCTTTAACCTGTATAATCCGCTGGTCTACTCGACGGGCGATATCATCGACACCTGGGTGTACCGGGCGGGCCTCCTCGATCTGCAGTACGAACTGGCGACGGCCGTCGGCCTGCTCAAATCCGTTATCGGGCTGATTCTGATTTCGATTTCTTACGTACTGGCTTATCGTTTTACGAACTACCGCATTTTCTAGAGATGGGAAGTGAGACGATGGTTAAAGACATGACGATCGGCTCCAGGCTGTTCAATATCGTATTGATCGTCATTTTGCTGGGCATTACGCTCACCTGCATTCTGCCGATCTGGTACACGCTGGCGCTGTCGCTCAGCTCCAAAGCGGCGGCGGCCGGCGGCCTGGTCTGGCTGTGGCCGGTCGGATTCAATCTGAACTCGTACCGCGAGCTGTTAAGCGACACGCAATTTTTCCATTCGTTCTGGATCTCCGTCCAGCGCGTGGCGATAGGGCTGGTGCTGAACTTTTTCGTCGTCGCGCTGATGGCTTACCCGTTATCGAGGAGTACGAGAGAATTCCCGCAGCGCAACGCGCTCATGTGGATCCTCGTGTTTACGATGCTGTTCAACGGGGGACTGATTCCCTTGTATTTGACGGTCAAGGCGCTGGGCATGATCAACAGCATCTGGGCGCTCGTATTGGTTGCGGGCGCGACGCACGGACTGGTGTTCAACGTGATCCTGACCGTCAATTTCTTCCGCAATTTGCCGAAGGAGCTGGAAGAGGCGGCGCTCGTCGACGGAGCGGGGCCGTGGATCATGCTGACCCGCGTGTTCATCCCGCTCTCCGTCCCGGTGCTGGCCACGGTTTCGTTGTTCAACATCGTCATGCACTGGAACGAATTTTTGTACGGGCTGATCTTCATGACCCGCGAGGAATTTTATCCGCTTCAAACGTACATTCAGCAGCTGGTCGTCGTCTTCAATCCGAACATTCTCGACGAAGAACAGATGAAAATGATGGCCTCGCTCTCGAACCGGACGCTGAATGCGGCCAAGGTGTTCATCGCGATGATCCCCATTTTGGCCGTGTATCCGTTTCTTCAGCGGTATTTTATTCACGGGATCACGCTCGGGTCCGTGAAGGAATGAAGGCGGCGCATCTCCGCTGAAGCAGCGACGTATCGACAGGCGAACCGCACCTTGCGCTGAAAATGAAATTGCAGCCCGGCGAACAGGCCGGATGCGTGCGGCTCCTGCAGTCGGACCGGAATGCGGTCTTCTCGGAGCAGGACGCCGAGCTGACAATAGCCGTATCGAAACTGGAAGTTCGGGAGTTTATTCGAATTGAATTGGAGGAAAACCGCTCATGAGCATGAAACACCCTCAAGTGCCGTACGGCGCCGTTTATTTTCGGAAATCGAATCCGCCCCGGAAGGATTGGGAGCGGGATTACGCCCAAGCGAGCCGGGACGGCATGAACCTGTTCCGCCATTGGTTCATGTGGAGCGCCATCGAAATCGCCCCCGGCCGGTACGATTGGGAGGAATACGATGCGCAGCTGGAGCTGGCGGCCAAATACGGCATTCGAACGATTATTGCGGAGATGACCACCTTCACGCCGGAATGGCTGAACCGCAAATACCGTCATTTGCTGCTGCAGCAAGCGGACGGGAAGACCGCCGTAAGCCGGATGCAGGTAAGCTCCGCCATCGGAGGCCATACCGGGGGGCTTTGTCTCGACCACGACGAATCGAAGCGGCTCACGGGCGAATTTTTGCGCGAGCTTGTGCTTCGATATACGGATCATCCCGGCATGTTCGGATACGACGTGTGGAACGAATGCAATTACGGTCACCAGGTTTGTTATTGTCCGGCTACGCAGAACAAATTCCGCGAGTGGCTGAGAGAAAAGTACGGCTCGCTGGAAGCGCTCGGCAAAGCATGGAGACGTTACAGCTTTGCGGAATGGGAGGACGTGCAGGCGCCCGTATTCAAGGAAGCGTATCCCGAGTGCATCGACTGGCTGGAATTCCGCAAGCACAATTTTCACGCTCAAATGCAGTGGAAGGTAGAGCTTATCCGAAGCTTGGACAGCCGCAATTCGGTTACGGCGCACGGCATCGCCGCAAGCCTGCAAAATATGGCGGCCGGAGGATCCGACGACTGGCTTGCCGCGTCGAAGGTGTCGAGCTACGGGCTCACCTGGGTGACCGCGCGCAAAGGGAGCGAGCCGTGGAAGCAGTCGCAGGCGATCGATCTCGTACGGGCAGGCTCGCGGGGAAAACCGTTCTGGCATGCGGAAATGCAGGGCGGACCGCTCTGGCTGCAGCCGCAGGTCGTCGGCAGAGAGAAGGAGGACGGCCGAGTGGCGACCGCCGCCGACGTCAGGCTTTGGAACATGACGTCCCTGGCCGGAGGAGCCCGCGGAATCATGTATCTGCGGTGGCGTTCGCTGCTGGACGGGCCGCTGTTCGGCGCCTTCGGCCTTTACGACACCGACGGTCTCCAGAATCCCCGTTCGGAAGCCGCAAGCGAGATCGCCAAATGGGCGAACGGCGAAGCCCAGCGCGATCTGTTCCTTTCTTCGCCGGTGAAAGGGGACATCGGCATCGTCGTGGTTCCGGAAACCCAGGTGTTTAATCATCTGCTGGAGCAGGCCGGGGAAGGCGAATTTTATACGAAATGCATGTGGGGTACTTACCAGGGCTTCTTCGATAATCATATCCAGGCGGACTATGTGCTGATCGATCATATCGACGAGTACTGCGTGCTGTATCTGCCGTATCCGATCAAACTGTCTGCGGAAAATGCCGGCCGAATCGCCGGCTGGGTGGAAAAGGGCGGGATCCTGATTTCCGAAGGGTGCCCCGCTTATTTCGGCGATGCGGGACGGGTCGGCGTCGTGCAGCCGAATCATGGGTGGGACCGCTTATTCGGCGCTCTTCAGCATGAAGTGGAATTTATGCCCGATATCGCGCAGCATATTTCATTCGATCTGGACGGGGCAAAGGTGCCCGGCGGATTGTTCCTGCAATCCTATGCGCCCACAACGGGTACGGTAAGAGGGACTTATGCGGACGGAAGAGTCGCCGCCGTCCAGCATTCGTTCGGGAAAGGCAAAGCCATGCTGGTCGGAACGTTTCCGTCTGAAGGCTATTTCCGGACAAAGGACGAAAACGGGATGGAATATTTCCGCCGCGTTTTTGCCTGGAGCGGCGGAAACCAGTCGGTCAAGGTGAACGGCCCGCATTTGCGCGTCAGGCTGCAGGATGGGGCCGGCGGGAAATTCGCGTGGATTCTGAACCCGCATCGCGAATCGGCGGAGGCCGAAATCGAGATATCGCCGCAATTCGCAAAAATTGCCTCGTGCAAAGTATTATGGGGCGATCCGAATACGGCTGTTCGTGACAACCTCTTCTCCATCCGGGTTCCGGCAAAAGATGCAATCGTTTTGCAGTTGATGTAGGTCTGCGATGACATAGGACCAGACGCTCCGCTCATACGATACCAATAAGAGATGATATCAGGGAGGCGCTAAAATGCCTGACGGGTTCGTAACGCGTTCTTTGGATGAAATCAGATTCTGGTCGAGGATCATGAAGGAGCATTCGTTATTTTTAAGATTGGGTTTCCGGGCGGAAGATACGGCATTGATCGACGAGGCGAATCGGTTTTATGCGATCTTTGAACAGATTGAAAGCAGAGCCAATGCCTTTACGGCCGGAGCCGATCCGAACGTAATCAGAAGGTTTAATGAAGAAGTCCATACCGCAGCTTCGAATATTTGGGTGTTCAAGCGAAAAGTGCTTGGCCTGATTCTCACGTGCAAGCTCCCGGGCGCCAACAATTTTCCTTTGCTGGTCGACCATGTGAGCAGGGAGGCGAACTACTTCAGAAACCGGCTGGAGGAATTGAATTTAGGACGATTGGAGCCACTGCCGGACGCCATCATTGACGAAAATGTATTTTTCCTCCGAATCATGGCCGATCATGCCAAATTTATTAGTCATTTGCTGGATCCTTCCGAACGGAAGCTGGTCGATCAAGCGAACAATTTCAGTCATGATTTCGACCAGCTGTTGTTTCAGGCGATCGATTTGGACTCGATGCGTCCGCAATCGCAGACGGTGCCTCTGCTCGACCAATTTCTTGATCAAAACCGAGTGTCGGTCAAGTCGCTTCGCGATTTTAAGAAAACGGCGCGCGATTTAATCGAAGCCTGCCGGATCAAGAGCATTATTCATCCGTTACTGGCCGATCATGTGTTCCGCGAGGCGGAGCGTTTCTTGTTCATCATCGACTGGTTCGAATACAGCCTGACGGGCAGGCCGGCGGAGACGCAAGCCATACAGGAGCATTGAGCCGATTAAGCTGCAAATGCACGATTAAGCCGCGAATTTGAGCGGCTTTTTGTTTGGTTGGCGGCAGCCCGGTCTTGCGTCCGGGCTGATCCCCGTCCGCCCGGGCCTGGCCGGCGACTCGGTCCTGTTATTCCCTCCAGGTCCCGGTCCGGTTCTCGATGAACGGCCTATTACTTGAGCTCGTCCCGGTGACGAACAGCGTAACATTCTTTGTCAACAGTTGTTGCCGCCCGGGCTTATCCGGTTTACACTTCCTATAGGAGGGGAAGACATGAAGCTGAACATCATGACATTTAATCTGCGAAATTCGAGAGCGGACGACGGCGCGCATGCGTGGCCGTTCAGAGTAAAGCGGGTTGCGGAGACTATTCGCGCGTACGAACCGCACATATTCGGCATTCAGGAAGGCTACCTCGACATGCTGGAGGAGCTGCAGCCGCTGCTGTCCGATTACGCATGGCTTGGGGAGGGCCGCGACGGCGGCACGGAAGGCGAATACTGCGCCATTTTTTATCGCAAGCAAGAGATGGAAATCGTGGAGCAGGGGCAGTTCTGGCTGTCCGAAACGCCGGAGCGGAAAGGCAGCATGGGCTGGGACGGCGCCTGTCCGCGGATATGCACCTGGGCGCATTTTCGTCTCGTCCGGGAGCCGGGACGGGAAATCTTCGTGTTTAACACGCATCTGGACCATGTCGGGCAGCAGGCCCGGGAGCAGGGCGCGCTTCTGATCCGGCAGGCGATGCAAAGGCAGGCGGCCGGCAGGCCGGCAGTGCTGATGGGCGACTTCAATGCGGCTCCGGACAACAGCGCCGTGCGGTTTTGGAGCGGTGAAGCGGAAATCGGCGGCGAGCGGGCATCGATGACCGATGCGTATTCGGCGCTGGAAGGCCCGCCCGGACGAACGTATCACGATTTTCGCGGAGGCGTCGACGGGGAGCCGATCGATTACATTTTTGCGAGCGAAGAATTGAAGGTAACGGAGGTACGGGTGGACCGAAGAACGGTGGACGGCGGCTTTCCGTCCGATCACTATCCGGTCGTTGCGGGCATCGCGATCGATTAGGCAGATATCACCCCATCAAAATTTTCGCGTATTGGCTCCTGGAATCAGGAGCTTTTTTTCGTTCAGCCGGGATAGCCGAATCGGCCGGATATTTCCGCGGAAATGCTGGTCAGCATCTCCCCGATCTCGGTCACGCGCTCATCCGACAGCCGCCATTTCGGACAGGAAACGCTGAAGGAAGCAATCGGCTCCTTCAAATGATTCAGGATCGGCGCCGCCACGCAGCGGACCTCGCTCTCGTGCTCGCAGTTGTCGACCGCATATCCTCGCGAGCGGATATGCTCCAATTCCTCGAGCAGGGCGCTCCGGGAAACGATCGTCTGCGGCGTAAACGGCGTCATGCCCTCTGCGACGACGGCGTCGACGAGGGACGCCGGCGAGTAGGCGAGAATCGCTTTGCCGACGCCCGTGCAGTACATCGGGTTGCGCAGCCCGATTTCGGAATGCATCCGGATCGTTTTGGACGATTCGACTTTATCGATATACACGACGCGGAGCCCGTCGCGCACGACAAGGTGAATCGTTTCGCCGACCCGGTCGGCGATTTTGCGCAAATACGGGGACACGGTGTCGCGGATGGACATCGGCTTCAACGCAAGGGTGGACAGGCGAAGAGCATAAATACCGATCCGGTAGCGCTCCGAGAACGGGTCCTGCTCCACCAGGCCATACTGCTGGAAAGCGGCCAAATGCTTGCAGACGCTGCTCGGGCTTTCCCCGGATTTCGCCGAAATGCGGCTGACGGAAGCGCCTTCCGGGCTGTCGTCGCACAAATCGGCCAGCGCCTGCAGCACGCGCAGCGCTTTGACCACCGTAGAGGAGGCGACTTTATCCTTGGACGATTTGGCCGCGATGCGTCGAGTCATGGGGGTTCCCTCCGGATAAGAAATAAAATTTCCGATAACGAAAGATTTTACCGCTATTTTATAACCCGGCGGCGGAAACAGTCAAATCCTGTCTATAAAAACAATTGACAGAAGATTCAATTATCCCCTACACTTAAGCCATAAATTCGGAAACATAATTTCTAATATAGAAATGAAAGCGGTGATCATCCCTGATTATTTCCGATGTAGAGACGTTTATTGTCGGCAATCCGTGGAAGAACTGGCTGTTCGTGAAGCTCCATACGAAGGAGGGCGTATACGGCATCGGCGAAGGCACGCTGAACGGCTTCGCGAAGACGGTCGAAGCGGCCGTTCACGAGCTGAAACATCTGTTTATCGGCCGCAGCGCCTTCGACGTGGAGACGATTTCGCTGAAAATGATCCGCGACGTCTATTCGGACGGCGGGCAAATTCAAGGCTCGGCGCTGGCCGCGATTGAAACCGCTTGCTGGGATATTATCGGCAAGGCATCCGGCCAGCCGCTTTATAAGCTGCTTGGCGGCCAATGCCACGACAAGCTGCGCTGCTACGCGAACGGCTGGTACCGCGGCCCGCGCACGCCGGAAAGCTTTTACGAGAAAGCCAGGATTGTCGTCGAAAAGGGCTATACGGCACTCAAGTTCGATCCGTTCGGCAGCGCCTGGCGGACGGTGGACCGGAAAGATTTCAGGCTCGCGCTTGACATTATCGCGGCCGTTCGCGACGCGGTCGGACCGGACACGGATATTCTGATCGAAGGCCACAACCGCTTCAGTGTCCATACAGCGCTGCAGTTCGCCGAAGCGATGCTGCCCTATAACCCGACCTGGTTCGAGGCGCCCGTGCCTCCGCACAACGTATCCTCCATGGTGGAGGTGGCGAGGCGGAGCCCCGTGCCGGTCGCCTGCGGGGAGGATTACTACTGCCGCGAGCAGTTCGCCGAGCTGATGAAGCACGAAGCCGTACATATCGTCCAGCTCGAACCGCAGTTTCTCGGCATTTCGGCCTCCAAGCAAATTTGCGGCATGGTTCACGCTCACAATGGCGTTATTGCGCCGCACAGCGCGCAGGGGCCGCTCTGCTCCGTCGTCTGCGCCCATCTCAATATGGCAACGCCGAACTTCTACCTGCACGAAATCTTCGACGAATTCA
Source organism: Paenibacillus humicola (assembly GCF_028826105.1). NCBI lineage: Bacteria > Bacillati > Bacillota > Bacilli > Caryophanales > Paenibacillaceae > Paenibacillus > Paenibacillus humicola. Next base: position 2,660,862 of record NZ_JAQGPL010000001.1, read on the forward strand.
ATGAGCCGTGGGAGGAAGATGTGCTGGAGCCTGCGTGCAGGGTCGAACGCGGATACATCAAGCCTCCGGAAGGGCCGGGTCTCGGCGTCGATCTGAACCTGGAAGAGATCGCCAAGCATCCCTATCATCCGGGCCATTACCTTCCGCTCTTCAAGCAGGGCTGGGAGAAAAGGTCGGGGCTTGAAAATGAGGCGTAAGCCCGGCGGGCAGCGGCTTTGCAGCTTTAAAATACGCAATGGAGGTACGCCATGAAAGCACTGGTATACGAAGGGCCGAGAACCATGACGATCCGTGATGCGCCGATTCCGGAACCGGCCGCGGACGAGGTGCTGATCCGCGTCGCGCACGCGGGAATTTGCGGCTCCGAGCTGGGCGGGTATCTCGGCCATAATTCCCTGCGCAAGCCGCCGCTCATCATGGGGCACGAATTTTCCGGCACGGTCGAGCGCGCCGGCCGAGACGTAAGCCGTCTTCGCGCGGGCGACCGGGTGACCGCCAACCCTCTGGTCACCTGCGGCAAATGCTTCGCCTGCACGACGGGCTCGGCACAGCTTTGCGCGGAGCGCAAGCTGCTCGGCGCGCACCTTCCGGGCGCGTTCGCCGAATATGTCGTTGCGCCGGAGCGCAATGTCTTTCCGCTGGAGGCCCATGTTTCGATGGAGGAAGGCGCTTACACCGAGCCGTTCGCCTGCGCGGTACACATTTGCAGCCTGCTCCGTCCGCACCCGGGCGACAGGCTGCTGATCGTGGGAGCGGGGCCGATCGGGCTGCTGGCACTGCAGGCACTGCGCATCTTCGGCGTGGAGGACGTGACCGTCGTCGATCTCAACGAAGAACGGCTCGAAATTGCGCGGGAGCTCGGCGCACGGACTTCGACCCGGACCGGTGACGCCGGCGCGTTCGACGCCGCGGTCGACGCAGTCGGAGCGCAGGCAACCCGCACCGCTTGCGCCCTCGCGGTCAGGCCCGGAGGCAGCGTCGTTTTCACCGGCCTGCACGAAGCCGAGAGCCGGCTGCCGATCAACGACATGATCCGCAGCGAAATCCGGACCTGCGGCGCGTTCGCTTACAGTCCGGCGGATTTCACCGACGCGCAGCGGTGGATCGCGCAGGGTAAGGTGCAGCTTGCGCCGTGGACCAGCATCGTGCCGCTGAAAGAAGGAGGCGCAAGCTTCGATAAGCTGATCGGCAATCCGGGCAAAACGGCGAAAATTTTGCTGGTACCCGGAGGCTGACGTCAAACGGAAGGACGAAACGGAAAAACGAAGAACGGAAAACGGAAAATTCGCGAAAGAAGGAGGCATCGGCATGCTGATCGATTTGAACGGTAAAACGGCAGTCGTCACAGGCGCCGGCAGAGGAATCGGAAAAGAAATCGCCCGCACGCTCGCCCGCGAGGGCGTAATCGTCGCAATGCTCGACAATCATTCGTCCCTGGTGCAGGAGGCTGCGGGGGAGCTGACCGGCGAAGGCTTGCAGGCACTGCCGTACGAATGCGACGTACGGGATTTTGTCCGAATTGAAGAGGTCGTCGCGGATGTGGCGCTGAAGCAGGGCGGCATTGACATCCTTGTCAACAACGCGGGCGTTGCGGGCGGCGGGCCCGTGGAGACGCTGAAGGAGGACATGTGGGACCTTAACATGGACGTCAACGTGAAAGGTACGTTCCTCATGTGTAAGGCGGTCGCACCGATCATGAAGCGCCGTCGTTCGGGGAGAATCATCAACGCGGCCTCGTTCGCAGCCATCGTCCCTTCGTACGGCAGCGCTGCCTACGCCGCCTCGAAATCGGCCGTCCACCAGTTCACGCGCGTTCTGGCAGGTGAGCTCGGACCGTGGAATATTACGGTGAACTGCTATGCGCCGGGGATGATTCCGACCGACATGAACCATTTTGCGGAACAGCCGCCGGAACGCCAGGAACGGCTGCTCGATACGCTCACCCTCCGGCATTGGGGGGAAAAGGACGATGTGGCGCATTTGATCTGCTTCCTCGCGTCCGACTTTGCCGGCTACATTACCGGCACGATGATCGATGTGAGCGGCGGCAAGCTCGCAACCCAGATTCCGAGAGTTGCTTACGAGGCCGCCGTCAAAGCCGGTGCCCACGAGTTCTGATCTTTCAGTAGACGATTTTCGAAAGGGGGAAAGACGTATGTCCGGCATGGGCCTTAATTTTGACGGGAAAACGGTGCTTGTCACCGGCGGCTCCAAAGGGATCGGGCGTGCGATCGTAAGCCATTTCGTCCGGCTTGGCGCCCGGGCGGTGATCGCCGATCTGGACGAGAACGGCGAAGAGCTTGCCGCCGAGTGGGGGCGGGAAGGCCGCACGGTCCGTTTTGTCCGCTGCGACGTCTCCTCCGCGGAGCAGGCGGAGAGCGCCGTCCGCCGGGCGGAGCAGGAATTCGGCGGCGTGGACGTTCTGGTCAACAATGCGGGCATTTTTCCCAGAGCCGATCTGCTCGGCACCGACGGGCCGTTCTGGGATAAGGTGCTCGGCGTCAATCTGAAGGGTGCTTATCAGATGTGCCAGGCGGCGGTCCCCGGCATGATCCGGCGAGGCGGCGGCAGCATCGTCAATATCGGCTCCCTTCATGCCTCGCGCGGACAGGAGAATACGATGGCGTACGCCGTCTCCAAAGGCGGCATCATCACGTTAACGCGCAACCTGGCCTTCGCCCTGGCGAAGCACCGCATTCGCGTCAACTGCGTAAATCCGGGCTGGGTGCTGTCCGACGGCGAATACGAACGATTGAAAACGACGACGGGTAAAGACCGGGAAGAGCTCGAAAGCATGGGCGGCAGCATGCCGCTCGGCAGAATGCAGACCGGGGAGGACATCGCCGGCGCGGTCGTGTTTATGGCGTCGGACATGGCCGAGCAGATTACCGGTCAGACGCTGTCGGTCGACGGCGGAGGCAGTTTACGCTGATCGAAACGGTAAGGACCGCGGCGTCGATGAAGCGGGTTTGTTCCGGAGAGCCGGTTATAGTACAATAGCGTCGGGCACCCGTTGCCGGAACATTCCAATTGCGTAAAAGAGGAACCGAAATCATGCACGTACCTGCAGCTGAACCGTTTCTGGAAACGCTTCATCAGGACATCGAAAACCGCCTGCTCCCGCTTGGCTTCCGCACCGTGAGGCGGCAGTTCACGCCGCAGCCTCCGGGCTGGTACGCCGTGTTCGATAGTCCGGGCCATATCGTCCGCTTCATCTGGGACGGCAAAGACGGCCGGCTAATGCTCCGGGTCTATGCCAAACGAAAATGGATGATGAAGCTGGCGAAAGCGATGCTCGGCAGGAGCGACGAGGAGAAGCTTGCCGGCGAGCTTCTGCTGTCGCGGAACGAATTGGCCGGGCTCGAAGAGGAGCAGGTGATCGAAAAATGCGCGGACCTGCTCAAGCGGCATCTCACCGCCTGACTTTTGCCTGTATGACGGACTTGCAAAACCATCATAATACAGGTTGGAAGGAGGTGCCCCATGAATATCATGGACGGAATGGACGCGGCCCGCTTCAAATCCGGAAATCCGCACGACAAGACCGAAGCGAAAAAAGCCGAGAAGGACCGCAAGGAACAGCCGAACCCGGTGTTGCGGGATTTCAACAACAAATAAACCGTATCAGCGAAGACGACGGCGGACGCCTGCAACCGAAGGGAGTCCGCCGTCTTTCATGCTCCGGTATTTGCCATGGTCCGGCATATTTATTTAGGTTCCCCCCCGGGGGCCGCGATTTGGATGGGAAACGGCTTCGAAGGCCGGCGTCCCTGCAAGGATCGTCAAAGAAGGCAAAAAAGTACGGCTCTTCCCGGAGCTGCGGCAAGAAAGTGAAATTGCCGGAAAACGGCAAATGCGTTAACGTTAGGTTCGGCATTCCAAGGAATACGCAAACGCTTTCACCGGTAAAGGAGGCTCTTATCGTGATCATTTATCTCGCCGGCGATTCGACCATGGCCGACTACCCGCCGGAGCAGGCGCCGATGGCCGGATGGGGTCAAATGCTCGGCCGGCTCATTACGGGCGGAGCTGCGGTCCGGAATGAAGCCAGATGCGGCAGAAGCTCCAAAAGCTTCATCCGGGAAGGGCATTTCACGCGAATTACCGCCAGCATAGGAAAAGGCGATTATTTGTTCATCCAGTTCGGCCATAACGACGAAAAACCGGGCGGCACCGAGCCTTTCACCACGTTTCAGGCGCATTTAAGACAGTATGTCGATGCAGCGCGTCAGAGCGAGGCGGAACCGGTCCTGTTCACCCCGGTGGAGAGGCGGCGCTTCGACGGCAGCGGCAAATTGGCGCCGACGCACGGCCATTATCCCGCTGCGGTGCGTGAGCTTGCCGCGGCGATGCAGGTGCCGCTGATCGATCTTACCGCGGCGACCGGCGAGCTGTACCGGGAGCTCGGCCCGGAAGCGTCCAAGCGGCTGTTCGTCTGGCTGAAGCCGGGCGAGCATGCGAACTACCCGGACGGGGCGGAGGACAACACGCATTTTAACGAAACGGGCGCGGTGGAGGTCGCACGGCTGGCGGTCCGGCATATCGCCGCGGCCGGTCTGCCATTGGCGGCTTTTTTCAGAAATAAGCAAGTACGGTAGCCGGCCGGTACGTTCCCGGGGAAGAAGCCGGCCTCGCCGAAAGGCCGGAGCCGGCCGTTTCTCCCCGGCGATTTCAACATTATTGGATCAAGGCAGGGAGGATAATACGATCATGCCAGCGCTGGTCATGGATGAACAAACGATTCGCGGTGCGATCGACCGCATCGTTACCCGCACGTTTCAGATGGATTTTACCTGGGATTGGCCGGCAGGCGTCGCCTTCTACGGCGTCAGCCAGGCTTATGCGGCAACCCGCAGCGAGCGGTATCTTGAGGCTTTGCGGGACTGGGTGGACCGGCAGCTCGAGGAAGGGATCCCGAAGCTGACCGTCAATGCGGTATCGATCGGCCACACGCTGATCGCCCTGTACACCGAAACGGGGAACGAAGTTTATTTGGAAACGGCGGTGCAAATGGCGGAATTTCTGAAGCACGAGGCCGTCCGTTTCGGGGAAGGCATTTTTCAGCACACGGTATCCCAAAATTTCAGCTTCCCGGAGCAGGCCTGGGTGGATACGATGTTTATGGCGGGCTATTTTCTCCTCCGCATGGGGACGCTGCTCCGGCGCGACGATTATATGGAGGACGGGCTGCTCCAATATCACGGGCACGAACGTCTCCTGCAGGATCCGGTGACCAATCTGTATTATCACGGCTGGGACAACCTGGCAGGCCATCATATGTCGGGTTTCTTCTGGGCGAGAGGCAACGCATGGGCCGCCTTCACGATGGCGCAGGCGCTGAAAGAGGTCGCGGTCGACCATCCGTCGTTTATGACCATCCACGATTCGCTGCGCGACCAGCTGAGCGCGCTGGTTCGGCTCCAGTCGCCGGACGGCCTTTGGCATACGGTGCTGGACGACGGCGGCTCGTATACGGAGACGTCGGGTTCGGCCGGAATCGCCGCGGCGCTCGTGCTGTTTAACGAAGCGATCGGCAGCCCTCTCTACAATCCTTTTATCCAGAAGTCCATCACCGGCGTGCTGAGCAAAATAGCGGACAACGGCACCGTAACGGAGGTATCCGCGGGGACGGCGGTCATGAAGGACCGGGACGGCTACCGGAATACGCCCAATAAGCGGATTCAGGGCTGGGGCCAGGGGCTGGCTCTGGCGTTCCTGTCTTCGCTGCTAACCTATAAACTGAAATGATTCGATAAGGAGTGTGAACATTGTGCCGAAAATACTGCTCGCTTTTCCCGGAGGAAAGCACAAGGTGCTGACGATGAGCTACGACGACGGACAAGCCGCCGACCGGAGGCTGGTCGACATTTTCAACCGGCATGGGATTAAAGGAACGTTCCATCTGAATTCCGGCCTGCTCGGGGAAGGCAGCCGCATTCCGGCCGAAGAAGTTGCCGCGCTGTACGCCGGACACGAGGTGTCCGCGCATACGCTCACGCATCCGACGATCGCCAGGTCGCCCAAGGAGCAGCTGGTGGAGGAAATCATGGAGGACCGCAAGCGGCTCGAGCGCCTCGTCGGTTATACGGTCAGGGGCTTGTCCTACCCGAACGGCTCCTTTACCCGCGAGATCAAGGCGATGCTCCCTTTCTTGGGCATCGAGTATGCTCGGGCCGTGAAGGGCACGGGACAATTCGGCATGCCGGATGATTTGTACGAATGGCAGCCTACCTGTCACCATAACCACCAACTGATACAGACCGCGGACGATTTCGCCAAGCTGAACAAAACCCAATATTTATATATGCTGTATGTCTGGGGGCACAGCTATGAATTCGACCGCGACGAAAATTGGGGGATCATCGAGGAGTTTAGCCGGTTTATCGGCGGTCGTGACGACATCTGGTACGCGACCAACCTGGAAATCGTCGATTATATGAAGGCGTTCAGGCAATTGAAATTCGCGGCAGACAGCCGCTTCGCGTTTAATCCGTCCGCCGAATCCGTCTGGCTGAAGGTCGACGGTGAGACGGTGGAGGTCCCGGGAGGACGTCAGGTTCAATTCGCTTAATTCCGGCAATCGGCGCCCGGACCTTTTTTCCGTGCAACCTTTTTGCGGCCGGCTTCGTCAGGTTGGTTGAAGCTTGGTATTCCATCGAAAGAGGTGTTCTGCATGAGAAAAAAATGGATGGCGGTATTCGGGACGGCAGCATTGGCGCTGGTGATCGGCAGTTCGGTGTATGCGGCAGGCGGAATCAAGCTGGTCGTCAACGGGCATTCGATCGTTTCGGGAACGGCGCCACGCATTATCGACGGCCATACGATGGTGCCGATCCGGACGGCCGCGGAAGCGCTCGGCGCGAACGTAAACTGGGACAACGGCACGAAAACGGTCACGATCGATACGCCGGCGGCATCCGGCGACACGAAGCAGCAAATTCAGCTGCTTCAGCAGGCGCTTGCCCCGGAATCGGCGGACGATGCCGTGAAATCGTGGGCGGAGTGGGTCAAAAACCGCAACGGCGCCGCGCAATATGCGCTGCTGTCGGCCGCGCTGCAAACCAAACTGGCGGATACCTATAAAGATATGAACTGGGTAACCGGACTGTCGAGCCCGTGGGTGGACAGCTATCAGGTGTCCGCCAGAACGGCGGGAGCAGGGGGCAGCATGAACTACACCGTGACGTTCAAGCTGAAAGACTCGACCGGCGATGCCGGCAGCGGCAGCGTAAACGTAACGGTCGGCTCCAAGGATGCGGGCTGGCTGATCAGCGGGCTGCAAATTGCGAGCGGCGCGGACGAATTGGGCGGAATCGTCATCGTTCCGGCGAAATAAGAACCCCATAGGCGTCTTCGTATGCGGCTGCGCGTTCCCTAACGGTGAATGCGTTTTAAGCCGCGGACGGGGACGCTTTTTTTTTTGCGTTTCGCACACGAGTCGTAAAAAACGATTATAGCGATAAAGGAAAACTTGAAGCGCGGCTGTCCGTGTTACAATAGGCAGATATCGGCCGAATGGAGGCGTTGTCGGAATGAGCTCAATCGAAATCCGCCGGATGACCGCTAATGACGTAGAAACGGTTTCTCGCGTCTTTCTCGAGCACGGCATACGAAGAACGATCGATGATGTGACGCAATGCTGGGAAGAGAATGCCGCAGGAAGCAGAATTACCTTCCTAGGCTTTTACGACGGCCGGTTTGCCGGCAGTCTGCATGTGCTCGCGAAATCGCATTATCCCTGGTTTGCGGAACAAGGCATTCCGGAGATCAACGATTTTAACGTCATTTCGCCGCTGCGCAGGCGCGGAATCGGCAATGCGCTGATGGAAGCCGCCGAAAGCTGCGCTTTCGAAACGCACGACATCGTCGGAATCGGCGTCGGGCTCTTCAAGGATTACGGCAGCGCGCAGCGCATGTATGCGGCACGGGGGTATATCCCCGACGGAAGAGGACTGATGTACAAACAGCAGCCCGCCGCTCCGGGGTCCTTCGTCCGCGTGGACGACGATTTAAATCTGTATTTTACAAAAGCAAAGCGTTAAAGCGGCGCTTTTTTGACGAAGCGGCGTACAGCTGGTATGTCGAGGATATCGCCGTGCAGCTTCATTATTTGGTATACGTTTACGGCGGCGAAGAAGGACCGCGATCCCGGGATGAGCAGGCATCCCTCCAGACAGGCACGCCTGTTCTTGCTATCGGGCAAGCCCATGTTTGACGGATATGAAAAAGCGAATAGTACACGCAAGCTTACATTTCCATAAAAGCAAACAAGCCTGTACCTTGTCTGCGCGTCGGCAGACAAAGTACAGGCTTGTTTTCGCCGCCAGGCTCGCCTCTTGGATAGAGGCGCCGGGAGCGGGTTCTCCTACGTTTTGCGGCCGATAGCCTGAATCGCTGAGCCGCAATGAGCGGCTCTTCTTCAAGCTTCCGGCTTCGGGTTGACGTAGATCGAAGGATGGCCGGCCAGGAAGCCTCCGTCGACGGCAAGCACGTGGCCGTTAATGAACGTCGCCCGGCCGGACGCGAGGAAGACGACGGCATCGGCGATTTCGCCCGGCGAGCCAAGCCGGTTCTGCGGCGTTTTGTCGACGATCCGCTGCTGAAAGTCCGGCTGAAGCAGCACGTCCTTGGACATTTCCGTGACGATATAGCCCGGACTGACGCCGTTCACCCGAATGTTGTATTTGCCCCATTCCACGGCAAGCAGTTTGGTATATTGGGCGAGCGCGGCTTTGGAAGCGGCGTAAGCGGACTGGTTGGGCGTCGTCACATGGGACATCATGGAGGTAATGTTGACGATGCTGCCGCTCCTGCGCTCGATCATATGCCGGCCGACCTCCTGGCACATGCGGTAGGCGCCGTTCAGATTGATATCGATCACGTTGAGCCACTGCTCTTCGGGATAATCTTCGGCCGGGACGCGGTAATTGACGCCGGCGCAGTTCACGAGAATATCGATCTGCCCCCACCGCGACAGGCCAAACTGCACGAATTCGCGTACGCTCGCGCGGTCGCGGACATCCAGCGCCCGGCCGGCAAGAGCGGGGCTGCCTGCCTCCCGGACGAACGCGTGCAGCTCCTCCTCCGAACGGCTGCCGACGAGTACATTTGCGCCTTCGGCGAGCAGCGCCAGCGCGATATGCTTGCCGATTCCGCGGCTGCCCCCTGAGACGAGGGCCGTTTTATTTTTCAAATCAAACATCGTTGCAGCTCCTTACGGTTCATATTTTCCTATGATTTAGAACGCTGCGGTCAGGAGTAACCGGATAACCCGCAATGCCCGGGGTTGCCCGCCGATCGCATTTCGAATAAGTTCGGGATGAAAAATGAAACTTGTCCTGAACCGCATAGCGACAAGCCTCTTGGTAAGCATCGGCTTTGGCATCGCTTTCATGGCTTGCTCTTGATTATAGCGCTTTCCGCGGGTTTTGGTAAGGGCCGCAAGGCTTCCCTCCAGCAAAGTAACAAATCCTCACGCCCAAGCACACGAAATCGAAACCGAATGCTTTACATCCCAACAATCGGTAAAAGCGCCCGCTATATTATACCGATGATTTTCCCGAATAGTGGGAAAGCAATAAATTTTACCGCCAATATACCGTTATTTGAGAAAAGTAATCCGGGGCAGGCTTTCAATCGCTAAGATGTATTATATAATCTGCCTCCCGCCGATTCATGATTTCTGTTAATCTTACGCTAGGGAAAAAAATATGCCGCAATTAGTGCTCATTGTGAATTCATCCTTATTAATGCCATTAAGCAATTTAATTAAGGGGGTTAATTATGGACTTCGACATCCGCTTACTCCATCCTTCGGATGCGGAAATTTGCCGCGAGCTGCGGCTGCGGTCCCTGAAGGAAAACCCCGAAGCGTTCCTGACGACGTTCGAGGTTGAACGGGAGAAACCGCTGGAACGGTTCCGGGAAAATTTAACGGTGACGGATGACCGGTTCACGCTGGGCGCTTTTATCGGAGACGAGCTGGCCGGGATGGTGACGTTCGTCCGGGAGGCGCCTTTGAAAGCGAGGCATAAGGGCAGCGTTCTGGCGATGTACGTAGCTCCCGAACGGCGGGGAAAAGGTATCGGCGCCGCCCTGATCAGGGAGCTGGCTGCAAGAGTCAGGCGGCTCGGCGGGGTCGAGCAGCTCAATCTCTCCGTCATTTCGGACAACGAAGCCGCCAAACGGCTGTATGCGGCCGCCGGATTCGCCGTGTACGGTCACGAGCCCCGTTCCCTGAAGGCCGGGAATCAATACTGGGACGAGGATTATATGGTTCTTCGGCTCACTTAAACATGACGACATTTCATGCCGGACGATCGGCTTCGACAAGAACCGCCAGCAACCGTCAGGCGGTTTGTGGTATGCTTGGAAAGCGCTTTCCAACATTCGCGAGGACCGGCAGCCGGCTTTGGCGGCTGCAAATTCACGAACATTCGGATTCCTTGCCGCAAGGAAAAAACGAGTAAAGGGATGATGGTTCGAATGGCTAAATTCGCCTTCATTGGCGCCGGCAGCATGGTGTTTACGAAAAATCTGGTCCGGGATCTGCTGACCTTTCCCGCTTTTGCCGACTGCACGATTTCGCTCATGGACGTCGACGAGGTTCGTCTCGAATACGCGAAGCAAATGGTGCAGCGCATCATTGCGGAAGGCGGCTATCCGGCGGTGGTCGAGGCCACGACCGACCGTGCCCGGGCGCTGGATGGCGCCAGCGGCGTGCTCTGCACGATTTTGTCCCATGACGTCGATGTATGGCGGTCCGATCTGGAAATTCCGATGAAATACGGCGTCGATATCAACATCGGCGATACGCGGGGACCGTCGGGCATTTTCCGGTTTTTGCGGACGCTGCCGGTGATGCTGGACATTTGCCGGGACATTGAACAATATTGCCCGGACGCCATTTTCCTGAACTACACGAATCCGATGGCGATGCTTTGCCGCGTCATGCAGAGCGAAACGAAGGTCAACGTCACCGGATTGTGCCACAGCGTCCAGGGCACCGCGGCTATGCTTGCCCGCTGGATCGGCGCTCCGTTCGAGGAAATCACGTACGTTTGCGCCGGCATCAATCATCAGGCTTTTTACCTGGATTACAAATGGAACGGCAAGGATGCGTATCCGCTGATTCGGGAGGCGGTCGAGAACCGGCCAGAAATTTACAACGAGGAGCAGGTGCGCAACGAAATGTTCCTGCACCTGGATTATTATGTGACCGAATCGAGCGGACACAACTCGGAATATAACGCCTGGTTCCGCAAACGGCCCGACCTGATCGAGAAATACTGCACGCACGGCACCGGCTGGAACCCCGGCCTTCATGCGCTCGGGCTCCGCAATCGCGACGCGCGCAAGAAGAACTGGACGAAACAGCTGGAGGAGTGGCGGGACGCGCCGATCAGCCTGGAGCGGGGAAGCGAATATGCCTCTTACATCTTCAACGCGGTATTCGGCGACCATACGATGTTCGAGTTTAACGGCAACGTCCGCAATTTCGGCTTGATCGACAATTTGCCGAAGGGCTGCTGCGTCGAGGTTCCCGTGCTCGCTTCGAAGCGCGGGCTCAGCCCGATGCATGTCGGGCCGCTTCCGCCTCAGCTGGCGCTGCTTGTCAATACGAGCGCGGGGATCGAGGAGCTGGCGATCGAAGGCGCCCTGACCGGCGATCCGCGGAAAATTTTTCAGGCGATCTGCTACGATCCGCTGACATCCGCCGTCCTCAGCCTGGCCGAAATCAAATCGATGGTGGACGAGATGTTCGAGGCGAACAAGGAGGTGCTGCCGCAGTTCGGACATTCGCTCCGGTTTGCGGTCAAATAACCAGGAAGACGGGAGCCGCGCTTGTATACGTATAACCCCGGCTTTCCCGGTCTTGCTTCCGCGTATTCCTTCGATACCATTTTTCAAGGAGGGTTTGCTGTGGGTTCATTTGAAAACTGGATTGACGCCGGGACGTTGACGGAGCTCCGGGAGCAGGGCCCGAAGGTGGTCCGGGGAGGTATCGCCGTCTTTTACCACGAGGACCGGGTGTATGCGGTGGACAACAGATGCCCGCACCTCGGATTCCCGCTGCATATGGGCACCCTCTGCGACGGCATTTTGACCTGCCACTGGCACCATGCCCGTTTCGACATATGCAGCGGAGGAACGCTCGATCCCTGGGCGGACGACGCTCCCTCGCACGAAGTGGCGGAGGCCGACGGACGGCTGTGGGTGAATCCCCGTCCGAAGAAAGCGTCGGGAACGGATAAATATTTTGCCCGCCTGCGGGAAGGGCTGCAGCAGAACATCGGCATCGTGACCGCCAAAGCGGTTGTCGGACTGATCGAATCCGGCGTCCCGGCGGAGGAAATCGCCAAGGTCGGCATCGAATTCGGCACAACTTACGGAAGCGGCTGGAATTCGGGCCTGACGATCCTGACCGCCATGACGCGCGTATTGCCGCGCCTGGATCAAAACGGGCAAATTCTTGCGCTTTTTCAAGGGCTGCAGCACGTTGCCAGAGGCAGCTCGGGCAGGGCGGAACGCCATCTGCTCGGTCCGCTGCCGACGAGCGAGCTTTCGGCCGATCGGCTGACCGAGTGGTACCGCAGCTGCATTGAAGTGCGGGATACGCAGGGAGCGCAGCGCGTTCTGCTTACGGCGATCCGTAGCGGCCAGACGGCCGGGCAGCTGATGGACATGATGCTGACGGCGGTAACCGATCATTTCTATTTGGACGGCGGGCATACGCTCGATTTTCATAACAAGGCATTCGAGGCGCTCGAATGGACCGGGCCGGAGTCGCGGGAAAAGGTGCTGTCTTCGCTCGTGCCGCTGCTCGGCAATCCGGTCCGGAGCGAGGAGCAGCATCACTGGCTTGCGCCGCTGAATCTGGTGGACCCGGTCAAGGAAGCGTTCCGGGAGCTGGACGGCGGGACGGCCCCCGGCCCGAGGCCGATCGGCGAAGCGGAGGAGGAAGCGCTGGTTCAGCTCGTGCTAAGCGATCGGCCTTTGGAGGCGATTGCCGCCATCACCGTCATTCTCAAGGAAGGCGGTTCGCCGGCGCATGTCGCTCAGCTGGTGGCGCTCGCGGCTGCGGAACGGATTTGCCGCTTTCACACCCAGAACGATTTCGGCGATTGGATCGCCGTGTTGCATACGTTCACTTATGCGCATGCCGTCCATGAAGCGCTGCGGCGCAGCAGCCATCCGCTTGTTGTCCGGGCCGTCTATTACGGCGCCGTCAGCGTCTATTTGGACCGATTCCTGAACGTTCCGGCCGCGCCAAAACCGAAGGCGTCCGTCCCGGACAGCCCGCCCGACACTGCGGAGCTGCTCGGCATTTTGGATAAACGACAGCAGGTGGGCGAAGCGGCCTCGTGGGTTTCCGCCTACCTGCAAACAGACGGCGACCGCGGCGCGCTTCTCAATACGCTCGGTCACGCGCTGCTGAGGGAGGATGCGGAGTTTCATTCCTTCCAAATGCTTGAGGCGGCGGTTACGGAATACGAGCGATGGACGGAAAGAAAGGACGGCTTTGCGGCGAAAGCGCAGGAAACGCTGCTGCTGGCGGCGACGCGCTATTTGGCGGCGCACGCCCCGACCGCACGCGAGCTGCCGCATACGGCGCGGATCGCGTGGCGTCTCCATAAAGGGGAAAAGCTGTTCGAGGATGAGTAATTCCATGCCGCCGAAGCGGCAAAGAAACAACCCGCGTGACCGCCTGGTCACGCGGGTTGTTTGACTTTCATTTTGGACGGAGAGCTGCTGCCTGGCGAATTAGCGAGACCGTTTTTTTGTGCTGGAGGCCGAGCGAATCCGGGCTTTATTCGCGGCGGCTTTCGTTTTGGCGCCGACGGATCTGCTTTTCGCGCTTTTTTTCGGAGCGGCTTTCGTTTTCGCGGACTTGGACGATGCCGAGCATACGGCGCAGCCGCGCGAATTGTTCATGCCAAACGATCCGCCTACGCCGCGCGAGCGGTTCATGCCTGCCGAGCCGTTTGTTCCGCGCGAGCGGTTCATGCCTGCCGAGCCGTTTGTTCCGCGCGTGCCTTTCGTGCCGGACGAGCCTTCCGTACGCGTGGGATAAACGGTTCTTGTCGTCAACACTTTGGAGGCGGCGGCGACTTTTCGAGCAAATTCAAGCGGCGGCTCGACCGATTTGAAGTGCATGTACATCAGCCGCGGGTTTTCGAACAGCCAATGGTTGTGGAAGGCGGTAACTTCAATGCCGCGCATACGAAGCTGCGTAATGAAAGGGTTGACTTCCTCCTGTAGAATAACCGTTTCTCCCAAATTGAGCGCGTTTCCCCGGCTGTCCAGGTCTTCGAACGAAAACAGCTGGGGGATCGCCAGCGCCGAATTGGTTCTTCTGCCCTCAATTAACGGACGAAGATTCGTTCTCAGCTTGGTGACCGTGCATACGCCGTTTAGTACCTGGGCGGTACCTCCCAATATACTGGCAAAGCTGCGGCAAAGGGCGCTGGGCATCATTGACGAATCTGACAAACAATCAACTCCTATTCTATGAAGATATGAATATACTATGCGTCATTTGCTATTTTGATAGGGTACAAGTCTACCAGGCCGGCAATTTTACGAGCGGGATGAATAACGGGGCATGATATCCGGAGGCTTGCGGCTGATTAAACTTTATAAAAAATGGGAACAGTTTGACACATTTTTTCGCCATGGTTATTTCTGCGTGGACGGGAAGGATACGACCGAATCGCGTCTCGTCTTTAACCGCACCGTGCCGCTGAAGGACGCTTGGAACAAGAAATGACGAAAGCGGCCGTCTGTTTATGGATAGGCCGATTCAAAACCGAACGGCAGTCCGCTGTTTCCGCGCATCGGCGGACAGCCGCCATCAGGCGGGCATTCTTGACAAACCGGGCCGAAAGCCCGACAATATCGAACAAAAGACAGCTTGATGCAGGCAGATTTTCATCAGACGGGAGCGATGGGTATGAATTACGTAACGCTGGGCAGAACCGGATTGAATGTAAGCGTTATCAGTCTAGGCGCGGGAGGCAGCAGCCGGCTGGGGATCGGGTCGGCGCAGACCGAGCGGCATGCTGCGGATATTGTGAGCGCGGCGGTCGAGCGGGGGATTAATCTGATCGATACGGCGGAGGCTTACGGGACCGAATCGGCAGTCGGCGCGGGACTGCAGCACGTCGGCCGGGATGCGGTGTTCATTTCGACCAAATATTCCCTGCGCGAGAACAAGGCGCTGAAGCGGCCGGAGGATTTCGAGAAAAGCGTCGACCGGAGCTTGGCCAACCTGAAGACGGATTATATGGACATTTACCATCTGCATGCGGTGAGCCTGGACGATTATGATTACGTCAGCCAATACCTGGTGCCCGAAATGATCAAAATGCGGGATAAAGGAAAAATCCGCTTCCTCGGCATTACGGAAGGGTTCGTGTCCGATCCGTCCCATCGTGCGCTGATTCGGGCGGTGCAGGACGACTGCTGGGACGTGATGATGGTCGGCTTCAGCGTGCTGAATCAAAGCGCGCGGGAGACGGTCTTTAAGCCGGCCATGGCCAAAAATATCGGCATCCTCGATATGTTCGCCGTGCGCAGGGCACTGTCCCGGCCGGAGGCGCTGGCGGAGCTGATCGGCGGCCTGGCGGACCAAGGGCTGCTGGACGGACGCGGCGTGGACCGCAGCGACCCGCTCGGCTTCCTGGTCCGGCCGGACGGCGCGCGGAGCATCGTCGACGCGGCCTACCGGTTCTGCAGGCATGAGCCGGGCGTCCATTCCGTGCTGATGGGAACGGGAAACGTCCAGCATTTGGCCGACAACATCGAGTCGGCAAACCGGGGACCGCTCCCCGCGGAAGACATTGCCCGGCTGCAAAACATGTTCGCGGGAATCGATCATGTGTCGGGAAATTGAACATTTCCGGACATCATCCATTTTATGGAATAAATTGCTCCGTCCACTTTGACTCGCCCTTTTTCCTTGCATTACCATAAGGTGGAAGGGAGTGATAGCCATGGGAAAAATGCTGTTCATTAATTTTCCGGGCGAAGGACATATAAACCCGACGGTAGGACTGGTAAAGGAGCTGACGGCCAGAGGAGAAGAGATTACCTATTACTGCGCGGAAAAATATAAAGCGCGGATGGAAGGGGCCGGAGCTAGCGTAAGGACGTACGACGATTTTGTGGAACGGGAGCTGGCGGGCAAGATTGCCGGGCTCGGCACGCCGGGAAATCAAAGGGATCCGCTTATGTTCCTGGAATTCATGCTTCGGAAATCGCTTGAGCTGTACGAATGGATTTTGCCTCAGGTCGAGCAGGAGCGGTACGACTATGTCGTCTACGACCATGTGCTCGTGGCGGGCTGGATGATCGCCGAAAAGCTGAAGCTGCCGAGAGCCGCCTCCTGCACGACGTTTGCTTTTCATCCCGAATGGGAAAGCCCGATGCGGAACATGATCTCCGAAGACAAAATTGCGGAGCTGCAAATTAAGATCAAGGATTGGGTGGAACGGGCCCAGGCCAAATACGGATTGGATTTAAGCTTCCTGAACAGTCGGATGGGCATCGTCAGCCATCCGGTCGATATGACCATCGTTTATACGTCGACGTATTTTCAGCCGAAGGCCGATAAGTTCGACGGCTCGTTTCATTTCGTCGGCCCGTCGATTGCGCCGCGTTCGGATGCGCCGGAGCTTCCGCTGCAGGAGCTGAAAGGACGCAAGGTCGTTTTCGTGTCGATGGGCACCGTATTCAATCAGCAGAAGGCTTATTACGATATGTGCTTCGAAGCGTTCAAGGATTTGGACGCGGCGATCGTCATGTCGGTAGGCCGGAACACGGATATTCATGCGTTTTCGTCGATTCCGGACAACTTCATCGTCCGGAATTATGTACCGCAGCTGGACGTGCTGCAGATCGCCGACGTGTTCTTCACCCATGGCGGTATGAACAGCTCCAGCGAAGGGCTGTATTATGACACGCCGCTTGCGGTCGCGCCGGTCTCGGCGGATCAGCCGATGGTCGCCCGGCGGGTTTCCGAGCTGGGGGCGGGGATCGCGCTGAATTTGAACGAGATTACGCCTGCCTTGCTGCGCGAAACGGCCGAGAAGCTGCTGAGCGATCCATCCTATAAGCGCCAGGCGGAAAAGATCGGGGCTTCCTTCCGCGAGGCGGGAGGCGCGGCGAAAGCGGCGGATTTGATTATGCAGTGGAGACACGCATCGGCTTTATAAGCTTAGCGCCGAAAAGTTTAAGAGGAAGCCGCGTAAAGCGTCTTTCGGACGAAGGCCAGCCTGAATGAAACGGGCTGGCTTCTTTCTTTTTGTTTATCGGCTTTTTCGGCGACCGGCCAGGTTTGCCTATTTCTAGCCGGGACTCACTCGAACTCTTCGCCGGATTGCCGCGATCGGTGCAGCTCCCGGTATTTTTTCGGCGTGACCGAAAAGTGGCTGACGAAGCAATTATGAAAATGGCTCGTGTCCGTAAACCCCCATTCGGCGGCGACCGCCTTGATTGAATCGTCGGTTGCGGCCAACTGTCTGGCCGCTTCCTTCACCCGGTGACGCAGCGCGAACTTGGCGAAGGAGATCCCCATCAGCTCGCGGAAATGCCGGGTGAACCGGCTCGTGCTCATCATGCACGCCCGGGCGGCTTCGCTTGCGGGGACGAGCGTTTTCGACCGCAGCACCAGCTGCAGGCTCGGCCGGATACCGGCGTACGTCCCGGCTTCGGCGGATTTCCGCCCGGCGGCGGAAGCCGGCGAACCCTGCGTAAGGTACGTGAGGATTTCGAGCACCCACAGCTTTTTCCACCGCAGCGCGTCCATTCCTTCGTCGTCGATGACGGGGCGCAGCCTGTCGCAGATGCGCAGCATATCCGCATAATACTCCGTAGGCATCCGGGGACGCTTGTCCGCCGCCATCGCGAACGGCCCGAACCCGGCAAAACCCGCCTGTTCGGCGCCGACGAGAAACTCGGGCGAGATGACGAGCGAGTATACCTCGCAGGGAACCGAGCTCAGCCGAAATCCATGTGGCTCCCACACGCCGCACAGCCACACCTCGCCCGGGCCGAGCTCCGCCTCGAAATCCGGATATTTGCGCACCATTTTTCCCGAACGGACGATTCCGATTTCCACGTCGTAATGCATATCGAACAGGGCCGACCGGCTGTCCAGGTACACGTCGTTGAACGCGACGACCGGCTTGTCCGCCGATAAGTGATAGTCCGCCCGCTGCACCGGATGCCGGTCGAACGTATCCTCGAACATTGTTCCCGCCGCCTCCTTCATCTTTCGCATGCCTCCATTATACCCGGAAGTGCCTGTGCAAAAAATACAATTTTTTTGCCGGATTTTGCATCAAATCGGAATGGCCCCTCGCCCAAAACGATGCTACATTAAAGGAGTAAGCGCATGAAGGAGCTTCGGCTGCCTTAAAAACAGCCGTGTGCAAAATTTCCAATAGGGAGGACTCGCATGACCTCGTCGAAACGTCTGAAAATCACGCTCATCGGAGCCGGCAGCCTGTCGTTTGCCCCGCTGACCATCCGCGATATTTTACTAAGCGGCCCGATCGCCGAAGCCGGGCCGGAGCTCTGCCTGATGGACATCTCCGCCGGCGCCTTGGCGCACAGCGAAGCCTATGCGCGGGAGGTCGCGCAAAAGCTCGGCTGCAGCCCGGCGATAACCTCGACGACCGAGCTGGAAACATCGCTTGCGGGAGCCGATTTTGTCATCACCGCCATTGAGAAGAACCGGTACTTCTACTGGTCGCAGGATTTCCACGTGCCGCGCAAATACGGCTTCAAGCAAATTTTCGGAGAGAACGGCGGACCCGGCGGCATGTTCCATACGCTGCGCAATCTTCCGCCCATGCTCGAGATCGCGCGGGCGATGGAACGGATTTGCCCGGATGCCTGGCTGATCAATTTCACCAACCCGGAAGCGAAGATCGTCGAAGCGATCGCCCGGCTGACAAGCGTCAAGTGCGTCGGGCTGTGCCACGGCATCGGCATGGGAATGGAACAGATTTCCCGGATTTTGCGGATTCCCGAGGAGGAGCTGGAGACGGCCGCCTGCGGGTTGAACCATTTCGCCTGGTTTCAAAGCATCCGGCGCAAAGGTACCGGCGAAGATTTGTACCCGCTGCTGAAAGCGAACGAGCGCAATATCCCGTGGCTCGCCCATTGGGACGAAATTGCATTGTCGAGGGTGATGCTGCGGACGTACGGGCTGTACCCTTACCCCGGCACGAACCATATCGGCGAATACATTCGCTGGAGCGAGGAATTTCTCGCCGGCACGCGGCTGCAATATTTTTACGACCCGCAGACCGAGAACCCGTGGAAGGAAGGCCCGGTGCCGGAATTCGTCTATTCGATCGCGCGTTTGGAGGAAAAGCCGATGTTTGTGGAGCCGGAGGCGCAAGGCGAGGTGCATAAGCCGTTCAGCCTGGACGAAGCGGACCTGAAGCCGTCGCACGAGCAGGCGGTTCCGATCGTGGAGGCGATCGCATTCGGCCAGCGCAGGGACGGTTTGACGGTTAACGTGCCAAACCGGGGCAGCATTCCAGGACTGCCGGAGGATATGGTCGTGGAGGTTCCGGCTTATGCGGACGGCGGCGGCATTCATGCCAAGACGATGGAACCGCTGCCGGAAGCGATCACCGAGATGATACGCGTGCAGGGGGCCATTCACAAGCTCGTGATCGAAGCGTATACGGAGCAGTCGCGGAACAAGCTGCTGCAGGCCGTGCTGCTCGATCCGACTGTGTCTACCTACAACAATGCCATTGCGATGATCAACGAAATGTGCGAGCTGCAGAAGGATATCCTGCCGCCGCTTCAATAGTGACCGGAAAAATGCGGAAGGGAGGGGATTGGAACGTGGAAGTCCGGATATGCAGGGATTACGAAGAGATGTCGCTGCGGATTGCCGAGTTTATCGCGGATTACGTGGCGCGCAAGCCCGATGCCGTCCTGTGCTTTCCTGCAGGGGAAACGCCTGCCGGAACGTTCAGGCGCCTGGTTGAATTCGCGCGGGACGGACGCTTCGACTGCAGCCGGTGCAGCTTCGTCGGGCTGGACGAGTGGGCCGGCATCGGACGGCATGACGACGGGAGCTGCATGGGCTTTATGTATGACCGTCTCTTCACCCCGCTGTCCGTCCCGGAGTCCCGCATCCATTTCTTCGATGCATTGGCGGAGGATCTGGAAGCGGAGTGCAGGCGGATCGACGAGATCGTCGCCGCGAAGGGCGGCGTCGATCTGATGTATGTAGGACTCGGCATGAACGGCCACATCGGGCTGAACGAGCCGGGCGCCGATCCTGAGTCCTACTCGCACGTCGCTGTGCTTGACGCCGTGACGAAGACCGTCGGGCAAAAATATTTTACCGGTCGGGTCAGCTTGGACAAAGGTATCACGCTCGGGCTGCGGCACATGCTTGAAGCGGACACCGTTCTGCTGGCGGCAAGCGGAGCGAAGAAGGCGCCTGTCGTCGGGAAGGTCGTCCATGGGGATGTGACAAGCAGGGTGCCGGGAAGTCTGGTGCGGCGGCATGCGAGCGGATTCCTCTATCTGGACGATGCTGCGGCTGCGGAGCTCTGACGGAAAGCAAGAGAAGTCTTTGTGCCGGGTAACCGGCGACCGGCGAAAAGCTCATTAGCCGAGAGATGGTGCGCCGTGCAGATGATAGGGCATAGGGGAAGCGGCACTCGGGGGCAGGGAGGACGGCCGACAGGTAAGCCTTGGCCGCCGTCCTTGCCGTCTAAAAAAGAAAGCGCTTACTGTTCGGGAGGATAATACCGTTCGATAATAAAGTTGGCCGTATCGCCCCGGTGGTAGCTCAGGCTGTATTCGATCGGCGTATCGTCTTCCAGGTACGTCACCGTCTTCATCAGGAAGGTCGGGATGCCGGGCTCGATGTTCAGCAGGGATGCGATGGCGCGTTCGGGGATGACGGGCTCCAGCGTTTCGACGGATTTTACGATGCGGCGGCCGTATTTCTCCCTCAGCAGCTTGAACAGGGAGCCCGTACAGTCGTCGCTTGCCAAACCCGGCCCAAGATACCAGGGAATATAGCTGACCTCGTGAGCGACCGGCACGTCATCCGCTATGCGCAGGCGCACCAGCTTCGTCACGGGAGCGTCCGGATCGATATGCAGCAGCTCGCCCAGGGTCAAATCGGCGGGAACGACGATCGCTTCCAGCACCCGGCTGTCGGAACGGCGTCCCAAATGCTGCATATGATCGGGAAAGCTCATGATCGGAGCGAGCGTGCGATGGGGAATTTTGCCCTTCATCACAAAGGTGCCTTTTCCCTGGATTTTCTGGATTCGTCCTTCAAGGTCGAGCTGCTGCAGCGCGAGCCGGATCGTCGTACGGCTGACCTGGTACAGCTCGCAAAGCTCCAGCTCCGTAGGCAGCTTGTCGCCGGCTTTATAGGTGCCCGATTGGATGGCATCTAGCAGCTTCGTCTTCACCTGTGTATAGAGCGCCGTCGTTTTTTCCTCCATATTCTGCAACACCCCTTGAACTTGTAATTACAAATTTACGACATTTTCGTTCTATTCGTCAATGAAAAAACTTAGAATTAATTTTAGATGGGAAAAAATCAAGGGAAATCTCCATATTAATGTTATAAAACATAACGTATAATTGTCATTTCAATAAATAATGTTAGGTAAAATAACATTAAACTTAAAATAAAACGCTTTCATCTATTGACAGCTTGTTATAACGACAACTATAATCTTGCCGAAAGGTAATTACAAAATCAGCTGGAGGGATTGTATGCGAAACAAGCAGGGGATCATCAAAACGGTTGTCATCATGCTTTCGTTACTGGTTATCGTGGCCGGGTGCGCTCCCGCCCCCAAAAAAGCCGGCAATACCGGCAGTGCGGGCGATACCGGCGGTTCCGGAACGGGCGCGTCAACCGGCGGTACCGCCGCCGATCCGAATGCGCTGGACTGGAGCAAAACGGACGATCCGGCCCTGAAAAACGAGCAGCTGACAATACTCGTCGCGGACAACGACGGCACCGTCGCCAAAATGTTGGAGCGGTTCACGGACCAAACCGGCATCAAGCTGAACGTCATCGGCGTCGATTACAACTCTCTTTATACGAAAATTACAACCGCAGCGTTAGCGAACTCCTCCGATATCGATCTTGCCGAAATGGATACGATCTGGGCGGGCCAGTTCCTCGAAGGGAATATTGTCGAGGATCTGACGAATGTCGTGCCGGCCGACGTCCAGAAAGGCTTCACTCCATCTTCGCTCAGTTCCGTCAAGTATAACAACAAACTGGCGGCTATGCCGTATTTCTCCAGCACGAAGCACTTTTATTGGAACACAGATCTGCTTAAAAAGGCCGGCATCACCTCCCCGCCGAAGACGTGGGACGAGTTCCGGGCGGATTCCAAGAAGCTGACGAAAGCCGGCCTCTACGCTTCCGGCTGGTCCTGGAAGCAGGCGGAAGGCCTGATCTGCGATTTCGTCGGCATGGTGTACTCCTTCGGAGGCAGCTTCTTCACGCAGGACGGCAAGCTCAACGTGAACGACGCAGGCGCCGTGAAGGCGCTGCAGTATATGTCCGATCTGATCAACGTCGACAAAACGGTTGACCCGGCCAGCCTGCAGTGGAGCGAGGACGACGTCCGAAAAGCGTTTGCGGCCGGCAAAATCGCCATGATGTCCAACTGGGAAGGCACGCTTCCGGTGCTGAACGATCCGTCGCAATCCAAGGTCGTCGGCCAGACGGAAGTCGGCCTGCTTCCCGGCGAAGGCAGCGTCGTATCCGCTGCGGTTACCGGCTCCGAAGGCATCGCCATCATGAAATCGAGCAAGCACAAGGAAGCGGCGCTCGCCTTCCTGAAGTGGATGGCTTCGAAGGATTTCCAAGAGCCGAACTTCGTGGAACGCGGCGTTTACCCGGTGCTCCAATCGCTTTACGACGATCCGAAGGTCAAAGAAGCCGACAAGGACCACACGATCGACAAAATACTGGAGCAGTTCCAGTACGGCGAGAATCGTCCGAACGGACCCGGGTACGTGGAGTGGGCGGACATTCTCTCCGGCGAATTGTTCAATGCGCTGGCCGGACATAAAGATCCGAAAACGGCGCTGGACGATGCGGCGAAGAAAATCGACGACGCAATCAAGAAGGCCGAAGCGGCATAACTTTGCGCCGGACACCGGAAGGTAATGACAACCAAAAAGCGGTTAGCCGGCCTAACCGCTTTTTGCGAGCATGGGAGGCGGGAATATGGAGAAGCCGATTCGAAGCGGACTTGCACACAGGTTGACGCCCCGGGGCAGAAAGGACTTCATTTTTGCCATCGTCCTGCTGCTGCCGACCTTGTACATTTTGATGAAAACGTTCGTGCTGCCGATTTTGCAGTCGCTGCTGTGGAGCTTCTATAAATACAACCTGATGGACAATTCGGCCGTCGAATTCGTCGGTCTCCGCAATTACACCCAAATTTTTCAGCTGGGCGATTTCTGGACATCGATGGGAAACACAGCGTATTTCACCGTTTTTACCGTGGCTGCGGAGCTGATTTTCGGTTTTTTCAGCGCGCTGCTGCTGAATCAAACGTTCCGCGGGCAGCTGTTCTTCCGGGGGATGATCATCATTCCGTGGGCGATGCTGACGCTCGTGAACGGCCTCATGTGGAACTGGATTTACCAGCCGGGGTACGGCGCGTTCACCGTAATGCTGCACGACCTTCATCTGCTCGGCGCGAACGATAATCCGGTATGGATGTCGAGCTCCTTCAAAATTATGACCTTCGCGTCCATCGCGGACATTTGGAAAATGACCCCTTACATGACGCTGCTGCTGCTGGCGGGTCTGCAGGCGGTTCCGAATTCGCTGTACGAGGCTGCCGTCATCGACGGGGCCGGATTTTGGAAAAAAATCCGGTACATCACGATTCCGCAGCTGATGCCCGCGATCGTCGTCGCGGTTGTGCTGCGCATCATCGGGGCGTTCCGCGTCTACGACATCCTGACCGTTTTCTCCACCGATCCGAAAACGTCGGTGTCGTACCTGACGTTCAACTATGCGTTCCGGTACTTCTATCTCGGCAGGGCGTCGGCGATGGCCTGGATTTCCACGCTGTTCATTCTGGCCATGATCATCGTCTACATCCGCATGCTGAAGAAAAATGCGGAAAACGCCTAAGCTACAGCTTACGAAGCCGCGTTTTCTTCGAAAACGCCTGAGCCGAAGCTTACGAAGCCGCGTTTTTTTTCAAAAACGCCTGAGGAGGGAGCAACATGGAAAAACCGCTTGCGACGACTGCGCCGGCACCGCCGGCTTTGTACCGCAAAAGCTTAAAAACGATGCTGTTCCGCGTAACCGGCAGCGAGCTGATCCCGCCGTTTTATTTGTGGCTCGGGCTGATCCTGCTGGCGCTTTTTACGCTTTCGCCGTTTTTGTATTTTCTCGGGTCGTCGGTCAGCAGCGCCACCGATTTGATGAGCGGCAGGCTCCTTCCGCACTCGCCGACGATCGATAACTACGTCCGGCTGTTTCAAGGCACGACCGGCGCCGATTTCACCGCCGCGATCCGCAACAGCGTCTACGTGGCGCTCTGGACGACGGCGTTCACGATTTTCATCGGCGTTTTCGCGGCTTACGCGCTGGCGAAAATCAACTTCCCTTTCCGGTCGACCTCGCTGCTGGTCATTCTCGCCATGCAGCTGCTGCCGTCCATCAGCATCATTGTGCCGATGTACATGAATATGCGCGACGGAATCTCGATCGGTATTCCGTTCACGAGCATCGTATTTTACCGGACGCCGCCGCTGCTCGATACGATTGCCGGCCTTGTCGTAGCGTATACGACTTTTTCGCTGCCGTTTGCGATTTGGCTCATGGCCGGCTATTTCCAGACCATTTCGAAGGAGCTGGAGGAAGCGGCTTACGTGGACGGGAATGGACGCCTCGGCACGATGTTCCGCATCGTCCTGCCGCTTTCGATGCCGGGCATCGCCGCCACCGCCATTTTCACGATGCTGAACGCCTGGGACGAATTCATTTTCGCCAGCGCGTTCACGCAGACGGCGGCCGCCAAGACGCTTCCGGTGGCGATCCGCGAATTTATCGGTCGTCACAGCATCGACTGGGGGCTTATGACGGCCGGCGGGTTCATCGCTTCTCTGCCTCCGGTCGTCATCTCGCTGTTCCTGTACCGTTATATTGTGGGCGGGCTGTCGGCCGGCGGAGTAAAGGAGTGAGCAGGCCATGACGTACATCATGGGAATCGACGGCGGAGGCAGCAAAACATTCAGCGTCGTGACCGACGAAAACGGGCGTTTGCTGGGCCGCGGCGTATCCGGCCGGGGCAACCACCAGGGGCCAGGTATCGAAACGGCGCTGGCCAACATCCGCTCGGCGGCCGAGATGGCGCTGAAGCAGGCGGGGCTCGGGTACGAAGACATCGCGTTCGTCCAATACGGCCTTGCGGGGGCGGACAGGGAGAAGGACTTCAACATTTTACGGCCCGCGATTGCGACTCTCCCGTTCAAGCGGAGCGACATCGTCTGCGACACGTTCGAAGGGCTGCGGGCGGGTAGCCCGGACAATATCGGCGTCGTGCTCGTATGCGGCAGCGGCACCAATGCCGCGGGACGCGGCCGATCCGGTCTGACCGTGCAGACCGGCGGCATGGGCGGGCTGTTCGGCGATCGCACGGGCGGCGGCGAGCTTGCCTATCAGGCGTTCAGCTATGCCGTTCGGTCCTGGGATTTGCGCGAGCCGCCTTCGATTTTGCAGGACAAAGTCGCCCGCTATTTCGGGTTTGCCGATATGGAAGAGGTGTACAATCATTTTCTCGATTACGATATCAATTCGGTGCCGAGAGACCTCGCCATTGTGCTGCACGAGGCGGCAGACGAAGGGGATGAGCTGGCGATTCGGCTGCTCCGGGAGGCGGGCAGTGAGCTTGGCCTCGGGGCGAACTCGGTCATCCGCAGACTGGGCGGCTTCAACGGCGAAACGATTCCGATCGTTCTTGTCGGCAGCGTCGTGCAGGAAGGAAGGAACCCGCATCTGCTGGCCGCCCTGCGCGAGACGATCGCGAAGGAAAACGACCGTTTCGAGCTCGTCATTCCGCAAATGGCGCCGGTGTTCGGAGCGGTTTTGCTCGCGATGGACCATTTGCAGCTGCCCGTTACCGAGGCGATGATCGAACAATTTAATGCGTATGGAGGGTACAAATCATGAAAAAAGAGCGGCTCAAAGTCGCCGTCATTGGCGGCGGATCGTCTTATACACCGGAACTGATCGAAGGCTTCATCAAAAACTACAGCGTTTTTCCAGTCGGCGAGCTGTACCTGGTCGATATCGAGGCGGGCCGCGAAAAGCTGGAAACCGTCGGCGCGCTGGCACAGCGGATGATCGCGAAGGCGGGCGTGCCGATCGATCTCCGCCTGACGTTCGACCGGCGGGAAGCGATTCGCGGAGCGGACTTCGTCACGACGCAGATGCGGATCGGCATGCTGGACGCACGCTCGCGCGACGAGAAGATTCCGCTGAAATACGGCCTGATCGGCCAGGAGACGACCGGCGCCGGCGGCTTGGCCAAGGCGCTCAGAACGATTCCCGTCATTCTCGGGATTTGCAAAGACATGGAAGAGCTGGCGCCGGACGCGTTTTTGATCAATTTTACGAATCCGGCGGGCATCGTGACGGAGGCCGTTCTGAAATATTCGAGCATCCGCACGGTCGGGCTTTGCAATCTTCCGATCGGCACGCGCATGCAGATCGCCAAGCTGTGCGAGGTGGACGTCAGCAAGGTGGATATCGAAATGATGGGGATCAATCATCTGAACTGGACGACCCGCATCGCCGTGGACGGTACGGATATTACCAGGGAGGTGCTGAACAAGGCGGCCGGAGCAAGCGGGCTGACGATGAAGAACATTCCCGATTTCGGCTGGGACGCGGACTTTCTCCGGTCGGTCGGTTCCCTGCCCTGCAGCTACCACCGGTATTATTATATGAAGGACCGAATGTACGCGGATATGAAGAAAAAATTCGACGAGAAAGGCACGACGCGCGCGGACGATGTGAAGGCCGTGGAGGCGGAGCTGTTCGAAATGTATAAAGACCCGAACCTGGCGGTCAAGCCGCCTCAGCTCGAAAAACGGGGCGGCGCTTATTATTCGGAAGCGGCCGTTAATCTGATCAAGTCGATTTATAACAACACGAAGGATATCCAGATCGTAAACGTGCGCAACAACGGTATTATACCGTTCCTGCCGGACGACGTGTCGGTTGAGGTGGGCTGCGTGATCGATGCCGCAGGCGCGCATCCGCTGCAGATCGCGGCGCCGATTCCGCCGCAGGTCCGCGGCCTGCTGCAGGTGGTGAAAGCCTACGAGGAGCTGGCGGTTAAGGCGGCGGGCGAAGGCGATTACGATGCGGGGCTGCAGGCGCTGACAATTCATCCGCTCGTTGGCGACGCGAAGGTCGCCAAGGCGCTGCTGGACGAAATTATCGAAACGAATAAGGACTATTTGCCGCAATTCAGCTGACCGGACGAAAGGAGAGTCATGATGGAAACGATCGAGATCCGCCAGGCGGTTCATCGCGGCGAGCTGGAGCAGGCGTACGATCTCTGGGGAGCGGTTTTTCCGGAAGACCGCTCCTTTTTCCAGGAACGGCTGGATTACGATCCGGCATACCGGATGGAGACAACGTGGCTTGCGCTGGCGGACGGCACGCCGGCGGCGGCCATTCAAATCTTCCCGTTCCGAATGCGATGGGGCTCGGCCGAGCTGAAGGTAGGCGGGATCGGCAGCGTCGCCACGCGGCCGGAATTCCGCCGCCGCGGTCTGGCGCAGCGGATCCTGCGCCGGATAAGCGAATATATGCGGGCGCAGGGCTTCGACCTGTCGCTTCTGATGACCGGGATCCATTCGTTCTACGAGCAGGCCGGCTGGCATACGATACCGGAACCGGCACTGTCCGTTAGCCGTGCATCCTCCAATGAGGAATTCGCGCTTCCGTCCGCGTATGTCATCCGGCCTTTCGAAGGCGCGGACCTTGAACGGGTGATGCGCCTGTACGATGACGCGACCGCCGGCATGATCGGCCCTATGGTCCGGACCCCGGGGTATTGGAAAGGCCAGCTGGCCTGGAGGGCCGTACGACCGGAGCATTTCCTGGTTGCCGAAGCATCCGGTGAAGTGGCAGCTTATTTGCGGTTCAAATGGACGGCACGCCGGGAGCTGGTTATCGGCGACTGCTGCTGCAAGCCGGATGCGACGGATGCCGTGCGGGCGCTGCTAAGCCGGGCGCTGGAGCTGGCAGGCGGCGCCGAAACCGTCCGCGCGGGCCTGCCGGCCGGCCATGCGCTGCAGGATGTGCTTCTGCCCGCAGGCGCTGCCGTCGAAACGGCGACAGGCAACATGTGGAAGGCGCTCGGTCTTGCCCGGACGCTCGACAAAATTACGCCGGAGCTTGCTCGTAATATCCGGCAGGCCGGCTTGCGGGACGTTTCGGGGATGCCTGTTTCGCTGCTCATTACCGCCGGCGGGGAGGAGGCGCTGCTTCACCTGTACGGGGAAACCGTCGAGGCCGTTCCGGTAACCGGCTCCGTCTGTTATAATTTAGCTGTCAGCCTTAGCGATTCGGAATGGCTCGAGCTGCTGCTCAACGGAGCATCGGCTCTGGATCTGCCGGATTCATTGGCCGGGCATTACCTGAAAGCGTTATTTCCCGGCCGTCCGTACGTTTTCTGGAACGTCGATTATTTCTGAGCTTGTTTATCGAGTGGAGAGAAGGGTGCTTTCATGAGCATGGTGCAGGATTGGCGCAGCTTTACCCGGCTGAAGGGGGCGCCTGCGCTCCTCTCGGCCTTGATCGCATACGGCATCGGAACCGGCATGCTGGCTCCGATGAACGCGATCTACCTGCGCGATTCGATCGGGCTGTCGAAAGGGCAGATCGCCGCTGTGTTTGCGGTCTCCCTGCTCCTCAATATGGCGCTGACGCTGGTGACGGGACTGTTCAGCGACCGGATGCGTTACCGCAAGGGGCTGCCGCTGGCGGCGATCGTCGTCTGCATTACAGGTCTGCAGATCTACATGCGCGCAGATGCATTCCCGGGAGCGATGCTGGGCATGTGTCTCGCCGTTGCGCCGTCGGGCCTTATTATGGGCCAGCTGTTTGCGATGGCACGGAGCCGGCTGTCCAAAGGGGACGCGGCGCTCACGGAAATGGCCATGATCTGGCTGCGGGCCGGCTTCAGCGTCGGTTTTTTTATCGGGCTGCTGCTGGGGGCGAACGTATATTTATGGTTTTCCTTCCACGGCGTTCTGTGGGGCAACTCTCTCGGCTACGCCGTTCTCGGCGTGCTGCTGCTTCTGTTCCGGGAAGTGCCGGCAGACGGATTAACCGCGGCGAAAAAAAGCGGCGGCGAGCCGTTTTCCCACTTGATGCTGCTGGCGCTTCTGCTGCTCTGCTGCGCCGACTCGATCCGCGGCCTGTATTTGCCGCTCGTCGTGAACGCCACGTTCGGTCGGCCGGAGCTGATGTCGTATTTATGGAGCTGCCAAGCGGTGTTCGAGCTGCTGTTTATGACCGTTACCGGCTATGCCGCCGCCAAATACGGCAGCCGAAAGGTCATCTGGATCGGTAGCCTGGCCGCGATTGCGGTCTACGCGCTGTATGCTTTCAGCACGTCGCTGCCGCTTTATTTCGTCGCGCAGCCGATCAACTCGTTCTATGTCTCGATCCTGTACGGCGTTGCGATGGGCTACGTGCAGCGCATGTTTCTTCACCGTACGGGCTTCGGCGCAAGCCTGTACGTGCTCATTACGCAGACCGCTTCGCTCGTCGGCTATATCCTGCCCCAAATTCTGCAGGGTACGAGCCACATCATTTTCTTCATCCCGATCGTGCTGGTCGCCGTCTCGCTTCTCCTTTCCGGCACGGTGATCCTGCGTTCGGCCAGGCAGGCGAGCGGGGTTGCCGCCAAGCTTTAAGGTTTCGGCAGGGTGTTTCGGTTATTGACGTACGGTTGAGAAACGAAGGTTTTCCATTGTCCGGCAGGGCCGCTCCGCAACGGGGCGGCCTTTTTTTATTCGGCACCGCCCGGAATCGGGCCCAAACGGAGATAAACACCAGCCCAGCGATTTCCGATATAATGGACAGGTGATAGGCTTTGGCAAAACGAGAAGGACGAAAAGTAATCCGCATTTAATATGAAACGGCGACAGGAGGGATCGGTTTGAACGACAGTCAAAACACCATTTTTCTCATTTCCGGACCGCTCGGGGTCGGCAAATCGACGACTTCCAAGCTGCTGGCACAAAAAATACAATCCTGCGTACGGATCGAAGGCGATATTTTCCTGCATATGGTACGAGACGATCTTCACCTGGACTGGGAGCAGCGCCTCCGTCTCGCTTGGGATAATCTGCTCGCATTGACACGCAACTTTGTTCGGCGCGGATTGAACGTCGTCATCGATTTGGTCGTCGAGGACGAGCTGAACTGGTTTTGCGAGGGCGTTTCGGATCTAGACGCGAAAGTAAATTACGCTGTCCTGACGGCTGACCGGGAAACGATCGTCAAGCGCTTGACCCAAAGAGGCGATATCGATTCCCTGGATCGTTCCTTGTTTTTGCTGGACAAGTTGGGTAACGCCCCCGAGAACGGCAGGTTTATTATCGATACGACCTCGAAGCTGCCGGAGGAAACGGCGGATTTGCTGCTGACGAATGCCGATTTTTTTCGAGTCTGCTGAATTCGCGGCACCGCTCTCGAACATTGGCCCCGGGGAAAACGAGCCCGGATGAACGATTACCGATATGAGCCATGGAGGCACTTTATTATGGAACGCACAAACAGAAACGCGGCGGCACACCGGTCTGCGGCTGCCGGAGACCGGACAGCATCCGCACTTCCTCCCATTTCGCATGCGCAGGCCGGAATTGCCCGGCAGGCAATGAACGCTTCGCTGCCGGCGGCACCGGCGCAGGTCGCCTTTTTGCAGCGGGCGATAGGCAATCGTTCGGCAGCCCGTTTATTTGCTTCAAACGGTCGAACGGCGCAAATGCAGCGGGTGATTCCCGTCGTTCAGCGCGTATCGGAGACGGTCGTTCAACGGGCGCTGATCGCCGGTTACGCCGGCCAGGCGATCGGCGAGCTGAGAAGCTATGCCGAACAGCGCGTGCTTCCGGTTCACCGGGACTTGCTCAAGAAATGCAAAGACGCCGGCTTCGAGTCCGACCGTATCGCAGAAGCAAAAACGAAATTCGAGCTCGTGAAAACGGAAGCGAAAGCGAACCGTTATGCCCCCGCAAAAACGGCGATAGACGAGTGGATTGCGGCGCTCAATGCGTTATTCGAGGCTTATGCGGCCGCTCACGGCAGCGAGGAAGAGAAGATGAGCGAGCATTCGAAGCTGTCCGGCGACGGGCTGACGAACGACGAGCTGCTGGCGAAAGCGGGCGGCGTCTGGAACGACGCATGGTCGGCCGCACCGATCCCGATTCCATACGCCGAAGTTCCGGAGGTGGTGAAAACGCTGATCAAGTTCATTCACGAGGAAGACTCGGTCGTTGGCGCGGAGTACGCCTCCATGAGCAAAAACGATATCGCGGGGATGGGGGGCGATACGCCGTTCGAACGACAGCGGCGTGCCGATCCGAATGAAGAGAGGCGGACGAACAGCTCAATCGTTGCCGATCCGAGAAGGCTGAGGCAGCGCGGTACGGCGGTCGGAGGAGGCGAGAACGGAGCGGAGCTTGCTCCCGTTCTGCGCGAGTATGAGAAGGGTCATTACGGCCTGATGCGAAGCTGGCATATCGACGATAAAGGCAATTTGCCGGATATCCGGATGAACCGGAACGAGCCGGCTTTCGGCCAAGCGAAGACGCGAAATTACACCGCCAAAAATGCAGAGGATTTTCTGATGAAGCAGGGCGCTCCGAGCGTCGTCATGGACGGCGTGCGGGATAAAGGGGTGCAGGGGGGCTTTCAGGAAACGGCCACCTCCGACAAACGTTCGCTGATTACGACCGAGCTCGGAAGCTGGGTCGGAGGCGTCCCTTCGCAAAGCCGCGACGAAGAGGACGCGGAACGCCGGAAAGCCGCCAACAAGCTGAATTACGCCAAAAAGAAAATGTTCGGCAGCGACAAGACGAACGTCAGGCTGCGGCCGCAGGGCTATGCCGAATATAACCTGATCGGAAGCTGGCGGGTGGTGTACGATTATGTCAATTTCAAATATTACATCACCGATCATTACCAGCGCTGGAAGCCGAGAGCGTATCCGGACAAGCAGTGCAATCCTTTCTTCGAGGTGCAAAATGTCGGCAGCGCGCAGCTGTCCGTCGACGGCGAGATGGAGCTTTACCGCCTGCGTTACTGGGAAAACCGCCGGCGCGAAGGGCTGGATACGCTGGCGTGACGGAAGCGGAATGTGTATTTCAGCTCATTCTGTACGTTGAGCCAGAAGTTTACGGATTTGTTTAGCAAATACGGACAGTGAAAAATCCATATTTATAATGAAGCCCATTCCTGTTACAGAAGGAGTCCTGAAATGGACTCCTTTTCCTTATTAATGTAAGATTGTTGTAGCGATAGCTATTCTTGGGGAGGAGAGGGATATGAAAAAAACCATCAGTTTTGTTCTATTGATAATCACTTTAACAGTGCTCTGTATAATTGCAGCTGTGTCACTTTTTAGCGGCAAGCTTACAAAAAATGAAATGGAACATCAATTAGAAGGTAAGGATGATAAATTCCAAAAAGTACTCTATATTCGATTAGAAAAACCATACACGTATATCTTTTATAAAACCGATTCTCAGATTGGCCTTGCCATACTTCATAAGGGTGGAATGAGTATTTATGGATATGCACCTATTTCCTCAAACAATGGTTTTACTTATGCTACAGGTGAGACTGATGATTTGTATATCGCCTTTGGAGCCGTACAAAATAAGCAAATTTCTCAGGTTTTAGTGAACGGCTCGATGTGCAACATAGCTAAAACCGATGAAGGGTATATATGGTACTACGTTCAAACGACTCGATTTGTCTCCTTATCAATAGAAGCGTTAGATCGATCTGGAAGTGTAATTGAAAACCAAGTATTGTATAAAAAAGCAAATCCCTGACATCTCAAAATTCATCTTTATCTAGTACTGGCAGCTGATACAGCTTTTTAGATTGGCCGATCTTGTAAGATTTTCGGGTCATTTAAATAAAACGACTACGATCTTTCTGGAAAATACTCATCTGCTCGGACTGCTGAGTCAGTGCCTGCCACAAACAACATCTGCCGTTTTTCTTGGGCTGCCGAAGTAGTTCCAAATCCTCATTTTTTGTTTTTGTTAGGTATGGCAATAAACCAAACAAAAAAATAATAAATGTGACCTTTACAAACAAAATATACCCGAATTCGCTAATTCCCGCAGCGCGGAAGGAAGCGCTTTATCCTCTAATTTATGCAGATTTTATACGCGAAACGCGCATTTGAAACGGCAAATTGAAATTAGTTCCAACAACTCAATTTTGTTTTTCCATTCTATGCTAAAATACCAAACAAACGAATAAAATAAGATTACGCATTTGCAGCCTCGTTCCTAAAAGACCCGCTCCGCCGCATGCCGCCGATGCTAACAGGACGCCCCGCAATTTTCATATGCGCAAGCAGACGTAGGATCACCATTCCAGAAAAAGGAGCTGGCACGATGTTGTCGAGGAAAATGACAGCGCTTTCGTTAACGGCCGTTATGCTCACGGCGGGACTGCTGTCCGGCTGCTCGCCGAAGCAGGCGGGCGACCGGAGCGTAGTGACCGTGGCGGAGCCGGCAATGACCAGTCTCGACCCCCATGCCTGGCAGGCCCAGATACTCGTGGATCAGGGGACCATTCTTGAAGGCTTGGTCGGCTACGACACCAATCTGAATCTGGTGCCGAAGGTGGCGGAGCGCTGGACGGAATCGAAGGACGGCCTGACCTGGACGTTTTACCTGCGTAAGGACGCGAAGTGGAGCAACGGGGAACCGGTGACGGCAAAGGACTTCTATTACGCCTGGATGCGGTTCATGGGGCCGGAAAACACGCAGGCGCCGACGTGGGAAAGCTTCATGCAGTTTGTCGTAAACGGGAGCAACTACCATAACGGGGCGGTGCCGGCGGATCAGGTCGGGTTGAAGGTGGTCAATCCGTACGAAATCCGCATCACGCTGGCGCGTCCGCACCCGTCGCTGCTCGGCTGGTTCGCGCTGTCGTCGTCGATGCCGCTGTATCAGCCGGTGGTCGACAAGCATCCGAACGATTGGTTCATGCCGCAGTATTTTGTCGGCAACGGGCCTTACGTGGTCCGCAAGTTCGTGCCGAACGGCACGCTCGACCTCGTCCGAAATGAGAAGTACGCAGGGAACCCGAGCGGGTTCAATGTCGGCAACGTGAAGGAAATCAAAATCATTCCGACGCCGTCGACGCCGGTGCAGACCTATATGGCCGGCCAGCTTGATATGGCGCCGATTTCAAACCCGTCCGACTATGTGTTCCTGCGCAAAAAAATGCCCGATGTGGTCCACGAAACGCCGAACTTTCAAGTGCAGGGGCTTACTTTCGATAAAGCGCTGGAGAAGTCTCCGCTTGACGATGAGCGCGTGCGCAAAGCGATCGCGATGGTCATCGACCGGTCGATTATCGCGAATAAAGTCATGAACGGCATGGTTCTTCCGACCGACGTCTTCGGCCCGCCCGACTGGCCGAGCGCCAAATTTCAGAAGGGGATTCCGAGGGACGTGGATCAGGCGAAAAAGCTGCTGGCCGATGCGGGCTATCCCGGAGGCAAAGGCATGCCGACGATCCATATTTATACGCCGGCCGTCGGCGACCCGCAGGTGCTTGCGGCGGTATCCGCGGCCGACCAGCTGAAAAATACGCTGGGCATCAACGCCGTCATCGAGCCTACGACCGGCTCGCTTTTCGGCGATATCATCTGGGGAGGCTACCATCAGGACGTCAAGCCCGGTTTCTTCATGTCCAACGGGGTCGTCAACTGGTGGGATTCGTCCAACATGGACCTGCAAACCTTCGAGGCGTACGCCTACAGTCTTCCGCCGGAATGGCGGCAGTACGTCGCGAAAGCGAGCATTGCGACCAACAATCCCTATTCCGTGACCAAATACGGAAGTCCCGACGACGAGAAGAAGGGCATTCAGGAAGCCGACTGGAAACCGCTGCAGGACGCATTCGAAAAAGACAACGCTTTCCTCGTTCAATACGCCGCTTCCCAGA
This sequence comes from Paenibacillus humicola, assembly GCF_028826105.1. Taxonomy (NCBI): domain Bacteria; kingdom Bacillati; phylum Bacillota; class Bacilli; order Caryophanales; family Paenibacillaceae; genus Paenibacillus; species Paenibacillus humicola. The sequence continues at coordinate 2,696,134 of NZ_JAQGPL010000001.1, forward strand.
CCGATCCGGCGTACCGGGATTCGCTCACTCCGCTTCCGAGCAACGCGGAGGTGTGGCAGGGCTATCTCGACGCCTGGAAAAATGCGAAGACCGATAAAGATAAGCATACGGCATGGGTGAACGCGTGGAATTTTATCGGGAACGCCACCGGTCTCGACATGCAGGTGTGGCAGGACCAGCACCGTCCGGACTACGCCAAGCAGTGGAATATATTGTCCGCACGCCAGGCGGCAAGCGATCTCGATAAAGCGCCGGAGATCGCCGGGCAGCTGGCGCAGTCGATTATCGACAGCGGCTGGGCCGTTCCGCTGTACGCGCCGAAGGACATCTATATTACGAGGCCGTGGATCAGCAACGTCGTCTTCAACAAATTTTCGTTCGGCAACTTCTTCCAGCTGCAGTACCTGACCGTGAAGGACGATGCCGCCGCGGCCAAAGGAAAGTAATTTCAGACGAAAAGAGGCGTTTTCCATGCAGTTGTCCGGATTTCTGGTTAAACGGCTCCTGGCGATCGCGATAACGACCTGCGTCATTATCGCGCTGTCTTATACGCTGATGTATTACGCTCCCGGCAGCTTTTTCGACCAGCAGCTCGTCGCCCAGCAGACGGGGGCCTTGTCCGCCGCGAATCCGCAGGCCTACCAGGACCTGATGAAGCAGTGGGAGGAGCGATACGGGCTGGATAAACCGCTCTACGAGCAGATTTACCTGTATATCGTGCACTCGTTCTCGCTTAACTTCGGCACGTCCTTTCAAAACTCGACGACGCCCATCATGAATACGTTAAAGACGGCGTTTCCCATCAGCGTGTTTCTCGCCATCGGCTCGACCTTCATCGCCGCACTGATCGGGATTCCGCTCGGCATCTTCGCCGCTATCCGCCGCAACAGCTGGGTCGATTACTGCCTGACGACGCTGTCCCTTGGCGGCCAGGCGATACCGCCGTACGTCATCGCCGTTTTTCTGATGCTGATCTTCGGCGTGTTCTGGCCGGTTCTGCCCATTAACGGGTGGGGGACCGCTCAACAGACCGTTCTCCCCCTGATCGCGCTCGCCATCGGCAACATCGGCGCGATTACGCAGTATATGCGCAGCAGCCTGATCGATACGCTGAACCAGGATTACATCCGGACGGCGAAAGCGAAAGGCGTGCCGGAAGGGGCGCTTATCCGGAAGCATGCGCTGCGCAACTCGCTCGTCGCCCTGGTGACGATCGTCGGGCCGCAGATCGCTTTTACCGTCGTCGGCGCGACCTGGATCGAGAACCTGTTTTCCATACCCGGCCTCGGCACCATGCTCGGCAACGCCTTCCAGGCGAACGACTATCCGCTGGCGGTGACCTCGATTTTCATTTTATCGCTGCTGGTGATGCTCATGAGTCTGCTCGTCGATATCGTCTACAGCCTGTTGGATCCTCGCGTGAAGCTGGGGTCGTAAGCCTGCAACAATTTTGGAAACAAAGGAGGAGCTCACGTGAGTACAGCCCAAAGCATTGCGGGGGTCCAGACGATCCCGGAGCGGAAAATAACGCGCGGATCGCTGGCATGGCGGCGGTTCTCGAAGAACCGTCTGGCGGTTGTGGGATTGGTGTGGGTGGCCATTGTACTGGTCATTGCGGTCATCGGGCCGCTGATCGCGCCGTACGGCTACGAACAGGCGAATTATATCCACGCGAACGAGGCGCCGAGCTGGAGCTTTCCGTTCGGCACGGACAGCCTCGGCCACGATATGTTCAGCGAAATTATTTACAGCATCCGGTTCGCCTGCGTCATTGCAATCGGGGCGACGGCCGTCGCGTTCGTCATCGGCGCGGTGCTCGGACTCTGGGCCGGCTTCGCCGGTAGGGTGACGGACAATATCATCATGCGGCTCGTCGATCTGATGTTTGCGTTTCCGTCTTATTTCCTGAACCTGATCCTGGTTGTGTCGCTGGGCCGGGGGCTGTTCCCGATTTTCCTCTCGATCGGCATTACCCAGTGGGCGGGCCATGCGCGGCTGATCCGCGGGCTGGTGCTGACGCTGAAAAACGGGGAAATGGTGGAAGCCGCCCGCTCGCTCGGCGCGACCCGGTTTCATATCGCCCGGCACTACCTGCTGCCGAACATTATCGGAAGCGTTATCGTGTCGCTGTCGTTCAGCCTGCCGACGGCCATGACGCTGGACGCCGCGCTGAGCGTCGTCGGGCTCGGCCTGCAGCCGCCGATGCCAAGCTTCGGTAACCTGATGACCGCGGGCGGGCAAAATATTCTCGGATTTCCGTGGATGCTTTATTTTCCCGCCGGCGTGTTCGCGCTGACGCTGCTGTCGTTCCTGTTCGTCGGTAACGGCCTGCAGCTGGCACTCAACCCGAAAGGAGATGCGTAAGCATGGCGCCTTTGCTCGAGGTTCGAAATCTGCACGCAGCGTTTGACCGGCCGGGCGGCAAAGTGTACGCCGTGAACGGCGTCGATTTTGCGGTGGAGCCCGGCGAAACGCTCGGCATCGTCGGCGAAAGCGGATCGGGGAAATCCGTATCCATCCTGTCGCTGCTCGGTCTGATCGGCACGAACGGCCGCGTCACCGGGGGGCAGGCTTTGTTCGAGGGCAGGGACCTTCTCGCATTATCGAAAAGGGAGCTGCGGGCGCTGCGCGGCCGGGAAATCGGCGTCGTATTCCAGGATCCGATGACAAGCCTGAATCCGATTCAGCGCATCGGCGACCAGATTGCGGAGGCGATGCTCGTTCACCGGCTGTGCAGCAAGGAGGAAGCGTATAAGCGCACGTTGGCGCTGCTTGAGGAGGTCGGCATCCCCGATCCGAAAAGCCGGTACCGGAGCTATCCGCACGAGTTTTCCGGCGGCATGCGCCAGCGGGTCATGATTGCGATCGCGCTGGCCTGCCAGCCCAAGCTGCTGATCGCCGACGAACCGACGACCGCGCTCGACGTGACCGTGCAGATGCAGGTGCTGGCGGTGCTGCGCAAAGCGCGGGAGAGACGGCGGATGAGCACCATCATCATTACCCACGATTTCGGCGTTGCCACAAATTTCTGCGACCGGATCGTCGTGCTGTACGGAGGCAAAGTGATGGAGAGCGCAACCGCCGAGCAGTTTATCCGCCACTCGGTTCACCCGTACAGCACCGGTCTGAAGTCGTCGATTCTCGAAATCGGGAGCAAAAACCGCAAACTTGTACCGATTCCCGGCCAATCCGCAGTGGCGATACTGCCGCCGTCGGGCTGTCCGTTCGCGCCGCGCTGCTCGAAAGCGATCGAGCCGTGCCGCCGCGATATTCCCGAGCTCACAACGGTCGACATGAACCATTCGGTGGCCTGCCACCGCGCGGAAGAGGTGATCAACCATGTCATCTGAGGAGCTCCTCGTCGTGAACGGCATCAAGAAGATGTTCAACGTCTCCGGCAAAACGCTGAAGGCGGTAGACAATGTATCCTTCCGCATCCCCCGCGGCAAAACGCTCGGGCTCGTCGGCGAGAGCGGCTCGGGCAAATCGACCGTGGGCCGCACGGTACTGCGGCTTCTCGAGCCGGACGGGGGAAGCATCCGGTTCGACGGGGAAGAGCTTACGAAGCTGCCCGGCGAAGCGCTGCGGAAGAAACGCCAGCAGATGCAGATGATTTTCCAAAACCCGTTGTCGGCGCTCAATCCGCGCATGTCGGTCGGACGTATTATTCAGGATCCGATGATCATCCATAAAATGGGGACGAAGAAGGAGCAGCTGAAACGGGTCGACGAGCTGCTCGAGCGCGTCGGGCTTCCGCTGTCCGTGGCGGACGCTTATCCGACCGAGCTGTCCGGCGGACAGCAGCAGCGGGTCGGCATCGCGCGGGCGCTGGCCCTGCAGCCGAAGCTGATCGTTTGCGACGAAGCCGTTTCCGCGCTCGACGTGTCGATCCAGCTGCAGATCATTATGCTGCTTCAGGAGCTGCAGCAGGAGTTCAATTTGACCTCCATCTTCATTTCCCACAATTTGGCTGTGGTCGAATATTTGAGTGACGAAGTGGCCGTTATGTATTTGGGCGAAATCGTGGAAAACGGGCCGGTCGAGGAAGTTTTCGCGAACCCGCAGCATCCGTATACCCGCGTTTTAATGGATTCCGTATTGAAAATTCCAGAGTCCGGCGTTAAGCGGGAAATGGTCGAAATCCGCGGGGAAATGCCGTCGCCGCTGAACCCCCCTTCCGGCTGCGCCTTTCATCCGCGCTGCCCGCTGGCGACCGAGAAGTGCCGCTCGCAGAAGCCGGAGAAGCGGTTGATCCGGCCGGGTCACGAGGCGGCTTGTCATTTTGCCGGGTAAGCGAAAGGTCCGATAAGGGCGTTTTTTCAGCGGAAGGGGCCGAATCGGCAGGTTTGCCGGAATACGGCGGGTTTTTCGGCCGCGGTAACACTGATACGGCAGGCTAATCGGCCGCGGTAACAGGGCTGCCTGCGGCTTTATAATCGATACTAATTTCCGGTTGAGCAAGAAGGAAACGGCACTGACTCCAACGAACAGGGATACAGGGCGTTTTTTCCAAAATCAAAGGTACCGGGAATGAGAACGGAGGAGCCATACGAATGAAACTGACTTACGAACAGCGGGAGCATTTGCTGGAGCACGGCTACGTCAAGCTGCCGGGCGTTGTTCCGAAGCTGATGGTGGACGAGGCCGTCAAGGCGATCAATCATTCCGTCGGAGAAGGGATGGACACCGAGCGGATGCCGATTTTTAGGTCGCAGTCGTATTGCCCGGAGCTGCAGCGGGATCCGGTCATTACGGGTCTGCTGAACAAGACGCCGATTTGGGAGCTGGCCGAATCCGTCATCGGGGAAGGCAAGCTGAAGCCGGCAGGCGCCGGCCAGATCGCGCTTCGGTTTCCGGCAGCGGCCGAGCTGAATTCGCTGCGGACCGGTTATCACCTGGACGGCATGCATTCCCCGAACAACGGCGTCCCCAAGGGCGTCATCGCCAATTTCACCGCCCTCGTCGGGGTGTTTCTGAGCGATCTGCCGAAGCCGAATGCGGGAAATTTCACGGTGTGGCCGGGCACGCACCGGCTGTTTGAAGCCTATTTCCGCGAGCACGGACCGGATGCCTTGTTAAACGGGATGCCGCCCGTTCCGATGCCGGAGCCGGTGCAGATTACGGGACAGGCCGGGGACGCGGTGCTGGTCCATTACCAGGTGGCGCACGGGATCGGTCCCAACGTGTCGCCGAATATCCGGTATGCCTGCTTCTTCCGATTGAAGCATGTCGATCACGATCTGGACTGGCGCGCCCCGATGCGTAATATATGGCTGCACTGGCCGGGCATTCAATCGCTCGGACGGTAAAGCGCGACAAGGAGCAGACGCTGCGGCGTTCTGCTCTTTTTTGCCGGCTTTAGGCACCTGCCGCACGCCGGCGTTGGCGCTTGCCGGCTTTGGCTCTTTTATGAAGCACGGTTATTTGATATCATTGGAAGAACCTGTAATGATTTTGATGGAGCCTGGAGGAATCCGATGATAAAACCGACTTTTGTCGATTCGAAGCTCCGGAAATCGATCGAAGACCGAGCAAGCATATGCGATCAACGGACGTTGGCGCTTTGGGCCGCCGATTGCGCCGAGCATGTGCTCCGGCACTTCGAACGAAAGGCGCCGGCAGACGACCGGCCGCGCCGCGCGATTGAAGCGGCGCGCGTCTGGGTGCGCGGCGAGCTTCCGATGGCGCGAGCGCGCAGAGCCGCCTTTGCCGCGCACACCGCCGCGCGCGAAGCGGGCGACGCGGCCGCCGCCGCAGCCGCGCGTGCCGCCGGCCACGCCGCGGCGACCGCTCATGCCGCCGCGCATGCCGTGCATGCCGCAACCTACGCGGCCAAAGCCTGCGCGCACGCCTCCGGCCCCGGCGTTTCCGCCGCCGCAGACCGGGTGCGCGAGTGGCAGCTGCGGCGACTGGCGGAGTTATACGGAGGCGAAACGATATAAATCGGGGCAAGGCAGCTGCCTGCCGTAACGGCTGATCCCACACAACGCAAGGCAAGCTGCCAGACCTCATGAGATGAGCACAGCCATTAACTGACGGAAGTCAAAGACGGCTGTGCTTTTTTTCAATTTTCGTGAACCGGACGAACGCCAGGCGCATCTAATCCATGAAAGAACAGGAGGCGTCATCAGACATGAACGTCATCATTCGGCCCGTGCTGGAAGACATTTATTCGAGGATACACGAATTCCAATGCGAATATCTGGACCGGGAAAGCTTCGCCGAATTTGCCGCGCGGGTCCGGACTAATCCCGGCTGCTACCTCACGGCTTTTGACGAAGAAGAGCTGGCCGGTATTTGTTACGGCCAACCGTCGCGCAAGGACCGGTCCGCCTTCGCGATTCAGGGAATCGCTGTCAATCTGGATGCGAATAAAAGCTTCGCCAGACGAGGAATCGGCAGCCTGCTCGTCCGTGAAATCGAAACCATCGCGATGTCGGCCGGATTTCGCAGGCTGGAAGCCGGCAGTGCCGACGATCCGAAGGTCGAAGCCTTTTATCTGAAAAACGGGTTTGACCCTTTCGAGCTTGTGGCAAAAGGACCGGCCGGCGAAGAATACGAGCGGGTGGGCGTTTCCTCCTGTGCGGAAGGCAGCAAAACAAGAGCGGTGATGCGTGAAAAGCACCGCCAGGCGGAAGTGATTTATATTTTCATGAAGCGCATCGGTTAAGTTAATAACCCCTTATCCGTTGACCCTTGCCGATTTCGGGGTCATCGAAGAGGACGAAGCGCGCAACAAGCTGGCGTCTACAGCCGATTTAAACGCGCGGGAGAACGGCCGCAGCATCTTTAACATGAGCGTCAAATTCGTTTATAATGGAACTACGTTCGCACCGGTTCATCAGGATTCAACCTTTATCGATATTTTATCTTAGAAAGGCGGCTGCAAAATGGAATACGTCCAGCTCGGAAAAACGGATCTGAAGGTTTCGCGCATTACATACGGCGCTATGGAGCTCGGAGGAGGCAATGCATATGCGGGCGGCATGGACCGGTGGGCGGTCAAGCCCGACGAAGACAATATCCGGCTGCTTCAAACGGCGTTTGAAAACGGTGTCAATTCGTTCGATACGGCGGAGCTCTACGGTGCCGGACGTTCGGAGATGATCGTGGGCAAGGCGCTCGGCGGGATGCGGAAGGACTGCGTCATCGCCACGAAGATCAGCCCGCATCATTTGCGGCCAAACGATATCCGGATTGCCGTGTCGCAAAGCTTGTTCCGGCTCAATACGGACTATATCGATCTGTACTACATTCACGCTCCCAGCAAGGAGATTCCGATCGAAGAGACGATGAGCGAGCTCGTCAAACTCCGGCAGGAAGGCGTGATTCGGGCGATCGGCGTGTCCAATTTTTCGCTAGGCCAGCTGAAGCAGGCGATGGAATACGGCCGGATCGACGCGATTCAGCCGGAGTACAACCTGCTGCAGCGGAACATCGAGCAGGACCTAATGGCGTATTGCGTCGAGCATGAAATCAGCATCATGAGCTACAACTCGGTCGCCAAAGGCATCCTGACCGGCGCGTTCCATCTGTACGGCCATCAGGTAAGCGATTTCCGGCGCAACCGTCCGTTATTCCAGCCGGATAACATGCGGAAAACGGCTCCGCTCATCGCGGGCTTGAAGGAAATCGCCGATGCGCGAGGCGCCGCGCTGTCGCAGGTGGCCATTCACTGGCTGTTCCGCCAGAAAGGCTTGACATCCGCGATTATCGGGACGCAGAACGAGCAGCATTTTCTTGAAAATCTGAAAGCCGTCGGCCTTCAGGTGACGGACGAGGAAATCGCCGGACTGAGCGCCGTGAGCGCGGACGTGCTGCAAAGCATCGCCAATTAATCACACAGGACGTGCTGCAACATCCCCAGGCTGCCCGGAATTTTTGCCGGGCGGTATTTTTTTGCCGGATTTCGGCATGAATTTCATTTGATCACACAACCTACACACGATGTACACAGGAGTCCGTTATACTTCGGATTGAAGGAACGGAGGTGCAGTGGATACGATGACAACCATGCATTAACAGGGCCGGCAGCCGGCTGCTTGAGAAATGGGAAACGTGCAGCCCCTTCCGGGATTCAGTCTCGCTTGTGGTAACATAATGGGACGGGATACGCGAATTTGTCCCGACTCAAATCGATAACGATACGGATTGACCCGGAGTGTGCTGCCATGAAACGAAGTATATTATTGGTGGAAGACGATATTTTGATGCGCGAGTTTATAACGGATTATTTTAAAAAGGAACAGTGGGACGTACATGAAGCGGAGAACGGGCGGATCGCCATGGAAATTTTCGAACGGACGTCCGTCGATCTCGTCGTCCTGGACATTATGATGCCGGAAATGGACGGATGGTCGGTATGCCGCCGTATCCGCGAGAAATCGGACGTACCGGTCATTATGATTACGGCGAGGGCGGAGGACGAAGACCAGGTCATGGGGTTCGAACTCGGCGCCGACGAATATGTCACAAAACCGCTAAGCCCGCGGGTACTGGTCGCCCGCGCCACGGCCTTGATGAAAAGAACGGAAGGGACGGTCGGCCGCGAAGGCGGTACGCTCCGTTTCGGGCGGCTGTCCGTCAACCGGATGGCTCATGCGGTCTCCGTCTCGGGTCAGCCGGTCAATTTGTCGCCGAAGGAATACGATCTGCTGCTCTTTCTCATCCGGCACAAAGGAAAGGTGCTGTCCCGCGAATATATACTGGACGCGGTCTGGGGATACGAGTATGAGGGCGATTTGCGCACCGTCGATACGCATATTAAAAAGCTGAGAGCCAAGCTCGGGGACGAAGGCCGGATGATCGGCACCGTCATCCGCTCGGGCTATAAATTCGACGTCGAGCCATGAGAAAAAACAGCGTCGTGCTTAAGCTGTTTGTCGTCACGTCGGTCATGATTCTGCTTGTCTATTCGCTTGTGATGCTTGCGGAAGGCTTGTTTTTCGAACGTTTTTACCGGCTGTCCAAGGTTCATGCCCTGGAACGGAATATGAGCCGGTTTGCGGTGCAGCTGGGGCAGGCGGGTTCCGGCGAGCGGGAGCTTTCCCGGCTGCTCGGCGCATTCATGAACGAAAACGATGCAAGCACTGCCCTGCTAAATCAACGGTTCGAGCGTATCGCCGTCGATCCTTATTTTTTGGAGCTGCAAACGTCAAAAAAACGGATCCTCATACCGATTCCGGCGGAAGGCATGACGCAGGACGATCTTCCGCAAGGCATCCGGGCCGGGGATACGCTGACAGTGGACGGCATTTACATGGACGAGAAGGATACCGTTCTGCATCCCGTCGTCATCCGGCGGGAAAATGCGGCGGCCGTCCAGGAAGGGCTCACACGGGTTTCCGGAAAAGTTTCGGATCTCCTGCTGCCTGAACAGCGTTCGTTCAATCCGCTTTACCAGGATTCGCTCCTGGACGACGCACTCCGCGACTGGGTGGCGGACGAGGGCGGCGATCAGTCCCGGCTGCGCAGCGGGCAGACGGTCCGGACGGAATGGAGCGACAAATGGAGCGGCGTCCGGTACGCCGTGCTCATTCGGCCGCTTCCGGCGGCCGGCGGCGGGGAGCGCTATTTGTTCGTTCTCAGTTCGATGCAGCCTGTCGGAGAAGCGGTCGACATTCTCGGGAAGTACGTCATCTTTTTGACGCCGATCATTTTGCTGCTGATCCTTGTGCTGTCGCTCATCTACTCCCGAATCGTATCCCGTCCGCTGATTGCGCTCAGCCGCTCGGCTGCGCGCCTGGCCCGGCTGGATTTCGGCGCAGAGCCGGAAATCCGCTCGAAGGACGAGTTCGGCGAGCTGTCGCGCCATTTGACTTTGTTATCCCGGAATTTGGATTCGGCGCTGCAGGAGCTGACCGAGGCGAATACGAAGCTTCAGCAGGATGTGCTCGAGAAGCAGCGCTCCGAGCAGCTGCGCAAGGAGCTGATCGCGAACATCTCCCACGAGCTCAAGACGCCCCTCGGCATCGTGAAAGGCTTTGCGGAAGGCCTGCAGGACGGGGTGGCCGGCGATAAAAAGGACCGCTACCTGGCGCTCATCGTAAGCGAAACGGACCGGATGAACGCGTTGATCATGGATATGCTGGAGCTGTCCAAATACGAGGTTAAAGCGGTTCGGCTGAAGCCCGAAAGCCTGCTGCTTCAAGCGCTGATTCAAACCGCGGCCGATTCGTTCGCGCAGCAGCTTGAAAGCAAAGGCTTGCGAGCCGAGTTAAAAGCCGGCGAAGAGGACCTGCGCGTCATTGCGGATCCGGCGCGGATCGAGCAGGTCGTTCGGAATTTGCTGAGCAACGCCATACGCCACGCGACGGAGCAGAGTATCGTTACCGTCGAGATACGCCGAGCGGCGGACGGACGCGTTATAACAGTCGTCGAAAACGACGGACCGCACCTCGCGGAAGAAGATCTTGCCCGCATTTGGGATCATTTCTACAGGGCCGAGCGCTCGCGGGACCGCAAATCCGGCGGAACCGGTCTCGGTCTCGCGATCGTCAAGCATATTTTGGAGCTTCACGGCAGCACGTTCGGCGCACGCAACACGGCGGACGGCGTCGCCTTTTATTTTACCTTACAAGAAAGCGGAGGAAGTCCTCATGACTAACAAGAAAACGATCCTTTTAATTACTGCGGTGTTCGTGCTGCTGCTGTGCAGCGCATGCGGCGCGAAATCGGACTCCGCGGCGAATGCCGCAAACGGGCAGCAGGCCGGTACGAGTCAGGAAGGGTCTGGAGCTCAAGGCGCAGGCGGAGCGGGTAACGGGGATAACGCCGGCCTCGGAACGGAACCGGCAAACGCGGGCCAAGGAACGGACGCGGGGAATGCCGGCAACGAGACTGGCCATGGAACAGACGCAGCGGGCGCCGGCAATGCGGATCAAGGAACGAGCACGGCCAACGCCGAAAACGACATTTACATCATTATCGACCAGACTCCGAAGCCGATCGAAGGCAACAGCTTCGATTTTACGGTCAACAAGCGTCCGGACGGGTATGCGCTGTCTGAAATGAAGTGGGTGTCCGATAAGACCACCATTGTCAATACGACGGCGGAGGCTATCGCTCACGGGGGCAACGACGAAGACGGGTTTTATATTAGCGGCGACGGGCAATTTTCCGGGTTCATTTATCCGGATAAGATGAAGGGCGAGGAAGGCACGGTGACGTTCACCTTCAAGAACGATCAGGGGCACGAGCTGACCTGGTCTAAGAAACTGACGCTCAAGTAGTTCTGAACGATCAAATAATAGTGCAGCATCGCTTTCATGCACCGGCGAAGCCTGTTTGGACTTCCCGGTACATTTTTTGTCCGGAATCGGGGAAAACAACGGATGGACATCGATCCGGCAGCCGTTTAAGCGAAGCTGTCCAGGCGAATCTGCTTGACCTGGAGTATGCTCCATGCGTTATGATGCAGGTAACGAGGAGGGGATACGGGTGGAACCGACGACGTATACGATCGCGGACATCGCGAGCCGGACGGGACTCAGCTACGATACGATCCGCTATTACGAGAAAATCGGGCTGACCCCGCCGGCCAAACGCAGGGACAACGGGCAGCGGACTTACGATTCGATCGACCTGGAACGGTTTGTTTTTGTGACCACGCTCAAGCGGACGCATATGCCCCTGAAGGAAATCGAACGGTATATGGCCTTCGCAGGGGACCGGAATTTCGAGAAAAGCTATGAAGTCCTTCACGAGCATAAGCTTCGGATCGTGGCTCAGATGGCGGAAATGAACGCCGCGCTCGAGATGATGAACTATAAGCTGGATTATTATGAGAATATGGTGAGCCGCATGAAAAATCTTTCGGTGCGGGAGCCGGATTCGGCAGACGAAACCCGGCAATCGCCGGATTTTGTAGGATCCGACCGCCCGGCCCGCTAACGGAAAGCACAACGAGAAAGTCCGCAGCCGCTCCGAGCGGCTTTTTTGTATTTTCCGAGCCGGCCCCTGTCTGGGCAGCCGTCTGGCGATAAGTGACAGCGTTTACAGGTTTACAGGATTGTCCTCCCGCACGTATTCCCGTAATATAGATCATTATGGCCGAAAGGGGAGATCAGCGCGATGCTGCCGATCCTGCTGCTGACCGATTACCGAGACTATACGCTGGTGCTGACGATCAACATGTTTTTCGGCAAATACAGCCGGGAATGGTCGCTTATTCTGGCGTCGCTGATTTTGTCGTCGATTCCGATCGTCGTCATTTTCGCCGTATTCCAGCGGTGGATCATCCAAGGCATTACCGACGGCGCGGTAAAGGGCTGAGAAGTCGCGGAACGAAGTCCATTCTATCGTAAAACGAGACCATCGAAACGAAAGGCCGCGCAAGCGGCTTCTTTTGTCGTTGCCAATTGTTTGCATGCGCGTGCCGTTTGAGAGGATAATGGGGATACCCGGCGAATAAAGAGATGGACGGGAAGGGCAAAGGCATACAAACAAGAGGAAGTGAATGACATTTGATCAAAGTCGGAATTGACGCTGGAGGCACCCTGATTAAAATCGCCGTCATGGAAAAGGAAACGACCGACTATCGAAAGTTTCCGGTTTCCGAGCTGAAGCAGGCGGCTTCGTGGATAAACGGAATGAAAAATGCTCAAATCTGCATTACCGGGGGGAAAGCGGCTTTATTGGCTTCCTACTTGGACACAGCGCCGGCGGAAATCGTGGAATTCGAGGCGTCAAGCAGCGGCGTTCGCTATTTGCTGGCCCGGAACGCGATGTCCCAAACGGAGTTTGTGTTCACAAATGTGGGCACCGGTACGTCGATCCATCATTTGGAAAATGGGGGCCACCGCAGGGTGGGCGGCACAGGCGTCGGCGGCGGAACGATCATGGGGCTTTCCCGGCTGCTGACCGGCATAACCGATTATGAAACGATCGTATCGATGGCGGCAAAGGGCATGCGCGACCGGATCGATTTGAAAGTCAGCCATATTTACGAGGGAGCCGAGCCGCCGATTCCGGGCGATTTGACGGCCAGCAATTTCGGAAACCTGATGTCTCTTCATGCGGAAGAGCAGCTGAGCCGCGAAGATTTGCTCGCTTCCGTCATCGGTCTGGTGGGCGAAACGGTAGCGACGACGAGCGTGCTTGCCGCCGGCCAATGCGGAATGTCGACCATCGTGTTTATCGGCTCGTCCTTCATCGGGAACGACCTGCTGAAGCAGGTCGTCGAACGGTACACGGAGCTCAGAGGGGCGCAAGCCCGCTTTCTCGAGAACGGCGAATATTGCGGTGCGATCGGGGCTTTGCTGAGTCTGGCGTGACGTGGGCCTCGGGCGAATGCAGAATTCGCTTTCTTTCATGTGGTGAATTATTTAGGGCATTAATTAAAAGGGCCGGGTTTTTGAATGTCAAAAACGCCCGGCTTCGCTTATTTTGATAAAAAATGACACTCTTCAAGCGGCAGCGGTTTGCTATGATATGTTTACCAAACAGAGACGCATCCGATTAGGACAGCGATAATGGGGGGATGGTATGCAGACATCCAAAATCGTCCAGAAAGCGATCGATTATGTGGAAGAACGGCTGCACGAGCCGCTCACGCTTGAACAAATCGCCGAAGCGGCTTCGATGTCGGTGCCGAATTTGTACCGGTTGTTCTATGCCATAACGGGCCATCCCGTTAAAGAGTACCTGCGTCAGCGACGGACTAGCGAGGCGGCCTGTCTGCTGCGCGAAACCGATCTTCCTGCGGTTGACATCGGATTCCGGTGTGGGTTCGAGGCGTACTCGACTTTTTTGAAAACGTTCAAACGGTATACGGGTCTGACCCCGGGGGTTTACCGGCGTTCCGAATCGATCTTCAGCTTCGAACCGATGAATCTTGAAGAACGCGTCTTCTTTGCGGAGGACCGCGAGATCGCCGAACGATTCCCGGATATGCGGGTCATGAGGCTCGAAGCCGCCCGGGGAGTCGGTTATTTATATCGCTCCGATCATGAGGAGGGAATGGAAGAAAGGGCCTTTAAGCAGTTCAGGAAGCTTCTCTCGGGGATCGGCATCGATAACGGAAGGCTTCGGCTGTTCGGCTGGAATGTGGATCTTGAAGGAACCGGGCGGCCGTTTGGCTATCATTTGGCCGCTTTCGGCGAAATCGGTTCCGCACTTGTCTTGGAGCATCCAGAGCTGCACCCGGTTGAACGGCAGGGAGGTCTCTATGCCATGAGCCGGATTCCAGCAGGGTCCGGGGAGAGCGTCGCCGCCGCATGGGACCGAATGTTATCAAAATGGCTTCCGAGAAGCGCTTTCAAACTGGGAGAGCATGGCTATATGGAAGAATATTTTCTATATGGAGACCGGGTTGTCCGCATGAAGCTGTACCTTCCTGTGAGCCGCAGCGCCATTCAGGAAAAGATTGAATTCGTGGAGCGGCCGGCGGTCAGCGTCATTCGTTTTCGGGCGGAGGGAGCCGGCTGTGCCGAAAAGGCGGATGCGGCGGCCATGACATGGCTCGCCCGGGACGTTAACGGGAGCTGTAACAGCTTGGACGTATTCATGAGCTGCGGAACCGGAAGCTGGACTGAGGATCACAAATATGAGCTGTATATCTCCCTTCCGGAAAACAAGGTTCCTGCCGGGAATGACGCGACGCTGCTCTCGCAGCTGGAAGGGGGCCTTTATGCCCGGATGATAAGCGGAGCTTACGGATCTATGACCGGCGTCCTGGAACGGATTTATCGTTTTCTGAATGCGTCTTCCGAATACCGGCCGGATACCGCACGTACCTGGTACACCAGATACGTACCGGCTCGGGACACGGTGCAGCCGGTACAGTCGAATACGTCCTTTGAACGCTCCGTTATCGCGGAGTGTTACGTACCCGTCAGAATGAAGTCATAATCGGAGGATCAACCATGAGCGAACTGCCGAATCGTAAAACGTCACCGGAAGGATATCGGCCGTATGCCGTGCCGAAATTGTTAAAAATGATGCATGGAGGCAAAACGATGGACAAACAACTGCAAGCGGAAGATGCTTCAGGGCGGACCAGCCCGATCAGCCCGATCAAAAACAAAGTAGGGTCTATTTTTGTCCCGGTACGGGATATTGAAAAGTCGCGCAGCTGGTACTGCCGCGTCCTTGGCGTGAACGAAGACGATTGCCCGATTAGTCACGGCCATTTATGCCCGCTTCCGATGGAAGGGACCGGCGTCGTATTGGATACGATGCCCAAATGGGGAGGCGGCCGGCCGGAAGGCGCGCCGGCGATCCAAACACCGGCATTCATGCTGATGACGAACAATTTGCAGGGCTCATATGATTATATGAAGTCGCTCGGCGTAGAACTGGAAACGGACATTATGCACGATCACTGGTTCGTGGTGAACGACCCGGACGGCAATAAGCTGATGATCTGCCGTGAAGGCTAGGCTTATTGCGGTAAGCTGCAAACGAAAGCTTCGTATTAATTTCATAAACGTCTTTCAATAGGCCGCCCTGCAGGGGGCGGCTGTTTGGCGTGAAATTATTTTGACGGGGATGTCGAAGCCGCCTTACCTTATTCGTCGCTTGAATAGGGGACGGGATATCCGGCAGGAAAAAAGGAACATTTATCGAAATTCCTTGAAAATATCCATTGCCATTCGATAAACCCCAAACAGGAAAGAGGTGTCCCTATGGGTCACGTCATCTCAAAGGACGGCACTACCATCGCCTACGATCAGTTGGGTGAAGGACCCGCGCTTATTTTGGTCGACGGTGCGCTCTGTTACCGGGCGTCCGGTCCAAACGGTCCGCTGGCGGCGCAGCTGGCCGGCCGTTTTTCCGTCTACGCGTACGACCGGCGCGGACGGGGGGAAAGCGGAGACACGAAACCGTATGCGGTTGAACGGGAAGTCGAAGATATCGAGGCATTAATCGAGCGGGCCGGCGGATCGGCTTACCTCTATGGCATCTCGTCCGGTGCCGCGTTAGCGCTTGAGGCGGCCAATCGACTTCCGTCCGTCAGGAAATTGGCGCTCTACGAGGCTCCGTTCATTGTCGACGGCAGCCGCTCCCCGGTACCGGACTTCTATTTGGAGCAGATGAACGGGCTTGTCGAATCGGGCCGGTACGGCGATGCGATCAAATATTTCATGCGCAAGGGAATCGAAATCCCTTCGATATTCGTCGCCATGATGCAGCTGATGCCGGCATGGCCCAGAATGAAGTCGGTCGCGCATACGCTTCCTTACGATACGATGCTCACCGTGAGCCTGCAGCAAGGGAAGCCGCTTCCTGCCGGCAAGTGGTCCGCCGTAACCGTACCGACGCTCGTTGCCGTCGGCGGAAAAAGCCCCGCCTGGATGCGAAACGCGATGCAGGCGCTCGCGGAAACGCTGCCGAATGCCGGTCTTCGAACGATAAGCGGTCAGACGCACATTGTAAAACCGGCTGTTCTCGCGCCGGTGCTGACCGAATTTTTTACCCCATAATTACGCTGCGGGAGGTATGAACAAGATGAAATTCAAGTCTTTTCTCAAGCTCAACGGCAAAACGGCGACCGGCATCCCCGTTCCGGAGGATGTGATCGCAGCGCTCGGTTCGGGCAAGAAGCCGGCGGTTAAAATTACCGTCCAAGGCTATACGTATCGCACGACAGTGGGGTCCATGGGCGGGCAGTTCATGATCCCCGTAAGCGCCGAGCACCGCCAAGCGGCCGGTTTAACCGCAGGCGACGAGGTGGAGGTCGACATCGAGCTCGATCAAGAGCCGCGCGAGCTTGCCGTGCCGTCTGATTTCGCCCAGGCGCTCCATCAGGACGATAAAGCCAGGAGTTACTTTGAAAAATTGTCCTATAGCGGCAAGCGCCGGTTTATTCTCCCGATCGAGGACGCCAAGACGGCGGAAACGCGGCAGCGGCGGATCGATAAAGCGGTCGCGGCTCTGCGGGAAGGTAAAACGCAGTAATACGCTATGCGCTTCATAAACCACATTCCCCCGAAAGGAGCGACGTCCGTGAATTTTAATTGGAACGAAGCGATTGAGATTTTGGAGCGCACGCCAAAGACTTTGGAAGGGCTGCTTGCCGGTTTATCGGAAGCATGGCTGTCGTGCAGGGAAGGCGACGAAACATGGAACGCCGGGGAGGTTGTCGATCACCTCATCGAGGCCGAGAAGACGAACTGGATTCCGCGGCTCGAATTTATGCTTCGGGAAGGGGAGCGCGAGCCGTTTCCCGCCTTCGACCGTTTTGCGCACCTGAACGATGACGCCGAAATGCCGATCGAGCGAAAGCTTGAAGCGTTCAGCATCGTCCGTGCGCAAAATATAGTCAAGCTGAAGGCGCTCATCGATGATTCTGAGCGTCATTTGGAATGGACGGGCCTGCACCCAGCGCTGGGACCGGTAAAGGCAAGAGAACTGATCTCGGCATGGGTTGTGCACGATATGACGCATATGGCCCAGATTATTCGGGTGATGGCCGGCAGATACCGCGAGGACGTCGGCGCGTTCAAAAATTATTTGAGCGTACTGAAACGTTAAAGCGGTCGTGAAAGGAGGAACCATCCGTGGCGGCTTGGACAATTCGGGAAGCGAACGCAATCGATGCGCCGGCGGTCGCGAGAGTTCATGTGGACTGCTGGCGGTCGACTTACAAAGACTTGATTCCCGCGGACTTCCTTCAAGGGTTATCGTACCGGTCCAGGGAGGAAAGGTGGCGGCGCCGGCTTGAGCATCCGCCCGATCGCAGCACATTATTTGTAGCCGAAGACCATGCGGGGCGCATCCTAGGGTTTGCCGACGGCGGGCCCGAGCGATCGGGAGATCCGGAGTATGATGGAGAGCTGTATGCCATCTATTTGCTTCCGGAGCATCAACGAAAAGGAATCGGCAGACGGCTATTCCGGAGCGCCGCTGCGTATTTGGCGGAGCATCGATTTAACGCATGCTGATCTGGGTGCTGTCCGAAAACCCGAACCGGTATTTTTACGAGGCGCTTGGAGGCCGGTTCATTCGCGAGAAAGAGATTGAAATTGGCGGTACGAAGCTGAAGGAATCCGCTTACGGTTGGAAGCTGAACCGGTCCGGTCATATTGAAATAAAGGCGAAGGAGCCGGATGATTAGCTGTCTCAGCTCGGCCTGCGACTGAACAAGGGCAAGGGAAACCGCCGTGCCTTTCAAAAATGCCATTGACAGTCCGCCGCACTTCCTGATTACATAGGACATATGGGATGATAAGTAAGCGGATTCATGTCATATAATTCCAACTTGCCGATGGGGGAGATGAAGGTTATGTTACGGGAAACAGCCAGGGCGGCGGTATGGACCGGAACGGGACAAATGGAGGTCAGGCAGCTGCCGATTCCCGAGGCGGGCGAAGGGGCGCTTCTGCTGCGCGTCGATGCGGCGAGCGTCTGCGGCACGGACGGTCATCTTTTTCCGCAGAATCCGCCTTACAGCGCAATTCTCGGACACGAGGTTACGGGCACGATTGTGCAAATGGGCAAGAATGCGAACCGGACGCAGCATATTTTTGGCGGACCCGTCCAGGTCGGCGACCGGGTCGTGCTGTATCCTTGGATCACGTGCGGAAAATGCGAAGGCTGCCTGACCTACGGATCGGGAACCTGTACGGTCTGCGACAACGCGTTCGTTTATGGTATACCCTACGAGAAGCTGGGACTGGAGGGCGTCGCGGGCATCAGCTCCGATGTCGAGCTGTTTCCTCATTTTAAAGGCGGGTTTGCCGAATATTTGTATGTTTTCCCCGGCACCTATATGTGGAAGCTTCCGGATGATATGCCCTCCGAAGTTGCCGTGCTGCTCGACCCGCTGGCGGTAGCCGTTCGCGCCATCGAGCTTGCCGTTATGAGTCCGGGCGTCGTGGAAGAGAGCTTCACCACAAGCTCGTCCGTTGTGGTGATGGGCGCCGGTCCGGTCGGCGCGTTGACGGCTCTCGTCGCCCGAACGATGGGGGTGGAACGGGTAATTATCGTCGGGGGAAGAAAAGAGCGGCTTTCCATTACCCGGGAATTGTCCGATGCCGATGCGGTCATCGATATTCGGGAAACGACGCCGGAAGAACGGATCAAACAGGTCAAAGACATGACGGGCGGCAAAGGAGCGGATGTCGTCATCCAATGCGCCAACGTTCCCGGCGCTTTTGTCGAGGGGCTGGACATGATCCGGAGAATGGGAACGCTGATCGAAGTCGGCAATATGGTGAATACCGGCTCGACCGTCGCCATCGACCCGGCACGCCAAATTTGCGGCAAGCATGCGCGCATCATCGGAATGAGCGCAAACTCGGCGAAAGCGTTCGACAAAGCCTTTCATTTGCTGAAGCGCCATGCCAAAATCAGTTACGACAAGCTGTATACGCATGTTACGTCCCTTGACGAGCTGGAGCGGACGCTGCATCGCATGAGCGACGGAAATTATATGAAAGGCCTGCTTACCTTCGGACAATGAAGCAGGCAGGGGAAATGTAAGGGCATCTCCCGGTTTCGGGCGATGCTCTTTTTGTATGTGAGAAAATTTAGTCTTTACAACGAACGGATGTTCGGTTAAATTGGAATAAAAGTCGGGCTAAAGGGAACCTCAATACGGCTGAAGCCGTCCGGAAAATATTGATTTCCGATACCCGCCTATGCGTAGGGCGGATTTTGCGGAGACCGAATCCCGACATGGCCGGTACGGGTCGGACCTACGCATGAACGAACAATGACGGAAAGGAACGTTCCGCATGCATAAGGAAGAGAACGAGCGGCTGGCTGGGGAAATCGCCGGTCACCTGAAGGACCGGTTCGGAATAACGGTTTGCGATGCCGCGACCGCCATCGACAAAGGCTTTCTTAACGTGAAATGGAAAATGCCCACCGATCAAGGTCTTATGTTCGTAAAATATTATCACCCGGAGCGATACAAGCTTCATTTGCATCCGGACAGAAGGAATAAGATCGAGAGGACGCTCCGGTTTCAGCAAGAAATGAACGCCTCCGGTATACCGTGCCCCCGGGTATTGTCGTTCGAGGGACGGCATCTTCAGCAAACGCCGTCGGGATGCATGTATACGGTAATGGAGTGGGTGAACGGACGCGCCGTGGAAGCCGGGCATATGAGCGCGGCACAAATGTTCGAGCTTGGTTTGGGAGCCGGACGCATGCATCGGTGGCTCCAATCCGTCCCTCTAAGCGATTCGCCTGGCTGGAAGCCGGATAAGGAAGCTTATTTAAGGCAGTGGAGAATCAATCGGGAACAGGCGAAGGCTGCCGGCGATCCGACCGTTTTGGAATGGCTCGAACGGTCGCATTCCATCGTCGAGCCGATGGATTTCCGGTGCTTTGAATCGTGCAGGACCGGATGGCTGCACTGGGACTTATGGGTGGATAATATATTGTTTAACGAGCGCCGATTGGCCGGTATCGTCGACTTCGACCGGATGGAGGTGGCCTATCCGGAAATCGATCTGGCTCGTGCCGTTCTTTCCGGGACTCTGCGGGACGGCGAACTGCGATTGGAGGCGGTTCGGGCGTTCATGGAAGGATACAGGGAGCACGCATATGCGCCGCGCGGCACATTAGCCCGGGCGATGTCTATGATTTACCTGATCGAATCGATCTGGTGGCTTCGGACGGAGGTCCGCAAGGAGAGCGGGCTTCGCAGACTGCTCGGCCGCTTCATCGAAGAAATGCATTGGCTCGAGGATCACTGGGCCGATCTGCCGGCTCAGCTGGAATCGGTATAAAAAAGGCGGCATATGGCATGCCGCCGGCAATCGTTCGAAATACGGGGTCAGGCTTCCTCAGGCCGTGCTTCCATTTTGGCCGAGAATGCCGTCGTTTTTTTGTAGGTGTCGCCCCATTCTTTCATTTTTAAAATTATCGGCACGAGCGTCTTGCCGAATTCCGTCAGCGAATATTCGACCTTGGGCGGAACCTGGTGGTACACTTCGCGGTGGACGACGCCGTCCTCTTCCAGTTCTCTTAGCTGCAGCGTCAGCATCCTTTGGGTAATTGTCGGACAAATGCGGCGAAATTCGTTAAACCGGATCGGCCCTTCAATCAAATGGTATAAGAGCACGCCTTTCCATTTCCCGCCAATCACGTCCAGTGTAAATTCGACCGGGCAGCCTTCATCGTTCGGACAGGCACCGTACCCGCTCTTGCGATCGCGCAATCCTGCTCAACTCCTTAAAAGTATATCCGTTTCTACTGCTCAACACGAATGTACGTATTGAAAATTATAATATAACCGCGGGGTATTCACAACCGAAGCGCGTCAAGTCCGATCTTCATATCACGATTTGTAAGATTCGATTATAATAAAAATACGAATAAGCGTAAGGGGTGCGAAGTGCTGCTGCCGTTCAGGCGAGGGTGCCTGCATGATTTCAGAACAAAGGATGATTCGAAATGGAAAAGAATACGACGTGCCCGTGCTGCTCCGCGAGCAGACCGGTTCAATCGGGGCAGCATACCGGGGACGTGCAATTAACGAGTACAGCCGGGCTGCATGTGCCGGCAATCGAAGGAATGGTTGAGCTTGAAGGCGGACCATTTTTGATGGGGACGGATGATCTGGAGAGCTTTCCCGCTGATGGCGAAGGGCCTGTACGAAACGTAACGATCAAACCGTTTCGCATCGATCGCTGCGCCGTTACGAACGAAGCGTTCTCCAAATTCGTGGAGGCGACCGGCTATGTGACGGAGGCCGAACGTTTCGGCTGGTCGTTTGTATTTCATTTGCTGGCATCGGATCAGGTGCGTGCGTCTGTCAAGCAGGCGGTCCCTCGCACTCCATGGTGGCTTGCCGTTGAAGGCGCCTACTGGAAGCGGCCGGAAGGACCCGATTCCCATCTTGAGGACCGGATGAATCATCCCGTGGTTCATGTATCCTGGAATGACGCACAGGCTTACTGCCGGTGGGCGGGCAAAAGGCTGCCTACCGAAGCCGAGTGGGAGTACGCCGCGCGCGGCGGACTCGTTCAGAAGCGTTACCCTTGGGGAGACCTGCTCAAGCCGGACGGCAGACACCGCTGCAACATCTGGCAGGGGAAATTTCCCGTCCGCGACAGCGCGAGTGACGGATATGCGGGCACGTGTCCGGTTGACGCTTTCGAGCCTAACGGGTTCGGCCTGTATAACGTCTCCGGCAATGTGTGGGAGTGGTGTACGGACTGGTTCAGTCCAGACTATCATTTTGCCGGACCGAAGGTGAACCCGTCGGGACCGCCGGCCGGACAGGCCAAAGTTACGCGCGGCGGCTCTTACCTTTGCCATAAATCGTACTGCAACCGTTACCGGGTAGCGGCAAGAAGCTCCAATACTCCCGACAGTTCCACGGGTAATATAGGATTCCGCTGCGCCGCGGATGTCTGATGTCCGCCGGTCGCCGCACTCGTCCAAGGTAGGCTGCCCGAACAGCAGCCCCGAAACTGCTTACTGTCAGGGATTCGGGGTAAAGGATTTCGCCAAACAGGCTGCCCGTCAGATGCATCTCTTCAAGGAGAAAGCATGGATGATAAAAACGTGCAGACAGCCTGTTCACTAAACTTAGGCTAACCGATTCCGGCCCGTTTTTATCCTTTCGCTGCCGGCAGCACGTCAAACGCCAGAAGCTGCGTGACCTGCGAATCATTAAAATTGTTGTCCGATATCACCACGAGGCTGTCGTGCCCGTTTTTCAGCTTCGCCCCCCAGGAGATGCCTTCGATGTTGTCCAGCTTTGGCAAATGGAGCGAATTCAGGATCAGAACCAGCCTTTTGGCGGCCGGCTTGAACGATCCCGTTTTCAAGGCGTCCATGTCTTTGACATCGGTCGCCGAATCGAGATCGGCTTCATAAATCCGGATGTAATTGGTATAACTGCCGTCTGCGGCCTGCACGCCCGAACGCTCGAGCATCAGGAATTGATGGTCGTTAATGGCAAGCATGTCGGACACGCCGTTGTCGGCGCTTTTGCCCGGGCCGGGCTTCGCGGGAATGGGATCGACCGGATAGGCAAACTGCGCAACGATGTTCCCGTCGCGGTCATACTTCGTTATGCGCGAATACGATCCATTATCCACGGTCGAAATCTCTCCGTCCTGATAGAGCGACGCTTCCATGGACGTAAAATAAAATTGCCCGTCCGGAGTGAAGCTGCTGCCCTCCAGTGCGAGATTGCTGCGGAATCCTTTTGAACCGCCGGCGGCCGAATCCATTCTAACCGCATCCGGAATGGAGTAGGAGGACAAATATTTCCCTTTCATGGATGCTTGATCAATAAAAGGATTAAATCCGAGGCTGCGGTCGCCTTCGCTCGTGTACCAGACCGATTTGCCGGACGGATCGAAACGGATCGACTCCAGATCGGGTACAACGCCTTGATGCGTCGTGCCGTACTGGCTGCTGTTCGGGTATACGGTGCCGTCCGGCTGCTTTAATTCCGTCACTCCGGTAAGCTTCAGCGAGTAGAAGCTCTTCGTATCGTATTTCAGCTTCGCGGTATAAAAACGGGCGGGGTTATGGTCCGAACGGTCGTCGCTGATCATGATCCACCGGTGCGTTCGGGGATTGTAATCGATGCCGGAGAGACCGCCGACCAGCGTTCCTTTGTACTGCGTATCGTTTGAAATTCGCTGTTCACCGATGAACGCAAGCTGCCCCACATCGTCATGACGGACAAACCGGTGGACGCGAATGGGCTTGGCAGTCTTGCCGAAGTGACCTTGACCTTGAACCGGTTGAACCGGTCCGGCGGCGGCCGGTTTGTCGGCTGAATCGGCGGCGGCTGAAGCGGCAAACAGCAATCCGGCAGCGGCGCAGACCGTAATCATTTTTCCGAACGGAATGACAATCACCTTCTCCCAGAAAGTATAAAACAGGCGAATCTACCAACACTTACATTATAAAAAGCGCGTTTCTCCCGGACAATAGAGCAGGAATGATTTACAAGAATTTAATGCCTGCCATACGTCTTGACCATTTCGGGCGAAAATGAAAAAATATAAAATTGCTCGGTCCCCGGGAGGAGGAAAAAGGGGATGAGAAAGGTATAATTAACAGATGTGGTACGAAATAGGGGAGGTTGAACACATATGGAAACCAACACGGTTACCGCGAAAGCCCCGAGTCTTTGGGGAAATCGTTTTCTGCAAACGATCCTGCTATCCAACATGCTGCTGCAAATCGGAATCTGGGTACGTAATTTCGCCATTCTTCTGTATGTGGCGAAACAAACGAACAACGATCCGTATGCGATTTCGCTGATCAGCGTTGCGGAATTCGCGCCGATTTTCATTTTTTCGTTCATCGGTGGCACCTTTGCCGACCGCTGGCGCCCGAAACGCACGATGATTACGTGCGACGCGCTATCCGCCGTTTCGGTGTTTGCGGTGCTGCTGACGATTCATTTCGGAACCTGGCATGCCGTCTATCTCGTGGCCTTCATCTCGGCGATTCTTTCACAGTTCTCGCAGCCGTCGGGCATGCGGCTGTTCAAGTATCACATTCCGGAAGAACAGCAGCAGCAGGGAATGGCCCTGTTTCAATCGCTAATGGCCGTCTTTATGGTACTTGGGCCGATGCTGGGAACCTTCGTGTACAGCAAGTTCGGGCTGGAAACGTCGATCGCCATTATGGGCGTCGTTTTCATGTTGTCGGCGGCCGTATTGGTTCGTCTGCCCGAGGATATGACGCAGCCGCAGACGGCGGGCGGCAAGGGCCAATTCCGCAAGGAATTCGCCGAAGGCTTCCGTTACGTTTGGCAGACGAAGGTGCTGCGGATGCTCGGAGCCGCCTTCATTCTCGCGGGTCTCGCCGTAGGCGTCGCCCAGGCGCTTAATATTTTCATCGTGACGGAACGGCTCGGCCGGGATCAGGATTTTCTGCAGTACCTGCTTATGGTGAGCGGAGCCGCCATGCTGGTCGGCGGAGGTGTCGTCGCCGTATTTTCCAAGCGGGTTGCCCCTCAGCTGCTGCTCATCATAGGGATGCTGGTAGGCGCCGCGTGCACGGTCATCGTCGGCTATTCAACCAGCGTTCCGCTTACACTGACGGTGCAGTTTATTAACGGTCTTGTGTTCCCCTGCATTCAAATCGGCATCAGCACCATGATTCTGAAGTGGTCGCACGCTTCGATCGTCGGCCGGGTGAACGGCGTCCTGAATCCGATGTTCGTCGGCATGATGGTCATCTCCATGTCGTTTGCGGGCCCGTTAAAGGACTCGTTCTCGCTCGTGTCCATTTATACCGGATCCGGCCTGTTATTTTTAGTGGGCGCGTTCACGATGCTGCCGATTATAAATCAGAAAGCTCCGGAAAACATACAGACCGCTCCATCCGCTCCGTCAGCTTTATGAAAGTCCCCGCCGCAGGGCGGGCTTTTTTTTAGCTGAGAAAAGGAAACCGTGGCGTTGCCTCCGGCGACTTTAACGCGATTCAGCACGGTACGTCGCCGAATAGCTGAATCGCAGGCGGAGAGATGAGTCCAAAAGCATAGGCGGCGCAATCGGCTGTTTAAGCCGTATCGCGCCGCCTATGCTTGGTTGAAATCGAACTTCCGGTTTTGCAGGCTGTGATAGGCCCGGTTACCGAGGTTAAAAAGCGACCGGAAGCCGTTCCAGGCCTCGCATCAGAATTCCGGGGCGCCATCTGATCTCGTCGAATGTTCCCTCCAGCCGGATATTTGGCAGTCTTTGAAGCAGCGCCGAAAGCGCAATTTGGGCTTCCAGGCGGGCGAGCGGGGCGCCGAGGCAGAAATGGATACCGCTGCCGAACGCTACGTGCTTATTTTTCTTTCTCGATAGATCGAGCCGGTCCGGATGCCCGAAATGCTCGGGATCGCGATTGGCCGATGCCAGGTTGACGAATATGACGTCTCCTCGGTTTACGTTTTTTCCATACCAATCGAAGTCGCGGCCGGCCCAGCGGGCAGTTGCAATTTCGACCGGGCTGTAATACCGGAGCAGTTCCTCGACGGCCGTAATCGTCAGCGAAGGGTCGTTTTGCCAAAGGCGCATTTGATCCGGGTTTTCCAGCAGCGCGAAAATGCCGTTGCCGATTAGGTTGACCGTCGTCTCGTGTCCGGCGAGAATCAGCAGCCATATCGTTGAGGACAGCTCCGCGGCCGACAGGCGATCGCCGCTGTCGTGCGCGTCGATCAGCAGGCTGGTCAAGTCCGAACGGGGGGACTTTCTTCGTTCGGCAATCATCGCCTGAATATATTGGCCGAAAGCCTGGAAGGAAGGTGCCGCTTCCTTCATCTTATTGCGGTCGTTGGCCGCGGCGATGAAATCGCTCGACCATTTTTTAAGCAGCATATGGTCCTCTTCAGGGATGCCGAGCATTTGACCGATGACGAGGATCGGCAGCGGGAAGGCGAAGTCCGCGATGGCTTCCATGCTCCCCTTCTCAGCGATCCGGTCGATCAACCCATCGGCGATTCGCCGGATGTCGGGCTCCATATGGTCGACAAGCTGCGGCGTAAACGCTCTGGAGACGATTGCCCGCAGGCGGGTGTGATCCGGCGGATCGGCGGAAAGCATATGATTGCTGAGGAGCTCCATTTCCTTGCGCGGCAGCACGGAATCATATTCCTCGGGGCTGAGCGACTGCAAATTTTTCGTGAACCGCTCGTTATCTTTCAAGGCGGCCAATACATCGTCGTAGCGGGTGCACATCCAGGCTTTTCTTCCATCGGGCAGAATCGTTTCGAAAACCGGATCTTCCCGCCGCAGCCGGTTGTAAATGGCATAAGCGTTTCGTTTGAAATCCGGCGAAGATAAATCCAGACCGGTATCGAATGTCGTCACAGGCACCTCTCCCATCTCTCGTATACTTGGTATTTTATACCTCCAAAGTGGAAGATTCAAATTGAAGGTCATTATCCGGTAAGCGAACCCGCGAAGGATAGCAGAATAATCCGTTGGTAAAAATTCGACCGTGTGTCACAGATCGTGCCCGCCCCCCGTTATAAGTGTAATCGGGGAAAAGGAGCGATGTTTCATGGAGGAATTGACCTGTGTCATCATCGGAGGAGGACATGCCGGGCTTCAGGCGGCCAAGGCGCTGCTGAACGTTTCGAAGGAGCTTCAAGGTTCGCGGAGGCTTCGGCTGATTTTGATCGACAAGCAGCCTTATCATGTCCGGAAGGTACTGCTGTTCAGGCCGGCCGTTGGAGAGGAGGATATTACAATCCCGCTTGCAAAGCTGTTCCCGGACGATGTTCAGGTCATTCAAGGGACCGCTACGAAAGTGGACGGCGGGAAAAAGCGGCTTTTGGTCCGGGATGCCAATGGGAACGAGACGAGCATGCCTTACGATTTGCTGATCGCGGCAATCGGCAGCACCGTTCGGCAGCCGGCCCCCGTTCAGGGCGGAATCGCTTTGACCGGCCTGGAATCGGCGGCAGCGATCAGGGAGCGGTGGCGCTCGAATATGCGCAGGGCTGCCGGTGAACCGGGGGGCGCGGAGCGCCTGCGCCTGATGAGCGCCGCAGTCGCAGGCGCGGGCATCAGCGGCGTCGAAACGTCCGCCGAGCTGGCGCATGCGATGCGGGAGGAAGCGGCGGCGCTGGGATTGGATCCGCGGGCCGTCAAAGTTTATCTGATCAACGCGCACGACCGGCTTTTTCAAGAGGGACCGGCCAAAGTGGGTCGCAAGCTGGAGCGTCTTCTGACGGATTCAGGCGTAACCGTGCTGCACCGGCGCAAAGCGCTGCAGGAGTCGGACGGGCGGTTATGGTTCGAATCCGGCGAGCCGCTTCCCGTCGGCCTCAGTATATGGGCGCTTGGCCTGGAGCCGAATCCGGCGCTTCGTTCGATCGGCTTGCCGCTGACGCCCGAAGGCCGTGTGCTGGTGGATGCCTGCTACCGCGTGCACGGAATGGCCGGCGTTTACAGCATCGGCGACTGCGCCGGAATCGTCGACCCCGTCAGCGGCAGGCCGGATGGCATGACCTGCAAGGAAGGCTCCATGCAGGCGATCCGATTGGGGAAAATCGTAACCGCGGATTTGCAGGGACTTCCCGCTCCTTCCCACAAGGCAGTGATGGATTTCTTCTGTATTGGCCTCGGGCCGAACCGCGGACTCGTATGGACCCGCAAATGGGGACTTGATATGATCATGACAGGAAAGCTTGCTTGGAACCTCAAAAAATGGGTATGGAATCATGCAAGCCTGTTACAATAAATCGATCGTCGCGGGACGCTGCTTCGCGGGAGAGGACTGGCATGAAAGAGCTATACGAACGATACCGAATGTTATTGTACACGCTGGCCTACCAGCTGACGGGTTCGGCCGCCGATGCCGAGGATGCCGTGCAGGATGTGTTCGTCAAGGCGGCGGATCTGGATCCGCAGAAGCTTGAGCATCCGAAGGCTTATTTATGCAAAATGGTGACGAACCGCTGTCTCGACCTGCTCCGGTCGGCGCGCAGGCGGCGGGAGCGGTATTTCGGTCCATGGCTGCCCGAGCCGGTTTCGACGGCGGAGCCGGACGAGTTCGAGGCGGTCGTCCGCAGCGATCTGCTGTCGTATGCCATGCTCGTCCTGATGGATCGGCTCACGCCGGCGGAACGGGCCGTCTTCGTCCTGCGCGAAGCGCTCGGCTTCGATTACCCCGACATTGCCGGATTAACCGGCAAACGCGAGGCGAACTGCCGCAAATTAATGAGCCGTGCCCGGGGGAAAATGGGCATCTCCGAGGACGAGCCGATCGATGCCGAACCGGCGAGCGAGGAATGGGTCCGGCGGTTTATGGCGGCTTTGCTGGAAGGCAGGGCGGAGACGATCTTGTCCCTGCTGGCCGAGGACGCCGTCATCGTATCGGACGGAGGAGGCAAGGCAATTGCCGCGGCGGTGCCGGTCGAAACCCGAAGCCGCGCGCTTCGTTTCCTGCTCGGCTTGAGTCGGCTGGCAGGCAATTATCCGGGCGGGACCGACATCGATTTTTCAGAAATCAACGGTCAAACCGGCATCGTCGTCCGTTCTGCCGGCGAAGTGATCGCCGTCGCGCTTCCGCAAATCGCCGCCGGAGAGTTGACCCGCCTGTACGTCGTCCGAAATCCCGACAAACTGCTTCGATTCCAGCAATGATCGTTTGGCGGAAGGATTTTGAATCGCCGCCTAGAATTCCTTAACGGAAGCAGGGAGGCAATTCAGAACCGAAGCCGAGCGAAAAGAGGGAAATGCATGAATGGAGTTCATTTTGTTCTGGGATCGCCGGGCGCTTATATTCACGAGCCCGGTATTTTGAACCGGGCCGGCGAATGGATGGGCCACTACGGAAAGTCCGTGTTTATCGTAACGGGGAGCCGGTCCTGGGCCAGCTGCGGGGAAAGGCTCGCTTCCAGCCTGGAGCGGTCGGGCATTGCGTACACGGTGAACCGGTACCGCGGCGAATGCTCGTACGAAGAAGTTGCCCGCATGCAGGAGCTGGTAGAGCCGGAGACGGAGCTGATCTGCGGGGTTGGCGGCGGCAAGGTGCTGGACACGGCCAAAATGCTGGCTAACCGCCTCGGCAAACCATATGTGGCCGTGCCGACGCTGGCCGCGACCTGCGCCGCCGTCGCCAACCTGGCCGTGATGTATACCGAGGACGGCGTTTACCGCGACTTTCCCGTATTCGTCCGCGGAACGACGCTTTGTCTCGTTGATACGGAGGTCATTGCCGGGGCGCCCGTCCGTTATTTGGGGGCGGGCATCGCCGATACGCTGGCCAAGTGGATCGAGGCGCCGATGGCGGCCGAGGGAAAACCGCACAATTTGCCGACGACAGGCGGGCTGATGGCGGCCAAGCTTTGCTACGACACGCTGCTTCGGGACAGCGAGCAGGCGATGGAGGATGCGCGGCGCGGCATTTCCAGCGATTCGCTGCAGCGCGTCATCGACGCGAATATTTTGTTCAGCGGGATGGTAGGAGGCTTGGGCGAAGACAACTGCCGTTCGGCGGCCGCCCACGCGGTGCATAACGGATTGACGGCCATCCCGGAATCGCACCATGCGTACCACGGGGAGAAGGTAGCCTACGGGATTCTTGTCCAGCTGGTGCTGGAAAACCGCTCGCAGACGGATATCGAGGACATCTGCGGCTTCTATAAAAGGATCGGGCTGCCGACAGCGCTAAGCGAGCTGGGGATAGACCGGCGTTTATCGGAGGACGAACTGGCCGAGATTGCCCGCCTTTCGCTTTCGCCCGATGGGACGATGGGGAACATGCCGTTTCCGGTTACGGCGGACATGGTAGTGGAGGCCATCAAAAAGGTTGAAAGCGGTCTAATGGTATCCTGATACCGAGACGGCAATTCGTTCATACCTAACATTTTCCTGGAAAAGGAGAGGTTCACACATGAATATGGCGAACAAAGTCGCAATCGTAACGGGCGGGGCAAGAGGAATCGGCAGCGCCACCGCCAGGCTGCTGGCGCTTCGCGGCGCCGCGGTCGTGATCAATTATGTCAGCCAGCGGGAAGCGGCCGAAGCGGTAGCGGAGGAGATTCGGGCCGCCGGCGGCAGGGCGGCGGCATTTCGGGCGGACGTCCGCGACGAGCAGCAGATTGCGGAGCTCGTTCGTTTTGCCAAGGAAACGTTCGGCGGCCGAATCGACATTCTGGTCAATAACGCGAATATGTCCTTCGCCATGAAGCCGTTTGAGGCGATGAGCTGGGAAGAATTTTCGCAAAAGCTGAACGACGAGCTGAAATCCGCGTTTATGATGACGAAAGCCGTCATCCCGTCCATGATCGAGCACAAGTATGGCAGGATCGTGTATATTTCCAGCGGGCTGGGCAAGCATCCGGGCCCGAACATGATCGCCCACGGCACGGCCAAAGGCGGATTGGATACGTTCTCGCTCTACATAGCACAGGAATTCGGCCCGCATGGGATTACCGCGAACGTCGTAGCACCCGGACTCGTCGATACGGATGCGACGGCGTTTATACCGGATGAAATGAAGAAGGCGGCCGGAAGCCATGCGCCGCTCGGCCGGGTCGGACAGCCTGACGACATCGCCGGCGTCGTCGCATTCCTGGCAAGCGACGATGCCAAGTTCGTGACCGGTACCTACACGCCGGTCAACGGCGGCGCGAGCATGGAATAGAAGCGCCCGGGGAAATAGCCGACGCTTCACCGGAAGAACCCGACTGTCTTCGTTTTGCACGGAAAAGGCTGCCGCGGCAGCCTTTTTGTCGTGCGCTTTTAGCAAATCCGGTACGTCACCCGGACGGCGGCCCGCACGTCCAGCTCGCCGGGTTCGATCGGCGTCGGCGCGCTTTTGGCGAATGCGGAGACGGCGGCGAAGGGGATCGGCTCGCCGGCTCGGGGAAGCTCCTCCACAAGACTGGGAACGGCGGGCAGCGGGACGCCGAGAGCGGCGGCAATCGTGGCGGCTTTTTGCCGCGCATTGCGCAGGGCGAGCGCGAGCGCTTGATTGACGTAAACCTCCGGCTGCCGGATCGTGAAGCGGATGCTTTCGACCCGGTTAGCTCCTTCGGAAACGGCCGTATCGACAACGGTACCCGTCTGCCCGATTTCGTCCAGTCTGATTTGGAGCAGATGCGTGACGCTGTAGCCGCGGAAGATTTGCCGGCCGTCCTCGAAATCGTACCGGGTCTCGATTCGGTAATCGGACGTCTGTATGTTCTCCCGGGGGATGTTCAACCGGAGAAGCGCATTGATAATATTCGTCATGATTTCCGCGTTGGCCGCTTGAAGCGGCTGCAGCTCCGGGCCTTCCGATTCGGCTCCGAGCACAATGACAGCCTGGTCGGGGGCCGCTCCGACCGTACCCTCGCCGAACACCTCGATCGTGGAAGCGCTTTTGAAGGCGGATGAGGGCCCCGTTCTGAAATACGGATAATAATTCATCGCCAGACTCCTTTCTCGCGATGGGTATATAGGCTAAATGTATGCGTACACCGGCTGATCATGCTTGCGGCACGGAAGGGCCGGTCCGGCAAACCGATGGCTTGTCCAATTTCGCGCCGAAAAAACAATTGCCCCGGTCCGTTCACCGGGGCAATTCCATTCGATTACAGTTTGCCTTTCAGACCGAGTACGTACTTGAGTGCAACGCCGAGCGCGCCGATGTAATAGCCGGTCAATACGATCCATCCGGTCGTATCGAGCGTGGAGATGCTGGCGAGCAAGAGCAGCGGGAAGACGTAGTAGACAATGTCCTGCAGGTACCCCACGATCAACGCAGGGGAGAAATCGCCGACGCGGAGCGAACGGAAAAGGCCAACCAGAAAATCGAGCGCCATTAAACCAAGCACAATCCAGAGCGAATAAAGCATCCAGCCTGTAAGCATTAAGGTCATCCTGATTCACCCCCTTATAGGAGGATCATTTTTGTTTGTACTCTATCATATGGCGGCTGCCGACAGGTTGTAATAGGGTAAACATGGAAGTTTCAAAAAATCAGCATGGCGGCGGATTGCCGTTTGAGGGAACGTCCCGGCTTTGTGCAGCGGGGGAAAAGAATGGCTGCGGGCAGCGCGCACAGCTGCTTAGCGGTTCTGCGTCGGTGCATAACGGGGACGGGCCGCGTCGTCCAAGTCATCGGCTGCGGCTGCGCATAATGCGCACGGGCCGCGTCGTCGAAGTTATCGTGTGTGTCGGCGCATAACAGGGAGGGGCCGCATCGTCCAAGTTATCGGTTGCGTCAGCGAATAACGGGGAGGAGGCGTCCAAGTCAACGGCTGCCGATGCAGCAATAGGCCTTCCGATCGGGAAGGCCTTGCTGATTGCGGGTAAGTGCGGACGGGCGTCCGCCATTATTCCGGCTGGTCCTCGGGCGCGGAGCTTGATTCCGTCACGCCTAGATCGCCGTTTTGTAAAATGGTGACGTTCTCGTCGTAAATATGCGCCTTCATTAAGCGGCACGTCCGCTCGACGTCCTTTGCTTTCATCGCCTCAAGGAGCACCTCGTGCTCCTCGTAAATTTGCTTCGGGTCGCTGTACATCGGGCCCTGGACGAAAAAATGGAGCCGGATCCGGTTGACGATGCTCGACCAGATGTTCATCACGTTGACGGCGTGCGATGTCTGGATTAAGTATTCGTGAAACGAAATGTCGCTGTCGACGAGGCGGACCAGATCCTTCTGCTCCGCCGCGGCTTTCATCGCTTCCACAAACCGGCTCATTGCGGCGAAATTTTCCTCGTTCATGCGGGACAGACCCGAGCGGATCGCGAACAGCTCGATCGTCAGCCGGATCGGAATCAGTACTTCAATCACTTCTTCCTTGGAAAACTCGGCCACGACCGTTTCCTTGTACGGAGAGGACAGGAGAAGACCTTCCTGCTCCAGCGTTCGGATCGCCTCGCGGATGGGGCCGCGGCTGACGCCCATTTCCTTCGAAATCGTAATTTCCCGCAGCCGGTCACCCGGCTTCAGCTGTCCGCGCAAAATCGCGTTGCGGATTTCTTCCGTGACCCGGTGCCGCAGCGAGGTGGGCTTTTGTTCTTTAAAGCTGAACGTTTCCATCATCAAAACCTTTCTGATCATGATAGGGATCGCAATCTAGGGCTCTCTCATTATCTATTAATCATAGGCGAAGTTCCTGATGTTGTCAAAATAACAGTCACCATTAAGATTGTTGACAATCATAATGTCGGGAATTATACTCTTGGGTGAAAGCGCATCCGAGCGTTATATCGCACTAACTTATCCCATTTATGAAGCAGGCAGGTGGCAACTTGAATGAAAATTACCGACGTTGAAGCTCTTTACCTCAAGCTGCCGGAAATCGACGCATCGCGCTGCGACGGCACGCAGGATACGCTGATCGTCCGGGTCCGGACCGACGAGGGGATCGACGGCATCGGCGAAATCGACTCCGTTCCCGTCGTCGCCCGCTCCGTCATCGACGCCCCGCCGTCGCATGCCATTGCCGCCGGACTGAAGGATCTGCTCGTCGGCGAAGACCCCTTCGAAGTTGAGCGGCTCTGGGACAAAATGTATATGGGCGCGCTTTATTACGGCCGGACGGGTCCCGTGCTGCATGCGATGAGCGGCATCGATA
The DNA here is from genome assembly GCF_028826105.1 of Paenibacillus humicola. NCBI lineage: Bacteria > Bacillati > Bacillota > Bacilli > Caryophanales > Paenibacillaceae > Paenibacillus > Paenibacillus humicola. Next base: position 2,730,075 of record NZ_JAQGPL010000001.1, read on the forward strand.
TCGCCTTGTGGGACATCATCGGCAAAGCGGCCGGACGGCCGGCGGCACAGATGCTCGGCGGTATGTACCGGAAGGAGATCAAGGCTTACGCCAGCCTGCTTATGCCGGACACGATCGCGGAGGCAGCCAAGCTGGCCGAAACGTACATCGGCCTCGGCTACAAGGCGATCAAATTCGGCTGGGGACCGATCGGAAGAGTATCGAAGTCGTTCGATATCGAGCTTGTCCGGACGCTCCGGTCGGTTATCGGGGAAAAACACGATCTGATGATCGACGTAGGCCATGTGTGGGACGTCAAGCATGCGATCCGGATGGCCGGCGAGTTCGAGCGCTACGGCGTGTATTGGGTGGAGGAGCCGCTTCCCCCGGACGATCTGTCAGGTTACAGGCAGCTGTCCGAAGCGTCCGGCTTGTACATAGCGGCCGGGGAGCAGGAGAGCGGAAGGAGGGCGTTCGACAGGCTGCTGCGTGAAGGCGGAATCGATATCGTGCAGCCCGATTTGGGACGATGCGGCGGCCTCACCGAAGGGCGGAAAATCGCCTGTATGGCTTACGACCGGAACCGCAAAGTCGTTCCGCACGCTTTCAAGACCGGCATCTTGGTGGCGGCGAGCGCGCATTATGCGACTACCATGCCCCAAGGCGATTTGATCGAATACACGCGTTCGGAGTCGCCGCTTGCCAGGCATGTCGTGGCCAATCCGCTTTCCTTCAAGGACGGATATATTCGGCTTCCGGACGGTCCGGGTCTGGGAATCGAGCTTGACGAAAGCGTCGTGAAGAAATACCTCGTGAAATGAGGAGGGGAACCCGGGCCCTCCCCTCCGTTCTCAAGCGTGAAAGCGGTTAAATTCAGGAGGCGATTGACAGCATGAACCTCAAGCGCAAATGGTTGACCAGATCGCGCCGGGAGGCGCTCGACTGCTACATCTTCATGAGTCCGGCCATTATCGGCCTCGTCATCTTCATGCTCGGGCCGATGGCGGCATCCGCCTATTTCAGCTTTACGAAATACGATATTCTGGGCGCGCCGGCCTGGATCGGTTTGGACAATTACAAGGCGCTCATCAAAGATCCGCTGACCTGGCAGTCGTTCAAGGTCACGCTCATCTACTCCGCTGCGAGCGTACCGCTCGGGCTGGTCGTATCCTTGCTGCTGGCGTTGCTGCTGAACCGCAGCATAAAGGGCATTTTCCTGTTCCGCACGATATTTTATCTGCCGGCCGTCATGTCCGGCGTCGCGGTTGCGCTGCTGTGGAAATGGATTTTCAATCCGGATTTCGGTTTGATGAACTGGGCGCTCGGCTTGATCGGCATTCACGGGCCGAAGTGGTTTATCGACGAGCACTGGGCGCTGCCCCCGATTATTATCATGAGCCTGTGGGGCGTTGGCGGCAGCATGCTGGTCTATCTGGCCGGGCTTCAGGGCATACCGACAGATTTGTACGAGGCGGGCGAAATCGACGGCGCCGGCGCATTCCGCCGGTTCCTGCACATCACAATTCCGATGCTGTCACCCGTTATCTTTTTTAACCTGATCACGGGGATCATCGGCGCGCTCCAGGTGTTCACCGAAGGCTTCATCATGACCGCGGGCGGGCCGAACAACGCCACCCTGTTCAGCGTGCTCTATTTGTACCGCAATGCGTTCGATTACTTGCAGATGGGTTACGCGTCGGCGATTGCGTGGGTTCTGTTTCTCCTCATTTTGCTGTTCACGCTTATTATTTTCAAATCGTCTCCGATGTGGGTTTTCTATGAAGGAAGCAGGAGGTCGTCCAAATGAACAAGACGAATCCGGTCTTCGCGTCCGCGGTTCGAACGGAACGGAAAAGCGCTACGGTTTCCAGGCGGCGGGCGGAGCGGCTGCGGGACGGACTGACCTATTTGCTGCTGACGCTGGGCTCGCTCATGATTCTCGTTCCGTTCACCTGGATGGTTTCCACCTCGCTCAAACGGAAGCAGGATGTTTATACGTTCCCGCCGCATTGGATTCCTTCTCCCGTGGAGTGGCACAACTACAAGGACGCCTTCACGGTCTTTCCCTTCGGGCTGTACACGTGGAATACCGTTACGATCACGTCGTTCGTCCTGCTTGGTACGCTGCTGTCCTGCTCGTTCTCCGCATACGGATTCTCGCGGCTGAACGCGCCCGGACGCAATCTCGTGTTCCTGGTGCTGCTGTCCACGATGATGCTGCCGGCTGCGGTGACCATGGTGCCGACATATTTGCTGTTTAACAAGCTGGGGTGGACCAATACGTTTATGCCTCTGATCGTGCCGGCCTGGTTCGGAAATGCGTTCTTCATTTTCATGATGCGGCAGTTTTACATGGGCATTCCGTTTGAGCTCGAAGACTCGGCTCGAATCGACGGCTGCAGCACGTACGGGATATGGCTGAAAATCATCGTACCGCTGAGCAGGCCGGTGCTCGTCACGGTCGGCGTATTTACGTTCATGGGGACGTGGAACGATTTTATGGGACCGCTCATTTATTTGACCGACGAGAACAAGCGCACGATCGCGCTCGCGCTCTCGTATTTTCAGGGCTCGGCCCGTGCGGCGCCCGATCTGCATCTGCTTATGGCCGCCACGCTGTACGCGATCGCGCCGTGCGTCGTGCTCTATTTTCTGTGTCAGCGGGTATTCGTCAAGGGCATGGTTTTTACCGGTGTGAAAGGGTAATCCGACGTGTGGAAAATGCCGGCTCAGCCCCAGCCATCCGGAAACGGTTCTTCAAGGAATATGAACAAAGGGAGAGGTTAGACGATGGGACGACAAAAAAGATGGGCGCTCGGTTTGCTTGCCGCCATGCTGACGCTGACGATGTACGGCTGCTCCGGCGGTTCGAAAGGAACGAGCCCGGCCGGGCCGGGCGCAAGCGGGAACGAACCAGCTTCGGAAGGCGGCAAGAAGGAGAAGGTCTCGCTCAATTTCATCCGCTGGTCGAACGGTCCGGCGCTTGACGCCGAAGAAAAGGATAAGGTCAAGCGGTTCAACGATTCGCATCCGGACATTCAAGTCAACATGACGCTGCTGCCGTGGGACGAAACGTTCAAAAAAATCGAGCTGTCGCTGGCGTCGGGCACGCCTGTGGACCTGTTTTACTGGGACGTGCCGGCCTATGCCTATTACAAAAAAGGGCTGATGGCCAATTTGCAGCCGTATTTCGACCGCGACCTCGATATGTCGGACTACGACGGGAAGCTGTTCGAACCGTTCAAATTCGACGGCCAAAATATGTACGTCGCGCCGGAAAACTATCAGACGCTGGTGCTGTATTACAACAAAGACCTGTTCGACAAGGCGCATGTCGCGTATCCGACCGCGGATTGGAACTGGGACGATTTCCTGAATGCGGCCAGGAAGCTGACGGTGAAGCAGGGAGACAAAACCGTTCAGTTCGGCACGACGATGTCGCTCGGCGCGTGGTGGGGATGGATGGCGCTGAGCCAGGAGCAGGGCGGTTCGCTGACGGACAACATTCACGACCCGCAGAAGCTGACCTTCGATACGCCGCAGACGAGAAACGCGCTTCAATTTTTACAGGACTTGATTTACAAGGAGCACGTAGCGCCCGACGCGGCTCAGGCAAACGCCCTCGGCGGCGACTTCATGACCGGAAAAATCGCCATGTATGTCGGCGGCGACTGGGATCTGGGCACGCTGAAGGATACGAAAAACCTGCACTGGGATATGGCGCCGATGCCCAAATGGGACGGTAAGCGCGTCGTGCCGTATTGGATGGGCGGTTATGCGATGACGTCCAAGACGAAGCACCCGGAAGAAGCGTGGCAGTTCATCAAATGGACGATGACCGATAATCAGGAGACGCTCGCGAAGCAGCAGTCCTGGATTCCGGTCAGCAAGTCCGCCCTCGAGAAAGCGAAGCTTCCGGAGTGGGCGCCGAAAGGCTACGAGGAAGCTCGCTTCGCCTGGAAAAAAGACGCTGTAATCGGGGATATCTACCAGCTGAACTGGCGAGAGGCGCAGGATAAGGTCATTTCCCCGATCGACGACCAAATTTTCGCCAACAAGATATCCGTGGAAGAGGGCTTGAAGCAGATGGAGCAGCAGGTGAACGAAATTTTGGCAAAACCGTAACACGCTCGAAGTGCTGCCTTGTAAACGGCGAATGGCCGGAGCGGCCGCCATCCGGTAGCGGAAGGAGCGGCCGACCGGCGCGGTAACGAGGCTGCGCATCCGCATGCGCAGCTCCGGATGATCCGGGAAATCCGCAAGTCCAGCCGTCCATGCTAGCTCCGTTTCCAGTTTTTTCGAAACGCCGTCGGTGAGCAGCGCTCGGCATTGCGAAACGCCTGCAGGAACGCGTTGTAGCTCTCGAAGCCGGCCTGCTCGGCCACTTCCCCGACGGAGGCGTCCGTCAGCATCAGAAGTCGTTTCGCATGATTAATCCGCTTCTGCAGAATATATTCCTTCGGCGTACAGCCGCAGTGCTTGCGGAACTGGCGGATAAAATGGTAAACGCTGAGCCCGGCCTTATCCGCGCATTCCGCAATGCCGCCGACCGTCACGTAATGCTCGTCGATGTGGCGCACGGCGCGTTCGATAGCGGCCGGAACCGGAAGCAGAACCCCGCCGCCGCCCGCCGAACAGGCGCACTCCATCAGCAGCCGGTACAGGAGCGTAGATTGCTCCCATTCCTGCTGGGGAATGGGCGTCCGCATGCCGCTCAGCACCGCCCGAAGCGTGCGGACGATCGGGGAGGAGCCGTTTTCCGGCCCGGCATCGAATGCGGCAAAAAGCTTGACGGGCGCGCCGAACAAACGAAGCCACAGCTGCTCCAGCTCGATGCCGTCGAAGACCAGATACAGCATCTGGCACGGATCCTCCGGGTCCGCCCGGTAAGCATGCGGGTAGCGCATATTGTGCAGCAGGCAGTCGCCGGGACCGAAGCTCATCCAAGCATCCCCGTGGCGGAAAGCCCCTTTGCCCTTCGTGATGAGCAGGATTTCATAGGCGGGATAATGATCCCGTTCGAAGTAAAAGCGGCTGTGACAGGGATCGAAGCCGCCGATGAGCGGATAATAAAGGGCCGCCTTGGCGAACGGGCTCGGCGTGTTCAGCCATTCCTCATGCATCGTATCGCATCCTTTTGTTCGTTGATCGACAATTGCCGCCAAATGGGAACATCCTGCAGGACCGAGTCCGGCAGGATGTTCCCTTATATGATGTTTGCGACCGTTATGATTTAACGGCTTCGGACTCTTCGAACGCTTTCGGATTTTCCGTCCAGGGCAGCATGCCGAGCAGCATTTGGCGAAGGCGGGTGCTCGCTTTCGACTTCAGCGCCTCGGACGGCTCGTAGCCGGGCCATGTTCGAAGGAACGAAGGAGCATAATTATAAATGAGCGAACGGCGGGTATTTTCCGTGTAATTATTGAGCGCGGAATGATACGTATACCCGTTGAAGACAACCGCGGTTCCGGCTTTTACATTCATGCGCACATGCCCGGGCATATCCTCCTGCTTCTCCACCTTCGGCAGCTGCTCGTTCATCATATTCGCGCTTCCGGGCAGGAAGGCGAGACAGCCGCCGTCGTAATGGACGTCGGAGAGGAAGTAGAACACTTTTGCCATAAAAGGGACTTTTTTCTCGTTTACATAGAGCAGAGTGCCCGTATCCCGGTGCCAATTCGTATGCGCTTCCTTCTGCGGGGGTTTGATCAGGCCGTCATTGTCGATCATAACGAAGGAATCGCCGAGGATATCGCGCAAAATCGACATCATCCGCCTGTTTTCCATCAATTCCAGCAGGGCGTCGTCGTATTCGATCACACCGCATACCTGCTGAACGTTTTGCAGCTGGCCGGAGGCCGGATTCGTGCCGCCTTTGGTTTCCCATGCCTTGAAGGCGTTGTCCAGCCTCTCGTTATAATAGCTCACCTCGCCGGCATCAAGAAACTGCTCCAGAACCAGGTAACCGTCGCGTTCCCAGATAAGCTTCTGTTCGATTGTCAGTCCGTGCAGCGCCATACCGCATTCCTCCTCCAATTATTGCGCTTCTACCATTTATTATAATGGTTGTTATTCTTGTATAGAAAGCGCATTCTTGCTCAATAAACACCAAAAGTTGCGGTTCTGCGCGAATTGAAAAGCGGATGCGGCTGCCGCCCAGCATATGAGCCGTTCCCGCAGGTCGAAGCCGGGGGGCCTTTATTTTTCCCTTTTCAATTTGTAGCGTTTCCGCTTAATATATAGGATAAGTATGTTGGTGTTTTATTAATGGGTTTCCCACACTACAAGGCAAAGGAGTTTTATATGCGGTATGTAATTATAGGCGGCAGCGGGCATGTCGGGACGTATATGATTCCGCAATTGGTGCGGCTCGGTCACGAGGTGATCAACGTCAGCAGGGGAGCGAGGGAGCCGTATCGTCCGGACGCGGCCTGGACGGACGTGCGGCATGTTTCCGCCGATCGGACGGCGGAAGAAGCGGACGGCACGTTCGGGCGAAAAATCGCCGCCCTTCAGCCGGACGTCGTCATCGACATGATCTGCTTCAAGCCGGAGAGCGCAGCTCTGATGGTTGAGGCGCTGCATGGGGAGGTCCAGCATTATATTTCCTGCGGCACCATCTGGGTGCACGGACCGAGCGTATCGGTGCCGACTACCGAGGAAGCGCCGCGGAGGCCGTTCGGCGAGTACGGCATTTTGAAAGCGGAAATCGAAGGCTTCCTGCTGGACCGCGCCAGAAGGAAAGGCTTCCCGGCGACCGTCCTGCATCCGGGTCATATCGTCGGTCCGGGGTGGGCGCCGCTGAATCCTGCCGGTCATTTCAATCCGCAGGTGTTCTCCCGGCTGGCGAAGGGGGAGGAGGTCGACATCCCGAACTTCGGCCTGGAGACGATCCATCACGTTCACGCCGAAGATGTCGCGCAGGCTTTCGTCAAGGCATCGCAATGCTGGAGCGCTGCGGTCGGCGAAAGCTTTCACGTCGTCTCCCCGGCGGCTTTGACGCTGCGAGGATATGCGGAAGCCGTCGCGTCCTGGTTCGGCCGGGAGGCTAATATGCGCTTCGAGCCGTTCGAATCGCTGAAGGACAAGCTGTCCGAGCAGGAGGCGCGAAGCGTTTGGGATCATATCGCGCACAGCCCGAACTGCAGCATCGGCAAGGCGCGGCGGCTGTTCGGCTACGAACCGCGTTATTCTTCGCTGGAAGCGGTCAGGGAATCGCTCGATTGGCTCATCGATCAGGGTCAGGTAGAGATCGGCTAATAAGAATAAAAGGACTGGCACTTTGCCCGGAGCTGTGGTACAGTTTGCTTATCAGGAAAGGAGGTGCGTCAACATTAGTACTCATATGTTGAACGCGTCCTTTACCCGATCTGCTGCAATCTAAAGAACCGGTTTCGGCAGAGGCGCGGGATGCGGATCAAAGCAACAAATTAGCGCCGCGGGTGCGCCGTCTTCGGACGGCACGGGAGATCGCCGCGTTCGGCCGCCGGCCGGACGCCGGCGGTCTTCTTGTTTATACGGGCGCATTTCAAACGGCAAACGTCCTGCCGTTCAATATGTTCGCTTCGGCGGATATCGGGCTTGGCTTCCGCAGCGACAACCGGCAGCCTCGATTCGGCAGGCGTCTGCGGAATGAATGGCCCGGCTGTGGCTTACTTCTTGCCGTTTACGAATGCTGCTGCGGCTGCGCTCAGCCGGGCTTTCATCGTGTTGTATTGGGTCTGCGTAATTTTTTTGTTTTTCAGCTGCGTATCCAGCGCCGTCAATTTCGATTTTACGAGCGTGTCGACCACCTTCTGGACGGCAACGCCTTTCGCTTTGGCGATTGCGGCAAGCGTCTTGCCCGCGGAAAGCTCCTTTTGCAGCTCCGTTTTCGTCGTGCCCAGCAGCTTGGCAAGCTCGTCCGTAGCGGCAAAAGCGCGGCCGCCCGCATGACCGGTCATTGTTCCGTTAACGGATTTTTCGGCCATGTTGGTCAGCTGCTGGCTCATCTTGTTGAATTGAGCCTGTGTAATCTTTTTGCTCTTGAGCAGATCTTCCAGCCGGGCTTTCCGGTCCTTCACCAGCAGATCGGTCACCTTTTGCGCGGAAATGCCTTTGGCTTTGGCGATTGCGGCAAGGGATTTGCCCGAAGCGAGTTCCTTCTGCAGCTCCGCCGTTGTCATGCCGAGAAGCTTGGCCAGCTCATCGTTCGCCATGCTCATTCCGCCTGCCCGAACGCTTCCGCCGCTCCAGGTATTCGTCTGGTGCTGCGCCGCCGCGGCAAAGACCGACTGACCGGTGACGATACCAGAGCCCATGAGCAGGGCTGCGGCCATAAACGCCGCAATGGTGCTTGTACGTTTCATTTAGCTCCGCCTTTCTATGACTTGATTGGGAATACATTCCAATCGTAGCGGGGTTAAATGAAGAGGGCGTGAACAGCAGATGAATTTCAATTGAATTTTTTGGACATTCGGGATGAGGAAGAAGCCTGGGAGCGAGCCGGTTTTGCCCCGGCCTGCCGGTTTCCGATGAATGACGATCCCATACATGCTGCGATTATCGCAAAGGACAGGGGGAGGCTGCGATGCTGAAACAGAAGCTGCTGAACAGGCAGCCGGGCATTTTAACGTATGGAATGACTCCGCCGAAGGCGGTTTATACGCCGGACAAAATCGCGGAAATTGCGCAGAAGCAGCTGGCGCGGATCGAAGCTCTCCCCATCGACGCGCTGCTGCTTTATGACGTTCAGGAAGAGGCTGACCGCGCGGCGGAGCAGGAGAGGCCGTTTCCGTACCTGCCGATGGTGGATCCTTCGCAATACGGGGACCTGTATTTTCGCGGGCTGCCCGTTCCGCAAATTATCTACCGCTGTGTCGGCAAATATACCGAAGCCCGGCTCGAAGAATGGATCAAGGCCAATTCGGAGCATGACAAATATGCCGTTTATGTCGGCGCATCGTCAAGCAACCAGGAGGTCCATCTCGATGTCGCGTCGGCCGCCCGGCTGAGCAAGCGCGTGCAGCCGGATTTTCATTTCGGCGGCGTGGTGATACCCGAGCGGCATACGAAGAAGCAGGATGAACACCTGCGGGTGGTGAACAAGATCCGTGACGGGTGCAGCTTTTTCGTTTCGCAGGCGACCTATAACGTCGAAGCGTCGAAAAACTTTTTGTCCGACTATTATTACACCTGCACGAATAACGGAATCGTAATGGCGCCCGTCTTGTTCAATCTTGCGCCTTGCGGTTCCGCGAAAACGCTGGAATTTATGAAGTGGCTCGGCATCAGCATCCCAAAATGGCTGGAAAACGAGTTGAAATATTCGAGCGATGTGCTGGACAAATCGCTTGTTCTCGCCCGGCAGCTCTTCGAGGAGCTGCTCGATTTCAGCCTGGAGAAAGGCATTCCCATCGGCTGCAGCGTCGAAAGCGTCTCCACGCGGAAGGTGGAAATCGAGGCGTCCGTGCAGCTCGTCCGGGATATTAAAAGCTTGTTCGACCGCAAATTGCCGTCCGCTTGATCAATCGGTGTTCAAGGGACGGGCGGAAGCCCGTTCATTCGGGAGAGACGGCTTCTGCTTCAGGATGAGAAACAGGAAAACGCCCAGCAGAACGAGCAGGCCTCCGGCAATTTGCCAGCCGACAACGCTCTCGCCCAGCAGCCAGGCCGCAAGCGCGGTCGCCCCGACCGGTTCGCCTAATACGCTCATCGAGATCGTCGTGGCATTGATGTAGTTTAAAAGCCAGTTATTAATGACATGGGCCATCGTCGGAACGATCGCCAGCAGGAGAAAGATGCCCCAGTTCCGCGCCGAGTAGCCGCCGAACGCGCTGCCTGCGATGACGTTGTAGACGGTTAAAAACAAAGCTGCGCTCAGAAAGACGCAGAAGCTGTAAATCCAGTGCGACACTTTCTTCACAATGCTTTGCCCGATAAACAAGTAGCCGACCACGGCAACAACGCTGAGAAAAGAACTGATGTCGCCGAGGATCGCGCTGCGGCCGACGCCGAGATCCCCCCAGCCGATCATCATCGCTCCGGCGGTGGCGATGCCCATCGTCACAAGCGCCGCGGCAGTCGTCCGTTCTTTAAACAGGAAAAAGCCGCCGATCAGCGAGACGATCGGCTGCAGGGCGAGAATGATCGTGGAGTTGGCCACGGTCGTCAGCTTCAGCGATTCGAACCACAGCGCAAAATGCATCGCCAGAAAAAAGCCGGAGCAGAGGAGGAACAGCCGCTCCTTACCGGCGATTTTTTTGAATTCCGCGCGTTTTTTCCATACAATCGGTAACATGAGGATACTGGCGAACAGCATGCGGTACATACTTAAGACGGTGGACGGCGCATCGGACCATTTGACGAAGATCGCCGAAAATGAAATCGCGACCAGCGCAACGGCGAGCGGAAAAGCGAGCGATTTTTTCATGGTTTTCCCCTATCCCGGATTCATGCACAACCTGTCTTATCCATTGTCTACGATTTGCGGAAAATGTACAATCCCATCCGCCATCCATTCGATGTGCAAAGGAACGGTCCGTTATGCCGGAAAAGCTGGATGAAACGATGCCCGATCGGATCGCATTTTTTCTGATCGCAGGGGTTTATACTTCGCCGGATTTCATGGAAGCGCTGGGAGGCGAGCTTGTGCGCCGCGCCCGGCAGGCGGGCATTGCCGGCATCCATTCCAGGCTGCTGTTCCCGTATGGCGATTGGGGACGAAGCCTGCTGGGCCAGCTGCGGGAAGTCCGCCGCGATCTGAACCTTTCCATGCGGAAGCGCGCACGATCCGTCGGGGGGCAGTTCGTCCTGCGGGAGACGGCGGAATACCGGGACGGCTGGCGTATCGTCCTAATCGGGCACAGCGCCGGCGGATTGGCGGCCGTGCATGCACTGGAGCTGCTGAAATCGCGCAAGCCGCTGGCGGACTGCCGCGTCGTTCAGATCGGCTCGCCGAAATGCCGGATTCCCGACGGGCTTCGTTCGAGCGTCGGCTATTTGTATGCCGCCGGCCCGCAGGGCGGAATCCGGGATCCCGTCTGCCGCCTGGGAACCTGGGGCGGATGGGAGCGGGGGCGCTTCCGCGGGCCGGTCTGGAACCGCCGGCTATACAGGCCCGGCCGCGTCGTACCGCTGCAGCTGATCGGCGGGCATGCGGACTATTTTCGCGACCATCGGCCTTACCTGAACGGCGCCGGCGTCACGAATCTGGATGTCACCGTCGACGCCTTTTGGCCGCTGATTCTCCCATAAAAAATGTGTTGACGGGTCTCCGATTGCATAATAGAATGGTGCAAACTGTCCAAAAGGATGTGGAGCCATGAGGAGATATCGTTGGATCAAATGGCGTGCATTCCTCCTGTGGCTTGCGGCTCTCATCGCAGTAGGCGTGCTGTGGTATTTGGGAGGCAAGTATTCCTTAGGGATCGCGATCAGCATTGCGAGCGTCGCTTTTCAGCTGCTTTTTGCCATCTTGTTCATCATCATTCAATTCGCGGCCATGTTCTGGTTTTTGGCCCGGGGACGGACGTACTGGATATTGCCGGGGGAAACCGGCGCGACCTGGGACGATTACCGCGGCAACCCGGAAATTGTCGAGAACGCCAAACGGATCGTTACGCTGCTGAAGGGCGTGAAAGAGTTCAAGGACATGGGCGGCGAGGCGATCCGCGGCTTCTTGCTCTGCGGACCTCCGGGAACGGGCAAATCGTATCTGGCGCAGGTGATCGCCAACGAAGCGGAGGTTCCGTTCGCGTACGCGTCCGCTCCCAGCTTTCAAAATATGTTTTTCGGCGTCGGCAACTTGAAGGTGATGCGGCTTTACAAGAAAGCGCGCAAGCTGGCGCAGGTGTACGGCGCGTGCATCATTTTTATTGACGAAATCGACGCGATCGGCGTCAAACGGCAGAATGGCAGCGGAGGCGGCATGATGGGCATGATGGGCGGCGGCTCGGGCCTGCTCAATGAGCTTCTCCTGCAGATGGATCCGCCGAATCTGGACGGTTCCCGCTTCGCCAGGTTCCTGCGCGCGCTCGGGCTGCGGCGCAGGAAGGCCGAACGGCCGGCAGTGCTGACGGTCGCCGCCACGAACCTGCCCGACGTGCTCGATCCCGCATTGCTTCGGCCCGGCCGTTTCGACCGGCAGCTTTGGGTCGATTCGCCGGATTACGACGGGCGGGTGGACGTGTTCGACTATTATTTGCAGAAGGTCAAACGGGACCGGACGCTGACGCCGGAACGCGCCGCGCTCGATACGATCGGCTACAGCCCGGCGCAAATCAAGCATATCGTCAACGAATCGGTCGTCATCGCCCACCAGCGCGGCGCGCAGATGGCTGGCTACGAAGATTTCCGCGCAGCCATGGAGACGTACGAGTGGGGGCTCAAGCAGCCGCTGCGCTCCATGAGTGAGGACGAAAAACGGAACGTCGCTTACCACGAGGCTGGACATGCAGTCGCCCAATACTTGCTGAAGCCTCACGAACGGGTTTGGAAGGTGACCATTATTCGCCGCGGCGGAGCGCTCGGCCTTGCGGCCACGAAGCCGACGCACGAACGGTACAACCGGAGCGACAGCGAGATGCTGGCGGAAATTCAGGTCTGCCTGGCGGCCAGAGCCGTAGAGGAGGAGTTTCTCGGCAAGAAATTGAACGGCGTCACCTCCGATTTGCAGCAGGCAACGCTCATCGCCGGCTCCTATCTCGGCATGGTCGGCATGGGCGACGAGCTGTTCAGCTTCCGGGCTGCAGGCGGCCAGGGCGACTCGCTCAAAGCGCTGCGGCCGAAGATCAACGAGCTGCTGAAGGACCAGATGCTCCAGGTGAAGGAGCTGGTGCGGGAGCATGCCGAGCTCGTGCACGCCATAGCGGAGGAGCTCCTGCTCCGGGGCGATTTGACGGGCGAGGAGATCGAGGACATTTACGTGCGGATGTACGGACACACCCGGCCTGAGCCGCAGGCGGTGAAATCACACGCGCAGCTCGATTCGATTTCCCAGATCGCCGCGGCGAAGGAACCGGAGGATGCAGGAGATCCGGAACCGACGTCTTAAAACTATATTGCAGATGAATGAATCGCCCTCCGCTTGGCCGTCTTGGCCGGGCGGAGGGCGATTGTCGCATCGTGCTTGTTATTCGGTCCGCCCCGGGGGCAGCGGCCCCTGCACCAGATCGATAAACCGTCCGGCGCTGCTGGACAGCGGCATGTTGCGCATCGTCATAATGCCTACATGAGACGGGGGAAGCCGAACGTCCAGCGAAATTTCGAAAAGCGAGCCCTCGTCCAGCTCCTTCTTGACGAACTCTCTTGTCACATACGAGATGCCGAGCCCCTTGCGGGCGAACTCGATCAGCAGATCGACGCTGCCGACCTCGATTTCGGGCTTCAGCGTAAACCCGTAGTTTTGAAACAATTCCGTAATGGCCATCCGTACCCGGCTGTTGCGTGAAAACAGGATCACGGGGTACTGGAGCAGCTTGTCGAGCGACAGAACCTTGTCCTTCAGCTCGGCATATCGAGCCCCGGCGACGAAGCAGTCCTGCAGCTGAAAGCTCTCCTTCACCTCCAACTGGGAATCGACGATCGGCATGCGGACGACGCCGAGGTCGATCCGGCCTTCCTTCAGAAACGATATGATTTCCGGCGTCGTGCCGTGATTGAGATGAAGGCGGATGCCGGGATGAGTCCGGTGGAATTCCTCCAGGAACGGCAGCAAATAATGCTTAAACAGCGAATCGCTCCCGCCGATCCGCAGCTCGCCGCTGTCCAGATTTTTCAGCGCGGCCATTTTCTCCTCGGCAAGCGAGATCAGAATTTGGGATTGCTCGATATACGAGTATAGGATCGCCCCCTCCGGGGTCAGCGAAACGCCCTTGGAATTCCGGTAAAACAAAGTGAGGCCGAAGCTGTCCTCGAGCTGCTTGATGGCATGGCTGACGCTCGGCTGAGTGAGATAAAGCGCTTTGGCGGCTTGGGTAAGGCTGCCCGTCTTTGCGGCCCAATAAAAAACCTTATATAATTCGTAATTGTTGTTCATAGATCCGGTCTATAGCTCCTGTGAAATATATTTATTACTTGTATGGATGTTAATCGTATTATAGTGTAATTACGTAAAAGAAACCAGATCAACCGGATTGGAAACGGCCCTGCGCCGCTGCATATACCGTCTTACGCCAATGCCGCACGATCATCGGAATCTCTGCTGGAAGGAGAGAGGAAAAAATGGAGCCAACCACATTTGTTTTGTTTGGAGCCACAGGGGATTTGGCCAAACGGAAAATTTACCCTGCGTTGTATAATTTGTTTCTCGACGGTAAGCTGCCGGAAGCATTCTCCCTGTTCGGACTCGGGAGAAGAGAAAATACGGACGAAACCTTCCGCGCCAACGTCGAGCAGTCGATCCGCACGTTCTCGAGGCGCGGCGCGGACGATGCCGCGTCAATCGGGCGATTCGTGAGCGCGTTTTATTACAGCATTCTGGACGTCGGCCGCAAGGAGGATTTCAGCAGGCTGCTGCAGCGGGTCGAGCAGCGGGAGCGCGAGCTTGGCGCCGCGCCGAACCGGCTCTTCTATTTGTCGGTCGGGCCGGAATTCTTCGAAACGATCGCCGCGAACATCAAGGACAGCGGGCTCGGTTCCGAAGACGGCTGGAAGCGCCTCGTGATCGAGAAGCCTTTCGGCCACGATCTGCAGTCCGCCCGGGATTTGAACGAGAAGCTCAGCGAATCGTTCGAGGAGCATGAAATTTTCCGCATCGACCATTATCTCGGCAAGCCGATGGTGCAGAAGCTCGAGGTGCTGCAGCAGTCCAATCCGGTACTGCACGCTTTATGGACCAACCGGTACATCGCCAACGTGCAAATTACGGCGAACGAAATGGTCGGCGTGGAAGAGCGGGCCGGATATTACGACCATGTAGGCGCCGTTCGGGACATGTTCCAAAATCATATGCTGCAGCTTCTGATGATGCTGGCGATTCACCTTCCGCATAACAGCACCTCCGAGACGGTGCGCATCAAGAAGAAAAAGGTCATGGAAGCCGTCGAGCCGCTGCTGAAAGAGGACGTCGGCGCCCATGTGATCCGCGGACAATATGCGGAGGGCGAAATTCAAGGGAAGCCGGCGGCCGGGTACCGTTCCGAACCGGGCATTGCCGAAACGTCCATGAACGACACATTTATCGCGGCGAGGCTGCAGATCGACGATTACTTCTGGCGGGGCGTTCCTTTTTATATCCGGACGGGCAAGCGAATGAAGGAGAAATCGACGCGGATCGTCATCGAATTCAAGGAGCCGCTGAAGCAGTCTTCGGCAGCAAACGACGACAGCAAAGAGCCGAATCTGCTCGTCTTCGAAATCAGCCCGAACGAAAGCATTACGCTGCAGCTTAACTCCAAAGATCCCCTGCAAAAAGGGGAGCTGAAGCCGATTCAGATCGATTTTCACGAGAGCCGCGAGGACGTGCGGGAAGCTTACGAAAATTTGATTTTCGACGCGCTTCAGGGAGATCCGACGTTTTTCGCGCACTGGGATGAGGTCGAGCTGTCGTGGAAATGGGTGCAGCCGATTTTGGAGGCGTTCGAACAAAATCTCGTTCCGCTTCATCTGTACCCGGCCGGCAGCTACGGGCCGGCCGAGTCCGATGCGCTCCTCGCAAGGGAAGGATACCACTGGTGGTTCGACGACAAGCCGCGGGAGCAAGCCGATAACAAAAAAGGAGACGATCATTATGCCTATCACGCAAACCATTGATCAGCTTGCGATCGATACGATTCGCACCTTGTCGATCGATGCCACCAACACCGCCAATTCCGGCCACCCGGGGCTGCCGATGGGGGCGGCGCCGATGGCATACGCCCTTTGGTCCGGACATCTGAATCACAACCCCGGCAATGCCAAATGGTTCAACCGGGACCGCTTCGTTTTGTCCGCTGGCCATGGTTCGGCTTTGCTGTACAGCCTGCTCCATCTGACGGGCTACCAGGTATCGCTCGACGATTTGAAGCAGTTTCGCAAGCTGAACAGCAAGACGCCCGGGCATCCCGAATTCGGGCATACGGACGGCGTGGAAGCTACGACGGGACCGCTGGGCCAAGGCATCGCGAATGCGGTGGGCATGGCGATGGCCGAAGCCCATCTCGCTTCGAAATTCAATCGGGACGGCTTCCCGGTCGTCGACCATTATACGTACGCGCTCGTCGGCGACGGCTGCCTGATGGAAGGCATCTCCTACGAGGCGATGTCGATGGCGGGCCATATGAAGCTCGGCAAGCTGATCGTGCTATACGATTCCAACGACATTTCACTGGACGGGGATTTAAACCTGTCTTTCGGGGAAAATATCCAGAAACGTGCAGAATCGGCCCATTGGCACTATTTGCGGGTGGAGGACGGCAACGACGTCTCGCAAATCGCCGATGCGATCGCGGCCGCCAAGCAAAACGATTCGCAGCCGACGCTGATCGAAATCCGCACCATTATCGGCTACGGCAGCAAGGTTGCGGGGACGAATAAAGCGCACGGCGCTCCGCTGGGCAAAGAAGAAGGGAAAGCGACCAAGGAAGCGTACGGCTGGAAGTTTGAGGAAGAATTCACCGTTCCGGATGAGGTCAGAGCCCATTTTGAGCAGCTGAAGCAGCATGGAGCGGCCAAAGAAGAAGCGTGGAATTCGCTGTTCGCGTCGTATAAAGCGCAGTATCCTTCGGAAGGCGGAGAGCTGGATCGGGCGATCGACGGCAAGGTGCTGCTGGATGCTGCGGATATTTTGACGTTCGACGCTTCCAAAGCCGTTTCGACGCGTATCGCAAGCGGCCAAGCGATCAACCATTACGTGAAAAAGGTACCCGCCATTTTCGGCGGCAGCGCGGACTTGTCGCACTCCACGATGACGGATATCAGCGGGGAGCCGACATACGCGATCGATTCCTACTCGGGACGCAACATTTATTTCGGCGTCCGCGAGCACGCGATGGGCGCAGCCGGCAACGGCATGGCGCTTCACGGTGGAGTCAAGCCGTTCGTCAGCACGTTTTTCGTATTCAGCGATTATTTGCGCCCGTCCATCCGGCTTGCCGCTCTGCAAAAGCTGCCCGTCGTCTACGTATTCACCCACGACTCGATTGCCGTTGGGGAAGACGGTCCGACGCACGAGCCCGTCGAGCATTTGGCCGCGCTGCGCACCATTCCGGGTATGACGGTGATCCGTCCGACCGACGCCAACGAAACGGCAAGCGCGTGGGCGTACGCCCTGCAGCAAGCCGCCGGGCCGGTCGCCCTCATTTTAAGCCGGCAGAATCTGCCCGTATACGAAGCGACCAAAGGCAATGTGGACGAGGTCGCCAAGGGAGCATATGTGCTGGCGGAAACGAATGACCGGCCGGATCTGATTCTCGTCGGCACCGGATCCGAAGTTTCGCTGGCCATGGACGCCAAAGCCGAGCTGGAGAAAGACAACGTTTCGGTACGCGTAGTCGCCATGCCGAGCCGTGAGCTGTTCGACCGCCAGACCGAGGCGTACAAGGAACAAATCCTTCCGGCTTCCGTTACGAAACGGATCGCCATCGAAGCAGGCATTTCGCTGGGATGGGACCGTTACACAGGGCCAAGCGGCAAAGTGCTGTCGATCGATACGTTCGGCGCGTCGGGTTCCGGCGGCGCGGTGATGGAGCATTTCGGTTTCTCCGTCCAAAACGTGGTAAGATTAGCGAAGGAGCTGCTTTAATGCAGCTTGATTCGATATACAACTTTATTAAATGGAGGTAGTTTACATGAAATTTTTTATCGACACTGCAAACCTGGAAGATATCAGAAAGGCCTATAAACTCGGCGTCCTCTCCGGCGTCACGACGAACCCGTCGCTTGTCGCCAAGGAAGGTGTAAAATTCGAGGACCGCATTGCCGAGATTTTGCGCGAAGTACCCGAGGTCGAATCCGTCTCGGCGGAAGTTACGCCGGACGCGGAGACCGCCGAAGACATGATCGCGCAGGCGAACGAGCTGATCAAAATCAACGACAACGACAAAAATATCACGATCAAGCTGCCGATGACGCTGGCCGGCTTGGAGGCGTGCCGCTACCTGACGAAAAAAGGCGTCAAAACGAACATGACGCTCATTTTCACCGTGAACCAGGCACTCTTGGCATCCCGCGCTGGCGCAACCTACGTTTCGCCGTTTCTCGGCCGCTTGGACGACATCTCCGAAGACGGCGTCCAATTGGTATCGAAGGTAGCGGAGCTGTTCCGCACGCATAACCTGGATACGCAAATCATCGCGGCGTCCGTCCGCCATCCGGACCACGTCACCCGCGTCGCGATGGCCGGCGCGCATATCGCAACGGTGCCGTTCTCGGTCATCGAGCAAATTTCCAAGCATCCGCTGACGGATCAAGGGATCGCCAAATTTGCCGCCGACTGGAAAAAAGCCGTTCAATAATACAGGCCGTCCATTGGGCAAGCTTTTATAGATACGGAATTACGGAGTGAGAGGGAGGCAATCGCAATGAGCAAGCAGCAGATCGGCGTAGCGGGCCTGGCTGTCATGGGGAAAAACCTGGCTATGAATATCGAAAGCAAGGGATTTTCCGTTTCAGTGTACAACCGCTCGCCGGAGAAGACGAAGGATCTGGTATCGGAAGCGCAGGGGAAAAATCTGGTCGGCACGTACAGCGTCGAACAATTCGTCGAGTCGCTTGAAACGCCGCGCAAAATCATCATCATGGTCAAAGCGGGACAGCCGACCGACGATACGATCAATCAGCTTGTGCCGCATCTGAGCGAAGGGGATATTCTCATCGACGGCGGCAACGCCTTTTTCCCCGACACGCAGCGAAGAAATAAAGAGCTGCAGGCCAAAGGACTGCGCTTTATCGGCGCAGGAATTTCCGGCGGCGAAGAAGGCGCGTTGAAAGGCCCGGCGATCATGCCCGGCGGGCAAAAAGACGCGTACGAGCTTGTCGAACCGATTCTGACCGCCATCTCGGCGAAAGTGAACGGCGACCCGTGCTCGACGTATATCGGTCCGGACGGTGCCGGCCATTATGTGAAAATGGTTCATAACGGCATCGAATACGGCGATATGCAGCTGATCGGCGAAGCGTACCATCTGCTGAAGGACGTGCTGAAGCTTGACACGGACCAACTGCACGAAATTTTTTCGGAATGGAACAAAGGCGAGCTGGACAGCTATTTAATCGAGATTACCGCCGATATTTTCTCCAAGCGCGATCCGGAGACCGGCAAGCCGATGGTGGACGTCATTCTCGACTCCGCAGGCCAGAAAGGCACCGGCAAATGGACGAGCCAAAGCTCGCTTGACCTGGGCGTTCCGCTGTCCATCATTACCGAGTCCGTGTTCGCCCGGTTCCTCTCCGCGATGAAAGAGGAGCGCACTGCGGCCAGCAAACGGCTGTCGGGCCCGGCGGCATCCGCTTATGACGGCGATCCGCAGGAGTTCATCGAGGCGGTGCGCAAAGCGCTTTATGCCAGCAAAATTGCGTCCTATGCGCAGGGCTTCGCGCAGATGAAAGCCGCATCCGACGCGTTCGGCTGGAACTTGAACTACGGCCGCATCGCGATGATTTTCCGCGGCGGCTGCATTATCCGCGCGAGATTTTTGCAAAATATTAAAGACGCGTACGACCGCGATCCGGAGCTGAAAAACCTGCTGCTGGACGAATATTTCAGCAGCATCGTCGAGAACTACCAGGAAGCATGGCGCCGCGTAATTGCGATCGCAGTAACCCGGGGGATTCCGGTGCCTGCATTCGCTTCCGCCCTGGCGTATTACGACAGCTACCGCACAGAACGGCTTCCGGCTAACCTGCTGCAGGCGCAGCGGGACTATTTCGGGGCGCACACGTTCGAGCGCGTCGACCGGGAAGGCAGCTTCCACTTCCAATGGATGGACAATCAACCGGTAGAGCATTCCGTCAAATCATAATGGCTGCTTAAATCGCTTCTGCAGAAGAGTCGTGAAGCCCGCTTCACGATATCTCTGCAGGAGCGTTTTTTATTTGCGCTTTATCTCTTGGCATTTATTCGAAGATGATGGATAATATAACCAGTTTATTCGGGTTGGTGATGGCAGACTCATTTTTTGTTTATTTTGCATCGAGTCTGGAGGCGAAATCAATGAGGGGTGATTACGGGATCGACGCGCCCGGCGTCGTACGAAATCTGGCGCTGGCGGGAGCGGGGGCCTTCCTTCTGGCCATCGCGGCTTTTTCCTCATTCCCGGGCAGGCTGCACGGACTGGGATTGGCAATCGGCTTCGTTTTCCTGATCGGTTTCCTGGTGTTCGAGGCCGAGGCGCTGTATATGATTTGGAGCAGCAAAAAAGGAAAATTCCGCGAGCGGGAACGTTTGCTTGAGCTTGTTAAGCTGCAAGGCGGCGAAAACGTGCTGGATGTCGGCTGCGGCCGGGGGCTTGTGCTAAACGCCGCGGCCCGCAGGCTGACGACCGGGAAAGCGGTCGGGATCGATATTTGGAACAAACAGGACCAGTCGGGCAACGGTCCGGCCGCGACTTGGGCAAACGCCAAGGTTGAAGGGGTGGCCGAACGGGTGGAAATTGTGGACGGCGACGCGCGGAGCATGCCGTTCGGGGATAACGAATACGACGTGGTCGTATCCAGTCTGGCCATTCACAATATTCGAGAGACCGAGGAGCGGTACAGAGCTTTGAGCGAAATGATGCGTGTTCTTAAGCCCGGCGGACGTTTTGCGATCCTTGACTTTCAGTATGTGAAGGAATACGCCGAAGGGTTCGAACGGCTTGGCGCGAACGATTTGCGGATCGTCGGGCCGCATTGGCTCATGTTTCCGCCGGTCCGGATTGTAACGGGGCGTAAACCGTCCTGACCGCGGTACATGAAGCGGCCGCATAGAAGCTGAAAGCAATGACTTCCTGTCTATTACCGCAGACAGATTGCAGGAGCGGCGAGTCCATGATAGGATGAAGGACACCTGCAATTGTATCGGGATGGATTTGGAGGGAGAGAGGAAAAATGACGGTTCACCGGTTTGTGCCATCGGTTTACCACAACACGATCGGTTCGCATGACCCCATTTTGCGCGTCCGCAGCGGCGATACGATCGAGACGACGTCCGTCGACGCGGCCGGAATGGATATTCGCGGCGATCAGGTCGCGAGGAGAAGCAATCCGATGACAGGCCCTTTTTACATCGAAGGGGCAGAGCCCGGCGACATGCTTGCGGTCCGCTTCGAACGGATTTACCCGAACCGGGACTGGGGCTGGGCGGCGAATCTTATTGCTCCGAATGTGCTGGATCCGGACTTTGTTCCGACTCTGCCGGGCAAGGAAACGGTCCGCTGGACGGTCGATTTGGAGGCGGGCACGGCCCGCTTGGCCGACTCGGCTCCTTCGCTTGCTTATCTGCACGTGGAGCTGGCTCCTTTTCTGGGATGCTTCGGCGTGGCTCCCGCAAACGGACAGGCCATTTCCACCGCCACATCGGGCGAATACGGCGGAAATATGGATTATAAAGGCTTTGTCGAAGGCGTAACGGCGTATTTCCCCGTCTTTGCCGAAGGCGCCCTCCTGCATGTCGGTGACGGTCACGCCGTGCAGGGGGACGGAGAAATTACGGGAAACGGAATCGAAATATCCATGGATATCCGGTTTACCGTCGAAGTGATCAAAGGCAAGACGACCCGCTGGCCGCGCGGCGATTCCGGCACCCATTTGTTTACTGTCGGCAATGCACGACCGCTGGACCAAGCCGTACAGCATGCAACGACGGAGATGGTGCGCTGGTTAGGCGACGATTACGGTTTGAGCACGACCGAGGCCAGTATTTTACTCAGCCAATGCGTCGAGTACGAGCTGGGGAACATATTCGATC
This sequence comes from Paenibacillus humicola, assembly GCF_028826105.1. Classification (NCBI taxonomy): domain Bacteria; kingdom Bacillati; phylum Bacillota; class Bacilli; order Caryophanales; family Paenibacillaceae; genus Paenibacillus; species Paenibacillus humicola. The sequence goes on from NZ_JAQGPL010000001.1 coordinate 2,751,898, forward strand.
CGGCATACACGATGGTGTGCAAATTGAACAAGCGTTTTCTGCCGAAAATGCCGGCATAAGGCGTGTCTGATCTTTATGTTGCCGGATATTCCAGATTGCGGTACTGTTAGAGAAAGAGAGGAGCGATCCGATGGATAAACGAATGGTTTTGCCGAGAAGCGTTCCGGAAGCGCAAGGAATTTCTTCTGCGGCGGTTTCGGATTTTTTGAAAGCGGTTCAAAACGACAGCAAAATGGAGCTGCACAGCTTCATGCTGCTCCGGCACGGCCAGGTGGTCGCCGAAGGCTGGTGGTCGCCTTACGCGGCGTACCTGCCGCATTCGCTTTATTCGCTGAGCAAAAGCTTCACTTCGACCGCCATCGGACTCGCTGTGGAGGAAGGGAGAATCTCGCTCGACGACCGGGTCGTGGAGTTCTTCCCGGAAGAAGCCCCGCAGGACGTATCGGCGAATTTGTCGGCCATGCGGATCCGCCATCTGCTCATGATGGGCACCGGTCACGCCGAAGAGCCGAAGCTGCGGGAGAACCCGCGGAACAATTGGGTTGAAGCGTTTTTGCACGCGCCGGTGGTGTACGAGCCGGGCACGCATTTCGTTTATAACAGCGGGGCGACCTACATGCTGTCCGCCATTTTGCAAAAGGTGAGCGGGGAGAAGCTGCTCGATTATTTGCAGCCCCGCCTGCTGCTGCCGCTCGGGATTGAAGGCGCGACGTGGGAGTCGTGTCCGATGGGCATTCATGTCGGCGGCTGGGGGCTCAGCGTCAAAACCGAAGATATCGCCAAATTCGGCCAGCTGTATTTGCAGAAAGGCGTCTGGAACGGCAGCTGCATCCTGCCGGAGGCTTGGGTGGCGGAAGCGACCTCGAAGCACATCGAGAACAGCAATCAAAACGTCGACTGGGCGCAAGGCTACGGCTATCAGTTTTGGCGGTGCCGGCACGGGGCGTACCGCGGCGACGGTTATCTCGGCCAGTATTGCATCGTCATGCAGGAGCAGGATGCGGTGGCCGTATTTACAAGCGGGACGGGCGACATGCAGGCCGTGCTGAACCTTGTCTGGGAGCATTTGCTTCCCGCCATGCAGCCGGGCACGCTGCCCGCGAACAACGAAGCCGCGGCCGCACTGTCCGCGCAGCTGAACGGACTTGCGCTCGGGCTGCCGCGCGATCAACCGAGCTCCCCCAGAGAAGCGGAGCTTTCGGGCAACGTATACCGGCTGGACGAGAACGAAACCGGCTGGAGCACGTTCTCCATCCGCTTTGATCAGGAAGAAGCTGCCGTCGTCATCCGAAACGGGAACGGCGAGCATACGATCCGCAGCGGCCGCGGAGAATGGCTGACCGGCGTATCCCGCATCCAGCAAAATGTCGACCGCGCGGTCGCTTCCAGCTTCACCTGGCGCGGCCCGGACACGTTGGAGCTGACCGTCCGCCATATTGAAACGCCGTTCGGCCATACCGTCACGTGCCGATTGGAAGACGCGGGAATCGCGCTGGAAATCCGGCAAAACGTCGGCGGTCCGGAATTGATTGCCCTGCGCGGAAAGCAAGCATAAGCAATAATGATCCATCATTAAACCTGAACATAGCCGAAGCGTTTGCTTTGGCTATGTTTATTTTATGCGGAAGATATTTCATCGCAAATTGGGACAGATGAACGCCCCGGGCGGAATGCTCTGATCGGGCGTATACATTTGATGCCGCTCATGCGAAGTTACGGCCGTCATTTTCCCGCCTATCAACTGGAGTCGAACCGTCGCTTTGAGTACCGGTTTTGCTGCAGGATCGGGGACGTTTGCATCGATTCCCTTACGGGCACTGTACCCTTCTCGAAATAGGGTTATAATAAAGATGGAAAATCGCGTATATCAGGCGGCATCCATTTGGAAAGGTATAAAGAGCAATCCCTCAAGTCCGATAAAATAAAGGAGCTCCCATGACCCAAGATCAAACAGCGACACAGACCGGATGGAACTTCGATAACAGTTACGCCCGTTTACCGGAAACGTTTTTTACCAGGCAGGATCCCGTCCCGGTCAGCTCGCCGAAGCTGGCCAGGTTCAATCGTTCGTTAGCCGCAGAGCTGGGCTTGGATCCGGAGGAGATGGAAAGCGGGGACGGCGCGGCGGTTTTTGCCGGCAACCGTATTCCCGCCGGTGCGGCACCGCTGGCTCAAGCCTATGCGGGGCATCAATTCGGCTATTTCACGATGCTTGGAGACGGCCGTGCCGTGCTGCTCGGTGAACAGATCACGCCTGCGGGCGGCCGGGTGGACATTCAGCTGAAAGGATCGGGAAGAACGCCGTATTCCCGCCAAGGCGACGGCCGGGCGGCGCTCGGTCCCATGCTGCGCGAGTATATCATCAGCGAAGCAGTGCACGCGCTTCATATTCCGACCACCCGCAGCCTCGCGGTCGTTACCACGGGCGACAAAATCGTCCGCGAATCGCTGCAGACCGGCGCCGTTCTGACCCGTGTCGCGGCCAGCCATCTGCGCGTCGGCACCTTCCAATATGCCGCGCACTGGGCTCCTCAAGATCTTCAAACGCTGGCGGATTACGCCATCGAGCGGCATTATCCGAACGCGGCCGCCGCGGAGAACCGGTACCTGGCGCTGCTTCAAGCCGTGATCGAGCGGCAGGCCGGATTGATCGCCAAATGGCAGCTTGCCGGCTTTATTCACGGGGTGATGAACACCGATAACATGGCGATCAGCGGCGAAACGATCGATTACGGACCGTGCGCGTTTATGGATGCTTACGACCCGGAGACGGTATTCAGCTCCATCGACCGTCAGGGCCGGTACGCATACGGCAATCAGCCGAATATCGGCGGCTGGAATCTCGCAAGATTCGCCGAAACGCTGCTGCCGCTGCTGCATGAGAACGAAGACAAGGCGATTGAACTCGCGGAAGACGAAATCCGGAACTATCATGAGCGGTTCCATCACAATTGGCTCGCAGGCATGAGAGCGAAGCTGGGGATCCTGAACGCGGAGCCCGAGGACGAGTCTCTTGTTCAAGACCTGCTTGCCATCATGCAGAAGCATGGAGCGGACTACACCAATACGTTCCGCGCCTTCACGCTTGGCAAACCGGAGGATACGCCGATGTTCGGTTCGGAGGGGTTTTCCCAGTGGCTTGAGCTGTGGCAGTCGAGACTGGGCAGGCAGCGGGAGCCCGTAACGGAGTCGCAGCAAATGATGCGAAATTCCAATCCCGCGCTCATTCCGCGGAATCACCGGGTTGAAGAAGCGCTGGAGGCGGCGCAGTCGGGCGATTACAGTGTGATGGAGCGGCTTTTGTCGGCGCTTGCCAACCCTTACGCCTACTTGCCCGAACAGGACGAATACTGCTCGCTTCCCGCGCCGTCGGCCCGTCCATACCGAACCTATTGCGGAACCTGAACGGCGGAGCGGATACCATGTAACCCATTCGTCTTCGTTAGGCGCTTCCAGTGCAAGTTTCACCGGCCCGTCCTTCAAGAAAGGAACGGTTTCGTATGTATTGGCCAGCCGGAATGAACGGCTGGCCTATTTTTTGTGCGCGATCGGGAGCTGCGGACGGCGGCGGTCAAAGATTTATCCCCGGCAAAAAAGGAGCAAACGCTTTCAATGGCGAACATAATTTGGTAAGGTGCAGCGCGGCTGCGAACGCTTTTCGTCCGACCTATGATTTTATCGAATCGGAAAGGTTAACTTATCGCCTTCCTTCCGCTATAGATTCGAAGAAAGAAGCTTGTTCCGAGCCAAAAGACTGCGCTGTCCGTTTTCTTCCTCATCGTCAACGTGCGTAAACCGATACATAGATCGGAATCAAGGTATGAAGGAGTGCTTGAGCTGATGGATTTTGATTCGGCCTATTATCCGTATTCATCCCGAAGGTATGCATTGTATGCGAGAAACGGCATGGTCGCAACCTCGCAGCCGTTTGCGGCGCAAGCCGGGCTCGACATGCTTCGAAGAGGCGGGAACGCCATCGATGCGGCTATTGCAACCGCCGCCTGCTTGACGGTGGTGGAGCCGACCACAAACGGCATCGGAGGTGACGCTTTCGCACTGGTTTGGACGAAAGGCGAACTGCAGGGGATGAACGGCAGCGGACCTGCGCCGCGCAGCATTTCCATCGATGCCCTGCAAAAGGCGGGGCATACGACGATGCCCGTTTACGGCGCCGTGCCGGTAACCGTTCCGGGCGCGCCGGCCGCATGGGCCGCTTTGTCCGAACGGTTCGGCCGCCTCCCGTTCCCGGATGTCCTGCAGCCGGCGATCGATTATGCCGAGCGAGGCTTTCCGATAACGCCGAGTCTCGGAAAGACGTGGAGCTCGGCGTACCGGAATTACTTGAAATCAGTAACGGGCGACGCCTTCGCGGAGTGGTTCCGCGTCTTCGCGCCGGATGGCCGGGCGCCGGAAATCGGCGAGATGTGGAAAGCCCGGGATCATGCGGCGACGCTTAGGCTCATTGCCGAAACGAAGGCCGAGGCTTTTTACCGCGGTGAATTGGCGGAAAAAATCGATGCCTGCATGAAGCAGGCCGGCGGCTATTTGACGAAAGAGGATCTCGCCGCGTACAAGCCCGAGTGGGTCCGGCCGCTGAGCGTAAATTACCGGGGCTACGACGTCTGGGAGCTGCCGCCCAACGGTCAGGGCATCGTGGCGCTGATGGCGCTGAATCTGCTGAAAGGATTTGAGTTTACAACCCGCGATCACCCGGATACCTATCATAAGCAGATTGAAGCCATCAAGCTCGCTTTTGCCGACGGCATGAAATACGTCACCGATCCGCGGAACATGAAGATGCCCGTTGAAGCGCTGCTGTCGGAAGCTTATGCGGCGGATAGAAGAACGTTAATCGGAAGGACGGCCCTGCTCCCCGAGCCGGGAAGCCCTCCGCGAGGCGGCACGGTTTATTTGGCGGCGGCGGACGGCGAAGGCAACATGGTGTCCTTCATTCAGAGCAACTACATGGGCTTCGGTTCCGGGATCGTCGTTCCGGGCACGGGCATCGCCCTGCAAAACCGCGGCCACAATTTCTCGATGGACCCTTCGCACGACAACCGCCTGGAGCCGGGGAAACGGCCTTACCACACGATTATTCCCGGTTTTTTGACGAAGGACGGGCAGCCTATCGGGCCGTTCGGCGTGATGGGCGCTTTTATGCAGCCGCAGGGACACGTTCAGGTTGTAATGAATACGATCGATTTCGGCCTGAATCCTCAGTCTGCGCTGGACGCTCCCCGCTGGCAGTGGACGTCGGGCAGAACGGTGGAGCTCGAGCATTCCACGCCGGAGCATATCGCGGACGCTTTGTCGAGAATGGAGCATCAGGTTCAGCTTTCCCCGGCCTCGCGGTTCGGACGCGGACAAATCATTTGGCGGTCGCCTGGCGGCGTCCTGGCCGGAGGGACGGAGCCGCGCACGGACGGTTACGTTAGCGTGTGGTAACCGGGCGGATCGGGCTTCACTCGCTTGCGCGGGACTAGAGTGGAGCCAACTTATTTCCGCCAAGCTGTCAATTTCTTTCGCCATGTAAGAAAGGAGGCTGACGAAAATGAACATTCAACTGTTATCAACGCTGCCGACGATTTTGTTTATCGTTTACGGGCTGTTTCTGCTGCTCGGCTTGTACAGCTTGTATCTGTTCATCAAGCTGGCGCTCCGGGGGATTGAAGCACTCGATCTTTATCTGGATGAAAAACGCAACCGGCGTTTATGATTTGAAGCTGCACCTATGATGCGAAGGAGAGGAATCATTTGAAAGGTAAAGCGGTGTTCATTACAGGAGGCGCCACCGGAATCGGAAGGGCGATCGCGCTGCGGCTGGCCGCAGCAGGTGCGAATATTGCCGTCAATTACTCCCGTTCGGAGCAGGATGCGCTGACGGTCAAAGAAGAAATCGAAGCGCTTGGCGTTTCCTGTTTGCTGGCGAAGGGATCGGTAGCCGACGACCGGCAGGTCAGAGCGATGGTGAAGCAGACGGTCGACGCGTTCGGCCGGCTGGATGTGCTGGTCAACAATGCGGGCGTTACCGATTTCGTCCAGCATGAAGATTTGGAAGGATTGAAAGAGGAATTTTGGGACCGCGCGATGGACGTGAACGTCAAAGGGATGTTCTTTTGCTGCCGGGCGGCGGCGCCCGAATTGAAAAAGCGGAAGGGATGTATCGTGAACGTCACGTCCATTGCGGGGCTTACCGGTCAGGGAAGCTCGATCGCATATGCCGCTTCCAAGGCTGCCGCCAACAGCGTGACGAAATCGCTGGCCCGCGCTTTGGCGCCGGACATTCGCGTGAATGCGATCGCTCCCGGAATCGTGCAGACGCGCTGGGTCGAAGGGAAAGACGAGCATGTTGCGCGTCTGGCGGAAGGCACACCGCTTGGCCGGGTCGCCGTTCCCGACGATGTCGCCGAAGTGGCTTATTCGCTCATTGCACAGGCTCATTTTGTGACAGGCGAAATTGTGAAAGTGGATGGCGGCATGTTTATTTAAGCTCATGCGATGAATAAAGCCGGGTAACCAATCGTCCCGTATACTGCCTACTCGGCGGTGTGCGGGACGATTTTTCGTTTGGTTTTCCGCCGGAAGTTTTTAACTTCTTTCCGCGTATGCCGGTGAACGGAATGAATCCGTATCCCAGCACATTCTGCTGAAAAAGAGCCGTCAAAAAACGGTTCTTTTTTCGATTTTTATGTCAGATAACATTACACAAATTTTAGGAAAACTGAATTTCCCTCAAATGGAAAGGCTTACATACGGAATATTTATCATCACTATACAATACAGGTATTATCCATGTTACTAAACATCCCATATAATGGACTAAACAGCCAGGCAGCTCTATTCATCACGACGTTCTCTTCGAAATCTTACATGATAATGAGAGAGGAGCGTAAGAAAATGTCTTTAATCGAAGTGGACAATTTATCCGTCGTGTTCAAGCGGAAGGAGAAGGAATCGAAAGCGGTGAACGGCGTTTCGTTGAAATTGGATCCTCAGAGCACGCTGGGGATTATCGGCGAATCCGGATCCGGCAAAAGCGTCATGCTTCGGACGATATTAGGGCTTACGCGTTCGCCGAATACGCGTATCGGCGGCAGCATTCGTTTTGAAGGCAAAGAATTGACGGCAATGAACGAAATGGAGTATGCATCCGTCCGGGGGAAGGAAATTTCGATGATTTTTCAAGATCCCATGACCGCGCTGGATCCCTTGTTTACCGTTGGCTATCAGCTCTGCGAAACGCTGATGCGCCATCAGCGGTTATCGAAAATGGAGGCGTACAGAAAAGCCGAAGAACTGCTGGAAAAGGTCGGCATCCCTTCCCCGAGATCACGGCTCGGGCAGTATCCGCACCAGATGAGCGGCGGCATGCGCCAGCGGGTGATGATCGCGATTGCCGTAGCCTGTCAGCCGAGTCTCCTGTTGGCGGACGAACCGACAACGGCGCTCGACGTAACCGTTCAAGCCCAGGTACTTGCTTTAATTAAAAATTTGCAAAAGGATTCGGGCATGGGAATCGTATTCGTCAGCCACGACATCGGAGTCGTTGCTTCGATCTCGGATGAAATCGCGGTCATGTATGCGGGCCGCGTTGTCGAACGGGGAAGCGTTCGGCAGGTGCTTCATCATCCGAATCATCCTTATACGAAGTCGTTGATCGAAGCCAATGTGACCTTGGGGATGAAAGGCCGGCTCAAAGCGATCCAAGGGCAGCCGCCCCGGCCCGACCGTCTGCCAAGCGGATGCCCGTTCGCATCGCGCTGTACGATCGCGGGAGAAGAATGTCTCGGCATGATGCCCGGCGTAACCAGGATGGAGTCGGGGCATGAGGTTGCATGCTGGGCAGCCGGCGAAGGGCGGAGCGGAGCTCACAGCAAAGTCGTTTGACCGCGAGGAGCGCTTCCGTCTCGTACGGAAACGGCGGCGAACCGGACTGCCTCGGAACCGCAATTGTTCGATTGTAAGGGTACGGGAGGAGGAGACTACATATGAACGTTAGCAAAAGCATGTTGATGTTGGTGATCACGGCAGCGGCGGCCGTGTCGATCACGGCCTGCGGAAAGACCGCCGCAATCTCTTCCTCCGCGCCGGCGGCAAAGAACGGATCGGGCGGCACGCTGATCATCGGCGCGACATTTTCCAATATTCCGAACATGGACGTCTATCCCGATCAAGGGTATGAAGGACGCCGATTCGTCGGCAACCAGCTCTACGATCCGCTGATTGCGCAAAATCCGAATACGAACGAGCTGGAGCCGGATCTCGCCCAAAGCTACGACACAAGCGATAACAAAGTCTGGACCTTTCATCTGCGACCGAATGTGACCTTTCACGATGGAACGCCTTGGAATACAAGCGCCGCCGTATTCAACCTCGACCGTTTAATGAAAACGGATTTCAAATATTACTACGCTCCCGTCGCCGCCCTGCTCATATCCAAAACGAAATCGATCGCATCATACAAGGCTTTGGACGACATGACCCTTCAGATTACGCTGAAAGAGCCGGACAGCTTTTTTGTCTCGGATTTGACCCAAATCTACTTTGCCAGCCCGGCCGCGATTCAGAAATACGGAAACGAGGATTATCAAAATCACCCGACGGGGACGGGACCGTTCAAGCTGGACAAGGTTTTGCCCCGGCAGGAGCTGGATCTGGTTCCCAACCGGGATTATTGGAATCATCCGCCCAAGCTGGACAAGCTCGTGCTTAGGCCCATGCCCGACCCGGCATCGCGTCTCGCCGCCGTTCTGGCAGGGCAGATCAACTGGGCGGAGGTGCCGCCGACGGAATCCATCGACCAGTTAAAACAAAAAGGCTTCCAGGTGCTGACGAAACCTTATCCGCATATCTGGGAGGTCATTCCCAATATGGCGAAGCCTCCGTTTAACGATAAGCGGGTCCGCGAAGCGTTTGTCGAAGCCATCGACCGCGAGTCCATGTCCGATAAGCTCCTGAACGGAGCGGCCGCGCCGGCGAACGGGGCGATGTTCCCCGAAAGCAAGTACTACCCCGAGGATGCGCAGAAGTATCCCTACGATGCCGAAAACGCCAAAAAGCTGTTGAAGGAAGCGGGATACGAAGGCGGCTTGAACATCACGCTGAACATGCCGACCAGCGGGTCCGGGAATATGTGGCCGCTTCCGATGTCCGAATACATCCAAAGCCAGGAAGAGAAAGTCGGCATTCATGTCAAATTCCGCACCTACGACTGGAAACGAAATTTTAACGCAGAAAAGGACGGGCTTTGAATCGGGAGCCTTGAAGGATGCGGACGGACTCGTCTTTTCGGCCGCCGCCGGAACGTTGCTCACCGATCTGGAAAGCAATGTGGTCCTTCCTCCTCCCGCCGGTGGGAACATTATGGGCTATGACAATAAACAATTGGCCCGGTTGAATCAGGAAGCGAAAACGACCACGGATGCGGCAAAGAGAGACCAGCTTTTGAAGGAAGGCTGGGGCATCGAGCAGAACGATCTGGCCCTGCTGCCGGTCGTCCACGATTTAAATCTGCGGGTTCTCGGCTCCAATGTGAAAGGCCTCGTGACGCCCGCCTCCTGGTTCTGCGACCTGACAACCGTCTGGATCCAACATTAGGAGAGGGAGGGATCTTGATATGCAGCGGCTGTTTCAACGCTTCTTGATGGCGATTCCTACGTTGTTCGGCATTTCGGTCGTCTCGTTCATCTTGATCCACATTATGCCGGGCAACCCGATCGACGCGCTGGTCCCCCCGGATGCGACGCCCGATGTGCGAATGCAGGTCATTCATATGTACGGTCTCGACAAACCGCTGCTCGTTCAATACGGATTATGGTTATTCCATGCCGTTCAGGGGGATTTTGGGCAGTCGATCGGGATGCGGGTGCCTGTCATCCAATTGTTGAAGCAGGGCATTCAAAATACGTTGATTCTCGCGGTGGCGGCCGGCTTCGTCGGATTTTTCGCCGGTTCCGTTCTCGGCGTGACGGCCGGCATCTTCCGGGGCAAATGGATCGACCGCCTGATCAGCAGCCTTGGGCTCGCGGGCGTAAGCATCCCGGCTTATTGGTTCGCCATGGTGATGGTCATTGTCTTCTCCGTAAAGCTGAATCTGCTTCCTACGAGCGGAATGCATTCTCAAGGCATGGAAAACAACATTCCGGATTTAATGGTGCATATGATCCTTCCGGCCGTCGCGCTCAGCTTCGCTTCAATCGGGCTTATCTCCCGGATGGTGCGGGCGAGCTTCATCCAAGTCGTCACGCAGGACTTCGTGATGGCGCTGCGCGCGAAAGGCTTGTTCCGCGGGAAAATCCTGTGGCACCTGCTTCGCAACGCGGCGCTCCCCGTGTTGACCGTGATGGGGTTGGAAATGGGACAGCTGCTTGGGGGATCCGTCCTGATCGAAACGATCTTCAGCTGGCCCGGACTGGGCGGGTTGTTGAACAGCTCGATCGGCTTGCGGGATATCCCCGTTATCCAGGGCGGCATTCTGCTGATCGGCACGGTGTTTGTCGTCTTGAATATCGTGGTTGATTATGTAAACGCCCTTGTAGATCCTCGCATTCAAAAAACCTAGAAGGAAGGAGGATAAGCCGGTGGAACTGACAGCCAAGGAACGCAGTCTTGAAGAAGTGCAGGATGTCATGCCTGAACAAGCGGAGGAAATGGATGAAGGGAGCCGTTCAAACCGCTCGTTCCTAAGAAAATTGTATTCGGGTCCCATCGCGTGGGTTTCATCGGGATGGATCTTCCTGGTGGTGGCAGCGGCCGTATTCGCCCCTTTATTGACGCCTTACAGCCCGGTTGCCGGCGACATTGCGGACAAGCTGATGCCGATCGGTACCGCCGGCCACTTTCTGGGAACCGACGATCAAGGACGCGATCTGGCTGCGCGCATCTTTTTCGGCGGGAGGATAACGCTTCTGATGGGGATCGTGCCGGTGGCCGTTGCGGGTTTGATCGGCTGCGGATTGGGCATTGCAGCCGGCTATTTCGGGAAAACGACCGGCACAGTGATCATGAGGTGCTTGGACGTATTCTACGCTTTTCCCGCGCTTGTATTGGCGATTGCGATCTCTGCGGCGCTCGGCCCGGGGATCAGCAACGCCCTTGTATCGCTGCCTATCGTATTTATCGCCCCGATTGCGCGGATTACGGAGACGGCGGTCAAGCAGGTGAAGGGGCTCGAATTTTTCGAAGCCGCCCGTGCCAGCGGAGCCGGTCATTGGATGATCATTCGTCACCACCTGCTGAGCAATATTTTTCGCCCGGTCTTTGCGTATGTGACCACGTTGATCGGGATCAGCATCCTGATCGCCTCGTCGCTCAGTTTTCTGGGGCTTGGGGTTTCGCCTCCGACGGCGGAATGGGGAGCGATGCTCGGCTCGCTGCAAAACGCGCTTTTTATCGTGCCAAGCGTGGCCATACCGCCCGGAATCGTTATTTTTCTGACGGCATTGTCGTTCAACCTGCTCAGCGATTGTATTCAGGATGCATTGGATGTTCGATCTTGATCTTGATCCGGAGGTGTTATCGGGATGATGACTGCCCCTCTGCTCGAAGTCGAAGCCGTTTCAAAAACGTTTCAAGTGAAGGATCAGCGCGGACGCAAAAGGACCGTTCATGCCGTCAATCAAGTGAATTTATCGGTGAACTCCGGCGAAACGACGGGCCTCGTAGGCGAAAGCGGATCCGGAAAATCCACGTTGGCCCGCTTGATTCTGCGTTTGATCGAACCGGACAGCGGAAACGTGCGCTTCGACGGACAGCTTTTGAACGGATTGTCCGGGCGGGAAATGAAGGACGTGCGTAAAAAGCTGCAGATCGTATTTCAGGACCCCTACTCCTCTTTAAATCCGCAAATGTCCGTTTTCGATAATGCGGCCTTTAATCTTTGGGTGCATGGAGAACGGAATGGAACGGAAAAGAAGGTACTGAAGGTTTTGGCGGACGTGGGACTCTCGAAAAGGCAGGCGCAGCAGTATCCGCACGAATTAAGCGGCGGTCAGCGTCAGCGGGTCAACATCGCCCGTGCGCTTGTGATGAGGCCGCGTCTGGTCGTATTGGATGAACCGGTATCGGCGCTGGACAAATCGGTGCAGGCACAGGTGCTCAATTTGCTGCAGGATCTCAAAACGGAATACCGTCTGAGTTATATCTTCATTTCCCACGATTTGAACGTCGTCGAATATATGAGCGATCAAGTCGCCATCATGTATTTCGGCGGGCTGATGGAAACCGGGAAATCCTCGGTCTTGTACGGTTCGCCGAAGCATCCCTACACGAAGCTGCTGATGGATTCCATGCCGTCTCTTGCGAAAATCGGCAGGTGGAACGAAATGCCGCCGATTGGCGAGCCTCCCAACCCTTTGGAGCCGCCTTCGGGATGCGCTTTTCGAACGCGCTGTCCGGTTGCGGGCGAGAAGTGCGAGAGCGAAATACCGCCGCTGATTTCCGATGAGGAAGGCCGTTTCGTAGCCTGCCACTTTGCGTAAAGGAATCAAATCATAACGAATAAAGGATGGTGTTAGCGATGAGCAAATCATTGGCGGACAGCACAATTCAGGAACTGGCCCCGCTTCTACAAAGCAAAACGGTCTCCCCGGTTGAACTGACCGAGGCGGTCCTTGCGCGAATGGAGGAGACGGAGGGACGATTAAACGCCTATATTACCCGTCTTGAAGACGAGGCGATGGCGGATGCGCGAGAGGCCGAGCGGGAAATCGTCAACGGCGGTTATAAGGGACCGCTGCACGGCATTCCTTTCGCCGTGAAAGATTTATATTACACCAAAGGAATCCGAACGACCGCAGGATCGAAAATTTACCGGGATTTCGTGCCGGATTACGACGCGACGACAGTCGCCAGGCTGAAGGATGCGGGAGCGATCCTGGTCGGCAAAAACAATACGCACGAATTTGCTTCCGGGGGAACGAATGAAAACGAACATTTCGGCCCTGCACGAAATCCTTGGAATCCGGATCGGATACCGGGCGGTTCAAGCGGCGGTTCGGCTGCATGCGTAGCCGCATCGTCGGCCATCTTTTCACTCGGGACCGATACGGGCGGTTCCATCCGGATGCCGGCTTCGCTTTGCGGGATCGTCGGGATGAAAGCCACTTACGGCAGAGTCAGCCGCCGGGGCGTGTTTCCGCTCAGCTGGTCGCTCGACCATGCGGGACCGCTGGCAAAATCGGTATGGGACACGGCACAAGTGCTGTCGGTAATCGCCGGTCAAGATCCTTTGGACGCCGCGTCCTCGGATCATCCCGTACCCGATTATGCGGCCGCATTGAATTCCGGGGTCAGCCGTCCGCTCGAGGGCATGAAGATCGGGTACTGCGAGGCTTATTTTTTTCAAAACCTCGACCCGGAGGTCGAACGTCTCGTGAAGCAGGCGATCGCGGTTTTGGCCGATTTGGGCGCCGAAATCCGCGAAGTGAAAATTCCGATGCTGGAACAGATGGTTCAGGTGCATTCCCTGATTTCCGCCGCCGAAATGTTGACCTTCCATAACGCAAACGTAACCAGCCGTTCGGAGGATTACGGCACGAACATTCTTCCCAGGCTCTTAATGGCCAAGGAAATTTCGGCTCAGGCGTATTTGGAGACCCAAAGGCTGCGTCAGCAATATCAAGCCGTATGGTCGGAGCTGTATCGGGAAATCGATTTGCTGGCCGTTCCATCGACGGGGATTCCCGCGTTTCCGATCGGAGCCGAAACGATTCATCTGAACGGCAAGGACGTGAATCCCCGGGACATCGGCATTATCGGGCGAACGGCGCCGGGCAACTTCAACGGGTATCCATCCATTTCCGTTCCTTGCGGATATACGGATGCGGGCCTGCCGGTCGGCCTGCAGATTCAGGGCGTTCCTTTCGACGAGAGCCTCGTCTTTCAGGCGGCGCATGCGTACGAACAGGCAACGTTATGGTTCAGCAAACAGGTTCCGGCGGTTCTTCAAGATGATTTTCCCGGAAAGTCGCCGGATACACGGCAGGAAATGGGTGCTTCTGTCAGTCCGGTACATAAGAGCATCGATTCGATTATGGACGTTCTGACGGAGCTTTCCAGTCAACTTGCCGCCGAAATCGAACCCGCTTCCTGCTTTAAACCGAAGACCGTGAACAAAGAAACGAAGCAAGTGACGTCCATTTCATTGTAGAGAGGGGACCGATTCCGCTATGAATGCAGATCTGCTTAAACGGATCACGGAAGCAAACGGACGAACGCCGTACACGGAGCTGGATCAATATGTGGAGGAAAATGCCGAATCCATCATCCAGATGCTGTACAGCGCCCAAAACCTGGCAAAAACCGTTTCGCCGGACATCGAGCCTGCTCCGGTATTTAAGAGCAAGGCGCAATAAAGGAGGAGCTTAACCATGGAGTCGAATAACGTGATGACGATTGCCGAAACGGCTTCTTCCATTCAAAAGAAGCAGCTGTCTCCCGTTGAATTGACCGATTATTTTCTGCAGCGTATCGAGCGGTTTGAGCCGGTACTGAACAGCTTTGTTACCGTAACGGCAAGCCTTGCAAAGGAACAAGCCAAGCAAGCGGAACGAGAAATCATGGACGGCAATTACCGGGGCGCGCTGCACGGTATTCCGATTTCGCTGAAGGATATCATCGCTTACGCCGGATATCCGATGACGAACGGTTCACGGATCGATCCGGAATATATTCCGGATTTCCATGCCACGGTCGCACAAAAATTGATCGACGCCGGGGCTGTTGTTACCGGTAAGGCGCATTTGCACGAATTCGCTTTTCGAGGACCGCATCCCGATTACGGCTGGACGAGAAACCCGTGGAGCTTGGAACGCGTTCCCGGCGGATCCAGCTCGGGCGCAGGCTCGGCCGTGCAAGCTTCGCTTGTCTTGTGCTCGATTGGGACGGATACGGGAGGATCCATTCGCAATCCTGCCAGCTACTGCGGGGTAGCCGGTCTGAAACCGACATACGGAAGAGTCAGCCGTTACGGAGTGTCCCCGTTGTCATGGTCGCTGGATCATATCGGCCCATTGACCCGGACATGCGAAGACGCCGCTCTCGTTTTGCAGGCGATCGCAGGTTACGACGGGAAGGACGACAGCTCGGTTCCCGGCTCCGATTTCGACATTCGATCCTTCGTCAAGCTGGAATCTTTAAAAGGGATAAAAGTCGGCCTTCCAACGTCCTACTTCTTCGACGATGTGGATGGGGATGTGGAAGCGGCGGTTCGCGCCGCCGTACAAGTGATGGAACGGTCGGGAGCGGAAGTGATCCCCGTCGATCTGGAATGGATGGAAGAGATGAGGACCGCTCACCGGGTCATTCTGCTCTCGGAGGCGTACGCTTATCACCAGCAAAATTTGGAGACGAGCGCGGACGGGTATGGGCCGAAGCTGCGGCTGGCCTTTGAAATGGGGCAGTATTTCACATCGGCGCAGTATATCCAGGCGCAGCGCCTGCGAACGGTGATGAGGGCGAAGTTTAATGAACTATTCGAAAAGGTGGATGTGTTGGTCAGCCCGACGAACCCGACTGCGGCCAAGCTTATCGAAGAGCACGAAAGGAATTCGAATATGATGGCGCCAAGCTTTACGGGACCGGCCAATTTCCTGGGCCTGCCCGCTTTATCGATTCCGTGCGGATTTACGCCGGAAGGACTGCCGATCGGACTTCAGATCATGGGACGTCCTTTTGCCGAAGGCGAAATTTTATCCATCGGCCACTGCTTCGAGCAGCAAACGTCCTGGAACAAGACGCGGCCGAATGAAGAGATCTGGATGACGGAAGAACAGCGAGCCGTTTAGCGTGATGAGGGGGAGCGTCCGCTTCCCCTTTCTTTTCCGCCTCGGATGATAGAAGAACGCAGTTGGCAGTAGGATGGCAAACAAGCTGAAAGGGATGGCGGGATGTGGCGAACCGTTTGAAGGCCCGATTTGAAATTTTATTGCAGGGATGGCCCCCCTAAAGGCATCCGATGCGACTTTGGAGGGCCATGATTTCGCGGCAGCTAGTCTACCTATTTCGTGTGCAGCAATATATGCTCGTAATATCTTTCGTTTCTTCGATACATGAGATAGTAAGAAATCGAGAGCGCAAAAAGGTCGTTTTTTATGGGGATGCCGGCGAGCTCCCCGCGTTTGATTTCGTCCTGAAGCTGGGACTCGGGAAGAAACGAGATGGCATTTCTGCTTGCAAGCAGCTTTTTGATCAGACCGACATTGTTGGTAATGAATTTTCGTTTATTATTCAGGTTCATGAGCGGATGAGAGCGGAATAACTCATAGTAAGGCTGGTAATAGACAATGAAATCGTGGATGAAGGAAAATGGCTCGTGATGCTCGAATTGATCGCGAAGGGGGTGATGGGCGGATAAAAACAGCGTCAAATCCTCTTTTCCGATGAGGTGAGTCTCGATATCCTTATGGTTCAGAGGATTGATGGCAATCGCAAGGTCGAGATCCTTGTCGAGCAGGGATTGGATAATGTCATAGGAATATAAGCTGGTCAATATAAAATTATGTTCCAATTCCTCGCAGGATAGCTCCAGTATTTTCTCTAATATCAACGGCAGCGTGAACGGCACGGAGCTTCCGATTGCAATTTCGTGTTTACCTTCGGTTTCGTTTAATCTGCTGATCGCCTGGCTTAATAAATCCATGATTTGTCTGGCGTAAGGAAGGAACAGCTCCCCGGCTTTCGTCATTTCCACGCCTTTCTTCCCCCGGATGAACAGCTCCCGTTTAAAGGCATTTTCCATGAAATGGATTCGATTTGAAATCGTGGGCTGGGGAACGTACAGCAGCTTGGCCGTTTCGGAAAAATTTTTGCATTCGCACAGCGTGATGAAAGTTTGGAAATGATTCATGTTCATGCCCTCCATAGCACGCACCCTTTCCAAAATTTACTTGGAATCTATACTAACATATTTACATGGAAAGAAGATTCACCTATTGTTTGGTTTATACCCCTCATGGATTAAAACTATTATATTTGAAGGGAGATTAATTGACATGAGCAATTGGGAAGAGTTTATCGATTTAAAGAAAAGCGCGGTCATTGTCGTGGATATGCAAAACGATTTCTGTCATGAAAATGGCGCGACGGCGCGGAATGGCGGTGACGTCTCCGGTGTTCCCGCCATCGTGCCGAACCTGCAGCGATTGATCGATGCTGCGCATGCTGCCGGGCGGCCCGTATTTTTCATTCAAACGACCCACGATGAAACGACGGACTCCCAGGTTTCGCTCGCCATGCGAAAAGACAGAAAACATAAAACCTGCGTAACGGGCACCTGGGGCGCCGAATATTTCGGCGTATATCCGCAGCAGGGAGATATTGAAGTCATCAAGCACCGGTACAGCGCTTTTATCGGAACGGATCTCGAGCTTCGATTGCGTACGCTGGGCTGCGAAACCTTATTAATGACAGGCGTGGTTACAAGCATTTGCGTAGAATCCACCTTGCGCGACGGGTATATGTTGGATTTCTATCCGATTCTCGTGACGGACTGCACGACCGGCGGCACGAAAGCGTCTTACGATGCAACGCTGAGCGTTGTCAGCCGCAGCTTCGGCTGGCTGTCCGACAGCATCAAGCTCAGCTCAAAGCTGCTCTCTTTCTCCAGGGACGAAGCCGTATCCGGAAAGAGATGAAAGGACCACTCATTTGGGCCGCGTATATCGCGGCTTTTTTTATGTTCATTTCGCCCCGTGAAATTGAAATGCTGATAAAATGATTAAGGAAACGCTTTATCGCGGAAGCGGCGGTTTTCCGTAAATGAGGAGGTCTCAATAAATGAAAACGAAACCGATACCCGGAACCGAGCTCGTTCCGTCCGTCATCTGTCTGGGGACAAGCAAGTACGGCGATACGATTGACAAACGAACGGCTTACGAGATCATGGACCGATTCTCCGCGGCGGGTGGCACTTTTTTGGACACCGCCAAAGTTTACGGAGAGTGGGTGCCGGGAAAAAGGAGCCTGAGCGAAGAGATCATTGGCGACTGGCTGGCGGATCGCAAAAACCGGCACGATATCGTACTCGCCACCAAAGGCGGACACCCCGATCTGGATACGATGGATGTCTCCAAGCTAAGCCGCGAGGATATCGCTTACGACGTTGAAGCCAGCCTGCGTCATCTGAAAACCGATTATATCGATCTCTACTGGCTGCACCGTGACGACCCCGCCCGGCCTGTCGAAGAGCTGGTCGACACCTTGAACGAGCTGGTCCGGCAGGGAAAAATCCGCTATTTCGGCTGTTCCAATTGGCGTTCGGATCGTATCGATGCTGCACAGGAATATGCGGCAAAGCATGGGCTGCAGGCATTTGCGGCGAACCAAAACAAATGGAGCCTGGCCGTTTACCCGCAGCCGAAGGATCCGTCGATGGTCGCGATGGACCGAGATGAATACGCCTATCATCACCGGACCGGTTTGACCGCGGTGCCGTACAATGCGCAGGCCGGCGGATTTTTTAGCGGTAAATATACCGCCGACATGCTCCGTGCAAGCGCGGAACAAACGAATAAAGCGGGCGAGCTGCGAACCGCGCAAAATATAGCCCGGCTGGAGAAGGCCGCCGGGCTCGGCCGGCGTCTCGGCCTATCGTTGACGCAGGTGTCGCTGGGCTATTTGCTATCCCGGCCGTTTCCCGTGTTTCCGATTTGCGGCTGCTCCAATCCGGCCCAGGCGGCGGACAGCTGCTCGGCAGGCGATGTCGTTTTGCCCGGTGAGCTGGTCCGGGAGCTGGCGCTAATTTAAGAATTGTAGCAGTTGATAGATTGGCACTAAATGTAAACAAATGGGTTTATTGGTTTGAATTTCACCAAACCGCAACCTCCGGAAACTGGAACGCCCAAAAAATCGATTCGATTTTTTGGGCGTTTTGCCGTTCATAGCCCCACCGGATGTCTGAACAGCGATATGCTCTTCTCCCTGATCCCGAACTTAACACTTACCCTGCCATTTTGTAGAGCCTTCCAATCTTCCGCCGCATTCCCCCAAAAACCGGAAATCGAGTCCGATTTACGAACCGCAACAGGCCGCCGGTCAAGTCGCGATCCACTCGCAGCGGCAAGGAAAGGCGGTTTCAATCTCGAACATGTATCCAAATAGATCGAGAGGGGGTGCTCACAATGATCAGACACCAATGGGCAAGACAACGCGATTCCGTGCCTTGACGGCCGTCTCCGCCAACGAGCCGGTAACATCCCGAACAGATGCTTGCAAGGAGGATGCTTGATGCATGGAAGGTTCCGAACCGTAGCTACGCAGTTGTTTTCCATTTTTTTTGTCAGCATGATCATTCCCGTACTGGCCGGCGGATATTTCTCGTATCATAAATCGGCGGGGATGATCGAGCGCCAGGTCAGCGCCGTCGCGCAGCAGACGATCAATCAGCTGCGGGACAAGCTGAACGTGATCACGAAGAAATACGAAGATACGTCGATGATATTCATGTACAGCCAGGCCATCCAAAAGGCGATTCAGCCCGGACCGCGCGATACCGAATACGAGAAGGAGCAGCAGGAGAACGAAGCGGTGCGCCTCATCTCGTCGGTCATGGCCAATTCTCCGGAGCTGCTTCATATTTACATTTTCGATGCCAAGAAAAAAAATTCCGTCTTCGATTCCAACGACGAGCTGATCGTCGACCACTGGAAAACAAGCTGGTACAAATCGATCGTCGCCGCGGGCGGCCGCCCGGTCTGGTTCGGCATATCCGACAAATCGTTTATCAAAGCGACGGACATGGGCATTCCCGTGTTCGGCCTTGGGCGGGCGCTGCGCAATGTGCAGACCGGCGAGGTGATCGGGGTCATTTTCATCGAAATCCGCGGCAATGTGCTCTCCGAGCAGCTCGACAATGTCCGCTTTGCGAAAAGCGGCTTCGCCTACTTGTCGGACGCCTCGAACCGGGTCGTCTACCGGCCGGACGTCACCTATACCGCTTTCGAAGGCAAGCAGGCCGATTTCCCCAAAACAACGCAAATCAATCATTTCACGAAAGGCGGCAAAAAATATTTGATGGTGCCGGCCGTATTAAATAACGGCTGGATGCTGAACGGCATCGTTCCCGTCCAGGAGCTTGTGGCGGAATCCGTGCAGATCCGCAACCTGACGATTCTGACCGCCGCCGTATCGGTGCTTTGGGCGCTGGCGGTCGGCTACTACATCAGCCGCAAAATCGGCCGGCCTCTGCGCGAGCTGAGCATTCTGATGAAACGAAGCGAAAGGGGCGATTTGTCGGTGCGCAGCAGCATATACGGACATAACGAGCTCGGTCAGCTGAGCCGGAGCTTCAATAACATGATCGGCCAGATCGGCCATTTGATCCGCCGCATCTCCGAGGAGGAATCCGAGAAGCAGAAGGCGGAAATCCGCGCGCTGCGGTACCAGATCAATCCGCATTTTCTGTACAATACGCTCAATTCCATCCGCTGGATGGCGAAGCTCGGCAAGCCCGACAAGGTGGAGCGGGCCATATCCGCGCTCGTCCAACTGCTGGAGGCGAACGTCGAACGCAAGGGATTGTTCGTCCGGCTGGAGGAAGAGCTGTACCTGCTCACCCAATATATGGTCATTCAGCAGTACCGCTATGAAGGCCTGCTGCAGCTGCGGATCGACTGCCCGGACGATTTGATGGACCGCCAAATTCCCCGCATGCTGCTGCAGCCGATCGTGGAAAACGCGATTTTTCACGGCATTGCGCCCAAGGACGAGCCGGGTACGATCGATATCGCCGTCGCCCGCGAAGGGGAGCGTCTGCTCATTCGCATATCGGATGACGGCGTCGGAATCGGTCCCGAGGAGCTGCCGGAGCTGCTGAAGGAACGGACGCACGATACGGCATCCAAAGGCATGTCGCATATCGGTCTGCGTCACGTCCATCAGTCCCTGCAGCTGTATTACGGCAAAGAATACGGCGTCCGGGTCGCAAGCGCGCCAAAAAAAGGCACGACGGTAACGCTGATGTTCGCCGATTCGCGGGAGGAGGATGCCCATGCTAAACGTGCTGCTGGTCGATGACGAAGCGCTCGCCCGCACCGGGCTGCGTTATTCGTTCGAGTGGGAGGCGCACGGCTTCCGGCTTGCCGGCGAAGCCTCGAACGGACAGAAGGCGCTGCCTTATATCGAACGGGGGGACATCGATATCCTGATCACCGATATCTATATGCCGGTCATGGACGGGCTGGAGCTGACGAAAATTACGCGATCCGTGTCGCCGTCCACCAAAATCGTGCTGCTGAGCAGCTACAGCGATTTCGCCTATGCGCGCGAAGGGATCCGGCTCGGGGCTTCGGATTACCTGCTGAAGCCGACGCTGGAAGCGGAAAACCTGATCGAGGTGCTGCGGCGGCTGGCGGATGAGCTTGCGCAGGAGAAGGAGAGGGAGGCGATGCTCCGTCAGGATCAGGTCATTCAGATTCGCCGCATGCGGGAGGAGAAGCAGCTGCTGCGCTGGATTCGCGGCGAAACGGAGGACGACCCGAACGCAGCCGGCGGGAAGGCGCCCGAAGCGGACGGCCAATTCCGCGGCAGCCGGCTTGTCGTCTGCTCGCTTGTTATGGCCGGCCGCAAGCCGGACAACCGCGTTTTTCTGGAATTTGCGCTGGAGGAGGCGGCGGAGCTGTTTTACTGCTGCTCGGACGGCATCTGCGCGCGTTACCCGTCGAACCAGCTCGTTATGCTGATCCCGGATGAAGGGCCGGATCCCGATTTTCACGCCAGGCTCAGCCGGATTCACGCCGGCCTGGAGCGGCTGGAGCGGACCGTCACGTTGGGCGTCAGCCTTCCGGTGAAGGAGGCGGCAGCCCTGCCGGAGGCGTACAAGCAGGCCGTCACGGCGGTCCGGCGGGGATTTTTCGAGGCCTACGGCAACATTTACGCGTATACGCCGCTGTTTGAGCTGAAGCGGGAATTCAGCACGGACTATTTCCGGAAGCTGAAGGACATTTTGCGCCGGTATCTGGAAGACGGCTTTCGCGAGAAGGCCGCGGCGACACTGGAGGAAATCGCCGGGTATTGGACCTTTGAGCAGCGGACGCCGGAGGAGGTGCTGCGCGAAGCCCAGGAGGTGCTGTATGTCTGCCATCCGTTCAACCCGGAAGCGATCCGGCCCGCGGAACGGCTCGACCGGTTGGACCTGCTCAACACCGCAGAGGAGGTCAAGAGCTGGATGGTCGAGGTGTTCGAATCCGTCCGGCAGACGGAGAAGCCTCCCGAAGCCGGCAGCGGGCAGAAGGAGGACCGCGAGCGGTACAAGCAGGTGATCGATTCGGCGCTCGCCTACCTGAGCGATCATTTCAGCGGGAGCATCACGCTCGGCGATGTCGCGCGGCATGTCAATATGAGCAAAAACTATTTCAGCGAAATTTTCAAGCGCGAGACGGGCCAAAGCTTTATCGACTACCTTATTCAGCTCCGGCTCGGCCATGCCCGGCATCTGCTGAAGACGACCTCGCTGAAGGTGTTCGAGGTAGCGGAACGCTCGGGCTTCAGCGACGTGAAATATTTCAGCCGGCTGTTCAAGAAAATGATGAACTGCTCGCCGTCCGAATTCAGGGAGTAAAATATTCCGGGCTTCCGCTCATCGTTTGAAAAGAATGGAAACCGTTTATTTTCCGAACATACTCCACCCCGGCGGAATGTAAGCGGTTTAACGGGGGATGGGTCCGTCTTATACTTAAAACGCTTTCAAAAATATCGGTTGAGGGGGATTGGACATGAAATTCAAACGAAATGTTCTGCGCGTGCTCGCTCCGGCTATGGCGATGTCGCTCCTGCTGTCCGCATGCGGCGGAGGCGGCGGCAGCGGCAATGGCAGCGGGGACAGCGCAGAGTCCGGCAGCGGCGCGAAGGTGAAAATCAAATGGGCTACTTGGGGGAACCCCGGCGAGCTGACGCGCTTTCAGGAATTCACGAAGGAATTCAACAAAACGCATCCCAATATCGAGGCCGAGCTGATTCCGATTCCGGGCGAATACGAGCAGAAAATTTTGACGCAGCTGAGCGGCGGCACGGCGCCGGACATTTTCTACGGCGGGGATACGACGATCGTCAAACTGATCGATAACGGCAGCATCGAGGAGCTGACTCCTTATTTCGAGCGGGCCGACAGCACGATCAAAACGGACGATTACGCCGACGGGCTGTGGGGACCCGCGAAATCGGGCGACAAAATTTTCGGCGTTCCGGTCGACTGCAACCCGATGGTGCTCTGGTACAACAAGAAAGTGCTGAGCGACGCCGGCATTACGGAGGATCCCGCCGATCTTCAGCAGAAAGGCGAGTGGAACTGGGACAAGTTCCAGGATATGACGGCCAAGCTGCATGCCGCCGGCAAATACGGCTATGTCGTGGAAAATTCCTGGAATACCTATTACAGCTGGATCACCGGCAACGAAGGCAAGGTTTACGACGACAGCGGCAAGTTCATCGCCGATACCGATCCGAAAGCGGTCGAAACGTGGAAGTACTTCTACGATAACCTGAAAGCGGGCAACTTTACGTTTGCGGGCACGCTGCCGAAGGGCCAGGGCTCCGACGCGATGTTCATGTCGTTCCAGCTGGGCTTTGCGGGCGCCGGACGGTGGTACCTGCCGGAGTTCAAGCAGAACAAGGACCTCAGCTTCGACGTCGTGCCGTTCCCGACGAAGACCGGCCAGGTCGAGCCTGCGGCGGTGGCCACCGCTTACCTGACGATGAACAAGGCGACCCAGCATAAGGACGAGGCTTGGCAGTTCATGCAGGCATTTCTGTCCAAGGAAGGCCAGACGTTCCGGCTGCAAGGCGGCGGCAACGCGGTGCCATCGGTGAAAGGCGCCGACGACGTGGTGCTGGAAGGCAACATTCCGGCGCATGCCAAGACGTTCCTCGATACCCGCGAACGCGGCTACGTCATTCCAACCGCCGAAGCGTCCATCCCGGGTCTGAGTTCCGAGATCACCTCGGCGCTGGAAGAGCTGTGGCTTAAAAACATCCCGCTCGAGCAGGGCCTGAAAAATCTCGGCGAGAAGGCGAACGCCAAAATCAAAGACGTGAAAGGTTAAGGAGGGAGATACCGCCGTGCAGAAAAAGGGAGTCAACACGTTCTGGGGCTACCTGTTCATCTTTCCGCAGCTGGCCGGGCTTCTCGTGTTCGCGCTCCTGCCGCTTGTGATGGCGGTCGTCCTCGCCTTTATGAAATGGGACGGCTTCGGGGCCAAGGTGTTCGTCGGTTTCGCCAACTTCGCCTACACGTTCAAGGACCCGGATTTCCTCATCGCGCTCAAAAACACGACGTTTTATACGGTCATGGTCGTTCCCGGCACGATTATATTCGGCATTCTGATCGCCGTCGGGCTGAACAAGGTCAGGGGCAAAATGCTCTACCGCATCTTCTATTACATGCCGTCCATCACAAGCTCCGTTGCGGTCGCCGTCGTGTTTCTGTGGATTTTCAACTCGGATTTCGGGCTGATTAACGTCTATTTGAAGCAGTGGTTCCATATCCAGGGACCCAAATGGCTGACGGATACGCATATCGTGCTGCCGTCGATCGCGCTGCTCAGCATCTGGTGGGGAGTTGGCGGCAACATGATCCTGTTCCTGGCGGGGCTTCAGGGCATCTCGGCCTCCTATTACGAGGCCGCCCAAATCGACGGCGCAAGCAAGCTGCAGCAGTTTCGGCACATTACGATTCCGCTTCTGACGCCGACGACGTTCTTCGCCACGATCGTCTCGATTATCGGCTCGTTCCAGGTGTTCGACCAGTCCTTCATCATGACGGGTGGCGGGCCGTCCAAAGCAAGCTACACGCTCGTGTACCATATTTACCAGCGGGCCTTCGTCGACTTCACGTTCGGACGGAGCGCGGCCGGCGCCATCGTGCTGTTCGTCATCATTTTGCTGCTGACCGCCATTCAGCTGCGGATGGGCCGCAGGTGGGTGCATTACGAAGGATAGCGGCAGGTGACAAAGACGGCTGCGTTAAGAAGGACGAAAGGAGTTAAACGATGGCAAAAGCAAACGTGCATCACGCGCAGCGAACCGAAACGGGTGTCCTGGCGAAGCGGCGTGCAGGCGGTCAAGCGGCGGGCATTCTGCTGCATGCCGTCCTGATCTTCGGCGCGTTGATCATGACGCTGCCTTTTATCTGGATGCTGCTCAGCGCATTTAAGGATTTGTCGCAAATTTTCCTGGTGCCTCCCAGATGGATTCCGCATCCGTTCATCTGGTCCAATTTCAAAAATTCGTGGAACTATCTGCCGTTCGGCACGGCCTACTTCAACAGCCTATACATCAATGTCATCGTCGTGGCGGCACAGCTGGTTACCTGCTCCATGGCGGCGTACGCGTTCGCGAAAATCCGTTTTCCGCTGCGCGATTCCCTGTTCGTGCTGTTCCTGGCTACGATGATGGTGCCGGAGCAGGTGACGATTATTCCGCTGTATCTGATCATGAAATGGTTCGGCTGGATCGACACGCATCTGCCGCTGATCGTTCCGTCTTCGCTGATCAACGCCTTCGGCGTATTCCTGCTGCGGCAGTTCGTGAAGAGCATTCCGCCCGAGCTGGAGGAAGCGGCGATCGTCGACGGGGCGGGGCGCTGGACGCTTTACAGCCGGATTACGATGCCGCTCATCAAGCCAGCGCTCTCGGCGCTCGGAATCTTCACGTTTCTCGGCATGTGGAACTCGTTTTTCAAGCCGCTTATTTTCCTGAATTCGCCGGAGAAATTTACGGTACCGATGATGCTGAATCAGTTCCGGGGGCAGTATACGACGGACTGGGCGCTCCTGATGGCCGCTTCGAGCATCGCGATTCTGCCCGTGCTGATCGTCTACATGATCGGGCAGCGTTATATTATCGAAGGCGTAACCTTAACAGGAATTAAAGGATAAGAATCGTTTATCGCAAGCAATCGGTTTTGGCGGGTCCGGCGCGTTTTCGCGCCGGGCTTTCTTCATGGTTGGGAGAAATCCATGCTTCTCTACAAATAGCCTGACACCGGCGGGTACGTTGTGATACATTTAAGACGAATTCCATTTTTTATAAAGGAGTCGGGAGCAATGAACCGTATGGAACGTCTGACCCCGCTGCTCAAGCAATTTGTGGAAAAAGGGCCTGCCGGCGTCGCCTGCACCGTCGTCAAAAGCGGGGAAGTGTTGTACGAGGGGAGCTGCGGTTACGCGGACGCGGAAAACCGGAAGCCGATTGAAGGCGATACCATTTACCGCATTTATTCCATGACCAAACCGATTACGTGCACGGCGGCGCTCATGCTTTACGAGCGGGGTCTTTTTCTGCTGAACGATCCGCTCGAGCAGTATTTGCCGGAATTCGGCAGCCCGATGGTATACCGTTATAACGGCTACGGCTCCAGGATGGCGGTACCCGCGGCCGGTCCGATCCGGGTCAAGGATTTGTTCGCCATGACCTCGGGGCTGACGTACGGCGGGAACAGCACGGAAACCGAGCGGCAGACCGAAGCCGTGTTCAAGGACGCCGTGTCCACGATGGACATGCGGGCGCTGTCCAAAGCGCTGGCGGCCGTGCCGCTGGCATTCGATCCCGGAACGGGGTGGAAATACGGCGCAAGCCACGATGTGCTGGCCGCTTTGATCGAGGTGCTGTCGGGCGAAACGTTCGGCGAGTTTTTGCGGAAGGAAATTTTCGAGCCGCTCGGCATGACCGACACCTTCTTCCGGATTCCGGAGTCGAAACGGGACCGATTGAGTAAGCTGTACGCCCGGGCGGAGGACGGCACCTTAACCCCCGATACCGGCCGCGACGCCCCGTTTCAGCCGGGATGCCGGCACGAGAGCGGGGGCGGCGGACTGCTGTCCACGATCGGCGATTACACCCGTTTCGCGCAAGCGCTTGCACGAGGAGGCGAGCTGGACGGAGTGCGCATTCTGGGCCGGAAAACGGTGCAGCTGATGGCGACGAACCGTTTGACGCCTCAGCAGATGCAGCAGATGGCCGAATTTAATCCGAAGAACAAAGGCTACGGCTACGGCCTCGGCGTTCGCGTCCTGGTCGATCCCGCAGCAGGCGGCATTAACGGGACGATCGGCGAATTCGGCTGGGCCGGCATGGCCGGGTCCTGGGTATTGATCGACCCGAAGGAGGAGCTGTCCGTCGTCTATATGCAGCAGCTGGTGCCGCCGCTCGACGGTTACATACAGCCAAGGCTCCGGTCCGTGATATACGGCGCGCTGGAATAAAGCGGGTGAAAAGAACGGCTGCATAATAAGGAAGCCGGGGCGAGCCCCTGAGGCTTGGTCCGGCGGACGCGAAAGAGGTGTCTCGCATGGAATGGCTGGCGTTTACCGACGAAATGAATACGATTGTGCCGGACGGAGCCGTACTGGAGCGGCTCGGTACCGGCTACAAGTTTCTGGAAGGTCCCGTTTGGGACGACACGAATCA
This sequence comes from Paenibacillus humicola, assembly GCF_028826105.1. NCBI lineage: Bacteria > Bacillati > Bacillota > Bacilli > Caryophanales > Paenibacillaceae > Paenibacillus > Paenibacillus humicola. Next base: position 2,779,297 of record NZ_JAQGPL010000001.1, read on the forward strand.
TTGCCTTTATTTCTCCGATATTCCGGCCGATACGATTTACCGGTGGAGTGCGGCGGGCGGTTTTTCCGTCTTCCGCTCGCCGAGCCTGAACGCCAACGGGCTGACGCTCGACGGGCAGGGGCGCCTGCTGGCTTGCGAGCATAGCGGAAGAAAGCTGTCGCGGGGAGAGGCGGACGGAACCGTCACCGCACTGGCGTCGCATTACGGCGGGAAACGGCTGAACAGTCCCAATGATGTTGTCGTCCACGCCGACGGCTCCATTTATTTTACGGACCCGCCCTACGGTTTGAATAACGTGTCCGAGGAGAAGGAACTGCTGTTTCAAGGCGTATACCGCTATAACCCGGAGACGGAAGGGCTGCGGCTGCTCGCCGACGATTTCGATAAACCGAACGGACTGGCTTTTTCCCCGGACAAGCGAAAGCTTTATGTCGATGATACCGGCCGGGATCACGTTCGGGTGTTCGACGTGACCGGGGCGGGAGATCTGGTCAACGGCAGCATCTTTGCCGAGATCGATCCCGATGCCGGCAGAGGCGGACTGGACGGCATGAAAACGGATCTGCAGGGCAGATTGTACGTGACCGGACACGGCGGCGTATGGATCATTTCCCCGTCCGGAGAGAAGATCGGGGTGATCAAGACGCCCGAAATTGCAGCCAACCTGGCCTGGGGAGAAGACGGACAAACGTTGTTTGTGACGGCTTCCACGTCTTTATACAAGGTCCGATTGAACGTGCTGGGAATGCTCGCTGGCCGCCAAGCCTAAACGGATCGTCGCAGCGTCAAACAGCCTCCGCCTCGAAAAGACGGGGGCTGTTTGTGCCGGACAAGAGACGAATTGCGTTTATCCGTTTGCGAATAAAAATGGATTTATTTGGAAGCGTTAATGACAATCCCCTGGATAAAATGCTTTTGCGCCAGGAAGAAAATCAGGAGCAGCGGCACGACGGACACGATCGAAGCCGCCATCAGCAGATTCCAAGGCGTCGCCCCGTAAGCCGCGGAGAAGTTCGTCAGCCCGAGCGCAAGCGGGTACTTGCTTGTCGTGTTCAGGTAGACGAGCGGTCCCATCAGGTCGTTCCAGCGGTACATAAATTCCAGAATGCCCACCGTTGCCATGGACGGGAGGGAAAGCGGGAGAATGATCAGCCGGAAAATCGTAAAATAACCGCCGCCGTCAATCATAGTTGCCTCGTCCAGCGCCCGGGGAAGACCGAGGTAAAACTGCCGGAGCAGGAAAATGTTAAACGCGCTGCCGGCGAAGGCGGGGATGACGAGAGGCAGATACGTATCCATCCAGCCGGCGCCGCTGAACAGCAGAAACTGCGGAATCATCGTGACCTGGGACGGGATCATCATGGTCGCCAGCACCAGCAAAAACAGGGCGTTCCGGCCGCGGGCGCGCAGCCGGGCGAACCCGTAGGCCACGAGCGAGGACGAAATCGCCGTGCCGACGACGCAGTAAACCGTATAGCCAAGCGAATTCCAGAGATAAGCCAGCATCGGCTGATCGATAAAAATTTGCACGTAATTTTTCCACAGCATCGGCCATGGAATCCATTTCGGCGGCATCAGGTAGACGTCGCCGAGCACCTTGAGCGAGGTCGTCAGCATCCAGGCCAGGGGGAACAGAAAAAAGATCGTAAAGATACCGAGCAGCACGTAAACCAGCACTTTGCCGGGTACGCTCAGCGTCTCGCGCCGCGACAGAGATATTTTACCCGCCATTTCAAATTCCTCCTTCCGTATCTCCGTAATGGACATACCGTTTGGACAGCTGCAGCGAAAGCACCGTCAAGGCGAAAATGATCAGGAACAGGATCCAGGCCTGGGCGGAAGCGTACCCGAGTCTCATTTGCCCGAATGCCGTATTGAACAGGTAGTAGACGTAGAAATACGAATTCCAGTCCGGCCCGCCCTGCGTGATGACGTAAGCCTGCGTGAAAATTTGAAACGAGCCGATAAGGCCCATGATGACATTGAACAGAATGACGGGCGAGAGCAGGGGAACGGTGATGCTGAAAAACTGCCGGACTCGTCCCCCTCCGTCCATTTCGGCCGCTTCGTACAGATCGGTAGGCAGGCTCTGGAGGCTGGCGAGGAAAATGATGATCGTGCCCCCGATCGACGTCAGCGTCATCAGCACGAACGACGGGATGACGGTCGTCGGCGAGTTGAACCATTGCAGCCCGCCCAGTCCGATGAAGGACAGCAAATAGTTCACGACCCCGAACTGCGGATTGAGCAGCCACGACCAGAGGAACGAAATCGCAACGCCGGATACGATGGAAGGGGCGTAGAAGATCGTCCGGAAAATGGTCTGCCCTTTCACCTTCTGATTGAGCAGTACCGCCAGCAGCAGCGATACCACGATATCGAACGGCACGGCCAGCAGCGTATAGTAGGCGGTGACGGACAAGGATTTCGTAAACAGCTGATCGTGGAACAGCTGGACAAAATTTCCTAGCCCTACGAACGAAGGCAGCGACATGACGTTATAATTGGTGAAGCTGAGCACGAGCGACGCCACGATCGGACCGCCGGAAAACAGAATAAAGCCGATAACCCATGGAGAGACAAATAACCAAAAAGCGCGTTCTTCCTTCTTTGCAATCGAGGAGCGCTTTGCGGATAGATGAGCCGAAACGTCCGCGCGCTGAACCGGAATGGCCTTCATGGAATTCACTCCTTTGCGGAAACCCGCCGATAGATCAGCTGCCTTATTTCAGGTTTTGCAGGGAACGGAGGTTGCTGTCGACTTCCTTCAGCCCCTGGTCGACGCTCTTGCGGCCGTCCCACACCGCTCCAAGCGACTGATTCAGTACGTTGGAGATCGAGTCGTAATATTTAATCATGTGGTTGGGCGCTTCTTTGCCGTATTTGATGGCGCCTTCGTTGACCTGGATGATTTTGTCCGCGGGCATACCGAGCGACTTGCTCATCGTCTGCGCCCACTGCTCGAGCAGGCCCTGCTCCGGCGGAGTATTTTGCGTTTTCAGCATAAATTGCTTGAGACCGTCGGCCGGGTTCAAAATTTCCTTGATCAGCTCCCAGGCCAGTTCGGGGTGCTTGCTAGCCTTCGGAATGTTCATCGTATCGACGTACAGCACATCGTGGCGGTTGTCCTGGGTGTACGGCAGCGCCGCGACGCCCCAATGGAACGTGGCCGGTTTATACGTCGAGAACCCCCAGCCTCCGGTCATCGTCATGGCGATTTTCCCGGTAAGAAAAGGATCGCCAAGCGCGGTAATCGCTTTCATTTCCGAAGTGTTGGGAGACACTTTGTATTTGTTGACCAGGTCGTATCTGGCTTGAACCGCTTTCTTTACCGCCGGATCCGTCAGCACCGTGGGAGTTCCCATGTCTCCCGTTACGTATGCCTCGGGCTTGAAATAATCGCCGCCGAACAGCCAGGATTCTCCGGCTATATCCAGGGCATCGTTGATCCCGTAGACGGCTTTTTGCGGATTGTCTGTGTTTTTCGTCAATTTTTTGGCGTATTCGATCATTTTATCCCATGTCCAGGACTTGTCGTCCCAATCCGTCGGCGGATACGGCAAACCCGCGGCATCCAGCAAATCCTTGTTATAGAACAGGAACGATCCAAGGCCGAGAATCGGCATGCCGTACGAATGGCCGTCAATGGTATAAATATCGATCAGCTTCTGATTAAATCCTTTGATCGCGTCGGGGTCCTTCTCCATAAACGGTTTCAAATCCATCAGGTAGTCCTTGTAGGTGGCGAAACCGGCATTGGCCCAGTTGGTGGCGAGCACGTCGGGCACACTGCCGCTTGCGAACATCGTCTGCATTTTCTGGTCGATCTGGGCCTGGGGAACGATCATGAGACTGACGTGGACGTTCGGATGCTTTTGCTCGAACGATTTGACGATATCTCGTTCCCACGGATTGGCATTCGGATCGCTCCGTACCAGCCAGGAGATCGTTGTTTTTCCGGTCACGGCGTTTTTGGTAAAGCCGGTCACGGAGAAGGCGCCAAGCACGACGACTAATGACAGCGCTATCAAGAAGATGTACCGCTTTTTCATTTTTAAGGCCTCCTGTCAGAACGCGTATTGTTTACAAGCAAAAACCCCCCGAATTTTAAATCTTTATTTAATAGTTGGTATAGCTTACGGGAATAAGAGGATGAATATACATCGTCAAATTCTTATACACCCGGCGCCGGATGATGAATCGGACGACCCCCTTCAGGTCCCATTTAGACCCATTGTAAACATTTAACATGAATTTTGCGTGAGGATTAATGTTTATTTTGCAGAGAAAAAAATCGCTTTTTTTTCAAGGGGAATACGTTTGAAGGCCCAGTCGGACTGTCCGTCCGGAGGGCTGAGAGGCTCAGTTCCGGACGGCAGCCGGTTTAGAACTGGCTGGATAACGTAATGAACAGCGGCAAATACAGAAAGCTGGCGAGCGTCGTAAAGGCGACGGTGATGGACACCAAATCTTTGTCCCCGTTGTATTTCTCCATCAGCACAACGGCGTTGACGGCGGCGGGCATGCTCGATTGAACGAACAGGACCGCGGCTTCCTGGCCGTGAAGTCCGAGCAGCAGAATGACTAGCCAGGCCAGGACGGGAACGATTGCGATCCGCAGCAGCACGGCAAGCACGATCTCCTTCCGCCAGCTTTTGCGCCATGACGTTTTTCTCAGCTGCATCCCGAGAATGAGCAGCACGACGGCCGGATAAGCGTCGCCGACAAGCTTGAGGCCGCTTTCGACGCTGCCCGGTAGCGGAACCCGCAGAAGGTACAGTGCAATTCCGATGATGGCGGCATAAATGAGCGGCACTTTGGCGACTTGCCTCAGCGCCGTCTGCGGCTTGAAGGTGGAACGGGAAGCAAGATAAAGACCGAGCGTGTTGACGAGCAAAATTTGCCCGACGACGTAGGTGACGCCGAACGTAAACCCGCTTGTCCCATACGCAAGCAGGAGCAGGGGAAGCCCGTAATTGTTCGAATTCCCGAAGATCGTCGTCAGCTCGACTGCCCTGCGGGACGGAGAAGGGAGGCGGAACAGGAGCCCCGCCGCAGCGGCGGCCGCCCAGCAGAGCCCCGAATGAACGGCCGTGTACAGCAGGATGTGGAGAAAGGAAGCGTCGTGCTGCGTGCTGGACGTCAGCGCGGAAACGATCAGGCACGGCGAAAGCAAATAAAGGCTGATATCGGCCAGACCGCGGGAATCCGGCTGCTTGTAATGCTGGTATAAAGCGCCGAGCAAACAAGCGATCAGGATCGGTATGCTGACATTGGCGAACAGCGGCAAAAACTCGGACAAACGTGTTCCCTCCCGGTATTCTGTTAGCTCTATTGTAAGTGCGAAACGATTATTATTGAAATATATAATAACTATATCTTTTATAGGCGGCGTATATGGATAACCGGTCGGCCAGCGGAACCGGTGCTTGTATGGGCTCCGTTGAGGTTGGGCATGGCTATAACCAGGAATATCCACTCCGGTTCGCCGGCGAAAGCGGGCCCGGATACGGAAAGGAGCCGATACCGATGAGGGCGATGTGGAAAGGCACGATCAGCTTCGGGCTGGTCAACATTCCGGTCAGCATGTATAAAGCGACCGAAGAGCACAAGACCAGCTTCCGCAGCCTGCATGCCCTATGTCAGCAGCCCATCCAATACAAGAAATGGTGTCCGTCCTGCCAGCGCGAGGTGCAGCAGCAGGAGATCATCCGGGGCTATGAGTTTGCACGGGGAAATTACGTCACGATTTCGGATGATGAAATGGACAAGCTTCCGCTTCCCACGCTGCGTACGATCGAAATTTTGCATTTTACGGACGCAAACGGCATCGACCCGATTTTTTATGAAAACGCCTATTACCTCGGTCCGAGTGAATTCGGCGCTAAACCGTACAAGCTTCTGCACGCCGCCATGAGTCAGACAGGCATGGCAGCAGTAGCCAAAATCGCCTTCCGCACCCGCGAGCATCTGTCCGTCCTGCGGCTCCACCGGAACGGCCTGGTGCTGAACTTCTTGTATTATCCTGCGGAAGTCCGTCCGGTGCAGGAGGTGCCCGGGCTGGGAGGAGCGGAGCCATATTCCGAACCCGAGCTTCAAATGGCGGTGCAGCTGATCCGTGAAATCAGCGGCGCGTTCCGCAGCGATTACCGCAGCAATTACGAAGCGGCGCTTCAGCAGCTCATTCAGGCGAAGCTGCAAAACAGAGAAATCGTGCAGCCGCAAATATCGCCCGTCGCCGATCTTATGGAAGCCCTGAAGCTCAGCCTGGCGGCGGTCGGCGGACCGGCCGCCATGGTGCCCGATACATCGCCTGCTTCGGGACCGGGAGCTATGCCGCCCGCGCCGCCCGCTGCAGGTCCGGGGGCTTTCTCTGCGCCGCCGGCTGCGGATCGTTCGCCGGCCGCCATTTCTTCCACAAGACCGAGAAGGCGCAGATAAGGCGAGCTTTGATGAAAGGCGTTTTTTTTCGCGGTTACGCTCTCCGGCGCAGCAAAATAGGAAACGAAAGAGCAGGCAGCCGGCCTGCTCTTATTTTTGATGCAGAAGCTTCGATTTCAAAAACATGATATTTGGGGCGTTGACATACCTACCGAGGGTATGTATATTGAAGATACCTACCGAAGGTATGGTCGGTTGGTTCATTCGAGACCGAAGAGAAGGGAAGAACGAAAATGAGCAAAACACGAAAAGAAATCATCGTCACGCTGATTATTAACATCGTGCTGCCTTACTTGATTTACAGCCTGCTGGTTAAACATACGAGCAGCCTGACCGCTTTGTCCGCAGCGGCTCTCGTGCCGCTCTGCGACACGCTGTACAGCCTGATCCGTACGCGTAGGGCGGATGCGTTTTCCGGCTTTATTTTTTTCGGTCTGGTCCTCGGCGTCGCTGCCGTTCTGCTGGGAGGAGATGAGCGGTTCATTTTGCTGCGGGAATCTTACCTCACCGGTCTGCTTGGCCTGACGTTCCTGATTTCGCTGGCTTTTTCCCGGCCTTTAATCTATTATTTTGCCGAGCGGTTTACGGGCCGCGATCCCGAAATGAACGACAAGTGGCAGCGGCTGCCGCGCTATCGGCGGGTCTTTCGGCTGATGACGGCGGTATGGGGCGCCAGCCTGCTGCTGGAAGCATGCGTCAAAGTCGTGCTGGTCTATGCGCTGCCGGTTCCCGCTTTCCTGGCTTTCTCGCCGATATTCACTTATGGGCTGATCGGGTTGACAATCTGGTGGAATATCGCCTACGTTAGACGTGCGAAACGAAAGGCTGCGGCGGTTCCTACACATCTGACGACACCGGGAGGTTTTGCGAATGCAAACAAAATCGATGAACGCCAGCCTTAAAATGCTGCTCGATATCGCGGAGCAAATGATTTTGGAAAAGGGATGCCGGGCGACCACGCTTCAGGATATCGCGGACCGCGCCGGTTTGACCAAAGGAGCCATTTATCATTACGTCAAAAGCAAGGACGAATTGTTCGCCCTGATATTGGAGGCGGGAATGGAGAATGCAAACCGGCTGTTTTTTGAATCCGCCGCCCAGGCCCCGGAAGGGCCGGAAGGGCTGATCGAGCCGCTGAACGCCGTATCCGGCCGGCTGCAAAGCATCGGCAGCGGGAACAGCGCCGTCAATCTGGTGTTTCTCTATCTGCTCAGCCAGCAGGATAAGCCCGCCGTGGCGGACATTTTGAAGCGATATCACGAGACTTCCGTGCAGACGAGCAGGAAGTGGATTGAATTCGGGCAGCAGCACGGAGCGATTCCGGGCTCGGTCGATGCGGATAAAGCCGCGCGCATGTTTGCGATTTTCAAAAACGGGCTTCAGGTGCAGCAAAACATTTCGGACGAAGCCGGTAAAATCGGCGAAAAGGACATCTTTGCGTTCATGATGAATGCGCTCGGCTCCCCCCGGACGGAACAATAATATTTTTGCAGGGCCGGCAGGATTTAACCGGGACGGAAGCGAAGCTTTATCATCGGCAATGACGCAAACGGTAACGGGCGGCGGCAGGCTGCCCGATTTTTCGGCATCTATAGAAAACGTTTTCGATTGGAAAAGGACTTTCTCTATAGACATAAGGGAAAAGGGACTCGCATGCCATGAACGGTGCGCGGTCCGTTTATTCCCGGCCAATTTAGGAACGGTGGGCAAAAGCATGAGTGTATGGGTCCGGGAGATGTCGTTTTACAAACGTTTTTTTGTCCTGACTTCTATTATCGCGCTGCAAAACCTAATCACATTCGGGGTCAATCTTTCGGATAATTTGATGCTGGGAGGCTACAGCGAATCGGCGCTTTCGGGCGTAGCCATCGCCAACCAGATACAATTCATTCTCCAGATGCTGATCATGGGCGTGGGCGAAGGCGTCGTCATTATGTCCTCGCGCTATTGGGGCGCCAAGGATGTGCAGTCGATCCGCGCTGTGTCGAATATCGGCATGCGGATTGCGGCTGCAATCGGCTTGATCATGTGGGGGGTCGTGTGGTTGTTCCCCACGGGATGTTTAAGCCTTTTTACGAACGATCAGAGCGTCATTGCAGCCGGGGTCGATTACCTGCGGATCATCTGCTTCTCTTATTTCTTTTTTGCCATGACCAATCTGCTGCTCGCGTCGCTGCGGAGCGTGGAGACGGTCAAGGTCGGCTTCATGGTATCCGTATCCACGCTGCTCATCAATATCGGTTTGAATTACACGCTCATTTACGGGCATTTCGGGTTTCCGGCCATGGGCGTGAGGGGGTCGGCGACAGCGACGCTTACCGCCCGGATCATCGAATGCTTCATCGTTTGGGTGTATCTGAAAGCATTCGATCGCAAGCTCCGGTTCAAGCTTCGTCATTTCGTCGCGAAAATCGATTTTGGCCTGCTCAAGCAGTATATCAAGATCGGATCGCCGATTCTGATGTCGAACGCCGTTTGGGGTGTAGCCATGGCGACTCAAACCGCCATTTTGGGTCATATGGGGGAGGCGGCGATTGCGGCGAACAGCGTGGCGACGACCGCGTTTCAGATCGTCTCGGTGGTGGCGTACGCCTCGGCAAGCGCGACGGCCGTCATCATCGGCAAAACCATCGGCGGAGGTCAAATCGATTCCATCAAATCGTATGCTAAGACGCTGCAGCTATTGTACGTGATCATCGGGCTCGGCACGGGGGCGGTACTGTTTGCCGCCAAGGATCTGATCATCGGGTATTACAGTATTTCAAGCGACGCCAAAGCGCTTGCGCTGCAGTTCATGACGATCCTGTCCATTACGTCGTGCGGCACCGCTTATCAAATGCCGTCGCTAACGGGCATCGTGCGCAGCGGCGGCGACACCCGTTTCGTCCTGTACAACGATTTTATTTTCATGTGGCTGGTTGTGCTGCCGGCTTCCGCCGCATGTGCGTTCGTATTCCATCTGCCGCCCGTGCCGACGTTTATTTGTTTGAAATCGGATCAAATCCTCAAATGCTTCGTGGCGATCGTGAAAGTGAACCGTTTCCGGTGGATACGAATATTCGAACCCGTGCAGAACAAAATCGAAGCCTGACGCGGAGAATCAAGCTGAAGGCCGCGTGCCCTGCCGGATTAAAGCCCGGGGCGGTTTCGGCTGAATAAGGCGGTTGGCCTCGATCTGCTCGAGAAGCGGAGGATGATTTCTGCCGCGCGCAAGCGGAGGTCGCCGTTCTCGTGCTGCAGCATTTCCTCCAGGACGATGAAAGCTTTCCGCTTGATGGCCTCGTCCCGCTGCCTGCGAAATCGAAACGGGAAGCTTTTGTGCCGATGTACTTTTGCTTCGATATCCCCAAGCACCCACGTATGCTTATGCCGCTGCTGCAGCTCGGCCTCCCGGGCCTGCGAAAATTTCTCGAAACGATAAGGATGCATCATCGTCATTTCTCCTCCTCATGGTTCGCGTTATTCTCATCTCCGCTTGTTTCTTCCATTTTTTCGGGCTTTTCGGCCTCTTCTGGCGCTCTGACGGCCGCGGTAAAACGCGGTTCGTCGATCTGCAGGCCGACGGCAGAGAAATAATACCATTTCGCATTCTCGTCATCTTCGCCTGCTTCATCCATCCGGTCAAACTCGTCGAGCAGCTCCCGGAACCGGGCAAGCCATTGAACAAATTGATCCTCCCGGACGCGCATCTCGGCCTGCACGCCGATGCGGGGGCGCAGGCTCGCGTCCTTGCCGCCGTTTTGAAACGCTTCATCCGGGGCGGAAAGCACGCGAAGCCGCGCCCGGTTCAACACTTCAAGCATGGTCTGCCGGAGCAAATCGCCGACTTCAGCCGTATATGGAAGCAGGTCGTCGGCCGGTCTGAATCCGTAGGCGACCGCGCGGAAAAATTTTTGGACGATCCCGTTCTTTACTTCCGTGCGGACGACGTTGATAAACCCGTTTTTCTCCAGCTCATTCAGATGATAATGAATTTTGGCTCTCGGAATTTCCAGTATTTGGGCGATTTGCTGGCCGGTATAAGAGCCTTCAATCAGCAAACTCAAAATTTTGACGCGAAACGGATCGCTGACCGCCTTTAATTGATCGTAAGTGGTAATGATAAAGTACTGCTCCATATTTTTGCACATCCTATTCGATTTACTCGGTCAGATTAATTTACTCGTATAATAAAAGATGACGGAAGAAATTGTCAAGCACAATTTTTGGAGCCGGAAATTTTTGGACGGGCACGCCCTGGCTCAAGGACCGTAACATCGAAGTAAGTTAATGAACTCGATTTCAGTACTATTGGCGGGGTTGGCCGACTGCTATAATTGATAGGGTACCTTTCGCTGCATGTCCGGCGACAACACGTTTCTCTCAAGGAGGATATTATAATGACTATGCCTGTGCGCAAACTGGGTCCGACGGGTTTGTCCGTCGGCGAAATCGGGATGGGCTGCATGCCGCTGTCACTGAACAGCCGCCCGCCGGAGGAAGATGGCATCAAAACGATTCATGCCGCCCTGGAGCAGGGGATCACGCTGTTCGATACCGCCGACGCTTACTGCCTGAATTCGACCGAAAACGGCCATAACGAGCGCCTGCTGGCCAAAGCGCTGAAAAACCGCCCCGACGCGATCGTAGCGACAAAAGGCGGGCATATCCGGCCGGACGGCCGCTGGGATACCGACGGCCGCCCCGAGCATCTGCGTGAAGCGTGCGAGGACAGCCTGCGTTCGCTCGGCGTCGAAGCGATTACGCTGTATCAGTTTCACCGCCCGGATCCGAAGGTGCCTTTCGCCGAGTCCGTCGGAGCGGTCGCGGAATTGCAGCGGGAAGGGAAGGTCGTCCATGTGGGGCTGTCGAACGTCTCGGTTGCTCAGCTGGAGGAGGCGCGCAAAATCGTCAACGTTGCGAGCGTCCAAAACCGGATGAACCTGTTCGACCATTCCTCCATGGACGTCATGAAGCGCTGCGAAGAGCTCGGCATCGCCTTCCTGCCGTACAGCCCGCTCAACGGGATGAGCAACGCGGGCGGCATCGGCAGCAACGAGACGCTTTCGCGGATTGCCGGCAAGCATAACGCTTCGCCGCAGCAAATCGCCATCGCCTGGCTGCTGCAATTGTCGCCGGTCATCCTGCCGATTCCCGGTGCGAGCAAAGCGGTCAACATCGTCAACTGCGCCGGCGCGTCCAACGTGAAGCTGACCGCCGAGGACGCAGCCGAACTGGGCGGCATCGCCGCTCAAGCCACGGCTTGACCCGAAGCCGTTCTGCCAAGCCGCCTTGCGAAAGGCGGCTTTGTTTTGTTGCGGGCGTCACCGAAATGACGGATCATGATGGCTGAGACCTGATGCAGTTTTTGTAAGCGCTCGTATGAATCCGGTAAATGGCTTATAATCTAATCTGTTTAAAAATGACATAAGGCGTTATTCACGGGAGGAACGGGATGAAAACGAAGGCTTGGTATGTCAAAGCGCCTTTTCAATTCGAGCTGCGCGAAGGCGAGCTTGGGGAGGTCGGCGAGGATGAGGTATTGATTCGCGTGAAAGCATGCGGCATATGCGGCACGGATATGACGAGCGCCAAAACGGCAGCTTCCGATTGGGAACCGATCGGCCATGAAATATCGGGTATCGTGGTGCAAAAGGGAGCGCGTGTCCGGCACGTCGAGGTCGGCAGCTCCGTTACGCTGGAGACGAGCACGTTTTGCCGGACCTGCGACTGGTGCCGGGACGGCCGGTACGACCTGTGCAACAAAGGACCAAGCTTCTGGGGGCGCAGCTTCTCCATGGGATTCGGTGAGTATATCGTCGTCCCCAAAGAGGTTGTCGTACCGTTCGAAGGGCTTTCCTTCGCGGTCGCTTCGCTGGTGGAGCCGCTCGGGGTCGCGGTCGATCTGACGGAGACGGTCGACATCCGCATGGGCGACGACGTGCTTGTGCTCGGCCTCGGGCCGATCGGCCTGATGGCGCTGAGGCTGGCGAAGCTGCGCGGCGCGCGCAAAATTTACGCGGCTGCCCGTTCCCACTCCATAAAACGGATCGAGGCGGCGCTTGCCTTCGGGGCGGACGAAATCATTTATACCGACAAGACGCCGCTCGAATCCTATCCGTTCGACCGCGGCGGAGTAGACCGCGTGCTCGTGACCGCTCCGCCTTCCACGATCCCGTCGTCGTTCAAGGCGGCGCGAACGGGAGGCGTCATCGGCTTTATCGGCATCGAATACGGCGCCGGCGCGAATATCGCATTCGATGCGAACGAATTTCATTTCAAGAAGCTGCAGCTGAGAGCTTCGCATGCGACCCCCGCGCTATTTTTCCCGAAAAGCATCGAGCTGCTGAAATCGGGCGCGGTCGACGGCGAAACGCTGGTCACCCACACGTTCGGCCTCGAACGGTTCGCGGAAGCGATGAAGGAACTGCAGGCCGACCGCGGATCCGCGATCAAAATGGTGATGGTTAACGATTGAAAGTTTGGCTGGTGTGACTTCATAAACCGGATGAGAAAGCCGCTTGGTTGCGGCTTTTTTCTTTTTTTCTGGCGGATTTGGAAATCATGCTTTCTGTCCCGGGATGGAAATTGGGTTCATCCGCCAGACGCTTATCGGCCCGGACAACCGATCGTACTCCTGTAATTGTCTCCGTGTAAAATGAAGTTCAAATAAAAACAGTCAACCAAGGGGAAGAAAGAAAACCTTGATTGACTGCTTATTTAAAGGAAACTATTAACCATCGTTCAAAGGGGCGCACCTTATCATCAGAATAAATCATCGGAAAGAAAAAGTCTATTCATTTTTGAAAATTTCCACTATATTTTTGTTATTGCTTCCGCGGAGCAGAACATAATCCAAGGAGATCCATTCTATGGAAAAGCGATGGTTAGGTCAACTGGAAGTGTCTGCAATGGGTCTTGGCTGCATGGGGATGTCCGACTTTAATGGTGCGGCTGATGAAAAACAATCCATTCAAACGATCCATAAGGCAATGGATTTAGGAATAAAATTGTTTGATACTGCTGATACGTATGGTGTCGAAGGGTCAAACGATACGAAGACTTGGTACAGATTATGTTGATTTATATTATCAGCATATGCCAGACGCTCATGTTCCAATTGAAGAAACAGTAGGTGCCACGAGCGAGCTTGTAAAAAAAGGAAAAGTCCGTCATATAGGTCTTTCAAATATCGGGACAGAAGCATTGATCAGAGCAAATAAAATCCATCCGATTACGGCTCTACAAGCCGAATATTCCTTATGGAGCCGCGAAGCTGAACAAGCGCTGCCTACAGTACGGGAACTGGGATTAGGCCTTGTGGCCTATAGTCCGCTAGGAATGGGTTTTTTAACCGGAGCTATAAAACGTTACGAGGACTTGGATGAACATGATATCAGGCGGCACTTCACACGATTTCAAGTGATCATTTCAAAATAAATCTCGATTTGATCGCTGAGATTGAACACATTGCACGAGAAAATCAGGTAACATCTGCTCAAGTTGCTCTTGCCTGGGTACTTCTTCAAGGGAAAGATATTGTCCCCATTCCGGGTACAAGCAAAGAAATAAGATTAATGGAGAATATCGGCGCTTTGAAGGTTAAATTAAACCGTGAAGATCTGATCAAGATCGATAGCATAGCCAGTCAATTCGTAGGAGATTTTGAAGTTTCAGTCGATGCTCTTGGAACTCTTTAGTTGCAGAATCTTTTACTTCAAAAAATATTTCTAGCTCATGAGATGCGGCACTGTCCTGTGTCGCATTTCACTTTCTGAATTCAACTCCGAAGAAATTCATTCCGTTGACCTCATTCCTCTATGTAATAGAATTCTTCCGTTCATCTTCCGTTCATAATGGGACGGTAAGCTTTGCCAAGCGGGGCGAAGCTGGCCGCATCGCATGAAAAATATAAAGATTTGAAAGAGGTAACGAGATGGAAAGATCAAACAATAAAGCGCTGGTGCTGACCGGCCTGCTGATCGGTCTTATTTTTGCCGAGCTGGACGAAACGGTTGTATCCACGGCGATGCCGACGATTATCCGCGAGCTTCACGGCTTGTCGCTGTACGGGTGGGTCGCGGGCGTCTACATGCTCGCCGTTACGATGTTTATGCCCATTCTCGGGAAGCTGGCGGATTTGTACGGCCGCAAGCGCGTCTATTTAAGCTGTATGGGCCTGTTCATCGCAGGCTCGATCGTAAGCGGCCTGGCGCCTTCGATGATTATGCTGCTCGTCGGCAGGGGCATTCAGGGGATCGGGGCGGGCGGGCTCATGCCGCTGGCGCTCGTCATTATCGGCGAAACGTATCCGCTGGAGCAGCGGGCCAAAATCCAAAGTCTGTTCGGGCCGCTGATGATTTTACCGCAGCTGCTTGGCCCGACGGTGGGCGGTTACATGGTTTCCCATGTCAATTGGCACTGGGTGTTCCTGATTAACATCCCGATCGGTCTGACGGCTGCCGCGGTGCTGTCCGCCGGCATGCGGGAATCGCGCGGCGAAGGCAAGCGCAGCATCGATTGGATCGGCGCGGGAACGCTGGTGCTGTCGCTGCTGTCGCTGCTGCTCGCGCCGGTGCTGGTCGATAACCGGGGGCTTTCGTGGTCGTCGCCGGTTATTATCGGCCTGCTGACATTGTTCGTTCTGCTGATCGGTCTGTTTATCCGGATCGAATCGCGTGCGGAGGAGCCGATTATTCCGCTTCACCTGTTCCGCAACCGCAATGTCGTTGTTCTGTCCATGCTCGTCTTCATTTTGATGCTCGGCCTCATGGGCGGCATCGCGACATTCCCGTTTTTTGCCCAAAACGTAATGGGGCTTACGCCGACGGCAGCCGGTTATCTGACGCTCGCGTTCATGGCGGGCGCCATCCCTTCCAGTATCGTAAACGGCTTTCTCATTACAAAAATTTCTTATCGCAATTTGTTTATCGTATGTTTTATCCTGCCGGTCTTCGGCATGATGCTGCTGTCCCAAATCAGCGTTTCGACGACAGTGCTCTACATCGTCATTTCCTTCTTCGTCCTCGGTCTCGGTCTCGGGGCATTGTTCGGCGGCGACAATCTGATCGTGCAGGAATCGGTCGCCAAAGAAACGAGCGGCGTTGCGCTCGGTACCGTCCAGCTGTTCCAATCGCTAGGCGCGACGATCGGGCTGAGCGTCTTCGGCAGCTTGCTGGCGCGGCATATCAAGGAGGGCGTGGCCGCCATGGCGGACAGGCTGCCGGCCGGCACCGCGGACAATATTGCGACCGGCGGTATTCCGCAGGGGTTGGCCGGCGGTCTGGTGGCCGACATTCAGACCATTTTCGCGGAGTCGTTCCGGAACATTTTTTATATTTCGCTCATCTTTGTCATCATCGCCTTCGTCCTCTGCTGGTTTTTGAACAAAGGCGTGCTCGTCAAGAGGGAGGAGGAGCCCGCCGCGTCCGCAGAGCCGGGAACGCTGCGCGGATAAACGGGATGGACTGCCCGGGCCGGCCGGAAAAGCCGGCCGCCGGGCGGTCATCCGCTCAAAGTGCCGCAGCGTTATACTTGAACGATCACTCCTTATTTCGTCGATTGCCAGCATTTCATCGTACGTCTCGAAGCCGAAAACAGGAAAGAATTTTGGATTTGACAATCCAAAAAGACGTGCGGTATATTGATGAAGAAAATGGATCCTCAATAAGTTTGAAATTGACGGTACTGCCGACAGGTAATCGGACTGCCGGACCCGTAATTGCAATCAGCAGGAGGTTGAGCTTGATGGAAATGAATGGTGCCCAAAAGTCCATCGGAGCGGAGGATTTGCTGCGTCATGTGCTGGCCACGCTAAAATTCCGGTTCGACATCGCGATTGCCGGGGTGAACGAAGAGTATCCGGGCTTTGAGGCAGGTAATGGCGTTCGTACGCCCGTCGTACTGGTCGCCCATATGGCGAACGTCCTGCAATCCGCCCATACCGCCATGACCGGCGAGCTTCATGACCGAGGCGAAACGGGGACATGGGAAGAGGAAACGGCCCGTTTTTACCGCATTATCGAGAAACTGGATCAAGCAGTGCCGGCGGGATTGACACAGAGCCGCGAGACGATCGAAAAGGTGGTGCAGGGCCCGCTTTCGGATGCCATGACCCATATCGGCCAATTGCTCGTTATCCGCAGAATGGCCGGAGATCCGGCTTCCGGCGCGAATTATTTCAAGGCCGCTATCAAAAGCGGGAAATGACGGGTCTTACTCACAATCGAATCCATAGATGGATATTTTTTCATTTATATTGAAAGCGTTTTCGTATACAATATATCGCAGATGTCCCGATTCGAAAGCAGCAGCTTGATCGGGGCGTTTTGCCCGTGCTTAAGGAGGCAGGATGCAGCGAACGACATAACCAAGTGGAGAACAAGAGAAATCAAAGGGGGATCACGATGGACCCGGATGTTACCGGAAAAATGGGAGACGGCAGACCCGAAACGTTAAGATTGCATACAGTCGCAGCTCAACGGACATTTCGTATCGCTGCCGTGCATGTGCGATGAACAGCAGATACAGGAGTATCCTGAGCGGCCGTCATTATGCGCACCTGATGAAGCTGGTCAATTTTATCCGCAAAGAGAACAAGCAGGACGAGTCTTCACCGGACGGCAGCACCCTTCCGCCGTTGCCCGGAAATACTGCGGACTGCATGCCGGCGAACCGCAGTGATCAGTTGAAGCGGGTCATCCAGGAGGCTCCCGAGTCCGTCGCCGGAGGCAAATTCCCGCAGGAAGGCGAGACTGTCGGGCGTGACGAGGAAGCCGTTTCGTTCAGCGGAGACTGCTACCGCCTTCCGCCCGACCTTCTGGCACAGCTGGCCGATAGGGTGAAGAACGGCGATCGGGTTCATACGGAACGAGTGCTGGATCTTTTATGTCATCAAAATCTAGAAAGCGGCCGGTTGGCGCCTGTCATGGTCAAATGGTTTTTTCTCGATCTGCAGTGTACCCTGTTGAAGCTTCTCGATTCGGCTCATGTTGATTTCAGGGACATTTTCCCCCTGGACCCCGATCCGGTTTCGATGTTAACCGAGGCGGCAACCGCAGAAATACTCTATGCCAGGACGAAAGCGATGTATATCAAGGCATGCTCGTTCATGAGAGGGGAGCGGACCGACCGCAATGAACGGATGGTTCAAGCGATCATCCGCTTCATCGAGGAGCATTACGGCGATAACAAATTAAGCTTGTCGATGATTTCCGAGGCAATGGGGTTAAGCCCGGTTTATATCTCATCGTTTTTCAAAAAATACAGCGGCGAAAATATAACGGACTTTATTATGAAAACCCGCATGAAACACGCCAAACGGCTGCTTGAACAAAATCTTACCGTCCAGGAAATCGCGGCCAAGGTCGGCTATGCCAACAATATCGTGCTGACAAGGGCTTTCAAGCGAATGGAAGGCATCACGCCCGGCTCCTACAGACAGAATCTGAAGCATACCGAATGATACAGCGGTGCCAAGCGCACTAAACCGACGGCTGACAAGGAAGCTGATTCCGTTCGATTGAGACCGTTTTTCGATGGGATCGATCAAATGTTAATTGGAGTTAACCGATCTTAAAACAAGTTAATCGACCGGGCGACTGAGTTTACACAAGGGTTAACCGTTCAATTAATGTTAATTTAAGAACGGGACGGCGAATGCTACATTAAAGCACGAGGAATGCCCCGCATTCCGCTCAGAGACGAGGAGGTGGTTAAGTAAACGGATAACCGGGCTTGGTTCGATTGGGATGTTCAGTGAAAAGGGGAAGACGATTTTTCGACTGCTGGTTTTTTGCAAATGTCCGCTAACAAGAACAGGAGGAAGCTGAATGAGAGGCAAGAAGAAAATCTTGAGTGCCGTCTTGGGCGCAGCATTGACGTTCTCGATGGCGCAAGCCGCTTTTGCGACGAACTATTATTATCCGTCCAATCAGGGGCCGTCCAACGCTCAGCCGCCTGCGGGCCGGGAATATTTCCCCACCGATATCGGCAAACTGCCGAGCTCCGAAGGGCTGCCCAACCTGTTTCAGTTTCTGGATCCGGCGAAGGGCACGAACGGGTATGTCACGACCAAGGAACAGTGGCCCGAACGCCGCTCCGAGCTCGCCGATCTGCTGCAATATTATTATTACGGTTATCAGGAGAAGACTCCCAAGGAGGACGTTTCCTACTCTGGTGATATGGGAACGAATAACGGAACGCTAACGGTTTCGGTAAAAAATCCGGATAACGGTACTTCCGGCAGCTACAGCGTGACCGGTATCTATGTCCCGACCTACAAACCGGGAGTAGCGGCTGCCGATTTGCAGCCCGGCGAAACGAACATCGCGCCTCCATATCCGTTCGTCATCGGGGTTGGCGGCGGCGTTTCCGCGAATATGCGCAACGCTTTCCTGCAGCGCGGCTATGCGGTGATGAACAACCCGACACGCCCGATCTACAGCGACGATGCGAGCCGCAGCGGCCTGTACACCACGCTGTATCCGTTTAACAAGGATTCGTACGAGTACAACTCCGGCGCGCTGATGGCCTGGGCGTGGGGGATTTCGCGGACGATCGACGCGCTCGAGAACGGGGCGTATAAAGGGCTGATCGACCCGGCACGCTCGGTCGTCACCGGCGTTTCCCGCAACGGCAAGGCCGCCGCGCTGGCGGGCGCGTTCGATCAGCGCATCAGCATTGTCGTTCCGGTGGATCCCGGTCAGGGCGGCATTACATCCATGCGTTACACGTCGGAGGGCCGGATTTACAATTACAACGTGCCCGACGCCACAGCCGGTTCGCCGAACGCCGACTACAGCAACTCGAACATGAACCGCAGCTTCTTCCGCAACGAGAAGCCGACGAACCTGCTGTCGCCCAGCGAAGCGCATTGGCTGGATGTCAAGGCGGAGGAATTCCGCTTCAACCTGGACAAGCTGCCGTTTGATTCGGACGCTCTCGCGGCGCTGGTCGCGCCTCGCCCGATCCTCACCTTCACCGGCGAGGGCTTCGACTGGCTCGGTTCGCCGGGCGCCGAGCTGGCAACGGTTGCGGGCAAAGAAGTTTACGACTTCCTAGGGGTGGGCGGCAACATCGGCATCCGCGTCCATGACGGCGCGCACGCCTTCCAGGACCGCGACCACGCCTACATGCTCGCGATCATGGACCGCGAGTTCCATGGCGGAAAATACGGCGATCCGATGAAGGTCGAGGGACCCGACACGCTTGGCGTGAACGTCAACCCGCCGATTCGTCCGGCGAAAACGGTCAACAGCGTGTGGGCGATGTCTTCATATCCGTTCGAAGTGGACAGCTCGTATATTCAATGGTCCCGGCCGAACAAATATACGCTTTATACCACGAACGAAATGGTGACGGCGGGTTATCCCGCCACGATCAAGGCGTACTCCAACGCCAAGAAAGTACAGCTGAATACCGGCTCGGGCGTATACACCGCGAACGTCGCCAACGGCGTCGCCACCTTTAAGCTGAAGGCTGATCAGGTCACGGCAGGCCGATACACGCTGACCACGATCGGCAACGATAAGGACGCCAATTCGGTTTACCTGCAGAGCTACGATCTGACCGGCATTTTGCGCACGAGCATTACGGGCGACGATACCGGCGATCAACGCTGGATATTCGGGTTCACGAGCAAAGTCGACCCGAATTCGATGAAAATTTTCGCGAACGACGTGCCGGTTCCGGCAAGCGTCAACGAAGCGCAGGAGCCGGGTTGGATTCTGAAGTATGGCGCTTCGATTAATACCGGCTATACGAGCGCCGACGCCGACGGCTCGAACCAGCACGCGTTCTTCCAGGAAGACGTGCCGGGCTTCCCGGTTACGTACGCTCCCGGCACGAACCGGGTCGTTCGTCTCGAAGGCGTGAAGCTGGAATCGCTGCCGGGCTTCACGTTCCAATTCTCGTACGATTTGAACCGCGCGAAGACGATTTTGCCGCCGTCCTGGCCGTCGACGAACGTCAAGATCGGCCCGAGCCCCGACTGGCCGGATTACCCGAACAAGAACACGGATACCGGCGCAAGACCGGAGACGCTCCCATGGCCGACGACCAATCTCGGCGCAGTGACCTTTAATCCCGACCATGAGAAGATTAAAGGGAACACGACGAGCGTCACGATCGGCTTCGCCAATCCGATGGATCCGCAAAACTTCGGCTTCGGTACGGACTTTGCCGAACATTACACCGTGAATTGGAGCGACAACAACACGAAAGTTACCATCGGCTTCGATCAGGCGGTCAAGAACGGCGGTCAGCTCATTCTGGTCCGGCTGAAGGATGCGGCAGGCAACGTCAACGTCAAGCCATACGTATTTGATCTGGACAAGAACGCATCCAAGTAAACTTCTTTCTTGGATAATGGAAGGAACCGGTTTTCCAGCCGGTTCCTTTTCTTGTTTAAGTCTTAAACTAAAAAAAGTGTTAAAATAGGCGGCATTCCTTGATCATTTCCGGCGGTTTGCATAATACTATTGTTAGATATCTAAATGAAAAAAGGAAGGGGGAACGCTCGATGAAACAATCGTGTCCGATCAATCCAACCGATCCCAAACCGAGGTTTTACGGCTGCGTCATTTGTTACACGGCCGCATGGACCTGGTATTTCTCGAAGAAGCTGCGGCGCCTGGCATACCGATAACGACTTAAAGGGGGTGATCGAGGTCGATAACATCTTACACGGCTGGATCGGATTTTGGCTGAAGAAAAATTACCGGAACATTTGCAATTACCTCGACCAGCAGCTCGAGCGTCATGGAATAACCAACTCCCAGCTCGGTGTGCTTATCATGTTGTGGGAAAAGGAAGGCTTGACGCAGAAGGAAATGGTTCGGGTGTTAGGCATACAGCCGGCATCAATGACGTTCCTGCTGCGGGGGCTTGAGAACAAAGGGCTCATTATCAGGAAGCAGGATGCTGCGGACTCGCGAATCAACCGAATCTTCCTGACGGAGAAAGGCTTCGAGCTCAAGGATCCCTGTCTCGACATCGTAGAGAAAGGGGAACGGGTACTCCGGACCGGGTTTAGTCAAGAAGAAGTGGCGATGATGCGCATGTGGATGAAGAAATTAGATGCTAATTTTAGCCCTGTCGCCGTCATTCGAAACGAAGATCAGGCCGAGGGAAAATAACCGTTGCCCGCTTGAAGGCGGGCTTTCATCACCATATAGTTAGATATCTAATAAAAACGCGCCAAAATAATAGTTTAATATATAATAATATTTAACTTTCTTTTTTTATTTACGCTGATTTTCCGGCAAAAAGTTAAAGATATTTTAAAAAAATTGTTTAACGCCGGATGACATCAACTCCATCCGGGATGCGGCGAACATTCCGGCCATCTCGATTCGCAAATTTAAAGAGGTAAACTCCCATCTGCTGCTTACGAAGCCGATCCATGAGCTGGAGCACGAGCTGCGCAGCACGGGGACGAGCGGCATTCCAAGCATTTCGCGCCGGGACGACCGAACGGTAACGCGAAGCGTATTCAGCATCTATGCGATGCTCCGGGAACTGTTCGGTTTATTCGGCGGTGCGGCCGTTTTTCTGTCGCCCTCTGCCGAAGATATGCCGGAGATGGGACTAGTGAAGCTGATCAACATGTTTTCCGGCCTGCTCGATTCAACCCGGTTTTTCGTGCACGACGCAAAGCTCGATCCGGAAGCGGTCGTTGCGCAGCTTCAAGCTTGGCAGCATGCGCATACGCGTCACCTGATCGGACCTCCTTTTCTGGTGGAACGGCTCGTGAAGGAAATCGAGGAGAAAGGGATCGAGCTGAAGCTTGACGCAGAACCCATATCGTGACGCTCGGCGGCTGGCGCAGCTTCACCGGCCGGGAAATCGTTCCGGAATCGTTCAGGGAGCTCGTCACGCGCGTATTTGGCATAAGCGAAGATCAAATCCGGGACATGTACGGGCTTGTCGAGACGAACTTCATGGCGATTGAATGCGACCGGCATGCCAAGCACGTTCCGCCATGGGTGCATTTTTCCGTAAGAGATCTGGACAATCCGTCGCGTGAGGTGGCGCCGGGCGAGCCGGGGCTGCTTGTCGTAAACGATCCGCTATCCTTAGCTTATCCGGGCTTTATCGTGACCGACGATCTGGTGTATTTGAGCAAAGAGCCTTGCGGCTGCGGCCGCAACGGTCAAATTGTGAATTACATGTACCGCATCAAGGGCGCGGAAATCGGCTGCTGCGCGATTAACTTGGAGAAATATATGTCGGACAAAGACGGCTCCGTCATGGAATGCCCGATCGTATGGCATCCATTTTCAAGCCAAAGAAGGTGAATTCGATCGATGTATAATCCGACGATTGCCGAACACTTCATGAATCCGCGCAACATCGGCGAGCTGGAAACGTCCGACGAGACGGTCCGTATCGGGAATCCGATATGTGGCGACACGATCCATATGCAGGTGCTTTTCGACGGAGATATTGCAGCGGATGTGAAATACAAAGCGTACGGATGCGCAGCGTCGATCGCGACCGCGAGTATTTTCAGCGAATACGTGAAGGGCCGGTCCTTGACGGAAATACGGCAAACGCCGCATTTTAAAACGGGACATTATTATTCGCAATTTGGAGCTGAGAGGCGTTGAACCGGACGATATTGCCGATGACGCGCCGTTATTCGGCGAGGGGCTTGGGCTGGAGTCCGTCGAAGCGTTTTATATTGCCGGCGGCATTCAGGAGCGTTTCGGCGTGAAAATCGACCGGACAAAATTGAATCAGCTGCGGCCGCATTTCCAATCCGTCCGGACGCTTGCCGTATTCGTCATGCACCTTCTGGCGGAAGGGGAGCGTCATGGCTGAGCTGGTAATGGACAAATTGCTTCAAAACAATCTGGTCGATTTGCTGAGGTACCGCGCGCTCGACTCCCCGGATACGGTGCTGTATACGTACCTCGCGGACGGGGAAAGCCAGAGCGAAAGCATGACGGCTGCCGAACTCGACCGGCGGGCGGCTGAGATCGCGATGGCTCTGCTTGAATCGGGCCGGCGGCCGGAATCGGCCATTCTGCTGTACCCGCAAGGAAATGACTTCATTGCCGGATTTATGGGATGCTTGTACGCCGGCGTCATCGCCATACCGGCGTTCCCGCCGCATCTTCGCCGGCCGTCTCCGCGTCTTTGAAGCGATTGTCAAGGATTCCGGAGCGACCGTGGCGTTGGCGACGAGCAGCATACTGCGCGATATGGCCAACAACCGGAATCATCTCGTTCATCTGTCTAATCTCCGGTGGATCGCAACGGACACGCTTACGATTACCGATACACACTACAGACCGTCGTGTAAAGGGGAAAATCTCGCTTTCCTGCAGTATACATCGGGGTCGACAGGCAATCCGAAAGGCGTCATGGTCACGCACAGCAACCTTTTGCACAACCTGACGCTGCTGGCGAAATATTTCCAGCTGGATCAAGATTCGAAAATCTTAAGCTGGCTGCCCGTATTTCACGATATGGGGCTGATCGGCAAACAGCTGATGGCTCTGCTGCTCGGCATCGAGAATGGGGATTCGAAATTTACATGCTTCTGTTAAGAGGGGGATGGAAGTGCGCGATGTTGACATTTTGATCATCGGCGGCGGACAGGCGGGCCTCTCAACGGGCTATTATATGAAGGACCGGTCCTCCAACTTCCCGATCCCTGGAACGATCGGGTCGGGTTGGGGACGTCTGGCGGAATCGTTACGACTCCTTGACGCTTTTTACGCCGAGGCTTTACAGCTCGCTGCCCGGACTTCCGCTGACCGGGGATCCTTGGGGATATCCGGGCAAAGATGAATTTGCGGACTACTTGGAACAATAACGGTCCCGATTCCAGCTCCCCGTACAGACCGGCACGCGGGTAAGCCGATTGTCGCTGCAGGGACGGGAGTTCGTTGCGAAGACCAACCAAGGTGCGATTCGAGCGAAACGGGTCGTGGTGGCGACGGGTCCGTTCCAACGGCCCCATATCCCTTCGTTCGCCTCGCAGCTGGATCCGGATGTCACGCAGGTTCATACAAACCGCTACCGGAATCCGCAGGACCTGCCGGACGGCAACGGGGAAATATTGGTGGTCGGCGGAGGCAATTCCGGCGTTCAAATCGCGTATGAGCTGTCCCGAAAGGAGCGCGTCCGCTTGTCCGTCAGCGTTCCGAGCAGTTATTTGCCGAGACGGCTGCTCGGCCGCAGCTTGTTTTGGTGGTACGACCTGATCCGGCTGTTCGAACGGACTCCGGACAGCCGATTAGGCCGAAAGCTGAAAGCAAAACGCGACCCGCTGTACGGATTTGAGCTGAAGAAAGCGATTGCGGAGGGCGAGGTTGTTGTCGTCCCGAAAGCCGTTCGAGCGGAAGGACGAACGGTCCATTTCGAAGACGGATCGTCGTCCGAAGTGCGCGCGATCGTTTGGGGAACAGGCTTCCGTTCCGATTACAACTGGATCGATATTCCGGGCATCCGGGACGCAAGAGGTCAAATGATCCACGATCGAGGAATCGCTTCCGTGCCGGGTCTTGCTTTCGTCGGCCTTCCCTGGCAAACAACGCGCGGCTCTGCGTTAATCGGCTGGGTGCACCGCGAGGCGCAGGCAATCGTAAACTTTCTCTCAAGGCCGGGTGACTCGTTTGATCCAACTGTGGGCCACCAGGTTATGTCCGAAATCGGCGGATAACGACTGGCAATTGTGCTATCCTCATTTAAACGTGCAGCGGAGAATCAGGGCGCAAGCCTGCTTGCGGCCGGAACAGCGAATGCGTCTTGCGGCGGCCGAGCTGCTGCTGGATTACGTATTCATTCGGGCCTATGGGCTGAAAAGGGGCGAGATTTCCTACCGGTATAATGCGTTAGGCAAACCGTTGCTCCATCCGGGACTACCGCATTTTAACGTATCTCATTCGGGGGATTGGATGGTGGCGGCCTTTGGTTATGCGCCGGTCGGGATCGACGTCGAAAGAGTAGACGAGAAGCTGAACGGGCTCGTTCCCCTGATGCTGACCGGCCGGGAACGGCGGGAGTGGTCGTTTACCCCTGGGCGGGAGGAATATGTATGCAGCCGCTGGGTGCTCAAAGAGAGCTTCGTCAAGGCGCTGGGCGTGGGCCTGCAGTATCCGCTGACGGGGGTAGACCCCTATCAGATCGGAGGAGGCTGTTGGAAGCACGTTCATTGCGGCAAAGCGTATGATTTGAAATTGATCGATTTCGATTCGGCATACCGTCTCTCGGTATGCAGTGCATCCCCGAAGCTTCCGGAGCGGACGAAGCTGATTCCGCTGCGGGATTGCATTAATTTTGGCATCCAAAATTCGGCCGTCTCGATGCGGAAGCGGCGAACGGCACGAGAAGTTAAAGCGAGCTCGATCGTTTACATAACATTAAATCGGTCAACTCAAGATTGAAGGCATACCGTTCGTGTGATATCATACATTAGACTATCATCTAATTACCAGGTACTAGGTGGTTCCGAACATGGCGACATTTTATTTGGTCCGGCATGCCGAGAAAGAAAAGGCGATCGGAGATGTATCGATAACCTCTGCCGGCCGATGGCAGGCCCGAAAGACAGCGTGTCATTTCAGCAGGCTCCCGGTCAGCCTTATCGTGACAAGCCCGCTTCGCAGAGCGAAAGAAACCGCCGAATATATCGCACGTTCCGCAAAATCCGGTTTGGAAGTGGATCATCGCCTGCGTGAACGCGCGAATTGGGGGGATTTGCCGGAACAATCGTTCGAGGAATTTGTTGAAATGTGGGAACGCAGCACCCGGGATCCCGATTATATGCCGCCGGTCGGCGATTCCGCGAAGCAGGCCGGCGAACGTTTAGCCCTGGTGCTGTCGGAGCTGGCTGTGAAATACGGATCCGGGAGCAGCATCGTCATCGTTACCCACGGAGGGCTTATCACGGATTTTCTGGTGCATGCCGTGTCCGAAGACCAGCTTAATCTATGGCATCCGAGCTTCATTGAAGCCCAAAGCAGCCTGATCCCCGAGTGCTCCGTTACAACGCTACATTATGATCGGAATGCATGTAAAATCGCGGCGTTTGCTTCCGTCGGGCATCTGAAACCTGAAGACCCGATTTAGGAATGCAAACGGATGAACCAGCCTTTTAAGGGGCTGGTTTTTTGGTACAGCGGGGGAATCCGGGAGTATAGCCCCTGAAAAACCATACATAAATTGGATAATGTGGATCCAAATATGAAAATCATTGTGAAAAATTGTGCAATTTGGGTCATTTTTTTGGACAGCCTGTTCTATGAAAGCCATTTTGGGTAGTATAATCATTTATGAGAGAATGCAGTGTGACAGGCAGTTCGCAAATTTTGCTCTGCGCCATTCAACAGCAGCGATTGGCCGCGGAACGATCCGGCATGTGGGAACGGCTTCGGGAGAAATCGAAACGAGCTTGGCGCCGACGCCAGGTTTGCCCGCCTGCAAAAATAAACCAGACAAGGAGTGAGGTCGTTGAAAAGATTGAAAGTTTACCCCCATAACGGATCGATTACTGGAGCTGTTGCAGTTCCACCATCCAAGTATCATCTGCACAGGGCTTTAATCTTTGGATCGCTTGCGGAAGGCGAAACCGTCATACACGGGAAATCAGGAGCGCTTCATATCCGGGATACGCTTAATTCTCTCAAAGATTTCGGCATTGCCGTCACCCCGAACGAATTCGGATATCGGGTGCGGGGAGGCGCGTACAAGCCTGCGAACGGTAAAATCCGGGTCGGCAGCTCGGGCTCCACGCTGCAGTTCATGCTCGGTCTTGGAAGCCTGTCGCAAAGCATAGCTCCCGTATATAACGGCCATAAAGCGCTTCGGGAACGGCCGATCGGCCCGCTGCTCAAGGCGCTCGGCTCCATGGGGGTCCGGTGGTCGGCAGCCGATTTCAAAATGCCGGTTACCATTGAACCCGGCAGGCCGAAAGGCGGCCTCATTCAAATTCCGGGGACGCTGAGCCAGTGGATATCGGGCCTTCTCATCCTTGCCCCGTTCGCCGAGAAGGATACGATCATCGAGGCCCTGCCGCCGCATAACGAACTTACATACGTCCAACTGACGATTGATATGCAGAAAAAGTTTGGCATCCACGTCGAAACGGATCCGAGCGGCACCCGCTGGAGAGTGCCAGCGGGGCAAAAATACCAGCCCGCAGAGATCCATATCGAACCGGACTTATCCTCGGCCGCATTTTTGCTCGTACTCGCGGCGCTGTTCCCGGCAGACATTGTGCTGCAAGGGCTGGAAGGAAGCGGAACCCATCCCGAAGGGAAAATACTAGATATTATTGAAAGGTTCGGCGTGCCGCTTGCTTATGACGGCGGGAACAACAGCGTGCGCATCCAGCGGCCGGATGTTCAGCCGGTCAGCATCGGCGAAATCGACATGCGCCATATTCCGGATCTGATTCCGGCGTTATCCGTGCTCGCGGCGGTGTCCCGGGGGACGACCGTGCTTAAAAATATCGGCCCGGGGCGGATGAAAGAGTCCAACCGCGTAAAAGCGATGCTGCAGCTGAATAAAATGGGGGCGAACATTCGTGAAATCGGCGACGACCTGATTATCGAAGGGGTCGGCAGCCTGAACAGCGCTTCGATTTCCACGTACAACGATCACCGGGTGCAAATGGCGTTCACGCTCGCTTCGCTGCGGGCTGCGGGCGAGGGCAGCGAGCTGACCTTCCCGAACGCTTACCGCATCTCCTATCCGGAATTTTTCGAGCATCTGGCGCTTCTCGGCATCCAGGCGGCTCCGGATGATCCGGCTGCCGCTCCGAAAGAGCTGCGCGCAGAGGAGGTTGTCAGCGTATGATCGCATCCCATCACCTTGACGGCGGCCGGTTGATTCTTAACCGGTTCGCCGATGCCGATCCTCAAAAAGATGCGGTCGTCGATCTGAGCCTTTCCTCTCCGATTGTCATGAGCAACGGAGAGCTGAACGATCTGGCGTGCCGCGCGGCGGCAGGCTTGATCGAACGCGGCGTACAGCCCGGTGAGAGCGTCGCTTATATGCTCCCGAACAGCTGGGAATTCGTCGCCTTGACGCTGGCGATATGGAAAATCGGAGCCGTCGCCTGTCCGATGCTCCCTGCCTTAAGGGAACGGGAAATTCCGTTCATTATGAACAAGTCGCGCAGCCGGGTGCTGATCATTCCGGCCTCGTACCGCAAGTTTGAATACGGGCCGATGATCGAGAGCATCCGCCCGCAATTGACGGGACTGGAGCATCTCATTACGATTAGCGACCGGGATCCCAAGGATTTGACGCGCTGTCTGGGCGGTCTCGCCGCGCAGGATCCGGATGAAGCGGAGCTTGAGCGGAGGCGTCCCGGCGCGGATTCTCCGGCTCAGCTGCTGTTTACGTCGGGAACGACCGGCGAGCCGAAGGGCGTCATTCATACGCACGGCACGCTCAGCCACGGCGTCCTCGCGCATGCGGAAGGACTCGGGCTGAGCGCGGAAGACACGCTTTGGATTCCGTCGCCGATGGCGCATCAGACGGGATTCCTGTACGGTATGATCATGGCGATGTACGTAGGCGCCACCCAGGTATGCCAGGCGGAGTGGGACGTGTCCAAAGCGCGCGTGGCGATAGAGAAGTATGGCGCGACGTTCGTTCAGGCGGCGATGCCGTTCCTGGCCGATCTGACCCGTGAAGAGAATCCGCCGCAAGGGTTGAAAGTCTTCATCGCGACGGGCGCGCCGGTTCCCCGCAAGCTCGCGCAGGAGGCGAGCGAGCGGCTGAACTGCAAGGTTGCGGGCGGCTGGGGCTCGACCGAAAGCTGCATGATCAGCGTCGGCTCGGTGAAGAACTACACCGAAGCGTCCTGGAACTCGGACGGACAAGTCATCGCGGGCAGGGAAATGAAGATCACGGACGAGCAGGGCCGCACGCTCCCGCCCGGCCAGGAAGGATTGTTCAAGGTGAAAACGCCGGCGATGTTCACCGCTTATCTGGACCATCCGGAATGGTACGAAGCGGCTGTCGATCCGGACGGCTATTTTAATACCGGAGATCTTGCGATCATTGACGAAGAGGGCAATCTCCATCTGACGGGCCGGGTCAAGGACGTCATCAACCGGGGCGGCGTCAAAATTCCCGTGGCCGAGATCGAGAACCTGCTCTACCAAATGGAAGGGCTGCGCGATGTCGCCATTGTCGGCATGCCCGATCCGCGGCTCAACGAGCGGATTTGCGCTTACGTCGCATTGAACGATCCCGGCCGCGGCATCGCGCTCGAGGATCTGACCGCTTATCTCGAGGGCAAAGGCGTCACCAAAATTTACTGGCCCGAACGGCTGGAGCTCATACCGGAGATGCCGCGCACAACCACGGGGAAAATTCAAAAATATGTGCTCAGACAAATGATCGCGGACAAGCTGAAAGCCGCCGAGTAAAGCCGGGGCACAAACCGGGCGCGATTTGCGTCCGGTCCTTTCTGCTGTACGGGAGCCAAAATCAAACCAGTGAGGAGAATCGGAATGAATGACGCTGCATTTCAACATTTGAAAGAGGAAGTCAAAGCCTACGTAAACGGCCGGCTGCGTGAGCTTTCCGTACGGATTGAGGAAACCGGAGAATGCGGCCCGGATATTTGGGCGGAGCTGAGGGAACGCGGCTATCTGCGGCTCGCGGCACCGGCGGAATACGGCGGCTGCGGGCTTAGCTTTACCCAATACCTGCAGCTCTTGGAGCTGTTTTCCCAATCTCACGGCTCCCTGCGGATGATTGTTCACGTCATGAACGGTATTTGGCGGCCGATCGATTTCCTGGCGAATGCCGAGCAGCGGGAGCGGTTCGTCAAGCCGCTGGTCCGCGGCGAGATTACGGCGGCTTTCGCCCTGACCGAGCCGTATGCCGGCTCCGGAGCCGATATCCAGACGTCCGCGCGCAAGCAGGGCGACGAATACATATTGAACGGGGAGAAATGGCTGATCACCTTCGGGGATACCGCGGATTACCTGATGCTGTACGCGCGGATGGAAGGTACGCGCGGCTATGAGGGCACCATGGCGCTGCTCGTTCCGAGACAGACGGACGGCGTCGAGATCGAGGTCATGCCTCCGACGCTCGGCCTGACGGGCACGGGTCACGCCCGCATCATCATGAAGGATGCCCGCGTGCCGGCGGCCAACCTCTTGGGCGAGGTCGGACAGGGGCTGGCCGGGGCGCTGAACGGGTTTCTCGATCCGAGCCGGGTGTGCGTCGGCATGACCTGCGTCGGCTTGGCGCAGCGCGCGTTTGACCTGGCGGTCGAGCGCAGCCGCGAGCGCGTGACGTTCGGCAAGCCGCTGAGCCAGCGCCAGGTGGTGCAAACCTGGATTGCCGAGATGGCGACCGACATCGAGGCGGCCCGGCAGCTCGTCATGTACGCGGGACGGCTGAAGGACGAGAACGCCTTGACGCCGCCGCCGGCGTCGATGGCGAAGCTGTACGCGCTGGAAATGCTGCAGCGCGTGACCGACAAAGCGCAGCAGATTTGGGGCGGCATCGGCTATTTCAAAGGCAACGAGATCGAACGCATTTACCGCGACGCCCGCGCTCAAAAGTTCGAGGAGGGCACGGCCGAGATCCAGAAGGCCGTTATCGCCAAGCATATTTTGGCGGGAGAGTGAGGCTTGTCGATGGAACAGCCACTACTGCTCAGGCCGGGCCGCATCGGCTCGCTCGCGCTTGAACACCGCATTCTGATGGGCGCGATGCATCTGGGGATCGAGGGGGAGCCCAGCCGGCTCCCCCAGCTGATCGCTTTCTATGTGGAGCGCGTGCGCGGCGGGGCGGCGCTGATCGTTACCGGCAACGCCGCCGTACTGCCTGAAGGAGGCGGTCACGGCATGTTTTGCCTGACCGACCCGGAACACCGGCGGCAGCTCGAGGAGCTGGCCGCGGCCGTCCGCAGATCGGGCGGCCGGCTGGCGCTGCAGCTGGCTCACAGGGGCCGGTATGCCACAAGCCGGGAGACGGGCCTCACGCCGCTTGCGCCAAGTCCGGTCCCTTCCCGGCTGACGAAGGAAATGCCCGCCGAGATGACGGCGGAGGACATCGCCCGGTTGAAAGAAGCGTTCGCGGACGCCGCGGCGTTCGCGGCGTCTGCGGGTTTTGCCGCGATTGAAATTATGGGCTCGGAAGGCTATCTGCTGAACGAGTTCGCGTCGCCGCTGACGAACCGGCGGACCGACGAATACGGGGGAGACAGCGAAGCCCGGATGAAGCTGTGCCTGGAAATCGTCAGCGACATCCGCGAGCGGGTCGGGCGCGAGTTCCCCGTTATTTACCGGATGTCCGGCGACGACTGCATGGAAGGGAGCACGACCCGCGAGGAGACGCTGAGCTTCGCCCGCAGGCTGGAGCAGTGCGGGGTTGACGCGCTCAATGTGGGGATCGGCTGGCACGAATCGACGATCCCGACGGTCGGGGCGATCGTGCCTGCAGGCGGGTACGCCCATGTCGCGGCCGCCGTCAAAGCCGCGGTTTCGATTCCGGTCATCGGCGCGAACCGCATCCATACGCCGGAGATAGCCATGCAGGTCGTCGCCCGGGGAGACATGGACTTTGTCGCGCCCGCTCGTCCGTGGCTGGCCGATCCTTCGTTCGCCCGGAAAATCGCGGATGCCGACCGCGACGCCCTGAATTTATGCGTTTCCTGCAATCAGGCGTGCCTGGACCATACGCTCGGTCATCCGCCCAAGCCGGTCGGCTGTCTCGTCAATCCGCGCACAGGCAGCGAATCGGTCGGCCTGAAGCCGGCGGACCGGCCGCTTGAGGTCGCCGTGGTCGGCGGGGGCGTAGCCGGATTGCAGGCAGCCAAGACGGCGGCCGAACGCGGGCACCGCGTGACATTGTACGAGGCGGAGAACCGTCTCGGCGGACAATTCCTGCTTGCTTCGCAAATTCCCGGCAAGGAAGTATTCCGTGAAACGGTGCGTTATTACCGGGTCGCCCTCCAGCGTCTCGGCGTCGACGTGCGGATGAACACGGCTCCGTCCGCAGCTGAGCTGGATTGCTATGACCGCGTCATTATGGCGACCGGCGTGAAGCCTTATGTTTCCGAAGCGCTTGAAGGCGCGGAGCTGCCGCATGTGTGCGCTTACCCCGACATTTTATCGGGAGCCCGGCCGCTCGGCAGGCGGATCGTCATCGTGGGCGGAGGCGGAATCGGCTGCGACGTCGCCCATTATATCGCCGAACGGATGAGACTGCGGCCGGAGGTGGAGGCGTTCTTCGCAGAGCGCGGCTGCGAAGCGAAGCACCCGGTTGAGACGAGCATTACGCTCATTTCCCGTTCGGAGAAGGTGGCCAAAGGCGTCGGGCCGACCTCCCGCTGGGTGCTGCTTGGCGAGCTGAGACGACGAGGCGTGCACGTGTTGAAGGGCTTCCGCGCAGCTTCGATCACGGCGGAAGGCGTCTGGGCGGAGAACGGCGAGGACAAGCAGTTTTTGCCGGCCGACCAGGTCGTGCTGTGCACGGGGCAGGAGCCGCGGGTCGTATTGGCGGAAGAGCTGGACGGCCGTCCGGGCGTCGAATGGGCCGGAGGGGTGAGCGACGCTGCGGAGCTGAACGCCGCCAAAGCGATTCGCCATGCTTACGAAATTGCCGCCAAGATTTAAGATCAGGCAAACAATCCGGCTGTTATCGACCTATTTACTCAGATTGAAAGGATGCGATTTCATTGTCTCAGTCGTTCAAGGATAAAAAAGTGCTCATTACCGGCAGCTCTCGCGGCATCGGACGCGCAACCGCACTGGCCTTCGCAAAGGAAGGCGCGGATGTCGCCATCCATTACCGCCGGGATGCGGATGCGGCGAACGAGACGGCGGAAGAGGTACGCAAGCTTGGCGCGCAGGCGCTCGTATGCAAAGCGGAGCTGGAATCCCCGGCCGAAATCGACGCGATGTTCGATACGATTCAGCAGGAATGGGGCGCGCTCGACGTCTTTATGGCCAATGCGGCCGCCACGGCGTTCAAGCCGCTTATGGATACGAAAGATTACCATATCGACCGGACGTATCAGGTCGTCATCAAAAGCGTGCTGCACGGTGTTCAGCGCGCCGTTCCGCTGATGGAAGGCCGGAAGGGCCGCATCATCACCATATCCAGCTTGGGCAGCGTATTTACGCTTCCGAACTATTCCAATATCGGTTCGGCCAAGGCCGCGCTGGAATCGCTGACGCGTTATATGGCCACGGAGCTCGGACCGAAAGGGATCACAAGCAACGTCATCTCCCCCGGCGTGGTCGAAACCGATTCGGTGCGGTTTTATGCCAAGGAAGGCTTCGACACGTTCAAGGCGAACGTCACCAGCCGCACGCCGCTTGGCCGCTTGACGCAGGCGGAGGACGTGGCGGGCCTTGCGCTGTTTCTGGCCAGCGACGCCGCGAGCTTTATTACCGGACAGGTCATCGGCGTTGACGGCGGATTGACGCTGATTGCGTACGGACCTGACGGACGCTGACCGTCCGGGTTCAAGCGCAGTGCGGCGGGCGCCTCGCCTTCCGTGCGAACGGGTTGTAAGCATGACAAAAGCCGGCTGCGGTCAGCAGCCGGCTTTTTGCCGTCACGGGGATGCCAGGGCGTTGCGGTCGGCTGCTTCCGGCGGCTGCTCCAGCCAGCCGTTATCGATCAGAATGTTGGCTCCGTCCTCTACATAATTCGCGACCTGCAGCATGATCCGCCCATAACGCTCGGCGAGGTCGTGCCTGGCGCACATCGACAGCGCGTTCCCGTAAGAGCGAATGCGCATCGTAAACATATCCAGCTTATGAAACATCATCAGCTTGTCCGAGAACGGCGCGATCGTTGAAGTCGTAACATAAGGGTCGACGATCGGCGGCGCGGACAAATGTTCTTTTTCCAGAACCTTGCACAGCAGATCGTAATGCTTCTCGGCAAGCTCCCTGCCCCGAATAAAATAAGCTTTGGCCTGCTGCGAGCTCGCAACCTGGCTGAACCCGATCAGGATCGCTTTGCTTGTGGCGTTGTTCTCGATATTGTCGTACAGATGGGTAATTTCCATGGCCTGCAGCGGCCGGACATCCCCGAAAAAACCGTTCAGGTAGCTTTGTTTCCGGATATACTCGACATTCTTCGGGTACGGCGTGTAGGGCGGTTTTGCAAGAAGTCCTTTTGCGATCAAGTTTTCGTTGACCGCGTTTATCAATTCCAGCGCGGATTCGACGCAATGCGTGAAAAAATGGCGAATATCCGGCCGGGTGACAAGAGGGACGGCGATTCCGTAAAGGCTGATGCCCGCTTTGCCGACGTATTTCAAATAATGCAGGCAAAATTCGTCGCTGAACAAACGCGGAGCTCCTTTTACGACGTCTTCGTCCGTAAAGCCGACCGGCAGCGGAAACTGCTCTTTGGACATTATATCTTTGATTTCCGCGACGAATTGCTTCGATAAGGACATCGACCGGTCAACGATTTTTTTAATCTCATGATCCTCGACATGCTCCAGCATATGGGTCAAAACGCAAATGCACATGGTGTTTCCCATATAACTGGCCCACAGCTTCCCCTGTTCGGCAGCGGTTAATTTATCGCTCCTGCCCTTCGACGTTGACGATTTCATGAATTGAATAAGCCATCCCGCCCCCTGGTCAAATTTTCTTTAATTTTCACCGTTTTCCATCGTTCTATGCAGAAGAGGAGAAAGTTGTACGCTGACCTCGCTTATGGGATCGGAGGCACACAATTGGCTGCCTGCGTTAACAGCCCAGCAACAACCGCGAAAGCGCTGAATAGGCTGTAATACGTTCATGCCGGGCCCGATGACAAGCCGGCCGGGCAGGAAACGGGCGACCATGCACCTCACGGCAATGCATGCAGGAGTATTCCAATCTTGAAGGGGGATCTTATGCCTCGTTATGTAGGGAGCAAGTGGAGCAAGACGGCCGCGATTCGCAAACACGCGCAGCTGGCCAAATACGTGCCCGAAACGCTCAAAATGACCCGGACATCCTTATTCGATCAGTTGAAGCGGCACGGAATGGTTTATGTAAAACCGGACCGCGGCACTTACGGCAAAGGGGTGATGCGGGTCAAGCGTCACGGCGGCGGTTTCCGCTATCAGCACGGAAGGAAGCTGCGGAAATTCAGCCGATACGGGGCACTGTACCGATCGATCAGGCGTCAAACCGGAGGAAGACGCTATCTCGTTCAGAAGGGGATTCATCTGCTTGAATTTAAAGGGAGAAAGTTCGATCTCCGGGTCATGGCCCAATACTCGCCGTCCCGGACCTGGGAAACGACCGGCATTATCGGCAGGGTCGCCGCAAAAAACAAAATCGTCACCAATTACCACAGCGGGGGCAAAATCGTTCCGGCCCATGTATTGCTGCGGCCGCATACGAACCAGCCGGGTGCGAAGCTGCAGTCGCTGTCGACGCTTGGCGTTCAGGCAGGCAGGGCGATGCAGCAAGCGTTCCCGGGCGTTTACGTCATCGGCCTGGACATTGCCATGGATAAATCGATGCATCCCTGGATCCTGGAGGTCAATACGCGGCCGGACCCTTATATTTTCAGGAAACACCCGGATCCGAAAGTATTTAAGAAAATCATGCGGTATTCCAAAGCGTATCCCAAAAAATAAAAACGCCTAACCGCCAAACCTTCCGTTCGTCCCGTTCGTCCCATTTGTCCCGTTCGTTCCATTCGTCCCCTTCGTTCCGTTCGACGCCAGACCGCGCGGCAGGGGCAGAAGCTCGATTGTCCGGTCGACGTACGGCTTGAAGTCCGGCGTCCGGATGACCGCCGCGTTTTTCGAACCAAGCAGCTTCTGCTCCGATACCTTCCACGTATGCGATTGCCGGTCTGCGCGGCGGAATGCGGCGAAATTGTAGGAAGAGGTCGTATACACCTTGAAGCCGTTGCTCAGGCACGCCCGGATAAAACGAACGTCGGAACCTGCCGTGACCTTCGTCGAGAAAGACACTTTCTTGAATACTCGTTTGCGGAACATGATGGTCGCGCCTGCGATTCGTCTGCACCTCCCGTACGGCTTTACGGAAGTTCTGCGCAGCAGCAGGACGGAACGGTGTGGGAAGAAGAAGAAGCAGGAGCGTTTGCCGATGACGTCCGCTTTTTTTTTGGAAAACAGAAGCATGGCTTCATCCAAATAATGAGGCGAATAGTAGTCGTCGTCGTCGAATTTGGCGATATAGGGGAAGCGTGCGCGGGCAACTCCGAAATTCAGGCAGGCGCCTAAATTGCTGCGCTCATCGACGCGAAAGATGCGAACGTTGCTTTGCTGACGGGCGAGCTCCCGATAGGGGCTCAAGGCGATGCCGTTATCGTTGACGATCACGATGAGCTCTTTGTCCTGCCATAATTGACGATTGAAGTTATCGAAAATATTCTCCCTATGATTTTTGCGCATCGTAGACGTAATGACGGTGACGCCTTCATCTTCATTCAGAGACAAAAATCTTCACCTCCGGTCCTAATATTGTTGCATATACGGGCTATGCGCATAGTCCGGCGCGAATCTCTTATCATAGTTTAGAAGAGAGCCGCGTTGGAAGGAGAAATTGAAATGACAGCGTACAACCGGGACTCGGAGCGCACCGTTTGTATCATTGGACTTGGTTTTGTCGGTTTGCCGCTTGCCATGAGTTTTATTGCAAAAGGATTTCGGGTCGTTGCGATCGATACGAACGAGCGCAAGCTAGCGGCGCTTGCGGCGGGGGACAGCTATGTTCAGGATGTTTCCGGCCATGACCTTCTCGAAGAGATTTCCTCCGGCCGGCTGGAATTAACCGGACGGTACGATGCGGCTTCAAAGGCCGAAGCAGTGATGATCTGCGTTCCGACCCCTTTATCTTCGGACGGCACGCCCGACCTTGGCTTCCTGCTCGATGCCTGCAGACGTCTTTCCCATGTGCTGAGAAGCGGCCAGCTGATTATCATTGAGAGCTCCACTTATCCGGGAACAACCTCCGGGCAGATCAGGGCGGTGCTGGAAACGAGCGGCAGAAAGGCGGGGCATGATTTCTATCTGGCCTATTCTCCCGAACGGATTGACCCCGGCAACCGGGACTGCGGCATTCACCAGATCGCGAAGATCGTCAGCGGTACGTCGGAAGCGTGTTTGGGACGGGTTGCGGATCTCTATCGGACGGTCTTCGACCGCGTGATTCCCGTGTCCTCCACGGAAGCGGCGGAAACGATCAAGCTGCTGGAAAACAGCTATCGTTTCATTAATATCTCCTTCATAAACGAATTCGCCATGCTGTGCGAACGCCTCAGCTTAAACGTCTGGGAAATTATCGAAGCTGCCGCCACGAAGCCTTACGGCTTCAGCGCTTTTTATCCCGGACCCGGCATTGGCGGGCACTGCATCCCCGTCGATCCGCTTTACCTCCAATGGAAAGCCGCGCAGTCGGGACAGATCAGCCGCTTTATCGAGACGGCCCTGCAGATCAACCGTCAGATGCCGGATTATCTCGTGCAGGAAATCAGGAGGCATTTGCCTGAAGGGACAAAGCTGAACCATGCGCGGATTCTGGTATACGGCGTGACCTACAAGCCGAATATCGCCGATGCCCGGGAATCGACCGCGATGGCGATTATGGAAGCTCTGCTTCAGCAAGGGGCCGACATCCGCTATTACGATCCTTATCTCCCCTCGGTACAGCTGCCTTCCGGCAGCATCGTCCGGCGGACCGAGCTGACCGCGGCGGCGCTCGAGGAAGCGGACTGCCTGCTCATTCTGACGAACCATAACGAACTGCCGGTTCAGTTGATTGCCGAGCACTGCTCGTTCGTTTACGACACGCGCAACGCCGTGAAAGAAATTCGCCGGGGAGCGAAGCTCGTTACGCTAGGGAACGGAAGTCGAACGCCGCAATAATACGTTGTGCCGGATCAAGGTCAACCGGCGATGAAAGGTTGGCCTTGACTGCAATTCTGCGCCCGGCATCGGATCATGATATATCTTAATTGACGTAACGTTTGAAATTTCTCGTTTTGCGGACAAGCGTGCACTGTGCCATATAGCGGCGCACGCTTTTCTTCTGCGTATGGCTGCCGGAGTTTTTTCTTCGGATACAAACATAATATCGTTTGGATACGGAATAGACGCGAAAGCCTCTGCGGATGCATCGGCCGACCCACCCGGAATCAGAGCCGACCTTTTTAAACTCGGGAAACCGGACTTTCCTCCATACCGATTTCCGAAAGACCAGCGTACCGCCTTTGATGCTGCGCCTGTATTTCCATTCGCCGCCGCGGCGGAATACCATCAGCGCCCGTTTTGACGTGAAATAAAGATAGGCGGTATGTTTGCCTACGACGGAGGCTTTGCCGCGTTTAATCGCGCGGGCGGCTTCCTGCAAATACCGCGGACCGTAATAATCGTCGTCGTCAAACTTGGCGATAATGCCGCCGTCGGCTTGGCTGATCGCATAATTCATGCATTTGCCGAGCTTATACTTTTGCGGAAGCTGGAACACTTTGATTTCGTTATCCCGATATTGCCGCGCCCGCTGCCGGTAAAGCTCAACGTCCATTTTATCGTTGTTTAAAACGATGATCATTTGTTTGTCCTTCCAAAGCTGCCGGTCGTAATTCTCGAAGACATTGTCGATGAAGGAGGACCTCATTGTGCATGCGATAACCGTGATCACTTTATCCATTCCCTCCGTTCGACTCGGATTGAAGCTTCGCTTTGCGCCGGTTCCATAAACTATTTTTCCTGATTCGGTACAGCCTTCGATCGATCACCTTTCGGTATAAGCGGAGAAATTGGTCGGTCATGATGACGTCGGAGTAACGGGTTCTGGCATAGCGCCTGCATCTGCGTGCGGTCGGCAGCTGTTTGCGGCGTTTGACCTTGAACGCCATGCCGGACGTCGTGCCGCAGAGGAGCTGCGGCAATCCGCGAAGCACTTCGGGAACGGCTCCTCTCCTGAAGCCGAGCACGGGGGTGCCGCTGGCCAGCGATTCGACCAGGACCAGGCCGAACGGCTCATCCCAGGTCGAAGTGAACAGGACACAGCTGGCATTGGCGAGCAGCCTGCGTTTGCGTTCTCCGCCAACCGGGCCGATATACCGGATTTTGCTGCTCAAATGCGGCTTGATTTGGGTATTAAAATATTTTCTGTCATTTAAGGTTCCGGCGATGATAAGCTTCATGCCTGTTTTCTTGGCGACCTTGATGGCCAGATGAACGCCTTTTTCCTTGATCATTCTCCCCAGGAAGAGCAGGTATTTGCGTTTGGCCGTCTTAAACGTATAATCCTCCATCCGGATGCCGTTATAGACGGCATAGCCCCTGCGTCTCCCGTATTTGCGCAAAATGAATTTGCTTACGTAAACCGGAATCTGCACGCGGCTCTTGATCCTTTTGGAATGTGATTGACAGATCGTCGGAATCGGAGGATTCGCTTTCGCAACAATCCCATAGTGGTCGTGAATAATGTCCACATCGGGCGGCATGTGTTTAATAATGAAATCCAGCTGCTCCTGCCGGTCATTCGATTCATATTCGAACGTACGGGTCGCGTTTGATGTCGAGCCTTTCTTTGCGAACAGAAACACCTCATGCCCCCGTTTGACCAGTTCTTCCGTTAAATAATGAACGTCGCGCTGCGTGCCACCGTAATTCTTCGGCGGGACCGGAATCGTATTTGTCGAGATTTGAACAATTCGCAATTGTCCCCCAGCTCCTTAGGTCAATATCTTCCATAGGCATTCCATGTAGAATATGAATGGACATTCGTGCAGGTCACGGCGCTTTCCTCAATTTAAGCTTCGTTATCCGGCCGCATTCGGCATACGGCCTATACCGATTGAGCATCATTTTCATAGAATAATAGCAATCGATGGAGAGGGGAGTGAAGCTGTTGAAAGGACTGATCCTTTGTGCGGGAAAAGGCACCCGGCTCTATCCGTTTACCCGCAGCCGGCCGAAGACGCTGATGCCTGTCGCCAATACGCCGCTGCTGCATTTTTCGATCATGAAATTCGTGGAGCTGGGGATACGGCAGGTCGGCATTGTCGTTCATCCGTCCCAGGAAGCGGACATCCGCGGTTTGTTCGGCGACGGCGGGGCGATGGGCGTCGAATTGACGTATATTGATCAGCATGAGCCGAGAGGAATCGCAGATGCGTTAAAACAGGCGCGGGCTTACATTGCGGAAGAACCGTTTCTGCTGCTGCTCGGGGATAATTTGATATCCGCTTCGTTGAAGGATTTGAAGGACGATATCGAGCTTGGCGGTGTACAAGCATCCCTGCTGCTCGCGGAGGTTGAAATCCCGCAGGATTACGGCATCGCGGTCATCCGGGATTCCTGCATCGTCGGCCTGGAAGAGAAGCCGGCCATGCCCAAGTCCAACTTGGCGGTCATGGGCGCTTATGCGTTTACGCCGGCAATCTTTGACGCGGTCGATGAAATCCGGCCTTCGAAGCGGGGCGAATATGAAATAACGGACGCGATTCAATGGCTGATCCAGGAGCGCCGCGTTGTCAGCTACCGCGTCACCGATCAGCTGAATATCGACGTCGGCACGATGGAAAGGTGGCTGCAGGCCAATCAAAAGCTGCTTGAGGCGAAAGGATCGAAAAACAACATTCATGAATCCGTTATACTGGAGCGCTGCACGATCCTGGAACCGGTAACGATCGCGAGAGACTGCGTGCTGAAGGACTGCAGGATCGGGCCGTACGTATCGGTCGGCGCAGGCTCCAAGCTGGAAAACGTTCAAATCGAAAACAGCATCCTGTTAAACGGCGTTCACGCCAGTCATCTTCCGTTCCCGGTGAAGCAGGTTATTTTCGGCGAGCACGCCATCGTCGCCGGCGTCCTTGCCAGTGAAGAGGTGAAGAAAGCATGAAGGTATTGATTATCGGTACGGGTTATGTCGGTTCCACAACCGCAATGGTTTTTGCCGAAACCGGCTGGCAGGTGACCGGACTGGATATTGACGCTTCCAAGATTGAACGGCTGAAGAAGGGAGACCTGCATTTTCACGAGCCGGGTCTGCAGGATCGCATTGCCGAGCATGTGCAGAGCGGCCGGTTGCGGTTTACAACGGACAAAGAAGCGGCGATCGCCGGCCATGACGTCATCTTTATATGCGTCGGAACGCCGGCAGGGGCGGATGGAAGCGCGGATATGCGCTATATCCGGCTGGCGGCGGAGGATATCGGGCGCGCCATGAACGGGTACAAGCTCGTCGTTGTCAAAAGCACCGTCCCGGTCGGTACGCAGGAGCAGGTCAAAGCTTGGATCGAAGCGGCGCAGCGGCAGGCGTATCCCTTCGATGCTGCCTCCAATCCGGAATTTTTGAGGGAAGGCAGAGCCGTGGAAGACGCGCTGCGGCCCGACCGGATCGTGATCGGCACCGACAGCCCGCGCGCCGCGGAAATGCTGCAGACGTTATACCGGTCGTTTTCGTGTCCATTGATCGTAACCAAGCCCAGAGCCGCGGAGCTGATCAAATATGCGTCCAATGCGTTTCTGGCTACGAAAATTTCGTATATGAACGAGCTGGCAAAGCTGTGCGACGCGCTTGAAGTCAACGTTAAAACGGTAGCCGAAGGAATGGGGCTGGATGCGAGAATCGGTCCCGGCTTTCTCCAGGCCGGTCTTGGATACGGAGGCTCCTGCTTCCCCAAAGATTTGTCCGAGCTCGTCACGACCTCCAATAAACATAATTCCGGGCTTCGAATCCTGGAACAAGTGATGGAAGTCAATCGTCATCAGTTCGCCTATCTGCTCGGCAAGGCGCGGTCGCGGCTGGGAGGCTTCGCGGGCAAGCGCATTGCGGTTCTCGGGCTTGCTTTTAAACCGGAAACGGACGATATTCGCGAAGCGCCGGCTCTGCGGATTATGGAGCAATTGCTGCTGGAACAAGCGGACGTACGTTTGTACGATCCGGTTGCGGTTCTGCCGAATCGTTCCCCCTATCAAGCGGTGACGGTCTGTGCCGCGATTGAGGACGCTTTGATGGGCGCGGATGCGGTCATCCTGTGCACGGAATGGTCTGAATTCGGCCGGGTCGATTGGGAGAAAGCGAAGCCGCTGCTCGGACAACCGCATTTTTACGACGGTCGAAATATGATGGATGCGGCGCAAATGCGCGAGCTGGGGTATGATTATTACAGCATCGGTAACGACCATTGAAATCACGGAAAATAAAGGATCGACTCGCGAAAGGCGGCTTTGGATTCAGGCCATTCGCGGGTCGATTTTAGATTTCAATTGACATCTAAAGTGAATATAGTTTACTCTATCGCTAGTAAACCTATATTGAACCCCCCTGCTTATGTTATATTACTTTACATTAAAACTTGGGGGAAAAGGAGAACTGGAGTCAACATGACGGAATACGGGCAGATTACGGATTACGAAACGTTCGAATTGGGCGACGTCCGGCTTCAAAGCGGCGCGACACTGCGCGGCGCGAAGCTGGCCTACAAGACCCACGGGACGCTGAACGAGCGGAAAGACAATGCGATTCTTTACCCGACGAGCTACTCCGCGACGCATAAGAACGAGGAGTTCCGGATCGGGGAAGAGAAGGCGCTGGATCCGGGCAAATATTTCATCATCCAGGTCAATATGCTGGCGAACGGGCTGTCGTCTTCGCCGAGCAATACGCCGATGCCCTTCAATCAAGCGCGGTTCCCGAACGTAACCGTTCTGGACAACGTATTGTGCCAGCACAGGCTCGTCACCGAAAAATTCGGTATCGAGCGTCTGGCGCTCGTCGTCGGCTTTTCCATGGGAGCCCAACAAACGTTTCAATGGGGAGCCGCATTTCCGGACATGGTTCAGCGTATCGCGCCGATCTGCGGGACCGCTTCGACCACGCCGCATAATTTCGTATTTATCGATGGCTTTACAAGCGCTTTGCGTGCGGATGCCGCATGGAACAACGGATTTTACGACAAGCAGCCCGTTATCGGCATTCGGGCGATGGGCAGGGTGTATGCGGGCTGGGGACTGTCGCAAGCGTTCTATTACCGCAGGCTTTACCTTGAGCACGGATTTTCCTCGCTGGAGGACTACATAGTGACCAACTGGGAAGGCAATTTCCTGAAAAAAGACGCCAACAACCTGCTCGCCATGGCCTGGACCTGGCAGCATGCCGATATCGGCATGACGCCGGGCTGCGGCGGAAGCCGCGAGAAAGCGCTGGGAAGCATTAAGGCGAAAGCGATGATCATGCCGGGACAAACGGATTTGTACTTCCCGCCGGTCGACGTCGAATACGAGGCGCAATTTATTCCCGGTGCGGAAGTCCGCGTCATCCCAAGCGTTTACGGTCATGCCGCCGGCGGAAGTCTGAGCCCGGAAGACATGGCGTTCGTCGAGAAAGGGCTGAAGGACCTGCTGGAAATGGAATGAAAGGCGCGCGGCTGCAGATCAACTCTCGATAAGAAGGAGCGTGTAGCGATGATAAG
Organism: Paenibacillus humicola; assembly: GCF_028826105.1. NCBI lineage: Bacteria > Bacillati > Bacillota > Bacilli > Caryophanales > Paenibacillaceae > Paenibacillus > Paenibacillus humicola. The sequence continues at coordinate 2,823,127 of NZ_JAQGPL010000001.1, forward strand.
AGAAATTCGCCAGCCCGGAACACACAGCTTCGTATTTAGTCCTTACCCGGAACCGATTGCGTCGGTACGTCCGGGAGAAACGGTGGCGGTATATACGATCGATGCGTTCGGAGACCTCATCACGTCTGAAACGGACATACCGTCGAAAATACTCGGAAACCACCTGAACCCTCAAACCGGACCTATCTTTATTGAAGGCGCGGAGCCCGGTGACACGCTTGCCGTCCATATCCTCGACATTGAGCCGACCCGGGATTGGGCCGTCAGCGCACACCTGCCGAATTTCGGCGGCCTCACCTCGACCGGCTTGACCCGGACGCTGAACGAGCCTCTGCCGGAAAAAGTGTTCATGTATCGCCTTGAGGACAAATTCGCGATTCATAATGAGCGGCTCAAATTTCCGTGGCGGCCGTTTCTGGGCACGATCGGGACGGCCCCGGAAATCGAAGCGATTTCCGCGCTGGCGCCGGGCAATCACGGCGGCAATATGGACGTGCCCGACACGAAACCAGGGAACACGGTCTATTTGCCCGTATGTGTGGAAGGCGGGTATTTCTTCACGGGAGACTGTCACGCGGGACAGGGAGACGGCGAGCTGTGCGGCGTGGCATTGGAAATCGCGGCCAAGGTCACCTTGAAGTTCGATTTGATCAAAGGAGCATCCATCGCGTGGCCGAGAATCGAGAGCCCCACGGAGCTGATGGTCGTCGGCAGCGCGCGGCCGATGGAGGATGCCGCGCGCATCGCGTATGCGGAGTTGATCGAGTGGATGATGGAGCTCGGATGGGACAAATGGGAGGCTTATCAAGCCTTGACCCAAATCGGCAAGCTATATGTCGGCAACATGGTCGATACAAACTATTCGCTGGTCGCCAAAATCGATAAGGCTTACGCAATGCTTTCGTCCTGAACGGGCTTCATCCGATTTTTAGGATGCGTCTTGCAGGGCCTCTTCGGCCCGGCATGTCACCGAAAATATCGGCGTCGGTTAACGGTTCCCCTTCGCGCCTTCAAGAGCGCGAAGGGGATAATACGTCCGGTCAGACGCGCGAAGGGGAGAAGGCGTGCGGTCAAACGTGAACGGTTTTGCTTGCGTAAAATTCCCCGAGTCTGACGAGCCCTTCCTGCAGCTGCTTCTCGTCTCCGGCAAAACAAACGCGCACCAAATATTCCCCTCCCGGACCGAACGATCCGCATGGCGCAACCATAACCCGGTTCGATTTTAACAATTCCACGGCGAACTCTTGTGCCGTCATACCTGAGGCCTGCACATTAATGGGAATATAAAAAGTTCCCTTGGGAACGGTGAAGGGGATATTCGTCTCCTTCAGCAGCCGGCAGGACAAATCGCGTTTGCGCCGGTACAATTCCCGCATTTCATCCACGAAATCCTGAGGCCCGTCCAAAGCCGCTTCTCCCGCTTTTTGAGATATGGAGGAAGCGCAGGTCGTGACGGGCTCCTGCAGCTTGCATATCAGCGGAAAGAGGGATTCCGGCACGATTGCATAAGCCAGCCGCCAACCCGTCATCGCATACACTTTGGAAAAGCCGAAAATGCTGATTACCCGGTCGTGCAGCTGCGGATCCAATGCCAGCGGACAAATATGTTCGCCTTCAAAAACAAGTCCGTCGTAGATTTCATCGGACAGGATGTAAAGATCATAGGTCCGGGCAAGCGACAGCAGCTGCTCCCATACCTCTTTCGGGTACACGGTGCCGGTCGGATTGTTCGGCGAGTTGACGATGACGGCTTTCGTAAGCGGGGTAATGAGCGATTCGATCTCTTCGATGACCGGGAGATAACCGTTCTCTTCTTTCGTCGAATAATAAACGGGTACCGCGCCCTGCATCCGCACCAACGCCTCGTAATTGGGATATACCGGGTTCGGGATCAGCACCTCTTCTCCCGCTTCCACCAGGGCCAACAGACTGAGATGGAGCGCGGAAACCGCCCCGGCCGTAACGACAATGCGGTTTATGGGGATATCGAGCCGATAGTCCCGCCGCATCCTTCGGGAAATCGCTTCGCGAAGGGAAGGAAGGCCGGCGTTTGCCGTATAGTGCGTATACCCCTCACTCATGGCCCGGACCGCGGCTTCCTGAATGTGAAGCGGCGTCGCCGCGGAAGGTTCCCCGATTTGAAGCGAAATGACATCGGACAACCCTTCGGCGTAATTCATGATTTCCCGAATGCCGTTCATCCGGATGCTCTGCCGGGCTTTCGCGAAAGGCTTCATCCTGTTGTTCCTCCTTTATGGGATCTCTACGTATACCCTATCAAAAAAAGCCGCGGTTGTCGCGGGATTCCGCCGATTTTCGAGTGTGCGGACGGATGCCGGCACTTTCGGGCGCGTGTCTAGAAATCTTTTAACAGGTAGTCGATCGCGTTGCCGTTATGAACCGACCGGTCATCGCACAGCAGCTTGCATTTTTTTTCGGTCAAAAACTTTCGCGCCAGCCCTTTATCGTGAATAATGTACTTGAGCGTATGACTGTCCGACTCCGGCAAATACGTGGACATGCTGTACGCAAGATACTCGGCGGGCGTGATAACTCTGCCGTCATCTCTGACGACCAGCTCCGATTTTTTAAACCCGGTCATCACGAGCAGTGAGTGGTCTTCGTAATACTCCTTTTCCGGCTGATTTTTAAACAAATAATAGCATTTGACCATGGGTTGTCCTCCTCGTATCGAGCATGCTTGAGTTTATTCATGTTAAGTTCAGGCAAATACATGTGAGATTAACTTACATGTAATCGTACAATAAGAAATGCAATGTTGGCAATACTTTCGATCGATCCCATTCCGATAACTTAAGCATTCTTTTTTTCTTCCGGTGTCGATTTAACCGCATGTTATTCGTCGATCTTAATAGAAACTCGTAAAAAGGAGACAGGACAAATGAAATTCGTATGTTTGGGATATCTCGATCCCGCGAAAATGGATGCCCGCCCCAAGGAGGAAATCGACGCCGTCATGCAAGCTTGCCAGCCTCATCTCGAGCGGTTCTATAACAGCGGCCGCGTCGTGATCGATGCCGGTTTATCGCCGGATACCAAATGCTTGCGGCGGCAGAACGAGAAGGTGATCGTTACGGACGGACCTTTTGTCGAGAGCAAAGAGATGATCGGCAGCGTGTTCCTCATCGAAGCGCGCGACATGGAGGAAGCGGTCGAGATCGCCTCGCTGCATCCAACGACACAAATCGCTTCGGGCGAGCAATTCGGCTGGCGAGTCGAAATTCGCCCCATTCATTATTACAAGCCATTTGAATCGAAGCTGTAAACTCTTTGCTCCTCCAGCGGCTGCTGGAGGAGTTTTTTGTTGATGCCGGCAATCGGTTAAGGGTTCAAGCTGTCAGACGATATGGCTGTTTTTTCACGATACTGTTGACGCTTTCACTAACATAATAATTACCGCATATTGACAGCTGAGCATGAAACGTGTATTTTGATTTACATCAGTGTAAATCAAAAGGGGGACGACATGCCGCGCACAAAAAAGCAGAACGAGGAGATTCGCCGGCTTCGCAAGGAACAGCTGCTGCGGTCGGCGCTCGAGGTTTATGTGGAAAATGGCTACGCCGCATCCGATATCGGTGAAATCGCCAAGCGGGCCGGTCTCGTCAGGGAGCTGGCCTATTATTATTTCAAGGACAAGAAGACGCTGTTTCGCGTTTTGTTTCAAGAGATGATCGGGAAAGCCGACGATTATATCCGGCAGCTTTTTAACAGGGAAGGTACCGTTCTCGAGGTGCTCGAAACCTACGTGGAAACCATGCTCGCCAACACGTTCGAGGACCGGAACAACGTCCTTTTCTTTATGCGCATGGGCTACGATATACACGCCGTCTTCGACGAGGGCGAGCTCGAAGCGCTGCGGTGGCCGCAGCTGTACATGGAGCAGATTGTCGGCTTGCTCGGCAGGGGAATGGAAACGGGCGAGATCCGGACAATGTCGCCGATGCTGCTTGCCCTGCAGATGTGGTCCGCGCTGGAGCAGGCGATCCGTTATCTGAACGAGATGAAAAGTACACTGGAAGCGGAAGGAAAATCCCGCGAAACGATCGATTCCGCCATTTCGCAGCATATGCGGGATGCCGGGTCCGTCTGTTTGGCGATTGTGCGTAACCCCCATTTTACGAGCCCTTGACCGGGCGGAGGTAAGCGATGATGAATCAGACGAAAACGCACCGGTACCCGATTGTATTGATAACGGTTTTTCTGTTGACTACCGTATTCACGCTTCTTCAATTCGTTTACCCTGAGGTGCTGGAACAACTGCGCCGCAACCCTGCGGCGCTGGAGAGGGGGGAGTGGTGGCGGGTGGTGACGTCGCTGCTCGTTCATGCGGACGGATGGACGCAGTATGCGCTCAATATGGTGTGTCTCCTTTTGATCGGGTACGCCGCCGAACGCCTCTTCGGTCACGGACGTTTTCTTCTGCTCTATCTGGCGGGAGGATTAATCGGCCAGCTGGCCGGATACGCAGGCTGGGATCCGTTCGGAGCCGGCGCATCGGTAGGGTTCTGCGGTGTGAGCGGCGGAATTTGCGTGGCGGCGTTAAGCAGGACGGGACGTGTAAATCCGGTACCCTGTCTCGTCTCGATATTTTTCGTCGTCGGACTTCTGATCAGCGATCTAGGAAATCTTTATATCGGCATCGTGCTGATTGTGGCTGCCGGCCTCGTCGTACCCGCCGCGAAGCGAATGAAGGACGCCAGGAGAGGACTCGAGCAAATCGCCGGAGCTGCCACGCTTGCGGGCGCCCTTATCCTGCTCTCTCTCAGGGACATTCACGGCGCGGCTATTGTCGGCGGCGCCTGCGCGGCTTTGCTGCTGCGTTTGCTGGGAGGAAAGCGAGGGCTAATCCGGGAAAAGGGCGGTGCATTGTTATAAGGTCGTTGTCAACGCCGCGGAAAAGCAGCTGCGAGAGTTTTTTTTCGCGGCTGCTTTATTTTTGGTATGTGTACGATCCGATTAAAATATTTTACAATTTTGTCCGCCTGTCATTGTTCGAAGGAATATAATAAAAGGGGGCTTGTTTTACAAGGAGGTCAAATAAGGGCCACACGTTGATATCGCTCGGAAATCCCGCAGGATTATCGGCTTGGCTAATGGGCGTAATGGATGTTGTCGGCAGATTCTATATCGGGGAGGTTGGAAAATGATTATCCGTGAAGACATGCAGCAGTTTACGATGATCGGCCAGCATGACCACGCGGTGTTGTCGGGCGAAATTGCCGATCGGCTGGTTGACGGGCTCTTCGGCGGGGATGCCGCTCAGGTGAGGTACGCCGTGCGTCAGCATGACCGGGCCTGGATCCGGCTCGACCGAACGCCGGTTTGGAACGACCGGGAACACCGCCCGTTCTCTTTTTTCGACTACCCGCTGCCGCCCAAGCTGGTTCTGTACCGGCTCGGTGTCGATGAGGTGGAAGAGGCGGACGCTTATGCTGCGCTGCTTTGCAGTCTGCATTATACATCCTTCATAGATATTCGCAGCTCGGACGATCCCGATTGCGTCGAATTTACTTCCTTGGAACGCGAACGCCAGGACCGGATCCGGTCGGCGATCGGCGATCCGGATGAGAAGAGAGTCTCCCAACATCTCAAACTGCTCCAGCTGTGCGACAACTTGTCGCTTTATGTGGGGATGAATGAGCCGGGGGCGGAAAAGCGCAGCGAGCATCCCTGGTTCAGAAACGGCGTCGGGAAGCTTGCGGATGGGAAAATGAGGGAGGCTTCTTGGATCGATAACGAGACAATCCGCATCACTCCGTGGCTGATCGAAAGCGATTTCACGGCATCGCTGCCGCTGAAACGCGTATCCAAGGACGCCGTTCAAAGGCTTGGCATCCAGCGGGCTTACGCCGAGGCGAAGCAGGAGGTACAAACCGTAACGTTTACGTGCCGGTAGGCAGCCTGACCGCACTTCAGCTCAACGCGGTACGGATGGCGGTTTATTTCCACAAAGCACCCTTAAGTTAGGGAACAACGGCGTACAATCGAAGCAATATCCGGTTCACCGAAACGGACACGATATGCAAAGCATAAGGCCGCCAGGAATTGAACGCGTTCCTGACGGCCTGTTTGGATTGCGCTGCTTGTGTGCATCAAGCCCTGCCGCCATAATTCCTCAATCCGTTTGAAATACGGAACCGCAGCAGGAGTCGCAATAAATATGATCCGCTGAACGCCTGGTGATGATGAATTTCCAGACCACGCTTCCGATCGTTTACTTAAGCGCAAAGCCTTTGCGGCGGATATATTCCGTGTAAAAGCCGAGAGGCAGGTCGGCCGTCAGCATGCCGATAAACTTTTGCGACCAATTGGCTTTCTGTTTGTTGTCCGTCCGCTGCTCGTAATAGAGCTCCATATCGCGGTCATACTGCGCAATGCTTTCCTTCATATCGGGATCATAGCGGTTTTCGAAAAAGACGACGGACTGCGGCAGACGCGGCTTTTGCTCGGGCTGCTCATCGGGAACGCCGACCGCAAATCCCGCCATCGGAATGACGAACTCCGACAAATTCAGCCATTCGTCAAGCTCCGGCAAAGCGCTGTTGACGGCTCCGATGATGACGGTTCCGAGCCCCATCGACTCCGCCGCCAAATTGGCATTTTGCAAAGCGAGCGCAGCGCTGAGCACGGCGGTTTGAAAAAAGAACGACGAGCTTAAATTGGCTCTCATCTTCGCTTTGTCTTCCGGGCTTGCCGCAGCCATGATCCGATAAAGATCGGCGCAAAAAATAAATAAATACCCGTTTCCGCCGACGGCGGCGCCGTTCGCCCGGGCTGCCAGTTTTTTTCTCAGATCGGGGTCCGTGATGCCGATCATGGCAAACGGCTGCGTATGAGCGGAGGTAGGGGCCATTTGAGCGGCGCGAACAATCGTATAATTGGTCCTGCGTAAGCGAAACCGGTTTGAACTTTCGGATCGAGCGATGATTGTAAATCGTCTTCAGTACATCATTCATCATTTGAAGGACTCCTTTGCTATATAGTTTCCATGGAAACAATGTAACACCTTATTGTTGCGCTGTCAAATGGTTTCCGTGTAAACTATGCTATAATCCAGTTTATGAAGGGAGGCTGCGTCGTGTCCGAAACAAACGAAGATTTCCTGAAGCTTACAGACCGCATTCAAAAATCGATGCTTCTTCTCCTCGCGAGCCAAACCGACGACGATTCCGATAAAACGTGGTTAATGGAGCGCACATCCAATCCGCGCCTGAAAAAACTGATTCCCCGCCAATCCGTATTAAGCCTGCATACTTTGGATATCATCAGCAGGCATAAGGGCATAAAAGGGGCGGACATTGCGCGCGAGCTGGAAGTGACGAAGGGCGCCATCTCCAAAATCACCCGAAGGCAGCTCGAGCAAGAGCTGATTCAAAAAAGTCAGCTTCCGTCCAACCTCAAAGAAATTTATTTCGCCGTCACGCCGCTGGGCGCAGAGCTTGCCGAGCTGCATCGGCAGTTTCATCTGGAGCACGACCAAAAAGGTCTGGAGCTGTTCAGAAGCTACGATTTGCAATCCCTTGAGACCGTCGCGGACTTTCTGGAAAAGCTCGCCAGACTACGCGACAGCGACGGTGAATGAAAGCCCCTCCCGAAAGCCCCGGAACTTGCATCCGGGGCTTTCGCCGCGCGTTACGATTCCCGGATCGTCGATCCGAACAGACCCCATTCAAAAAACGGAACAACAGATCAATTAAATGAATGTTGCAATCAAAAACAAAGCATCTATAAGAAAAACAAGCCAAATACGAGGAAATCAGGAAGCTATCCTGATGAAAAAATGAAATAAACCATCATTATCTATATAAAAAGATCATAAAAAAGATTCAAAATGTAAGAAATATTCACACGAATGATTGACACAATCATTTTGACGTGATTAAATCTAATTAACAACACGATCAGCACTTCATAGTCTAAAAAAGAATCGGGGAGGGGGAAATTTGGCAGTAAACCGCAGTTTAAGGAAACAACCGAAAATGGGATAGGGAGGAAAAAATGCCATGAAAAAAGGAATGTCTCTCCTGCTTTTGTGTCTGATTATCATCCTTACTGCATGCTCGCAATCCGGCGGCGGAAACGGAGCAACCAGCGGAACCAGCGGAAACGGCGGCAGCTCGAATGCCGGTTCCAATAAACCGGTCACGCTGCGGTACGGTATCTGGGACGAGAACCAAGCCCCGGCCATGAAGCAAATTGCAGCGAAATTTAATGAAACGCACCCCAATATTACCGTCAATGTGGAAATTACCCCTTTCGATCAATACTTTCAAAAATTAGAAACCTCCGCGGCAGGCAACAGCATGCCCGACGTATTCTGGATGAATCCGGCGAACTTTCCGAAATTCGCTTCGAACGACCAGCTGCTTCCGTTATCGGACTACATCGCAAGCAATAACATCGATATGAACAACTACCCCAAACCGTTGGTTGACTTCTTTACATATCAAGACAAGGTCTACGGTTTCCCCAAAGATTTCGACACCATCGGTCTATGGTATAACAAACAGCTCTTCGATGAAGCGAAGGTGCCCTATCCGGACGGAACGTGGGACTGGAACAAGCTGCTCGATGCCGCCAAGAAGCTGACGGATCCCGCCAAAGGCGTGTATGGGATCGGCGCTGCGGTCGACAGCGGTCAAACGTCGTATTATAACCTGATCCTGCAAAACGGCGGCTACGTCATCTCGGACGACAGGAAGTCGATGGGCTACGATAAGCCGGAAGCCGCCCAGGCGCTGCAGTTCTGGTACGATCTCATTCATAAATATAAAGTATCGCCGACGATCGCCCAAATGACGGATACGACTCCGGAGTCCTTATTCGAATCGGGCAAGCTGGCCATGTATACGACAGGCTCGTGGGAGGCGGTCGCCTTTAACAACACGGATTTGATCAAAGACAAGGTGGACGTGGCTCCGCTTCCGCAAATGGTCAAAAAGGCGACGATTATTAACGGGCTGGGCAACGTTGCCGCCAAAAACGGCAAACATACGGCCGAAGCCTGGGAGTTCCTGAAATTTCTCGGTTCCAAGGAAGCGGCGGAAATTATGGGCTCAACCGGAACCGTTATTCCGGCCTTCAACGGCACGCAGGACCTGTGGGTGAAATCGATGCCGAATTATAAGCTGCAGGTGTTTATCGATGCGTTATCTTACGCCGTCAACTACCCGATTTCGATGGATTTTCGCTCGATCCAGCAAACGGATACCGAGCAGCTGACGAAAGCGTTCTCCGGGCAAATTCCCCTGCCGGATGCGTTAAAAGCGATGACGGAAAAGGACAACGCCATGCTTGCAGCCGAGAAAGGATAGCAGACCATGGAAGGGGATGATGGTGTGAACGGATTGGAAATGGAACGACCATCCGCGTTGGACTTGTCTGCGGCAAAGCGAAGGAAGACAAGTCCGATGCGGCGAGGCGATTATACGTGGGCGTATTTGATGATCGCTCCTACGATGCTCGGGACCCTGCTGTTTCATATATGGCCGGTGCTGCAATCCGTCTACCTCAGCTTTACGACATGGAATTCGTTCGGGAATTACAAGTGGAGCGGGCTGGACAACTACCGGCGAATGGCGCATGACGCGGAAGTTTGGTCCTCATTGGGCAATACCGTCGTTTTTACGTTGATCACGGTGCCTGTCGGGCTCGCCTTGTCCACGATCGCGGCGGTGCTGCTCAACCAGAAAATCCGGGGCATTCCCGTTTACCGGACGCTGTATTTCCTGCCGGTCATCACGATGCCCGCGGCGATCGCCATGGTCTGGAAGTGGCTGTACAACGGCGATTTCGGCCTGCTCAACGAGCTGCTCGGCTTATTCTCGTCTGCCAAGGTACAATGGCTGACGAATCCCGGCCTCGCGCTTTATTCCACCGCGGCGGTCGCCGTCTGGTCCGCGATCGGGTACAACATGATCATTATCCTGTCGGGGCTGCAGGGAATTCCGTCCCATTTGTACGAAGCGGCTTCGATGGACGGAGCCGGCGGCATGAGAAAATTTTTCAGCATCACGCTGCCTATGCTCAGCCCGACCTTTTTCTTTTTATCGGTCATATCGATTATCTCGACCCTTCAAACCTTCGAGCTGGTGTTTATGATGATCGGGGCCAACAGCCCCGTGATCGGCAGAACGCAAACGATCGTGTACGACTTCTTCAAATACGCTTTCCTGATGAACGATAAAGGGTATGCAACGTCGATCGCCATGCTGCTGTTCGCCATCATTTTGGTGGTGACGGTCATCCAGTTCCGGGTGCAGAAAAAATGGGTTCATTACGAATAAGGAGCCTGATCATGACGATGAACAGATCCAAATTCCAAGTCAAATGGTTCATTCATCTGCTGCTCGCCATCGGCGCGTTCATCATGGTCGTGCCGTTTGCCTGGATGATTCTGACCTCTCTCAAATCGATCGGCGAAGCGACGCAGGTTCCGCCGGCTATTTTCCCTCGCAGCTACCATTGGGAAAACTACGTGAACATTTTCGGCACGCTGCCGTTTATGTCGTTTTACTGGAATACGATCGTGACCACCATCGCCAAAACGGCCGGCCAGCTGCTCTTTTGTTCGCTGGCGGCGTATGCGTTCGCGCGGATTGAATTTCCGGGCAAAAACGTCCTCTTCATCGTGCTGCTGTCCGTGCTGATGGTGCCTCAGCAGACGTATCAAATTCCGCTTTACCTCATCATGGTGAAGATGAACTGGCTGAACACTTTGACGGCGCTGATCGTGCCCGGCTTGACGAGCGCCTTCGGAACGTTTTTGCTGCGGCAGTTTTTTATGTCCCTGCCCAAGGACGTCGAGGAATCCGCCAAAATCGACGGCTGCAATCATTTCGTCATTTATTACAGGATCCTGCTTCCGCTGGCCAAGCCCGGCTTGGTCTCGCTCGCAATCCTGACCGCGCTCTGGTCCTGGAACGATTTTTTGTGGCCCATCATCGTCAACAATTCGCCCGATAAAATGACCTTGTCGGCGGGCCTCGCCTCCTTGCAGGGACAGTACGAAACCGACTATCCGATGCTTATGGCCGGCTCGGTATTGGCCACAGCGCCGATGCTAATTCTTTTCATTTTTCTGCAAAGAAATTTCATTGAAGGGATTGCGCTCTCCGGCACGAAAGGATAAGGAGGACAGGAAAAATAAGGAGCCCCGAGGAGGATGAAGCGAGCAATGAATTCGGATTCCCGCTTGTTTGTCAATGCGCGGCTGGCGCTGCCGGGAAAGGTCGCCGGGCAGGGAGGCGTTCTCGTCAGCGGCGGAAAGTTTGAAGCGATTTATACGGATGATGCATGGAAAACCGAGTGCCTCGGCGTTCCGGTGACGGATTTGGAAGGCAAATATCTCGTACCCGGTTTTGTCGACGTGCATATCCACGGAGGGGGCGGGTTCGACCTGATGTCGGGCGATCCGTCCGGCGTGGATGAAATCTGCCGCTATCACGCCTCGAGAGGAACCACCTCTTTATTGGCGACGACCCGGACGGAATCGCAGGAAGCGATCGAGCGGGGCATTCAAGGAATCGTGCAGGCGATGAAACGCGGGACCCCGGGCGCCGAGGTGCTGGGCATTCATTTGGAAGGTCCCTTTTTGAACCCGAAGCGGTGCGGCGCGCAAAATCCCGAGCTGATCCGTCAAGGCACGATCGAGGAATTCGAGCGGTATTTCCAGCTTTCAGAGCAGTCGCTCCGTCTCATTACCGTCGCACCGGAACAGGAAGGCATGCAGACGTTCATCCGCCATGTGACCGGACTCGGGACGGTCGTATCGATCGGTCATTCCGACGCGGATTACGAGACGGTCGCCGCAGCGATTGCGGCAGGCGCGAGCCATATCACGCATACGTTTAACGGCATGAGCCCGCTGCACCACCGCGAGCCCGGCGTAGCGGGGGCGGCGATGATGAGAGACGAGCTCGCGGCGGAACTGATCTGCGACGGGCTTCACGTCCATCCGGAGGTCGTCAAATTCATGTTTCGCGTCAAACCGAGGGAACAAATCATTGCCGTTACCGACTGCGTCCTGCCCGCAGGCTGCCCGGACGGCGAATTTGGGTCGGGCAGACGGACCATCGTCAAGAAGGGAAATACGATTTATTTGCAGCGGGAGAACGGGGAACCGGGCAGTCTGGCCGGAAGCACCCTGGACATGAATACGGCGCTGATCAATTTGATGCGGTTCACCGGGCTGCCTTTGCATGAGGTATTGCCCGCCTTGACGATCAATCCGGCCCGCCAGGCGAAGGAGGATCACCGGAAAGGATCGATCGAGCCGGGAAAAGACGCCGATTTTCTCATTTTATCGGACGATTTTCTGGTGGAAAGCACGTTCGTGCGCGGACATCGGGTTTACGGCAGCGAGGAAAAATTCAATCGATCAAGCGAGGGCTGAAGGATGCGCTATCTCGTTGGACTGGATCTGGGCGGCACTCATATCGTATGCGGTCTTCTCGACCTGAACGGCAATCCGGTCGCCATGCTGAAGCGGTTAACCCGGGCCGAGCAGGGCGCCGAAGCCGTGCTCGAACGAATGGCGTCCATGGTGCAAGAAACGGCTGCCGGGCACGGCGTATCTTTGACGGACATCATCACCGTCGGAGCCGGAATCCCGGGAATCGTCAACCCGGAAACCGGGGTTTCCGTGCAGGCGAGCAATTTGGGCTGGTCCAATATCCCCGTCGCGGCAGCCCTTGCCGCCAAGCTCGGGCTGCCCGTCCATATCGATAACGATGTGAAAATGTATGTGTACGGGGAAGCGGTAGCAGGGGCGGGCCGGAACGACAAGCACGTATTTGGCGTCACGATCGGCACGGGCATTGCCTCGGCGATGATTAATGAAGGAAACATTTATTACGGCGCGCAGTTTTACGCCGGGGAATTCGGGCATATCCCGCTGGACGGCAACGATCTGCCGTGCAAATGCGGGCTTCGCGGCTGTCTGGAAACGCTGGTGTCGGCAAACGGCATCGCGGCCCAGGCGAAACGGGCGGTAAGCAGCGGCCGGATGCTTGCCGGCCGGCAAAGCGATGTGGAGCAGATCACGGCGCGAGACGTATCCGAAGCGTGCGCCGAGGGAGATCCGCTAGCGAAAGAAATTATGGACTTCACCGGCGCCACATTGGGCAAAGCGCTGGCCGCAGCCGTCCCGCTACTGAGTCCGGATGTGATTATCATCGGCGGCGGAGGGGCGATGGCGGGCGAGAGCCTGTTCCGTCCTTTGCGCGAGACGCTGTTTGGCAGACTGCACAACAAATTCAGGGAACGGGTCCGCATCGAGCCGGCGCAGCATATGGAAGAGGCCGGCGTCATCGGAAGCGCGATACGCGCTTACGAGCGGCAGCAGCATGCGGAACGGAAATCGGACATGAACGAAGGAGGAATTTTAAATGATTGAAGCCGCACTGATAGGAGCGGGCGGACGCGGGATGTTTGCCTATGGGACGTATGCCGAAAAAAGGCCGCATGAAATCCGGTTTATCGCCGTTTGCGAACCGAATGAAGAACGCAGGAACCTGTTTGCGAAAAAGCACGGCATTGCGCCGGACATGCAGTTTTCTTCATGGGAACAGCTGCTGGAGCGTCCCAAGCTGTGCGACGCGCTGCTGATCTGCACCCAGGATCGCGATCATTACCGGCCGACCATGCTCGCCTTGGAAAAAGGCTATCATATTATGGTGGAAAAACCGATGTCGCCCGATCCGCTCGAAGCGCTGCGCATGGCCGAGGAAGCGGAGCGAAGAAACCGGATTCTGAAGGTTTGTCACGGAAACCGGTATTCCACGTTTTACGGCACCGTCAAGCAGCTGCTCGATCAGCGCGTGATCGGTAAGGTGATGACGGTGCAATGGACGGAAAACGTAGGCTTTTGGCATCATGCGCACAGCTTTGTCCGGGGGAACTGGCGGAATTCGCAGGAAACCAGCTCGATGCTGCTGCAAAAATCGTGCCATGACATGGATATTCTGCAGTGGCTGCTTGGCGGAAATGTGGTTCAGGTCTCGTCTTTCGGCAGCTTGTCCTATTTTACAGCGCAGAACGCGCCGGAAGGCTCGACGGACCGCTGCACGAGCGGATGCGCCGTTGAGCACGTCTGCCCTTATTCCGCGGTAAAGTTGTATTTGAACGAAGAGGATGAGTGGCCGCAGCGCGTCGTCTCGCTGGATCCCAGCCTCGATGCGCGTCTGAAGGCTTTGCAGGAAGGGCCGTACGGACGCTGCGTGTTTCATTGCGATAACGATGTCGTCGATCATCAGGTCGTCAATCTCGTTTTCGATCACGACGTTACCGTCTCCTTTACCATGTCGGCTTTTACGAGCGAAATCAGCCGTACGTTTAAAATCATGGGCTCCACCGGGGAAATTTGCGGGCATTCGCTGAAGAACGAGATTATCATTAACCATTTCTCCGGGAAGCGGGAAGTCATCCGCCCCGAATCCGTCGAAGGGGGACACGGCGGCGCCGATACCCTCATTATGATGGACTTCGTCAAGCAGGTGAAAGAGAACCGGCTTCACAGCGTCACCTCCGGAATGGAGTCCGCGCGAAGCCACCTGATCGTATTCGCCGCCGAGCAGTCACGGATGACCGGTAAAACCGTCGAATTCGACGACTATATCGCCGGATTGAAGCGGAACGCGTAACGGATAACGGGACCGGAACGAAAGTATTCAAGCATAACAAATAAGATATAAGCATGAAAATCGGCTGAGCGGGATGGGGAACCGGATCCGTTCAGCCTTCTTTTTGATGATCTTTTGCCGCTTTTTTTCGGCGGATGGCCGGCATAGAGAGCTAACCCCGCCTTAAGACGGTTCAAATGCAAGCGCTAAGAAACCGCTGCATGGTTAATGGGGAGTCCATTTTCCATGCGGCGGTTTCTTTTGGATTGGCGTATGTTTCCCTTCCGGTGTCAGCGTGGCGAAGCGGACAGGCGGCTTATTTGATGCCGGTCATCGTAAGACCTTTAATGAACTGGCGCTGGAAGATCAGGAAAATGATCAGCACCGGAATCATGATCAGCACGGCTGCGGACATCACCACGTTGTAGTTCACGGAATGATGACTGTTGAAAAAGACCAGCGCAAGCGGCACCGTCATTTTCTGCTCTTCGTTCAGTACGATGAGCGGCCATAAGTAATTGTTCCAGGCGGACATGAAGGTAAAGATGCCGAGAGCGGACATCGCAGGTGTAATCTGCGGGATAATGACGGATAAATAGATGCGGAATTCCCGGGCTCCGTCGATCCGGCACGCTTCGATCAAATCGCGCGGTATACCTTCGACGAATTGTTTGCAAAGGTAAATGCCGAAGGAGCTGACCAGATATGGAACGACGATCGCCGATAAATTGTTGATGAGGTGCAGCTTGGAAATGATCAGGTAAGTTGGAATCATGACGACTTGAAACGGTACCATTAATGTCGCGAGAATGACGACAAATAAGATTTTTTTGCCGCGAAACGTAAATTTGGCGAAGATATAACCGGCAAGCGAGCTGGAGAACAGCGTGCCGGCCGTTACAATCGCCGATGTAAGCAGGCTGTTGAAGAACCACCGCATGAACGGCGCGTCGCTTACGACCGTATGATAGCCCTGCAAGGTAGGCTTCTTCGGCAGAAGGGACGTCGAATCGCGAAGGATCTCGACATTGCTTTTGAACGACAGCAGCAGCATCCACAAATACGGCACGAACATGATCAGAGATGCGGCCGAAAGCACGCATATCAGGACGATGTAGGGGATATCCCATTGTTTTTTTCTCATAGCATACCTCATTAGTATTCCCATTGGGATCGGCCCAGACGGATTTGGACCAAGGTGATGGCTAAAATGATGAGCAGCAGCACGAAAGCGATCGACGACGCGTAGCCCATATTCATGTACGAGAAAGCGTTGTCGAAGATGTCCAGAGCCAAAACCCGGGTTCCGTTGCTCGGACCGCCGTTCGTCATAATCTGGAACTGCGGAAACATTTGAAAATACGAAATACACGTCATGATGACGACAAATACGCTTGTCCTGCTCAGCAGCGGCATCGTAATATGCCGGAACAGCTGCCACCGGCCGGCGCCGTCCAGCTCGGCCGCCTCGTAAAACATTTGCGGAATGGAGTCCAGGCCGGCCATGAAAATGACGATATTATAGCCGATATCGGCCCACAGCGTCATCATCACGATCGAGATCATCGCCATTTGCGGGTCGGAAAGCCAATTCACTTCGGGCATTCCCAAGCGGTCCAAAATGAGGTTGAACAGCCCGTCATTTTGCCGCAGCATAACCGTCCAGACGACGGCTGAGCCCGATAACGGCGCAATCGTCGGCAGGAA
The DNA here is from genome assembly GCF_028826105.1 of Paenibacillus humicola. NCBI lineage: Bacteria > Bacillati > Bacillota > Bacilli > Caryophanales > Paenibacillaceae > Paenibacillus > Paenibacillus humicola. The sequence continues at coordinate 2,839,479 of NZ_JAQGPL010000001.1, forward strand.
AAACAAGGTGCGGAACGTGTTGCGCCAAAACCTGCTGCGCACGCGGTTGATGCCGATCGCCAGCGCCAAGGTCAGCACCAGGTTGCCGGGAATCGCCATGAGCACGAATTTGAACGTGTTCCCGAACGACTTGAGGAACAGATCGTCATGAAGCATGCGCTTAAAGTTGCCAAAGCCGATAAAAGGGGAATGTGCGTCGAGCGGGCTGTAGTTGTAAAACATGAGCACAAGCCCCCAAACAATCGGGACGATGGCGAAAATCAGGAAAATGGCGATAATCGGGGACAGGGAAACGGATACAAAACGCATTTCGCTCACTTGCTGCTGAAAGTGCCGTTCATTTTTCAAATGACTTCCCTCCAAATGTCAAAAGAATCGAACGGAGGAAAGGAAGTCCTATTCCTCCGGATTCGCCCCGCCCGCTAGCTCAGCTCCGGGATGTAAGCCCGGTCCGCCTCGTACAGTTCGTCAAACATTCGCTTAATCTCCTCGGGAGAACATACCGCCGAAGTCAGCGGGTCAACGAGCAGCGCATGGAACGCCATATCCCGGCTTCGTTGGATGACCGCATCGACGGCAAGCTCGAAAAACGCCATATTGCTGCGGCATAGAGCCGCCAAATGCTCCGGCAGACTGCCGAACCGGGTCGGGTGAACGCCGTTCCGGTCGACCATGCAGGCCACTTCGACGATTCCGCCCGCCGGCAGGTTATGAATCAGTCCCTCGTTCGGCACATTGCCGTAAATGACCTTCGGACTGTTGCTCAGCACAGCCTCGATGATGACGGCCGCATATTCGTGGCTCGATTCCAGCGCAATCGGTTCTTCGCCGGACAGCTTCGCGCGGATCGCCTTGTCCGAACGCTCCCTCATTGCGGGCCAGCGGTTGGCGTAAAATCCGGTTTCCCCTTTATAATCCGGTCCGCAATGCTTGTCGATCAGCTCCTGCCGTTTCCGGTAATAGGGTATGTACTCGGAGAAGTGGCCGCTGGATTCCGAAACGAAAGCGCCGCTGTATTTCATGAAATCAAGCCGTACCGGATCTTTGGCGACGAACTCGGGATCGTTCATTTGTGCGATCAAGGCCGGATACAGATCACGGCCATGGTGAGTAAGCTCCACAAACCACGACATGTGGTTGATGCCGCCCGCTCTCCATTTCAATTCTTCGTAAGGGACGTTCGCATATTCGGAAAGCTGCCTGGACGTGTTTTGAATGGAATGGCATAAGCCGACGACGGGGATGGGGCTGGATTTGACGGTAGCGAGCGTGACCGCGGACATGGGGTTCGTATAGTTTAAGATCATCGCATCCGGGCAAAGCTCCTCGATATCCCGCACGATCTCCAGCCATACCGGCACGGTGCGAAGAATTTTAAACAAGCCTCCGGGTCCCAACGTATCTCCGATGCACTGCTTAACCCCGTATTTCAGCGGAATTTCAAAGTCGTTCCGGACCGTTTGCATGCCGGCGACTTCAATCTGGTTGACGACGAAACGGGTTCCGGGAAGCACTTCTTTCCGGTTGACCGAGGCGGAGACCCGGAACGATTTCCCTGTCATCTTCACGACTTGTTCCACCAATTGCCGGGCAAGCTCGAGACGTTCCGGATCGACGTCCACAAGCGCGATTTCGCCTGAATCGAGACCGGAAATGTTCAGGATGTCCACAACAATGTGCTGGGTGAAAAAGCTTCCTGCGCCGATAATGGAAATTTTCGTCAAAACAATCACCTCATGAATTAGAATATGAAGCAGTAAATCGAATCTATCCTTATTTAATCATCGAGATATGATTGAGTCAATCATTTGTTTAAAGAAATTTTTAAAACAGTGATTGCAAAAATCAAAAAGCTGAGATATGATGCTGATTATAAGGGGAATCGAAAGATGTGATGCTGATTATCAGGCAATCCGTGTGGTATAATCATTCCATCTTGTGTTTTTACTGCACAGAGGAGTGATAGAATGGAATATTCAAAGGTGGAAAGCCGCCGCAAACAATTGATTGATTTAATCAAACAGCATGGACGGGTTTCGCTGCAGGAAATTACCGACCGCCTTCAAATATCGGAGGCAACCGCACGCAGAGATCTGGACACGCTGGAAAAATCGGGACAAATCATCCGTTCAATCGGCGGTGCCATATATGATGGCGGAGAAAAGGAAATCCCCTTTTCGGAAAAACGCTCGGTCTTATCGAAAGAAAAAGAGCAAATCGCGCAAACGGCCGCAAGTCTCGTGCAGGAAGGCGATGTGATCGGGCTTACGGGCGGAACGACTACGTATTTAATCGCAAAGTCGCTCAAGCAGAAGAAAAACATTACGGTCGTCACCAATACCGTCAATATCGCGACGGAGCTGGCGGAAGCGGAAGATATCCAGGTGGTGGTTACAGGAGGGGTAATGCGAAACAAAAGCTTCGAGCTTTGCGGTCCGCTTGCCGAAATCATTTTGGAGAACATCAACATTACGAAAATGTTTTTCGGGATTGACGGTTTTTCCGTGGAGCAGGGCTTTACGATGTATTCCGAACTGGAAAATCGAATCACGCAGCTGATGATTTCAAGATCGAGAAAAAGCTTCGCCGTCTTCGATCATTCCAAGCTGGGGATCGCTTCGCTGTTCACCATAACGCCTCTCCATCAAGTACATGGCGTCATTTTGGACCGCTTGCCGGCAAACGCGTATACGGATGCTTTTCAGCAGGCCAACGTCAAGATTTATACGCCTGAAAGCCTCCAATAAGCTGCCCGAATAAGGTTGTTCCCCCCAGTTTAACCGTTCCCCGAAGACGAACGCGCTTTCCGAGATCTACACCCGCTTACCGATTGTGACGTTCAGCGCATGCGGCCGCGGATGCTTCGGCATCCCCGCCTCACCCGCTGGACCCGAACTCCCGCGAAACAGGACATATCGCCCTGTCTATTCAACGACTGCGCTTTTACAGTATAAATTATCCATTAATATTAAAAATTACATATTTTAATCCCGATTTCGGTAAGGAGGTGAGCTTCGATGACTTCTCGATGAGCTGACATCGTCCGCCGCGCGTTCAACATTATCAAACGGGAGGTAATGGATTTGGGAATGAAGTTGAAAATGGCACTGCCGTTCTTGCTCGTCTTCATCTTGGGTTTGACCGCATGCTCCGACGGCGGGGCGGGGGGATCGAACGGTTCCGGCGGTTCCGGCGGTTCGTCATCCAAAAAAGTCACGCTGACCTGGTGGTCTCAGGACAGCCCCTCATTTGTCGATGCAAACAAACAGCTGATCGAAGCGTATAAGAAGGTTCATCCGGAGATCACCATCAATTACCAAACGTTCCCTTACGATGCGTTTATTCAAAAGCTGCAGGCCAGCTATGCTTCGGGCAATCCGCCGGATATCGCCCAAATGTTCGGCACCTGGGTGTGGGAATACGCCAAGAACGGCAAGCTTGAGCCTCTGGACCTCGGCACGCTGAAGGACGACCTGTATCCCGCGGCGATCGGGGGTTATACGTACAACAATCAGGTATATGGCATACCGCACGAATTCAATATCGAAAACGACGGGATGCTGGCCTGGAAGGACATGTTTGACAAAAAAGGCATTGCGTACCCTCCCAAAACGTGGAACGATATGATTGAAGCGGCCCAAAAGCTGACGGTTTACGACGGCAATAAAATCAAGGTGAGAGGGCTGGACATTACGTCCAACGACAGTGTCAATTTTACGTTTCTGGCCATGATTTTGCAGCAGGGCGGCAAGTACTGGACGGAGGACAACCACGTCAATTTCCAGACTCCCGAAGCCGTCAAGGCGATGACCGCACTCACCGATTTGATTACGAAATACAAGGTTTCGGATTTATCCACGTTCGGCAATACGGACGAAGAGCCCTATATGATCTTCTTCAAAAACGGATCGGCGATGACGACGGCGGGACCGTGGACGATTGCGGAAGGGAAGACGACGTTCGGAACCGACGGCTTCGATTATATTCCGGTTCCTTCCTTCACCTCCGGTCCGCCCGTTTTCGCGGCCGAATCCGGCTGGGGAGAGGTCGTCTCCGCGGCCAGCAAAAACAAGGAGGCGGCGAAAGATTTTGTCACCTTCGCGGCGCAGCCGGATCAGGCGAAAGCCTGGAATTTGCGGACCTTTACCGTGCCGGCCAATAAGAAGGTGGCGGCCGACGCCGATTTTCTGCAGCAGGTTCCGCTCATGAAGACATCCCTTGACGTGCTGCAGTACGGTCAATGGGTCGGACCGGTAATCGATCGCGATTATTGGTGGAAGGTGGTCTCCGACCATTTTCAGGCGATATGCGAAGGAAAAGTGACGGTTGAAGAAGGATTAAAACAAATTCAGGATAATATTAATCAGATGATCGATTCCCATAAATAAACTCGGAGGGAGATCCTCTCCCTCCCCCAGGGAGGTGTCCGATGCGCCGCAGCGTTGTTGTTTTGGGCGAACTGAATGTCGATTTTATCGTAACCGGAAAAGACGTGACCCCGGAGTGGAACCGCGAAAAAACGGTGGACTCGTTCCGCGCCGTCCTTGGCTCGTCTTCCGCGATTACGGCATGCGGTCTGGCGGGGCTCGGCCTGGACGTGTCGTTCGTAAGCGTTGTTGGCGACGACAGCTTTGGCGCGTTCTGCATCGAGAGGCTGCAGGCTATGGGGGTGCGGACCGATTTCGTCAAAGCCGATCCCGCGCTGCAAACGGGCGTAACGTTATCGTTGTCGGACGGGAGCGACCGGGCGCTGTTGACGTATATGGGAGCCATTCCTCATCTGGCCCCCGATTATTTGCCCGAAGATTTGTTTGACCGGGCGGATCACATTCATTTTGGTTCGTATTATTTGCAAACGGGCATGAAGCCTCATTGGAACGCGCTGTTCGCCGAGGCGCGAAAGCGCGGCGTCACCACCTCCTTCGATACGGGGTGGGACCCGGACGAACGGTTCGATCGGGACGAAATATCCCGATTATTGGAGCATACCGATATGTTTATTCCGAGCGAGGATGAGCTGCTGCATATTTGGGGTGCCGGCGACATCGAACAGGCGGATGAAGCCTTGTCCGGCTATGGCGGAATGGCTGCCGTGAAACGGGGAGCGCGGGGAGCGATGCTGCTGGATCGCGGCAAGCGGATCTGCTCGGTGCAGGCGTATAATCTTGTTCCCGTCGATACGACGGGAGCGGGCGATTCGTTTAATGCCGGACTCATTTACGGCCGTTTGACGGGCAAAACGGGAAGAGAGCTGCTTCTTTTTGCGAGCGCTTGCGGCGCGATGGCCACGCAGCGGATCGGAGGCGCAAGCAGCGTGCCGGACGCGGCGGAAGTCGAAGCCTTCATGTCCGCCCATTCGCTTCGTGCCGAAGGCTAAAACGAAGCAGTTTACAAAAATTAATCAAATATTTATTAAAAAATGATTGAAAAAATCATATTAATGATTTAGTATTTCATTATTATGATGAAAGGGGCTTAATCCTATGTCGCAGTATGGAAAATTTACGTATCCGGAAATATCGACGCAAGCCGAAGCGCTGCAGGCAGCGTGGGAGCAATTGGAGAAGCAGCAGGAATGGGCAGCGAAATATATTCTTAATCCCGCTTACGAAGAAATCATTTTTATCGGATCCGGTTCCTCCTATTATCAGGCGCTCACGATGGCGGCCACTTGCCGGTCCTGGGCCGGGAAAAGCACGGCGGCTTATCCTTCCTCCGAAATCTATTTGTTCCGCGACCAGGCTGCGCCGCAGGGGCGCAGCCGGCTGCTGATCGGCGTTTCCCGCTCCGGCGAATCGACGGAAGTCATTCTGGCACTCGAATCCGTCCGCGATCTGCCGGGCTGGACGATTGCCGGAATTACCTGTTACGAGGACAGCCGGATGGCGCGGCTCGCCGAATGTCTCGTCTCGCCGCTGGGCCGGGAACAGAGCACCGTCATGACCAAATCGTTCAGCAGCATGACCTTTCTGATGCAGGCCGCCATTGCAAAAGGGGCCGGAAACGTCAAAGCCTTGGGCGAGCTGGAAGCCGTCATGAAACGCGACGCTGCGGTCGTCCGGGAGGCCGACGCTGTCGTCCGGATGCTGACGGAAAGCAAATCTTTTAATAAGTACATTTATTTAGGAATGGGAGCTTACGGCGGCATCGCGTCCGAAGCGAGTCTGAAAATCAAGGAGATGTCGTACGTCTGGACCGAAAGCTACGGCACCCTGGAATTCCGCCACGGCCCCAAATCCATCGTGGATAACGGCACCCTGGTTTGCCTGCTCGTATCCGAGCACGCCCGTTCCTATGAATTGAAGGTTGCGGAGGAAATGAAGGAATACGGGGCGCATATCGTCCTGATCACGGCTGCAAAAGGGGAAGATACGGCTTTTGCCGATACGGTGTTCGAGATCGGCGGAGCCGAATTGTCTGATGAGGCGAGGAGCGTGCTGTACCTGCCCGCGCTTCAATATCTCGGTTATTATACGGCACTTCAGCGGAACGTCGATCCGGATTCCCCGAAAAATTTGACGCAGGTTGTTAAAATATAAACGAGCATACGGATTAGGGGGAGTGTGATTATGCCACTAGTTTCATCGACGCCGCTTCTTGAATCGGCTAGAGCGGGCGGGTACGGAATCGGCGCGTTTAACGTACATACGCTCGAAATGCTGCAGGCGGTCGTGGAAGCGGCGGAGGAAACGCGGTCCCCGCTCATTTTGCAGTCCACGACGGGTACCGTTAAACACCTCGGTCCCGATTATATCGCCGCAGCCGCTTCCGTGGCGGCGGACAGGTCGGGCATTCCGATCGCGCTGCATCTCGATCACTGCACCGACTTCAACATGATCGTCAGATGTATACGTGCCGGTTATACGTCCGTCATGATCGACGCGTCGATGCTTCCGTTCGACGAGAATGTGAAACGGACGCAGAAGGTTGTCGAAATCGCGCAGGCCGCGGGCGGCGTCAACGTGGAAGCCGAGCTTGGCAAAGTGGGCGGCGTGGAGGACGACATTGTCGTCGCGGAGCATGACGCACTGATGGCCGACCCGGAGGAATGCGCGCGATTTGTCGATCTGACCGGCGTTCCGACGCTTGCGCCTGCCATCGGCACCGCCCACGGTATGTACAAAGGCGAGCCGAACATCGATTTCGACCGGATTCGCCGCATCGCCGAACAGGTGTCCGTTCCGCTCGTACTGCACGGCGGCTCCGGCATTCCCGAGGAGCAGGTGAAGCGCTGCGTTTCGCTCGGCATGGCGAAGATGAACATCGCCACCGAAATCCGGATCGTGTTCTCCGACATGATCAAGCAGGTGTTTGCCGAGCATCCGGACGAGAACGACCCGCGCAAATATATGATTCCCGCCAAGCAGGCGGTCAAAGAAGCGGCAATCGCCAAAATGACGATGCTCGGGTGCACCGGCAAAGCTTTCGATTGGAAGTAGAGGAGGCCAGGCGATGATTACGACCGTAACCTTGAACGCCGCAATCGATAAAACCTATTATTTGCCCCGGTTCCCGATCGGTCAAGTCACTCGCGTGTCGAACATGTCCGTCGATGCCGGAGGCAAAGGGCTTAACGTGGCAAGAGTCATCAAGCAGTTGGGATTTCCCGTCATGGCTGCCGGTTTTGTCGGGGGCTATAACGGCCAATATATCGAAAATACGCTGAAGCAGAGCGGCATCCCGCACGATTTTGTGCATGTCGATGGGGAATCAAGGATATGTCTCAACATCATTGACGAATCGGCCGCGACTTCAAGCGAGCTGCTGGAGCCGGGACCGTCTATAACGGAGGAGCAGATCGGCGAGCTGAAACGAAAGCTGGCCGGGCTGGCCGCCCGGTCTCGGGTCGTCTGCTTCAGCGGCAGCCTCCCGGCCGGTGTGCCGCTGGATATTTATGCGGATCTGATCCGCATTGCGAAAGCGGAGGGTGCGTTCGTCTTCCTCGATACGAGCGGAGAAGCGCTGCGCTGCGGACTGGAGGCGGGTCCCTGCCTCATCAAGCCCAATGAGGAGGAAGCGATTGCGCTGCTGGGCAAGGCTGGGGGCGGGGAAGAGGATTATTTTCGCGCTTTGGAGGACTTCTGCGGAAACCGGATTTCCCGGACCGTCGTTTCGCTGGGCGGCAGCGGAGCTTTGGCGCTGTGGGAGGGCAGCCGTTACCGCATCCGGATCCCCGCCGTTCCCGTCGTCAATACCGTCGGCTCCGGCGATGCGTTTCTAGCCGGCATGGCCGCTGCCCTTGCGGACGGACGCGGACCGGAGGACTGCCTGCGGCTGGCCGCGGCAGCCGGTACGGCGAACGCTTTGCAGCGTCGAACCGGCTGGGTGGAGCCGGCCGACGTCGACAATCTGCTTGGTCTCGTAACGGTTGAATCCGCCGGGTAAAAGCTCCTTGGTTAAGTAGTTATCCTGCCGTTCACTTCCGTTTGGGAAGGGAGCGGCTTTTTCGCTGCCGGTTGAAGCGGAGTTCAGCTATCACCCGATGTGATAGCAGGTTTCATTTCTATTTCTATCGCACGATATCCGATGAAGGTATAATATAGTCATCGGGAGGGGATAGACATGAATATCGTAATCGTTGGAGCCGGTGCCGTCGGCGGGTATTTCGGCGGAAAAATGGTCCGTGCCGGCGTTCCGGTCACTTTTTTCGTCCGGGAAAAGCGCTATCGGCAAATCGAGGAGAACGGTCTTCGCGTCAAGAGCGTACACGGCGACTTTACGGTTCGGCCGAAGCTGATTACAAAGGCGGAGGATGCGGAGCGTCCGGATTTCATCGTCGCAGCTGTCAAAGCGTACCAGCTGGAAGGCGCGTTTCCGGCATTGGATGTCTGGGTATCGCAAGGGGCGAAGGTCGTCTCGCTGTTGAACGGGATCGAACCCGTCGATCGGCTGCTGGAACGTTATGGCGGCTCTGCCGTGCTGGGCGGCTTGAACTACATCGAATCGACGCTCGACCGCGAAGGGCAAATCGTACAGACGAGTCCGATGCAGGAAATCGTATTCGGCGCGCTGTCCGCGGAAAACAAGCCGGCTGCGTCTCAGCTGATGCAGACGCTGGAGCCATGCGATTTTAAAGTAACGCTTAGCGACGATATCAAACGGGACATGTGGGAAAAATATTTGTTTCTGACCGTGCTCAGCGGCATGACGTCCGCCGCGCGCAAGCCGCTTGGCGATATTTTGGCCGATCGAGAGGCGGCGCTTTTTATGGAGGACATGCTGGCTGAGCTGACCCGGCTTGCCCGTGCAGAAGGAATTACGTTCCAGGAAGACATCAATACGAAAATTAGGGGGAGATTCGCGGCCGTCCCGAAAACGATGACTTCGTCCATGTACCGGGATCTCGCCGGCGGCCTGCCTCTGGAGCTGGAAAACCTGCAAGGATACGCCGTCCGGTTAGGCGAGAAGCACCGCATCAACGTCCCCTGCCTGCGTGCCGTGTACGCATTGCTTCATCCGTACGCGAATGGTGAGGCTTCCGGACCGTCTTCACTAGCCTGAACGAAGCAGCCGCTTGAAATCGGATTGCCACGGCGACGCGAAATCCGATTTTTTTCCCTGCTTCCGCTCGTTTCGTGATATCATAACGATAGAAAAAACGGATTTCCCGTTGGAGCTTATCGCCTGCCAGCGGAAAATGAATCGCAGAAACAACAGGAGGCTGATTTTTGATGGCGCTTTCACTAGAGAATGCAAGGAAAATCATTGAATTGGGGAAGGACAAAGCGGCGCGCGATTACGGCCGCCCCATCTGTATTGCGGTCGGCGATGAGCACGGCAATCTGCTTACTTTCGACAGGATGGAAGGCGCTCCTCTGCGCAGCATTGCGATATCGCAGCAGAAGGCATATACGGCCATTCGAATCGGTATTCCCACGGATGCTTTTCTGGCCCGGCTGCAGCGGGACAAGCTGGAAATCAGTTATTACTGCGATCCGGCATTGACGGCGCTTCCGGGAGGCCACCCGCTTAAAAACAAATCCGGAGCCTTGATCGGCTGCGTGGGAATCAGCGGGCTTGCGGCCGAAGAAGATCACGCGATTACGGAGTATATCGCTAACTTTGTTGCGGAAGGCAATATCGAATAATCAGCGCGGCGCGCGCAGAACATTTTAAATTGTGCAGCAGTCCGATTTCGTTCAAATGTAACGCTGAAACCATCGTATACCCCGGTATGCGGTGGTTTTTTCGTTATGCCTTGGGAGGAAGGGGGGAGCGCATGCCGGGCAAACGGCAGCTGGAGCAAAAGCCGGCCGCAGTGCGCCATCTGTGCCGGTTCATGTGCATGTTCCGCCGGCGGAAGGGAACGCTAGGAGATGGAGGTGCAATTCGACAAATGAGAATCATTTTGGTGCTCATTCTGCTGTTCCCTTTGGCGATCGGGATTTCGACAGCACAAACATCCGCCGGCCCGAATCCAGCGCAATCGTATGAAAAACAAAGGGCGGTCGAGCAGAAAAATACGATAGAGCCGTTCCGGCGAGGCGCGATCCGGTCGCCGCGGCGAAGCTATAATCCCGGAATCGGACCCGGGCGCACGGCGCCGGCCAGACCGGATAATGCGGCTCGCAATCCGGCAGCCCCGCGGACGACTCCCGCTCCGCGAACGGGCTTCGGCGGATTTTTCGGCGGTATATTCGGAGGTCTGGCGCTCGGCACGATTCTCGGCTCGCTGTTTAACCCGTTCGCCGGATTTTCGCTCGGTTTTCCGCTGCTGTCCCTGCTCAGCTTCGCCTTATGGCTGATCGTCATCGTGGCCATCTTCAGGATGTTTCGCAGGAAAAAGGAATATTGAGGTGTTGCCATAACGGTTGCGCCGAAGGAAGCGGAGGATGGTATGCAGGAGTCGAAACAAAGCGGCGGCAAGGAACGAAGCCTTGATCACCCCCACGAACGCAGCGAGGTTCATGATATCGGCCATAAGCACAGCGGTGTGATAAACGCACAAAAACAAATGGCTTCCCAGGAAACGGCGGGGTTATTGGAACAGGAATAGATACATACATGGAAAAATGCATCGTCATCCGTCACGGCTGCTCAAGATATCCTTGAGTATGTGAAATCTCGTCCACTCAATCAGGATGAGATTTTTTTATTTTGATACCCGGTCGTTTGATATTGCCAGGCATGGTCCGGGTAACATGCGGATGACCGGAAAATTCGGTCTTTTCATTGTGCGTCGTTCCCGTTAAACTGAATGTGCCGCTCACGAACGGGCGAGCGGCAAGCGCGAAGCAACGTCGACGTCATGGAGGAGCAATTTCGATTGGCAAAACGGATCAACTTTAACTACCTTCTCTTGTTGAGTGTCGTTTTCGGAGGATTCCTTATTTTTGGATTTTCCGAGAACATCAAGGGTCCCGCCATTCCGCTGATGCAGGCGGATTTCAGCCTGAACGAGAAGCAGCTCGGCTTGCTGCTCGCGCTTAATTCGCTCGGCTATCTGGTGGCCTGCACCTTCACCTCGGCACTTGCCGGACGGATCGGAATCAAATGGACGGGCATAACGGCCTTCGGCTCGATGGCGGTTTCCGGCGTGCTCATTTATTTGTCGGTAAATTATGCACTATTGTCGGCATCCTACTTCCTGATGTATATCGGTAACGGCATGCTCGAGATCGGGCTCGCGATCATGGCGGCCCGTATTTTCACCAAAAATACGGGGACGATGATGAATCTGTCCCATTTCTTCTACGGGCTTAGTTCGACGGTTGCCCCGGTCATCGCGGCGGCGATGATGGGATGGAAGCTGTTCGGGAGTGAGCTGGGCTGGCGGGGGATGTACCTGCTGACGCTGTCATTATCCGTACTGCCGGTTATTCCTTCGCTGTTCGGGAAATTTCCAGTGCAGGAGCATAGCCGCGAAGATCGTATTTCTCTCCGGATTTTGGTCCGCGATCCGATCGCCTGGATGATCGTGGCGATTTTGTCGTTCGGCGTCGTCTCCGAGATGGCGGTCGGAAGCTGGCTGGTGAATTTTCTGGAGAAAGCCTACGATTGGACGATACCGAAGGCCTCGGGCATGCTTTCGCTATTTTTCCTTTTCTTCACGCTGGCGAGGCTGCTGCTCGGCCCTGTCACCGATAAAATCGGATATACCGTGTCTGTTATGCTGTTCGCCGCTTTTTCGGGAGCGTGCAGCCTGACCGCTATTCTTATCGGTGAGCCGGGCGCCGTTTTGTTCGCCGTCGCGGGCGCCGGCATTGCTCCGATCTATCCGACCGTCATGGCGATGATCGCAAAACGGTACCCAAAGGGGACGGAAACGGCCATTACCTTCACCGTCACGTTAATGGGAATCGCAACCGTCCTCGGCAATTTAGGAAACGGCTATCTGATCGATTTCGTCCGCCGATTATTTGAACGGCTCGGCCCGGCAGACAGCCGGATTGTCGGTCTGCAGGCCGGCTACGTTTTTATCGCGGCTATGGCGCTGCTGTGTTCCGTTTGCTGTCTCTGCCTGTATGTCATGCTTCGCAGGAGGGACGAGGTCGTGTAAGCGGGGAAGACGCGATGCCCAGACGCCGGCAAGCGTCATGCAATTTCGGGATGCCTTCGGTATTCCCTTTTTCATTTCGACTCTTCCAGCATCGTGACCGCCAATTGAACGGATTTACGCGACGTTTTGACGATTCCTTCTTTAACAAGCGCGCTCATGATGCCGCTGACGGCCTCGCGAGTTGCGCCAAGCATGTTGGCTATCTCTTGGTGCGTCAGCGGGAGATCGATCAGCGCATAGCCGTCTTCAATAATGCCGAATTTGGCGCTGAGCGTCGACAACAAATGTAGGATGCGTCCCCGGAGTCCGTTAAAGGCCAGCTGCTCCAGCTGCTCGTCGCGTTCCTTTAACCGCTCGCTGACCGCTTTTAAAAACTTCAGGGCCAAATCCGGCCTGCTTACGATTAACCGTTCAAATTGGGCTTCGGACATGGAGCAAACCAGTGTCGACTCCATCGCTTCAATGTACACATTTTGCGTTCCTAACGATAAGGAATTGATTTCTCCGAACATATCCCCGGGTCAAAATGCCGAGTGTAAACTGCTTGCCGCTGTTATTCAGCTTGTAAACTCTAAGCTTGCCTTCTTTTACGAAAGAAAGCCCTTCGGGTGCGGTATCCGGCGTTTGAACCAAGGCATTTGCCGGAATCCAATTGAAATGAGTTATGGTATTCAGCACGTCGATCGCTTTCAGTTCTTCTCGGGTCATTTCTTCAAAGATGCTGATTTGAGACAGATACCATAATTTATTCATTCCATTTCCTCCACACGATGCTTTTCAAAAAAAGTGCTCTCCAGTTCGTGCCTCTCTATAAATCTTGTCCTACAAATGGACCGATGTCAAATAGAGGCCTTTTTTTATCCCGTTCGAATTGTTTGGAATAGTAAAGTCATTTACAGAAGTTCTTTCGGTTCAGCGGTTAAGCTAAAAAGGCATCTATATCATCCTATACCTATTTGGAGGGCCTACAAGATGACGAGCATGAACGAGCAGTTGAAAGCGGCAGCACAGCAGTTTCAAGCAAACTCGCCTTTAGAGGCGCAGATCAAGTTCGGTCAAATGATTGAGGAGCTGCAGAAGTCAGGCATCGCTTCCGGCTTAACTGTCGGCCAAAAAGCAAAGGATTTCAAACTGTCCAACGCATTGGGCCAGGACATCGTCTTGTACGACGAGCTTGCCAAAGGACCGGTCGTCTTAATTTTTTATCGCGGCGGCTGGTGTCCGTTCTGCAATATTCAATTGAAGGCGTACCAGCAGCTTTTGCCGGAAATCCAAGCTCAAGGGGCGCAATTAATCGCAATCAGCCCGCAGAAGCCGGATCATTCCTTATCGTTTCAGGAAAAGGAAGGACTCGAATTCCAGGTTCTCAGCGATCCGCACGGTATAGTGACCGCCAAATATAATCTTCTCTTCGATGTCCCGCAGGGAGCAAAGGAAGTGATGGAAAGCTTCGGCCTCGATTTGGCGGAATATAATCATACATCAAAATGGATTCTTCCGGTTCCGGCTACCTTTATGATCGATGAAAATGCCACTATCCGTTCCGCTTATGTAAATCCGAGTTTTATGCAGCGGCAAAGTCCGGAAGAAATTATTCAAGCGCTTCGGCTGCTGTAACATGACGATTTGCCTTTGACACATCATCGGAGCAGGCAGAAACAAATCAGTCTTTTGAATGAGGGCTGATTTTTTTTATGCCGTACAGAAGCGGCGGATCTTTTCCCGGAGCGCCGGCGGACGATCTTTTACATCATTACTGGCTTTCAAATCGCTAATAACTATCATATAATAATAGAATATGGTTGACAGTGTTTTTGTTCCAGAAAAGGTGCGGACCGTGCCGCGTCCTGCTAGCTGCAGCGCATGCGAAGGTGTGTGCCTGCATCCTTTCTGCAAATCTTAGGGTATAAGGACGGTAAAAATGAGCAACAGACAGACGAGTACAGACGTTATTCTAATTGGTGCCGGAATCATGAGCGCGACTTTAGGTTCGCTGCTGAAAGAATTAGTGCCGGACTGGAAAATTACCGTGTTTGAGCGGCTTGCAAGTGCAGGAGAGGAAAGCTCGAACGAATGGAACAACGCGGGAACAGGCCATTCATCGCTATGTGAGCTAAACTATACCGTTGAGAAACCGGACGGATCAATAGATATCAGCAAAGCGGTAAAAGTGAATGAAGAGTATCAGGTTTCCAGGCAGTTTTGGTCTTATTTGGTCAACAGCAATCTGATCCGCAACCCGCGCGACTTTATAACGCCATTGCCTCACATGAGCTTTGTTCAAGGTCAGGAGGATGTGACCTTTCTGCAAAAACGGTTTGAAGCGTTGTCCACCCATCCTTTATTCGAAGGGATGGAATTTTCTGCTGATCCCGGAAAATTGAAGGAATGGATTCCGCTCATGATGAACAACCGGACAATGAATAAACCGATCGCGGCAACAAGAATCGAATCGGGAACGGATGTCAACTTCGGCGCGTTAACGCGCATTTTGTTTGCCCATTTACAGAAAAAGAACGTCGACATCCGATTTAAGCACCAAGTGGATGATATCAAACGCACCGCCGACGGCTCATGGGAATTGAAAGTGAGGGATGTGAACAGCGGTTCCGTCCAAAGCCATACCGCAAAATTCGTCTTTATCGGCGGCGGCGGCGGAAGCCTTCATCTGCTGCAAAAATCCGGCATTCCCGAAGGAAAAGGGATCGGCGGATTTCCGGTAAGCGGTCTGTTTATGGTTTGTAAAAATCCGGAGATTGTAGCGTGGCATCATGCAAAGGTATACGGCAAAGCTCCGGTCGGCGCTCCTCCGATGTCCGTACCGCATCTGGATACCCGTTTTATCGATAAGAAAGAATCGCTGTTCTTCGGACCGTTTGCCGGCTTCTCGCCGAAGTTCTTAAAAAACGGGTCGATGTTTGATTTGTTGACTTCGGTCAAACCGCATAATCTCGTCACGATGATGGCGGCAGGCGTAAACAACGTTTCATTGACAACGTATCTGATCAAGCAGGTCTTATTATCGAAGGAACAGCGCATGGAGGAATTACGGGAGTTTGTTCCGGACGCAAAAAGCGACGATTGGGACTTACTGGTAGCCGGCCAGCGGGTGCAAATTATTAAAGATACGGCTGCCGGCAGAGGAACGCTTCAATTTGGAACGGAAGTCATCAGCGCGGCCGACGGCTCGATCGCCGCTTTGCTCGGCGCTTCGCCGGGTGCTTCCACCGCCGTTTCCGTCATGCTCGAGGTGATCCAAAAATGCTTCCCGAAGCATCTGAAAGCGTGGGGACCGAAATTGAAAGAAATGATCCCTTCCTATGGCGAATCACTGTCGAAGAAACCGGAGCTTATTCATACCCTTCACACTTCAACCGCGCGTTCGCTCGGCCTCATCAGCGAAAGCCCGTTGACCGAGGACAAAAAATCCTATCCGATCGGATCCGTGTAGACTTGATTGATAGGCAGAGCTGCGAAAGAGAGGAGCCTGATGGAGGTTCCTCTTTTTTTTATCCATCTATCGTTCAAATAAAAAGCAATATCAACCCTCCTTCTCACAAATTTAAATCGCACGGTAAACGATGTTCCGAGGTGTACTCTGAAAGATGGGCCGATTATTGATGATCGCACAATTTTGAACTTTGCGCCTTTAGACGATATATAATATTTCTTGTAAAACGGCTGCCATTTGTCTATATTAATACATAGATAATCAATGCATTGTTATTCTTGGTATGAGGAGGCAGGCATGAAAATTAACAAAGAGCTGATGAAGGGCAGTACAGTCATCTTAATTTTGACCCTGCTTGAGAACAAAGACATGTATGGCTATGAAATGACAAAAGAGATCGAGCGGCGGTCGAACGGCATCTTCACGTTTAAAGAAGGTACGCTTTATCCGATCCTACATACACTCGAAGCCGAACGTTATGTAGAATCCTATTGGATCGAAGAAGGCGGCCGCAAGAGAAAATATTACCGGATTACAAAAGAAGGGCGCAATCAGCTTGGAGAGAAACAGCGCGAATGGTCGTTGTTTCGAACGGCCGTCGACCGCGTGATTGGGGAGGGGCAGGGGTGAATAAAAATTTGGAGTATCCTAATCTTCGCTCTTATCTTGATCAAGTTTGCTCGCATGTAAAAGCTACAGAAATTCATGAGGAAATCAGGCAAGAACTGCAGAGTCATCTCCAGGAGCTGATAACGGAAAAAATCGATCAGGAAGGTAAGACTGAAGAGGAGGCAATAATCGAGTCGATTAAGCTGATGGGGAATCCCGATGAAGTCGGCAGGCAGCTTCACGCCGTACATAAGCCTAAAGTTGAATGGAGCATCATTTCTCTTTTGTCGGCAATGATTGTCATCGGGGGCGTTGCGTTGTTTGCACTAAACTACTCATTGAACGACAAATTAGTGGTGGAACAGAAGCTTCTTTTTCTTTTGATTGGAATCGCGGTTATGATCGCGATTTATTTTGTCGACTATCGTAAGCTGCTGAAATACACATGGTTATTGTACGGAGTGACACTCCTGGTTATGGGAACCCCGCTGTTGAGTGGTACGCGGCTAAACGGGGTCGCGCAATGGTTCAAAGCAGACGACTTGGGCTATAATGTTTATGCGCTTTCTCCGTATTTACTTGTAATATCCGTCTCCGGAATTTTGCAAGGACAGAAACTAGAGCCTTCAAATATACATGGGAGACTTAAGCGGATGATAAAGAATGTTGCCGTTTTGATCATTATTCCGGCCATACTTTATGTTAAAGCGGATGCATTAAGCGATTTTGTTATTTACGGTTTTAGTTTGGCAGTCCTGCTTATGGTTATTGGGAAAAGATTGCTCCTGACTGCCGGATTCGGCGCCGCGGCATTCCTTCTTTGGATGTTAATTACGCTTCAGCCGTCGCAGTTTCATTTCCGGTGGATGCGGATAACCGGGTTTTTAAACCCGAATGCGGATGCCCTTGGATCCGGCTTTTTGACATTGCGTTCCATGGAGGCTATCCAATTAGGCAGCATGTGGGGGCAGGGCTTTGGCGTCGTGAATCGGCGGCTTCCGTATAGCTATAACGAGCTGATTTACTCTTATTTGGTGTACAGTTTTGGTTGGGTATTCGGTATTGCGATCGCAGTATTGGTTCTACTGTTCATCGTAAGAATTGCTCACATAGGCTGCAGTCTTCAAGATAGCTATGCCAAAAAACTTATGATTGGTTTAACCGCCGTACTGGGCATTCAATTTGGATGGAACTTGCTGATGTGTGCAGGATTTATGCCGATAACAGGCATACGGCTGCCGATTTTGGATTGGAGCCCGGGGACAATCGCGGAGTTAGCCGCTGTCGGACTGATACTCGGTGCTTACAGGCGCAAGGACATGATCGGCTCCTCTACGAGCCTGAAAAACTCCTCGGCAATATTCAGGTCACCTCAATCACCCTGGCACGACGAATAGACATCTTTCGGCCAAGTGAAGTGTACGCTCGATCAACAGCAAAGGGGATGCCGCGCGGCATCCCCTTCGTGCTTTGTTAAACGGTTTCGGCCCGAACAGATTTCGAAGTCCGCAGCAGAAGCCAGAAGATGGAGACATGGGCCACCATCAAAAGCGGCACGTACAAGGTCGGTATGATCCAGGTCACGCCTACCTGAAAAGACGGAAAATCAAGCGTCACTCCCTTGAAAGTAGCGAACAACAAATCAAGGAACCCTACAAGATTGAACAGCCAGACGAGCGGAAGAGCCAATCCTGACCGGAGCCGGAGCGCAATGGCGGCAATGATGGCCAAGACCGCGGTGAGGAGATCGCCATAAGCGGCAGGGACGGCAAAGTCCGGCGGGAGCGGCCCTCCCGTCACCTGAGGAAACAGAAACATCAGACCCATGAACCGAAACGTATTCAGCAGGACGAGCGGGAGCAGCGCCTCTTCGCGCGGCCGCTTCGACAAGCCGGGAATCACATACCAGATTACGATAAGCGTGAAGGACAGCAAGGCGGCACCTGTACTGATCGGAAAAGCGAGTTGGGCATTCATAGACATCCTCCTTTATAGGTGTATATACACTTAAATATGCAAAAAAATTTTAATGATTCCGCATCGATATCGATGAGAGCTCAGCGAGCAGCGCCTCGACATGCTGCGGGCCGAGCCGGTCAAGCACCTGGCTCTGCGCTTGCTGCCAGAGGGGCTGGGCCTGTGCTAGTATTCGTCGACCCTCCTTGGTGAGCGTCACAACCCGGATCCGGTGATCTTCGCCTACCTCAATCCGTACCCATCCCTGCTTGCTCAACGGGCTCAGATTGCGCGTCAAGGTTGTACGATCCATTCCCATCAGATCTGCCAGGTGGTTGATAGGGAGCGGAGCTGCCTCTGCAATCGTCGCCAGAAGGGTAAACTGCGTGGCACGCAAACCGCCCGGAGAAATGATCGCATCATAGAACTGGGTAATCATGCGATCAGCGCGCCGAAGGGCCGCACACAAACAGTGATGCACGTCAAGAAGATTCGAGCCAGACATTCATCTCTTCCTTTTTAAATGGTGTATATACACATATTAAATGGAAACGATCCCCTGTGTCAAGAGGGTCTGTGGCTAGGCACCCGGACTGTGAAGGAAACGACAAAGACGGTATAGATCGGCCCGGAACAATCTGGATCGTGACATGTCATCGACTTAAGAAAAAGACATTTCCGCTGATCTGAATAGCAAACGGAACCGGACTTGGCAGCACATATGAAAAACGGTTGAACGAGACGCCGCTCTCGTACAACCGCTTTTTCCGCCTCTCGCAGCATCTCGGTTTATATTTGCTGCGCTTTTTGCGCCAGACTCATTTCCACGCACATTAGAACGAAGGCGCCTGCGCCGTGCAGATCATTTTCGCTCGTAGGACGGGCAATGTAGTGGGCGTAGTCTCCGATTCCGGTTCCGATGCAAATTTGGCCGATGACGACATGGCCGTTTTCGTCGAACTTCAGTGTATCGACCACGCCCTGGTAGCCCTTCCATGCATATTTCAGATACTTGGCGTCCAAATAGCCCAGTCGCACCGCTTTGGCAATGGCATGAACGTACAAGGAAGTACAGGAATTTTCCAGCCAATTATCCGGGCGGTCCCCTTTGTCGACAACCTGATACCATAATCCGGTGGCGTCATCCTGGTACTTCGTCAAAGAAATGAGCAGGTTCTGCAGGATGCTTGTCAACTTCGCTTTATGTTTATGGTTTTCGGGAAAATATTCGAACATTTCCAGCAGAGCGACAGGGTACCAGCCGATCGCGCGACCCCAAAACTCCGGAGCCAAGCCTGTAACGGGGTCAGCCCATTTCGCCGTTTTCGTTTCGTCCCACCCGTGGTACATCAAGCCGGTGTTCGGGTCATGGGTATGCTCCGCCATCAATATCGCCTGATCGGCCATCCGGTCAAAATATTCGCTTTCTCCGAACGTTTTGGCGAACTGAGCGGCGATCGGCCCGGCCATGTATAAGCCGTCCAGCCACATTTGATTCGGGTAATGACCCTTATGCCAGAACCCGCCCGAAGCATTGGTCGGCCAGGTCTTCAACAACGAAACAAGCGTGTACAGCGCATTTTTGTACCGTTCGTCCTTTGTTTGCTCATACAGGTTGAAGAGAAGCACGCCGGGCTGAATATCATCCAGCTCGTCGGACTTATGCTTTTTGATGCTGCCGTCGGCAAGAATTTGGCTGTCCACCCACCTCTTGATATAGTTCAAGTATTCCGGCTTCCCGGTTTGCCGCCAGCATTTCTCCATCCCCGACAGAAAGACGCCCTGATGATAGTGAAAGCGGTCCGGCGGAAGCATTTCCGGCTCGAATTTGGACATCAGCGCTTCGTATGCCTTTTCCGCCCATTGAATGGGAGTCAGCGCTTCGCGTAAGGCTGCTTTATTGGATTCCGAAGCATTCATGGGTTCATTCCTCCTTCGCTTAAGATTAGATTAGCATCGGAAGATGTACGGTTTTTGCCGAAAACGCCGAAATCTTCTTATATCTTGCCGCAATGAAGCGGGAGCGTATAATAAAAGCAAACCGATTGAAAGGCGGAGGCGAAAAATGGGAGGGATTCATTTCGAAAACGCTCAAGGGACATTCTCCGTGTCTCACCGGAAGGCGTTAAGTCACCATATGCCGTCCAGCCATTTTCACAGTACGTACGAAATTTTCTATTTAATGTCCGGCAAACGGGAGTTTTTTATAAAGGATCGGACGACGGTTGTCAGCGAGGGAGATGTCATCATTATCGCGCCGAATATTTTGCATCGGACGACCAATACGGCCATGCCGAAGCACGAGCGGCTCGTCGTGAACATTCATGAGCGTCATATGGTCTCCATGAACGCTTCGTGTAACGAAATTTTGCAGCCGCTGTTCGAGAGGGAGTACCTCATTATAAAATGTTCCCCTTACGACAGGCTATCCATTGAAGCGCTTTCGCAAGGTATTATTCAGGAAATTGAGGATCAAAAGCCGGGCTTCGAGATGTATGCGCAGACTTTGGTTTTGCAGCTGCTCATTATGTGCTGCCGGCATGTGAAACCGACCGGCTCTGAGCCGGCGGAATCCCCAAGTCCCATGCATGAAAGAATTTCGGAGGTGGTCCGTTATATTAACAGCCATTATATGCAGGAGCTGTCGCTTCATGGTGTAGCCGACAAATTTTACGTCAGCCCCTATTATTTAAGCCGCTTTTTTAAAGAAGCAACGGGATTTACGTTCGTGGAGTATGTCAACAGCGTCAGGATTAAAGAAGCGAAAAAGCTGCTGGAGCAATCCTCGATGAAGGTCCGCCTGATTTCCAAAAAGGCAGGTTTCGGCAGCGTTACGCATTTTGGCAGAGTGTTCAAGTCCGTTACCGGGCATACGCCTCTATATTACAGAAAAGGGAGGACGTGATCGTCACACGGGAAATCGAATGGCAGCAGGTGCCGAGCCATCTTTATTAAAACATGATTGCCGTCCTATTTGCCCATATGTTAACCTTAAAAGGCAGGTTTGGTTAACAAAAATGAAAGGGGCTGTTTCCGCGATGACGATCCGATTGCGAGGCCATCATCTGCTCTGCCTGCTCGGCTACCGGGGCAAAGGCTATTCCGACGGCTTCTGTGCGAATATGACGACGATCTATGAGACGCTTCGGACGCAGCCGGAGACGGAGCTGGAGCTGATTGAAGGACCCGACGATATTTGCGCAGCCTTTCCGGATGATCAGGTTCCGCATTGCGAGAACGATAGCGTTTATCGGAAGGATGAGGATATTTTGGCGTTGGCCGGTCTGCGCATCGGTGCCCGCATCCGCTGGTCGGACGTGTGCACACAAGTCGCGATGCGCGTAAAGCCCGATGATATCGGCCGGTTATGCCGCAGCTGCCGTTGGGAGCCGCTCGGTTTGTGCCGGGAAGGAGTGGGCCATCTTGCAGGCGGAGGCCTGCTGCGGGAGCTGCCGGGTAACGCCGCGAAAGAGCCGCCGACCTAAAGACGTATGATCGGCCTCCGAGATCGGCACAGACCGTGAAGTCGTAAAGTGAAATGGAGGCCGTTATCCGCCATTATCAGCGCGGATTTGGTAACTTAAATCATTCGGCTATTTGCAGAATATGGAGAGCGGGAGGCCAAACAAGGCCGCGGCATCAGGTCGCGGCCTTGTTTTCGTTCCCCGTTAACACCGGATCGGCGTTGGCCGTCGATTCCGTCCGGGCGGCGAATTTGCGCTTGCGAATGACCAAGGAGATGATGAGCATGCTGGCGCCGTTAATGAGGAAGACGGCGTAGATGGAAAACAAATTGGCCAGAAAGCCGCCGGCCACCGGACCGAGCATCGTGCCCAACTGGGTAGACGCCTGATTGAGGCTGAAGGCGCGTCCGCGGAAGCCGGGGTCGGTCGCCCGGACGATGAGTGCGCTGAGCGACGGATAAACGGCTGCGAAGAAGAAGCCGTATATAAACCGCAGCACCCCGAAGCTGACCAGATCATGAAAGGCGATTTGCAGCAAATTTCCGATGCCTCCGCCGATCAATCCGATGAACAGAACCTTCCCGTACCCGATTCGCACCCCGATTTTCCCCCAGAGCGGAGCCGCGATTAAAGTGGCGATTCCGACCGCCGAGAAAATAATGCCCGAGCTCAGCGAGGCTTTTTTCGGGTCAGCCCCCAGCTTCAGGACATAAGTCGTCAGCAGAGGCTCGATAATCATGACGGAGGCGGAGACCGCCAGCATGATGCCGAGCAGAATCATCAGCCCGCGATTGGAAGCGGCCTCTTTCAAATCGCCGCTCACATTCCGCTTTACGGAGGCAGGGCTTATTTTCAGCTCATTGACCCAGAGGATTGCAATGAAGAAGGCGATAAATACAAGTCCGGAGGAGATGAGAAAGGCTTCGCGGTTGCCAAGCCATTGACTCACCAAGCCGCCGACAAGCGGACCGATTATGCCCCCCGCGGCGGTGGAGGTGGATAATAGGCCAAGCGCGTAGCCGGCATGGTTCTCCGGCGTATTGGTCGCAACCAGAGCCACTGTGGCCGGTATATATCCCGCAAGCAGCCCTTCCACGATGCGGACTGCGATCAGTTCGTAAGGGTTCTGCACGAGAAAATAAAGCAGATAGGTGATGGTCAGACAGATGCCCGCCCGGATCATCATCGGCTTCCGCCCGTAACGGTCGGCCAGCGAGCCCCAGAACGGAGCGATTAAGGCGGAGGAGAGGAACGTCACTGCGAAGGTGACGCCGGTCCAGGTCTCGAGATGGTTCTGAACGCCAAGCTGTTCGTGCAGAAAAATAGGGAGGAACGGGATGGAGACAGAGTAGGCGGAGCTGACAAAGAAGGAGCCGATCCATAAAACAAACAGATTGCGCTTCCAGGAGAAAGCCATGTTAGTATACACTTCCGATCCGTAGCATTACCCCCATCTTATCATGGGAACAAGCCGGACGAGTGATAAGATTTTATTGTTTCTCCGATCAATCTTTATTATAGAAAATCGCCGAACTTGATGCCGCAGACGTAACAGGACCGTTGAAACCAGGGATCAGCCGCAATCCCCGAACGGCAAAATTTTTTAGGCTGCTGACGGAAATAAACATGTCATTCAAAATCGATTTGTGTTACGATTATACCTAAAAGTGCTACGAGAGGAGGGCAATGATGCAAAATGACGAATTGGCTCGTTTCGGCGTTTCGATTCCGAACGAGTTACTGGCGCAATTCGATACGATGATCCACAATCAAGGCTATCATAATCG
Organism: Paenibacillus humicola; assembly: GCF_028826105.1. Lineage (NCBI taxonomy): Bacteria > Bacillati > Bacillota > Bacilli > Caryophanales > Paenibacillaceae > Paenibacillus > Paenibacillus humicola. Next base: position 2,863,245 of record NZ_JAQGPL010000001.1, read on the forward strand.
TTCTGAAGCGATTCGCGATCTCATCCGAAAATCGCTTCTTCAGCCGTCTCAATTTCCGGAGTCGCAAATGGTCGCAGGAACGATCGTGATGGTTTATGATCACCATGTCAGCGAGCTTCCGATTTCGCTCACCGAATTGCAGCACGATTATCATCACCAAATTATATCGACCATGCATATTCACTTGAATCACCACCAGTGTCTGGAAATTCTCGTCGTCAGAGGCGAAATGCGGCGGCTGAGAGAGCTCAGCGATCACATCCGAGTTTTGAAGGGTATTCTTTATACGGAGCTTTCCGTCACGCACATTGATATTAAGGAGCACGAATAGCGGTAACCGATACTTATCATTTTTCATAAGCAGATGGGAGAGACATGGCATGAACGAGAAAGCCGGGAAAATTCAAGGACGCTGGACAGGCTATGCGGCGGCTGTGATTGCGCTGCATATTGCGGGAATCATTTTATTGCTGGTCTCGCTTCCTAAGTTTCCCGTTCTGCTTGAGCTGGGAATTCTCGCCTATACGCTGGGCATGCGGCACGCATTCGACGCCGACCATATTGCGGCGATCGACAACACCGTGCGCAAGCTGGTTCAACAGAAAAAATCTGCAATGGGCGTCGGGTTTTTCTTCTCGCTCGGGCATTCATCGGTCGTATGCATCATGGCCGTCATTACCGCAATCGCGGCCAAATGGGCGTCGGCCAACCTTCCGGAATTGCAAACGATCGGCGGCCTCATCGGGGCGTCGGTATCCGGCGTGTTTCTGGTTCTGATCGGCGTGCTCAATTTATTGGTGTTCATCCAAATTTATAAAGTATTCCGCGCTATGCGTCACAAGCATCACGATGACAACCGGCTTGAGGAACTGCTTCAGTCGCGGGGGCTCATCGCACGTTTTCTGAATCCGCTGTTTAAATTCGTCAGCAAAAGCTGGCATGTTTATCCGATCGGATTTTTATTCGGTCTCGGGTTCGACACCGCAAGCGAGATTGCGCTGCTGGCCATTTCGGCAGGGGCGGCTCATAGCGCCATTCCGGTAACGGGAATTTTGGCTCTTCCGCTTCTGTTTGCCTCCGGCATGAGCCTGCTCGATACGGCGGACGGCGTCTTTATGACGACGGCTTACCGCTGGGCGTTCCGGACGCCGCTGCGCAAAGTCTATTACAATATGAGCGTGACCGGAATTTCCGTTGTCGCGGCGCTGGTCATCGGAATGATCGAACTGGTGCAGGTGATCACGCCGGAGCTCGGATTGTCGGGCGGGTTCTGGGACTGGGTGCAAAATTTGGATTTTGGCATTTTGGGGTATGTCATGGTGACGGTATTCGTCCTGTCCTGGGCGGTCTCTTACGGGATATGGAAGTTTATGAAAATTGAGCAGCGATGGACAAGTTAGGCTCGCTTGAATGCTAACGTTATTGCCATAGGAGAAAAGCCCATGCGGGCTTTCGGTTGAACAGCTTTGCAGATGCAGGGAATGGATAGAATAGGATAGAGAAGGGCAGAACAACCAACATTATTCGCTTAACGGAGCCGCACATATAGCGGCTTTTTTACTTGAACGACATCGTCTTAGCGAAAGCGACGGAGGAATATCGATGGATTCGTTTCGGCCTGCAAAGGCTTTTGGGATCATGAAAACATTGACGCATCTTGTTGAAAGCGATTACATTTAAAGAAACCAAATCTTCCCTTTCGAAACGGTCCCGATTTACACCGTGAGCGAATATAGCGGAAACGGTACATTCCTAATTCATATGTCGTATGGAAGGATCATATTTTTAAGATGGTGCATTTTAACGAGGGATGCTGATAGGATGGGTGGCAGTTTAAATCGTTTTCTGCGAAAAATTAAAATCCAAAACCGGCTGGTCATTTCCTTTGCCGTGTTTTCACTTGTTCCCTTATTGGTTACGAGTATTTTTGCTTACGATACTTCAAGCGAAGCGATCAAATCGAAAATAAGCACGACTTCGATCCAGCTGATGAACCAGGTTCGCGAAAATATTGAAAACGAATTGGACAAGCTCGAAAACGACAGCGTTGACATCGCTTTCTCGGATATCGTGCAAAATACGCTGTCCGGCTTCGATACGATGAACGAATGGGAGAAGAACGTGGCGGAGCTGCAAATGCAAAGCATGCTGGCCAAGAAATTTTCGTTTCTTAACAGTGTTTCGGACGTTCTGATCTATACGCAGGATAAGAAAAAATTGATCGCTTACGGTGACGTCAACTTTAAATTCAATCTGAAGCTGGACGTGTTAAACGATATTTTCAAACAGGACTCGGCGAATAACGGCGTTCCCCTATGGACAATCGCCGGTATGGACAGTGAAGACCATATAAGCGATTGGAATTATCGCAGAGATAACTACGGAGATACCGGAATATTGCTGACCAGAAGCTTTAAATCGTTTCGAGGCATTCCATTCGGATTCGTGATCATGAGAATCGACGAGAAATATATTCTCCGGAAGTATAAAGACATCAGTATGGGAACCGGTTCGGAAATGTTTATCGTAAACGGCGGCGGAACGGTGATTTCCAGCCGGAACCCGAATATGAAGCCGGCGAAGCCTTACCCCGATCAGGAGCTGATCCAAGCGCTCAAAAGGAACCGCGAGAAAGCCATATTCTCCTTCAACGGCGCCGCTTCCGGCCGGCACCGCCTGTTCGCCTTTTCGTACATTCCCGGCGCCGACTGGTATGTGGTCAGCAGCATTCCGTACTCCTACCTGAACGATGAATCGATCAGAATCGGCATTTCGATTATGGTCTTAGGCGTCGTTTGCTTTTTGCTTGCCCTGTTCCTTTCCTCCCGCGTGTCGAGAAGCATCTCCACGCCTTTAAGGAAGCTGGTCATTTCGATGAACAACGTCAGGCGCGGCAATCTGGCAATCCGGATCGAGGACGACAGCAGCGACGAGCTGGGGAAGGCGGCGATGAATTTTAATCATATGGCCGGCGAGCTTAGCGATTTGATCGAAGAGGTCAAACAGAAGGAAAAGCTGAAGCGGCTCGCCGAGCTGAAAACGCTGCAGGCGCAGATCAATCCCCATTTTTTATCCAATTCGTTAAACACGGTCCGGTGGCTAGCCCAAATCCAGAAAGCCGATAATATTTCCGGCTTAATTTCGTCCTTAATCCACCTGCTCCACGGATGTATGGGAAAAGGAAGCGCGCTGATCAGCATCCGCGATGAGATCGAATATGTCAAGGACTATTTGAACATTATGGATTACCGGTATTATGGCAAGTTCAAGGTTCATTATGAAATTGAAGATGAAATTTTGGATGCCCGCATCCTGAAATTCATCCTGCAGCCCATTGTGGAAAATTGCCTGCTGCACGGGCTGGAGCCAGCAGGCGGCCAGGGTCTGATCGTGATCAAAGGTTACAGGGCCGGAGACGACTTAACCATTACGGTCACCGATAACGGAGTCGGAATGGACGATGTTTTGATCGATGCTTTGCAGACGGGAGCAAGCGGCCATCATCGTTCCGGGCTTAGCGGGATTGGAATCCGGAATGTGGATGAGCGGATCAAGCTGTATTTTGGAAATCAATACGGTGTATCCATACAAAGCGTTCCCGGTCTGTATACGGCAGTGGAAATCTCAATTCCGATCGTAAGCGAGGAGAGTGGCGGTCTTTATGCTGAAGGTGCTGATCGTTGACGACAATGCCGTTTCCAGGACAAGCCTGAAAACGATGATGGAGTGGGAATGCCACGGCTTTACGATTTCAGGGGAAGCAAGCAACGGAATGGATGCAATTCAGGTCATCGAACAAGAGCTGCCCGATGTCGTTATCACCGATATGAATATGCCGATCATGGACGGCATCGGACTTATCGAATATATGGAGCGGCAATATCCGGATATCCGTTTGATCGCCTTAAGCGCTTATGATGATTTTGATTATGTTCGTCAAAGCCTGAAACGGGGAGCGATGGATTACGTGCTGAAGCACCGGATGGATGCGTCGCTGCTGCTTGAGGTTTTGAAAGCGGCGGAAAACTCCATCCTCGCCTCCAAATGTCATCGCGAAAGGCAAAATGAGCTGTATCACGAGCTAACGGCCGGCAAGGCGGCGCTCGTTCAGCAGTTTCTGAGAAGGCTGCTTGAAGGGAGCATGACGGATCGGCAGGAAATACTGAAGACATTTAGCGACTATGATATCCGGCTGGATACCGCAGCCCTGATGGTAACGGTCATCGAAATCGACGATTTCCGGCTCATTGAAGAAAAATTCACTCCCAAAGAGATGAACGTGCTCATCCAAACCTTTCTTGATATATCCGGACAACTTGTACGCGATTGGGAGCCATCGTGGGTCGTGCATGCGGAGAAAGGGAAATTCGCGATTATTTTCGCTGCCGGCCAAATCAAAAGCAGGATGTATTTGTACAACCGGATCTACGAGCTGCTGAACCGGATCCGGTCGGAAATCAAGAAATACTTGAATATTACAGTTTGCTCGGGCGTCAGCAAGGTGTGGAACGATGTGCTGCAGCTGCCTCTTGCATACAACGAGGCCAAGTCCGTCTTGAAGGACAAGTTTTATGCAGGCAAAAACAGCATTTTTATTGAAAGCACTTGCAGCGAGCAGGAAGACGGATTTTACTGCCTGGATATCAAGGAGGAAAAGGCCATATACGCCGCCTTGCGAAATTTGGACGAGGAGACCGCGAGCAGCCTCGTCAATAAGCTGTTTGACAACATTTCACAGAAAAGAATAAGCAGCAAATCCACCCAAATCATCTGCGCGGAATTAATAAACATGGCGGGCAAGATTTGCAAAGAGACCGGTATGGATATCTCCGAAGTGTATACGACGGAAGAAATCCCCTTTAATCGGATTCAGAAATATGAAACGCTGACGGATATCAGATCCTGGATCCTGAATCTGTTCCACAAGCTGATTGCCGCGCTGAGGCGAATGAAATGGGACGGGCCGTTCAGCGGCAGCATTCAAAAAGCGATCGCGTTTATCCACCGCAACTATCGTACCGACGTCTCGCTAAAGGATGTCGCCGATTATGCCGGGGTCAGCAGCTCTCATTTCAGCAGGCTGTTCAAGGAAGAGTGCCGGATGGGATTTGCCGAGTACTTGAACCATGTCCGGATTGAGCATGCCAAGCTGGATATCGAGCAAGGCGATTATAAGCTGAAGGAGATCGTAAGCCGGGCCGGCTTTAATCACTACAACTACTTCTTTAAAGTCTTCAAGGAGGTTACCGGTATGACACCCCAGGAATACGAGCAGGCATGCAAAACAATTGAGCCGATCAATAAGTTGTAGCGGATGATAAAAAATTGGAGTCCCGGCACGGTGCTCGTTTTTTTATCATCGAAGTAGGTGAACGTTAACCGTTCATCTGCCATAAAACCACTTATTGTGAGGGGGAATGAGAACGCATGAAAAGAGCTTCGCTGATCGTGGTTACCGCTTTGTTCCTGCTGTCTGCCGTATTGTCGGGCTGCAGTTCCGGCGGTACAAATTCATCCGGCGGCGGCGATTCGAATGCCAAGAAGCCGGTCAAGTTATCGCTATGGACATTCCAGGACCTGCACAAAAATTATTACGAAAAAACGGCTGATCTATGGAACAAAAGCCATCCCGACGAGCCCATCGAGCTGACTGTTGACACGTACCCTAACGCGGAAATGCACAATAAACTGCTCATCGCTCTTCAATCCGGCGTAGGCGCTCCCGATCTTGCCGATATTAACATCAACTATTTTCAGAACTTTCTTAAAGGCGATATTCAGCTGGTGGAATTGAACGATATTATCGAGCCCGAGAAGGATAAGTTCATCCAATCGAGATTCGATATTTACAGCAAGGACGGAAAATATTACGGGATCGATTTCCACGTTGGCGCCACCGTCGTGTATTACAATAAGGAGCTGCTGGACAAAGCGGGAGTGAACCCGGACGCGATCAAAACGTGGGACGATTATATCGCGGCGGGGAAGAAGGTTGTCGCGGCTACGGGCAAGCCGATGACCGCCTTCGAGGTGACCAATCAGCGTCCGTTCTGGCCGATGATCGTGCAAAGAGGCTCCGATTATTTGGATAAGAACGGCGACGTCATCCTGGACAATGAAACGAACATCAAGACGCTGCAGGCAATGAAGGATATGATCGACAAGGACAAAATCGCCATACCGATGCCGGGGGGCAATACCGGTGCGGAAGAGTTCTTCACCTTCATGAACAAAGGGGGAGCGGCTTCGCTTATCATGCCGATGTGGTATATGAGCCGGTTCCTGGCTTACATGCCGGACTTGAAAGGAAAAATGGTGGTCCGCCCGATGCCTGTTTGGGAGCAGGGCGATGTGAGGTCGGCCGGCATGGGAGGAACGGGCACCGCGGTCACGAAGCAGAGCAAGAACCAGGAGGTCGCCAAGCAGTTTTTGGCTTATGCGAAGCTGACGAAGGAATCGGGCATCCGGATTTGGCAGGAGCTTCAATTTGATCCGATCCGTTGGGACGTCTGGGATTCGCCGGAGCTTCAGAAGCCCGATCCTTACTTCGGCAACGAGAAGGTCTTCAATGTTCTTTTGGAACTCAAGGATGAAATCAAATCGCCCAATATGGGCGAGCTGAGCTCGGCAGCGCAGGATCTTGTCAATTCCAACGTGATGTTCAAAGCATTGAAGGACCAGTCGCAGACTCCGGAGCAGGCGTTAAAATCGGCTGCCGACGAGCTGCGCAAGCAGAAGTAATCCAGCCGCTCCTGATTTGATGTCATAACGGCGGCGCCGAAACATGAGATGGAATCGGTTTTGGCTGCCGCCGTGCCGATGGAGGTGATCGCGGATTGAACCCGAGGTTCGGTCTTAAAAAAGCTTTGTACTCGGAAAAGCTGGCTCCGTATTTGTTTGTGTCGCCCTTTATTCTGGCCTTTCTCGTCTTCTTTCTATATCCTGCTTGCTCGACGGCCATCATGAGCTTTCAAGAGGTTCAAGGGCTGAACAGCTCAAATTTTATCGGGCTGGACAATTATAAACGGCTGTTTGACGTGCATTTTTACAACGCGCTGAAGACCAACACGATCTATACGATTTTATCGCTGATGCTGTTGATCCCGGTTCCCATCCTGTTTGCCGTGTTGCTGAATTCCAAATTGACGAAGGGAAGAACGTTTTTCAAGTCGGTGATCTTTATTCCTGCGCTGACCTCCGTCATTGTAGCGGGCGTTTCGTTCCGGCTGATGTTCGGCGAATCGGACACCGCCTTGATCAACGCCGTACTCGGCAAACTCGGGATTCCGCCGCAAAATTGGATGCTGAACTATGGCACGGGCATGATGCTGATGGTCATTTTGGGCACCTGGAGAGCCGCGGGCATCAATATGGTTTATTATCTGGCCGGGCTGCAGAGCATTCCGGAGGAATTGTACGAGTCCGCGGAAATCGACGGGGCAAGCGGCTGGACCAAGTTTTCCAGCATTACGCTGCCGCTGTTAAAGCCCATCGTGATCTACACGCTGACGATCGGCATTTTCGAAGGCTACCGGATGTTCGGGGAAAGCTACGTCTTCTGGAACGAAGGCATGCCGGGCGATATCGGCCTCACCATCGTGCGGTACATTTACCAGCAGGCTTTTCAGCGGAACGACCTTGGCATGGGCTCGGCGATCGGCATTGTGCTGCTGACGATCGTGCTCGCCATCAACCTGATTCAGCTGAAGCTGTTCGGACTCTTTAAAAAGGACGGCGACTAGAATGAGTGAGGCGGTTCGAAAAAAGTTGACGACGGCGGTCATCATAACGTTTTTCATCCTCGTTTGCTTCATTGTGCTGTTTCCGCTTTATTACATGTTTATGGCATCGTTCAAGGACTCTCGGGAGCTGTTCCGAAACGGGATGGACCTCCGGTTGATTCCCGGCATGATGAGCCTGGACAACTACAAGCTGCTCTTTTCGGACAAAAGCGTTTACCTGTATTGGTACCGCAACAGCCTGCTGATTACCGGGCTTTATACCGTGTGTTCGTTGTTCCTTTCGTCCTTGGTGGGCTATGGACTTGGCGCGTACGTCTTCAAGGGGAAAAATCTCATTTTTACGTTCGTATTGTTTGTCATGATGGTGCCGCTGGAAATTTTGATGCTCCCGTTATATAAGCTGATCGTGAATATGGGCATCATCAATACGTATTCCGGCGTCATTCTTCCTTTTGTCGTTTCGCCTATGGCCGTCTTTTTCTTCCGGCAGTATGTGTCCGGCATTTCCAAGGATTTCATGGATGCGGGAAGGATGGACGGATGCACCGAATTCGGGATCTTTTTCCGAGTCATGGCCCCATTAATGCGGCCGGCTTTCGGAGCGATGGGCATCCTGCTTGCCATGCAGAACTGGAACAGCTTCATTTGGCCGCTCATCGTACTGCGGACCAACACGATGTTTACGATTCCGATCGGTCTATCCGCCCTGATGACGCCCTACGGCAACAATTACGACATGCTGATCTCGGGAGCCGTGCTGGCGATTATCCCGATCATCGTTTTGTTCCTGCTGAATCAGAAGGCGTTTATTTCGGGCCTTGCGACAGGCGGCGTGAAGGGATAAATAACCCTTACATCGAATTGTTACTTGTTTGGATACCAATAATTTCCGGAGGTTGATCAGATGAAGACGACGATCACAATCCATACCGAAGCTGCGAAGCATAAGGTGGACCGCAACATTTACGGCCATTTCGCCGAGCATTTGGGCCGCTGCATTTACGAGGGCTTTTGGGTCGGGGAGGACTCTCCGATTGCGAATATGCGCGGTATTCGGAGCGATATCGTTCAAGCTCTGAAAGAATTGAAGATTCCGGTTCTGCGCTGGCCGGGTGGCTGCTTTGCCGACGAGTACCACTGGAAGGACGGCATCGGGCCGAAGGAGGGCAGAGCCCGGATGATTAACACGCATTGGGGCGGCGTGGTCGAAAACAATCATTTCGGCACCCACGAATTTTTCGATCTGTGCGAGCAGCTGGACACGGAGCCATATATTTGCGGGAACGTCGGAAGCGGAACGGTCTACGAGATGCAGCAGTGGGTCGAATATATGACCATGGACGGCGAATCTCCCATGGCCGATTGGCGAAAAGCGAACGGAAAAGAAAAGCCGTGGAAGCTCACTTATTTTGGCGTAGGGAACGAGAACTGGGGCTGCGGCGGCCGGATGCGGGCGGAATATTATGCCGATCTTTACCGGCGGTACAGCACGTACGTAAGGGATTACGGCGAAAACGCCATTTATAAAATCGCCGCCGGCCCCAGGGGGGACGACTACCATTGGACGGAAGTGCTCATGAGGGAAGCCGGCCCTTTTATGGACGGTTTGGCGCTGCACTATTATACGCGGGTTAAAGATCACAGCATCATCGTCGAAGGCGCGGACGGCAACCGGATTTATTTGCGTGATCCGCAAGCGGTCCGGGGACAGGCCGTCGATTTCGAAGAGAGCGAATGGTTCGCCATCATGAAAGCGGCTTATTTTACGGAAGAGCTGGTGGAAAAGCATTCGGCGATCATGGACAAATACGATCCCGATAAGAAGGTGGCGTTGATTATCGACGAATGGGGCACCTGGTTCGATGTCGAGCCCGGAACGAATCCCGGCTTCCTGTATCAGCAAAACACGATGCGGGATGCGGTGTCGGCGGCGATCAGCCTGAACATTTTCAACAATCACTGCGACCGCGTAAGAATGGCCAATCTCGCGCAGACGATCAACGTCCTTCAGGCCGTCATTCTGACGGAAGGGGAGAAGCTGATCTTGACGCCGACGTACCATGTATTCGAAATGTTCAAGGTCCATCAGGACGCGGTACTGCAGCCGATCGAGCTGCAGTCTGCAGCCTACCGATGCGGCGAGGAGGCGGTTCCCCAGGTCAGCGCTTCGGCTTCCGTCGATGCGGAAGGCAGGCTGAATATTACGCTTTGCAATACGGACCCCGGAAGCCACGCGGAGGTGGACTTCCGCACAGGCGGCTTTGCCGGCAAACAAATTTCGGGAAGAGTGCTGAAGGCCTCCTCCATGAACAGTCACAATACATTTGATGACCCGGATCAAGTATCGCCTGTGCCGTTCAACGGCGCAAAGCTGCATGCAGACGGTTTCGAGGCGCAAATTCCGCCGATGTCCGTTGTCGCGCTGACTTTGTCCTGAGATGACGGACCGCGGCCCGTGCAGGGATTGCTCGGAAACGATTCAGGTGACCCCGGAAAAGCTCGAACGGATGCTGGAAATGTTAACCGAGTCGAGACATATGGAACTGGCTGACGAGGAAACGAGCCGCAAAAGGCTCTCCCTCTGTATGAACTGCTCGGGATACACGCTTGCAGGCACCTGCAAATATTGCGGCTGTCTGGTGCAGATTCGGACAAAATTAAACCATCGAAGCTGCCCGTATCCTTGGAATCCAAAATGGTAGCGGATATGGTTCGGACAGCACATATTTGATATCAGCCGTTTGGCAAAGTATTTGGTCGATGGACCAAGTACTTTTTTTTTTCTGCATCGGAAATCCATAAAAAAGGCAGCACGAAACAAGGCGTATCTTTCGCGATAATTCAAGCTGCAGCTATTCATTAATTTCAAATTCCGACCGAAATAATAACAAAAACGAAATTGAATTTAGGGGGAATGTTATGTCCAGCAGAATATCCAAGTTGAAGCTTTCGCAATTATCCATCCGGACAAAATGGTCCGCCGTCATTCTGGTGCTCTGCATCGCGCCGCTCGCCGCTTCCTGCCTTTTTTACGTGAATTACTTCGGCAGTGTGACCAAAACCGACAATCAGCAGAACGCCAAAATGATCGAAGAGCTGAGTATTGCACGAATCAGCGATTGGATGCAGATGAAATTGTCCGCGATCGAAGAGCTCGTCAAGCAGCATCCCGAATTCAAATCGTTCGATCCCAAGGTCGTCCTGCCGCCTTTGCGGCTGCTGAACGAAAGCGACAGCCAAATCGATAATTACATTCTGATTCACCCCGACGGCAAAGGGATCGATGTCAGCAACGCCGCGTTCGACGTGGCCAACCGGGATTATTTTAAGAAGGCGATGGCAACGAAGAAGCCTGCCATCTCCGATATGGTGTTAAGCCAAAAGACAAAAACATACGTGCTGCCAATGGGCGTTCCCTTTCTCGACGATTCGGGGAACGTGGCGGGCATGATCTCCGCTTCGGCCTCGCCGGGGACTTTTTCGCAGCTGACCGACCGTATCAAGCTGAACCGGACGGGCTACGGATACATCATCTCCGGCCAGGGCGACTACTACACCTATCCCGACTCCTCGCGGATCGGCAAGAAGGTGACCGATTATGCCGTGAACGACAGCTTGCAGAACGCCTTCAAAACGATATTGGCCGATACCGAAGGCTCCGTTACCTATACGGGTGAAAACGGCAAAGAAGTGATCACGTACTTTCAAACGATACCCGAGACGAGCTGGAAGCTGCTGATCACCGTTCCGACCGCTGAAATTTACGCCAATGTGAACAAAGCGACGATGATGAGCGTATGGCTGCTGATCGGCATTGTTCTTCTAGTCGCGCTGGTCGCCATTATGCTGATCCGTCTGGTTTCGAAACCAATCGTATCCGTCTCCGCCGCGCTCAAGGAGGTTTCGGACGGCAATTTGCGCAGCCGGCTGGAAGTGAAGTCGGGCGACGAGATCGGTCAAATCTGCGGCAGCGTAAACAACATGATCGACTCGCTCTCCGGCATCGTGCAGCAAATTAACCGGACGATCGATCAGGTCGCCGGCGCTTCCGGGGAGCTGCTGGAATCGGCGGAGCAGTCCGCGGCCTCTTCCGAAGAGATTTCCTCCGCGATTCAGGAAATGTCGCAAGGCACGGAAATTCAAATGCAGGGCGCGGAGCAGTCCGCCAGCGCAATGGAAGAGATGGCCTCGGGCGTGCAGCGCATCGCCGAAGCGGCGGAGACCGTATCGGACCAGGCCGGGGAAGTCGCCAGGGAAGTGGAGGACGGCTTTACCGAAATCAAGAAGGCGATCCGCCAGATGAATGTCATCGGCCAGTCCGCGAACCGGACGTCGGGCGTGATCGGCGAGCTGTACAGCCATTCCGAAGAAATCGGGAAGATCGTGCACGTCATCTCGGACATTTCCAACCAGACGGCGCTTCTTTCCTTGAACGCCTCGATCGAGGCGGCCAGAGCCGGAGAGCACGGAAAGGGCTTTGCCGTCGTCGCCAACGAAGTGAAAAAGCTGGCCGAGCAGACGAAGCAGTCCGTCGCCACCATTGCGGAGCTGATTCACTCCATCCAGACGACGTCTTCCAATGCCATGGACGCTATGCAGACGAACGTGCTCGAGATCGAGGAAGGCATCGCAAACATCCAGGTCGCCGGCACCACATTCGATACGATACTCGCCTCGATGCGGCAGGTTTCCGCCCAGACGCAGGAGGTTTCCGCGACGACCGAGGAGCTGTCGGCCGGAACCGAGGAGATTACCTCCTCTATCGAAAACATGGTCGGTATCGCCAGAGATTCCGCCGGTAAAGCCCAGACGATCGCCGGATCCTCGGAGGAACAGGCCGCGATTATGGAGGATATTACCGCTTCCGTGAAGTCGCTCAACAGCATGATGGGCGAGCTGCAGCAGTTAGTTAAGATTTTCAAAATTTAAAACCGTCACTTGGAAAACGGCACGTTATGCTTCTTCTGCTTAAGCCCCTTGCGCAGGGCGTCTTCGGACGCCGGCTGCGTCAAGGGGCTTTGTTATTCGACAGCCATTCGCTTTCGATTCTTACAAATCCGGGGCCGGCTGCGAAAGCTTTTGGATCCGATGGTTCTATTGCTGGCTTCAGTCCGCCCGGTCACGAACGAACGGCTCCTTATATGGCTCCCGGCCTTAGCTTGGGGCTTTTTTGGCTTGCTTGTCGCGCAATATCGGAAAAGGGGAAGCAAGGATGTCCTAACGGTGCAATAAAGTACGCCCGGAAAAGCCGGGTCATGCGGATGGAGAACCGCGGCTACAAAAGAATACGATTGTGTGCAAAAGGCGCATGGGCTATGGTGGGGTAGGATTCGGGACCGGAAGGGAGTAAGACAATGGCGAAATCTCAACCGAATGTGATCGTGTTCTTCACCGATCAGCAGCGCTGGGATACGACCGGCGCTCACGGTAATCCGCTCGGGCTGACGCCGCATTTTGACCGGATGGCGGCCGAGGGCACGCATCTGTTCCATACGTTCACCTGCCAGCCGGTGTGCGGACCGGCCCGCTCCTGCATGCAGACGGGGCTGTATGCGACCGCCTCAGGCTGCTACCGCAACGGAATCGCGCTGCGGGAGGAGCTCCCGACGCTGGCGCATTATTTTAACGGCGCCGGGTACGAGACCGGCTACATCGGCAAATGGCATCTGGCCGCGACCCGTACCGAGCCGGTGCCGGAGCCGCTGAGAGGCGGGTACACCTGCTGGCTGGCCTCCGATGCGCTCGAGCACACGTCGGATGCGTACCGCACGCTGCTGTACGATAACGCCAACCGGCCCGTCGAGCTGCCCGGCTACCGGTCGGACGCCATGACCGACGCCGCCATTCGCTATATCGCCAAGCGGAGGAACAAGCCGTTTTTTCTGTTTCTGTCGTTCATTGAGCCGCATCACCAGAATCATAGGGATGATTATCCGGCGCCGGATGTGTACCGCGACCGCTACCACGGCAGGTACGTCCCGCCCGATCTGGCCGCCCTCGGAGGGACGGCCCATCAGCATTTGGGCGGATATTATGGCATGGTGAAGCGGCTGGACGAAGGACTCGGCCGGATCATGGATGCGCTGAAAAGCCTGTCTTTGGCGAAGGATACGATTATTTTGTTCACCTCCGACCACGGCAATCATTTCAAGACCCGCAACGGCGAGTACAAAAGGTCCTGCCACGACAGCTCGATCCGGATTCCCGCGGCGGTCTGCGGTCCGGGCTTCGAGCGCGGCGGCCGGGTGACCGAGCTGGTCAGTCTGGTCGATCTGCCGCCGACGCTGCTGGACGCCGCCGGCATTGCCGTTCCCGCCCATATGCAGGGGCGCTCGGTACTGCGGCTGCTGAAGGGCGAGGAGGCGGCTTGGCCGGAGGAGGTATTCGTGCAGATCAGCGAAAGCCAGCTGGGCCGGGCGATCCGCACGCGGCGATGGAAATACAGCGTCAAGGCTCCGGACGCCGATGGCCGCACCGAGGCGGGAGCCGCGCGCTACGCGGAGGAATTTCTGTACGATCTGGATGCGGATCCGTACGAGCTGACCAATCTGGCGGGGCTCGATTCGCACCGGGCCGTCGCCGACCGGCTGCGGGAGCGGCTCGTCCGCCGCATGACCGAAGCCGGCGAGCGGACGCCGGTCATTGAACCGGCCGCGCCGCGCAAATCGGGCCAGCGCAAGGTAGACCCGGAAGAAGCGGAGGCCTGACGTAATCGGATCAATATCGTACGTCAGGGTGTACACTCACTTCGGCAGGCGACGACCAGCCTGAAGGGCACAGCAACGGTCGATATCAAATCCGGCACCGGCCGCCGAAGGAGCCGCGCTGCGGCTGCGGAACCTAACGGCTGCGGTCCGGCTGTCCTGCTTGTGAAGGATGCTGAGGTTAAGGAGATGACGAAAGTGGAAGCATCGAAGCCCAATATAATCTTTTTTATGACCGACCAGCAGCGCTGGGACTGCATCGACCGCTTCAACCGGCACATCAAAACCCCGACGCTCGACAAGCTGGCGGAGCAGGGGATCGCGTTCAGCGAAGCGGTCTGTCAGGCGCCGATGTGCGTGCCGAGCCGGAGCTCGATGATGTTCGGGTACTATCCGTCCCAGCTTGGAGTGCGGACAAACCACGGCGGACTGTACGAGGAGTCGCTGCTTCCGTCCGACCCGCTGCCGGAGCTGATGCGCAAGGCGGGCTACCAGACGGCGGGCTTCGGCAAAACGCACTGGAATCACGGCGAGCGCACCGCCGAACCGTCAACGCGCGGTTTCGATGTGCGGGCGGTCGGGCTCGCCCGAAACAGCGGCCATTACGAGCGGGGAGCCGTCATGATGGACGATGTCGAGCCGGAAGGGCTCAGGCTGTACAGCGAGGAGACGAAGCATTACGGCGGCGGCGAAGAAAATGCGAACGGGTACATCGGCTGCACGAGCGAGGTGCCGATGCATCTGCACCGCGACGGCTGGGTGGCGGAGCAGTGCCTGTCCTTTCTCGACGGGGGACTGGACCCCGGGCGGCCGCTGTTTCTGTATTTGTCGTTTTTGAAGCCGCATGCCGGGTTTAACGTGCCGAAGGAATTTGAGGATTTATACGATATCCGCGACATTCCCGATCTGCCGCAGCCTCCATGGGACGATGAGCGGGATACGCATCTGGCCGCGACCGACGAGGTGAGCGATTCGAGCCGGCGGCAGTATTTGGACAAGAAACGAATCTGGCAGCGAATGACGCCGGAGGAGCGAAGAAGGACGACGCTGCGCTACTGGGCGAACTGCTCCTGGCTGGATCATTATTTCGGCCGGGCGCTGGAGAGGCTTGAGCGGCAGGGAAGGCTGGACGACGCGCTCATCGTGTTCGTGTCCGACCATGGCGAGATGCTGGGCGAGCGGCAGTACCGTTTCAGCAAATACTGCCTGTACGACAGCAGTGTCCGGGTGCCGATGATTTTGGCCGGCTCGCGGATTCCGGCGGACCGGCGCGGGACGCTTGACGATCGTCCGGCCGAGCTCGTCGATCTGGTGCCGACGCTGGCGAAGGTCGCCGGGCTTCCCCGCGATCCGCGGCTGCCCGGTCTCGATCTGCTCGGCGAGGAGCGGCGCGCCGGAACGTTTTGCGAATTTCACGGCAAAGGCGCTTCGGGACCAGTATCGATCCATTCGGCTCCCGCGCTGATGTGGCGGAAGAAGGACTGGAAGCTGATCCTCTATTTGCCGGGCGCCATCGAAGACGCCATCCAACGGGTCGGCAGTTTCCGCGGGGAGCTGTACCGTTTATCCGACGACCCGCACGAATGGAACAACCTTTACGGCGAGGATGAACACGCAGCCGTCCGGGAGCGGATGACCGCGGAGCTGCTGATGCATCTCGCGTGCGTTTGGGCGAAAGGTCCGTTCTTCTACGACCGGCACGGAACGGAGGCACTTGAGACGAAATTCGCCGGTACTCAGCCGAACGCGTGACGCGTTGGCTGCACCGCCGATTGCGCGGCCGGGTGAGAAACAGGCGCCGTACAGCCTGCCGTGCGTACGATAAGGCTTAAGCCGAGGAGACGGGTCAGCGGCAAACCCTGGCGCGGCTGTATTACAGCGTTGCAAAAAAGTGCAAGCCATGCAACGAAGTGCAACCCGGGCCGGAACCGCCCGGCAAAAGAGTATGATTTTGGGGAAACGCCCCGCGAGGTATAGTTAAAAACATGCTGCCCCGTCCAGACCCCGCCGGCTGCGGCTTATCAGCCGGTGCCGGGAAGGGGGGGCGCGGCAGCCGAGAACGAGGAGGAGCTTTGCGATGTTTGACTGGCAGCGTTTCCGGCTGCCGCCCGCGGCCGGCCGCAGCGGGCAATTTCGATTGCCGCGTCCATGCCGTAAGACCGGTCCGCGACAGAGAGGAGCTGGCCCAATTGATGAATGAACAACCTGCGGTTTTAACTCCCGGCACGGGAAAGAAGACGGGCGGCCGGGCCGACTGGCTGCGCCGGCTCGCGCTCGACATCCGGCGCGACAAATATTTGTACATGCTTGCGCTCCCGGG
This sequence comes from Paenibacillus humicola, assembly GCF_028826105.1. NCBI lineage: Bacteria > Bacillati > Bacillota > Bacilli > Caryophanales > Paenibacillaceae > Paenibacillus > Paenibacillus humicola. The sequence goes on from NZ_JAQGPL010000001.1 coordinate 2,880,011, forward strand.
ACTTGCCTTTTTTCTAGTGTTCAAGTACGTACCGATGTGGGGCATCGTGATCGCGCTCCAAAATTATTCGCCGTTCGCGGGCATCTCGGGCAGCCCCTGGGTCGGCTTCGAAAATTTCCACCGCTTCTTCGCGAACCCGGACTTCATGCTGCTGTTTCGCAACACGATGGCGATCAACCTGCTGAACCTGGTCTTTTTCTTTCCGCTGCCGATTCTGCTCTCGCTGCTGCTGAACGAAGTGCGGAGCATGTTTTACAAGCGGGCGGTTCAGACCGTGATTTACATGCCGCACTTTCTGTCCTGGGTCATCATCTCCAGCCTGACGTTTCTGCTGTTCGCCAAAGGGAGCGGCCTCGTCAACAAAATACTGGAGGCGTCGGGCGCCGGCAAAATCGACATTTTAACGAATCCGCACCTGTTTTGGATCATGCTGACGGTGCAGTCGATCTGGAAGGAATGCGGATGGGGTACGATCCTGTTCCTGGCCGCCATGGCGGGCATCGATCCGCAGATTTACGAAGCGGCGAAAATCGACGGCGCCGGCCGCATTCGCCAGATGTGGAGCATAACGCTGCCGGCGATCCGCAACGTGATCGTCATTCTGCTCATTTTGCGGCTCGGTCACATGATGGACGTCGGCTTCGAGCAGGTGTTCCTGATGTACAACGGCGCGGTTTCGCAGGTGGCCGAGGTGTTCGACACGTACGTTTACCGGGTCGGCATACAGCAGGCGCAGTTCAGCTACAGCACGGCGGCCGGCCTGTTCAAGTCCGTCGTCGGCCTGGTCCTCGTCGTAGGGGCGAACCGCCTTGCCAAAAAAATGGGCGAGGACGGCATTTACTAAGGAGGCGAAGCCGCTATGAGAGTCAGCTTTGGAGATCGAGTCTTTACCGCCCTGAATCTGCTGCTGCTTGGCCTGATCGGCATCGTGACGATTTTTCCGATCTATTACGTGGTGGTCGTGTCCTTTACGGATCCGGCCGAATATGTCCGCAGATCCTTTATTCTGTTCCCGCATACCTGGTCGCTCGCTTCCTACAAGTATCTGCTGTCCACCGAGGCGTTCGCGCGGTCGCTCGGCGTCAGCACGTATTTGGCGGTCGTAGGCACCGCGTGCAGCCTGGTGGTGACGGCATCGCTCGCCTACGCGCTTTCGCGCAAGCGGCTGCGCGGCCGCAATCTGTTTCTGCTGCTCATTCTGCTGACGATCCTGTTCAACCCGGGCATGATTCCGCATTATATGCTCGTGCGCCAGCTGCATCTGATCAACAGTCTCTGGTCGCTGATCATTCCGGCGCTGGCGAGCGGCTGGAACGTCATCCTGATGAAGGGCTTCTTCGACAGCATCCCGGCCGAGCTGGAGGAATCGGCGGCGATCGACGGCTGCAACGATTTGTCGATCTGGATCCGGATCATCCTGCCGCTGTCGCTCCCTTCGCTTGCCGCGTTCGGCCTGTTTTACGCGGTCGGCTACTGGAACCAGTTTTTCAACGCGCTGATCTACCTGAACGACGCCGCGAAGTGGCCGATCCAGGTCATGCTGCAGAACATGCTGCTGAACGCCGACAACACCGAGCTGCAGGCCGATTCGTTCATGGCCACGCCGCCTTCGGAGACGCTGATGATGGCGGCCGTCGTCACCGCCACGATTCCGATTTTGTGCGTCTATCCGTTCCTGCAGAAGCATTTTGCGAAAGGCGCTATGGTCGGTTCCGTCAAAGGGTAAGCGGACGCCGGCTGCTGCGAAAAGATAGGCCGCTTGCGGCGAATGCGACGAATCCATAAGGCATCCTCTTGGAAAGGTAGGGAGAATCGTGGTCGGATCGATTAAGCTTTGGTTCCGGGATATGGCGAAATACAAATACAACCGGCGTTTTTTTCGCAAAAGTCTGGTGCTGATTCTGCTGATCGCCAGCATTCCGGGGATGATTATCGGGGCGAGTATTTATCTGGTGTCCGGGAACAAGCTGGAGGGGGAGCTGCAGCGGCTTCACCAAAACCAGATCCGGGAGCGCGCCGCCAATATCGACGATCAACTGGCTTATTTGGAGCTGACCTTCTCCCACTGGGCATTCGAGCCTTCGTTTGACGATAATTTAAATCACCTTAACGTATCCAAGCAGTTCGAGCAGGTGCAGGAGCTGTACCGGATGCTGCTCATTATGGAAAGCTCGCATCCGCTGATAGGCAGGGTGCAGCTGTACCTCGACAAGCCGAAGCCGCTCGTATTCGACAAGTCGGAATATCAATACTTGACCGTTCCGGGTGAAATCAAATCTTACGAGTCGCTGATGGCCCCGGGCAAAAGGGCCGTCTTCTGGACGAACGCGCCGTCCGGCGGCGCGGATTCCGGCTCCGCGCTGTCGTTGGTGAACAAGCTGCCCGGCGGCAGCATCGAGCCGTTCGGCGTACTCGTGGCGAGCATCGACACGAAGCGGCTGATGCAGCTCTTCGGCACGCTGAACCCGTACAACGAAGGCGAAACGATCGTCGACGCCGCGGACGGCAGCTGGGTGCTGTCGGGCAGCGGCACCGGAGACGGCAAATCGCCGCTCGACGAGGCACTTCGGCAGGAGATCGGAAAGCAGCAGCGATCCGCCGGGTCCTTCCTGTTCACCTACGACAGCAAAACGTATTCCGTTTCCTACGGGCATCTCTCGCGGCTCGGCAAAACGTGGAACTACATTTCGGCGGTGCCGCTCACGGCGATTACGGCCCCCGTCGTCACGATGTCCAAATGGATCGTCTATATCAGCCTTTCGGGCCTGCTGCTCGCACTAATCCTGTCCTGGCTCGTCTCCAACCGCATTTATGTACCGATCGAACGGCTGGTGCGCAATTTGACGGGCAGCAGAAACGAAGGAGACGAGGACGAGTTCGGCCTGTTCGAGAAGCAGCTGGCCGACCTGTCGCGGGAACGGGAATCGATGCGCACGAAGCTGGATGAGCAGCTGCCTCTCCTGCGAGAGGGCTTCTTCCTGCAGCTGGTCCAGGGCCACTTCCTGTCGTATCCGGAAAACGACATCCGCGAGAAGATGAAAATGTACGGCTGGCATGCGGAGGACCGGCAGTTTATTTCGCTGCTGTTTCAGCTGAACGGCTTCTCCAGCCTTCAGGGACGGTTCTCCTCGGGCGACGAGGACCTGGTTACCTTCGCAGCCGCGAACATCATCGAGGAGCTGACGCGCGAGCAGTACGAGCAGGCGAGCGTCATCAATTTTCACAACTTCTCGGTCGGCCTGCTTCTGTCGTTCCCCGCCGATCACCCGGCAGGGTGGCTGGCGGAGGATCTGGACGCTTTCTGCACGAACGCCGTCCAAACCTTGAAGCGGCTGCTCAAAATGCAGGTGACCGCCTCCATCAGCAAATCGACGGACGCCGTCCAGATGATTCCCCGCATCTTCGAGGAAACCCAGCAGGCGCTCCTGTTTCGGGATCTGTCCGACGATTTGCAGATTATGAAAGCGGGACAACCCTCGGGGGCGAGCACGATGGAATGCAGCTATCCTTTTTCACTGGAAAAAGAAATTATTCACGCTATTCGCACCGGACTCGAGCAGGAAGCGGTGGAGCTGATCGGGCAGTTTATGAAGGAGCTCTCGCAGGGCGGCGCGACCGAGCTGTTCGTCCAGCAGGGGATGCTGCAGCTGCTCGCCGCGATCCGCTACACGGTGCTGCAGTCCGGCATGAATCCGGTGCAGCTGTTCGGCGGCGTAAACCTGTTCGATCAGCTTGCGCAAATCCGCGAGCCGGAGCAGATGCTTCGCTGGTTCGAGGTCAAGGTGGTCGCCGTCTTCGTGCAGGAGCTGATCAACCGCCAAGAGTTCCGTTTGAAGCAGATGGTCGAAAAAGTCGTTCATTATTTGGAGTCGCGCTATATGGATGCGCTTTCGCTGGACTCCTGCGCCGAGCAGTTCGGTACGAGCCCTTACACGCTCAGCCGGGCGTTCAAGCAGGTGATGGGCATCAATTTCATCGATTATTTGACGCAGATCCGGATCGATCAGGCCAAATCGCTGCTGCGCGAAAGCGAGCTGAAGATCAATAACGTGGCGGAGAAGGTGGGGTATCAGCACTCGTACTTCAACCGGATATTCAAGAAATACGAGGGCATTACGCCAAGTCATTACCGCGAGCTGAACCGCACCTGAAGCGGCCGCCCATCGATGTCTTACTCGCGCAACAAAGTCTTATCCGGGCGAAACGCCGCCCGCAAAAGAATCCGATTGTTTGCAAGCTTCCGAGCGGTTACCGTCTGAAGTAGTCTCGAACGAACATAAAAAAGGGAGGACCAGGACATGAACGAAAGAACGAAAAAGGCAAGAGGAGCCTTCGCGGCGGCTGCCGCGCTGCTGTCGCTTCTGCTGCTGCTGACGGCATGCGGCGGCTCATCCGGCGGCGGCCAGAACGCGGACAGCGGGAGCGCGGGCGGCTCGAACGCAGGCGGCGCATCCGAGAAGCCTCTGGAGGTCAGCATTATGGCGATTCTGCTGACCCCGACGGCGCCGACGGACGACAACAAAATCAAACAGGCGATCGAGAAGGCGACCAATTCAAAAATGAAAATCAACTGGGTGTCGGGCAACAATTATACGGACAAGCTGAACGTCACGCTGGCTTCCGGCGACATTCCCGACCTCATCTTCATCAACGATCCGTTCTCGTCGGTGTTCCGCAGCGCGGTGGCGCAGGGCGCGTTCTGGGATATCGGCCCGTACATCAAGGATTATCCGAACTTGACTTCGAAAATTTCGCAGACCGCCTGGGACCTGACCAAGATGGCCGACGGCAAAAACTACGGCGTTCCGCGCCCGCGGCCGTCCGAAGCGGATTCCTTCTTCATTATCCGCAAGGACTGGCTCGATAAGCTGGGTCTGCAGGTGCCGACGACGACCGACGAGCTGTACAACGTCATGAAGGTGTTCACGGACAAGGATCCGGACGGAAACGGCAAGAACGATACCGTCGGGCTGACCGCCTATATCAATCCGACCGACATGGGCTCGCTCGGACAGGTGGAGCAAAGCTTTACCGGCGTCGACGGCGAGTGGAAGCTGCAGGACGGCAAGCTGGTCTATACCGCGCTGCTGCCGGAAACCCGCACGGCGCTCGAGTACCTGGCGAAGGTGTACAAGGAGAATCTCATTCCGGAGGACGTCGCATCGATGAAGCTGACGCAGTCCCAGGATCTGTTCGATTCGGGCAAGGCGGGCATTCTCGTCGATAAGTCCGGCACCAGCTCCGACCATTACAACAAGCTGAAGACCGTCGACCCGAATTTCAAGCAGATCGACTTCTACCCGCTGACGAGCATCAACGGCTACAACCCGAAGGGGCCGGGCTTCTCGGGGCTGATGGCGATCCCGAAGAGCGTGCCGGAAGCGAAGATGAAGCGCATCCTGAAAATGATGGACACCTGGATGAACGACGACGTGTTCCAGTACCAGCAGTACGGCTTCGAAGGCACCGACTACAAGGTCGTGAACGGCGAGAAGGTGATCGACGAGGAGCAGCTGCAGAAGGACAACGGCCCGACCTTCAACCAGATCGTCTACGTGGCCGATCCGTATGCCAGCTCGACGAAGATTTTCTTCCCGAAAGAGGTCAACGAACTTTATACAAAAATTCAGGACGAGCGGGCCAAGTCGAGCGTCGCGGATATCAGCACCGGCCTGAACTCGGATACCGCCGTCAGGGCGCTTCCCGAAATCGAGAAGCAGGTGCAGGATCTGAAGACGAAGATCATCATTGGCCGGGAGCCGATCACCGCTTGGGACAGCTTCGTGAACCAGCTGAAAAACAACCCGGATATGATCAAGATGAGCCAGGAAATGACCGACGCTTATCAGAAGCGTAACGCAGGGCAATAACCGGCTGACAGGGGGACGGGAGGAAGCTTCCGTCCCCCTTATTCGTACGTGTCCTCCGAAGGCTGTTCCGGCCAGAGACAGTGTCTGCTTAGATTCCCTGCCCAAATCGGACGGGTACTAATAGGAACGCACCCGTCATATTCTTGTACAAGAATACAAGAAGAAAGGGGCGTATCGTTCGTTGACTACCGTTAAAGTTAGGCTGCGGCCCATTGTAAACAGCATCAATTTGCCGACTGTATTGAAAACAACGATCCTTCCGGGCGACTCCGTCGAACGATTATTTATGGCCACGCAGGTCGGGGAAATCTTTTATATCGGAAACGGCGGAGCGATCAAACCTTTTTTGGATATTCGCCCGCGAATCCTAAAGCTTGGCGCCGTCGGCGGAGGATATGATGAACGGGGACTGCTGGGGCTGGCGTTTCATCCGGAATTTTATTATAACGGCCTGTTTTATCTTCATTATTCGGTTGCCGGAACACAAGGCCCGGGCGCGCTTTCCGAACCTTTTCAGCCTGACCCGTGCGACCCCGCCACCTTAAACCTCAAGTGGACCGATCGAGAGACTCGATATGATCATATCGATACCGTCGAGGAATGGATTTTACGATCGAACGGTCAGCCTCAACGAAGACGGACACTGCTGAACTTGAGAAGGCCCTTTTTCAATCATAATGGGGTGAACAGCCTGAACTTTTCACCGGAATCGGGAAAGCTGGTGTTAACGACCGGAGACGGCGGATCCGGCTATGACCCCTTTCGATTGAGCCAGGACGATATGGAAATCGCCGGTAAAATCATTGAAATCGATGTCATGCAGCATACGTTTATCCTTGACCCGCCTGCAGCTACACGTTTTCATGAACTGCCCGCGCCCATTCAGCAAACGCTTGCGGTCATCGCCAAAGGGGTTCGCAATATTCCGGGGATATCCTTTCAAAAGTTTTACCATCAGGTGATCAAATATGCGGGAAATGTCGGGCAGGATTTGGTCGAGTCGATTTTTTCGTTCGTGCATTATAAACCGATACCGGTGACTCAACTTGTAAAAGCTTATGAAATGAAATCCGAATACGGCCTGGACGGGTCGGTTAATTTTGGCTGGCGGGGATGGGAAGGCGTTTTTCCGACTTCCATCACTAGAAGCTGCCCTGCCAATCCGGCTATGGATCAGAAAACAATCGCTTATTATCAAGAAGCTGTCAATACCTCCGTCTTGCGTCTTCAGCCTTTAACGAGTTATTTTCATCAGGATTCAAGGCCCGATAAGTTTAGCGGAACTGCGCTAACAGGCGTCCAGCCGTATATGGGAAGGGGAATTCCCCAGTTAACGGGAAGCGTCGTGTTTACCGATTTTGCCCGGAAAGAACAAGCCCAGCCTCCGGTCCGGGGAGCTTTAGCATATACCCGAATAAGATCGGCTGGTAAAACGAGTGATTTTCATGTCATTGAAACCGATCATCCGTTCGGGTCGCAGCCCGCTTATTATGTGAGTTTGGGAACGAACCGGGATCAAACCGGACTCTATCTGGGTGTGTATGGTTCAATGAATGTGACGGATCTTAATCGAGGCACCGTTTGTGAACTTGTTCCGTAATTCACAGCGATCAAAATCGGCCTTGTTCTCCATGCCGGGAATTTGCTTTTCTTTACGTACGATGCGTTTCTCCCCCCGTAACCCTCGGCTTCTCGAACACTTCCTTTATCCTCTCATTGCAGCTTGATGGACCGGTATCACACGCGGCGGGCGGAAGTCCCGTCTTTTTCTTTATCCGTGGGCGGCTTGATTCGCCGGCGTTCCGGAAAAGATGGATGGGGGCGCCCGTTTTCCAATCTCGCGGCGGAAAATAAACATCAACTAAATGCGCATAAACGCTTGAACCTGACGTGACGTCATGTTTTATAGTATAGTTACCGGTAAAGAGCTGGCGCAGCAGAAAAGGAGTTGGTTATGAAGCTTTGGAAAGTGGGACAGCTTGCTAAGCTGACAGGTCTCACGATACGAACCTTGCGGTTTTACGATCAAATCGGCTTATTCTCGCCTTCGGCGCATTCCGATTCGGGACACCGGCTGTACAATGAAGCCGACTTGTCGCGGCTGCAGCAAATTTTATCGTTAAAAGAGCTCGGTTTATCGCTCGATGAGGTGAAGTCCGTACTTAACGGCGGGTATTTCAGTCCGCTCGAGATTGTATCGCTGCAAATCGCCCGTCTGAAAGAAAATATTCGGATGGAGCAAAGGATTGTATCCGAATTGGAACATGTCTCCCGTTTAATGCAGTTGAAGCAGCCCGTGACGGTGGATGATTTTACGAAATTGCTGGATATGATGAAAAAGAGTCATGAAAAATATATCGTCGAACGCCGGATGTCGTGGGAACGCCGCCTGAATTTGCTGGGCGACCTTGTAGACGGACAATCCGGCGATCCAAGCCAAGGGAGCTGAAAGAGATGAACGAACGATTTGCCATACCCGACACCTTTGTTATCGAACGGGTGTATAAAGCCTCGCCTCCGCAGGTGTTTGCCTCCTGGTCGGATCCCGAGCTGAAAGCGCAATGGTTTTCGAAACCGGATACATTCGACTTCCGTGTCGGCGGTCAGGAAAAAAGTCAAGGAGGTCCTCCCGGCGGACCGGTATTTACCTTCGATGCCCGGTACCAAGACATTGTCCCGAAGGAGCGCATCGTATACACCTACACGCTGGATATGGACGAGACGCGCCTATCGGTTTCCGTGACGACGGTCGAGTTTAAGTCAGAAGGCGCTGGTACGAAGCTGATTTTCACGGAGCAGGGCATTTTCCTGGACGGCCACGATACATCGGCCCAGCGAGAGCACGGCACCAAGGAGATGCTGGACAAGCTGGGAGAGCTGCTGGAAAACAGGTAAACGATCATCTTACCGCGAGGAGGAACAGACATGGCGGAAAACGAGGCAGGAAACAGCAGCGCGGCGGAAACGTACGAATTGGTTGCTTCGCGTGTTTTTGACGCGCCGCGCGATCTCGTTTACGAGGCGTGGACAAACCCCGAGCATTTGGCGCAGTGGTGGGGACCGAACGGGTTCACAAGTACGTTTCATGAATATGATTTACGGCCGGGCGGGACATGGCAGTTTGTCATGCACGGACCGAATGGCGTCGATTATCCCAACAAAAGCGAGTTTGTCGAAATCGCACCTGAACGAATCGTGCTTCGGCATCTTTCCGCGCCACGATTTCAGATAACGGCCGTTATTGAGCAGCTCGGCGGCAAAACCCGATTGACCTTCCGCCAGCTTTTTGAAACTGCCGCTGAATTTAACGCCGCCAAAAGATTCGCCCCGGAAGCCAACGAACAAAACCTGGACCGTCTTGGGGCGCAGCTGCAGAAGATGAGGACCGTTTAAGTCGGTTATAATTGCATTGAGCGAGAACGACAGCCGGCCGCAAGGCCGGTTTTTTCACGTGCGCCGAAAATGATGACGCCCTTTCGCTCACCTATTTTTGTCCCAAGTTGGAATTCGCTCACACAATTTTGATTGACTCAAAAAAATGTTTAGATCTAACTGATCGTTAAGTTCATATAATGAGATTAATTCTTCAAAAAACGCTTGGAATGATGGTAAAATGATTGTAAAATTCAAATAGGATGATTGAAACCTTATTTTGACGGGATGTCATCCGACTGCTATGGGAGTGCGTTGGACGTACATAGGGTTAAAAATCGAGAGGAGAGATTTCAAATGAACGAAATCAACATCCCTTTGCCGATCCAAATCGTAATCGACGATGTAGGCTGGTGGACAGGGAGGGACAGTTCAGCGGAAAACGGCCCGTTTCGTACCGGAATTGAGCGCAATCATCATCCGCTGGATTATGAAGCGATAGCCGAATTGGGAAAACGGCTTCACATGCGCCCGCAGGCCGCTTTTATTTTAAGCGAATGGGATCGAACCGATTGTTTAAAGTCGATGCCCGAAGCCACGCATTTGGGGAGACAATGGAGCAATCCGTGGAAGTCTTCCGCCTTATTGGAAGAGGCGGCGGCGATCGTGCGGCAAGAACATCGTTTTATAGAAGTCGTTCTGCACGGAATCGGCCATGAATATTGGGGAAACGGCACCATGGAACGAGCGGAATGGCATGACAGACACGGAAACATGAGACCGAAAGAAACGGTGCTCGGGCACCTTCGGACCTTTGCCGCGCTGCTTCAGGAAAACGATCTTGGTTCTTTTCCCGAATCCTTCGTGCCAACGGCATTTTATCACCGGTTCGGAGCTGAAGACGGGCTTGCCGGACTGCTGGAACAATTCGGCGTGAAATATATGTCCACTCCATTCCAGATGATGCAGAAATCAAAACAACCGGAATCGGAGCTGTTCGGAATCGACGGCGATCTGATCACCGTTAACCGGGGATCGGATTTGTGCAATTGGAATCAAATCGCCCCGGAGGTAAAGGGGGAGCTTGAAGGTCCGATCTGCGGCATGCATTGGCCCAATCTCCTTCACCCGAACCCGGAAAAGAACGGGGAAACGGTCCGCCGTTGGGTCGAATTTTTGCTGCCGTACCAGCGCCGATTCGATACCATGCTGTCCGCCAACACCGCCGAGGGCTTCAGCCAATTGGTTTACCGCTGGGGCGTATTTTTACAGCCCGGTCCATCCGGCTGCCTCCTGGATTTCTCCAAGCTGTCCGGTTATAAGCTTCCAGGATTAGCCGATTCGTTTACCCTTAAGGTGAAACGAAATGTGCGGATTGTATCCTCATCCCATGACATTGACCTTGAGGAGAATACCGAGCGATCAACCCCGGATTACCGGACCCTGACAGTCAGAAGGAAAAGCGAAGCGAAATCGGCCTTTATAAACTGGGAGACGCTATGAAAACAAGGCTTAACGGGGAATCTGCGAGCCTATCCCGAAGAACGGAGGAGGCGCCGCTCGAGAGGAAGTTTTCAAGAGAAGCGGTACTGACGATCATTCTTCATTCCTTTTTTCAATTCGGCAGCTCCATGTCTTTTGTGTTCGTCAATATTTATTTGTGGCGGCTTTCCCACCAGCTTTCCGTCATTGCGGTTTATAATTTGATCTGTTATACGTTCGTTCCGCTAGGTTTTGTCATCGGGGGAAAAATCGCCAAGCGCCGGGATCGATTGCTGACCTACCGTCTCGGAATCGGTTTTTATTCGCTGTTCTATTTATCCATCGTACTCGCCGGTACGTATGTTTCTGCCTATTATGTTCTTTTTGCGGTTTCGATCGGTTTGGCAATGGGCTTTTACTGGTCCGGATTTTTGGTCCTGCTGTACGATGCGACGACGAGTTCCAACCGATTAAGGTTCCTCAGCTTAAGCACGGCCTGTTTTTCGTTGGCGGGCATTACCGGTACCGCCGTATCGGGAAATATCATTGCTTCTTTCCGCAATACGACTGGCTATATTATCGTTTTCGGGATTGCGCTGCTCGTATTTCTTGTCACGGCATTCGGCAGCTTCCGGATTGCCGTCAAACAGTCCCGCAAAAAACGTTATTTTCTGAAATACACCTTTCTGCTCGCCGCTAAAAATAAGCCTTGGGCAAGAGCGGTCCTCGGATTTTTTATCATCGGCCTTCTCGAAGGGATGATGTTTTTTCTGCCAAGCATTTTGCTTTATCAATCCTTTACCCGTGAAGATGTTGTAGGGTATCTGACGATTTTATTTTCGGTTATTTCCGTTGCATCCAGCTACATGCAGTCGAAAATCGGATCCCGCTCGTCCGTATCCCGTTATCTGCTTAGCTCGGGGGCGGGCATTGCGCTTGCGGCGGCCGTTCTGCTGACCGGATATTCGGGTTGGCCGGTCGTTTTTTTCATGATCGTACAAAGCTTCTTTAATCCTTGGCTGCAAAATGGGATGATGGCGTATTATTTTTCGATGGCCGATCGGCTTCCGCTTAAGGGGCAGCTGCGAATCGAATCGGTCGTCGTTTATGAAAGCATGTTAAACGTGGGCAGGGTGGTTTCCATCTCGCTCTTCTGCATTTTCGTCCTCATGGCCAAATTGGTATCAGCGGAAATTTTCCTGTTCGCCGCCGCTTGTACGCAGGTTTTCATTGTGCTTTGTGTCGATAGAAAAGCGGCCTAAAATGCGATAAACAAATAAAGAAAAAGACGGCCAACAGCCGTCTTTTTTGTTCTCTGACAAAAGTATAAGCCCGTCGTATATGAGTGAACGTAAATCAGGACCCTGATTCCGCTGGAATCGGTTAACGGCAATGAACAAGTGTGATAGAATTCAACTGAAAGCGGCCCTTATTCTGGAAAGGCTGTCATATCGCCGGATTTTTTAGTGATTTTAATTTATTTAAGGCTTATTACTTTTCTGAACGGAGGTGCTGTTCTGCCCTTTTTTTCGTTTATCAATCGAAGTCTGCAAAGAAAGATTTTCGTCTATTTTATCGTGGCGGCGCTATTTCCAACAGCTGTTATCAGCATCAGTTCCTATCTGATTTCGGTCGATATTGTAAAAGCGAAAGTAAGCGATTCCATTGTCGAATCGCTCGGTTATATTCGCAACAGTATCGAGAATGAATTGAAGCAGGTCGAGCAAATTTCCAGTTATATGTACATCAGCTCCGATATTAAACAGATTCTGGCGCCCGACTTTAAAGAGAATACACCGGCGTCGTATTATGCCATGGTCAAGGCCAACGAGGCGTTCTCCCTGTATTCGATACACTCTCGGGACTTCTCATACATCTCCTCAATTCAGGTGCTCGGGGAGAACGGAGTCAATCTGCTTTATGGCGAGGAGGTCAATCATTTCGACCGGCGAAATTTAAAGCAGTTGGAATCGACCTCCTGGTTTAGGGAGGTGAAGAAATTGAACGGAAAAATTTACTGGATCGGAAATGACGCCAATTTCGACAGCACCAATTCTAGAGAGAAAAACAAAGTTCTGATTTCGATGGCTAGAATGATCAAGGATGTCAATATGGACGACAATGTAGGCATGATTTATATCAGTCTCGACAACACCGTATTCAAAGAAATGCTCGGAAATTCAACGGTTAACAGCGCGAGCCGCATTTTTATAATCGATAATCACGGGAAAACCGTTTATGCGCCTGAAACGCCCGAAGAAAATGAAAGCGCACTCAATTTGAAGCTTATCAAACTCCAGCCAAACAAACACGGCTACTTGATTGATTTTGACCGAACGGGGGTTAAGCAGCTAGTCGCTTATTACTATATTAGCCGTTACGACTGGTGGGTAATCGAAACCATTCCATACCATGTACTCGTTAAAGACAACAAAATGATCTTTGAAATTACCGCCAGCGTATTTATCGTCTGCCTGCTGCTGTCCGGACTGATCTGGTATTTCTTGTCCCTGAATATCGTCAAGCCGGTCAAACAGCTAATCGAGACGATGAGAAGCATCAGGGAGGACCGTCTGCCGGTCAAATCCACTATACGCAGCAAAGATGAGATCGGCGTTCTGAGCTCCAGCTACAATTACATGATCGAGCGGATTCATGAATTGTTTCAAAGTGTTCTGGAGGAGCAGGCCATGAAGAAGGACGCGGAATATAAAGCGCTCCAGGCGCAAATCAATCCTCACTTCCTGTTTAACACGCTCAATTCCATCCGCTGGATGGCGTTGATTCAGAAGGCCAACAACATTAAAGAAACGATCGACGCCCTCGGAAGACTGCTGCAGAACAGCACCAATAAAGTCGATCCGTACCTGACGATCGAAGAAGAGCTTCAAAATTTGAAGGACTATATCAGCATCCAGAAAATGAGGTATAAAGATAAGTTCGATGTGCAATATGATGTGGATGAAAGTCTGCTTCCCTGCAAATGCATTAAATTCCTTCTCCAACCGCTTGTGGAAAATGCAATTTTTCACGGAATCGAGCCCAAACAGGGCTTCGGCACCATTTTGATCAGGATCGCCAAAGACGGCGACAGGGCGGTTTTCATCGTGCGGGATGATGGCATCGGCATGGATGCACACAAAATAAACGAGCTGCTGAACATGCCCTGTGAAAATAAAACTGGCTTCAGCGGAATTGGCATTCGCAATGTCAACGAGCGGGTTAAACTGACGTACGGGGATCCGTTCGGGATTACGATCAACAGCTCCCTGCAGCAATTTACCGAAATTATGCTGGTGCTGCCCATTCAAAAGGACAGCGGCGGCGCTTAAAGCTGGTATACCCTACAGAATAAGGCGGTGTTTGCATGATTACAGTCATGATTGTCGACGATGAAATTCTCGTCCGCATCGGCGTGAAATCGATTATTCCCTGGAAACAGTACGAGTTTGAGGTCGTAGGCGAAGCGGAGAACGGCGAACGGGCGCTGGCGCTTGCCAGAGAGCTGCAGCCCGACATTATGATTACGGATATCAAGATGCCTCTTCTTAACGGGATCGAGCTGATCCAGGCGATGAAAGCGGAACAGCTTGAAACAAAATTTGTCGTTCTCAGCTCATACGGCGATTTCAACTATGTGAAAGAGGCGATGCAGCTCGGAGCGGAGGATTATATTTTAAAATTAAACATGGAGCCTGAACAGCTGCTGGACATTTTGAACAAAATAAAGGAAAAAATCGAACGGGAAAGATCGGAGAGAGCCGGTCGGCAGCAGAACCTGAATCAGTACCAGACGTATCTCCCATCGCTGAGGGAGTCGCTTTTTAACCGAATCTTATTCGGCTACTTCAAGAGCAATGAAGACATTGCTGAGCAGCTTGATCTGATGCACGTCGTACTGCCGCAGCGGAATATATTTTGCTTGTTGACACAAGTCGACAGCATTGAGATCATCCGGAAATATACAGAGAACGATCTGTATGTGATCAGCTACTCCATTTCCAATATCATGCAGGAAATTGTAAACGAATTTCAATGGGGCTACGTATTCGCCGTTAATCCGCTGGAGTTTGCGATCATCTACGCGGACGACACCGTTTCCGGCGTCGGGACGCCCGAGGAGAAGATCCGGGACATGGCAGAAAGGATCCATTCCGCCTTGAAAACCTATCTCAACATCTCCATAGCGATTGGAGTCGGAGGGGGGCAGAAGACGTACGCGGATATTCGCATCGGCTACAGGCAGGCGTCCACAGCGCTGGAGCACGGCTTTGCTCTTCCCAAGGGCAGTACGATCTTTTTCAGCCGCCTGCCGGCATCCTTGCCTTCGACGGGCTCCGCGTTTGATCAGGAATTCGCCGCTCTGGAGCAGGCTTTCGTTTTTGACGATCTGGACAAAATCATTGATCTGCTGGAGACGATGGGACGGAGTCTGCTTCGTTGTACCCAAATTACGAAGATGAGCATTCAGGGCTTCTGTTCATCGATCTATTTTATGTTCCAGGCGCTGATGAAGCGGAAAGACGTATCCCCGAAGGATCCGGACTGGGCGGTGATTCCGCCCGACAAGTTTCTTAAGCTGCAGGACTATGCCGATTGGATATTGCAGGTTAAAAATACGGCCGAACGAATGCGCCTGCTGGATTGTCATACGATGATCACAAAAGCCAAACAGTTTATCCACGAGCATTTCAATGAAAACATTTCGCTGCAAACGGTTGCGGACCATGTTCATCTGTCTGCCAATTATTTGAGCCACGTGTTCAAACGGGAAACGGACGAGAACTTCATCGATTATCTGATCGGCATCCGTATCCGGCACGCGAAGTCGCTGATTCGGTCGACGGACAGCCTGATTTATGAAATCGGAGAATCGGTGGGGTACAGGGACCTTTATTATTTCAGCAAGCTTTTCAAAAAGGTAACGGGCATGACGCCCAGTCAGTACAGGAACGCCCAAGGCAAGGAGCGGAGCTAACGCTCTCTATTTTCGTTGAAAAAGCAAAATATAGCAAAGGTCCGGTAAATAAGACAACATGAGGCAGGAGCGACGGGGGGCTTAGAATAGAAGAGCGGCCGATAGCCGTAATCTTTTACAAATCGCAGTCAAGACCGTCCATTTTTTAACGTGTAATCATGCTTTACAGTAATACGTGTTCCAACAATTATTTTACCGGGAGGAGAATACGTATGCTTAGAAAAGCGGTTGCCGTCTTGGCGTCAGCGATGCTGGTCTTTGTCGCGGCATGTACATCCGGCGGTGGAGCGGACGGAAACAAGTCGCAATCAAGCGGCGGACAGGGGGAATCACCTCAGGGAAAAGTGAAGATCGAAGTGTATCACTGGACGCCCGTCGAAGGAATGGAAAGCGCATTCAAGGTATTCAATGAGACGCATCCGAATATTGAAGCGGAATACAAGCTTATTCCGGATTCACCCGATCTGCCGCTCAAGGTCAACACGCTTTTGGCCTCCGGCGAGCCGATTGACGTGATTGCGCAGTGGTCGCCCGACGATTTGAGAACCAGGGTCGACAACGACCTGTATGAGCCGCTGAATCAATATTTTGAGGATAATCACATTGACTATGCCAAAACTTTCGGTGACGAAGTAACGAAGCTGGAGACGATTAACGGGAAAATATACGGCGTGCCGTACGGCAATAAGATCAATGCGATCTTTTACAACAAAAAATTGTTCGACGAAGCGCATGTTCCGTACCCCAAGGACGACTGGACTTGGGACGACTTCAGAGAGACGGCCAAAAAGCTGACAAAGGGCGACGGGCCGAACAAGCAGTACGGCTTCATCCCCTATGTCATCGACGACTGGAAGACGCTGGCCACCCTGAAGCTGGGGCTGAACGCAATTTATAAAAGCGATAAGGAATCCAACTTCGACAGTCCTTACTTTAAACGGAGCCTGCAATTTTTCTATGATATGCAGTTCACCGACAAGTCCATCATGCCGCTGGCCGAATTTCCGGCGCAGAAGCTGGACTCGACTACCAATCGCGCCACTGTGTTCTTCAAAGGCCAGGCGGCGATGTTTATGGGACCGTCGTTTGTTACGTTCTATTCGTCGTTTCCCGAGAACAAACACGACTTTGATATCGGCGTCGTGAATATGCCGCGCTATGACGCCAATTCCAAGACGACATCGACGATATCTTACAGCGATCTCAGTATTCCGAAGAATAGCAAGCACAAAAAGGAAGCCTTTGAATGGGTCAAATTTTTCGCGATTGACCGGCCGGATATTACAGCGGCGCCGAAAGGCATGCAGCCTCCTGGCGTCATCAACGACGAGACGGTGAAGAAGAACGTCTTTAATACGCTATACAATGTTCCGACTTTTGACGGCAATCAGGTGTATAAGGTGTTCAACGATCCCAATACGGCGCTGGTGTCCGATCAAACCACGATTACTGTTGCCAAAAAGGAAATCACCGCTGCGGTCAACGAGGAAGTGACCAAGGTATTCCTGGGGGAGAAGAGTGTCGACGATGCTCTGAAAGCAATGAAGACGCGGGCGGACGACCTGATCGCCAAAGCGCAGAAATAACAGTCGGGAGCTGATGCAGCTTTGCAGCCGAATCCGATCATCGGAACGGAATTACCGAGGAAAGCCCGCTCCGGCAAAGGCATATTCAGAAGGGAAAACCTGGACGGCTGGCTGTTTTTGTCGGTTAGCCTCATCGGATATATTCTATTCCGGTTTATCCCGATTATTTTCTCCTTTGTCCTGAGCTTCAGCGAATGGAATCTGGTTTCCGGCCTGCGCGGAATCCGGTTCACCGGACTGGAAAACTTCATCGAGCAGTGGTCCGATACATGGTTTCTGCATTCGCTCGTCAACACGTTCTATTTCTCCGTCGTCAGCGTTCCCATATCGATCGCCTTGTCGCTTCTGGCGGCGGTGATCGTGAACGAGAGCATTTATTTTAAAGGCTTCGTGCGGCTGCTTCTGTATTCGCCGCATATATCCTCCATGGTCGCGATCTCGATCGTCTGGGCCGTGCTGTACTCTCCGAGTTACGGCCCGATCAATATGTTTCTCCAGTCGCTCGGGATCAGCCATCCGCCGGGATGGATCAGCTCGTCGGCCTGGGCGATGCCTTCGCTCATTATCATGAGCATATGGCAATCGGTCGGCTACAATATGGTCATCATGCTGGCGGGCCTGCAGGGAATACCGCGCGATTATTACGAGGCCGCGGAGGTAGACGGGGCCGGCGTCTTGCAGAGATTCCGATCGATCACGATTCCGCTGATGTCGCCGACATTGTTCTTCGTGATGATTACGTCGGTAATCGGTTCCTTCCAGATCTTTGCCCAGGTTAACATTTTGACCAAGGGCGGCCCGGGAACGTCTACGTCCGTGCTCGTTTATTACATCTATAATGTGGCATTCAACTATAATCGTCTGGGCTACGCCAACAGCATTTCCTGGGTACTGTTTGTCATGATTTTCGCGCTTACCTTATGGCAGTGGCGACAGCAGAAGAAATGGGTGCATTTACAATAAGAAGAAAGGAGTGCCAACGATGACGAAAGCATCGCGGGCCATTCTCGGAAAATCAATCTTGACCATCATCATGCTCTCGTTATCCGTCATAACGGTCATGCCTTTCCTATGGATGCTGTCGACCTCGTTCAAACTGGATGCCGATGTGTTCAGCTTTCCCATCCAATGGATCCCGCCGAAAGTTACGTTTCAGAATTACCGGGACGTTTGGTTTGGAGAAATTCCCTTTTACCACTTTTATATCAATTCTGTTAAAGTCACTGTAATTTCGATAGCGGGAGTTATTGCAACCAGCTTGATGGCCGGCTATGCGTTTGCAAAAATTCAGTTTGACGGAAAAAATGTGCTGTTTCTGTTTTACTTAGCCACATTAATGTTTCCCGATCAGACGCTGCTGGTGCCCCGGTTCATTTTTTACAAATATCTCGACATCTACAACACGCACTGGGCGCTCATCCTGCCCGGCATGATTTCGGCCTTCGGCACGTTTCTAATGCGTCAGTTTTTTATGACTTTGCCCGGCGAGCTTTCCGAATCTGCACGCATTGACGGAGCCGGCCATTTCAAAATTTTCTTTCACATCGCGCTGCCGCTCGTTAAGCCGGCCATCGTCTCATTCCTGATCTTTTCGTTTGTCTGGTCGTGGAACGACTATGAGAACCCGCTCATCTTCCTGTCGGATACGGAGCGATTCACGATCCCGCTCGGCCTGCTTACGTTCCAGGACGAAAACAGAACGAGTTACACTCTAATCATGGCGGCGTCGGTCTGCTCGCTGCTGCCGATCTTTATCATTTTTCTTGCCGGACAGAAGTACTTTGTACGGGGCATCGCCATGACCGGAATCAAAGGATAGTAAGGTTAACGCCGATTTAATTGAATGATTAAATGGAGAAGGAAGTGGCTTAGAATGGGGAAATGGGATTGGCTGCAGGAGCGCAACCGAGGCATACATTTAACGATCCGGGATATCGATTGCAAGGATTTCGACGCCCGGCGTCTTGCGAAGGACCTGCACGAGCTTGACGTCAACTTTCTGACTTTCTTTTCGGGCGGGTATGTGACCACCTATCAGACGGACATCGAGCTGCAGCGCAAGAGCCCGTTCCTCGGGAACCGGGATATTACCGGGGAGATCATAACCGCTTTGCACGCTTATGGAATCAAGGCGCTTCCTTCGATCGAGCTGGGGGTTATGCCGCTTACCGCCGGTGACGCTCATCCGGAATGGTGCTCGCGGGACATCGACGGCAATCCGTACGTAGTAGCTGAGCAGCTGTACGCCTGCTGTCCGCTGGGCGGGTACCACCACGAACTCGGAAGCCGGTTTGTTGAAGAGGTTCTCTCGCGCTACGAGATCGACGGCTTATATTGGTGCGGGGCGAGCTACGGTTTTCAAGCTTATGGCTCCGGAATATGCTACTGCGATAAATGCCGGGCGGATTTCCTGGCGGTATCGGGCCTGGAGATCCCCGTCAAGAAGGATTGGAATGATCCGGCGTGGCGGACGTTTCTGAAATGGCGAACGGAAAAAACGACACAATCGGCAAAGCGGATTTACGATATGGTCAAAAGGCTGGACCCGGACATGCCGGTAATCGGCAACAGCGTATGCTTCGGCGACCCAAGCTGGACGATGAATTCTTCTCTCGATATGGAGCAAATTTCAAAATACCAGGATACGGTCATTATCGAGGCGCAGACGCGCGTAAAAATCGATGAAACAGCCGACCGGGAGAATTGGCACTCGCTCACCTGGCCGGATGAGGAAGCAAGATACATGACGACAATAAGCGATAATCCGGTGTGGATCGTCGTCTCCTATTTTTTGGCCTGGCCTTGGAGAAGAACTGCCGTCCCTCCGGTCGAGCAGAAAATCTATCTCGCCCAAATCGCCGCCAACGGGGCCACGCTGCAGGTCAATCTGTCGGGAGGGCCTCCCGCAACGCATAACGACAGTCGAGGCTTTCAGGCAATCAAGGAGCTATACGGTTTTCTGAAACGGCATAAAGCCTATTACGACCACGACCGGTCCGGCGCGGCTACCGCCATTGTGTTCTCCCAGGAGACCCTGATTCATTACGGCCGGGAAAACGGGATGGAGCGCTACGTGGAGAGTATCCGCGGAGCTGAGCAGGCTTTGCTGGATGCGCATATTCCATTCGACATCCTTTCTGCCAAGACGCTGAGTGGAGAGAAGCTCAGTCAATACCGGACCTTGATTTTGCCTTCGCTGTGCTGCATGTCGGAGGAGGAAGCGAGCCGAATTCGGGATTTTGTCAACGGCGGGGGCAATCTGATCGCAACCTTCGAGACTTCCCTGTATGACGAAAATGGAAATCGGCGCAGCGACTTCCTGCTGGGGGACTTGTTTTGTGCCGCCAGCATAGGGGAGAGTAAGCGAGTTAACGGGGAACAGGACGGAGTTTTGAAGCAGGCCTATATCAAAATAGCCGGCGATCATGACATTCTGCGCGGCATCGACGATGCCGATGTGATTCCGATCTACGGTCAATACTGTCCGGTTCGAGCCGACGGTTCCGCACAGGCTTCCCCATTGAAGCTGTCTGCTCCGTTTCGAGTATTTCCTGAGGGACTGTCGTATACACTGGAGGATGGCCCGGAATATCCGATGGTGGTTTTGTCCGAGAACGGCAAAGGCGGGAGGGTGGCATATTTCCCCAACCAATTGGATAAGTCGTATTTGAAAATCGGGTTCCCCGATCTGGGCCGGCTGATCGCTAATACCGTCCGTTGGGCGGCGCACGGGGAAGAGCAGCTCCGAATTGTAGGGCCCGACTCCCTGAATGTATCGCTTCGCACCAAGCCGGGGCTCCGGATGGTTCATCTGATCAATTTGGCCGGCGGACGGAGATTTTTCACATCTTTGGTTCCTATCCGGGAAATTTCCGTCGGGCTTGCCGAAGACATTCAAGTCAAGCGGGCGTTCATGCTGTCCAGCGGCCAGGAGCTGGCCGTGAGTGAAGACGGGACCTTTCAGTCCGTCGTTGTTCCGGAGCTCCTTGATTACGACGTTGTCGTATTCGTCGTTTCGGAGCCGTGACCTACGTGACCAACAGTCCGCAACTCGGGGCATCAGTGTACTCAATACGGAACCTAAGCTAAGAGAAAGCAGAATGGTGAACGTAAAAAGAAGCCCAATCCCTTAAGGGGACTGGGCTTCGCCTGACAACTTAACTCATTTTTTTGAAATCTTCAGGCTCATAGGACTTGCCGGCGTAGTAATGCTTTCCAGAGAACACATCACTTCGAACGTATCCGTAATTTCTACCGTGTACGTGACATCCAGGGATGCGAATAAGTGAAGTCCTTCCTCATCAATAAATGGCGTCGTTGAAGTGCAGGCATCACAGCTGATGGTTTGTCTGACGATCGTTCCGGTTAATACGTCCGGTACAATTTCAAGACATACGCTACGAGTAACCGATGATATACAGGACATCTTTTCCTCACCTCCTTTCAATCTAGTAAATGAAACAAGGACAAGTTTTGAACCGGACAAATGACAGAATCGAGTCCCTTTTTTTGTCGAAATCGGTTGGATGACGCCCGCCGCACTTCGATGCTATTTAAAAAGGGAAAGATTATCTTAAAATGGAGATTTAGATCAAAAGTGTCAATCTGGTAAAAGAAGGATATTTAGGCTGAGGTGAGAATATTTAATTGGAGACCGTTATTACTGCAGATGCCATTGGTAAAGGAGGTGAGATAATGGTGAGCGATATCGTCTATTGATTCAGGCGAACACGATTATCCCATAAGTGCAGGGATAGGTCCCTTGAAGTTGGCTAATCGGATGCCGGCCCACCTGATCCTCAATGGAACTTAGGACATTTCGGGCGCAATGACCTGTTGCTGTGTGCAATTCTCCTCGAAAATTTCAGCCCATGGAGCAAGTGGAATTCTTATCGCGATATATACTTCTCGACTGCCTTTCTCTCATCGAAACAATCGATATGATGATTCTGACCGTCAGAATTATGAACCCTTAGCGGGAAAACGGATAACGTTTTGGGAGGCAACCATTATGAGATTACGATATCGGTTCATAAGTATGATCAGCCTGCTCTTTGGTCTCGTATCTGTATCCCATCCTGCGGCCGCCGCGGAAAAAACGGTTCAGCAGGTTGAAGGAGGAGGGGAGCATACGCTCTCTCTCCAAAGCGACGGTTCGGTCTGGGCGTGGGGGCAGAATTGGTATGGCCAGCTCGGCGACGGGAGTACGAAGGACCGCGTCACGCCCGCTCAGGCGGTGAGCGTCACGAATGCGACCTATTTAGCTGCAGGTTATTCGCACAGTCTGGCGCTCAAAAGGGATGGAACCGTCTGGGCGTGGGGAGAAAATTACAACGGCCAGCTCGGCGACGGGAGCACGATAAACCGTGCCGCGCCCGTTCAAGTGCAGCGTCTCGGTTCGGTCGCCGCCATCTCTGCAGGGACTTGGTATAGTTTGGCACTAAGGCGTGATGGAACCGTCTGGGCGTGGGGGATTAATAACTGGTCCCAGCTCGGCGACGGGAGCAGGACAGACCGGCATACCCCCGTTCAAGTAAAGGATTCGTTTCATGATAACCTTCATTCTGTCGTCGCCATCGCTTCGGGCGATAGTCACAATCTAGCCCTCAAACAAGACGGAACCGTCTGGGCTTGGGGATTCAACAGCCGCGGTCAAATCGGAGTCGGACCTTTATGGCAGCCGTCAAAACCGGTTCAAGTTCCCCGCCTTCAATCGGTGATTGCCATTGCAGCTAAAGGCAGCCATAGTTTGGCGCTGAGAAACGACGGGACCGTCTGGGCATGGGGAGATAATCTGCCGAATGACGATAAGGGCGGGTTCACGACAGACTCTCCGGTTCAAGTGCAGGGCCTCGATTCGGTAACCGCCATCGCCAGCGGAGAAAGCCATAATTTGGCCCTCAAAGCCGATGGAACGGTCTGGGAGTGGGGTGCTCAACTGGGAGCCGACGGAAGGATAGACCCTCCGGTTCAGGTGCAGGGCCTTCGATCGGTCACCGCCATTGCTGCGGGCAGCCGCCACTATTTGGCGGTTACAAGCGACGGAACGCTTTGGGCATGGGGAGATAATTCCTATGGCCAACTGGGTGATGGCACAACGAATGATCGTCATACTCCCGTTCAAGTTATGTATCCGAACGCACCAGACACTTTTCAGCTTTCCGATTCGAAAACCTATCAAGCAGGCGGAATTCATTATCAGTATTCGTTAAATTACGGATACATTTCATCCCCGGGACAAGAGCTAAGCGGATCTTGGACAGCTCCTGAAGGGTTTCATGGAGAGGTTACCGTCTCGATGATTTCTCCGGAAGGGGTAAATGTTGACCTTCGTCTGGAGACGATTAGCGGGGGGAACCGATTGCCGGAAGATACGAAGGCTCTCCCGGATGGTACCGAACGCAGTACGGCCAAGGTGCCCGGCGGTGACACAGCCAAATGGACGGTTAAAGGACATACGGACAATGACTTTAGTCCGGATAAGAAGGTAATTGTCTATGTAAACATCAAATATGACAATCAGTGAATAAGGCAGTCCGGTTATTTTGCTGACGCTCACTGCTGCAGTGCCGGTCGGGCCGGGATGCAAAATAAGCGTCAAATTGCCTCCGCCTTTTTTAAAAGATGAGGGCGATTTGACGCTTACGACTAAAAAAAGAGAAGCACCCGCGATGGAGCGCTTCCCTCGATCATCAGCATGCATTGTTAATTGTTCAACGCATTCGCTTCGAGAGTTAGAATATGTGCGGCTTCCTTATCGATATGCTTTCCGGATTGAGCCGCCAACTCGTTGATAAAAGCCGTCCAATCGTGGTTCTGCAGCTTCGATTGAAGGCTGTTTGCGATTCCGCTATCGTCGATTTGTCCGTATTGGGTATATGCGGATACCAGTTTTTGCAAGGATGCGGAAGGATCATTTTTGTCGGCAAGGTAGCCTAATCCGTGTTGGGCAAGAGGACTGGCGGTTACGGGCTGCATAAAGGTTACATCAGGTAATGTTCCGTCCGGTTTTCGGGGTGCGGTTAATTGGGAACTGTCCAGGCTGACAAAATCGTCGGAAGTAATCGGAAGACCGCCGTCGATGGTCCACGAATTATTCGTGACTTGTGCGGGCGGGTTGTTATCATTGGCAATTAAGGTACCGCCAAAAGCGATGTTATTGTGCAGCACCTCTCGGAAACCCGCGATGTTATCGGCACTCGTTGGGCTGACGCGCTCCAGCATATTGAAGTCGGCGCCGGTACGAACACCGTTACTATAGGACGTGTTATTCGTCCAATTCGCCGACTGCCCCGGCATATGATTCGCATAAAAGCCGTTCGCCCCGTTGTTGAACGATAAACAATATTCAACGGTATGTAACGGCAGCGGGTCCGGAAGTCCGCTTGTTTTATATGCATATCCGCCGACTTTAAAGCCGTTTTGGTCGCCTGTACCCTCCTGATTCCCCTGATTGTTGAAGGACCAGTCTTGGTGATAAATGACCGGACCATTGGAATTGATGCTGTCGAATCCGTCATCGCTGTTATGCCATGCACGGTCGTTAATAAAAATAACGGCATCGCCATGAGCGCCGAATCCGTCCGTATTTCCTGCATTCGCATCATTCGGTCCGATATTGTTATAAGAATCGCTATTGATCACCGTACCGGAACCGTGAACATTAAAGTAGAAGCCGTTGGCTTCGTTATCGTGGGCCGCCATATTTTCGAAATTGGCATTCCCGCGAATGTTAAAAGCTTCGGATTGCTTTTGACCGCCGACTTTTACCCCGGTTACATCGAATCCTTTGAAGGTAAGATCGGCTGCGCTGGGATCGATAAAAAATGCGGCCACGCGCCGATCGGTCGGCACTTGTTCGAAATCGAAAACCGGTCTCGGATCCCCGGGATAGGCTTCATACGTAATTCCGCTTTTCGTAAAATTGTTGACATAATGGTAGATATCATCGGTTTTCGCAATCGTAAAATCATCATAAACGCCTCCGCGAATATAGACGATATCCCCGGAGGAGGCTTCTGATTGCGCTTTCATTAAACTTTTAAAAGGGCCGCTTATCGTTCCCGAATTGCTGTCACTGCCGTTCGGAGAAACGTAATAGACTTGTGCCGTATTCGAAGCTGCATTTGGAGCTGCCGTGTTCGCCTCGTTGGATACCGTCTGCGCAAGATCCTCAGCGTTGGCACGAGCAGCACTTGCCGAAAACGCGGTCGCAAGCATACAACCGGCCATAATCAAGCTTCCCATCTTTTTCACAAAAAGCTCTCCTCTCGTTCATCGTTCTTCTGAGTTAAACGGCACTTGCTAATCGCTGCCTTGCCTTCCTGAACAAGGCAGTGGGTTATGGTTTTCAGTCACCTCCTTTATAGATACGTTCTATCGTTCGCTTCGCTCATGATAGCCCAGCCAACTCAGATCCGTACCCTTGTCCAGAACGGCGATGGATACGATTTACGTATTCGCAACATCGCCAATTGTAGGGTTTGTTGATCCGAATGGTTTCCATAATTAGCAATTCGTGAACGAACGTCATTTTCCTGCCTGTCAACCAGGCAAAATGAGCCGGCAAACGCGGCTGTGAAGGACGATTGTCCGTTTTCATGACTGTGCTTGCTGCCGATTTGGTGTACAATAGAGAAAAATCGGATTTCG
This sequence comes from Paenibacillus humicola, assembly GCF_028826105.1. Lineage (NCBI taxonomy): Bacteria > Bacillati > Bacillota > Bacilli > Caryophanales > Paenibacillaceae > Paenibacillus > Paenibacillus humicola. The sequence continues at coordinate 2,905,951 of NZ_JAQGPL010000001.1, forward strand.
AAGGGAGAAAAAGGGATGAACAAGGCACAATTGGAGCGTATTGCTGCAGGTAAGGGATTCATCGCGGCATTGGATCAAAGCGGCGGAAGCACGCCGAAGGCATTAAAGCAATACGGCATCGAAGAAAGCAGCTATTCCGGCGAGGAAGAGATGTTCGCGCTGGTCCACCGGATGCGGACTCGGATTATTAAAAGCCCAGCCTTCAATGCTCAATATATCCTTGGCGCCATCCTATTCGAGAATACGATGGATCGAACGATTGAAGAGCAATTGACCGCCGATTATTTGTGGGAAAAGAAGGGCATCGTCCCCTTTCTCAAAGTCGACAAAGGACTTGCCGACCTCGAGGAGGGGGTTCAACTGATGAAGCCCATTCCCGGACTGGACGATCTTCTGAAGCGGGCGTTCGACCGAAACATTTTCGGGACGAAAATGCGGTCGGTAATTAAAGAAGCCAATTCCGCAGGCATCCGGAAGGTCGTGGAGCAGCAGTTCGAAATTGGCCAGCGTATCGTGGCGGCGGGACTCGTGCCTATTATCGAGCCCGAGGTCGATATTTACAGCGCCGACAAAAAGGAATCGGAAAAAATATTGAAGGACGAGCTTCTGAAGCACTTGTCCGCACTTGAGACGAATGTCAAAGTGATGCTGAAGCTGTCCATCCCAACGGAAGATAATTTCTATCTCGATCTGGTAAACGAACCGCACGTTGCGAGGGTGGTCGCATTGTCGGGCGGGTATGAGCGTGACGAAGCCAATGAGCGGCTGGCCCGTAATCACGGCGTTATCGCCAGCTTCTCGCGCGCCTTGTCGGAGGGGCTGACCGCCGGGCAGTCGGATGAAGCATTTAACGCCATGCTGTCCGATGCGATCCAGTCGATCTATAAGGCATCGATCACCTAATATTTTAAGAAACGCCCGGTATTTTCAAGCTAATCCGAAAAGTACCGGGGACAACAACATAGGTCATTCCGATCCGCGGAATCCGCGGATTTTTTTATCGAAAAGGGTAGGTTGGCCTTTCACATTCGAGATCGAAGATGGCAGCGTTATCCATGGTTGGAAATCCCTTTAAGTTCAGTCGGCCGAGTTTCCGGGTACGATGAATGATACAATGGGAATAAAAGTTGTACATTTCACGATTGAGAGGATGTTAGCATGAACGATTCGAATCAGGAGTATATCGTGATCTCAGGTGCAAGAGAAAACAATCTCAAGAACGTATCCCTGCGCATTCCGAAACGAAAAATCACAATTTTCACGGGGGTATCCGGTTCCGGCAAGTCGTCGATCGTCTTCGATACGATCGCCGCAGAATCCACACGGTTGCTGAATGAAAATTTCAGCATGTTCGTTCGCAATTTCCTGCCTCGTTACCCGCAGCCGGATACGGATGCAATTGAAAACCTGAGCATGGCGGTTATTGTGGATCAGAAACGGCTGGGCGGCGGTTCTCATTCCACGATGGGCACGATTACCGATATTTCTCCCATTCTCCGTCTGCTCTTCTCCCGCGTGGGCAAGCCCTATGTCGGGCAGGCGCATATGTTTTCGTTTAACGATCCGCAAGGCATGTGTCCCGAGTGTAATGGGATCGGCCGCAGGCGGGGCGTCGATATGAGCAGGGCGCTGGACAAGTCAAGGTCGCTCAAGGAAGGGGCGATCCTGCTGCCGGACTATGCGGTGGACAACTGGGACTGGAACATGCTCGTGCAGTCCGGGTCCTTCGATCCCGACAAGAAGCTATGCGATTATTCGGATGAAGAGCTGGAGCAGCTGCTGCATGGCAAGGCGAAGAAAGTGGAGGTGCAGTTCGCAGGCAAAGCCGTGAATATTACGGTGGAAGGCATTATCGAGAAGTTTACCAACAAGTACATCAAGCGGGACGTGAAAACGATGTCCGAGCGTACGCAGCGAGCCGTTGCTCCTTACATCTCCGAAGGTCCGTGCTCAAGCTGCCGCGGCGCGAGACTCAGTCAGGCTGCGCTCAGCTGCCGGATTGACGGACTCAACATCGCGGAGATGTCCGCTATGGAGGTGGGGCAGCTCATCCGCGTCATTCGGGAGATCGAAGACAAGACAGCCGCGCCGGTCGTCAAGTCGCTGACGGAACGGCTGCAGCATCTGGTGGATATCGGGCTGGATTACTTGACGCTGGACCGTGAAACGGACACGTTGTCCGGCGGCGAGTCGCAGCGCGTCAAAATGGTGAAGCACCTGAGCGGCAGTCTGGTGGATGTCACGTACATTTTCGACGAACCCAGCGTCGGCCTGCACCCCCGGGATGTCCACCGGTTAAACGAATTGCTTTTGAAGCTGCGCGACAAAGGAAATACGGTGATTGTCGTCGAGCATGATCCCGATGTGATCAAGGTCGCGGATCATATCGTCGATGTCGGACCACATGCCGGCAGCCGCGGCGGTACCATTGTATATGAAGGAAGCTTCCAAGGCCTGCTGGAGGCAGGTACACTGACAGGCAGCCATATGAAGCGGCCGCTCCGGTTGAAGCACGATTGCAGGCAGCCGTCCGGCAAATTGTCCATCAAGGATGCTGGCCTTCACAACCTGCGGAACGTGAGCATAGATATTCCAACCAGTGTCCTGACCGTCGTTACGGGTGTCGCCGGCTCGGGCAAGAGCACGCTGATCAATGAAGTATTCCTCAGCCAGCATCCGGATGCGATCGTCATCGACCAATCGGCTGTAGGCGTGTCGACTCGCTCGAATCCCGCAACTTACACGGGTATTATGGAAGATGTGCGCAAAGCGTTTGCTTCCGCGAACAAGGTGAGCCCGGGCTTGTTCAGCTTCAACTCCAAAGGGGCTTGCGAAAACTGCCAAGGGCTTGGTGTCGTGTACACGGACCTGGCATTCCTCGACAGCGTGAAGCTGCCTTGCGAAGTTTGCGAAGGCAGACGGTTCAAAGAAGAGGTGCTTGCGTACAAGCTGAACGGCAAATCGATTGCAGATGTGCTGGAGATGACGGTCGAGCAGGCATTGGATTTTTTTCAGCTTAAAGAAGTGGTTCGAAAGCTCCGGGCGATGAGCGATGTGGGACTGAACTATATTACGCTCGGCCAGCCGCTCAGCACGCTCTCGGGCGGAGAATGCCAGCGTATCAAGCTCGCAAGCGAGCTGCATAAGAAGGGCAGCATCTACGTGATGGACGAGCCGACGACCGGCCTGCATATGTCGGATATCGGCCACCTGCTCGAGATCATGAACCGCCTTGTGGATGCCGGCAATACGGTAATTGTTATCGAGCACAACCTCGACGTGATCAGCCAGGCGGATTGGATTATCGATATGGGACCGGATGGAGGCAGCAAGGGCGGGCAGGTGGTGTTCGAGGGTACGCCTTCACAGATTATTCATGCGGAGCAGTCGATCACCGGAAGGTACTTGAAGTAATCACAATTGACCGCCACGATAAAATGAGAGTTTCGCCGTGCCGCGCGGCAGTGCCCGCTCCGATAAAAATCGTCCTGCATCAACCTGATCGGCTGGTGCAGGACGATTTTTCGCTTATGGCGTTTACGTTGAACCGCTACAAAACTTTTGAGGAATAGGGAATTTTTCGAATGAATTTCGCCAGCAAAAAACAAAGAGGTATGGTAGCGACTACGGTTACAGGAAAGATGAATGCGTGGGATACGCGAAGTACTTCCAGGGTAACAATGACAATCGCAATCAACGGAATGTGGATGATATAAATCGTAAACGCATGGGCCGACAGAAAACCCCAGCCTCGATCTTGGCGAAAAAATCGTTTGCGGAACAATGTAATCAGTCCCAGACTGATGCCGATGCAGAACAGCGATCCCCACAGGGAATAAACCAACGATGTCCAGTTCCAGCCGCCGGAGAACCGATATCCATTCAACCCGAATATCAAGGCCAAGGGAAGGAACAGAATCGTTGCTCCAGCCGCAATTCCGAATCCGGCCCTGCCCATGGCGTCCGGAATGGCTCGAAACCAATTGCGCCGGTAAGCGATGATGCCGATGATGAAAAAGCCGACATATTGCGTGAGATCGTAGCCGCTAGGAGTGAAAAATATGACGATTGACTCCACCTTGGGTGATCCGCCGGGTAAACCGAGCTCGGGGACCCACAACCTCATTATAAAAGCCGCTGCGGTTAATACGATGGCAAAAACGGTAATCATGGTGTAGGTAGGCGGAGTACCCGGCCGGATTTCAGGTCGGACACGCTTGTTCATCAGCCTTGCCCCTACCGCGTAGAAACAAGCGAAGATAAGAAGCAGCCCGACATACCACATCGGCCCGTAGGTAAATAGCGAGGAGTAGGTCTGCCATGAAAACGGCTTGCGGTCAAGCACATAGGTACCGATCGATTGGACCGGGCTCAGCAGATAAACGTAAATGATCCAAGGAACAAGCAATCGAAAGATCCGGTCCTTAATAAACCGGCCGGCTCCGTTACGTTCAAAAGACGAAGGAACAAAATAACCCGAAATAAGAAAAAATAGCCCCATGAAAAAAGACTGATTGACGGCAAGGAATATATTGCCTATTCCATATTCAAGGGAGGAAGGAGCGAATATTCCGTAACCAATCGAAAAATAAACCAAATGGTGCAGCACAACCAGCATGGTCAGAGCCGCCTTCAGATTATCGATATACAATAACCGGCCTTCTTTTTGCGATGATGCCGGTCTTATGGGGGTACTTTTTACCGTAGTGATCATCAATCTCACTTCTCCTCTTTACGCATGCTCTGGTCTTTCCAGAATGACAATTACGTACACCTTTGCTTGTAGATCAATTCGTTCTATGTTGTAAATCCTTCATCCGCCTCGCCGCTCATGTCCAATGCCAGCAATCGATACCTCCTCGAAAAATTGTGTATGTTGTTAATGCACAATATACCACGAGCAGTATGTGAAGTCAATGGTTCTAAAACCGATTTTTTCCTGCGTATTCATCATTCAAAATGGCTGCGCTTCAGGATTTTTTCCCTTCGGGATTAAACAAAGGTATCCGCTGGCCTTCTGGCCAATAGGATAAGGGAGAAATGGATGATAGGAGGGAGGCGGTAGTGAGCGGTCTCATCTTCGGGAATATGAAAAAACCGGTGCTCCGCTTGCACCGGCATTTAGCGCGGGGCGGCATACAGCTTGCGGAAGGCACCGGGCGTAACGCCTTCGTATTTCTTGAACATGGCGCAGTAATAGCTGGCCGATTGGAAACCGCAGGCGGCTGCAATCCGCTCGAGCTCAAGCGCCGGAGAGCCGATCAAGAGCGGCTTGCTGCGGTTGACGCGAACCTGATTGATGTAGGCAAACGGGCGAAGGCCGGTCGCCTTGCGGAACAGCTGGCATAAATATTCCGGCGAGATGCAAAGTAAATCCGCCAGTGCTTGCAGCGTCAGTGGCTGCGTGTAATTCGCCTCGATATAAGCAAATACGGGCTGCAGCCGCGCACACTGCTGACTGACGGTCTCGATCCGATGATGGATTCCGCGCTCGATAATATCGGTCAGAATCCCATAGAGCATGGAAGAACAGGTATAAACGTTCAAAGCGCCCTGTGTCCGCACCTGCTGCTGCAGGCTCCGGATTTTTGCGAGCAGCCCTTCCGGGTCGGGCATAGTGAACAGACTGCTTGTGGCGATGCCGGCATCCATCCATAAATTTCGTACATATGTGCCGTCGAAGGTCAACCAGTCCACCTGCCACCGATCCCCTTTGGCGTAATATTCGTGATAAACGCCGGGAAACAGAAGCATGCCCATCCCCGGCCGGACAGCATGCTCTTTGCCGTCCGCCAATTTCAGCACGCCTTCGCCTTCGAAGCATTGGAGCCATTGAAACAAATGAAGCCCGGCTTCCCTTCTTACATGCTCCTGCTCATATCGGCAGCCGATCGCGCTCACATAGAACGGAAGCCGTTTGCTGCGTTCCGTAATGAGCAGAAAAGACGGATGCGGGACCATCAACGATCATCCTCCGTTCAAAATCGTACTATCGGGTTCAATATATTGGGATGGATATCAGAATTTTCAATTATTATAATAGGAATAACGTGATATGACAACGGTTTCAAAGAAAGGAGTGAGCATGATCGAACGGCAATTGAATTGGGGGATTCTCGGATGCGCAGCCATTGCCAAACGGGCGGTGATTCCCGGCATTCGGGAATCGCGCACCGGGAGGCTCGCGGCGATTGCGAGCCGCGATGGGAACAAGGCCCAAGAAACGGCAGCTTCATTCGACATCCCCAAATCTTATGCAAGCTATGACGCGCTGCTTGCAGACGACGAGATTGAAGCCGTTTACATTCCGCTGCCTAACCATCTGCATATGGAGTGGACGATCAAGGCGGCACAGGCCGGAAAGCATGTCTTGTGCGAAAAGCCGCTTGCGCTGACGGCTGCGGAGGCGGAGACGATGGCGGCTGCCTGCGAGCGGGCCGGCGTACGCTTGTCCGAGGCGTTCATGTATCGCTACAACCCGCGTTTCGAGCTGATTAAGGAAGTGCTTCGTTCCGGAGAAATCGGCGAAATCCGGGGCATTCACGGCACGTTTACGTTTAATAGCGCAGGGTCCCGGAACAATTTCCGCTTCAGGCAGGAGTGGGGCGGAGGCTCCATCTATGATATTGGCTGCTATCCGATTTCCGCAGCGAGACTGCTGCTGGAACGGGAACCGGAAGCGGCTGCGGTTCATGCCCTGTTCTCGCCGGAGCATGGCGGCGTCGACATGGTGGCGTCCGGGATGCTCGAGTTCGGTGGAGGCGTCGCGCTTACGTTCGAGTGCGCCATGTGGGCGGCGCCCCGAAATGCGCTGGAGATTCTCGGTACGGACGGCCGCATCGAGCTCTTGCCGGCATTCGGCGGACACGACTTTACCGTAACGACGAAGAGCGACGTCCGGGTTGTCGAGACCCCTGCGGTCAATCAGTATGCGCTTCAGGCCGATCGTTTCGCCGAAGAGGTGCGCGGCGCGACGCCGCTTTTCCCGTCGTCCGATGCCGTGTGCAATATGCGCGTCATCGACGCTTGCCTGAAGTCGGCCAGAGAGCGAGCACGGATTGTAATAAATTGAAGGAGGTATCTCGCGAGATGGAATATGTTAACGTGCAGGGATTGGACCAGCCGGTATCGCGCCTCATTTTGGGCTCCGGCGGTTTGTCGCCGAATAATATGGATTATGTACGGACGATGCTCGAAGCATACCGAAAGCTGGGCGGCAATACGGTCGACCTGGCTTATATATACGGCGGAGGTGCATGCGAGCGCGCGATCGGGCTGTGGCTGGCGGAGAACGGCAGAGACGCGATTCATGTCTGGACAAAAGGCGCGCACCATGACCAGAACGGTCCGCGCGTCAATAAGCAGGCGATATATGAGGAACTGATGGAGAGTCTCGAGCGGCTGCAGACCGATTATGTCGACTTGTATGCGCTTCATCGCGATGATCCTTCGGTGCCGGTTGGCGAGATTTTGGAAGCGTTGAACGAGCATATCGAAGCCGGCCGGATGAAGGCGATCGGCGCTTCGAACTGGACGCATCGGCGGCTGCAGGAAGCCGGCGAGTACGCCGCATCCCACGGACTGACCGGATTCGCTTTCAGCAGTCCGAACTTGAGTTTGGCCAAAACCAATGAGCCTTATTGGGCGGACTGCGTATCGGCCGATGAGGAGATGTGCGCCTGGCACGAACGCACGCAGCTGCCGCTCTTCTCGTGGTCTTCGCAAGCGCGAGGCTTTTTCTCCGGACGGTTCTCTCCGGAAGACCGATCGAATGCCGACATGGTCCGCGTATTTTATAACGACGGCAATTGGGAACGGCTGAGGCGCGCGGAACGAATGGCGGCGGAGAAAGGCGTGACGCCGATTCAGCTGTCGCTTGCCTACGTCCTGAATCAGCCGTTCCCGGCGGCGGCGCTGATCGGTCCCGCGAATATTGCGGAGCTGCAATCATGCTACGAGGCTTCGCAAATCCGGCTGAGCCGGGAAGAGCTGCGATGGCTCGACCTGTCCGACGGAACGCATCAAACTTCCGCCTGACAGAATGCCGAGCGGAAGATCAAAAAAGAACCTGATCCATGGATCGGGTTCTTTTGTATTGCACATAAACAATCGCAATGATATAATCAGAACACAACTGAGGTCATGAATGAATGCGCAGTTATTTCATCTTACATTTTTATTGTACCACGCCGGTAAACTCTTGTCAAATTTTTTTTCAAGTGAGGAGAAATGGCATGAATGCTTTCGTTCTCGATTTTCGGAGCATCTTAAAAACGCAGCATCGGCTTGTTGGCGGAAAAGGGCTAAATTTAGGGGAATTGTCCAACATTCAAGGCCTGCAAGTACCGGAAGGATTTTGTGTTACGACCGCGGGATATCAAAAAGCGATCGAACAAAACGAAACGTACCATGCTTTGCTCCATCAGCTAACAACGTTAAAAGCGGAAGATCGAGAACAAATCGGTGTAATCAGCAGGAAGATTCGGCAAATCCTTACGGAAGTCGAAATTCCTTCCGATGTTGTGAAAGCCGTTGCTCACTATCTCTCCCTCTTTGGCGAGGAACATGCTTATGCCGTGCGTTCCAGTGCGACGGCTGAAGATTTGCCGCATGCCTCTTTTGCCGGTCAACAAGATACCTTTTTGAATATCATCGGTAAGGAATCCATCTTGCAGCATATCAGCAAATGCTGGGCTTCCTTATTCACGGATCGCGCGGTCATTTACCGGATGCAAAACGGATTCGACCACAGGCAGGTTTATTTATCCGTGATCGTTCAAAGGATGGTTTTCCCGCAGGCTTCGGGAATATTATTTACTGCGGATCCCGTTAACGGTAACCGAAAACTGCTGTCCATCGATGCCGGCTTTGGACTTGGAGAAGCGCTGGTCTCCGGCTTGGTGTCTGCCGATTGCTACAAGGTACGGGAAGGGCAGATCGTCGAGAAGCGGATCGCAGCCAAAAAATTGGCCGTCTATGGAAGAAAAGAAGGCGGAACGGAGACCCTCCATATCCACCCCGATCAGCAGACGTTTCAAACGCTGACCGAGCGGCAAATTTTACAGCTGGCACACATCGGCAGGCGGATCGAAGCTTATTTCGGCTGTCCGCAAGATATCGAATGGTGTTTGGCTGACGATACCTTTTCAATTGTCCAAAGCCGGCCGATCACGACCTTATACCCGATCCCTGAAGCGGATGATCAGGAAAATCACGTCTATCTGTCGGTCGGTCATCAACAAATGATGACAGATCCCATCAAACCATTGGGATTGTCATTTTTCCTGCACCTTACTCCAGCGCCAATGCGGAAGGCCGGAGGAAGGTTATTCGTAGATGTTGCATCCAGACTGAAGACATCTGCCGGCCGGGAAACGTTATTAAATACGATCGGATCCGATCCGCTCATAAAAGGCGCGCTCACGGCCATCATCGAGCGGGATTTTATCCAATTGGTACCGGATGATCAAACCGCACCGATTCAGGGCGGAGGTTTTGCCGATAGGCTGCCGCAAATCGAGAACGATCCGGAAATTCCGGCTGGTTTGATTAAGCGCAGTCAAGCATCGATCGACAGGTTAAAACAAAATATCCGGACGAAATCCGGGCCGGATTTGTTCGATTTTATTTTGGAAGACATCCAGGAGCTAAAAAAAATCGTATTCGACCCGCAAAGTACGGCTGTGTTTATGGCGGCTATAAATGCTTCGGCATGGATCAACGAAAACATGTCCAAATGGCTGGGCGAAAAAAACGCGGCTGACACGCTTTCCCAATCCGTACCGAACAATATTACGTCTGAAATGGGTCTGGCGCTGCTGGATGTCGCGGATGTCATTCGACCTTATCCGGAAATCGCCGCCTTTTTACGGCAGGTTAAAAACGATCACTTTCTGGATGAGCTTGTTAAGTTTGACGGCGGACAGGAAGCCCGAGACGCGATCCAAGCTTATCTGGACAAATACGGCATGCGCTGTGCCGGAGAAATCGACATCACGCGAACTCGTTGGAGCGAAAACCCGATTACACTTGTCCCGTTGATTCTGGGCAACATTGAAAATTTTGAGCCTGATGCCGGCAAGAGGAGATTTGAAGAAGGCCGCCGGAAAGCGTTGGAAAAAGAACAAACGTTACTCGAACGGTTGAAGCCATTACCGGACGGTGAACAGAAAGCCAAGGAAACAAAACGAATGATCGACCTGGTCCGGAATTTCATCGGCTACCGGGAATATCCCAAATACAGCATCGTCAGCCGCTACTTCGTTTATAAGCAGGCGCTGCTGAAAGAAGCCGAGCAGCTCGTTCAAGCTGGCGTTATCCATGACAAAGAAGAGATCTACTATCTCACCTTTGAAGAATTTCACGAAGTCGTTCGCACCGGAAAACGGGATGAAACCATCATTAACAAACGTAGAGAGGACTATCAATTTTTTGAAAAGCTGACTCCTCCGCGCGTCATCACGTCCGATGGCGAAATCATTGCAGGCGAGTACAGGCGCGAGCATTTGCCGCCTAATGCGATTGTCGGTCTGCCTGTTTCTCCCGGAGTGGTTGAAGGAAGAGCGCGTGTCATTTTAAAGATGGAAGAGGCCGATCTGGAAGACGGAGATATTTTGGTCACCTCCTTTACGGACCCTGGCTGGACTCCATTATTTGTCTCCCTAAAAGGTCTCATCACCGAAGTTGGCGGACTGATGACCCATGGGGCCGTTATCGCGCGAGAATACGGCTTGCCGGCGGTTGTGGGCGTGGACCATGCTACGAAATTGATCCAAGACGGGCAGCGAATCCGCGTGCATGGAACAGAGGGGTACATTGAAATCTTATAATCCATCATGGAGCAGGCGCCGCGGCGGCCTGCTCCGAATCGCTGGAATGGGGGGAGTTTAGCGCAACCTGACAGTAAAAGGAAAGTATAATAAAGAAAACGAATTCAGGGGGAAAGGATGACGAAACAAAAATTAGGGGATGCAAGTATCGGTTTACTGCTAGCGGCGGTATTGTTTTTTGCCGGCGGGTACAAATTCGATGCGTTAAGCGCTGCCCGGGCGAACTCATTTGTACCGAGCGATTCGGTTTTATTGGATAAAGTAGACTATCCATGGGGAAAAGTGTTCATTTTCGATTCGCCTGAAAAGCCGATTACGGTCCTCAGCTTCAAATCATTCGGTTTTATATGGCATTCGAGCATGTCCACCTATAATTATCATCACGATGACCCGATTCAAACCGTCGGGGAAATTTCGTATTCCGATGACAAAGGCCGGGACACGACCGTTATTAGTATCAGGGTGACCGACGCGCAGGTCTCTTATTTAGAGATTGGACCAGAGGGGAACCGATTACGAAAGGAAGCCGTACTGCATGCTCCGATCACATTTTCTTGGGATCGGTCGTTTCCGTGGAATGATTTTAATGCCAAAGCGTTTACTAAAGACGGGAAGGTTCTTTATGAATATCGCTACGCCAATTCAAATGTTATTCGATCGGAAGATTTTAAATGGTATCCCATTGCCCTCTAGCAAACAGGTTTAACAAGAAAACCGGCCGACCTGACGAAAAGATCGGGTATTGACTTAACCATAAACGAATACAGGTGTTACATCGTACTCAATCTGCAGGCGAGGCTTTCTTAAATAGCGGAGCAACATGTTTTTTTGACAAGCGTTATCAGTGAAGAGCCAAGACCGTGGCCGGATGCTGCCATGGTCTTTTTGAGTTGAAAAAAACAAAGGGGAAGGTTATCTTCAACTGCCACAAAAATTTTTTTAACTGGTAACTTTTCACAAAAATGTGCGTAACAATAATGTCGCGATGAAGGGGGAGTGTGAATATCCGTTTATGATAACGTTCATGCATGTCAGGAATAAGCTTTTCTATTGGATGGTCATTCTCATTCTAACGGCGTTTATCGGCTTAGCGGCTGCTTTGCTGTATAAAAACGACAACCCCGCCAGACTGGTCAAAGCCGCCAGCTGGCAGCAGGTTAAGGCTTACCAATATGAAAAAACGCCGGGGCTGGAGCGTGCAGAAGCTTTGAAGCTGACCCGGCAAATAAATCAAACCATAAACATCCCCGGAACGGACCGAACGGTAAGCCTGGATGAAATCTGGTACAACTCGCAGTATATTTATTTCTTTTACAGCGTGGATATGAAAGCTCCCCATCTCGGCTCCGTCAAAGAGGAGGATCTTCCGGTTGTGTCTTTTCAAGTGAAGAACGGCCAGGATGAAGCGGCTGACGGCAGCCCTTTATTTACTTTAAATTGGCTGCAGGACGAAGGGGTTTATTATAACGGCCGGTTCTATGGAAGAATGGCGGCAAACCCTTTTCCCGAGCGTGACGGCACCGGCTCGACGGCCAAACGGGATGTAAGTCAGCTGGATCTTAAGGGCATGACCGTTCGGTTAGCGGGAACGCCTTATCCGCTGTCATCCGATATAAAGCTGGCTGTGGATTATAAGGCTTCGCAGGAGAAAACCGAAACTTTACCTGTAAATCAATCGTACACAGCGCTCGGACAAACGATTGAAATTACCCAATTCGAGATGGGGACGACGATGAACCGCCTTTACCTCCGTTATCACGATTCGGGAGAAGCCGGTCAGTTTGCCGGTGCTTCGATCGTTATAAAGACGGATGCGGGGGAAACGAGGCATGCTGAGGTAACCGAGACTTTGCCTGACGGAACGGTCAAGATGGAGTTTCCTCCTTTTAACCGCCGGCCGCGAAACGTCGACATTGAATTGCAGTCCGTTCTGTTTTTTAATGGCAGTCACCGGATCGAATTTTCGCTTAATGTTTCGAAATACGACACGTTCATTCAGCGCGGCGACGATTCCCGCAGGGAGGAGACCCGGCGTCCGATTGGCCGAATCGAAAATACGGATATTGACCTGGATGAGCTTTATTACGACAACAGAGGCATCGATTTTACCATTGCCTATCAAACCGAGAAGGGCTTAAGGAAGCCTTATCTGCATTTATATCCCGCGCTGCCGGGTTCAATCCCGACTGGTGCGCATCAGGTAGACGAAACAAAAATCCCGATGCTGGTACGTGTCACCAACGAACGCGGGGAAGAGGGAACGATCGGACAGCGAGGGGGAGGCAGCGGGGACCGGTTCGACGCTTTTATCGATAAACCGCTTATTGAGCATTCCAAGGAAATCCATGTGACAATCGACAATCTCATGACAGAGCCTGTAACGGATTGGAAAACCTCTGTTTCCATCCCTGCGGGTTCATGATACGCGACGGGAAAGCTTCGGTTCATTCTAGGAAAAAGATGGATGTATGCGGATTAAAGATGTTCTATAATGAAAGGAAACCCTCGCTAACCGTGAATTGGGAGTGATAACATGCCGACTTTTATTTCGAATGGTACACAGCTTTATTATGAAGATGAAGGCGAAGGTTTTCCTTTAGTATTTCTGCATGGCATCTATGGAAGCAGCAGGATGATTCATGTTGAAATCAGCCGGCTGAAAGAGCATTTTCGTGTCCTTGCATTAGATTCGCGCGGACATGGACAATCGGAACGCCCCTCTCATTATACGATCGCCGACCATGTGCAGGACGTAATCAATTTATTTCATCATCTCGAGCTCGATACTGCCTATCTGATGGGCATTTCAATGGGCAGCTATATTGCTCAAGGCGTTGCGATCGCGGTACTCGACCGGGTGAAGAAGCTTGTACTTGTTGTCCCGAAAAGCCATGGCAAAACTTCCTCCATGCAAGAGCTTTTCACCCGCCATGCCAAGGAGCTGGAAGGACTTTCGCTCGAGGAAAAGATCAGCCGTTCTTTCAACTATATGTTCCATAACCACGATTCTGTTCAGAAGGCCTTTCGTGATTATCATGCCAGGCAGGCAATGCTGACGCAGCCTCACGAACAAGAAGCGGCGAACCGGGCATTGGATGGATTCGATTTCCATGATGGACTAAAGAAGATTACGGCACGCACCTTAGTGATCAGCGGAACATACGACGGGTTAAACCCGCCCGAAATTGGCAAAGCGCTCGCCGCTCAAATTCCCGATGCAGCCTTCATGGAATTCATGCATTCCGGCCATGCTCCAAGTGTTGAAGAGCCGGAACGTTTTATTCATGAGGTAACGCAATTCCTGGCATGACGTCTTGGAAAAACAACGATAGAACCATGACGACAGGCTGCCGATCGGCAGCCTGTTCAATTTGAATACCATTAAGGCCAATTGTAGTGATTTACTTTAAATTACCTGCAAAATACCCCTGAAATGGTGTAAATATATGGTCCGGCTCTTTTCGTTTTATTTGAAAAGGAGCGGGAATAACTGGTTCGATAAAAATTTAGTGACATCGTATTGAGACACTTCCAAGAGAATGACACACGTGATCACGCGCATCAAGTAGCCGGAGTATAAAGTCCATCTATATCGGGAATGAATTTTACAAAACAACACAAATTGAATCGACGGGAAAGGGGAAAGAAGATGCGTTTTCGCATTCGAAAGCCTGAGCCGCCGAGAACGGAACTACCGGATACGCTTTCTGCGGATATCAATAAGAATTTGCAGGTTTTTCGTTCGATCTATGCCGATTGTTCGGATGTGATCTTTCGCCCTTTTTTGATCAGCGGCAGCCGGCAATCGGAACTGATCCATATTGACGGGCTGTCCAATATAGAGGAGATCGACCGGAGTGTACTCGCCCCGCTCATGCAGGAAATAGAAGCGGGAGCAGCCGATATTGAAGGGATTTTTGCGAATAAGCTCACGGTTAGTAAATTAAAGGTCGTTCAGACCTTCAACGAATGTGTAGAGCAAATTTCTGCGGGAAACCCCTTGCTTCTCATCGATCTGGAAAATCGGGCTCTCTCTTTCGGGTTAGGAAAGTGGGAGAAGCGAGCGGTTGAAGAACCGGCCGCCGAAAGGGTATTGCGGGGACCGCGTGAAGGGTTTACGGAAACGCTAGGGGTAAACACTTCGTTATTGCGCAGAAAGATCCGAAGCCCCGAGCTGAAAACGTTGACGATGAAAGTGGGGCGGCGTACCCGCACGGATGTCGTTATTGCCTACATGGAAGGAATCGCCGACAAGACTTTAATCGATGAGGTTAAAAACCGGCTGCAAAGAATCGATATCGAAGGGGTCCTGGAAAGCGGATATATCGAAGAGTTGATCGAGGACAATCCGTATTCCCCTTTCCCACAACTCTTGAATACGGAACGGGTGGATGTAGCCGCGTCCAGCCTGCTGGAAGGGCGTGCGGTTATTTTGATGGATGGCACGCCTTTTGTTCTGGTCGCTCCCATTTCGTTTTTTTCGTTGCTGCATTCGGCGGAGGATTATTATTCGCGGTTTATGATCGGTACGGCGATCCGCTGGCTGCGATATTTTTTCGTCGTGCTCTCCATGCTGCTCCCATCGCTATATGTGGCCTTAATTACGTTTCACCATGAGCTGGTGCCTACCTCGCTTTTAATCAGTATGGCGCGTTCACGGGAAGATATTCCGTTCCCGGCCTTGGTGGAAGCCCTTATAATGGAGATCATATTCGAGGCTCTGCGGGAAGCGGGTGTCCGATTGCCGAAGCAGGTCGGCGCTGCGGTTAGTATAGTTGGGGCACTTGTCATCGGAGAAGCGGCGGTATCAGCCGGCATCGTTTCCTCGCCAATGGTTATGGTGGTCGCGATTACCGGGATCGCCTCCTTCACCATTCCGCGCTATGCGATGGGAATCTCTCTCAGAATGCTTCGTTTTCCGATGATCTTCTTGGCGGGCACGCTGGGGTTATTGGGCATCATGCTTGGAATTATTGTGATCGCCATCCATTTATGTACGCTGCGTTCCTTCGGAGTTCCTTATTTAAGTCCGATTGCCCCATTGAAAACGCGTGAATTGAAAGACGTGCTTATACGGGCACCATGGTGGTCATTAAACAGTAGGCCGCATTTAACCGGAAAATACGATCCATACCGTCAGGCTCCCAGGCAAAAACCCGGTCCAGGCCGAGGAGAAGAATAGAAGAAAAGGTTCGAACACCGTCGAGGAAAGGAGGAGTACCGTGATCGAAAAGGAGAAAATATCCTCGTTCCAGATGGCCGTCATGATGTTTATCGCTGTGCTCGCAACGGGCGATCTGCTGGCGCCGGCCATTGCCGTGAGAGCTGCAGGGATTGACATGTGGCTATCCCCGATTTGGGCATCACTAAGCGGCTTTTCGGTCGTGTATATCTGTTATCGATTACATAAGCTTTACCCAAACGAAACAATCATTCAATATTGTGTTTCGATTCTCGGCAGCATCCTGGGAAAGACGGCCGGTTTGCTCATTCTGTTTTTTTTGCTGCATGATGTTGGCGTCATTATCCGAGAGTATACGGATTTCATCATCGGTCATTTTCTCCCGAAAACGCCGATGATTGTCGTTCTGGGGAGTATGTGTTTG
Source organism: Paenibacillus humicola (assembly GCF_028826105.1). Taxonomy (NCBI): domain Bacteria; kingdom Bacillati; phylum Bacillota; class Bacilli; order Caryophanales; family Paenibacillaceae; genus Paenibacillus; species Paenibacillus humicola. The sequence continues at coordinate 2,922,386 of NZ_JAQGPL010000001.1, forward strand.
GTTTGCGCCTTCGCCGTGCGCGGAGGAGTGGAAGCGTTAGGCAGACTTGCGCTACTCTTTGTGCCGGTTGTTGTTCTGCTATGGGTGTTGATTGTGATCTTACTTATTCCCAATTTGCAGCTGGAGCTTATCTTACCAGTCATGGAAAAGGGCGTTGGACCGTCTTTGAAAGGAGCGATCCCGCTGCAAAGCTGGTACACGCATTTATTTTTGTCTGCCTTCCTGTTACCCTCTTTAACCGATCAGGAAAGAGGGATGAAGCGGGGAATGGCAACGGTATTGAGCTTAATAATCGCGTTGACCGTCTTGAATCTGACGGTTCTGTTGCTATTTGGGGAAGTGACGGTCAGTTTGACATACCCGGTATTTGAAGCTGTACGGTACATCAGACTCGCCGGCTTTTTCGAGCATCTGGAGGCTGTCGTGATCGCGATCTGGGTGCTCGGAGGATTCGTCAAAATCTCCGTATACTTTTATGTGCTTGCTCTCGGCGCCTCTCAATGGCTGAAGATGAATGATTACCGGCCCCTTGTTTTTCCCTTCGGTTTTATGATCATACTGTCCGGTTTCTGGTCCGCTTCCAATATTCAGGAACTGTCAAATTTTTTAAGTACGATCGCGCCTTTCTATTTAAGTACCTTCCGTTTGGCGATACCGATGTTTCTCCTTGTGATTGCAATTTTCCGAAAGAGATTTTCCGGAGAGCACTAAGGTAAGGTGCGCTCGTCTTATTACGATGTGCTCATGCTTAAAATCGCAATTGCCGAAAGCAGATCCGGGAAAGGCCAGAAGAAGGATTAAGAATGGCTAAATCTCCGCGACAAGTCGACAGGGGGTCAGATGAGATGAACCGTTTTGGGGCAGACAAGATCTCTCGGATATTTCTGATCTTGTTTCTCGCTGTGACCCTGCTTCCACTCGCCGGTTGTTGGGACAAGAGGGAATTAAACGATGTACTGCTGGTAACGGGAGCGGGTATCGACAAAAACGATAAAGGGATCGAGCTTTCTATTCAAATGATCCTTCCGAGAGCACTAAACGGGGGGCAGCAGTTAATGAAGGGAGATAGTGGCGGCGGCGAGGGCAGAGGACAGACGACGACTGTCATATCGGCTGTTGGAACTACAATTGCCGATGCGATGTCGAAGCTCCAAGAAAAGACAGCGCGCAGAATTTTTTGGGGTCACGTCAAGATTATGGTGATCGGTGAAGAACTGGCGAGAGAAGGCATAAGCGAGTATATGGATTTTTTGACACGCCATCCGCAACCGCGACTTCGCATGTCTATATTTGTCTGCAAAGGGAAAGCAGCGGATATTTTGGACATGCAGCCGGAGCTTGAGAGAGAGACGTCGGAAGTCGCCCGGCAAGAGGCCGAGCTCGGATTCGGAATGCAGGTCACGCTCAAAGAACTGCTGCTAATGCTGAGGGGTGAAACTGGCGCGGCGCTTCTGCCATGGCTGGAAAAAGCCCCCATGAGGCAGGATCAAGCAAATCTGAATACAGCGCTTCGTCTGACCGGTTCCGCCGTTTTCAAACAAGACAAAATGATCGGACATATCGATGACGAAGTGACAAATGGGGTTCAATGGCTGAGAAATAAGATCAAACTCGATACGGTTACCATACGAACGGAAGAGGCGGAAGGATACGTTTCCCTTGAAATGATTCATGCTCACCTAACCTTAACTCCGCGTATAGAGAATGAGAAATGGAACATGACGGTTTCGATCGAGACGCAGGAGGATATTTATGAAAACACGACGAAGCTGAATATGATGAACCCGACCGTCGTAAAAAAGCTTCAGAAAGTTGCTGAAAAGGACCTCAAAATCTTTATAGAGTCGGCGCTGGATGTAGGGCAAAAAAAGTTGAAAGCCGATATCTTCGGATTCGCGAAGGCGTTCCACCGCAAATATCCCAAACAGTGGGAATCGGCGAAAGACCGCTGGGATAAAATCTTTCCCGAGATTGAGGTCACAATCAATCCCCGGGTTAACATTCTCCGTCCCGGATTGTCCACCGAGCCGCCAGCCGTGCCGCATAAAGAAGTCAAGAATGAGATGGAAGCAATGAATAGAGAATCAAAAGAGGTGGAAGAAAAATGAAGTGGGGAGCCGTGCTAGGCGCCACTGCAGCCGTCATTGCAATGGCGATGTATGAATGGCCGAGAATGAACAGGAGTCCGAAGAAATATAAAGTGACCTTTGTATCATTGTCCGTCATGGGGTGGCTGCTTGCGGTGTTACTTATTTGGTATCCGGATCTGCCGGGGCCGACTCAATTGGTCGATAAACTTTATAAGCCGCTAGGGAAACTTATTGCAAAATAACGAGATCGAAGAACATGTCCGCGCAGTAACGATTCATTCAGGTTTGACAATGGAGAGCGGTCATTTCCTTCCGGAAACGACCGCTTATTTTATCTGAGACGTAAGCAATCGTCACAATTTGGCATCGATAAGGCTAGACCGTGACTTTCTTGGCCAGATGCGCTGCCGCTTCTTCGGCGTCTTTCTTTGCATTTTTCAGCACATCTGCTTTATCAAGCACATTTGTACCTTGAGCCCGGATAATTTGGTAATCCTCGACACCGAGGAAGTTAAACATCGATTTAAGGTACTTGTGTGAAAATTCGTTATCCGTGTACCAGTCGTTATTTGTGTAGATGGCCCCGCTTCCTTGAATCACGAGTACACTGCGTCCGTCGGTCAATAAACCTACGCCGCCATTTTTCGTATATTTGAAGGTTTCGCGGGCGATCATGACGTTATCCATATAATCCTTGAGCCGGGAGGGAATATTGAAGTTGTGAAGCGGCATGATGATGACGTATTTTTTTGCGCTCTTAAATTGCTGCAAAATGTCGTTCATTCTGCCGGTAACGCGTTTCTCTTCATCCGTCAGCTCTTCGCCCGATGCTAATTTACCCCAAGCGCTTAAAACGGTGCTGTTCACTTCCGGGATTTCTTCGGCATAGAGATCGATTTGTTCAATCGATTCGTTCGGATTCATTTTGCGGTAGTGCTCAAGAAAATGTTTGCCGACTTCAAGACTAAAGGAATCCGGGGAATCCACCGTTGCATGCGCATTAATAACAAGTAATTTTTCCATTTTTCCACTCCTATCGCTGTTTATTAATCGGCGACAAAATTTATCGCCGATACTTTCGGACTCCAATATACTGCATGAGATTTATCAAGTCAAATCCATTTTTTACGGTTCAGCCAACAGTTGACATTTGACCGGGTCATTATTAAATTTAAACGTAATTACCCATAATAAAATGGGAGGAGTTTTTATGCAATATAGTGTCGGAGTCGAATATGCGCTGCATTGTCTTGTTTACTTAATTCCAAACGGATCCAAAATCGGTATTAAGGAACTTGCTTTTTTTCAAGGCATTCCGGAGACCTATTTATCCAAAATATTTACAAAGCTCACCAAAGCAGGAATCATCTCGTCGGTTCCTGGCGTCAAAGGCGGTTTTAAGCTTGCTCGGAACCCGGACGATATATCGTTCTGGGATGTGGTCGAAGCCGTGGAGGGCAAGAAGCCGATTTTCCAGTGCCAGAACATCAAGGATAAGGGCTATTTATATCGCGGCCGCGACTGTTCGGACTGTACAGAATCCACGAGCTCCTGCTCAATTAATTTAGTTATGCTCCAAGCCGAAGAGACTATGCAAAATTATTTACGCAGCAAGAAATTATCCTGGCTGGAGGAGGAGTTGGATCGTGTTTTGCCCGCGCAGACACGTAAGGACACAAGGGCTTTCTTCGCAAAAGCGGATTCCGTAAACGAAAGCGAATAGTCGGGATGTTGATGGGTGCTAGACCCTCCTTACTCAACGGGGCAGAATTAACCAATATGTGGTATTATTTTAAAATAATATCACCCATGAATTGAAGGAGTCCAAGGATGAAACAAACTGCGAAAAAACAAATGCTGCTGACTGTTACGCTGCTGGCCGTCCTTGCCGGTTGTTCCCGTAATCAGAAGGCTCCAGTAGCAGTACAAACTAACCCGGTTCCTGTATCCGTTTCGGCTAAACAGTCTGCCAACGCCAAAGGGCATGCTCCCGATACCATAGACCGTACAGACTCGGAATACGGCGTTGCGAACCTGAAATGGACGCTGCCGCAGGGATGGAGCCTGAAGATCGAAAGCCGCTCTTACGCATCCCTCATCGACGAATACGGAGTAAAAATCGGGAGCGTCAGTACGTACCCGTATGCCGACGATTTTGATTTCAAACTTTATAAACCGAATCATAGCGAAATTACAAGTACGGAAGCGATCGATACCCCAATCGGAAACGGCAAGCTATACACGCTCGACGCCGATAATGGTCCGGCCGCCTCCGGCCTGACCGGCACTCACGACGTCTATTTTGCGGTCATCACGTTACAAAATAATATGATTTACGTACTAGAATTTTCAAAGCATGATAAAGAAGCGTCAACCAAAAAGCAATTTGTCGGTTTATTGAACGGATTGCGGTTAAAAAATGAACCGTACGTTCGATGATTGAAATTCTTTCGGTATGCGAACAAGATTTGAATAAGTCTGCCAATGGATTGCGGGGAGCTGCTGCTTCCGTTAGCGGGCAGATCTGCGGTTCAAACGTATCGTATCGGACACCTCACCTTTGTTCATGCATGCCTATCACTAACCCCGTCTGTTTTCTCCACCATCTTTTCTCTTCTCTCACGCTTTGCTAAAGGTGAAATCCTGCGAAATCATGACCTTCTCGAAAACGCCGCACGCACTGGCTTCGGTAGATTTAGGAGGAGGGGACGGTTCCGGGTTAATTTTACGTCAATAAAACGAACATAATGTCGAATCTGCAACAGCGTTCGGCTTTATCCGAACTTCTTCTCTCTTTAATTGAGTTATATACTCTCACATTTAGAATGGATTTGGCTTCAAAATCCGATTATATAACATTTCATGTTATATAATCTCCAAAGTAAGCGCTTTAATTGCTTAATTCTTTGTCGAAACCTATTGAAATCTAATTTTCTTTGTAATAAAATGAAATCAGAAATTGTGTAAACGTTTAGACAAATGGTCTTAATAATATTACGGAAGTGGCGTTTTTGATTGGGAAACCTATGTAAAAACGTTATGATAACTTTCCGGAGAATGGAGGTAGCTATGACAAACCGGAACATTACGATTAAAGATGTAGCCAAGCAAGCCAACGTTTCCGTCGCCACCGTCTCCCGGGTCATCAACGGGTTGGACCGCGTGAGCGATGCCACACGGAAGAAGGTGCTTAAGACCATACAAGAGCTGAACTTCGTTCCGAACACGATGGCTGCTTCAATGGTGAACAAGAAGACGAAAATGCTCTCGGTCGTGGTGCCGAATATTCAGAATTCCTTTTATACGGCGGTAATCGAGGGTACTGTAGAAGTGGCCAAGCGGGAAGGATTCTTTACGCTGGTCCTCTCCACCAATGGGGACGAGAGTGAGGAAGAAGAATTTCTGGAGAGCTTCCTGGGAAAAAATGTGGATGGCATCATTTTGATCGGGAGCCACAAGGAAGCGGAGTTCTATCGGGGGATTCAGAAGCCAACCATCCTCGTGGATCGCTACCTCAATGACTGCGGCCATGACGGCGTCATAATCGACAACTATCGCGGTGCTTATGAAGCGACGAGACATTTTATCGAGTTCGGGCACGAACGGATTGCCATCATTGACGGCGAGCATGACTTCAACGACGGCAAGGATCGATTCTGGGGCTACCAGCAGGCGATGCTGGAGAGCGGGCTTTCGCCCGATCCCGATTACCACAAGCAGGGACACTGGGCGGAAGCCGACGGCTATCGGCTGACAATCGAACTGCTGCAATCGGAACGTCCCCCTACGGCGATTTTCGCCGCCAATAACGTACTGTGCAAAGGTGCCATCCGGGCGATTCGTGATTTGAATATGCAGATAGGAGAGGACATCTCGCTCATCGGCTTCGACGAAAACGAACTGGCCCAGTTCGTGAAGCCGCAAGTAACCGTTGTTCGAAGGCCCACCAGGGAGATGGGGGTGCAAGCTGCGGAAATGCTCGTTCGTAAAATCAGGGACACCCCGCAGGAACACGCCAACCCCATGCGGGTCGTTCTCGGAGTGGAACTGATGAAGTACGGCTCCGTCAAGAAGCTCAAGTAAGCCGCGAGCTGGACGCGAACGGTGGGATATCAGACGGCAAAACCGCGATATCAGCGTCGTTGTGGAAAAGGTTCTCGTACCGCCCTCCAAAAAAGATTTGGTACTCCCAAGACTCTGCCATTTACGCTTAGTCTTGTTAAATATACCTAAAAACAGCTAAACAAAAGCCCCAATCTCCACGATCGACGGGAAAAGGGAGGGAGTTACCATGGAACATCCGGTTCTGACAATGGAAGGAATCAGTAAGGAATTTCCCGGTGTGAAGGCTTTGTCCAATGTTCATTTCGAATTGTATCCGGGTGAGGTTCACGCACTGATGGGAGAAAACGGTGCCGGTAAGTCAACTTTGATGAAGATTCTTTCCGGGGTCTACACAGCTACGAAGGGCGTCATCCGGCTGAAGGGCAAGGAGGTCGCGTTTGGCAGCCCGCTTGACGCCCAAAAACAGGGCGTATCGATTATCCACCAGGAGTTCAATTTGTTCGCCAACTTATCGGCTGCCGAGAACATCTTCATCGACCGGCCGGAGATGGTCGGCCGGCTTGGGCGGATCCGATGGTCCAAGCTGTACGATGAAGCGCAGCGGCTCGTTGACTCCATCGGCGGCGCAGAGATCGACGTCCGCCGGGAGGTTCGTCACCTCGGGGTGCACAGTCAGCAGGTCATCGAGATCGCCAAAGCTTTGTCCTTCCAGTCGGACGTGCTGATTATGGACGAGCCTTCGGCTGCTTTGCCTGAGAACGAAGTGCAGAAGATGTTCGACGTTGTAAAACGGCTGAAGGAGCAAGGTGTGGCGATCGTCTATGTCTCGCACCGTATGAAGGAAATTTTCGAGATTGCGGACAAGGTCACGGTGCTTCGAGACGGTGCCAAGATCGACACCAAGCATATCGGCGAGGTTACGGAACAGAGCCTGATCCAGATGATGGTAGGCAAGGAAGTGAACCGGCTCTATCCGGTTCGTGATCAAAAGCCCCGCGAGGAGCATGTCCTGAAGGTCAGGAACCTGTCGCTGGATGCCTCTCATTCCGTGTCGTTTGATTTGCGAAAAGGCGAAATTCTCGGCTTGTTCGGAGTTCCGGGCTCCGGCTCCCACACGATTGCCGAGAGGTTGTTCGGCCTGAAGCGTGGAACAGGCGACATTCTCGTCAACGGTGAAGCGGTACGGATTCACCGCCCCAGCGACGCTAAAACGAAGCGAATCGCCTACGTGCCGCCGGACCGCCACCGTCAAGGCATCATCAAGCCGATGTCCATTCGCCAGAACCTCTCCTTTCCTCTCCTTCAGAAGCTTTCGAAGGGACCGATGCTGGACGAAAAGCGCATCAAACAGATGAGCCAGGAGTATTTGGACAAGCTGCGGATTAAAGCGCCGAGCGATCAGCAGAGCGTCGATTTCCTGAGCGGCGGCAACCAGCAGAAGGTGGTTATCGGTAAGTGGCTGGCGGCTCAACCGGAGATTCTGATTCTGGAAGAGCCGACCCGTGGTGTCGATGTCGGAGCCAAGGCGGAGATTTACAGCATCATTCACCGGTTGGCGCAGGAGGGCCTCAGCATTCTGCTGATCTCATCCGAGATGCCGGAGGTGATCGGGCTCAGCGATCGCATCCTGGTTCTTTACAAGGGCGAGATCGTACATGAATTCGCCCGTGGGGAAGCCGATCAGGAAGAGCTGCTCAGACGCGCTTCGCATCCACGCGCTACGGAAGGAGAACCGCTATGAAGCGAATCGCTAACATTCACGAAGCGCCCATCATTCTGTTTACGCTCATAGTAATCGCCCTGTTTTCCAGTCTGTCGTCAGACTTTTTCCAGTTCGACAACGCGAGGCTGATATTGGACCAGAACATTTCATCCTTTATTGTTGCTATCGGCATGACGATGGTCATTTTGCTGGGGGGGATGGACTTGTCCGTCGGCTCCGTGCTGGCGCTCACCGCCACCGCCGTCGGCGTATTTCTTAATCACGGCATACATCCGTGGATCGCAGCGCTGCTCGGCGTCTGTATCGGCGTGTTGTGCGGAGCTGTGAATGGCTACTTCATCGCGATGCGGAAAATACCCGACATTATCGTGACGCTCGCTACCATGTACATTTTCCGGGGTGTCGCGGTCGGAATCAGCGGCGGCACCTGGATGACGAACTTCCCGGATGGCTTCAGGTACTTCGGGCAAGGCAGCCTGTTTGGCATGTCATTTCCGCTGCTCGTTGCCATCGCGCTGATCGCCTTCTTCATCTACCTCATGAAGTTCACCCGAAGCGGTCGAAGAATTTATGCGATCGGCGGGAACGGCTCGGCTGCCAAGCTTGCCGGCATCAGTGTAGCCCGAACGAAGTTTAAGGTATACGTTTGGACCGGCATGCTGGTCGGAATCGCAGCCGTGATCTTCGCCTCCAAGGTGGGGAGCGTGCAAGCCTCTACGGCAGGAAGCAGCTTGTCCTTCGAAGTGATGGCCGCGGTCCTGATCGGCGGGGGCAGCATCTTCGGCGGCGTCGGCACGGTAGCGGGCACGATGCTGGGCGTGCTATTTATGGGCATCATCAAGAACGGCTTGATCATCTCCAAGATTTCTCCGTTTTGGGTAGATGCCAGCACCGGATTTCTGATAATTCTGGCAATTGTTATCAACACGTTGCAGCGCGTCAGACAAAACAAGAGAAAGGAGAGTGATTTGGTATGAGCGTGCGGACAATTATGCTTTCGTTCAGGCAGAACAAGCTGCTGGTCCAGCTGTTCCTGCTGCTCTTCATTCTCGTCTTGTTTAGCATCCTATCCCCCTACTTCCTGTCCGTCACCAATTTCATGAACGTCTTTAACCAGATGGTTGAAGTCGGCCTGATTGCCATCCCGATGACGATGATCGTCATCTCGGGCGCAATGGACCTTTCGGTCGGCTCCATTCTCGGCTTCTCTGCCGTCTGCATGGGAATCGCCTACGAGCACGGCCTGAACATCTGGGCCTGCGTTTTCGTCGCCTTGCTGGCGGGATTGCTGTGCGGAGCGGTCAACGGCTATCTGATCGCCCGGCATCGCATGCAGGCGATTGTGGTGACGATCGGAATGCTGGTCATGCTTCGCGGCCTGGTCTACGTTCTCAACGAGGGCAGGCCGATAAGCGGCTATCCGGACAGCTTATATTTCCTGGGTCAGCAATACATCGCCGGCGTTCCGTTCAACGCGATTTTTCTCGCGGTCATGTTCCTATTGGGCAACTTCGTCATGAAGCGGACGAGATTCAGCACCTACGTATACGGCATCGGCAACAACGAAGAAGCGGTTCATTATTCCGGGGTGTCCGTCGTGCGCATACGATTTATCTTATTTCTGCTCAGCGGCTTGTTTTCGGCAATGGCGGGTGTCTTCCTGGTTTCGCGTCTGGCAAGCGCAGAAGCGACATCAGGTACCAATATAGAACTGGATGTTATCACAGCTACATTGATAGGAGGCACACATATTTTCGGGGGGAGGGGGAGCTTATCGGGAACATTCATCGGCTTGTTGATCATCGTGTTCCTGCGCAATGGGCTGAATTTGCTGGGCGTATCGGTTCTCTATCAATCGGTTATTCTGGGTGCATTGCTGCTCATTGCCGTTGGCAGCAAACAATTTAATAGGGGGTCATCTCAATGAGAAAAGTTGCTTTGTCGGTTCTGACGGGCGTTATGGCATTTAGCTTGGCGGCATGCGGAAGCACCAGCAAGAACAATTCTGCATCGTCAGGCAGCGGCGGTTCGGACGCTTCGTCGCCCAGCGCTTCCCGCACCTACTTCATCAATCCGAAGTCCATCGGTCCGGCCTATTGGGCGGCTGCCCAAAAAGGCGCTGAACAGGCGGCCGGTGACCTGAACGTAAAGGTCGTCTACAACGCGCCGACTGAAGCGGACTCCTCCAAGCAGATCAACATGATTCAAGATATGCTGACGCGTAAAGTCGACGGAATCGGCGTGTCGCCCAATGACGCGAAGGCGGTTGGCCCGATCTTCAAGAAGGCGGCAGGACAGAACGTCAAGATTGTTACCTGGGACAGCGACGCACCGGATTCGGATCGCCAATACTATGTTGCTCCAGATACCGATAAGGCGATCGGCGAGCTGCTGGCCAAGACGATCGGCGACGAGATCGGAGGCAAGGGTAAAGTGGCCTTCATGGTGGCCGGGCTGGGCGCGGAAAACCAGATCGCCAAGTCTGACGCGGCAAAGGCGTACTTCACAGCGAACTATCCGGACATCCAAGTCGTGACGACCGTCGCCAGTGATGACGACCAGCAGAAGGCATATGCCAACGCGCAGAACCTGATTAAGACGTACCCGGACCTGCGGGGCATTATTGGCTTCGCTGGCGGTGAACCGCCGGCTGCCGCAGAAGTTGTTGAGCAATCCGTCAAGGACGGCACTTTGAAGCAAGGCCAGGTTGCAATTACCGGTATTGCTGTGCCGAGCGTCGTGAAGAACTACATTCACAATGGCACGATTAAAACAGACATCATCTGGGATCCGGGCAAGCTGGCGTACACGACGGTGTATGCACTTGACCAACTGGCGCAGGGCAAGGAGATCACCGACGGCATGGACATTCCAAAGGTCGGCAAGGTGAAGGTGGACGGTCAAAATATCTTCATCGGCTCTCTGCAGGTAACGAAGGACAATGTGGACAGCTTCGACTTCTAAACACAGCGGTTGAAGCCACAGCATTAGGGAGGCAATCATTCATGCAGCATCAAGTGGAAATCGAGGAGTTGACGCCGAAGGCGTTCGCTCCTTACGGTAAAGTGATCGATTTGCCCGGAGGCGCTCCTTCCAAGACCGGAGACGGCTGGGATTGCTGGAGCTATATCCAAATGCTCGACGTGGACGTGCCGATCGGCTTCGGCCTGGTCGTCACCCGGCGGCGGGAGCCGGTCGTGGATGCGATGGAACGGCACGTTAGCCGCGAAGAGCTGCTGCTCACCTTCGATCGTGAGATCATTCAGCCGGTCGCCCGGTGCGCGGACATCGACGACCCGGACGAGAGACCGGATCCCGCCACGGTGAAGTGCTTCAAGATCAAGCCCGGACAAGCGATCGTGATCGACCGGGGAGTCTGGCACAGTCCGGCGTATGCGGCTGCAGACGACGCACGATATCTGTTCGGCATCGAGAAGAAGCCTGATAAATTTGGCGACGAGATGGTCGATCCGTGGGTGAAATTCCAAAATGACGATACGATTCGATTCGGTTAGCCGGGAAGGAGCAACAGTATGGATCAGGAACAACGCATTATGCAATGGATCGACGGGCACCGGGAGGAGATTTTGGCATTTTTGCAACAGCTCATCCGTATTCCCAGCGTAAACCCGTGGTTCTTCGATGAACCGGCGCCTTCAAAAGAGAAGGATCTGCAGGAATTTCTGCTCCGGAAGCTGTCCGGGCTGGGGGCGAGCACCGAGCTCTGGGAACCGGTCGCCGGCGATTTAAAGCAATACGAAGGGATGGCCGGGTATTACCCGGGGAGAGACTTCACGGGCAGACCGAATCTGGCCGCGACCTTCGAGCCGGAAGCTAAAGGCAAGTCGCTGCTTCTGTTCGGCCACATCGATGTCGTCATGGCGGGGAGCAAGTGGACCGTCGATCCGTTCGAAGGCAAGATTGTGGACGGGAAAATGTACGGGCGCGGCACGGTTGACATGAAGGGCGGCGTCGCCGCCATGATCATGGCGATCGAAGCGGTTATCCGCAGCGGCTTCAAACCTAAAGGCTCCGTTGTCGTTGGGACGGTCGTCGACGAAGAAGCCGGCGGGATGGGTGCGCTGGACTTTATCCACCATGGCTACCGTACCGACGCATGCATCCTGACCGAGCCGACTTCTTTGACGATCGCACCACTGTGCAGAGGAATACTGTGGGGCAAGATTAAGGTTCAGGGACGCAGCGGACATATCGAGATGCCGCAGGCGGACTGGAAGGACGGCGGCGCAGTTGATGCGATCAAGAAGGCACGGTATCTGCTGGACAAACTGGACATACTCAATGAGGACTGGGCGGCGCGAAAGACGCATCCGTATCTGTCGATTCCATGCCAGGTGCATGTCGCGAAGCTCAACGCCGGCGAGTACCCTACTTCCTTCGCTAACGAGGCGGAGATCGTGTTCAACGCGCAGTACCTGCCGTCCGAACGCGACGAGAAGCTGGTCGGCGGCAAAGTGAAGAAGGAGCTGACGGACTTTCTAGCTGCAGCAGCGAAGGAGGACCCGTGGCTGAGCGAGCATCCGCCGGAGATCGTGTGGCTGGTCGATGCCGACTGCGCGGAGACCGAGGCCTCCCACCCTTTCGTTCAGACCTGCGTCCAGTCACTGAAGGCGATCGGCGAAGAAGGCAAGATTGAAGGTCTTGGCTTCCATACGGACATGGGCTGGCCCGTGAATGTCGGCATTCCGACCATAAACTTCGGTCCCGGTGATCCAAGCCTGGCTCATCACAGCGACGAATATACACCAGTGGATGAAGTGATTCAAGCGGTCAAGATGATCGCTAAGACAATCATCGACTGGTGCGGCGTGGAAGAGGCCTGACTCTCCGCACGTCGCCTCGCGTAGGGGCGGAGACGTCCCGATTAGAAATGGAGGTCATAGCAATTATGAAAATATTGTTTGTTGGTGAATCCTGGGTTATCCATATGATTCATACGAAGGGCTACGACAGCTTCACCTCGACCAAGTATGAGGAAGGCGCGACGTATTTGTTGTCCTGTCTTCGGGAGAACGGAATAGAATTCACCTACCTGCCGGCACATGAAGTACAGGTGCGCTTCCCTCAGTCACTCGAGGAGCTTCAAGCTTACGATGCCATCGTGCTCAGCGACGTCGGCGCGAATACATTCCTCCTGCAGAATGCGACCTTCTATCAGATGCAGGTCGTTCCGAATGCGTTGGAGCTAATTAAACAGTTCGTGGCGGATGGCGGAGGCCTGCTTATGGTCGGCGGCTACCTGTCATTCATGGGCATCGAGGGCAAAGCCAATTACAAGAACACGGTGCTTGCCGAGGTGCTTCCGGTAGTGATGACTGACGGGGACGATCGTGCGGAGATGCCGAACGGTTTTGCGCCAATCACGGCCGCGTCCCATCCGCTGGTGGATGGCTTGGGAGCATGGCCGAAGCTGCTCGGATACAATCGGTTGACCGCTAAGCCCGGCGCGGAGAAGCTGCTCGAGAACGGAGACGACGCAATCTTGACCGTCGGCCGCTTCGGAGCGGGCAAGACGGCGGCTTTCGCCAGCGACTGCTCGCCGCACTGGGGCTCGCTGGAGTTCATGAACTGGGAGCATTACTCGGCGTTTTGGTCCAATCTTATTCGGTATTTGAAGTAACGTCTGCCAAGTGGCGGCAATTAAGGCGCACAAAGTTGGTCACCGGACTGAAAATGGAACGGCAGTGAAAGTGAAATTTTATTTTTTGCACTTGCGTTTAGAATCAATGACGCCCTTATTTGGGCGTCTTTAAATTTTTTTGAATTGATCAAATGACATTTCTACAGAATGCACATGTAGTGTTATGCAAAATTACAACAAGTGCCAATTGGACGAAACAATAGCGTCACAATAGGGATTCAATTAATGACAATACAAGTTACAGCGAAGGGTTTTTCATGCCATATCCATGAACCTACGAATCGCCATTCCAGTAAATGTAAATCCTACAAAGTGAACTGAACGGAGGAATGAAGATGAGCAAAATTGTGGTCGTAGGAAGCATCAACATGGACATCGTAAACGAGGTCGTCAGGTTCCCGGAACCAGGGGAGACGATTCACGGACGCGGGACGTCCTATCAACCTGGCGGCAAAGGTGCCAACCAGGCCGTTGCATCCTCGCTCGCCGGCGGCGAAACCGTGATGGCAGGCGCGTTCGGCGACGACGCATTCGGCGGGGTTCTCCGTTCTTCCTTACGGGAACACGGTGTGGATACGACCCACATGATAACGAAGCAAGGATCTTCCGGGCTGGCCTTCATCACGGTGTCGGACAGCGGGGAGAACCAGATCATTCTGTCTGCGGGCAGCAACGGAGAACTAACGCCCGGCGACATCTCCGAAGCGGCCTTCGTAGGCGCGGCATTTGTACTACTGCAAAACGAGATCCCGCCGGAGGTCAATCTGCGCGTAATGAAGCTGTGCGCGGACCACGGAATCAAAGTTTGCTATAATCCTGCGCCCGCAGCGACTATTCCTGCGGAGGTTTTTCCGTTGATTGACACGCTGGTCGTTAACGAAACGGAGGCCGCGGTAGTGAGCGGTATCAGGGTCTGCACCGCGGAAGATGCGGAGGCCGCAGCGAACAAGCTGAGACAGGCCGGTGTCGCCAACGTCATCGTGACCTTGGGCGGCAATGGCGTCTATGCGCTCGATGCTGCAGGCGTCTCGCACCGGGTGCCCGCATTCCGCGTAGAGGCCGTGGATACGACCGCTGCAGGCGACACGTTTATCGGGGCTTACGCCGCAGCTTTGGCGGGCGGGCACGAGGTTGCGGAGGCGCTTCGCTTCGCATCGGCGGCTGCCGCGATCTCCGTAACGCGCCAGGGCGCGCAGAGCTCGATTCCGCAGCGGGAAGAGATCGAGCGCTTCCTGCGGGAGCGGGGATAAGAGTGTGGGGACCGCCCGGAGATTGCCGGGAGATCCAAGTCCCAATGAACCTAAACATGTCCAGCGTTTCGCCGATGCGCCTTCGAATCTCGCGGAAGCTGGGCGAGACTGAATCAATCTCTACGTACAGGGGCGAATGCAATTGCTAACGGATAAAAGAGTTTGGAGCATCCTTCTCTCAAAAGAATTCGTCTTGATAGGAACGTACGTTCTGAATTTGCTGCAAGGGCAAAGATATGTGAAAGCCGCGCGATCATCGACAAGTACGGGAGCAATCTTAGGGGCGGAAGCTCAATACAATTGGCGCATTGCTGATTACGATACGTCTCATTCTACTGGTTTACCACCGTCATTTCTCGAATAAAATCGTCGAAACGCTGTTGAGCCTCTTCTACAGAACAGATAGAATAAAGATAGAGCGCTTCCATTTTTAAATGCGGGAAGGAGCTCTCCATTGCGGCATTGTCGTAATGCCGGGACATGCTCATCTTGGCACCAAACTTATGACATAATGTCGCGGTATTCACGGGACGTGTACTGGCACCTTCGATCGTTGTGACGATCAAGCCGGTCACGTTTTTCTTGTGTTGAAGGCATTGCTGCCGTTTCTTATCCGCGGGTTTGTTACGCTTCTGCAGGTTCTCTGAGACCCGGCGCAATCCCGTCCATTCGGTTGGAGTACTGCTTACGCCGTATTTATCGAACAGATGCCCATCTCCTGCATGAGTTACACCGCTTAAAGCTTCTCGCAAAACCTTCCTGCTGCTGGACAGCTTGTATGCATTAGACGAAAATCCTTCTATTATGGTGGTAGACAGCTATTAATAGCCGCCAATTCGCTGCATCTCTATCCATGCAAACAAAAGGACAACCGCCATGCATCCCGGCAAACGAATAAGAAATTTTTGGGGAAAACTAGGGGACATGCGGATGGAGCGCAAGCTGCTGCTCGTCTTCCTGGTGCTGATTACGCTGCCGCTGACGTTCATCGGGTATGTCTCCTATCGGAATTACTCGGAGTCGGTCGAGCAAACGACGATCGATTATTCGACCAACATGCAGACGGTTGTCTAAAGCTGTCGTATCGGCAGTACTTGCTGCGGGTCTTGCAGTGTGCGGAAGCAGCGGCGGGAACGGCGGCCAGGTGGATACCGGTTCGGCTAACGGAAAGACTAACAATTCAACAAACGGATCAACCGGCAGCGGTTCTGACGGGGCGGCTGCCGATGGAGGAAAAATAAGCTGAACACGAGGCTGAAGGGCAAATATTTTTTTCGGCTGCTGCTGTTTCTTCCTTATATCCTGAACGGTGTGGCCGTAGCGTATTTGTTCGGATACGTATTCGATACGACGAACGGATCGCTCAATTTCTGCTCGGGAAGCTTGGATTGCCTTCGGATACAAGCTGGCTCGGCAGCGAAAGCTTCGTCAACTACATGCTGGCGTCGATCGGGTTCTGGCGGTTTATGGGCTTTAATATGGTCATCTATCTCACCGCTCTGCAGTCGATCCCGTCCGACCTTTACGAAGCGGCTTCGATCGACGGGGCGAACGGTTGGCAGAAATTTATATTTATCACACTGCCGAACATTTACAAAATTATCGAACTGAATTTGTTCCTGACGGTTTCCGGGGCGCTTGAAGTGTTTGACCTTCCGTTCATCCTGACGAACGGCGGACCGGCGGGAGCCAGCGATACTTTCGTGCTGAAAATCGTCTCGACCGCATTTCAGTTCAGCAATTACGGCATGGCGTCGGATATGAGCGTGGTGCTGCTGCTCTCCGTCGTCATCGTGCTCGGGATTCAGCGTCTTCTGCTCAGCAAAGGAGGGAAATAAACCATGGCCGTGCGAAATCCGGTTTGGACGGCAACCAAATATATATCGCTCTTGATCGCGGCATTCGCCGTTCTGTTTCCGCCCTATATCATTCTCGTGAAAGCCTTCAAGTCCAAGGCTGATTTTCAGAACAGCCCGGCGATGGCATTCCCGAAAAGCATCGACCTCGAAAACTTCGCGCACGCCTTCCAGCAGGCGGATTTCGATCGTGCTCTTAAGCGGTTTCGGCGAATTCGAGTACGCCCGCACAGCGATCCGCTTGGGCGTGCGGGATTATTTACTCAAGCCCGTCGACAAGTCGGCGCTTTTCGAGCTTCTGGGCAAAATCCGGCAGGAGCGGGAGGAGGCATCATCCGGTTCCGAAGCCGAAGAAAGGACTGCCGCCGAAGGGGATCCATATGTCATCGAGCGGATCAAGGAAATTTTGGAGCACGAATATGACAAAAACTTCGAGCTCGAACGGCTGGCCGATACTGTGAGCATGAACGCCAGTTACCTTAGCCGCCTGTTTAAAAACAAAACCAATATGACGATTACCGATTATCTGATCCATATTCGGATCGAAAAGGCGAAGCAGTATTTGACCGGCCGCCCGGAGCTCAAAAACTATGAAATTTCGCACCTGGTCGGCTACAGCGACCCGGTCTACTTTAACAAGCTGTTCAAAAAAATGGTCGGGGTTACACCGCGCGATTATAAAGAAAAAAACCGCTCCTAACCGGCCGTGCAATACGATACCAATCGATTTGGCAGGATAATGCAGATCAATGTTGAATTCTCTGGAAGAAGCAGATTACCAGAGGTGAGGTATGGAACAATTTGATGATCAGGCAGCGGGTTCAGCTATAAAAGACTCATTGGCAGGTTTGGAGTGGCATGAAACAACCCCGATTTTGAACACCTTGATTACTTCAGAAGGTGAGCTGACGTTTAGCACGCTTTCGCCGGGGCTTGAGGCGGATGTGGTTAAGATCACGCTCGGGGAGAACCATTTTGTGCTGAAGGTGTGGAACAAACGCTCGAAACCCGACGTCCTGCGCCAATATCGCCTTTTGGACGCTCTATATCGCAAGGGAATTCGCGTTTCCGAGCCGATCGGTTATGGTCGAACCGAAACGGGAGACGATGTGCTGCTGACCCGCTATCACGGTACTCCGGTAACGAAGGTGAGTCCGAGCATTTTCAAGAAAATCGCTGCAGTATTAGCCGATATTCACCGACTGCCTCCAGATGGATTAGAGGAAAGCTTGCTGGCTGATCATGATTTTGCAAAGTATTTTTTTCCAGGGATCGAGGCAATTCCGGCTATGCAAAAGGAACTGATCCGCCTGATCGCTTCCGCGGACATGAAAATGGACCGGATTATTCACGGCGATTTCAATTTAGGCAATATTCTTGAAGAGAATGGACAATACACGGTAATCGACTGGACGAACGGGCAGCTGGGGGAGCCTAGGTTTGATCTGTCGTGGGCTTGTCTGCTTTTGCGTGTCTATTTGAGCGATAGCAAAAGCCTTGCTTTTTTACATAAATATCAAGAGGAAATAGGCGCAGCGACAGAAGAACTGGAAATTTTCGAAGCGCTTGCCTGTCTGAGGTGGCTGTCGTACGACCGAATCGGCGGAGTGCCCAAACACGCGGATACAATGAAGAAGGTTAGAAAAGTCATCAGGGATAATCGATTTTTAAATGAGAATTTGCTGCTGTATGAGAGCTGAAAAACGGAAAGAAGCCCAAGATTGCAGTCGATGAGAAAGTGCCCACGACAAAGATCGATGTCAACAAAAAGGGGGCAGGGGGCATGAAAATGGATTTCGAGGTCGGAATTAAGAATCATTTTGATAACGTTAGAGCCGAATAAGAGAAAAAAGTGAATGATGAACTTCGAAAATTAATTAATGATGTTAATGGAAAATACATCGTTGACCAGAATATCGATTAATGATGTTAAAGGAAAATACTCCGTTGACCAGAATTTCGATTAATGATGTTAAAGGATAACACTTCGTTGACCAGAATATCGTTTTTACATAAGAGTCATAGGAGGATTCGAAAGGGCTGCCGCGCGGCTTTTACGTATACGGGAGTAGCTCCAATGACTAAAACGTGAAATTGATAAATTAAGATATGTATAAATTTCAACACAACGGTTGAGAAGCAGAGGGGAGCAGATATTTTGAACGATTTTTCGGCGATTATCGAGCAATACTTGCAGCATCTGGACCGTTATTCGATCGAGCAGCTGCGATTTAAATGCAAAGAAGACGTATGGTCGATCGGGCAAATGTATATCCACGTCATCGAAGTGGCGAAAGAGTACATCGGACATATTGAAACCTGCTCCAAGGCATCACGAGATGAGCCTGAAGGCAAGACGGAAGATGGAACGAAAGCGCTCGCCGAAAAAGAGTGGCCCAATATTCGTGTGAAACTTGAGGAATCGCCCAACGCGACCAAAAACCCCGAGAGCATGGATGAAATTATTGCTGGTCTGGAGCAAGTGCTAGAGAAGTTAGCACTGTGGGAGAGATTCGCAGACGAGGCGAATCCGGCGTGCAAGGTGCGGCATGGCTGGTTTGGCTGGCTCAACGCGCGTGAATGGTTTGAGATGGTTGGTATGCACAGCAGGCACCATTTGCGCCAGAAGGCGAGGCTGGACGAGAAATTGGCGGCGGCAGGCATAGGATAGATTTTATAACTTAAAGCGGGTCGGCAGCTAACGTTCATGTGTACGGAAAGACAGGAGATCACGCCATGGAGCATGATCTCCTTTTTCAGTTCGTTTAGTTCAAATCGCAAACCTGGCCTATGAAAAGATTTTCATAATGACTTGCAGCGCTTCGTTAAACGATGCAGCGAACCTTGATATTGTTCGATCTGCTTCTGGAGCCGTTGGCACGTCCATTTTTTTGCTCATATCACGACGGACAATCCTATACATATAAGATATCTGGAAAAGAAAGCCATGAGCGGGGAGGGATCGAAGTGGAGTGGGAAGGGTTGCTGCTGCCCCTGTTTTGGCTGCTGCTGCTTGTGTTTGTCGTCCAGACGGCTCTCGCGAAAATCAGATGGATTCAAATTCCGTCCATTATTGCGTACGTCATGCTCGGTATGCTGCTGGAAAATAGCGGGCTGCTCCATTTGCAAGGTGTAGCCTGGCTGCACGGCTTGAGTCAGCTCGGACTGTTCTATCTGATGTTCCTATCCGGGCTCGAGATCGATCTGGAGCTGCTGCGGATCAGGAGAGGCGGACCCAGACTGCGGGAGCATCCGGTCGTCCTCGGCCTGCTGGCTTTCACCTTGAGCGTGGGCATCGCTTACTTGCTCGGCCTGCGCATGCAGCAGATCGATCCGACGGTCCACGCCTGGATGATCATGCTCATTTTGTCGACCACGTCTCTGGGCATCGTCATGCCTGTTTTGCGCGAGTATGGCTTGATACGCAGCCGTTACGGCCAGACGCTGCTGACGGCCGCTTTTATCGCCGATTTGCTGACGATGCTGCTGCTGTCGATCGTCTCGGGGCTTCACGAGTCCGGCTTCACCTGGCGGCAGGCCTCCGTCGGCCTATTGCTTCCACTGCTCGTTATTTGCTACCAGGCGATCCTTCATTTCCGGCACACGGAAGTTTGGCGAAGGCAGGGAGCGGCCGGCTCGCCTTTCAAGCTGCAGGCGGTGTTCGCCGTTCTGGGCTTGTACGGCATCGCCACCGATCTGACCGGCGCGGAGCCGATCCTAGGCGGCTTCCTGGCTGGACTTCTGCTGGCCAGCTTCCGCCTCCGCGAACATCATCCGATCAGACAACAACTGGAAGGCTTCGGCTACGCGTTTATTATCCCTATTTTTTTTCTGATGGTCGGGGGGCAATTCGATGTGCGCGCTTTTCTAGCCTCTCCGCAGACGTTATTATGGGTGCCGATGCTTGTCGGAACTGCGTATGTGGTGAAGGTGCTGCCGATGATGGTGATGATCCGCAAACTGGGGCTTAGAAAAGCGCTCGCAGGCGGATTTCTGCTCTCCTCGAGAATGACGCTGGTCGTCGTAGCGGCCACGATCGGCATCCGGATGGGCGTCATACCGGCCAAACTGGAGGATGCACTGATCGTAATGGCCATGATTACTTCGATTTTGTCGCCGCTTATTTTTACAATCGGTCACCGTGCCAAACCTGCCCGCTAAAGAAAGCTCCGGAAATCCGGCACGAGCGAATAACCCGTCCCATAACCAGGGCCGGGTTTCTTCTGTTTTGAAAATGCATTCGACGAGATAAGGAACAGGAGTACGAGCTCCTAATCGATTCCGACGTAAAATCCCAATACTATTAGGGGGGGAGCATAAATGTATTGCAATGGGAACGTACATTCGGTATTATTGAATACAAAATGAGGAAAAAAGGTAAAATCGAATCCTCATTTTCTAATGTCTCAGCCTTTTCTCGACAAACCACCCCTTACATACAGCCAGGTAAACAACCGGACAACAGCACTTAACTTAATGATTGCTATGGTAAGAGAGATTCATTATCATACCGGTCAAATCGTTTATATTGCAAAAATAAGGAAAGGAACACTTGTGTGGGATTAAGATAAAAGAGGGCCTGTTCTGCTTTGTTTACGAGGGGAAGAAACATTTGATGAATCTTCAAAAGATGGGCAATATTTTGATGGGTAATATTGTTTAATGCTGTCGAAAAATAGAAAATTGGCACCGATTTTAGGATACCACGAACACGATATGATCTACTCGCAAGTCTTCGTTTTTAGCGAATGGAAAGGTGACTATTACAAGCTAGGTCGGCAATTCGGGGTTTAAAAAAGTTATACTACATGGTGTAAATATTTAGTTCGAAGGTTTTAATTCATCCTAACCGGCAGGACTCGAAATAATAGTCAATATTTATCTTGTTGCCTCATTTAATCCATGCTAAGGTCTTGGCATAGGAAAACTAAATTGATGATATCAAGAAAAAATGGAGGTAATATACATGAGTGGTATATAGTTTCCTGCCCGTCTCGATCCCTCGATAATGCCGGATTCACTGCCGGATCTCAGTTTGTTTTCTTGCTGCCCTATACTACATGACGGCTACCTTGATCAGTCATTTGGCTTCATACGATCCGAGGCACTGTCTATCTCTCTCTCTAACTTCACACTCCCCCAAAACGTATGAGCCGTTTTCGAGATTTTGTAAACCGTTGCATTGATTTTCCGCCATTCGCCGAAACGATTCAGCAACCGTCCCGCCGCCAAATCGTTCTCCCTAATTTTTCTAAATGTTTTCCAAAGATTGCCCAAGAACCCCCTTTTTGGGTTCCAAATGTTATAGAATCTGGTTAAAAAAAGGGGGCAAATGATTTCTGGGAGGTGTGCCTTTGATTGCGTTTCTGTTTCCCGGTCAAGGTTCGCAATACGTCGGGATGGGCAAAAGTCTGGTCGAGAATTTCCACGCAGCCAGAAGAACGTTCGAAGAAGCGGATGACGTCCTGAACATGAATTTATCGGCTTTATGTTTTGAAGGCGAGCAAGCCCAATTAACGAGGACGGAATATGCACAGCCTGCCATACTGACGGCCAGCGTAGCCGCATACCGCGTTTATATGGACGAAATCGGACTTCAACCGTTCGTTGCCGCAGGGCATAGCTTAGGCGAGTTCTCCGCCTTAACCTGCAGCGGAGCGATTTCGTTCGCGGATGCTTTGCGCATCGTGCGTAAGCGGGGCCTATTGATGCAGGAAGCCGTTCCGAACGGACTTGGTGCCATGACGGCGATTGGTCATGGGGACCAAAGGCGAGCCGAACAGTTGTGCGCAGAAATCTCGACCACCTTGAATCCGGTTTTAATCGGATGTTACAATGCGCCGGAGCAATTCGTGCTTTCAGGTCATCAAGAGGCGGTAGACAAGGTGGCTGAACGTTTAGGCGCCGAGGGAGGGACAGTCACAATTACTCCCTTGAAGGTGAGTTCGTCGTTTCATAGCCCGATGATGGAGCCGGCCGCCGAGCGGTTTAAAGAGGTCCTTTCCCGGTATTCCTTGGGCACGGGAGACTACCCGGTGCTATCCAACGTAACCGCGCTTCCGCATGAAACGGAGCGATTGCCGGAGCTTCTGGCACGGCAAATCATTTCACCCGTTCGCTGGCAGGATTCCATGGATTATTTGCGCTGTCATCAGGTGAAGTTCGCCATTGAGCTCGGGCCGAAGCAAGTACTCCAGAGCTTAATGAAGAAAAACGCGCCAACAGTCATTACCACGTCTTTAGGTGAAGTGGAAGATATTCGAAAGGTGAAGGAAGTGTTTAATCGGGAAGACGCCGAGCCTTCTTTTATCGGAAAGTGCCTGGCGATCGCCGTCGCAACCAAAAATCGCAATTGGGATCGCGAAGCTTATGCAAACGGTGTCATTGAACCCTATCAGAAGGTGAAACGAATGTCTTTGCAGCTGGATCAGAATAAACAGCAGCCGACCCGGGAGCAGCTGATTGAAGCACTGTCGATGCTTCGTTCCGTATTCGAAACGAAGCAAGTGCCGGAGAATGAGCAGCAAAAACGGCTGAAGCCGCTGCTCCGCATGCGGGCCGCAAAGGAATTCACGCTTTCGGAACGGGGGGATTTTTTATGGCCAAGCTGCTGAAATTCGATAAACGCTCAACCGCAACGGAAACGTCTGCGATTACCGTTCACGAGGAATCGATGAAGGAGATCGCGATCATCGGCATGGCCATGTATTACCCCAAGGCGGAGAATCAGCATGAGTTTTGGAGTCATTTGGTTCATGAGATCGATTGTTCGGGTGCGTTTCCGGAAGCGCGACGGGAACAGATCGAAGCCTATTTGCGCTTTAAACACGCGTTGAACGATAAGATCAGCTATTTTCGAGGGTCGTATCTCGATACGATCGATGAGTTCGATTATTCGTTTTTCGGGATCACGCCCAAAGAAGCCGAGCTGATGGATCCGCACCAGCGTTTGTTTCTGCAGACGGCTTGGAAAGCCATCGAAGATGCCGGGTATGGCGGCAGCAAGCTGGTCGGATCCAAAACAGGCGTGATTGCGAGCAGCGAAGGCACCAAACCGTTGAGCTACCAAACGATCGTCCAAGACGTCGAGCCGGAGTCGACCTACCTTTCCTATCCGGGTAATTCAGGGCCGATGACAGCCAGCCGCATTTCGTATTTATTGGATCTGCACGGGCCCTCAATGATGATCGACACGTCATGTTCTTCTTCGCTCAGCGCAATCAATGTCGCGATTCACATGCTGCGCAGCGGTCAGCTGGAGCAGGCGATTGTGGGGGCGGTTAAAATCAATATGCTCCCGATCGATATCGGAGACCGGGTGGGCATGGAATCGGCGGACGGCCGCACACGTACCTTCGCGGACGGCTCGGACGGAACTTCGGTAGGTGAAGGCGCTGCGGCCCTCATCCTGAAGCCGCTGAGCAAAGCGGTCCGGGACCGAGATCATATTTATGCGGTAATAAAAGGCTGCGCAGTGAATAATGACGGACGAGCGGTCAGCATCACGGCCCCCAACCCGGTTTCGCAGGAAGCCGTTATCGTGGAAGCGTGGAAGGATGCCGGGATCCATCCCGAGCAGCTCTCTTATATCGAGGCGCACGGAACGGCTACCCCGCTTGGCGACCCGATCGAAATATCGGGCCTTACAAATGCGTTTCGGCGTTACACCGACAAGAAACAATTTTGTGCCATCGGATCCGTGAAATCCAATTACGCCCACACGTATTGTTTGGCCGGTATTACGGGGATCATTAAAGCGGCGTTAAGTTTGCAAAATCGGCAAATTCCCGCCAGCCTGCACTTCCATAAACCGAATAACAGTATTCCGTTCGAAGAATCGCCTCTCTATATCAACGATCAATTAACGGACTGGGAGACGGACGGCTCGCCACGTCTTTGCGGCGTCAGTTCATTCGGGATGAGCGGCACCAACTGCCATGTCGTGCTGGAAGAGGCTCCGCCAAGGAAACGGGAAGAAGTCGAACGGAACGGGCCGCATTTGTTTACGCTTTCGACCAAAACGGAAACGGCTTTGCGCCGGCTGATCGAGAGCTTCATACGCGATCTTTCGGATAAGCAGAATGAACGGACGAGCCTCCGGGATATCTGTTATACGGCAAGTACGGGGAGATCGCATTATCCGTATCGCATGGCGATTCTCGCAAGCGATTTGCAGGACCTGCAGCGTAAATTACTGCATGTAGCCCGGAACGGCTGGGAAGAAACGGAACCGGAGGTTTATTATCGGCATGCGGAATCGACCTACCTTAGCGAGGAAGCGGACGAATATGTCGACCGCGCGATCAAGAACGATTCGGATCAAGAGCGCTTGCTTGGCAGGATCGCGGACTTCTATGTAAGTGGCGCCGATATTCATTGGGACAAACTTTACGGCAGGGTCCCCGCCTATAAAGTGTCGCTTCCAACGTATCCGTTCGAGCGCGTTCCGTGCTGGGTTGAGATTCCCGAAGCATCGGCAGTCCATACAGCGAGTCCGGAGCTCATTAAAGCGCTTTCGGAGGTTGCCGCTTACTTGGAAGAACAAGCAAATTTGGACGTATTCGATGAAGCGGCGAAGAGAAGAGCGGGCCACTGGCTCCGCTCACTGAAAAGTCTGATGCCGAATTCAACTGCCATACCTTCGCGAGCCGTCGAACTGACAGGCAGAGAAGATGGCGGCTATAGGTTGAAAGAGCGGGAGATCGCGGTTGTTTGGCAAAAGATATTGGGTTTGAAAGTGGTCGATATTCATAAAGATTTCTTTGATCTGGGGGGAGACTCATATACTGCGGTCCAATTCGTGTCGAAGCTCCATGAGAAATACAACGTGGCGCTCCATGATTTATTCACTTATCGGACCATCTGCCGGCTTGCCGAACATATACAGGAGCAATCGGATCCGCTCGAAGCGAAGCTGGAGCAATTCAAGCGAAGCTTACAGTCGCCGGCCGCAATATCCGATGAGTTACAGCGATTTATTGAAGTAGAAAAGCACAACTATGAGGCGAAGAACGAACGATTGGCCCGAGTCGATCTTTCCCGGGTGAAAGATTATTCGAATCTCTTATTGACGGGTGCAACCGGGTATTTGGGAATTCACCTGCTGTACGATTTGCTGAACATGTCGAGGAGTCATCTTCATGTCGTTGTCAGAGGAAGATCGCAAGCGGAGGCCGAAGCGAGGCTGGCGGATAAATGGGCTTATTATTTCGGTTTTCCTTCCTTCGACCGTAATCGTGTTACTGTCGTGAACGGCGATCTGACCCGTGACGAGTTCGGCTTGCGGCGCGAGAGCTATGATTCGCTCGCTCAAACCGTAGATGGCATCATTCATTCGGCGGCCAACGTGAAGCATTTCGGCAATTACGCCGAATTCGAAGCTTTGAACGTGGAGGGCACGGAGCGCATAATCCGATTCGCCCATGATCAAAGGCCGAAAGATATTCACTTTATTTCGACCACGGCCGTAACCAAAGGAAAGGTAAAGGATCGCCCCTGCGTCGTGTTCACGGAATACGATCATGATATCGGCCAACAGATCGGCCATCCTTACGGCGAAAGTAAATTCGAAGCGGAAAAAAGGATCGTGAACGCAAGGAACCAAGGATTAAACTGCAATATTTACAGAATCGGAAATATTATGTGCCATTCCGAAACGGGCAAATTTCAAGAAAACATCGAAGATAACGGATTGTATACGATATTCCGGTCGATGATCAAAATGAATCTGTTTCCGGACCGCAGGGATGGCGAAATTGATTTCAGCTTCGTGGACTATATCAGCCGAAGTATTTGTTTGCTCTTTAACCGAGCGGATTTAACCAATGAAACCTATCATCTGATGAACCGGGATAAAACCAGCTACCGTGAACTCGGCGAAGCGGCAATCGCCTCCGGCCTCCCCGTAAAGGTGACACCGTTGGATTCATTTATCGACTTTATAAGTGCACACTATTCCGACGAGCATGTCGGCCCTCATATTCAACATCTGCTGCTTCATTTGGGCTACTTCGAAGAGCTGGCCGATGAGGATCGTACGTACGCGGTCATGCTTTCAAGTAAAACGGACTGGTTACTGAAGCAATTCGGACTGGTTTGGAAAAAACCGAACGAAGCGCAATTGAAAAAAGTACTGGATCACTGCGCAGAAGTTCAATTCATCTGACAGCGCAGCACGGGAGGAGAATCGAAACGATTTGTTGGAAAAATTCATGAGCATTATCGGCGATCCCGAGCGGATCAGCACAAGCGAGTCCGTTCGACGGCAGCACGGCCAGGATCTCACCTCTTATCATGCGCAGCATTTGCCGGATGCGGTTCTCTTCCCGAAGAATAAAGATGAGCTGAGGGAAATCGTAGCCTACGCCAATCAAGTGAAGTGTCCTATCGTGCCCTATGGACTCGGAACCAGCGTCGAAGGTCAAGTCGTTCCCGTTCGGGGAGGGATCAGTCTGGATTTCACCCGCATGAACCGAATACTCGACATCAGGGAAAACGATTTTGCCGTGCGGGTTGAGCCCGGCGTCACGCGAATGCAGCTTAATCGGGAACTGCAGAAGCACGGGCTGTTCTTTCCGATCGATCCGGGGGTGGATGCGACCTTGGGCGGCATGGTCGCGACCAATGCCAGCGGATGCAGCGCGGTTCGCTATGGAACGACAAGGGAACAAGTACTGGGCATGGAAGCTGTCTTGGCGGACGGCTCATTCATTCGGACCGGAAGCTTGGCCAGGAAATCTTCGGCAGGCTATAACCTGACCCAGCTGCTGGCCGGATCGGAAGGAACGTTAGCCGTATTTTCGGAGCTTTCTCTGCGGATATACGGAAGACCGGAGACGTTTCTTTATGCGAAAGCGGTGTTTCCTGATCTGCATCGGGTGTGCAGGACAGCGAACCGAATGCTGTATCAATCGGTTCAGCCCGGTAAATTGGAGCTCGTTGACGAATATACGATTCAGGCGATCAATGCCTACATGCGGACGAATTATGCGGTTAAACCGACGTTGTTTTTGGAGTTAAGCGGATGGGAAAGCACGGTCAAGGCCGAATGGGAGCGCGTCGAGGCCATCCTGAAGACTGAAGGAGCCGAGGAATGGAGCCATACATTCGACGGCGACGCCGGTGAACAATTATGGGATGCAAGACGGCATGCGGCCCTTGCCATTGCCGCATCCGCGCCCGGGAAGAAATTAATGACGACCGACGTCTGCGTTCCGTTGTCCGTATTGCCGGAAGCCGTCCTTTATGCCCGGGAAGTCATGCAAGCGGAGGACATGCAAGGCGCAATTCTCGGCCATATCGGCGACGGGAACTATCATGCGGTGTTTCCGGTTGATATGTCTCGCTCGGAGGAAGCGGAGAAAGCAGAGCGAATAAACGCATTCATTGTTCGCTTTGCACTGGAGCGCGGAGGAACCTGTACTGGAGAACACGGCATCGGACTCGGGAAAAAAAAGCATCTCGAAGAAGAGCAGGGAGACACGCTGACGTGGATGAAGAAAATTAAAGAACTGTTCGATCCAAACCATATTTTGAATCCGGAAAAGATTTTTTGAAATCAAAGCGATTTGGAGGAGGAGAAAGATGAGTATTGCAAAAGCTGAATTGAATTCGGAGCAAGTTGTAAAGGACGTATTTCCGATCGAGGATATCGATTATGTGGAGATATACGTAGGCAATGCCAGACAAGCCTGCTTTTATTACAGCAAGCTGTTCGGTTTTCGAATCGCGGCGTATAAAGGGCTGGAAACGGGTCATCGCGATGCCTGCTCCTATTTATTGCAGCGTGGCGAGATTCATCTGGTGCTTACTTCGGCCTATGAGCCCGGACATCCGATTGCGCAATTCGTTCATACGCACGGCGACGGCGTGAAAGATATTGCTTTCCGCGTCAAACGGGTTGAACAGCTGTATCATACGGCGATTGAAAACGGCGGAATTCCGCTGCAGCCGCCGCAGGCGATCGATGACGAGCATGGGACGATCAAGGTCGCACGGATCGGTACGTATGGAAATATGGTGCATACGTTAGTGGAACGCACGGAATATACGGGATTGTTTTTACCCGGCTTCAAAGAAGTGGACGAGAGCGTCGCTTCCTACGATACCGGCTTGTTCCGGTTCGATCATTTTGCCATTAACGTCGAACGGATGGACGAATGGGCCAGGTATTATGCCAACGTGTTCGGTTTTCATTTGCTCAATTCGTTCGATAAAGACGAAATCAGCTCGGAAACGTCCTCTTTAATGACCAAGGCGATGCAAAACGATACGGAACGGGTGAAGTTTCCGATCGTAGAACCCGCGCCCGGCAAAAGAAAATCGCAGGTGCGTGAGTTCATCGAATATAACCGGGGGGAAGGAATCGGACATATCGCGCTTGAAACCGACGACATCATCAAATCCGTTGAGAACCTGGAAAAGAACGGGCTCAAATTTCTCTATACACCCGAGGCCTATTATAACCTGCTGCCCGAACGCGTCGGCGAGATCGATGAGCCCGTTGACCGGCTGCAGCGGCTTCATATATTGGTCGATCGGGATGAAGAAGGGTATCTCCTGCAAATATTCGCCCATCCGATGGGGGACCGTCCGACACTCTTCTTCGAAATCATTCAGCGGAAAGGCTCGCGCGGTTTCGGAAACGGGAATATCCGCGCGTTATTCGAAGCGATCGAGCGCGAGCAGTTGAAAAGAGGAAATTTATAAAGACGGGGAGTGATGGATGTGACGCAGCGGCTCGCGGCTTGGACACAGCATACGCAGCGCTCTGCCCTGCAGGATATGCTTGAAATAACGAGCGGTCCGGAGTATATCTCATTTGGTCTGGGTTTGCCGAATGCGGCATGCTTTCCGACGGAACAGCTGGCGCTTTCAGCCAACGAAGTGCTGCTTCGGCAATCGAATCCGCTTCAGTACGCGCCTTCGTTCGAGCCATTGAAACGGCAAATTCAGGAGCTCATGAGCCGGCGCGGCGTAACTTGCAGCACTTCGCAAATTTTTCTCACCGCCGGGGCGCAGCAGGGCATTCAATTGCTGGCGCGGCTGCTGCTTGACCCCGGCGGGACCGTAATGACCGAAGAAGTGACGTATACGGGCTTTTTGCAAATTCTCGAACCGTTTCAGCCGCGTATATTGACCGTGCCGACCGATCCCGTAACGGGCATTGATGTCGATCGGCTCGAAACGATATTGCAAAAGGAGGAGCGCCCGGCCTGCCTGTACGTTATTCCAAGCGGTCACAACCCGCTCGGCTATACACTGAGCAGGGAAAAGCGGCAGCGGCTGGCCCGATTGGCGGCGGAATATGAAGTCCCCTTGATCGAGGACGATCCGTATGGATTTTTGGCGTATGACGATCTTGAACTTCCGGCGGTCAAATCGTTTCAATCCGATGGGGTCTATTATGTCGGTTCCTTTTCCAAAATTTTAGCGCCCGGCTTGCGATTGGGCTGGATCGTTGCGGACGAGGCGATCATCGAGAAGCTGTCGATCGTGAAGGAAGCGGCCGATATTAATACCGCGACGCTGACGCAGCGGATAGCCGCCGACTTCCTGGCAAAAGATGCATTTGAGCTTCATCTTCGTCATCTGCTTCTCGAATACAAGTCGCGGAGGGATTGCATGCTCGAACATTTATCTGCGCAGCTGGATGGAATCGGAGCATGGACAACCCCTTCGAACGGGATGTTTATCTGGGTTCGTCTGCCCGCGCATCTCGATGCGATGACATTATTTCAGGAATCGATCGCAACGGAGAAGGTAACCTTTTTCCCTGGAAACGTCTTTGCTGCGGGTCAAAACGGGAATGCCTCCTCATCCTTTCGGCTGAACTTTTCCTTCAACGATCCGGGCAAGATCGAGGAAGGCGTTGCCCGGCTGTCACGATTGGTGAAAAGACATCTCTAGGATGTGAAACGACTTGAAAAAGGAAATCAAACTGTACTGCTTTCCTTCCGCGGGAGGAACGGCACAGATCTATCATGGCTGGTTCAACTTTGTCGATGAGGCGATCGAGCTCGTTCCGATGGAGTATTCGGGAAGAGGAAGGCGGTTCCCGCAGCCTTTATTGACCGATTTGGCGGATGTGGTGGATGATCTCTATTCGATGATGCAGCCTGACGTCGATCGGATGCCCTATATGATGTTTGGTCATAGTATGGGGAGCTTGATCGCCTATGAGCTTACAAAAAAATTGATGCAGCAAGGAAAGCGAATGCCGCTGCATCTTTTTTTCTCCGGGAGATCCAGCCCGAACCGGCCGGCGACGAAAAAGCGGCATCATTTGGCGGACGATGAGTTGAAGGAGGAAATTGTCCAATTCGGAGGAACGCCTCCGGAGCTGCTGAACGACCCGGAGTTTAGCCGTATGTTTCTGCCGATTATCCGGGCCGATATGAAGGCGGTCGAGACGTATACGCCGGATGAGGAGATCATTCCGCTGTCCTGCAATATTTCGATATGCAATGGAAAACAGGATCATCTGGTTGCTCATTTGGAGGAATGGCGTGCCTATACGTCGGAAGAAATCGAGTTTCGATTGTTCGAAGGAGGTCATTTTTACATTCGGGACTGTGCGAAGGAAGTCGTGGAAGCCGTGAATCACAAAGCGCTCCAATATTTAACCGCGATGAGGAGGAGGAAATGATGTTAACGAAGGATCGGCGCCAATCCTTTCCCTATTCATGCAAGCTGATGGAGCAGCTAAATTCCTTTATCCGCCGGGAACACATCGATGTTCAAGCGCCGATGCTGGCGGCTTGGATCAGCTTATTGCATCGTTATACGGGGCTGGAACGGATCCATGTTTCGATGGAGGCCGATGAGTCGCATGACACAGCGTTTCCGCTCTTCATCGATTTCGCGGAGATCCCCACCTTTCGGGACCTGACGAAGACCATTCATGCCGGCTTGCGACAGCAGCTTGATAATGCAGAACACCAAGCGCCCCTTTCCGGTTTTACATTGCGGGCGGAGTCATCCTTGGGATCTGCACTTATGCCTCTTCGCGGCCCGCATTATGAGAAGCTCGTCGTACTTGAAATCGTCCGATCCGAAGCGGCATGGACAGGGTCGGTGCTGTACCTTGAAGATCATTTTGAGCCGGATGCGATTTCCCGCATGATCGGACATTTAATACGGCTTTACACAGGCTATCTCGAGCGGCCGGAAGTACCGATCGATCGGATTCCGCTGCTTACCGAGCAGGAATATACGCAGATGCTGGTCGAATGGAATGGCACGGAGGCGGAACCGGGGGAGCAACTGTGCATCCCGCAATGGTTCGAAGCGCAAGTAAAGAAGACGCCCGATGCGGTGGCTATCGTCGATGGCAGGGAAAGGGTGTCTTATGCCGATCTGGATCGTCTCGCGAACCAAGTCGCCCATTATTTGCTGCAAAAAGGGCTCCGCCCGGAGACATTGGTCGGTGTTCACCTGAAAAGGTCGATTGACATGGCAGCCGCGATTTTGGGGATCTTGAAAGCCGGAGGGGCTTACGTGCCGCTCGATCCTGCGTACGCATCGGAGCGGCATGCCTATATTTTGAACGATACGAAGGCTCCGATTGTCGTTACGCAGGAGGCGTTTGCGCCGTCGTTCGCCGAGCATGAGATCGAAGTTGTCTGCATGGACCGGGATCGGGACGCCGTGCAGAAAGCGGGAAGTCATGCGCTTCAACCGGCAGCTCCGATTCGAGTCGATCACTTGGCGTACGTCATTTATACATCCGGGTCTACCGGAAATCCGAAAGGCGTTGCCGTCGAACACCGGAACGTCCATGCATTAATGCAATGGGCGAAAGAAACCTACACATGCGATGAAATGGCAGGCGTTTTATTTGCGACCTCAATCAATTTCGATTTATCCGTTTTTGAAATGTTCGTCACATGGGGAATGGGCGGAAAAGTGATTTTGGCCGAAAATGCGCTGCAGCTCCCCCATCTGCCCGCGGCTGATGAGGTCACCTTAATCAATACCGTGCCGTCGGCGATTAGCGCGCTTACCGCGATGCAGGCCATCCCGGCTTCGGTTCGAATCGTGAATTTGGCTGGAGAACCTTTAAAGCGCACGCTCGTCGAACAAATCTACGAGATCGCAACCGTGAAACGGGTCATCAATTTATATGGACCCTCGGAAGATACGACGTATTCGACTTACAGTGTCGTCCGTCGCGGGCCCGACCTGCCCGTATACATCGGCCGTCCTATTCCGGATACGCAAGCTTACGTCCTGGATTCCCATTTGCAGCCGGTTCCGGTCGGCGTGACGGGGGAGCTTTATTTGGGCGGTGCCGGTTTGGCGCGCGGGTATTTGAATCAAGAAAGGCTGACGAAAGAAAAATTTATTCCGAACCGGTTTCGTAACGATTCTCAGGAACGGTTATACCGCACGGGTGACCTGGTTCGGTATGCGGCGGACGGGAATCTGGAATATTTAGGCCGGTCCGATCATCAAGTCAAAATACGGGGTTTTCGGGTTGAATTGGGGGAAATCGAGGCGGCCTTGACAGGTCATCCCGATGTACAGGAAGCCGTAGTCGTCGCGAAGCCGTCGGATGCGGCCGATTCGCGATTAGCCGCTTATTATACGACAAAGATCGATACAGAGAATTCGAGGTTCAGGAGAGCGCTAAGAATGTACTTGCGGAAGAAGCTGCCGGAATATATGATCCCGTCCTTTATGATTCGGCTGGATCGAATCCCGTTACTGCCGAATGGAAAAATCGATCGTCGATCACTGCCCGAGCCGCAAATCGTTCATGAATCGAATCCTGCTCCGCGAAACGAAATCGAAGCGAAATTAGCCGCGATTTGGCGAGATGTCTTACATGTGGAATCGGTAGGTATTGAGGATCATTTCCTGGATGTAGGCGGTCAATCCATCCTCGCGACTCAAACTCTGGTCCGGATTCGTGCGGAATTTCAAATTCATTTGACGCAGAGAGAGGTATTGGAAGCCGGTACGATCGCCGAACAAGCGCAGGTCATAGCGGAAGCGCTGAAGAAGGGGAAGAACCAAACGTTGCCCATTGGCATCATGTCTCAAAAAAGAGTGGCGCGTCCACTTCGAGGATAAGGAGCGGCCAATCATGAGCGAGCAAAATCGGCAAACGAATCAACAGGACCAATCGGAGCCTGAACAATTTTATGTGTTTCCGGCGTCGGATGTCCAACAGAGCCAGTGGTTTTTTCACGAAATGGCTCCGGATAATCCGATGTACAATTTGCCTTATCTGATTCGTATGCAGGGAGCTTTAAACCGAGAAGCATTGGAAAAAAGCCTGCAAATCGTCGTCGATCGGCACGAATCGCTCCGCACGACGTTTCGCATGGAGCAGAACCGGCTCGTTCAACTCGTTTCGCTGGAACAGCCGGTTTCACTGCCGCTATCCTTAGCCGAGCCGTCATCCGAGATGGATCAAGAGAGCCGGGTCCAAGCTTGGGCGGCGGCAGAGGCCGGTCGATTGTTCGATTTGCGGACAGGTCCCCTGATCCGCGGCAGGCTTCTGAAAGTCGCCGATGAGGATCATTATCTGCTCCTTACTCTGCATCACAGCATTACGGACGGCTGGTCCATGGCTGTTTTGATGCAAGAATGGTCGGAAGCTTACCGCTGTTTGGCAGAGGATCAGCCGGTCGAAACCATCGAACGGTCGATTCAATACGCAGACTTTTCGGAATGGCAAAGAGAGCGGCTCGAATCAGGCGAATGGGCGAAACAGCTCGCTTACTGGAAGCGGCAGTTGCAGGGGAGCCCGCCGCTACTGCCACTGCCAACCGACAGGAATCGTCCCGCCGTACAATCCTATCGAGGGGACGCATTTTCCTTATGGATCGGCCCCGAGCTGAAGGAGGCCGTAACCGGCTTTAGCCGGGAGAATGGCGTTACGTTATTCATGACGTTATTCGCGGCATTCCAAACGCTGCTGTACCGTTATTCGGGGCAGGACGATCTCGTGGTCGGAACCCCGATTGCCAACCGGAATCAAGACGGAATGAAGGACGTGATCGGATTCGTCGCGAATACATTGGCGCTGCGGAGCCGGATTGGCGAAGGCTGGTCGTTCAGGCAATTGGTCGATCACGTTCGTCATGTGACACTGGACGCTTACGACCAGCAAGACGTTCCGTTCGACAAGGTGGTCGACGAACTGCGTATCGAGCGAAGCGCAGCCCATTCGCCTCTGTTTCAAATCATGTTCGTCTTGCAAAATCATTCTGCTGCAGCATGGGATTTTCCGGGTATCGCCTGCAAGCCTATTCCGCTCCATACCCGGACAGCCAAGTTTGACTTGACGCTGACGTTGGAAGAAGCGACGAACGGGTGGGCGTGCTCGTTCGAATATAATACGGATCTGTTCGACGAAGAAACGATTCGGCGCATGGCTCAACATTACGAACGATTGCTTCAGCACGGCATGGAGGATCCGGATCAATTATTGACTCGTCTGCGGATGGTTACCAAGGGGGAACAAGCGCAGGAAGAAAGCCGCAGACACCGAAATAACCGCGAGTACAGTACGGAACATGCCATTCACCAATTATTCGAGAAACGCGCCGCCGAAACGCCTAATGCCGTTGCCGTTGTTTACGAGGAGAAACGATATACGTACCGTGAGCTGAATGAGAGGGCGAATCAGGTGGCGCATGAGCTGATCGGGCGAGGGATCGCTTCAGGTTCGCTGGTCGGTATTTGCTTGGAACGTTCTTTGGAGCTTATCGCAGCGGTCATCGGCGTCTTAAAAGCGGGAGGGGCTTACGTTCCGCTGGACCCGGGAATGCCGGCCGACCGCCTTCGATTTATTTTAGAGGATTCGCAGGTAAAGGCGCTAGTCACCCAGCAAGCTGTGAGCGGTGATTTACCTTCCCTGACCGTACCGCAAATTCATCTGGATACGGAATGGGACAAAATCGTCCAACAACGCACACACAATCCCGATTTGCCGGTAGCAGCAGGCCAATTCGCCTATGTCATTTATACATCGGGAACGACGGGCAAACCGAAAGGCGTATTGGTTTCCCATGGCAACGTGACGCGCTTGTTTGCCGCGACCGAAGAAAAGTATCGATTTACGGATCGCGACGTGTGGACGCTCTATCATTCTTATGCGTTCGATTTTTCGGTATGGGAGATTTGGGGGGCGCTGCTGTATGGCGGCAAATTAGTTGTCGTTCCTTACTGGATCAGCCGTTCGCCGGAAGACTTTTACCGGTTGCTTATCGGCGAACGCGTCACCGTGTTGAACCAAACGCCGTCTGCATTTCGGCAGCTGATCGAAGTCGTGAAAGCGGACCCGGACAGCAGACGGCTGAGCGCTTTACGCTATGTGATCTTCGGCGGCGAAGCGCTGGACCTGCAAAGCTTGCGCCCTTGGTTCGAACAGTACGGAGACGAAACGCCGCGGCTTGTGAATATGTACGGGATCACCGAGACGACCGTACACGTGACCTATCGCCCGATCACATTGGCGGATCTGGAGCAGGGCAGAGGGAATGAAATCGGAATTCCGCTTCCGGATTTGCGGGTTTACGTGCTGGATCGGCATTTACAGCCCGTGCCGACGGGCGTCGTCGGCGAAATGTACGTGGGCGGAGCAGGCGTTACGCCCGGGTACTTATTCCGGCCGGAACTGACGGCGGAACGATTTATAACGAGCGATGCCGGAGAGCGGTTGTATAAGACGGGGGATTTAGCCCGCTATTTGACGAGCGGCGAGCTCGAATACCACGGACGTACGGATCACCAGGTGAAAATCCGCGGCTTCCGTATTGAACTGGGCGAAATCGAATCGGTCCTGGCGCAATGTCCCGCGATTCGCGAGGCGGCCGTAACCGTGAAGGAAGATCGGCAGATCGGCAGCAGGATAGCCGCTTACGTGGTTTATGAGCGGAACTTGTCGGGCACGACGAATGACGATTTGCGCGCTTATTTAAGCGAACGGCTGCCGGATTATATGATTCCTTCCACATTTATCGAAGTCGATGCCATTCCGCTTAACCACAATGGGAAAGTGGACTTCCTCGCTTTGCCGGAGCCGGATTTTGCAAAACAATCGAGAAATTACACCGCTCCCCGCACTTCGATCGAACAGACACTGGCTTCGATCTGGGAGCAGGTTTTACAGGTTCGACCCATAGGAACGGAAGATAATTTCTTTGCGGTCGGCGGCGACTCCATCTTAAGCATTCGGATTTTAGGCGAAATGCGCAAACAGGGCTATAGCGTGACGGTTCAAGATCTGTTTCGCTGCCAGACCGTTCACGAGTTGGCTGTTGCGATCGAAGGAGCAGACGGGACTGAAGCCCAGCTGCCTGTAATCGCACCTTTCCAACTGCTTATAGAAGAGGACCGGGCCCGCATGCCTGCAGGCGTTGCCGACGCCTACCCAATGACCAAGCTTCAAGAGGGAATGCTGTTTCACAGCAGCTATCGTCAAGATTCCATGACGTACTTGAACGTGTCTTCGTACCATTTGAAGGCTCCGTTTGACCTGCAGGCATGGGAACGAGCGATCAACGTTTTGATGCACGATCATCCCGTTTTACGGACCTCGTTCGATTTAACGGGTTACAGCCGGCCGATGCAGCTGGTCCATGAACAGGTAGAAGCGCCGTTCGAAGTGAGCGATCTCCGCCATCTGTCCTTATCGCAGCAGGAGCAATGGCTGTCGGACTGGATGGGGAAGAAAGAAACGACTTCTTTTGACTGGGCCAAGGCCCCGTTATTTCGAATCGTCGTTCATCTTCGCTCGCAGCGGACCTTTCAATTCACCTGCATTGAACATCACGCGATTTTAGACGGATGGAGCGCCGCATCCTTATTTGCCGAAGTCTTCCGTCTGTACGTCGATTTCATGAATGGCCACGAAAAGGAACAGCCGGCTCCGCAAGCCGAATTCCGCGAATATGTCGCACTGGAGAGCGAAGCCTTGCAGTCCGGGGAGCATCGGCAATTCTGGCAGGAGCAGCTGTCGTCATTCCCGTTCAACGAGATTCCCCGCTGGCGAAAGACGAGAACGCAGCGGCAGGCCCGGATATGCGAGAAGCGGGTCGAACTCCCGATCGACCTGTCCCGTTCGTTGAAAGAGCTTGCCGGGCAGATGAGAATGCCATTAAAAAGCCTGCTGCTCGCCGCACATCTCCGCGTGCTTCAGGCGGTTACCGGACAGACCGAGGTGATGACGGGGGTGCCGTTTAACGGTCGCGCGGAAGGACGCGACGGCGAACGAACGTTCGGACTTTTCCTTAACGCGCTGCCGTTTGGGGCCGCGCTGTCCGGCGGTACTTGGACGGAGCTTATCGGCCAATTATTTGAACAAGAGCAGACCTATTTGCGATACCGGCATTATCCGATGGCGCAAATTCAGCAGGACATGGGCGGAGATCCTTTATATGAAGTCATCTTTAACTACACGCATTTTCATGTACTCGATTCGCTGCGGCAGTTAAGCGATTTCGAGGTGCTGGAGTTTTCGGAGCGAACGGTTAACAATTTTGCATTGTCCGCAGAATTCGCGTTAAATGAGCAGGATCGGCTGCAACTGTTGATTCAATGGGATCAAAGCCAATTTTGCGAGGAACAAATCGATCAGATGGCCGGTTATTATCGGAAGGCTTTGGCGTTCATGACCCAGGATCCCTTGGCACGCTATGAGGAGCAGGACTTGTTATCGGAATCGGAAAGAGCGCAGATCATAACGGTATTCAACCCGTCCGAACCCGAAAACGAGCTGGCTGTCTTGCGAGCCAAGACCATCCATCAATGGTTCGAAGATCAAGCGGCAAAAACACCCGATCAGATCGCCGTTGTCTATGAAGGGCAGCGGCTGACTTATCGGGAGCTGAACGAAGAAGCCAATCGAATTGCCCGTCTGCTGCGTGCCAAAGGTGTTGGGCGGGAATCGATTGTAGGCATTATGCTTGAGCGCTCGATTGAGATGGCTGTCGGTACGCTGGCCATTTTAAAAGCGGGGGGCACTTATTTGCCGATCGATCCGGAGTATCCTGCAGAGCGAATCGAATATTTGCTTGCGGACAGCAGCGCGCGCTTGTTGTTAACTAAACAGGAATGGATCGAACGCTTCCAATATAATGGCGAAATCGTCGATTTGTACCGCCCGTCGTGGGAAGCGCAAAATCCGCAAAATTTACCTCCTGTGAATTCGTCGTCGGATTTGGCTTACATCATCTATACGTCGGGTTCGACCGGAAAGCCGAAAGGCGTCATGATCGAACACCGCAATGTGCTTCGGCTCGTCATCCATCAGGATTTTATCGACTTCCTGCCGGGTGAGCGTCTGTTGATGACGGGGAACTTTGCCTTCGATATCTCCACGCTGGAAATATGGGGGCCGTTATTGAACGGGATGACGCTTCATTTACTGAATAAAGAGAAGC
Source organism: Paenibacillus humicola (assembly GCF_028826105.1). NCBI lineage: Bacteria > Bacillati > Bacillota > Bacilli > Caryophanales > Paenibacillaceae > Paenibacillus > Paenibacillus humicola. Next base: position 2,961,429 of record NZ_JAQGPL010000001.1, read on the forward strand.
TGCTCGATCCCGCCAAGATCGAGCGTGAATTAGCGGACAATCGAATCGATATCGTTCATCTGGTCTCTCCGTTGTTTAGTCAGTTATCGAAAGAGAACCCGGCGATGTTTGCTGCGGTCAAGACGCTATTGGTAGGCGGCGATGTCGTATCGGCAAGCCATGTGAACGAAGTGAGAAAACATTGTCCGCAGCTGAAGGTGATCCACTCGTACGGACCGACGGAAAATACAACCTTCTCCACAACGTATCATGTGAATCGCGATTTCGATTCTTCGCTTCCGATCGGCAAACCGCTGCGGTATTCAACGGCTTACGTCGTGGATCCCAAGACGGGATTGCTGCGTCCGGTCGGCGTACCCGGCGAATTGTGGGTCGGCGGAGAAGGCGTTGCGAGAGGGTACTTCAATCAGCCGGAACTGACGAGCGAGAAGTTTATCCCGAGCCCGTTCCAAGCCGCGGAGAAGCTTTATCAAACAGGGGACCTGGTCCGTTGGCTCGAGGACGGAACGCTGGAGTTTCTCGGACGGATTGACCAACAGGTCAAAATCCGCGGCTATCGGGTGGAGGTTAGCGAGATCGAGTACCGCCTCCTGCAGCTGGATCAAGTAAAAGAAGCGGTGGTTATTGCGAGAGAAGATAAGCAGGATAAATATTTATGCGCCTACTTGACAAGCCCGGTGCCGTTATCCGCGTCCGTTCTGCGCGAGCATCTTGCACAATCCTTGCCTGATTTTATGATTCCAAGCTTTTTTGTACAGCTTGAGCAGATTCCGCTGACCGCTCATGGCAAAGTGGACCGGAAGCAATTGCCCGAGCCTCAAACAGGAGGAGACCTGGAACAAGACTTCGTCGAGCCTCGCAACGAGCGGGAAAATGAACTCGCGCAGGTATGGCGGGAAGTTCTCGGTCTCGAACGGATCAGCGTCCGGGACTCGTTCTTCGCTTTAGGCGGTCACTCTTTGAAGGCTACGATCCTTGTCAGTAAATTACGCAAGCAATTGCAGGCGGAAATCGAGATTAAAGATATTTTTACGTATCAGACGATCGAAAAACTGGCTGCATACGTTTCTGAGGCGCAGCCTATACGGCACTTGCCGATTTCGGCAGTCGAGCCTCGAGATTACTACCCGGCATCCTCGGCGCAGCGGCGAATGTTTACCTTGGACAGGATGATCGAGAACAAGCTGCTGTATACCATTCCGATTGCCGTTCGAATGAAGGGGAATATCGATCGTACGCGATTCGAAGCCTGCTGGCAGAAGCTGATCGAGCGCCACGAAACGCTGCGCACCGGGTTCGAGCTCACTCACGGCGAAGTGGTCCAGCATATTCATCCGGCGGTACCTTTCACGGTCGATTTTATTCCGGTTTCCCCTGAAGCCGAAGCGGACCGGCTGCAAAGTCTTGCTGCGAAACCGTTTGACTTGAAGATGGCCCCGCTTTTTCGGGCAACCGTTTTGACACGGACGGATTCGGATTTTATCCTTGTCCTGAATATGCATCATATTATATCGGATGAAGCTACAATCGGAATCCTCCTGCGCGAATTCATGGATCTCTATGAAGGACGAACGCTAGCTGAAACAACCATTCAATATAAAGACTATGCGTCCTGGCACAATGCGCTTCTTGAATCAGAAGAAATGAAGCAGCATGAAACGTATTGGGTAAACCGGTTTACGGGCGACGAAATCCCCGTACTCCAGCTGCCGGCGGATTTCCAGCGTCCCGCTGTAAAAACCTACGAGGGGAATTCGCTATCGTTTACTGTGGACGCTTCCGCGGCCGACGGTTTAAAGTCACTGACGAAAATGACGGGAACGACGAACTATATGGTGCTGATGGCTGCTTTTAATGTCCTGCTCGCCAAATACAGCCGTCAGGATGACGTGGTAATCGGCACGCCGGTCGCCGGCCGAACGCACGCGGACGTGGAGCATGTAGCGGGAATGTTCGTCAATACGCTGGCGATTCGGACGAAGTTGCAAAGCGGCAAGACCTTTTTACAGGTTGTCGAAGAGGTGAAGGCGGCAGCGTTAGCGGCTTTCCGTCATCAGGATTATCCGTTCGAGCTGCTGGTCGATCAATTGAAAGTAAAAAGGGATCCGGGCCGAAATCCCATCTTCGACGTGATGTTTTCGATGGAGTACCCGGATATTCCGCAAAGCGATTCCCATACTCTTCTTTTAGAGCCCTTTGATGCGCCTTATCCGTACTCAAAATTTGATCTCAGCTTATATGTGCGGGAAATGGGTGGACAGCTCCAGTTTACGTTCCACTATTCGACGGCGCTGTTTGCACAAGAAACGATGGAACGGATGACCGGGCACTTCCGGCGGATTTTGCAGTCCGTTCTCGCGCATCCTGAGCGGCGTCTGGCCGACATCGAAATGATGACGGAGATGGAAAAACGACGGATCCTGATCGACCTCAACGAAACGGATGTGCCGATTCCATCCGATCGGACCGTTCATCGGCTGTTCGAAGAGCAGGCGGGCAGAACGCCGCATAAGACCGCCGTTGTTCATCGGGAAACGAGCCTTACCTATTTTCAGGTAAACGAACGGGCGAATCGGCTGGCGTGGCGGCTTCGCGAGCTGGGTGTGAATAACGGGACGATCGTGGGCGTAATGCTTGAGCGATCGGCCCAGGTCATCATCGGGATCTTGGGAATCTTGAAGGCGGGCGGAGCTTATGTTCCGGTGGATCCGGAGCTTCCGACGGAACGCATCCGCTATTTTTTGGAAGATAGCGGCGCGGATGTGCTGATTACCGAAAGCAGCTTGCTGGATAGGTCCGACTACGAAGGTCAAGTTGTCGAGATCGACGATGATTCGCTGAACCGTCAACCCGCTACAAATCCGGAGAGCGGGAGCCGGCCGGACGACCTCATGTATGTCATCTACACATCCGGCAGCACGGGCAAGCCCAAAGGCGTGATGGTCGAGCATCGCAGCATGGTCAACTATGTCGCATGGTTTACCGAGACGGCGAAGCTGCATGCCGGCGATCGTACGATTTTGCTCTCATCCTATGCTTTTGATCTAGGCTACACCAGCTTGTATTCGTCCTTGCTGAACGGCTGCGCCATTCATATCGCCGATCAAGACTTGGTGCGAAATCCGGAGGCGTTATTATCGTACTTGGGCGAGCACAAAATTAGTTATCTTAAAGGGACGCCGTCGCTCTTCCGCATGATGCTGCATGTTGCTTCAAGGCACTGGCAGGAAACCGACCGATACTTGCGGTTAGTGGTGTTAGGCGGCGAAGCGATGAATGCGGAAGACGTCAGAGGCTTCCTTCAGACGCATCCGCAGGTTCAAATCCTCAACCATTACGGTCCGACGGAAACCTGTGTCGGAGCTATAGCAGGATTTGTAGACTCGGAGCAGCTCGCAAACCGTAACCATGTCCCTATCGGGAAACCGATCAACAATGCGAAAATTTACATTTTGGATGATGAGCTTCAGGCTGTGCCTGCCGGTATTCCCGGCGAACTGTTCATCTCGGGGGCAGGGCTTGCGAGAGGCTACCTGCATCGTCCGGACCTGACGAAAGAGCGGTTTGTACCGAGTCCCTTTGTGGAAGGGGAACGGCTTTACCGTGCCGGAGATATCGTGCGACTGCTGCCCGATCAGCAGATCGAATTTATGGGCCGTGTCGATCATCAGGTGAAAATTCGAGGTTACCGGGTCGAGCTTGAAGAAATCGAAAGCCACCTGCTGCAGCACCCGTCGATCCATCAAGCGGCGGTCATCTGCAGCGACCGTCAATCGTTAATCGCTTATATCGTCGCTGAAGAAGCGTTTACGCTAGCCGCTCTGAGGGATTATTTGGCGAAGAAAATACCGGATTACATGATTCCGGCCCAATTTGCGGCAGTTGACCGGATCCCGCTAACGCCGAACGGGAAAATCGATCGTCGCGCCTTGCCCGAGATCGAAGAAATGATCGGGATGGAAACCGAGCCCTCATCGCCAATGGATCAAGTCGAACGAGACCTCATTCAATTCTGGGAACAGGTGCTCGGGATGAAGGGAGTTGGGGTTCATACGAACTTCTTCGATATCGGGGGGAACTCGATGTCGTTAATCCAACTGCATAGTCTCATCGAACCCAAATACCTTAGCGTGACGGTGACCCATCTATTCGCTTACCCTTCGATTTCGAAATTAGCGGCATTTATTCGGCAGTCCGCGTTCCAGGGGCGGCAGCCAGGCATACAAGCTATTCCGTATGCCGAAGAATACTTCGCCGGAGCAAACGGACTAGACGGTACGTTTCATTTCACATTAGATGGCAAGCTGTATGCGCGCGTGTTTGATATGGCCGGGAACATGCAATTGGAACCGTCAGCGGTCATGCTTGCTTTATATCTCTATCTGCATGCCGAGCTTTCCGAGCAGAATCAGGTGACGATTCCAACGATTACAGGCTGGAACGATAACATTCGTTTCGTCACGATTGATTTAAGCCGGGTCGAGCAGATATCGGATCTGCTTCAAATCGTACAAGCTCAGTTAAACGAAGCGGACTCCCAGAATGATGTGAGGTTATCGCTTATGGGCCCGGTTAGCGAAAAGCATGCTTTGGTTCCCGGTTTTATGCGCAATCGCGGGCTAGACTTGGAGAAGAAGTTTGCCGAGCACTGCGACCTGCTGCTGGTGCTTCACGAGCACCCCGAGCATATGGAAGTGGAATGTAAGTATAAGGCTCGTTTAAACAAAGCGAAAGTGCTGGAAATGATGCAGCAATATGTACAAATCGTTCAAGCCATGGCGGAACAATTCGAACCGAGCATCGGTCGATAAAGGAACGATGAACCGGACAAAGACCGTTCTTCATCGACCGTTCGATTCCAATGAATTGGATGGAAGATGAAGAACTTGTCTTGGCCCGCGAAATGAAGTGACGGAAGGCGGGAGATCGACAGGTGAATTTCTCATTGTTCAGGCAGCGCGGCTTTGCCTTATTAATTATATCGGAAGCGACTTCTTTGTTCGGCTCTTACTTCTTGAATGCGGCGCTCGCTCTTTACGTCCTTGGCTTAACGGGTTCGGCGGAGAAGTTCGCGTCCGTTCTCGCATTGGGAATGGTTCCCTATCTTATCGTGGGTCCGATTGCCGGTGTATTGGCGGATCGATTTAACAAGAAAATATGGATGATCGTGATGGATGTCTTGCGAGGCATGCTCTGTTTGGTTTTGTTTGGGTACAGCTTGTTCGGGACGATTACGATGCCCTTCATCTATTTCGCGGTCCTATTTATATCCACTTGCGAGATCTGTTATGGGCCAGTATTTATTTCACTGCTGCCAAGTGTCGTGAAAAAAGATGAGCTGGTCAGTGCCAATTCGTTCGAAAAAACGATCAACGAAACCATGAAAATTTTGGCGCCTTTTCTTGGGACGCTGGTTTTCAGCTTGGCCGGCATCGGACCGGTTTTATTCGTAAACGGGATCACTTTTTTGATCTCGGCTCTGGCGATCTCCTTGATGGCCATACCGAGAGTGGACAGCGCGGCAGCTAAACCGATCCGTCTGTTTCAAGATATGTGGGATGGGTTTAAAGTATTTTTTATTGATAAACGAATCACCTCGATCGTATCGAATGCCTTTCTAACGCACTTTTTTATGTATCCGTTCATCCTGCTCGGTTTTCCGTATATCATCGTAACGTTACTCGGCGGGAGACAAACCGATTACGGTATCGTAGAAAGTATTTCTACAATCGGATCGATTCTGGCCATCTTCACGGTGCCGCCGATGAAGAAATTCGGAGTCGCCAATAATATCGGAATCGGGATATTAGGCATGTGCGTCCCGATTATCCCTTTGTTATTTTTAGCCAATCCGAATTTTTTGGAACTTTTGAAGCTGAATGACAATTATCCGGTTCTTTTTTTCGGACTGATTAGTTTCCTGCTTTTCCTGGCCTTTAGCTTCTATCTCGTTTTTTTCGCTTCCTTCTATCAAACGGTGGTTCCAAGAGAGCTGTTCGGAAGGTATGGGGCGGGGATGATGGTATTGAACGGCGCAGGAAGACTGGTCGGATTTCTGATATTCGGTTATTTATTCAGCCTTAATTCCTTACTGTATGCGGTTTTATTCTTCGGGATCGGCATGAGCTTAAAGATTGTCGTCCATATTCCGTTCATGACGATGACGAGAAAAATCGAACAACAGCAGAGGTCGATGTGAGCGAGATCAAAACAGAGTCCATACTGAACATTTACTGGGTGCGGCTTCCGGAGGAGATCGACTTATCGGCATGGGAGTCCCGGTTAGGCTTATTGAATAAAGAAGAAAGAACGGTCTATGACCGCTATCTCACGGATCAGAAGAAGCTTGAATTTCTGGTTGGAAGATTATTGTTGAAATCGTTAATCGGGCGGCGGCTGGCGATTGAACCCGAGCGGGTAGCCTTTGTCAAAAACCCGTATGGAAAATTATATTTACACCCGAAATTCAACAATGAAACGGGCAATGAACCGATTTATTTCAACTTGTCCCATTCCAAACGAATCGTTGCCTGCGTCATTTCATCGCTTGAGGAGGCGGGCATCGATGTGGAAAGCATGAGCCCGTCGCCCCCTTTGGATGTTATGCCTGTCGTCTTCGTGCATAGCGAACGAAATCTTATTGAAGCCGAATCGTCCTTGGCGAAGAAGAGGGAGGCGTTTTATACCGTCTGGACGAGGAAAGAAGCGGTGATGAAAGCGGTGGGGAAGGGCTTTTCGCATCCGCCGTTGTCGTTCTCCGTACCGGTCTACGACGAACGGGCGGCCGACGAATATTATTTGTACTATACCTTCCGGCCGGTAAACGATGAAATTATTTCGATTGCCGCAAGCAGGAAAGCCGGGATTGAGATAAAAATTGAATGCCGGGAAGTTCACGACTTAGAAGCGTTTTAAAGAAGGGGGCGGAACCGTACATTCCTTATAATGATCGCTTGCAATGTAATGAAATTTCGTATAAATAGTCACCATACCGTATAAAAAACCATCGCCATCATAGGCGATGGTTTTTTACCGCATACAAAACGCGAAAAACGCGCGCGAAGCGAAACTTAGATCAACAAGCCGGAAATTCCGTCCGCTAAGGAATTGCCACCAGTTCATCTCCCGGTATGCAATGTAATAGAATCAGGCAGCCGGGAATAAATTACATATTGGACAAAATAGAGGAATCGGCTCTTTTCATATGAAACGCGGGAAGCGGGGGAGATAAGATTGTGGAGTCGGTTAAAGCCGAGAAAGATGTATTCCAGCCTTTTTATTTATTCCTGCTTAGCTGTATGCATGCTTACATTTGTGTTCACAATTTACTTAAGCCAGCTGTTCGTGCGAAGCGCAACGGAGGAAATTCAAACATCCGATCGTGAAAAGATCCAGCAAGTCGTGCAAACGTCGGAATTTACACTGCAGAAATTACGCCAGTTTGCGCTTCGAGTATATTCGGAAGAAAACATCGCGCTTTGGCTGAACATGGGCAGCGGCGATTACTCCCCGTTGTCGTTGTATAAAGCGGCCGCAAGCGTACGGGAATTCGTGAGCAGCGAACCTTTTGTCCAAAGCATCTGCTTGTTCAACTTCAATCTCAACCAAATTTACTCCTCCTCGGAAACCAGCCTCTATTCGCCGCAGGATTTCTACGACCCATCCATGTTGAAGAATATCGAAAGCAAAGGAACGACGCCATACCTGCAATTTTTCGATCATAGCGTGAATGGTAATTCGTATCTTGCGCTCGTCGTACCGGCATCCGGGCCGAACCGGAATTTTAACGGATACGTGTCGATTCTGTTCAGCAAGCCGCTGCTAAACGAGCATATGCTGCAAATCTCCGAGCAGGATCAAAATATAATGATCGTCGAAGGCCCAAACAAAACGTACTTGCTCGGCAATGCCGAAACGGATCTTGTGTCGAAGGTGGCGAATGCAAAGAAGCCTGCATCGGATTCGTCGCAATGGGAATTGGCCTCCGGGGAAGGGACCTGGTCGGTCCAGACGGCATCGCTGCCGATCGAAGGGTGGCAGATTTACCATTTATCCCCCTACTCCGAATGCCGAGCCAAAATCGTTCGGATCCGGATGGACATCATCGCTTCTTCCGTCGTCCTTGTCCTTGCGATTCTGTTGTTTCTATTTTGGCAGTCATATCGCCGTTTGAAGCCGATAAGCGACTTGACGGCGCGGCTGCAATCCAAGCTGGGGCCTAAGGAATCGATCGCGAATCCGGCGTATGCAGGCAACGAGATCGACTGGCTCGATTCCGGCTTCGAAAGGCTGGTTGAAAGGCTCGAGCAGCTGGACTTGTCCTTGAAGAGCAGCAAGGCCCTCATCAAGGAGGACTTAATCAAGCAATGGATCCTTGGGTCGAAATCTTCCGGCCCTGCCGAGCAGTATATCCGAGAACAGACCGCGATTCTTCGGACGGGGACGTTCCGCATCGCGGTGATTCGTCTGGAATCGTACGGGCGTTTCACGGAATATTACGATTTTACATCGCGCAAGCTCCTGCGTTATGCACTTGGTAACATGATGGCGGAGGTACTGGAAAACCATGGATTTTCCGCGGAAACGATCGATTTCGGTTCCGATCATATTGTAGCTCTAATCGCCTCATCCGCTTCGATTGAGACGGAAGCCCGCATCCTGAATGCCATGGAAGACGTGCGCGTTCAAATCAGGCGCTGGCTGAAGCTGGAGCTGCAGGCGGCGGTCAGTTCCGAGCTTGATGACGGGGCCGATCTTCAACCGGTCTATGAGGAAATTTACGAACTCACCCTGCTGGCCTTCCTATGCGAGGAGGACCGGGTATTCACCAGAGCCGATTCTGATCGGTATCGGCCCGGTGAAGGAAGCGATCCGGACGAACGGCTGCTGGAGCAAGTCATTCAAGCCGTTCGACTGCGGGACGCAAACGCGCTGGCGGCCGATCTGGACCGTCTTACCCGGCATATGCAGGGGCTTAGCTATGAAGAATGCAAGCTGCAGCTTACCCATATCATTTATTCGATGATGAAAAGCTTCAAAAACGGCAAGACGTTTCAAGGGATGAAGAGCATTCATGTTTTCCTTGATCGGTTTTCCACCATTGGAGAAGTGAAGACTTGGCTGCTGCAAGAGCTTCTGCTGATAATGGATCAGCAGCGTCAGCGAAGCGGCTCAAACCGTAAGGAGGAATGCGTCGCTGAAATGATGGATTACGTGCGCAATCATCTGCACGATCCGAGGCTCTCCGTGGACGATGTCGCAGAGCACGTGAACATATCCGTTAACTATGCCCGGCAATTATTCAAGGCGCATTATCAGCTGTCGCTATCCGATTATATAACGGACCAGCGGATTAAATACGCGATTCATCTGCTGACAACGACCGATTGGACGGTAGCGGAAATTACGGAGCAATCCGGATTTCAAACGAAAAGTACGTTTTTCTCGTTATTCAAGCGAGCGACCGGCATGACACCGGGCCAATATCGCCTGGAGACTGCGAAGAAATAACGGGCAGCGGCGCGTACCGGACACATAATTAAAATCGATACAGTCTTCATTGTCAATTTCCGTACCGTTTGATGAATACCGTACTATACAGAATGTCAAGAGGCCGGGTAAGATCGAACACGCGAGCCTGGTATGCGGCGGATCACATGCTGCAGCCGCAGGCAGGCAGTTCATAATCGGAAGGGGTTTGGCCATGAGATTCGGAAGAAAAGCGGTCTTGATCGCATCGCTTATTCTCGCGGTTGTTTTATCCGCCTGCAGCTCTGGAGGAAGCATGTCGTCTTCTTCAAGCGACAAACCTCCGGCTTCCGGAGACAGTACGCTAAAACCGGTTACACTTAAAATCATGTTTCCCGGAGATCCGCCGGTGAACTGGGATGAAGTAAAGGCGGAAATGGAGAAACGAATGGCCGGTTCGCTGAACGTGAAACTGAACGTCGTGTTTATCCCATGGTCCGATGTCCGTCAGAAGCGTCAGGTCGCATTGTCCTCCGCGGAGGACTACGATTTGATCTGGGACAACGACCCGGCGCAAAATATCGCCGCCGGCCTCTATGAACCGCTGGACGATCTGATCGATAAATACGGTCCCGACATTAAGGCTGTACGCTCGAAGGAGCTGATGGACGCCAACAAAGTGAACGGAAAGCTGTACTCGGTACCGCTTGAGGTGAACTTCATACGTCCGTGGACGTTCGTCATCCGCAAGGATATCAGGGAGAAGCTCGGCTTCAAGCCGATTACCAGCTATGACGAACTGATCGACTTTATGTATGCTGTGAAAGAGAAAGAGCCGGGCTTGACGCCGTATATACCGAACGGCAGCGAGCATATCGGCTTAAAGCTGGCCGGGATGCTCGACCCGTCGGCCAATCTGGCATCCGTACTCAATTACCCCGGCTCGTACACAAAAGGGAACGACGGTAAAGTTTATAATATTTTCGACAACATGGACCCGCTCATCATGAGCACTTTAGAGCAGAACCGCAAGCTGTACAAGGATGGCATATTGGCCAAGGACGCCCTAACCCTGAACAATTCGGAGTTCACGAAAGGCAAGGCGGCGGTATCCACCTTTAATGACTTCGGAGTCAATCTCAGTACCCGCACCACGCTGGAAAAGTCGGTTCCGGGAGCGGCTGCGGAGACGTTTACGCTGTACAGCACGGACATGAAGCTGAACTCGACCTACAAAGCAGGAAATTTCATCGCGGTTCCGGTCGTCAGCAAAAACAAGGAGCGTGCCGTTCAGTTTCTAAACTGGTTGAACCAGAAGGACAATTACGATCTGTTGGCATACGGAATAAAAAGGAAAAACTGGGTGGATGTTGGCGAGGGTCTGTATAAGCCGATTCAAGCGAATCCTTATCCGGGCATTCCGTTCGCTTGGGGCTGGAATCCGAAGCTGGACCGGATCGATGCCAGCCTGCCCGCGGATGTGATCGCACTGAACAAGTGGGAGCGGGATCCGAGCCATTTTACGCCCGACATCCTGGCGGGCTTTACCTTCGATCCGAGCCCGGTCGCAGGCGAGGTGGCGCAGCTTAACAATGCGGGGACCGAGTTTTATAATCCGCTCGTGATGGGCGTTACGGAACCGAGAGAAGGGCTCGCGATGTTTAAAAAAGCGGCCTACGACAATGTGAAAAAAGTGCAAGCGGAGTATCAGAAGCAATTGGACGCTTTTCTGGTAAGCAAGAAGTAGCAGGCGATCGCCGTATACGCGGCAAGTACATGTTCGCGAAAGGTGGGAATCGAGCATGGGAATATGGCGAGAGCTCCGCAAAAACAGATGGCTTTACGCCATGTCGCTTCCCGTCGTCCTATATGTCTTTATCTTTTCTTATGTGCCAATGACGGCTCATCTGCTGGCCTTTAAGCAGTTTATCCCCGCAAAAGGAATTTGGGGCAGTAAATGGACGGGACTCGACAACCTCACCTTTTTTTTCACCGGCCCTGACTGGCTGGGCGTCACGATGAACACGGTCTATCTTAACCTGCTTTTCATTGCAGCCGGCACGGCCTGCTCCTTGTGCATCGCGCTGCTCCTGAATGAAATCCGGCGCGCTTATTTCAAGAAGGTGACGCAATCGCTTGTCATCCTGCCGCATTTCATTTCCATTATGGTTGTGAATCTGATGGTGTTGAACTTCTTTAACGGCCAAGACGGCATGATAAACCGGTTAATAGACCGGATTGGTTTCGAGCCGGTTAACTGGTTTCAGACACCGGCCGTCTGGCCTTACCTTCTGACGATTATCTTCGTCTGGAAAGGCGCAGGCTGGGGCTCGATCATTTACCTGGCCACCTTGACCGGCTTCTCCGAGGAATACTATGAAAGCGCCAGAATCGATGGCGCCAAACGCTGGCAGCAAATCCGATTCATTACGCTCCCGCTGCTGCGGCCCACGATCATCGTGCTGACGCTGCTGGGGCTGGGGCGTATCTTTTACGGCGACTTCGGTTTGATTTACGGCATTATCGGCGATAACTCGCTGCTCTTCCATTCGACGGACGTCATCGATACGTATACGTACCGTTCGCTCCGGTCGACGAATATGAACAGCTACAGCAATGCCGCGGCGGTCGCGTTGTTTCAATCCGTCATGGGCCTCATCACGATTCTGTTCTTCAACTGGTTCGTCCGCCGGGTCGATAACGATTCGAAGCTGTTTTAGTTCGGGAAAAGGAGGGAGGTTCGCATATGGCGTCAAATCAAACACGGTTGTTGGAGAATTCAGCGCGATCGAAGCCCATGAGGCCGGCGAAGCAGCGGGATATGTCCCAGCTTGCCGTTTCAGCGGTTGCTTATATTTTTATCGGAGCGTTCTCTTTGCTTTGCTTCATTCCGTTCTGGCTAATCTATATCGGTTCATTTACGGCGGAATCCCAAATTGTTCAAGGGTTCCGCATGTTCCCGACGGAATTTTCGCTAGATGCTTACCGGTTCCTGCTGCAGGGCAGCCAAGTCTACCAAAGCGGCTTTGTCTCCGTTTTCATAACGGTCGTCGGTACCTCCGGAGCCGTGCTCCTTACATCCATGTTCGCCTACGCAGCCGCTCATCCGCATGTCAAATACCGCTATGTGCTGTCCTTCTACATTTATTTCACGATGCTGTTCCCGCCAGGCCTGGTAGGTTATTATCTGCTCATCTCCAACTGGCTCAGCCTTCGGGATTCGCTGCTCGCCTTGCTGCTGCCGCTGTTATTCTCCGCTTTCAATTCGTTCCTCATGACTTCGTATTTCCGCACGCTGCCCTTTGAGCTCAATGAAGCGGCGACAGTAGACGGGGCGCACGAGCTGTATATTTTTTTTCGGATCATTTGGCCGATTTCCATGCCCGTTATTGCGACGATAACGCTGTTCTATGCACTTACGTACTGGAACGACTGGTTTAACGCGTTGATGTTCATCGACGACCCGCATCGCCATCCGCTGCAAATGATGCTCCGCAGAATCATATCCAATTCACAAAATCTGAATTATTTGAACACGAACGTGAACATTCCCGTCTCCGCGACAGGCGTGCAGCTTTCGACGGTCGTCATCACGATTGGACCGATCATTTTCTTGTACCCGTTCTTGCAGAAGTATTTCATTAAAGGATTGACGATCGGAGCGGTCAAAGGATAAGAGGGAGCAACGATGCTTAAGGGGGAGCGCAGCTGCGGGATCCGATGAATTTAAAGCGGATCCATTTTTTGGTGTTCGGAGTGCCCTATCATTCCATCGCCGCTGACACCGAAGGCTAACGCAAAGTGATAAATGGGGGAATTTACCGCGCCGTTTATTGATAAAAAATATTAGGTTTGCGTTTTATTAGGGTGGTATGTTAGTATTATCACAGGATAAAGGCACCAAATATTTTATCCGCAAGGCGTCATCATCATATTGTGGCTGGGAGAATGAATCCGTGCAAAGAGGGCGGGCGATTAAGCTTAATAAAGTGATCCGGCTCACTCCATTCAAGCTGGTATACTAGGGTAACTAGTCATTCCGGATATTATAGGCGCTTTTTGAAAGCGCTTTTTGAAAGCGCTTGAAGGATGAATGGCGGCTCGTCGGGCTGGAGGAATCTTATGAGTATTCAGATTGACGTTTCAAGAGACAAAAAAGGACTCATTCGGGATTTCGTTTACGAAACCTTGAAGAAAAACATTATGGAGCTGCGGCTCGAGCCGGGACAATTTATCTCGGAAAAAGAAATGGTCGAAATGCTCCAAGTCAGCAGAACGCCGATTCGTGAAGCGTTGGTCAAACTCACTCAGGAGGAATTGATCGAAACCACTCCTCAGAAGGGCTCGATCATATCGCTTATCGATTTGCAGCATGCGGAGGAGTCCCGGTTTATCAGAAAAACCTTGGAATCCACCGTGGTGCGGGAAGCATGTGAGAAGCTCGACAAGGAACAGGTGCTTCATCTGCAAAATCTCGTCTCGCTGCAAGAACTGTGCGAATCCGAACAGAATTATGGGCGCCTGTTTGAACTCGACGAAGAGTTTCACAAATCGATTATGATCGGCTGCGGCCGGGGCCGTACGTGGGGACTTATTCAGCAAATGGCCACGCATGACAACCGCATACGGATTTTACGGCTGGCTTCCGATTCCGACTGGAAAATCATACTTGCCCATCATCATGGCATTGTACGTGCCATCAAGGAGAAGGATCCCGACCAAGCGGAAAAAATACTTAAGGATCATTTGGATCTGGTCGTGATTGAAAAAGAAAATTTAAAACAGAAGCACGCCAAATTTTTTAAATAATCAAGGAGCGAATGTCGATGATTAAAGTAGCCGTTATCGGAACCGGCGGTATCGCAAATTCGCATTTGGATGCCTATGTTTCGTCGTTTAAAGGAAGATGTCAAGTCGTAGCGTTATGTGACATTTACGAGGAAAAGGCAGTCCAGAATAAAGAGAAATTTCAGCTCGACTGTAGAGTTGAACAAGACTACCGAGAGCTGCTGGACAGCGATATCGATCTGGTGTCGATCTGCACCCCGCCATATACGCATGCTCAAATCGCGATCGACTTTTTGCGAGCCGGAAAGCATGTATTGGTAGAGAAGCCGATGTCTTCTTCCTTGGAAGAGTGCGATCGCATGCTGGAAGCGGCTTCCGAGTCGAAACGCATTTTATCCGTCATCGGGCAAAACCGGTTCAGGGATCCGATCATGAAGCTGAAGCGCACGCTCGACACCGGAAAATTAGGCAAAATCGTTCATGCGCAGGTTGATTCCCACTGGTGGAGAGGGCACTCCTATTACGATTTGTGGTGGAGGGGCACTTGGGAAAAAGAAGGCGGCGGCTGTACGTTGAACCACGCCGTTCATCACATCGACATGCTGCAGTGGATGATGGGAATGCCGGAAAAAGTCCATGCGGTCATGAGCAACACGTCGCATGATAACGCGGAAGTCGAGGACATCTCCATCGCCATTCTTTCTTACGGCAGCGGAGGCTTGGCGCAAATTACAAGCTCAGTTGTGCATCATGGACAGGAGCAGCAGCTCATATTCCAAGGGGAAAAGGCGAGAATTTCAGCACCCTGGAAGGTTTATGCATCCACCTCGAAGGAAAACGGATTTCCGATTCGGAACACCGAGCTCGAGGAGGAGCTTGAGGCTACGTATAACAGCATGGCGGACCTTCCTTTTACCGGCCATGCCGGACAAATCGACGACGTAATGAAAGCGATCGCAAGCGGATCGCTGGAGGTGCTCATTGACGGCCGAGAAGGACGCAAAACGCTTGAGCTGATCACGGCTATCTATGAATCGGCGGCTACAGGCAAAACCGTAAGCCTGCCTTTAACGAAAGACAGCCTGTTCTATTCGAGAGACAGCTTGCTGGCGAACGCTCCGCATTTTTACGAAAAGACCGCTTCGGTCGTTTCCTTTTCGAAAAACGATATTACGCTTGGCAGCGATTATAAATGAAACAGGGGATGAATGCGATGCAAACACAAGACGGTATGAATTACGCCCCGAAAGGAAAACCGGCCCCGGTTTGTGAAAAGGGAGAATTTCCATTTGCG
The DNA here is from genome assembly GCF_028826105.1 of Paenibacillus humicola. Classification (NCBI taxonomy): domain Bacteria; kingdom Bacillati; phylum Bacillota; class Bacilli; order Caryophanales; family Paenibacillaceae; genus Paenibacillus; species Paenibacillus humicola. The sequence continues at coordinate 2,976,979 of NZ_JAQGPL010000001.1, forward strand.
GCGATCGGGCTTGATCACGGGCACATTTTCGGAATGTGCAACGGACTTATCGAAGCAGGCGGACAACTGAAATGGGTATACGACCCGGACCCGGCCAAGGTGGAAAAATTCATTCAAACCTACCCGGGAGTCAAGGCGGCAAGATCCGAACAGGAGGTTCTGCAGGATCCGAATGTGAAACTGGTTGCCGGCGCGGCCATCACGTCGGAACGTTGTGCCCTGGGAATGCGCGTCATGTCGCACGGAAAGGATTACTTTACGGACAAGGCGCCGTTAACGACGTTAACGCAGCTGGAACAGGCCCGGCAAAAAGCTGCGGAAACCGGCCTGAAATATGCGGTTTATTACAGTGAGCGGTTGCACGTGGAAAGCGCGGTTTATGCAGGACAATTGATCGAGCAGGGCGCCATCGGGCGTGTTCTGCAGGTGAGCGGATACGGCCCGCACCGGATCAACGTGCCGTCAAGACCGGATTGGTTTTTTAACCGCGAGCAATTCGGCGGTATTCTTTGCGATATCGGCAGCCATCAATGTGAGCAATTTTTGTATTATACAGGTTCCAAGGACGCAAAAGTGGTGAACAGCCAGGTGGCTAATTATAACCACAAGCAATTTCCGACGTTTGAGGATTTCGGCGATTGCAACTTGGTGGGCAACAACGGTTCCACGGGATATTTCCGCGTCGATTGGTTCACGCCGAACGGCCTCAGCACATGGGGAGACGGCCGTACGATTATTTTGGGCACCGATGGTTATATCGAATTGCGCAAATACGTGGATATAGCGAGAGAAAAGGGCGGCGGACACGTATACCTCGTTAATCATGAGGGGGAGTATCATTTCGACGTAACAGGGAAGATCGGATATCCGTTTTTCGGAGAACTGATTCTGGACTGTTTAAACCGTACGGAGATTGCGATGACGCAGGAGCACGCCTTTAAAGCGGCCGAGCTTTGCCTGCTGGCGCAGCGCGATGCCAAACTGATTGAAGGCGTAGGGCAAAACGTGAGCCAATAATATTTCCGTAACGGGAGACCGAGACCGTCCGCGGTTTGCTCGAAGGAGTTAGTAGAATGGAGGTTGTAGTTTATGCAAGCAGCGAAGAATAGTGTTGCTTTGGAAAAAAAAGATGTCGTTCAAGAGCCGGTGCAAAAAAAGAAAGGATTGTTTTACTATATAAGAATGGATTTCGTGCTTTACCTGATGCTGCTTATTCCGGTTTTATATATCGTGGTATTTAAATATGTACCCATGTACGGCATACAAATTGCTTTTAAGGATTACAACATTTTTCAGGGCGTCAGCTTGAGTCCGTGGAATGATTTTGCAACGTTCAAGCAAATTTTTTCATCACCCCAATTTTATCAAGTTGTTCGAAACACGCTGGTGCTTAACGGTTTGGATTTGATTGTGGGATTTCCAGCGCCAATCATTTTGGCGATTTTAATTAATGAACTGGTATGGAATAAGTTTAAAAAAATAAGCCAGACTATCCTGTATCTGCCGCATTTCCTTTCCTGGGTTATTATTGGCGGCATTGTTACACAGTTGCTTTCTCCTACGGGAATGTTTAACTCCTTGCTTACCCATTTGGGCAGTGAATCGGTTCCTTTTCTCACGAACAAATATGCATGGGTTGCAACTTATTCTTTGGTTGGAGTATGGCAGAACGCAGGCTGGGGTACCATTTTGTACCTTGCTGCCATGACGGGAATTGACAGGCAGCTGTATGAAGCTGCAGATTCAGATGGAGCCGGTCGATTTAGGAAGATATGGCATATTACGCTGCCAGGGATCAGACCAACCATTGTGATCCTTCTGATTCTGCAGATCGGCAATCTGATGGCGATTAACTTCGACCGTCCATTCAACCTTCAAAACAACCTGGTTATGGATTTTGGCGACGTTATCAGTACCTATGTTTATCGTGTAGGTATTCAATCGGCGAACTTTTCAGTCGGTGCAGCTGTCGGACTGTTCCAGTCCGTTATTTGCTTAATATTCCTGTTAAGCTCTAATTTTATTACCCGTAAATTAGGCGAAAACGGAATTTGGTGAGGAGGTACTGACCATGTCACATACGTTAAAAAATAGACTGGTTGACTTTACGGCAGCATTTGTTATTTTAATTGCGGTTTTTATCTGCCTGGTTCCATTTCTTTATATTCTTTCGGAATCCCTTAGCTCTAATAAGGCGATTATATCTCAGGCTGTTACCATTTATCCGATCGACTTTAATTTAGAAGCCTATAAAGTTGTATTCGGGGATGCCGGCATGTTGTACTCCTTGGTCTATACGGTAATCCTGACGGTTGTATTTGTACTCCTCTCATTGACCGTTACCATATTGGCAGCGTACCCACTGACTAAAAAAAGACTCAAGGGCAGAAATGTTTTATTGTTAGTGATGCTGTTTACCATGTATTTTAGCGGCGGATTGATTCCGGATTATTTGAACGTAAAGAATCTAAGCCTATTGAACACGCCATGGGCACTGATTCTTCCGGGTATGATGAGCGTCTATTATATGATCATACTGAAATCGTTCTTCCAAAGCATTCCTGATAGTCTGGAGGAAGCTGCGCGCCTGGACGGATGCAACGATCTGCAGATTTTGCTTAAGGTTGTGCTTCCGCTTTCCAAGCCGGCACTTGCCACAATCAGCCTGCTCTATGCCGTATACAGATGGAATTATTTTCAGGATGCTCTTTTCTACATTACAGACGAGCATTTGTATACGATACAGCTTAAGCTGTATAACGTGATCAATATTTCGCAGCAAATGTCCGGCGAGAATGTCAACGTAAATCTTCCTTCAGAGGCATTAAAGTCGGCAAGTATTATGTTTGGCACGGTTCCGATTCTTCTCGTGTATCCGTGGCTCCAGAAATACTTTGTATCCGGCATTATGATTGGCGCCGTGAAAGGCTGATATAAGTACGTGAAAGAGATGATGAAATCTTTTTCACGGATTTATATAAATAATTGCTAAATATCAACAAGGGGAGTGATTTCTTTGAAGGCAAAGGCACAAAGATTGATTTCTGTTTCTTTGGCAGCGTTAACAATTGCCTCAACATTGGCCGCCTGTCAGGGTAAGAGTTCAAGCGGCACACAAAATGAAGGTACATCAGGATCAGGCAATACAAAAGCACATCGAACATTAACGGTCGAAGTATTCGACAGAGGCAAACCTGGGCAGCCGGATTTGAATAATAACTACTGGACCAAGTATGTCAACGATAATTTCGGCAAGCAGTTTAATGTCACCGTGAACTACGTTACAGTTCCAAGATCCCAGGAAGTGGACAAGCTGAACGTATTGATGGCAGCCGGCCAGGCACCTGACATTTCCTACACTTACAACCAGGGTGTTGTTTATAATTATGTCCAGCAGGGTGGTTTGGCAGATCTTGACTCGGCTCTCCAGCAATACGGACCTACGCTTACCAAGTATCTTGGCGATGATGTTTTAAAGTACGGTAAATTTGATGGCAAGCAGTATGCCGTACCGGGCAAGAGGACGGTTCTCGCAAGTGATAATACGTTTATCCGTAAAGACTGGCTCGATAAACTGGGTCTTCCTGTTCCTACGACACCGGAACAGTTCTATGACACCATGGTTGCCTTCAAAGAGAAGAACCCTGGAAATGTAAGCGGAGTCATTCCTTATGGTTATGCTCTGCAGCCTGCAAACCCCGGGTTGGACTTTATCCCGGAAGCCTTTAGACCGTCCAACCTTACGGAAGAACAGTTTGCTACACTTCAGCCGTATGCCAGCTGGTCGGCAAACTGGAGTATGCCTGGGTTTGATAAAGCGGTTGAATACATGAACAAAATGTATAATGCAGGCTTGGTCAGCCCGAACTTCGCAACGGACAAGGATGGAAAACTTAGGGACGCAGATATTTCCAATGGTAAGGTCGGAGCATTCACGACGAACTGGGATGGTCCGTACAGGACGGCTCCCGGCACCCTTACCAACCTTTTAAAGAACGTGCCTGGTGCCCAGCTTATTCCAATCGATCCTTGGCAGAACGATGCAGGCAAGCATCCGAAGTACGGGTACGGCCCAAATGGCATGTATATCATCATCCCTAAATCAAGCAAGAATGTTGACCTTGCCATACAATACCTCAACTGGATGGCTGACCCCAAGGTAACCCTCTTCCTCCAGAACGGTCAGGAAGGCGTAGACTACAACATGGTGAATGGTGTTCCAAAACAGACAGGAACAACAAATTCCGGCGAAAAAATGATGACGGTTGCAAACAACCTCGATTATGACATCCTTTCAAACGGTATCGAACTGGGAGATCCGAAGAAGAATACTGCGGCTATTTCCGCTGGATATCCTGGTTATGAAAATGAGGTAGAGAATGCTTTAAAGGTCGCTTTGACGGGCTATTATACTACGTACCACTATGCATTACCGAACACAGCCGATGCAAAATACAACTCAGCGCTTACAAATCTTTCAGCACAAATGCTCGCAAAACTCATTGTTGCTAAACCAGCCGATGTCGATAGCCTGTACAAATCATTGGTTCAACAGTACATGGATCAGGGCGGCAAGGCCGTTCAAGACGAATATATAAAGAATTACAAGGATCAGAATAGTAAATAATTAAGCCTTGCAAATTGGACCTTTGTGGACATCCGTTATGAAAACGGGATGTCCACTTTTTTTATGAACATGAAGGCAGGACCGGCGTAAGCTCGCCAGCTCAGATGCATCCCGCCGGTGGGTTCTGATACGATCTCCTGCACGGCGATGCTGTTGGCGCGGCGGATGGGGCCAGGGCGCTTTCGGAACGATCGCTGCCTTTGGCTGCGATGGGGGAAAAGGCAGGCGAAGCCCAATCGGCGCCTGCCGAGCTGTCCTATCCGGACGGATCGGTCGAGACGGACGCCGGAACGCGCGTCCAGCTTATTCTGAGTCATTCAAGCATGAAGAAATCGGCAATATTCGGACGTTTTCTTAAATTTGTCGGATATGAAAGTGAGACGGCGCTTCGTTATAATGGAAGAGTTAGTCGTGTCCGAGCTGCTGGCGGAAGTATCGGCGGAAGGGGTAAGCATTCCCGTCCAAGCGATTTCCTCAAATAAGCCGGCGTTCGATCCGCCGATGTGGAACGAGTTAAGCGCATGACTGTAAGGCAAACAAAAAGTGTCGAAATCGAGAGTAAATCGAAATGTCTAAACTTCATTACGGGAGATGTGAGCATGAAGCTGAACATTAAAAGACACCCGGAAAACCCGATTGTCGTGCCGGGGCTATTTGAATGGCGCAAAGTGACGGTATTCAATCCCGCAGTCATCATCGACGGCGGCAAGTTTTACATGATCGAGCGAACGGCCGGTTCGCTTACGCCGTGTAAAAATTTTCTCGGCCTGCTGGAGAGCGAGGACGGCGTCCATTTCACCCATGTCAAGGATGAGCCCATCGTAACCCCGGACATGCTCGGATTTCCTTACGGCAGCGTACAGGACCCGCGCATCGTCAAAATCGATGACACCTTCTATCTGAACTACGCGCTGCGTCCATGTGCGATGAGCTATTATCCGACCGGCGCGGGCATTCCCGAGCGCTCCGTGCCGACCTATCCGGACGGCTGGGGAGAGGAGGAAGGCCACTGGCTGACCCGTTCCGGTATTTTGACGTCCAAGGATTTGATTAACTGGGAATTTCTTACTAATACGACGCCGCTGGACATCAACGATCGTGACAACATTCTTTTTCCGGAGAAGATCGGCGGCAAATACGTGCTGCTGCGCCGGCCGGAGGAGTATGTTGGAGAGGCGTACGGTACCGAGAAGGCGGCGATGTGGATTACCTATTCCGACGATCTGATCCATTGGGAGGAGCCGAAGCTGCTCGCCAAGGCGCAGGAGGTGGACTGGGAATTCAAGAAAATCGGCGGTTCGACGCCGCCCGTACGCACCGATAAGGGCTGGTTGGTGCTGTATCACGGCGTAGACAAGGATACTGTTTACCGGGTCGGAGCCATGCTGCTGGACCTGGAAAATCCGGAAAAAATCATTGCCAGAACCCGCAATTTCATTATGGAGCCGGAAACGTACTATGAGAAATTCGGCTTCCAAATCCCGAACGTCATCTTCCCGACGGGCAATGTGGTGAAGGATGGCCTGCTGTATATTTATTACGGCGTCACCGATACGGCGATCGCGCTCGCCACCGTGCCGCTGAACGAACTGGTCGATTACATTTTGAACGAACCGCAGTAACGCGATACGGCAGCTGCCGCATTGCGCCGTCCGAGTCGTCGCCTTTTATGACGACTCGGACGGCGCTTTCCATCGCTTTTTCACCTCCTCTTGCTTCGTAAATGCCGCTTATGTGCCGCTATCCGAAAAACCTTACAAAAACCACCTTCTATGTCATACATACGTCAATTATATGGGATATCATTGTTGTTTGTCCTTCAATGAAGGATCGGATAATTTAAGCTTTTGTCAAGAAACTTAAAAAAATCGGATAAAACCACTGTATTTCTGGATACTACATAATTGAAACGACAGGTAAACTTAATTTAAACAACGTTTAAGTGACAGCAATTCTGTCACATGTTGGTAGACGGCTGAGGTTTCATGGTTGATCGTTAGACGCTCGGCTGTCTCAATACTATCCGGAAAAGAGGGGTTCGTTTGAAAGTCAAGCCATCATACCAAATATCCAGCAAGCTGAAGAAAACGTTTCTCGCCGGTTCCCTTTCGGTCATTGCGCTAAGCCTGGCCGCATGCGGAAGCAGCGGCAATAGCGGGAGCGACGGCAACGCGGGCTCGGACAAGCCGAGCACCGTCACGCTGACGATGATGCATCCGTGGACGTCGCCCAATGTGGACAACGAGGTGTACAAAGCGAGGATTGCCGAGTTCGAGAAGGAGCATCCGGAAATTGTCATCAAGCAGGATGCCGTTCCGTCGGGGGATTATAAAACCAAGCTCAAAACGCTCGCGGCCGGCAACAATCTCGCAGACATCGACGTGCTGTGGCCGGGCGCGGATCTCCAGCCGCTCGTAGCCGGCAATCTGCTCATGCCAATCGACAGCGAAATGGACAACTGGAAGTCGCTGCTGCCCGAGGATGCGCTGGCGGGCTTTAATGAAGGCGGCAAGCAATACGCCATTCCGACCAAGCAGACGTTCGTCGATATTGTTTACTACAACAAGGAAATGTTCGCCAAGGTCGGTTACAATTCGTTCCCCGATACGCTCGACGGCTTTTACGATGTGGTGAAAAAGCTGAAAGCGGCGGGCATAACGCCGATTTCACTCGGCAACAAGGAAAAGTGGCCTCTAGAATCCTCTTATATGTCGGCGATCGGGGACCGTTTCACAGGGGACGACTTCCTGCAAAATGTGCTGGACGGAAAGGCGAAATTCACCGATCCGGACTACATCAAAGCGCTGGATGTCATCGACCAATTGACCAATCTGAAAGCCTTCAATACGGACGCCAACAATATGGACTCCGTACAAGCACAGGATTACTTCATTCAAGGCAAGGCCGCAATGCATATTTCCTCCTCGACCGTTGACGGACGCGTGCGCATCACCAACCCGGACGGCGACAAATTCGGTATTGCGCTGTTCCCGAGCGTGCCGGGCGGCAAAGGCGACCCGAAGAAGAGCGCAGGAGTCGTGCAATACGGCATTGGCATCAAAAGCGGCCTGAGCGACGAGAAGCAAAAAGCGGCAATGGAGTTCATGAAATTTTTCGTCAACGAGGATCTGTACAAGGAACTGATCAGCAAAGGGATCGTAGTTCCCGCGAAGGTAGACATTCCGTCCGACGCCAGCCCGTATCTGAAAGAAATGATGGAACTGACGAGCCACGGCACCGCGCCGGTATTCGACAGCATCATTCCGACGCAGGTTAACGACGTGTTCGAGAACGGCATACAGGCGATCACAGTCGGCGGAGAGACGCCGGAGCAGGTGGCCAAGGAAACACAGGAGGCCGTTGACAATATGAAGTAAGACCGCTTGAAGCCAAGCGCTTGCTGAAGGAATACTTTTTGGAATATCGCAAGAAACAAAGATATCGGCGGTCTTCGGACCGCCTGTACAGCAATCGTCCGCCAACCAGATGACCTGGTCATCCCCGCCCCCTATAGGTAAGCCGAAGAAAACCCGCAGCAACGAGCAACGGGTTTTCTTCTTTACGAGCGGGACGGTAGGACAGAAGGAGAGGGATTTATGCATACGTTGAAAGGCACCCGATTCGCTATATTTATCGGGCTGCTGCCGGCGCTGATCATCTACCTTGGCGTCGCGATTTTGCCCATCGGGCTGTCTGTGTACTATTCATTTTCAAGATGGGACGGCATCACCGACATGACCTTCACAGGTCTGCATAACTACCAGCAGATTTTGAAGGATCATATTTTCTGGCTCTCCGTCAAAAACAACGTCATCATTATGCTGACCGGCCTGGTCGGACAAATTCCGCTTGGCCTGCTGCTGGCGCTGCTGCTGAACCGCAAGATGAAGGGCGTCAATTTCTTCCGTACGGTCGGGTTTCTGCCCGTCGTCATCTCGTCGGTTATGGTCTCCATTATCTGGGGGATGGTCTACAATACCGAATACGGCATGCTGAACGGCTTCCTCGGTTTGATTGGGCTGGACAGCTGGAAGCATAACTGGCTCGGCACGCCCGGATTGTCGATGTTTGCGCTCGGAGCGGCGTATATTTGGCAAAACTGCGGGCTCTATATGGTTATTTTTCTCGCAGCGCTGCAAAATATTCCGGCCGAGGTGAACGAAGCGGCCGAATTGGACGGCGCGACCGGACTGCGAAGAGTCATGCGCATCACCATCCCGATGCTTAAGACCACGCTGATGGTTGCAGTAGTCTACAGCATCAGCAATTCGTTCCGCGTCTTCGATCTGATTCAGATTATGACCGGCGGCGGTCCGGCTCACGCTTCCGAAGTCATGACCATCTACATGTACAACAACGCGTTCGTCAATATGCGCTTCGGGTACGGCAGCGCCGCAGCCGTTCTAATTCTGATTTTCAGTCTGATTGTTGTAGGCATCGTGAACTGGATAGGCAGAGATAAGAAGGACTGAAGAAAGGAGGATGATCCGGTTATGGAAAAAAAATCGATTTCTGTCAAGATACTGATCTACACATTTTTAAGCGTTTTCGCTATTCTTAATATATTTCCGATATTCTGGATGATTGTCGATTCGTTCAAATCGGAGCCGGAATATGCCGCCAAACCGTTCGCCCTGCCTACCGTGCTGCATTTTTCGAACTACGAGAAGGCCTGGGAAGTCGCCAATATGAGCACCTACTTCCTGAACAGTCTCATCATCACCTTTGCTTCGCTGATTGTCACAGTCATCCTGGGTGCGCTCGCGTCTTACTTTCTGTCGCGCTTCCAGTTCAGGCTGCGGGGCGTAACCTACGGAGCGTTTCTGCTCGGCATGCTCGTTCCGATTCATGCAACGCTGATTCCGATTTTTTTGATTATGCGGCATATCCATTTACTGGATACGCGGTGGTCGCTCATTTTGCCTTACACGGCCTTTCACTTGTCGCTCACCATTTTTATATTGGAAGGCTTCATGCGCGGGTTCCCGAAGGATATGGAGGAATCCGGCGTTATGGACGGCGCGGGTATATTTCGCATTTTCTGGTCGATCATCCTGCCGATTACGCGGCCGGCAATCGCCACGGTCGTCATCCTGAATTTCATCTATAACTGGAATGAATACTTGTTTGCGCTCGTGTTGATCACATCGTCCGAGCTGAAGACGCTGCCGCTCGGCTTGGCCAATTTTACGGGCGTGGAGACGGCAAGCCTGACGCTGCAGATGGCTGCGCTCACGATTGCGCTTGTGCCCATTATCATTTTCTATCTTATGCTGCAAAAACAGCTTGTCAACGGGATGACCGCAGGCTCCGTCAAAGGATAAGTCGTTATGGGCGGGCCGGAAGCGGCCGAGGACGTGCGCTGTTTTCCGGCAGGTTTACAAGAGGAGTCTGTATCATGCGGTGGAACTACAGAGGGTGGAGAAGCGTCGGGCTGATGCAGAAGGCATTGGTCATTTTCTTACTGTTCGTAATCCTGCCGACGATCGGGGTTGGCGTGCTGGTCCAATATTGGTTTAACGAGGTGCTGCGGGATCAGTTTATAGGCTCCACCAAGCGAGGTCTGGATACGGTCATCAACCAGCTTGAGGAAGAAACCGCCCTGGTGGAGGATATTGCCGACTATCTGATCCTGAGTCCGGACATGAGGAATTTTCTGCGCACTTCCCCTCCCCTCGGACGGAATGAGGCGGAAATCCGCAAGCAGAACATCGCAGGCTTTTTGACGTTTCAACTCATGTCTAAAGACTATATTAAATCCATCAGCATCACCGGCTTCAACGGCAGCTCCATCGAGATGGGCGAACCCTTTAACGGAGACGAATCGGCATGGCTGCACCGGGCCGACAACCGCAAGGGCGGCATCGTCTGGAGCGCTGCCTATACGCTGGACAGCGACTGGGGCGGCAGCGAACGGCTGATCTCGCTGTTCCGGGTGCTTAATTCGTACAGCGAAACCACGAAGCCGCTCGGCCGGCTGGTGATCAGACTGGACGAATCCAGCATCGAGAACTTGCTTAAAAGCGGCGTATTCAAGGAAAAGAGCTTCCTGTACGTGCTGGACGAAAACGGCGAAACCATCCTTCAGCCGGAGCATTTGCCGGGCGGTTTCCGTCCGGATGGGAAGCTTCTGCGCAAGCTGCGGACCGAAGGCGGCAGTGCGTCAACGTTAACGATCGGCAAGGCACGCTATCTTACCTTTTACCGCACGATGGAAAAAACGGATTGGCAAATTGTAGCCATGGTGCCCGAATCGATCGTGAATGAGGAGACCCGCGGGCTAAAAGTGCTTACCGCCGTGATTTTGGCTTCGATTCTCGCGCTCGCCGTCATTGCTCTGATCCGGTTTCATTACACGATCATCAGACCGATCCTGCGTCTGAAGCGGGAGACCAATCGGGTTAAACTGGGCGACTTCAGCGCTCGCGTACCGATTGAGTCGAATGACGAGATTGCCGAGCTCAACCGTAAATTCAACGATATGGTGTTCACCATTCAGGAGCTGGTCGAGCATAAATACAAGCTGGAGCTGCGGGAGCGAGAATCGGAGCTAAAGCTGCTGCAGAATCAGATGGACCCGCATTTTCTGTACAATACGCTGGATATGATCCGCTGGACCGCGCGCCTGGAGAAAGCCTCCCGATCCAGCCAGCTCATCGAGATGCTGTCGCGTTTTTTCCGCTCTTCTCTGAACAACGGCCGATACCGGACGACCATTTTGGAAGAGCTGGAATGGGTTCGTTCGTATTTATATCTGCAGCAGCGGCGGCTCGGCAGCAAGCTAAGCTATTCGCTCTTCACCGATGCGGATGTGGCGGGAGCGATCACGCTTAAAGCGTCGATTCAACCGCTTGTGGAAAACTTCCTCAAGCATGGCTGGGATCGCAGCAAGCCGGTCAATACGATTGCGGTGAGGTGCTATGCTGCCGAACAGGGCGAAATCTGGATTGATGTGCGGGATAACGGACGCGGCTTGAGCACTGCTGACGCGGAATCGGTGCGCGCATCGCTGCGGCGAAGCAGCGACGGCATTGTCGGGGCGATGGGCAACATTCACGAGCGGCTGTCGATCTTTTTCGGGGAGGGCTACGGACTGGAAGTCGTCCAGTCTTCCGGCGACGGAGCGTGGATTAGACTCAGGATTCCGCATACCCAGGAGGGGGATTAAATCATGACAAGCGAAAGGAACTCCCGCGGGAAGGTGAAGCTGCTGATCGTTGACGATGAACCCGTCATTTGCGAAGGGCTGCGGCACACGATCGATTGGGATTCGCTCGGGGTCGAAGTGGTCGGCGAAGCCCATGACGGAGAGGAGGCGCTGCACAAGGTGCAGGAATGCCGCGCGGAGCTCGTGCTGTCCGATATCCGCATGGACGGCATGGACGGACTGGAGCTTGCCGAGCACCTTCGCAGCCGCTTCCCGAAGGTACGGATCGTTATGATCAGCGGTTATGAAGACTTCGGCTATGCGCGCCGGGCGGTTCGCCTGAACGTCTCGGATTATTTGCTCAAGCCGGTGGAAATCGACGAGCTGGAGTCGGTTATCGGCGGCATCGCACGGGACATCCGCAAAGAGGATGCGCGCGGAAGCGACAAGGAGAACGAGCTTTGGCTGGCGAATCGCGCGCGCGGATTGACGGGATATGAGGACGAGCCGCTTCCGGCCGGTCTGCGTGCAACTTGGTACCGCGTTCTATGCACGCAGGCGGAGCGCTACGCGGAGCGGTACTCGTTCATGAGCGCGGAGGAATGGCACGATATGCAGCGGCAGTGGCTGCAGGCGGTGGAGACTGGCCTCGCCGCGAACTCGCTGCGCAGCGTGTCGGTGTTCCACCACGCCAATATGCTGGTCACGCTGGCGATGGCGGACGGCGAGCCGGACGATGCGGCCTGGGACAAAGCGCTGGAAGCGGCCGTCCGATCCTGGCGGACCTCCGGAGGGAAGCTGTACGGCAGCGCCTCGGGACCTTTTCGGGAGCCGGCCGAGACGGCGGAGCGCTGCGCGGAGGCACGCTCGCTGCTGGATTATCATGTGCTGGAGCAGTGGGATGTGCTGGAGCCCGGAAACCTGGAATCGATTCGCCGGAATCGCAAGCCGCCGGCGTTTGATGCCGCAGCCGGTGCGCAGCAGCTGGTGCTGGCGCTGTTCCAGAAGGATCGTTCGGCAGTAGCTGCGGCCGTCGGCGGCGTGTTCCATCATTTCCGGAAGGAACGATTTTTGCTGTCCGAGGCGGCCAAGGCTAGTGACGAGTTGTCCGTGCTGCTGCGCCTGCGCCTGCGCCAAAGCGGCCTCACCGGGCTCGAGGACGATAGCCGCGAGCCGGTCGACCTTCTTGTGTACAACTCGTATGAAAGCATGGAGATGATCGTGCATGCGGAGATGGAGCGGCTGCTGGAGCTGGTCGACCGCAGCGGTATCGACAAATCCTACTGGGTGATCGAGAAGGCAAAGAAATATATGGCCGAACAGTTTACGTGCGATTTGAAGGCGGCGGAGGTCGCGGCGTGGCTGAAAATCACGCCCAGCTACTTCAGTCAGATTTTTAAACAGAGCACCGGTAAAAGCTTTAAGGAGTACATGAACGAGCTGCGGATTGGCGCGGCCAAGGTTCAGCTTGCACAGACGCACGACAAGGTGTTCGAAATCGCCGAGCGTGTCGGCTATAGCGAGTACAAGTATTTTGTGTCGGTATTCAAGACGTATACGGGCATGACCCCGAAGGAATACCGGGTGCTTAGCGTCGGCATACATGGCGCAAACCGCCAGGGCGGCTGAGCTTCCACTTGCGTTCATTACACGTTGACGGCGAATTGTGCTTGCATATCCGATGACATTTTGGACAGGGATTCAGGTTCGTGGGATTTCTATATACGTTGGTCCAACGCATAGGGCCTGCCAGGGAACCGGTTCCCTGGCAGGCCTTTATCGTAGCATGATTTGATGTTAGACTGAAAGGTAGATACAGTTTATACTAAATTTAGCAGCAGCCTAGAGGAAACTGTGTCCGATGAAAAAGCTGTGTATCGGAGAGCAAGTGGCGGATGTCGCCCGGGAGCTGAAGGTACGGTGTAGAAAGTCTCGGAAGAACCAGATCAGCCGCCGATGGCATGCATGGTTGCCGCAGCGGATAAAGGAGAACGAAACCATGAAAAAGTACATCCTCTTCGATCATGATGGTGTTCTGGTTGATACGGAATTCTGGTATTACAAAGCGGGAGAACGCGCTCTGGCTGACATTGGCTTTACCTTGGATAAAGATCAATACCTCCGCGACATGACCCAGTCATTTGGCACTTGGTCCCAAGCGAGGGCGGCTGGTATTGATGAACAGACCATCAGCAAGCAGCGCGAGGTCCGCAACGTCTATTATCAGGAATACCTAAGAACAGAAGCCATAGAGATTGAAGGCGTAGTTGAAACTCTGGCCGTACTGTCAAATTACGTCCGCATGGCCATCGTGACGACAGCAAAACGTGCGGATTTTCAACTTATTCACGAAAAGCGCCGGATTACACCATTCATGGAATTCGTCCTTGTTCGCGAAGATTACGAGCGCACCAAGCCGCACCCGGAACCATACTTAACCGGCCTAAAACGTTTCGGAGCTGCCAAAGAAGAGACCCTGGTGGTAGAGGATTCAAACAGAGGGTTGACCTCAGCCGTGGCGGCTGGTATCGACTGTGTTATTGTTTATAACGACTTCACAAAAACACATGACTTCTCAAAGGCCAGCTATCGAATCAAGAATCTGATTGAACTAAAGGACATTATTCTGAATGTTACTTGAGATAGAAGTGCGGGTGGCGCGACAAACGGAATGTAGATCGAAGAAGAGCGAGTATAAGGTGTATGACTGTCGGACAACAAGAACATCTGCACAACGAAGTCGCATAACAATGCGGCTTTTTTTGTTCCGCTTTGCGAAATGACATTTTCCGTAACACGCCAAACATCCGCATGGGGTGAATGGGGGTTGACCTTTGTCCGGACATTGCACCGCGTTTAACGAGGTTTTTTTCTTGGTTGTCGGAATGAACGATATTTTCCTGACGAACAATATTTGAATGGAAGAAGATTCTTATTCGCTGAAGGAAAATTTACATCTGTCCGTAAAATTTTTATTCTTGAAGCCCTTTTACGCAATAGCTAGACTAAAACGTATTCAGCCAAAAAAATAGAGAGGAGGACAGAACTTACTTATGGGGGAAACAAGGAATATCACGACGATCAACGGGTCACCGGGCGTTTCGACCAAACGATCAAAGATCCGAAAGGATGTCCTGAAAGACAATGTAGAATTATATTCGCTCATGCTTCCGGTTTTCATCTTAATCTTCATCTTCTGTTATATTCCGATTTATGGAATCGTCATTGCCTTTCAGAATTATATTGGAATCCCTTTATCGGTAATGGCGTGGAGTGGGTCGGATTGAAGCATTTTATTCATTTTGTGCAAGGTGAGTATTTCTGGCGGCTGATCAAAAATACGTTGGTTTTAAGCGGGTTGAATTTGCTGTTTGGATTCACAATTCCGATTTTATTTGCGCTTCTTCTTAATGAAATACGCGCTGCGACATTTAAGAAGACGGTACAAACGGCAAGCTACATGCCATACTTTATTTCGGCAGTCGTTGTAGCGGGGATGGTTATTTCTTTTGTGAATACGGATGGGATTAGATTCTTGTATTGCTCGGGATGGGCGACAAAAATTATCGACTGGAACCTACCGCCTTTCCATGGATTTATACGATCACGAATATTTGGAAAGGCTTCGGCTTTGGCAGCATTCTGTACCTATCCACGATATCATCCATCGATCCGGGACTCTACGAATCCGCCAAAATAGACGGCGCGAACCGTTGGCAGCAAATGTAGCATATCACGGTATCCGGAATCAAAAACATCATCGCAATCAATTTGATTATGGCGATCGGGGGAATACTGGGGACAAATAGCGATTTGATCCTGCTTCTTTATACGCCGGCGACCTATGACGTTGCCGATGTAATCGGAACCTATTCGTATCGCTTGGGCATTCTGGGCGGTGAATTCAGCTACATTGCGGCCGCGGGACTGTTCCTGTCACTTATCGGTTTTGGTTTAACCTATACGGCCAACAAAATCAGCAACAAAATCACGGGGTTTGGCTTATGGTAGGGGTGCAATTGTGAAGATAAACAACAAAATTAGCGAAGGTAATCCGGCGGTAACCGTGGTTCTATATGTGCTGGCCGCGATTGTCTGCGTTGTTACCCTGTATCCGATGTATTATGTCTTGATTCTGTCTGTGAGTGAGCCGGCAGCGGCTGCGACGATGCAGGTGTATATGGCCCCAAAAGGGTTTAATCTTTCCTCCTATTCGATCATCGTTAAAGATCCTCAGCTGTGGCGGAAGGCCCTTACAGTCGTCAACGCGCATGAACGCAGAAGCCAGGTGCATATCAAGGAGATGGAGGCCGGTCTCAAGCTGATTGCGAAAGGTCAATTGAATATGAAAGAAATGATCACGCACGTCTTTTCCCTGCATGAGATCGACCGCGCGTACGAGGCGATTCGGACCAAACCGCAAGGTTTTGTCAAATCGGTCATCAAGATCGATTGACCGGGCCGGGTGGAAGGAAATTAAGCTTCAACCACCTTCCTAGACGCAGCGAAAATAATCATCCTCGACATTATGGACGATGTCGTGTTATTTTTTTCAAATCATAGACGAACTAGATGTCCTCAATGCTGGTGTTCTGGATAGAAAAACGCATCGTGCTGAAATGGATGGTCTGCAAAGAAGGGTTAATCGCAAAAGTAAGTATAAGAAGGAGCGGAAGTGATGTTTGAAATCAAATCGGATCGTTTGCGTGTTGAGATTGCGCACCCGAATGAAGTTCCCAATCTAACTACGCGTTTCGACCGTGCGGGATTTATTACCGAAATCGTGCTTGATGGGGTGCATCGATTCTGCGCTACGGAGCCAAATAATCTCTCTCATCCGTCTTCCGGTGGACGCGGGCTTTGCAGCGAATATTTATTTGATGTCAGCGCAGAGGTCCAAGTAGGCGAGCCTTTTCCCAAATTCGGCGTCGGTCTTTTGAAGAAGTTCGAAGACGCACCGTATACGTTCTGGAAAAGATACGAAGCCGAGCCGTACCGCATTCGTGTTGAGGAAAGCAAGAACATCGCCAGATTCATAACGGAACCGCGACTTTGCATGGGCTATGCAATAAGCCAAAAGAAAGAAATATTGGTTATGGATAACATGCTTATCATGCAAATTACGGTTAAAAACGAGGGAGAAAAGCCGATCAGCATCCGCGAATATTGCCATAATTTTCTTACCATCAATTCAATGGCACTTGGGCCGGATTACAAGATTCGCATGGATTCGATCCAAAATAGGGGGAATGACGTGCTGAGCGGGCATATTAAAGGCGATGGTCATGGATTTACCTTTGCGCACTATTCACCTTCACCCGCCTCTGTAAAGGTGACGCCGGAAGAGATACAAATAAGCAGCCCCAAAATATTTGAATGGTCGATGATCAATGAAGCCTCCGGCGCCCGTGTAGACGTGAAGGACGAGATTGATATTTGCGGCATGACGATGTGGTGCGCAGATCATATCGTAAGCGTAGAAACCTTTCACAAGCTGGAGCTCTCGCCGGGTCAAAGCAATAGCTGGCAGCGCACCTGGATTTTTGACAACGTATAAAGAAGCCGTTTATCGGTTTTCACTTCATAAAAAACGCCCAGGCGGCTTCGGTCCAGATTTACATGGGACAGAGGCCGCTTCATTTTGCTTGTAAGCTTGAATAAGAAAAGCAGAGCAGTTTTTTCATCTTCTGCCCTGCTTCTATTTTGCATTGTTTACGAGTGAAAAGAACCCTGTATGCTCAATGGTTTCAAGCATCTCGACCACACTCTTTTTGTCAAATTTCTTTAAAAGGTTTGAAATATGGGTCTTCAATGTCGTCATTTCAGTAAAACGGACTTCCGCTATTTCCTTGTACTTCATGCCGGATCGCAGCAAGTTCAGGATTTCCATTTCCGACGGGGTGAGCTTCAGAATGACCTGAATCGTATAGGCAAGGTTCTCTTGAGCGTTTTTCAATTGGATATATTCCTTCCTCAAATACTCCGCAGCTTCCGGGTGTATAATCGAGCGGTTTTGCGCAGCCCGTATGATGGTGTCAGGTAAATCGGGGTCAGATACGCCTTTTATGAGGTAGTCGCACGCGCCGAATAGAAACGCGTTGGAGATATAATAGTCTGAATTCTGAACCGTATAGATGATCACTTTGGTATTTGGCCGCAGCTTGATGATTTCGCGCATCGCGTAAAGCCCTGCGAGTCTGGACTCG
Organism: Paenibacillus humicola; assembly: GCF_028826105.1. Taxonomy (NCBI): domain Bacteria; kingdom Bacillati; phylum Bacillota; class Bacilli; order Caryophanales; family Paenibacillaceae; genus Paenibacillus; species Paenibacillus humicola. The sequence continues at coordinate 2,994,959 of NZ_JAQGPL010000001.1, forward strand.
ATTTCAATATCCATTACCGCAACGTCAGGGGTGTTATTGGCGGCGAAAGTCACCGCTTCATACCCGCTGCCAACCGAACCAACCAGAGCAAGAGCCGAATTGTTAGCCATAAGGCGCGCGAGCTTACTCCGCGTTTTTTCCGAACCATCCACAACTAGAACTTTTATAGAGTTGTCAGCCGTCTTCATGCCATCACCTTCCGGACGAATGCTCTAAAAATACCTTCGGTCATCCCACATTTGAAAATGCTTTCATGAAAGATTGTGCTGCTATCCCCTTTAACGGCGGAGAGAGCAAGAGCGTTCATAAGGTAAAAGCTGGATTTAATGTTTTATGAAATTGATTCTATTCTATTGAATATTGATTCAAAAAGTCTAGTCATATTCAACGATAGAAGTGATTATAAAAAATCATACTTGACAAACGGAAACGATTTGAAATTCATTTTTTAATACGTTAATTCAGCCATTATGCAGCAAATCGAACCTGCGAAAAACGTAATCTTTTCTAAAAATAAGGGTATAATCGCAAGTTTTTTCATCCTTTACAATAAAGTTGGATGAAAATAAGATGAAATCATAAAATTAACCAGTCGAGAGGACGATTTTTATGGACCAGGCAATGCAGCAGTATCATGAAATGCTGCGTGAAATGTACAGCTATTATCGCAGCCAGCCTACCTGTATGAAGGGACTGCTTTCGAAAAGAAAGGATATCGTCGGAGGTTTCGCGCGTTTTTATACCAAACAGAAACCGGATCGGATTTACTTGATTGGAAGCGGTTCCAGCCTGAATGCCTGCAAAGCGGCAAGTGAATATATGGAAACGATCCTGGGGGTGGAAATAACTTGCGCGCCTCCCAGCACTCCTCCGGTCATCCGAGGTTCGCGCCCGCTTATTCTGGCGGTCTCCCAGGGCGGCAAGTCGTCAAACACCGTGGCTTTGCTGAAAGAACTGCGAAGCGGAGTCCCGACGGTATCGTTTACAGCTGGCGTTGACAATCCCGTTGCGCGCATGGCTGATGTGTCTGTAGACATCTCGGTGGGCGATGAGACTGTTGGCCCCAAAACCAGGGGGGTTACGGGAACGGTGCTTTGCTTATACCTCGCCACGCTCGAAGCCGCACTCTTAAACGGAAATGTAAACGAGGCGAAATATCGCGAAGAAATCGGACTGCTGGAAGAAACGATAGGATACGGCGAGCAAAACTTGGAGGCGTGCGAGAACTTTTACCGCGCTCATCTGGACGATCTGAAAACCGCTCGGCATTTCCTGTTTGTAGGTAAGGGACCGGCGACGGCCGTGGGCGAGGAAGACGCGCTAAAAGTGTTGGAAACGCTATGCTTACCCAGCGCCGGGTATGAGTTTGAGGAATTCCTGCATGGCCCCTCAATTTGTATCCATGAGGAAACCGCCTTATTCCTCTTCAATTCCGGAGACAAAGACAGCGTCCGGATGCGAAAAATGGCGGACATCGCTCGCAAGGCCAGCAAAAACAGTTACATGATTGATCGCACCGGTTCCATGCAGGGCGATCATATCCTTCAGTTGAAATCGGGAGACAGTAAATTCATGTCGCCGTTCGTGGATATTTATTTCGGTCAGCTTATCTCGTCGCTGCTCACCCAGGAGCTGGGGATCGTCCGCCACCCTGCCATACGTTCAATAACTTCTGATATGGACACGAAGACATCGGATTCGGGGAAGTGATGGTCTGAATGAAATATGTAATCGGGGTAGAAGATGGAATGACAAAATATGCAATTAAAGCGATGGATTTGGAAGGGAGGACACTGGCGGAAAAATCGAGAGGCGCGATCAACCGCAAAATAGTCGGAGAGAAAAAAGCCGAACGTTTAGTATCCGAAGTGACCAAAGCCCTTTTGAATGAATTCGGCGCTAAAATAGAAGACTGCAAATGCGTTGTGGTCGGGTCGGTGGGCATTGATTCGTCCGGAGACCTATTAGTGGTAGAGAGTTTTTACGCGGCACTGGGATTTCCTTGTCCCATCTTCTGTATGAACGACGGAAAGGTAGCGCTATACGGGGCGACGGGAGGCGTCGGCGTCGTGGCCATATCAAGCGCGGGCTCCATTGTGGTCGGTCGAAATGAAACGGGAAAAATAACTCGCTCAGGAGGGTATCCTCTCGCCATTATGGGCAATGAAGGTTCCGCTCAGTGGCTCGCGGTTATGGCCCTTAAGCATATGTCAAGGTGGGTCGATGAAAGCGTACCCACGACAAAATTGGTTCAGAATATGATCGAACACTTCCACGGATTCGACTCAAACAAACTGATTAAGTGCGCAAACAGTCTCCGACGCAATCTGATTAAACCGGAAATAGCGTCTCTGGTATACAGCGCGGCAATCGATGGCGATGAGGCTGCCGTGGATATTTTGCGCAAAGGTGCAAGGGAGCTCGTCAATGTGTCGCGGGAGGTGGTTCAGAAGCTTGAATTTGACAAAGAATCCGCTTTTGTGTGTGGAATGTGGGGCAGCGTATTTTATGACTCCGCGATTTTTGCGATAGAGTATAGGCGGCTCTTTTTGCAGGAATATCCGAATTCCAGCCTGGTATGCCCACAGGTTGACGGCGCGGACAGTGCGGCGCAGATGGCTTTGGATTATTTAGGCGGAGAAATTCCGTTTATTACGGAGCTCGAGGAAAATAACAAATAGGAGGAGGCCGGATTATTGAATGTCTCATTTTCGGAAAGAACGCAAACGCATAAGTTCAGAATCCTTTTGACATCGATTTGGAAATACAGGATGGTTTACACCTTATTGGCTCCGGGCCTGATCTGGTATATCGTGTTTGTTTACGGGCCTATGGGCGGACTGTCCTTGGCTTTCAAAAGCTATACGGCGAGCGGCGGAATATGGGGCAGCCCGTGGGCCGGCCTGGTGAACTTCAAATATATATTTCTGGATCAGGCGTTTATGCGTTCGGTCGTTCGTACCTTGGAAATCAATTTGGGAAGAATCGTGTTTCAGTTCCCGATGGCCATTGTGATTGCCCTGCTTTTGAATGAAGTCCTGTTCCTAAAGATGAAAAAAAGCTTGCAAACGATACTTACGTTTCCGCATTTTTTATCGTGGGTGGTACTATCAAGCGTCCTGATTACGGTGCTTTCTTACGACGGGTTTGTTAACGGCATTATTAGGGCGTTTGGATTTAAATCTTTTAATTTTTTAGGAAATGAACCCATTTTTGTCCCCATGCTGTACATTACCGAGATCTGGAAGAATTCGGGCTGGGGGGCAATCATCTACCTGGCTGCCATATCCGGCATTGATGCAGAGCAGTACGAGGCCGCAGCCATTGACGGGGTAAATCGGTTTCAACGAATATTTCACATTACGCTGCCCAGTATTATGCCTACGATTATCGTAATGTTTATCCTCACGATGGGCGGTCTGATGTCCACAGGATTCGATCAGATTTTCAATCTAAGCAATGACGCGGTACGTGAAGCAGCTGAAACGCTGGATATGTATATTTATAAAATTTCATTCCAAAGCGCGCCGGATTTTTCTTACTCAACGGCGGTAAGCCTTTTCCGTTCCGTCATTAATATGGCATTTTTATTGCTGGCAGATCGCATCGCAAAGCTAGCGGGTAAAGAAGGCCTAATGGGCTAGGAGGGAGGAGGGGCTATGAAATCAACGAATGGCTTGAAAAGAAAGACGATAGGCGATTATCTGATTCCTGCTTTTCTCATTATATGGGGAATCATCGTCCTGTTTCCGTTTTTCAGCGTTGTCGTGATTTCCTTTACATCGGAGACCGAATACATAAAGACCCCGTTGCTTCTTTTTCCAACGGAGCCGACGCTGGAATCGTACAAGCGGATCTTTGAGGACGGGCGCATCGTGAGCGGTTATTTGACTACATTTAAGCTCTTGGCCATGTCGTTGCCGCTCAGTTTATTTCTTACCATCAGTTTTGCTTATGGGATGAGCCGCAAAGATTTCCCCGGACGCCGATTCATCTTTTACTTTGTGTTGATCGCTATGATTTTTGACGGCGGAATCATCCCTTTATATATGCTCATGAAGGATCTGCACCTGGTGCCCAATCATTTATGGGCTGTCGTTCTGGCAAACACAGTGAGTACCTTTTATATGATACTCATGCACAATTTCTTCAAATCCCTGCCCGATTCGCTTATGGAATCGGCGAGGATAGACGGAGCGGGGGAGTGGCGCATTCTTGCCAAAATTGTGCTGCCGCTGTCCGCGCCCGTGATTGCCACGATCACCTTATTCTACACCGTGGACCGCTGGAATGAATGGTTTAACCCCATGATTTTTCTTCAAAAAGGGTATCTTCAACCGCTGCAGCTGGTACTGCGAAGCATTGTAATCGATGCGCAAATGGACATGGTGAAATCCGACATGGACACGATCGAGCTTGCGTCAAATTTCGCTATGGGCGTAAAAACAGCCGCTATCATATGTACAATGCTTCCGGTTATGCTGTTCTTCCCGTTCCTGCAAAAACACTTTGTGAAAGGTATTATGGTCGGCGCAGTCAAATAACCATATTCCGCCGATTGATAATAAAAATGATTAAAAAAGGGAGATAATTTTATGAAAAAAACAAAAACGATCGGTTCTCTCCTGGTGTCGGTCATGCTGGCAGGTGTTGTTTCGGCATGTTCGTCATCCAATGAGGCCCATGAGACCGCATCCCCGGCCGCATCTGCACCGGCGTCGTCGGGAGCCGCAGGGCAAGAACAAAATAAGTATGCCAAGCATATGACCATTTCGTATGCTGTCGGCAACAACAATCTTGACGTAAACGACGATGTATTTGCAAAGATCTGGAAGGATAAATACAATTTCGATTGGGAAATCAGGCCGGTAGCATCCAATAATAACAGTGAAACGTTTCGCATCTGGATCAATTCCGGCGATATGGCCGATATGGGGAGCTGGAACTACAATCATTCCGAGTATGTTTCTTATGTCAAACAAGGACTGCTTAAGGAATTGCCCAAAGGCTGGCGTGAGAAGTGGCCGAACCTCGCCGCGGCCCAAGATCGGACTGGCATTTATAAATATGTTGAGGATCAAGTGGTCAGTGACAATATTCTGTTTAAGCCGATCATGGCCGACAACTATCCGTTAGACAAACTGATCAATCACGATGGAATTTGGTTCCGCGCGGATTGGGTCCGTGCTGTTGGCGCCGAGGTAAAGGATCATTACACCGTTGCTGAAATCATGGATATCGCGCGGAAGATCAAGCAGCAGGATCCCGGCAAAGTCGGCGAGAAGCTGATTCCGATTGACGTTCCCACTGTCGGGCTTTGGGTTATGTTTGTATGGCCCAACGCTACGCATTACCAGGAGGTCTCCCAGTTCTATCAGGATGCTGACGGCGTGTTTCATTGGGGACTCGCCGATCCGGAGATTCTGAAAGGGTTGAAGCTTTGGCGGCAGGCCTATGACGAGGGGCTGCTGAATCCGGAGTATTACAATCTGCCGGATGGACCTCAAACGGAAGCGCAAATGTATACCGCCGGCATATCTGCGATGAATCAAGCCGCGGGTATGGCCAGCGTGGGCACCCGGCAGGCCAGCTTTATGGGCTCGAATTTGGGCGTTGATCCTAGCGAGTCGTTGAGCTATGCGTTTTTAACGGATGATAACGGCGTTTATCGGGCCAATGAAATCCCCAATTTCGCGGGCAGTCTTATTTTTAACCCGAAGCTGGACGATGCCAAGTTTGAACGCATACTCGACATTCTCGACGAGTCCGCTTCTAAAGAAGGGCAGGACTTAATTAACATGGGTATTGAAGGCACGGACTGGAAGAAAAACCCCGACGGCACGATCGTTAACTTGAACGGGAACCTCCAAATTTCCGAGAAATACAAGAGTATCCCGAACCTTTGGTCCTCCCTGCTCCTTCTGCGCGACAATTATCAGCTGGTTAATCCGACATTGCCGCAGATTTGGCGCGATAAAGCCATCAAGCAGTATAAGGAAAAAACCGAGCTCACCGATCCCAATAATCCCGAGATTTTTGCGAAGCTCGACCCGGACGTATATTTTTATAATTCACCCGCGCGTTCCCGCGCTGTTATGAACATTCCTGCAGAATTATCGGGCATTGTTCTGAAGGGACCTGATGTAGAGGCCAACTGGAACGCTTGGGTCAAGGAAAAGATGCCGCTGATTCAGCCGGTTCTGGATGAGCTTACCGCGATGAAGAAAAAGAAAAAATAGGATGGCCGGAAGTCCCCCGTTACCCCCGGTTTCAGGATCGTAAATCCGTTATTGGGGGTAATATTTCCATGAAAATTGAAAGGACGAAGCGGAATGAGCGGAAGAAAGAAGCTATTCATTGATGGCAGGTGGCTTGAAGCGCTCAACTACGAGAATCTGAAATCGCCCTACTCAGAGGAGACGATTGCTGAAATTCCACATGCTGCGATAGAAGAGACCGAAGCTGCAATTGCCGCTGCCGATCGTGCCGCTAAGGTCATGGCTGAGATGACGTGCCATCAGAGAGCCGAAATTTTGGATAACGTTACTTCGCTCTTGGCCAAACGAGCCGAGGAGGCGGCCCGGCTGATCGCCGTTGAAGCCGCCAAGCCGCTCGCCATGGCCCGCGCGGAAGTGCAGCGTACGATCATGACCTACAAGTTTTCCTCGGAGGAAGCAAGGCGCATTCACGGTGAGCAAATCGCGATAGATGCCGCGCCCGGCGGGGAAAACCGGACAGCCTACACGATCAGGGAGCCGCTGGGAGCCGTCGGCGCCATTACGCCATTCAACTTTCCAATGAATCTTGTCGCCCATAAGGTCGGACCTGCGATTGCAGCCGGCAACTCGGTCGTGTTGAAACCCGCTTCGCAAACTCCGCTAAGTTCGTTGTTCGCAGCCGGATTGTTTGCTGAAGCCGGTCTTCCCGCCGGAGCATTAAATGTTGTGACGGGCAGCGGAAAAACCGTTGGCGACCAGATCGTGACGGATCCGCGTATCAAAGCCGTAACGTTTACGGGAAGTCCGGAAGTCGGAAAGGAAATTCGCCGCAGATCGGGGTTAAAGCGGTTGACCTTGGAGCTCGGCTCGAATTCGGCGTTGATCGTCGACCGGGACGTTGACATCGACGAAATTATGGCCCGCTGCGTCGCCAGCTCGTTCAGTTTCCAGGGGCAGGTGTGCATTTCGCTGCAGCGGATTTATGTTCATGAAGAGATTTACGACGAATTTGTCAACAAGTTCGTAGAGACGACACAGAAACTGACCGTCGGAGACCCGCTGGACGAAAGGACCGATCTTTCCGCCATGATCAGCCGGAAAGACGTCGAGCGAGCGTTGAGCTGGATTGCGGAAGCCAAACAGAACGGTGCGGCGATCGCCGCAGGGGGAACCGCCGAGCGCAATATTGTTCTGCCTACCGTATTGCTCGGAGTCGATCCGAAGACGAAAGTTTCCTGCCAGGAAGCTTTTGCGCCTATCGTGCTCATCAATAAGGTGAAATCTGTTGAGGAGGCCGTGAATGACGTTAACGACTCGCGCTTCGGACTGCAAGCCGGCATTTATACCGCGAATATGCATCATGCTTTTTACGCGGCAAAAAAACTGCAAGTCGGAGGTGTAATGCTCAATGATACGCCTTCATTTCGGGTGGATCAGATGCCCTACGGCGGCGTGAAGGACAGCGGCACGGGCCGTGAGGGAGTCAAATATGCCGCCCAGGAAATGACGGAAATGAAGCTGATCGTGATTAACCACAATATTACGCACGCCCGTCCGTGAGAGGGGATTCGCCATGATCATCGGCTTTTTCATAATAAAGCGGCGTGAGGAGAAGAAAGATGACTGATAATCAACGATTGAGGGAATTGGATCGCAAGCATTTGCTGCATCCGACCAGCCCGATTAAGGATCAATACGAACGCGGACCGTCTGTCATCATGCAGCGGGGCGAAGGCATTTATGTATACGATACCGAAGGAAAACAGTATCTCGACGGGTTATCTTCCCTCTGGAACGTCAATGTGGGCCACGGGAGGCAGGAACTGGCGCAAGCGGCTATGGAGCAAATGACCAAGCTGGCCTACAGCCATTCCTTCAACCGGTTTTCCCATGAGCCGGCCATCCTGTTGGCCGAAAAAGTGGCGTCTCTCACGCCGGCCGACTTGAACGTCTGCCATTTCACCTCGGGCGGCTCGGAATCGAACGATACGGCATTTAAATTGGTTCGCCAATATTTTAAATTGAAGGGCGAGACGAACCGCTATAAAATCATCGCCCGTTATCGCGCCTATCATGGCGTGACGATCGGCGCGACGAGCGCCACCGGCATCCCGATATTCCGCCAGACGGGCGGACCGCTCGCGGGTGGATTCGTACAAGCGGGTGCCCCATACAGCTATCGCTGCGAAAAGTGCGAATCCTGCGCCGAAGGCGGCGCCACCTGCGCGGTGCAAAGTATGGAGGAGGCGCTTCTCCGGGAAGGTCCTGACACCGTGGCTGCGGTTATTGTCGAACCGATTCAGGGAGCAGGCGGAGTAATCGTTCCGCCGCCCGGCTACATGCGCGAAATCCGCCGTCTTTGCGACAAGTACGGCATTCTGATGATCGCCGACGAGGTCATTACCGGCTTTGGACGAACCGGGAAATGGTTCGGCATGGAGCACGAGGGTGCTGCTGCCGACCTGATGACGTTTGCGAAAGGGATTACGAGCGGGTACATACCGCTTGGCGGCGTGATTTTGAACGACGGCTTGCACAAGGAGCTCGCGGAGCTGTCTACCGCGGTATTGCCGCATGGCTATACCTATAGCGGACATCCGACCGCCTGCGCAGTGGCGCTTAAAAATTTGCAGATTATCGAACGGGAAAATCTGGTTGCGAATGCTGCCTCCATGGGCCAAGTTCTTGGCGCCGGTTTGCAGCAGTTGAAGCGGGAGTCGGATATTGTGGGCAATGTCACGTACAGGGGGCTGCTTGCTTCGGTTGAGCTCGTCGAAAACAAGGCGGACAAACGGGCGTTTCCGGCAGCCAAGAAGGCCGCACAGCTCGTATTCGACAAGGCGATGGAAAAAGGGCTGATCACGCGCGCGATCTCGATCGACAATACGGACATCATTGCTTTGTGTCCTCCTTTGACCATTCAGAAGGATCAGGTAGAGTCGCTCATCGACATCCTGGCGGCATCAATTGCCGATGCAAGAAAGGAACTGTTGGGTTGATTGCATGCGCGCCGGGGAACGGACGACGGGCTCGGCTTTCAGCCGCTCGTCCTGTTCGCCGACCGGGAAACATTTTGGCGCGATTCGTGCGTACTGGAACATGATCGCATTGGGAGCAAACAAGGAGGGGACAGGGTGGGAGAAACCTTAAGCGTGCTGGGGGCGGGACAGATGGGCCATTCCATCGCGCTGACGGCGGCATGGGCCGGTTTTTCGGTCGTTTTGCAGGGGAACAGCGAAGCCGGTCTGGCGCGCGCGGACAAAGGAATTTGCAACAAGCTGGAGTTACTGGCCGACAACGGTCTGATCAAGCAGGAGGAAATGACGACGATACGCAGGCGTATCCGTACTACGGTTTCGGTGCCGGACGCTGCAGCAAGCGCGAGCTTCGTGATCGAGTCGATTCCCGAGCAGCTGGAGCTGAAGCGGCAGCTTTACGAGCAGCTGGATACACTGTGCGATGAACGTGTAATACTCGCAAGCAATACGTCCGGGCTGAGCCCGACGGCGATTGCCGGGCGGATGAAGCGGCCGGAACGGATGATCGTCACACACTTTTGGAATCCTGCGCATTTGCTGCCGCTCGTCGAGGTCGTACGCGGGGAGAAAACCGACGACAAGACGGCGGATCGGGCGATGCAGCTGCTGCGGGCAATGGACAAAAAACCGATTCTCGTGAAAAAGGATGCGCTCGGATCGGTCGGCAACCGGCTTCAGTATGCGCTGTTTCGGGAGGCGCAGTATATTTTGGAGCAGGGCATCGCCAGCATGGAGGATATCGACGACGCCGTGACGTACAGCCTCGGGCGCCGGCTCGCGGTAACCGGTCCTTTCATGACGGCTGACATGGGCGGTCTTGACTTGTTTGACGCCATTTCGGGCTATTTGTTTGCCGATTTGAGCAAGGCCGATCGATCGTTCGAGGCTATGCGCTTGCTGGTTGACAGCGGCATGTACGGGCTGAAAACCGGCGCCGGCTTTTACGAGTGGGACGAAGCGTTTTCCGCGCAAATGACCAAGGCCCGGGAGCAGGAGCTCATTCGGTATTTAAAGTGCGACAGAGGGCTGGAATAGCCTGAATGTCGAATGAATTTTTCACGGCCCGATCGATCATCGCCCTGTTTTGAGACGTACGACCGGATTTAACAAAAAAAGAAAGGCGGTTTTACCATGTACCAGCCTCTGCTCGATCAGCTCAAAGAGAGCCGTTATATCCGCAGGTCCATGAAGGTGGACGAATCGGATTCGGCTTATGAACGCTGGCGCAAGAAGCCCGTTTTGAAGTCCCGTGAGCTTCTGCTTTGCGAAAATTTCGATTCCCTGATCCAAAAGGGCCCAGGTACTATTCACAGGGATTTTACAAACACCATATCCGGCAAGGGAAGCGTCCGGCTGGACACGCCCACTTCAACGGCTGTCAAAAGACCCAACAACCGCAGATACGACGAGCCCGGCATATTATTTCCGCTGCAGCACGAAAATCTCTATGAGTACAACCGCATCTCGCTTTGGGTCTATGTGAACTCTCCCGGTTTTTCCAGCCAATTTGTCCTGGTTGCACTGCACAATGAGGGGGAGCACATCATGCCAGTGCCCGGCCGTTTTGAAGGCACTCATCACGCTGACATGACGCCCGGCCGGTGGACACAGATTATCTGGGAGCTCCCCGATATTTATCGCGACAATGTCACCGGTATCTCGGTAGGCACTTTCCTGCCCGGCTCGCCCATGAATGCCTCGGACAGCATGTCCTTGTATATCGACGATTTGCGGATTGAATCGGTAGAGCCCGAAAAGAGCCGCGGATGGGACCTTCCGGCAGGTTCCATAGCATACTGTCACAGCGGCTACTTGAGTAATGCGCGCAAACAGGCGCTGGTACAGGGCTCGCATGCCGAAACCTTTTCATTGGCCGATGATAAGGGTGAAACCGTGTACACCGGCAAAGTAACGGCTTGCGAAAACGGCTTTGGCCTTTTGGATTTCTCCGGTTTTCAAACACCCGGCTTCTATACGATTGCTGCAGGAGAACTGACTTCCAAAGCCATTCCCATCGGCCCGGACGCCTTTCTCGCCGCCGCCTGGAAGAGCCTTAATTTCTTTTTTACCGAGCGCTGCGGCTTTGAAGTGCCGGAACTGCACATCGAATGCCATCTCGATACTTTTTGCAAACACCCCGACGGACGCACGATACCTATACATGGCGGCTGGCACGATGCCGGAGATTTATCGCAGTCTATAGACAAAACCGCAGATGTCATTGTCGCCATGCTGGATCTCGGCGACGCCACCCGCGAAACGCAGCCGGATCTATCCGACCGCGTACTGGAGGAAGCCCGCTGGGGACTGAACTGGGCAATGCGCACCCGTTTTGGCGACGGTTACCGTCATACCAGTCTCACAAAGGGCATCTGGACCAAAAATTACCGCGGCGATAAGGACGACATGACGGGGGAGGCGAAGAATACCGCCATTCATAACTACACCGCCGCCTATACCTGCGCCTACGGTGCGCCGTTTTACAAATGGGACCGGAATTTTTACGACTGGTGCGTCAAGTGCGCCAGTGAAGACTTTTTCTTTGCCGAAGAAACGATTGTCTCTTCGAACGATAACAGCTTGATGTCCGAGCGTATCGCAGCGGCCGTTTCAGCCGCCGCCATGCTCTACCGCGTGACCGGCGAGACACGTTTTCTTGACGCAGCGGCGAACCGTGCCCGGCAGCTGGCTCAATGCCAGCAGTTGGAGCGCAGGACGGACTTTTCCCTTCCGCTGCACGGCTACTTCTACGAAGATCGCGATAAAACAAGGCCCATCAGCTTTTACCACCGCAGTTATGAGCATTTCTTCATGATGGGCTTCATATTGCTGCTCGAAGGCGCGCCGGATCACCCGGATGCAGGGTTGTGGAGGCAATGCGTGGACGCTTACACCGACTATATCAAGGAAACCGCACACGTCATGGAGCCCTACGGCATATTGCCTGCAGGCATATATGAACTGGGCAACACCGATTATTCCAAGATGTCGCACGAGGGGTCAAAGGACATTGGCGGTCCGACGATCGAAGAATACAATGCGCAGGTGAAAAACGGGATCAAGCTGAACGAAAACACGTATTTGCGGAGATTTCCGGTGTCCTACCAGTTCCGCGGCTTTCATGCGACCTTACTGAGCAAGGCCAAAAACGTTTTCACCCTGGCAAGGTTCCTGGGCGACCGCGAGCTTTATGACTTGGCCGCCAGACAGCTGGAATATGTTTTGGGTTTCAACCCCTTTGCCATGAGTACCATGTATGGAGAAGGTTATGATTATCCTCCGCTTTACGGCGGCTTTGCAGGCCAGCCTGTAGGCGCCGTGCCTGTCGGCTTCGAGACTTTCGAAAACGAAGACGAGCCCTACATGCCTATGCAAAATAACTGCACTTATAAGGAAGTATGGGTGTGCAGCACTGCGCGCGTGATGTGGAGTATTGCAGAGGTTTACAAGGGCATCTGATTCCTTTTTTCCGCCAAAAAGGCAACGCCGAAGCAGCCCTTGCCATTAGAGGGAGGCAGGGGCTGTTTCGGCGTTTGTTACACTCGATATCCCGTTTCCGTGTCAACACGGTTAAGCAGGGGTTCGTCCGCTTGCAGACGGCGCAGATTTTCACACCAGACCTCGATGATGGAAGGATAGATTTCGCCGAATTCGTCACCGCCGGCGCAATGGGGAGTAATCATCGCCGTTTTAATCTTCCACAGGCGATGGGTTTCAGGGAGAGGCTCCGGATCTACCACGTCGAGGCCCGCGCCTGCCAGCGCGCCGCTTTCCAGCGCGTCGCAGAGCGCCTCGGTGTCGACCGCCGAACCCCGTCCCACATTAAGCAGGAACGCTCCTTGCTTCATTTTCGCGATGCGTTCGCGGCTGAATAAGCCCTCCGTTTCCGGGTGGTTCGGCAAACACAAAGCGACAATGTCGCATTGCGGCAAAATATCGTCAATTTGATCCAATCGATACAGAGCATCCAGATAATCGGGTTTTTTATCGACGTGCCGGCGAATGCCGAAAACCTTCGCGCCGAGCGCGTGCATTTTTTGAGCATACCGTGCCCCGATATCGCCGATACCGACAACCAGTACAGAAGAACGCGCTACAATCCCGATGCGCCCCAGATGCTTCCAACTGCGCTCATGCTGGAGATCGCGGTACAGGTGAAGCTTGCGCATGAGGACGAGCGTATGGGCAAGCAGAAATTCGGAGATGGCAAGCCCGTAAGCGCCCGAGCAGTTACACAGCATAGCGCCATTCGGCAGCACGCCCGGCTTCACATACCGGTCATGCCCGGCTGTCTGGAGCTGCAGCCATTCCAACCTCCCGCATAAGGAAAGCTGTGCTTCGCTGGGGTTCCCCCAGATATAGGAGGCTCGCTTGAGATCTTCTTCCGAAGGAGGCTGCTTCTCGCAGTAGACGATATCGAGCTCAGGTGCAAGCGCCTCCAGCTTCGCGCGAAATTCAGGTAAAAAGGTCATCACGACAAGCAAAGTCTTTTTCATTAAACAGTCCTCCTGTGTTGGCGGTAAAGGGAGCCTTTGTCCGGCACCGGCAATTCCGGATAAGGGTATCTCTCATTTTTTACATTATACTAAAAGTTTTCAAATGATTAGGATGATAAAATATCCTACCAATTCGGCTTTTGGCGATGGGAGCGAATTTATTCATTCTCGACTGCGCGGGCGTATATTACCTATCATTACAACAAGGCAAACTATGGAGTGGAAAGGATGGATCATCATGACGAGCCAGGAATCGTATGTTCTGTGCGCTTTAGCGCAGATGGATCAGCTGAGCGTGGAAGAGCTTTCACGTTTTTTATTTGAAACCGGCCTTGTCGCGGAAACCGATCTCAGGCTGCCGCTTACCTCTCTCAAGGAGCAGGGACTTGTCTGCCAGGCCGTGAATTTGCGCGGTCTCGTCTACGAAATCACGAACGACGGCCGGAGCTTGGCGAGCGGCGACGCGGAGCTTGCGGGGATCAAAACGGACGTAGCCGCCAAAAGCGCGGTGTACAGGCGTGTCTTTGAACAGGAGAAAGACTATATTGCCCAGTACACCGAGTCGTCCACCGGGGTTGTTCCCGTATTCCTTTCAATCCGCGACGGCTCAAGGATTGTCCTCAAAATCAATATTATCATCAGGGATATAGGCACCGCGAAAAAAATATGCTCCGGCTGGATGAGCAGCTCCGGGCGCGCATTTGACGCCGTATGGCAGGCCATCGCCGGAGATGAGCCGGATCCGGGCTTTTGGACAAGCCGGCCGAAGGAGGAGAAAGCATGAAGCTTCCCGTCTGGAAGGAGGGGCTCGCTTACCCCCAACCATCCGAAATGTCTTATCCCGGCGGCATGACAAGGATACTCGCGCACGATGGACGGCGCGATCTGCTGCCCTTTCTTCACGATTGCACGATCACCTCGCATGAAGGCAGGTTGTATTTGGGCTGGTATAACTCCACCGATGCGGAAATTTGCGGTTCTTCCCTGATCCGCGGACGCTATTCCGAGGACGGAGGGGAGAGCTGGTCGGAGGTATTCAACGTGGTGGGCGAGATCGGCAGCGCCGAGGAGCATTTTGTGCCGGCAAGCTTCTTTGTACACGAAGGCAAACTGTATTCGCTGATTACCGAGATGGGCGGCAAAAATTTATCGATTTCGCTTGACCTGTTCCAGGCTCCGGAGACTTCGCTTGACGAATGGGAAAGAGTCTCCGTCCTATCCGGAGGGTTTCTCAGCAATTCTTCCCCCATTCCGATGGATACGGGCGATTACATTGCCGGCGTCTGGATGCCGCTGAAAGGGGACACTCCCGCTTTTCCGGCCGTGCTCATCAGTCAGGGCGCGGACATCGCGAAGCCGTGGCGCTGCTCTTTCCTGTATGATCCGCTCGCTCCGGACGCCGTGAAGATCAGGTGCCCCGAGATTACATTGATCGTGCAAGGAAGCGCTGTCACTGCCTATGTCCGTAATGACGAGGGCAAGCATGGCGATCTCACATGCGGACCGTCCTTTGTCTTTACAAGCGAGGATTACGGCGAGAGCTGGTCGAAGCCGGCCCGAATGACCGCCATGCCGGTCGGAAACTCCAAAATGTTCGCAGGTATCCTGTCCGACGGCAGGCGCTACTTGATTTACAACAACGATCAGGGCTACTTTAAACGAGGTCTGCTCTGTATGGCTCTCTCCGAACCGGGAGAGGTGGAATACACGAAAGTTTATAAGTTATTCGAAGACAAGGCTGCGGAACTCGACAATCGAGTAGGCGTCTGGTTTTATCCCTGCGCCTGCGAGCAGGAAGGAATCCTGTATATCGCCTGTACTCTGCAGGAGCCCGATGGCGTAAGAAGCGCCGTCATCGCCAGGATTCCAGTGGACACGATATAAGCGCCAACCCTGGATTCGCTCATATATCGCCCTCAAAAATCGGTCAAAAAAGTCAAAAAATAAGTAGCCCCCTGTCGCAGGGGAATAAACCAGCAATAGGGGGCACACGTCGCCATTCATCTTTCTTTAAGGCTCGAAAGGAGAAAACAATTTGGGCAAGAGAACAGAGTTCCTATATATGTCCGAACCGGATGTCATCAAAGCTGGCGTTCTGGATGTGAAAAGGTGCGTGAATAACGCAGAAGAGGTGTTCAAGCTTTTAGTGCAAGGCGACTATCTGATGGGGGGAAACAATCATAACAATCACGGGATGTACATTGTTTTCCCGAAAGATACATCATTTCCCAACATGCCGGTTGCCGGGCCGGATCGCCGCTTTGTTGCTATGCCTGCCTATCTTGGCGGGCGTTTTGATCTATGCGGACAGAAATGGTACGGCTCAAATGCAGAAAACAAAAAAGCGGGTCTCCCGCGGTCCGTCCTGATGCTTACGCTGAATAATAAAAGCACCGGCGAGCCTTTAGCCTATATGAGCGCTAATCTGATCAGTGCCGCCCGTACCGGCGCGGTCCCTGCCGTCGGCGCCCGCTACCTCGCGCGTAAGGATTCCAAAATTCTCGCTCTTGTTGGCTGCGGCCCTATCGGCAAAGCCTGCTTTGAAGCGATTATAACTGAGCTTCCGAATGTTGGGAAGGTGATTTGCCATAACCGCTCTGAAGCAAAAGCCGTTTCGCTTGCAAGCTATATCAAAAAAAATTACGGCCTGAATGCCGCCGTTGAAAACGATTTGGAATCTGCCGCCCGTGAAGCGGATGTGATTTCTGTCGCCGCCTCCCGTACCGCTCCCCTGCATTTTAAACACGAATGGATCAAGCCGGGTTGTACCCTACTTGCCTCCGGTCCTCTCCAGTGCGATGAAACGCTTTGGATGGACACCGATATCGTTTATGACCATATCGGTTTGCACCAAGCCTATGTAGAAGAGGCCATCGAATCCGGTGACAAGGACGAATATTACAACGGCGTAATCGGCGGTCCCATCTATCGTCTTATTGATGCCGGCAGGAAACCGGCCCTTGATGATTCCATCAGCATCGGCCAGGTCATTACCGGGGAAAAACAGGGCCGTATCAGCGATAAGCAAATCATTTGCTTTGTTTCATGCGGGATGTCCGTATTTGACCTGGGTCTCGGATACGATCTTTATCGGACTGCGCTCGAGAAGGGAATCGGTCAGAAGCTGCTGCTCTGGGAGAGTCCGAAACAGTGTGAAGAAAACGAGTAGCTCTATTGAGATGGATGTCGATAAGGAGATTCGGAATGAAGGCCAAAATAAAAAACAGACACGTCCTGCTGTCGCATGGCGACGTCGAAAGCAGAAAAATCGTTCTTGACATTGCGGATAAGACACTGCAGCAGCTTGACGCTTACGAGCGAATCAAAAGTATCGCTCATATGGAGGATCATATCCTTTGGATCGGAAGCCGTAAATGGGACCTTTCCAAAAAACGCAGCGTCTTTCTGATCGGTGCGGGTAAAGCCTGCAATCACATGGCGATGGCAGTGGAGGAGATTCTCGGCGATCATCTTACACTTGGTATTGCGATCGTGAAGATTTCCGAGGAGACGGATATTTTTCGTAAGACAAACGTTTATGTAGGCGGTCATCCGCTTCCTAACGAAGAAGGATTACGCGCCTGCCGGGAAATATTAAAAATCGTTGATCATGCATCCTCCGACGACCTTTTTATTGTTGTGATGAGCGGCGGAAGTTCAGCTCTTATGAGTTACCCGATTGACGGGATAACGCTTCAGGATGAGATCGACACAACCGATATCATGCTGAAGTCCGGATGCGGCATCTACGAAATAAACGCCATTCGCAGACATATTTCCCGGATGAACGGCGGCGTGCTGGCCAAACGGATCCAAGCCCGCGGCGCCGAGTTGATCGGCTTCGGTATCAGCGATGCGGTTGGTACGCCTGCCACCCGTAATATAGGTGAACCGTATCCGGATTATAGAGGCACCCCCATGGGACCGGACCAGACCACGCTGGAAGATGCAAGGCGGGTCATACGCGATTACGATGTCAAGGACCGGCTGCCCAAAGCAGTTGTGGACTACCTCCTAAATGCCGGTCCAGAAGGGGAAACGCCGAAGGCTTTTTCTGAAAATACCTACTTTCTCATTAACAGTCTGCCCGATTCTTGTCTGTATGCAAAGAAAGCGGCAGAGGAGATGGGGATTCCTGCTGCCATTCTTTCCTCCTTCATCGAGGGTGAAAGCAAGGATGTGGGAACGGTATTTGCCTCTATTGCCCGTGAAATCCAGCATAGCGGCAATCCTATCGCGGCTCCTTGCGTCGTGCTGAGCTCCGGCGAAGCGACCACAAAAATTGTAGACAATTCACAAATTAAGGGGCATGGCGGTCCCGGTCAGGAGCTCACGCTCAGTTTTGCGATTGCCGCTCAGAAGGTACCCGGCTGCGCTCTGCTTTCCATCGACACGGAAGGAACCGACGGAACGACCAAGGTAGCCGGAGGCATTACAGATTCCCAAAGCTTTGCGAATGCTTGCGAAAAAGGAATTGATATGTATGCGTCCTTGCACGGCCACGCGTGCTTTGAAGCGCTTGAAGAGATTGGAGATACGGTCTTTACCGGAAACACGGGCACCAATCTGTGTGATTTGAACATTATGTACGTTCCTGCCCTTCCCGGAAAGACCGAAACAAAGCATGGCATCCGGATCAGATCCGTTCATGCTCGCCAGCTAATCGACTGCAAGTGCAGACCCATGGTCGAGGTTGAAGTCGTTACGGAAGACGGATCGATGGGTACCGGTTCCGCTCCCACCGGCAGTTCCGTGGGGAAGCACGAGTCCTGGGTGCTTCGTGACGGCAACCCGAAAGAATACGACGGTCTCAGCGTTCACAAGGCTGTTGCGAACATCAATGAAATAATCGCTCCCAAATTGATAGGGTTGGATGTAACCGACCAAAAGATGCTTGATCAGGTGATGATTGACCTTGACGGCACCCCGGATAAGCATATTCTTGGCGGCAACGCGATTTACAGCGTTTCCGTCGCCTGCTACCGTGCGGCGGCTGCGACTAAACACCGTCCGCTCTATGATTTAATTTCCGGAGGACATATCAAAACCGTTCCCATTCCATCATTTAACGTGATTAACGGCGGCAAAAACGGTGGCATTACGCAGGCCTTCAACGAATTCATCGTCATGCCTTATCGCGCTGACGACATTGAGGAAGCTGTGGAAATAGCAGTCAAAGTATTTCAGAAACTCGGCCATGTGATAAGGATATACACCGGCGCCGAACCTGCCGTCGGGCAGTCGTACGGCTGGGCGGCCCCCTCCGAAGACCCCGAGGTATGCCTTGACCTGATCCAAAAAGCCATCGATCTATGCGGCTATGCCGATAAATGTGCATTTGCGCTGGATTGCGCGTTGAGCGAAATGTACGATGCCAAAACCAACCGCTATTATCTGAACGGAAAAGCCGTGACCCGTGACGAGGTTATCCGCTATATCAAGTACCTTACAGAAAAATATAATTTTGTATTCATTGAAGACATTTTGGACGAGAACGATTGGGAAGGGTATGAAAAAGCGCATCAGGAAATTACTCGTACGCTTATCCTTGCCGACGATCTTACCGTTTCAAACAAAGCCCGTATTTTGCGCGCGTATAAGACGAATTCCATCGACGGCTTCATACTGAAGCCTAACCAGGTCGGTACGATCAGCGAGGCGCTTGAAGCTCACAACTTCGCAGAAGCTCACGGGCTGCACTCGATCACTTCCGGGCGTTCCGGCGGTGTCATCGACGATGTTGTCATGGATATGGCAGTCGGACTGCAGATCCCTTTTATTAAAAACGGCTGTCCCCGCTCCGGCGAGCGGATTGAAAAGTTGAACTTCCTGATGAGGGTGAAGGATAAATACCCCGGGAGTCAAATGGCCAAAATCGACCGATTAGTGAAATTTTAATACAAACGAGTCCGAAATCGTATGTTCGGTGTGCATTGGCGCAAATGGATCGGAAATGACTTTAGTCGTGCTAGGAAGCGCTGTCGATGTGTGTTCGTAATGATCGCCAAGATTCCAGCGGACCCTAACTCACGGCTAAGCGCGCATACCCGCTGAACGTGTTCAGTAAAAAAATGGAGTGTTAATCATGTCATTGATATTAGCTGTTGATCTGGGCGGCACGAAAGCCCATACGATCGTCGCCGACCGCCAAGGCCATATTCTGGGCTTTGGAGACGACAAGGAATGGGTATACGAGGCTCTGGAAAGACGCATTTTTAAAATGGTACGTATCCGTTTCGCCGCGGACAAAGCTCTCGCCGACGCAGGCTTGCCTCTGTCGAAAATCGACCGGGTATCCGCCAGCTGTTCCGGTGCGGACTGGCCGTTTGAACTGCCGATTGGCGTCAGACAGCTTCGCGAGACATTGGGCGTCCAGAATGTTACTTACGTTAACGACTGCATAGGCGCGCTTCGGGGCGGCACGGAAATGATCGGACGCGATTGCGCCGTGATCTGCTTGGGCACAGGCGCCAATTGCGCGGTCTTTAACAAGGACGGCAAAAGTTATGAGTATGCCTATTACTTAAAGAACATCCATCAGGGCGGCGAAGCCATCGGCCGCTTTATTGTAGACGCTGTGGTGGACGCCAGCGTCGGTCTTGCACCGCCAACCGAACTGACGCGCCTTTTGCTGGATTTTACGGGTTTTTCCTCCGTCGAAGAGTTTTATATGCTTTGTACGACGGGCCGGACCGAAGACGAGCCTCCCAAACAGCCGGTGTATAAGGAGTTCTGCCCGCTGCTTTTTGAGGCCATACGTCTCGGAGACGCCGTGTCGCTGCAGTACATTGACCAATTTTGCGCCGCTTTGGCTAATTATGTGGTGGTTGCCGCAAAAAAACTGAGTATCGTTGACAGGCCGCTGCCTGTGGTCATTTCGGGAGGCGTGTGCAAGGGCGACAATATCATTCAGGAGCTTATTGAAAAACACCTCAAGGAAAAAGTGCCCAAGGCATACTGTATAAACGCGCGGTTCGAACCGGTCGTCGGGGCGCTGTTACTGGATCTGGATCGCATATATCCGCAGGGTATACCCGAAGATGTTATGAAAACGCTTGAACGCTGCTGCACCGAACGGAAGCTTTTCCGGGACGAAAAGAACGGATAGCATCCATCCAGTATCTCTCTTGTTTCCAAACAGGAAGTTGAGGGTTCCGTAACGAATTGAGTAATCGTGCATAACGCTGGCATTAACGCCGCAATCCAAATTCCAATAACGAGAGAGGTTATCTTATGAAGGTACTGGTTACCGGCGCGTCCGGCAACGGAGGTCAAGCGGTTTGCCGCGAGCTGATTCGGCAAGGATTGTCGGTCAGGATGGCGGATGTTATGCCTCCGCCTTCGGAGGATCTGGCGGGAGTCGAATTTATCCGGTACGATGCAAGATCCCCGGGCGATGCGCGCCGCGCGGCGGAGGGTGTGGACGCCGTTGTTCATCTCGCCGCTTGGCACTGCGCCCATCAGCCGCCGGTCAGCGACGAAACGATCTTTGCCGTCAATGTCGACGGCACGTTCCATATGCTCGAGGCATGCCGGCAAGAGGGCATCAAGGCGATCGTCTACGCATCGTCGATGGCTTACGGCTGGTGGTCCGTGTATGGAGTCAGTAAAGTTATCGGTGAAGACCTGTGCAAAGCTTACCATGAAATGACCGGCGCTTCGATCGCCATGCTTCGGTACCACGAATTCATTCCACGGCCGTATCTGGAATACGGGGAACGGCTGCTTCGCAACGGCGTGGACCGGAGAGATGTGGCAGCGGCCACGGCGGCATCCGTCAAAGCGGCGCTGGAGAAGCGTTTCGGACTGTTCCGGACGATCGTTCACACCGACCACGGGATGCCGTCCGACGTCGTCCAGAATTTTGGCAAGCTCGGTCCGGATTGGTGCGAGTCGCGCGTCCCGGGCGCGAGACGTTTGATCGAGAAGTACAAGCTGAACCTTCCCGCGCAGGTCGAACAGCATGACCTGTCCGAAGCGGAGAGGACGCTGGGCTGGAAACCGAAATACGGCTTTCCGGAATTTTTGCGGGATCTGAAGGAGAGAGACGAACGCGGGCTCGACGTCGAGCGGCTATGGGTACCGTCCGAAATGCCTTCGTTGTAATCCCTTAACCGTTCACGACCACGCCTCCGGTGACATGAAGGAACTGGCCCGAAACGTAAGATGAATCCTGCGAAGCCAAATAAACGTATGCCGGCGCGACCTCGAAAGGCTGTCCCGCACGTTTCATCGGCGTTTTGCCGCCCCAGTTTGCGACTTGATCGGCAGGGAAGGAAGCCGGAATGAGCGGCGTCCAAATGGTACCGGGAACGACGCCGTTGACGCGAATCCCTTTGCCGGCTAACGACTTGGACAGCGAACGCGTAAAGGAGACGATGGCCCCTTTCGTAGCGGAATAATCCATCAGCAGCTCGTTCCCCTCGTAGGCGGTCAGGGAGGCGGCATTAATAATGGCGCTTCCCGGTTTCAAGTGCGGCAAAGCGGCCTTGGTCAAGTAGAAGACGGAATAAAAATTCGTCCGGAACGTCTTCTCCATCTGTTCGGACGTAATATGTTCCAGGCCGTTTTGCACATGCTGCTCAGCCGCATTGTTGACCAGAATATCCAATTTACCGAATTGCGCCAGCGTCTTCTCCACTACCTGGTAGCAGAACGATTCGTCTCCGATATCGCCGGCCAAATTCAAGCAGCGGCGGCCGATTTTCTCGACGGCCTGTTTGGTTTCTTCCGCATCGGCATGCTCGTTCAAATAGACAATAACGACATCCGCGCCTTCCTTGGCGTAAGCAACGGCGATCGCGCGTCCCTGACCGCTGTCTCCGCCGGTAATGATCGCGACCTTGTCCTGTAACTTTCCGCTTCCGGCATAAGCCGGATTATCAAAGATCGGCCGCGGATTCATTAACGACTCGATCCCGGGCTGCGCATCTTGATGCTGGGGCGGATAAGGGGGGGAGGGAGGCGTTGGCGCTCCCGCCGAACCGGAAGCCGCTTGCGATGGTTGGTTCATGGGTATCGTTTCTCCTTATGGCTATTTTTTGTAATCGGGATGGGGAATGCGGGCCGTCTCAACGCTCAGCAATGCCGGTCCGCTCAAGCTTCGAATCGAAGCGAGCGCCTCGTCCAGTTCATCTCCGTTTTGGATTCGCTGCGCATGCCAGCCGCATGCCCTCGCGATTTGAACAAAATCCGGATTCGAGATTGCGGTTCCTTCCGGCTCAAGGCCTTTCATGATCATCTTGTCGCGTTCCATCTGCAGCGTGCCGTTGTCAAAAACGATCGCGACGATCGCCAGCCCGTATCGCGCGGCAGTCAGCAGATCCGCCAACACCATGCCCAAACCGCCGTCGCCCGTAATGCAGACGACCTGTTTATGCGGATCGATCAGCTTTGCCGCCATCGCGGCCGGCAAGCCGAAGCCCATGGTCCGCCAGCGGCCTGACAGCAGCACCTGCTGCCGGCGGGCGGCGAAGCTGCGCAAAAACCAAAGCGTGGAGTCCCCTTCGTCCAAAGCGATGATAGCTTCGTCGTCAAGGTGCCGCTCAAGTTCACGAATAATGCCCGCAGGATGAAGCGGCGTCGCCGTCTGCTCTTTCTCTCCTTCGCTTTGCTCCTTCCAAATTTGTTTGCAGTGCTTGACCCGGTTCATCCACTCAGGCTGTACCGTATAATTATCAAGCTCTGCAGCCATCCGCGTCAGCATAACCGATAGGTCGCCCGCCAGCTCGATTTCGACAGGCAGGGTAGCATCGTAGATATCCGGCCGGACGGCGAGATGAATCACCCGCGCATGACTTGGAACGCTCCGTTCCGGCCACCAATCGGTCTCAAGGACAAGCACAACGTCCGAATCCTTGAACAGCTCGGTCAGGTAAGGATTGCCGCCTTCACCAAGACCGTTTAACAGCTGCGGATGGTCATCCGGGAAGATGCCTGCCGCTCCGTAGCCCATCGCAAGGCCGCAGCTCCAAGCCTCGGCAAACGCTTGGAGGGGATCGCGGTGCCGGAGGGCTCCTCCGCCTACAAGCATCATCGGTTTTTGGGCGGTTCGAATGATCTCGATCGCCTTCGTTAACCCGTCCGGATCGAGGACAGGAGCGGACTGCAGCGGCGGCGGCTCGGGCCGGTTCTTCGTCACCAAATGAAAGAGATCACCGGGAATGGACAAATGCACCGGCGTACGATTGGACAGCGCGATTTTGTGTGCCTGCTTGAGTGCGGGAATAATGGCGTCCGGATGAACGACCAATTGGCTCGAGCCCGTAACGGACTGGACCATCGACTGTTGATTAACAGACTGTTTATACGGCGTCCCGAGCTTGTCAAGCGGAGCGTGCCCGGTTATGGCCAGTACCGGCGCCTTGTCCATGAAAGCATCCCCTAGGCCTGTCAGAAGATTCGCGAGTCCCGGTCCCATCTGCGCGATGCAGACGGACAGCTGTCCCGTCAGCTTCGCCTCGGCCGAGGCCATCATCGAGGCAACCGATTCGTGTTTTACGGAAATGAACGCCAGGTCGTCCTGCTTCGCCAGCGCATCCAACAGGCCGAATATGGCATCCCCGGCAACGCCGTAAATCCTTCTGACCCCCCATAACCGAAGCTGACGAAGAATCGTCTCCGCCACGGTGAGCGAAGGCGGATCTGAATGGGGGAGAGCCGGTTCAATCGCCGTCGTCTTCGTTTCTGCCAACACGCGTACCTCCCCGCGGGAAATTCCAGAATTGCCAACCGGAAACATGGAAATCATCGGGATTAGTATGTCATCGCGCCTTCATTTTATACTGAAAATGGATAGAAAATATATTCAATGGTAAATATACTTCCGAGCTCAAGAAATCATCGCGAAGCGAGGTAGGGAGTATGTACTGGGAGCATTGGTCGTTGGATCGAGTTGTGATCCTGTTTGTCGGTCTGGCTTTTCTATTGCTGGGCATCCAGGTCACGTTGTTCCATTACCGGCAAAACTTTCACCAAAAATCGATGTGGGTGCCCGTCATTTTATCCCCCGTTTTTTTCGTGGCGGCAATCGTGCTCGTTTGGTACAACGCGCAGTGGCTTCGTACCGTGTTTAACGTGCTTATGTGGCTTGGCGTCGTATCCGGACTGATCGGGTTCTATTTTCATTTTCGGGGCGTGGGGATTCGCGTCGGCGGGTACGCGCTCCGAAATTTCCTGATCGGGCCGCCTGTCATACTGCCCTTAATGTTCTCGGCGCTCAGTGCCCTCGGACTGATCGCTTTGTGCTGGGAGGGGATGTAAACCGTGACGCAGAAGACGCATTATCCGTCCTTCAACGTGATGGACGAGCAGGACGCATGGGACGACCATACGCAATCCATTGTCGAAAGCCGAACAACCGCATCCCCGCAGCACCGGTTTTTGAGCAAACAGGAAGCCGGGATGCTTTCGGTCATGTGCAGCCTGCTGATGAACGATCAGAGCCCGGGCGTCATTCGTTTTATGCTCCATCATTTTGACGAGACGCTGCATGCCTCACCCGGTGAAAGCCAGCGCAAGCAGGGGGTCCCGCCGGGAAAGGATTTGATCCGACAGGGACTTCAAGCTCTTGAGCAATACGCAAGGCGAAGCTTCGCCGCTTCGTTTCTCGAATTGGAGAACGAGGCGCAGAAGCAGCTTCTGCAGGCCGTAAGCCAGGGGAAAGCGGAGCCGGCGTCGGATTGGATAAACGCGCCGCAGCAGCCGTTTTTTCAGAAGGTGCTTGGCTTGGCCGTTGAATCGTACTGCTCTCACCCGCAGGTATGGTCGGAGATCGGTTACGCGGGACCCGCTTATCCGCGCGGCTATGTGCGTGTACAGCTCGGTCAACTGGATCCGTGGGAGGCGAAGAAGGAGCTATGAACCGTACTTACGGAAACGAAGAAGTCGATGTCGTCATCGTCGGGGCAGGCGCCGCCGGCGGCGTATTGGCCAAAGAGCTGAGCGAAGCCGGGATGAGCGTCGTAGTGCTGGATGCCGGACCTTTCCGCGACCCGCAGAAGGACTTTGCCAGCGATGAGCTGGCCATGAAGTCGCTGGGCTGGCAGGATACCCGCATCGTCGACGGCAGCGACCCGTTAACGATGGGGCACAACAACTCCGGCCGCGGGATCGGGGGCGGGACGACGCATTTCACCGGCGTTTTCCTCCGGTTTCACGATGCCGATTTTAAAGCGAAATCGTGGGACGGCGTTGGCGAGGATTGGCCGATCGGCTATGAGGATCTTGAGCCCTATTATTCGCGCAACGAGAAGGAAATCGCCGTATCCGGCCCCAAGCAATTTCCCTGGGGAAATTACCATGGCCCGTATCCTTATCCGGAACGGGAACCGCTCAGTCCGAACGCTTATATGTTCATGAACGGCTGCGAAAAGCTTGGCATACGCTCCTCCGTGGCGCCGCTCGCCATTTTATCCGCGCCGTTCGAAGGCCGTCCGCCGTGCATCAACCGCGGCTTTTGCAACCAAGGCTGCATGCCCGACGCCAAATTCAGCACGTTAATCGTACATATACCGAAGGCGATCAAGGCCGGTGCCGAAGTTCTGGCGGATTGCATGGTCACGCGGGTGCTGATGGGGAAGGACGGGAGGGCCCGGGGAGTTGCGTTCGTTCATGACGGCAAAAGCTACGAGCAGAAGGCGAGGCTGGTCATTCTCAGCGCTTTCGTCGTGGAGACGCCGCGCCTCTTGCTGAACTCCGCCACCGCGGATTTTCCGGACGGGCTGGCCAACAGCAGCGGCATGGTCGGGAAGGCCATTATGGTGCACAGCAGCCACGACGTCTATGCCAAGTTTGATTACGAAATCAGGTTGTACAAAGGAACGCCGGTACTCGCGACGACACAGGATTTTTACCGGACCGACCCGAATCGCGGATTCGCCCGGGGGTACACGCTTCATTCACACGGCGTCAGGCCGGTTAGTTTTGCGAGCGGCGTTGCCAAAGCGCAGGGAGGACCGATCTGGGGCGAACGACTGCGGGAAGCCCTGCTGAATTACAATTATTACGGACGAATCACGTTGGTCGGCGAAGTGCTGCCCGACGAACGCAACCGGGTTACTTTGGCCGATGAAAAGGACGAGTACGGGATGCCGCGCGCGAAAGTCACGTTCAGCTACGGGGATAACGACAAGATGCTGATCGATCACGCCGTGCGCACGATGAGCTCCATTCTGGAGGCCGAAGGCGGCAAAACGGAATTCGTCGTCCCCGATACGGCGCATTTGATGGGAGGATGCCGAATGGGCGGCAATCCTCGTTCCTCCGTGGTCAACTCGTACGGGCAGTCGCACGATATCGACAATCTGTTTATTTGCGATGCAAGCCTGTTCGTGACCTCCGGGGGAGGAAATCCGACGAATACCGTAATGGCGCTAGCGCTCCGGACGGCAGATTATATCAAGGAAAAAGCAAAAAAACTGGAATTTCAATCCAGACGATAGACGACGGCGGTCACGTTGTAAAATAGCTTCGCTTATCCGGGTTCCTGACGATATGAATGCTGCGTATCCGCTGGTTTTCGCCATGCATCAGCAGGACGCTCCCGGGCTGTGTCCATCCTCCCGAAAACGTTGACGGGGGAGGGCCGCATCCGGTAACATATGACATAACATCTCCCACTGCGCATTGAACTCATGCGCGCCAAGTGGGTCTTTCTTTTTAAGGGGGCGAATATGGAATTTCTTAAAGCTTTACTGGAGGATCTTGGAGTCCGGGCCGGTATGGCGGTCTATCTGTCCAACGCGATCATGGTTGCCGGAATCGCCGCGCTGAGCGTCGCAGCGTATTTTATCACCAAGTGGACCGTGCAGAAAGTATTGGCCCATTATATTCGAAACAACCGGATAACGTGGGATAATTATTTGCTGGAACGGAAGGTTTTTCAGAAGCTTGCCCATATGGTTCCAGCCATTCTCATCTACTCCTTTTCCTACATGTTTCCCGCGTATCAGCATTTGATCGTAAAAGGCATCGCCGTCTATATGATTGTCGTCATGATTTTCGTGTTGAACGCTTTCCTGAACGCTTTGAACGACATTTACGTTACCTTCGAGGTATCCAAGGCGAGACCGATTCGAGGCTATATTCAGGTCGTCAAAATTTTTATTTTCATTATCGGCGGCATACTGGTCATCTCCAATCTGATTGGCGAAAGTCCCCTCATTCTGCTCAGCGGGATCGGCGCATTGTCGGCGGTCATGATGCTCATTTTCAAAGATTCCATCCTGGGCCTGGTGGCGGGCGTACAGCTGACTTCCAACGACATGGTGCGCGTCGGCGACTGGATTGAGATGCCGAAGTATGGTGCGGACGGCGACATTACCGATATTTCCTTGAATACGGTCAAAGTGCAGAATTGGGATAAAACGATTACGACCATCCCGACGTACGCACTGGTCTCCGATTCCTTCAAAAACTGGCGGGGCATGCAGGCTTCGGGCGGCCGGCGTATCAAGCGCTCGGTCTTCATCGACATGAGCAGCATCATGTTCTGCAGTCCTGACATGATCGAAAAATTCAAAAAAATTCATTTGCTGACCGACTATATCGCCGGAAAAGAAAACGAAATCGAGCGGTACAACGAAGAGAACGGAATCGACCGGTCCGTTCGCGTGAACGGAAGAGCGCTGACGAATATCGGCGTCTTCAGAGCGTATGTTGAGCGGTATATCGAGCATCACCCGAATATCCATCAAGGCATGACGAAGATCGTCAGACAGCTGGCCCCCGGGGAAACCGGGTTGCCTTTGGAAATCTACGCCTTCACGAACTCAACCGCCTGGGTCGTGTACGAAGAGGCGCAGTCGGACATTTTCGACCATATCCTCGCCGTCGCACCGGAGTTCGGACTCCGGGTGTTCCAGAATCCGACCGGGCATGATTTGAAAAATGCGGTGGAGCGGGAGAGAGTGTACGTGAAGGGGGATTAACCGCCTGGAGGTCCGGTGGTCTTATTGAGCTACCGAACTTGATCGCTGCTGTCATGGATAGGATTTTTTTGGATATCGCGAAACATTCAGATTCTTAATGCGTACCATTCATTACACTAAGAATTGGAGGAGGAATAACCCATGGGGTTGTTCGACAGAATCCGGGAAAGCTTGACTGGGGAAAAATATTGTCCGATTGAGCATTTGGAGAGCTTCAAAAGATTGGGCGAGCAGGTCTATTCACTCCATGTGGAGCTTGCAGAAAACGACTCCCCGCGCGCACTTGCGCTGGTGCAGGCGGCCAGAAGCGTTCAGACGATGGCGGATGCGATGCTCGGCGACGCCTTTTCGGAGGATAAGCCGAAGCCCGTCCCCATCGTGTCGCACGATCAGGCTGACGTCTGGTACGGGATGATTCCCGATATTATGATTGGGGCCAGACAGGAGGCTTCCTTTCCGAACTCGACGCGGCTTACGCTGCCGATTCGGCTAGGCAATCAGGTCGATGGCCCGGAGCCTTGTCCGGTGGCACATCTGTCAGGACTCCGCCGGGCCGCTGCCGGCATGGAGGAGCTTCTATCCATGGAGGTGGAAACGGCCCGTGCGGAGAAGGAAAGGTTCAGGGATGCCATTTTGCTTTACGAAGAAGCTAGAACTCGGAAACAATCGGGCGATTCCATCGTAGGCACCATCACGAATGGACGGCGCGTATCCGCGGAAAGCCATGAAGACGCCGAGAAGCAGTATTGGATGGCGCTAACGAGCTATATTCTGGTGGCGCAGGGGCTTAAGGCTCCGGATTTGCTCAAGGGAGTCCGATCGGGAACGGATTTTGAAGCACGGCCGCAGGCGCGGAAGTGCAAGCTGGATTCCAGCGATATTTGGAAGGTGACCTCTCACCTGGCGATCCGTGATATCAAGCAGGCCGGTGAATGGGAGCAGGCCGTGCACGACCTGGAGGAGCACTGGGAGCTGTTCAATGAGACGCCGGTCGAACGCGAATATGAATCGACGGTCGAGGAGCTGCTGAAGAAGGGCGATATCGAAGAAACCGCCTACTGGTACTGCTGTCCGTTCCCATCCGTCTATCGTGTCCGCGCGGAGTCCGTAAGAGTACTGGGAAAACTCATTCCGAGAGGTCACGTCATGGTGTTCGAATACGGGGACGACGGCGCGCCGGGACAATTCATTACGAGAGCTTCCTTCCAAACGGCGGATTCGCGGCAGTACTGCGAGGATTAGGCCAGAATGGGAGTTTTCGGGCGTTTAAAGAGATTGTTTCAGTCCGGTTCAAGCGAGGAATCGTTTGAAACGTATATGGAATCCGCCAACGAACGTCTGCGGGAATTCGCCGTTGCCATGAGCCGTGCAGAATCAGGCCTGGTATCGGCCAAGGAGCGGCTGCGAAGTGTCGAGAAGCAGGCCGCGTCCTGCCGTCAGCAGGCTGAGCATGCGGCGCAGCGTCAGGATGCGGAGACGGCACGGCTTTTTCTGGAACGGGAGCTGGTGAATAAAAACCTTCTGGCCTCCATGCTGAAGGATGTCAGCCAGCTTGAGGCAAGCGTCATGGCCACCAAGGAGCGGTATATGCGGTTCAAAACCATCGTCGAGGAAGCCGGCGCGAAGCGCGATCTGCTGCTGATGAGACAGGCCGGCGCGGCGGCGGAATGGGAAGTCAATAAAGTCATTTCCGGACAGCAATTGAATGCGGAATTCGAGCGTCAAAAAAATGAAGCCGTGCTGGCCGAAGCAAGACTGGAAGCGGCCGAGATCAGCCGGGGCGATTACCTTGACCGAGAAATCGAAAAGCTTCACCGAAACAAAACGGATTGAAGACCCGGACGGTGACGATCACTAAACATATATAAACAGGTATGGAAGATAAGAAGAACGGGCCGTGGTGATATCCACGGCCTATTCTTTTCTCCAGGAGCCGTTTTTTTTAGTAACCCAAGGATGGATTTATTGTTTTTTGAGATCCCTCGATATCATTCCGTTTCCTCACTCAGACTCATGAATTCGCAGGTTTTCACCCTTGGCTACGCGAGAAAAAGAATGCGCCGGTCATTTCCTTCATGGTAGAAGGCGGGTATTACTCTATCGCACGTGCATATCAGGTGCCTTTTTTTATTACCAAAGAAGGTTGACAGTAGATTATATAATCGATTATATATAATATTAGATCGGTGAATGGAGTGGTGGTATTTCTAATGGAACGACCGTTGTTTAAAGAAAAGCAAAGTTTAAGCAAAGAGATCGTACACTACATGAAACTATCGATTTTGAACGGCATATGGAGCCCGGGAGATCGCATTGTTGAAACCAAGCTGGCCAAGGAGCTGGGAATCAGCCAGACACCAGTGCGGGAAGCGATCAATCGCTTAGCCGGCGAAGGGATCATTACGATTCTTCCGAATAAAGGCGCTGTGGTACGCAATTTGACTGCCAGAGATATTTTTGAAATTTACTCGATTCGCGCCGTTATAGAAGGGCTGGCTATTCGCTTGGCTACCCTAAGAGCTGATGCTGCGGACATCAGCGAATTAGAACGTTTCTTTGGGAAAATGAAAGAGAAGGTATTCGACAACAATGTGAAAACGCTTTCCCCAGATGCCGAGTACATTCATGAGTTTATTTACAAGCTGGCCAATCATTCACAGCTGCTAATCATGCATGAATCGATCTCTTTCAAGATTGCGTTAGCCAATCGGATCTTGAGCTTCAACTACACGAAGGAGCAAGAAGTCGAGCAGCATTGGCCGCTTGTGGTGGCGTTGAAGAAGGGGGACCCGGATTACGCTGAGAAGGTGATGCGGGAGCATATCCGGCAGGCCTATTTGCAATTCGTGAAGTCCAATAAGTTCGATAACCATGAACAGCTTGACGAAATGGATTGGTTTTAATTGATCGGAATGGATGAGGAGGATATACGGTGGATAATGGCGTCGTAATGACAAATTTAATCACATTAAATATTAACCCTGCAAAGGGAACCTTTAGCGCTTGGTTGAAGGATGGTT
This sequence comes from Paenibacillus humicola, assembly GCF_028826105.1. Classification (NCBI taxonomy): domain Bacteria; kingdom Bacillati; phylum Bacillota; class Bacilli; order Caryophanales; family Paenibacillaceae; genus Paenibacillus; species Paenibacillus humicola. Next base: position 3,026,661 of record NZ_JAQGPL010000001.1, read on the forward strand.
CACCGCTTCTGCTCAATGCCGTCAGCAAGGTGAAGTGGAAGGGCGGGGAGCTGTCTACTTCAGACAGCAGTCTCATCCGCAGCGTCAGGGACGAGGAGCTCTCCGATGAAAACGGGCGCGGCCGGCTGGTGACACTGACGTGCATAGATTCGGCGAAGCAATGTACGTTAACGGTCAAAGTGAAAATGTATGACGAGCTGTTAGGGATTTTCTTCGAGGCGACGGCGTCCAACCAAGGATCGGAACCGCTCGCGATTATCGATCTTCAACCTTGCACAGCAAGCTCGCAGGAGCGCGGGGCGATCTATATTCCTCAGGATGACAGCTGGAGGATCTGGCTGCTGACGAACGGATATATGTTTATGGATCCGGGGCGTGTCGAACCGATTATGATCGGACGCAGCATCCAAAGCCGATGGAATGTCGCGGCAGTAAGCAGAGCTACAGGAAAGGCTTTCGTAGCAGGTTATGTAAGCTTTGATGCATCTGAGGGAGAGGTCATCGTTGAAAGCGACTGGCGCGTTCAGCCGCAGCATGGAAAGTTCGGACTCGGTCTCACTTCGCGTTCGCATTATGCCATGAAATGCATGCTGCCAACAGGCGCTGAGCTGAGCTCGGATTGGTTCGCGTTGGTGTGGGAGAATTCCGCCCATGAAGCACTCATCGAGTATGCGAAGCGCATTCAAACGCAGTATCAGGTGAAGCCTAAGGCTCCTTTAATGGGCTGGTGTTCCTGGTATTACACCTTTCTTAATACATCTGAAGAAGAGATTCTGCGCAATGCCCGATTCATTGCGGATCATCTGAAAGACTATGGTTTAACAGTTGTTCAGATTGACGACGGATACCAGCGAAGGCATGGAGACTGGGAGGCTAACGAGCGCTTCCCGCATGGAATGAAATGGCTGGCGGATGAGATCCGCAAATTGGGCTTGAAGCCGGGATTATGGGTTGCGCCGTACAGCTTGGCCGTGGATTCCGAAGTCGCCAGAACGCATCCGGACTGGTGCGGCAAAGATGTGAACGGGATACAGAAAAAAGTAGGCAGCGGGTACTCGCTCGATCCGACTCATCCGGAAGCGCTTGAATGGATGAAAGGCGTGATGCGTCGCATTCGACACGAGTGGGGCTATGAAATGGTCAAGATTGACTTTTCGTACAGCAGTATCCTTGAGATTGAAGAGTTTCATGACAATACAAAGGGTCGCGCGGGGGCTTATCGAGCGGGTCTGCAAGCGGTTCGAGACGCCATCGGAAACGATTGTCACCTGCTTGACTGCGGTCCGATGAACGCTGTAGGCCGACAGCTGGCGAATCGAATGGGATTTCGACCGTCTTAACTGGCGGCAATATACGAAAGAATTGGAAAGCAACGTGCCGGCGATAGCAAAGCGTTATTACATGCATAACCATTTATGGTCGAATGACCCTGATATTCTTGGTTTTGGCTTATTGAGTGAAGAGCAAGGGCGGTCGATGGCTTGCTCGCGGGATTTCGCGCATTGATCCATTCCACCTGTAGTTTCCCTCTACCGCCGCCTCGTTGACGAACCCCCACTCTCCAGAAGAGTTACTTGCTGAAGCGGCTTGTTTATGCGGCTAGCCGGAGCACGATGTAACGTTGTTGTTCCTTTTGACATATCGGGATACGAATGGCCGATTGCTGATTTGCGGCAGAAAAGAGTACCATGATCGTGCAAACAAAGCCATGAGTACGGCGCTGATGATTTCGGTCTCATCCGCAGCCCGATCCCCTTGCTCGGCAAGCCTTTTACGGCGATGGTCGTGTTGAATTTCGTCGGTTCCTGGAAGTTTTTCGGCATGATGATGGTCTACTGGCTGGCCGGGCTGCAATCGCTGCCTACGGATGTATACGAAACCGCCAAAGTGGACGGGGCAAGTAGTTGGGCAGTGCTTCAGTATATTACGCTGCCGTTGCTCGCGCCTTACGCGGTCGTCATTCTGCTGCTGACCATCGTCAACAGCATGAACGTGTTTGATTTGGTGAAGATTCTGACTGGCGGCGGGCCGTTGCACGCAACAAAGACGGCGGATCTTTACATTTTCCGGTACGCATTCTTTTCCCGCAGATAGGATACGCCTCCGCGGCAGGCATCCTATTCGGATTGACCATTTTCATGCTGACACTAATGATCGGTGGGCTGGCAAGGCTTGCACGGAAAAGCGGGCAGTCTGGAGGGAAATTAAACGGTTTGACGGAAGACGGGGCGGCCCATTCATAAAAAACGCTAATGGACTAATATTACGATTCATATTATGCTGATCATTATAGGCTTTATTTGGATATATCCGTTTATTTGGATATTTCTTCTGCTTTGAAGACCAATTTGGAATTCGTCACTGCCGGTTTAGCCTTCTGCTGAAACAGCCGCAGTGGGAAAATATCGCCCGTGCGTGGCACGGTGCCCATTTCTCGGTATATTTCCTGAATTCTGTCGTTATTACTATCTCGGTAGTATTGGTGGTCGTGCTCAGCGGATTAACCGGCTACGCGCTTCGCCGCGTGAATTTTCCAGGTAAGTCCTTACGTTGGCTTTTGCAACCATGTTCATCCCGAAAGGCTATACGATCATTCCGGTTTTTCAAATAATTAAGCATCTGGGGCTTCTTAACACACGAACCGGCGTCATCCTGGCCGAATCGTCGGGTGCCACCGGAACTGCGGACATTGGCCGTCGGCATGTTTTCTTTTACTGGAGAGTTTTCTATTGATTATTCCGGTATGGCGGCCGCCGCAACCATTTCACTCCTTCCGGTTTTGCTGGTATTCGTTGTTTTTCAACGGTTCTTTATCGAGGGCATCTCGGGCTCCGTAAAAGGCTAATTGACGGACCTGCCTGGCCTGCCAAACGATATTGACCGTCATTCCTTTCCAGGGAGGCTGATTGATTGTGAGTCGCAAACCACATATCGTGTTATTCAACCCCGATCAATGGCGCGGAGACGTTATGGGCCATCTTGGCAACAAAGCGGCCGTAACTCCGAATTTGGACCGAATCGTGGAAACGGATGCCGTATCCTTCAGCCGCGCATTCTGCCAAAACCCGGTTTGTACGCCAAGCCGGTGTTCGTTCATGAGCGGGTGGTATCCGCACGTTCGAGGTCACCGTACGATGTTTCACATGATGCGGCCAGACGAACCGGTTCTGCTGAAAACACTGAAAGAAAACGGCTATTTCGTCTGGTGGGGCGGCAAAAACGACCTAGTCCCAGCCGAAAACGGCTTTGAGGACTATTGTGATGTCAAATATATTCCGGAACGGAAGCCTGACCCGCGCACCAATTTGCATACTTCCGACGATTGGCGCGGTTTGCCAGGCGGGGACAATTACTTTTCCTTCTTCGCCGGCAAAATCGGGAACGAGCATGATGAAGAGCCCTATTACGATTCGGACTGGGCCAACGTTCTCGGTGCGGTGGAACAGATCCACAACGCTCCGGAGGATCAGCCGCTGTGCATTTATTTGCCGCTCGGATACCCACATCCCCCTTATGGGGTCGAGGAGCCCTTCTTCGGCTTGATCGACCGTGGCAAGCTGCCGCTCCGCATTCCTGCGCCAGCCGATTGGAGCCGCAAGCCCAGCTTGCTGAAGGGTATAAGCAAAAGCCAAGGACTTCAGGGCTGGACGGAAGAACGCTGGACGGAACTGCGTGCGACCTACTACGGCATGTGCGCCAGAGTCGATCGTCAATTCGGATTGGTCGTTGAGGCTCTACGGGAAAAAGGGATATACGAAGATACGGCGATATTCTTCTTCTCCGATCACGGCGATTTCACCGGCGATTACGGGCTGGTCGAGAAAACGCAAAATACGTTTGAGGATTGCCTGACCCGGGTGCCCTTCATCGTCAAGCCTCCTGCCTGGTCAGCAACCAAGCCCGGTATCCGCGATGCGCTGGTGGAGCTAGTCGATTTTCCGGCAACGGTTGAGGAACTGACCGGCATCGCCCCGAAGCATTCCCATTACGGGCGTTCCCTGCTTCCGCTCATCGCGGGTGAAACTGGGGTGCACCGCGATGCTGTGTTCTGCGAAGGAGGGAGGCTGAGGGAGGAGAACCAGTGTAAGGAAATGGAAGGCCCGCAGTCACCGGATTTTCTCTACTATCCGCGTTTGAAATATCAATGGGGAGACGGTCCCGAGCATACGAAAGCGGTGATGGTCCGCACGGACCGGTACAAGTACGTTTACCGTTTGTACGAAATGGACGAACTGTACGACTTGATGGATGATCCCGGAGAGACGTCCAATCGAATCGACGATCCCGAGCTGGAGGATGTATTGAAGGCGCTGAAGCACCGCCTGCTAACGTTTTACGTCGAAACCTGCGACGCAGTACCTCACGAGACGAATGAGCGCTAATAAATCCCCGTTCGAAGCTGCAGGGATTGTTCCGCTGCAGCTTCGCTTGCGTTAAGGGCGCATCGTTTCACCGTCCCATTTGTATGCGCCTTTTCGCAGATTTCCCGTACCCGGCTAAAAACCGTTAAAAAGTTCCCGGCTTCAACTAATTTATTCACCGTGTTGAAACTTCCGTGTCGGATACATCAGAATTATCTTGAGCCGTTGTCAGAACCGCCAAATGTAGTGAAAGCAATCACCATTTGATTCGTTTAATAAGATCGAGCATGTTTCCTTTTTCTTCCTCGCTAATCGGCCATGAACTGATTTCGTCTAGGATGGTATGTAGATTGGTATACCCTTTCGCCAAACCGTTTAGCCTTGCTGCCAAGGTTGCATCCGTCAGTTCTTGAGGGGTTGGAAAAAGGCTGCTCAGTATGTCAATCGCATTAGGATAGCGTTTCAAATAATATTTCTGATGTCGATCCTCAGCAGGATAAAAACGGTTAAATGGAGCAATTTCAGTACAAGGCATTCCTTTACCTTGTTCTTCCCGTATTTTCATGACATTCTGGATCACGTTTAGCTGAGTTTGGTCACGATACAAAACCAGGGATTGATACTGACGGCCTTTATACCCGCTGATATTAACAGGATTATGGTTGCTCCAAAATACATCCAGAACGTTCTCCAATGAAAGGGTCCGGGTATCATAATCCATTTCAACCGTTTCCGTATGATCTCCAAGCTGCCGATAAGTAGGATCGATTAGGGTTCCTCCGGCATAGCCAACGCGAGTTCTTATAATTCCTCTTAATTGACCGAACAAGGCGTCGGGACCCCAAAAACAGCCCATGCCAAGCGTCACTGTGCTTATATTATTGTCAAACATCAAAGTCACCTCCGCTAACCCTTATACTTTGCCGCCATCTTATCACGACTGAGCCATGAACAGCAAACCGGCTATTGGGATCACGTAAGAGTTTTGCGGCAGCGGCAGTGTTCAGCCATTGTTCAGGGCAGTTCCCTTGCCCATACTGCATCATTGCGCTTTCGTTCGTGCATCCGCCAGTCGCATAAACTGCGGCTCTTTTATTTTGTATAGAAGTTCTTGTCGTGAACTGAAGACAAGAACTTCTATACAAATGCGTTCCGATGCTTACACAACTGTTTCGAGCCCTTTTTTTCGTTGATAACCTTGCTGGATTATAACGATGCTTGGAAAGGAATGTTCAGGGAATCGATAAAGTGTTAAGACAAACCGGATGGTAAAAAGGGTATGCTGCTTTAACGATCAGTTCAATCGAAATAAATAAAATGGTAAATTATATATTTTATTCTACCCAGTAACAATTAGTTTTATTTAATCGTACAAAGGGTAATTTTATAAATTTTGGTCCTTTGGTAGATTTAAGGAAAAATGAGGGAAGTGAAGATGGGTGAGACAACGATCCACGGAGGCCGGTTCCGCGTCGCTAGAAGGGAGTTCGAATCCGGCGTAACGATGGTTGCAGCAGGTGATAGCGATAGTCTCGGTCTTAAAGAGGACGGAACCGTTTGGCAGCGGGGGAAAGGATATGACAGAAGTTATGAGTCATGCCGGGGAACGATACGGAGGGGTGCTCGACCCGTTCGGCAACATTTGGTGGGTCGCGACGCATATCGAGGATCTGACGCCCGAAGAACAGGCAAGGCGCATTCAGGAGATGGAGAGCAACTGGAGTTAACCGAATTTCAACCGTTAGAGATGATAAGACGGAAAAAACGGGGTGCAAACTGAAAAACCTAGAACCGACCGAGTGACAAGTGTTTAACGTTGGCTTTGAATAGCTGGTGTTGAGCACTTTTTTGTTCGGCGAAGTTTCGATTCATTCCATCTATTATTTTGATTTAAAATTGAGTATTGATCTATTCCATAAATATTAATAAAGTGGTTACAGTCAACGATATACGTTGCAGGTAAAGGAGATGCTGCAATGAGTAAGCCTTATGTCGTCTCGTTATGGAGATATCCCGTCAAATCAATGATTGGTGAGGAGTTGAATGCAACCGATATTACGGAAAAAGGACTGGCAGGGGACCGAAAGTTTGCGCTAATTGATACTTTGACCGGCAAGCTCGCGAATGCCAAGAATCCGATCAAATGGCCGAACATGTTCGATTATCGCGCCGCTTACGTCGAGCCGCCTCAAGATCCGGCGAAACTGCCCGCAGTTCGAATCACGTTTCCCGACGGCAGCTGGGGCTTGACGACGGACGACGATCTGGACGAAAGGCTGACGGACAAACTGGCCAGGCCGGTCAAAGTGACCGCCATATCCACGGAAGCCGGCGAGGTTCAGTTTGAGGGCTATATACCGGACATCGAAGGACTGGATAACCGGAAGTCCGTCTTTACGCGCAGCTCTCCGAAAGGCACCTTTTACGATATCGATATCGTGCACGTATTAACGACGGCAAGCCTTAACAAAATGAAGTCCCTTATTCCGGAAAGCCGGATCGAGGCCAGGCGCTTCAGGACGAATATCGTTATCGATGTACCGGGTGAAGAAGGTTTTGTCGAAAACGACTGGGTAGGCAAACGGATTCGAATCGGCGGCGATGTCGTGCTCGAAGTGACGCAGCCCTGTGTCCGATGCATTATGACCACTTTGGCTCAGGGAGACCTGCCAAACGATCCTTTGGTCCTGAAGGCGGCTGTGAAGCACAATAAAGGAGCCGTCGGCGTCTATGCCAAAGTCATCCGCGCTGGGTGCATTCATCGCAGAGATTCGATTGTAATTGAATAACGTTTCTCGATGGTCGAAAAAATAATTCGTAAACCTATACAGGTTTTGTCCCCTGTGTAGGTTATTGCACTATAATTGGATTCATGACGGAATGTGAATATCGGGGCGGTTCTTGCAGACCGGAGATACGGGGCGAAGCTCGGGGGATGAAAGCGCATGACCGCACGGCTGGAACAGCCTGGGCAGGATCTGACGAAAGCCGTGCCGCCAAGGAGGGGGTTCCATGGAATTCAAACAGCTGGAGTGCTTTAACGCGGTATGCGAAGAGCTGCATTTTACCCGGGCATCCGAGAAACTGGGCATCACGCAGCCAACTCTCAGCTACCAAATCAAGCTGCTCGAAGACGAGCTGGGCATCCCGCTGTTTAACCGCATCGGCAAAAAGAAAATCACGGTCACAGAGGCCGGCTCCATCCTGTACAAGCATTCCAAGGAAATTTTCGGTTCGCTGGCCGGAGCGCGCGAAGAGATTTTCGAGCTGCAGCAGATGAAGCGCGGCATGCTGGCGATCGGAGCGCTGATCGGCGAAATTAACGAGCTCGTGTCCGGCGTGCTGATCGGCTTTAACCAGCAATATCCCGATATCCAAATCAAGCTGCATGGCGCGGAGGATGTCGTGGAGCCTCTCCTCCGGAACGACCTCGATTTCGCGGTGACAATCCTGCCGCTGGAGGATGAACGGTTCACAAAGGTGCCGCTGTACGAAGAAGATTTCTATGTCGTGATAAAATCGGATCATCCGCTTGCCGGTCGCGAATCGTTCGAGTTTAAGGATATTCAGAAGGAACCCGTTATTCTGTTCCCTTACACGCACCGCTGCCGTCAGACGATCGATTGGGCCTGTTCTGCGCTTGGCATTGGATTGAAGCCGAAAATTGAGACGACAACCATCGAATCGCTGCTGATGCTGGTCCGGTCAGGCGCCGGTTTATCGATTCTTTCGAAGACGTTACTGGAGCTGTATCCGCATCCCGATTTGAAAGCGATCCCGCTTCTGCACCCCGCCTTGCGCAGGGAAGTAGGGGTCATCTATTTGAAGGACCGGTATTTGGGGAAGGCCGCATCGGCGTTTATCGCGCTTTTGTCGGAACGGATCCATCGTATCAAACAAACGCCTATGCAGCCGGACATAACGACTTGACCGCTGCACCCATAAAATAAAGTGACTGAACGGGGTTCGCGAGTACTCGATCAGTCACTTCTTTATTATTTCAACCTTAAGTCGGCTTTCGATCAGCCGAGCGTATTTTGACCCGGCTTCTAGTTAACCGGCATTCGGATGCTGGCTGGCACTCGGACTCTCCGTTTTGACGTCTCTACGGCTTTAACCGGCAGGGAAGATGCAACTCCTGCTCTTTGTAGATAACCGGTTTATATATCCATGACTTCGGCCGCCATCGAAATATAATTGTGGTACGATATCAACAGATGACACATGTTAATGGGAGGGGACAAGATGGCAGCAATACCGAATATCGTAGAAGTAGCGGCGCTGGTCGGCGACCCTTCGCGCGTTACGATGCTGCTGGAATTGTTAGGCGGCAAAGCTCTTCCGGCCAGCGAACTTGCGCGTGCCGCGCGTATTACGCCACAAACGGCAAGTTCGCATCTGGCAAAATTGATCGAGGGGGCCTTGCTCATCAAGGAAATGAGTGGGCGACACCGCTATTATCGGTTGGCCGGGCCCGAAGTAGTATACGCGCTTGAAGCGCTGAATGCCATTGCAACGCAAAAGCCGATTCGGTCACTCAAGGAATACGACCGGACAAAAGTATTGCGGTATGCCCGCACTTGCTACGACCACATCGCGGGAAAAGTAGGCGTGGGGCTGACAGATCGGCTGCTTGCATTGGGAATGATCGAACAATCCGGTCGAGACTTTGTCGTGAGCAATCAGGGCTATGACCGTTTTAAACACTTCGGCATCGATGTAGATGCCGTTCAAAAAGGAAAGCGCCATTTTGCCAGGCAATGTCTGGATTGGAGCGAGAGGCGGCACCATCTCGCCGGCGGTCTGGGTGCCGCAATTACCAACCGATTGTTTGAACTCGGGTGGATTGCGCGTATTCCCGGCGGGCGTGCGGTACGCGTAACGGCCGAAGGTCTGTATGGCTTGGCTGACGAGTTTGGCCTAAAACTTTGATACGAAACACTTCAACAATGCATTGCTTTCATTATTCGATGATGGTCGAATATTTGTCCGGCTATAATGCTAGTTGAGGTGATTGAAATGAATAAACAAACGAAATCGGCAATACGGGTCATTCAGCCAAAAATACTGTACTTTGGCACTCCGGTCGTATTGCTCTCAACCTTGAATGAGGATGGGACGACAAACCTCACACCGATGTCATCTGCCTGGGCGCTAGGGAATCGCATTGTTCTCGGGCTTGGCGGGGGCGGGAAGGGATTAGCCAATCTGCTTCGGTGCGGGGAATGCGTTGTCAACCTGCCGGATGCGTCGGACTGGGGGCACGTAGAAAAATTGGCCAGGTTAACCGGTGCCAATCCGGTGCCAGACTACAAACGGGAACAGTACCGTTTTGAACACGATAAATTTTCAGCCAGTGGTTTCACACCGCTTTCTTCGGATGTCGTGCAACCGCATCGAGTGGAAGAATGCCCTTTGCAAATCGAGGCCAAAGTTGTCAACCTCCACAAGTCGGAGGGATTTGCCATCATCGAGGTAGAGGTGCATAAAGTCCACGCTCACGAAGCGATTGTGCTGAGCGAGCAGCATGTCAATCCTGTCGCGTGGAACCCGCTGATTTATAGCTTTCGCCACTACTTTGGCTTGGATCAAGGGTTGGGCAAGACTTTTAAGTCAGAGACATGAATGGACGGATGGAGATAATGGAGCAATCTGCCGCGGCGCAGCTGCTCCATTTTTCGTGATCCCATAATCCTGCCTATTTATTCTATTGAGGCTGTCCGCTTCATTGCATATAATGAAGGTACCGCCCTTCGGGGAGATCGTTAAGGGAGGCCGCGATGAACGAGACCGCATTTGACGAATCTTTATTTGCAAGCTTGAAGCCGGGCTTAACCTCGTTCTGTTACCGAATGCTAGGCTCTATAGATGATGCGGATGATGCCGTTCAGGAGACGAGTATTCGGGTCTGGCAGAGCTGGAGCACGTTCAGACAGGAATCCTCGTTCAAAACTTGGGTCTATCGGATTGCCTCCAACCTGTGCTTGGACAAGTTGAGACAATCCAAACGCCGCGCGCTTCCCGTTGATCTGTTCGATCCGGCAGTCGCCATCGTCGAGCCGCGCGATACGCTGCCGGACTCTGCCTGGATCTGGCCGTCTCCCGACTTTGGGGGCAATCCGGAGGACCGGCTCGTCCGCAGAGATACCCTTCAACTGTGCTTCATCGCTCTCCTGCAGACCTTGCCTCCGCGGCAGCGCGCGGTACTCATTTTGAAGGATGTATTTGAATGGTCCTCCAAGCAGATCGCGGAAACGTTGGCGATGTCGCCGGCAGCGGTAAACAGCGCCTTGCAAAGAGCCCGAGAGACGATGGACCGGGCGCAGCTTCGCTCGGATGAGCTCAGCAGCATGGACGTTCAACCGGAGCAGCAGCTGCTGTCCCGGTATGTGGAGGCCTTTGAGAAATTCGATATTGCTGCGCTCGTCGCGCTGTTCCACGAGGAAGGCTGCATGTCGATGCCGCCCTTCGAGATGTGGATCCGCGGCAAGGAGGATTTGTCCGCCTTCTATTCGCTTACTCGCTGGCATTGCGAAGGTTCGCGATTTGTGCCCATTACGGTGAATGGCGGTTATCCGGCGTTGGCCCAGTATATGCCGGGCAAAGAGGGCTCCGGCCTTGTACCATGGGGCATCCACGTTATCGAAACCAAAGATAATCAAATCCTGCACGTTCAAAACTTCATTCATACACCATTATTTTCGCGATTTGGGCTGCCTGAGCGAATTGACCGATGAATTTCGTCATTGGTTTACGTCTATATCATTAAGAATGGCCAAACGATGAATATCATGAAAGAGGTGTCGAATTCAATTGGAAACGAATCAACCGACGAAAGTAACTGTGCAAGTCGTCATTCAAGCCCCTGTCGAGAAGGTATGGCGCTATTGGACCGAGCCGGATCACATCACGAAGTGGAATCAAGCGTCCGAGGACTGGCATGCGCCGAGAGCCGAAAACGATCTGCGGGCCGGCGGCAAGTTTCTGACACGGATGGAAGCGAAGGATGGCAGCATGGGCTTTGATTTTGGCGGCGTCTACGATGTCGTGAATCGGCATGAGGCGATCGGCTACACGATGGAAGACGGAAGAAAGGTGGATATTGCTTTCGTCGATCAAGGGAATGAGACGAAGGTCATTGAAACGTTCGACCCGGAAAGCTCCAATCCCGTCGAGCTCCAGCAAGCAGGCTGGCAAGCGATCATGAACAATTTCAAAGCCTATACCGAACAAAACTAATCATCGCAAAGAAGACGCCGGGGAAGATGCCCGGCGTCTTTCTTTTTGCACCCTAATACGAGCGTACTCTCCGTTAGCCTTAACCTCGTGCTGCATCCATGTTCATGTAGTTAATGGCCCACAGATGGCCGTCCAAATCCACGAAGCCCCAATGATACATGGACCCATGATCTTCAGGTTCAGCGTGTAATTTCCCGCCCAAGGAGACCGCGGTATTCACGATTTCATCGACCTTTTCCCGGCTCTCGAAGGCCAATGCGATCGTCATCTGCGCATACTTGCTCGTATCGACAGATTCCTTCTCTGTGAGCGTATTAAAGAAGGCTTGAATGATCAGCATGACCTGCAGGTTGTCGCCGATCACGATGGCTGCCGAATTCTCATTCTCGGGGAATTGCGGGTTGAGCTCGAATCCGAGTCCGGTGAAGAACGCTTTCGATTGTTCTACGTTTTTTACAGGCAGGTTGAAGCTCGTGAATGCGGACGTTAATGCCATTTTCAAAACACCTCTTCGTCAAATTAGTTTGTGTTCCTTTATGCCTTCGTTATATAGACGACAGCCGATCCGGGAAATCATCGGTCTATGTTGGAGTATTTCTTGACTTAAGTTCAAAAAAGCATATTGTCATATTTGAAGGAGTTGTCTCATATGGGACGTAATCAAGAGTTTGATTATAACGATGCTTTGGATAATGCGAAGCATCTCTTCTGGAACCAAGATTATGAGAAAACTTCCGTGCAGCAATTAACGGAATGCATGAGGATTATTTTGGAGATAAATACAATTATACCTGAAATCACGCGTTAAACCACACAAAGCCCAGATATTCTAAGCCATCTTGAGAAGGTTACGTCAATGGCTTTTAAATCAAATGTTATTCTCGATCCTGGACGAGTCAGTGGCCAAAAAAGGCTGGTTAATTGTCAAAGAAACCGGCGAATTCCGCCGAGACCTGAACGAGATTGCTATGGCGTTGTTTTTTGTCAACAATTTAGTCGGATTAAAGGCTCTAGTTAAATCAAATTTGGATAAAACCAGCCTAGAATCCATCATTCATGCACTGATAAGTCAGTTAGACTAAGGGATGGCTGACTTTTTTATCCCATTTCTTGAACATCCATTCAAAAAAAGGAGGAAATGCTTGTGGATATGCATTTGAAAAACCAAGTAGCAGTTGTTACAGGAGCAAGTAAAGGGATTGGACTCGCTATCGTTAAGAAGTTTGTGGAGGAAGGTGCCAACGTTATTGCCATTTCCCGGACAGTTACAAATGAATTGGCCCAATTAATCGAAAGTAATGCGGATGCTGTTAAATATTTTGCAATTGATCTCAATGAAGAACGGGATACGCAACAATTATCGGACCTCCTTGGCAGCGCGTTTGGAAGAATAGACATTTTGGTTAACAATGTTGGCGCAATCGACGAAAGAAGGGGGCAGGGTTTTCTGGCAACCTCGATCGAAGAATGGGAGCAGTTATACCAATTGAATCTCTTTAGTATTGTAAGAATGACACAAGCCGCGTTACCCCATATGTTAAAACAGAATGTAGGTGCGGTGATTAACATTTCTTCCATCAACGCTCAAATGCCAGAGCTCATGCTGCCTATCTATGGTACAACAAAAGCGGCTATAAATAATCTAACAAAAATGCTTGCTGGTGAGTTCGGGCCTCGCCAAATCAGAGTGAATTCGATTTCACCTGGTCCGGTAGTAACTCCTTTGTGGAACGCAGAAAACGGCATGGCCAGCTCGATCGCTTCCGCGGCAAGCATGACACCAGATGAAGTCATGACTAAGCTACCAGAGATGGCCGGTATAACGTTAGGCCGCTTTGCTGAACCTGAGGATATTGCTAATTTGACTATTTTCCTTTCTTCGAAACAGGCCTCCATGATAACCGGTGCCAATTATATCATCGATGGGAATATGACCAAGATGATTTAAATGAAAATCTAGTCCGGAAGGATTTTCGGACAAGAGTCAAGGTGTGATAAAACGCATTGGACAGTATCAAATCATAAAAGTATGGGCTTTAACTCATAGCCAATCAAATAAACCAGATCCTTTCGGAGCTGGTTTATTTGCATCTCAAATATTTTGCTGAAACAGAACAATTACAATTGACTGTGTTACGAGATCGATTGGTTGCCCACATCCGACAGGATCAAAACCTATAACGTATCAAAGAGGTTGGCCGAGATACGGTTATGAGTCGGAACTGAACTATCATAAGGAACATACGTACGGACAAAAATCCCGGCGGGCAGCAAGGTTGATCACCTTTTTATAAACATTTGTACAAAATCCGAGCTTTGCGTTTTCTGCTGACGCTTTTCACGATCATAAGGCTAGCTGTTAATTCTAAGACGTAATTCCGCCATCATAGCCTCAGCTTGCTGTGGATCTTCATTCAGCAGCTTCCTGTATGTCAGCATCCAGTTCAGCGTTACAAGCATATGATCGTATTCGTCCTTCTTGCGCTCAATCTCATTGATCTTCTGAAGAATCCATTCTATTACTTCTTGGTTCGTACGTGCGTTCGTATCGTGATCCTGCAAAATCGTCTTCAGCTCAGTTAACGAGCAGCCGATGCCTTGAAATTTCTTAATCAGCTTTAACCGCTCAGTTGCTTCGTCTGAGTAGTTGCGATAATTATTCTTCTCTCGCTGAACATGCCTGCTGTCAAGCAAGCCTTCTTTCTCATAGAAACGAATGGTGTGGGGTGTTAATCCCATCAAGTCGGCTAATTCTTGAATTTTCATATGATTTCATACCTCCAAATACTTGCCTTAGAGTGCACTTCATAGTTTAGACTGAAGTCATATCTTCGTCAAATGCTTAAGGAGGCGTACACAATTATGCGTATATTCGTTACGGGTGCAGCAGGTTTCATTGGTACAGCAGTTGTCCGCGAACTCATCGGTGCGGGCCATCAGGTGGTTGGTCTGACCCGTTCAGAGAGTGGTGCTCATGTATTAGAAAGCTTGGGAGCCGAGGTGGCTCGCGGTGTATTAGAGGACCTGGGTTTAATGCGAAGCAATGCAGCCGCTTCAGACGGTGTTATTCATCTGGCTTTTAACCACGATTTCTTTAATTTCGCCGCATCACTAGCAGCTGATCTTCGTGCCATCGAAGCAATGGGAGAGGGGCTTGCGGGCTCCGGTAAACCACTTGTTATCACAGCTCATGCAAATGGCAAGGCATCCGAGGATGCAGCACTTGCGTTTATAGAACAAGGCGTGAGAGCATCAATCGTCTCGCTTGCACCTTCCGTTCATGGAGAGGGAGATAAAGGCTTCGTGCCGCAATTAATCCGGATCGCCCGGGAAAGAGGCCTATCGGCTTACATTGGAGACGGAACCAACCGTTGGCCAGCGATTCATCGCTTGGATGCCGCAGTTTTGTTCCGCCTTGCTGTTGAATCTGCGCCTGCAGGCTCACGACTGGATGGCGTGGACGACGAAGGTATTCCATTCCGCGACATTGCCGGAGTCATCGGTCGTCACATAGATGTGCCGGTAGTCAGCATCACACGTGAAGAGGCGCAAGCAATTTACGGTTTTCTAGGCATGGTCGCGTCGCTTGACTTAGCAAGATCGAGTGATGAAACGAAGGAGCTGCTCGGCTGGAAGCCTATCCAACATGGACTTCTCGCAGATCTGGAGCAAGGACATTATTTCAAAATATAGTGTAAGACCTGGATAGACAGATCATTAAGCGATCGTAAGAACGTAAATTCTATAAAACAGCGGTAGTCCAGGACTATATTTTCTCGTTCTCGGCTGTCGCTGTTTCAATTTCTCAAGTCAGTTAGACCGTAATTTTTTGCCGAAAGGTGGGTGTTAAAATATCCATTCGGATATAGCAGAATTATCTTGATTCATTGTCAGAACCGCCAAGTGTGGAGAAAAGCAATCACCATATGATTTGTTTAATAAGATGGAGTATGTTTCCTTTTTCTTCCTCACTGATCGGCCATGTACAACCCGCGTTGGTTATGCCGGAGGAACCCAGGTTCATCCTACTTATCGGCAGCTTGGAGATCATACGGAAACGGTCGAAATGGATTATGATACTTATAATTCCTCTTATTTGTCCGAACAAGGCATCGGGACCCCAAAAACAGCCCATGCCAAGCGTGCCGCGCAAGAAGACAATTCCCGCGGCTCTATACAACGAAGGGGGATTCGGATTTCGTGTTTGAATCTTTACCTTCGTCATCTTCGGAATTTATGGTGGTCACACCAGTATTCCGGTCATAATTCTCTCTCGCACTTTCGATAATCGGGAAGACAGTATTTGCCCATTTCTTTAAGGGTTGCAGATGGCCCACTAACGTAACCCCTAGCGGTGTAAGCGAATAGTCAACGGCTGGAGGAACAGACAACGTGACGACACGTCTGACCAATCCGTCTCGTTCCAGCAGCCGCAGCGTTTGGGTCAGCATCTTCTGCGATATACCGTCGATTCTTCTTTTCATTTCCCCGTACCTCAGGTTGCCCCCTTCCAATGTATAAACAACCAGCACGGTCCATTTATTGGCGATTATATCGAGAGCCTTAGCGCAGACCTTCACCGAAAGGTCGGAACGGATGCTTTCGACGTTTTCCCTCATTCCACGGCCTCCTTCTCCACTTACGGGATACTAACGAACTTTAAAGTGCCTACTTACTTTATTTTAGTTTTTTAAATTATGATTTGTCTACATTCTTGAATGGAGGTATAGATTAATGAAAGTATTCGAAATTCAAGGCGGATTCGGTCTTGAACATGTACAATCCGTCGAACGTGAAATTCCGGTTCCCGGACCAGGTGAAGTTCTTATCCGCTTGCGTGCGGTTTCACTTAATTCCCGTGATATTGGTGTAATTAACGGAGTGTATGAACCGAACCTGAAAATGCCGCTTATCCCGTTATCCCATGGTGTCGGTGAAGTCGTAAGCATGGGGGGACGCTCCAATAAATTCAAACCGGGAGACCGGGTCAGCGCTATATTTACCCAAAGTTGGATTTCCGATGAACCGACACAGGCGAACTGGGGCAGCACATTGGGGTCTCCGTTGCAAGGGCTTCTTGCAGAATATGCCGTTTTGCCGGAGGAAGGTTTGGTCCGTGTCCCTGAACATTTGACGGACGAAGAGGCTGCTGCCCTTCCTTGCGCAGGAGTGACGGCGTGGCATGCTATCGTCGAGGAAGGCAGAGTCAAGCCCGGAGATTCAGTCGTCATTCAAGGCACAAGCGGTGTCTCCTTGTTCGCGTTGCAATTCGCCAAGCTGCATGGTGCCAATGTGATCATCACTTCGAGCAGCGACGAAAAGCTGGAGAGAGCCAAGTCACTTGGAGCGGATTACGGCATCAATTATAAGCTGTCACCCGATTGGGACAAGGCCGTTCTGGAGCAGACGCATGATCGGGGAGCCGATCTTATTCTCGATCTTGGCGGAGCCGCTACACTGAACCGCTCGCTCTCTGCCTTGATAGTGGGTGGTCAGATCAGCATCGTCGGCCTTCTTTCGGGGGCTCGCGCGGAGTTGGATATCGTGCCTGCCCTCTTAAAGAAGGCTCGCCTTCAAGCGATTAATGTTGGCAGCCGCAGCATGTTTGAGAATATGAACCAGGCAATCGAACAGAGCGGGCTCCGTCCGGTCATCGACCGTGTATTCCCGTTTGACCAGTCCATCGAAGCGAATTCGGTATTTTGGACAGGGAACACATTATGGGAAAGTTTGTATTTAAATGTAATGATCCGATCAAGCGATGAAGGGCTGCCTTGGCAAGCCCTTTTATCCTTGCTGCTTATATGCCATCCCTGCTTGGCACGAACAGATTTTGTGGCGCGGAAAAGGGATGTTGAAGCGCAGCGAATACGAGCTGCTGATCAATCAATTCAATCCTGGCCGCTTCGATCCGGACGCCTGGATTGATATGGCGGAAGCCGCGGGTATGCAATATATCTGCTTTACAACCAAGCATCATGACGGCTTCTGCCTGTGGGACACCCGGTTTTCGGCAAAGACATACTCGCAATGCTAGCTGAGGCGTGCGAGCGGAGAAACTTTCCGTTCAGTCTCTACTACTCCTGTCCGGATTGGCATCATCCCAATTATCCGAACATGGACCGGCATCACGAGATGTTCGCTCCCCGGGCCGGCGAAGAGCCCGATATCGACCGGTATTACGAGTTTGCATTCTGATCAACAATCGCGGACCGGGCGAGGGTGATTACAGCACCCCGGAACGGATTCTTCCCGAAGGGAACGAATTCCGCTCGCCGGCGGAGGCCAACCAGTCACTCGGCAGGGAAAGCTGGTCCTACAAAAGCGACGAGGATTATTACAGCCACAAATTTCTGATGCAGAGCATTGATAAAATTTTGGCGATGGGTGGAAATTATTTGCTGAATGTCGGTCCCAAGGCGGACGGCTCATTCCCTGAAGAGAGCATTCAGGCTTTGCAAATAATTGGAAAATGGTATAATACAGTCAAAGAGTCGTTCGAACAGGCGCTCCCCGCCTCAGCTTTGATTCACAAGGATGTCGTTGTCACGTCCGGCGGAGACAGGATTGAAAGAGACCATGTACTGGCGACGAAAAAAGGACACACGCTCTACGTTCATCTGTACCGGGATATCCAAGCCACGGCGATCGTGCTGAAGCCTTGGGATATTCTGCCTAATAGAGCGGTGCTTCTGAACAACGGACAGGAGCTGGAAGCCCGTGTCGATTTAATTCCCTCGCACTGGAGAGAGAAACCTTATCTGAGAATTCGAAATCTGCCTGTCAATGAATTGACGGACGAAGTACTGGTCATCAGGCTTGACTTTGACGAATCGTTAAGCGATTGACGCCTAGACTTCTGCATTAGCCCTTCAGGCGTCCCCTGAAGGGCTAATGCAGAGGAGGAAGCAGATGATGAGAAACGTCGTCAAATTGACGCCATGGCCGGCAAGCACACAATCGATCGTAAGATTTATGGGCATTTTGCAGAGCATCTGGGCGCTGTATTTACCAGGGACTCTGGGTGGGGAGGATTCGTCCATTCCGAATACGCGCGGCATTCGGAGCAATATCGTGAAAGCGCTTAAACAGCTGAATATTCCGATTCTGCGCTGGCCGGGCGGCTGTTTCGCCGACGAATACCACTGGATGGACGGCAGCGGGACGGTCCTTGAGATGAGCAGTGGGTGCAGTACATGAATTTCGGCGGCAAATCGCCAATGTCCGAACTGCGCCGCAAAACGACCGGGAGAAGCCGTGGCGGCTTGCTTTTTTCGGCGTCGGCAATGAAAACTGGGGCTGTGGCGGGCGGATGCGCGCGGAAGCGTACGCTGACGCTTACCGGCAGTACAGCATGTACTGCCGCGATTACGGCGCCCCCGCTGTACAAAATCGCCGCCGGACCGCGCGGCGACGATTACCACTGGACGGAGGTGCTGATGCGGGAAGCAGTTTATTTCATGGACGGTCTGGCGCTCCATTAATATATACGGGTGCAGGATTACAGCACGCTCTGCAATACCGACCCGCACAGGTGGAATGCGATACCGGCGGCTTCGCGGGAACCATGTTTCCGGCAGGGCGCTGACAGCCCCCGGAATGAGCAGCCATAATTCATTTGATCATCCGGATCGGGTGCAGCCCGTGTTCTTGACCGGCGCGCGCCTGGCCGGCAGCGGGTTCTCCGCCGAAATTCGCCGATGTCCGTCGCCGTACTGGAAATGGAATAGAACATAGCCGCCCGAACTCTCACTGAACGCCGAACTGAACATAGAACGTCCGCACGCAGCGGACAGGAAAGGAATGTGGAAGATGGAACGGATTGTTATTGCTTGGGATGAAACGATCCCGGCCGTTTCCTTTGCGGCTGCGAAGCTACGGGAGGCGCTGGAAAAGCGTGGCGCGACCGTTGCCGGTATCTCGCTCTCCGCGCTGGCCGAAACGGATGCCTCGATTCGTATTGCGCTTACCGTTGCGCAGGAGGGGGACGCCGCTCTCGCGGCGGAAGGCTACACGATCCGGATGGAACGGGGAGACGGCGTTGCGCTGTGCCGTGTGACCGGCGCCGATCCGGCCGGAGCAATGTATGGAGGGCTTGATGTCGCGGATTCGATCAATGCCGGAACGAGCGTCGTCAATCTCTTGAACAAGTCGAGCAAGCCGCATATCGCCGGACGCGGGATCAAATTCAACCTCCCCCTTGACGCGCGCACGCCGAGCTATTCCGACAACGGCGACTCCGCGCAGCACAATATCCCCGAGATGTGGAGCATGGACTTCTGGAAGGAGTTTCTGGACGATATGGCGCTGTACCGGTACAATGCGCTGTCTCTGTGGAATCTTCACCCGTTCCCATCGATGGTCCGCGTGCCCGAATATCCCGACATCGCCCTCAGCGACGTGAAGCGTACTACCGTTCCGATTCAAGCGAGCCTGATGGGAACCGACATGTCAACCGAGAAGACGCTCGCTTCGCTTGAGACCGTCCGCGTTATGAGCATCGAGGAAAAGGTTGACTTCTGGCGCGAGGTTATGCAGCATGCGAAGAACCGCAACATCGAGGTCTTCATCATCACGTGGAATATGTTCACATACGGCACAGAGGGCAACAGCTACGGCATCTCCTGCGCTCAGGACAACGAAACGACCGTCGACTACTTCCGGGCTAGCGTCCGCGCCTTGCTGGACTCGTATCCGCTGCTTGCCGGAATCGGCGTGACCGCCGGCGAAAACATGAAGCACGGCGAACCGCTTGCCAATGAGGACTGGCTGTGGCGCACATACGGAGAAGGCGTAATGGATATCAAGCGCAAGGACCCCTCGCGCAAGATCAGGTTCATCCACCGGGCGCACCAGTCGGCGCTGTCCACCATCGACCGCGCGTTCGCCGCATACCCGGATACGTTCGATTACAGCTACAAATATTCGCTGGCGCACATGTATTCGTCGGCTCATCCACCGTTCATTTATCAGACGAGCGGCTACAAGGAGCTGGAAGGCAGCTTCCTGACCGAGCTGCCGGAGGGCCGCAAGACGTGGCTTACCGTGCGGGACGACGATTATTACTATTTCCGCTGGGGCGATCCCACATTTGCCCGGCAGTATATATTGAACATGCCTCCGGCCGAGCAATTGGCAGGCTTCTATATGGGACCGGACGGGGTCGTCTGGGGGCGTGAATTCGTCAGTACAGAGCCGGATACGCCTCGCCAGTCGATCATTCGCAAGCGCTGGTACAGCTTCATGCTGTGGGGCCGGCTGGCGTACGAGCCGACGCTTCCTGACTCCTGTTTCGAGCGACAGCTTGCGTTCCGTTTTCCGGAAGCGCCGAGCCATGCGCTGCTTGAAGCCTGGTCGGCGGCGTCGCGCATTTTGCCGCTCGTCACAACGTTCCACTGGGAAGAGAACCATCTGGATTTTCAATGGTATCCCGAGGCGTGCTACAGCAATCCGAGAATCGCCAAGGGGTTCCATACGGTGGAGCACTTCATAAACGATGCGCCGATGCCTGGGAGCGGACTGATGAGCATTCCCGATTATTGCGCGCATCTGAGTGGCAATCGCGCCCTCGACGGCATAACGCCGGAGAGGGTAGCGCAGGATCTGCGCGAATATGCGGAGCGCGCGCTGCAGCTGGCGGGTGGAATTGATCCGGGGGATGACAAGCAGCTCCGCCTGACGCTCGGCGATCTGCGGGCGATGGCGTACCTGGGCAGATATTACGCAGCCAAAATATCCGGCGCGCTGCAGCTGTGCCTATTCCGGCAGACGGACGATCCATCTTGTCAAGCGCAGGCGGTTGCTCATCTGCGGTCGGCGTCCGAACATTGGCAGGATTACGTCGCGCAAACCGTGAGCCAATACGTGCCACAGCAGTTGACGCGCCAGGGATGGAATGTTGTTGACATTGCGGCGCTCCAGGCGCGGGTAGACGAGGATATCGCCATAGCTGAGAACGCGTAGGCGCGCATATCCTCTTCGGTCGGCGGGCTAGAGCGTATGCGACGCTCGCCTCCAGACTTTGGGAGACAGACGGGGCACAAACAAGAGGCCAAGAAGATTCCCGGCCTCTTGTTTGTACGTATGGCCGGCAACGCCTTTGCGCAGACGCTCAGCCGCGGCGCTGCCGTTTTATTAAATCAAACGTCCGGTCCGTCTGACGCAGCAGCTCCTCCGGTGTCGGACGACAACAATATCTACACAACGGAAGTCGCATAAACTGCGGCATTTTTATTTTATGTATAAAAGTTCTTGTCGTTTGCTCAAGACAAGAACTTCTATACAAAGCCGTATTAGGAAAAGAACTTCAAAACAGCCCCGTAATCCCGCGGCTATGTGCGTACAGACGCGGTTCACGGAGCAGCGCGGAGGCTTGATCAACCGGGCGACCGGAAGTAAGCCCTTGACCGCTGCTCCGCATTCCATCTGGAGGGATATTCCTGACGGCTAGTATTGCCGGACGGTTGAAGCAGCTTCCGGAGATCAGCCGGCATAATCGCACCGGCCGTCGAATATGACTTGTACAAGTGATGAACATTCGCACGATGCAAAAGCTGCTCTTCCCGGAGCAGCTTTTTTGAACGCTTTTTACTTCGTGCAATGGGCGAGGCAAACAATTGTCTATTGTTGGCGCGTGCCCACAGGGACTAGAATGGAGCTGTCTATCATCAGTTGAGGTGCTAAAGGAGGACGTACGGGATGAAATCTTACTTGTATCGTCTGATCTGGCTGGGATGCCTATCCGTCTGTCTGCCCCTGGTGCTGGCCAGCATCGTCTATTACAACACTTCAATGAAGCGAGAAATCGCGCATATTCAGACGAACAACCAGAATTCGCTGGATATTATCGAGAAGTTTATCGACGACGCCATGTTCGATGTGGTGGAGCAGTTGTCCAAGAGCGCCCTGAAGCCCGCCATATACGAATCCTTCCTGACGCTGGACGAGTCTTCGAGAGTCCAAAACAACATTTCCATATTGACGGAAGTGTCCGATCTTCTGGGTCGCAACAAATTTATTAAGAACGTCTATTACCTGAACAGAAATTCCGGGCTCATCCTCTCCAGCGAGCAGGGAAACGTGTCCGAACCTTATTTCAAATATAAAGAAGATTTGGCGGCGCTGAGCGAAATTCACAAGTCTGCTTACTGGCTCTACCTTCCGGCCAGCCGGAAAGACGGCTACATCTCATTAATTATGACCTTGCCCACGACGTCGCAAAATCCACAGGGCATGCTTGTGGCCCAGGTAGAAGTGGAGCAAATAAACGAATATCTTTCCACCATTCTGTCACTCACCCGGAACGAGTCGATCTTCGTCGTGAATAGGACCGACCAGGTATTGTTTCAATCTAACAAGCAGACGAGCACCGACAAGCTGGTCGGAGAACAGGTCGCCCGTGCAACCGCTTCCAGCGCGCTGCAATCGAGCAATGCCTCGGTCATGGACGTCGACGGGAACGAATATTTTTACTCCTATCGAAAATCCGACCTCGGCATCACGTACGTATCGGTCATTTCCCGCGCCGAAATTGTCAAGGATCTGGGGTGGATATTATGGACGACGATCTTCGCCGTTACCGTATTTCTGGCGATGGGCATCTTTCTGACAATCTTTAACTCCAAGTGGGCCTACCATCCGATCGGCCAACTGGTGAACTTCGGCAGGCGGCTTAGTCAGAACCGGATCGGCACTCCGAAGGAGGAAATATCGTATATCGGGGAATGCCTCGACTACTTCAACACCCAGCTGCAGTTGTCGAGCGAATGGATCAAGAGGTCGGAGCCGTCCTTGATCGAACGGTTCATGCAGCAGCTGCTGCAGGGGGATTACTTGTCCCCGGATTCGCTGTACGAGGATTGCAGGGACTACGGCATCCAAACCGACTGCATGTATATCGTACTGCTAGTTCGAGTGGAGGATTTCGGCAAAAACGGCCGGTTCCAGCCCAAGGATAAGCCGCTGTTGAGTTATGCGCTGATGAATGTAATGAATGAGCTGCTGGGCGGAGTATCTTCACGCAACAGCTACGTTTTGCACGATTTTCGCGGTTACGGCGTAGCCGTACTCCTCTTCGACCGCGACGCCGCAGCGGAGAGCGTCAATCAGGAAACCTGGACCTATGCCTGGAAAATACAGTCCGCCCTACAAACCTACCTAAACGTCAAGGCGTCAGTCGGAATCGGCAGGCCGTATCCGCATATCGCGGATATCGCATTATCCTACCGCGAAGCCCAGCTAGCCCTGCAGCTCCGCCTGCTCAAGGACTCGGAATCGATTCTAACATACGACGATGGCGTGCCCGAGAAGATGACGTTTCCCAAATATCCGCATGAGATCGAAGCGGTCATTACGGAAGCGCTGGTTAACGGAGACTCCGCCAGGTTCGAGCAGGGGGTGCGGGAATTCAACCAATTCCTCATCCGAACGGAGTCCTACTATTTTGTCTACCAGAGCTATCACGTCCTGCTCGCCACCCTCGTGTCCTCGGCAGAGAAGAAATGCGGTACCGCACTCGGCATACTGGAATACGACCTGTTCAATCAATTGAGAGCATACCAGAGCACGGAAGAAATCTGCCAGTGGTTTATCGATACGGTGCTGCCGCTATACCTGAAGATTATGAGAGAGAACAATAATACGGCAGGTAAGGCGGCGGTCAGGGAAGTGTGCAGGTACATCGGCGATAATCTGGAAAAGGACATTTCCCTAACCGAATGCTCCTCCTTGTTCCATATCAACGTTTCTTACCTGAGCCGGCTGTTCAAAAAAGAAACGGGCGTCACCTTCCACGATTATCTGATCAATCGTAAGCTGGGCGAAGCGACGAGGCTGCTGCTCGACAGCGACCGGACCATCAGCCAGATCGCCTCAATGACGGGCTTCTCGCACCGTTCGTTCAACCGCGTCTTTCAGCGGCTGTATAAAATGTCGCCCAGCGACTACCGGAATCATCACAGGTAGACGGCTAGCCCTTGACCGAGCCGAGCATGACGCCTTTGGCGAAATACTTTTGCAGGAAAGGATAGACGATCAGAATCGGCGCCATCGCGAACATGACCGCGGCCATGCGGACGGTCTCGAGCGGCGGAATGCCGTCCGCCGCCGTGCCGGAAGCGCCGAGCGGCGTGGAATCCAGCACGAGCGCCTTGATCAGCACCTGCAGCGTCCACTTGTTCGCGTCGGAAATATAGATGAGCGCATTGAAATAAATGTTCCATTGCGCCACCGCAAAAAACAGCGTAAAGGCTGCGATAGCCGGCATCGACAGTGGGAGGACGATTTTGAAAAAAATGCCGACATCATTGCTTCCGTCGATCTTGGCTGACTCCTCAAGCTCCGGAGGTAGCGAATCGAGGAAGCTCTTGACGACGATGAGCGTCCAGGCGTTCGTCAGATTAGGCCAGATTAAGGCCCAGTACGAGTTGAGCAGGCCGAGCCCTTTTACGATCAAATAATTGGGTACAATGCCCGCGTGGAACACCAGCGTGAAGACGACGAAGCCGAGCACGACACTCCGTCCGTCGAGGTCCTTGCGCGTCAGTCCGTAAGCCATGGAGAAGGTGGCGATAACCTGCAGCACCGTGCCGACAGCCGTAATGAATACCGTACTCTTGATAGCATTGATGAAGCTGTTCGTCGACAGGATGTACTTGTAGGCATCAAGCGACCATCTGGGAGGAAACAGGTAAAATTTTAAGGGCACGTAGACGTCTGGATCCGTGAAGGAAACGCTGAAAATATAAATAAACGGAAAGAGGCAGATCAGGGACAGGAGGGCCAGCACACTGTAATTGATCCAGTCCGCCGCCGTCAGCCTTTTTCTGTACACGAAGCTCATTCGTATCACCTTCTTCGTCTTCAATGATTAGCCGATTTACGTCAGTAAATGCCCTCATAGCCCAGCCGCTTGACGATCCGGTTGGCAGCGACGACCATAACGAGCCCGATCACGCCCTTGAACATCCCGACGGCGATGCCCTCACTGATCTTCCCGCCGATGATACCCTGCGTATAGGAATACGTATCGAATACTTCCGCCACCGAGTTGACGAGCGGATTCATCATCAGAAGTACCTGCTCGAACCCGACGTCGGCCATATTCCCGAACCGGAGGATGAGGAGAATAATAATGGTGGGACGAATCGCCGGAAGTGTAATATGCCAGATCTGCCGAAAGCGGCTCGCCCCGTCGATGGCGGCGGCTTCGTAGCGGGCGGGATCGACTCCGGCGATGGCGGCGAGAAAGATAATCGTGCCCCATCCGGTATCCTTCCATATGTTCTGCAGCGTCAGCAGAATCCAGAAAAATTTCGGCTCCGACATAAACAGTACGGGCTGGCCGCCCGAGGCGACGATCAGCTTGTTGATGATGCCGATGTCCGAAGAAAACACGAAGAAAGTTAAACTGACCAGCATCACCCAGGACAAAAAGTGTGGCAGGTAGACGATTGACTGGTTCCATTTCTTGAACGCTTCATGCCTGACCTCGTTCAGCATCAGCGCCAGCACAATCGGCAGCGGGAAGAAGAATACGAGGTTGAACATGCTGATAACAAACGTATTGCGGGCCATAGTATAAAATTTCTCGCTCTGAAACAGCTCGGTGAAATGGCTGAACCCGACCCAGCTGCTACCGAAAAAGCCCTTGAAAGGGCTGTAGTCCTGAAACGACAGGAGCAGGCCCCAGACAGGCAAAAACTTGAACAGGAAAAAATAGATGATTCCCGCCGACATCATCAGGTAGATGTAGCGATTCCTCTTGATGCGGGCCCACCGCTTACCGGTTGTCGCTGTCCGCTCCATGACTTCCCTCCATTCGAGAAACGGCAGGAAGGGCCGGATTTTCAGGGTTGCTGGCAGAAGATGATCGACAGAAGCTGAAAGCCCCGGCCCCTCTTATAGATTTTTAGAAACGTGAAACGACGCCTTGCGTTACTGCTTCTGCGTCCGCGACTTCAGGTCGGCGGCGAATTCCTGGTACGCCTTCTTGATCTTTGGGTCGCTGTTGATCTTGTCGACGTACTGCTTGTATTGATCCATCGTAATTTGACCGACGATCGCCTTGATCCGGGTGCTCTTTAATTCCGCTTCATAGGTCGGCCAGACGTCGACCCAGGTCGGGGAGTACAGGTAGCCGAACATGTCGGTCTTGCCGAGCTTACCGTAAATTTCCATTTCCTTCTCCTTGGCCTCGTTGGCGGCCTGTGAGGCGCCCGCGTAAGCGACCTTGCCCCACTTGGAGTAAGCCGGCGTCATGGCCGCAATCGTATCGACCGTAATTTCCTGCTTGCCCAGGTCGGTCATCACCCTATCGCCGTTCACGACATTGTAATGAACGCCTTCCTTGCCGTAGTATCCGAGGTCGGTCAGCTCCTTCGAGGCGGTCTTTTCGAAATAATCCAGAATCTTCGGCACCTTTTCCTCGGGTACCTTCTTGCTGATATATTGGCCGCCGCGGGTACCGATATCCAGCATCGCCCCGTAGCCCTTGGGGCCCTTAAGAGGCTGCAGCGACACGACGTTACCCTCCGGCTGCGTCTTCTTCACATTATCCGTATAGACGAAGCTGTAATAGGCACTGGCGTCGAAGGCAAACGCACGGCCCGAGCTGAACATGTCTTTCTGCTGTGTGACGGTGAGCGCGGAAAATTCCTTCGCCAGCAGCCCTTCCGCATACAGATCGCGGAACCAGGCAACCAGCTCAGTGAACTGCGGCGTCAAATAGGAATACATCAGGCCGCCGTCCGCGTCATAGGTTGGATCGGCCACGCCGAAGGCCGCATTCAGGGAGGGCGAGCTGGTCGCATCGGCGATGTCGTAACCGATCGTGCCGCTTCCGCCGGCGGGGTTGGCCTTGACGATGGCCTTCAGCGCCTCCTTGAACTCGTCGACCGTCGTCGGCATCGGAATATGGGCTTTATCCAGCCAATCCTTGCGGATCATGATCGTATTGTCGATCTGCGCCCGGCTTCTCGGAATGCCCATAATTTTGCCGTCGTACTTGACGTAATTCCATGAGCCGGGCACCATGTTGTCACGCAAATTCGGGTATTTGGAGAAATCGCCGAGGAAGGGAGTCAGATCCCAGAAGGCGCCCTCCTGGATCGCATTGACAAGCGTCGGCCGGGTAAAGTCCGCCTTCAGCACCTCGGGAATGTCCCCGGATGCGAGTACCAGGTCCAGCTTGGAGTTATAATCGTTTCCGTCCAGCACGAAGGAGATGTTCAGTTTCGTATTAGTAAGCCTTTGCAATTCTGTATAAAACGCATTGTCCAGCTTCGGTATCGTATTCGTAAAATTGGTCATGATCTCGATGGGAACTGGCCCTGAATCCTCCGTCTTGGACTCCTTGCCGCCTTCAGCCGTGCCGGGCGTTTTATTGCCTGCGCCGCCTCCGCTGCAGCCGTTCAGCACCAGAAGACCGAGTATGAAGGGCAGGCTGAATTTCACCCATTTCCTAGTCATTGCATCCACCCCGATCAGCTGATTTTGATCGCCTCGAAAAGTTTAAGACTTGGGATTTTTACCGTTAACGTGCCGCTGTCTGCCGTGAACTCGCAGTCCTTGCCGGTTACGAGGCTTCTCACGGACTGCGGCGGCTGGGTCTTATCATAGGGAATCGAGACCTCCAGATCGGACATCGTTACGGGGGCGTAAAAGGTAACGCCGAAATGCCCCGACGCGTTCACCAGCTGAAGCAGCTCCGAGGAGCCGTCCTCCTTGGCAAACACCGTCGCCTCGACCATCGGCGACAGGTTGCCTCCGATCGGCTGAAGTCCTGCTGCATGCTCCAGCAGGTCAGCCATCAGATCGATCGTATTCGTATGTCCCTGACGGTGGAACAGCGCCCCCGGCTGCCAGGGGATGAAGATGCCTTTGCCCTTGCCGTATGAATTGATAGTAAATCCGGGATGATCCGTGATCTGCGTGTAATAGCAGCGCTCCGGCGGCCCGAACATATGCGGGGGGATCAGCTGCAGTTGCTTCTCCGCAGTATCTTCGTAATCGGCGTATATATAGCTTCCGTCCAGATATGCCAGGTCGGTAACAGGGAAACGGGTCAGCCCCGTCTTGTCATTCAGCTTGAAGCAGGCGGAGGTCATATCCGGGGCAATCTCGTTCACTCTGCGGATGCCGAGACATTTCAATGCAGGAGCGGAGCGATTTTCGTAGGACTCGTCGGCAAATCCACTGCGCGAGACGGAGATGACAACGCCTCCTGCATGGGCGAAGGCGTCCAGCTTCCGGGCAAGCTCGTCGCCGATCGGCTGATAGTCCGGAATTATGATTGCCTTATATTTATCCAGCGGTACCCCGGTCGCTGCCGGCACCATGACGGCGTCGAACGGGAAATGATTTTCCGTCAGGATTCGGAACCACCCCTGGTATTCGGCCGTGTTGCCGTCCGGGCCCCGCAGCAGGGCGATGGTCGACTTCGACATAATGTTCCTGAATTCGTCTTGATGCTCAGAATGGAATGCGAAGGCTTGCTTGATCCGCTCGTAACCCGACTTGTCCTCGTGATTGTCCAGCCGGCCGATCAGATAATAGTCGAGTCCTCCTCCGTTGGCCAGGTTCTGGTACAGGCGGAGCTCCTGCTGATGCGGCGATACGGTGACGTGACGGTACTGATAATCGATGAAGTCGACCGTCGTGTTTGAAGAGACCATCGGCTTGTAGGAGCTGACCACATATTTGGTGTTGTCGGAAGCATCGTACTGCCAATGGGGCAACGCGCGGGCGATCGCCGTGTTTGATTCCTGCCTGAATACGCCGCGTTGGTTCAGGTTGTTGGAGACGAGCAGATCGGGATTAATGGCCATGATCGCGTCGTAAATCCGCTTGGAATGCTCCTTCAACGTCATGTTTTTAAAAATTTTGTATTTACGGAATACCGGATCGCTCATATCCTCCCTGGTCGGCAGCGGGAGGCCGAACATGTCGCCGAACTTGCGCTTGCAGCTGTCGCACTGGCAGATGCCATGGTAATTGTAGCTGTAATCCTTCACCTGATAGCCGCCCATATTGAAGAAGATGCCGTCAAAATCGTGAGTCGTCAGAAGCTCCCGGATAATCTCGATCGCATAGCTCTGCTGGTATTCGCTGTTGAGGCACACATGGACGTCGCCGTTATAGTCGACGATGTTTCCCTGGACGCTCTTGTACGCCCATTCCGGATGCTGCTCGTAGATCGGTTTGCGGACCTTGGAAAAGTCGGTTCGAGCCGTCACCGCAATATCCGCTTCATGGCAGGCTTCAATAATATCCTTCAGGCTGTCTCCCTGCAGATACGGACTTTGGAAATGAAACGGCAGCTTGGTCGGATAGCTGGCAATGATGCCCGCCGCGTTTATCAAGACCGAAGTTGTTTTAAACTCCTGAAGGTCGGCGACAAACCGGTCGGCGTCGATATCGATCATATCGATTTCGCGCAGGTTCGTCTGAATTTGCCTCCATGGCCGCTTGGTCCACCAATTCGATCTGCTTCCCGCTTCTATGGACATTGAAATAATACCTCCGTTACGTTCTTTAGGATAATTGCTTGCTTGGGCTAACTCTCCGCTATGCCGTCCTGCAAATATAATCGCCCCTGAGTCTGTTCCTGCGATCGTCAAGATCGGCGGCATCCCTCCTTCAAGCACTGTCGTCAATCCGGCTTGCTTCCTCCAGCTTATCGGTTTAACCGTGCGGCCTTCAATGGACTTCCTATGACTTCCGCAAAAAAACAGGCTTTCCGCGGACCAAGTCAATAATTGTCCGGGTCGGGCGAACCTACCGACGAGATGCGGTTCGCAGTCGGGTCGAGCGCGTCTCGCGGCGAATGATCGGCGGCGCCTGGCCGATTATGGATGCTGGGCGCGAAAGTCACAAATTGACTATACCGCGCCGGATCGTGGAGCCGTTATAGTTGACGGTAAACGGTTGGAGTCAAAATCCATTTACAGTCGGAGGGAATAGACATGAGATCTATTAATGTCGTCCTGACAACGGTGCGGTATGAGGATAAGCATTGGGAGAGGCTCCGCCAAGCCTTCGAGCCGGCGGAGATTATCCGGCTCCTTCAAGACGACTCGCCGGGAATAGCGGCGGCGCTGGAGCGCGCCGATGCGGCCGTTCTGAGCGGCGATCTGGATGAGCGGTTTCTGAATGCGCCGCAGCTTCGATGGGTTCATTGCGATCATGCGGGACTGAATAAGTGTGCCTGGCCCGAGCTGTTCGATCGCGGTCTGCAGGTTACGAGCTCCGCGGGACGGTCGGCGCCGGTATTGGCGGAGCACGCCCTATTCTTCATGTTGGCTCTGGCGTACCGGTATCCGGAGTTTCTCGACGCGCAGCGGGCCCGCAGGTGGGGCATTCCGGAGCAGGATAAGCTGAGGGGGTTGTACGGTAGGACGGTTGGCATTGCCGGCATGGGCCATATCGGGACGGAGCTGGCGGTTCGCGCGAAGGCGATGGGCATGCGGGTGCTCGGTTATCGGCGAAGCGCCGGTACGCCTCCGTCGGGAGTCGACCGCCTGTTCTTTCAGGAGAGGGGGGAGGGACTGGAGGACATGCTGCCCGAGTGCGATTTTGTCGTGCTCGCCCTTCCTCTGTCCAATGCGACGCATCATCTCATCGGCGAGCGGGAGCTGGCGCTGATGAAGCCTTCGGCCTGCATCATCAACATGGCCCGCGGAGCGGTGGTCGATGAAGCCGCGCTACTGTCCGCCCTGCGCGCCGGCAAGCTGGGCGGCGCCGGACTGGATACCTTTTCGCAGGAGCCGCTTCCCCCGGATAGCCCGTTGTGGGATGCGCCGCGCACGCTGATTACGCCGCACACCACGCCGCAGGTTCCCGACCGTACGGGGCGGTCGCTGGACATCATATGCGAAAATGTCCGGCGGTACCGCGAAGAGCTGCCGTTACTCAATGCGCTGCGGCCGGAGGATGTCTACACCCCTTCAAACCTGTAAATTGCGCCCGCGCGAAGCCGCGGCGGACGAGAAGCCTGGCGAATGGCAAACGGAAACGGCTATAGGCCCGACTAGAGGGGAGGATCTGACAATCAAGTTGAAGTCCTGGATACAACAGGGGCTGGATATGAATATAAAAAGACCTTAGGGGACTAGGATGACAATATTCGTCACAATCAAACGGATTTCCTACTGATCGCTAATGAAAGCATGGATCAAAACACGAGAGGGAAGATTCATGAACATGCGTTGGCGTAAGCCTCGAAATTGAAGGGATGGAATGGGGCAGAGGAGCTGATCGGCAAACGCCGCCAGGGGGAAAATCTCGCATCCAGAAAAAGAGCCCATAGTAACTGGGCTCTTTAATAACCTTAGAATATAGGAACTCTATTTTTTCAAAAATTTTGTTTTTTGATTATGACGATTAATAAAATCCTTCATTTCTGCATCTGCATCCACACGTTGATCATTCGAGATCGGAACAGCCATGATTCCATCATTTGAGTGGACGAATAACAGGACGACGACCAGAAATTGATACCCGGCCGGCGACTAAAGGTTTTGATTTGCGCATGAGCATCAACTCGCTTGTGCATAGTATAACTCAACTAGTCTTTGGGTTTCAACAGGCGGAATGGCCAAGAGACGTTGTTTACTGTTAACGACTTCTATGCCATAAACTTGGTTCGTACGTGCGTTCGTATCGTGATCCTGCAAAATCGTCTTCAGCTCAGTTAACGAACAGCCGATGCCTTGAAATTTCTTAATCAGCTTTAACCGCTCAGTTTGCTTCGTCTGAGTAGTTGCGGTAATTATTCTTCTCTCGCTGAACATGCCTGCTGTCAAGCAAGCCTTCTTTCTCATAAAAACGAATGGCGTGGGGTGTTAAACTCATCAAGTCGACTAATTCTTGAATTTTCATATGATTACATACCTCCAAATGCTTACCTTAGAGTGTACTTCATAGTTTAGACTGAAGTCATATCTTCGTCAAACGCTTAAGGAGGCGTACACGATTATGCGTATAGCGAACCGATCTGCGGGCCAAGGGGGAAACGATCATCCTTGTTGTCCCGATCTTTTTTCAAAGCCACCATTTTTATTATTATTTTCCACTGTTAGGGAATGCTTTCTAACAAAGCGAAAAGCGATATAACAGTTGGAGGGGTAAAGATGTGGTCCATTATTTGGAGCTCAATTCTTTTGGCATGTGTCGGTACCTTGTTTTTAAGGATAAGTGGGCGAAAATCGATTTCACAGATGACGGCACAGCAGTTTGTAATTTTACTGAGCATTGGAACTGTGATCGGCACTGAGGTGAGCGGCAAGGGGATGGCGAAGACGATTTTAGCGTTGGGTACGTTTATTGTGTTCCTGATTGCTGTCGAGTGGGTAACTTTACATTGGAATCGAGCGGAGACGATCTTGAAAGGAAAAGCAGTGCCTATCATACAAGAAGGGAAACTGGTTATTCAGAACCTACGCAAGCTCCGAATGTCTGTTGACGACTTGGAAAAGCGGCTGCGTATTGCAGGGATCTCGCGTATCGAAGATGTGGAATCAGGTACAATCGAAAGTAACGGCGACCTTGGTTATGACCTGTATTCTGACGCTAAACCCCTAACTAAGGGGGATTTGGAAAAACTGCTAAAAGCTTATTTCCCGCAGATTAAAACGCAGTCCGCACCTGACAAGGAGAGCATTTTTTCCGAAGTGGAAACCAATTCTCATCCCGATAAGGTTCTCGAACAACTTCAATGAAAAGTGTCAGAAGACAAGAACATTTTTATTATACATAAAAAGTCGCATAAATAAAATGCGGCTTTTATTTATTGTGTAAGAAGTTCTTATTCGTTAGGATTCCTGTAGAGCGTTAATTTTGCGCTTTGCACAAAAACGAGCGCCTCCGGTACGATGGGGTAGTCATGGGTCATAGCCCTTTAGCCATCTTAAGGAGGTCGCTCTATCTTGAAGTTTAAAGCCCAAGCCAAACAAAATCAACTGCTTGAACGCATTTCAACCCAGCACATTGTCATCGGTATCGACATCGCCCAGCAGTCCCACGTTGCTCGTGCCGTCAACTTTCGCGGAATCCTACTCGGCACTCCGCTTCACTTCTCCAACGACGATGCCGGCTTCGGCCAACTGCTGCAGTGGATAAAAGATCTGCAGGAAACGCACCAGCTAAGCGACACCATCATCGGCATGGAACCAACCGGCCACTACTGGCTCAGTCTAGCTGCCTGGCTCAAGGACCGGAGCCTCGAGGTAGTGTTGGTAAACCCTCATTTGGTCAAAAAGAACAAGGAGAACCGCGACAACACGCCTTCAAAAAGCGACGTCAAGGATGCCTTGGTTATCGCCGACATGGTGAAAAATGGCTACTACACCTCCATCAAAGACACCAGTGAAGTGTTCATGGAGCTGCGCGTGCTCATGGCAAATCGGGAGACCATCGTCCATCGTCTCGTCAGCGTGAAAAACCAAATCCACCGCTGGGTCGACATGGTGTTTCCGGAGCTGCGGCAGGTATACAAACACCTCATGGGCTCCGGATCGCTTGCCACATTGCGTCTCTTTCCTACGCCTGCCGATCTTCAAAAACTCACCGTTCAACAGGTAGTCGACGGCTGGAAAACGGTCATGAAGCGCCACAGTGGTGAACGAAGAGCTCGCGAGCTGCTGGCTCTTTCAGCTCGCTCGGTCGGCGCCAAGCATGCAGAGAAAGCCTACAAGCTTCATCTGCAACAACTGCTGGCCGAATATGATTTGACCATGGAGCAGTTGCAGGTCATCGAAGATGAAGTGACGGCCGCACTGGCCCGGATCCCACTGGCTAAGCAGCATCTTGTCTGTCGCCGGCATTCTCGGTGAAGCTGGCGACCTCAGCGGCTATGCACATGGCAATGCGTTGCTACGGCATGCCGGCCTCAACCTGGCTGAAGCGAGTTCAGGCAAATGGAAAGGCCAGATGTCCATCAGCAAACGTGGCCGACCACGGCTTCGGCATGCCCTGTTCATGGCAACCATGGCCCTCATCATGAACGATGTATCGTTTAAACGACAGCACGAAGTGAATGTGAAGACAAAAGGTATGAAGCCAATGCGCTCGGTTATGAAGCTTTGCGGCAAGTTGGCACGCCTTCTGGTTGCCATGGCAAAGAGCGGCGAAGCTTACGAACCGGATCGAGCTCTTCCTATGAAACAATCTGCTTAACCGCTTCTCAATTCGCACGAATACTGGCTTATTCGCGGGATCTCAAGACTGCACGGAGTACCGGATTGCGTTGAACAAAAGGGCATGGACCCGTACCGTTAGGATAACCGGCCTCCACCCACCGGATAGGCGTAACGAAGGAATGAAAGGGCATCGACCCGTCGAGAAATGGGAGTGAAAGCCTCCGGAGGTACGTGGAGCAGCGTGCAACAGAGCCGTAAAAAAGGAGCGAAAACTCGCCCCTTCTGTTCCCGCATGCGCTTCGGTTGCTGAATTTGACGGTACATCCCCTCTTCTATCCGAATAACGATTTATCCATTGGGGAGATCCTGCGAATAAACGAGCATTCGTGAGAAAACTGAATCGAACCGAGGGAGTTCAAGATAAGAACTTCTATACAGAGCCGGTATTAGGCCAAGAACTTTTATACAAGGCCGATGGGATTAAAATACGCGAGTTATTATGCTAACGGGGGTACAATAGTACAATGACGACGAAATTCAGTGTGGGTTACTCGAGACACAAAATTACCTTGAATGCCATTTCGGCATGAATCTCATTTCCTTTGATGGTATGGCTTATTAGCGCCGCATTGCCGTCATTAATAATTGAGGCTTAATTGACCAGGAGAACACAGGTATGACCTGGGGGAGATCGAGCGCATTCAGCAAGTCGTTTTACGCATTCTAAGAAAATCCAGAGAGGAGGCTTAGCCATGACTACTATGATATCCAATAAATTGCGCACATGGCCGATCATGGCCTCCTTGCTCATTGCCGCGTTCGTGGCACTGTTAAGCCAGACCGTGCTTAACGTCGCGCTGCCGAAAATGATGGTGGATCTTAACGTAGGAGAAAGCACGATCCAGTGGCTGTCCAACGGCTATCTGCTGGCAAACGGGGTGCTCGTGCCGATCAGCGCCTTCCTCGTCAACCGGTTTACGACCCGGAAGCTGTTTCTTACGGCTTCATCTGTATTCGCAGTCGGCACGATCGTTTGCGCCGTCTCCGGCGATTTCAGCGTCCTGCTGACCGGTCGCCTCGTGCAGGCCGTTGGCGCCGGCATCCTTATGCCGCTCATGACCGTCGTCGCGCTTACAATCTTCCCCGTCGAGGAACGCGGGAAAGCGATGGGACTCATGGGCGTCGCGATGATTTTCGCGCCGGCGGTCGGTCCGACGCTCTCCGGGTGGATCGTCGAGAACTACGACTGGCACGTGCTGTTTTACATCGTGCTGCCGCTCGCCATCATCGCCGTTATTTTCGGCGCCTTCTTTATGAAGGACGTCATCAAGACCTCCAGACCGAAGCTCGATATTCTGAGCGTTATCGCGTCGACCCTCGGCTTTGGCAGCCTGCTGTATGGGTTCAGCGAAGCGGGCGCCAAGGGCTGGGACACGACCGAAGTCATCGTCTGCCTGGGCGTCGGCGCCCTCGCGCTCATCCTGTTCATCGCGCGTTCGATCTTGGTGAAGACCCCGCTGCTTGAAATGCGCGTGTTCAAGTATTCCATGTTCTCGCTCACGTCGCTGATCAATGTCATCATCACGATGGTGATGTTTTCCGGCATGATCCTGCTGCCGATCTTCCTTCAGAACATTCGGCACTTCACGCCCCTCGAATCCGGTTTGCTGCTGCTGCCGGGCGCGATTCTGATGGGCATCATGTCGCCGATCACGGGCATAGTGTTTGACAAGATCGGAGCACGTTGGCTCGCCGTCATCGGACTCGCCATCACGACCTTCACCACGTACGAATTCAGTCATTTGGAAGCAACCACGACGTATGCCCACATGATGATCGTCTATTCGGCTCGGATGTTCGGGTTGTCCATGCTGATGATGCCGATCCAGACCGCCGGCCTCAACCAGCTGCCGCGCCGCCTGAACGCGCACGGCTCGGCGATGTCCCAGACGCTGCGGAACGTATCCGGCGCGCTCGGTACGGCCCTGCTCGTCACGGTTATGACTAACAAAGCGTCCGCGCACGCCAAGGATCTAATTATTGCAGGCCAGATCGATCCGAACGATGCCGCCAAAATGGGCGAAGTCACGCAGCAAGCCACCATCTACGGCATCAATCAGTCCTTCGTCGTCGCGACTTGGGTGACTGTCGCCGCACTCGTCCTGGCGTTCTTCATCCGCAAGGTGAAACCTCAAGAGGATGCGGTGCAGGAACCGGTTAAGGTGTCGGAAGAGAGTGGTGTGGCGCCGATACCGAAACGAGCGGAAAACCAGGAGTACACGGACCGGCACAGCGCGGACGGTGAATTTCGCAATGCCATCAGAGGATTTTTAAAGACACCTCAACCCGCGAATGACGATAAGCATTTTAACGATATAGATTATCGGAAGGCACTTCTTAAGTTAAAGGGTACCGCTCTCAAGGATACACACAAAGAGGAAGAAATGAACGATAAAGGATACCGGGAGACGCTTAAGAAATTGACGGGACCTCTAAATGAAAACGAGTGAGGAATCGCGCTTGAATGCCCATTAAAGAGAGGAGATTAAACATGAAAATTTATATTGTTTACGATAGCGAAGCGGGTCATACGGAACAACTTGCCCGATCCATTGCCAAAGGGGCTGAACGTGTAGAAGGGGCAGAGGTTTTCATTAATCACGTCAAAAAGGCAAATGTCAGAGATCTTGAACAGATGGATGCGATTGTCTGGGGATGTCCCGGACACTTCGGCACGATTAGCTCCGGATTAAAAGAATGGATCGATAGGCTCGGATATTTATGGGCAAATGGGACATTAGTTGATAAAATCGGTGCTGTATTCTGCACAACGGCATCCATACATGGCGGTAACGAAGCAACCTTGCTTAACCTGATTACGCCGATGCTGCATCAAGGCATGATGATTGTCGGCTTGCCGGCCAATATTCCAGAGAATGCGCTATACGGCAGTTATTATGGAGTAGGGGTTACATCTCCAGTTGAAGATACCGATGATGCGCTTAGTCAGTCGCTTTTTGGGAAGGGTCTCGCGTTAGGAGAAATCTTAGGTAACCGTGTGGCCAACGCGGCAATCACATTTGCAGCAGGTAAAAAATCTCATGATATGAATTGATTTACCAAAGTCAAGTACCCCGCGACCGCCAAAGTTTACTGCTACAGACATCGGCGGCTTCGGCTTTCGTCTTGGCAAGGTGACTCGTCCGGCTGCGGCAGCCATTTCCCTTGGCTGCGTTAGGCTTTCCCAGCCCCGTTGGGCTTACACCCTAAATGACACCCATAGCCGGACGTACACCAATGAGAGCGCAGGATGTCGCCGACGAACATGCTACCAAGGTCAGAGTAACAGATTATTTACCCGAGAAGAGGTGCATCTTATGAAAATCAAGCTCATTCACCATGCGACGCTTTGGCTGGACTGCCGGCGCGGCTCTCCTGAACGATCCCATGTTCGGCGTTGCGGGAGTCGACCCGCCGATTCAGAATTCCGGCATAATTGGCTTGCTTCGTATCTCATCCTTGCAAACCCGGTGCACAAACACAGCGGAAAATGAGTGTGCACAGGCTGAGTAAAAGCCGCGTCCAAATTCTAATGAACGGCATTGAAACCTATGCGAAGCTCCAGAATCCCCGCAGAAGGCGAAAAAATCATTGATATGGATATATCGAAACGGTCAGGTGGGAAACCTGATTAGAGATATGTTGATCGAACGGTCACAATCCGGAGTAAGGATTCGGTTTATCAGAGACAAATGGGGGAGACGAAAGTTTCCGTAAAGTTAGATCGATCAAATGATGGAAGCTGGAATCAAATGTCAGACGATATTTCCAAGGTGTTCTCCAACGGAGGGAAAACTTATAAATTTCGAAAAAAAGGAGGACTTAGGCGCTATCCTGTAGCGAATGATGTACAGCTGTTGCTTCGTATCGCTTCATTACCGCCCGAGGAATCGCTGCCTGAGGCGCTGCAGCACAAAGTAAAATAAGTGAATGGGTGGAAGGAAATTATCCCTTGTTTTTTCAAATAAATTAATCGGCTTATTTAATAGCCCCGCTGTGACTGGCCGATTCACATGCGCCGAAGCCAGTTTATGGGAATTTGGTACGAGCATGAATAACTTCCATTCGCTGTGGCATTCTAAACTCAAAGAGTTCAACCAATTTGTATAGGAGGTGATCCGATATGCCGGATCGCGAGTCGGAAATCAAGCAACCCGACAGCCCTGAAATCGAACAGCAAAACTTTCCCGAATTTGAACAATCGACGGAACACCCGCAAAGGGATGATACGAAAGTTCAGTCCGAGGAGATACGTTACGATAATGCAACAGACTCCCTGTACAGATAGAAGGCAAGCCGACGTATCCGAATTCCAGGAATGCGTCGGTTTTTTCATGGCTTAGAACAAAACGACATATGTACAAAATACGGGTTTTGTGCAGTTCTATATAAAAAACTCCAGACAAAAAATAAAATCCCTCTCCATTATATTGGAAAAGGATTTTCAATAATCCTGCTCATCTTTGTTCACGTTCATACCGTTCCGTGACCCAAACGACCCAATCGATTGTTGATTGACGTGCTGCGCTGCCGATTGGCGTTAGCGGAACGTTTTGCTTGCTGCCCGCGCAGGGAAATCAGTTGTGCGGTAAGCTCGTTAAACCATGGTTCGTCCCGTGTAGCCAGCGCAAGATCGATTAAACTATTGAACTGTTCCTCTTGATCGAGCGGCGCGTCGGCCAGTTTACTAACCGATTGGTCCTGAATTTCGACCAGCTGACCGATGGCGGCTTCATGATCCGAGGCCACAACGTGAACGCCTACCGTATGTTTGGCCGTATTCAATGTGCCGATGTATCCGTGTACCAATTCGCCTTGATGCGTGTTTCCTTTTACCCAATCGCCAATCTGAAATTTCATTGCCCTCACCGCCTGTCGTTTTGTTACTGTAATTATAATAGTTACAGTTAAGAATTGCAATCCCCATTTAAAAATGCCCTTCGATCCGTACTGAAGCCGGATTGAAGGGCAACGATCTCACTTACGGTTAAAACTCAGTCTTGTTTTACATAGCTGCGCCATGCATGCTTGGGCTGCCAGCCCAGCAGCTTTTTCGCTCGCGCATTGCTTAAAATCGTCTCGAATCCGTCAAGCGGCGCACGGAAATCCGTTACCTCCGGGAACTGTGCAGCCAGCAGCTCGCGGCTCGAGATCGCCATGCTGGTATCGTCCGCAGCCAAGTTGATCGCAACGGATCCAAGTCCCTCGGCCTCGATGGCAAGCCGGCATGCTTCCGCGATATCCCGGGTATCGACATAGCTCCACAGGATACGGTCGCGCTGTTTGGAATCGAATTGCAATCCCCATTTAAAAATGCCCTTCGATCCGTACTGAAGCCGGATTGAAGGGCAACGATCTCACTTACGGTTAAAACTCAGTCTTGTTTTACATAGCTGCGCCATGCATGCTTGGGCTGCCAGCCCAGCAGCTTTTTCGCTCGCGCATTGCTTAAAATCGTCTCGAATCCGTCAAGCGGCGCACGGAAATCCGTTACCTCCGGGAACTGTGCAGCCAGCAGCTCGCGGCTCGAGATCGCCATGCTGGTATCGTCCGCAGCCAAGTTGATCGCAACGGATCCAAGTCCCTCGGCCTCGATGGCAAGCCGGCATGCTTCCGCGATATCCCGGGTATCGACATAGCTCCACAGGATACGGTCGCGCTGTTTGGAATCGTGGATGAACGACGGGAATCGCTCGTACCGCTCCGGCGGGATGACGTTGCCGATCCGGAAAGAAACGATCTGCATGCCTGTCCGCTCATGAAACATGTCCGCCGTCTTCTCGTTCACGACTTTGGATAAGCCGTAGCTGTCCTGCGGCAGCTGCGGATGATCTTCGTCTACCGGCACATACTGCGGGCCGAACCGGTTAACCGCGAACACGATGCCGTACGACGATTCGCTCGAAGCGATGACCGCTTTTCGGATACCGAGTCCTGCAGCCGCTTCCAAAATGTTGTACGTCGACATGACGTTATTCCGGAAAGTCACTTCACTCGGCACAATATGGGCCGCTGGAACCGCTGCCAAATGAACGACGGCATCCGCACCGGCGAGCACGCCGTAAGCCTCGCCCAAATTGTTCAAATCGACGACCAGCGTCGGGCACAGCTGTTCCTCCGGGCGCTTCACGTCCGCATTCACCACATCGTACCCCTGCTCGACAAAATGCTTGACCACCCATTTGCCCAGCATGCCGCTTCCGCCGGTTACAACCACTTTTGCCATGATGTTGCCCTCCTTGGTATGAATTCGCGCCATAACTCCTTCATTATAAATTGAGTCCTATACACTGAATAGTAGTGAATAAATTATTATTTAATGATATTGAATATATGTACTATAAAATTTATACCGGCCGCTTCCTCTCCCTTCCCCCCCCTGTGGTTTCGGATTCAGGCGGCAGCAGATTGCCTGGCGGCAGGCGGCCGTACACCTGAGCTCGTTCGTTTCGATAATTTCGTTTAAGCGTTCCATATATTAATGAAGAAACACAACGACCAGACCGCGGTAATCCTCCATAAAACAAGGAAAGCCGCACGATGCGGCTCCCCTATCTCCTATGCAGTTTTCTCGGAAATTCGGTTATTCCTTAACCGAACCGAGCGTGATTCCGTGGATGAAGAAGCGCTGCAGAAACGGGTAAACAACCAGCACGGGTATCATCGCGATAAAGATTTTTGCGGCGTTCAGCGTTTGGTTGGACAGCTCGCTCAGCTTCCTGAGCTGATCCTCCGTCATGTTTTGCGTATCGATCACGACCACCAGCTGTTGAATGTACGTTTGCAGCGGGTAATGGTCGACGGTTGACGTGAGCACCAGTCCGTTGAAAAACTCGTTCCAATGATACACGATCATAAACAGCGTGACCGTCGCAAGCACCGGAACGGACAGCGGGACGAACAGCCTGAACAAAATATACCAGGGACCGGCGCCGTCGACCAGCGCGGCTTCCTCCAGTTCCTTCGGCAAATTGCGGAAATAGTTGACGACCAGAATCACGTTGAAGAACGGGACGGAATTGGCCAGCACCAGCCCCCAAATCGAATTGATCAGCCCGATCGATTTGACGGTTTCGTACCACGGGATGAGGCCGCCGTTGAACAGCATGCAGAATACGAGAATCCACATGATCGCGTTGCGCATGCGGAAATCGCGCGTGTTTTTGGACAGCGGATACGCCATCAGCACCGTCACAATGAAGGAGATCGAGGCGCCAAGCAGCACCCGCTCGATGGAGATGCCGAAAGCATGAAAAAATTTGCGGTCGCCCATGATTTCATTGTACGAATTGAAATTAAAACCGACCGGCCACAAATGCACGAGACCGGCGGCGGCCGCCGTTTTCTGGCTGAGCGAAACGGCCAGCGTGTACCAGATCGGCAAAATGCAGACCAGCGCAATCAGCGACAGCAGGACGATCAGCAGCACGTCAAACGCCTGGGAGCCGAACGTTTTTTCTCTGACCATAACGATGCTCCTTTTACGTTAGAAAATTCGGTAATTGGCGAATTTGGACGCCAGAATATAGGACAGCGTAATCAGGAGGAAACTGACCACGGACTTGAGCAGGCCCACGGCGGTCGCGAGGCCGTACTGCAGATTAAGCAGGCCCGTGCGGTACACCCACGTATCGATAATATCGCCGGTCGAGTAGACAAGCGGATTGTACAGGTTGAAAATTTGATCGAAATTCGCATTCAGCACGTTGCCGAGACTGAGTGCGGCCAGCAGCACGATCGTTGCGGAAATGCCGGGCAGCGTTACGTTTCGCAGCCGCTGCAGCCGCGTCGCGCCGTCGACCGCTGCCGCTTCGTAAAGCGACGGGTTGATTCCGGTGAGCGCCGCCAAATAAATGATCGTGTTAAACCCGAACTCCTTCCACACGTCGCTGCCGACGACGATGCCGGGAAACCACGACGCTTTGGCGAAGAATAGGATCGGCTTCACCCCGAACAGCGACAGCACCTGGTTGACCGGACCGGTATAGGATAAAATATCGAGCAGAATGCCGGCCAGAATGACCCATGACAGAAAATGAGGCAAATAAACGATCGTCTGGATCCAGCGTTTAAATACCGTAATCCGCAGCTCGTTCAGCATCAAGGCGAACACGAGCGGCACGATCAGGTTGGCAATAATTTTCAAGACGGCGATGAAGATCGTATTGAAGAAAATGGTCCTACTGTCGTTCAGCGAAAACATGTAGCTGAAATTATCGAACCCTATCCAGTCGGAATGAAACACGCCGACGCCGGGATTGTAATCCTGAAAGGCGATGACCAGCCCGAACATCGGCACGATGCTGAAGATCGCAAGCCAGACAAATCCCGGCAGCAGCATGAGGTAATAATGTTTGGCGAACCCTTTGTTTTGCATGCTTCCTCTCCTCTCCTGAAGCGATTGCCGGATAAGCGGCAGCGCGCCGGAGTTTGCTCCTCCGGCGCCCGCGATTTCCTATTGCTTCGCTTCCTCC
Source organism: Paenibacillus humicola (assembly GCF_028826105.1). Taxonomy (NCBI): domain Bacteria; kingdom Bacillati; phylum Bacillota; class Bacilli; order Caryophanales; family Paenibacillaceae; genus Paenibacillus; species Paenibacillus humicola. The sequence continues at coordinate 3,069,930 of NZ_JAQGPL010000001.1, forward strand.
GCAACCTCGTCTGTAATCCGTTCGCCGCCCTGCGCTTTCCAGTCCTTGACGAACTTGTCGAAATCGTCCAAAGGTGCGGCTCCCAAAATGATCTTCAGGAACGTCTCGTCTTCCATCTTCTGAAGGTTTGCCCAGCGGCTTTCCATCGTTTTCGTCTGGGAATAAATCAGGCTCGGCACCTTGTTCATCGGCTGATCGACGATCGGCGCATCGCCGACGAGCAGCGAATACATCCGGTTCCACACGCCCCAATCCGCCGTCGGCTTCCAATACTGAATATCCATTTTGTCGTACGGCTGCAGCTTGACTTTTTTGACCGTATTCACATCGTTATTCAGCAGCTTGTATTCCGGATTGTTCGCGAAATCTTCCGGCTTCTTCGTGCCGGCCAGCACCTCGCGGAGCGCTTTCACCGTAAATTCGGTTTCATCGTTCGGCGCATAAACGATACGCAGCGGATAGTTGCCGATGGCGACGCTGACGTCGAACTTGGATTCGTCGCGCAGCAGCAGGTTCTCCATTTTAATCGCCGCTTCCGGATGCTCGTAACCTTTGCGGACAACGAGGAATTGGCTCGAAGGCGTGCCGACATGCGGACTGAATTGACCGTTCCCGTCAAGCGGCAGCGCATAAGCCTGCCAGTTCGCTTTCGGATCGTTCTTGACCGCGTTGCCGAGCGGACCGTAGCCCATCCACCAGGGCCCGAAGAAAATACCCGCCTGGCCGCTGATGATCGGCTCGGAGGAATCCTTGCGTACGCCGGTCTGCTGGTCGATCAGTCCTTTGGCATACAGGTCGCGCAGCTTCGCAAGCGCTTCCTTCGTTTGCGGCTGAATGGATCCGTATACCGGCTTACCATCGTCCCCTTTCAGCCAGAAGCCCGGATAGGAGTCGTAAGCCGCGAAAATCGGGTCGAAGCCGTATAAGTTGTTCGTCGACAGCAGGAAGGTCGCGTACATATGACCGCCGCTTTGCGGACCGACGATGCCGATCGTATCCGCTTTGCCGTCGCCGTCCGGGTCCTGCTCAACGAACGCTTTTGCCACTTTCTCGAGATCGTCCATTGTTTTCGGCGGCTGAAGGTGCAGCTTGTCCAGCCAATCCTTGCGGATCCACATCTCGTGAATGCCGTCCGCCTGAACCGTTACGTTCGGCAGCGCGAGCATTTTGCCGTCGAACGTAACGGATTTCATCGCCACGCCGTTCGTCGAGTCGATAATTTTTTTCAGCGGCTCGGACGCATAATTGTTGTAGGCATCCGACAAGTCCTGCAGCTCGCCCGCTTTGGCCATCTGCCGCAGCTGGGCGTCGTTGACGACCATCGCATCCGGAAGGTCGTTGCTGGCGATCGACAGGTTGACCTTTTGATCGTAGTTCGTTCCGGTAGCCGCCTGCCAAGCGACCTGCGTGTCGATATTGAGGTTGTCCTTCACGTAGCGCGTATACTGATTGTTGGCCGGCGTATCGCCGGCGGGCAGACTTTTGTCAGTCGGATCGACGGCCTGCCCGATCTTGATCGTAACGGTCTGATCGTATTTGCCGAACGGATCCCCCGGCTTCCCGCTGTTTGTCTGTCCCCCGCTTCCCGAATTTGAACCGTTTCCCGAGCTTGCCTCCGAAGAGCCGCCGGAAGACTTGTCGCTGCAAGCGCTTACGAATACAAGAGATGCCGCGACTGCAGCCATAACACTGATTTTCACATAACGCATTTTCGTCCCTGCCTTCCTTTTCATTTTGCCGCATCCAAAACGTACCATATTCTTAGCGAAGCTTTAGATAGATAGCCGTTTCAAAAGCAGTGGGGGCGATGTTCGCAGTTGCGCATCGATCTGTCGCCCGGTTCCGATCATTTGTCTACCCCTTGGGCGAACAATTCTCTCCTTTTCTGCCCGACTGCCGGTATTCGCTTGGCAGCATGCCGGTTTCTTCCCGGAACAGCCGGCTGAAATATTTCTCGTCCCGGTAACCGGTATGCTCGGCGATCCATTGCACCGTTTTATTCGAATAGAGCAGCAGCTCCCTGGCTTTGTCGATCCGGATATGTCTTACATAATCGTTGAACGTCCGGCCCGTAACATCCCGGAAGCATTGGCTGAAATAGCTGCGGCTCATGTTGACCCTTCGCGCCGTTTCGCCCGCCGTGATCGGACGATCCAGCTCTTCGTGCAAAATCGCGACGGCTTTCATAACGCATAGCGTTACTTCCTCGGAATACGTATGTCGGTCAACCGACCGTATGGCCGCATCGCGGATATGCGCGAGCCATTCCTCTGCCTGGTACCAATAATCGAGCCGTTCCGGTGCTTCGATTACGGCTCCTTCGACGGCGGAAAACCGCCGATTCCACTCGTCGGACAGCGAGTAAAGCAGTCCCAGCAGTCTCGGCTGCGGCAGGCGCATCGCTTTCAGCTCTCCGATCAGACGCTGAAACAGCGGGAAGCTGTAAATCCACTCGCGGGAGAGCCATTCGTTACGCAGCTGCGAAAGATTGTCATCATCGCCTGCCTCTCGTTCCGATTGACGAAGATCCACAATACTGACCGGCTGCAGCGGAACATAATCATAGAAAAAATCGTTCTCCACGTAATCGCGCAGCCGGCGCTTCGCTTCCTCCAGGTGCATTTCCGCCAGTCCATGCAATCGGATCAAAGCGAAGCCGGACATGCCGGATAATCGCTCCTTCAGCTGTTGGGCCATGCTCGCCTCCGGCTGCGGAATCCAAAGCCAAAGCCCGGGTCCGGCTTCGAGAGCGTCGATTCCAAGCTCCGCCGCCAGATTCGCGACCGATTCAGGCATCGGCGCCGTTTTCTCGGAACGGTCCAGCCTGACGCAGGCGAAAATTTCGCCGGCCGTTAATCGTTCCGGCGCATCCGGCTTGCGTTCCTGCTTAAACCCGGCGGTTCGCTCCTCCATTCTTTTCACGATGCGGGCCAGAATCGTTTCAAACTTGTCCTTCTCGAGCTCGACTTTGGCGATATAATCGATCGCGCCGAGCCGAAGCGCTTCCTGGATGTATTCGAAATCCTGGTGCATCGTCAGCACGATAAACAGGATGTCCGGGTACCGCACCCGAACCTCGCGCATCAGCTCAATGCCCGACATCACCGGCATGGCCAGGTCGGTCAAGATTAAATCGACCTGACGGGTTTCGAGAAACTCCATCGCTTTCGCTCCGTTTTTCGCTTCGCCGACAATACGCATGCCGTAATCGTGCCAGGGAACGGCCGAAATGATACCCATCCGCACCAATTTGTCGTCTTCAACCACCAAAACATCCTTCATCCGCGAATTCCTCCTTCATAATCGGTTGGAAGCCTTAAAAAAACGGTCGTTCCTTGACCGACCGCGCTTTCGATGACGAGCTCGGCACGGCTGCCATACTGCGCGTCGATCATGCGTTTCACGTAATTCATGCCGATTCCCATCCCGACCCGCTCGTGCTCGACCTGCCCGCTGTCCAACAGCTTGCGGACCGCCTCTTCCGTCATGCCCGCGCCGTTGTCGCGAATGGATATTTCGATCCGTTCCTCCAGCCTGACATCGACCTGAATGCAGCCGTCGTCCCGCAGCCCGTGATACAGCGCATTCTCGACAAGCGGCTGCAGGATGAACCGGGGCACCTTCAGCTGCAGCACTTCTTCGTCCACATGGATTCGCACATCGAAATGAAAATCGTAACGGACCTGCTGCAGCGCCAAATATTCCTGCAGGGCGCCGATTTCCTCCCGGATCGTCGAAACCTGCCCCAGCTTGCCCAGGTTATAATGAAGCAGCTTGTTGAGCGACGACACGAGCCGGTCGATTTCGTCCTGGCCGTTCATGACGGCGAGCCAATGCACCGTATCGAGCGTATTCATCAGGAAATGCGGATTGATCTGGTACAGCAGCTTTTCCACCTCCAGATCGACCCGGCGTTTTTCCTTTTGCTCCACTTCGCGAAATAAATTCCAAATTTGCTTCTTCATCTCATGAAATTGATACAGCAAATAATCGAATTCGGGAATCCGCGTGGCGGCGGTCTGGATGACGGCAGCCGGCGCGAACTGCGCTTCGCTTTGCGTCAAACGCTTCATTTCCCCGTTAAATTTCGTCAACGGCTTGTACACCATTTTCCAGAGCAGCCAGGCAAGAACAAAGCTGACAACCAGAAAAAACAGCGCGATCAGGCTGATCTCCTTCAGCCATCGGTTGATTTCCCGATTGTAATCGGCTTTCGGAATGACGGAAACGACGCTCCAGCCTTGATTGCTTACTTCACGGAACCAGTAATACCCTTTGAATGTGCCGGAATGGACGTTCTCCGCCGTTTCCGGGAAATAACTGTCGATTTTGAAGACGTCCTGGTTGTCGCTGTAAGCGATCCGTCCGTTATTGTCCAGGAACAGATGAATGCCGCCGCTTCCGAACTGCGCATTGTCGAGGATGCTCTGCGTCAGCTGAAATCCCGATTCGATGTATACGTATACATCGTCGCGTTCGGGCAAATTGACCTTCCGCAGCGCGGATAGCACGTATTGATTGTCGAACCGGCTTTCGCTGATGTGCGGACCGTAATAATCGATCATGTAATATTGTGCCAGCAGCGGCAGCTTTTTGGGTGAAAAATGGTCTTTGACCGGAAGCGACTCGAAATCGTACGTCCCGTCGTCCGCGAAATAATACATCGTCAGTCCGATATTCGGGTTGGCGAACAGGCTGAGGTTCAAATCCCGCTTGATATCGTCGCGGATGACCGATTTCTGGAACGGCTGGTTCGTCGACAGCAGCAGATCGAGATTGTTGCCGACCGAGCCTCCGATCGCCAATTGCTGCGAAACATGATTCAGGTTGTTGATCGAGCCTTCGAGCGACAGCTCCACCTGCCTCAGATTGCTCTGAATGCCGGCATGAATTTTGTTCGTCAGGATGGAATAGATAGCGTAATACGAAATCAGGGCGATACAGACGAACGGAACGAACGAGCTGGACAAAAAAATGATCATAATTCTGCGCTTCAGGGTCATGGAACGATGTGAAGCTTTCTTTCGCTTGATCAATCATTGCGGCCTCCTTGTCGAAATAGGGTCTCGAACTGAATCATATCATCTATTCTTCTTTTTCGAGAACCGTTTACGCAAAAATGAACGCAGCGCAAAAAAGCTCTGTACGCTTGTACAGAGCTTCAGTTTACATAATGTTAATTATGTAGTGTAAGATAAAAGACATTTTACGAGGCCTCACCCTAAAACTGGCAGATCCTATTTAGTTAACATAAATATAATTATGTTTCTAAATCGTTTCAGGGAACCTTTACATCGTCTGACCGCAGTCGGCCGTCACGATTTGACCCGTCATCGATTCCTGCTCTAGAATCGCAACAATAAGCGCGGCGATATCGTTGGCGGTCGAAATGCGCTGCAGCGGTATGCTGCCGGTGAGCCGGCCCATATTCTCCTCCCGTCCCGCCCACCATCTGGTGGCCACCGCGCCCGGAGCGACGCAGTTGACCCGGATTTCCGGAGCGAGCGCATGCGCCAGCGATTTCGTCAGCCCGTGCACCGCCGCTTTGGATACGGCGTACGGCATCGATGAGCCGACTCCCGTACTCCCTGCGATACTGCCGACATTGACGATCGCTCCGTTTTTGCTGCCTTTCATGTAAGCAGCAGCGGCCCGCGCGCAGAAAAACATCCCTTTGACGTTCACATTGTACAGTTCGTCCCAAACGTCCCCCTCCGCCGCATCCAAATCGCCGAGCTCGATATGTCGGGTAATGCTGGCATTGTTAACCAGGAAATCAATCGTGCCGAATTGTTCGGCGACCGAAGCCGTCATCGCTTTCACTTCTTCGTTCTTGGATACATCCGCCTGGATGGCGATTGCCCGGCCGCCCTCGGACTCGATCATCCGGACCGTTTCCTCCGCCTCGGTCCTGGAACGCGAATAGTTAACGGCAACCGCCGCTCCCCGTTTCGCCAGCAGCAGGCTGACTTCTCTTCCGATGCCGGTCCCGCCGCCCGTCACCAGCGCCGCTTTTCCTTGTAATTCGATCATCCTTCATCGCTCCTTGCTTCGAATTTTCGTTCCCCAGATCAGTTTAAAGCACACCGCCGGTTTTGTATAATTGAAAGAAACGAACTTTAAATTCAATTTTACTGAATGAATTTACGGAGATGAGCAAATGGACCTGAAAGCATCCGCTGGCGGATCGGCAGGATCAGTTTCGTGAAAACGGCCGAAGAAGAACAACTGCAGCAATAGGCAGCATGTTTTACTCCTACTGGCAAAAATCCTTCTCCATATATGCTTTAGCAAGTCTTCACCTTACCACATGGCGGCAAAAAGCCGCTCTCCCGAACGAGAGAGCGGCTTCAATAGCACTATGATTGCGAGATCCGATAAAGCGTTATCCTTGTCCGACCCACTCGGCTGCCGCCACTTCCTTCCAGCGGGCGCGAATGGCATTATACAGCTCCTGAGGCAGCGGGCCGCCTTCCAGCAGCTTCGCGTTCTCGAGCCAGCGGTCCGGATTGGCCGTACCGACAATCGCCGTTTGAACGCCGGGGACCGAAAGCGTAAAACGAAGCGCCGTACCGACCGATTCCTTCAAATCGGCCTGCAGAAAATCGTATTTCAGCTCGCTCAGGCGGTCCCAATAGGTATGAGCGTAAGCGTTTTCGGGCTTCGAGCCCGTTTTCCAAGCCGCGTTGGCGATCGGCCGCTTCACGACGACGCCCATGCCGCGCTTCGCCGCTTCGGGAATCGTCAGTTCGATCGCTTCCTGGTCGGCGATGCTGACGGACGTTTCCAGCGAATCGAACGCCCCGCATTCGATGGCGTACAGCGCGGCTTTATGGTCACCGCTGTATCCGATATAACGCGTTTTCCCCTGCTCTTTGGCGCGCTGCAGCACTTCGATGACTTCACCCCGGCGAAGCAGCTCTTCGCTGCAGCCGTGCAGATGAATAACATCGACAAATTCCGTTTTCAGCCGTTTCAGGCTGCGGTCGATGGATTGCTCCAGCATTGCGGGAGTCCAGTCGGGCAAATCGAAGCCGGAAGCATGTCCGCATTTGGTAAACAAATAAAAATCGTCCCGGCGGTGTCCGACCGTCTGACCGATGAGCTCTTCGCTGATATTATAGCATTCGGCGGTATCGATGACGTTCAAACCGGCATCGAGCGCACTGCCGAGCAGCTTCTCGACCTGCTGCGGCGTCGCCTGCTGAAAGCCGATTTCCGCCCCGCCAAAACCGAGCACGCTCACTTCCATGTCCGTATTGCCGTATTTTCTGCGTTCCATCTCGTGTTCCCTCCTGCCGTTTTGATAGATTTACAGTCCAATTCTAATTATACCGCCAGGGCACTGGAAGAAATAGTACTGAAATAAATGTAAGTAACGCAAGTCCATTTCACGTCTTGCCCCCGGTCTCCCCCTTTTCTATAATGGTTGCGAATGCAAGCGTCACAAAGAAGGGAGCTGGAAACGTGAAATACCGGAGACTTGGCAAGACGGAGCTGAAAGTATCGGTCGTCGGCGTAGGCACCTGGCAGTTTGGCGGCGCATGGGGCAAAGATTTTACCCAAGATGAAGTCGATGCCATTCTGGACAAGGCGAAGGAAGAGGGCATCAACCTGCTCGACACGGCGGAGTGCTATGGTCATCATCTGTCGGAAAGCTTCATCGGCAGCTACATCGACCGGACCAAAAGCCGCGATCAATGGGTCATCGCCACCAAGTTCGGCCACAACCATGCGGACCGCAACTCGACCACGGTCAACTATTGGTCGGCCGCCGAGGTACTGAAGCAGCTGGACGATTCGTTGAAATCGCTGCGGACCGATTATGTCGACCTGTACCAATTCCACTCCGGCCCGGACGAGGTGTTCGATAACGACGAGCTGTGGACGGCGCTGGACAAGCAGGTGCAGGCAGGAAAAATCCGCAATCTCGGCATCTCGATCGGCAGCAACGACAATCTGCATCAGACGGCGCAGGCGACGGAGCGGAACGCCAAAGCGATCCAGGTCGTGTACAACCGGTTAGATGTAACGCCGGAAAACCGCGTGTTCCCCTCCTGCATCGACCAGGATCTCGGCGTGCTGGCCCGCGTGCCGCTGGCAAGCGGTTATTTGAGCGGAAAATATAAGCCCGGCGCCGAATTTGCCGCGAACGACGTCCGCTCGCGACACGACAAGGAGCAGACCGCCGAGAAGCTGCGCAGAGTGGAGGATATTCGCAAGACCGAGGTACCGGAAGGAGCCAATATGGCGGAATGGGCGCTTGCCTGGTGCCTGAAACACCCCGCCGTCACCTGCGTCATCCCCGGCTGCAAAAGCCCGGAGCAGGTGGAAACGAACGCGCGTGCGGCAAGCTTCGATTTTGTCAGCGACAATCATCCGCAGGCATGGAAATAAAGCAAGAGACAGCGAAAAGGCGCCGATTGCTTCCCGTGCAATCGGCGCCTTTTGTTATGAGTCGGTGCCTCCCCTGCAATCAGCGCCTTTTGATAGGAACCGGTTTCGTACTTTTGCCGTCGTCGTTTTCGCTTCCAGCGCCCGAGCTAAGGACCGGCTTCATGCCGGCAATGCTCCCGCCTTCGCTTATCGCTTCGCGGTATCGGCTTGCCCGCCTATTGCCGCTCCGGCTCCGCCCTGCCCTCGATCGGCGGCATATCGAAAGGATTAAACGTCAGATTCCGCTCGAAATGCAGGCTCAGCCGCTCTCCTTCAAATTGAGACGTTATTGTATACGTAAAGGTCGTCTCGATAAAACGCCACGACATGACGAAGGTCGTCTCATCCTTCCAGGCGCCGCTGGCGGCGACCGTCCACGGTTTGCCGATCGGCTGAACCCATTCGTTCTCGGCCGCGAGCGTCTCGCCTATCATCCATGAGCCGATCCCGCAGCGCACAGCGTGCTCGCCCCGGTCATCCTTCAGCTTGAACACGCAAATCCCGTCTTCGAACGTATACGAAACGCTGACAGCCGCTTTCGCATTCGGTTCCAGCCGAAACGTTTTGCCGGATACTTCCGCCGCCGCTGCGGTCACCGGCCGCCCGGACTGCGGCGGATACACAAGGGCCGCGATTTGACGCTGCAGCGCCGAATCGTCCGCATGAACGTCGGCCCCCGCATCCATTCGGAAGCCCGGCAGCAAATGCTCCCAGACCAGCTCGAAAATTTGTCCCATCTTGTCCGTGCCGCTGAGAAGGGCGATCACCGCGTCCTGCTCCGGCAGTACGATCGACATTTGGCCGAAAGCGCCGTCTCCGCGGTAGGCCCCCCGATATTTGCACCGCCAGAACTGGTAGCCGTAGCCGCACGCCCAATCGTTCTCGCCTTCTTTTTCGGGCTCGCTGGTGGGGATATGGGCCGCGCTCGCTTCCTCCACCCAAGCTTCGGACAGAAGCCGCCGGCCGTTCCACATCCCTTTCTGCAAATACAGCTGGCCGAACTTGGCGATCGCTTCGTTCGTCGTTTGAAGGCCGGACGCGCCGATGTTCCGCCCCAGCGGACACGTATCCCATTCGGTGTGCGCAATCCCGAGCGGATCGAACAGGCGCGGCTTCAAATAATCGACGAGCGTTTGTCCGGTCAGCTTCGTTATGATCGCCGACAGCATGTAGCTGGCGCCGCTGTTGTACAGAAAATGCGTGCCGGGCGTAAACGCGATCGGCGTTTCGAGAAACGCCTTGACAAAATCGCCTTCCGGCTGCTGCCGCTGAATCGCGCCCGTCTCCACATCGTGACCGGTCGACATCGACAGCAGATGGCGTAACCGCAGCCCGGACATATTGGCGGCGATCGCCTCGGTTACATATTCCGGAAAAAGGTCGATCACGAGGTCGTCGACCGTCAGCCGCCCTTCCTGCACGGCAAAGCCGATGGCCGTCGAGGAGAAGCTTTTGCTCAGCGAAAACAGCATATGCGGACGGTTCAATGCATAAGGAGCCCACGCTCCTTCGGCGGCAACCGCGCCATGGCGTACAATCATGAAGCTGTGCATTTCTATCCCGTTATATTCCACCGCCTGAAGAAAAGCGCCGATCGCATCCGGAGCGATACCCAGCTCCTGCGGTTTTCTGCGCGGAAACGTAAACGTTTGCAACATTATCCAATCCCTCCCTTACGAGCGATTGTACCTTGAGTCCGCCGTCTTTTCAATTCGGTTACTTTAACTATAGTTAGTAGTCATAAGATCACCCCTTTTCCGCGGCATGCGAATCCGTTACACTACAACTATGCTGAAAGAGGAGATGATTGGACCATGATCTACGAGCTGCGCATTTACCATATACTTCCGGGTAGATGGGAGGCGATCAACGACCGGTTCAAAAACCATACACTGTCCATTTTTAACCGGCTCGGGATGAAAGTTGTCGATTTCTGGGAAAGCATGGAGGACAAGCCTAAGCTGTATTACGTCATGGAATACGAATCGATGGAAGCGCGCGACCGCCAGTGGGAAACGTTCAGGGACGACCCGGAATGGATCGAGGCACGCACGAAATCGGAGGAAGACGGCAAAATCGTGGAAAAGGTCGACGTTATTTTTATGAAACGCGCCGAATATTTCAGAAAATAAAAGGAAGCGGCGCCGGTATGGCGCCGCTTTCCCATTCAAGCTCCGGTACCCGCTATGCCCGGAGCCTCCGATACAAGTATCATCCCCGAAGAACGGCCTGTATCGGGGTCATTACCAGCCGCCATCCGTCAGGAGCCGTTTAGTCCGCATTAAAACTCGGCGCCCATCGCCTTCAGATTGCGCGCGCTGACGGCCAATGCTTCGAACGGGTCGCGCCCGTAGCAGTTGTCCTGCTCGACGGCCGCCCATTCCACGCCGATCGCTTCGCAGGCGTCCAAAATCCGGCGGAAATTCATGTTCCCTTCCCCGACTTCGGCAAACCGCTGGCCTTCGGCCGTGACGACCATGTCCTTCAAATGGACGACCTTCATCCGGCCTTTTACTTTGTCGATCCATGCCGACGGGTCGCCGCCTCCGGCCTGCACCCAGAACACATCGAGCTCGAAATCGACCGCTGACGGATCGGTCTCCTGAAGCAGCAGCTCCATGCCCGATTGTCCGTCAAATTTGGCGAATTCGAAGCTGTGATTGTGATAAATAAACGTCAGCCCGGCTTCCTTCAGCTTGCGTCCCACGTCGGACGCCTCCTTGGCGAACCGGAGAAAGCCTTCCTTGCTGCCGCGATATTCGCCCGGCATCGAGCCGAGCCCGACATACCGGCAGTTCCACAGCTTATGCTGCGCAATGACCGCATCGGGATTGTTCCACAGCTCCTGATATCCGATATGCGTCGCGCAAATCTCCAGCTGCTCCCGGTCGGCAAACTCTTTCAGAGCCGCCGGATCGATCGGACCGACACCGGAAACCTGCACGGCATTGTACCCGATTTCCTTCACCTTTCTCAGCGACTTCGCGATATCCTCCGGCGTTTTCAGAAACTCCCGCAGCGTATAAAGCTGAGCGGCGATTTTCATTTCGATTCCTCCCCGAATATTCGTTTCATAAAGGCCAGGCTTGCGGGCAGCTCCGACGCAGGATCGTGCACCGTACATTCGGCGGAAATCATGCCGCTGTAGCCTGCCGCTTTGAGCGCCGCCGCGAATTGCTCGTACGGATAGCTCCCCGTCCCCGGCGAAAGCCGGCCCGTGTCGGCCAGATGGATATGCGCCAGCCAGTCCTTATGGTCGATCAGCGTCTGCAGCGGCTCGTCCTCTTCGTCCATATGGTAAAAATCGGCCAAAACCCGGACGGATGGATGATTGACCCGCTGCGCGAACATGACCGCCTCGGCGACGCTGTTCACGATATTGGATTCCTTCCGGTTCAGCGGTTCGATGGCCAGCGTGATGCCGGTGCCGGCGAACTGGCCGCCGATCCATTCCAGCAGCTGCACGAACTGCTCCTCTGCACGGCTTCGCTCCCAGCCGTCCGGAACATGACGCGAACGGCCGCTGCCGAGCACGGCGATTTTCGCTCCGATCGACTCGAGCGCCGACGCGGTCCGGTGAATGTAACGCCGGATCCGATCCGGCTCCGTCTCGGGGCCGACGACCTTGATCCCGCCCGGGAAAAAGACGTTGAACGCCTTTGCAGGGAGCGGGCTGTTTCGATACGCCTGCAGCTTCTCCCGAGGCTCCTGCACGCTGTCGAGATCGAGCGATACGACTGGACATTCCACGTAGTCGAAGCCAAGCTCCTTGTACATAGGCGCATGTTCGATGCCCGTACACCATCCGAATGAAATCAAATTTTTCCCTCCTTCTATGAAAACGCATTCAGCCTAAGCATACATGGAAAAAATGGCCTGTACAATAACCGGAGCGCGGAGGGCCGGAAAAAAAATTGGCAAGTCGCCGCGAACCTGTACATATACTCCAGAGAAACCGAGCTCTGCGAGGCTTATTTTGTTTTGGGGGAAATTGGAACGATGAAAGCGGCTCGCGTCCTTCGGCGCCAAAGCCCGAAAAAATGACAAGAGGTGGTAAAAATGCGTAGTCAGATCCGACGTTTCTCGTTTTCTGTGATACTATGCGTAACCCTGCTTCTGATCATTGAACCGAGATTCGCAAGCCCGAAGCCCGCCCAAGCCGATGCCGAAACGGCCGTAAGTTTGCCTGCCGGCGCAGCGATTACACCGCTTCTGGACATCAAACCTGCCGTATTCAATTTACATAAGCAAGCGTACAAAGCCGCAGCCGCGAAAACGACCGTCCCGGTGAAACCGGCTCCGGCAAAGCCTGCATCGGAAGTAAAGACGGCAGCGGCATCCGTTAAGCCCGCCGTTTATGAAACGACCGCCTATTACCTGAACATTCGGGCCAATCCGTATGTCGGGTCGAAAATATTAAAAACCGTCTCCCGGGGAACGAGGCTTATCGCGGTGGGCGCGACCAAGGACGGCTGGCTGCGTCTTGACGGCGAAGGCTACGTCAACCGCGATTACACGAAACCGGTCGGCGAAGCGGCGGTGCAGGCGCTTGCTGCTGCGGAAAAGCCGGCTCTGCAGACGCTGGCCCTGGCCGCTAAGGAAAAGACTGATCCAATCCCGCGGCCGGCTGTGCAAACGAAGACGGCCGCTCATGCCGAATCCGGTCCGCCCACCAAGCCGACATCGCTTATCAAATCCAAATCGGGGCTGACCGAGGAACAGATCGCCGCTTTTTTCAAAGGTACCGCGCTCTCCGGCCACGGACTGGAGAAAGCCGTTCTCGATACGGAGCGGGAATTCGGCATTAACGCGCTGTTCACGATCGCCGTGATGAAGCTTGAAAGCGGCAACGGCAAAAGCAGGCTCGCGAAGAAGAAAAACAATCTGTTCGGGCTGAACGCCGTCTCCGGAAGCGAATACGTCAAAGCGCTCAGCTTCCGCACCAAAGGAGACAGCGTCCGCAAATTCGGGCAGCTCATCGCCAAAAATTACGTCAATAAGGGCTACACGACCATCGAGAAGGTCGCCCGCAAATATTGCCCCGCCAACTCCAGATGGCCCAGCTACGTAAAAAATATTATGCGGCGGGATTATAAGAAACTGTAGACTGCCGGTTCCCGGCAGCGATTCTCCATGGAACAAAAACAAGCGGCACCTTGTCTTTGATAAACACAAGTGCCGCCAATGCAGTATGATCTATTGAGCTTACTCATTTGACTGGCGCCGCATTTCCCGTTATCGCGCCCACGGCTGCGTTTCCGTCGTCAGCTCTTCGCCCGATTGGACGGCCGCCTGCATCATGATCGACAAATAATGGTCCTGCATCGCATCCTCCAGGCTGTAGAAGGAAGGGCCGCCCTGCGCGTAAGCCGACATATTCGCAAGGCTTGTCGCGATGGCGATTTCGTCGTCCGACAAACGGGCCGGCACGAACGGATTTTCGTATACCCATTCCCCGTCGGCCGAGATGCCGCGGTGGTAAAAGCCTTCCAGGTTGCCGTTATGCCCAGTATCGCTTCGGCGAAATTCGCCGTATACGGGCGTGCGGTAGTCGCGCAAATACCGGAACGTCTCATCCGTCAGTTCGCCTTTATGCCCGCGGACGAGGACCCGGTTTCTGCGGACCCACGAGAAATATTGATCGCCTGTAAAATCAAACAGCGCCAGCTTATCGCCGAACCGGAGCGTAACGATGTCCTGCGCCGAATCGGCGATCCGCTCCGACTGCGGCGGGCCGCTGCGGTCCGGGCCGGCAACAAGCGGCGACACGAACCGCTGCCCGCGGATGACGGCGTTCTCGAACCCGGCGCCAAGCAGCTGCCGGATCAGGCTGATGCCGTGGTAACCGTGCGCGGCCGATACCTGCACCTGCGAGACCGCTCCCAGCTTGCCCGATTTCGCGAACGCAATGCGGGCCGCGTGCATCGGCTGGTACAAATACTGCTCGGCTACCTGAACCCTGCCGCCTAACCGCCGCACCTCTTCGTACAAACGTACCATGCCCGGCAGGTCGGGAGCAGGCGGCGTTTCCGACAGCACCGGTATCCCCCGCTGCGCCAGCTGCAGCGTGCAATCCGGGGCGGCCGCCCATGGAACGGACACGACGGCAAATCGGATATCCCCGCTTGCGGCGGCAAAATCGTCCATATTGCGGTACGTCCGGACCCCCCACTCCGCTTCCAGCCTCCTGCCCTGCTCCTCGTCGCGGACAAGCATAGCGCCGACGGCGAAGCGATCCGGCAGCGCCTTGGCGATCCGCAAATAAAAGTCGGCCCGCCAGCCTCTGCCGATGATGCCAAAAACGGTTTTTTCCATCTTGCGATTGCCCCTCTCCCGAGAAATCGGCCTGAACGGGATCCTATTATTTGTCGTTTACCGCCTCGACAATTATAAAAAGTCCCTTCATCTTCCATTCGATGCGCGCGATTCGAAATCCTGCCAGCCTGACCGCTGCGAGCGTATCCCGGTTGAGCCGGCAGCCGCCGCACAGCCGGCTCCAGCCCGGAGTCAGCCACTCCTGCATGCGTCCCCATACCGGATGCTGCAGCTTCACATGCTCGAATAAGAGCATGCCACCGCCTGGCTTGCACACCCTGCGGATTTCCGAGAGCGCGGTTGCCGGGTCCGGAATGGTGCAAAACACGAGCGTGCCGACGACGGTATCGAAGGCATCCGTCGGGAAAGGAAGCCGCTCGGCGCTCCCCTGCCGCACCTCGATCGGAACGGCCGACCGCTGCGCCCGCACCAGGGAGGCCTGCAGCATCCCCTCATCCGGTTCGATGGCGCTAACCGATTCCGCGAACCGGTAGTACGGGAAATTGATGCCGGTGCCCGAACCGATCTCCAGCACCCTTCCGCTCGCACGCTCCAAGAGATGTGTCCGAATGGAGCGAAAGGATCCATTTTCCAGCGGTTTCATCAGCGTATCGTAATACCTGTTAAACCATGCGCTCATACGCGTCCCAGCCCCTTTCATGAAACGCGGCCCGCAGGCGGTCAAGAATGGTACAGCACGTAGGATACAACGAGCACGATCGTCATGACCGCAAAAGCGAAGTAGAAAAAATACCCGAACCAGCGGACGGGCTTCGGCATGCTGCGCAAATCCGCTTTTTTATCCGGGATCCCCATCACGCTGCGGTTATGCTCGGTGACGTCGTTAAATACGGGGATATCCGGGGATTTCCCCGGTTCCGGTGCCGTTTGCTTTCCACACTTCTCCGTCATGCCGCTCATCTTCCTCCCTCTTCAAGAGAAAATAAAATCGCACGCCGTTGTCATCGTTTTCGACACCGAAATCGCTGCCGTGCAGCAGCAGGATTTGCCTGACAATCGACAGGCCGAGTCCCGAACCCTGCTCAAAGCCCGCTTCCGACAGCGCATCCGGCTCGGCCCTGGTATGGTCCGCTTTATAGAACGGCGCCCAGATCCTTTCCTTCAGCGCTTCGAAAATCGGCGGTCCCTCGTTCCAAACGGAAACCTCGACATGCATCTCGTCCGTCTCCTGCATCCTAATCCGGATCCGGCCGCTCCGCGGCGTATGCCGGATGCGGGCTTCATCCTCGACGATTAGCACCCGTTTCAAAGATGTTGCCTGCCTCCTTTCCGCATGCCTCTTCGTTCCATGTTCCCTATTTAAGCAGAAAAAGACGACGTTGTCACATCTGCGTCACATTCCCCCCCTTACATTGTCGGTGGACGATCTGCCCATCCGCTGAGATCGGCGGACCGCCTATATCCCATTACGAGGAGGAGAACCCCATGCGTTCGCCATTCCCGCTTCGGCGTGATGAGGGACGGGGCCGTCGCCGCTTTGCTTCTAGCGCCGAGTGTTTGAAAAAAGAAGACCGTCTCGCGGCGGCGCTGTTTTTCGGCGGAATATTGGAGTTAGGAATAGGATGTGCGAAGCTTTTTGACGAGGCTGTTTAAACGGGCGTGCTGCTTACTCGGCCCCATCATGAAGAAAGGGGCGCTGCTTGGCGCCCCCTTTAACTGTTTCCGGTGATGATCATTCGGGGAGAATTCTCGCTGCCGAAAGCCGTTTCGTCGAAACCGCCGAATATGGCATCCGACCTCATCGCGAGCAGCGAGTATAGCTGGAGCAGCAAGTGCGTGTCGTATGGATGAGCGAATCGGCGCCACGGCGTTTAGTCGCGGCCTGATAACATTCACGCCTTGACCCGCATGCAGTTCGCACCGTCGCAGATTTGAATATGATGCTCCGTGCCTTCAAAAATCCAGGTTGACATCGTTAACCTTGCATTACTTCGGCCGCCAAATTCGGAAATTCGTCGGGAAACACACTCCAGTCCATCTTCATTTCTTCCTCCGTCAACAGACAAGCGTCCAATTCGGCGGCAATCCGCAGCACGTCCATACCGATGCCGATGAAGACCACTTTGTTGATCCGGTCTCCGTATTCGGGATGCCAAGCCGCGGCTAGCTCCGGATCTTCTTCTAACGCCGCCTGCCGCTCCTCCTCCGGCAGCGCGGCGATCCAATAGCCGGTCGGGCCGAACTGAACGGACGGGCCGGCCTGGCTCAGGCTCTGTCCGTATGCGCCGCGGGTCGCCAGCCACACGATCCCCTTGGCTCTGACGATTTCGGCCGGCCAAGCCTCCATCCACTGCATCAGCCGCTGCGGATGGAACGGTCTCGCCCGCTCGTAAACGAACGAAGCGATGCCGTATTCCTCGGTTTCCGGCGTATGGGCCGGCTTCTCGAGCTCGCGCAGCCAGCCGGCCGAGCGGCTCGCCTTCTCGAAATCGAACAGCCCCGTGTTCAGGATTTCGGACGGCTCGACCCGCCCCCGTTCGGTCCGGATCAGCTTCGCGCCCGGCTGCAGCCTGCGCAGTACGCCCTCCAGCACCGCCAGCTCGCTTTCCTCCACCAGATCGCATTTGTTCAGCAGCAGCACATCGCAAAATTCGATCTGATCGATCAGAAGATCCACGACCTCACGCGTATCCTCCTCGCTGACAGCCTGTCTGCGGTCCAGCAGCGTTTCGCCGGATGAATAGTCGTGCCAGAACCGGTAGGCGTCCACGACCGTCACCATGCAGTCAAGCCGGCAGCAGCGCGACAGGTCGATCCCTTGTTCCTCGTCGACATAGGTAAACGTCTGCGCGACCGGGACAGGCTCGCCGACGCCGGTCGACTCGATCAGGATATAGTCGAATCGGTTCTCCAGCGCAAGCCGCTCTACTTCGCGGAGCAAGTCATCCCGCAGCGTACAGCAGATGCAGCCGTTCGACATTTCCACCAGCTTCTCGTTTGTTCGCGACAGACCGCCTCCCTCCTTGATCAGAGCGGCATCGATGTTGACCTCGCTCAAATCGTTGACGATGACGGCAGCTTTTAGACCCATTCGATTGTTTAGGACATGATTCAGAACGGTCGTCTTGCCCGAGCCGAGATAACCGCTCAGGACGGTGACCGGAATTGGCTTCGATTTCATTACGTTAACCCTTCCTTTATATCGAGTCGGAGCGCTTCGTTTATGCAAAAACCAAAGCGCTTCCGTTTTTGATTCGGAGTAATTCGTTCTGCTGGAATCAAAATGCTTCTATTGAATCAGCGCGCTTCGTTCTGCCGGATCAGAGCGGGCTGATTCATCGGGGCGGGCATCGCCGCCTCGCCTATCTGCTCCGGGGCACGCGGCTTTCTGCGGGCGCGGAGGACGCCTATGCCGAGGGCGGCAAAATAAAACAGGCATTCCAGCGCCGCGATGAAGAACGTAACCGGCGCGTTCGTATAGTAGCTCAGCACAAGTCCGCCCCAAATGCCCGCCGCGCCCAGGCAGGCGGAAACGAGAATCATCCGGAAAACGGAATTGGTGACGTAACGCGCGGCGGCGGCCGGTGCCGTCATCAGCGTAAAGACGAGAAGCGAGCCGACGATCTGAATCGCCTCCGACGTCGCAGCGGCCAGCAGCACCAGAAACGCGACCGAGATCAGCCGCACCGGCAGCCTGGCCGCCTGCGCGCCGACCGGATCGAACGAGTCGAATTTGAGCGGCTTATACAGAATCAGCAGCGCCAGCAGCACGGCAAGCGACAGGAGCGCCATTTCCCAGACGTTCCGCATGCTGATGCCGACGACGCTGCCGAACAGCAGCGCATACATCGCCGTCGACTGCTTCGCGGAGAGCGAGATGAACAGCAGGCCTAGACCGAGAAAAAGGCTCAGAACGATGCTGATCGTCACGTCGCGCCGAAAGACCTTCACGCCGAGGCCGCCGGTCGCAAACGCGCTGGCAATCGAGAACAGAAGCAGGCCTCCGAGCGGATTCCAGCCGGCGTATACCGCGAAGGCCGCGCCGGAAAAGCCGATATGCGAGAACGCGTGCGCGATAAACGATAAGTGGCGGGCGATCACGAACACCCCGATCACGCTGCACATGACCGCGACGAGCGTACCGGCGATGAAGGCGTGCTGCATGAAATCGTATCGAAGCATGGCGACAGCCTCCTTTTCATAAGGTTGAATTGAGTTCGGCCGGCAGGTGGCTGCAAATCGCGGCGTTTCCGGCATCATGCGCGGTTGCCGTCACGTACAGCTTGCCGTCAAGCCGAACAAGACTGAACCCCGGTCCGTACAGCTGCTGAAGAACGGACGCTTGCATCACTTCGTCCACTGTGCCGACGGCGAACCGGCCCGGCGTCAGATATAGCAGCTGGTCGGCGTAGCGCGCGATCAAATTAACGTCGTGACTGATGAACAGGATGCCGATCTTCCGCGACCGGCAAATCAAGCTGACAAGCTCGGCCGCCTGCTCCTGCGCGCCGGGGTCGAGGTTCGACGTCGGTTCGTCGAGCATCAGCAGCTGCGGCTTGCGGACGAGCGCCTGCGACAGGTATGCACGCTGGCGCTCGCCCCCGGAAAGCCGGCCGATCGGCTTCGCGGCGAGATGCAGGCAGCCCGTCATCTCCATCGCCTCATGAACCGCGGCTTTATCCGCGCGCGACAGCCAAAAGCGCAGCGGATGCGGCAGTCCGAGGCTGACGAAATCCTTCACCTGCAGCGGCAGCTCCGGGTCGATTTGCCGGGCCTGCGGGACGTATCCGATCCGGATCGGGCCTGCCTCCAGCCCGTCTCCCCGCCCGGCTTCGCCCGCTCCGGCAGCGGCGGAGAACTGAACGGTTCCCTCCGACAACCGGAGCTGGCCGAGCAGCGCGCGGAACAGCGTCGTTTTCCCGGCGCCGTTCGGTCCCAGAATCCCCATAAACTCGCCTCGGCGAAGCTGAAAGGATACCCGGCTGAGGATGCGCCGCCCGTCCAGATCCACGGACAGCCCCCGAACATCGAGAGCCGGCGCCGTCATGATAAGGCTGCCTTAATTTGATTTAATTGGACTGTCATCCACTGCACGTACGTTTTGCCGCTTGGCATCGTTTCCGTCACCTCGATAATCGGAATTCCGTTCGTTTTGCACAGCTCTACAATGTTCTTCACCGTCGCGCTGGACGCTTGAATGTTGTTCACGAACAGCTTGATCTTCTTGGCCTTGATGTCGTCCTGAAGCCGCGCCACGTCGGCGGGAGCGGGATCGGTCTCTTCCTCCGCCGCCAATTCGAACCGCATGTCGGTAACGCTGAAATTTAACGCTTCCGCCATATAATCGAAGACCGGCTCGGAGACGGCGACCGGTAACGGAGCGTTTTGCCTGAGCTGCTTCGCAAGATCGGTCATCGGCCGCAGCGACGCGATATATTCATCCGCCCGCTTCATGAAATCGGCTTTGTGGTCCGGATCGAGCTGACCGAGCCGGCCGGCCAGCGCCTGCGCGTATTTCGGCATCGTATCGGGGTTGTACCAGACATGCTCGTTGTCGCCTTCCTTCCGCCCCATCACGTCGCTGCCGACGGCGATCACCGTCTTGCTCGCCGCGTCGCCCGAGGCGTCGATCAGCTTCTTCATCCATGCATCGTAACCGATGCCGTTATAAATGACGACCTGCGCGTCGTGAACCGCCTTCGATGCCTCGGGCGTCGGCTCGTAATCGTGCGGGTCCGCATCCGGACTCGTCAGCAGCGAGGTTACATCCACCCGATCGCCTCCGACCGCCTCCGCCGCTTCGCCGTAAAAGTTTTCGGCGGCGACGATTTTGATTTTGGCCGAAGCCGGGGCTGCGGCCGGCGGCGATGTGTCCGTTCCGCTTGCGGCCGGGGCGCCTTCATTGCCGCTTCCGCCTCCGGCGCCGTTCGAGCCGCCTATATTTCCGCCAGAGCCGCATGCGCCGAGCATCGAAGCCGTCAATAGAAGGGTGCAGGTTAGAGCCGCGGCGGCGCGCAGCTTCAAGGACGATATTTTATTCAACATTAACCTCTCCTTAAAATGTAATTATTACGATTTATGTGCCCAACATCGCGCTGACGATTTCTTCGACATCCCGCTTCAATTGTCGCTCCCTCCCATTGCTTCATGAGTAATTATTACGATTTTAGAACAAGGCGCCGTGACGATTTCAATCGCGTCGACCTAAGCCTTATATGTAATAATTACGATCTTTTGATAGCAAATATACCTCCTTTACATTGGATTGTCAATGAACGAAATTCAATTTGAGCTTTGTTTGTGCCATTCTATACTTTCAATTGCATATCATTGCATATTAGGATCGGCGTTAACCGGAGAATCATTTTACAGGGCATCCACATCCTATAATGGGTGAAGATGAAAGAACCTTCCGGTTATGGAAGGTTCATTTTTATAAATTAATGCAGCAGTTGCATTCTGCTCATCGAACAAACGAACCCGTTTGCTTAATACTGTTAGTGAATCTATTACTTTTCAGTTAAGTCCATTCAATCGTCCAGCAAAAGCAAGCACATCATGTCGATTCAGCCAGCGACAATCGGCCATCTTCCATCCGATATACTTTATCGCAATATTCCAGCATCCGCTCATCGTGCGTGACCATAATTGCTGCTTTCTGACGCGACTTTACCTCATGTGCGATCAGACTGACCACTTCATGCGCTCGCTTGGTATCCAAGCTGGCCGTAGGCTCATCTGCCAGGATAATATTGGGATTGTTTATTAAAGCTCGCGCGATGGCCGTACGCTGCTTCTCTCCCCCTGACAGTTCCTCCGGGAAGCTCTTCAGCTTCGATCCGAGTCCTAATTCCTCCAGAAGCTTGATGGCCAATGCTTTATCCATGGTTTTAACCTTTCCCGACATCCTCTTGACTAAGAGCAATTGATCAAGGACGTTCAAATAGGGAACCAGGTTAGACGATTGCATAATAAAACCGATTTCCTTTAATCTGATATTTGAAAGTTCTTTATCGGAAAGCTTGGAGAGTAGATGTCCATTCAAGTTGACTTCTCCTTCAGAGGCTTTGAGCAGTGCTCCCGCAATCGATAAAAAAGTGCTCTTGCCCGACCCGGAGGGTCCGACGACAGCAACAAACTCCCCAAGCTCCACCGAGATGGATACTTGTTCAAGCGCGGAAATCCGGTTACTTCCCTCGGCATAATACTTCGTGACATTGCTGATTTGCAAACCTGTTGACATTATTCAACCCTCCCGAGCGCCTTCAGCGGATCAATTTTAGTTATTGTACGAACCGAGACCAATGAACTGAGCACTGCTATGACAAGAAGGATGATCGAATACTGGATGACGAGGCTGGTCTCCAGCTTGAACGGCATCCCTTTCGGCATGATTGCGGCCGTCCCGTATGTGAGTAACACGCCAACAACAATACTCGTTAACGTCAGGACAACGACTTGTGAAACAATGGCTTTGCTCAAAAAACTGTTTCTTGCACCGATTGCCTTCATAATTCCGAATTGGTTTGTTTTCTGCATCGTAATGACATAGAAAAACACACCAAGCACGAATGCGGAAATCGCGAGCAAAAAGGCCAGCATCATCATAATGGAGCCGTTCTCTTCCTTGTACCCCGGCATGCCTTGAATCGCTGCTCCGCGTGTCACGGTATCTATATTGGCGAGCTTACTGCTAATAACTGCAGGATTGATATGCTTGCCCTGCAGCATGATCGCGTTAACCGGACTCGCAATACCCTTATCCGATCCCGGTGCGGCGAAAGCAATCTTCCTCCATTCGGACATCGGAACGAATACAGCTGAGAGGTGGTTGTAAGTCTGGTTGTCGACGAATCCGACAATTGTCAATGCTTGCGTCGATCCGTCCAATTGAAAAGTATCACCGAGTTTAAAACCGTCATCCTTCATGGTCTTGTTTACAATAACACCTGTTGGATTTTCCGAAGATAGTCCTTCGCCTTCGATTACGGCCGGCTCCAGGAAGCTGCCGGGGAGAATGCCTAAGACCGCGATATCGACCTTATCTTCATTTCTTGAGCTATTCCCTTTCAAGGCCGTAGCCATCGTGCTTCCCATAGGGGATGCGGCCGATACATTCGGCAATTTCTCTGCTTCCGCTACCAATTGCTCAGACAACAGGGACTTTCCCATGGTCGACTGCGACCCTTGTTCAAAGATGACATATTTGGCTTTCATATTCTGGAAGGCTGACGCCGCAAGCGTCGATAATCCGTTACCCAAACCCGACAGGATGAATACTAACCATGCAACCAGGACAAATATAACGACGATCATCAAAAATTTCATCTTGCTATGCATTAATTCCCTCACAGCTAAAAACATGCTCTTCTCTCCCCGTCTTTTAATTTGACACAAGTGTCACTTTTGATAAAAGAAATGAAATCATTTTCTCCATACCTATTAAACAACATAAATGACACTAGTGTCAAATTAAAATGAAAGGAATTCTACCTTTGCGCTCCTCCCATCCACATTTGAAACAATAGCTTGCTCCATTCGGGAGTAGGGACATTTAACATGTTAGGGGTGTTAATGAGGTTTGAAAAACCACCGATCAGAACGGGGAGCGGGATGTCTTCTCTGAGTTTTTTCTCCTGCTGCGCTCTTTGGAAGAGACGCATGAGCTGAACTTTTAGAGTCGTATGGGCTTGCTCAACAAAATCAAGATCCCGACCAGCAGAAGCCGAATTTTTTGAATTGATTTTATGAGAATCGCCTAACAGCTGATGCAACTTGGATTCTTCAACATAGATATCAAGCAACTCCTGCAGGGCTTGCATCGGGTTGGTCTCATCGATTGCCGAAGCCTTCTCGATAATTCCCGTGATCACGCGCTTCATACAGGCAGCGACAATTTCTTCTTTATTCGCATAATACTGATAAATGGTACTTCGGGCACCAGGTAAATGTTGCGAAAGCAGCTTGAGATGAAACCCGTCATATCCATACTCAAGCACTAACCTTTTTGTTATATCCAGTAGTTCCGATTCCGTATAGGATTGTTTTCTACCCATGGCAGCTTCTCCTTTCGCAGTTAGTTACGCCCGCTTTATCGCATAAAAGCTACGAATTAAATCTCGTAAACGGAACCTCATTATTTTAAAACTTATTTTGTCTAAAATATACTGCTTGATTATACTTATTTCAAGTAATAAGTTCCGATACGAACAGTAATCGAAACCAGCTCCGGGGATTATGGCAAGTCTTATAAGGACTTGCTTTATGTGCGGCGGAAGTTGATCCATAAAGACAATTTGCGAAATGCCATATCCGATGTCGTCAACCCCATTATGGCTAAAAAGCCTCTCAAATGCAAAAATGAGCCGCAGGAGCAGTCCGTCTTTATACAACTGCCTGCTGCTGCGGCTCCATTCTATGGACGGCAAGGCCCTTATGCTTCTTTTCCAGCTCTAGCGGTATCGATTTCCCGAGAGTGAAACCGCCAAACCGGCGTATCGTAGTATCCGTTTACTTTGCCGAATGGTCCTGCCGCAGCACGTAGTACGGCTGGTTGGACAGCTGCTCGGCGAAGCGCGGCATGATCCAGGCATGGCCCGAGGAACCGTCGAACAGCTCGAAGAAGTATACGAGCGGGTATGGGGAATCCGTGTATTCGCCCGGAATTTCGGCGGTGAATTGGTCTTCGACGCGCGTCATCTCCGCGACCCGGAAATGCTCTTCCTGATTGGCTCTCCGGTAGTGGAGCCGAATCCGGTCCGCCCTTCCCTCTCCCGTCAGTGCCGCCGTCAGCGCAACGGTTTCCCCCGGGCGAAAGACGGCCGGCGAGTAATGCCGGAAGGCCGGATGCGGCCGATCGTCCGCAAGAAGGAGCGAAGCGGCGACCGGCGCCTTAGTTGCCGCCGGTGTCTCGCTGCCGCGGACGCGGTCGTACTCGGCCGCCATCGCCTCGACATCCGCTTCGAGCGCTTGCAGCCGACCCGCCCAGCTTCCCCGCATATAGGGAACGTAACCGAACGTAATGTCATCGCGATAGACGTCCTTCGTCACTTCAACGACCCGTTTCCAGCCCGTTCTGGCTGCGCGATAGAAGCCGAGCGCCTGCTCCAGCATGCCCGGATCGTCCGTCTGCTCATAAAGCTTATAAGCCAGCCCCGCCCGCAGCTTGCCGGCGAAGAACCTGCCAATACCCGCCAGCGCTGCGATATCGACGGTCCATCTGCGGTATACGGGTCCGCGCGCATCGGCGGCCAGGCTGGCGGCGTCCGCAAGCTGCCGCTCGGCTTCGGCCGCAAAGCCCTCCAGCCAGCCCGCCACGGTCAGCGGGGAATATTTGCCGCATCGCTTCCCGTTCAGAAGATCGGCCGCAAACTCGTCGATCCGGTAAAACAGCGCCGGGTCGAACGGGCTCACGGAGCCGAACGTTCCCGGCGGCGCCGTATCCTTGTACGGCGTCGCTTCGTCCCTCAGCACGATCGGGTGGTTGAAATACATTTCCGGCCAATAAATGTTGTTGGCGCCGGACAGACCGTGCGCGGACGTGACCAGCGGGAGGATACGGCTCGCATTCGACAGCGCCGCCTCGCAGCTCGCGGCGGCTGCGCCGAATTCACTTCGCAAGTACCGTTTCCACGATTCCGGATCGGCGTCCGGGTTATACAGCAGCCGGCCCCAGAGCCGGTACGTGTACCGGTATTTCTCCCATTCCTGCCCGTTCAGCTTCAGCGCTTCATCCGCATACGGGTCCCGGCCTCCGGAAGACCCGCTTCCTTTGCGCGCTTTGAACGAGAGCGGCTCGCAAAACTCGACGCCCGCGCTACCGCAGAACGTGCCGAGCCTGCCGAAGCCCGCGGCGATCGCCGGGTCGCCCCACAGCAGCACCCGCTGCGTGCCGGGCCAGACGCGGTGAAGGACGCCGTATTCGCGGTTCTCCTTCAAATAATCGGCGTAGCCGTAGCGGGTGAACCTCCGGCTTGTAGCCGTGATCGCCATAAGCCCTTTGCGCGGACTGGTCAAATCGGGCTTCTCCCGCTCCCGGATCTCCGCCTGATGGTACGGGAGCCCCATGTGCTCGGCCCAATATTTCGGGGACAGTGTGACGGGCATGCCCGTATCCCGCGCCAGGCGCAGCAGCTCGTCGTCGACGCCCTTCGGATGCAGGTCGATCTCCACCTGCCTCCCGGCGAGCGCCACTCCTTCCAGCGCCACTTTCCAGAATGCGTGCGTCGGCTCCGGGATGCCGCCTTCATAATGCACCCGGAAGGTGATCCCGTCGATCGCCGGGCACGCTTCGAGCAGCAGCCGGATCGCATCCCGGCAGTACGAAGCGTGATTGTCCGGCGAAATTCCTTCGATCGTATAGTTCATGTTCGGACTGTCGGTATATACATACGCATGATTCCAAAGGCCGAGCTGAAAATGCAGCCCCCTGCTCCGCGCCGCCTCCGAAATGTACGTCAGCATTTCCAGATTGCGCTTCTGCTCCGCCTCAGGGAGCTCCGCGACTTTGACTTCATAGCCGGGCACGTCGAACAGAAACGGATAGGCAAAACAGAAATAATTGTCGCGCACGTCCGGATCGTGCCCGTAATCGTAACCCATCCCGAACGCGAGATGAAAGCGGTTGAAGCGCTGCGCGGCCAGCTCCGTCAAATACCGGTCCCAGAACACCTTGTCGTAAAACCAAGGTTTATCCTCCGCTTCGCTGGCGAAAATCCGGTTGATGCCGCGTACCGGCGTGGCCGGCCGCTCGGCGATCCGGCCGATGCCGCGCAGCTCCGCCAGCGGATCTTCCGCATGTTCCACGCGGTCCACCAATTCAAGCACGGCGTAGACGAGTCCCCGAATGTCCGCCCCGGCGGCAACAGCCAGCGTATAGTCGTCTCCCGCCTCCGCTGCAAGGCAGAACGCTTCCGGGCCCGCGGGTACGCCGGCGGCCATCCGCTCCAGGAGCAGCCGTGCCGGCTCCGACTCCGGACCGGCAATTACGATGCACGCATCGGCACCGGCGGGCGCCTCTCCGATCGACCCTACAGCGGATACTTGGAGGAATCTGCGCTCCAGCGCATCAATCAGCTGGCGCGCGGCCCATGCCGCCGGCTCCCGCGAAGCGAGCGAATCCGCCGGGTCGCGGACGACGGCGACGCTGGCATTCCTTTTCGATAATGTATCGTTCACGCGCTCACTCTCTTTCTTGGCATTAATTTAATGGGTGCTCTCATACCAGTCGTTAGCTTCCTTGGTCAGCTGCTCGCCGCCGTCCTTGTACCAGCGCTTCACCTCGTCGTCGAACGTGGAGTCGATGTCGACGTCGCCGGCGATCGCTTTGACCACATACTCCTTGATCCGCGTGTCGGTAATTTCCGAATTTTTGGCGGCGGACGGCAGGACGATGCCAAGCTTGTTCTCGTAGGACGGGAAGGTGTTCACGACGTCCATCGTCAGCTTGTAGCGCTGATCCGCGCGCGGCCCGCCGATGACGCTGAAAAACTCCGGATTCGTGTTCTGAACCGGGTTCATAATCCAGTCCCCCAGCTTCTTGAAGCCGGGATCGTACAGCGCGTGCTTGGGCCAATCCGGATTCAGCAGGCGGCGTCCCTTGGCATCGCTCTTCCACTCCAGCCCGTCGATGCCGTAGCTGAGGTACAGATAAGCCTCTTCGTCGCTCGTAATATAGTCGATGATATGAAGCAGCTTCGCCATTTTGTCCGGATCCTTCTCCATCTGCTTGCCGAACACCATGGGACTGCCCTGGAAGCCGCTCCGGTAATAGCCCTTCGCCCCGTTCGGGCCTGTGATCGACGGAATGCTGACATAGATCGGCTGCGGCACCTGATCGTTGAAATCGGTAAACACCTTGGTCGCGTACATTTTGTCGGGATCGTTCTTGTTCGTCTCGAAAAACTTCTGCCATTCCGGGCTGTTCTTCACCCAACGGTAGTTGATATGGCCGTCGTTGTCCCACTGCGTGTCCTCGAATCCGAGATTGTCCATGTAGCCGATTTTGCCTTCGGAGAATTTCGTCGCCAAATCCTCCACTTCCGTGCTTCGGCCGTTGTCGGTAATGAATTCCGGCGAGATCAGCTCCATCTGGTACCAGCTGTGCAGCCGCTTCAGCGCTTCCTTCGTTTCGTTTGTCGTAAAGCCGAACTGCAGCTTGCCGTTCCGTTCCACCCAGAGGAACGGATTGGTACCGTACGCGCCGAAGATGGACTGGAACCAAATTTCGCCGCGGTCCGTACTGGCGTTCGACAGCGCGTAGGTATCCTTCTTGCCGTCCTTGTCCGGGTCGTCGTTGCGGAAACGCTTGAACGCCTCCTCCAATTCGTCCAGCGTGGAGGGAACCTTGTTGATGCCGACGTTCTTCAGCCAGTCGGCCCGGATGTTGGCGACGAGCGGCACGCCGCCTTTGGCCGCGTAGAAAGGCAGCGCCATCGTTTTGCCGTTCACCTGGACGCTCTGGAACAGATTGGCCTTCTTGATTTGCGGATAATAGTGCGGCATGTTTTTCTCTACCATGTCTTCCGGCACCTCCGCCAGGAGGCCCTGTTGGGCATATTCGCTCACGTTCGACAGCGGGATGTACGACAGGAAATCGGGGATCGTGCCCGTGGCGAACATCGTGTTGAGCTGCTCCTCGCGGTTCGTGCTGTCGAGCGGAACGAACTTCAGCTTGACGTTGAACTTTTTCTCAAAATATTGCTGGCCGAAAGACCCTTCCTTTTCGGGAGTCGTCGGAAACTGGACGGTATACTCGTAGGCCGGCGTATTTTTGAAATAGTCGGGCGTCTCGACTTTGGCCAGCGCGTCGGCGATGATCTTGTTGTCCGCCGCGAGTGAAAATGGACCGTCTCCGCCTGCGCTTGCGCCTTGACTTCCGCTAGCTCCCGGCTCCGGCGACCCTTGGCTCGCCTGATTTTCCTGCTTGCCTGAACAGCCCGCCAGCATCGCGGCGATCAGGCACACGACCGGAATGACCCGCTTTGAATTTCGTTTCATCGTCTAACCTCCCGGATCCACCTATTTTTCTGCTCCCATAAACGTAAGAAATGACCAGCCTGAGCTTCCGCGGCAAGCGGCCGCAAACGCGATTTATCCCTTTACCGCTCCCATAACTACGCCTTGGACGAAATATTTCTGAATGAACGGGTAGACGCACACGATCGGGATCATCGTAATGAGAATTCCTGCGGCCTTGATGCTCTCAGCGGTGGGGACGCTGTCCATATTGGCGAAGCCGATCGTGCTGGCCATCAGCATCTGGCTCTGCTCGATAACCAGCTTGCGGATCAGCACCTGAATGACCTGCTTATCAAGCGACTGGACGTAAATGAGGGAGTCGAACCACGAGTTCCAGTGCGCCACGGCCACCCACAGGCTGATCGTCGCGATCGCCGGAGCCGACAGCGGGACAATGATATGGAAGAACGTCTTCCATTCGCTCGCCCCGTCGATCTTGGCCGATTCGTCCAGGCTGTCGGGGATCGTCAGGAAGAAATTCCGCAAAATGAGAATATAAAAGGAGTTGAACAGAAACGGCGGCGCAAGCACATACACGAGCGGATTGTTCAGCAGCCCCAAGCTTTTGATCAGAATAAAGGTAGGGATGAGCCCGCCGGTAAAGAACATCGTGAAAATAAAGTAAAACGTAAACGTCTTTTTGAGCGGAATTTTCTTCGACAGCGCATATGCGGTCATCGCCATTAAAAACACGCCCGCGACGGTGCCGACGACGGTACGGCCGATCGTATACAAATAGCCCGTATAAAGATAGGTCGTTTTGAAAAATGCGGCATACGCCTCCGAGGTGAAGCCCTGCGGCCACAGAAGAACGGCGGCGCTCGCGCCTCCTGAAGCGAGCCCTTCGCGGGTGCTGAGCGACAGACAGACCAGATAAACGATCGGGTAAATGATCGATACGGACAAGAGGAGCAGTCCCGTATAATTGAATGCGTCAAAAACGGTAAAACGCTTTCTGCTCAGCGCCGGCATATCCGTCACCTCCTACCAAAGTCCGGTTTGCCCGAACCGGTTCGCGACCCGGTTCACCAGCAGCACGAGGGCAAGACCGATCGCGTTTTTGAACAATCCGACGGCGGTGGAAAAGCTGTAGTCCATCGAGACGAGCCCCACGCGGTACACGTACGTGTCGATAATATCGCCCACCTCGTACACGCGCGGATTATACAGGTTGAAGATCTGGTCGAAGCCCGCGTTCATCAGGCTGCCGATGTTGAAAATCATCATAATGACGATGACGTTCGCGATCGAAGGCAGCGTGATGCGCCATATTTTCGTCATTCTGCCCGCGCCGTCGATGGTCGCCGCTTCGTAGATCTGCGGATCGATGCCGGAGATCGCCGCCAAATAAATGATTGAGCCCCAGCCGACGCTCTGCCAAATGTCCGACGCGATCAGCACGGGAACAAACCAATGCGGATCGGCCAGAAAATAGACCGGCTTGCCGCCGAGCGCTTTGATCACATTGTTCACGAGGCCGCTCACGGGCGACAGCAGCTCGATCATGATGCTGCCGATAATGACCCAGGACAAGAAGTGCGGCAGGTAGCTGACGGTCTGGACGAACCGCTTGAATTTGTCGTGAAGCAGCTCGTTCAGCAGCAGGGCTAGCACGATGCCCGACGAATAGACGAAGACGAGCTTCAGCCCGCTGATAATGAGCGTATTGCGCAGCACGCGGATAAATTCATGCGTTTGAAACATGCGTTCGAAATTGGCGAAGCCGACCCAGGGGCTGCCGAGAATCCCGTCCAATATTTGAAAATCCTTGAACGCGATCGTCAGCCCGTACATCGGGATGTAATAGAAGATGAAATACCAGACGAACGCCGGCAGCAGGAACAGCAGCAGCATCTTCGATCGTCGGCACTCCCTGATAAACGTTGCGAGCCTGGACCGGGAAGCGGGCGAAGCCCGTTCCCCGCCGCGCTCGGTGGCGATCACTCTGGACACCTTCAACCCTCCTTCGTAATACCGTACAAACCCCGAAGATATAACTTCGCTGACAGGCTATACCTCCATCAGGAGGCGGCGGTTATACGTACAGAACGACAACCCCCGCCTCCACGGCCACCGGGTACGTTTCGAGCCGCTCCTCGCCTTCGGGATTTTCGGCGGCTCCCTGCGCATTCGCATCCGCCGCCGCCTCCACCGCGACGTCGTATGTTTTCACCAGGCACTTGTTCGGATTGAACAGCGATTTTCCGGTCGTGACGTCGAACTCCCAGCCATGCCACGGGCACGCCAGCACTTCGCCGATCTTCCCATACCGGTACGTGCCCGGCGGAGCCGGCAGCGTCGTTCCGGTCACCCGGCCCAGGCAGAGCGGCGCCCCTTGATGCGGGCAGCTGTTGCGGAGCGCATAATAGACGCCGCCCGCGTTGAAGACGCCGATCGACCTCCCGCCGGCCTGAACGATTTTCCGCTGGCCCGGCTCCATCTCGGTCGTTTTGCAGACCACGTATCGTTCCATTCCGATGCTCCTTCCTTACAGCTTGTAGAACGACTTGGCGTTCTCGAAGAAAATGCGCCGCTGAAGCGCCTCCGGCAGCTTCGGGAACGCGCGTCTCGGCGAATCGAAATCCCAGTGCGGATAGTCGCTGGCGAACATCAGAATGTTTTCGGCGTCCATCGCCTCCAGCATCGCAAGCAAATATTTGTCGTCGTCCGGCCGCTCGATCGGCTGGCTGGTGATCCGGACATGGTCCCGCAGAAATTCGCTCGGCCGTTTCTCCAGCCACGGCACCTCGTAGCGCAGTCCCCGGTATTCCGCATCCAGCCGCCACATGAGCGGCGGCAGCCAGGACACGCCGCCCTCCACCAGCACGACCCGGAAGCCGGGAAACTTGACGAACACCCCTTCGGTCAGAAAGCTGACCAGATGCGCCTGAAACGCGAGCGACAGGCAGGTATGAAATTCGATGTAGCGCGTCGGATGGCCCGGCGTCGGCTGATGGTTGATGCCCATGCCGTCCGTGCCGGGATGAATGGCGAACGGCAGCCCGTATTTCTGGCACGCTTCGTAAATCGGATAATACGGCCGCTGGCCGAACGGAGCGCGGGCGCCGGAATCGGTCATCACCTGGATGAAATGCGGATGGCCCGCCCACCGCTCGATTTCCCTCGCGGCCCCTTCGGGATCCTGCGTCGCCACGTAGATCGATCCTTTGAACCGGCCGTCATGGTTGTATTTGCCGAGCCACGTATCGGCCAGCCAGTCGTTGTAGGCGGCGGCCACCGCCGAGGCCATGTCCGGGTCCGGCAAATTGTTCAGCATCGCGCGGGGAAGCAGAATGGCAAAGTCGACGCCGTATTCGTCGATCAGCTGCTCCCTTAAAAAATCGGGATCGGTTCCGGCTCCCCCGCCGCCCGGCGGCGTCGCATCCTTGCGGTTGCCTTGAATGTTGCCGTAAGCGCGGCTCAGCGGCCGGTACCAGTCGCGCCAGGGCTGCGGCAGATAGAGATTCAGCTCGTCCCTTGATTTGGGGTAAACATGCACGTCGCAATCGATAATCCCTTGCTTCACTTTGGCTTCCTTTACTGTCACCTGTTTCCCTCCTTCATCGCATTGACAATATAGTGAACCCTCGAAAGACAAAACATCGCCGCCGCGGCCGCAGCTTGGCGAAAACATTGCGCCCTAATTCGGAATTGAAGCTGGGAATTAAAGCGTTTTCGGACGCAACAACACTGTAACCCTCCTTGGCGGCTTCCGGCAATAAACATGTTTCGTCCGATGCACCAAAGGGCAAATCGAACCGTCTGTAGCCGGCGCTTCCATGAGGTGTATCGTGCGAAAGCGGTGGATCGCCCCATGCACAAATATGCGCGATGCACCATTTCGCCGAAATCGGCACTCTTTGCATGAGAAAACGGTTTGCTTTTCCTGCGTTAGCTCAGCACGCTCCGCCCGGCGCAAACGGCAAAAAGCCCGCCCCGCCTCGGGCTGAAGGCGGATTCGGGCCGGTCGGCGAACGATGCATGGACAACGGGCGGCGGAAAATCCCCGGCGGCATTCGGGCGGGCGCCCGGTTCGTCATTTCCGGTAATCGCCGGGTGTGACGCCAACCACCTTTTTGAACACCCGAATGAAGGAAAACGGATGTAAATAGCCCACCTTGGCGGCGATGTCCTGTACCGGCTCCATCGTCTCCTGCAGCAGCTCCTGAGCGCGCTGCACGCGTATCCGGACCAGGTAATCGATGAACTTTTCCCCGTATTCCTTCTTGAACAGCTGGCTCAGATAGCGGGGGTTCATATGGAAAATATCGCTCAGCCGCGCGAGGGAAAGGTCCGGATCGGCGTAATGCGCTTCAATGTATTTCTTCACTTGGCGGATTATCCGGTAGTTGTCCTTGCTTTCCCGTAACGAGCGCAATTCCGTCTCCGCCGTCTTTAAAGCCTGCAGGAGACCGGTTTTAAATTCCTCCAGCAGCTCCGCCTTCTTCAAGGCCGCCGTCAGCCCGGGGAACGCCTGCTCCCGCCACAAGGCTGCGGCCTCCGGCGAAGCCGCATTCATTTCGCGGTCCAGACAATACAGGAAATCGTTCATCAGGCTGCGGATATCTTCATTGGAAAGAACCGCTGCCCGTACCTCGTCGAAGAGACGGAGGCATGGCGCCTCCCATTCCTCCCCCAGCCGGTAAGCCTTGGCGATCTGGTGCACAAGCTGCAGATGAGCCAGCAGGTCTTTCATCGGGCTTGCTGCCAGGTCGCTGCCGCCGATCACCCGGCGGTTGCCGAGAACGGCTTTGTACTGCAGACGCTCCTCCGCTTCTTCCAGCAGCCCGGGCAGTCCGGCGACGCTTGCAGCCGTGCCTGCGAGCCCGATGGTTGCCGTCAAGTGCAAATTGTCGTTGATCCAGGCGATCGCTTTGCCGCACATCGACGGGATGGCTCCGGGGGCGGCACCGCCGTGCGGCTCGGCATTCCCGTCGTTCAGAAAATAAATCATGCCGAGCCGCGAGCTGCCGATCCACTCGCACCAAACGGTAAGCGAATCGCTCTGGGCCATCTCCCCGACCATACTCTGAATGACGAATTTGAGCAGATATTGATCCCGGTCCGAGTAGCGCTCCGAGAAATCGCAGTACCGGTCGATTTCCAAAATGCCGAAGGATACGCGGCCGAAGCTCAGCTCCTTGCCCAGCCGCTTCATGGCGCCTCCCCATTCTTCGGGAGATACCGCGCGGTGCCCGCGAATCAGCTCGGCGAAGAAATGGCGGCGGATGTGAATGAGATCCTCGGCGTATTGATTTTGGAAGGTGTTGGACTGCTCGAGCAGATTATCGATCGCCATCGAGATGAACCGCATCTCGTCCGGCCTGCCTTTGCCGAAGATGTCGACATTTTTGTTCACGAAGAAAGCGTTGACCTGGTTCAGGATGGACTGGATCGGCTTGTAGTTTTTGCGGGTCACGTAGACGATCCAAAGCACGCCGACCGCAATCGAGAGCAGGCAGGTGACGACCCAGAAATACGCGAAGCCGGAGAAAAAGCGGAAGCGCTCCGCGTCCTTGATTCCGCTGCCGACCGACCAGCCGGTCATGCCGGAAGCGGCGACCGCGATCTCCTTGCCGCCGCCGGCGTCTTCGCCGGAGTCCGAAGTGCTGAAGAGGAGGCGCCCCGTTTTATCGTAAACGTTTACAAAATTGATGTTGTGGCTGGACATGTTCGATACCAGGCTGCGGATCGTACCGACGCGGATATTGACGACGACGATGCCCTGCTCGCCGGTCAGGAAAGGAACTTTTCGCACCAGAGACACGACCTCGCTTGTCTTCCGGGCTTTTTGGTCGTAATAGCTCCTTTTCTCCGCCCAGGAGGAAGCCGTGCCTGCATTTAGCTGCGTCAGGATGAAATCACGGTCCGCGAAGTCGCTTAGCCTCGCGAACATATTGTCGCTCAGCACCATCCCGTCCGCCTGGCGGTAAACATAGACTGAATCGATGTCGGGGAAATCGAGGGACAGGCTCCTCAGCTTCTGTACGATTTCGTAATTCTCGTAGGTGCCGAACTTATGGTCTCGGAAGTAAGCTTTGAAGTCCGGATCCACCAGAATTTCCTTTGTCGCCATCCTTTCGATCGGCTGCAAAAAATTTTCGATGACCTGGCTTACTTGTTCACTGAACACCTGCGTGGATTTGACCGTCGTTTTTTTAATATTTTCGCTGATGGCCAAAAAGCTGATCAGAAACAGTACGCAGGACAGCAGAAAAAACGCAGGCAGGTAAGAAAACAACATCTGGTAAAACCACGACCGGGTTTTGTTCAAGATCCGGCTCCTCCCCCCAGAAGCAGCTTGTAATCGAAAAGACACCGCCATTCGATGGAAAAATGGTCGCTCCATAAACCAAAAGTTTCCAGGAAAAGGCGATGTCCCTCTTTCATCGTAGCCTGCCGGTCTGGGATCGTCAAGCTTCATATGTACGGCTCTGGGCGCAAGCTTCGCGCATCGTCAACAAGCTAAACCCATTATTTTAAAGGTATGGACTATAGCGGAAGCGGTGAATTTAATAGATTCATATAATAGGGCATCACTGAAAAGGGAGTGTAAAAAAATGGCCCTTAATCTGATTTCAAACCCTTCCTTCGAAAGCGGACTTCCTCCATGGCAAACAGCCGGCAGCGCAACGGTCGTTGCCTCGGATGCCGCCTTCGAAGGAGATATGGTCGCTCAGCTGTCAACCGTACCCGACCCTGCAGCGGGAGACAACATAATCAGCCAAGCTGTTGCCGTAGATCCGGATATTATCAATTTACGTCTCAGCTATGCGATTCGCGGAATTTTATTCGTGCAGGGCAACGGAATCGTTGAAGTTCGCATTCGTTGGCAGCGCGGTGCAGCGGACGGTTATTCGGTAATCTCGGAGGTAACGCTGGAGACGATCGAAGCTTTTTCCTTATTGCTCGACACTTGGGCAACGCATGTCGTCGTTTCGGGGCCAAAGCCGGCTGATGCCGTACAAGCTAGATTACGATTCATCTTGATTAACAACCCGGTCAACGTTAGTCCCGTTCAAATCGACCAAGTCGTTCTTACGCAGGAATTTACACCGTAAGCGATGCTTTCAAATCCATGATTTAAAAGCGGAAAATTGCGCTTTCCAGGCTGCCGGACAAAGCTCCGGACAGTCTGGATTTTATATGAAGTGGTCCATCATGGAGGAGAAATGGCATCCTGCCAGACCGGGGATGCCATTTGCATTTCCGGCGCAGGCGGCCCGTCAAGTCGCCGACTCCTGCTGGCACTGCTCGCAGACGCCGTATATTTCGAAGCGGTGGCTCGTGATTTTGAACGAACCGGGAAGCTCCAGCGAGTGGTCCATCGGGCAGTAATCGAACGTCAGCGTCTTCTCGCAGTTCATGCAAATCAGATGGTGGTGGTGGTGCTCGAGGCAGCTGCATTTGAATTTCAGGCCGCCGTCCATGAAATAAAACTGCTCGAGCGCCCCCATCTCGCTGAGCAGCCGCAAATTCCGGTACACCGTATCGAAGCTTACGCTCGGATAGGAAACGGTCATTTGATCGTAAACGTCCTTGGGCGACAGGTAGGCGTCCGTCTTTGCGAAGATTTCGGCCAGCATGCGCCGCTGCTCCGTGATGCGCCAGCCGCTTGCGGTCATGATCCGGATGATCTCGTTGACCCTGTTCGTTTCCGTCACTATCGTTCGTTCCTTTCGCCTGAGACAAAATGATATTACGTTTATCTTAACAGGTAAACCGGCCGATTTCCATGGCGTCCTGCATAAAAGTGAAACAAGGGACTGTATTCCCCCGGGCTCCGCCCTCGGCCCGCTAAAGTCGCGGTGAAGGCTTGAGGCTTCGGCGGGAATGACAGTCCCTCCTTTTTGGCTTTGCCGGCTTACCCTTTAATTGAGCCCAGCATGACCCCTTTGGCGAAATGCTTTTGCAGAAACGGATAGACGATCAAGATCGGCACCATGGCCAGCACGATGGACGCCATACGGATCGTTTCCTGGGGGATGACCCGGTCGTCGGTAGACTGCGTCGCCGAGCCGACGCCGTTGGAATCGGAATCGATGACGAGCGACTTAATCAGCACCTGCAGCGTCCATTTTTTCGCATCCGTCAAATAAATGAGCGCGTTAAAATACGTATTCCAATAGGCGACCGCGAAAAACAGCGTGAACGCGGCGATCGCCGGCATGGAGAGCGGGATGACGATCCGCCAGAAAATGCCGATGTCGGAGCAGCCGTCGATGCGGGCGGCATCCTCAAGCTCGGAGGGCAGCGAATCGAGAAAGCTCTTGATCACGATCAGGCTCCATGCGTTGGTCAGTCCCGTCAAAATGAGCGACCAGTACGAATCGAGCAGCCCGAGATCCTTGACCAGCAAATAATTCGGCAAAATGCCGGCATTGAATACCAGCGTGAAAATGACGCCGCCGAGCAGGATTTTCCGCCCCGGGACGGTTTTCTTGGTCAGCACGTAAGCAAAGGTGAACGAAACGGCGACGCTGAGCACCGTTCCGATTCCGGTCACGAACACCGTGCTCCGCAGCGCGTTCAAAAAGCTGTTCGTGGACAAAATGTACCGGTAGGCCGACAGCGACCACTGATCCGGAAACAGATAAAACTTCATCGGCACGTATACGTTCGGGTCGGTGAAGGATACGCTGAACACATAGATGAACGGAAATACGCACAGCACCGAAATGACCGCGAGCAGCGCATAATTCACGATGTCGAACAGCGTCATTTTCTTCGCGGAAACGAGACTCACCAGATTTCCTCCTCAATAAAAAAGCGGTTCAATAAATACCTTCCTGCCCCATCTTCTTCACCGTGTAATTGGCGAGCAGAACGAGGACGAGGCCGACGACGCCCTTGAACATGCCGACCGTCACGCCGACGCTGATTTTCCCGCCGAGAATGCCGATCGTATACGCGTACGTATCGAACACCTGCGCCACCGAATTGACCAGCGGATTGCTCATGAGCAGCACCTGCTCGAAGCCGACGTCCGCCATATGGCCGAGCCGCAGGACGAGCAGAATAATGATCGTCGGCCGGATCGCCGGCAGCGTAATGTGCCATATCTGCCGCATCCGGGACGCGCCATCCATCATGGCGGCTTCATACTGGCCGGGATCGATGCCCGCAATGGCGGCGAGGAAGATAATCGTTCCCCAGCCGACTTCCTTCCACATGCTCTGCACGGTGAGCAGTCCCCAGAAATAATGAGGATTGGACAGGAACGAGACCGTGTCGTAACCCAGGCTTGATATGATCTTGTTGACGATCCCGACATCGGTGGACAGCATAAAAAAGCTCATGCTGGCGACGACGACCCAGGACAGAAAATGCGGCAGGTAAACGATCGATTGGTTAATCCGCTTGAACGCTTCATGCCGGACTTCGTTCAGCATGACCGCTAGCACGATCGGCAGCGGAAACATGAACACGATGCCGAACAGATTGATTGCCAGCGTATTGCGCAGCATTTCGTAAAAGACCTGGCTCGTGAACAGATCGGTGAAATTCGCAAAGCCGATCCAGTCGCTCCCCCACAGTCCCTTATACGGGTTGTAATCCTTGAAGGCGATGAGCAGCCCCCAGAACGGGACGAATTTGAACAGCAGCATGTACAGGATGCCCGGCAGTGCGAGCAGGTACATCCATTTATGCTTGAGCATTGCGGCCCACAGCCCTCCGCCGCTCCGCGCCGCCTGCCGGTGCTGCCGCTTAACTGCGGTTTCCATCAGCGCACCTCGCTTTGGCTGACCTGGTACTCCGCCCGCTCCAGCCATTCCGGCCGGACCGTAACGCCCCAGCCCGGCCCTTGCGGAAATTGGACCTTGCCGTCCGATACGGCCAAGGGCTCGGTGAACAGGTCCTTCGTCCACGTATCCGGCTCGATCGAAAATTCCAGGAATTTGCCGGCATTCGGGATCGCTGCCGCCAAATGCATCGTAAACACCGTCACCATCGACAAATTGGCCGCGTGCGGCATGCAGGGCATACCCGCCGCCTCCGCCATCCGGGCGACCTCCATCGCGCGGCTGATGCCCCCGACATAGCAGATGTCCGGCTGGACGATATCGACCGCCCGCATGTCGATCATGCGCTTGAACTGCGCCAGGTCCGTGTCCTGCTCGCCTCCGGTGACCGGGATGTCGAGCGCGTCGGCCACCTGCTTCGTCCATTCCAGCTCCGGATACGGGCACGGCTCCTCGAAATGGCAGACGCCGTATTCGGCGAGCATGCCGCCCATCTCGATCGCCTTGCCCGGCGTCAGGCCGCTGTTCGCGTCGACGAACAGCTGCGTGTCGTCCCCGATCGCCTTCCGCACCTCGCGCACGACCTCCTCCGACCGTCCGGGGTAGACGTCGACGTCGTTCCCGAAATTGTTCGCGATCCGGATCTTGAACGCCCGGATACCCTGCGTATCCTTCAGCCGCGCGATCCGCTCCGCTTCGTCCTTCGGCGAGATGTTGCGCTTCATGCTGGAGCCGTAAATATCGAGCGCTTGCGGCTTGCCGCCGAGCAGCTCGCAGACGCTTTTGCCAAGTCGCTTGCCCTTCAAGTCCCATAGCGCCGTATCGAGTCCGCCGACCGCCCGGCAAATGTACGAGCCGGGAAACTTATGCTCCTCGCGGACGATTTTCTCGGCGAGCGCCTCGATCTCGTCGCAGTCGGCGCCGAGCGCGTGCGGCGCCACCTGCTGGTGCAGCACAAGCGCCGAAATGTTGGCGTGGTAGGGCGCCATTTGGCCGAAGCCCTGCTGCCCGTCCTCCGCCGTCACGCGCACGAACGACAGCTGCCGGGTCGTAAACGTCTCAAGCTTCATGATTTTCATCTCTTGCCTTCCTTCCTGCCCATGGTCGATAATGCGGTTTCCCGGCTACCGGTGCTGCGATCTGTAGCTGCCGGGAGTCGATGCCGCGTACCGCTGAAAAATGCGGATGAAATTCCGCTCCGAATAACCGACAGCCGCGGCCACCTCGCTGACGCTCCGGTCCGTTTCTTTCAAAAGCCGTTTCGCTTCGGCGATTTTGCATTCCGCCACATATTCGAGAAAATTTTTGCCCAGCTTTTTCTTGAACAGCCGGCTTAAGTAAGACGGACTGACGCCGATGATCTCGGCGCAGCGCACGAGCGACAGATCGCTCCCGCAATTGTCCCGGATGTAGCTGCAGACCGTATGAATCGCCGACTCCCCTGACGTTTCCCGGTCTTTGCGGGTCAGCCACGCATACAGAGGAAACAGCGTCTCCTCGAACCAGGCGCGTATTTCTTTGGCGGTCGTCTTTGTCCGCAGCTGCCCGAACAAATTATGCTCCATCATGTCCGCGCTGCTGGCGCCCTGCCGCTCCATTGAAACAATCATCGCGGACAGAAGGATGTGGTAGCTTTGATAGGTATACACGACCGAATGAGACTGCTGCAGCACGTCCGCGAACGACCGGAAATACCGGACGGCAGCCGGGATGTCTTCCTGGTCCAGCGCTTCGACGATGGAAGCCTCGAGCTCCCTGGGATACCCGAACTGCGTCATTTTCTTGACATGCTCGACGTCTTCGATATAAAGCACCTGCTCCGAATCGCGGAAAATGCGGTAATGAAGCGCCGTCTCCGCCTCCTTGAACGAAACCGGCACGTCCGCGATATGCGAGTAAAACCGCCCGATTCCGACGGTGACTTCGAAATCCAGCACATCCCGGAACGCCTGGGCGATGGCCGAGGCGTACTCGAGCGTCCGGCTGAGGCTCGTTTCCTGCGCCACGTCCGGCTTAAACTGCAGCAGCGCGGCGCCTCTTCCCTGGTACGGAATCGCATAGCCGTCAAGAGACAGATTGCTCAGTACCTCCTGCATGACGTTGGCCAGCGCGAAGGCGACAATCCCTTTCTCCTCGGGCAAAAACCGCTTTTCCGTAAACATATTTTCAGCCTCCACAATCAGCGCGACGTTCGTATATTCGGCTTCGATGCCATAAACGCCGCAGTCGTGGATGAGCGTCTCTTTCCGCGCATAATCGCCGCCAAGCAGCTGGCCGAGAAACTTTTCCCGCAAGGTCGGCTCGATGTTTTGCATATAGGCCTCCAGCTTTCCGGTTTCCGCGCTTAAATAGTCCAGCGATTCTTTGATAATATCCAGCTCGTTCCGCTTGTGATCGAGACCGCTCCGGCTTATGGACCGGCTGTAACGGATGAGCTGATCGATCGGCGTATAAGCTCTTTTGGACGTCAAGTAGGCCAGAAAAAGGCCGATTCCGGCGACGGCGGCGAGAATCGAGGCGGTCATTTTGCGAATCCAGTTCAGCTGGCGGGCGATATACTGTTCCGGAATGACCGATACGTACGTTCGTCCGAATACGTTTTTGACATACCAGTACTGCGCCGGCTTGCCGCCTTCGCCTTCGGCCGCAAAATACCCCGAGCTTTTCTGCGCGGTTCGGATCCGGTTCAGCCCTTTCAGCTCTGCCGCTTCAATTTCAGCGTCTGCGTCCGGACGCTGTTCGATGGCGAACGGGTCGTACAATTTGACGATCATCAGGTCGTCGCCGTCCGTCAGCACCGCCGTATCCGTCTCCAAAAATTGGCTCAGCGCCGCCGTTTCAATCTCGAAGCCGAGCACTCCTTCTGGCCCCTTCGTCCCTATAAGAGGCAGCCTGCGGACGAACGTCAGGTGGCCCTTGCGGTTTGCGAACTGGACCCATTGCGCGGGATGGCCGCTTTCCAGCAGCTGCCGGATGTTGTCTCGATACGCATAATCCGAGATGTCGGATGCGCCGTATTCGTTGGACAGCACCCGGCTCTCCTCGCCTTCGTAGAGAAAAATATCGTCGATAAAGCTGTTCGAATTTTTCGCCAGCTCGATTCGTTTCAGCATTTCGAACGACTGCAGCCCGTACGGGTCTTCCGGTCCGGTCAAGCCCGCTTGAATGACGGGGTCCTTGGCTAACTGGAGCGATTCCTGTTCGATTTCCTGCAGTACCCGTTCGGCCCGGTCCTTCAAATTGTTGAGCGACGAGCCGTTCTCGGCCTGCAGGTAGCTGTTCATCCGGTTCAGCGAAAACTGATAATAAGCCATGCCGGCCAGCATCACCGGAATGCATACCGAAATACAGCCGAGCCAGATCAGCCGGTGCAAATATTTGCCCGGGCTCGCCAGCCTTTCGATTCCGGAAAAACGCAGCCACGATTTACCCCAGTCAGCCATAGACCCTCCCTAATTCCCGATCAAGGTGTCGTTTCGGCGGCCGGTCAGCCGCCGAATTTCTCTTTATATTCCGACGCGAATTCCTGATACGCCTTCTTGAAGTCGGCGCTGTTATTCAGCTTGTCGACGTAAGC
The DNA here is from genome assembly GCF_028826105.1 of Paenibacillus humicola. Lineage (NCBI taxonomy): Bacteria > Bacillati > Bacillota > Bacilli > Caryophanales > Paenibacillaceae > Paenibacillus > Paenibacillus humicola. Next base: position 3,111,981 of record NZ_JAQGPL010000001.1, read on the forward strand.
TTTGTACTCGTCCATCGAGATTTGCCCGACGATCGCTTTAATGACCATCGACTGCCAGTCGGACTCGTATTTCGGCCATATAGCCGTCCACGTATCCGAGCTGATGATCGAGAACGGATCGATTTTTCCGGACTGCCCGTACACCTCGACCGATTTCATCTTGGCGTCGTTGTACGCCTTCGGCGCCGCCGGATTGACGACCTTCATCTCGTTGTTGTACGCGAGCGGGAAGATCGCGCCCGTCCCGTTGGCGGTCACCTGCTGCTGCCCTTTCTCGGTCAGCTGCTGCTGCCCGTCCACCATCGTATAATCGACGCCCTCGATGCCGTAGTAATTGTAATCGGTTTGTTCCTTCGTCGTCGTTTTCTCGAAGAAATCGAGAATCTGCTTCACTTTCTCCTCCGGTACTTTCTTGGAGATGTAGAAAGCGCCCGAGAAAGGAGTCGACAGCTGGACGCTCATGCCGCCCGGCCCTTTCATCGGCGGCAGCGAAATGACCTCCGCTTCCGGCTGTACCTTCTTGATTTCCTGCTCGAAGCTGTAATCGCGCCAAATGTTGCGGGCGTACGAAGCCGCGCGGCCGGTGTTGAACAGCTCCTCCGCCTGCGTCTGCTTGATCGCCGAGAAATCCTTGGCCAGAATGCCGTCCGCATACAGCTTCCGGAAATAAGCCACCATATCGGTATAATTCGGCGTTAAATTTTTGTTGACCAGTCCGCCGTCTTTATCGTAGACGGGATCGAGCCCGCCGAACGCGGACAGGAAGCTGCCATCGCCATCGGCCAACAGGAAGCCTTGGCCGATCAGCCCGACCGTATCCTTCTTGCCGTTGCCGTCCGGGTCGCCGTTGACGATCGCCTTCAGCGCCGATTCGTATTCGTCCAGCGTCGTCGGGACCGGCAGCTTCAGCTTGTCGAGCCAATCCTTCCGCAGCTTGATGCTGACGTCGATTTGCGGACGATTGCGCGGCACGCCGTAAATGCCGCCGTTTGTTTTCATATAATTCCAAACGTCCTTGTAGCTGTTGTTTTTCAAATTCGGGTACTTGCTGAAGTCGCCTAGCAGCGGCGTCAAGTCCCAGAACGCACCCTGCTTGATGGCGTTTTGCAAAGTCGGGCGCGTCGTGCTGGTGGCGACGATCACCTCGGGGATGTTGCCGGAAGCCAGCACCAGGTCGAACTTGGTGTTGTAGTCGCCCGAAGGGACCCATTCGATATCCAGCCCGGTGTTCGTACCCTCCTGGAATTTCGTCCAATATTCGTCCTTCATGTCCGGGACGTCGGCATAGGATGGAACCATGAACTGAATGTCCAGCTTGCTGTCCTTCCCTGCATCTCCGGTTTGCGCCCCTGAATCGGACGCATTTTGCGCGTTTTGGCCGCCGCAGCCGGCGAGCGTGCCGAGCGCCAGCGCAAGCGCCGCGCTTACCCCTAATGCTCTCGTTCTGAAAATACGCATACAAACCTCCCTGTGGTCTCGTTATTATTCCCGCCGCAGGATGTATGTTCCCGGCAGCGTTTACAAATCCTCATATTAGCCGCCTGCCGGACTGCATGTAAGTGACAGATTTTGATCTGGCCTGTAAATGCGGGAAAAAACAAGGTTTGGCGGGCGTTGGCGCCGTGCCGGCTGCAGGCGAAATGGACGGTTTTTGCTTCGATTGTGCGCAGTTCAAATCTACGTTCCGTTCACAATGCAAAAGAAAAGCCGGGCCTGCTTGGGAACAGGCCCGGCATTACCCACGCCGGATATCCGGCTGCTTCGGCATTCCGCTGCCGATAGACGCCTATTGCATCGCGATGACGATTTTGCCGCGGACATGCCGCTGCGCCAGTCGGCCCAGCGCTTCCGGCACATCCTCGAGCGCGATCGTTTGGCCGATCATCGGGTCGATCCGGCCCTCCAGCATCAGCTTCATGAATTCGTCGCCCATTCGTGCGAGATCCTTTTCGGCCGGACGGTTTCCGCTGCCGTGCGCGCCGTTGAGCATCAATTTATGGAGCGTGAACGTTTTGGTTGACGGCTGAAAATCGGCTACGGTTTCCGGCGCGCCGGCTATGCATGCCAGCTGGCCGCCGAAGGCGATCGCCGACAGGTCGGCCTGCGCGGCCGCCCGGTTCAAGGTGTTCAAAATCAGATCGGCGCCTAAACCGCTGGTCAATTCCAGAATGCGGGCATGGACATCTTCCGAGTTGTAGTCGATCACATCGTCCGCGCCCAGCCGTTTCACGAAGTCGGCATTGCCGGGTGAAGCGCTGGTCATAATGCGCGAAGCGCCGAAGATGCGCGCGAGCTGAATCGCGAAGCCGCCCACCCCGCCGGCACCGGCATGGATGAAGATCGTCTGGCCCTGGCGGATGTTCATTTTCCGGACGAGCGCCTGGTATGCGGTCAAGCCGGCGCACGGGAAGGCGGCCGCGGCGACGAACGAGATCGGCTCCGGTATCGCGGACACGGTATGCGCCGTCGTCACGGCAAATTCGGCATAGCCGCCGCGCTTTGTCATATCGCCGTGGTAGACGACGCGGTCCCCCGGCAGCCATCGTTCGACGCCAGGTCCGACGGCATCCACGACTCCTGCAACGTCGAGACCCGGAATATGCGGGTACGTCCAGGCGGGGAGTCCGTTCGCCAGCACTTTATAGTCGGCCGGATTTAGCGACGCCGCTTTCACGCGTACGCGGATTTCTCCCGGACCCGGCTCCGGGACGGGGAGCTCCATCAACTGAAGCGAATCCGGCTTCCCCGGCTGATTGGCTGCAATTGCTTTCATGGTTTCAACCTCCCTTGAGGCGTTATCAATCCGATATGTATCCAGCATAACGAAACTGCTTTGCAATGACAAGTTTCTTTGCATATTGTTGGGGGGCATGGATAAACTTGCTGGGTGCTGGGTGCTGGGTGCTGGGTGCGAGGAGCCGTGCGATTCCTCCTCCGATGCGATGAAGTGCAAGATATGCCTCGGACGGCTTGGCTTGTCTCGGCTTCCATCCTATGCTGCCATGCCATGCCGCCCGAGGGGCGAGCAGATTGAACAATCCGGCAAAGATTAAGAATACGGCCAAAGCACCCATAAGGTCACCTTCTCAATCGCCATTTTATAAGCTGGCAAACGACTTCTAACGTTCTCAACAGCTAGCGGGCGGTATTCAGCGTAATCGTTTCGGCGCCGTATTCGTCCTCAACCGTCACCTTGACGGTATTTGATCGGTCCCGTTTCATGCGTTTCCACTGTTCTTGCGTGAAGCAGGCGCTGTGCGTCGTGCCAAGCTGTTTATGCTTCATAAGTCCGTTCGGGTCGCCGGAGGACATTTGCGATGCGGGGCTGACAAAGGATGGCAGGCCGACAAAAGACGCTCCATACCGATACGCATCTTTCCGCCCGATATAAATCAGTCCTTCGCTGACGACGACCGCATAGTCGGGCGCCGTGCACGGCTTCCCTCCGGGAACGCCGCCAAGAAATAAAACCTGATCGTTCGGTTTGTGAACCAATTCAATTTTATAGTCCCAATTCTTCCCCTTTCCGAGCCAAACGATATCGTTTGCGCTTGTTTTCTTATGTTCGATAGCGGCCCATATCACAATCCCGATTACCATCACAATGGCCAAAATCGCCAACGATTTCAACTCTCGAACGACCATATCCGCCCCTCCGCTTCGTACGTCAGCTTAGCATGCGCCGCACGCAGCGCGCGGTGTTTCGGTTATAATCCGAAATAAACTCGATTGATGATTTCCAGTTCTCGGGATAACCACTGGCCGTAACCGGGAAGGATGTAGATAAGCCATTGATCAGCTTGCTTCGGATCTTGAATAGCTAAATCGGCGTTTTCCTCATGATTCGTATCCTGATAGATCAGCATGTCTTGGTGACCGAGTGTATTTTCTCCTTTTTCAGGCACCTGAGGATTGTATTCCAAACGAATAAAGTCCCCTTTATAATCGGGTTTGCTTTTTGAGCTTTCAACAATAGCCCGAACTTTAGATGACTTATTCGCCTGCCTATCATCCGGGTTAATGCCTGCTCCTCCTCGTGGAGCGATCCAATAAAGATTGTTTATATCTGTAAGAAGAGATGCAAAAGGCTTGAAATCGCTTTTTTTCTCAAATGCTGCAGTGTAACCGTTTGCCGTATGGACAACAATCCCCTTTAGTCCAGGGTATTCGTCCGCTTTTGTGGCGTCAGCAGTAGCATGCCCGGCATTGCTGGCGGGAGGACTTGACGACGAGACAGATGCACTATGAACATTTTCATTCGAAGGGCCATGACTTTGACAACCGCTCAATGCTGCGGCCGCGAACACTCCTGCAAAAATAAAAGAACTCCACTTGGCCATGCTCGCTTCTTCCTTTCAAAGCCGGAATAGATGTAACCATATTTGCAGCCGCTTCCAGGTCTTCATTAAAATACTGACGCATCCGAGAAGCAAAAGGTTACGCGTCCACGTGAATAAACCGGTTACGTTCCAGGATGGGAACCGCGGAGGATGCATCCGTCCGGATACTGTGTTTGACATCCTGCCCGTACCCGCGTTCGCGAAGCTCACGCCCGCTGGCCGAATCCCATACGAGCTCCCCGATCAGGTCTTTCAAGCTTCTGTACGCCCCGATACACACCTCAGCTTCCGGCGATTTGCTGCCGTTCAGTCTGGAAAGAATCGCGCCGGCGCCCAGAAAATCCTCGATCGCAGGCCGGAACGTTTCCCCGGGATCTGCGACGTTCGTCCATTTTTCGCCGCACGGAACGACCGTTATTGGCGTATGCAGCTTTTCCATCAGCCGGTTCGCAGCCTCGGCCGCCGCTGCTGCATTCAGCAGGCAGCCGATGAGAAGCGCGGGAACGCTGGAGGCCAATCGAACGCATGCCGCTCCGTTGAGCGAGCACACGACGAATTTCCGCCTTTTGTCAGAAGCGGTAAAGGAAAGCGGCGATAGGGAATGTCCGCCGAACCTGGCAGCCTCCGCCCTGCCCCAAACGATCTGAGCGTCCATCTCTTTCGCAAAAGCTTTCACCTGTTCATCAATCGGCGGCGGGTACGGATAAAGAATCGCGCCGCAGTCGACGGCGGTCACGACGGTCGAGGAAAAGCTGAGCACGTCTACATAACGACGAGATCTCCCCGCTCGGAGGCGGTCAACGCTCCTCTTGGCCCCCACTCCACTTTCACCTCAAACGGCGATTGGTCATAATACATGGCTGCGCACCTCCTTTACGAATTTTCGTCATGCACTCGGCTCACTGCACAGTCCGCAGCAGCAAGGGATTAAACTGATTTACATTTTTATGAACAAAATCCAACTTTTGAAAGCATGTGTTTCATTACTTCGGCATTGATCCCGTCGCTAAAACTGTTCGCCCTCATCAGCTACCATTCCTTCCGGAATTTTCGTTGAAATTGCCTCAAAATCCAGCTTTATAAATAAACTCACCAGAGTGTCTTGTGGTGTACCTGGCGTTTGCGCTTAGGGAAAGTCAACTTTTAGTTATACTGTTTAATAGGAATGCATTGTTGAGCAAAAAATGAACTGCGCCGCGGTAGCTTCTCCACTATCGATCGTACCCGAGATAAAAACTCGCGTGTTTTAATCCCACCGGCCTTATATAAAAGTTCTTGTCCTAATACGGCTTTGTATAGAAGTTCTTGTCTTGAACAAACGACAAGAAATTCTATACAATAACTAAAAAAGCCGCATTTTATGCGACTTCTTTGTATAGATGCTCTTGTCGTCCGACAAATTTTTTAGCCCTTCACTCTAGAACATTACTTTAGAAATTCAAGCTTAATATTCAACTTTGTGTTCAGAACCTCTCCACAAAATGAAAGGATCCATACTTTCGTTCGTAACGAGTTGCTTCATTGGAATCGACCTTTGATCCAAAGGAAGAGCAATTTCTTCATAGATGAACCGATCATCGAATCCGATTGAAGCAGCGTCTTCCTTTGTGCAGGCATAGTAAACGGCATCCGGTCTTGCCCAATATATAGCACCTAAGCACATTGGGCATGGCTCGCAACTTGTGTAAACAACACACCCTGTTAGGAGTTGAACCACCAAAATCTGAATTTGACCGCCATTTCCATCGTTGTAAAGATTCAACCATTATATTCAGGGTGGTTATGTCTTGAACATCCATATAAATAACAACTTGAACTTAAAGATGTTGAAAATTTCAACGGTGGAACAAAGCCTTTAGAAATCATATATATTATACTTTCATATTCCTGTTTGTCATTTTCTAATTGCTTAATGTATGTGGCTTTTTCACTCTCTGTCCAATCCTCATTGCATTGAACTGCATGTTCTTCCTGAATATCGTTTATTTTTAATTGGATACATTCGTTCGCTATTTCAACCGCACGATTCAATAAATTTGTTTTAATTAATGAATAAATATACCTACAAACCCAATCTGGAGTCTTATAATATATGTCCCATGATTTTTCAAACCAACTAACTGCCTCAGAAAAACATTGCAACTCAAAGTACAGTTCAGCAACATGAACTTCTCCTACGAAATCATCATCACTTTCCGAAAAGGCATCCAACTTACATTTTGCTTCGGTCGCTTTACCAATTTCAATCAAACATTTTATGTGACTATACATTGTGTAATCAGAAGGCTTGGCACTTTTTAGAAATAAAGCTGAAGCTTCATCCAATTCCCCAAGATGATATATAGCTATGGCTAAATTATTGTATGCTTCTTTGGATGGCTCAATTGCGATGGAGTTCAACAATACATTCAAGGCATCTTCCCATCTTTCCAACGCAACATATATTTCACCTAAAAGGTTGTAGGGAAAATGCGAAGCTGGATTTAGAATAATTGCTTCTTTAACTAATTCCAGGGCAGTTTCTGTGTCACTTTCTTCGTGATAATAAATCCAAGCAAGGTTCGTTAAAGACTGAACATTTCTCGATTCATTCAAAGCTTCTTTGAAAAGAGCCAAGGCTGCATCATATTCATTACGTTCGAGGTGTTCGATGGCTTTCTGGTTAGTATTCAACTGGTTCCTCCTGTCAATTCTCTCAAATGTTCAATATGAAGTTTACTTAAAATAAAGTATATCACTCATTTCATTACCTATTTGGCAACCTAATTAAACCCGTTGTTTATTAAGCTAAAGTACACATCTGAATAGAAAACATTGTATATGACAGACTTCTTGAGCCAACCGGGTCTGTCTTCGCTGTGTCGTGGATACAACTGCATCGAACATCAAGCTCCCCGGTAGAACTGTATTGCATCTGTTACTATGCCTTAGTGAAAAAGCATATTATTACAACCAGAAAAGGTTCAAAAAATGGGCGACCGTTCACCGATGGAGTTCCGTGAATCGATTACCCTATAGTTTTCTACTTGACAGGGATATAACCAGGTTGCCCCGTGTCTTTATGTATGGGTCCTGCCTCCTGGGGATAAAAAACAAGAATCCTGCTCATTTTAGCATTTAGCAGGATTGTTACGGCACCTAAATTTTCGTGAAATAGAGACTAATACCAAATATTGCCTTGCACCACGCGCATGTCAGTCGACAGACGATCGCCAATTTTCATCGCTTCCCTTAGCTCGGCATAGATGCCCTGGGGAAGGTTAGGTACGGCGCGTCTACACTCATGCCTAACACGCTGCACTGTTGCACTAATCTGCCAGTTACTTGAGTAAAGGGCAGCCGCGCGGCTGCCCCTTCGAAGTTGAACTAGCGTCTTTCGTTGCTTCATGAGTTTATGTTGGATTGATCAGGTCGTAAAGGACGAGGTCTTCATAAACCTCCGACTTTATAATATGTTTAGGAAGTGTCTCCTTGTATTGCATTCCAATTTTACTCATTACTTTATATGATGCCGGATTTTTCGTCATTGCAGCGGCGTAAATACGATTTAGTTGGAGGTCTTCAAATCCAAAAGTAACAATTCTCTTTGCTGCTTCTGTAGCAAATCCCAATCCCCAAAACGGACGACCCACCCAATAAGCCATCTCAGCTTGATTGTCTGCTTTAGATACACGCAAACTAACACAACCGATTAGTAAACTGTCTTCTTTTTTAATCAATGCAAAAGAAAATATATCACCATTTTGTGCAGCATTACGGGTCCGTTCAATCCAAGCTTCAGCGGTCCCATCTGGATAAGGATGAGGAATTGACAGGGTGGTTCGAGCAACCTCTTCATGCCCAGCTAACTGCTGTACTGATTTGGCATCACTCTGTTCAAATAATCGCAAAATTAACCGCTCTGTTTCAAAATTAATTGGCAACATATACTTCGCCTCCTTGTCTATATATATTAACATTTATTGGAACAATCCTGCCGGTTAGCTCAATAAATCGTGCTTTTACGGGAATCACGGGGCTGTATAGAAGTTCTTGTCCTAATACGGCTTTGTATAGAAGTTCTTGTCGTGAGCTCAAGACAAGAACTTCTATACAAAAAATAAAAGAGCCGCAGTTTTGATATTATCCCCTTATGGTTGACAGTGAAGAAAAGTCCACTGGTACAATGGACTTGAAAGCTGCAACCGGAGGGGATTTTTACATGGCAAAAAAGGGACAAGTATTTATCCAATACACAGAGCAATTAAAAAGTGAAGCCATTCGCCTTTATGAGTCAGGGGTAAGTTCACGAGAAGTAGCAAAGCAATTGAATATACGTAGTAAATGTCAGGTATTGGATTGGGTTAAGAAATCCCAAAATGGAGTTTCGTTAGAAGATGGCCGTGGACAGAACACGTTCCGCAAAGGAAGGCCTAAAACGAGGTTCGCAAGTCTGGAAGAAGAACTGGTTTATTTGAAAGCGGAGAATGAATATCTAAAAAAGCAGTATCCAAATCTACACAAGGAGTGACGCAAAAAGGCGAACGGTTTCCGATCATTCAAGAGATGCGTCAGCGGTTCCCTTTACGCTGGCTGCTTGAGATTGCTCAGGTCTCTCGTGCAGGCTATTACAAATGGCTTAAGACCTGTGCTCAAAGAAACTCAAGACGACAAGCAGAACAGACGGTAAGGGATCATATCATGGCCATACATCGTCTCCATCCTTACTACGGCTACATTAGAATGACTACAGCACTGCGAAAAGAAGGCTTACACATTAACCGTAAACGAGTCTATAGATTGATGAAGCGTCTCGGGATCCAGTCGGTTATACGTAAGAAAAGACGCTTCTTCAGCAAAGAAGTGTGCGTTGTAAACCCTAATCGCCTCGATAGGGAGTTTCAGTCAGATAGACCCATTCACAAACTGGTTACCGATATTACTTATGTTCGCGCAGGAGAACAGTTCTATTACCTGTCAGTGATTCAAGATCTCTACAATAACGAAATTGTCGCCTGGCACCTTTCAATACGTAATGATTTGAAGCTCGTCATGCAGACGCTTGAGAATGTGAGAATCGGTAGTAAAATCCCCAATATCATCGCTTGAAAATTCCCCACCCACCGCCGACATACTCTCCGGAGGGAGAGAGTCGAGATTGGTCAAGAACGGGGAGTTTTACAAGATGAAGGATATGAGGGAAAGAGGCATGAGCATCACACAAATCGCAGATGAACTGGGGAAGGATCGCAAGACGATTCGGAAGTGGCTGCAGGCAGGCGAGCCGGGGGGCTACCCAAAACGTAAGCCGACAGCGGGGAAATTGGACCCCTACAAAGATTACATAAAGCGCCGTATGGCGGAAGGCTGCCTGAATGCCATGGTCATCCTGGACGAAATTCGGGCGAAAGGCTATACCGGCGGCAGTACCATGCTTCGTCTCTTCATGCAGCCCCTGAGGCCGGCCGTCCTGTCGAAAGCGACCGAGCGGTTCGAAACGCAGCCCGGTGAGCAGGCGCAGGTGGACTGGGGCGAATTCAAAATTGAGCAAGACGGCCGGCTGAAAAGGCTGTATGCCTTCATCATGGTGCTGGGCTACTCGCGGGCGTTGTATGTGGAGTTTACGGAGGACAGTCGGCTGGACACGCTCATGGGTTGTCATTCGAGAGCGTTCGAGTTCTTCGGCGGCGTGACCCGAACCTGTCTGTACGACAATATGAAGACCGTCGTCACCGGGCAGGACGAAAGCGGCGAAACCATCTGGAATGAGCAGTTCGCCCGGTTTGCCGGGCATTACGGCTTCACGCTGCGCCGTTGCAAACCGTACCGGGCACGCACCAAAGGGAAAGTGGAAAACGGCGTCGGCTATGTACGCAAGAACTTCTGGCCGCGCATAAGCACCTTCACCGGACTGCAGGATCTCAATACACAGGCGCGTCACTGGATGGATGCCATCGCCAACCGGCGGCTGCACGGTACAACCTTCCGAGTGCCTTGGGAGATGTGGAAAGAAGAGACGCTCAGCCCGGTCACCGAGGTCCGCTTCGCCTACGCCGAGCGGCATCAGCGCAAGGTTTCGAGCGACTGCTACGTCTCATTCGAAGCGAATCGGTATACCGTACCGTTTCAGTACGTCGGCTCTGTGGTGGAAATCGAGGATGAGAAAAACGGCACGCTTCGTTTCTACTGCGGCGGAGAACTCGTCGCCGAGCATCCGAAATCCATGGGGCGGCATCAAATCGTCAGCAATAAAAAACACTTCGAGGGCATTCGCAGTACATCGAGTCGTCCGGTTGGAGAGCCCACGCCTCGTTATGTCCCACAAGCAGCACCAGAAGTGTTGGAACGCTCGCTTTCGGTCTACGAATCGCTCATGGAAGAGGCGGTGTTCCAATGATTCTGCAAGAGAGATTGGAGGCGGCGATCCGCCACTTTGGGTGGGTCCGCATACCGGAAATCATCCATCAGCACGCCGAAGAAGCGTCTAAAGCGAATATACCGTATCTGGAGTTTTTGGACAAGCTTCTGGCCGAAGAATTACTATTCAAGCATGACCGGTTCATTCAAACGCGAACGCGCCTTGCCCACCTGCCGTTTCGTAAGACGCTGGACCAGTTCGACTTTGCCTTCCAGCCGTCTGTTGACGAGCGCCGAATCCGGGATCTGTCTACACTCCGCTTTGTGGAGCACCAGGAGAATCTCATCTTCCTTGGTCCCCCGGGTGTGGGAAAGACACACTTGGCTGTGGCACTTGGGCTCGAGGCGATCAAGCGGCGGTACACCGTCTATTTCATTACGGCGCATGACCTGGTACAGACGCTGCAATCTGCTCATTTGACGAACACGATTAAGCAGAAGATCAAGATGTTCATCAAGCCCGACCTGCTCATCGTCGATGAGATTGGGTACCGCAAGATGGACGAAACAGCAGCTCACTTCTTCTTCCAGATTGTCTCGGAGCGATATGAGCGCGGCTCGATCCTGCTTACATCTAACAAAACATTCGGTGCCTGGGGCGACATCTTCGGTGATTCCGTGCTGGCTACGGCGATCCTCGATCGCCTCCTCCACCACTCCAGTACCGTCAACATTAAGGGCGAAAGCTACCGCATCAGGGAGAAGAAAAAGGCCGGCTTCTTCCGTCCTGAACCGTCAGGAGACGCAGAAGCCGACCGATGAATTTGGGGAATTTTCGAGTGATTGTTTTGGGGAATTTTCAACTGATGTTGACAAGAAGCTTCATGGTGCCGCAGAACTCCAAGGCACTATGCTGCATTCAGACCAAGGATTTCAATATACAACAAAGCACTATAACAAGCGATTAGAGGAGTATGGGATGATAGCAAGTCATTCTAGACGTGGAAACTGTCATGATAATGCATGTATAGAATCTTTCTTTTCACATCTGAAGACAGAAAAAATCTATCTTGTTCGCCCCAAAACAGCTGACTCGCTTTACATAGCGATTGAAGAGTACATTGAGTTTTACAACCACAACAGATTTCAGAAGAAACTAAAAAACCGTCCCCCGGTTGAGTACCGGGAAACGGCCGTTGCATAATCCGACTTTTTTCACTGTCTACTTGACGGGGGTAAGACCATTTATGCGACTTTTTATGTATACATGTTCTTGTCGTCCGACAATTGTTATAGCTATTATTATCAATATCGCAAAATTTGTGTAAACCTCAATTACAGTCTTAACCAATGGGAGAAACTGACGGCGTTTTTAAAAGACGGACGCGTATAGCTAGACAACAACAATCGGGGAGAGCAATCGATCAAACCGTTTGTGATCTGGAGGAAAGACTGGCTTTTTGTCAACACGCCACGGGGCGCGAATGCAAGTGCAGCGATTTACAGCGTCCTCGAAACGGCCAAGGAGAACGGATTGCATCCATTCCATTACCTGATGTATCTTTTCGAGCAATTAGCACAGCTTCCGGATCTAAAGGACATTCGGGCGCTAGAGCCGTTTCTGCAATGGTCGGTTCAATCGCCATGGTATTAGGCGGATATCTGGCCGCGCGAACGGGCGAAATCATCGAGGTGCCGGAGTGGAAAAAGGAAGAAGTGGCCAATAGGACAGAATCGATGCCTCTCCCTATTTAGCTGAAAAACTTCTTGATGAGGATGATCTACTTATCGTTTTTATCTTCATTTTTCATCGAATTAAGCATGGAAATCCCACTATAGCCCAAGGCGAACGAACCAAATTCAGTAATGAGTATTTTTACAACTATCGATTCATGACCATAAATCATCAAAACATATAACAAGATGCCAAATGCGGATATAAACAAGTTAAATAGTAACTTTCTCACTTGTTGCCCCTTTCTTCTTTTTTTGACCGCCGCAACCGCTCCCCAAGCCAGAAGCAGCGCCACGACAATGGTCAGGATAGCCGCGCGCTGCATAACGGCTTCAATCAGTTTCTTCATCGCAAAGTAATTATGATTTCATTTCATGATTTGTCTTTGTATTGCTTGGCCAAACCTTTCCTTCAATCCCCTCATACAGCCGAATAATCTGGGTCGAGCCTCTTTGTAACCATATTGATTTTTCATGACAAGTCTGAATGGCGATGGCGGTTCCCGTGCCCAAAATAAATCCTGAAATGACATCCGAGGGATAATGAACGCCTGTCCAAACCCGTGAAACGGATATTCCGGCAGCCAGGGCCAACCAAGCCCATCCGTCCTTACGACGATGACACCAAATCACAGTTGCTACTACAAAAGCTGCGGTTGCATGATCACTCGGAAAGGACGCATTCGCGGCATGCTGGATAAGCAGATGAACATGATGGTCGACAAACGGCCGGTTCCGATAGAATAGACTACCCAAGATTGCCGCAACTCCTAATGCAATACAAGCCGAAAACAGCGCCTCCACAACCATGCGGCGATTTTGCCGGGTGCGCGAAAACCAGTACACGATGATACCCAAAAAGAAGACATACTCGCCGTCGTTGGCTAATAACCTCATGATTTCATCCAAAAACGCAAAATGCCCAGCAACTCCATTAATGGCCTGGAACAAATGATAATCGATACTTAGCATGATGTTTGCCTCTTTCTTTAGGTAGTGGTGTATAAATGAAAAGACGATGTTTTTTATGAAATGGTTCATTTGAATTAAAAATTTCTTTACATTGGTTTTCTCCTCGCTTTGAAATGGCAGCCCATAAGGGTATACTACAAATACGACGACGTTTGGGGAGAAAAGGAATGACAGAAATAAAAAGGGAGCTCCCGCGCCTCAAGGCGCTGAAGCTCCTGTCTACACTGTATCGCTTAAAAATTATACAAATTTTGATCCCAATCGCCATTATCGGACTGATCATTTGGGAGGGTCAAGCCGAGCTCCGCCGCATTGACTGGGCAGCCACGCTGCATGTCCTGCGACACCTCGAGCCGTCAAGGCTACTCCTGCTCATTGCTTTGTCCCTTGCCGCGGTTGCGTCGGTAAGCGGCTATGAATTTGTTCTTCGCCGCCATTTCCGGCTTTCCATTGGGGGCTGGACAACTTTCCGCTTTGCGTGGATTGCCAATACATCAAACAACGTCATCGGATTCGCCGGCATTGCCGGAGCCGCGCTGCGGACATACTTATACCGCAGCCGCGGCATTTCTGTTCCGATTATTACGGCTTGCATAGCCTTCCTATCCACCGTTACCATTTCGGGGATATCGCTGCTGGCTTGGGGAGATTTGACCGGGTTATTTCCAATCCATGCCGTGATCCGATCTCATCATTGGACGTTGTATGCCGTCTGGGCGATTGCCCTTTACCTGCCCGGCCTCTTGCTGTTTCAACGTACGCCATTTTATGCTAAATGGCTGAACCGTGGCCTGCCGCGGATGAACATATCCACCATTGCTGCATCCGTGGGTATCTCTGCGGTCGAATGGGCGTTTTCCGGCGTTGTGTTCTGGATGATCGCATCTACACTACTTCCGGATCTTCCTTTTCGTACGGCGATGGGCATTTACACTGTCGCAGCCGCAGCCGGCCTCGTAAGCCTGGCGCCCGGCGGCATCGGCGGATTTGACCTTATTGCGCTTCTAGGCCTTCAGGCACTTGGCTACGCGCCAGAGAAAACCGCCGCGGTGCTTGTGTTATTTCGCATCATGTACTACCTGGTCCCTTGGCTCATTGGACTCGTTTTGGGTGTCTTCGAATTCACGCAGGACCGGCGCAAAACGACAGAGACCGACATGCACACAGTTGAAGAGTCGCTTAACGGCTGGCAGCGGTTCTGGGAATTTCCCGGGCAGCACGCCTGGATATCTGAATTCGGCGCGTGGGCGCTCGGCAAACTGGTATTCCTAAGCGGAGCTGTCCTGCTTCTTTCGGCTGCGACTCCCGGCCTCCTCAACAGGCTGCGCTTCGCCGAGGAGCTTCTGTCAGCACCGCTGATGCGTTTATCCCACCAGTTGAGCGTCATTATTGGCTTGATGCTGATCGTTCTTTCCTGGGGAATTTCCCGTCGGGTTAAACGGGCATACCAATGGACGCTTGGTCTGTTGTGCGCCGGAGCCTTATTTACATTCTCCAAAGCGTTTGATTTTGAAGAAGCGATCTTCTTGCTCTTTGTAGCCCTGCTCCTATATTTATCGCGAGAGCGTTTTTACAGGATTGGGGCTCCAATCAACCGTGAACGCGTGGCTGTCTGGGCTGTAACCACACTTGTTATCGCTTATATTTATGATTTCGTTGCCGCCGGCACCATGCCCAAATTTATTTACCATCTCCCGAAACATCGCTACCTTCACCTGATTTTGAACCCGACTGAGCATACCGTTGCCATCGTAACGGGACTCGGGATGACGTGGCTTCTCTTATCACTCGCTCTTCTGTTTCGGCCGAATAGGCTTGTTGCGCGCGGGGCCTCGGCAGCCGACCTGGATAAGCTGCGCGGCTTTTTAAGCGAAACACAAGGCAGCCTGCTGACACATATGTTGTTTGCCGGCGACAAAAGCTTTTTCTGGGCATGCGGTGACCGCGTTCTCATTCCCTATTCCATCATCCGCAACAAGTTTGTCGTTCTTGGCGATCCGATCGGTGATCTGTCGCTCATTAATGACGGTATTCAAGAGTGCCAGCACCTTGCGGATTTATACGATTTGGAAGTCGTATTTTACCAAGTGTCTCCGGCGTATCTTCCGATTTATCACGAGAACGGCTACCGGTTTTTCAAATTGGGGGAAGAAGCGCTCGTGAACCTGTCGACCTTTACGCTGTCCGGAAAGGCCAATACGAATCTTCGCAATGTCAACAATCGCTTTGAACGCGATGGCTTTCAGTTTGATGTCCTGCAGCCTCCGCATGACAAACAAATTCTGGAGCGTCTTCGCCCGATCTCGAATGAATGGTTAAAAGGTCGGCGGGAAAAAGGATTTTCGCTTGGCTGGTTTGAGCCTGCCTATTTGCAGGAATCGCCGATTGCGTTACTGCTGGCGCCGGATGGACAGGCAATCGCTTTTGCATCGCTTGCGCCGAGTCATGACAACCTGCGGACCATGTCCGTCGACCTGATGCGTCATCTAACGGATACCCCAAACGGGACAATGGACTTCCTGTTTATTCGTTTGTTGGAATGGTCTCGTGACCAGGGATATTCCTTCTTTAATCTAGGCATGGCGCCCCTGGCCAGCGTCGGCGTAGCGCGTGCCGCCATGCGCGAGGAAAAGCTGGCAAACCGGGTATATGAATACGGAGGACATTGGTATGGTTTTAAAGGCCTTCGTCATTATAAAGAAAAATTCCGTCCAAAATGGGAGCCGCGCTACCTGGCCTATCCCGCGCGTATAACCCTTCCCCTTCTTCTTGTCGAATTAATTCTTTTGATTGCCCGACGACCCAATCGAGGACGTGCGGCCAAACGAATAAAAGATTCGACATCCGATTAGATTAGCGTTCGATTGAGATATCGAACAAGCATAGGACTACGTCATTGATCACAAAGCTTGGCGCGGCTTCGGCTTGATGGGTGAGTTCGACGTGGAAGGCACGGTCGTCCTCAATTTCCTCGCTGGGGACTACTTCGTTGTGCCTGGCACAGGCACTGACAAAGACCGCCTTGCTGAAGAAATCACAGGCAAAGTATTCGGCGGCTTGATGCAAGAAATCTCAGACTACAAATACGTTGGTCCTGGTAACTCAACATTCGTCAGAGCAGCTGGAAACGGCGAATTGTACGGCGAAATGTGATTTCGTGTCATAAAAGTCGAAGGCTAGTCTCTGTCAAATGACAAAATCAAAAAACAAGGTCTGTCAATGCGACAGACCTTTATTTATAAGAGAAAACATCTGAAAAAATCTTATTCTTGTAATTTTGGCGACGGCTATGCTCCATTTTGAGCTCGACGGGGTTGGTTGCAGTACGGTTGATAAACAGCCGGCGCGTCAGAAGGCGTTTCGCATGCCGCATCTATGTCCGTCACAGCGGATATCCAAAATGCCGGTTGCCGTACACGCAAGCCGAATAGTCCCGGGCGCACCAAACGGGTAGTGTCATTTCGATGGTACTCCTCCTAACTACATGGTCAATTTTCCGTATATCCAGTTTATTAAAAATAACATGATCGCTAATGCAATGTTGAACCAACCAATAATCCTGGATACCTTATGCTCCCTTTTCATCTCTGCCTTTTCATATCTTTTTGCTTCCATAAAGAGAGTAACTATACCGCTTAATAATAACATAATCAAGACATATCCAACATTAGCTACGATTCCTCCAACAAATCCCACCAAACAGTCCCCTTTTCCAATTTTAGGGGTATTATAACCTATTCCGAGTTTATTTACTCAACGATTATTTGCGCTCCCGATTCCGCGCTTTAACTGTTGGGATCACGTATTTCCAAGGAAAATAAAAATGTTTGGGCACATGCCGTTATCAATACATGATTTGCCCATACCTTGATAAAGGAAAGCATCATGATTTTAATTGGAGGGTGATGTCAAATGGAATATTTCCGAAGACAGGTATGGGATCGGTTTGTAACACTTAGAGTCCTATATCCAAGGCAAGTAAACGTATCCTTCGATGAGTTTTGGAATGAATTTCTGGCACGATATCAACGGCTGGAAGATCCCCCGACGGATACTTTTTATGATGAAGTGTATAAGGAGTTTGAAAAGCGTGCTGCACACTGAGAAATCACGGTAATTGCCTATTTAGTCCATGGATTCAGAATGGGACAAGTGGTAGTATTGGAGTATAAAGAAATCTTTTTCCGGCATAAACTAAAAAAGAGTCTTCGCCGAGTGGAACTGCAAAGACTCTCGGACAAAAAGCTGTGGTCAAACCCCATGGCGCGCAAAGATTTGCTCTAAGCGAAACCCACCGTTAGGCGGCCAACCTTACGCGGTGGGTTTTCGCTTGTTTAGCTTCCGTTCCCAGCTGTAGGTTTTACTATTTCACTTGTCTACTATTTGGGGGGCATATCACACTATCCTGCAGTTGAACGGATTAAGAGGCGTCGGCCGGTTTCGGACCTGAAACCCAAGCTACTGCCTTTTCCCCAATTTTAATACAGTCATATTGTCCCCGATAACTTGACTGTCCCCTACTACAGGTTTTTCCCCTTGATTACATCTATACCGGATATATGCTGAAAAAATTATTATTTGCAATGAACATTCGCCCGCCTAACCAAGTCCTTTTCTGTATTAGGAGAGGAGAGAATAAATTTATGCAACGATTTATCGAATCGTTCATACGGCGGGCGCCGGTCCTCACAATCATCGTCGCACTTCTGCTTGCTTGGGGTGCAATTTCTGCCCTTCAGATGCAGCGCGATTATTTACCGGGTATCAACAATACAACACTGATGGTATCGCTTCGGGCATCATCGTATCAAGCGGATCAAGTAAAGCGCGAGCTCACTATGCCGCTTGAAGAAGTAATCCGGAGAACAGATGGAATCGTCAACCTCGATACGACATCCTATGACGGCGGCTTGCTCATGAATGTGTACTATCCCATGAATTATAACATGGCCAAGGCCGAACAAGATATCCGGATGGCAATTAATGATGCCGAATTGCCGGGCGATGTCAATAAGCCGTCCGTTACCCGGCTGACGATTAGCACCTTTCCAATTCTCAGCTACAGCCTGATGGCCAAGACTGCGGCAGTCGATGATATAACGCTGCAATCAACGGTCCAAAGCCGCATCGTTAATCTGCTGAAATCCGTCCCGGGTGTCGCGGATGTGCAAACGGTCGGCGGCGCAAGCGAAGGCTACGTCGTCTTGATCCGAACAAAGGACCTAACGGCAGCCGGTATGACGATGGATGATTTCAATACATCGATTGCGGCACAGACCTCGTCTTTGCAAGGGTATATGTCGAACGTCAAATCCTCCTTTCCAGTACGGATTGAGGGCTGGGATCTGACGGAAAAGGAATTGAACAATCTTCTTATCAAAAACAAATTCGGTCAGCAAGTCCCGCTCTCGGCGGTCGCATCGGTATCCCGTTCACTAACCGACGTCAAGACCGTATCGCGTACGGACGGCAAAGCCAGCGTCCTGATCAACGTCATCAAGACGCCGGGCGCCAGCATCACGGACGTAGCGGCGAACGTTAAAGCACGTGTAGCCGCGCTGCCCGATGTCAAAAACGGAAATGTCTCTATGACACTTACGGCGGATCGCGCGCATGACCTGAATGCATCATTAATGGGGCTGGTCCGCGAAGGGCTTTTAGGCTGTTTATTTTCCATGCTCTGCGTCCTATTCTTTTTTCGAAACGTCCGTTCGACGCTGCTGGTCGCCGTATCGCTTCCTGTCTCTTTGCTTGCGACAACAGCGATCTTAAAAAGCATGGGCGTTACACTGAATATATTAACGGTGTCCGGCCTCATTGTTGCGATGGGCCGGATAGTCGATGACGCCATTGTTATTCTGGATAATATGTATCGCCGGATACAAGAAAAAGGAGAGCAATCCTCGCTGCATGTTTTGGCATCATCTGTCGTCGAAATGCTACCGGCTATCTTAGGCTCTACGGCGACGACGATTGCCGTCTACGTGCCGATCGCATTGGTTGGAGGCATTATTGGCGCTTCGTATTCCGGTTTCGCTTGGTCGGTTGTCATAGCGCTTACTGTTTCATTTCTTGTAGCAATGCTCGTGATTCCGGCCTTCGCTTATATGGGCTGGCACAAGCCCGGCAGTAAGGCTGTGACGCTCGAGCCTATCGTGAAGCCTTTCCTGACAGCCGCGTTAAAACACCGAAAAATCGTGCTCGCTGTATCGCTGATCGTATTCATAACTGCGGCATTTCTCGCTTCACGGCTTCCGTTCAGCCTGCTGCCAAGCACTGCAAGCGGTCAAGTGGCCATTCAATTGGAGCTGCCGAAAGGAACTCCGCTGCCCGCAGTGGATCAAGCGGTTCAAAGTGTGGAACAAGTGCTCCGGCAAGATCCTCAGGTTGCCTCGTTCTCTGCCACAATCGGCTCGTCGTTTACGCCGCAGGCCGACGACGTATTCGATCAAGGCGGCGGTTATATCCAGCAGCCCAACATCGCGAACCTGTCGGTTTCACTGAAGAACAAAAAAAACGTAAACGACTATATTCCGATTTTGCAGGCGAAACTGACGAAACAAAAGGGTCCGGCGGCCGTAACGGTAACGAACCAAAATATTGCAGGCGACGATTCAACGATCAATGTCATGTTGAGCGGTGCGGATGCAGCTACGCTTGATAAAGCAGCGTCCGTTGTTCGCGCCAAACTTTCCGGTATTACCGGCCTTAACGTCGCAGGCAAAACAGATTTAACAAGCGGCAATCCGAAATTCACGATTACCCTTGATCGAGAAAAAGTAGTAAAAGCCGGCGTAAAAACAGATGATATTTATAAGTTGATAACTCGTTATTTGGCAAAAGGAAAAGACTTTGACATTCCGGTTTCGACTGCTGCAGGTGCAATTTCGGTCGACGTCTATATAGATCCGATAAAGTCGGGACTTATGAACGGAGATGAGAGCTTGCCCGCTTATACGCCGGAGCAGGTACTTGCCTCGTTTGCTGCAGAAACAGTAAAAGGAACAGGCGGCTCAAGCTATCGTTTGGACCAGCTCGGAACGATCCGCCATAGTGAAGCCGTCTCCACGATTCAAGAACGCGACGGGGAGCCTTATACGGTCGTATCGGCACGCATTATCTCGAATGACGTGAGCGGCGTTTCCAAAGCCGTAAACCATACGCTAAAAACCATAGCATTGCCGAGTGGTGTCAATTACTCCCTTGGCGGTATCACGCAGCAGGTAACTCAGATGATCGTCGAAATGGCGATCGCGGTCGCGGTCTCGATTCTGCTTGTACTGCTTATTACGAGCTTAGTGTTCCGCGGCTGGCGCGCTCCGCTTGCCGTCCTCGTCAGCATTCCGCTAGCGTTATCCGGCATCGTGCTCGCGCTTTATGCCGTGCACGGTCAGTGGAATCTGGCCGCGCTCATCGGAGCGCTCATGTTAATCGGCATCGTTGTTACGAATGGTATCGTACTCATCGATAAGATTGAGCGAAACCGTCGTGAGGGGCTGAGCCTGCGCGGCGCAGTCATGCAGGGCACCCTGTCTCGGGTGCGCCCGATCTTCATGACGGCGGCTACAACTGTACTGACGCTTATTCCGCTTGGGTTATCCGGGGATGACGGTACAGTCATTTCCAGAATTCTTGGTGTTGTGGTTATCGGGGGTATGGTGACCTCGACGCTTAATAGCCTTGTCGTCATACCCATCCTGTATGAAGCGTTAAACCGGAAGAGCAGCCGGGCACAAAACATTCCTGAGCATGGTGTTTCTGGTTAAACGAACGAAAAAACAAGGCGGATCGGAAGACTCGGCCCGCCTTTCTTGTAACTGGGGGTCACCATCATGAATCTATTTGCGACTCTTCTTGAGCATTACGGATACATCCTCATTTTTTTGTTCCTCACACTCGAAATGCTTGCCCTGCCGCTACCTGGTGAAATGATGATGAGTTATACCGGCTTATTCGTTTATGAAGCGAAGCTGAACTGGTTACTCAGTATCGTATCGGCAGGCGCAGGCGCATTGACCGGCGTGACATTATCGTACGCGATCGGATACCGTCTTGGGCGCCCCTTTATTACGCGATATGGGAGACGGGTCCATTTTACGGAAGAACGAATGGACAAGTTGACCGGTTGGTTCGAAAAATACGGCGAGAAACTGCTGTTCATCGCTTATTTTATTCCGGGTGTCCGGCATGTCACGGGATACTTCTGCGGCATCACGCGGATGCCCTACGGCCGTTACGCGCTTTACGCCTATTCGGGTGCATTCTTTTGGGTGAGTTTGTTCATTTCACTGGGCAAAGTACTAGGCCCGAAATGGGAGCAGTATCATTCGACTGTAAACCGCTACATGCTGGTATTCGCCGTCGCCTCGGCTTTGCTTACGGTGATTATCTATCTAATCCGTAAATATAAAAGGCGCGCGGCGGAGAGCTTACTGCGGTTGTTAACACAGGGTGTTTACCGGTTCAACTCGTTTGGTAAGGTCCGTTTTTTGCTGCTGGCCTCGTTTGCAGTATTCGTTCTTTTTTTCTCTCTCATGCTTGGTGTGATTCAAGATTTTCTGGCGCATGAGTACGGACAATTCGACGAAATCACTTTTTATTTGGTATCGGTTGCCTTTGGTCCTGAATGGCAAAGCCGAATGAACAGCTTCGCCACACTTGGGACCCCCAAGCTATACGTCCTTGTGTTTGTGCTCGCGGCAGTATGGATTCTGCTGCACAGCCGGGAGCGGAAGCTCGATCTATTTTTTCTGGCCTGGGTAATTGCCGGGGGCGAGTTATTCAACGAGGGACTGCGGCTTTTGTTCCATCGTCCTGGTCCTGTTTCGGCTGGTGTAAGACTGTTCGACACGTTCCCCAGCAAGGAATCGTTGATTTCACTGACAGTATGCGGATTCTCGGCTTATTTGCTGCTCCGGCATTACCGGTACCGGCTTATCCGCGTACCTATCGTCTTCGGCGTGATTTTCGTTTGTCTGGCTGTGGGCGTCAGCCGCATTTATTTCAAGGTGCAGTATCCGAGCGATGTATTTGCCGGGTACGTGTTCGGTGGGGCATGGCTCAGTTTGCATGTGCTGTTGCTTGAGATTTTACGAAAATTTAAGAGTAATACCCAATAAAAATCGTTTATTGTTTTGCCGTAAGGCCTATGCTATAAGGATTGTTCAAACATCTGATCTGCGATGGACTTTTGAACGGTGACACAATATGCCATACTAAGAGTAGCTTCTTTACCGGCAGGAGTTGAACAAGTGTGGTGGACGAGGAGCTGCGCGGAATCATCGAACTTGCAAGACGCGGCGACCAAGACGCTTTCGCCAAGCTGGTAACGCGTTTTAAAGGACATGTATACCGCTATGCCGCAGGCATGCTGGGCGACCGGATGGATGCGGAAGATGCGGCTCAAGAAGCATTCACCAAGGCTTATTTTGCGATGGGAAAGCTTGACGACGCACACGCATTCTTCGGCTGGCTGATGCAAATCGTCACCAATCATTGCAAAGACAAGCTGCGGCAGCGTATGAAACGCTTCGAGACCGGTGATATGCCGGATGAGACGGTACCCGATACGTCCGCCGCGGACCCGGCTGTGAAAATGTCGATCGAAGAGGCTTTGGGGCGGCTTTCCATCGAACACCGAGAGACCGTTCTTCTGCATGACGTACAAGGCTTCCGATATGACGAAATCGCCAAATTGACAGGGATCCCGATCGGAACGGTAAAATCCCGGCTGTTCACCGCAAGGATGTCGCTTCGAAAGCTGTTAGACAAAGGAGAGGGGGAGTAACGATGCACCCCGAGGAACAATTATCGGCTTATCTTGATGGAGAGCTCACAGCGAAGGAGAAAGACGAGGTTGAGGTGCATTTGGCTGACTGTTCGGCATGTCTTTCACTGCTGAACGACATGATGAACCTAAAGCAAACGGTTTCGATAGCCATGATGTCGAACATGGTTCCTCCCAACCTGGAAAGTCGCGTGACACAATCTATTGCTCGCGAGGAAAAATCGAGACTGATCGGAAAGGCCTTGCTGCTTGTTCCGATTCTTGCGGCGACAACGATGGCACTGCTCGCTTATCTGACCGGACCTGTAATTGTACGTTTGATGGGCGGAATTGTCGTGATCGGAAGGGTGCTGCTGTTTGCCGGTTCCCGTATGGTAGCCGATACCCCGATGCTGGCAGGCGCGGCGATTATACTTTCGCTGATCCTCCTTTCAGTCTCCATCCTCTCACTTCGGCGGTTGCTGCAGTCGACAGCGGCATGAAGGGAGGTGTGGGAATGAACAGAGCCTTTGCATGGTTTGGTCTTCTTATGCTGGCTGTCCTTCTATACAGGCCGGGGGAGGCGTCCGCCAACAGCCTATTTGAGCACCAGCAAACAACCGTTCCAGAAGGACAAACGATCGATGACGTATATGTGATCGGCAACGATGCCGAAATTTCGGGGCACGCAACGGGGGCCGTCGTCGTAATAAACGGCAGCCTTCATCTTGCAAGCACCGCGCGAGTCGACGGGGTTGTCGTCGTGATCGGAGGCCGGATCAGTCAGGATCCCGGTTCCGCGCTTGGCGATGATATTTATCATTTTTCGCTCGATACCGCAACGCAGAACAGTCTATTTACTGGAGGCGGATTGGCGGCGGGTGTATGGGCCGTAGAGCTTGCAGGCAGCTTGCTTCTGCTCCTCATTCCCATCACGGTTCGTTTCATCGGAGGCCGAAGAGCTGCAGATGCGATCAGGCGGCAAGCCGAATTGCCTTGGAGGAGACGCTTATATTTGGGGGCCGTGAGCGGCGTCATTCTCGCCGCGTTCAGCGTGCTCTGTGTCGTAACGCTGATCGGTATCCCCTTGCTTATCGTTGTTGCAGCGATCCTTGCGGCCGCTATGGTGATGGGGCTGACGATTTTGAGTTATCAGCTCGGCGGATTGTTAAAGGAGAGCCTAATTCCAACCGAGTGGATCCGACTCACTGCCGGCGCATTATTCATTTCGGCAGGTATCAATATTCCTTTAGTGGGATGGCTGGCATTTCTGTTTTTGACTTTGTTGTCGTTAGGCTCATTGACACAGTGGTTATTCACGCTCAGAAGAAGAAAATCGTTATTTAAGCAAGGTTAAAAAACGGTCATCTCGGCCACTTCCGATCAACAATAAACAGCCGCTTTCCGATCACGGAAAGCGGCTGTTCTGTTCTCTCTGTAAGCGTCAAATCCAACATACCACATTGCCGAAACGCGGTTCGTCCATTCCCGACCGAAACGTTGTTCTTTCTTGGGTCATAATACAACCTCCGATTTCGCAGGATAACCTTATTTATTCTTAAACATTTATGCATTATTCCCACTGGTATATCATTCATGTGTAATGGGAAACCTACATATTGAAATTCAATTATTATCCTACTTTTGGGGGGAGTTGTATGAAGGACCATCTCATTATTTTGATTAGAAGTTTTTTATCATTCATAATTCTAATGGTAATTGCGAGAACGCTAGGAAAGCAAACCCTCTCCAACATGAACTTTGTTGATTTCGTAACAGCAGTCATATTGGGAGCTACAGCAGCCAACTTTGCATTTAATGAAAAAATAGAAGTTGCCCACCTATTGATAGCTCTCTCTGTCTTTACAATTACTTCATACATCTTATCCAAGCTTTTTTTGAAATTCCGAAAATTTAAGATGTGGACAGAAGGAGCACCAACCGTTCTCATAGAAGGCGGGGTAATTCTGGAAGACAACATGAAAAAAAATAATATGACAATGGATTCTTTAAACGAACAGCTTCGCCAGAGAGAGATTTTTAATATAGAAGATGTGGAGTACGCTCTCCTTGAGATTAACGGTAAACTATCTGTACAAAAGAAAAAGGAACTGCAAGCCGTGACATTAAAGGATCTACAGTTGAATACAGGTAATGACAAACAGTTCCCAATTGAGCTTGTAATCGACGGGCAGCTTTTGAATGACACTTTAAAAGCCAACCATATTTCCGAAACCTGGCTGCTGTCCCAACTGAAGGCACGCGGCAAAAAGTTAGAGGACGTATTCTATGCCGTAAAAGGCAGCAACGGCCATCTTTATGTGGATGATTATAAGGATAATATTCGCCATCCAATTGATGTGGAATAGCAGACTTTCGGTAAACAATTATATTTGATGCACCTATCCAATACATCTTCATGGAATATGACGCGATCCCTTAGAATGTCTGAAACTTCTTTTACATTCAGAGTTACTTTCCTCATAAAAACACCATTCCTCGCAGAATTGTCACACTAGATATACCGGTTGAAATACCCGTGCCTTGGACTGAGGCATCACTTCTCCCATCCATTATAGGCTGGACTACTTCGAAAAATTCACTACAAAAAGATAGATTCCTGATCGTCTTTCAGCTCCCGCAGCCACATGCCGATATACGACGGGCTGTTCCCTAGCATGCTTGTTATTGTTATAAACCACTAACACAAAATTGCATTAAATATGGATTTAATGTAACTTTAGTTTAGATGGATATTTTCACTATGAGGTAGAGCTATGATAGAACAAATGGAAATGTACGAGCGTGAAATAAGGCTTTTTTTAAGCTACTTAAAAGACCGCGGATATTCAGTTGAGACCCAAAAAGGATATCTTCATGATCTGAAGCATTTCCTAACCAGCTTGGACGGTAAAACCATTGCCTTAGTAGACAAGATTGATGTGATGAATTACCTTTCTACTCTTCGCGAACGTAATACAGGGCCTGGATATCGAAATCGAAGTCAATCTGCTATACGATTATTCTTTAATGTCCTTAAAGAGTTTAATGTAACTCCGGTTAATCCCGCATTGGATATTCCAAAGGCGAAAGTAGCAAAAAACCGTGTTCCCACTTACCTTGAAAAAAACTATCTCGATGCATGTACACAGCTTGTCAATGGGAAATACCAATTACGAAATATTACAATTATTGCCCTCATGGGATATGCCGGGTTAAGGGTTAGTGAGATTGTAAAATTGAATAGAGTCGATTTTAACCCAAATGCTTCGCTGCTAGGTGTGCTCGGAAAAGGGGAAAAGTGGCGGTACATCCCAATCCCTAAGGACTTGTGCGATTTACTGGAGAAATATCTGGAGAGCCGTATAAGACCAAAAAACAAAAAGGATGAACTCGCCTTTTTCATCTCTCAGTTTGGCCGGCGGATGAGTAAAAGAATGGTACAAACTATCACAGACAATATGTTTACAGCCTTAATCAAAGAGTTCCCTCAGCTGAAAGGCCTAAAGTTGTCGGCGCATAAGCTCCGACATTCCTTTGCAACTTATCTACTTCGAAACGGAGCAGATTTGAGAACCGTACAGGAACTTTTGGGACATGAGGACATTTCAACAACTCAGATCTATACGCATGTTTCGGATGAGGCCAAGCAAAAAGCCATGCAAAAAATTCATTTATCTCTACCCTTTTAATGTTCAGAAATTGCTGCAGTAGTCAGTGTTGAATTTTGAGCCTTGTTCGTGAAGTTAAAGAAATTGTAGTAGCTCCGAACGAATAGGCGCTGTTAGAGTCCAGACGTGATATCACCTCCCATGGATGTTTTTGCGGAGAGAGGAGTGCAATAATTGTAGTTTCAATTTATAAATTTTTTTAACCAGATGTAACAGGTTCTGAGTTAGTTTTCTTTTTCTGAAGAAGCCGGGATCGGCTCCGACCGTTTTACATATCTATACAAAAGGCTCGCCTTTATTGGCGAGCCTTCACAGTGCGTTCATTTTTCATCTTGGAAATAACTTCACTAATCATCTTATCACGTTCCGGATCGGAACCTGGTATGTCCTCCTTGATTACATCGCGTTTGGTCTAGTATAGATACTCTGCTTCTCGATGTATGGCAGAATCAATGTACTTGGAAATCCTGATTTCTTTTCGACCATTCGTCGTATCCGCCAAGCAGGTTCAAAACCTTTTTGACGCCATTAGCCGAAAGAATACTTGCAGCGATTGCGGACCTTCCACCGCTCTTGCAATAAACCAAAATAGGTTTATCAGTCGGCAAATCATCTAAACGCTCCGGCAGCCGTCCAAGCATGATATGATGAGCTTCTGGCAGATGTCCGTTTACCCATTCATTGTCATTTCGAACATCCAACACGTATATCTCTCCGAGTTGAATGGATTCGTTCGCCTCTTGAATGGTGACATTATCGTATGCTTGACCGTCCTGCCCCGCAATACCGACCACGCTTGGATTCATGGTTGCTGCCAACTGATCCAGTCCGATGGACTGGAGAGAGCGAGCAATCGCAGGAATATGTTCTTCTTGCGCTAATACATAAATGGGCAGGTCGTATGAAAGCAGCCAACCGGCCCAATTAACAAATGACTTATTCCATGGAATATTAATCGTTCCGGTAATGTACTGTTCAGCAAATCGATTGGAAGGGCGCGTATCCACAACGATCCCCTCTTTTACCCAGTTCGAAACTGCTTCCGCGTCAATAGGTGCCCTTACCGGCTGTTCCACTTGGGAAAGTAGAGCGGTGCCATCCTTATTAAACTTTTTCATCATCGCAAAATACTTAGGCGCTTCCGGCAAACCCGACAATAACTGGTTAACAAACTCCTCCTCGTCGCAATACTGGAGTGCCCAATTTAACCGTTTCTCATATCCGACCGTACTTGACGGTACAGCTCCCAGCGCCTTCCCGCACGCACTCCCTGCACCATGTGCCGGCAGCACCTGCATAAAATCGGGAAGTTCTTTGAATTTGGTTAAGGATCGAAACATTTGTCTGGCCAATTCCTCCGATGTCCCTCGTTCGCCCGCTGCTTTCTCAAGCAAATCCGGACGCCCTACGTCACCGACGAAGACAAAATCGCCCGTAAAAATACCGAACGGCGCTACCGCTTGCCCATCAGTAAATAAAAACGAGATGTGCTCAGGTGTATGTCCTGGTGTATGCATAACTTCAAAGCCAACATTTCCAATACTGAATTTATCGCCGTCCTTCAGCTTTTGGGAGTGATAATGGTCTATAGACTGATATTTCCAGCCCTCTCCCCCTTCATCAGATAGATAAAGCTTCGCCCCAGCTTGAACCGCCAATTCTCTCGCACCAGAGATAAAATCGGCATGGATATGCGTCTCCGCTGCCGCAACGATAGATAACCCTTCCTTTGCCGCAGTATCGATATAAGGTTTGATATCGCGGGACGGATCGATCACAATTGCTTTACCAGAAGCCAGACAACCGACAAGATAGGAAGCCTGGGCTAATTTTTCGTCATAAAAATATTTCAAGAACATTCGAATCACTCCAATTCAAAATCTTAATCCGCCACCGTTGAAGCATTTCCGTATGGTCCTGAGCCCGTGCGTTCTCCCATAACTTCCAGGAAGGCGCTAAATAAATGAAATCCTTTCTGCACGGAAGGATCTTTTAAAAGCTTTAACATCGAAAATAACGTAAAGGGCTTTGTATGACTCGTCGCCCTGAATTGGATATCTTTGATCAAGGAAACTCCATCCCGTACTTTCGAACTCCAGGGCTCTATTGCCACTTTCGCACTGTTTATTAAATACTCAAGGGATTGTTTATCCGCAACGACAGAATCAAGCATATCAAATATAGGTTCTATGACTTGCACATATCTTGTGAATTTCGGCAGCTTATCCAGGAGGATAAGCGCAGATTCAAGCGTTTCCCGGCTGAAGTGCACATTGGGAAATTCCCCTTTAAAATTGTCAAGCGATTGGTTCAGTGATTCTTTATCCTTCATAATTTCATGAATAAATGTCAGCGTACGATCGATGGAATCGAACATTTTCAACAGATCGGGAAGCTTCTCAAATACAGTTACGATATTGGATATCATTTCAGGTTTGGATAAAGCTTCCTCGAGCGGATGATTCGGGTTCAAGTTTTGATTCTCCGACATCAAATACCCTCCTGCCTATTCCGAAAATCACATCAAACCTTTAAGCATTCCATTCCAATACATAATCGGGAGCAGTTCCTTTTTCAACAAATACATACTCCATCTTTCTTTTCCTTGATCAAACGGAAATGTCTCGCTCGGTTCGTTGCTATAATCAAATTCCGCCAAAATGAGGCGACCGTAGCCCGTCACGAGGGGACATGATGTATATCCGTTATATTTATTCGCAACAGCCCCGCTACGGATTATACTCAGAAGGTTTTTTGCGACAACGGGAGCCTGTTTACGAATGGCCGCTCCTGTTTTCGAAGTCGGCAAGCCTGCACAATCGCCTATTCCAAATACATTTGAAAAGCGATTATGCTGCAATGTATATGGGTCGACATCGACCCAACCCTCCGTATTGGCCAGAGCGCTCGATTTAATAAAATCAGGCGAGCTCATAGGGGGAACAACGTGAATCATGTCATAGGGCATCTCAATAAGCTGCTTCGTATCCAAATGCTCGAACACTGCAATTTTTTCGGAACCCCGAATTTCAATCAAATGATGTTTAAAACGGGTTTCAATCTCTTTGCGCTCGATGACTTTATTTAAGGAGGCAGCATACTTTTCCACACCGAAAATTTTCGCGCCGCCCGAAAAAAACATCACTTTCGCCTTATCGCGAACGTTCGCTTTACGGAAAAAGTCATCTGCAAGGTACATTATTTTTTGCGGGGCACCACCGCATTTCACGACCGTATTAGGGGCGGTAAAAATGGCATTTCCGCCCTTGAAATTGCGCACGCTTTCCCACGTGCTGTTCACGTAATCGTACGAATAGTTGCTGCATACGCCATCTTTTCCGATAAACTCTTTTAAACCTTTGATTTTATGCCAGTCAATTTGAATGCCTGCGGCAACAACCAGATAATCATATGAAATCGTCTTTCCGAAAGAAGTCGTCACCTTATTTTCTTCCGGATTAAACAATTGAACGGCCTCTTGGAACCAGACGGCCCCCTCCGGGATCACAGAAGATTCTTCGCGTTCAGAAATCTCCCGACGGACTGCCCCGCCGCCGACCAATGTCCAGAGCGGTTGATAATAATGTTTACCGGATGGATCGAGGATAAGAATTTGACCGGATAAATGCCGGGCTTCGCGCAGCAATCGGGCTGCCACGCTGATCCCGCCGGATCCCCCGCCAACGATGATGATTTTGAAATGCATGTATACTCACCCTTTCCCTTAATTTGTAAAAGGCAAATTCAACGGAACTGTCCTGATTATAAATGCAAGGCCTGTGCGTTCAGAATCAGCATATAAACGGCAACAACCAATACGACACCGGTAAAGATGTACTGCAATGTTTTTCGTTTTTCGCTCCACCTGGATGCTAAAGCAGTGCCGATCAGTCCTCCGACGATCCCTCCTGCGATATACTCGATCGCGATCCACCAGTTGACCAATCCTGAAATACTGTAGCTGACGGCGGTCGTTAACCCGAATGTTCCGACCGAGAACAAGGATGTCCCAATCGCTTCAACAATCGGCAAACCTGCAGAATACATGAGCCCGGGAACAATAAGGAAACCGCCACCAATGCCGAAAAAACCGGAGAGAAAACCGACTAATATACCTACCGCAATTACGAATACAAGGTTGAGGGACGAGGAACTGGATAAGTTTTTTTCCCCTGCTCCTTTCTTCGGCATGATCATTCGAAGTGCAAGAACGATCATCAACACCGCGAACAAAAATAAAAGCTGCTTGGCAGGTACCAGCTTTCCGATGATAGATCCTCCATATGCGCCAAATGTACCCGGAAGTGCGAAAGAAACGGCAATTTTCCACTTCACATGTTTCTTTTTTGCGTGCAGGATCAAATTCATGTAGGCGTTAATCGCCACCGCGAGAGCGGTACTGCCGATTACGATATGCGGATTCCGAACGCCCACAACATACAGCAGCAAAGGAACGGCCAGTATGGATCCACCGCCGCCGAGCAATCCCAACGTAAACCCTACCGTGATGCCGGATAAAACGGCTAGAACCACCTGCATTGCTGACAATGATTTCCCCCCTTTCATGATGAAAGTGTATGATGAAAAGAGAAACGAAGAAATCGGGGAAATTCCTGATTCGTTTCGTAGCGGATATGTAGTACGCTATAATTCCGGCGGGAGGTTATGACCATGTCTGGTGCACTTGACCACGATACTCGAAGACTTCGGGAGTTATTTAATTTCTTGAACGATGGAATTATCGTGATGGATCAAAACAGGATCATTGTCTTTATCAACCCTTCAGCAACCCGAATTACCGGGTGGGAGCTGGGAGATGTTATCCCCTATTGTACATACTGTCAAAACAGACTTGTCCCCCCTGGAGAAGAACGATGCTTTCTTGCCAGCCAGCCGGAGCAAAGCTATTTCGAATCGGATCTTCCGACAAAAATGGGAGCGTTTGTATCCGTGGGAATGAGTCGAACATTTTTATCGGCATCTCATGATTCACCAAATCGGGATATGGTTATCACCATTCGAGATGTCACAGTTGAACGCCAATCGAAAGAATTGGAGAGACGTACGCAATTAAATCAACGAACGTTGGAGGTTCAGGAAGAAGAAAGGAAAAGAATCTCGCAGGAACTTCATGACGGCATTTCTCAAACGTTATACGGCATCAGCCTAAGCCTCGATCATCTTAGAACTCATTCCTCAAATCAAAACATTAAAATTGATGAAATTAAGCAGCAAGTAAAACTTTGTGCCGAAGAAGTAAGGGCGATGTCGCGGGCATTATACCCGGCCGTTCTATACGATTTGGGACTGACGGCAGCGATTCAAACGCTTGCAGATCAGATGAAAACCGATCATCGCGTGATCGAAATCCATATTGACTCCGATTGGATACAAGATGAATTAAGCCGAAATACCGTACATGTTTACAGAGTCGTACAGGAGGCTCTGCATAATGCCATTCTGCACGGAGACCCCTCCCGAATCCGTATTTCTCTTTCTTGCGATCAGAAATGTTTTGTGAAAATAGAAGATAACGGAATTGGGTTCGATACCGAATTGATACTAGAGTCCCCCGGTTACGGGCTAAAAAATATGAAAGAACGTGCGGCAGCACTAAATGGTCAACTCACTATTCATTCTTCATGCAATCAAGGTACAAAAGTGGAGCTTCAATTTCCAAATCCTTTGAGCGCCAAGATCAGCATGCTTAAGGAGGAATTCGGTTGAATAAGAAAAAGCTGGTCATTATTGATGATCACCCGCTGGTTCGAAAAGGGTTACGTCTTATTTTCGATGAGGAGTCCGATTTCAAGGTTATCGGAGAAGGATCATCCGGGGAAGAAGCTGTCCTTTTGGCGGAACGGTTAAATCCCGATGCTATGTTAATGGATGTACACATGCCGAGTGGACTGGATGGCGTTACCGCTGCCAGGCATATTCGTGAATTGCATCCTCAAATACGCCTGATCATGTTAACCATGTTCGATGACAATGCCCACATCGAAAAAATGATGGCGGTCGGCGTTGAGGGGATTATATTTAAACATGACGATAGTCAAGAAATTATAGAAGCCCTTCGAACCGGAAATTTACGTTCACCTTACCTTCCGAGTCGGTTACCCGATGAAGTTCGAAAGCGAATATTGAAAAAGTCCAGAAATGCCGGGTTGTTTGATGCCCTATCTCCTAGAGAAACGGAAGTGTTGATTTTTCTTGCGAATGGTTTTACAAACAAAGAAATCTCCAGCAAATTATTTATTAGCGTAAAAACAGTCGAGACACACCGTTCCAATATCATGAGAAGATTGCAATTGGAATCCAGGGCAGATCTAGTCAATTACGCATTAAAAAACGGGTATATTGAATCTCTAAAATCACTGGAAGAATAATACTTATAGGTATTACTCTAGTAAACCGTTTCAAGATCGACTCCGTCTCGGCGGTACCGAGCCGCAGTGCGGTAGCCGTTAAGCTTCAATAATATCCCTTATTGTAGCTCGGCCAGTAGTAACTTATTAAAGTGATGCGCTGCGCTATCCTAGATATCAGGATTAATACTTCCCACTGAAGTTCATTACTTGGGAGATTACCTTTTCACTTTCTTTGTTTTGGATATGCTTTTAGTTTACCGGGATCGAATTGCCCGCAGCGAGAATCGTACCGGCACGCATCTCACCGACGTCCACCGGCAATTCATAAAGGTACGGCTGATAACGCAGTCCCCAGCCGTTTACCGTATCCTTTACGCTGGAGTAAAGTGACCAGGTCTTTCCCTGGTCCATGCTTCGGTAAATCGCGAATTCGGGAGTTCTCCCGGTATAGTGCTCGAAAGTGGCAAGGAAAACGCCGTTGTCTCGGTCTCCGTGTTCCAGGCAAATAACGTCATTTAATTCGTCGGGGAGTCGGTTCTCATCGCAAGCATTAAACACAGTAAAGCACGCCTACGCTGCACCCGAGAACGTGATAAATAGATCTTCATTGTGTCTTAACAGACTTATCATGAGCAGGAAAGAGATCCCATCAGCAAGGTTAGGAGAGGAATTAATCACCTGAATAATTAACTGCATTAATTTTTATTATGAGTCGCAAACGTTTCGGTACGCGATTCCAGCGGCGGGAAAGACATAGCCAGTGACCGAAAATACCAAAGCTAACGTAATTATTATTATGTAAACTTAGTCGTGCCGCCAAAAATAAAAAGCGGCGATCCGGATCAACTCCGGATAACCGCTCCTCCGTAACGCCGCCTGCTTTAGCATGGCTTTTTGAAAAACCGCGCTATCCCGCCGCCGTTTCCTGACGCTGCATGGCCGCCAAATGCCGCCGCATCCGTAACGTTTCGACCCCGGCCAGCAGCACGATCCCGATCCCGTGGGTATCGTTCAGATTCCAGGACAGCTCGTCCTTGTAGTACAACGGCGAGAAGGAATAACCGGACCCCCGGCAAACCCCGAACACGTTGCCCTGCTTGTCGATCGAGATGCGCGTCAGCCCTTCCCAGCCTTTGCCGACCGCCGCGATATAAGGCTCGGGCTCGGACAGCCAGCCGCAGCGGACGCCCATGGCAAACGCGTAGACAAACATCGATGTGCAGGACGATTCCTCGTACGATTCGGGGATGTTCAGCACCTGATGCCACAGCCCGTTCACGCCCTGCAGCCTCAAGTAACCCTCGCACAGCTCCCGGAAGAACGAAAGCAGCTCGGGCTGCTTCGCATGCCGCTCCGGAATTACGGTCAGCAGCTCCGCAAGCGAGAACAGCACCCAGCCGTTCCCCCTCCCCCACGGCACCCCGTTCGGATGGTCATATTTGAAATCGTACACATGGGACATGACTTTCGTTCCTTCCATAAACAAATATTTCCTGTAAAGCAAAAACTGCGAAGCCGCATCGTCCAAATACGCCGTATCTCCCGTCAGCTCGTAGTACCGGATCATGAACGGCGTGCTCATGTACAAATTGTCGCACCACATCGTATCCTTCATAAACTCCACGCTGCCGTGCTCCCGGTACAGCGCGCCGTCCGGCTGCCGGTCCTGCTCGAAGCGGATGTACAGCGCGATCCGGTCGACCGCTGCCCTGGCTCCTTCCAGCTCGCGCACCTTCATCGCCGCCAATGTCGTTGCGCCGAAGGAGCCGCAGTCGTCGAGGCTGTCGATTGCCGAGAGCAGCGGATTGATGCCGGCCGCCCCGTACCGCTCCCGGTCCCACAGCGCGTACCGGTCATTCGAAGTCGCCAGCCGGATATGGTCGGCCGTATAGTCGACGTAATCGTCCCGGCCGAGCTCGAGCCCGGTTTGCAGCAGGCCGTAAAGCGTAACGCCGAGAGGATAATTCCAGTGGCCGTACAGCGGATTTTCCAGGTAGGCGCGGATCTGGCAGCCGGGCCGGTCGACCCGCCAGTAGATCTCGCCGTCGGCGCCGGCAAACGGTGCATGCATGCTGCGAAGCTGCTGCAGCCGCTCGGCGTCGAAGCCGCCAAACGGTCCGGCATACATCCAAGGATCGTCCCGGTCAGCGCCCTCTACGAGCTGCGCCGGAATAATCCGGATACCGCCGCCGGTACTGCCGTCTCCCTCCTCGCCCGTCTCCGCCACCAGACAAAACCCCCATCCGCCTGCCGGGGGGCACTCGGATTCGACGATTAGCTCATGATCGCCGTATGAAAGCGTAACCGGACAATCGAACGGAACGGCAGTCGGCCCGTCACCGCCTGCAGCCGCATCGCCTCCCGCAATCGCTTTGCGCGAATAGACGCGGTCGCCGTTCACATAGATCGCAATCGAACCGGCCGCTTCGCCCCGAAGCGTTATCGTCCGGCTCCGCGCGGAGGTTACGCGCAGCTTCGCCCGCCCGTACGCGAACCGTCCCGGTACCGTGCCGAACATTCTCGCCAGCTGGCCGCTGCGGAGTTCGGTCTCGTTCCAGTCCGGGCTCGGTCCCCACCTCACGTCTGTAGCCGGCTCCGCCACGCCTTCCGCCGGCCAGACGTCAATCGTTCCGGCGTCCGTCGGCTCGCTGAAGATCCAGCCCTCCTGCCCTTCCCGCTCCGGCGAAGGCGCAAGAAAATGGACGGGCCGTTTGGCGGAACCGGAGCCGAAGCGGCCGCCGAAGCCGGCCGCCGTCTTCATGAAACGCAGCACGAAATGGTTCCAGCCTTGGCGCAGCTTGACGCCGACGCCATATTTGCGGTCCGGGAACGACTCATGCTGAATGTTCGACCGGAACGCCGGTTCCCCGTTGACGAAAATATGCAGCGGACCGAAGCAGCTGACGCTGAAGTTCCCGTCCGCCTCCTGATCGCTCCACAGCTTGCCCCAGACGAAGACGAACTGCAGATCGCGCGCATGTCCGCATTTTGCCGCCAAATCGAACTCGTAACGGGTGTCGCCGCCCCGCTTGAAGCCGTTCTCGCAGAACACCCGGTACACGGGCGGATGCTTCGGGGCCGAGCCGATGTAGCGCTCCGCGACGGCGGTCAGCGCGCCTTCGATGTTGTCCCCGCACCGGCGATAGATCGAATCCTGCTCCGGAAAATAGCTCACCGGTTTCTCCTCCTCTCGCTGATCCGCCGGTTAACCGGCACTCCCGGCAGGGACATAATCCGGCAGTGCGCCGGGATCTTCCGGCAGCTCGATCATATACAGATTGCCGTAGCCGTTGCGATCGCTCGTATAGACGAGCCGCTTGCCGTCCGGGCTGAAGCGCGGATGCGCATGCACCTTCTGCACATGGAAGCTGCAGCGGTGCTCGCACAGAATTTTCGGGCCGACGAACGCGCCGTTCATCCTTTTCCAGTAAATCATCAAGGTCAGCGGATCCCGCCCGTCGACGACAACCTGATTGAAATCGTTCGACTGCGCATGCCAATTGCGAAAACGGAACTCGACCTCTTCCATGCCGGTTCCGTCGTGATGGATTTTGCCGATGAAGGCCGTGCCGTCCTCGCGAAAGCCGTGATAGCCGACCTGTACGCCGTCCTCCAGCCAATATTCGTGGCCGACCTTCTCCTGCGGCTCGAACCGCTCGCGGATCCGCCGGGCGCTGCCGTCCCGCAGATCGCAGACCCAGATCCGGTGGTCGACCAGATGCCAGGGCCCTTCATGGCAAAAGGTGATCAGATGCGGCACCGTCGGCGACGTGTTAATGTGGCCGATCCAGCTGCGGTCCTGCAGCACCGTTTCCGCTTCGCCGCCGTCGACGGGCACCTTCATGATTTTCGAGAGCGGGTTGGCTTCCATCACTTCCCGGTGGCCGACATAGCCGTTGCCGAGATCGATGCGGATCCGGTGCGACAGATTTTCCGAGTGGACGGAAATGATATGCTTCCCGTCGGCCGTGACGCTTTGGCTGCCGAGGTTAAACCCTTCCGGGCATTCGTACAGTATGCGTTCCTCAAGCGTGTGCAAATCCAGCTCGACGATCCGGCGCCGGTTTTTGTAATACAGCCGCGTTCCCTCGGGATTCAGACATGCGCCAAGACCGTCGGTCCGCCCGGTCAAGTCGGTCAGCTGCGTCATGTCGCCGGTTTTCATATCCATGCTGTACAGGTTCGTGGCGTTGCCCCGGTCGGAGACGAGCAGCAGCTTCCCGCCGTTGTCATACCAGCCGTTTTCGGTAAAATACAAATGATGGCTGTGGGCCGCGTAATCGGTCATTTGCAGAACGGGAAGCCCCGATGCAGGGTCCTGCGCCGTTTTCCATTCCGACGGCCATACCGTTCCTTTTCCGCTCGGCATGATGCCAAACACCTCCGTAGATTGGATTATCGAACAAAGCGGGACAGATCGATGTTCAGTCCCTTCACGCCGTCCGCAACGAGCCCGGCGATCACGTCCGCGCCCTTCTCGGTAAAATGGGTCCGATCGGTACCGTTGACGACAATCATGAAGAAGCTCTCCGCTTCCGCATAGCCGACCGACGTATAATACGCAAGGCTGAGCGCCATTAAATCGATCAGCGGAGCGTTCTCCCGCTCCGCCACTTCCTTCATCGCACAGCAGTAGGCCGCAAAATCGTTCTGAAACGAGCCGTCCTCGTAATGAAGCCGGCCGACCGGCGTCACGAACACCGGCGTCGCTCCGCGGGCGCGTGCGGCCGCCGCATATTCGGCAAGATACCGCTTATAGTCGGTGTGCGGATCGGTGTACCGTTCCGGCCGGCTCGCGGTGGCGTCGTTATGCCCCATCTGGACGAGCAGCCAGTCGCCAGGCTTCATCGTCTCCGCCAGCGCGTCCAGCCGCCCTTCCGTAATGAACGTCTTCGAGCTGCGACCTCCGATGGCGCGGTTATCGAACCGCACGCCGTCCGTAAAATATCGGCCGATAAACTGTCCCCATCCGGCCTGGGGCGCGTGCTCGCGCGAATACGTCTGCACGGTGGAGTCGCCTGCAAGAAAGACGACGGGTCGATCCTGTCCGTTCATCCGTTAACCCTCTCTTTCAAGTTCGTGTCCGGCACCGTGTAGATCGCCGGCACCGGCGGTTCCGCCATCCCGACTCCGAGATGAAAGCCGGGATGAGGCGGCTGGTTATACGCGACGTTTTGCCAGGCGATGGACAGCCGGTAAACCGGATCGTGCATCAGCGTATAAATGCGATGCTCCGTTTCGTCCGTCGTCGTGTAGATGCGCAGCTCGCGGCTGTCCTCCGCGCGCCACACCGCTTCCTCCCGCCAGTCGCCAAGCAGGTCGGCCTGCAGGCAGGGCGTCGCCTTGGTGCCGTTGTTCGAAGCGCAGCCGTCCGCCGTCAGCAGATTAACCGTGCGCATCCCCTCATAATCCCATTTGTCGATGCGGTTCCGGTCGAGCAGCTCCCGCAGCAGATCGCCGTCCCACCAGATGGCGAAATTGACCGACGACGGAATGGACGTGTCGCTGATCAGCTCTCCCTGGGCGGTAAACAGCTTGCGGGCCGCCCAGCACTCCTCGCCTTCGAAACGCGGATCGATGTCCGCGCATAGGCCTCTGCCGACGTCGTACTTCGACGGCGCTCCCCACAGCAGCTCGCCCGTTCCGGCGTCGTGCATCTCGATGCCGGACGCCGACGGGGTCTCGTGCACCTGGAAAACCTGCAGGCCCGGCCTTCCCGGAACGAGCTTGCCGACGTGCATCGCGTCGCCGTGGCCGAGCCCGGTCGAGTACAAGCCGGCGCCGTCGTGGTCGACGACGCAGGAGCCGTACACGATTTCGTCGCAGCCGTCGCCGTCCACATCCGCGACGCTGACGCTGTGATTGCCTTGACCGGCATAAGCGGCATGGACGCCGTCGTCGCTGTCGAATACCCAGCGCGGGGTAAGCTCGCCGTTCCGCCAGTCGAAGGCGGCCAGCACCGACCGGGTGTAATAGCCCCGGCACATGACGATGCTCGGGCGCTCGCCGTCAAGATACGCGACACAGGCGAGGAACCGGTCGACCCGGTTGCCGTCCCCGTCGCCCCAGGCGCGTATATCGCCGCGCGGGGGGACATACGGGACCGTCGCCAGCGCCCGGCCGGTCAGCCCCTCGAATACGGTCAAATATTCGGGCCCTTCCACGATAAAGCCCCGTTCGTTGCGGTAATCCGCATCCGCGTCGCCGATGACGGCGCCGGTTCCGTCCGTCGTCCCGTCCGCCGTTTTGCAAACGAGCTCCGCCCGGCCGTCGCCGTCCAGATCGTAGACGAGAAACTGCGTATAATGCGCGCCTGCGCGGATGTTCCGGCCGAGGTCGATGCGCCACAGCAGCGTCCCGTCCAGCCGGTAGCAGTCGAGATAGACATTGCCGGTATAACCGTCATGCGCGTTGTCGTGCGAGTTGGACGGGTCCCACTTCAACACGATTTCGTACTCCCCATCGCCGTCCACGTCGCCGACGCCGGCGTCATTGGCGCTGTATTCGTATGCGATACCGTCCGGCGTTACGCTTCCGTCCGGCTTCTGCAGCGGGACCGCATGATACGGCTTTTCCCAGACGAACGCCTCCGCCGAAGGCGGCATTTCAGCGCCGTCCACAACCGCGCATACGCGATAGACCGACTCCAGCGTTCCGTCCGCGTCCGTCAGATTCGTGGCGCCCGTTAACGGTTCGGCGTTTACCCGGATGCCGTCGCGGTACAGATTGAACGCGACCCCTTTATCCGCTTCGCCGCCGAGCAGGCGCCAGCCGGCATAGACGCCCCGCGCCGTTTTGACGGCGATCAGCCCACGGCCGAGCGCTTCCATCTGGCGCGGCTTCGCGGCCGGACCGGCGCTTCCTTTTGCCGAACCGTCCGCCGTGCCGTTCCTGCCGTCCGTTTGATCCGCCACTTACGACTCCCCTCCCGTGTCCGGTTATTTCGACTTCGCTTGCGACGCCTCATAGAGGCTGTTGATTTCCGCCGTATAATCGTCGCCGCCGCTGCTGCGCCACAGGTCGACCGCCTGCTTGAAGCCGTTTTCGTCGATTTGGCCGACGATAAATTTGATCCGTGCGTCGCTGATGATGTTGTCGAGCTGCGCGCCTTTTTGGGCGTACACCTTGGAGATAAGCGGCTCCGCCGGATTCGGCACGACGATTTTTTCGTTCGCGTTCATAATGTTCGTCTCCTTCAGCCGCAGCGGCGTCTGCTCGACGTCCAAATAATTGTTGGCCGGAATGCCCATCAGCATCTGGTTCAAATCCTGAATATTCGCCTGAATTTTCTCATCGGTGCTGCGGACGATATAATTGTCCTTCATCGTATAGTTCTGTCCTTCGAGACCGGCCCAGATCAGCGTCTGCTCCTCCTTCGAGTTGAGCGAATCGAGGAACGTCAGCACCTTCTTCAGCTCGTCCTCCGTCTTCACGCTCGATTTCGGAATGGCCAGCATGCCCGCGTAGCCGGACGTCGGCAGGTTGTGCTGCTTGCCGTCAGGCCCCGTCACGGCGCCAACCGCGTCGAAAATATCCGTCGCGCCGGCATGCGCATCCTCGTAAGCCGTCTCCAGCCGGTGCGTATTGTCGAGCACGGTCACTTCCACCCCGGCCTGGGAGTTTTTGACCGGATCGTCCATTTTGGCCGGATCCAGGACGGCGAAATCCGGATTGATCAGCTTCTCCTCATACAGCTTGCGGAAAAATTTCAGCGCGTCCATATACTGCGGCGTCATATGCGCCGGAACGAGCTTCCCGTTTGCGTCCACGCCCCACTTGTTCGGCACGCCGAACCAGGTCCCCATAATGTCCCAGATCGTCGAGTCCTTGGAGGCGACAAGGCCGTACGTGTCGTTTTTGCCGTCTCCGTCGGGGTCCTTTTCGGTAAAGGCTTTCAGCATGTTGTAAAAATCGTCGACCGTCTTAGGCTCGGTGAGGCCGACCTTCTTCAGCCAGTCCTTGCGGTACAGGATGCCGTAACGGCCGAGCGGGCGGGAACGGTAAATGCCGTAAATTTTGCCGTTGATGGACGAGTTGTTCAAAATGATCGGATTCGCCTGGCTGAGGTACTGGTAATCCTTCAGATAAGGACCGATTTCCCAAAACGCGCCAGCCTGCACCGCGCTGACGAAGCTGGCCGACTTCGACAGCACCGCCATAATCGTCGGCAGCTTGCCGGATGCGAGCGTAATGTTGAACTTGTCCTCATAGGTGGTGGCCGGCACCCAAACCGGCGTTATATCTGTATTTGTCATTTCCTCCAATTTCTTCAACACAGGACTGCCTTTCTGCGCCAGGTCGGTCTCGAAGGACGGCAGCATGATATCCAGCTTGAGCGGCGCCGGCTTCCCGTCGCTGCCGCCCGAGCCGTCGGCGTTTGTCGAATCCGCGGATGAAGGCGAATCGGAGGACTTGCCTCCGCTGCTGCATGCCGTGAGACCGGTCAGCGCGACAAGTCCGACCAGAAACAGCTTGTACCTCATTTTTGCTTGAACCATCGATGTTCTCCCCTTTAAGTCGTTGTAATGTGGGGCTGCGGCTGTATCAGCCGCCGCCCGTTTGCAGCGTTACAGGACCGAGCAGCCCCGAAGGCAGCCGCTGACCGTCGTAACGGTTCGCCAGGCTGTTCGTCACCTCGATCCGCAGCTCGTTCGCGCCTGCCTGCAGGAACGGGCTGACGTCGAAGACGTACGGCTTCCACATCCGGACGCCCGCATCGCGGCCGTTCACCGCGACTCGGGCGATTTCGCCCGTGTCGCCGAGGTCGAGCCGGACGGGCCGGCTGCCGATCTGCGCTTCGCCGCCGCCGTCGCGATATCCGCCGACGGACGGGGCTCCGCCTTCCGGGCCGCCCGCTTCAACCGCTTCGGCGGGAAAATCGAAGCGGCTTTCGTACACGAGCGTGCCGGAGAAATGCTCCATCCCTTCCCATTCCGCCCAGGATGAAAGCGCCGGGCGCGGTCCGCCTGACAGCGGCCCTCCGCTAACGTGCCACTGAAGCTGCAGCGGGATGATCTTGGGGAACTCCCCGCTCTCCGCCGCCGAATCCGCCGGCGCCGCAAGTGCCGGATCGGCGGCGACGATCAGGCATTCTCTGCGCTGCAGGCGAAGCGCAATCGGGCTGCCCGCGTTCCGCTCCGCTTCGGAACGATCGGCGAGCTGCTCTGCAGCGGATGTGCCGCATGCCGCTTCCGGGCTCCGCGCCGCAAAGGTCTCTCCCGTCCACGGCTGCCAGATTTCCGCGCCGCAGCCGGCCGGGATGCGCAGGCTGCCGGTGTATTCGTCCTCGCCTTCGTTCACGATGCAATAGAACAGAGTGCCGCCTTTCTTCACCCTGCTGATGCGAACGGCTGCGCAGGCCGGTTCGAGCAGCGGCTCAGCCAGCGCGAGTTCATCCAGCACGGCGGGGATATCCTCGGCCCGCTGCACAAAGCGCCAGCTCTTCGCATGCTCCGATCCGGGACGTCCGGCTTCCGGCAGCGCGATTACCGCTCCGCCTTGGGATACGAACTCGGCAAGCAGCCGCAGACCCTCGGGCTTGAAGGCGTCCGTATTCTCAATCAGCACAGCCTTATACGCATAGCCGGCAATCCGGATGAGCCCGTCTTCGATCGTGCAGGATGCGGCCAGCAGCTCTTCCTCCAGATAGTTGAATTCGATCTGGCGTTCGAAGAGCGGCTTCGCGATGCTCCACGGCATTTCCGAGGCACCCGTCAGCACCGCAATTTCCGCCGTATTCGCGCCGTCCGTCATCAGCCAGCTCATCCGCTTGATATACCGTGCGAACTGCTCGTAATGAGGCCACCAGATATTGTTCGGCCCGACATCCGGCGGACGCTCGTCCCTGCGTTCCCCGCGGATCGAATAATAGAAGGCGTGCGGAACGATCAGGTTCGTTCCCCGGACGAACAGCCAGTCCAGGTACCACTTCATATTGTCCGCCGTCAGCGCCCAGCCGCTTTCCTTCCCGCAGACGCCGAAGCACTCGTTCAAATTGCGGCGCCGCCCCCGGTGGCGCGCCGCATCGGAAGCGCATTTGGCCAGCACGGTGTGAGGCCCGTCCAGCGCTTTGCCGTCTTCGGGGGCGATCCACCGCCAGACGACGTCCTGCCCCGGGATATGAAAATGCTCCAGCAGCCCGATGTCCCCGCTGCCCGCCGGATGGCCGGTCAGCGCGATGCCGTGCGCCTCGCACCACTGCGCGAGCGGCCGGTAATACGTGCGCGTGAGCCTCGCGCGCACCGCGTCCTCGAATCGGCCGCGGATACCGGCCGTGCCGGCCCCGGCTTCAAGCCACAGAGCAGGCAAATCCCGCTCGCCGCCTCCGGCGGCCGTATACTCGGCGAGGAATCCGCGCGTCCACGGCCGCAGGCCCCGCTTATGCCGCCGGCCGAGCAGGTCCGGCTCGTCGGTGAACATGGCAATGACCGTCCCGCCGAAATAATCGCGAAGCCGCTCGTAATAAGCGTCGTGCGTCAGCGCGATGAACGTCCGCATCGCTTCTTCGTTCAGCAGGTCCGCTGCCCTCGGCGCATCCGGCTCCCCGTCGTCCTGCCCGGGGTGAATGCCGCGGATCGTGCCGCCGGACGGCGTATCGACGAAGACGGCCGCGAACCAGCCGTCCCCGTCCGGCGCCCGGAACGGCACGCTTCCGCCGCCTCCGCCCGGCGATAACGCCGCCCGCCAATCGAGCACCGTTACCGAATCCGGAACGACGGAGCCGTCCGGGAGCTTG
The DNA here is from genome assembly GCF_028826105.1 of Paenibacillus humicola. NCBI lineage: Bacteria > Bacillati > Bacillota > Bacilli > Caryophanales > Paenibacillaceae > Paenibacillus > Paenibacillus humicola. Next base: position 3,155,906 of record NZ_JAQGPL010000001.1, read on the forward strand.
CGGTACGCCAGCATCGAGACCAGCTCCTCGTCCGGCTCCAGCCCGACCGGGACCACCGCCGGACCGGCTTGGCACGGAAATTCCCGCATCGCCAGTCCCCGGCTGGCAAATGCGGGATTTTGCTTCACGACGAGGCCGTTCGCCGCGCCGGACGGATACATGCCCTCGTCGTACAGAATAACCGACATGCCGAGACGCGCCGCTTCCGCAACCGCCGCTTCCGCCAGCTCCAGATATGCCTCCGACATATACGGCATCGAGCGCGGAAGTCCCATGCGCGGATGGAGCACGAAGCCGGTCACTTCCTTCGCATGAAACTCGCGGATTTGCCGGATCAGCTCTTCTTTCGACAGCTCGTCGTTCCAGAACCAGAACGGCATCGGCCCGAATTCGGCCGCAGGCGCTTCAAATTGCTTTCTCCACTGATCAATCATTTGCTGTTTATCCATCTCCCTTAAGGGCAGGTAGCCCGGTTTGCATCCTACTTCCTTCTTGCCGCCCCAAGGAAATTCCTTTATTTTCCGTCAGCTGCCTGCGCTTTTGCGTAGGCTTCGTTAATTTCCTTGATGTATTCGTCGCCGCCGCTTTTCTTCCACAGCTCCACCGCCGACTGGAAGCCGGCTTCGTCAATTTGCCCGACGATGAACTTGATTCGCGCGTCCTCGATGATGTTGTCGAGCTGCGCGCCTTTCTGCATGTACGTTTTGGAGATGAGCGGTTCGGCCGGATTCGGCACGATAATCTTTTCGTTCTCCTTCTGCACCTGCGAAACCTTGGCCCGCAGCGGGGTAGCCGGCTTGAACATCTTCGATGTCGGATCCTCCGGAATAAACATCAGCAGCTGGTTCAAATCGGTGAATGCGTCCTCCGGCTTGGGGTTATCGTCGGCAACCTGCACCAGCTTGCCGTCCTCGATATTGTAATTGACGCCCTCGATGCCGTACCCGGCGAGCAGCTGCACGTCGTCGTCGTTCATTTTATCGAGGAACGTCAGAACCTTCTTCAGATCGTCCTCCGTTTTCACGCTCGATTTGGAAATGAGGAACATTCCCGAATAGCCCGAGGTCGGCAGGTTATGAAGCGCTCCGTCCGGTCCTTCCACCGAGCCGGTTACATCGATGACCGCCTTCGGGTCCGAGGTCGCCATCTTCTGCTCCAGCCGCCCGGCATTATCCGCCACGTCGACGATGACGCCCGCCTGGCCGTTTACGACCGGATCGAGCCATTTGGCCGAATCCATAACGGCGAAGTCGGAATTGACGAGCTTCTCGCTGTACAGCTTCCGGAAAAATTTCAGCGCATCCATATATTGCGGGAACAAATGAGCGGGCTCCAGCTTGCCGTTTGCGTCCAGCCCCCATTTGTTGGGCACGCCGAACCAGACCTGCATATTGTCCCACGGACCGGAAAATTTGGTGACGACCATGCCGTACGTGTCGTTTTTGCCGTCCTTGTCGGGATCGTCCAGCGTGAACGCTTTCAACATGTTGTAAAAATCGTCGATCGTTTTCGGGGGCTGCAGGCCGACGTTGTCGAGCCAGTCCTTCCGGTACACGATGCCGTTGCGGCCGAGCGTCCGGCCCCGGTAAATGCCGTAAATTTTCCCTTCGATCGAAATATTGTTCAGAATGGTCGGGTTCGCCTTGCTGAGATTCGGGTAGTCCTTCAAATACGGACCGATTTCCCAGAACGCACCCGATTGAATCGCGCTTATAATGCTCGGCGATTTCGGGTCGGCTTCGATCACCATCGGCATCGAACCCGAGGCAAGCGTAATGTTCATCTTGTCGCTGTAGGACGAGTTCGGCACGAAATTGATATCGAGTTTCGTGTTCGTGTACGCTTCGATCTTTTTCCAGACATTGCTCGATTCCGCCTTAGGAAGCGTCGTCTGGAAGCTCGGAATCATGACGCTGATCTTGAACGGCTGCGGCGTCTTCGCCCCCGAAGCCTCACTGCCCGGCTTATTCGCCGGTTCTCCTCCGCCCCCGCATCCGGCAAGCGCCGTCAATGCGAATGCCATTCCGAGCCCGAGAGCCGCACGTTTACCCTTGTTTACCATTCCCAACATTCATGAACCCCCCATAATGAAAAATAGTGAAGTAAGTTCTGGATGCGGTTATCCTTTCAGTGCGCCGATCATCATGCCTTTGGCGAAATGCTTTTGCAGGAACGGGTAAACAAGCAGAATCGGCACGGTTCCTACGATGATGATCGCCATCTTGATCGCCTGGTCCGGCGGCTGAACGAAGTTCGGATCCATATTGTTCGGATCGCCGATCGTCCCCTGCGACAGCAAAATAATTTGTCGCAGCACAACCTGGAGCGGCCACATGCTGCTGTCGTTCAAATAAATGAGCGGCCCGAAGAAATCGTTCCAGTGGCCGACCGCGTAAAACAGCGCGAACGTTGCGATGACCGGCTTGGACAGCGGAAGCACGATCCGCCACAGCACGCCGATATCGGTGCAGCCGTCGATTTTGGCCGATTCCTGCAGCTCGAAGGGGATCTCCTGGAAAAACGTTTTTACCAGGATCAGGTTAAACCCGCTGATGGCTCCGGGCAGCACGACCGCCCAGTAGCTGTCGAGCAGGCCGAGCGATTTGACGACCAGGTAGGTCGGAATCAGCCCTCCGCTGAACAGCATCGAGAAAATGACCAGATTCAGCACGGCGTTGCGGCCGGCGAGCTGCTTGCGGGACAGCGCGTACGCCATGGTGAACGTAAACGCCAGATCGATCGCCGTGCCGAGCCCGGTAATGATCACCGACACGAACACGCTGTGGAACAAGGTGTCGGTCGAGAAAATATACCGGTACGCGTTCAGCGAGAACGTCTTCGGAATAATGAAGAACGGCCGTGCCGTCAGCTCGCTGTCGGTGGCGAAGGAGCCCGCAATGATGTACAAAAAGGGAAAAATGGTAACCAGCGCCATCAGGCCGAGAAACAGATAGTTCGCCGCATCGAAAATTTTACCGCTGAGCGTATTGTTGTTCATGTGCTTCCCACCCGCTTAGAATAGTCCCGAATGGCCGGCCCGCTTCGCCAAATAATTCGAGGTAAAAATCAGCACGATGCCGACGAGCGACTTGAACAGGCCGACGGCCGTGCTGTAGCTGAACGCGCCCTGCGTAATCCCGATCGTGTACACGTAAGTGTCGAACACGTCCGCGACGCTGCGGTTCAGCGCGTTCATCATGAGCAAAATTTGCTCGAAGCCGCGGTCGAGGAAATTGCCCATCCGCAAAATCAGCAGCACGATAATCGTGCTCCGGATCGCAGGCAGCGTAATATGCCACAGCTGGCGCAGCCTTCCCGCGCCGTCGACGGTCGCCGCCTCGTACTGCTCGTGCTCTACGCCGGCCAGGGCGGCGAGAAAGATGATCGTTCCCCAGCCGATTTCTTTCCACATCGACTGCAGAATGATCATCGGCCGAAACCACGCCTCGCTCGACAGAAAATCGATGTTGTGCCCGATCCACTTGTTCAGCAGCACGTTGACGAGACCGTTTTCGGTCGTCAGCAGCATATACGTGATGCTCGCGACAATAACCATCGAAATGAAATGCGGCACGTAGATCAGCGTCTGGACAACCCGTTTATACGCCGAAATGCGGATTTCGTTCAGCAGCAGCGCCAGCACGATCGGGGCCGGAAAATAAAAGACCAGATCGTAGACGGCCAGAATCGTCGTGTTGCGCAGCAGCCGGAAGAAGTCGGGATTTTGCAGAAACGTCTTGAAATTGTCCAGCCCGACCCATTCGCTTTTGAAAAATCCAAGAAAGGGCTGATAATTTTTGAAGGCGATCAGCACGCCCCACATGGGCAAATATTTGAATACAATAAAATAAATCAGTCCGGGAAGCAGCAGCGCATACAGCCACTTGTCCCGTTTCAGCCTGTCCGCGAACGAGATTTTCCGCAGCTGCGGCACCGTATCGATTGCTTTTTCCATTTTCGCTCACTCCTCTCTATCGAGACCCGGTATTGGTTTTACAATAAGCGTACAACGCTTTTCCAACAATCGGATTTTTTTGTTTTTCAACGCCTGCAGGCCGTTTACTGGCGATAGCACTTTGTTGTACGGCTTATCTCTTTTTGCCGGGGACGCCGTCCTGCCGATTCGCAAGCCGCGCAAAGCCGGACAAGCCTCGGGATGCCCCGCCTTTACGCCCTGCGGCGGCTGAGCTCCCGGTATTGGCCGGGCGTCGCGCCTTCATGCTTTTTGAAGATGCGGTTGAAATAGCTGTGCTGGTAGCCGACCTGCTCGGCGATGTCGTTAATTTTCAGCTCCGTTTCCTGCAGCAGCTGCTTGGCCTTCTCCATCCGCAGCTCGGTCAAGTAATCGATAAAATTGATGCCGACCATCGTCTTGAACGTCTTGCTCAAATAGTAGGTGTTCGTGCCCGTAAAATCGGCGCAGCTTTCAAGCGAAATGTCGCGCATATAATTTTCCTGAATGAGCGTCAGCACCTGCCCGACGATTTTTTTGGCATGACTGTCCGAACGGGCTTCGAGACTTTCGATGAACGGCGCGACGACCATCTTGCTGAGCCAGGCATGCATCAGATTCGGCTCGCGTAACGCTGACAGCTGCTCGTATAAATTCGCTCCTTTATACAGCCGGCCGGGGTTAAAGCCCGCCTCGATAATCGTATGCAGCATCGTGCCGAGCAGATGGAGCATGCCCTGCTGCACGTCGATTTCCTTTGCTCCCTTGCTGGAAAGGGCATGCAAAAATTGCTCCGTCAGCCGGTCCGTTTCCTCCTGCTGCCCGGACCGGAGCGCCTGCACCACCTCGCGTTCCAGGGCGAACGGATAGAGCAGCGCGACGTTTTCGCTTTCCTCCCCGGCATGGTCCATGTCGATGATCTGGTTCTGGTTCTCGAAGTCCCGGTAGCCGATCGCCTGTTTCGCTTCCTCGAACAGTGCGGGAATTTGGGTGATCGAAGAAGCTGATCGGCTGATCGCGATCGTAACCTGCAGCCGCACGATCCGGTTCACCGATTGGATGATCTCCTCGCACAGCGGTTCGATTTCCCCCTCCGCCTGCGCGTCTTCCGGAAGGAAGGCCAGCAGGCCGAACGTCAAATCGTGAAAGTTGACCGCGGACGTCTCGAACGGCTTCGCCGCCGCCAGCTCGCGTGCGACATTGGCGGCGGCGAAGGTCGCGAGTCCTTCGTCGCCCATCCGAAAACGGCCCTCGAGATTGGCAAAGCCGGTCAGCCGGAAATAAATGACCTGAAACCGCCTGCCGTCAACGTTCCAGCCGTAATGCCTCATCCGTTCGCGCAGATCGTGCTCGGAGTAGCTGTACAGGTAACCCTGGATCAGCTGCAGCAGAAAGCCTTCCTTCACATGCGGAAGCTGCGCCTCCAGCTTGTTTTGCAGGTCCAGGCTTTCCCTTGCGAGCAGCTGCCACCGGTTTTCGATCAGCTTGAACTCGTCCCGGATCGGCATCCCGTGCACGGGCGAGCGGTCGCCGGTCAGCAGGCGGACGAGCTTGGCCACCGGCGAATAAATCCGGCTGGAAGCAAGCCAGGCGAGCAGGGCAGCCAGCAGCAGCCCGGAGAAGCTGATCCCCCAGATCAGCCGGGAAATGAAAATAACCGGCGCCAGTATGGCATTGATCGGCGCAGCCGATACATAGAGCCAGTCCGATTGAATCCGGTTAAACGAGCCGTACGAAACGGTATATTTCTCGCGGTTCCAATCGAACAGAAACGATCCGCTGGACGAACGGTTTTCGGCCACGGCTTTCTTAAGCGCCGTGTCAAACGCCGTTGCGGCGGCGGAATTGCCGGCCGAGGCGAGCACCGTTCCGTCGTCGCGCATCAGGAACGACTCCCCGACATTATACGGTGTTAGCGTTTTCAACAAAGAATCGACTTTCCCCTGGTCGAGGCTGAACAGGATGACGCCGTACGGATTGGGGCTCGCCGCCGGTATTTTGTGCACAAGCGTCAGCACGCTGGCCGCGCTTCCTGGCCCCGACGGTGCAAGCGTCCAATAAATCGATTGCCCCTGCCGCATAAGATCGAGATAGGACTTTGAATCCGCCGCTGTCAGCACGCTGTATTCCGGATTCATCAGAATCGGCTTGGAATGGTTCACAAACAGCTGCACATGCATCGTAAGCGGGCTCGCGCCCTGCATGATGAGCAGCGTTTTGGTCAAATTCCACGTGTTCAGGAAATCGCGCTCGAAATCCCGGTTCATCAGATCGTTGTCGAGCTCGGGGTCGAACGACCAATGGGAAATCGACAACTCCAGACTCGTCAGCTGATCGTTAATGTTGTCTGCTCGTCTGATAATCTGACTTTGATGAAGAAGCGTCAGTTCTTTGGCGATACGGCCGCCGCCGATCCAATAAATCAGACTGCCGATAATGATTCCCGGAATGCTTGAGATCAGCAAAATGAGGATCAAAATTTTGCGGAAATGGCTCCCTTTGCCGCCAATTACAGCCGCCCCCGCGCCAAGCAATCTCCGGCTCACTTTTCTGAGCAAACCAGTCCACCCGCCTTTTCATAATGGTTTTTTCGTTCTTGTTCGTTATTCGACGATTCCGGCAAGATTCCTTTTCGATTGTGGAAGCGGATACATAAGCATAAATCGTAACATAACTATAATTATGTAAACTTTTTGGCGTGAAAAAATCCGATGAGGCCGACCGCCCCATCGGATCAAATACCGCAGCTTTACCGTTCCCCGCCCGGTTTTCAGCCTCTGGCGACTTTCGCCGCGTTCAGCTCGATTACGTTGCGGTCCGGATCGGTCACGTAGATTTGCCCGAAGCCGGTAATGCTGTTCGGATTCGCTTTATGCTCGACGCCGCGCTGCCGGAGCCAGTCCAGCGTCGCCTCGAAATCGGCGACGCGAATGGCGAAATGCCCGTCCCGCGTATCGATTCCGCTCGACCGAAGCGTTTCTCCGTTATGCACAATCAGGTGAAGCTGCTGGCCGCCGGGCCCGATCGCATACCAAGCCCCGGGAAAATCGAACGGCGGCCGCTCGATTTCCTTCAGGCCGATGATTTCCTCATAAAATGTCTTCGCCTGCTGCAGGTCCGTTACAATGATACTGACATGATGAATGCCTTCATGCTGAATCACCGGTAATCCCTCCCATCCGAATAGGTTACCGTTTCATTTTGTCATACTTCTTCCTTTGGTGGCAAGGCGTTCGGGGGCGGCAGAACCCGAAAGAAAGGCAATCCGTCGATCCCGAGCATCCGGGCATAAGTAAACAATTGACCTTTATGATGAATTTCGTGATCGACCGCACTTAACAGCCAGAAATGTCCCGTCGCCGCGCGGCCGATCACCTCGATTTCCGCCTCCAGCTGCGCATCCGTCAAAGATCCTAGATCCGCCTGCGTCTTATCGGTTAACGCATGTACGATTTTCCTGATATCGTCCATGGTCTCGTATGGGTATGAAGCAGGCGGAGTAAAGACACCTTGCTTAACCGTTTTCACGAACATCTCCATCACGCTCGCCATATGGACGATCAGTCCGCCGGCCGTAAATGCATCCTCCCAAGGCTTGAAATTCAAATGGGCATCGTCGAACCGTTCCGTCATTTCCTGCAGCACCTTACGATGCCGCAGCCAGTTTTGCAGTATTTCTTCCGCGTTCGTCACGTTCATACCTCCACAATCGTTATTTAGAATCCCTCCCTTCCATTGTAGCGGATACAGCGGCCGGGACTTCTTATCGATTGCGCAATCCGATTGCTGGCGGCCATCTTGTTGATCGGAGCTCTTTTGCCGCTGACCTCTCGGAATACGAGGAGGTGCACAACGAAACAAGCCGCCCGTCGGGCGGCCTGCGCGGATTACGATGAAAGGTCGGCCAAAGCGCGGAGCACCTCGTCCATTTTGTACTGCGGAACGCGGGCCATGCCGTTCTCCGCGACCTGCTTCAAGCTCGAGCCGCCCATGAACTGGAGCAAGCCTCCTTCGAACAAATGAGGCAAATGCCGCTTCAGTACCTCGACAGCCCGGTCGTCGCTCAAGACGTCGCTCATGATCGAATCCGCCGTGTATACGGTTCGGAACAGATCCGCATTTTCGTACGCGAAGACGTATGTGCCGGAGCCCGCCAACAGCGTAACGCCCGCTTCATTCTCCGCTGCGGACAGAATTCCGTCCGCCGCCGCTGCCGGCGCTCCTCCCTCCGTCAAGCCGGCAAGCGAGGCGCCGCGAAGCACGATCTCTGCCGTCGCGTTGGCCGGAATCGTGACGTCCACCTTGATCCGGGACCCGTTTACTCTCCAGCCGGAACGAATTTCCCCATAGGAAGACAAGTGTGCTGCCGAAGCGTGCGTCAGCGCCGACGATCCGAACAGCGGCTCGATATGAATCCGTTTGAACGCGGGAACCGCGGCATCCATATCCAAACCGGCCACCCTGCGGTACATCCATTCCCCGATCGCTCCGTAGGCATAATGGTTGAACGAGTTCATATCGTCGCTCCAGAACGAGCCGTCCGGCTTGATGCTGTCCCAATGCTCCCAAATCGTCGTGGCGCCTTTCGAAACCGAATAGAGCCAGCCCGGGTAGCTGTCCTGCAGCAGCAGCCTGACGGCGGTCCGGTGATAGCCGTGGTCCGACAGCGCGAAGCAGAGATAAGGCGTGCCGACGAATCCGGTCGTGAGATGATAGCCGTTCTCCACGATCAGATCATTCAGGTCCTTGGCCACGCGCAGCCGCGACTTTTCCTCCGCCAGCTCGAACACGAGAACGAGCACATGCGCGGTTTGCGTAGGCGACGCGACCCGGCCCGTCTGCGTCATGAATTCGTCCCGGAACGCCTGGACGATTCGCTTATGCAGTTCCCCGTACTTCGCTTCGTCCGCCGCGTAACCAAGCGCCTTGGCGGCTTCGCGGAGCAGCCGCGTCGAATGCGCGTAGAACGCCGTCGCCACCAGCTCGCGCGGCGTTGCGCCGACGTAGCTGTTCTCCTTGGCGTCCAGGCCGAGCCAATCGCCGAAATGAAAGCCGGTGTTCCACAGAAACTCGTGCTCTCCCTGCGCGCGAATGTACTCCACCCACGCTTTCATGCTGTCGTACTGTTCGGCCAGCAGCCTCAGGTCGCCGTAGTACCGATAGACCGTCCACGGGCAGACGACCGCGGCGTCTCCCCATGCGGCGGAGCTTGCCCCGCCGGCCGCGTCGGGGATGACGAACGGCACGCCGCCGTCCGGATGCTGCTCCGCCTTCAGATCGCGCAGCCATTTCGTGAAGAAAGGCGCGCCCTGGAAGTTGAACAGCGCCGTCCCGATGAACACCTGCGCATCGCCGGTCCAGCCGAGCCGTTCGTCGCGCTGCGGGCAGTCGGTCGGCACGTCCAGAAAGTTGCCGCGCTGCCCCCATAGAATGTTGCTCTGCAGCCGGTTCACACGGCTGTCGGACGATTCAAAGCCGCCGGTCCGCGGCATGTCCGAATGCAGCACTTCCCCGGCGAACGCGTCAAGCGGGAGCTCGCCGCCCGGATAGCCTTCCACCTTGACGTACCGGAAGCCCATGAACGTGAAATGCGGCGCGTAGCTTTCCTCACCCTCGCCTTTCGCAATATATTCCACCGTCTGTCTCGCAGGGCGAAGGTTGCCGAAGTAGATGTTCCCGTCCTTGTCCAACACCTCCGCGTGACGGAGTGTAATCGTCGTGCCCGCCGTCGCCTGTACACGCATGCGGACGCGTCCGACCATATTCTGGCCCATGTCCAGCACGCGGTCGCCGGCCGGCGTGACGAACGCCGATACCGGCCGGATCGTCTCGGTAACGCGCGTCGGCCAGTTTTCCTGCGGTACCAGCATATTGAGCGGCAATTCCAGCGCTTCGGCCGGTTTCCACGATTCATCCGCGAACCCGCTCTCGCTCCAGCCTTCTTGTTCGAGGCGGGCGTCATACCTTTCTCCATGATAGATCGTCGAATACCGGATCGGGCCGGCTGCGCAGCGCCAGGAATCGTCCGAGACGATCACGTCCCCGGAGCCGTCTTCGTAACGCACATGCAGCTGCAGCAGCGCCGCCCGCCGGTCGCCATATTTGAAATCCCGGCCGTCGAAGCCCATCCCGCTGCGGTACCAGCCGTCCCCGAGACTGATGCCGACCGCGTTGCTTCCGGCCTGCAGCAGCTCCGTCACGTCGTAGGTTTGAAATTGAAGCCGGTGCCGGTAGCTCGTCCAGCCGGGAGCCAGCACCTCGTCGGAGACGCGCCGGCCGTTCGCGTACAGCTCGTAAACCCCCGCGGCGGTCGCGTAGATTCGGGCCGACACAACGCTTTTCTTCAAGTCGAACCGTTTGCGCAGCAGGAAGGCCGCTTCCTCCTGCGGATCGATGGCGTCCGCCGCCGGCGCGATCCACTTTGCCTGCCACTCGTGAAGCTCCAGCAGCGTCGTCTCGAACCAGGCGGTCTCGCTCCAGTCCGATTCGCGGCCGTCTGCATCCCAGGCTTTTACCTTCATCAGGTATCTCGTGCGGGATTGCAGCGCCGGTCCGGCATATTCGACTTGGATGGAGGCGTCGCTTTCCGTATACCCGGTATCCCAAAGCGGCGCGTCGAAATCGCCGTCCGCCTCCGTTACCAAAATGCGGTACCCCTTCTGCATCGCGCCGCGGCGGTCCGACTCGAGACGCCAGCCGAAACGCGGCGTTCGTACGCCGATTCCGAGCGGATTGCGGCGGTATTCGCACGTTACATCCGTCACTTGCCATTTCTTCATTTTCGCCTGTCTCCCCTTGCCTATTATTGACTAGCCGTCCGCAGGCATTGCTTCAGCCTTTGACGGAGCCGGCGGTCATGCCGGCCACTATTCGCTTGTTGAAAAAGATAAACAGCGCAAGCGGCGGAATCGTGATGAGCAAAATGTTCGCAAACAGCAGATTCCACTGCGACACGAACTGGCTCGTATAATTGTACAGCGTCAGCTGAACGGTCACGTTCTTCGCGCCTGGAAAGAAATAGAGCGGATTCGTAAAATCGTTAAAAATCGTTACGGACTGCGTCACGATAATCGTCGCGGTCACCGGCTGCAGCAGCGGCAGGATGATCGTGAAAAACAGCCGGAAAGCGCCGTAGCCGTCCACGACCGCGGCTTCGTCGATTTCCCGCGGAATCGCCGCCATAAAGCCCCGGTACAGCAGCACGCAGAACGGAAACCCGAGCGCCACCTCCACCAGTACAAGCCCGGCCATCGTTTTGAACAGGTGAATTTCGTCCAGCACCCAAATCGTCGGTACGATCGCCGGCGGAATGATCAGACCGGCGAGCACGAAGAAGCTGATCCACGGCGTAGCCTTGTCGTTCCGCCGCTGCATGACGAAAGCGGCCATCGAGCAGAAGATAACCATTGCGGCGATGGACAGCACGGTCAGCAGCGAGCTGTTCCAGAACGCGCGCAGCAGCATGAAATCGCCGAATCGGATGACATCCTTCACATTCTGCCACAGTTCGATTTTGGAGGGCCAGGCCAAATTCATAAGCGAAGCCTCCGGAGCGCTTTTCATCGCCGTCAGCACGACGAAATAGAGCGGGATCCAGAAGATGACGATGCTGGCGGCAACGGCAGCGATTTCGACCGCCCATATTCGCGCGCCGCGGCTCATAAGTCCACCTCTTTGCGGTTCAAATAGCGGGACAGCGGAAAGACAAGGATACTGACGAACAGGAACAGAATGACGTTTCCGGCCGTCGACAGGCCATAGAAACCGCCTTGATATTGCTTGTAAATGATCGAAGCGATCACGTCGGTCGCGAAGCCCGGCCCCCCCTGGGTCATCGCCCAGATGAGATCGAACGAACGGAGCCCGCCGATGAAGGCGAGAATGATGACCGCATTCGTAGCCGGACGGCTTAACGGAACGATGATGCTCCAAAACTTGTTCCACGCGCCGCCCCCGTCGATCTGAAGCGCCTCGTAGTAATCTTCGGGAATGGATAAAATGCCTGCAATATAAATAATGGTCGCGAATCCGACGCCCTTCCACACGTCGACCATCGCCACGGACAGAAGCGCGATCCGCGTATCGCCGAGCCAGTCCGGGCCTTCGATGCCAAATCGTGCAAGGGTCGTATTGATCAGTCCCTCCGTCGGATGCATCATCATGCTGAACGTAATGCCGACGGCGATCGTGCTGACCAATGTCGGGAAAAAGACGACCGAGCGCAAATAATCCTTCGTTTTGATTTTACCGGTGAGAAAAACGCCCAGCAGCAGTCCGCCTACCACCTTGAGCGAGCAGGTCACCACCGCGTAAATAAACGTATTTTTGAAGCCGATGCTGAGCGAAGGCTCCTTGAAGAAGGTCGTAAAATTCCGAAGCCCGATAAAATCCCAATCCGACAGCGTCCATCTCGTCAAGCTGAAGAAGAAGGACATCAGGGTCGGGACGATAAAAATAACGGTGTATACGATGGCCGCAGGCAGCAGAAACTGGTACGTATAAATGCGTTTGAATACCTTGGACATCCTTAAGGTCCCTCCAATCCGGCCAAGAAGAAACGGGCAGGCCGCCTTAAGGCGGGCAAATTTCTTCCCTTGGACATCATATAAGCAAAGGATAGAGCGAGTCTAGATTTGAACGGGCGCAGCCCTGCCCCGATTCGGCAGGGCCGCTTCTTGATCATGCCGCGCCGTTCTTACCAGCCCGCAAGGCCGAGCTGCTGCGCCTGCTTCTCGACATCCTGGTCGTACAGCTTGGCGGCATCCTCCGCCTTGCGTTTGCCGGCGCCGACCTCCACCGTAATCTGCTCCAGGCTCGGCCCTTTCAGCGGCGAGAGGAATTCGAGTGCCGGAGCGGTCTTGCCCTGGTCGAAATACGGCAGCATATCCTTTACGACCTGCGGCACGTTGTCCGGCATGACGGCGCCTTTGACGACGTATGGGCCGGCAGGAATCGACAGCTTGGCGACTGCGGCCATCCCTTCCGGCGAAGCGATAAAGGACAGCAGTTTTTTCGCCTCTTCCGGGTGCTCCGTGTTCTTGTAAATGTAAGCGGCTCCCGGCATCCACACCGTAAGCCCGTTTTTGTCCGGACTGTCGCCCGGCTGCGCGAAGAAACCGATATCGTTCATCTGATCCGGATTGTTCTGCATAAGCGCCGGGATGGCGAAGGTCAGCATCGGATATTGGGCGCCTTTGCCTTCCGCCAGCATTTTCAGCCCGGCATCGTACGTCGTCGCGAGGAAATCTTTATTGTAGTATCCGGCCGTTTGCTCCAGCTTCTGAAAGCTGCGGAGGGCTGCCGGCGTCGTCGCGTATTTCGCCTTATTGGCCGTATAATCCGAAGCAAAATTCGGATCCTGCTCCTGGACATTGTAATAATCGGCCAACACGATGATCTGGGAGGTCCAAGTATCCTTGTAGCTGCCGATAATGGGCGTGATTCCCGCCGCCTTCAGTTTATCGTTATTCGCCATCAGTTCCGACCACGTCTTCGGTACCGAAAGGCCGAGCTTGGCGTAAATTTTCTTGTTATACAGCCAGCCTCCGCCAATCGAGGAAGAGTAGGGAACGCCATAAACCTTCCCATTCGCGGAAACGGTCTGCTTGAAGGAGTCGAGAACGTTCGCTTCGAACGGTTCATTCGTCAAATCCAGCAGGTTCTTGTCCGGATTGAGCGCCTGCAGCTGCGCGCCGGAATTATAGAACAGCACGTCGTCCATATCGCCGGTGGCGAGGCGGGTTTTCACGAAGTTGTCGCCTTCGTTGCCTCCGGGACGGGTTTCCGTTTCAATCGTAATGTTCGGATACTTGGCTTCGAACGCGTCGGTCAGCGCTTTGGCGATATTCGCCGAATCCTGGGTGTTGTCGATCAGCAGGCCGAGCTTGACTTTTTCCTGCGACCCGCCGGCCGAACCGGTATTGCCGGGTCCGTTTTTGTCCGATGCGCCGCCGCAGCCGGCGAGCAGTCCGCCCAGCAGCAGGACGCCGGTCAGCGTCGCGGCGATTTTCGTACGTTCACTCATTGGTCTAGTCCCCCTGTAACATTCAAAATGGATTCAGGACCCGGGCTCCCTATGCTTATAGTTTAGGTGAAAGCGTATCCACCGGACAGCGCCTCATTGTTTGGATCGGCTTCCGAATTTTTTGGGTGATCGCGTATCGATTGCTTTTATGGCGGATCCAATAAAGAAGGACGGAAGCGGAAAATTTAAAGCTTGAAAAACTTCCCGGAGCTCAAAGCCCCTCCTTGAATTGGCCCGGCGTCAGTCCGGTATGCTTTTTGAATACCTCGGAGAAATGGCGGTGCGTCAAATAGCCGACCTTCTCGCTGACCTCGCCGACCTTATAGCCTTTGCGCAGCAGCGTTTTTGCAAGCTCCATGCGGCAGCGGGTGACGTACTTGATGTACGTTTCGCCCATCACTTCCTTGAACAGCACGCTGAAGTAGGTGGCGTTCAGGCCGGCATGCTCCGCCGCCTCCTGAAGGGAGACGTCGCGCGAAATATGGCGCTCGATGTACAGCCGGGCCTTCTCCACTGCCGTATGCTTACTCTGCTCCCGCAGCTTCATCCCGCCGTCGGCAATCGCTTCGATCCGCTCCCGAAACCAATCCGGCGCGGCGCCCCGCTCCGCGGCCTCCCGAATTTCGATATGCGGCACGCACGGCTCCTGGGGCGCATCGTTAAGAGGGCCGCCCGCCTCCTTGACGGCTTCCGACGCCGCATAGATCAGCCGCAGCATTTCATGTTCGGCGACATCCGGATCGGCCTTTGCTTCGCGAATGCCGTCCAGGAAACGGTCGACCTGTTCGAGGAACAGCGCCCTGCTCCCGGCACGCAGGCTGAGGATGACCGATTCCGCCCGCTCCGCGAGCGAATCCGGCGACGCGCTCCAATCGCCCGGCTCGCTGAACCGGACGGCGCCCTTCAGCCCAAGCAGCAGCGCCGATTTGAGGGCGCGCTGCGCTTCCGAATAGCTGCGGTCGGCGCCGGCCGGATCGGCAGCCGTCGTTCCGATGCCCGCCGTTACTCCGGCCGTATCCAGGTCGCTTGCGATATCGTCCCAATACGACTGCGGAAGCGCCATGAAATGAAAGACGACGGCCAGCCGCTCCCGTTCGCTTCTTAAAAAGACGGTGCGGTACGCCGCATGAACCGGCAGCGTAAACGCCTCCTTCGCGGCCAGAACCGTAACGCCGCACACGCGGCCCGCCTCCTGACCGAAGCAGTCGCGCCATTTGGCTTCCGCCTCTTTTCCGAACCGGAGCAGGTCCCATACCGCTTTCTCCAGCAGCTCCCGTCTGGTCTCCTCGATCCTACGCTCCAGCGTCCGGATTTCTTCGTTGCGGCCGATTTGACCCAGCACCTTCCGCAGCGCCCGTTCGATGCTCGTTTCCGTGATCGGCTTCTCCACATAGTCGGTTACGCCGAGCCGGATCGCGTTCTTCACGTACTCGAATTCGTTGTAGCCGCTGAATACGACGCAGCACGTATCGGGCGCTTCCTCCATGATCTCCTCCACAAGCCGCAGGCCGTCCTTTCCCGGCATCCGGATGTCGGTCAGCACGATCTCAGGACGTACGCTGCGGAACGTCTCGAGCGCGGAAATGCCGTCCATGGCCGTGCCGGCCAGCTCGATGCCGAGGCCCTTCCAATCAATCAAGGCGCCAAGCGCCTCCAGCACGATATATTCGTCGTCAAATACGACTGCCTTAATCATTCGTCTGCACCTCTTCCGGGAACGGTTTGAAACGGAGCTCGATCCGGGTGCCGCGCCCCGCTTCGCTCGTTACAACAAACGAGCTGGAAGCGCCGTAATAGAGCGTCAGCCGGTCGCGGACGTTGCGAAGGCCGTAGCCATGACCGGTTTGCGCGACATCCTCCATGCCGACGCCGTCGTCTTCCACCATAAACAGCAGGAAATCCCCGTCCTTCCGCCCCTCGATTCGGATGCGTCCATTCCCCACTTTAGGCTCCAGTCCGTGAAAGATCGCATTCTCGACGAGCGGCTGAAGCACAAGCTTCAGCATATCGTAGCCCATAATGGCGGGATCGACCTCGATATCGCAGCCGAAGCGGCCGCCAAAGCGAATCGTCTGGATCGTCATATAATGCCGGATATGCTCGAGCTCGCGGAAGACGGGAATCGTTTCGCGGCCTTTGTTCAGGCTGAGCTTGAAGCTCTCGGACAGCGCCAGCGCCATCGCGGCGGCCTCGGCGGTCTTGTTCAGCCGCGCCATCCAGTAGATCGAATCCAGCGTGTTGTACAAAAAATGCGGCTTGATCTGCGCTTGCAGCGCGCGCAGCTCCGCCTCCTTCTCCTTCAGCTCCGAATGAATCAGTCTTGCGCCGAGCTCCTGGTTTTCCAGGACGATCCGCTTGAACGTCTCGCCGATCGCGCCGACCTCGTCCTCCTTGAACGTTTCGGCAAAGACGCGGGAGCCTTTGTTCCAATCGAGCATCATTTTTTTCAGCCGCAGCAGCGGACGCGTAATGCTCCCCGATACGATAAAGGAGATAACGAGCGCGACAAAAGCGATCAGCGAGGCGATCAGCGCGGTCGCCGTGCCGATCCGGTTCGACTGCTTCAGCAGGCGGCTCTCCCGGATAATATGGATGAAGGTCCAATGCGTCGTCTCGTTGCGGAATTCGTTGACCAAATAACCGTCCTCCTGCAGCCGGTCGGTCATTTCCCGAATGCTGCCCGCAGGGAGCTCCGGCACCGCATCTGTTTGCGGATAAACGATCCGGGCCGGATGGACGGATGAATCGACCGCCAGAAACTGACCGTTGTCCCCGCTTCCGTTAAAGACGCTGCCGAACATCGAGGCCGAGAGATTCGTGATCAGCAGTCCGAGAGGTTTCCCGTCTTCGGTGCCCGAATCCCGGAACAGCTTGACGGTCGAGAAGACGCCCTCCTTGCCGCCCAGTACGTTATAGCCGAAAAAAACGACGCGCCCCTGCGCCCGGACCGCTTGCCGGTACCAATCCGTCCGCATGATCTCCTGCGCTTTGTCCGGCTTCTCGTAAATCCCGGCGTCGTCCGACCTGCCGAGACAGTAGGTCTGGAAATGAAGATCCAGCACGCAGAGCGAATCGACGTACCGGGTATCGAACGAGTTGCTGTTAATGACCCGCTGCAGCCGGTTCACCGTCTGGGTGTCCGTTTCGCTCAGCTCGATCGGGTTCTTGATGCCGCTCTTTCGCAGATCGTCGCGGATTTCGTCGCTGAGCACGATGAAACGGTTCAGGTTTACGACGTTGCGCAGCAGCAGATCCGCCACCTCGCTGGATGTTTGCAGATGGTCGTAATTCGTTTTCGTGTTGTTCTCGGTCAGCGTTTTTTTGGCGATATCGAAGGAGACGTAACCGAGCAGAAAGAGCGGCGGCAGCGAAAGAAGAATCATCGTCGCGAAGAAGCGGCTCCTGACTCGGCGGAAACGAAATCGGGAGGTAAGGCTGCGAATCGTTCCAGCCATGGATAACCTTCCTTTCTGCAGCATTGACCGGCGTTTTGATTTTTTCCATAGTCGATTTTTGTCGATTTCAATTCTATTATTGTACTTGACGCATCCGGCGAGTGAAAGCGCTTATTTTTTGGAAGCGATGTCCGGATTTTTTGGACGGCCCGTTTTTCTTGCCAAGCACAAAAAAGCTCCCGCCTGCCTCGTGGGCATCGCGGGAGCTTGATGCGATGATTCGTTGAAAGCCGTTAACTTTGGAGCATGCGTTTGCGCTCGGCCATCGCTTTTACGCGGTTCGGATCGAAGGGCTGCAGCAGCTGTCCGTCCTTCTTGATCGAAGTCCCGACGATCGCTCCGTCCGCGGCCTGAAGCACTTCCAGGACGTTGTCCGCGTCGACGCCTCCGCCGATCCAGACCGGGACGCCGACCGTTTGTTTGACTCTGCGGATATAGTCGAAGCTTTGCTCGACGCTCCGGCCGGCAATAACGAGCCCGTCCGCCTTTCCGAACCAGACCGCCTCGTGCGCCATCTCCTCGAGCGACGCGCCGCCGAGCGGCCACCGGGTCCGGTCGTATACGTCCGCGAACACGGCGATATTGCCGGCCATCAGCTCTCGCCGGTACCGCTGAACGCGCGCGGCGCAGCCTTCTACGATGCCGTCCGGCCCGACCATCGCGCCGACATACACCTTGATCCGGACGAACGATGCGCCCGCGGCATGAGCGGCCGCCAGGATCGCTTCCGGATCGTCCTCCAGCAGGCTGATGCCCAGCGGAATCGAGACCCGGCCGCGGATCATCGCGCCCAGCGCGGACATCCAGGCGATCGTCTCGGTGCGCGCTGCCTTCGGAACCGGAAGATCGCCGATATTTTGCAGCATGAGGCCGTCAAAGCCGCCATGCTCCAGTACCTCGGCCTCCCAGATAATCGAATCGATAAATCGATTCCGATCCATGCCGCCGTACATGCCCGAGCCCGGCAGAGGCGGACAGCCGACCACGCCGATCAGCGGCTTGGAACCATACCAATCGTTCATCTCATTTCCCGTCCCTTGACTGAGGATTTTTCGCCGCTCACGCCATCCCTTTCAGCCTTTGCGCCGTATACCAGGCCAGCCGGCCGGAGGCGGCGGATCTTTCCGCCGTCATCGCCGCCATCGGCCCGTAGCCCTCCAGCACGAACGAAGCCGATACGCTCCCCCATTCGGCGGCCGCCGCAGGACCGCAGCCCGCGGACATGCCGGCCAAAAATCCGCCGCAATAGGCGTCGCCGCAGCCTGTTGGGTCCACCGCTTCGCCGGGGTACGGGGAAATACGGGTCTCCCGGCCGCTCTCCTTCTCGTAAACGAGGCTGCCGCGTTCGCCAAGCTTTAGCACGACGACCGGCGGCCCCATGACTGCAATCCGCCTTGCCGCTTCCGGCTCACCGATGCCGCTTCCGAGCATAGCCGCAACTTCGACGCTGGACGGCATGAACACGTTCAGCAGCGGAAGTATTTTCGCCCAGCGGTCCGCATCGGACATCCAATCCTCATGCGGGTCGAGGGAAATGTACGGCACGCCGCGAGATTTGAGCGCGTAAACCCATTGCTCCTGAATGTCTATGGGCATCGGCGCGATATGGGCGGCCCGGATGCGGCCCAGCACCTGCTCCGGAACGAGCGGCGGGCGCGGCGAAATGGAATGATAATCGCTTTCCGTATGGATCGGCACATATTTTCTGCCGCCCTGCACATCATATAAGGCCCACTGCCGGACCGCAGGCACGTCGAGCGCGATCACCCGGTCCATGTCGATCCCCGATCGGGTCAGCAGCTCCAGCGCTTCCTTCGGATAATTGCGGCACATGCAGGTCAGCAGTACGGGATGAACTCCCCAAGCCTTCAGCCCCAGCGAAGCGTAAAGCGCATTCCCGCCCGGAGTGGTAAAATGCGTTTGGCCGTTTGGCAGCACGATATCATCCACGGTCAAATGGCCGATTACCGCCGCTTCGAAACGTTCAGCCATGCCGCTCCCTCCTGTCAGCCTACGATATTGCTGCCGAAAATTTGCCGGAAATTGACTTCCATCCGGTTTTTGTCGTCGAATCCGAGCATGACCGCTCCCACGGCCTGGGCGAACGAATAGGAGAAAATTTGCAGCGGAATCTGGTACAGCAGCGGCGTCAGGCACTCATCCTCCGGCGCCGTATCAGGCATCGCCAGAACGGTATCGGCCAGCTTCTGCGTCTCCGCATCGGCTTCGCTGCATATAACGGCGGCATGCCCGCCCATATCTCTCACGGCCTGCAGCTGCTCGCGGGCACGGTCCGCAGCCGCACCCGGCGGAGCGATGACGATCGTCACCGTCCCTTCCTTGGTGCAGAAATACTGCTCATGCGCCCACTCCTCCAGTTCCTGGGCCGTCGTATTGTGCTTGGCCGATTCGATCTGCTTCGCCATGCCGAACAAGGCCGAACCGTAATTCGGGCCGCCGCCCATAATGACGACCTCGCTCGCTTTTGTCGCCAGTTCGCCCAGCCGGCCGGCGAGGTCGAAGGTGCTTTCGACCGCGGTATCCATCAGCGTGCCGAACGATTCGATTTTCCGCATCAGCGCTTCCGTGCCGCCTTTGCCGGTTCTCTCCGCCAAATACGCCGCCAGCACATATTGGGCAATCAAGGACGCAGTATAAGAAATCGTTCCCGGACCGAAGCCGGTATCCTCGTATTTGTAAAATACGGTGCCGTCCGCCTCCTGCCCGAGCCGTCCTTCGGTGTTGTACGAAACGCCGAACGTCAGGTGCCTTCTGGCTTTGCCTCGCACGACGCACTCCACCGTCCGCGCCACGCGGCCGGAATTCGAGGTGGCGACGATCCAGCTTCCTTCCGGTGCCCAGTCCGCCTCGTACCGGGAAAATTCCAGCGATTCCATGGCGCGGCAGTCGACGCCCGCCCACATCTTGAAAGCAAGCTCGGAGCTGATTCCGCAGAAATAGGAGTCGCCGCAGCCGACCAGATACGCGCGCCCCGGCAGCGGGCGCGGGTCCAGGATCGACGACCAGCTTGCCAGAATCGGTTTCGCTTGCGTTCTTACAAAATGACCTTGGGCCCGAATGCCTTTCAGCATGTTGCCCCATTCGAGACTGACGTTTTCATGTACGAGCATCGTATTCCCTCCGATTCGGTTATAAGTAATCCGCCAGAAGCACGCCCGTCCCCGTGAGCCGGCAGCAGATCCCGAGGACGATCGCTCCAAGGGCGGCGAGCATGACGATGTAATCGAACGATTTCAGCTGCACTTCGGTGATGCAGGTGCGGTTTTTTCGGGCGCCGAACGCTCTCGCTTCGAGGGCGATTGCCAGCGACTGGGCGATATCGATCGACCTCAGCAGCATCGGCCCGAGAATCATGACCGATTTGCGGATTCGTGCGAGCGGATTCCCGCTCTTGTAATCGTAGCCGCGCGATTTTTGCGCTTCCACCACCGTGACCCATTCCGCCCCTACCAGCGGCACGAGCCGGATCGCAAAGGAGACGGACATCGCCGCCTTATACGGGAGGCCCAGCTTCAGGAAGGCGGCAGTCATCTTTTGCGGCGAGGTGGTGGCCATCCAAATGCCCGCCGACAGCACCATTATGGTGACGCGAAGCCCCATCGCAAGCCCGAACCACAAGCCGGTATCGGTTAATGCAACTCCCATTACGTTAAACAAAGGCTCTCCCGTTTTCACATAGGCCGGCCAGACGATCAGCGACAGCAGCACGAACCAGACGCCGGAAAGCAGCAGCATCCGGATCAGCGTGACCGGAAGCCGGATCCAAAGCGCCGTGCCGATAAGCAGCGCGGCGACGAGCGCCAGCGGCAGCGGGTGATTGAAGCACAGGGAGAGCACGAAAATCGCGAGCACGGCGACCGTTTTCGTCCGCGGATCGAGCGCCTGATGGACGACGGACGGCCGTTCGATATAAATGCTGTAACCGGAAGCCACTTGGATCACCTCGTTATTTTGCCGGGACCGTCCGATCGCTTTTCGCACGGGAAAGCGCCCGAACGAGGCCCGGAACCGTAATAATCGGGTCGCCCGGGTCCATCAGACCGAGCTGACGGCCGACCCGGGTTACCTGCAGCGGTTTGACCTGCGCGTACCGCAGCGTTTGGAGATCGCTAAGCACGTCCGCGGTAGGCGCATCCTTCAGAATGCGCCCGCCCGCCATCGCGATGGTGCGGGGTACGTAATCCGCGACGACGGGAATATCGTGCGTAATGATCACGATCGTGACGTTCAGCTTCTCGTTCCATTCCTTCAGCAGGTTCATGATACGGGTGATGCCCGCGTAATCCAGCCCCGTGGTCGGCTCGTCGACGACGAGGATGGACGCGCCGACGGCGAGAATGGAAGCGACGGCCAGCCGCTGCCGCTCGCCCCTGCCGAGCATCGAAGGGTGCAGCTCCCGCTTTCCTTCCAGCCCGACCAGCTGCAGCGCTTCCTCGATCCGCCGCTTGACGGCTTCCGGCGCGAGGCCCGCTGCCCGGGGGCCGAAGCCGACCTCCTTTTCCACCGACTGGGAAAAGATCTGGTGGTCCGGATTCTGATAGCAGTAGCCGACAAGCCTGGCTAGCGCATCCCGCTTATATTCCCGCGTATTTCGTCCCCGGACCCAGACGTCCCCCCGGGTCGGTTTCAAGATGCCGTTAATATGCTTGGCCAGCGTCGTCTTTCCCGCTCCGTTCTGGCCGATCAGCGCGATAAAATCCCCTTCGCGGATATCCAGATTAATGCCGCGGAGGATGGGGGACGTTTGTTTGTCGTATCCGAACTCCACGTTCTCGAAGCGAATGACCGGCGAATTCACTCTCCGTCCCCCCTCAGCCAAGCGCCGAGCGTACCCGCCGCTTCCTGTTCGTAAGGCGTAATCGCGTCCTCCCGCAGCAGTCCCGCTTGTTTCAGTCCATGCATCGCCTCGGCCACCTGCGGTACGCGAAGCCATCCTTTTTCCAGGAAAATCTCCGGGTGGCGAAAATGATTCGCCGGCGTATCATCGGCGAGAAGCTGCCCGTCCTCCAGCACCAGAATGCGGTCGGCAATTTCCGCCAGCTCTTCCACCGCATGATCGACAAGGACGATCGTTACTCCGCCGCGCTTCAGGTCGGCGATGGTGCGGTACACCTCTTCCTTGCCGATCGGGTCCAGCTCCGAGGTCGGTTCGTCGAGAATGAGCACCTTCGGCTCCATCATAAGCGCGCTGGCGATGGCAAGCCGCTGCTTCTGGCCGCCGGACAGCTTGTAGGTTTCCCGGTGCATGAAGTCCTGCAGGTTCACCCTGCTCAGAACCGGCCCGATCCGCCGGATAATGTCTTCCGGCGCATGCTCCAGATTTTCCGGCCCGAACGCCAGGTCCTCCATCACATTCATGCCGACGATCTGGCTTTCGGGATCCTGAAACACCATGCCGACCTCCTGCGCCAGCACCTCCGCCGGCACCTCGCGCGTATGCTTGCCCAGCATCCAAATATCGCCGGTCAGTTTGCCGCCTACCGCATGGGGAATCAGACCTTTGAGACATAGGCAAAGCGTGCTTTTGCCTGCTCCTGAGGCGCCGACAATCCCGACAAGCTGTCCTTTATGGACGTCAAAGCTGATATCGCGCAAAATGTCCGTGTCGCCCATGCGATAACGGAACGACAGCCCCCGGACCTTGATAACCGGTTCCACATCATCCATGCGCCGCACCTCCCAGGTTCTTTTTTTCATGAGCAATTCTTCCTGCATATCAGGCCGCAATATTCCGCTCCAGCCGGTCCTCCCAATATAAGCCGCGGGACTTGACGACTTTATACAATATCGTGATTAAGATCGGCGAAAGAATAGCCGGCAGCAGCGCCTGATTCGTCAAAATGGAGAGCGTAACCCCGCCCCAGGCGACGGCAGGCGGCAGCACGTGAAGGAAATCGAGCCATCCCGGTATCGTAATGGCGTGAATGACAGGCGCGATGATAATGCCCCCGATATAAAAGCTGATGACGTTCGAAGCGTTCGAGAAATTGGCGCCGCGGCACATTTTGTAGGTCAGCCAGGTGATGTAGGTGTGGGATAGACAGCCGGCAATGGAGCCCAAGGTGAGCTGCCCGCTGATGGCGTCTCCGATAGGCATCGAAAACGTTACGCCGATACAGGCCGGTAGTCCGAAGAGTACGGATAAGGTTTGGGCGATGGAAAGCGAAGGATTCAAGCCGCCGATGCCCGGGATGAAATTGATGGCCAGCGGCCTGCCCGCGATATACAAGGCTGCGCTGACGGCGATCAGGGCGATCGTCGTCGCGTTCCATTTGAGCCCGTTGCGCACGAAGCCTTTGCGCCCGATCGTCCAGCCGGAAAACTCCATGGCCCAGATGGCAGCCGCCAGAACCAGAAACAGAAGCGAAGCAAACACCAAGACGGAATGCAGGGGACCTTGCCCGAGCAGGGCTGCCAAAAAATTGGACTGCATGTGGATTCCCTCCCGAATATGCATTTGTAAACATTGTTCGCGGCGATTCACTCCTGTTGTAAAAAACTGTCTGTTACGTCACCGTTCCTGTCATGGGAACTCTCCTTTCGAAGAAATAGGCCACGAATTCATGGTACGCTGCGGGAAAGGTATGTTGGTCTGACCAATGTAATTTATTATAACACATATTTTCGATTTGCCAATATTATATAAGGAAAATATAACGTTAACCTCACTCAAAGATGAGAAAAATTCAAAATATTCATCGTATATGTAAGTTTTAATAACTTAAATGTGACATAAAAGGTGCAAAAAAACGCTCCCTGTCCTACAGGAAGCGGTGAACTTCTTTATAAATAGGCGACATCCGCACCGCCTGGCAAATAACGGGCGATGTGCTCTTTTACCGCCGCATCCTGCAGCTCCTCTCCGAAAATCGAGACGATGCCGCGGTCTTCGCGGGTCCGGATCAGCCGCCCGATTCCCTGTCTCAAGCGGAGCAGCATCGAGGGCAGGTCGACTTCCTCGAACGGCCGGACGGCATCCTTCCGTTTGGCGGCATAGACGGGGTCGTTCGGCGGAAACGGCAGCGACCAGACCAGCACGTGCGACAGCGACGGACCGGGGATATCGAGCCCTTCCCACAATGTAACCGCGCATAACACGCTTTTCTCGTCGCGTTGAAACTCGGCGATGAGACGGCTGATCTCCGCCTCGCCTTCGTACAGAAAACGGAATTCCGTGCATTCCCGGTAGCCTTTCAGCTCTTCCTTGAAGCAGTCCAGCTCCTCCCGGGACGGGAACAGGATCAGCGCTCTTCCGTCCGATTGCCTGAGCAGGTCGAGCGCCTGCTGCATTTTATCGGCATACGGCGTAACCGGAAATAAACCGGCTTTCATCTGCTTCGCATAATCGTAAGGGGACGGAACCGAGAACGACAAATAGCTGTCGATTCCGAGGCTCTGCGCGATATAGTCGAACGCTCCGCCGGCCGACAGCGTAGCCGAGGAGAAGACGACCGGCATTTTCCGCGTGAAGACCCGTTCCTTCAAAACCTCCTTCACCTTGCGCGGCATCATGACGAGCGTCGTGCCGTCCCAGTCCTCCTCGATCCAGGAGATGAGCCGCTGCGGATGGTCGAACAGCTGCAGCGCCAGCTGCATCATTTCGAGATGCTCCTCGACAATGGTGAGCCGGTATGCGTCAAGCGTAAACATTCCGCTTTCAAACACGAGCTCTTCCTCGATTGCGTACAGCAGCTCGCGAAACCGGTCGATTTCGCCGAGCAGCCTGCCGTTGATCGCAAACTCCTTGCGGCTCGAGCCCGGCACGTCCCTGCTTTCCGCCTCCAGCTCGGCAAACAGCGCAAGGCTTTGACCAAGCGCCTCTTCGATCGCAAGCGCGAGCGATTCGCGGATCTGACCCTCGAGGAGCCGCGTCACGATGCTCGCGAACTGCGAATGCTTCAGCTTGTACGTCAGCGCGCTTTGTGCCGCCGTTTCCACGAGATGCCCCTCGTCGAACACGACGGAGCTGTGCTCGGGCAGCAGCGGCAGCTGGCCTTCGCGTTTGCGGGCATCGTAGGTCCAGATATGCTCCATATAGAAGTCATGGGAGCAAATGATCAGGTCCGCCGCTTTGCGGTAATGCTCCCTCGACAGCGTCTGCCCGCAGCGGTGCCGCTGGCTGCAGACGAGGCAGTCCTGGAACACGTCCCAGCCGATCCGCTCCCACTGCTTGTCGGTCAGCTCGGGATAATCCGTCCGGCTGCCGTACGGGCTAAACGCCTGCAGCGATCCCGAAGCATAGACGAATTCCGGCAGTTCTTCGTAAATCCGCTGAAAAAGCTCGCCTTCATGGATCGAAGTTTTGGCATCGTCGAGCTTGTTCAGGCAAATGTATTGATGCTGCGATTTCCCCAGCCGCACATCGGCGGTCAGATTCAAATGGCGCGCCAGCTTCGCGACGTCGCCCTCGGGCTTTACGAGCTGCTCGATCAGCGATTCGTCCGCGCAGGCGACAATCGCCGGCTTTTGCGTATAGCGCGCATATAAAATCGCATACAGCAAATAGACGAGCGTTTTTCCCGTTCCGACGCCCGCCTCGGCGAAAATCGTCTTTTTCTCGCTGTACGCCCGTTCCAGCTGAAACGCCATAAAAATTTGCTCGTCCCGGACCTCGAAGCCGGCTTCGGGCAAAAGCTCGTAAAACACATCCGCGATATAATCCCCGGCCTGCTTCATAAACGGCGCCGAAGGGTCGAATTTAAAGGGGTAAGTCGCCAATCCGGTAAGCCTCCGTATTCTTGGTCGTCAATTCCATCCCTTCATTATACCGTAAAAACGAAAATAAGCGACCCCTGCTTGCAGGGCCGCTGCCGATTTTCGCATTCAGCGCCGGACGGTGACCGGAAGAGAAAACCGCTCCCATGCAAGGAGCGGCTGATTGATTCCGTCTTATTTGCCTGTCAGACCCGCCGCTTTCGCATGGGGCGATTCCAGGTCGATTTGCATAAATTCGATCGGGTTTCCGTTCGGATCCTTCGCCCAGCACTGCCAGTTCTTGTCCATTCCCTGCTGCGGACCCCAGTAGACCTCGATATTGTTCGCCTTTAAATGCTTGTCCATCGCCATCAAATCTTTAACCTCGATGCACAGGTGCGAATAAGCGCCGCCCTGCTTCGGTTCAAAGCCTTCCTTGGCGTAAAACAGCTCGATGAACTGGCAGCCGGCCACGCGGATATATTCGATCCACGGTTTGCCTTCCTTGTCGTTCAGCGAGAACGCATGCTCAAAGCCCAGAATGTCGCAGTAAAAGTTCAGCATGTCCGCCATTTTGTCCGTCGTATACGCGGTATGGCCGATTCCGACTACATTGTCATTCATGGTATCGTCTCCCTCTGATATCAGGTTTGGACTTACAGGCCGGCGGCGGCGAACACCTTATCGAAACCGGCTTTGGAACGCTGAAGAAGCTGCTCCGGCGACCCTTCCGGCGCGGATTTCGACAAAATTTCCTGTGCGACGACACCCTTGTATCCGATCGACTGCAGAGCGCCGAGCGCTCCCGCCAGATCGATGACGCCTTCGCCGGGGTACAGCCGGCCGTTGTCGAGCGCGTCCTCGATTTTCACGTCCGGCGCATCGTTGATGTGCACATGCACGATCTGCTCCGGTTTAAGTGCGCGAATATCGTCCAGCGTGCCTTCATTGGTATACCAGTGATAGACGTCGAACAAAAGGCCGACATTCGGCCTTCCGATAGCATCGGCCCAGTCGAGCGTTTCTTCCATCGTCCAAATGAACGGATTTTTCCAAGCCGTACGCAGATGGTGCGGACCGACGAATTCGAGGCCGAGCCGGATCCCGTAGGCGCCGAGGATTTCGGCGGCGATCCGCATCCGCTTCGTGGCCTGCGCCATGAATGCGGCCGGTTTATGGTCCGTCGACGGCAAAATATAGGTACAGCAGGCCGTGCACCCCAGCGCCGCCGCCGCCGCGGCGGCTTCCGTCAGCTTCGGGAGGCCGTCCAAAAATACGGATTCGCTTTGCCTCCATTCGACGGACAGTCCGATCGAGCCGATCACGACGTTGCTGCGCTGAAGCAGCTCCTTCGCACCTTCGACTCCGTTGCGCTCGATCAAACCTCTTGCGTCGATATCCACGGCATCGAAGCCGTATTGGCCCGCCAGCTCGATAAACCGCTCATCGCTGCCGATATCGCCCAAACCGGCGCGCGAAAGACCTTTTAACAATTCGACAACCTCCTCGTTTCCCATACGTGAATTACAAATGCGTTAAGCGCTGCAAGCGCGTTCCGGCTCAATTGTAGACGCTTGCATAAACGCTGTCAACAACCTCGGGCAGCGGCGTACGATATGGGAATCGTCTCGCCTCAATTCCATTTCGATATCCATTACTGCCTTCCATATTCAAGAACGGCAGTCAGGCTGCTCTGCTTTTTTAATCCGCCCAGTTTTACTTATGCCGCTTGTTGTATTCCTCGTTTCGCTGCCGGACGGCATTGACGTACCTTTGCCAAAAATCTCGCACATAACATTCCCACAGCAGAATCCAGAAACCGAGCACGCTTAATATTATCGCAACATTGTCCGCTGAACCGCTTGCGGAGCTTCCTTCCATGGTCGTCCCTGCATACAGGATTACACCGCTTATCAGCATTAAGCCGCCTGCCAACACTCGCTTCATTCTAGTCGCTCCCTGCTTCGCCAGCCGCACAGCCCGTTTATCCGACCCTCATGAGCTCCGTGAAGCCGGCATCATACGACCGTCCCGTGCAAACAAGCAGACCGTTAAGGCAGCCGCAGCCGGCTCCTCATAACGGTCTGCTTGTCCGCTTGCGGCCCGCAGAGCGCGGCCGGATTGCGGCGTTTAGGCGCTGCAGCCTTCGCATTCGTAATATTGATCGCCGGTCGTCTGCTTAACGTCAAGCAAATCGCCGAGCACAATATCGTCCGTTTCGGTAAACTCGAAATCCGCGATCTTGAGCAGCACCTTCGCCCTCGCTTCTTCTTCCGTGGCGGCTGTCCAGCTGAATTCGCCTTTCTTGCCGGTCGATTTCACTTCGAATGCAAACAAATATCTTGCCACTCGTTTCCAGCCTCCTCGAGTCGATTTAGTTTACCCTATCACGATCTCGAAAAGGAATCAAGCCCGTTCATAGATTGTCAGAGCCGCGCATTTCGGACAAATTTTGGTGCCGTTAAACTCGAGTATACGCTTGAAACGATGCCCGTTTACACAATGGTACCTTCGTCCAAACCACAGCAGCAGCTTCACCAGATCACCCTCGTCCGTTCAGATTAACTTCACGGTACCATAAACCGCGTCAAGATTCTGTCGAACCAAGGTTGTCGAAAAATTTTAGAAAAAATCGAGCAAATAGGTCTGCCGCGAGGGGATAATCGCTTCCAGGCGGGCGGCCGCTTCGGGCGAGCCGGTAAGCTTTCCGAAGCCGTGCAGCTGCAGCGGGCGCAAATATCCCATCAAGAGCGCAGTCCACGTATTGATATCGCAGGCAAGCCTGGGCGCTTCGCCGCTGTTTTCCCGCTCCAGCGAGCCGCTGCCGTCCGGCGCCACCGCGAGCCGCCAAATGCCTTCGTTCCATTCGGCATGCCGGTCGCTCAGCTCGACGGTCAGGCGGGTCGCTTCCTTGCCCGGCGCGAAAGCGTATTGGCCGGCGAACGCGGCCGCGTCGACGATCCGCGCCATGAAATACGGCACGACCTCTTGTCCGATCCGCGGATTCGGCAGCAGATAAGGAAGCGCGTCGTCCATCGGCGCCTCCAGCACCGCCTTGTCGATCATCGAATCGTGGTTGGCGATAAACGTCCAAAGCGCCCTCCGGGCTTCCTCGTCCTCAAACACCATTTCATGCACGGTCATAAGCCGGTCCGCGACCTCGTAGAGCATATAACCTGCGGGCTCGCCGTCCGGGCGGCGGCAAACCGCGGCGTTACCCTTCTTGCGGCGCAGCACCGACGTTTTCCACCACGCTTCGTCGCGTTTCAGCGTGCCGTTATACCGGGAGGCATAACGCTCGTAGATGCCGGACAGCTGCGGGATTTCCTCCTCGCTGATCCGCGTCACGTGGAGCGCCGATGCGGTTCTGGGCGGAAACATCGGCGCTTCGACCGTATACTTCTTGTACTCGGTATAGGTTTCATAGCCGTATTTCCGGTAGAAGCCGAACGAGAACGGCGCCAGGCACGACACGCTCTGCCCCCGCGCGCGCATCTGCTCCAGCGCGTGCGAAATCAGACGGGCGACGTGCCCCTGCCGGCGATGCTCGGGCCAAGACGAGACGCCTGCGATACCTCCCATGTCCAGCGCTCTGCCTTGCACATACAGCTGCAGCGGGATGATCGTCAGCTGGGCCTGGAGATCTCCCTCCTCGAACACGCCCCATACGTTTTCCGGCTTGAATCTTCCCCGCGCCGCTTCCAGCTGCTCCGGCGGCAGCTTCATCTGAAACGCGTACATCGCGAGCTTCATGCTGATATCAAATTCATCCATCCGAAGATTTCTGAGCTCCACGTCAATTCCGCCCCTCTCTCATCCAGTCGATAACCCCGCAGCAAATCGGCGGGCTTTCACTTCTTCCATCCCCGGGTATCCGATTCCTGCCGAACGGACCGAAAACGGCAAAAAAAATACGCCCGTCCGGACGAATCCAGAGGGCGCCGCTGACAATTGCCAATCACATGTTACGAGCCGTTCCCGTCCGTTACGGGCATCATCATGCCGTTATCCATCCCCATCATCCGGACGCTGCCGGCCGATTCCCCCGGCTCCGAGACGATCACCTCAGTGCCGAAAACCGGCTTCGCAAAAGGCATATGGGTCGATCCTCTGGCCAGGATCTGGCGGTAGTTGCCCGAACTGCCTTCATATCCGTCATGGTCCCACGGCACCCACGAACGCGCGTTGCAGTAGTGGCACACGTACGACCGGCGGAACCGGTCCGCCGTGCGGTTCGGATACGAGCGGTGAAACAGGTGCGAATGGAAAAACAGTACGTCGCCGGCCTTCATCGGGACCGGAATCGGGTCCGGGTAGTTCGCGACAACCTTGGACAGCGTATTGACCTCGTCGTCCAAGTGGCTGACGTTGTAGACGCCTTGCAAATCGCGAAACGTCTCCTTCGCTTTCGCCGTCCGCTGCGCGCTGTCCCCCGGCGGGTAAACCGGCTCGTGATTGGAGCCCGGGACGACCCACAGGCAGCCGTTCTCCTCATCCGCATCCTCAAGCGCAATCCAGGCGCCGATCAAGGAATCGGGCTGGGTCGAGATATAATAGGAATCCTGGTGCCAGCCTTGTCCGCCGCGGCCGGGCGGATTGAAAAACAGCATCGACTGCAGCGCGTAGACGTCCGGACCGATCAGTGCCTGGATGACGTCGAGAATGTGCGGGTGAAGCATTCCCCGCTCCGCTTCCGGTTCGATGCGCGACAGCATGTGCACACGCGTCCGCTCGGCGAATTCCGCCTTTAACGGATCGCGGCTCGCCGGATCGGCCGCTCCCTTCTGCGATTCGTTCTGCAGCCTCATCCGTTCTGCGAATTCGAACAGCTCGCGCGTATCCTGCTCCTTCAGCAGACCATCCGCCTTCAGGAAGCCGTCCCGGTGATACTGCCTGTACTGCCCGACGCTGACCAGATAGCGGTCTGTGCGCCGCGCGTCTTGTACGGCTCCGTTTTGTTCCATAACCGAATCCCTCCATCAAGTCATCCATACCTTTATTGTGCTTAGCGGAGAAAGCGGATTCAATGGATCGAAGCGTGAAGACGGTGGCTTTATTTGATGTCCGCATCCGAAACGACGATATGCCGGTTGACGGGATACGGCGTATCCGGGTCGGCCGCCGCCGGCGCCATATGGCGGAAAATCGGCTCCGCGCATCGCTGCTTGTAGACGGTGGCCGTGATGCCGCGCAGCCGTTTGTACATTTTCGAGAAATGATGCTCGTCCGTGAACCCCACCTGATGGGCGATCTGCTTCACCGTCCACTCGCCGCTCATCAGCAGCTGTTCGGCCCGCTGGAGCCTGCGCTCCAGAAGCGCCTGCTTCGGCGATATGCCGACGTACTGAACGAACATCCGGGTAAAATGCTCGTGCGACCAGCCGGATTGAAGCGCGATCGTCTCAATCGAGAGCCGTTTCTCCAGATGCTCCTCCATATATCGGAGCGCCTTCGTAATGGGCAGCGGCAGCGGTAAAGCGCCATGGCTGTCCGGCTCGCCGGCGGAGGCATCGGCGGGAGCTGCGCAGAGCTCCTCCAAGGCGCCGGCCAGCAGCACGGACAGGCGCCGGATCCAGCCCGCGGGGCGCATGCTGCCGACCCACAGCATCCGCTTGATCAAGCCGGCGGCCAGCTGGTGGCTGCCGGCGGGAACGACAACCGGCTGTCGCAGCTGGCCGACGGGCGTTCCTCCGGTGCCGAGATACGCCGAGCCGTCATAATGAATGAACAAATGCCGGACGCTTCGTTCGGGATCGAACCGGTAGCTGTGACGTTCTCCCGGCCTCGTCATGACGAAGCACGGATCGGTAAGCGCGTATTCCTTGCCTTCCAAGTCGTAAATCGTACCCGTGCCGGAAGGGAAATAAACCAGCTCGTAATCGTCGATCGTTCTCGTTCCCAGAACGGAACCGGGTTTGATCCAGATATCGCCCATGGAGTGGACGACCGGCCACGGGGCTTTCTGCATGCTATGCGCCTCCAATCGCGGACGCAGGCTTCAGGTTGCGTCCGATTCCCATTATGACCCGAAGGGAACGCGATTTTCAAGCGCGGATATTCATTCAGGACGGCGCGAACGTCCGGATGATGTCGACGATACCCTTGATTTGAAGCGGCTTGCTCAAATAGCCGTCCATGCCTGCCGCGAGGCACTTTTCCCGGTCGCCCTTCAGCGCGTTAGCCGTTACTCCGATCATTTTCGGGCAGTCTTTCCCCAGCTTCTCCTTGATGATGGCGGCGGCCTCCAGGCCGTTGATCACCGGCATTTGAACGTCCATGAAGATCAGGTCGAATTTCCCGGTAAGCGCCAGCTCGACCGTCTCGTTTCCGTTTTCGGCGATCCGGATGCGATGACCCTGCTTGCCGAGCATTTTCACAAGCACCAGCTGGTTAATTTTGTTATCTTCCGCCACCAAAATGTCGAGCGGCTCTTGGTCGGGAATAACGAACTGCTTTTCCTGCCTGCCTCCCGGCGGCGCAGCGCTCGCTTTGTCCTGCAGGAACGATGCCGTAAAGGTGAACGTCGAGCCGGGGCCGTTCGTTTCTTCGATCCTGATCTCGCCGCCGAGCAGGTGGATGAGCTTCTTGCTGATGGCAAGGCCGAGCCCCGTTCCCTCCGTCTCGCGGGTCATGAAGTTGTCAAGCTGTGCGAACGGCTGGAACAGATTGCCGATTTTGTCGGGCGGAATGCCGATTCCCGTGTCCCGGATCGAAAATTTGAGCGTAATCGCATCGTCCTTCACCGCCTGCTTTTTGACCGAGATCGAAACTCCGCCCTCGCTTGTGAATTTGATCGCATTGCCGATCAGATTGAGCAGCACCTGCTTGAGGCGCTTCTCGTCCCCGACAAGCACGGGCGGGATATCGGGGCTCAGCAGGAACGAAATGTCGAGCTTCTTTTCCTGCGCCTTCGGCGAGAGCACGTCCACCGCTTCGAAAATACACGAGCGGAGATGAAAGGGCTCTTGGATCAATTCCGTTTTGCCGGAATCGATTTTGGAGAAATCCAGAATGTCGTTAATGATGGCGAGCAGCGATTCTCCGCTTTTGCGGATGATCTCGAGATATTCCCGCTGCTGCTCGTCCAGCTCGGTCGTTTCCAGCAGCAGGTCCGTCATGCCGATGACGCCGTTCATGGGCGTGCGGATTTCGTGGCTCATCACGGCGAGAAATTCGCTTTTCGCCTTGTTGGTCGATTCGGCGGCTTCCTTGGCTACCATCAGCCTCTTCTGCTCGGTGATGTCCTTGGCGATAATGTAGTATCCGACGTTTTCCTGGTTGATGATGATCGGCGCTATGGACGTCAAAACTTCCGCGGCATGTCCGTCCTTGTGAAACACGGTGTCGATGCGCCGATCCTCCGAGCTGTCGCTGACCGAAGTCGCGAGAATTTCTTTGATTCCCTTCATGCCCGTAAATTTGCTGAAATTGACGCCCACCATTTCTTCGATCGGATAGCCGGTCAGCTTTTGAGCCATGACATTGGTGTTGATCACATTTCCTTCGAGATCGAGCGAAAAAACGGCGTCGTGATTATATTTCTTCAGAGACGTATACCGTTCGATCGTCTCCTGAAGCTTTCGTTCAACCAGCTTGCGGTCGGTGATATCCTGAACGGTGCCGTTTATTTTCATCGGATTGCCGTCCTCGCCGAACGTCGCCGCCCCGCGGATATGCAAAAATTTTTCGGTTCCGTCCGGATCGGTAATGGCGAATTCCAGACTTAAATTGCCCCCCTGAAGGGTAAACTCGAGCTCCTCCTGAAACTGCCGCTTCATAAAATCGGGCACAAGATCGGCCGGCCTCCATGATTGCGCGCCTTCATTCTCCGGAAAATGATAAATCCGGCACAGCTGTCGCGAAAAATAAACCCTGTGCTGCACGAGGTCCCATTCCCAGCTGCCGATGGACGCGATCCGCAGCGATTCTTCAAATCGTTCCTCCTGCTTTTGCAGGTTCGTGAACGTTTCCGCGGATCGTTCCATTTCCCGCAGCCGGTCTTCGAGCGCCTTCATCGCGCTCAAATCGGCGCACTCGAGCAAGACGCACGCGGGCGAAGAGCCATCCGTGCGAATAATCCCGGCCCGGATGCGGACGGGAACCGGATCCCCGTCCCTGCGGGCCAGGCGCATCTCGCATTCGGCGAACTCCGTTTCGCCGTCCAGGAGGCGCTCTAATTCCCGCTTCGCCCCGGGCGGTTCGATCAGGTTAAAAAATTCGACGGACGCAAGCTCGTCCTTACGGATGCCGAGCATTCGGCATAACGCGTCGTTCGCGGCTATCCATTCCTTTGACTGCGAAAGGACAGCCAATCCATTTGCAGTAAACTGCGACCACTCTGCCGCATAGCGATGAGCATTTTCTTGCAGATTCAGCATCCGTCGAACCCCTCTTTTTTTGTAAATTGGTCATCAAGCGCCCGAATGGAAGGCTCAATAATTTCATTACCCCCACACAGGCGCGGTGAACCGGCATGGCGGCAAAAAAAATCAGCCGGCATATCCGGCTGATTGTGCGAAAATAGCGAAAACGGCCGTCTCCGCTTCTCGGTGTTCCCGTCCTGCCTGCCGCGTTTGAACAAAGGCCCTCCAGGTTGAAAACGGCCCTTCAAAAAAACGAGCCGCTTTCGGTTTGAAAGCGACTCTGCAAAACGGCAAACGATATCGGGTCTCCCGGCGGCCGGCTTTTCAGTCCTTCCAATCCTGCGGATGCCCGGGCTCGACGAGCTCGGCCGCGTAGGCGTTGGAGAACACCTGCTCGGGGCTTTTGCAGCCCGGGATCACGGCGGTAACGGCAGGATGCTTCAGGCACCAGGCCAGTGCCCAGGATGCCATGTCCGTGCCTTCCGGAACCTCGTCGCGGCGGATGCGTTCGACCTCCTGCAGCTTCTGCTGCGTGCTTTCCGGGTCGTGCCGGTGCCGGACGTCGGTTTCGCCGAAAACGGCTCCCGGCTTGTATTTGCCGCTTAAATAACCGCTTGCGAGCGGCACCCGGGCAAGCACGCCGAGATCCTGACGGATGCAGGAAGGAAACACCTGCTCCTCCGGCGCCCGGTCGAGCCGGTTATACACGACCTGAATCGCTTCCGAGCCGACCTTCTGCGACGCATCCGTCTGGTGGATATTGGCGTTGCTCCCGATCGAGGTGCCCAGATGCCTGATCTTGCCCGCCTGTACCTGCTTGTCCAGCGCGGTCCACAGCGCATCGTTGTCGAATACCTCATCGGGACCGGAATGGAACTGGTACAAATCGACATAATCCGTTTGAAGCGCTTTCAATGAAGCGTCAAGCTGACTGACGACGTCTTCCGCCGAAAAGCGGTCCGTTCGGGTGAAACGCTCGTGAAATTGATGCCCGAACTTTGTGGCAACAACCCAATTGTGGCGTCCTCGGCGGGCCAGGTAGCTGCCGATCATCGACTCGGACAAATGGTCCCCGTAGCATTCCGCCGTATCGATCAGATTCAGCCCCAGCTCGGCGGCCCGGTCCAGAATCGCGTCGGCTTCGTCCTGTGTAAACTGCTGTCCCCATTCGCCTCCGAACTGCCAAGTGCCCACGCCGATAACGGAAACTTTAAGCCCCGTGCTCCCCAGTCTGCGATACTTCATGCCCGATCACTCCCTTGTCATATTCATCCTTCTCTATTAAACGACAAAATGGCGAATCAAGTCAAAACCGTTCCCGAAAACCAAGGCACGAAAGAACCGCATGCCGGTAAATGAAAACCGGATCCGGTGATTTGGGTGCCAGCCTGCCGAGTGCAACCTTTTTGATCGCAGCCGCGTTTATAGGGGTGCAGACAAAATCACCGCAGTCATGTTCCTGCCGAACCTTGTTCCCAATATACCGCCAGTCACGGAGGGAGACCTGAAATGAGAACGAAAAAAGCGCTGATGTCCAAAACCGCCCTGCTGGCCGCAGTCGCCGCATTGGCGTTGACCGTCCAGACCGGTGCAGCCGGAGCTGCCGCGATGTCACCTTTGCAGACGGCGACGCATTCGCCGGAGCAGCAGAATGCCGCAATGGCTCATTATAAGGCGCTGCTCGCCCAACCGGGACAGCTGCCGTCCGCAATCGTTTATTTGAAAAAGCATATCGGCGAATTGACCGCCTACCAGTCGACGATTATGGTGCTTTATTTGGAAAACGCGCTCGTTAAGGCGCTTCCTGCGACGGACCAGCGGATCGGCACCCAGCATGTGCAGAATTCCATCGCCAAGGTGTATCAACAAGGGGACACCTTCACCACCGTCGCGGCCCGGATGAAAGACGCTTCGGTCAAAGCGCTGCTGCTGTCGGCGGCAGCGAGCGGTTATAGACTGGAGACGGCGGAAGGCTTCTTTTTCCCGGTGGTGGATTACGCCGCATTCAAGCCGTTCCAGTCATTCGTAACCGCCGATATCCAGGCGTATCTCGATATCATGGCCGTAGAATCGGAGCAGCCGAGCGTCAAGGACGCGGGTTTGATGATCGGCTACCAGCAGATCGTCAACCGGGCGCTCCTGCAGGAAAGCTTCCTCAAGCGGTTTCCGAACTCCAATCGTGCAGCGAAGGTTAACAGCCTGTTCAAGCAGTATACAATCTTGACGTTTTACGGCGTGAACAATACGCCGCTCTTCGACTACGAGACGAAAACGATGCAGCCGAACGCCAAGAAAGGATACTCGCTCATGCTGCAGTGGCACGACCCGTCCTCAAGCAGCTACCTGACACTGCTGCAAAAATTTATGAACACCGCCAAAGCGAACGATTACAAGCTGACCGCGGCAATGGACAAATTCCGTAAAACGAATATCCCGAATGCGTAACGGATTTAAAACAACCGGCTCCGCCGTACAGGCAGGGCCGGTTTTGCCGTTCAAGGCCGTCCCGGCAGCCTGCGCAAAAAATAAACCGAGCCGGCGAACAGGGCGGCAGAGCCGGCCTCCCCGCCGGCGATTTTAACACCGACGGGTGCGCTGCCGTCAATTAACGTTGCATACAAGGCAAGGCCGGCAGCCAACAAGACAAGATAAAGCAGCCATCGGACGCTCATGACCCTCACCTGACCTTTCTCCCGACGTCCTGAAAAACGGCGCAAATCCGCCGCATATTCGATAGGTCCGTTTTCCTCCGTTCAACGCTTCGCACCGCTCGGCAGTGAGATCTTTATCGTCGTTCCCTTATTCTCTTCGCTCGCAGCGGAGATCGAACCGCTGTACCGTTCGACAAGCCGTTTGGCAATCGCGAGTCCGAGACCGCTGCCGCCCTGATCGCGGCTTCGGGCTTTATCGACCCGGTAAAACCGTTCGAATACACGCTCCAGGTCCCGCTGCGGAATGCCGATGCCGTAATCGGCCACCTCCAGCTCCATGCCTCCGTCGCCGGCAATGGAACCCCTGATTCTGACCCGCCGGTTGTCTCCCGAATATTTAACGGCGTTGTCAAGCAGGATCAGCAAGGTCTGCTGCCAATGATCTTCAGTGAAACCAACAAGGTATCCGGCGTCGTTTGGAGGAAGCTCCTGCTCGAACGTGAATTCCGGATGCAGGCTGCCGAAGTCGGCAACCATGCGCCGAACGACGCAAAAAGGGTCCGAGAGGAGCGCGCTTCGCTCCTCGCCCGCTGCAGGCGCTTCCGCTTTCGACAGCGCCAGCAGCTCCTGCGTCAAATCTTTAAGGCGCGCAAGCTCGCGCAGGGAAGCCTGCAGCGATTCATCCAAAATTTCCGGGCGGTGCTTGCCCCACCGGTTCAGCATCGCCAGATGGCCTTCGACAATCGCGATCGGCGTACGCAGTTCATGCGAAGCGTCTTCGACGAACTGCTTCTGCTGCATAAACGAGCGCTCGAGCCTGTCCATCATCTCGTTGAACACCTGGCTGAGCCGGGACAGCTCATCCCGCGTCCCTCCGATTTCTACCCGTTCGGACAGCCCGTTCTGCCGGATTCGGCCCATCGTGCC
Organism: Paenibacillus humicola; assembly: GCF_028826105.1. NCBI lineage: Bacteria > Bacillati > Bacillota > Bacilli > Caryophanales > Paenibacillaceae > Paenibacillus > Paenibacillus humicola. Next base: position 3,193,993 of record NZ_JAQGPL010000001.1, read on the forward strand.
GGCCAGCTGACGGATCGGCTTGACGAACTGCCCGGCAAGCATCACGCTTCCGCCGGCGCCGAGCGCGATGCCGAACAAACCGCCGAATCCCATAACCAAGAACAAAAGATGAGTCAGACTCTCATACTTTTCGAGATTTTGCGCCATTTCGATCGTGCCGGCGAAAGCCTTCGCCCGGAACGGACTCCGCAGAATGAGCAGATGATCGTCCCCGTGCCACTGGCTTGTCATTTCCGGTTCCGCCGCCTGCTGCGGCTTTACCCAATCCGCGGGCAGCCGGTTGCTGACGGTCAGCTCCGGGACGCCTGCGTCATTCAGGATCCGGATCATTTGATGGCTGTCGTTCATTTTGCCCAAAAAGCCGCGGCTTTGCGCAAGTCCGGGCGCACCGGGATCCGCATAAAACCCTTGAATTTCTTCCAGTTCCTTCTGCAGCTGCCGTTTTTCCTGGCCGAGCGCCCAGCGGTCGATGACAAGATACTGCACGCCGTTATAAACGACGATCAGGAATAGGATCAGCACGGACGACCAGGCGGCAAGCCTCCATTTGAGCGGCAAAGCGTTCAAGGGCTTCAGCAGGTTTGTCATCGCATCACGTACCCGATTCCGCGGATCGTCTGAATGTAGCCGTCTTCCGGGCAGCCGCTCAGCTTATTTCGCAAATAACGGACGTAAACGTCGACGACGTTCGTCTCCACGTCCGCGTCGATGCCCCAGACGCTGTCGATCAGTGCGTCCCTTGTCAAGATCCGGTTCACATTATGCATAAAAACGGACAGTAGATCGAACTCCCGCTTCGTCAGCGCGATGCCCACCCCGTTTCGGGTCACCGACCGCGAGACCGGGTTTAGCCGCAGATCGCGGAACGCAAGCGGCTGATCGCCGCCGCACCTCGTCCTGCGCAAAATGGCGCGCATACGGGCGAACAGCTCCTCGATAGCGAACGGCTTGGGCAAATAATCGTCTGCGCCGTAGTCGAGCCCGTTCACCCGGTCGGATACGCTGTCGCGGGCCGTCAGCAGCATAACCGGACTGCCGCTTTTCCCGCGAATGCGCCGGCAAACCTCAAATCCGTCGATGCCGGGCAGCATGACGTCCAGCAGGATCAAATCCCAGTCCGACTCCAGCGCCAGCCGCAATCCTGCGGGCCCGTCCGACGCAGCCTGCACCGCATAGCCCTCATGGACAAGCTCGAGCTCGACGAAACGGGCAAAATTCGGCTCGTCTTCTATCAACAGGATTTTGTACATCAAGACCCTCCGTCAACGTTGAATGATTTCCATCCTGTCTTGCCCATTATAAGGCACGAAGCTGAAAAAGGTCTGTGAAACCGGCTGATCATGCGGAAAAAGGAAAAGAGACTTCGTTCGCATTCGTTTCGAACGAAGTCCCCATTCATTCATCGTACTTTGGCAGCATACAGCCGGGCGAGCCGGGCGGCCGTGCCGCTCCAGCCGAACCGGCTTACAGCATCTTTTCTCGCCTGCCTCGCCAGCCGGGCCGACAGCGCCGAGTTCCGTGCAAGCTTGACGAGTTTGTCGGCAAACGCCTGCGGCTTCCGGTAAGCGGTGACGAGCAGCCCGTTCCGGTGATGCCGGATAATTTCCGGAATCCCCCCGTTCCGGGACGCGACGCACGGCAGGCCCGACGCCATGGCCTCGACATTGACGAGTCCGAACGCCTCGTGGCGCTGCGACGGGCAGACGAAGCAGTCGCCGGAACGGTAAAATCCCGGCATTCCGCCGCGAGACACGTACCCTTTGAACGTGACCGGGACCCGCAGGGAAGCCGCAAGCCGCTTCAAATGCGCTTTATAGCCCGCTTTGTTGGTCCCTCCCGCTACCGTAATCCGCATTCCCGGCACCGATTTGCGCGCGATGCGCACGGCCTTCATCAGGACGGGCAGCCCTTTGCGCGGGATCAGCCGGCCTGCGAACAGGACGTTAAAGCCTTTACCGGACGATCTCCGTCTGCCGGACGGCCGGAAACGGTCCAGGTCGACGCCGAGATGAACGTAGGCGATCCGTCCGCGGAGCCGCGGAAACCGGGCGGACAGCGTGCGCTGCAGCGAACGGCTGTTGCCGACGATCATATCCGCCAGCCGCAGCTCCGCCGCAGCTTTCCGGACGGACGTCATCGGCGGCGAGACGAAGGTCATCGAGTGGAGGAAGACGGAAATCGTCGTTTTCGGAAAAGCCCTGCGCACGGCCGGAACGAAAGACGGCCGGTTGTCGATCTGGACGATGTCGAACCGCCTGCCGCCGACTTTTTTCAGCACCTTGGCAATATACTGCTTCTTCGAAGCTGCGGCGACGCGTAAAATCGTTAAATTGCCGTATACCGACCGGGACGGCAGTCCGTTTCGTTTGCGGCTGACGACCGTCACCCGGTGCCGGGATGGAAAGCGCCGCGAGATTTGATAGACGCTGTGTTCGACCGATCCTCCGACCGGCGGCGGCACCGGGATTTGTTCCGGCGCGATAATGAGCACATTCAACTCGGGGTCCCCTCCATACCTGCTTACTGTTGGTTCTACCAAATTATTCGCCGGCCGAACCGAAGTTGTTAGACAGGTATCATGAAGAGGGGATTTGGAGCTTGTACCGGCGGAGCCCGATGTTCAGGAAAAAATCGACACCCGCAGCACCAGCGCAACGGCGATCCCGAACAAAGCCCCGGCAAAAACCTCGATCGGCCGGTGTCCGAGCAGCTCCTTGAGCGGCCACGACTCCTCGGTTCCTTGCTCCGGCTTTGACATCGTTTTGCCGATTCGGTTCAATATTGCGGCATGCAGTCCGGCGTGCCGACGGATGCCGGCCGCGTCATACATCGTAATGATGCTGAAAACGACGGCGATTGCGAACGAATCCGAAGCCAGCCCTTCCTGCATCCCGACTGCGGACGCGAGCGAGCAGACCGCCGCCGAATGCGAGCTCGGCATGCCGCCCGTGCTGAAGCCCAGCCCGATGGTCAGCTTTTTGTTCGTTATCCAATACAGCGGAATTTTGATTGCCTGCGCGGCTACGACTGCGACCAAGGCGGCCATAAGCGGAAAATTAAAAAAAATGCCCAACGTGCGCTTGCTCCTTTGCTCGTACCTCGACTTGCGGCACATGTCCGTACCGGTCCGACCGGGAGGTCAAATGAACCGGGTATTACTATCGATTATAACAGAAGCAGCTTACGACAAAAGACTTTTGTGAATCCATATGGCCGCTTGAATGCCGTCCCCCATGGCGATCGCCGCCTGCTCGGAGTGGGCGGTCACGTCGCCGGCCGCCCAGATATGCTCGCATGCCGTCTGTTTCGTGCGCGGATCGACCTCGATGTGGCCGCTGCCGGCTACGGGAACGCCGAGCTGAGCCGCAAGCTCCGTTCTCACCTTGTTTCCGCCGAAGGCGACGAATGCGTGCGAGGCCGTCAGCCATTCGCCGCTGCCGGCAAGCCGGATCCCTTCGAGCCGGCCCTGCTCGTGCGCGATCTCCGCCACGGCATCCTCGACATAAACAATGCCGTGACGAACCAGCTTGTCCCGATATGCAGCGCCGATCTCCGTCCGCTCGTGATTAATATAGATAAGATCGCGTGTCCAAAAGGTGAGCGTCAGCGCCATCGAAGCGCCGGCATCGCCCGAGCCGATGACGAGCGTCTTCCGGTCCGCCGTCTCGTAGCCGTCGCAGTCCGGGCAGATAAATACGCTGAGGCCGAGGCAGTCCAGCAGCTGCTCCTTCAGCGGAATCCGGTCCTGCACGCCCGTCGCCAGCAAGATCCGCTTCGACTCGTAGACATCGCCGTTATCCCCGGTCAGCATGAAGCCGGCGGTGCCGTTCCGCTCTGCGCGTACAACCCGTCCACGGACAAATTCGACCCCGAGCCGCTCCGCCTGAAGCCGGCCAAGCTGCCGCAAATGCTGACCGCTGACGCCGTCCGGCCAGCCGATAATATTGTGATAGCAGCGGCACAGCGAAGAGCGGCCATCGCCCGAATCCAGCACCAATGTCCGGTGGCGGTATCTTCCCAGCTGAATGGAGGCCTGAAGTCCCGCGAGCCCGCCTCCGATAATTGCGCAATCGAAAACCATATCCGACCTCCCGACCGAGATGCGGGGAATCCCGCCTCGAAGCGTTCTTTTCTCTCATTATGGTTCGGATCGTTTTTTTTATCCTTCGCGCCCGCCTAACAAAAAAAAAACGGCCCGGGCTATCCGGCCCGGGTGAACCTTTAGAAAGGCGCGCCGCCGCCGGCTTTGTACCAGTTTTCCGCGCTGCCCCACTTCTTGACATAATTTTGTTCGCCCGAATGTCCCCGGTTGCACGAGGAATGTGCGAATACGCTTCCCCGCATGTTGTACAGCTTCTTCATATTGGCCCCGCTCAGCTCGTCCGTGTCGTCCTCCGTCAGCTGCTCTTCTGTAATGAACGCATGAAGCCGATCTTTCCAAGGCGGAAGATGGTCCATGTCGACCTTTTCGCCTTTCTTGATTTTTTGGCGGCAGATATGGCAGACATAGCTGCCGGACGCGTCTTTCGGCGTATCGGTCTTCATCCAACCTTTCGCCGTTGAATCGAAGGACAAGCTTTTCCGGACATCGGAGGAAAGCACGTCGTCGGGATCCATCGGGTCGGCTGCATAATCGGCCGGATCCCATTCATCGTCGCTGTCGTCCTCGGAATCCGATTTCGAATCGCCGATCGCGCCGATTTTATCCAGAAACTCCCGGATGGTTAAATCTCTTTTGTCGTTTTTATTTTCCTTGGTTAAATCCCGCTTTAAATCGCGATCGCTTATTGCCTGCTTCAAATCGTTCGTATCGAAATATTCGGCGATATCGTCGATGGTCGCTTCATCGCCGCTGCCCGTCACCACCCTCCGCTGGACGATGCCGCTGCCCCGCGACGGCCTTTCAATTCCGGCGGATGAGTCAGCTTCCGCGGCGACCTCTCCCGTGCCGTCCGCTTTCCGCTGAACGGTGCCGCTCCCGGCCTGAAGCGCTCTCGCTCCCATCGCATCGGCTTCCTCTTCCAGCGACCGCTCGTCGTTCACCGCCTCGCCGCTAACTTCCGTCGTCGGCGCGACCCGGCCCTGGCGCTGTTGGACGACGTGCCAAGCCTCATGCGGCAAATGCTTCTCCTGTCCGGGCCCGACGTAAATATCCGTCCCCTGCGCATAAGCCAGCGCCTGCAGCCCGGCCGGTTTAACGGAATTATAATGGACCTTCACATCGTCCATCGTCATTCCGCTTAAGCGCTCCACGCCGGATTTCAGCACGTCCGGCATACCGGTGCGGTTTTCCTTGCGCTGCAGCGTCAATTCCGCCGGCGGCCTTCCGTTCCCGAGCCATCGGCCCAATGCGCGGTTGCCCATCGATCGCTGCAGCTGGATAAGCGCTCCGGCCGAGAACGGCTTCTGACCGCCGCGAATGCGGTCGCCTGCCGGTGAATTCGCCGCCGCTTTACGCGCTTCCGTTTCGAGATTCGTTTCGCTGCGCGATATTCGTTTCGCCGGCTCCTGTCCCGGCTTTTTCGACATCATCGGACAATGTCCCCCCAAAAGTGACTGCTTCTTCGTTCTTTAATCACAACATTCAACAGCCGGACTCCGATTCCTTCGACCCGGCGGAATCGTTTCAAAATAAAGTTCAGATCTCGGGCGCGGTTTCGCCCGTTCTTATTAAATTCCCGAATGAAGCAGGCCAATAAGGGGAAAATAGGGATATCCGAAAACGCCTTAGCGCTTGCTTACGATGCTGCGTTTTCTCCGAAAACGCCTAAGCTGTTTCTTACGATGCCGCGTTTTCTCCGAAAACGCCTAAGCTGTTTCTTACGATGCCGCGTTTTCTCCGAAAACGCCTGAGGAGGACTTCAAACATGTACCAGAAAATCGGTTTGCTGCTTTTGCTGATGTGCTTATTTGCGGGCATGACCGCTTGCGGCGGCAATAACGGAGCGACCCCCGCCCCTCCGGAAACGAACGCCGGAACGCCGGATTCCGGCGCTAACGGAAACACCGCTGCAGCGGATGCCGAAGCGGTCTATAAAGCGCAATGCATCGGCTGCCATGCGGCGGACTTGTCCGGGGGCGTCGGGCCGAATCTGCAGAAGATCGGCGCCGAGCTTTCGCAGGACAAGATCGCGGCGCAGATCGAGAACGGCGGCGGCGGCATGCCGGCCTTCAAAAGCACGCTGAGCGCCGACCAAATTGCGGCCTTATCCCAGTGGCTGGCTGCCCATAAATAAGGCGAAAAGCCGGAACGCCCGTGCGACTTAAGACTTCATGCACGGACGGCCCGGCTTTTCATTTTACCCGCTCAGCCAGCTTTACACCTCAAAGATCAAGCCGGCCACGATCGCTGGATTTTCCCGAAGCAAGTCCGCTCCCGGCACCGACCACGCTTGGCGCCCTTCTTCCCAAACACCTCCCGCATCAGATCGGAAAATCCGTTCAGCACAATATTCGGCCTTTCGAATTCGGGAACGGAATTAACAATACCTTCCACTTTAACGACGCGTTTCACTTGATCGAGTGAACCGAGCCCGCTTCGCAGCATCGCAAGCACTTCCAAACCGGCACTCCGTGCGAACTGGTATCCTTCAGCAGCCGTTAGTTCACGCTTCCAGCTCCCCATGTCCGCCCCGCCACTAGTGTAAGTGCTGTTGCCAATTTTCCAAAATGACCTTATAAATCCCGCTCTTCAGCGAACGAGGGAAGCTCTTTATTTGATTTGCTTTATTGAAGATATACTCATTCCCGGCAGAAAGAACCGCTCGGTCTCCGGCACGCGCGTTGTCGATGTAAGAAATGGTCATTCAAGATCGCAAATGAAAAGAAATCAAAGCCGTATTTTGATGCTACGATTGAGAAAAGGAAGGACAATGTACTCGACTTTAAAACAAGCGGTGCAAGATTTGCAAGCCGAAAGCGCAACCACGCTGAAAGTGCTGGACTCTCTGACAGACGCATCGCTTATACAGCCGATCGTGGAGGGACACCGCACGCTTGGCCAGCTGGCCTGGCATTTGACGACGTCGTTCCAAAGCATTTTGGAGCAAACCGGCTTGCGGACGCTAATCAAATCTGAATTCAAATTGTAAACATTGAAAATTTAGGAGGTATTTTAATGGTCCGATTCTTAATTCTATACCCCGAGCCAAGTGATACAGAGGCGTTTGAGAACCACTATCGCGAGGTACACATTCCTTTGGCAAAAAAACTTCCGGGTCTCCGCCGTTATTCCTTAAGCCGTAACTCAGTACCGATTCGAGGAGCCGATCCCTACTATCTCGTAGCCGAATTGGATTGGGATAGCATGGAAGACATCAACAAGGCATTCCAGTCACCGGAAGGAAGAGCATCTGCCGAAGATGTTAAAAATCTTGAACGGCTAAGTCCAGGCATGCACTCCATGGTATATGAACTTAAGGAAATCGTGTAAATCCTAATTGCAATTTAGTGCTCAATAAAACATCGCTTTAAATTAAACCATGGCTGATGCAGAAAGATGGGCCGCCGGGATACAGGGGCCGGCGTATGCGATTGATGATCAGACCGCCATCAAAGTGGTCGACGGAGCAGTCGAAGTGGTCTCCGAAGGGCATTGGAAACTGTATTCGCCTTAGCATTTTTGAAAAATTAGGCGATCGGACGCGAAATAAACCGCCTTTCCCCAAGCGATTTTCATTTAACATAACCTATAGGTAATAAAAAACAGCCCCCGATTAAGGGGCCGTCTTATGTAAGTGTTGTTCGTTTAAAGGACGCGGCGCGCGGTGACGAATTTATTTTTCCAATACGAGATGTTCATGCTCGTGATTTTTACGCCGCTGCCGGCGCTGTGCAGCATTTTTCCGTTACCTGCGTAAATCGCGACATGACTGATGCCTTTCCCGCTCGTGTTGAAAAAGATTAAATCGCCGACGCTGAGATATCCTTTCGCCACCTTTTTCCCTTTCAATGCCTGCGCGGAAGAGGTGCGGGGCAGTGTAACGCCGAGCTTTTTAAAAATATATTGCGTAAAGGAAGAGCAGTCGAAAGCGGTCGTGCTTCCGGAATCGGCGCCGAACAGATACGGGGTGCCGAGAAATTGTTTGCCGACGCTGATCAGCTTAAGCGATTCGGGAGTGGCGGCGCTCGCCTTGGACGGCGCACCGAAGGTAAACGCAGAAAAGCCTAACGCGATACATATGCCGATTCCAATCGTTCTTGAAAGTCTTTTCTTGAACATTCTGCTATGCGGCCTCCATCTTGATAGTAGTCAATGCTTCCGGGGTATTGATTCCAGCATTAACTATAGCACATCAAAATAAGGCCGATTTTGCCAATGAGAGCGCATTCGGATTGCTCGCAATGGATTACGCTTTTTATGAGAAATTCATGAGAACTTTTTAATCGCGAAAAAAAGCTGTCCTTCTTGCTTTTTCGGCAAGATCGTGGACAGCTTTTTCGGCAAAAAACGTTATTTTCCGCTTACCCCCATGCCGCCAGCTCCATTTCGAATTCATGAGCGAAATCCGGACTGACCGGCATTGCGCGCACGTTTGCCCCAGCCAGCAGCGCGCCGTCGCCGGGCAGTGCGCCTTCGTACAGATAACATCCCGTCCCCAGCTGCTTGACCATGGTCAGCGGCGCTTTCCAAATGCCGCCTTTTCCGTCCGGACCGACCGCTTCAACCCGGATATCCTGATGCCAGATCGGCCCGAGAACGACCTCGACCCGGCAAACCGTGCTCGGCAGTCCGATCCTTGTGCCCTGCGCTGATGCCACCTCCATGTGGCGAACGGACACCTCGCGCCAATGGCTGCGGATGAACCGTTTATAGTCCGCCACCTTCCGTGCAAGCTCGAAGCCGTCCGCGGCAAAGCGCGCTCCCCGTTCCGAAACGGGCGCATACAGGGTGCGCCAGTAATCGAGCACCATACGCGTCGTATTGAACTGCGGCGCCAGCGAAACGATCGATTCCTTCATCATAGCGGTCCATCCGCCCGGAACGTCATCGCCGCCGCGGCTGTAATAAAGCGGCACGACCTCGTTCTCCAGCAGCTCGTAAAGCGCCCGGCTGTCCTGGTCGGCGCGCGCGTCGTCCTCCAGCTCTTCCGCGCCGGGGATCGCCCAGCCGTTGCGGCCGTTATAGCCTTCGCACCACCAGCCGTCGAGCACGCTCAAATTAAGCACGCCGTTAACGGCCGCTTTCTGCCCGCTCGTCCCGCTCGCTTCCATCGGCTTGACCGGCGTGTTCAGCCAAACGTCGACGCCTTGAACGAGGCGTTTCGCGATATCCATCGCATAGTTCGGGACGATAAAGACGCGGTCCTTGAACCGTTCATCCGCGGTCAGACGGGACAGGCCGCGAATCAGCTCTTGACCGGCGCCGTCCGCGGGGTGCGCTTTGCCGGCGAAGACGAGGACGACGGGACGCTCCGCATCGCGGAGGATGCGCGCGAGCCGCTCCGGATCCCGAAAGACGAGCAGCGCCCGCTTATACGTCGCAAACCGGCGCGCAAATCCGATGACCAGCGGCAGCCGTCCCCCGCCAGCCGCCGGCAGCCCGAGCTCCCGGAGCATACGCCCCTTCGCCTGCTCGTGCGCTTCCCACAGCTCCCGGTCCGGGATATCCCGAATCGGCTCCCACAGCTCCGTTTTGGCCGCTTTCGCTCTCCACTGCTGCGGTAAATGCCGGTCGAAGAGCGCCTTCATTTCTGGCGACAGCCACGTTTCGGTATGGATGCCGTTCGTGATCGCTTCTACCGGAATATCTTCGCCCGGGATATGGGGCATCCAGCGGTGAAACAGCTTTTTCGTCACCTCGGCATGAAGCCGGCTGACCCCGTTCACCTTTGCGGAAGCGCTTGCCGCGAGGCGGGTCATGTTGAAGCCGCCTTCCGCCCGGCCGAGCTCCAAAATCCGCTCGCGGCTCGTCCCAAGCTGCCAATAATAGCCGCCCAAAAAACGGTCCACCAGCTCTTCGCTGAAAATATCGTGACCGGCGGGAACCGGCGTATGCGTCGTAAACACCGTGGCGGCCTTGACCGCTTCCAGCGCCGTCTCGAACGGAACGCCTTCGGCCGACAGCATCCGGATCCGCTCGAGCGTCAGAAAGGCGGAGTGCCCTTCGTTCATATGCCATACGCCGGGCACGATTCCAAGGGCAGCCAGCAGCCGGACGCCGCCGATGCCGAGTATGATTTCCTGCCCGATCCGGACGGCGGGATCGCCGGGGTAGAGCCGGTCCGTCAGCCTCCGGTCGTGCTCGCCGTTCAGCTCCGTGTCCGCGCTGAGCAGATAGACGGGAGCCGACCCGGCCCGGGCGACCAGCGCCTTCAAATAGACCTCCCGTCCCTCCAGCGGTACGGTGACGAGCAGCTGACGGCCGCCGGCGTCCAGCACGGGCTCCAACGGCAATCGGTCCGGGTCGAGCATCGGATACAGATGCTCCTGGGTGCCGCTCTCAGAAATGCGCTGCTCGAAATAGCCGCAGCTGTAAAAGATGCCGACCCCGACGAGGGGCAGTCCCAGATCGCCGGCGGCTTTCATATGATCGCCCGCCAAAATGCCCAGCCCGCCCGAGTAAATCGGCAGCGACTCGTCAAGCCCGAACTCCGCGGAGAAGTAGGCCGCGCAGGTACACATAAGCATCACCTCACGTTTTACGAGATGGTTGTGCCGGAACTTACCCGATATCCTATGCAAAAGACCGGCACTCGTGCCTATCCCTGCTGCGAAGCGGCGGTAAACCGGTTCCGCTTGAAAGCGGCGCCCCCTGAGCCGCATCCGACCGTTCGAAGCTCCCGGCTCGCCGAAGCCCGGAAAAACCGGCAATAACGGCTGAAGCCGTCTATCCGACGGCGGAACAAATATCTTCCCTTCAACCGATAGCAAAAGGAACGTGAAGTGTGAACCTATTCCGCTACAAAGAGAAAAGCCGCGGAATACCGCGGCTTAATCGAAGGCCCCTTCCAAATTTTTGAACTGGTTGTAAAACATCCGGTAGTAGACGCCCTCCGCTTGAAGCAGTCCTTCGTGCGTATCCCGCTCGACGATTTCGCCTCGGTCGATCACCATAATCGAATCGGCGTCGCGGATCGTGTTGAGCCGGTGGGCGATGATGAAGCTCGTTCGTCCCTGCATGATGTGCAGCAGCGCATCCTGAATGTGGAGCTCCGTCCGCGTGTCGATGCTGCTCGTGGCCTCATCCAGAATGAGGATCGACGGCCGGGCGAGAATAACCCTGGCGATGGCGAGCAGCTGCCGCTGGCCCTGGCTCAAATTGCCGCCGTTCTCCGACAGCATCGAGTCGTACTGCAGCGGCAGGCGCCGGATGAAGCCGTCCGCATTGGCCATAACCGCCGCAGCCTTCACCTCCTCGTCGGTGGCGTCCTCCCTGCCGTATTTAATATTTTCCTTGATCGTTCCGGAAAATAAATACGTGTCCTGCAGCACGATGCCGAACGCTTTGCGCAGGCTGTCCCGGGTGTACGAGCGGATATCCCGTCCGTCGATGCGGATCGTGCCGCTCGTCGTATCGTAAAACCGCGTCAGCAGGTTGACGATCGTCGTTTTGCCCGCCCCGGTCGGGCCGACAAGCGCCGTGCTGCTGCCGGCCGCGGCGGCGAAGCTGACGTTTTTCAGGATCGGCGCTTCGGGGCGGTAGCCGAACGACACGTTGTCGAATTCCACAAGCCCCTTCGGATTGACCAGCTGGGCCGCGCCCGGCGGATCGTCCGGCTCCTCCTTCTCGTCAAGCACCTCGAACACCCGCTCCGCTCCGGCGATGCCCGACTGCAGCACGTTATACGTGTTGGCGATGTCGTTCAGCGGCCGGACAAACTGCCGGGAATAGCTGAGGAAGCTGGCGATGACGCCGACGGAGATGAGCCCTTTGATCGCCAATATGCCGCCGACGATCGCCACTGCGGCGAAGCCGAGGTTGTTGATGACGCCGAGCAGCGGCATCAGGAAGCCGGACCAGATCTGCGCCTGCGTGCCGACCTCGCGCAGCCTGCCGTTCACTTCCGAGAATTCCCGGATCGCTTTCTCCTCATGATTGAACGCTTTCACGACCAGCAGACCGGAAATCGTCTCCTCGATCTGCCCGTTCAGCTTGCCGAGCTGCGCCTGCTGGTTGCGGAACAGGACGCTCGTCCGTTTCGTCACGGTCCGCGCCAGCACATAAACGAGCGGAACCGTAATGAGGCTCGCCAGCGTCAGCAGAGGGCTCAGCACGAGCATCATGATCAGCGAACCGACGATCGCGATCGCTCCCGTCATCAGCTGCGTCGTTGTCTGCGAGACGGTCATATTGACGTTGTCGATATCGTTTGAGAGCCGGCTCATCACTTCGCCGTGCCTGCGCGTATCGAAGAAAGCGAGCGGCAGCTTCTGCAGCTTGCCGAACAGCGCTTCCCGCAGCGCCTTTACGATCCGCTGCGCAATGCCCGCCATCATCCAGCCCTGCATGAGCGTCAGTCCGGCGTCGCAGACGTAGGAAATCGCCAGCGCGATCAGCACGATGTGCAGCAGCTTGAAGTTCACGTTCCCCGCCGCGCCGGCCATCGAGTCGACAGCGCGGCCGATCAAGTACGGACCGACGAGCGTTACGAGTGCATCGACCAAAATAAACGCGAAAACGAGCGACAGCCGCCTGCGTTCCTGCCCGATGTACGACCACAGCCGCCGCAGCGTGCCGCGGAAATTTTTCGGCTTCTGCACAGGCCCGCCTCTGCCGCCGGGCCTTCCCCCGAATCCGCCGGGCATACCGGGCGGGCCCGGAACGGAGGCTGCCGGACGTCTCGGTTCCTGCTCATTCGGCTGCGGCATGGATTTCCACCTCTTTTCCGATTTGGGAACGGTAAATTTCCCGGTACACCTCGCAGCTGCCCAGCAGCGTTTCATGGCTGCCGATGCCGACGATTTCGCCGTCGCTTAACACGACGATTTTGTCCGCATCCATCACCGACGTGATGCGCTGGGCGATTAAGAGGCACGTAATGCCCTTCGCAAACTGGCGCAGCGCCGCCTTGATTGACGCTTCCGTCGCAGCGTCCACCGCGCTTGTGCAGTCGTCGAGAATGAGGATGTCGGGCTTGCGTACGAGCGCTCTTGCGATGGACAGCCGCTGCTTCTGCCCGCCCGACAGGTTGACGCCGCCCTGGCCGAGCTTCGTCTCGTAGCCTTCGGGTAAAGCGGAAATAAAATCGTGCGCCGCCGCCATTTTCGCCGCCTGTTCGACCTCGCCGATCGACGCGTTCTCGCTGCCCCACCGGATATTTTCGATGATGCTGCCGGTGAACAGCACCGTTTTTTGCGGCACGACGGCCACCTTCTCGCGAAGGATGCGGGGGTCGAGCTCACGAACGTCGACGCCGTTCACCCGCACCTCGCCGGCGACGGTATCGTAAAATCGCGGCACCAGATTGACGAGACTCGTTTTGCCGGATCCCGTCGAGCCGACGATGCCGACCGTTTCGCCCGGATGAACGGTCAGGTCGACCGATTTAAGTACAAGCGCGCCGGACGGGCCGTCATAGGAAAAGCCGACACGGTCGAATTCAATCAAGCCGCTGCCGGCGAATCGCCGCGACGCCTCCTCGTTCCAGGTCAGACGGCTGTTCTCCGCGAACACCTCGCCGATGCGTCCGGAAGACGCCCTTGCCCGGACGAACATCGTGAATACCATCGAGATCGTCATGAGGCCGAACAAAATTTGCGTCATGTAATTGACGAACGCGATGATATGGCCCACCTGCATATTGCCGGCATTGACCCGCATGCCGCCGATGAGCAGCACGGCGACGATGCCGAAATTGACCGTCAGCGTGATGGCCGGGTTGAACACCGACATCGCCCGCTGGGCGGTGATTGAACGGCGCTGGTAATCGTCGTTGATCCGGCCGAATTTGCCGACCTCGTAATCGAAGCGGTTAAACGCTTTCACAACGCGCACTCCGGACAAATATTCGCGCATCGCGCCGTTCAGCCGGTCCATCGCCTGCTGTACCTTCATGAAGAGCGGAAAGCCGACCTTCATATTGAGCGCGATCAGCGCGCCAACGACCGGTACGACGACGACCAGCACGAGCGACAGATGCGGATTGAGCCGGACCGCCATGATAAGGCCGCCGATGCAAAGCATCGGCGCTTTGACGAAGAACCGCATCATCCCGTTGACGAAGTTCTGCACCTGCGTGACGTCGTTGGTCAAACGGGTAACGAGCGAGGCGCGGTCGAAGCGGTCGATATTTTCGAAGGACAGCTGCTGGATCTTTCGAAACAAGTCGAGCCGCAAATCCGCGCCGAAGCTCTGGGACACCCGGCTGGCAACGAGGTTGCGGCCCGATGCCGCAAACGCGCCGGCTGCGGTGATCAGCAGCATCAGCTCGCCGTAATGAAGAACGGTGCTCATACTGTTCGACGCGACGCCGACGTCGACAATCCGGGACATGATCGTCGGCTGCATCAGATCGCACATCGCCTCGCACGCCACGAGCAGGACGCCCAGACAAAACCGGACGCCGTATTTGCGGACATAATTTCTCATGAAATGCAAAATAAAGGCCTCCCCGCGTGTAGATCAATCGAGCACAATCCCGAAATAGTCGCGCAGAGCCGCGGCATATTCGTCTTTCGAACGGGGGACGAACGCGCGGACGCCGTCCTTCCGGAAAAGGCGAAATTCGTCGCCCGCCAGCGTATTCCGGCCATCGCGCGTGCGAATCGCCGCCATGGCGCTCTGCACGAAAATCGATTCCGGCGCATGCTCGCACCAAAAGCTCGCAAACAAAAAATCCTTCGGCAGCTGCGGTTCCTCGGTGAAGGAATAAATCCGTTTCCATTCCCCGGCCTTCAGCTCGCAAAGCATCCAGCCATACTGAGCATCGCGCTCCAGCCGGTAAACCTCGTCGCCCTGCCGCTGCTCCAGTCCTTCCTCCATCCGAATCGGCCGGCGCGGCACGATGCCTCCGACGCCGACATCGCACAAGTAATCCGCATCATCGGCGCGGACCATCAGCACATGATGCCGCCGCTTCGGCGGCGGGTCCGGCTCGTCGCGCCAGAAGCGGGCGACAAAGTCCGTTACCGGGTAGCCCAGCTCTCGCAGCAGCCAGCCGAACAGCGCGTTCAGCTCGAAGCAGTAGCCGCCGCGGCGTCGAACGACGATTTTGTCATACAGCTTGCCGATCTCCAGGGAAAGCGGCACCCGCCTGTCCGGCAGCAAATCGAAATTTTCGTAAGGGACCGCATGAAGATGCGCGTCCTGCAGTCCGGCCAGCGCGGCGGCGCTTCCATCCATCGGACCGTCGTACCCGATACGGGCCAAATAAGCGGCCGTTTCCGGCTTCAAGGTGTCGCGGGTATTATTCATCGGCATGACTCCTCTCCAGGTGCGGATTTGAACATTCCTATAAGACATTCGCGGTGCCGCCGCGTTCTCCTTCCTTATATATGCAAGGGCCGCACCTTCTTGAACGCGGCACAAAGCCGCGGCATATGCGCCGCCGCTTGTTCCGTCGAGTGCCATCTTCCCCGCCGTAAGATACAGCCGTCCGGCTGCCTCGACGCAACAAAAAAAACCGTGTCTCCACGGTTTCGGTTGCCGGTATATGGACGGTGTACTTTGAACTCGAGTGCCATCGCCCCTGCAAGGCGATTTGGTCATGCCATTCAAAATGGCGGAGAGAGAGGGATTCGAACCCTCGCACCGCTTGCGCAGTCTAACCCCTTAGCAGAGGGTCCCCTTGAGCCGCTTGGGTATCTCTCCATGACCTACTGTCAATCTATTTTGCGACAGCTTTTATATGATACACGGATTCGAGCGCATTTTCAAGTGGAAAATAGATTGCCGGGAACGGACGGAACCGTCGGAGCCGTGAAGGTCCTGCCCTAAGCAAGCGGCCTCCGGACGGTCTGCGCCCGGAAGCGCGCGATCAATTTACTGCAGTGCGCTGTTCGTAAAATAGAGCACCTGCGGCCCTGCGGCGCCGCCCGTTAAGCTGAGCTGCGCTTCGACCGTTTTCCCTTTTTTGTTCACGTTGAAATCGGCGACCTTCCAGGCATATAGATAATTCAAATATTGCGATTCCTCCAGGTCCTTTCCCCACCCGACGACATAATGGCCCCCGCCTCCGGACGGGTTGTCGTATACTTCGATTCGCCGCTTGGCGTCCTCTTCGTTATTGATGACGACGCTCAGATTATACAAGACGCCGTAGTTCCCGTTATTAACGACCGTTCCGCCGTCCACCGCATCATACCCCTCCTCGTACTCTCCCGGCATCGAATCGCTGTACGGGCCGGAAGCCGACGACGAGATCCGGATAAGCGCATTGGCCGAGGACGTATTGTACTGGAGCGTCCCCGCGCGGTCGGAATGGGGGAACGTGCCGCGCACATGTACGTCGCCCGGCAAAATAGGCATCTGGTCCGGCCGTTCCGGCTTTGCCGTCCGGTAACCGAGCGTCGTCACCGTCACGGCGGCATCGCGGTGGCCTTGCAGCGAAACGGCGTCAAACTGCGCAATACCGCTCGTCGTATACGTATCGGCGGTCACCGTATCCAGGAAGTAGCTGTCGCCCGGATTCAGCACGGCCTCGAGCTTCTGCGCCGCCCGATTTTTCATAAACGCGGTCAGGGAATCCTGGCCGGCCACATCGGGATAATAGTTCGTTCCGATGCCGATTCCGTTCGAGAAAAGCATGACCGGCGCGCCTGTATTATTCGTGACGGCCACCGATATCGTCATCGGCTGTCCCGACATATTCTGATGATGCCAAAAGACCCGAAACGATCCGCTGACATTGTCGCGGTAATACGCACCCTCCGTCTTGGGCGATTCGGGCGAATCGCTGAGCAGAAGCGGACCGCCGGTGCCGGTCAGAACCGGCTTCTCCATCTTGATCGCCGGCTTCAGCGAATCGATCGGCACGATGTCCGAATCGTCGGCCGCCGCGGTCGCAGCAAACAGCATCGTACCGATCAGTCCGAAATACAGCATCAGCTTCTTTCGCAATGCTAAGTCCCTCCTTCGTCGCATAAACGTTCTCCTTCACGACTCCGACCGTTCCGTCCATGGCCGTCCCTGAATTCAAGCCGCCGAGCCTCGGCTGAATTACTGCTTCGCGCTGCTGCAAGCCTCCTTCCTGGATTTGGAATAAAAGGTTCGGATAAGCCGGCTGCTCTTATTGTTGCAATTGACACCGTAATTATCCGGCCTGGCTTTCGACGCACGAACAATGTGCCTTCCCGGCGGAGCATCAGGCTTCCTCCCTTAGATGTATAAAATAAGCGAGCCGAACATTCATACTTTCCTGCGTGATCAGAAAGAAATGGCTCCCGCCGTCCGCGGCGGATTTTATGCTATTATGTCAAAAAACCGGCCGCAGCTGCGGCCGGTTCATACCGGTAATGATAGGTTTACCGGCTGCTTGCCGGTTTGTTCTTTAGCGGTTTATTTAAACAGCTTAATGCGGTCTTCAAGCGGCTGGAACTGCTTCTCTCCCGCTGGTGCCGTCGGCTTGCCGAACGGCATTTGCGCTACGAGCTGCCACGTTTCGGGGAGCTTCCAATCGGCTTTCACCCGCTCGTCGATCAGCGGATTGTAATGCTGCAGCGATGCGCCGAGCCCTTCGTTCTCCAATGCCGTCCAAATCACATATTGCAGCATGCCCGAAGACTGCTGCGACCAGATCGGGAACCGGTCCTGGTAGGTCGGTAACTGCGCCTGAAGCGATTCGACGACCGTCTGATCCTCGAAGAACAGCACGGTGCCGTATCCGCTCCGGAATCCGCTCATGCGCTGAGCCGTCGATTCGAACTGGTCTTCGGGAACGATCGACTTCAGAATGGATGTCGTCAAATCCCACAGCTTGTTATGCTCCTCGTTCAACAGCACGACGACGCGGGCGCTTTGCGAGTTGAAGGCGGACGGGGTATGCTTCACCGCCTGCTTCACAACCTCCATGATGCGTTCGTCGGATATCGTCGATTCTTTGCCGATTCCGTAATAGGTGCGCCGGTTCACTATAGATTCGAAAAATGTTTTCTCCATTTTCTTTCCCTCCAAATTATGTTTCTCAAATTTGAGATATTACCGCTCGAAGGTTATTATAAACCAACCGCCGCAAAAAGAAAAGGTTAAATTTTAAGATATCTGGTTGAAAATGAAAGGCCCGTCTGTCGACGCGCCTTGAGCGTCCGCCTGCCGTTCAAACGGCAGCGTTAAATACCGGCTGATTCGTATTGTCTAGTTATTCGGAATCTTCCCATTTTTTCGAGTACGCTTTTTTCGTCACCCAAAGCGTAAGCCACGTGACCGCAATGGCAATGATTATCGCACAAATCCATACACCTGCCGGCACTCCCATGCGTTGTCCCTCCCTTCAAACCTGTACAAATGATACACCAGTACGGGAGCTTTCCGCAAGGAGACCTGCCGCCGGCACAAGGTTAACGAGACTTCAGCCGCTGCTGCAGCAGCTCCGCCAGCTCTTCCGTTTCCTCGTACAAGAGCGGTCTGATCGATTCCAGCCGCACCGCCATTTTACCGGCTTCGCTTCGTTTGGCCGTCCAGAGCACGCGCAGCTGCAGACCGAGCGCATAGCCTGCCGAAACGTACATTTCCGGCGACGGGTCCGACAAATCGGCGACCAGCAGCTTGCTTTCCGCGAGCTGACGCAGCAGCGTTTCGCTGTCCGTGCCATCTTCGCCGGATACGAACTGCGGCATATACCCGCACTGCTCCAGCTTCGGAAAAATGTTCGCCTGCCACTCGTAACGCAGCTGCTCCTCCTCCGGCACGAAGACGCAGCACGGCTTCAGCCGCTTGCCTCCGGCCAGCGCCACCGCCGTCTTCCAGCCCGTCTCCGTCAGTTTAAACGTCGAGCCCGTCCGCTCCAGCATTTCTTCATCCTTCAGCTTCTCAATAATATAAATGAGCTCCTGGAGATTCGGGGAATAAGTCAAATTATAGCTTTCCGTAAGCTGATGAAGGATGACCGGCTCCCCCGGACCGTCCGAATGCCGGTGCAAAAACTGCAGCAGCCGCTCGCCCTTCGCGTCGATCGTTGCCGGTATACGGGGCGATTTGCCGATTGCCGCCAAATCCTCGTCCGCCAAGGCGACGGTTTCGCCGCAGTCGGTCAGCTCGCGGATATAACCGGAAATAAGCGGGAACAGCGCCCGTTTTGTCTGGTAGGAAACGGACTTGTACGTTTCATAGCTGTCTTTTCGGAGCGCATAACCGCTGCCCGGCGCGCAGAAGCAGCCGATATACCAGTCGTAATCGTCGTTCGGTTTGATCGGCACGAGCCGATCGCAAAACAAACAGCGTTTCGATTCCATCGTGATGTTTCGCCCCCTCATTCCTACAGTTCGCACGAAACGTCGGATTAAAGGGGGACGTATCATTAGGATTCTCTCATGATCGAGCTTGTATCCGAAAAATCGAATGGTTATAATGAAGCCACCGGTCCATATTCATCCATCGTATTTTTGAAAGGAGCTCCTGCCCTATGAAGCAATACCGCGAAATCGAATCGCTGGCGGATTGGGAATCCGCTTATTCCGAGTCGGCGAACAAGCAGCTGGTCATTTTCAAGCACAGCACGACGTGCCCGGTCAGCGCGAACGCGCTGAACGAATTCAACGCCTATTTGCAGGAAAATCCAGCCGCCGATACCGACTATGTGCTGGTAAAGGTAATCGAGTCCCGCCCGGTATCGAACAAAATTGCCGAGGATACGGCCGTGAAGCACGAATCCCCGCAAATCATTTTGATCAAAAACAAGGAAAAAGTGTGGAGTGCATCCCACTGGTCGATCACGACCGAGCATATGACGGCCGTCCTCAATTAAACCTCGACCGCCAAGCAAAAAGGAGCGGGCTTCTGCCGATCGGCAGGCCTGCTCCTTTCGTTTTTCCTTTTCGCAGCAGGCTGGCGCTCAGCCGAGCTGCTTCTGAAAGCACACGATGTCCAGCTTTCGTCCGAACTTATACCCGACCCCCCGGAAGTAGGCGCACTGCTCGTATCCGTTCCGCTCAAACAGCCGGATGCTCCGGTCGTTCTCCGAGCAGATGGTCGCGATCAGCACCTGAAAGCCGTTCTGCACCGCATACGACTCGATAAACTGCAGCGCCCGGAAGCCGATCCCCTGCCCGGTCGTCTCCGCCTTTAAATAGATGGTCACTTCGGCACAAATATCGTAGGCCCGCTTTTTCTTGTATTGCGTCAGCAGGATGTAGCCGATAAGCTCTCCCCGATCGAGAATGACAAACGTTTTGAATCTCGGGTCGGGATTGACGATATTCGACTTCATCTCCTCCGCCGACACTGCCTCCAGATCGAACGTTACGGTCGTATTCACGACGTAATCGTTGTAAATGCCGCGTACTCCTTTCAGATGCTCCATGCGAAACGGTTCGAATGTCAGCTCCATCTCCTGCTCCTCTTTTCTCTAAAATTCCGATATGTACAAGTTTACAACGGGTATATAGGTTTTGAATAGAACCTTTTCAAGGTCAGGCTCGTTTAATAACTGTGATCGTCGACAGACAAGTTCGAAAATCGACAACAGGCGATCTTGCGGCTTATGGCAACCTAAACTCAGCGATTTGCGGGTTTGCTGGCCGATTCAGCCGTTTTTTCCGATTGCAAATTCGGCGGCGATATTTTATCATAGCACTCGCGTATTTCTAACCGGGATACGGAGTAGTCCTTTTGGGGGAGAGGAGGATGCACCGGTGAAGCGTTTATCGATGACCAAACCGAATATCGCTGCGGCCTGGAACCGATATAAACCGCTGCTCGGCATGCTGATTTTCCCGGTTCTGGGGTGGTTGTACGCGCAGGTAAACCATCCGGCCAATCAGGTTTACAGTCTGGTGACGGATCTGGACCGGATCATTCCGGTCGTAAAAGCGTTCGTACTGCCCTATTCCGTATGGATTTTTTATATTTATATTTGCCTGATCTATTTTTTCATGAAAGATCGAAAGGTATACGCGCGTACCCTGCTCACCTACACGATTTGTGCATTGATATGCTATTCGATCTACATGGTGTTTCAAACGACCGTTCCCCGGCCCTATGTCGACGGTACGGATCCGATTTCGAGGCTGCTCGATTACATTTACGGCCACGATGCCCCCTTTAACTGTTTTCCAAGCATTCACTGCTTCTCCAGCTATTTGGTGATGAAGGCTCTGTATTCCAGTTCCTTCAAAAACAAGCGCAACCAGACGCTGATCTACGGCATGTCTTCGATCATTATTTTGTCAACGGTGTTCATCAAGCAGCATGCCATTATGGATGCCGTCGCAGGCATCCTGCTGGCCGATACGGTCTACCGGCTGCTGGGCCTGATGGAACAGACGGTAAAGACGCGCAAGGCGAATCCGGCGCTGCAAAAGGCGGATATCGATTTTTAACGGAAAAACCGGCCTTCATCGGTAAGCGATGGCGGGCCGGTTTATTTTTTGGCATGCGGCTAAAGAGGCCAAGGGTTATTAGCGGCAGGACGCACATCCGTACCCGGTCAAACGGTCAAGACGGACGCGGCTGCGGCGGCCCGTCCACGCCTGGCAAAAGCCGTCGATGCAACTTTTACATGGGATTTATTCAAACAGAGATTTAAATTTCCCGTAGCCTTCTTCGTCCAGTCGTTCGACGGGAATAAAGCGAAGCGCCGCGGAGTTGATGCAGTACCTGAGTCCGCCGGGCTTCGGACCGTCGTTGAAGATGTGGCCGAGATGGGAGTCCGCCTGCCGGCTTCGCACCTCCGTACGGACCATGCCGTGGCTGTAATCGCCCTGCTTGGTCACCTGACCCTCATGCACCGGCTTTGTAAAGCTCGGCCAGCCGCACCCCGAATCGAACTTGTCCCGCGAGCTGAACAGCGGTTCGCCGGAAACGATGTCGACATACAGCCCCTCCCGGTGATTGTCCCAAAATTCATTGCGGAACGGCGGCTCCGTCGCACTGTTCTGCGTCACGTCGAATTGGAGCTCCGTCAGCCTGCCGCGGAGCTTTGACTTGTCCTTCTCCGTATTCCAGTGCGATTGGATAAAGGCGTCGCGGCCCGAGCCGGTCCGGTACATTTTATAGCGGAACGGATGCGTTTTATGATAATCCTGGTGATAGTCCTCCGCCGGATAAAAGGGACCCGCCGGCACGATCTCGGTTACGATCGGTTTGTTGAACCGGCCGCTGCGTTCAAGCTCCCGTTTGGATGCTTCCGCTTGTTTCCGCTGCTCCTCGTTGTGGTAGAAGATGGCGGTCCGGTACGACGAGCCCCGGTCGTGAAATTGCCCTCCGGCGTCGGTCGGATCGATCTGCTGCCAAAACAGCCCGAGCAGCTTCTCATACGGGAACAAGCCGGGATCGAACGTAATCTGCACCGCTTCGGCATGGCCGGTCGTTTCGGAGCAAACCTCCTCGTAGGTCGGATTTTCCGTATGGCCGCCCGTATAGCCGGATACGACCTTTATGATTCCCGGCAGCTCGTCGAACGGCTTCACCATGCACCAGAAGCATCCTCCCGCAAACGTCGCCAGCTCCTCGCGTCCCTCTTGATGTTCATTCGCCGTCATTGGCTATCCCTCCTGATCGCAGTTCTAGTCCTTATGATACACCAAATCCTGGCATGACGAAAACCTGCGTCCGTCCGCCGCCCTTTTCGAGGGCTATTGACGGAAACGGAACCGGAATCGGCCGATAAAGGAGCAAACTTGTGAAAATCCCGCTGGATTGATAACCGCAAAATCGCTGTGGCGGCCTCCCCAGGCAAGGCGGCGTACACCCTCTCGGGCTCAAGGCGAAAGACCCGTCGCATCCCGCGCGGGTCCTTCGATTGAAAGCCGACATTTGATCAGGGATGCCTTATTGAGGCATGCCCGTTTGATGAACCGGAGCCGCCATGGTCGGCAGGGTCATATTCGTTTGCGCGACCGGCATCGGAGAAGCAAGCGTGCCTTGCTGCTGCAGCGAAAAGGCAAGTCCGCTTTGCTGCTGCTGCATCGGCATGGACGGCATCGCTTGAGCTTCCATCCCGGGAGCTGCGTATGCATTCAGCATCGTTTGGGTCGTGACTTCCTTCATCGTCGGCACTTGGTAATAGCCTTTTTGGTTCATGTACTGCCACGTTTCATAAGCCAGCTCGGCGCAGTTGTTGGCCGACTGCTGAACCATGCCGCGGATTTGCGGGTCGGCGCATTCCAGTGCGGCCATCATTTTCTTCGCAGCAGCCGATTTGTGGGCTCCCAGCATCCCGCAAGCAATATCGCGGTCGTCGATTTGCTCTGCCGACGTATTCGGCGCAACCGGACCCGGCTGGCGCAGGCCGTACACCGGGTTTGCGTTCTTCGGCGCGCGGTACGGTACGGCTTGAGCCATGCCTTGACCGTTCAGCATTTGAACGAAGGACTGATAGCCGTTCATCATAAATTGCAGCTGATGCTCGAGCATATGCGCGAGCTGCTGGTCCTTCACGTGCGGACGATACAATTGGAAATTGTTGATCGCGTCGATTTCGCAGCTGAGCACCTCGTGAACTTCCATGACTTCATGCGCACCGTATTGGGCTGGCATTTTTCTAATTCCTCCTCAACAAATGGGGTTCATTGCAAGCAACTTTCACCGTAAGTGTCTTCCAGGAGAACGCTTGGTCGAGCTCCCGTTCTTTTTCCTGGAATCTGTTCCCTGTTTTGTGAACTTCAGCTAAGCAGCGATTCACACCTCTTGTATTGTGTCACAACAAATCGCAAATATTCCTGTATTCCCTCCCGGCATGAAGGTAATCGTTCTTCCCTGTGAAAATAAAATCAGGGCCGTCCCGGCTTAGCAGCCGGGCGGCCCCGTTACGTTTCGATAGGCGAGCTTTTTCGTTAACCTGCCGTTTCGTTCTCTCCGTGCCAAAGCTTACGGAACGACGGGCTGACTGCGAGCAGCCGTTCCGCGGAACCTTCCGCTTCAATCCGGCCGTTGTTCATTACGATAATATGATCGGCGTGCATGAGCGCCGCCTTGCGGTGGGATACGACGAGGCAGGCTGCGCCGCCGCGTTCCCGGAACAGCCGCTCCCAAAGCTTCCGCTCCGTCTCGACGTCAAGCGCGCTCGACAAGTCGTCGAACACGTAAAGCTCGGCATCCCGGACCAGCATCCGTGCCGCCGCCGTCCGCTGCGCCTGCCCGCCCGACAGTTTGACGCCCCGCGGGCCGATCATCGTTTCGAGGCCGTCCCGGAGCCGAACGATGTCGTCCTCCATCACCGCGGAATGAATGGCGAGCTGGAGCCGGCTGTCGTCTCCGCCGCCAAGACCGAGCAAAATATTGTTCCGCAGCGTGTCGCTGTAAAGACGCGGCACCTGCGCCGTATACGCGCTTCTCGGCGGGACGAAAAAGGAGGCGGGATCCTCCACGAGGCTCCCGTTCCACCTGATCGTGCCGCCGTCCTTCGGCAGCAGGCCGAGCAGCGTGCGGACGAGCGTCGTTTTGCCGGAGCCGATCATCCCCGTAACGACGGTGAACGACCCTTTTTCCAGCCGCAAATTGATCCCGCTGATGCCGCGCCCCGTTTCGGGAAAACGATAGGTGAGTCCTTCGGCCTCCAGCGTATCAAGCCACTCGCCTGCTGCGGAGGAAACGGCGCGAGACGCTTCTGCGGCATTTTGTCCGCGCCCGCCTTTCTTCAACGGAAGTGCCGCAAACCGGGTCAGCTTATCCGGCGACGCTCCCTGAAGCAGCTCGGCAAGCCGGACGAGCGAGACGCCCATCTGCTTGAAATAGGCCATAAACCGCCCCGCGTTCGTAATAAATTGAGTCACGAAGGTCAGATAATACACGAACAGGGAGAAATCACCGACCGTGAAGGCGCCGCTGCGCATTTTCTGGCCGGCCAGCAGCAGGATCAGCCCCGTCCCGAGATTGACCGAGTTGGCAAATACGGACGTCAGCGCATCCCCCATCAGTCGGTCCTTCAGCATCGTTTTCCGCCGGTCTTCGCTGAATCGTTTGAACCGGTCGATGACTCTCGCCTCCGCTCCAGCCACCTGGATTGCCTGCACATTCGCGAACATTTCGCTGATCGCCCCGGTGACGCGCGCCGTCGCCTCGCGGCTCGCCGCCCGGTACTTCTGCAGCCGCGACGTGGCCAGCTGCGCCGCCGTCACGACGAGCACAAGCGGCAAAAACACGAGCAGCGTCATCTGCGCGTCGATGCGCACCAGAATGAAGCTCGAAACCGCGGCAAAGCACACCATGCCGAGCGTATCGACCGACCAGCTCGCCGCTTCCTCGCATTGATCGACATCGTCCCGGAAGTAGCTGATCGCTTCGCCCGGCGAGCACGGGATCGCCCTCGCGCCCGGCTGCCCAAGCACATGCTCCAGCAAATTGCGGCGAACGAGCATGCCCATCCGGAAACGGAAATGAACGTCCGTAATAAAGCCGAACACAATGAGCGCTACCCGGCCGACCGCCGCTCCAATCAGCAGGGCGACGATGCTCCCGGTTCCGAAGCCGAGCGTCGAGCTCCCCGTCAGCGAATCGAAAAACTGTTTCGTCAGCAGGCCCGGAACGACGGGGGCGAGCGCGATCATCACCCAGGCGAAAGCATTGATGCCGTACAGTCCCGGCCTGAAGCGGATCATCCGCCATAGAAAACGAAACGGGTTCACGCCAGCACCTCCTCGAGACCGGTTGCAAGCATGCGGGAGAAAACGGAGTGCGGATCGCGGGCAAGCCGTTCGCGTTTGCCGGATTCGATGATTCGTCCATCCTCCAGGATGACGATCGAATCGGCTCGCTGTACCGTTGCCAGCCGGTGCGCGATCATGATGCAGGAACGGCCGGCAAGCAGCTTGCCGACCGCCTGCTCGATCCGCTGCTCCGTCAGCGGGTCGAGCCGCGAGGACGCTTCGTCCATGATCACGAGCCCCGGATCGGCCAGAAATACGCGGGCGAACGCAAGCAGCTGCGCCTCGCCGGCCGACAGGCTGCCGCCTCCCGATGCGAGCTCCGTATCGAGGCCGTCGGGCTGCGACGCCAGCCACTCGCCGAGGCCAAGCTCCTCCAGCACCCGGACGATGCGGTCGTCCGGGACGGAATCGTCGTAGAAGGTCAAATTGTCGCGCACGGATCCTTGAACAATTTCGATGTTTTGCGTCACCATCGCCACCCGCGAGCGCAGCTCCTTCAGCTTGCACTGGCGGATGTCCGTTCCGCCAAGCTCGATGGAGCCAAGCTGCGGGTCATAGAAACGAAGCAGCAGGCGGGCAAGCGTCGTTTTGCCGCTTCCGGTCCTGCCAAGCAGCCCGAGCACCTCGCCCGGCGCCAAATTCAGCGAAAGCCGCTGCAGCGTCATTTCATCGTCGTCATAGCCGAACGATACCCCGTCGAACCGGACGGCAAGCGGACCGGCAGGCAGCGCCGTCCCTGGCCCGTCCGCAACGCGCGCGGTCGTCGCGAACAGCTGCCGGATGCGCGAGATGCTGGCGTCCGCCTTTTGCAGATCCTCGATTTGCGTACGGATTTTCTCGATTGGCGCGGAGAGCAGCTCCGTATAGTAGAAGATCAGGTACACCGTTCCGATCGAAACCGCTCCTTTTCGCCACAAATACGCACTGATCGCAAACGCCAGCGCATTGCCGACCGCAAAGACGAGAATCGATGTGTTCCACATCGCCGCGAAGCCGAGGAAGGCCCTGACCCGCAGCGGCAGCATGCGGCGCAGCATGTCGAAGAACCGGCCCATGACGAAGCCCGAAGCGCCGTTCGCCCGGATATCTTCGGTGCCGTCGAGCTGCTCGCCGATAAAGCCGTAAAAGTCGGCGTTCGCTTGTCGCCACTGCGACCAGACGGGAACGGCGAACCGGCGAACCCACTGGATAAGAAAAACGGCAAGCGCCACGAAGCCCGCCATCGCCGTGCCGATGATCCAGTTCTCGCGAAACAGCAGCACGACGATCCCGACCATGAGCAGCAGGTTGCCGAGCAGCTGGACGATCATGCTGGAGAAAAAATTCGCGAGCGCATTGACGTCGCCATCCACCCGTTCAATAATCGCGCCCGACGTATGCGCTTTATGAAACGTCATGTCGAGCGACAGGCAGTGGGCGGCCAGATCGCTGCGCAGCTCGTTCGTCGTTTTCCAGCCGATATTTTCGCCGGCGTAAGCCGCCGCGACCGAAAGTACCTGCTGGATCAGCGAAAATCCGATGAACAGCCCGGTTGCCGCAGCTAGCGGCGTCAAATTCCCCCCGGACTGGGCGGAATCGATAAAATAGCGGATAATTTGCGGATTGATCAGCTGCATGCCGATCGAAACAAACAGCAGGATGCCGAGTCCGATCAGCGCCTTCCGCTGCGGGAGCAGGTAGCGCTGCAGCAGACTGCGGTAATGATGCACGGAATTGCTTCTCGTTTCCCGCCCCATAAACGAACGTCGCCTCCGATCCTTCATGCCATTAAAGATTTGCCTCATTAAATTTTAGTGCGATAACGTTCGATTATCCGTTGGATCTGTCTGCCCGGGTATGGTCGCCACTGCGCCGGGTTTCATGATCGCGCCAGTGACGGCATGCCGGGGCGCCGCTTACGGCTCGTAGATCATTTTGCGGGTCATGCCGCCATCGACCGTCACGTTCGTACCGGTCACAAAATCGTTGCCCGGCGCCGTCAAATAGAGACACGCCCGGGCAATATCTTCGGGGCGGCCGACGCGGCCCGCAGGATGCTGCTCGTGATCGGCCTTCCGGAGCGCTTCGTAATCGCCGGTTTCGATCCAGCCCGGGTTGATGCTGTTCACGGTGATGCCGAATCCGCCGAGCGATGCGGCGAGCGCGTGCGTCAAAGCGACGATGCCGCCTTTCGAAGCGCCGTACGCCTCGCCGAAAGGCTCGGACATGAACGCGCGGGTCGAAGCGATATTGACGATGCGTCCGCCGCCTCGCGCTTTCATCCGCTTCGCGGCTTCCCGCGAGCACAGGAACGTCCCCCGCAAATTGAGATTGAGCACCTGATCCCATTCCTCCACGGACAGCTCGAGCGGCGATTTCCAAATGCCTTTCCCGGCATTGTTAATGAGAATATCGACTCCGCCATGCAGCGAATCGATCGTTTGGAACAGCTTTTCGATCTGCTGCGGATCGGTCAAATCAGCCGCAATAAACCGCGCCGAACCGCCGCCGGCCGCAATCCGCTGCGCCAGCGCCGAACCGCCGGACGATTCCAGGTCGGTGAGCACGACGTCCGCGCCTTCGGCGGCATACGCCTGCGACAAACGGGAGCCGATCCCGCCGGCCGCCCCCGTTATCAGTACTGTTTTTCCGTTGTAGGTCATCCCTGTTCCGCCTCCGTCATTAGGATATGTATTTCAGCTTCTTCCCATTTTAGCACAGTTTTGTCCGGCCACAAGAACAAACGTTCCATGCGGCGATTTACATCCCCGGCCCGCTCGGGTAAAATAAAACGACAGACGATCGGTTCGAACGTCAACGACTGCGAGGTGATTTTAGCGTGAACATCATCAAGGTGAAGGACCGGCAGGAGCTGGACCGGCGGACGCCCTCGATGCCCTGGTACGTCGAGAAATTTATTCAATATAAGCTGCCCGATCTGTCCCCTTCTTCCCTGCTCGAATACGTGCGGGACTATGAGACGTTTTTTTCCTGGATGCTGGCGGAAGGACTGGCCGAAGGGCCGGCGATGCGGGACATCCGGCTCGAGGAGCTGGAGAGGCTGCATATGGACAGCATCGACAACTATAAAATGTTTCTTACCGTCCATCCGGACCACGCGAACAACAAAACGACAATTTCGCGGAAGCTCTCTTCCCTCCGCTCGCTGTTTCATTATTTGAGCCAAATCGCCGAGGATGACAACTTTTATCCGCTGCTGAAGCGCAACGTGATGGCGAAGGTGTCGATCAAGCGGACGCACAAGCCGAAGGATACGGCCGCCAAGCTCGAGGGCAAGCTGCTGCAGGAGCAGGAAATCGACGAATTCATTCGTTACATAAACGAAGATTACGGCACGGAAATCGAAGGCAACAAGCAGGCGGCGTACGCTTATATGCACAATCGCGTACGGGACACGTGCATCATCAGCCTTATCCTCAACTCGGGGCTGCGCGTGTCGGAGCTCGTGAACATGAACGTCGACGATGTCGATCTGAAAAAAAGACTCGTATACGTATACCGGAAGGGCAGCAACGACGACACGTTCAAGACGCCGGTTTATTTTCGTCAGGAGGCGGTGTTTGAGCTGCAGCGGTACCTGTCCGAGCGGGAATCGCGCTACAAAGCCCCGAAGCGGGAAAAGGCCCTTTTCCTTGCGCTGGCCAACGGGAAAAAGGAAGGCACGCGCATGACCAAACGGGCCGTGCAGGAAATGGTCGTCAAATACGCCAGGCGCTTCGGCAAACCGTATTTGTCCGTTCATAAGCTGCGCCACTCGTTCGCAACCGACTACTATTTGCGCAACGATCTGTACAAAACGCAAGAGCAGCTCGGGCACGCTTCGCCCGAAACGACACAAATTTACGCGCATTTGACCGATAAAACGATGGCCGAAGCGATCGACCGGCCGAAGGATGCGTAATGAGAAAATGCCTGCTTTAGGCTGCTTGAGCCGGGCCAAGGAGAGCGCCGCGTGAGCGGCCCTTTTTTTTGTCTCCGCTCAGCTCGTCTCGGAGTGGGGACCAATCTAAGGCATGAGCCGATTGGCGAATGCTAAATAGTACGTCGGTGCCGGCGGCTTGTTCTCGGCACTTAGCCGGCATGTGTTCGAATTCTCGCTTGTCCTACAGCGGCGTTTTGCGCATGGTATACCAGCCATCCGTTTTTTCCGGATACTCGTGCCGCTCGGTGATTTCGTATCCGAGGTTTCGATAAAATCGGACATTGTCCGGCAGCGACTGTCGCTATGCCCATTCCATTTGCTCCCTGTTGAATGTATACCGCATCGGAAGAAACTGCGAATGTTCAACATTATACCATAAAAGGCGGATCGTGGATGAACGCTCGAAACAAAAATGACAAGGCAGGGAGCGTGCTCCCTGGTCTTGTCATTGTCGAGGTTCGGCTCTCTCTCGAGCGTACTCGCGGCATGGCGGTTCCGCATATGAACCGCAGCGTCTAGCACTTCGCGGATGTATGCCCGCGGTGTTCGGCTTCACCGCAATGCTGCAAGATGCTGCAGCGTCGCGTCTGCCGCAGCTCGCCTATTCCTGCTGCAGCGCATCGGCCAGCATGGCGGCGTAAAACTTGGCGCCGTCCGTTTGCAGATGAACCCCGTCGCGGGTAAAAAACGCGTCATGGCCCTTGCTCGCGGCGTACCAGTCGACCAGCTTTACGTTCGGATAATCCGCCGCTGCCGACTTCAGCGACTTATTCACGTCGTCCTGCCATTTGCGGGGGACGCGGGTATTGACGAGCAGCACCCGATCGGCGCTTTTCAACGCGTCCAGCAGCTTGACGAGCTGCTTTTTGGCGAACGGCCCGTTCGTTCCAAGCTCGATAATGACGCGGCTGCCCAGCTTCCCTTCCGCCTTCAGCCTGGTCAGTTCGTCGGCTGCCTGAGTCATTTGCCGCCCGACTTTGGCATCGACGACGATACCGGGAAGCCGCTTCTCCAGCTGTTTGGATACGCCGAGCAGCACGGAATCGCCGATCGCCGTAACTCCTTCACCCGCTTTGGCCGCAGGCTTGCCTGCGGCGCCGGTACCGGCCGCGCCTTGGTTCGGCCCGCCGTCTCTGCCTTGCCGGGGCGCACCGGTCCCCGCTTGGGCCGAGCCCGGGCTGGCGCCCGCAGCGCCTGATTGCGCCGGCGTTGCACCGCTGCCCGGCTGACCGGCACCGCCCGATTGCGCCGGCGTTTCACCGCCGCCCGGCTGGTCGGCTGCGTCCGATTGCGCCGGCAATTCGCCGCTACCCGGCTGACCGTTCCGGGCTGCCGGCTCACCGGCCGCTTGCTGCCCGTCGCCGGACATGACCGGCGTTTGCGGATTCGAAGCTGCTTGAGCCGGCGATGTGGAATCCTTGCAAGCCGCGCCGATCAGGCAGATCATCAGCAGGCAGAGCGCGGATGCATAGGTCATTTTTCCTTTCGCTGCGGGACGGGCGCCCCTCCAGGCGGCCGTCATTCGCCGCCGCAGCCCCTTTAACGCGCCGTTTCGAATCGGGCGTTCAATATACCGGTACGACAGTGCCGCCAGCCCGAAGCTGACCGCAATTTGGAGCAGCGAGAGCGGCACATTGACGCCATTTGTGTTGACGGCCGGGCTCGTCGCCACAATCACGGTATAATGCCACAAATAAATGCCGTAAGAACGTTCGCCGATCCAACGAAGCGGCTTCCACGACATGAACGCGCCAAGCCGGCTTGCCGGATGGGCGATCGCCGCGACGGCTGCGGCCGTACAAACAGACAATACTACAAAGCCGCCTCGGTACAGAAAATCGTTATACTCGTCGATCCGCCACATCATCAGCAGCACGGCGAGCAGGCCGGCCGTCCCAACCGCATCGACCGTCTTACGGACGCCGGCCGAAACGGTACTGCCGAGCCTGCGGCTCGGCCAAACGACGGCAAGAGCCGCGCCGATGAGCAGCCCGAAAGCCCGGGTATCCGTTCCGTAATAGACGCGGCTGGGGTCCGAACCGGGCTGGTACAGCCCTGCCATCAGCACAGCCGACCCGGCGGCCAGCAGGACAATTGCCGCCAGCAGCAGGCCGCGGCGGCGGATGAAGCGGAACCCGGCCAACAGCAGAAACGGCCACAGCAGGTAAAACTGCTCCTCTACCGACAAGGACCACAGGTGGCCGACCGGCGATGCCGGACCGAAGCTCTCAAAGTAAGAAACCTGGTGAACAATGAGCCACCAGTTGTTCACGTACAGCAGCGCGGACAACGCATTTTGCATCAGAGCCGTCAGCCCCGGCTGCTCGAATGCGGCCTCCCAAACCGCGGCCGCCGCAAGAAGGACGACAAGCGCGGGCACGAGCCGGCGAAACCGGCGCACCCAGAAGCGCTTCAAATCGATCCGCCCGGCCTCCCGCCATTCCGCCGCCAGCAAATCCGTAATCAGGTAGCCCGACAGGACGAAAAAGACAGCCACGCCGAGAAATCCACCGGGCGCCCAGCCGTAATTCAGATGATAGAAGATAACGGCCAGCACGGCGAGCGCTCTGAGCCCGTCGAGCCCCGGCATATACCGGCGTTCCGGTTCCGAAGACGGCTGGTCGGACGCTTGCATCTCCGCCGTTCTCGATTTGGGCAATTGAAATCGCACCGCCTTTGACCAATGGCTGCCCGCACCGAGCGGTTTCGGCCGGCTTTTGCTGTCTTTGGGGAGGCTGTTCATACTGCTGCACTTCCTATTCCGTTTGAAATGACGCCGTTCATTTCGGCAAAACCAACTTTAGCACGCTTCGGAACAAGAAGATTTACAAAAAGGTAACGCCTTCAAGCTTGCGATGATTCGGCGATCAATTTCCTGGGAAAGCGCGAAACTCGACAGTAACGGCGCCGAATCGACGCCGTACCGCCTCCCGCTCGTTGAAGCCGCTTTGCAGACTGCAGCTTGCCCGGCAGCGGGTCTTTTTGGGAGCGGGACCTGGATGACAGGCAGTAAACGACAAGCCGCCGTCTATAATTTCGACTCGTCCTGCAAACATCACGTTAAGCCCGAAATCATTCCACCGCCGGTGTGCCGAACCCTTACGCAGGCCTCCTATCCCCTGATGTATCGAAGTTCACGGCTGCTACGCTGCGCAGATCGTTTATGACCTATACTATTAATGGCATTAATTTTTATCACCTTCGGAACCCTTTCCATATCAAATTTATCCATCATTCGTTCGATTTTTTCCATGGCGGACCGCACTTAAATATAAGAAAGTATAAGTTGCCTATTGGACTTCTTCTCATTTGGACGTCTGCCTGCCCGCCCGGAAGGGGCGGAATGATACAGGACAAGGAGGATTTGACAATGAAATTGAAACTGATTAAAGCGCTGTGGGGCATGAACGGCTCGCTCGAGAGCCAGTTCGAACGAATTGCCGCAGCGGGCTACGACGGGGTTGAAGCGCCGCTGCCTGCGGCGGAGGATGAGCAGCGTTTCCGCGACCTGCTGCGGTCGTACGGCTTCGATTATATCGCGATGGTGTTCACGGCCGGCGATGAACACTTAGACTCCTTCGAACGGCAGGTCAATCGGGCGGCGGATTTTCGGCCGCTCAGCATTACCTCGCACAGCGTATCAGACAGCATGCCTGTCGAGGAGCAGGTCGCTTTTTTCCGCAAAGCGGCGGAAATCGAACGCGGGCTCGGCATTCCGGTCGGCCATGAGACGCATCGCGGACGAGCCTTATTCAATCCGTGGGATACGTCCCGCGTCCTGCGCGAGGTTCCGGGAATGAAGCTGACGGCGGATTTCAGCCATTGGTGCTGCGTCTGCGAATCGACGCTGGACAACCAGGAGGCGCATTTGGAGGCGGCGTTCCCGCGCGTCCTTCACATTCATGGCCGGGTCGGTTATGCCGAAGGGCCGCAGGTGCCGGACCCGCGCGCCCCCGAATATTCCCGCGAGCTCAGCCGCCATCTCGGCTGGTGGGACCGGATCGTGGAGGAGAAACGGAAGGCCGGCGCCGAATTCGTCACCTTCACGCCCGAATTCGGGCCGCCGGGCTATTTGCACACGCTGCCGTTTACGAACCAGCCCGTCGCCGATTTATGGGACGTCTGCCTCTGGATGGCGCAAACATTTAAAGCCCGCTTCGAAGGAAAATAAAAAACGGCCGTCTGCGCAATCGTCGATCGATTGGCGGACGGCCGTTTTGCCGCTCAGCGGAAATGACGGGCCAGATGCTCGGCGGCGGCAATGATGCCTTGTCGCTCCGCCTCGAGCGAGCCCCAGTAATCGTGATCCTCCAGTTCGATGCTGACTGCGCCGTCGTAGCCAAGCCGGCTCAGCCCTGCCGATACCTTGCCCCAGTCCACGTCGCCGCGCCCGGGAACCGTGTACCGCCAGGAGCCTTCCGAAAAAGCGTATTTCTCGCCGAACGTCGCGGGCAGCACGCCGACAGCGTACAGCTCCTCTTCCATCACCGACGTATCTTTGCCGTGGCAGTGGTTCACGCGCTCGCCGAATTCGTCCAGGGCGCGCATATAATCAATGCCTAGCCGCACCAGATGGGACGGGTCGTAGTTGAGACCGAAGTGCTTGGACGGAACCGCTTCGAACATCGCGCGCCACATTTCGGGCGTGCAGCCGAGCGTCGGGTAATGCGGCGCCGGACCCGGCCATCCTTCGATGGCGATGTAAACGCCGCAGCTTTCCGCATGCCGGACGACGTCCGGGAACGATTCCTTCCAGATGGCGAACCCTTCCTTGCGCGGCAGCGCGGGGTCCTCGGGTACGAGACACATGAACATGACGCTCCCGCCCTGCTGCGACATCGCGGTCATCTGCTCCTTGATGGAGGCGGCCGCTTCGGCGCGGCGCCTTTCGTCACGGCTCAGCAGACGGCCTACGCCCGCCGCGTCGACGGATCCGATCCCGATGCCGGCCTTTGCGCACGCCTCCTTCACCTCGGGATTAAGCCGCGGCACGTCGAGAACGTCGAGTCCGGCTTCCTTCGCCCATACCGCTGCCTTTTCGATCCCTTCCGCGCCGATCTTCGGCGGAATTCGCATGCCAAGTTTAACACTCATCGTATTGGCTCTCCTTTCGTTGCGGCGCCAAGCAGGCTGCAGCCCGCGGCCCGGGACACCTTTTCCTTTGACGGCCTTCAAGCGCGAACTCGCCGGAGACGAGAACGCTTGCTGCCCTTCGTTTCTTCCTCCCGGTAACGATCACGCTTGCTGCCCATCGGTTCTTCCTCACTTAGGTCTGCAAATCGATGCGCTTCACCATTTCAACGATTAAGACGGCTTTTGCAGTCAGGCAATCGCGTTCTTTCCCACCATAGCAAACGGCGAGCGGGACCCGTTACTGCCTCGTTGATGAAAATGGGCCGGCCGTTTTGCTGAGATTGACTTTATCGGCACCGCCGGCGGACATCCGCATCATGCTTCGCCGGAACTGCTCCGGGCCGACGCCTTCGTGCTCCTTAAACACGCGGCTGAAATGCGAAACGTTCTTGAAGCCGGTCTGGAAGCAGACATCCGTCACCGTCTTGTCCGGCTGGAGCAGGAAGTCGATTTTCGCCTGATTGACCCGCCTCCGGTACAAATAGTGAAAAATCGTCGTGCCGGTCCATTTCTTGAATGTCCGGGCGAGATAATGACGGTTCAGGTGGAGGCTGTTTTCCAGCCTTTCGAGCGTGACGTCCTCGCGGAAATGCTCCTCCAGGTACGACAGGACATCGCGAACGTGCGGCTGCTGCCGCTCCTCGCGGTTCTGTCTGACGGGCTCCCGCAGCACATCGCAGATGAATAACAACACATCGAGAAAAGCAAGCCGGAACCGGTCATAGGCGGCGGCCCCCTCCCTGCCGTACAGCCCGTTCATTTTGGCCAGCAGCTCCTCCATCTCCTTCTGCTGACCGCTTTGCAGACGGACCGCATGGTTGCACAGCTTTTCGAACGGCTCCAGCACGTGAACCTCGAACAGCTGCCGGGACGCCGTGCGGACGTACGCCGGATCGAAATTAATGAGCGAGCGGACGTACGGGTGCTCGCCCAAGCTGCTTGGCGAATGCGGGGTTAGCCCGTGCATAATGATAAGCGTTCCCGGCTGAAGGGCATGGATT
This sequence comes from Paenibacillus humicola, assembly GCF_028826105.1. Lineage (NCBI taxonomy): Bacteria > Bacillati > Bacillota > Bacilli > Caryophanales > Paenibacillaceae > Paenibacillus > Paenibacillus humicola. The sequence goes on from NZ_JAQGPL010000001.1 coordinate 3,229,729, forward strand.
TGATCCCCGATCAGATAATCGCCCTGCCCTTCGTGGAAATAAAAAATTTCGAAATGATCGTGCGACTGCAGCCACAGCGCCTTGGCCGGCGAGCTCTTGCGGTATTCGTAACGAAGCATGAACGGAGCGGTCATCGCAGCCTCCTGCACCTGCAAGGTCAAAGAGCGGCCTTGGAAATCGTCTCTTGTTCCTTTTCGAAAACGGCATGGCAAAGTCCTGCGTATTCCGGCGAACATCAATAAAAATAATCCCGCATGTTCATCAGCTACCTGCGGGAGCCGGGCTATGACTCGCATTCGCGCCTTCCATTCCTTTTTCGAGGCCCAAAAAAAGAAAAAAGATGGCCCTGAGTGCCATCTTGAAATCTGCCGCCGCGGATGAATCGCCAATGAGCCGTTTACGACTTGCGGCCGGTGACCAGCAGCAGCAGAAACGAAATGACGATGATCGAACCCGTCCAAGCCCAGGCCATCGTCGTATTCCCCGCATCGACCGCGATATAAATCGCCGTCGGAATCGTTTGCGTCTTGCCCGGGATGTTGCCGGCTATCATCAGGGTGGCGCCGAATTCGCCGAGGCCGCGCGCAAAGCCGAGAATATACGCGGTCAGGAGCGGCCGGTAGGTCAGCGGAAGGGTAACATGCCGGAACACCTGCCATTCGCCGGCCCCGATGGACCGCGCCGCGTCCTCCAGATTTCGGTCGACCGAAGCGAAGCCGGTCTTCATCGTCTGGTAGACGAGCGGAAAAGCGACCACGCACGAGGCGACGGCTGCCGCCCACCAGGTAAACACGATCGGCGCGGAAAACAGCCACTCAATGAAACGCCCGGCCCAGCTTCGCCGGCCAAGCAGCACGAGGAGCAGAAAGCCGACGACGGACGGCGGCAGCAAAAGCGGCAGCATCAGCGCCGTTTCCACCAGCAGCTTTCCTCGGAATGCCCGGCGAGACAACAGCCAGGCAATGCCCGTTCCCGCGACAAGCGCCGCGATGCTCGACAGTAAGCCGATTTGGAGCGACAGCCGGACCGGGGACCAAAAATCGTTCCAGTTCATCATTGTAGACGCCGGTTACTTCGGAATCGAAAAGCCGTATTTGACGAATACGTTTAGAGCGTCATCCGACTGGAGATACGAGTAGAAATCTTCGGCTTCCTTGCTGTGCTTCGTCGCTTTGACGATCCCGGCCGGGTACTCGATCGGCGAGTAGCTTTTCGGATCGACGGAAAAGGCGACCTTCACCTTCTTAGATGTCAAAGCGTCCGTCCTGTACACGAAGCCGGCGTCGGCATTCCCCGTTTCGACGTACTGCAGCACCTGCCGGACGTCTTTGCCTTGAACGGTTTTCTTCTGCAGCGTTTCCCACAGCTTGGCGCTGATCAGCGACTCCTCGGCATAATTGCCTGCTGGGACGCTCTCCGGGATGCCGATCGCGATCTTCCGCACACTCGCCTTCGTCAAATCCGCTTCGTTTGCGATCGCCGCAGCCCCATCGGCCGGCACGACGACGACCAGCTCGTTGTTCAGCAAGTTCGTTTCATGGTTCGTATCGATGAGCTGCTTGTCCACCAGCGACTTCATGTTTTTCGTTGCGGCCGAAAGGAACAGGTCCGCCGGCGCTCCTTGTTCGATCTGCTGCTGCAGGGCGCCGGACGCGCCGAAATTAAAGTTGATACGGATACCGGCATGAGAGGCCTCGTAGGCCGTTTTGATTTCATTGAGCGCATCGGTCAAGCTGGCCGCGGCCGAAACGGTCAGCTCCACCGTTTCCGCGGGTTTCCCGTTTGTCTCGTTCGTGCCCGCGCCATTCGATGATGGCCCGCCCGCCGCGATTGAGCCTTGCGCTTTCCCCGCTCCGCCGGCATTCCCGGTTAGCGCGCCGCCCCCCGTATTGCTCGCTCCGCAGCCTGCGAACGCGAGAGCTGCGGCGATAAACGCGATCAATAAGATACTGCCTTTTGCACGTTTAAACATGAGTTCCCCTCCGAATTTCCGGTTAGATCGCTTTGCTTTCGCTAAACGGCGCAGACGGCATCAGTCGGCTGCCTGTTTTCAACTGTGCGTAGCCATACGACACCGACAGCTTAGCTCCTCTAATTCTAGTCTAATTATATCTAAATATAACTACTTCATATAATATATATCTTTCAATCCTATAATTCAATCTAAACGAACGGGTATGAGAAATGATGGTTCAGCGCGGACAAACCATATCACCCGGCAAAAACCGGCACCTCTTTCCGCAACTGACACAGCACCGGAGAAGCTGTCGAGATATGATAAATAAGGCTAATTTTGGCGGCAAGGAAGATATAATGGGAATGGAACCGGGTTTTAACTCGCGAGATAAAAAAGGAGGCGACGGCATGGCATTTTCGTTTGCCGGGATCGACCATGTTCAATTGGCGGGGCCTGAAGGCTGAGAGGCGAGAGCCAGAGCGTTTTACAGGGAGCTGCATGGGCGGGCGGAAATCCCAAAGCCCGAACCGCTGCGGGGACGCGGCGGCGTCTGGTTCCGGTGCGGCGCCCACGAGGTTCACATCGGGGTGCAAAAGAATTTCGTGCCCGCCGTTAAAGCACATCCGGCCTTTCGCGTCCGGGGTTTAAACGCGCTTCGGGAGCATTTGGCGGACAGCGGCATCGCTGTCCGGGACGATGACGCCAGGGCCGACGAAGGCATCGGCCGGTTCTATGCGGATGACCCGTTCGGCAACCGCCTGGAGTTTATGGAGGCGAGTCCGGACGAATAGCCGATGTTTGGCAAACCGTCCGGA